>NZ_LMRD01000013.1 GCF_001425575.1 Aurantimonas sp. Leaf443 | reverse complement strand
AAAACTCGGAACTTGACCAAGGCCTGACCAGCCCAACATCGTCAAAGCCGGGTCAGTTCTTGATGGAAATCCTGGGTCAGCTCTCAGTGGAAATCAACAGCACGCCCCACCAGTAGTATTGCGCATGCGGGCAGCAGACGCCCTTGGAGGGCCCCGTCGTGCCGGACGTGTAGAGGATGGTGGCGGTGTCGCCGGGACGGGAGGGATGCGGCTCGATCCCGTCCCGCGAACGCGTCAGGCCCTCCACCGAAAGGCCCGGCAGGTCGACCGATGCCGGGTCGCCGATGACCCAGGCGGCGCGCAGCGGCAGGTCGCCCAGCGGCAGGGCGGCGATCCGGGCGCAGAGCGCGGCCTCCACCACCACGAGGCGCGCGCCGCAATCGCGCAGGATGTGCTCGAGCTGGTCGCCGCGGGAGGCGACGTTGATCGGCACGGCGACGGCCCCGGCCCAGGCGCAACCGAGGACGATCTCGATGAATTCGCTCCGGTTGCCCGCCATCAGCGCGACACGGTCACCCGGCCTGACGCCCGCCCGGCTCAAGGCGGCCGCGGAGCGGGCGGCCAGATCGCACGCATCCTCGAAGCCGATGGCGCCCTCTTGAAAGCGCACGAGCGTGCGCGACCCGTGCCGAGTCGCCTGCCGCCGCAGAAGCGCGGGAAGCGTCCGCTCGCCAAAGGCGACCGACCAGGCCGGCGGAGCCGCCGCCAGCGCGTCCGATCGGGTTCGATGAGCCATTCTCGACATCCGGTTTCTCCCCGTCCATAGGGTAAAGTTATGCCTGTTCTGGCGGCACAGGTGCTGCTTCCATTGGCAGGCGGACCGTCCTGCTCCGCCGAAGCGCCAGTTGATCCATGCTGCGAAGCAATAAACCCGGCCTCGCCTAAGGCTCTGCATTGACCGAGACGTTAAAACCGCCAAAACAGAGGCGCAAACAACTCCGGCAGCTCTTGCCATATCTTCTGGTTATGTCCGATGGCGTTTGAAATCCGGCAGCTGCGGCACTTCGTGACGGTCGTCCGGCTTGCCAGCATCAGTGCGGCGGCGCGCGAGCTGAACCTGACCCAGCCCGCGCTCAGCAAGAGCATCCGCCTGATGGAGCAGTCGATGGGGGTGCCGCTTCTGGAGCGCGGAGCGAGCGGCGTCCGGCCCACCGAGTTCGGCACCCGTCTCAAGACCTATGCCGACCTCGTGCTCACCCTGTCGAACGAGGCCGTGGAGGAGATCGACGCGTTGCGCGGCGTGCGTCGTGGCGCGTTGCGGATCGGGTGCGTCGCCTCGACCTTGCGCCGCCTCATGCCCGAGGCCATCGCCGGCTTCCTCGACCGCCATCCCGATCTCCAGATCACGGTCGGCGAGGGGCTGAACGACACGCTTCTCGATCTTCTCCATGCCGGACGGCTGGATCTCGTCGTCACCTCGCGGCCTGCCGACGTCACCAACCCGGATCTCGAATATCTGCCGCTGATGGAGGAGCCGTTGCGCATCGTCGCCTCGCCGCGCCATCCGCTGGCAGACATGGAGGCCGTGACGCTGCCCGACCTCGTGCCTTACCCGTGGGTGGTGCCGCCGCGCCCGGATCCGGACCGGTTGCGGCTCGAAGCCATGTTCTCGTCCGCCGGCCTGCCCCGACCGCGCGTGTCCATCGAGACGACGTCCGTCGTCTTCCTCTCCGGCATGCTGCGCCGATCGGACAGTCTCAGCTATTCCACGGCGGGCTCGGTCGAGGATCAGGTGGGTTTGACGGATGCGCCCGTCGCGTTGCGCCTTCTGTCGCCGACCTGGATGCGCACCACCTGCGCTGCCTACCGGCGAACGGGCTCGCTGCGCCCCAAGGTGGTCGCCTTCGTCCGGCATCTGGCAGGCGTCTGTGCGACCGTCCAGCAGGACGAGGCTGGGGTCGGGACCCGTTGAGTTGAGGCCTGCCGTCTGGACCCAAAGCGGCGTGAACACCCCGCTTCATCCCGTCGCCGATGCGAACGGACGATCTCTGCGCGTCTTCCTGACCGCCGGGCCGGTCGGCGACCGTACCGGGGCGGCGGTCTTCCCGGACGGTCACCCGAAGGCCCAATGGCTGCTCGGTCATCGCGGCCGCGACGCCGAAGGGGTGCGGGACACTTTGCCGGCTAAGACGATCGAGCCTTGCATTCGTGGACGAAAGTCCCGGACCGCACCGGTGCGGCAGGGCAGAGGCCAGGACGGACGAGGCAAGCGCATCGCGATCCCGTTCGGCCGCCTCGAGGATCGGCGGCCGGTCGCCACAGGCCAGGATCGATGCCCAACCGTCTTCTTCTCCGCCATCGACGGATAGACCGCCGCGGATCATGCCGACGGCTTCGTCGTCGCAACCCCTGCATGTGCGGCGCGCGCCGGCTGCCCGCAGGACATGGTGTCGCGGCAGGCGCAGAGGGGCGAACGAATCCGCGCGGCTCCGGTTCTGCGACCCGAGCGCCCGGACTGGCCGGGCCGATCGGAGAATGACATGGCCGCACGCTTCACCAAGCTGAACAATGCGATGAAGTCCGGGCTCGAGACGATGGCGGTGAAGGCGGCCGTCGAGCAGATCGAGTATTGGGAGGAGCAGCTGGCCGAGGTCGAGGTCTCCGGCGCCAAAGGCATCCTGTCCGATCTCGGATCCCTGAAGACCAAGCTGCAGGCGGAGGAGGTCGACGGCGCGGCCGTCAAGAAGCTCCTCGGCTCGCTCGGCGAGAAGACCGCGAAGATCGCGGGGCGCGTCGACGACGAGGCCGTGTCGCAGCACCTGACGCAGGTCGCCCAAGGGCTCGAGAAGGCCGGCTGACCTCTCGGCGAGGCGGCGGGCGCAAGGGCCCGCCGCCTCTCCCTCCAGGGCCGGTGCGAAACCGGCGGGCGGGCCCGGACGATGATCCGTCCGCCGCCGGAAGGCCGGAAGGCCTACTGGCCGCGCTTGGCGAGCCAGGCCTTCATCTGCCCGATCTCCTCCTCCTGCGCGGCGATGACCTTTTCGGCGAGCGCGCGCGCTTCTGGGTCCTTGCCGTACTGGAGCTCGATCCTGGCCATGTCGATGGCGCCCTGGTGATGCGGGATCATGCCCTTGATGAAGTCGACATCGGCATCGCCCGTCGGCTCGCCCATGTCGGCATGCATCTTCGCCATGACCTCGGCATAGGCCTTGGCCGCGGGATTCTGTGCGCCGACGGCGGCGGGCGCTTCGCCCTGCATGGCGCCATGGCCCATGGCGGAATGGTCCATCGGCTTTTCGGCCTGCGCGAGGGCAGGGGTGGCGAGGGCGGTCAGGGCTGCGAGGACGATCAGGCGGCGCATCAGTCTCACTCCGTTCGAAGGCCCTTGCGGGCGGGATGAGCCGGAGATGGGGCTTCCAGTCGCGGGAGGGTCAAGGCGCGGGCGATCGGGAAAGCGCGGGAGCGACGCTCCGCAGGCGGCGACGCGGATCCGTGCGGCGCGGTTCCGCGGTGGAAAACGCGCCGGCGGCGCCTGCCGCCCGGCACGCACGCCTCGTGGGCCGTGCCGACGGTCGCGATCCCGCCGGGAGGCGGGGCGCCGCACCGTCGCCGGTCGAGCGGCTTTCGCCGCAAGGTGGCGGCCCCTTGCCCGAAGACGGGCCTCCAGGATGTCTAGACCCCGGCTTCGAGCGCCTGGCGGTCGGTCTTCTTCATGCGCTCGCTCTCCGACTTCAGCTGGCCGCAGGCGGCGAAGATGTCGCGGCCGCGCGGGGTGCGGATGGGCGAGGCGTAGCCGGCCTCGTTGACGAGGTCGGCGAAGCGCTCGATCTGGTCCCAGTCCGAGCACTCGTAGGGGCTGCCGGGCCAGGGATTGAAGGGGATGAGATTGATCTTGGCGGGAATGCCGCGCAGGAGCTTCACCAGCGCGCGGGCGTCGGCGAGACTGTCGTTGACGCCCTTCAGCATCACGTATTCGAAGGTGATGCGGCGGGCATTGGAGAGGCCGGGATAGGCGCGGCAGGCGGCGAGAAGCTCGTCGAGCGGATATTTCTTGTTGATCGGCACCAGCACGTCGCGCAGCTCGTCGGTGACGGCGTGCAGCGAGATGGCGAGCATCACGTTCATCTCCGCGCCCGTCTTCGGGATCATCGGCACGACGCCCGAGGTGGAGAGCGTGATGCGGCGCTTGGAGAGCGAGACGCCCTCGCCGTCGGAGGCCACGGCCAGCGCCTGCTTGACGTTGTCGAAATTGTAGAGCGGCTCGCCCATGCCCATCATGACGACATTGGTCACGAGGCGCCCTTCCGAGGGCACGATGGCGCCGGCGGGCGTCGCGGCGTCCGGGAAGTCGCCGAGCCGGTCGCGCGCGACGAGGACCTGGCCGAGGATCTCGTCCGGCGTCAGGTTCCGCACGAGGCGCTGCGTGCCCGTGTGGCAGAAGGTGCAGGTGAGCGTGCAGCCGACCTGGCTGGAGACGCAGAGCGTGCCGCGCCCCTCTTCGGGAATGTAGACGGTCTCGATCTCGACCGGGCGCCCGGCGCCCTTGGCGTCGAAGCGGAAGAGCCACTTGCGGGTGCCGTCGACCGAGATCTGCTCGTCCACCATCTCGGGCCGGGCGATGGAATAGGCGTCGGCGAGGCGCGTGCGCAGGTCCTTGGCGACATTGGCCATGCGGTCGAAGTCGGAGACGCCGCGCACATAGAGCCAGTGCCAGAGCTGGCCGACGCGCATGCGCAGCTGCTTCTCGGGCACGCCGATCTCGCGGAGCGCCTCCGCCAGCCCCTCGCGGTCGAGGCCGATCAGCGAGGGCCGGCCCGGGCCGGCGGCGCCGAGCGGCGAAAGGGCCCCCGCGGCGGGGCGGGGACGGGACGCGGGATCGGCGAGGTCGAGCGTGACGGACATGAACGATGCACCCCTGGCCGGCGCGAGTTCGCCGGTCCCTTGACGGTCGTGGACTGTGGATTGTCCCCTCAAATGCCGTCTTCGGGCGCCGAACGCAAGGTCGCGGCCCCGAATCGGGGTCGCGCGCGGGTGCGGGGGCGTCGGGATGCGCCGGGGCGTGCCGGCCTATTTGCAGCTCTTGATGGAGTTCAGCGCCGCCGTGACGCCGGCCAGCGAATAGGCGTAGTTCGTGCCCGTGCCGCGCTGCGAGACGGCGCCGACGCTCATCGCCTTGCCGTTGCGAAGGGCCGCGACGAGCTGGGGCTCCTCGGCGGCGTTCTCCATCCAGGCCGACTCGCCCTTCACGAACATCGAATATTTCTTGCCGTCGACGTCCACCGTGACCTTGGAGCCTTCCTTCATCTTGTAGCCCATCACGACCTGCGGCTCGTAGGAGACGTTCTGGCCGGGCTTCTGCGAGATGAGGAAGAAGATGTCGCCGTGGTCGACGGAGGCTGGCTCCATCTTCTTGGGCGTGGAGAGGATGTAGCAGACCTTGCCGCCCGCCGAATCGTAGGAGTAGCTGCCCCAGTCGTTGAACTGGTTGAGGCGCGTCGGCGTCTGGGCGGCGACGGCCGCGCTCGAAACGAGCAGGATTGCCGCCGTTGCTGCCAGGACGTTCTTGGTGGACATGGTTCCCCGCTTCTCGGTCTTGCGCTTCGTTCGGCGGCCCCCGTCTCGTCGGCGCCGCCTTACTCAAGTCAGGGCTCGATCCTAGGGCGAATTTTCTTGATCCCCGGTAAACGAACCTTCAACGCGGCGGGGAGTCCTTGTCGCGATCGGCCCCGACCGGGCCGCTGACGGCCCCGATCGACGCCCGCGTCCGCCGCGCAGTGGGACCGAAAAAGGGAAAAAAGCCGGCGAGAATGAGACGGAAGGCGGCCGAGCGCCGAAGGAGGGCCTCACGCGCGATCACGATCTCGAATGGCTCGGCGCGGCGCATCGCCTCCGGGCGCCCGTCAGTCCTCCAGCGACTTCAGCGTCTCGCGGGCCTTCAGATAGTGCTCGGCGGTGATGTTCTGGCTGACGGCGCGATAGGCGGCGAGGAGGATCGCCGCGTCGTCGGCGAAGCCGAGGCCCACGATGAAGTCCGGCACGATGTCGAAGGGCAGCACGAAATAGGCGAGCGCGGCCAGGAGCACGCCGCGGCTCGCCGGCGGCGTCTTCGGGTCGAAGGCGCAGTGATAGGAGGCGACGGCGTCCTCGATGAAGGGGATGTGGCGCACCGCCCGCCTCAGCGTGTTGAGGAAGCGCGAGCGCACCGTCTCGGCCTGGCGCTCCTGCTCCGCCTGCGTGCCGGGCGCCAGGATCTCGTCCATCCGCTCGTCCAGGATGTCACCCGTCTTCGTCGTATCGACCGTCATCGCCGCATCGCTCCCGCCAGAGGCCCGTTCGCGCCTGCCTCCGAGATGGAGGCTGCGGGCCGCCACCTCAAGGGTTTGCGCCCGCGAGTGCCCAACGCGCGCGGGGCGGCCCCGTTGCATGCCGCGGGGCCGCCGGCGGTCCCCGTCAGCGCGGCGCCGCCATGGCCGAGCCGAGGACCGCCCCCGCCGGCGCATGGCCGCGGAAGGGCTCGGCTTCGAGCGGATAGGCTTCCTCCATCAGGTAGGGGCCGCCGCCGACCGAGTCGCGGGCCGAGAAGAGGGCGAAGCGCGAGACCTTGAAGGGCGGGGAGCGGAAGTCGCCGCGGCCGGCGAGATAGCGGGCGACCTCCTCGGCCTTCGGCTGGCGCAGCCGCGCGAGCGTCACATGCGGGGTGAAGCGGCGCGGGTCGGGCGCGACGCCGAGGCGCCGGCAGATCCGGTCGATCTCGCCCTGCAGTTCGGCGAGGGCCGGGCCCGCCTCGACGCCGGCATAGATCGAATGGGGCTTGCGCGAGCCGAAGGCGCCGACGCCCTTCAGCGAGATCTCGAAGGGCGCCCGCTCCACCCGGTCCAGCGCGGCGACGATCTCGTCGGCGAAGCGCGGCTCCACGTCTCCGATGAAGCGCAGGGTGATGTGGTAGTTCTCGGGCTCGATCCAGCGGGCCGAAGGCAGGCCCCCCCGCAAGAAGGACAGAGACAGGGCCGCGTCGCGGCCGATCTCGAGGGCGGTGAACAGTCGCGGCATCGGATGGCCTCCGTTGCGTCGTTGCCTTCGCGGGGAAGACTTTCATCTCGACAGCCATGTTTCAAGGACAGGGCTGCCCTGCATGCGACCTTTCGACATTGTGTGCTTTGCATCGCACAATTATTTTGGAGCCGCGGTGGGAGGCCGCGCCGGGAAGTCGAACGCAAGAAGGGCATCGCGAGATGACCATGCCAGCCGCCTCCGTGACCTTTTCCAGCCCCGCCGCCGCGAGCGAGAGCATCGTGCAGCCCTGCGCGGTCTGCGCCGGACAGACGCTGCGCCGGCTGCGGCCCGAGGACGTCTCGGTGCTGACCGCCCATTTCAAGCGTCTCGACCCGACGACGCGCCGCCTTCGCTTCGGCAATGCCGTCAACGACGCGTTCCTCGCCCGCTACGCCGCGCTCGCGCTCGGCGAGGACGCGGTGGTGAAGGGCGTGTTCGTCGACGGCGTGCTGCGGGGCGTGGGCGAGCTGCGCTTCCTCGATCCGCGCCGCATGCAGGGCGAGGCGGCCTTCTCGCTCGAGGCCGACTTCCAGGGGCGGGGCCACGGCAGCCGTCTCTTCGAGGGCGTGCTCCTGGCGGCGCGCAATCGCGGCGTGCACAAGCTCTTCCTCACCTGCCTGCGCGAGAACACGCGCATGCAGAAGATCGCCGCCCGCCACGGGGCCGACCTCTCCTTCGTGGCCGGCGACGTCAATGCCGAGCTGCGGCGCCCCTATGCCGACGCGGCCTCGCTCGCCGCCGAGATGGCGCAGGAGAGCGAGGCCTTCGTCTTCGCCATGCTCGACTGGCGCCGGAGCCGCGCCAACGCCTTCCTCGCCTCGCTGCGGCGCCTGGCCGGCGGCATCAGCCCGTTCCCCGCGCGGCACTGACGGCCGACAGCTCCTTCTCCACCGCGGGCAGGATGCGCTCCAGGATCACCGAGACGCCCTTCTCGTTGGGATGCATGCCGTCCGCCTGGTTCAGCGCCGGGTCGGCGACGACCCCGTCGAGGAAGAACGGGTAGAGCGCGACGCCGTATTTCCGTGCGAGCCGCGGATAGATCGGGTCGAAGGCGTCGATATACTCCTGGCCCAGATTGCGCGGCGCCTTCATGCCCGCCAGGAGCACGCGCTGGCCGCGCGCGGTGAGTTTGGCGAGGATGGCGTCGAGATTCTTCTCGGCCAGCTGCGGCGAGACGCCGCGCAGCGCGTCGTTGGCCCCGAGTTCCACGATCACGAGATCGGCGCTTTCGGGCACCGACCATTCGAGCCGGGCGAGCGCGCCGCTCGTCGTGTCGCCGGACACGCCGGCATTGGCGACGACGAGCCCCTCGCGGCCGGCCTTGCGCAGCTCCGCCTGCAGGCGCTCGGCGAAGGACTGGCCGGGGCCGAGCCCGTAGCCGGCGCTGAGGCTGTCGCCGAAGGCGACGACCTGCAGCGGCGCCTGGACGGCGGTGGCCGCGGCGGCGGGAGAAGAATCCTGGGCTCGCGCGGGGCCGGCGGCAAAGGCGGCGAAGCCGAGCAATAACGAAGCCGTCAGCACGGCGTGGACCGGTTTGAAGCGCTGCATCGCACCCCCATATAGGCTCGAGCCCCGGCGGGGCGTTCGAGGCTGATATAGGAAGGCCCTGTCGATGGCGGAACCTGCGATCGCCCTGCGCGATGTCCACCTGACGCTCGGGACGGGACGCAGCGCGGTGCATGTCCTCAAGGGCATGGATCTCGACGTGGCGCGCGGCGAATCCGTCGGCATCGTCGGCCCGTCCGGTTCGGGCAAGTCGACGCTCCTGATGGTTCTGGCGGGCCTGGAGCGCGCCGACAAGGGCCGGATCGAGATCGCCGGCACCTCGCTCGCCGGCCTGTCCGAGGACGGGCTCGCGGCCTTTCGCGGGCGCAATATCGGCATCGTCTTCCAGTCCTTCCACCTCATCCCCAACATGACGGCGCTCGAGAATGTCGCCGTGCCGCTGGAACTGGCCGGAACGCCCGACGCCTTCGGGCGGGCGGCGACCGAGCTTCGCAATGTCGGGCTCGGCGAGCGCGGCTCGCACTATCCCGGCCAGCTCTCGGGCGGCGAGCAGCAGCGCGTGGCGATCGCGCGGGCGCTCGCGCCCGAGCCCGCCATCCTCATCGCCGACGAGCCGACCGGCAATCTCGACCAGGCGACCGGGCGTCAGATCGCGGACCTCCTCTTCGCCGAGCAGGCGCGCCGGCGCATGACGCTGGTGCTCGTCACCCACGACCCGGCGCTCGCCGCGCGCTGCGGGCGCGAGATCGCCGTGCGCTCCGGCCGCATCCTGGCCGGCCAGGAGGCCGGGCCGGAACCGGCGCTCCATGCGTCGCCGAACGCCGCCGCCCGCGAGGCGAGCGTCCTTTGAGCGTCTCGGCCTCCTCCGCCGATCTGGAAGCCGCCCCGGCCGCCCGCCCCGCCGGCGGGGCGGGGCGGCTCGGCTCCCTCAAGCTCGCCGCGCGCTTCGCCGCGCGCGAGATGCGCGGCGGCCTGTCGGGCTTCTACATCTTCCTGTCCTGCATCCTTCTGGGCGTCGCGGCCATCGCGGCGGTGAACTCGGTCGCCTCGATGATGGCCGACGGCATCTCGCGCGAGGGCCGCTCGATCCTCGGCGGCGACCTGCGCTTCGCGCTCGTGCAGCGCGAGACGACGCCCGACGAGAAGGCCTTCCTCACGGGGCTCGGGCCCAACACGCAGGCCGTCTCCATGCGCTCCATGGTTCGGCTCGCCGACGGCTCCAACCAGGCGCTCGCCGAGGTGAAGGCGGTGGACGGCGCCTACCCGCTCTACGGCACGGTGGAGACCGAGCCGGCGCGCCCCCTCCAGGACCTCTTCGCGCAGCGCGACGGGCGCTACGGCGCGATCGCGGCGGCCGAACTCCTCGGTCGCCTCGGCATCGCGCCGGGTGCCGTCGTGCGGCTCGGTTCGGCCGAGATCGCCATCACCGGCGTTCTCACGCGCGAGCCGGACCTTCTCTCCGACGGGTTCAGCTTCGCCCCGCGCCTCATGCTCTCGGCCGAGGGGCTGGCCGCCACCGGCCTCGTGCAGCCGGGCAGCCTCGTCGAATACGACACGAAGGTGCGCCTGCCCGACGGCGCCGATGCCGAGGCGGCGAAGGCGGAGGCGGTGGCGAGGTTCCCCGCCTCGGGCTTCGGCATCCGCACGGCCGCCGAGGCCGCGCCCTCGCTCCAGCGCAATATCGAGCGCTTCTCGCAGTTCCTCACCCTTGTCGGCCTCACCGCTCTCATCGTCGGCGGCGTCGGCGTCGCCAACGCGGTCAACGCCTATCTCGACGCCAAGCGGCCGGTGATCGCGACCTTCAAGAGTCTCGGCGCCGGCGGCGGCTTCGTCGTGACGGTCTATCTCGTCCAGATCCTGACGCTGGCTGCCATCGGCATCGCGGCGGGCCTCGTTCTCGGGGCGCTGGCCCCCTTCGTCACGGCGCGCTTCCTGGAAAGCGTCATCCCCGTCGCCGCGCAGGCCTCCATCTATCCCGGCGCGCTGGCGCTGGCGGCCCTTTTCGGCCTCCTCACCGCGCTCGCCTTCGCGCTCCTGCCGCTCGGGCGCACGCGCGACGTGGCGGCGACCGCGCTCTTCCGCGAGGCGGGCACCGGAGCGCGCGGACGCGTGCGCTGGGCCTATCTCCTGGCCGCCGGCGGGCTCGCGGCCACCGTCGCGGCGCTCGCCGTCGCCACGGCCGACGACAAGCGCGTCGCCATCACCTTCCTCGCCGGCACGGCCGCCTCCTTCCTCATCCTGCGTCTCGTCGCCCTCCTCATCGAGAAGCTCGCCGCCCGCGCCCCGCGCGTCGCCTCCACGCCGCTGCGCCTCGCGCTCGGCAATATCCACTGGCCCGGCGCGCTCACGCCCTCCGTCACCCTCTCGCTCGGGCTCGGCCTCACCCTTCTCGTGACGCTCGCCATCATCGACACGAGCCTTCGCCGCGAGATCTCCACGGGGATCGCGGCCAAGGCGCCGGACTTCTTCTTCGTCGACATCCAGAACGGCGAGATGGACGGGTTCCGCGCCGAGATCGACGCCATCGCCCCCGGCTCGACGCTGGAGGCCGCGCCCATGCTGCGCGGGCGCATCACCAGGCTGCGCGGCGAGGACGTCGCGACGATGAAGATCCCGGCCGAGGGCGGCTGGGTGCTGCGCGGCGACCGCGGCGTGACCTATGCGCCGAGCCTGCCGGAAAACTCCACGGTGACCGAAGGCGAGTGGTGGCCGGCCGACTACGACGGCGAGCCGCTCGTCTCCTTCGCCGCCGAGGAGGGGCGCGAGCTCGGGCTTAAGATCGGCGACACGCTGACCGTCAACGTGCTCGGCCGCGACATCACCGCCCGCATCGCCAATTTCCGCGCCATCGAATGGGAGACGATGGCGATCAACTTCGTCATGGTCTTCTCGCCCAACGCCTTCGCCGGGGCGCCGCATGCCTGGCTCGCGACGCTGGCTTTGCCGCAATCGGCGCCCGAGGCGGAGGAGGCGACGATCCTCAACCGCATCACCAACGCCTATCCGGCGGTGACGAGCGTGCGGGTGAAGGACGCTCTGACGGCGGTGAACGGGCTCGTGGCGCAGCTCGCGCTCGCCATCCGCGCGGCGGCGGCCGTCGCCCTCGTCGCCTCCGTCCTGGTCCTGTCGGGCGCGCTGGCGGCGGGCAACCGGGGCCGCGTCCACGACGCGGTGGTGCTGAAGACGCTGGGCGCGACGCGCCGCACGCTGATCTCGGCCTATGTCGCGGAATATGCGATGCTGGGGCTGGCGACCGCCGTCTTCGCCATCGCGGCGGGGGCGACGGCGGCCTGGTTCGTCATCGCCCGCATCATGCAGCTGCCCTTCGCCTTCGACCTGCGCGTGGCGGTGACGACGCTCATCGTCTCGCTCGTCCTGACGATCGGCTTCGGCCTTGCGGGCACGTGGCGCGTGCTCGGCCAGAAGGCGGCGCCGGTGCTGCGCAACCTTTGATCCCGGCCCGCCCGAGAACCGACCCTTCGGGTCGTTTCAGGCGGGTGCCGGACGGCGCTCGATCGCCGCGCGGGATGCCGCCGCGCGACAACGGCCGAGAACGGTCCTTCCAAACGCGCGGCGGTCCCAGTCCGCCGGGCGCCCGGCGCGGCTAACGCAGATTTAATCGCGTTCGCCGCGAATCCCGAGGCACCACGGATGGCACGCCTTGTGGACTGGCGGGGCGCGCCGCATATTATCTCCCAAGATCGCTGGGCGTCCCGCCAGCTGGGATCTCTTCGCGCGAGGCCGCCGCAGGGCGGCGCCGCCGCGGGCACCGGACGGGACACGCAGAAAAGGGAGCTTCCTCATGGCTGACTACCGGACACCGGGCATCCGCACCGTGCCCGCCGCCGGCACGAGAGCCGACATCGACGTCGGCCTGCGCGCCTACATGCTCAAGGTCTACAACCTGATGGCGGCGGGTCTCGTCATCACCGGCCTTGCCGCCTACGGCCTCTTCGCCGCCGCCACCACGAGCGATCCCTCGCTCGCGGTCGGGCAGCTGAACGGCACCTACATCACGCAGCTGGGCGCTGCGATCTACACCTCGCCGCTGCGCTGGGTGCTGATGCTGGCCCCGCTCGCCGCCGTGTTCTTCCTGTCCTTCCGCGTCCACAAGATGAGCGTCGGCGCGGCGCAGGCCACCTTCTGGGGCTATGCCGCCCTTGTCGGCCTGTCGCTCTCGACGATCTTCCTCGTCTTCACGCAGGAATCGATCACCCAGGTCTTCTTCATCACGGCGGCCTCCTTCGGCGCGCTGTCGCTCTTCGGCTACACGACCAAGCGCGACATTTCCGGCTGGGGATCGTTCCTGTTCATGGGCGTGATCGGCATCCTGATCGCGATGGTGGTGAACATCTTCCTCGCCTCGCCGGCGCTCACCTTCGCCATCTCCGTGATCGGCGTCCTCGTCTTCGCCGGCCTCACCGCCTACGACACGCAGCGCATCAAGGAGATGTATTTCGAGGGCGACGGCCAGCTCGTCGCCGGCCGCAAGGCCATCATGGGCGCGCTGACGCTCTATCTCGACTTCATCAACATGTTCATGTTCATCCTGCAGCTCTTCGGGAACCGCAACTCGTAAGCGGGCGGTCACGACCGGAACGGGTTCGACGGGGCGGCCGGAAGGCCGCCCCGTTCGCGTTCGGGGGGGCGACCGGCGGAACCGGGTCCCATTTGTCGTGCGATGCTCTAAGTTCGGAGCGCGGCGCGAATCCATCGCGCCGGTCCCGGCGATCGCGGCCCTGCGGCCGCGCGCCGACGCCCGAGACGGATCATCATGAGCGCCATCGTCCTGCGCCCGGCCACGCCCGACGACCTCCCCGCCATCACCCGCATCTATGCCGACGCCGTCCTCAACGGCACCGCCACCTTCGAGACCGTGCCGCCGGACGAGGCGGAGATGGGCGCGCGCATGGCCGCGATCACGGCCAAGGGCTACCCTTACATCGTCGCCGAGGACCATCACGGCGCGATCCTCGGCTATGCCTATGCCAATGCCTTCCGCACGCGCCCGGCCT
The DNA here is from genome assembly GCF_001425575.1 of Aurantimonas sp. Leaf443. Lineage (GTDB taxonomy): Bacteria > Pseudomonadota > Alphaproteobacteria > Rhizobiales > Rhizobiaceae > Leaf443. The sequence continues at coordinate 125,407 of NZ_LMRD01000013.1, read as the reverse complement.
ATCGCTGGAGCGTGGAGGATTCGGTCTATATCGCCCCGGCCGCCAAGGGGCAGGGGGTCGGCCGGCGGCTTCTCCAGCGGCTTCTGGAACTCTGCCAGGAGGCGGGCTTCCGCCAGATGATCGCCGTCATCGGCGGCTCCGACCACGCGCCCTCGATCAGGCTGCACGAGCGCTGCGGCTTCCGCACGATCGGCGTCTTCGAAGCCTCCGGCTTCAAGTTCGGGCGCTGGATCGACACGGTTCTGATGCAGATGCCGCTGGGCGCCGGCGGCGCCAGCCTGCCCGACGAGGACGCCTATCCCGGCACGATGAACTGAGGACCCCGTCGGTGCCGGTCGGGGCGCGGCGCGGCGCGCTCCGAACCCGGCGCCCCCGGTCAGGCCGGCGCGCGTTCGGGCCGCGTCTCGTGCGGCTCCCGCGGGCGCTGCGAGAGCATGGCCACGAAGAGGTCGCTGAGCGCCACCATGCCCGCCAGGCGCCCGTCCGTCTCCACGACCGGCAGGTGGTGGAGGCCCGTTCCCATCATCAGCGGCACGAGGTCGCCGATGGGCATGTGGGGCGCGGCGGTGCGCACGGGGCTCGTCATGATGTCGTCGACGCAGGCGCGCGGGGCGCGGCCGCGGGCGAGCGACAGGCGAAGGCGGGTGGAGAAGCCGAGGCGCGGGGCGCCGCGGCTCCACTGCGCCTTGTCGAGAAGATCGGTCTGCGTGACGATGCCGAGGACGCGCGCGCGCTCGTCGGTGACCGGCAGGGCCTTGATATGGTGCCGGCGCAGGAGCGTCAGCGCCTCCTTCAGCGAGGCCTCCGGGTCGATCGCCACGACGTCGCGCACCATGATGTCGGCGCAGGTGAGCGGGCCGGAGCGCCGGCCGAGCGCGTTGAGTTCGGCGCGCCGCAGGATGGTCTCGAGATCGCCGCGGTCGATCTCGAGGAGCCGGTCGAAATCGCGCATCGCCGCGTCGAGATCGTCCGCGGTGAAGCCGAGGCGCGGCGCCGTCTCCGCAGTCCGCCCGCCCGAGGGGGCCGCCGGCGCGCGATGCGGCGGATAGGGTCGGCCGGCGAGGTTGTTGAAGAGGAGCGCGGTCGCCAGGAGAAGGATCGAGTTCGCCGCGATGGGCCAGAGCACGAAGCCGTAGCCGAGCCCCGTGATCGCCGGCCCGCCGAGGACGGCGGTGAGCGCCACGGCGCCGCTCGGCGGGTGCAGGCAGCGCAGGGCCGTCATCAGCGCGATGGCGATCGAGACGGCGAGCGCCGCGGCCAGCGCCGGGTCGCCGACCAGGCGCGCGGCCGTCACCCCGACGAGGCTCGCCACGAGATTGCCGCCGAGGATTGACCAGGGCTGCGCCAGCGGGCTCGCGGGCACGGCGAAGAGAAGCACCGCCGAGGCGCCCATCGGCGCGACGAGGACGGGCAGCGCGGAGACCTCGCCGAGCGCCATGCGGCTCAGGAGATAGGTGCCGAGGATGCCGAGGAAGGCGCCGAGCGCGGAGCGGAGCCGCTCGCGCCCGCTGATCGGCATGAGCTGCGGCACGAAGCGGGCGAAGGGCATCGGCGTCCTCTGCGGCCGGGGCGGGAGCGCCCTGATACGCGAGCCGTGCGCGCCGTGGCAATCCGCGCGGTTCGAGGGAGTTTGGCGGCGGAGGCGAAAAGGCGCGCCATGCCGTCCGGCTCGGCGGGAAGCGCCACGTGGCTCGTCGCGGTTGGGCACGAGCGCGGGCCGTCTGCCAGGAGCTGTCGGCGGCGCCGCGGGAGCGCTCGGACCGTCAGCTGCGCGCGTCGTCCTTCAGGAGCCGGTCGAAGACCTTCAGCACCTGGGACAGGTCGGGCCCGCGTTTCATGATGAGGCCGCCGGCGGCCACGACGCTGTAGGCGCCCTGCTTGCGGGCGAGCCGCGGGTCCTTCTCGATACGGTAGAGCGGCATCTCGGACGTGCGGCGGAAGACGGAGAAGACGGCACGCTCCTTCAGCGTGTCGATCGCATAGTCGCGCCATTCGCCGGCCGCCACCATGCGCCCATAGACCCTGAGGATCTCCGACAGTTCGCGCCGGTCGAAGGACACGAAGGGAAGCGTTCGCCGAGGATCGGGAAAGGAAAGGAGATTGCCGTCCGCCTCGCCGACACCCGCGAAATCGCCGAACCCCATGCAGCTCTCTCCTTGCCTCGTGGCCGCGCCACCGCCTTCATCAGGATGTCACGAAACGCCCCGCCGGCAAGAGGGTTTCGCGGGCAAGCTGGAACGGGGCTTGGAGCGGGGCGGCGCAAGGCGGGGCGAGCGCGCGTCGGAACGGGGCGGATGCGGCTACTGCCGGTCCCATTCGAGATAGGTCGCGGCGAGGATCGGTCCGGGCGTGCCCTTCTCGGTCACGACCTGCAGGATCGCCGCCGTGCCGACCCGGCCCTTGCCGGGGAACTCGACCATGGAGACGGGGATGTCGACCTCCAGCGGCTCGCCCGACCATTGGCCGAGGATGCGCCAGTCGTGCACGGCATGGACGTTGACCGTGGTGCGGTCGCGGTTCTCGCCGCGATTGATCGCGACCTCGCGCCGGTCGTCGAAGGTGACGAGCATGAGGACGGGCGCGGGCCCGCCGGCCGAGCCCGGTGCGTCCGCCTCGATATGCAGCTTGTCGCCGACGAGGGTGAGATCGATCCGGGCGCGGCCGGGATCGAGAGGGGCGGCGGCGATCGCCCGGCGCAGCTCGCTCTCGTGCGAGCCCACGACCTCCCGCCGGCCGTTGACGACGGCCTGCGGCGTGTAGATGGCGGCATTGTCGAAGGTGCGGGAATAGCCGCGCTGGCGGTCGGTGTTCTCGCGCGAGCCGTAGGTGTCGCGCCAGCCGATATAGTCCCAGTAGTCGACGTGATAGGCGAGGGCGAGAATGCCGGGCTCGTCCGCGAGCTTGGCGAAGAGGCGGTCGGCGGGCGGGCAGGAGACGCAGCCCTGGCTGGTGAAGAGCTCGACGACGCTGGTTACGGGCCTCGCCTTCGGCGGCTCGGCGCGGGCCTGCGGGGCGATCGTCGAAAGGCTCGCCGCGAGGAGGAGCATGCGCAGGGCGGCCGTGCCGGCGGCCGCCGTCCCGCTGCGTGTCGGCCCGGCGCGCCTCACCGGTCCGCCCGGCGAAACGCTCGGCGGCGGGAGGTCTTCGAGGCAGGCGCGGGAGCGAGGGTCATCGCGGGAAGGTAGGCATGCGGGGGGACACCGGCCAGTCAATTGGCGGTGACCCTTCGGTCGGGCCACGGGCGTGGAACGGAGTCCCGCGGCCGGACGGGCGTCCGGCCGCGGGGTTGGGCCTTGGTCAGGCGGCGAGCTGGCGCAGCACGTAGTGCAGGATGCCGCCGTTGCGGAAATATTCCAGCTCGTCCAGCGTATCGATGCGGCACAGGAGCTTGACCGTGGCGGTCGAGCCGTCGGCCTTCTCGATCCGGGCCTCCATGATCTGGCGGGGCTTCACCTCCGTCAGACCCTCGATCGTGACCTTCTCGTCGCCCTTCAGGCCGAGCGTCTGCCAGCTCGTGCCGTCCTCGGCGAAGACGAAGGGCACGACGCCCATGCCCACGAGATTGGAGCGGTGGATGCGCTCGAAGCTCTCCGCGATCACGGCGCGCACGCCGAGCAGCACGGTGCCCTTGGCCGCCCAGTCGCGCGAGGAGCCGGTGCCGTATTCCTTGCCGGCGAAGACGACGAGCGGCACGCCCTCGTCCTTGTACTTCATCGCCGCGTCGTAGATCGGCAGCTGCTCGCCGGACGGGTAGTGCTTGGTGACGCCGCCCTCGATGCCGGGCACCATCTGGTTCTTGATGCGGATGTTGGCGAAGGTGCCGCGCATCATGACCTCGTGATTGCCGCGACGCGCGCCGTAGGAGTTGAAGTCCACGGGGCGCACCTGATGGCTGACGAGATAGTCGCCCGCCGGGCCGTTGGCCTTGATCGAACCCGCCGGCGAGATGTGGTCGGTGGTGATCGAATCGAGAAAGAGCGACAGGATGCGCGCGCCGTGGATGTCGGTGACGGCTTCCGGCGTCATCGTCATGCCCTCGAAATAGGGCGGGTTCTGCACGTAGGTCGAGCGGTCGTCCCAGTCGTAGGTGAGGCCGCCGGAGACGGCGATCTTCTGCCAGTGCGGGTCGCCCTTGAAGACGTCGGAGTAGCGGCTCTCGAAGAGGTCGCGCGTCACCGTGCGGCGCACGATCTCCGAGACTTCCTGCGTCGTCGGCCAGATGTCCTTCAGGAAGACGTCGCGGCCGTTCTTGTCCTGGCCGAGCGGGTCCTTGGTGATGTCGACGAACATCGAGCCGGCGATGGCATAGGCGACGACGAGCGGCGGGGAGGCGAGGTAGTTCGCCCGCACGTCCGGATTGACGCGGCCCTCGAAGTTGCGGTTGCCCGAGAGCACCGAGCAGGCCACGAGGTCGTTCTTGTTGATCGCCTCGGAGATGGCCTCGGGCAGCGGGCCCGAATTGCCGATGCAGGTCGTGCAGCCGTAGCCGACGAGGTTGAAGCCCATCGCGTCGAGATCGGTCTGGAGGCCGGCCTTCTCGAGATATTCGGTCACGACCTGGCTGCCGGGGGCGAGCGAGGTCTTCACCCAGGGCTTCACGGTGAGGCCGAGCGCGTGCGCCTTGCGGGCGACGAGGCCGGCGGCCACCAGCACGTTCGGGTTGGACGTGTTGGTGCAGGAGGTGATGGCGGCGATGACGACGTCACCGTCGGAGATGCCGTGGCTCGCGCCCTCCACGTCGTGGCGCTGGGGGCCGGGCGAGGTCTCGGGCGTCTGGCCGGCCTGGGCCGCGCCTTCCTCCATGAAGCGGCCGTCGCCCTCGGAGGTGGCGACGGTGTTCTTCTTGCGCCCGCCCTGGAGCTCGGGCAGGGCCTTGGCGAAGGCGGCGGCCGCGTCGGTCAGCGCGACGCGGTCCTGCGGGCGCTTGGGGCCGGCGAGCGAGGGGACGACGGTGGAGAGGTCGAGGCTCAGCGTGTCGGTGAAGACCGGGTCGGCGGCGCCGTCCTCGCGCCACATGCCCTGCGCCTTGGAATAGGCCTCGACGAGCGCGATGCGGTCCTTGGCGCGGCCGGTGGCCTCCAGATAGCCGATCGTGTCCTTGTCGACGGGGAAGAAGCCGCAGGTCGCGCCGTATTCGGGGGCCATGTTGGCGATGGTCGCCTGGTCCTCGAGGGTGAGGTTCGACAGGCCGGGGCCGAAGAACTCGACGAACTTGCCGACGACCTTCTTCTTGCGCAGCATCTCGGTGACGGTGAGGACGAGGTCGGTGGCCGTCGTTCCCTCGGGCAGCTTGCCCTCGAGGCGGAAGCCGATGACCTCCGGGATCAGCATGGAGACGGGCTGGCCGAGCATGGCCGCCTCGGCCTCGATGCCGCCGACGCCCCAGCCGAGCACGGAGAGGCCGTTGACCATCGTCGTGTGGCTGTCGGTGCCCACCAGCGTGTCCGGATAGGCGATCGTCTCGCCGTCCTCGTCCTTCGTCCAGACGGTCTGGGCGAGATATTCGAGATTCACCTGATGGCAGATGCCGGTGCCGGGGGGCACGACGCGGAAGTTCTGGAAGGCTTCCGAGCCCCAGCGCAGGAACGTGTAGCGCTCGCCGTTGCGGTCGTATTCGACGTCGACGTTCTTCTTGAACGAATCGGCCTGACCGAAGAAGTCGACCATGACCGAGTGGTCGATGACGAGGTCGACGGGAACGAGCGGGTTCACCTTCTTGGGGTCGGCGCCGAGGCTGGCGGTCGCGTCGCGCATGGCGGCGAGGTCGACGACCGCCGGCACGCCCGTGAAGTCCTGCATGAGGACGCGGGCCGGGCGGTAGGCGATCTCGTGGCCGGCCGAACCCTTGTCGTCGAGCCACTTCACCACGGCGCGGATGTCGTCCGCCTTCACGGTGCGGCCGTCTTCGTTGCGCAGGAGGTTCTCGAGGATCACCTTCATCGAGAAGGGCAGGCGCGAGGCGCCCTCGAGGCCGTTCTTCTCGGCCTCCTTCAGATCGTAATAGACATAGGACTTGCCGGCCGCTTCAAGCGTGCGGCGGCAGTTGAAGCTGTCGAGTGCGTGAGACACTGGAGATCGTTCCTTCCCGAACCAAGCTGAAGTCCGAAGGGCGAACGACTTGAGCGCAGCGGAAATGCGCTCGAAGATGCGGGTACGACCATTTCCGCTTGTCCGCCCCTGGATCCGCGAGGTGCCCTGCTGGATCCATGAGATCGGCTCTGAAACACGTCCACGCCGGCCGCTGGCATGGCTGGCGCCCTTATAGGGAAGTTTGTAACGCCTATAAAGGGCGTGGCCGGGTGCGAAGCGGAAATTCTCGCAGTGCGGGAGCCGAGCGCGTTGGAAAGCGGACGGGATCGTTGACGAAGTCGAAATCGATGGGGGAGGCGGGGCGGGGCGGCGCCTCGGATGCCGGCGGCCGCTTCCCTCCCCACCTTCGCGTCCTGGCCGAGGGTCTTGCGGCCGGGCGCGGCGCGGTGCGCATCGTGGCGCCGCAATCCTTCGTGCTCCTGCCCGGCGAGGCGCTGGTCGTGACCGGCGAGAACGGGGCGGGCAAGTCGACCTTCCTGCGCACGCTGGCCGGCCTCCTGCCGCCGCTGCAAGGGCGCTGCCGCGTGGAGGGCGCGCTCGCGCCCGACGGCGAGCCGGCGGTCCGCCTCGCGGACGCGGCCCATTATGTCGGCCACCGCAACGCGATGAAGCCCGGCGACAGCGTGCGGTCCAATCTCCTGTTCTGGCAGAGGATGCTCGGCGCGCGCGGAGAGGGCGCGCCGACGCCCGAATCCGCGCTGGAGGCGCTCGGCCTGCCCGGACTTGCGCCTCTCGCGCACGGGTCGCTCTCGGCCGGCCAACAGCGCCGCGCCGCGCTCGCCCGCCTTCTCGTCGCCCCGCGCCCGGTCTGGATCCTCGACGAGCCGACGGCGGCGCTGGACGCGGGCTCGCAGGCGCGCTTCGCGGGCCTCCTCGCCGACCATCTGGACCGTGGCGGCATCGTCGTCGCCGCGACGCACCAGCCGCTCGGGCTCGAGACCGCGCGCGACCTGCATCTGGCGGGCGGCGCCGGCGGCGACGAGCCCCGGGGACGCGGGACGGGGGAGGACGGGCCGCATGAGAGCGACGCGGCGCTCGTCGCCGCCGAGGGCTGGCTGTGATCGCGCTTTTCCGGCGCGACCTGCGTCTGGCGCTCGCCGGCGGCGGCGGGGCGGCGACGGGCGTCATCTTCTTCCTCGCGGTCGTGGCCACCGTGCCCTTCGCCATCGGCCCGGACCTCAACCTCCTCTCGCGCATCGGCCCGGCGATCCTGTGGATCGGCGCGCTGCTCTCCGCGCTCCTGACGCTCGACCGGCTCTTCCAGGCCGATCGGGACGACGGCACGCTCGACCTTCTCGTGGCCGGGCCTCTGCCGCTGCCGCTGGTGGTGCTGGCCAAATGCCTCGCGCATTGGGCCGCGGCCGGCCTGCCGCTGGTGCTGGCCGCCCCGCTGCTCGGCCTCGTTCTGGCGCTCTCGCCGCAGGCGATCGGCGCGGTGACGCTGACGCTCCTGGCGGGCACGCCGGCGATCACGCTGATCGGGGCGATGGGCGCGGCCGTCGCCGTGGCGCTGCCGCGCGGCGGGCTCCTCGTCTCGGTTCTCGTCCTGCCCCTGGCGATCCCGATCCTGATCTTCGGCGTGCTCGCCACCTACGGCGCGGTGAACGATCCCGACCCGTTCCTGGCGCCCTTCCTCGTCCTGTGCGCGCTCACCCTCTTCTTCGGCGTGCTGGGGCCGCTCGCGGCCGGCGCGGCGCTGAAGGCTGGCGCGGACTGAGACCGGCCCGCCCGTGAAGCGACGATTCGGGTCCCGTCATGCGGTGCCGGACGACGCTCCATGGCCGCGCGGGGGACTGCGCCCCTCGCCCGGCCGGCGCGCGGCCCCATCTTCGACCTCGCGAACGAGGGGAGACCGTGAGCCATGGCCGACTGGGACGCCGCGCTCTACACGCGCTTCGAGGCCGAGCGCACGCGGCCCGCGGCCGAACTCCTCGCCCGCGTGCCGCTGGACACGTGCCGGCACGCCGTCGACCTCGGCTGCGGGCCGGGCAACTCGACGGCGCTTGTCGCCGCGCGCTTTCCCGCGGCCGACATTCTCGGCCTCGACACCTCGCCGGACATGCTGGCCGCCGCCGCAAGGCGCCTGCCGGCCTTGCGCTTCGAGGAAGGCGACGTCTCGACCTTCGATCCGCGGCCGGCGCCGGACCTTCTCTTCGCCAATGCCGTGCTGCAATGGGTGCCGGACCACGCGCGCCTCTTCCCCGCGCTGATGGGCCGGCTCGCGCCCGGCGGCGTCCTCGCCGTGCAGATGCCGGACAATCTCGGCGAGGCCTCGCACCGCGCCATGCGCGAGACGGCGGCCGAGGCGCCCTTCGCGGCCCATCTGGGCGACGCGGAGGCGGTGCGCATGCCGATCCTCTCGGCCGAGGCCTATTACGACCTCCTGGCACCCCTGTGCGACCATGTCGACCTCTGGCGCACGACCTATCACCATGTCCTCGACGGGGCGCCGGCCATCGTCGACTGGCTGCGCGCGACGGGTCTTCGCGCCTTTCTCGGCCCGCTGCCGCCGGCGCTGCACGCGCCCTTCCTCGCCGCCTACGAGGCGCGCGTGGCGAAAGCCTATCGGCAGCGCCATGGCGGCAAGGTCCTCCTCGCCTTCCCGCGCCTCTTCCTCGTCGCGCGCCGGTCTCGCGCCTGAAGCCCGTCCAGGCGAGGCGGGGACGCCGGTCCGCCTTGCGCGGACGCGCCGATCCGGGTCTGGCGAAGACGTGAGGCCCGTCCGGTTTGCCGCGGCGCCGGAGACCTTCTAAACTGGCGCCATGACAGACGTTTCCGTCCAGAAGCCGTCGCGCTTCACCCTCCTCGCCAATCCGACGCGGTTCCTCGCGCTGTCGGGCCGGGCGCAGCCGTGGATCTACGCCGCCGCCTTCGCCCTTCTCGGCGTCGGCCTGGCGCTCGGGCTCGCCGCCCCGCCGGACTACCAGCAGGGCGCGACGGTGAAGATCATGTTCATCCACGTGCCCTTCGCCTGGCTGTCGATGATGGTCTGGACGGTGATGAGCCTCTCGGCGCTCGGAACCCTCGTCTGGCGCCATCCGCTCGCCGACGTCTCGGTGAAGGCGGCCGCGCCCATCGGGGCGGTCTTCACCTTCCTGGCGCTCCTCACCGGCTCGGTCTGGGGCCGGCCGATGTGGGGCACGTGGTGGATCTGGGACGCGCGGCTGACCTCGGTCTTCGTGCTCTTCCTCATGTATCTCGGCCTCATCGCGCTGACGCGCGCGCTGGAGGAGCCGGGCAAGGCGGCGCGGCCGGCGGCCATCCTCGTCCTCGTCGGCTTCGTCAACATTCCCATCATCAAGTTCTCGGTCGACTGGTGGAGCACGCTGCACCAGCCGGCGAGCGTCCTGCGGGCGGGCGGTCCGTCGATGCCGGCGACCTATCTCCTGCCGCTGCTCCTCAGCGCGCTCGGCTTCACCCTGCTCTTCTTCGCGCTGCACCTCACCGCCATGCGCAGCGAGATCCTGCGGCGCCGTGTCGCCGCCCTGTCGCGGCTCGCCGCGCGCCGCGTCGAGGGTTGAGCCGATGCAGCCGGACTATCTCGCCTTCGTCGCCGCCGCCTACGTCCTTTCGGCGTTCGCCATCCTGGCGCTCGGCGCCTGGATCTTTCTCGACGCGCGCGCCCAGCGCCGGGCGCTGGCAGCGCTGGAGGCGGGCGGCGTGCGCCGCCGCTCGGCGGGCCCGGCGAACGCGGACGCGCCGCGATGAGCGGGCCGGAGACGCCCGTGCCGGCGCGGCGCCGCAGCCGGCTCGCCTATCTGCCGCTCCTTCTCTTCGTCGGCCTGTCCGGCCTGTTCCTGGTCCAGCTCGTCGCCGGGCGCGATCCGCAGGAAATCCCCTCCGTCCTCATCGGCAAGGCCGCCCCGCAGACGCGCCTGCCGGCGCTGGAGGGTGCGACGCTCGCCGGCGGCGGCGCCGTGCCCGGCCTCGACCTCACGGCGCCGCGCGGCGGCCGGCCGGTGCTCGTCAACGTCTTCGCCTCCTGGTGCGCGCCCTGCCGCGAGGAGCATCCGCTGCTCCTCCAGCTCTCGCGCGACCGGCGCTTCGACCTCGTCGGCATCAACTACAAGGACAAGCCGGAGAACGCGCTCGGCTTCCTCGCCTCGCTCGGCAATCCCTATGCCGCCATCGGCACCGACCCGAAGGGTTCGGCGACGATCGACTGGGGCGTCTATGGCGTGCCCGAGAGCTTCCTCGTCTCCGGCGACGGGCAGATCCTCTACAAGCAGACCGGGCCCTTCACGCCCGAGAGCATCCGCACCGGCCTCCTGCCGGCGCTGGAAAGGGCGCTGGCGGGCGGGGGCCGGGCGCCGACGAGCTGAGGCCGGCAAGGGTGCCGGATGAGGGCCCTGGCGGCGGGGCGTTCACGCTTTCGCGGGGCGACCATTCCCGTCGCCGCCGCGCCTCCCATCTCATCCCGGCATGACAGAACCGTCCTTTTCCCTGCGCATCCCCGAAGGCGACACGCTGGAGCGGCGTGCCTGCGACCATTGCGGCTTCGTCGCCTACGAGAACCCGAAGATCGTGGTCGGCTCGGTCGTGCGGCACGAGGGCCGCATCCTCCTGTGCCGGCGCGCCATCGAGCCGCGTCGCGGCTTCTGGACGATCCCCGCCGGCTACATGGAGCTCGGCGAGACGCCGGAGGAGGGGGCGCGGCGCGAGGCGCGCGAGGAGGCCGAGGCAGATCTCGTGATCGAGCGGCTCCTGGCCGTCTATGCCGTGCCGCGCATCAGCCAGGTGCAGCTGATCTATCGCGCGAGCCTTGCCGGCCCCCATGTCGCGCCGGGCCCCGAAAGCCTGGAGGTGCGCCTCTTTTCGCCGGACGAGATCCCGCACGAGGCGCTGGCCTTCCCGTCCGTGCACTGGGCGCTCGGCCACGACGCGCAGGCCGAGGCCGGCGCTCCGCCCGTGCCTTTCGCCAATCCCGACGGGGCGGTGGGCGATAGGATGCCGGACGGACGGGCTTTGCCGGTCGGAGAGTTCTGAAGGGCCGAGCCGCGCCCTCTTCCCCTCGGGGAGACGGTCCGGGCAGGGGGATGCGGGACGCCGGGGACGGGCGCGGCGCCGGTCCGCGGTGTCGGCACGCGCCACATCAGGCGCGACCGTCCCTCATCCGGCTGCCGGCCCCTTCTCCCGGGGCGGGAGAAGGGGCGCAGCTTGGCCGTCGCGCTTCTTACGCCTGCGCTTCGTCCGCGGTGCGGCGGATCTCGGCGGTGAGTTCGGCGGGCAGGTTCAGGCGGGCGCCGAGGAGGTCGAGATAGGCGCGCTCGGCCGGGTGGTCGATGTCGACGGCCAGGACCGACGCGGTGTAGATCTCCATGGCGATCTCGGGGCTGCGGGCCTTGGCGGCGAGCTGGTCGACGCTCATGGGGCGGCGCATCTCGTCCATGAGGAAGCCCTTCTCCTCGGCGTCGAGGCCGAGTTCCTCGATGCGGCCGAAGATCGCCTCCTCCTCGCGCGCGTCGATATAGCCGTCGGCCTTGGCGGCGGCGATCATGGCCGAGAGCATGAGGCGGGCGCGCGAATCCTCCTCGCCCTGCGGCAGGAAGGCGGTGCCGGCGGCGGCCGGCAACGTGTCGCGGGGGGCGGCGCCGAGGGCGGGAACGGGGGCCGCGCCCGGCAGGGCGGGTGCGGCGGCGTTGTTGGCCTGATAGGCCTGGTAGGCCTTGTAGGCGAGGCCCGCCACGATGGCAGCGCCCCCGAGCTTCAGCGCCGAGCCGCCCATCTTGCCGATGCCCTTGCTGCGGAAGAGCTGCGAGGCGAGGCCGCTGGTGAGGACGCCGCCGATCGCGCCGCCGGCTGGGCCGCGCATCAGGCCGCCGAGCTGGTCGACGATCGAGCCGCCGGGGGCGCCCGCCTGTCCCGGCCGCGCACCGCCCCGGGCGAGATTGCCGAGCTGGCCGAGACTTCCGCCCTGCGAGCCGAGGAACTGTCCGAGAAGCTTCTGCACGTCCATGGCGCCGCGATCCTTGTCACCGTTCGAAGATGGGGCGGATCTGGGGGCGCGCACGGTCCGGCGCAAGGCGCCGGGCGCGCTTTCAGGCGCCGGATCCGGCCTTGGGCGCCTCCAGCGAATGGCGCTTGATCAGCGGAATCTGCAGCGCCATGAAGGCGATGGTGATGGGCATCGTGCCCCATACCTTGAAGGCGACCCAGGCGTCGGTCGAGACGCTGCGCCAGACGACCTCGTTGAGGACGGCCAGGAAGACGAAGAACAGGCCCCAGCGGAAGGTGAGCTTGCGCCAGCCCTCGGTGTCGAGCTTGAAGGCCTGGTCGAAGACGTAGCCGAGCAGCGGCCTGCCGAAGGCGAGCCCGCCGAGGAGGACGGCGGCGAAGAGGCCGTTCACGATGGTCGGCTTCATCTTGATGAAGGTCTCGTCCTGCAGCCAGAGCGTCAGCGTGCCGAAGACGAGGACGACGGCGCCCGAGACGAGCGGCATGACGGGCAGGGTTCGGGTGATCGCCCAGGAGACGGCGAGCGAGATCGCCATGGCCGCCATGAAGAGGGCGGTGGCCACGAAGAGCGGGCCGCCCAGATCGTGCAGGACGGGGAAGCTGTCGGCGAGCTGGCCGCCGCGCGAATTGGCGAAGAAGAAGACCAGGAGCGGCCCGAGTTCGAGCACGAACTTCAGGAGCGGGTTGATCTCCGGGCGGCCCGGCGCGTTGGGCGGGCGCTCGATGATGCGGTCGGACATGGCAGGTTCTCGCGTTGTGGGCCGGGCCGGGCCGCCGCCCTCGCGGGGCCCGCCTCGGTCGTCTCCTGTCCCCGCCCGTCTTCGACGCGGGCGGGGGCGCTTTCAAGGCAGGGGCGCCTCGCCCTCAGCCGGCGGCCGTCGCCATCGCGCGGTGCTCGGCCGAGCGCGCGGGGCTCGGATAGGTGCCGGGCACGAGGATCTCGCGGCCGACATTCTCGATGTCGCGGTGGCCGCACAGCGCCATGGTGACGTCGAGCTCCTTGCGGATGATGTCGAGGCAGCGGGTGACCCCGCGCTCGCCGTCGGCGCCCAGCCCGTAGAGGAAGGCGCGGCCGATGAACGTGCCGCGCGCGCCGAGCGCCCGTGCCTTCAGGACATCCTGGCCGGAGCGGATGCCGCCGTCCATCAGCACCTCGATCTTGCCGCCGACCGCCTCCACGATGCCCGGCAGCGCCGCGATGGAGGAGAGGGCGCCGTCGAGCTGGCGCCCGCCATGGTTGGAGACGATGATGGAATCGGCGCCGCTCTCGGCGGCCAGGCGCGCGTCCTCGGGGTCGAGGATGCCCTTCAGGATGAGGGTGCCGCCCCATTCGTCGCGGATGCGCTTCACGTCGTCCCAGGAGAGCGCCGGGTCGAACTGCTCGGCCGTCCAGGAGGAGAGCGAGGAGAGGTCCGAGACGTTCTTGGCGTGGCCGACGATGTTGCCGAAGGTGCGCCGCTTCGTGCCGAGGATGCCCGACACCCAGCGCGGGCGGATCGCCATGTCCAGGATGTTCCGCGCCGTCAGCTTGGGCGGGGCGGACATGCCGTTGATGATGTCCTTGTGGCGCTGGCCGAGGATCTGGAGATCGAGGGTCAGGACCAGGGCCGAGCATCCGACGGCCTTGGCGCGGGCGATGAGCGAGGAGACGAAGTCCTTGTCGCGCATCACGTAGAGCTGGAACCAGAAGGGCTTGGTGACATGGGCCGCCACGTCCTCCAGAGAGCAGATGCTCATGGTGGAGAGCGTGAAGGGCACGCCCGCCTTCTCGGCCGCCCTGGCGGCGAGGATCTCGCCGTCGGCATGCTGCATGCCGGTGAGGCCGGTGGGGGCGAGCGCCACGGGCATGGAGACGGACTGGCCGGCCATCTCGGTGCGCAGCGAGCGGTCGCGCATGTCCACGGCCACGCGCTGGCGCAGCTTGATGGCGGCGAAGTCGGCCTCGTTGGCGCGGTAGGTGCCCTCCGTCCAGGAGCCGGAATCGGCGTAGTCGTAGAACATCTTGGGCACGCGTCGCTTGGCGATCACGCGCAGATCCTCGATCGTGGTGATCGGACGGGACATCGGCGAACTTCCTCCTCGAACTGTTTTGGTCGTCTGTCAGGCGTCGGGCGACGAGCCCGCGATGGCCTGCGCGAAGTCGCGCGCCTTGAAGGGCTCCAGGTCGTCGATGCCCTCGCCGACGCCGATGAAGAACACCGGCAGGCGGAACTTCGCCGCGATGGCCACGAGGATGCCGCCGCGCGCCGTGCCGTCAAGCTTGGTCATCACGAGGCCGTTGACCCCGGCCACGTTGCGGAAGATCTCGACCTGGCTGAGCGCGTTCTGGCCGGTCGTGGCGTCGAGCGTCTGCAGCACCGTGTGCGGCGCGTCGGGCTCGCGCTTCTGCAGGACGCGCACGATCTTCTCCAGCTCGGCCATCAGCTCGGCCTTGTTCTGCAGGCGGCCGGCCGTGTCGATGATGAGGACGTCCGAGCCGTTGGCGAGCGCCGCCTCGTAGGCGTCGTAGGCAAGGCCGGCCGCGTCCGCGCCGATGGCGCGCGAGACGACCGGCGCGCCGGTGCGCTCGCCCCAGATCTTCAGCTGCTCCACGGCCGCGGCGCGGAACGTGTCGCCCGCGCCCAGCGTCACCTTGAGCCCGGCGCGCGTCAGCTTGGCCGTCAGCTTGCCGATCGTCGTCGTCTTGCCGGTGCCGTTCACGCCGACGACGAGGATGACATGCGGCTTCTTGGAGAGATCGAGCTCCAGCGGCAGGGCGACGGGCAGGAGCGCCTTCTCCACCTCCTCCGACAGGATGCGCCGCACCTCGGCGCCGGAGATCTCCCGGCCGAAGCGCCCGTCGGACAGGCGGTCGGTGATGCGCATCGCCGTCTCGACGCCGAGATCGGCCTTGATGAGCACGTCCTCGAAATCCTGCAGCACCTCCTCGTCGAGCTTGCGCTTGGCGAAGATCGAGGTGATCGAGCCCGAGAGCTGGCCGGAGGAGCGCGACAGGCCCTCCCGCAGGCGCTGGAAGAAGGGCACGCGCGCGGCAGGGGCGGCGGCGGGGGCGAGCTCGAAGCCGCGCGAGACGGCGATGCCGGTGCCCGGCTCGAAGGCCGGCGCGCCGACGGCGGGCGTCTCGTCCTCCTCCTCGGGCGGCAGCGGCGCCTCGAGCCAGGAGAAGTCCGCGCCCTCGTCGTCGCCCCCGTCGTGGCCGTCGAGCGGCACCTCGTTCGGCGCGCCGAGATGGTCGTCCGCCTGTGCCGGCCGCACGTCGGGCGTCTCGTCGAGCACGGCGTCGGGCGTGCGTACGGCCTGCGGCTGCGCCGGGTCGGCGAGCGTGCCGTCCTCGAGTTCGGGCAGCGGGCCGTCCGGCGCGGGCGCGGCCGGCTCGATCTCCTCGGGCGGCAGGGGCGCGTCGAGCCAGGAGAAGTCGTCCTCCTCGGCCTCGGCGGGCACGGCGCCGGGCTCCACGAGATGGTCGGCCGGCGTCACGGGCGGGACGTCGGAGGCGGGCGGGCGGTCCGGCTCGGGCGGGAACGGCTCGGGGGCGGACTGCTTCGGCGCGGCGGGTCGCTCGCCGAGCGGCTCGGCCTCGGGGAAGCGCGGCTCCGGCAGGGCGGCGGCCGGCGGCGTCTCCTCGGCCGCGACGGGGGTGGGCGCAGGCCTGTCCGCCGGCGGGGCGGTCTCGGGCGCGCGGTCCGCCTCGCGGGCGCGGAACTCCTCGGGCGGGGCTCCGAAGGAGAAGATGCGGCGGAAGAAGCCCTTGGGCTCAGCCATGTGATGTCCGATCGTTCAGGGGCGCGTCAGGCGGCGACGCCGCATCCCGTGGAAAACTCGTCGCGTTCGAGCCGCGCGGAAAGGCCGTCCGGGCCGAGGGCGGCGACGCGCACGGGCACGATCGTGCCCGGCTCGGCGGCCTCGAGGAGGCGCAGCGGCGTGAAGTCCTCGCAGCGGCCCAGCCCGTCGCGCTCCACGAGGACGCTCTGGCGCGTGCCGACGCGGCTTTTCAGATGGGCGGCGAGCGCGGCCTCGCCCTCGGCCCTGAGCGCTGCCGCGCGCGCCCGGATCGTCTCGCGCGGCAGCTGGGGCATGCGCGCGGCGGGCGTGCCCTCGCGGGGGGAGAAGGGGAAGACGTGGAGGAAGGTCAGGCCGCAGTCGCGCACCAGCGCGCGCGAGTTCCGCGCCATCGCCTCCGTCTCGGTCGGGAAGCCGGCGATGATGTCGGCGCCGAAGACGATGTCCGGCCGGCGCGCCCGTATCTCGGCGCAGAAGCGCACGGAATCGGCGCGCGAATGGCGCCGCTTCATGCGCTTCAGGATCATGTCGTCGCCGGCCTGCAGCGACAGGTGCAGATGCGGCATCACCCGTCGGTCGCACGCGATCGCCTCGATCAGCGCAGCGTCAGCCTCGATGGAATCGATGGAGGAGAGGCGCAGGCGCGAGAGGTCCGGCACGTGGCGCAGGAGCGCCTGCACGAGATCGCCGAGGCGCGGGGCGCCCGGCAGGTCGGCGCCCCAGGAGGTCATGTCGACGCCCGACAGGACCACCTCGTTGTAGCCCGCGCCGACGAGCCGCTTCACCTGATCCACCACCGCGCCCATCGGCACCGAGCGCGAATGGCCGCGGCCGAAGGGGATGATGCAGAAGGTGCAGCGGTGGTCGCAGCCGTTCTGCACCTGCACGATGGCGCGCGCCCGGCCCTCGATCGCGTCCACCATGTGGCCGGCGGTCTCGCGCACGGAGAAGATGTCGTTGACGCGCACCTTCTCCTGCGCCGAGACGCCGAAATCGGGCAGGGCGCGATAGGCCTGCCGCGTCAGCTTCTCGCCGTTGCCGATCACGGCATCGACCTCCTCCATCGCGGCGAAGCGCGCGGGCTCGGTCTGGGCGGCGCAGCCGGTGACGACGATGCGCGCCTGCGGGTTCTCGCGCCGCGCCCGGCGGATCTGCTGGCGCGCCTGGCGCACGGCCTCGGCGGTGACGGCGCAGGTGTTGAAGACGATGGCCTGGCCCGTCTCGGCGAGCCCCGCGGCCTCGGCCTCGCGCTTCATCACCTGCGCCTCGAACGTGTTGAGGCGGCAGCCGAAGGAGACGATCTCGACGCCCATCAGGCCGGCTCCGCCACGGCGTCCCGCCCGTCGCGCCAGAAGGCGCCGGTCTCGGGATCGAGCCGGCCGGACCATTCCCACTGCGCCGGCCCCGTCATCAGGACGTGATCGTCCTCGCGCCATTCGATCAGGAGTTCGCCCCCCGCCGGAACGCGGACGGCGACGCCGCGCCCGGTGCGCCGGGTCCTTGCCGCCGCGACCGCGGCCGCGCAGGCCGCCGAGCCGCAGGCGCCGGTGAGCCCGGCGCCGCGCTCCCAGGTGCGAAGGTCGAGCGAGGCCGGTCCCGTCACCCGCGCGAGGGAGATGTTGGCGCGGTCCGGGAAGATCGGGTGGTTCTCCAGGATCGGGCCGAAACGGTCCAGCGCATAGGACCAGACGTCGGCCTCGACCCAGAAGATCGCGTGCGGATTGCCCATGGAGACGACGGAAGGCGAGTGCAGGATCGGCGCGTCGATCGGCCCGATCTGGAGTTCGATGGCGCGCGTGTCGTGGAAGGGCTCGGCGAGCGGGATCTCGTTCCACAGGAAGCGCGGCGTCCCCATGTCGACGCAGATGAGTCCGTCGGGGCGCTCGTGCGCGTTGAGAAGCCCCGCCGCCGTCTCGAAGGTGAAGGCGGTGCGCCCGGTCTCGGAGACGAGCGCCGCCACCACACAGCGCGTGCCGTTGCCGCAGGCGCCCGCCTCGCTTCCGTCCGCGTTGAGGATGCGCACGAAGGCGTCGGTGCCGTCGCTGCGCGCGTCGTGCAGGGCCATGATCTGGTCGAAACGCGTCTCGGGCGCGGCGGCGAGCGCGCGCGCGGCCTCCGGCCGGATGCGCGCCGCCGTGCCGCGCAGGTCGGCCACCAGGATCTCGTTGCCGAGCCCGTTCATCCGCGCGAAGGGGATCGCGGTCTTTTGCCCCGTCCGCCGGTCGGTTGCGCTGAGGTCGCTCATCGCCGGTATATGGCCGATCCCCCCGCGAATTGGAAGGACGCGGCCGGGCCGCCGAGGCGCCCGCGACGGGCGATCCGCGGCCGCCCGCCGCCAAAACCGCGCCATGCGACGGAACCCTCCGCCGCCATGCCGCATTCCGAGGCGTCGCATCGCCGGATGCGCGCCTGCCGAAGCCACGAATGCACGGATGACGGGCAGACTTTCGCCCGCCCCGCCGGTTTCCCGGCGCTCTCCTTTCGGGGGCGGGGCCGGCGAGCGTTCAAGCGCAGGTGGCAGACCGGCCGCGCCAGGACAGGGCCCTTCCGCCGGAGGGGGCCGCGGCTTCATCGCGCCCGACGGCGCCGGGGACACAAGGACATGACCATCGCCGCGACCGGGCCCGACATCGCCGCCGCCACGCAGGAGCCGAGAGCGCGCTCCGTGCGCGCGCTCTCGGCGGTCAACTTCTTCCTGGCGGACGTGCGGGACGGGCTCGGGCCCTTTCTCGGCATCTTCCTGATCGGGCAGGGCTGGGCGCCCGACACGATCGGCTACGTCATGACGATCGGCGGCATCGCCGGCATGCTGGCGACGACCCCGCTCGGCGCGCTGGCGGACGCCACGACCGCCAAGCGCTTCATGGTCGGCTTCTGCGCCGTCCTCGTCATCGTCGCCTCGCTGGCCATGCTGTTCTTCACGAGCTTCCCGCTGGTGGCCGCCTCGCAGGTGGCGACGGGCGTGGCGGGCGCGGCGATCGGCCCGGCGATCGCGGGCCTCACGCTCGGCCTCGTCGGGCAGACGGGCCTTGCCCACCAGCTCGGCCGCAACGAGGCCTGGAACCACGGCGGCAACGTGGTGGCGGCCGTCCTGTCGGGCGTCCTCGGCTATATGTTCGGCCTGCCCGCCGTGTTCCTCCTGATGACCGCGCTCGCCGTCGGCTCGCTCGTCTCGCTCTCGATGATCGACCCCGCCGACATCGACCACCGCGCCGCGCGCGGCCTCGACGCGAAGGACAAGGAGACGGGCGCGGGCCAGGAGAAGCCGGAAGGCTTCCTGGCGCTGTTCAAGTCGAAGCGGCTCCTGATCCTGGCCGGTTCGATGATGCTCTTCCACTTCGGCAACGCGGCCATGCTGCCGCTTCTCGGCCAGCGCGTCGCCTCCTCCACCATCGACCGCGACGGCCTGATGGCGATCCTCTTCGACCCGGCGGCCTACACGGCGATCACCATCATCATCGCGCAGGCGACGATGATCCCCCTGGCGCTTCTCGCCGCCAGGGTCGCGCAGAAGCGCGGCTACTTCATCGTGCTTCTCGCCGCGCTCATCGCCCTGCCGATCCGCGGGCTGCTCGCCGGCCTCTGGGACAATCCCTATGCCGTGATCCCCGTGCAGATGCTGGACGGCGTCGGCGCCGGCCTCCTCGGCGTCGCCGTGCCCGGCCTCGTGGCGCAGATCATGCGCGGCACCGGCCGCGTCAATGCGGGCCTCGGGGCGGTGATGACGGTGCAGGGCGTCGGCGCCTCGCTCAGCCCCTCCCTCGCCGGCTATATCGCGGCGCAATACGGCTTCACCGCCGCCTTCGTCTCGCTCGGCGCCATCGCCGTGCCGGCGCTCCTCCTGTGGATCTGGTTCGGCGCCCGGTTCCGCGAGACCGCCCAGTCGGTGCCGGGAGCGGCCTGACGCGGGTGCTGCGCCGGCCGGCCGCGCCCGCGCGGCGGTGACAGCGGCCCGGCGCCGTGCTAGGGCCCCGGCGACCCGTTCACGCCCGCCCGAAGGCCGAAGCCGCCGCCGTGCCGTACCCGTCCCGCACCAGTGCAAGGGAGCCCGGATCGCAGGCGAGAGGCCGCGTGGCGGCGCGCCCGCGCCGGACGCGCGCGGCCCGGTTCCCGGCGGGGCTTCGGCGCGAGGCGGCGCCGCTCCTGGCGCTCGCCGCGCTCGTCCTCGTCCTCCAGCTTCTCCTCGCCGGCTTCTCGCAGGGCGCGATGGCCGCCGCCGCGCTTTCGCCGGGCACCGCGATCTGCCACGGCGATGGCATCTCCACGGCGCCCGGCAAGGCGCCCTCGGGGCCGGACTGCCCCTGCCTCGCCGCAAGCGGCTGTCTTTCCGCCTTCGCGGTCCTGTCCCCCGGCGCCGGCGCGGCGCCCCGCGCCAATCCCGCTCTCCAGGCGGGCCCGGCGCCGCGCATCGCGCGCCATCCCGCCCCCGAGCGGCGCCCATTGCGCCTCTTCGCGCGCGGACCGACGAGCCCACCCGACGCGGACCGAGCCCCGTCTCGCCTCTGACGTCGCCGCATGTCCGATGGCGAAGCCCGACGGCTTCGCCCGGCCATGCCCTGGAGCCGCCGGCATGGCGCCGGCACGGCCGCAGTCCCCGCGCAGCGCGGGCCGGCCCGCTCCGTTCGTTTCGAAAGTCCCGTTCCCATGTCCATCAAGACGCTCGCGCGCCTCTCGGCGCCGCTTCTCGCCTGCGCGCTGCCCGGCATCGCCCTCGCCCATGTCTCGGTGACGCCGCCGCAGGCCGCGCCCGACGCCACCGTCAAGCTCTCCTTCGGCATCGGCCACGGCTGCGACGGGGCGGCGACGCAGTCCGTCTCCGTGCGCGTTCCGGAGGGCGTCCTCGCCGCCAAGCCCATGCCCAAGCCCGGCTGGACGATCGAGATCGTCACCGGCGCCTATGCCAGGCCCTACCAGCTCTACGGCAAGGAGGTCTCGTCCGGCCCCGTGGAGATCCGCTGGACCGGCGGCACGCTCGACGACGCCTGGTACGACGAGTTCACGCTGCGGGCCCGGCCGACGGGCTTTGCGGACGGCGCCGCCGTGCCCTTCGTCGTGACGCAGACCTGCGAGGGCGGGACGAGCCTTGCCTGGGACGAGATCGCCAAGCCTGGCGAGGACGCGCATGCGCTCGACAGGCCGGCGCCGGTTCTCCTCATCGGCGCGCCCGCGCCCGTGGCGACCGCCGGCGTCCAGGCGGGCCACGC
Source organism: Aurantimonas sp. Leaf443 (assembly GCF_001425575.1). Lineage (GTDB taxonomy): Bacteria > Pseudomonadota > Alphaproteobacteria > Rhizobiales > Rhizobiaceae > Leaf443. The sequence goes on along the minus strand of NZ_LMRD01000013.1, from coordinate 104,378 downwards.
CCCTCTCGCCGGTTCGGCCAAGGCCGGCGCCCTCGCCATCGAGGGCGGCTTCGTCCGCGCCATGCTGCCGGGCGCCAAGGTCGGGGGCGGCTACCTCACCATCCGCAACGCGGGACCCGAGGCCGACCGGCTCGTGTCGGTCTCCACGCCCGCCGCGGGCGGGGCGGCGGTGCACGAGATGGCGATGGAGGGCGAGGTGATGCGCATGCGCGCGCTGGAGACGGGCCTTGCCGTGCCGGCCGGCGAAAGCGTCGCGCTCGCGCCCGGCGGTCTGCACCTGATGTTCACGGATGTCGCCGCGCCCTTCGCCGAGGGCGCCACGGTGCCGGTGACGCTGACCTTCGAGAAGGCGGGCGCGGTGGACCTGGAGCTTCCCGTCCTGTCGCCGCGCGCCAGCGCGCCGGACGGGGCGGCGCAGGCATCGGGGGCGGCCGCCTCCGGGCATGCCGGCCACTGAACCCCATGGCCCGGCGCGTCTCCCGCGCCGGGCCTCGAGCTTCGGCCTACTTCTCCCAGTCCACGCCGATCGCCTCGCGCTCCAGCTCCTTGGCCTCGGCGGTGATCTCTCGCGCCTCGGCGCGGTCCTCGGCATCCGCCTTCTCGGGCAGGACCGCGTCCTTGGTAGAGGCCACGAGCGCCAGCTTGAAATACATCGGGAAGTGGTCGGAGCCGGCATTGGGCAGGCGCGCCATCTCCACGAGCTGCAGATGCGCGTCGTGGAAGAGATGGTCGAGGGGCCAGCGCAGGAAGAAGAAGCGCGAGTCGAAACTGTTGTAGAAGCCGCGCCCGATGCGCGGGTCGAGGAGGCGCGACAGGCGCTGGAACATGCGCGTCGTGTTGGACCAGGCCACGTCGTTGAGGTCGCCGCAGACGATGCTGGCGAGCGGGTCCTGCGAGACGCGCTTGGCGACCGTGACGAGCTCGGCGTCGCGGCCGAGCGAATCGATATGGGGCACGGGCGGCTCGGGATGGACGCAGTAGAGACGCACCTCCTGCCCGTTGCGCAGCCGCACCGTGGCGAAGATCGAGGGCACGTCCTCCATCACGAGATCCTGCACGGTGACGTCCGAGAGCGGCAGCTTGGAGAAGAGGATCATGCCGTAGGCATTGTCCAGCGGACGGCTGACGACGGTCGGCCAGCGCTCGCGAAGGGCGCCGACGCCCGTCTCCCAGGCCGCGTCGGTCTCCATCAGGATGGCGATGTCGGGGTCGGCGCGCTCGACCATGGCGATGGCGCGGGCATAGTCGCGATTCGACATCTTCACGTTGAAGGAGACGACCGAGATCGTGTTCGGCCCGTCGGGATCGCCCTCGTAACGCGGCGACTGCGGCCGGCGCACCGGCGTGAACTGGGCGATGCAGACCGCCTGCACCACGATGACGATGAGCGCGCCGACCGCGAGCCAGGGCCGGAAGGCGGGGCTGGCGAAGGCGAAGATGGCGGCCAGAAGCACCACGGCGATCGCCAGGAACTGCAGGCGCGGGAAGGAGAAGATGCGCACGAAGCCGTGCGCGACGCGCAGGAAGGAGATGCCGGTGGCCGCGAGCATCAGCGCGACGAGGCCGGACAGGATCAGATCGGTGGTCATGGGCGTCCGGGCTCCGGCAGGCGAAAGGCGGATGAGGCGGGAGTAGCGTCGGGGGGCGCGATAGCCGTGCGAAAGGGCGGACTCATGGCGGCGGCGCGGCATGGATGGCGTGCGGCGTCGGCTCGACGGCCTCGCCCGCCGGCTCGAGCGGCGGCGTCGCCGGTGCGTCTATCCGCACGGGCAGGGTCTGGACCTCGCCCGGGCGCACGGCGCGGAAGCGCTCGGGCGAAAGGTCCCAGCGCCGCAGGGCCGCCGCGAGGCGCCGGGGCGGCTCGTCATGGGCCTCGTCGGTGAGCTGGAAGAAGCCCCAGTGGCAGCCGAGCGAGAGTTCGGCCTCGAGAAAGCGCGCCGCGCGCACCGCCTCGTCGGGATCCTGATGCTGGGGCGCCATGAAGGAGCGCGGCGCATAGGCGCCGATCGGCAGGATGGCGAGCTTCGGCGCCCCGTGGCGCTCGCGCACGTGGCGGTAGTTGCGCCCGCCGTGGAAGCCGCTGTCGCCGCCGAAGAAGACGAGGCCGGCGGGCGTGTGGAAGGCGAAGGCGCCCCAGAGCGTGCAGCGCCGGTCGAAGAGGCCGCGCGCGCTCCAGTGATGGGCGGGCTCGAAATGGACCTCGATCCCTGCGCCGAGCGCTGCGCGGTCTCCCCAGTCGAGCGCCCGCACCCGCGCCTGCGGCCGCCAGCGCTTCAGGATGGCGTCGACGCCGAGCGGCACGAGGAAGAGCGGGGCGAAGGCGTCGTGAAGCCGCTCCAGCGTGGCGCGGTCCATATGGTCGTAGTGGGAATGGGAGAGGCAGACCGCGTCGATCGCCGGCAGGTCGGAAAAGTCGATGCCGGGCTCGATGGAGCGCCGCGGGCCGAAGCGCTGCGAGGGCGAGCAGCGCTCGGAGAGATGGGGATCCATCAGGACATTCGCCGCGCCCGCCTGCAGGAGGAAGCCGGAATGGCCGATATGCAGGAGCCGCAGCGCGTCGCCGGTCACGCGGGCCGGCGGCCTGTCGCGCGGAAACGGGCTTTCGAGCCGCGCCGGCCAGCGCGCCTTCCGCCCGTTCAGCTTCCAGCGCAGGAGATCGGCGAAGCCCTTGGGCGCCTCGCCTCCCGGATTGAAGAAGAGCTGGCCGTCGAAATGCTCCGACGACGGAGATGGCGTCTTGGACAGGGGCATAGGGACTTTGCGGTGGACGGCGGAGACGGAGCGTCGGCCGGCGGGTGAACGCCTTTTAGATAGGCAGCAAGACTTTCACGCAAAGGCGCCCCGACGCGATCGGCGCCGTCGCCACCGGGACGGGGCCGGCGGCGGTCCGCGATCGCCGCCGGCATCGGCGGCGCGCGACGATGCGACACCGCTCGAACCTTGACTTTTCCGACCCGGGCGTGCTTAAGCCCCATGAAATCCGCGACAGTCCGTCCGCGAGCCACCGACCGGGTCCCGTCCCATCAGCCTTCGACAGGGTTGAGGAGCGCCGCCCGGAGGTCAACATCCGCCAGCGAGTCTCGCCCGCGGATGACGCCTTGCTTTGGCGTTTCGGTCCCTTCGGGAACCGTCTCGCCGCAGGCAGGGAGGTTTGCGAGGCGCGGCCGGTCGCACCACCTTGGCGGGATAGCCCGCCAGGGACGGAAGGAAGCGCCATGTTCGACAGTCTCCAGGACCGCCTCGGGTCCATCCTGAACGGCCTCACCGGCCGCGGCGCCCTGTCCGACGCCGATGTCGCGGCCGCGCTGCGCGAGGTGCGCCGTGCGCTCCTGGAGGCGGACGTCTCGCTGGAGGTCGTGCGCTCCTTCACCGACCGGGTGCGCGAGAAGGCGGTCGGGGCGCAGATCGTCAAGTCGATCAAGCCCGGCCAGATGGTCGTCAAGATCGTCCATGACGAGCTGGTGGCCACGCTCGGCTCCGACCAGGTCTCGATCGACCTCAACGCGCCCGCGCCCGTTACGATCATGATGGTCGGCCTGCAGGGCTCGGGCAAGACGACGACCTCGGCCAAGATCGCCAAGCGCATCACCGAGAAGCAGCGCCGCAAGGTGCTGATGGCCTCGCTCGACACGCGCCGCCCGGCCGCGCAGGAACAGCTGCGCATCCTCGGCGAGCAGACCGGCGTCGCCACCCTGCCGATCGTCGCCGGCCAGAGCCCGGTCGAGATCGCGAGCCGCGCCGCCCAGGCCGCCAGGCTCGGCGGCTACGACGTGCTCATCCTCGACACGGCCGGCCGCACGCATATCGACGAGCCGCTGATGGCCGAGATGGCCGAGATTAAGGCCGCCACGCGCCCGCACGAGATCCTGCTCGTGGCCGACAGCCTGACCGGCCAGGACGCGGTGAATCTCGCGCGCTCCTTCGACGAGCGCGTCGGCATTTCGGGCATCGTCCTCACCCGCGTCGACGGCGACGGGCGCGGCGGCGCCGCGCTCTCGATGCGGGCCGTCACCGGCAAGCCGATCAAGCTGCTCGGCACCGGCGAGAAGATGGACGCGCTGGAGGATTTCCATCCCTCGCGCATCGCCGACCGCATCCTGGGCATGGGCGACATCGTCTCCCTCGTGGAGCGCGCCGCCGAGACCATCGACGCGGAAAAGGCCGCGGCGATGGCCAAGAAGATGCAGGCCGGCAAGTTCGACCTGAACGACCTCGCCGACCAGATCCGCCAGATGCAGAAGATGGGCGGCATGGGCGGGCTGATGGGCATGATGCCCGGCATGGGCAAGGTCAAGGACCAGATGGCCGCCGCCGGCCTCGACGACAAGCTCCTCAAGCGCCAGCTCGCCATCGTCTCCTCGATGACCGCCGACGAGCGCGCCAATCCCGACCTCCTCAAGCATTCGCGAAAGAAGCGCATCGCGGCCGGCTCCGGCACTTCCTCGGCCGACATCAACAAGCTCCTGAAGATGCACCGCCAGATGGCGGACGTCATGAAGTCCATGGGCAAGGGCGGCAAGGGCGGCATGATGCAGAAGCTGATGGGCGGGCTCGGCGCCAAGATGGGCCTTCCCGGCGGCATGCCCGGCGGGGGCATGCCCGATCTCTCCTCCATGGACCCCAAGCAGCTGGAGGCGCTGGCCAAGGCCGCGCAGCAGGGCGGCATGGGCGGAATGGGCGGCCTGCCCGGCGGGATGGGCGGCCTGCCCAAGGGCCTGCCCGGCCTGTCCGGCGGCGGCGGTTTTCCCGGGCTTCCGGGCCTGCCCGGCAAGAAGAGGTAGGCCATGGACGAGACGGTCTTCGGCTCCGCCCTCGGCGGACGGCTGGCGGAGACGGCGCGCGCCGAGCTCCTCTCCTGCCGCCGCTCGATCGACAATATCGACGCCGCGCTCATCCACATGCTGGCCGAGCGCTTCCGCTGCACGCAGCGCGTGGGGGAACTGAAGGCGGCGCACCACCTGCCGCCGGCCGACCCCGAGCGCGAGCGCCAGCAGATCGAGCGCCTGCGGCGCCTGGCCAAGGACGCCGAGCTCGATCCCGAATTCGCCGAGACCTTCCTCGCCTTCATCGTGAAGGAGGTCATCCGCCACCACGAGGCGATCGCCGCGCGGCAGGCGGCAAGGGCCGCGGAGGCCTCCGGCGCCTGAGGCGCCGGCGCCGGCGCCGAGACGAAATCCCGCCGGGCCGCGCCCGGCCGAGACGTTCCGCAACGGGCTTCCGTGCGGTCCGACATGCCGCCGGCCAGAGGTCGGCATCACCCGCCGCATCCGCGGCGACCCCCATGCCTCGCGGCGGTCCGCCGGACGGACGCCGCGACAGGAACTGCAAGACAGGAGAGACCAGAATGCCCCTCAAGATGCGCCTTGCCCGTGCCGGCTCCAAGAAGCGCCCCTACTACCACATCGTCGTCGCCGACGCCCGCTCGCCGCGCGACGGGCGCTTCATCGAGCAGGTCGGCTCGTGGAACCCGATGCTGCCCAAGGATGCCGAGCGCGTCGCCCTCAAGGAGGAGCGCATCAAGCACTGGCTCGGCGAAGGCGCCCAGCCGACCGACCGCGTGCTGCGCTTCCTCGACAAGGCCGGCATCGCCAACCGCCCGCAGCGCTCGAACCCCGTGAAGGCCGAGCCCGGCAAGAAGGCCAAGGAGCGCGAGGCCGAGCGCCTGCAGCGCGAGGAGGACGCCCGCGAGGCGGCCGCCAAGGCCGCGGCCGAGGGCTCGTCCGAGACCGCTTCGGCCGAGTAACGGCGATCGTCCGTACAAGAAGAAAAGAGAAGCCGGGGAAGAAATTCCCCGGCTTCTCTGTAGGATTCAGTCATCGTTGAGTTTCTGCCGCTAGGGTGATGCGGCGCCGGACAGGATCGCGTCTGCGCCTTTCTTCGCCGAGTCCGATCCGTTCTGCGCGAGGCCCCGATGCCGCAGCCCCCTCAGTCCGCCGCGCCGCCAGGATCGGGCTGGGGGAGCGATGTCTTCGCCTTGTCCCCGGTTCCGCTCTGGCTGAACGACTTCAGCGCCATCAAGGCCCTGATGGACGGCTGGCGCGCGGCGGGCGTCACGGACCTGCGCGCCTTCCTCGCCGAGGACCGCGAGCGCGTGCGCGCCTCGGCCGCCGCCATCCGCGTCCTCGACGCCAATCCCGCCACGCTCGCCTTATTCGGCGCCGACAGCCTCGACACGCTCGTCGCCAGGATCGGCACGGTCCTGCGCGGCGAGATGCTGGACAGCCATGTCGAGGAACTCGTGCAGCTCTACGAGGGCCGGCCCGGGTTCACGACGCTCGCGGTGAACTACACGCTGGACGGGCGCCGTCTCGACGTGCAGCTGAAGGGCCGCGTCGTCGACGGCGACTGGGGCCGCGTGCTGGTGAGCACCGAGGACGTGACCGAGCGCGAGAGCGCGCGCCGCGCCGCGCAGGAGGCGCAGGCCTATATCCGCGGCCTGTTCGACCATTCGCCCGTCTCGCTCTGGGTGGAGGACTTCTCGGCCGTCCACGAGCTGATGCAGGGCGTGCGCGCCTCGGGCGTCGTCGATTTCCGCACCTTCCTCGACGTCCATCCCGAATTCGTGCGCCGCTGCATGAGCGAGGTGCGCGTCGTGGAGGTGAACCGCCATACGCTCGAGGTCTTCGGCGCGCCCGACATGGCCGCGCTCCTGCACCTGTCTGACACGCTCTCGGGCGAGCGCGGGCGCGAGAGCTTCTCCGAGCAGCTGGTGGATCTGTGGACCGGCAAGCTCTTCCAGCAGCGCGAGGTGACCAACGTCACGCTCGGCGGCGAGGAACTGCATTTCCACATGCAGTTCTCCGTCTTTCCCGGCCACGAGCACGACTGGTCGCTGGTGCAGATCGCGCTCACCGACATCACCGCGCGCAAGCGCGCCGAGGCCTATCTGGAGTTCCTCGGCAAGCACGACGTCCTGACCAAGCTCTACAACCGCTCCTATCTGAACGACGAGATGAACCGGCTGGAGCGCAAGCGGCAGGGGCCGGTCGCCGTCATCGTCGCCGATCTCAACGGCCTCAAGGAGGTCAACGACACGCTCGGCCACGCGGCCGGGGACGATCTCCTGCGGCGCGCCGGCGAGGTGCTGGCGGGGGCGGTGAAACGGCCGGGCTGCGCGGCCCGGATCGGCGGCGACGAGTTCGCCCTGCTCCTGCCGGGCGCGACGGAAGCCTCGGTGCAGGAACTGCTGGAGCAGGTGCGCTCGCTGGTGGAGATCAACAACCAGTTCTACACCGGCAGCCTCCTCGACTTCGCCCTGGGCCACGCGCTCGCGCTGCCGGGCGAGCGGCTGGAGAACGCCATGCGCGTCGCCGACCACCGCATGTACGAGGCCAAGCGCACCCATTATCTGGCGATGGGGCGCGACCGGCGGGCCCGCGAGACGGGCTGAGGCGCCGGCCCGCGCCGCGCGCGCCCGCGACCTCCCGCCCGGCGGCGCCATGGCGGCCGGCTTGACCCTTCGCCCGGCGGCGGTCACAGACGGGCGACCCCTTCCACGAACGATGCGGCCGGCGCGATGAAGACCCTGCAGAACCCTCTCCTCCTCGGCACGGTCGGCGGTGCGCACGGCATCCGCGGCGAGGTGCGCGTGAAGTCCTTCACCGCCGATCCGCGCGATCTGGGCGCCTACGGCCCGCTGACGGGGGCCGACGGCAAGCGCTACACCGTGACCTCGGCGCGCCTGCAGAAGACCGTCGTCGTCGTGCGCTTTTCCGAGATCGCCGACCGCAACGCCGCCGAGCGCCTCAACGGGCTCGACCTCTATGTCGAGCGCGCGATGCTGCCCGAGGGCACCGGGGAGGACGAATATTACGAGGCCGACCTCATCGGCCTGAAGGCCGTCTCGACGACGGGCGAGACGATCGGCACCGTGCTCGCCCACCACGATTTCGGCGCGGGCGAACTCCTGGAGATCGAGCCGTCGAAGGGGGCGAGCGTGATGATCCCGTTCAGCCGCATCGCCGTGCCCGAGATCGACGTCGCGGGCGGGCGGATCGTCGTGGAAATGGTCGCCGCGGGCCTGAAGGACGCGATCCTCGTGCGCGAGGGCGACGAGCAGGGCGAGGGCGAGGAGGACGCCGCTTCGACCGGGGACGGGACCGGCGGGCGCTGAGCGCCGTCGGGGCACCACCCCTTGCGCGCGCCGGGGCTTGCCCGGGCGGCGTTTCGGTGTAAGCCGGGCGCGACCAACCCTCGTGCCGTCCGTCCCTCGAAAGGCCCCCTCGCGATGATCGTCGTCTCCGGAACCATCCGCTTCTCGCCCGCCGCCCTCGAGACGCTGCGCGAGAAGGCGCGGGTGGTTCTCACGGAGACGGCCAAGGAGGCGGGCTGCATCGTCTACTCCTTCGGCGAGGACTTCCTGGAGCCGGGCCTCGTGCGCGTCTACGAGGAATGGGAGAGCCGCGCCCATCTCGACGCCCATGTGAAGAGCCCGCACACGGTGGACTGGAACCGCTCGGCCGATGCGGTCGGCTATCTGGCGCGCGACATCAACGTGCTGGAGATCGGCTCGGTGACGCCGCTCGACTGACATGGCCTTCCGCGCGAGCGTCCTCACCCTCTATCCCGAGATGTTTCCCGGGCCGCTCGGCACCGCGCTCGCCGGCAAGGCGCTGGCGCGCGGCGACGCGGTGGTGGAGACGGTCGCCATCCGCGAGTTCGGCATCGGCCGCCACCGGCTCGTCGACGACACGCCGTCGGGCGGCGGGGCGGGCATGGTGATGCGGCCGGACGTCGTGGCCGCCGCGCTCGACCAGGCGGCGCCGCCCGGCGACGCGCGGCCGAAGCTCTTCCTGTCGCCGCGCGGGCGCCCGCTCTCCCAGGCCTTCGTGCGCGAGCTGGCGGCGGGCGAGGGCGTCGTCCTCCTGTGCGGGCGCTTCGAGGGCGTCGACGAGCGCGTCATCGAGGGGCGGGGGCTCGTGGAGGTCTCGATCGGCGACTACGTGCTCTCGGGCGGGGAGCTTGCCGCGCTCGTCCTTCTGGACGCCGTCATCCGCCTCCTGCCGGGCGTGATGGGCAACGCGCTGTCGGGCGAGACGGAGAGTTTCGAGGGCGGGCTCCTCGAACACCCGCACTATACCCGGCCCGCCGAATGGGAGGGGCGCAGGATCCCGCCCGTCCTCACCTCCGGCGACCACGGCGCGGTGGAGCGCTGGCGCGCGGCCGAGGCGCGGCGCATCACCGCCGAGCGGCGCCCCGACCTCCTGAAGCGCTGAGGCCCCGGACCGGCCCGCCCCGGAACCTGTTCGTCGGGTCACGCCGTGCGGCGCCGGAGGGGACGTTTTCGCGCGGCGGTCTCAGCCCTTGGCGAAATAGTAGGCCGCGAGGAAGAGGCCGACCGAGATGACGAAGACGCGCACGGCGACCTGCGGCACGCGCTTGGCGATCCAAACGCCGGCATAGCCGCCGAGCGCGACGCCCGGGATCATCGCGATGGCGCCCGGCCAGGAGACGACGCCGCCGGACACGAAGACGACGATGGCGACGACGGCGATGACATTGGCGAGCACGTTCTTCGTGGCGTTGAGCCGGTGATAGTCGCCGCTCTGCGTGAGGCCGAGGGTCGCCAGCATCATGATGCCCATGCCCGCCCCGAAGAACCCGCCATAGATCGAGGTGACGAACTGCATCAGCGGCCCGGCGAGGCCGCGGCCCTGCCGCGCCTCGTCCTGGTGGCGGGGCTTGGGCTTCAGCCAGGGGCCGGCGGCGAAGAGGCCGGTGGCGCCCAGCAGCAGCCAGGGCACGGCGGCGGAGAACTGCTCGTTGTCGAGCCACAGGAGAAGGAGCGCGCCGAGGAGCGAGCCGACGACCGAGATCGCCGCCAGCACCAGGAGCCCCCGCCACATGGTGCGGATGTCCTTCAGATAGGGCAGGGTGGAGGTGAAGTAGCCGGGCAGCTGCGCGACCGAGGACGTGGCGTTGGCCGAGATCGGCGGCACGCCGAGAAGGACGAGCGCCCCGAAGGAGACGAAGGTGCCGCCGCCCGCCACCGCGTTGATGGCGCCGGACGCGAAGCCCGCGAGGAACAGAAGCGCGATTTCGATGAGGGGCATGGCGGAGCTTTCGGCGCTGGCGGGCGGGCGCGGGGGCGCCGCCGTCCGATTGCCATGCCCGCCGGCGGGCATCAAGCGCCGGGCGGGGTGGCTTTGGTCGGGGGCCAAGACGCGCGCCGCGTCTCGACAGGGGCGCGAAAGCGGTGTATGGCCCACCCCGATTTCCTCAGAACAACCTGACCGTTTCGGCGGCCATGCCGGCTGGGGCTCACGCCATCCCGGCATGTAAACAATTGAGGCTATGCCATGAACATCATCGCTGAACTCGAGGCCGCCGAGGCCGCCCGCATCAACGCCGTCCGCACGCTGCCCGACTTCTCGGCCGGCGACACGCTGCGCGTCAACGTGAAGGTCACCGAAGGCACGCGCACGCGCGTCCAGGCCTACGAGGGCGTCTGCATCGCCCGTTCGGGCGGCGGCATCCAGGAGAACTTCACGGTTCGCAAGATTTCCTACGGCGAGGGCGTCGAGCGCGTCTTCCCCGTCTACTCGCCGATGATCGATTCGGTCGAGGTCGTGCGCCGCGGCAAGGTGCGCCGCGCCAAGCTCTACTACCTGCGCGACCGTCGCGGTAAGTCGGCCCGTATCGTCGAGGCCACCAATGCGCGCGCCCGCAAGCTCAACGACGATGCCCGCGGCGTCGCGGCCGAGGCCCGCGCCAAGGTGCAGGCCGACAAGGCGGCCGCCAAGGCCGGCGCTGCCGAGTAAGCCTCTTCGTTTCACGACGATGCCTTTTGGGGCGGTCCTTCGGGGCCGCCCTTTTTTCGTGGCCCGCCGGCCCCGCGCGTCTGCGAGCCGGCGCCCGTCAGGCGTCGGAGATGCGGCCCCGCGAGTCCTTCGGCGCGCCCCAGCCGATGCCGGCCCAGATGCGCTCGTGCACGAGATAGGTGAGGAAGCCGATGGCGCAGGAGGTTAATGCCAGCGCCCCGCCCGAGGCGAAGGAGCCGGTGAAGAGATAGCCGAGCGCCGACATCGAGACGAGCCCGAGCGCCTGCCAGGACAGGGCCTTGGCGAAGCTGCGACGACGCGATTCCATCGGATGTCTCCATGGGGACGAGCACCGGCGGCGCGCAGGCGCGGACGCATGCGGCAGCTGGCAGGGCGGGTTTTCGAGAAGGCCGGCCGCTGGAGGACCGGCGATGACGGGTCACATCTACGTTATCGTGCTCGCCGCGGGAATTCCGTGTATTCTCATGGTTTAAGTCACCGCTGCCGATCTTTTCCGGCAATGTCGACAATTGTCACGGAGCGAGCCTTGGACAAGCGGGACCGCTCGCGCCTCTTCCGCGACCGTCTGGAAGCCGCCATGGCCGCCGCCGGCCTTTCCAAGAGCGCTCTCGCGCGCGCCACGGGCGCCGACCGCTCGACCGTGTCGCTCCTTCTCTCGGCCGACGACGGGCGCATGCCCAACGCCCAGTTCATCGCCGAATGCGCCGACGCGCTCGGCGTCTCCTGCGACTGGCTCCTCGGCCTCACCGACCGGCGCGAGCGCGGCGCGGACATGCTGCAGGTGGCCATGCGCATCGAGGAGGCCGCCCGCAGCCCCTCCGACGACGTTCTCTTCCGCTGGCACGAGACGGCGCGCGGCTACAAGATCCGCCACGTGCCCGCGACCCTGCCGGACATGCTGAAGTCCGAGGCGGTGCTGCGCTTCGAATACGGCGCCTCGCTCGGGCGCACCTTCGAACAGGCGATCGCCGAGATGCATGCGCGCCTCGCCTATCTGCGCGCGCCCGACACCGACTACGAGATCGCCATGCCGATCGACGAGCTGCGGGCCTTCGCGGCCGGCGAGGGCTACTGGCAGGGGCTGGGAGCGCCCGAGCGCGCCGCGCAGCTGCAGCGCATCGCGCAACTGACGGAGGAGCTCTATCCCTCGCTGCGCTTCTATCTCTTCGACCGCAAGAAGGTGTTCTCCGTGCCCGTCACGATCTTCGGGCCGCTGCAGGCGGCGGTCTATGTCGGGCGCTTCTACCTCGCCTTCCACGAACGCCGGCAGGTGGTGGAACTGACGCGCCATTTTGACTGGCTGGTGCGCGAGGCCGAGTTCGAGGCGCGCCAGACCTCGCGCTTCGCGGCAGGCCTCGCCGTGCCGTGAGAGGCCGTGCCGTGAGCCGACCGGCCCGGAACCCGTCCCCCCGCCTGGAACGCTTCCATTGTCGGCGCGCCCCCCGCCTGCTATTTCAGGCCCATGAGCGGGATCGGACATTTGCGGGCGCGCGTGGCGCTGCCGACGACGGAGGGCTTCGCGGCCCTGTCCGACCACGTGCGGCTGCCCAGCCGCTTCGCCTCGCGCTTTTCCGCCGCCGGGCGCTAGGCGCGGCGAGCGCTCCGGGCGCATGGCGACCGGGGTCCGCAGGTTCCGCTTCCTCTTCCCGTGTTTTCATGGCGGCCCGCCCGCCTCTGCCCCGAAAGGGATGATCGCATGACATCCGGCAAACCCCGCACGCTCTACGACAAGATCTGGGACGACCATCTCGTCTCCGAGGAGGGCGGCAGCGGCCTTCTCTACATCGACCGCCATCTCGTGCACGAGGTGACGAGCCCGCAGGCCTTCGAGGGCCTGCGCATGGCCGGGCGCCGCGTGCGCCACCCGGAGAAGACGCTGGCCGTCGTCGACCACAACGTGCCGACCTCCGACCGCTCCTTCGGCATTTCCAATCCCGAGAGCCGCCTGCAGGTGGACACGCTCGCCCGCAACGCGGCGGCCTTCGGCATCGAGTATTTCGACGCCGTCGACCGGCGCCAGGGCATCGTGCACATCATCGGACCGGAGCAGGGCTTCACGCTGCCGGGCACGACCATCGTGTGCGGCGACAGCCACACGTCCACGCACGGCGCCTTCGGCGCGCTCGCCCACGGCATCGGCACGTCCGAGGTCGAGCACGTGCTCGCCACGCAGACGCTGATCCAGGCCAAGGCCAAGAACATGCTGGTGCGCGTCGACGGGGAGATCCCGGCGGGCGTGACGGCCAAGGACATCATCCTCGCCATCATCGGCAAGATCGGCACGGCCGGGGGCACGGGCTACGTCATCGAATATGGCGGCTCGGCGATCCGCGCGCTCTCGATGGAAGGGCGCATGACGGTCTGCAACATGTCGATCGAGGGCGGCGCGCGCGCCGGGCTGATCGCGCCGGACGAGACGACCTTCGCCTATATGCGCGACAAGCCGCGCGCCCCCAAGGGCGCCGAGTTCGAGCGCGCCGTGGCATACTGGAGGACGCTCCATTCCGACGAGGGCGCCCATTTCGACGCGGTCGTCACGCTGGACGCGGCCAATCTGCCGCCCATCGTCTCCTGGGGGTCGAGCCCGGAGGACGTCGTCTCCATCGACGGCGTGGTGCCGGACCCGGCGGCGATCGCCGACGAGAACAAGCGCAAGTCCAAGGAACGCGCGCTCGACTATATGGGCCTGACGCCCGGCACGAAGATGACCGACGTCACGCTCGACCGCGTCTTCATCGGCTCCTGCACCAACGGGCGCATCGAGGACCTGCGCGCGGTCGCCAAGGTCGTGGAGGGACGGCGCGTGGCCGAGAGCGTCTCGGCGATGATCGTGCCAGGCTCGGGGCTGGTGAAGGCGCAGGCCGAGGCCGAGGGGCTCGACGCCGTGTTCAAGGCCGCCGGCTTCGACTGGCGCGAGCCGGGCTGCTCCATGTGCCTCGGCATGAACGAGGACCGGCTCTCGCCCTACGAGCGCTGCGCCTCGACCTCGAACCGCAATTTCGAGGGCCGCCAGGGCCACAAGGGCCGCACCCATCTCGTCTCGCCCGCCATGGCCGCCGCCGCCGCCATCGCCGGTCGCTTCGTCGACATCCGGACCTGGCGCTGACCACCGGTCCCGCTCCCGGGCGCTCCTCGCAGACGCGAGGACGCCCGCGGGCGGCGGTGCCGGTGCCTGCCGCCCGATTGCCGAAACGGACCGGCTTGACGGGCTCCTCCTTTCCGCGAGACATGGGGTCCATGGAAGCGCCGGTCCCCGACATCGACATCCGAAAGCTGCGCCTTGCCGACGCGCGCGATCTCGCGCCGCTGATCTCGGCCTACAACCAGGCGCTCTTTCGCGGGGCGCCCGACGCGCCGGACAATTTCTACGCCGAGCAGCTGCTTCAGGACCGCACGGCCGAGCTCCTCGGCGCCCGGCTCGACGGGGCGCTCGTCGGGTTCCTGATCTTCTACGACGTGCCGGACGTGTGGACGGGCATGCGCTCGGGCCTCGCCGACCATATCTTCGTCGACCAGCGCCATCGCCGGAAGGGCATCGCCAAGGCGATGATCGACCTCCTCGCCGACGAGGCGGACGGGCGCGGCTGGTCGAAGCTCGTGCTGCACGCCCCGCGCAATCCCGGCACGGCGCGCCGCCTCTACGAGAAGGTGGCCGATCCCGCCGACTGGGCGAGCTACGTGGTGCGCTTCACCGAGCGGCGCGATTCGGCGCTCTAGGCGCGGGGGCTGCCGGGTGCCCTGCGCCGGCCGCGTCTCGGGCCGGTCGCGCCCTCTTGCCGCGCCTAATCGATTAAGCCGATGAAACGATGGATCGGCGGTTGGGCGAGACTTGATTTCGCACTCGCAATACGCCTTCTAGAACCATTCTCGGCGCAACGCCCGGCGGATCGGTTCCGCTGCCCGCGCCGATTCCAGGCAAAGTGCAAAACGAAGGGCCAGAATGTCCGAGGCGAAGTCCGCGCGGCCGCTGTCGCCGCATCTGTCGATCTACCGGTTCCGGCCGACCATGGCGATGTCGATCGCCCACCGCATCACCGGCGCGGGCCTCTACGGCGGGACGATCCTTCTCGTCTGGTGGCTGGTCGCCGCCGCCAGCGGACCGGAGGCCTTTTCCTGGGCGTCCGCCTTCTTCGGCTCCTGGCTCGGCCGGCTGATCCTCTTCCTCTACACGTTCACGCTGATGCACCACATGGCCGGCGGCATCCGCCATCTCCTGTGGGACACCGGCCACGGCCTGTCGCGCGAGGATTCGACCAGGCTGGCGCTCGCCACGCCCGCCGCCGCGCTCGCCGCCACCGTTCTGATCTGGCTCGCCGTCGCGATCATCGGCTGAGGACCTGACACCATGACCGACATGAGAACCCCCCTCAGCCGCGTGCGCGGCCTCGGCTCGGCCCGCGCGGGCACCGAGCATTTCTGGCTGCAGCGCCTGACGGCGGTCGCCAACGCCGTCCTCATCACCTTCTTCGTGATCCTGCTCGTCTCCCTGCACGACGAGCCCTACGAGGGCGTGCGCGCCGCCTTCTCGAGCCCGCTCGTGGGCCTTGCCATGGCGCTCGTCGTCATCTCCGCGACGGTGCACATGCGCCTCGGCATGCAGGTGATCATCGAGGACTATGTCCACGGTGCCGCCAAGCTGCCGCTCGTCCTCCTCAACACGTTCTTCGCCATCGCGGTCGCCGGCGCCTGCCTCTTCGCGATCGTCAAGATGAGCTTCGGAGCCTGACCATGGCCACTGCCCAGCCCCACCGCTCGGCCCCCGCCCAGAACGGCAAGGCCTACACGTTCACCGACCACACGTTCGACGTCGTCGTCGTCGGCGCCGGGGGCGCCGGCCTTCGCGCCACGCTCGGCGCGGCGCAGGCCGGCCTGAAGACCGCCTGCATCACCAAGGTCTTCCCGACGCGCTCGCACACGGTCGCCGCGCAGGGGGGCGTCGCCGCCTCGCTCGGCAACATGGGCGCCGACAGCTGGCAGTGGCATATGTACGACACCGTGAAGGGGTCGGACTGGCTGGGCGACCAGGACGCGATCGAATATCTCGTGCGCGAGGCGCCCAAGGCCGTCTACGAGCTCGAGCATTTCGGCGTGCCGTTCAGCCGCACCGAGGACGGGCGCATCTACCAGCGGCCCTTCGGCGGCATGACGACCGAGTTCGGCAACGGCCCGCCGGCCCAGCGCACCTGCGCCGCCGCCGACCGCACCGGCCACGCGATCCTGCACACGCTCTACGGCCAGAGCCTGCGCTACGCCTCCGAGTTCTTCATCGAGTATTTCGCCATCGACCTCATCATGGACGAGGAGGGCGTGTGCCGGGGCGTCGTGGCGCTCTGCCTCGACGACGGCACGATCCACCGCTTCCGCGCCAAGAAGACGATCCTGGCCACCGGCGGCTACGGCCGCGCCTATTTCTCGGCCACCTCCGCCCATACCTGCACCGGCGACGGCGGCGGCATGGTGCTGCGCGCCGGCCTGCCGCTGCAGGACATGGAGTTCGTGCAGTTCCATCCGACCGGCATCTACGGCGCGGGCTGCCTCATCACGGAAGGGGCGCGCGGCGAGGGCGGCTATCTCACCAATTCGGAAGGCGAGCGCTTCATGGAGCGCTACGCCCCCTCCGCCAAGGATCTGGCCTCGCGCGACGTCGTCTCGCGCTCCATGACGATGGAGATCCGCGAGGGCCGGGGCGTGGGCAAGGGCAAGGACCACATCTTCCTGCATCTCGATCATCTCGACCCGGCCGTCTTGCACGAGCGCCTGCCCGGCATCTCGGAATCGGCACGCATCTTCGCCGGCGTCGACGTGACGCGCGAGCCGATCCCGGTCCTGCCGACGGTCCACTACAACATGGGCGGCATCCCCACGAACTATCACGGCGAGGTGCTGACCAAGAAGAACGGCGACGCCGACTCCGTCGTGCCGGGCCTGATGGCCGTCGGCGAGGCGGGCTGCGTCTCCGTCCACGGCGCCAACCGTCTCGGCTCGAACTCGCTGATCGACCTCGTCGTCTTCGGCCGCGCCGCCGCGCTCCGCTGCGCCGAGACCGTGACGCCCGGCGAGAGCCAGCCGACGCTGCCGGCCGGCGCCGGCGACCTCGCGCTGTCGCGCCTCGACCGCTTCCGCTACGCCTCGGGCTCCACTCCGACCGCCGAGCTCCGCGACACCATGCAGCGCACGATGCAGTCCAACTGCGCCGTGTTCCGCACCGGCGAGATCCTGGAGGAAGGCCACCAGAAGATCCATCAGGTCTGGGGCGCCTCCGACGACGTGAAGATCACCGACCGCTCGCTGATCTGGAACACCGACCTCGTCGAGACGCTGGAATACGACAACCTCATCGCGCAGGCGGTGGTGACGATGGACTCGGCCCGCAACCGGCAGGAATCGCGCGGCGCCCATGCCCGCGAGGACTTCCCCGACCGCGACGACCAGAACTGGATGAAGCACACCCTGTCCTTCGCCGACACGGTCGCCAAGACCGTGACGCTGGAGGACCGGCCGGTCCACACCTACACGATGTCGAACGAGATCGACTACATCCAGCCGAAGAAGCGGGTGTACTAGAGAAGGCGGCCCTCATGGCTTTCGCGCCATCCCAGACGATCGGACATAACAGGCCGCCGAGGGGAGGGCGCGTGTACGCCATCGCATTCGATTTCGACACCGAGATCCTCGAGAGGCTCTATCCCAATCCGTCCTGGCGAAACGCCTATTCGGACGTGCGGACGTTTCTCGAGGAGAACGGGTTCGAGCATCGGCAGGGTTCGGTCTATTTCGGCGATCCCGAACTAAGCGCCCCCGAATGCATCGCCATCGTGGAAGACATGGCCGACGAGTTCGCCTGGTTCACGGCATCGCTGAAGGACATTCGGATGCTGCGGATCGAGGAGAACAACGACCTGATGGTCGTGCTCGACCGCAAGCGTCGTCGCGCCGCACGCCGCAAGAACTGAGCGGCCGGGCACCGGCCCTGCCGCCCGTTCGATCACCTTTCCGAAAATCAATGCGGACTTTCGCCGGCTCTGTCGTAGATGCGGGCTGGGCATCCGTGATGCGGCCGGCAAAGGCCGCACAGCGTCTTTCTCGGGAGGACTGACATGGCGAAGGTGAATCGGACGGCGGGGCTGGCGCTTCTGGCGATCCTGATGGCGGGCACGAGCGCGATGGCGCAGGGCACGGGCGCGGCGCCGGCGACCCCGCCGGCCGCCGCCGGGGCGCCGACGCCGACCGAGCCGGCCGCGACGGAGACGCCGCAGGCGCCGGCCGCGAGCGGCGGGCAGGCGAGCGACGCGACGCCGAGCGGCGCGCCTGCAGGCTCCGCGCCCTCCGCACCGGGCACGCCGGCGACGACGACGCAGACGCCGCAGCGCGAAGGGACGGCCGGAAGCCCGGCGAGCCCGCGCAACGCCGTCGGCGACAAGTTCGAACTGCCGCGCATCTCCGACAAGCAGTCGCAGCTCAGCCTCATCTCCGGCCTGTGCGCCGTGCAGATGAAGGGCATGTCGAAGGCGGCCTGCGACTGCCTCGCCGAGAAGAGCTTCACGGGCCTTGCCGATCCGCAGCGCGACTATCTCATCGCCTCCGTCGTCGCGCCCCCCGTGGCCGACCGCATGCTGAACGACGGGCGGGTGGGCAAGCCCGACCAGGAGTTCATCTTCGCCTTCCTCGAGAAGGAATCGACGACCTGCAAGGCCGACCATCCGGGCACGCCGACGGTCGGGCCCGACGTCGCCCCGCTCGCCCCGATGTCGCCGGGCGCGCCCAAGGTGCCGGGCGGCCCGACGAACTGACGCAGGCGCAGGGTCGCCGATAGAGAAAGGGCGCGCCGGCGGACCGCCGGCGCGCCCTTATCATGACGGCGACGGAGGCCGAAGCGCCTATTGCGCGGCCACGCGCCAGACGATGCCGCCGGCATCGTCCGCCACGAGCAGCGCGCCGTCCTTGGCGACCGCGACGCCGACCGGCCGGCCATGCGTCTCGCCCGTCTCGGCATCCTTCAGGAAGCCGGTGAGGAAGTCCTCGATCGCGCCCGTCGGCTTGCCGTTCTCGAAGGGCACGAAGGCGACGCGATAGCCGGAAAAGTCCGAGCGGTTCCAGGAGCCGCGCTGGCCGACGAAGGCGCCGTCGCGATACTTCCGCGGGAAGGCGTCGCCCTCGTAGAAGGCAAGGCCGAGCGAGGCCGTGTGGGCCCCGAGCGCGAAGTCCGGCACGAGGGCCTTGGCCACGAGATCGGGCGCCTCGCCGGCGCGTCGCGGGTCCTCGTTCTGGCCGAAATAGCTGTAGGGCCAGCCGTAGAAGGCGTTCTCCTTCACCGAGGTCATGTAGTCCGGCACGAGCGCGTCGCCGATCTCGTCGCGTTCGTTGACGGCGGTCCACAACTCGCCCGTCGCCGGGTTCCAGCCCATGCCGACGGGGTTGCGCAGCCCGGCCGCGAAGATGCGCTCGCCCGAGCCGTCGGCGGCGATCTCCAGGATGCCGGCGCGCCGCTCCTCCTCCTTCATGCCGAACTCGGCGACGTTGGAGGCCGAGCCGACGGAGACGTAGATCTTCGAGCCGTCCTCGCTGGCGAGGAGGTTGCGCGTCCAGTGGTTGTTGTAACCGCCGGCCGGCAGGTCGAGGATCGTCTCGCCCTTCGCCTCGATGCGCGTCTGGCCCTCCTGATAGGGGAAGCGCAGCACCGCGTCGGTATTGGCGACGAACAGAGTGTCGCCGACCCGCGCCATGCCGAAGGGCTGGTTGAGATTCTCGAGGAGCGCGCTTTTCTCGTCCACCGTGCCGTCGGAATCGGAATCGCGCAGGAGCGAAATCCGGTCGGCGCTGTCCTTCAGGGTGCCGGAGGCCTTCTGGAGCTCCTGCTTCCTGCGCTCCTCCTCGTCCTTGGGCTCCTTCGGCCTGGTCGCGGCCTCGGCGACGAGGACGTCGCCATTGTCGAGGACATGGATCCAGCGCGGATTGTCGAGCCCTTCGGCGAAGCGGGTGACGGTGAAGCCCTCCGGGGCCTTCGGGGCGGCGCCCTCGGGCCAACCGACCTGGCGCGTGTAGTTGGCGACGTCGTGGGACAGATCGGGGTCGGGCAGGTCGAGCGTGGACGGCGCGCCGGCGCCGGAGGTGACGGCGACCTGGGCGCCGCCGGGACCCGTGGCGAGGAGGAGGGCGCTGCCCGCCAGGAGGCAGGTTCGAAGGGACATGGTGGGGCTCCGCTGAAAGATGTCGCAGGCCCAATGCGGGGGCCTCCGGGGCGTTCCGATGGACGGGCGACGGCCGGGCAAAGGTTTCGTGAGGGGCGGTTTATCCGGACGGGACGCGCGCTTGCGAGGCGGCGTGGCGGATGCCGGGCATCGCGCGGGACGCCCTGCCGTCGAAGTCCCTGCGGCGCCTCGCAACTTCAAACGATTTGAAGGAGTTCCGCGCGCTTTCGCCGCTGGCCTTTTGCGGCGCAGCGATTATGGTGCGAACGATTCCAAACTGGCACCGGAAACCCCCATCCATGGTCGAGCTCGCGCTTCCGAAGAATTCGAGGATCGAGAAGGGCAAGGTCTGGCCGAAACCGGCCAACACGTCCAAGCTGCGGGAATTCCAGATCTATCGCTGGTCCCCGGACGACGGGAAGAACCCGTCGGTCGACACGTTCTACGTCGATACCGAGGATTGCGGTCCGATGGTGCTCGACGCGCTCCTGTGGATCAAGAACAACGTCGATTCGACGCTGACGCTGCGCCGCTCGTGCCGCGAGGGCATCTGCGGCTCCTGCGCCATGAACATCGACGGGGCCAACACGCTCGCCTGCACCAAGGGCATGGACGAGGTGAAAGGCGCGGTGAAGGTCTACCCGCTGCCGCACATGCCGGTGATCAAGGACCTCATTCCCGATCTCACCGTGCCCTACGCGCAGCTGCGCTCCATCGAGCCCTGGCTGAAGACCGAGACGCCCGCGCCGGAGAAGGAGTGGCGCCAGAGCCATGCCGACCGCGAGAAGCTGGACGGGCTCTACGAGTGCATCCTCTGCTTCTGCTGCCAGACCTCCTGCCCCTCCTACTGGTGGAACGGCGAGCGCTATCTCGGCCCCGCCGTGCTCCTGCAGGCCTATCGCTGGCTGATCGACAGCCGCGACGAGGCGACCGGCCCGCGGCTCGACGATCTCGAGGACCCGTTCAAGCTCTATCGCTGCCATACGATCATGAACTGCACGCAGACCTGCCCGAAGGGACTGAACCCCGCCAAGGCGATCGCCGAAATCAAGAAGATGATGGTCGAGCGTCACGTCTGACGCGGCTTGTGCCGGCGACGCGCCCGCCGCGGGCCGGTGGCACGAAACGATGTGGAAAGACTGAAGACGGGGCGGGCCATCGCGGTTCCGCCCCGTCCGCTTGCGCGAACCCTGCGGACTGCGGCCCCGCTGCAACAGTGGCGGAAGAAAGGCAGCGGGACGGGCCTTCGAGCTCACGGACATCTTTTTTGGGACACGTTTCGTCATCAATCGTGAGGAATGACGATCCGAACCCTTCTCCCGCTGACCCTCGTGGTCCTGTCCGGCCTCTCGCTATCGGCCTGCGTCGGCGCGCCCGATGCCGAGATGTCCGACCTCGTCAAACCCGTCGCCTACGGACCGGAGCAGGAATGCCTCGCCCGGGCGATGTATTTCGAGTCCAACCGCTCCTCCCGCGAGGGGATGCTGGCCGTCGGCACCGTGGTGATGAACCGGGTCAAGTCGGGGCGCTACGCCTCCGACGTCTGTTCCGTCGTTGCCCAGCCGCGCCAGTTCGCGCCGGGCGTGATGACCCGCGAGATGGGCGCCGGCAAGGAACTCGCCATGCAGACGGCGGC
Source organism: Aurantimonas sp. Leaf443 (assembly GCF_001425575.1). Lineage (GTDB taxonomy): Bacteria > Pseudomonadota > Alphaproteobacteria > Rhizobiales > Rhizobiaceae > Leaf443. The sequence continues at coordinate 82,773 of NZ_LMRD01000013.1, read as the reverse complement.
CGAGGTCCTTTCCGGCAAGCGGCATGACGGGGTGAAGGAGGCGATGTTCTTCCACACCGCCGGCATGAGCTTCGGCTACAACAACATGCACTATGTCGCCATCGCCGGCGGCAACGCCTTCTACGAGAAGGTCTCGCGGCGTCTTTACAACGGCCCGCTGCGCAGCCAGAGCCAGGTGGCCGCGCTGCAGAAGCAGGGCAAGGCGTCCGAGGCCAGCGACATCGACCGGCGCATCGCCGCGGCCAAGGCCTCGCAGGGCGGCACGCAGGTCGCGCTCGTGGAGGAGATGCCGGGCGTGCGCAACTCGGCCAAGCCCTTCCTGTCGCTCTTCGACGGCCGGACCGGCCGCCCGCTCGTGACGAACGCCGCCGTCTCCAATCCCGACGCCCTCAGGGGCGCCGACATGGATCGGGCGCAGGCGCGGCGGGGCCGGGCGAGCGAAGGCGCCACGCCGACCGCGTCCGCGTCCGCGCCGGCGCGCGGCGGGCGCGTCGTCCTCGCCGCCCAGCCGCAGGTCGCACCGGCACGCTCCGGCGGCGCGCCGGACGACATGTCCGATCTCATCGCCCGCATGGCCGGCCTGCCCGACGAGGCGCCGCAGGCCGTCGCCGTCCCCTCCGCCCGGCCTGCGACCGCCCGCTGAGGCGACAGCCGGCGGCGGGATCGCCGGCCCCACCCTTCAGTCCGAGCGACGGCCGCCTATATTCGAGGGCCTCAACGCGCTCGAGCCTTCCGCCGGCGCCTTCTGTCCGGCGGAGGACGATCGTCATGGATGCCATGAACAGCGCTGGCGATCTCCTGTCGGTCGCCGAGGACGCCACGATCGGGCCCGTGCTGCTGTCGCGCGGCGTCGAGGACGGTCGCCACCGCCTCCTCGCCCTGATCGCGCAGCCCGGCGACGAGGCGCCGCGCCTCACCGCGACGGCCGAAGGCGAGGACGAGGCGGGCGGGCGCGCGCGCTTGCTGACCACGATCGCCGGACGCCGGCTCTTCGCCATCGCCTTCTCCCTGCCGGCCGACCGGCCGGGCGCCTATGCCGTGGAGACGCAAGCGTCGGGGACGCGCCGCTTCGAGGTGGCCCCGCCCGCGCGCGGGGCGCTGTCCATCGCCTACGTCTCCTGCAACGGGCGGGAGAAGGGCGACGGGGACCGCGCGGGCGAGGAGCGCAACGCCTTGTGGACGCGGCTCTGGGGCGAGCATCGCGAGAGCCCCTTCGCCCTCCTCCTGCAGGGCGGCGACCAGATCTATGCCGACGAGGTGCTTCAGGCCCATCCCGCCTTCGTCGCCTGGAGCGAGGCGGCGCACGGCGAGTGGGGCGCCATCGCCTTCGACGAGACGTGCCGGCAGGCCGCGCTCCGCTTCTACGCCGAGCGCTATCTCAGCGTCCTCTCGCAGGAGGGCACCGCAGAGCTTTCGGCCCGCGTGCCCTCGGTGATGATGTGGGACGACCACGACATCATGGACGGCTGGGGCAGCCTGCCCGAGGCGATGCTCGACAGCCCCGTCGGGCGGGGCCTCTTCGCGGCGGCGCGCGAGACCTTCCTCCTCTTCCAGCTCGGCGCGGAGGGCCCGCCGCCGGGAATCGGGCTCGATCCGACCGGCGCCAGCCTGTCGCTCGCGCTGCGCTATCCGGGCCTGTCGATCCTCGCGCCGGACCTTCGCAGCGAGCGGCGGCCGCACCGGGTGATGGGCGAGGCCGGCTGGACGGCGTTCGAGCGCTCGCTGGAGGAAACGCCGCCCGGCGACCGGGTGCTCGTCATGTCCTCGGTGCCGGGCCTCGGGCCGCGCCTCAGCTGGGTGGAGCGGCTCGGCGATCTCGCGCTCGGCGGTCACCGCTACGAGGACGACCTGCGCGACCAGTGGCAGAGCCGAAGCCACCGCGCCGAATGGACGCGCTTCCTCAAGGCCCTCGCGACCTTCCAGGAGGCCGGGCGCGGCCGGGTGACGCTCGTCTCCGGCGAGATCCATCTGGCGACGCGCGCCCGCATGCGCCTGAAGGACGGCTCGGATCTCGAACAGTTCATCGCCTCCGGCATCTCGCATCCGGCGCCGAACGGGGCCTATCCCATGCTTCTGGGGCTGCTGGCCCGGCTCGGCGAGTCGCCGCTGCCCGGGCGGCCGATCCGCATGGCCCCCATTCCCGGCCGGCGGACGATCTACACGGCCGAGCGCAACTATCTCGTCCTGACGCGGACGGGACGGGACTGGTCGGCGCGCTGGGAGACGGAGAAGGGCGGTCCGACGCCGCCGGTGACGTTCTGAAGCGGCCGGCTTCGAGCCTTCGCGGGGCATGACGCCCGAACCCTCATGCCGGCCGCGCCGCGGCACGCGGCCCGTCCGTCCGCCCCGTTGCAGATCGGCCGCAGTGGCGCTCGCAAAACCATTCTCGCAACGGTGGAAAATCTTCGGTTTTCAGGGGGTTGAAACCCCTCGGTAAGCAAAAAACATATTGCCGCCGCAAGCAGATCACGTTCTCGACACGAAAACTGGGGATTAGCTCCCCGCCGCGATCATGTCGATCGAGGGGGTCCAGACAGGAAACAAGAATGACGAAACTGCGAAAGGCCGCGCTTCTGGCGGTCTCGATGACGTTCGGCGTGTCGGCTTTCACCGCGCTCGGATCCATCTCTGCCGAAGCTCAAACGAAGTCGGTGCGTTCGGGTTCCGCGTCCTATTACGGAAAACAGTTCCATGGCCGGCGCACCGCCAATGGCGAGCGCTTCAACATGAATTCCATGACGGCCGCCCACCGCACGCTGCCCTTCGGCACGAAGGTGAAGGTGACCAACAGCGTCAACGGCCGCTCGGTCGTGGTGCGCATCAACGACCGCGGGCCGTTCCACGGCAATCGCGTCATCGATCTCTCGCGCGGCGCTGCCCAGAGCATCGGCATGATCTCGTCGGGCGTGGCCAAGGTGAAGCTCGACGTCGTTTCCTGAGACGGGAGAGACGGCGAGGGAAGACGGAAACCGGCACGGGGTGTTTCCGGGATCGGGCGCCGCATCGGCGGCTCATTGAGGCATGATCTGAAAAAGCGTGGCTTTCTCTTTTCAGTTCATACCTCAAGCATCTTCGATCGGACGGGGGCGGCTCTCACGGGCCGCCCCCGTTTTCGTTCGGGCCCGCTCGATGCGGGTCCGCCCTAGGGCGCGCCGTAGAGGCGCATCGTGCCGCTGCGCTGGGAATAGATCGGCGCCTCGATCGTGCCGACCGGCCGGAGGCCGAGCGCCTCGGCCTCCTCGCGCGAGAGGCCGGCGAAGAGCGTCGCCGCCGTGCCGTCGGCGGGGCGCCAGGGGCGGTCGAGCTCGAACTGGTCGCTCGGCCGGGCGCCGTCCGGCAGGAGGGCGCGCGTGTCGAGACCGCTGTCGCGCAAGGGGTGGAGGAGGCCGGCGGTCAGCGCCCGTCCCTCGATGACGAGGCGGGTGGCGCCGCGCTCGCGCGCGAGCGCCGTCAAGTTGCGCGCGGTCGTCTCCCAGCCGCCGAGCTGGCGCAGCTGGCGGGCGGGCTCGGGCACGCGGGCGGGGTCGAGCACCGCCGTTCCCACGAGGATGGCGGCCGAGACCGCGCCGCAGACGAGAAGATTGGCGGAAAAGAAGAACCGGCCGGAATGGCGCAGGACGAGCGCCGTGGCGAGGACGGTGCCAGCCGGATAGGCCGTGGCGCCCCAGTTGGCATTGGCCTGCGAGAGGAATCCCTGCAGCGTGATGGCGAGGAGCACCGGCCAGGAGAGCCAGAGGAGGAGCGCGTCGGTCCGGGGCTTCTCGGTGCGCGCGCCGAGCAGCAGGGCATTGAGCATGGCGCCGAAGATCACGGGGCCGGCGACCGCGAACTGCACGGCCAGGAATTCGAACCCCTTGCCCGGATTGAGCCGCGACAGGCTCCAGCCGATGTTCTCGCCCGTGTGCTCGAAGGTCGCAAAGGAATGGGAGGCGTTCCAGGCCAGGTTCGGCGAGACGACGAGGAGCGCAAGCGCGAGCGCGGCCAGGCTCTCGCGCCGCAGGAGCGCCGGGCGCGTTTCGGGCAGCGCCACGGCGACCAGCGCGCACAGGATCGGCAGGTAGATCATGGCATATTTGGCATAGAGCCCGATGCCGACGCTCGCCCCGAAGAGAAGCGCCGTGGCAAGGCGGGGCCGCTCCAGATGCGAGACCAGCGCCAGAAGGCCGAGGCTCCAGAAGAAGAGGAGGAAGACGTCGGTCGTCATCAGGAAGGAGGAGACCGCGATCCCCGGCATCAGCGTGTAGAAGAGGCCCGTCCAGAACCCGGCCGCGCCGCCGTAGAGGCGACGCGCGAGGGCCGCCAGGCACAGGCCCGTGGCGAAATGCAGGAGCGGCGAGGCCGAGCGCACGCAGGCCGCCGACTGGCCGCAGACCTCCGTCTCCAGCGCGATGGCCCAGGCGATCAGCGGCGGCTTGGTGAAGTAGCCGAAGGCGAGATCGCGCGACCACGCCCAGTATTGCGCCTCGTCGAAGCCGAGTTCGCTCGGCGACAGGGCGAGGGCCGCCAGCCGTGCCGCCGCGACGAGGCCGAGGATCAGGACGAGGACCGCGATGCCCGGATCGCGATCCTGGAGGCGCAGGGCCGGCCGCCGCCTTGCGGGCCGGTCGAGGGTGGCGAGCGTCATGGCAGGTCCGTTCGAGGAGGCGCCGGGCAGCGCCGGCCGTCGAGGGCAAGGCGATGATCTAGCGCATCCCCGCGCGAAGCGGAATCGCCCCGCGGCGGGCGGCAGGGCGCGACTTCCCCTCCATCGGCCCGCCGCCTTGCGCTCGACCCCTCGCACGGGCCGCGCTATGGCCGGCGGCGACGAATGGCGCGGACGGCGAGGGCGGGCATGGCGATACGGGGCGGCGGGTCGAACGAGCCGGGGCGGGCGCGGCGAAGCCAGGCGCTGATGCCGACGACCGAAGGGCTCGCCGCCGGGGCGGCGCCGCGCCCGTATCGCCGGCATCGGCGCCCATGCGCCGCGCAGCCCTTGCCCTGGCTGATCCTGGCCCTTGCCCTTGTCAGCGGCTTCTTCCTCGCGGTCCCGCAGGTCGACATCGCCGCGAGCGGCCTGTTCTACGTGCCGGGCGCGGGCTTTCCGGCCTCGGACGTCGCGGTGCTGGAAGGGCTGCGGGACGTGGCGAGCCTTCTTGTCGTCCTCGTCTGCGCCGCCGGCCTCGCCGGCCTCGCCGCGCCCTTCGTGTCGCGCGGCCGGTTCCTCGCCCTGCGCCCGCACCAGGGCCTCTACATCCTCGCCGTCTTCGCGCTCGGGCCGGGGCTTCTCGTCAACGCCGTCCTCAAGAACACGGTCGGGCGCGCCCGGCCGCGCGAGATCGTGGCGTTCGGGGGCGACGCGTCCTTCTCGCCGGTCTGGACGATCTCGGACGCCTGCGCCTCGAACTGCTCCTTCGTCTCGGGCGAGGGCGCCTCGGCCATGGCGCTGATGGCGCTCGTCTTCGTCCTGCCGCGGGCCTTCCGCCGGCGCGCGGGCCTTGCGATCCTCGCCGTCGCCGCCCTGCTCTCGGCGAACCGCGTGGCCTTCGGCGGGCATTTCCTGTCGGACACGCTGATTTCCTGGCTTCTGGTGCTCCTCGTCATGATCGTGCTGCGCCCGTTGCTTCTCGGCCACAGGGGCCGGGCGATGGACGCCGCGCTCGCCAAACGCCTGAAACGCAAGGCGGCGGGCGATCCGGGCTGAGCCGGTGCGCGGCGGGCGCAGGGCTGTCCGATCGCGGGCCTCCCTTGGCCTTCCGCGCGCAAGCGCCTAAGAAGCGGCGCCCCCAGCCGCTCAGCCGGCGGGGACCGAAGGCGCCCCGGCGCGCCGCTCCGGCGCCGACGGCGCGAACCGACAAGACGGCCCCATGGCGTTCCAATTTCTCACCGTCGTCATCCCGGCGCGCAACGAGGCGGCCAATCTCGACATTCTCGTGCGCGAGATCGCGGCCTGCATCGGCCTGCGCCGCCACGAGATCGTCGTCGTCGACGACGGCTCGACCGACGAGACCGGCGCGACGCTCGCGCGCCTGGCCGCCACCGGCCTCTCGCTGCGCCACCTGCGCCACGACCGGTCGGCGGGCCAGAGCCGCGCCATCCGCACGGGGGTCTTCGCCGCGCGCGGCGACGTCGTCGTCACGATCGACGGCGACGGTCAGAACGACCCGACCTTCATTCCCGCCCTCGTCGCCGCGCTCGAGGCGGCGGGACCTGAAACGGGCCTGGCCGCCGGCCAGCGCACCGGCCGGACCGACACGGCGCTGAAGCAGGCCTCCTCGCGCTTTGCCAACGGCTTGCGCAACGCGATCCTCAAGGACGACACGCGCGACACGGGCTGCGGCCTGAAGGCGATCCCGACCGAGCTCTTCCGCCGCCTGCCCTTCTTCGACGGCTGGCACCGCTACCTGCCGGCGCTGGTGCTGCGCGAGGGCTTTTCCATCGTCCATATCGACGTGCGCGACCGCAAGCGCCGCTTCGGCGCCTCCAATTACGGCATCTTCGACCGCGCCCTGCGCGGCGTTCTCGACCTCTTCGGCGTCTGGTGGCTGCGCAGGCGCGCCCGCACCGTGCCGAGCGTGGCCGAACTCGACCTGGACGGACGCCCGTGACCACGATCCTCACCTATCTGCACTACGTCTTCGTCGAGCAGTTCGACGTCTGGATCGCGCTCGGCTTCCTGGCGCAGCTGATGTTCACCGGCCGCTTCGTCGTGCAGTGGATCGCCTCCGAGCGCGCCAAGCGCTCGGTCGTGCCGGTCGCCTTCTGGACCTTCTCGCTCCTCGGCGGCGCGCTGCTCCTCGTCTACGCCATCCACCGCCACGATCCGGTGTTCATTCTCGGCCAGGCGGCCGGCCTCTTCATCTACCTGCGCAACATCGCCCTGATCCGCGGCGAGCGGCGGCGTCTGCGCGAGGCCGGGACCGCGCCGGAGGCGTCGGGTGCGGCACGGCAGCACTGACGGGCGGCGCCGTCGGACGAAATACATCGCAATCCAAAGTTGCAAGTAAGACCTGTAATTACCAAAGTATCGTCATATATATAGGCGCATAATCGGTTTTTATACTGTTCTAGTCCGGCGCATTAAATCAAAATCTCACAGAACTGATCGCATGCATGCGATCTTCCTGCGTGCGCGCCCTGCACGGCATGATGCTCAATAGCGATCTTTCGTTATTTTTGTCGCCCTTGCGACTGTGTAGACCTTGACCACGAAACCGTAAAACTTTCGACCGCAGCGAAATTCGGTGACCTGCCCACGATGGCGTCGGCCGGCGATCTGCGAGCGGAAGCAAAGGAACAGGAGCTCCGGCGGGAGCGCGCGAACATTCGGTCCGGGCCGGCAGGGCGTCCGGTCGCGACAGCAGGACAGGGGACGATATCGTGACTTCGCGGCGCCGATCGACCTCGCGCATGGCCTTCGGCGACGGGCGGGCGAACAGGGCACCGCTGCGCAGGCAGGCCCGGCCACAGACCGGGCGATCCCCGACCCGCATCGCGGGACAGCCGACCGGCCGGGCGCAGTTCGCGGCGCTCGCATGACGACGCCCATCCCGAGGCGTCGGACGGCCGAAATGTCAGGAATGGATGATCTAAATTGAGCAATCCACTGTCCAAGCGGGAACTGGAGATACTTTCCCTGGTCGCGGACGGCAAGACGAGCGCCGAAATCGGCATCATTCTGGGGATCTCGCGGTACACCGTCGACAACCATCTCGTGTCGATCACCGTGCGTCTGGGCGCCGTCAACCGCATGCATGCCGTCGCGAAGGCCATCCGCTCCGGCTATATCTGACACGACCATCGTCGCGCCGGGCCTTCGACGGCGCCGGCCGATGCGCGCAGGCAAACGCTCCATCGAACGCGCCGCGACGGCCCGTCCCCCGACCCGACCCGACCCAGCGCAACATGGCCCGGCGACGCCGCGTCGCGGCCGGACACGGCGCCAGCCGATCCTGGTCTATGCGCCATGCCGGCCGGAGACGTCCGCTCAGCGCTCCTTTTCTTCCTCTTCCTCCTCGGCCTCGCGGTCCTGTTCCTCGACCGGGATGTCGCGCCCGATCAGGTCCTCGCCGTTGCGACGGCCGTGGAAGTCGTTGTCGGTGCGGCGGATGACGTTCGACAGGAGGCCGCCCGAGGCGGGCGGAGCGTCGGGCGGGGTCTTCGGGCTGCGGTCGTCTGTCATGCTGCTCCTCCCGGATCGAGGCCTGCGGACCCGCAGGACGTGCGGATGCCTCGCCTAAACGGCGAGCGGGAGGCCGGCGTTCCGCGTCGAGGCGGCCGGAACGGCACCGGCCCGGCCGCCTCGACGCATCAGGCTTCGGGCGCGGCGGCGGCGGCGGCGGCGGGCATGTAGAGATCGCCGCCCTCGCGATAGGTCCGCGCCATCGCGTCCATGCCCTCCTTGCGGGCTTCGGCGCGGATGTCGTGGCTGATCTTCATCGAGCAGAATTTCGGGCCGCACATGGAGCAGAAATGCGCCACCTTGTGCGCCTCCTTGGGCAGCGTCTCGTCGTGGAAGGACCGGGCTGTGTCCGGATCGAGCGAGAGGTTGAACTGGTCCTCCCACCGGAACTCGAACCTCGCCCGGCTGAGCGCGTCGTCGCGCAGCTGCGCGGCCGGATGGCCCTTGGCGAGATCGGCCGCGTGGGCGGCGATCTTGTAGGTGATGACGCCCGTCTTCACGTCCGCCCGGTCGGGCAGGCCGAGATGCTCCTTCGGCGTGACGTAGCAGAGCATCGCGGTGCCGAACCAGCCGATCTGCGCGGCGCCGATGGCGCTGGTGATGTGGTCGTAGCCCGGCGCGATATCCGTCACGAGGGGGCCGAGCGTATAGAAGGGCGCCTCGCCGCAGAGCTCCATCTGCAGGTCGACATTCTCCTTGATCTTGTGCATCGGCACATGGCCCGGCCCCTCGATCATCACCTGGCAGCCGTGCTTCCAGGCGATCTTCGTGAGTTCGCCCAGCGTGGTGAGCTCGGCGAACTGCGCCGCGTCGTTGGCATCGGCGATCGATCCCGGCCGCAGCCCGTCCCCCATCGAGAAGGAGACGTCGTAGGCGCGCATGATCTCGCAGATCTCCTCGAAACGCTCGTAGAGGAAGCTCTCGCGGTGATGGGCGAGGCACCATTTGGCCATGATGGAACCGCCCCGGCTGACGATGCCCGTCACGCGGTTCGCCGTCAGCGGCACGTGGGCGAGGCGAACGCCGGCATGGATGGTGAAATAGTCGACGCCCTGCTCGGCCTGCTCGACCAGCGTGTCGGCGAAGACGTCGAAGGTGAGGTCCTCGGCGATGCCGCCGACCTTCTCCAGCGCCTGATAGATCGGCACCGTGCCGATCGGCACCGGCGCGTTGCGGATGATCCAGTCGCGGATATTGTGGATGTTGCGCCCGGTGGAGAGGTCCATCACCGTGTCGGCGCCCCAGCGGATCGCCCAGACCATCTTCTCCACCTCCTCGTCCATCGACGAGGTGACGGCGGAATTGCCGATATTGGCGTTGATCTTGACGAGGAAGTTGCGCCCGATGGCCATGGGCTCGAGCTCGGGATGGTTGATGTTGGCGGGGATGATCGCGCGGCCGGAGGCGACCTCCTCGCGCACCCATTCGGGCGTGACGAAGCCGGGGATGGCCGCCTTGAAGGGCGAGCCGCCGCCCGGCGCCTCGCGCAGGGCCTGCCGGCCGACATTCTCGCGGAGGGCGACATATTCCATCTCGGCCGTGACGATGCCGGCGCGGGCATATTCCAGCTGCGTGACGGGTCGGCCGGGCAGGGCGCGGCGCGGCGCGTGGCGCACGGGGAAGGGCGGCGTCAGCTTCTCGGGCGGCAGGTTGCCGTTGTCCTCCGGCTTCACCGCCCGTCCCTCGTACAGGGCCGTGTCGCCGCGCGCGGCGACGAAGGCCTCGCGAAGGCGCGGCAGGCCCTTCGCGATGTCGGTGACGACGGTCGGGTCGGTATAGGGGCCGGAGGCGTCGTAGACGAGGACCGGCGGCTCCAGCGCGGACGGGTGGAGCGCGATCTCGCGCAGCGGCACGCGCAGATCGGGGTGAAGGTGGCCGGGCACATGGCGCTTGGCGGAGGCCGGCAGCGGCCCCGTGGTCACGCTCGGCCGGATGGGCTGGTGGACGGTCATCGAAAGGTCTCCCGCACGCCGTTCGGCGCGTCTCAAGCGACCCAGACCATTGTTCGAAGAGGCGAAAGAGCCGCCGACCCGGCGGCTCGCCCCGCCGCGATCTCGCGGCGGCGCATCCCCACGGATCGCCTGCGGCATTCCCATCCCTACGCCAGCATGACCTGGATCAGGTTCGTGAGGGTCGCCGCGCGCTGCGCCGATCATGTCGGCGGCCGTCGGCCTCTCAGTTCCTTGCCGGAACTCCCCTTGGACGGGCCGACGCTACGGGATCGGGCGGCCCTGTCAAGGGCCGCGCCGGGAGGAAGGTGTCAGGCGCGGGGCGGGAAGGCCGCGTCGTAGGCGGCCACCGCGGCCTTGCCGCGCTCGACGACGAGCGCGGGCGCGTCGCCTGCCCGGAAGAGGCTCGAGCCGAGGCCGAAGACGCGCACGCCGACCTTGCCATAGGCGGCGAAGTCGGCCTCCGAGACGCCGCCGACCGCCCCGACGGGCACGTGCGCCGGCAGGACGGCGCGCATCGCCGCGATGCCGGCGGGGCCGATGACGCTGGCGGGGAAGAACTTCAGCGCCGTGGCGCCGGCGGCGATGGCGGCGAAGGCCTCGGTCGGGGTGAAGACGCCGGGCATGGAGACCATGGCGCGTTCGGCGCTCGCCGCGATCACCGCCGTGTCGCAGTTCGGGCTGATGACGAGGCGCGCGCCGAGGCCGTGCAGCCGCTCGACCTCGGCCACGTTCAGCACCGTGCCGGCGCCGACGAGGCAGTCCTTCGGCGCCAGGCGCGTCACGGTCTCGATGGAGCGGTAGGGATCGGGCGAGTTCAGCGGGATCTCGATCGCCCGGAACCCGGCCTCGATGAGACCCTCGGCGACGGCCGCCGCGTCCTTCGGCTCGAGGCCGCGCAGGATGGCGACGAGACCGCGCGGCAGGGCGGCGATGGGGTTCTGGGCGTTGGTCATCACAGGCTCGCTTCGGCCCGGGCGGGCCAGAAATGTCGGGCGGCGGTCAGGAGGCCGGCGCGCACCGCCGTCTCCGCGTCGATCCGCCGGTGGGCGAGGCCGCAGGCCTCGAAGGCGCCGGCATAGAGATCGGCGAGGCGGCCGGAGGCGACGAGCGCGATCTCGCGCGCCTGCGGATGGAGCGCCAGCCCGCCGGCGATCTCGATGCCGATCAGCGAGCCGGAGAGCCAGGGCGCGCGCGTCTGCGGCGCCTGCAGGCCGAGAAGATCGCCGGCGCGCAGGCCGAACAGCCGCCCGGTCCAGCGGCCGGGATCGGCGCGGGCCTCGCGCACCGCCGAGAGGAAGGTCTCGTCGTCGGGCGAGACGTGGAGATCGCCGCCGAGGCTGTGGCGCAGGATGGAGGTGCGGGCGAGGAGATCGAAGAGCTCGCCCGTCATGAAGGTGGAGAACCGCGCGAGCGCGCCGGCCTCGATCGCGGCCCATTTGGAATGGGTGCCGGGCAGGCAGGCGAGCGCGTCGCCCTCGACGCCGAGCCCGGCGAGCTGCGTCTCCTCGCCGCGCATCACGTCGGGCCGCTGCGGGTCGCGCTGGGCGACGCCGGGCAGGATGCGGACCTCGCGGTCGAGCCCGGGCACGCGAAGGGCCTCGGCGGCAAGGTCCGGGAAGCGCGCCGGCGTCGCGGCATAGGGCGCCTCGATCCAGCCCTGGCGGGCGCCCGCCATGCCGCAGACGACGACCGGCAGGTCGGCCGGCGCGCCGAACTCGGCGAGATGGCCCTCCAGCACCAGCTCGAAGCTGCCCGGCGCGATCTGCGACAGGCCGTCGGCGGCGCGGCGCTCGGACAGGACCGTTCCGTCGGCGGACAGGAGCCAGGCGCGAAAGCTCGACGTTCCCCAATCGACCGCGGCGCAGAACGGCGCCGCCCTCATCTTCTGCATCGCCCCCGCGACCCCCTGGCTGATGCGCCGCCGCTCTCCGCCTGCGCCGCGCGACCGTCTTTCGCGGCCGCCGCGATGTCAAGCGGGGCGCTGCCGGCGAGGGCGAGCGGCGCGCGGAACGCATGGTGCCCTCCCGGTTTTTCAGGGGGTCCTCGCGCTTGCGAAAGAATTGTCGTCGCCCTATTGTCGATCCCGATCGACGCCTAGCGGGAGAGACCGGCCCTCAAGGCCGGCGCCGAAGGAGCAACCGCCCCGGAAACTCTCAGGCAAAAGGACCGCCTGGCGTCATTCAATTCCGAAGAGCGACGGCGCATGCCGTCCGCCGAAGGAGAAAGCGTCGCCGGGAATTGAGTCCCGCGCCGTGAAACTCTCAGGCTCATGACGGGAGGGGCAACGAACGAGACGCCGCGCGCAGCGTGGCCGACAAGGATCGTTATGACCTCCATCGCCGTCATCGGCGCCGGCATCACCGGCGTGACCACTGCCTACAAGCTCATGCAGCGCGGCTTCGACGTGACGGTCTTCGACCGTCAGAGCCATGCGGGCATGGAAACCTCCTTCGCCAATGGCGGCCAGCTCTCGGCCTCCAATGCCGAGGTGTGGAACCAGCCGAGCACCTTCCTCAAGGGGCTCAAGTGGATGCTCAAGAAGGACGCGCCCCTGCTCGTCCATCCCGCGCCCACCTGGCACAAGCTCTCCTGGATGTTCGAGTTCGTGCTGGCCGCGCGCAACTACGAAGAGAACACCATCGCCACGACGCGGCTCGCCATCGAGGCGCGGCGCCATCTCCTGGCCATGGCCGAGGACGAGGGCTTCACCTTCGACATCGAGAACCGCGGCATCCTGCATGTCTACGAGAGCGAGGGCGAACTCGCCCATGCGGGAAGCGTGAACAAACTGCTGAAGGCCGGCGGCCTCGAGCGGCGCGCCGTCACGCCGCAGGAGATCGCGGCGATCGAGCCGACCATCCGCGGCAACTTCGTCGGCGGCTTCTTCACCGAGAGCGACTTCACCGGCGACATCCACAAGTACACGCGCGGCCTCGCGGACGCGGCCCGCGCCAAGGGCGTGACCTTCGTGCAGGACGCCGACGTGGAGACGCTGACGCTGCGCGGCGCGCGCGACGTCTCGGTGCGCTGGACGGCGCGGCGCGAGGGCGATGCGCCCCGCGAGGCGCGCTTCGACGGGATCGTGGTCTGCGCGGGCGTCGCCTCGCGCCGCTTCGCGCGCCAGCTCGGCGACCGCGTGAACGTCTATCCCGTCAAGGGCTATTCGGTGACGGTCAATCTCAAGGATGCCGAGAGCCGGGCCGGCGCGCCGCATGTCTCCATCCTCGACGACCATGCCAAGGTGGTGACGAGCCGCCTCGGCGAGGACCGGCTGCGCATCGCGGGCACGGCGGAGTTCGCGGGCGAGAACCGCGACATCCGCGCCGCGCGCATCGCCCCGCTCGTCGACTGGTGCCGCACGCGCTTCCCCGGCATCTCGACGGATTCCGTCGTGCCCTGGGCGGGCCTTCGGCCGATGATGCCGAACATGATGCCGCGCGTCGGCGCCGGCGCCAGGGCCGGCGTCTTCTACAATACCGGCCACGGGCATCTGGGCTGGACGCTCTCGGCCGCGACGGCGGACGCGGTGGCCGCGCAGGTGGCGCAGGCCTATGGCCGCGCGGCGGTGCCGGGCCTGCGCGTTCCCGAGGCGCCGGTCGCGCCGGGCATCCTCAACGCGGCCTGACGCGCCGCCGGGCCTTCGGGCTGCTTCCTGCAGGGCGCCGCACGGTCGCGGCGCCCTGTTTCACGTCCCGTTCTCTGCCCCGGTCAGGCTTCCTCGATCGACAGGGCGTCGGAGGTCGGCGCGAGTTCGGTGATGCGGGTCTCGCCAAAGGGCGCGGTCGACGGCCAGCGCGCCGCGAGGAGCCGCGTCCTGGCGATGCGCACCACGTTGACGGCGTTCGACTGGTTGCCGCCCAGGACGTAATAGGCGTCGCGATCCTCGCCGGCATAGAAGCCGACATGACCGTTGGAACTGCGCGTGCGGTCGGTCCGCCAGAAGACCAGGACGCAGCCGAGCGTCGGCCCGCAGGATCGGCCGAACCGCTGCCAGTTGCGCGCCATCAGGACCCCGCCGGGCAGGTCCTCCCCGGGCAGCGTCGCCCCGATGCAATGGGCGGCGAAGAGGCCGCACCAGGGGATCTCGTCGCCCGGATAGGCAAGGTCCAGATCCGTCGCCCAGTCCATGATGACGCGGTTGTTGCCCTGGCCCTCCACTTCCCTGAGGCCGAGGAAGCGGCGCGCCTCCTCGTACCAGGGCCTGTCGGGCCGGCTCGTCTGCACCATGCCGGACGGGCCGGAAAAGAGCTTGGCGCGCGTGGCCGGGCCGGCGATCCCGTCGATGAGGAGCCCGTGGTCGGCCTGGAATTCCCGGATGGCCGCGATGGTGCGCCGGCCGCGCACCCCGTCGGTCGGGCCCGGGTCGTAGCCGAGGTCCGCAAGACGCTTCTGCAAGGCTTCGGTCGTGACGATCATGCCATACATCTCCAGGTTCAAGGTCCGGCGGCGCCCATTCGCGGGAGTGCCGTGAGGGCGGGGCAAGGCAACCGTCCGGATTGTCGATGCATCCGCGGATGCGGGGAAAACGTCCGGCGTCCGGGGGCCTCGCCGCCCGCCCGCGCGGGGCATGGCGGGATCGCACGCGCGTGGAAAAGTCGCGGCCGCGCGCTATCATGGAGACCATGACAGAACCGCTTCCCCTCGATCCCGCCGCCCACGCCCTGTTCCTCGATTTCGACGGGACGCTCGTGCCCTTCGCCGACGATCCCGCCGGCGTCTCGATCGCGCCCGAAGCGGTCGCGCATCTGGCGCGCCTCGGCGCGGCGATGGAGGGGGCGCTGGCGATCGTCAGCGGACGGCGCATCGTCGATCTCGACCGCTTCCTCGCGCCGCTGCGCTTTGCGGCCGCCGGCGTGCACGGGCTGGAGCGGCGCGTCTCGCCCGGCGAGCCCGTCGAAAGTCTCGCCGGCCGCCAAGTGCTGGACGAGGCGCGCGCGGTCTTCGACGCGGCCCGCGCCGCCGCGCCGCGCATGACCTTCGAGGACAAGGGCATGGCGCTCGTGCTGCATTACCGCGCGGCGCCCGACCTGGAGCCCTTCGCGCTCGACCTCATGGCCCGCGCCACGGCGGGCCGGCAGGACCTTGCCGTCATGCGCGGCGACAAGATCGTCGAGGTGCATCCGGCCGGCATGGACAAGGGGCAGGCGGTCGCCGACTTCCTGGCGCGCGCGCCCTTCGCGGGCCGCGTGCCCGTCTATGTCGGCGACGACACGACGGACGAATACGCGCTCGACGTCGTGGAGCGCCGGGGCGGGATCGCGGTGAAGGTCGGCACGGCGCCGAGCGTCGCGCGCCATCGCCTCCGCGATGTCGCGGCCGTGCATCGCTGGCTCGGCGTGCCCGATCCGGGCGGCGCGGCGGGGGCCGAGACGCTGACGGCCCTCGATGCGAGGGGCGCGCTATGAGCGGGGCCAAGCGCCGTCTCGTCGCCGTGTCGAACCGCGTCGGCCCGCTGACCGACGAGGGCAAGGCGGGCGGGCTCGCGGTCGGCCTGTCGGATGCGCTGCGCCGGCGCGGCGGGGTCTGGTTCGGCTGGAGCGGCGAGGTCTCGGCCGAGGGAACGGACAGCGAGGCCAGGACCGAGACGGTCGGCAACGTCTCCATGGTGACGATCGACCTCACGCAGGAAGAGGTCGACGGCTTCTACTATGGCTATGCCAACCGCTCGCTCTGGCCGCTCCTGCACTACCGGCTCGATCTCGCCCAGTTCGACCGCGCGTCCGACCGCGTCTACCGCGCCGTCAACCAGCGCTTCGCCGCGCGCCTGATGCCGATGCTTCGGGACGACGACATCATCTGGGTGCACGACTATCACTTCTTCCATCTCGGCTCGGAGCTGCGCCAGCAGGGCTTCAAGGGCTCGGTCGGCTTCTATCTCCACATCCCCTTCTGCCCGCCCGAGATGTTCAGCGCGCTGCCGTCGGGCGTCGACATCGTCAAGGCGATGCTGGCCTACGATCTCGTCGGCTTCCAGACGGACACGGACCGCCGCAACTTCATCCAGTTCTGCGTGCGCGAGCTCGGCGGCGAGAAGCTGAAGGGCCACCGCGTGCGGGTCGGCGGGCGCGTGGTGAGCGCGCGCACCTTCCCCATCGGCATCGACGCGGAGGGCTTCGCGCGCTTCGCCGTCTCGCCCGAGGCGAGCGAGCACGAGGAGATGGTGCGCGGCATGGCGGGGGACCGCCTGCAGATCGTCGGCGTCGACCGGATGGACTATTCGAAGGGGCTGGTGGAGCGGCTCCTCGGCTTCGAGCGGCTCCTGGAGGACTATCCGGAGAATCGCGGCGCGGTGCAGTTCCTGCAGGTGGCGCCGCTCTCGCGCTCCGAGCTCGACGCCTATGCCGAACTGAGGCGCGACCTCGAATCCCTCTCGGGCCACGTCAACGGCCGCTTCGCCACGCTCGACTGGACGCCCTTCCAGATCATGACGACCGGCTTCACCCGCCGCGCCCTCGCGGGCATCTACCGGGCCGCGCGCGTCTGCCTCGTGACGCCGCTGCGCGACGGGATGAACCTCGTCGCCAAGGAGTTCGTGGCCGCGCAGGACCCGCAGGATCCCGGCGTCCTCGTCCTGTCGCGCTTCGCCGGCGCGCGGGCCGAGCTTTCCGAGGCGCTGATCGTCAATCCCTATTCCACCGACGACGTGGCGCGCGCCCTGCAGCGGGCGCTCTCCATGCCGCTCGAGGAGCGCCAGGAACGCTGGCGGGCGATGCGGGCGGCGGTCTTCGGCAACACGGCCTCGTATTGGTGCGAGGCCTTCCTGGCGGAGCTGGAATCGATCCCCAAGGACGTGCCGGCCTGACCGGTCGCGGTCAGGTGGCGGCCGCGCCGGGCGCGCGGCGGCGCATGGCGAGGAGGAGGGCGGCGAGCCCGAAGGCCACCGCGCCGGCGGAGGCGACGAGCGCGCGGTCGTAGCCGGCCGCGCCCGTCACCAGCAGGCCGGCGAAGAGCGGGCCCAGCATCTGCCCGAGGCCGAAGCCGGCGGTGAGGATGGCAAAGCCGCGCCCGTTCAGCCCGTGCCGACCGAGCGGCATGACGAGGACGGTGATCGCCATGAACGTGCCCCCGAAGAGGAACGCGGCGAGGATCGCCGCCGGCGCGCCGGCGCTCAGCACCGGCAGGAGGATCGCCGCGATCTGCACGGCATAGGCGGCGGCCAGCGCGTTGGCGAAGCCGATGCGCTCGGCGATGCCCGACCACAGGAGCGTCGAGGGCAGGCCCGCCAGGCCCACCGCGATCCACACGAAGTCGCCGACGCCCTCCAGCCCCGGCCGTCCCTTGATGATCGCCACGATGAAGGTGACGAAGACCGAGTAGCCGAGGCCCTCGCAGGTGTAGTTCACGAAGAGCGGCCAGAAGGCGATGGGCCGCGCCGCGCGCCGGCGCGGGGGCGGCGCCTTGCGGCGCTCGGGCAGGGCGCGCTCGCCGACGAAGAGGAGCGGCAGCGGCAGGACGGCGGCGGCGAGAAAGCCCGCGGCCAGCCAGAGCTGCGAGGGCGACAGGAACGGGTCGGCCATCAGGACGAGGACGCCGGAGACCGCGATCCCCGAGCCGACGCCGCCGAAGATCCAGCCAAGCCGGGCCTCCGATCTCACGCAGGAGAGGGACTCGGCGATCATGCCCGCGGCCGAGATCATGGCGAAGGCGCTGGCGACGCCGGAGACGAAGCGCAGCGCGAGCCAGACGGCCTCGTCGTCCGTCAGCCCCATCGCGATCGTCGTCGCCACGCTGGCGCAGAGGCCGAGCCGGAAGGCGGCCAGGCGCGCGCCCCCGCGCGGGGCGAGCGAGGCGAGGAGCGAGCCGGCGAGATAGCCGGCGAAATTGGCGGCGGCGATGAGCCCGGCCTTGTCGGGCCCGAACCCGTATTGCGCCTGCATCAGCGGCAGGAGGGGCGTGTAGTAGAAGCGCCCGATGCCCATGACGATGGCGAGCGTCAGGAAGCCGCCGAGGAGAAGCCTGGAAGTGGGATGCACCGGTCGCCGTCCGTGTCTTCGGGGCGGGCCAACGCAACCCCCGTCCCATACCGTCTTGCGGAAAGGCCATGGCACGTCCGCGCCGGTGGAGCGAGCCGAAACATCGCGCGCGCCTCGCCCTCTCCAGTCCCGCGCGAGGAGGGAGGCCGGGTTGCGGCGGCCCGCCCCGGCCCTTAGACCATGCCGGCAACCCAAGCTCTTCGCCCCGTCCGCGCGCCGCGACGGCGGCTCGTTCGAGGACGAAGGCCCGATGCGCCCGCCAACGCCCCTCTCGCGCCTTCACCGGCGGACCGCCTTCGCGCTCGTCGTCTCGGGCACCGCGCTCGGCATCGCGGGGACGGATCTCGTTCTCCCCGCCGTGCCCAGCCTGCCGGCCGCGCTCGGCGGGAGCGCGCAGACGGCGCAATACGTCCTCGCCGCCTATGTGCTCGGCACCTCGCTCGGGCTGCTGGCCTTCGGCGCGCTCGGCGCCCGCTACAAGCGGCGCCTGCTGCTCGCCGTGTCGCTCGCCCTGTTCGGCACGGTGTCGATCGCCTCGGCGCTGGCGCCCAACCTTGGCGCCCTCGTCGCCCTGCGCTTCCTGCAGGGCGCCCTCGGGGCGGCGCCGGCCGTCTTCGCGCCCGGCTTCATCCGCTCGCTCTACGGCGACGAGGGCATGGTCGCGGCCATGGGGCGGCTCGGCTCGGTGGAGGCGCTGGCGCCCGCGCTCGCCCCGCTCGGCGGCGCCGCGCTGCTGGCGCTCGGCGGCTGGCAGCTCTCCTTCCTCGTGGTCGGCGCGCTGGCGCTCGCCATGGCGGGCGTGATGCTCCTCTTCGGTTCCGTCCTGCCCGCCTCGGCGCCGCCGCCGGCGGGATCGGGCGGCTACCGGCGGCTTCTCGGCGACCCGGTCTTCCTGCGCTATGCCGGCAGCCAGGCCCTGTCGCTCGGCGCGCTCCTCGTCTTCGTCTTCGGCGCGCCCGCCGTCTTCGCCGGTCCCCTCGGCCTCGGGGTCTCGGCCTTCGTCACGCTGCAGATCGCGGGCGTCGCCTGTTTCATCGCCGGCGCCAATGTCTCGGGCCGGGCGACGAAGGCCTTCGGCACGGAGCGCACGATCCTCGGCGGCACGGCCCTGCAGGCGGCGGCCTTCGCCTGTCTCCTCGCCTATGCGCTCGGCGGGGGCACGAGCCCGGTCGTGGTGATCGGCCTCTTCCTCTTCGTCAATCTCGGCTTCGGCCTGCGCGGGCCCGCCGGCTTCCACCGCGCGATGGTGGCGGCTGGCGGCGACGACGCGCGGGGCGCCGCGCTCGTCGTGCTGGGACTTCTGGGCGCGGGCGCCGTCGGCACGGCCATCGCCGCGCCCTTCATCGAGGACGGGCTGGCGCCGCTCGTCGCCGTCGCCTTCGCCACGATCCTCGGTGCGGTGCTCCTTCTCGTCCTCCTGCCCAAGCTCGCCGAGGAACCGTCAGCTCCCGCGCCGGCGACGGGCTGAGAGGACGGCGCGCGCGAAGGCGGCAAGGTCGGGCCGCTCGCGCGCCTGTCCGTAGAGCGCCGCGTCGAGCCGGGCGAAGGCGCCCGGGACAATGCCCGCCCCGCCCCGGGGCGCGAGATAGGCCAGGGCCGCCTGCCGTGCGGCCGGCGCGTCGCCCGCCGCCGCGGCCCGGCGCAGGGCGCGCGCGTCGCCGTCGGGCGAAAGGCGCCGCAGGAGGCCGGCCATCTCCGCGCGGCTGCGCAGCCTCAGCCCCGGCAGGAGAAGCGCGAGCGCCGCGAGAAAGCCGCCGGCGCCCGCCAGGATCGGCGCGTTGCGCTTGAGCAACCCGATCGGCCCCGCCTCGCCCTGGCCCTCGGAGAAGCCGGCATAGGCGATGGTCTGCGACTTCAGCACGATCTCGCGCGGCAGGCGCGCGGCCGTGTCGTACCAGGGGATGGTGAAGGCCGGCAGGTGGCCGGGCTCGCCGGTGATCGGGCGCATGCGCCAGACCCATTCGACGGTGGAGACCGGCCCGTCGGGCGTCAGCTCCACGCTGCGCGTCTCGGGGGCGAAGAAGGAGATCAGCCAGTCGGCGCGCATGCGCGGCGGCGGGGGCAGCGACTGCGGCGGCACGCCGACGGCCCGGATCGTCACCCGGCGCGTCACGGTGGCGCCGTTGACGAGCGCGGCGGCGTCCATGTCCCAGTCGTCGCTATAGGTCACGGCGCGCGCCGGCATCCACCAGCCGCCGGCGGTCGCCGGGCGCGGCGCGACCTCGACGGAGACGGGCGGCGAGACCACGTCATGCACGAAACGCTCGCCATTGCCGGCCACCAGCGTCAGCCGATGCGTGAAGGAGGCGATGGTCTGGCGCCCGGCCGCGTGCGGGAACAGCGCCAGGCGCCGCTCGAACACGGTCTTCTGCTTGCCGTCCACGAAGGCCTGTCGCCAGCTGTCGCGCCCGAGCTGCATCCAGCCGAAATTGCGGAACTCGGGCTGGCGCAGCGTCTCGAGCGCGATCGTCGTGTCGTAGGTGCCGCGCACGGTGACGAGCACCATCTCGTCGACGAAGGGCGCGGCGCCCTCGGGCACCACGACCTCGAGCCGCACGGCGGCGGGATCGACGGCGGGCGCCGCTCGCGCCGCCGCAAAGGGCAGCGCGCAGAGCGCGACCAGCACGAGAAGGGCCAGGGCGCGGATGCCGCGCGGGGCCGAAAGCGTCACCATGCCGTGTCCTCCGGCGGATGGGTCAGGCCCGCCTCGACGCGAGCGTCGTGCTCGGCCTTGAGGCGCGCCTTGAGATAGCGGCCGGGATCGTCGGGCAGGGTCGTCAGCCAGTCCTCGCTCGCCACAACCGCCTGGCCGGTGCGCGGGCGCTGCACGCGCTCCTGTTCGGCGAGCGTCTTGGTCTTGGCGATGTCCGGCCGCTCGCTCGGCCGCGCCTCCGACTGTTCGGCGGGCGCGGTGGCCGCCAGCCCGTCGATGTCGTTCGCCTCGCCGGTGATCGGCTCCAGGAACTGCCCGACGAGGGCGCGGTTGAAGCGCGCGTCCGCGTCGGTCGGCTCGGCGAAGATCGCCGCGTCGTAATAGGAGGCGGCGAGCTTGTAGTCTCCGAGCGCCGCCAGCGAATTGCCGCGATTGTAGGTGGCCGTGCGCCCGGCGGCGGTGAAGGCGGCGTCCGCGCCGGCATAGTCGCCCGCGCGATAGAGCGCGACGCCGCGCGCCTCGTCGCCGGACAGGAGACCGGCGGCGAGCGTGGGCAGGCCAGCCTTCAGGGCGAGGCGCCCGAAGGCGTCGGGCCCGGCGGCGAGCGCGGCGCCCAGGGCGGCGAGGACGAGGACGCAGGGCAGGACACGACCCATCGTCAGGCGCTCCGGCGAAAGAGGAGTAGGGCCGGCAGGAGCGCCAGCGCCACGAGCCAGCGGCCGTAGTCGCGGAAGAGGAGGGCGGCCAGGCCTCCCGCCTCCAGGCCGCTCGCGCCGCGCGCCTCCATCGCGGCCACGATGCCGGCGGGGGCGGCGCCGCTCTCCAGCCGGCCCTCGCCCGCCGAGGCGATCTGCGACAGGCCCCGCTCGTCGGCCGGCGGCATGTCGCCGGCGCTGACGCGGGGGGGTACGAAGACGGCCGAGACGTGGCCGCCCTCCGTCGCGATGGCGCGGGCCGCCTCGACGGCGGCGGGCGTGACGCCGCCGCCGTCCGAGACGAGAACGACCTCGCCGGCGAGGATGCGGGCCTGCGCCAGCGTGGCGCGGGCAAGCTCCAGCGCCCTGTCCGGCCGGCTGCCGCGATCGGGCACGGTTTCGGCGTCGAGGGCCGAGATCGTCGTCTCCAGGGCGCCGGGATCGGTGGTGAAGGCGCTCGCCAGATACGCCTCCCCGGCATAGACGACGAGGGCGACCGGCCGCGCGCCCGCCCGCTGCAGCACGAGCTGCGCGGCGCTCTGCGCATCGACGAAGGCCCCGCCCTCGGTCGCCGAGCGCGAGAGGTCCATCACCAGGACGAGCCCGTCGAGATTGCGGAAGGTCGGCGCGTCGGGGTCGCGGGCGGCGGGGCCGATCAGGGCGAGCGCGAGAATGGCGGCAACAGCGAGCGGCGGACGGCCGAGGCGCCCGGTGCCCGGCCGCACGCGACCGATCGCCTCCATCGCGCGCATCAGCGGCGCGTCGACCGCCCGCTCCCAGCCGGCAAGGCCCGCGACGCGCCGGCGCAGCAGGAGGGCGAGGATCGCCAGCGCCGGCAGGAGCGCCAGGAACGCCGGGCGCAGGAGGACGAGAGGGCCGAGATCCATCATGCGGCGAGCCTCCGCTCGAAGAGGACGAGGCCGAGCGCGAGGAGGAGGGCGGCGCAGGCCGGCCAGGTCCAGAAGGGCTCGCGGATGGCGACCGGCGGGCGCGCCGCGCGGTCGGTCTCCAGCGCGTCGATCGCCTGCGTCACGCCCACGAGATCGGCCATGGTGCGCACGCGGAACGTGGTGCCGCCGCTGGCCTCGGAGATCGCCCGCAGCGTCGCGGCGTCCACCACGTCGCGCTCGGTCGGGTTCGATTCCAGGTCCTTCGGCCCGAGCGCGATCGTGTGGACGCGCACGCCGAGCCGGGCGGCGAGCGAGCCCGCGTCCGTCGGCGCCACCGCGCCGGCATTGTTGACGCCGTCCGAGAGGAGGATGACGACCCGGCTCGGCGCGCGGCTTTCGGAAAGGCGCTTCAGCGCGAGGCCGAGCCCGTCGGCGATGGCGGTGGAGCGGCCGGAAATGCCGATCGAGGCGGCCTCGATCGTCTTGGCGACGGCCTCCGTGTCGAAGGTCGGGGGCGCGGCGAAATAGGCGGTCTCTCCGAAGATGACGAGCCCGACCCGGTCGCCCGCCCGCCCGCGCACGAAGGCGGCGGCGACGCGCTTGACCGCGTCGAGCCGCGAGACGGGGGCGCCGTCGAGCTCGAAGTCCTCCTTCTCCATCGAGCCGGAGAGATCCATGGCGAGGACGAGGTCGCGCCCCTCGGCGGGCAGCGCCTCGACGGTGCCGAGCCGCTCGGGCCCGGCCAGCGCGAGGACGAGGAGACACCAGAGCAGCGCCGGCAGGAGGCGGCGCGTGCGGGCGGCGACGCCGGGGGCCCCGCCCGCCGTCATGCGCGCGCCGATCGAGGGCGGCACGAGGAGCGCGCCTGTGCCGCGGGCGCGCGGCGGCAGGAGCCGCGCGGCGAGAAGCGGCAGCGGCAGGAGGAGGAGGGCGAGCGGGAAGGCGAGCGTCCACATCAGCCGGCCCTCCGCCGCGCAGCCCGGAGGATGCGCGCGTCCAGGGCGTCGAGATCGGGCGCGGGGCCGGCGCCGGGCGGCCGGTAGAGCGCCGCGCCGATGCCGGTCTCGCTCGGGATCGCAGCCTCGGCCTCTTCGGCGGTGTTGGCGGCCTGCCGGGGTCGCCGCGATGCGGTTGCCGGCCTTAGCTCGCGCAGGAGAAGCGCCTGCCCGTAGAGCCGCTCCTCGGCGGGGC
This sequence comes from Aurantimonas sp. Leaf443, assembly GCF_001425575.1. Taxonomy (GTDB): domain Bacteria; phylum Pseudomonadota; class Alphaproteobacteria; order Rhizobiales; family Rhizobiaceae; genus Leaf443. The sequence goes on along the minus strand of NZ_LMRD01000013.1, from coordinate 59,261 downwards.
GCCCGCGAAGGGCGGCGAGGGCGGCCGCCACCTCGGCGCGCCGGTCGCGCCGGCGGCGGGCGACGAGGCGGGCGAGGGCGGCGACGAGGAGGGCGGCCAGGATGCCGATGGCCAGCGCGGCGAGGACGTCGCCGGAGGTGACGGCGGAGAGCTCGGCCGGCAGCTTCAACGGGCGCAGCTCGGCGACGAGCGCGTCAGGCTGCATCGGCATGGCGGCCTCCCAGCGTCTCGGCCATGCGCGTCGGCGTCGCGTCCGTGTCGAGGAGGACGAGATCGACGTCGAGGCGCCGCAGGCGCTCCACGCGCGGGTCCGGCCGGTTCGTCTCGCGGTCGACGAAGGCCCAGCGGATCGCCGCGCCGGCGATGCCGCCGGACAGGAAGGGATAGGCGCCCCGCGGCGCGCGCCGCTCGAAGGCGTCGCGCAGGAGGACGACGGTCACGCGCAGGCGCCGCGCGAGCCCGCCGAGCACGGCGTCGAAATCGGGGCCCGGCGCGTCGAGGGCGGTGGCGAGGACGAGGCTCGCGCCGCGCGGGGCGAGCCGCGCCAGCCGTTCGAGCGCGGGGGCGAGGTCGGGATCGGCGAGGGCGCCGCCGGCGGCGTTCGCCAGCGCCTCGGCATGGGCGGCGGCAAGCCCGCCGCAGACCGCCGCCATGCCGCGCTCGCGGGCGCGGGCCGAGACGATCAGCGGCTCGCCGGGCCCCAGCGCCACGAGGCCGACGCGGCCGCCGGCAAGGCTCGCCTGCCAGCCCGAGATCGCGAGCGCCTGCGCGCAGGCGACCGAGCGAAGGCGCGTGCGCGTGCCGAAGAGCATGGCCGGGCGCAGGTCCGCCACCAGCAGGCGCTCGCGCTCGCGCTCGTCGCGGAAGGTGCGCACATGCGGCTTGCCGGTGCGCGCCGTCGTCATGGCGTCGATATGGCGCACGTCGTCGCCGTCGACCTGCAGGCGCGTGTCGACGATCTCCAGCCCGTTGCCGCGCTTCGTGCCGGCATGGCCGCCGGGCCGGCCGGTCGGAGCGAGCGGCTTGGCCGGCGTGTGGCGCACCATGTGACTCAGCCGGAAGAGGTCCGGTGCCTCGACGCTCGCGCCCGTATCCGTCGCAGCGGCCATCGCGGCGGCCCTCAGAGCGGGCGCACGAGGTCGAGGAGGCGGGCGACGAGGGCGCGGGCGGTGACGCCCTCGGCCGCCGCGCGCCAGGTCGGCACGATGCGGTGGGAGAGGATGTCGGGCGCCAGATCGGCCACGTCCTCGGGCAGCACGTAGTCGCGGCCGGCGAGGAAGGCCTTGGCCTTGGAGGAGGCGGCCAGCGCCAGCGTGCCGCGCGGCGAGACCGCGTGCTCGATCGCGCCGGCGACGTCCGGCGCCACGCTGGCGTCGCGCGTCGCCATGACGAGGCGCACGATGTAGTCCTTGAGCGCGGGGGAGAGATGGACGCGGGCCGCCTGACGGCGCGCCTCCAGAAGATCGGCGGCCCTCAGAGGATGGCCGGGCGCCGCCACCGTGCCGCTCGCCTCGCGCTCGACGAGATCGAGGATGGCGAGTTCGGAAGCCGCGTCCGGCATGGCCACGAGGACATGCATGAGGAAGCGGTCGAGCTGCGCCTCGGGCAGCGGGAACGTGCCCTCGTGCTCGATCGAGTTCTGCGTGGCGATGACCATGAACGGGTCGGGCAGCTTGTAGGTGACGCCGCCGGCGGTCACCTGCGCCTCGGCCATGGCCTCGAGCAGCGCCGACTGGACCTTGGGGGGCGCGCGGTTGATCTCGTCGACGAGGACGAGCGAGTGGAAGACCGGCCCTTCCACGAATTCGAACAGGCCGCGCTCGGGGCGGAAGACCTGTGTGCCCGTGAGGTCGGCGGGCATGAGGTCGGGCGTGCACTGGATGCGCGAGAAGGAGCATTCGAGCCCGCCCGACAGGCGCTTGACGGCGCGCGTCTTGGCAAGGCCGGGAGGGCCCTCGACGAGGAGGTGGCCGCCGGCGAGGAGCGCGACGATCAGCCGTTCGACGAGGGGCGTGCGGCCGACGAGGCCGGCTTCCACCGTCCGCTTGAGATCGGCCACCGGCCCGTGGGCGGAGGCGGAAGACGGCGCGGACTCGGCGCGCGCGGACGCGCGCAGCGTGGCATCCTGATGGAGCATCGATGGTTTCCCAACCTATTGATACCGTTGCCCGCGGCGGTGCCAGACCCCGGGTTGTATCCGCACTATGTCGCAAGCCGCTGCGCGAAGGAAGGGCAGACTTAAGTCCCATCGCGGGCATCCTGCCCGATCGCCGTGCAATGCAAGCGCGCCGGCGCGGCGCGGGGAGACGCGCATCGCACCGCCGCGTTCCGGCCCTATGTGACCCGCGCAATCCAACCGGCGGGAGCGATGCGGCATGAGCAAGCAGAAGCACAAGGACACGGACACGGACACGGACACGGACGAGGCCAAGGCCCTGTCGCTCGGCGATCTCGACCTCACGCGCAAGCTCGACGAGCACGATTATCTCGAGGCGATCGACAAGCTGGAGAAGCGCTTCGAGGCGATCCAGCAGGCCTATCTGCACACCGGCGACAACGCCGTCGTCGTCTTCGAGGGCTGGGACGCGGCCGGCAAGGGCGGCGCGATCCGGCGCATGGTGAGCCGCATGGACCCGCGCGGCTTCCACGTCTGGCCCATCGCCGCGCCCAAGCCGGAAGAGAAGGCGCTGCACTATCTCACCCGCTTCTGGGCCCGCCTGCCCCCCAAGGGTCAGATCGCGATCTTCGACCGCTCCTGGTACGGCCGCGTGCTGGTGGAGCGCGTAGAGGGCTTCGCCTCGCGCGACGAGTGGCAGCGGGCCTATGGCGAGATCAACGCCTTCGAGGCGATGCTGGCCGACAGCGGCACGAAGATCGCCAAGATCTTCCTCTATATCGACGCGGACGAGCAGCTGCAGCGCTTCGGCAAGCGGCTGAAGGACCCGATGAAGCGCTGGAAGCTCTCCTTCGAGGACTTCCGCAACCGCGACCGCTGGGACGAATACGTGGCGGCCGCCGACGCCATGCTCCAGCGCACCAACAGGCCGGACGCGCCCTGGACGCTGGTGCCGGCCAACGACAAGAAATATGCCCGCGTCGCCGCGCTGACCGCGATCGCCGACCGGCTCTCGGAAGGGGTCGACCTGTCGCCGCGCCCGCTCGATCCGGCGCTGGAGAAGGCCTATCGGCGCGAGGTGGACGGGCATTGAGGCCGCCCCCGCGCCGAACCGGCGCGCCTTTCCGGCCACGGAGACATTTCTTTACACGACGGCCGCAAACCGGCCCCGTGCCCCCCGCATCCTCTGCGCGAAGCGGGGCTTCGCCGGGATCGACCCCCGGCGAGAAGGATCCGCGACGGTCTCGGCGCGGCACCTCGGGATGGGTGGCCTCGCGCCGGTGGCATGCCTGAAAGGGGACGAGCGATGCGGGGTGACGGATTTCGGCGCATGGGGCATCTCGCCCGCGACTTCTCGCGGCGCGTCGCCCTGCAGGCGCTCGTCTCGGGCACGGCGATGCTGGCGCTCCAGGTGACGTTCGGCGGCGGCGATGGCCTGCAGCGGCTCGTCTTCGGCGAGCCCGCGCCGGTGGCGCAGGCGTCGCGCGAGGACGTCCCCGCCGCGAGCGCCTCCGGCGCGGCGCAAACGCCCGGGACGGCCCCTGCCCGGAAGGCCGCGCGCGTCGCCGGAGCGGCGGCCCCCGCCGCGATGCAGGCCGTGCCCGCGCGCGCCGAGATCGCGTCCCCGGCGGTGCGCGCGGCAAGCGTCGCCCCGGCGCGGATCGAGGCGCCGGCCTCCGGTCGCGGCGCGGCCACGGGCGGCACGGCCGAAGGCGTCCTTCTCTTCACCGACTGCAAGGGCCGCTGCGAATCGCGCGATCCGCTTCTCCTCCGCCCGGCGCGCCTGCGGGCTGGCACCACGCCCGCCGACGAGCTGGCGCCGCCCTCCTCCCTTCGCCCGGAGGGACGGACCGAACGGCCGGGAATCGCCCTTGCCGAGGCCGTGGCGGCGGACGAGAGGGAGGGCTGGCTCCCTCGGATCGGCCTTGCCGACGGGCTCGGCGCGCTTGCGGGCGGCGCCGGGCAGCTCGTCGGCCGCGTGTCCGGGGCGGCGATCTCGCTCCTGCCCTGACGCGGATGGGCGCCACGCCGGTCAGGCGTCGGCGCGATCCCCGAGCGGCAGGCGCACGATCTGCTCCAGGCCGCCATCGCGGCGGTTGCGCAGCGTCAGCGTGCCGCCGGCATGGTCGAGAATCTCTTTCGCGATGGCAAGGCCGAGGCCGGCGCCCGGCGACAGGCGGCGTCGCGCCGGATCGACGCGGAAGAAGGGCTCGAAGACGCGCGCCATGAGCGCCTCCGGAATGCCCGGCCCCTCGTCGAGGATGGTGACGAGCGCCGCCCCGCCGTCGGCCGCAAGCGCCACGCGCGCCTGTCCGCCGTGCACGGCGGCGTTCTCCATGAGGTTGCGCAGCGCGCGCTTGAGCGCCAGCGGGCGGGCGGCGACGCTGAGCGGCGCCAGCGGCCCGGTCTCGACCGGGCGGCCGATCTCGCCGAGCTCGTCCGCGATCTCGACGAGAAGCGCGTTCAGCGAAACGGTCTCGCTGCTCCCCGGCTCCACCTCCTCGCGCACGAGGCGGATGGCGCTGTCGGCGATGTGGTCGAGTTCGGCGAGGTCCTTCAGCCAGACCTCGCGGTCCTCCTCGGGCAGGAACTCGGCGCGAAGGCGCATGCGCGTCATCGGCGTGCGCAGGTCGTGGCCGGCGGCCGCGACGAGGCGCATGCGGCTCTCGACGGCGGCGCGCACGCGCCCCGTCAGCCGGTTCAGCGCGGCGGCGGTGGCGCGCATCTCGGCCGGGCCCTCCTCGGGCAGGGTGGCCGGCAGCCCGTCCGGCCCCACGGCCCGCACCGCCTCCTCCAGGATGCGCAGCGGACGCGTCATCTTGGTGGCGGCCAGAAGCGAGACGGCGAGCGAGCCGGCGATGACGAGGCCGAGATAGAAGGCCAGCGCCGGCCAGTTGCGCGGGGGGTAGCCGGGATAGGGCAGGTAGGCCCAGCGGCCGGGCGCGAATTCGAAGGCGAGCTGGCGCGTGCGCGCCGCCTCGTCGCCGACGACGCGCACCGGCAGCGCGACGCCGGCTTCGGCGAGGATGCGCGAGATCGAGCGCGCGTCGCGAAAGCGCGTGTCGCCGATCTCCACCGGGGGGCCCGCCACGGGCACGCCGAGGCGCCGGGCCGCGTCCGGGTCCTCGGACAGGACCTGCGAGAGGATGCGCACCTCCTCGGCGAAGGCGGCGGCGAAGAGCGAGCGGTCCGGCCGCTCGAGCACCTGCACCGCGACGAGCGCGGCGAGCACGACGACGGCGAGCGTGGCGGAGACGAGGAAGAGCGTCAGCCGCGAGCGCAGCGACCTCACGCGCCGGCCCCGCCGCCCAGCCGCTCGACGCGCGCGGCGAACTGGTAGCCGCCGTTGCGCACCGTCTTGAAAAGGCGGAACACGCCGCCATCGTTGAACTTGCGCCGCAGCCGGCTCATCGTCACGTCCACCGTGCGGTCGAACGGATCGGAGCTGCGCCCGTGCAGGAGGTCGAGAAGGACGTCGCGCGACAGGACGCGGCCCGGCCGGTCGAGGAATATGGTGAGGAGATCGAATTCGGCGCCCGTGAGCTCGATATGCGAGCCGTCCGGCGCGGTCACGTCGCGCTTCTCGGGATCGACGCGATAGCCCTCGAACCCGTAGGGCCGGGGCATGGGTTCGGGCGCGGCCTCCTGGCCGCGGCGCAGGACCGCGCGGATGCGCGCGGCGAGCTCGCGCGGGTTGAAGGGCTTGCCGAGATAGTCGTCGGCGCCGAGCTCCAGCCCGAGGATGCGGTCGACATCCTCCTTCAGCGCGGTGAGGAGGATGATGGCGAGGTCCGGGCGCCGGTCCTTCAGGTCGCGGCATATGTCGAGGCCCGAGCCGTCCGGCAGCATGACGTCGAGGACGACGAGATCGATGCGCGTCTCCGCCAGCCTCTCCTCGCAGGAGCGGCGGCTCTCGGCGAGCGTGCAGCGGAAGCCCTGGCCCTCCAGGTAGCGCCCGAGCAGGCGCCCGATCTCCGGATCGTCGTCGACGACGAGGACATGCGGCTGGGTCATCTCGTCTCCCTCGGGTACTGGCGCGGCGCGGGCGGCTCTTCGAGGCCCCGGCGGGCCTCGCGCCGGCGGTCCGCAAGGCGCGGCTCGCGGCGGCCGGGTGTCGTCTTCTTTCAAGGTCTTACGTCGGGGCACCCGGGGGCGGCCAGCGCTTTTGTGTAACGGAAGTTTGCAACGGCGCGGCGCGGGCGACGTTTCGAAAGGGCAGGGACACATTTCGATACGCCCCGGCCGCAATCGTGCGGTGCGGGCGGTCTAGAACTCGATCCGAGCCGGCGGGAGGGTCAGACTTTTTCCGCCAGCGCCTCGAAACCGGGAGGCGGGCCCTCGGGCCGGCCGCGATCGAAGGAGATCCACCATGACCCGTTCCACCCCCACCGCGCGCCTGCGGCCCGCCCTGCGGGCCGCCCTTCTCGGCGGCGCGCTTCTCGCCGCCCTTCCCGCCACCGCCTTCGCGCAGGGCGCGCCCGACGCCCCCGCCGGCCCGCGCATGGAGCGTGGCGACGGGCCGAAGCAGCATGGCGGGCGCCATCACGGCGGACCGCGCCGCGGCCCCATGATGATGGCGATGATGTCGCCGGCCAAGGTCGCCGCCGCGCTCGCCACGCTGGAGACCGGCATCGGCATCCGGTCGGACCAGATGGACGCCTGGCGCGCCTTCACCGGCGCGGCGGTCGCCTTCGCGCAGGCCTCCGGCCCCGCCGGCGGCATGAGGCCGGGCATGGACCGCGACGCGCGCCCGGCCTCCCCGCCGCCCGCGGCGGGCCAGACGCCGCCCGCGCCGGGCGGCGCGATGCCGGACGAGTCCGAGGCCGAGGCCGGCGCGCCGGACGAGGCAGGCGGGCCGACGCCCTTCGCCATGATCGACCGCATGGCCGACGGCGCCATCGAGCGCGGGCAGAAGGCGCAGGCGCTGAAGACCGCGCTCGACCAGCTGCGCGGCGCCCTCACCCCGGAGCAGGTCGAGACCGCGCAGGGCCTCGTGCGCTCCATGATGCACGAGGCGCATCAGGATCGTGGCGACAGAGGCGGCCCCGGCCGGCACTGGCGCGGCGGTCCCGATGGCGAGCGCGGCGGACGCGGCGAGCGGCCGATGGATCGCGGCTGAGGCCTTCGTGATCCCGGCCCCGGCCGGGCCGTCCGGCCGGGACGAAGACGGCGCCGCTCCTTCGGGGCGGCGCCGTCGTCATGTGCGGGCGGGTCTTCTCAGGCGAAGACGACCGTGCGGTGACCGTTCAGCATGACGCGGTTCTCGCAATGGTACTTCACGGCCCGCGCCAGGACGCGCGATTCCACGTCGCGGCCGATGGCCACGAGATCGTCCGCCGACATGGCGTGGGTCACGCGCTCGGTGTCCTGCTCGATGATCGGGCCCTCGTCGAGATCGGCCGTCACGTAATGGGCCGTCGCGCCGATGAGCTTCACGCCGCGCTCGTGCGCCTGATGATAGGGCTTGGCACCCTTGAAGCTCGGCAGGAAGGAATGGTGGATGTTGATCGCGCGGCCCGACAGGCGGCGCGACAGCTCGTCCGACAGGACCTGCATGTAGCGGGCGAGCACCACGAGATCGGTGCCGGTCTCCTCCACGAGGGCGAGAAGCGCCGCCTCCTGCGCGGCCTTGGTCTCGCGCGTCACCGGCAGGTGGTGGAAGGGCAGGCCCTCGTTGTCGGCGATGCGCCGCGCGTCCTCGTGGTTGGAGACGATGGCCACGATCTCGGCCTTCAGCCAGCCGGTGCGCACCTGGTAGAGGAGGTGCTGCAGCGCGTGGTCGAACCGGGAGACCATCAGGAGGACGCGCGGCAGGCGGGCGGCGTCGACGAGCCGCGCCTCCATGCCGAATTGCGAGAAGACCGGCTCAAGACGGGGGGCGAGCGCCTCCACCGGCATGTGCGCCGGCGCGGTGGCGGCGATGCGCAGGAAGAAGCGGTCGCTCTGGCGGTCCCAGAACTGGGCGCTCTCGGCGATGTTGGCGCCGGCCTCGAAGAGTTCGCGCGTCACGGCCGCGACGATGCCGGGCCGGTCCCGGCAGGACAGGGTGAGGATGAGGCTCGTCTCGTGCATGCGATGGTCCTTGGGGCGGCCCTGGCGCCGGGCGGGGAAGGCTCGGGCGCCGTCTTAGCCGAGCCGGCGCGCCTTCACCACCGCCGCGCCGGAGTCTAGACCGCCACGGCCGGATCGTGCCGCCCGCACACGGGACTGTCGACGAGGAAGGTCGCGCCGGCGTCGGGATCGGCGGCGCGCTCGGCCTCCGAGAGGCCGGAATAGGCGGAGGTGACGATGATGCGGTCGGCCTTCGGCCCGACGAAGGCCGGGCAGGTGACCTGGCGGGCGCCGAGCGCGATCGAGCGCAGGCGCGTGCCGTCCGGCGCGTAGGCGTCGAGCGTTCCGGCGCCCCAGCGCGCGTTCCACACGGTGCCCTCGGCGTCGCAGACCGAGCCGTCGAGCCCGCCCTCGCCGCCCGAATGGTCGAGGAAGAGCCGCGGCTCGCCGGTCGGCAGGCCGGTCTGCGGATCGCAATCCACCTTCATCAGGCGCCCGACCTTGGTGTCGGTGAAATAGGCGAGGCGCCCGTCGGCGGTGAAGCAGATGGCGTTGGGAATGCCGATGCGCGGGTAGAGCTGCCGGATCTCGCCCATGCGGTACCAGTAGATCGCGCCGCGCCCGGCCTCGCCGCCCTTGTGCATCGTGCCGATCCACAAGGCGCCCGACGGATGGGTGCGGCCGTCGTTGGAGCGCGTCTGCGGATCGTCGGCCTCGAGCGGCAGATGCAGCGAGAGCGCGCCGCTCGCCGTGTCGCGCAGGTAGAGCCCGTCCTCGGCGGCGATCAGCTGGCGCGCGGCGTCGACGACGCAGAGCGCGCTCGCCATGAAGGGCAGGGCGTGGCGCACGGCCTCCGCCGCGCCGTCGCGCTTCTCGAACAGCGCCTTGCCCTCGATGTCGAACCAGAAGGCGGTGCGCGTCGCCGGATCGTAGGTCGGGCCCTCGCCGAGCTGGGCGCGATGCTCGCTGAATCTCGTGACCGCATTGTCTGTCATCTGCAGGAATCCGCCCGGACGTTTCGTCGCGGCCAATCTAGCCGATGGGGCGCCGAAGCAAAATGGCCTCTCGCAGGGCGTCGACCGCAGGCCGCGCGGTTTTCATAAGCCGGCTGACTTCGGCATCATCCGGCGGGCCGGTCCGCGATGATGGCGACGAGTTCGGCCGCTCCCGCCGCCGGCTCGCGGTCGTTGCGGATCGTGTGGCGGGCGGCGCAGCCCTCCGGCACGCGCAGCGCCACGCTGCGCTCGAGCCGCGCGGCGACCGCCGCCCCTTCCTCGCGCCCGCGCGCGCCGAGCCGGGCGAGGAGGACGGCGCGCGGCGCCGTGACCTCCACCACGACGAGCTGCGGAAAGCGCGCGGCCGCCGCCTGCAGCCGCTCGCGCGAGAGGTTGGCGACGACCGTGCCGCCGGCGCGCACCGTCTCGAGGAGGCTCGCCGGCAGGCCGTAGGACAGGCCGTGCGCGCTCCATTCGAGGCAGAAGGCGCCGGCGCGGCTGGCGGCCGCGAAGGCGTCCGGCTCCATCGCGTCGTGGTCCTCGGCGGCCTCGTCGGCCTCTCTCGTGACCACGCGGCGGGCGAAGACGACGTCCGGCCGCCCGGCCAGCGCCTGCGCGGCGAGGCGCAGGAGCGTGTCCTTGCCGGCCCCGCTCGGGCCGACGACGGCGACGAGGCGGCCGGCGGCCCGCTCAGGCGACACGCCGCCCCTCCCGGTAGACGGCGCGCACGACCGGCGGCTCGCCCTCGCCGCTGGTGGCCACGCGCACGAGATCGGCGCGAAGCCCCGTCTCGACGGCGCCGCGGTCGTCGAGCCCGACGGCGCGCGCGGGATTGGTCGAGACGAGCGCCATCGCCTCGCTGAGGCTGGCCTCCCCCGTCTCGGCCAGGAGGAAGGCGGACTGCAGGAGGCTGAAGGGCACGTAGTCGGAGGAGAGGATGTCGAGGAGCCCGGCGCGCCAGAGCTCGAGCGCGGAGACATTGCCCGAATGCGAGCCGCCGCGCACGATGTTGGGCCCGCCCATCAGCACCTTGAGCCCGGCCTCGCGCGAGGCGCGCGCCGCCTCCAGCGTCGTCGGGAACTCGGCGAGCGCGGCGCCGAGTTCGGCCGATTCGGCGACATGGGCGAGCGTCGCGTCGTCGTGGGAGGCGATGGCGATGCCGCGGGCGTGGCAGGCCTCGCAGACGGCCGCGCGCGTGCGGCCGGCGTTTCTGAGCGACTGCGCGATGCGCCGCGCGCTGAAGGTCTCGAAGGCCTCGTCGGTGAGGGCGAGCTTCTTCTGGTAGTAGCCGCGATATTGCGCGAGATCGGCATATTGGCGCTGGCCCGGCGCGTGGTCCATCAGCGAGACGAGCTTCAGGCGCGGACTGTCCTCCATGGCGCGGAAGCCCTCCAGCCCGTCGTCGGCGGAGACCTCGCAGCGCAGGTGGATGAAGTGGTCGGCCCGCAGCCGCCCCTCGCGCGCCGAGCGGTCGATGGCGGCGGCCATCGCGGACATATGGTCGGCGTTCATCGCCGCGTCGTCGTCCGTGCCGACGCGCAGCGCGTCGAAGACGGTGGTGATGCCCGAGGTCGCGATCTGCGCGTCATGGGCCTGGATCGCCGCCAGGAGGTTCCAGAACACGTTGCGGCGCGGGATGTAATGGCCCTCGATATGGTCGGTGTGGAGCTCCACGAGGCCGGCGACGATCGTGTCGCCGCCCATGTCCTCCGCGCCGGCGGGCGCCGCGCCCGTGTCGACCGCCGCGATCAGCCCGTCGCGCAGGACGATATGGCCGTGGACGGTCTCGCCCGGCAGGACGAGGCGGGCATTGGCAAGGATCGTTTCGTCCGCCATCGGTCTCAGGGTCTCGTCGGGCTGCGGAAAGGGTGGAGGGAGTGGACGCGGAAGGGCGCGCCGGGGGCGGGTTCCACGAAGAGCGCCAGGCTGTCGATCGTGCGCGGCGCGCCGTCGAGATCGCCGAGCGCCTTGCGCAGCCGCTTCGTCACGGCCTTGGCCGCATCCTTCTCCAGCCGCCCGGTCAGCGTCATGTGGAAGCGGAACTCGGAGAGGACGTAAGGGTAGCCGAAGCGCTCCAGATGCTCGCGCTGGCGCTCGGTCAGGAGATGCGGGCGCCGGCGGGCGAGATCCTGCTCGCTGGCGGGGGCGCGGAAGGGCTCGAAGGCGGTGACCACCGCCTCCTCCAGCGCGGCGAGGGATGCCGGCGGCTCCTTCGGCACGAGGGCGAGGAAGCCCTCGATCTCGGCCAGCCCCAGGGAGTCGATGCGCACCGGATCGCGCGAGGCGCAGAAGGATGCGAGCCGCTCGTCGAGTTCGGCCAGCGCCAGACCCGAGGCGAGGCGGAAGGGCGCCTTCATCGTGGCGTGGAAGCCGTAGCGCGCGGGGTCGGCGACGAGCGGGTCGAGGGTCTCATCGGGCGCGCGCGTCGGCTCGCCGTCGAAGGCGTTGCGCCCGAGCCAGAGCGCGGCGGCGCGCGTCAGGCTCGATCCCGGGGGAGGGGTGAAATAGAGGCCGGCGCGCATCGGCGTCAGCGGCCGGTGGCCGGGGCGGCCGCAGGGCGACCGGGGGCGGTGTGTTTCAGGTCCATCGCGCGCAGCTCCGGGGTTGAACCCGCGTCCTGATAGAGATGCGCGCAAGACTTGACCAGTCTAGAGTGCATGGTCGCCGCCGGATGGGAAGAAACGCTGTGGCCCGATCTATTTTGCCCTTGCGCGTCCGAGCGGAAACGGTTCCTCTCGCAAAGTGCCGAATGCCGAGGCAGCGATGAAACGACATGCAGATGTCATGCGTCGTTGCTAGGGGCGACGCGTATGTCCCGCACTGTCGGGAGGGCGAGCGCCGAACGGCGGATCTGAGTTTGCGATGGCGCCGGCCCGGCCGGTCTGCCCTGGGGGATCGACATGAGACACAACCTGAAGCGTGGCGTCTGCGCGGTGGCGCTCCTGTCCTTCCTGCCGGGCGCCGCACTCGCGCAGACCGCCTCGATGGACGAGCTCGTCAAGGCCGCCAAGGCCGAGGGCCAGCTGACGACGATCGCCCTGCCGCACGACTGGTGCGGCTACGGCGCCGTGATCGAGGGCTTCAAGGCCAAGTACGGCCTCCAAGTGAACGAGCTGAACCCGGATGCGGGCTCGGGCGACGAGATCGAGGCGATCAAGGCCAACAAGGGCAATACCGGCCCGCAGGCGCCCGACGTCATCGATGTCGGCCTCTCCTTCGGCCCGATGGCCAAGGCCGAGGGCCTGACGCAGCCCTACAAGGTCTCGACCTGGGACGAGATCCCCGACGACGCCAAGGATGCCGAAGGCCATTGGTACGGCGACTATTACGGCGTCCTCGCCTTCCAGGTGAACAAGGACATCGTGGAGACCATGCCGCAGGACTGGGCCGATCTCCTGAAGCCCGAATACGCCAATTCGGTCGCGCTCGCCGGCGATCCCCGCTCGGCCAACCAGGCCATCCAGGGCGTCTACGCGGCCGGCCTCTCGCGCGCCGGCGGCGACGCCTCGAAGGCGGCGGCCGAGGGTCTCGCCTTCTTCGGCGAACTGAACAAGGCCGGCAATTTCGTGCCCGTCATCGGCAAGTCCGCCTCGCTGGCGCAGGGCACGACCCCGATCATCGTGCGCTGGGACTACAACGCCCTGTCCGACCGCGACACGCTGAAGGGCAATCCGCAGGTCGAGGTCGTGGTGCCCAAGACCGGCGTCGTCGCCGGCGTCTACGTGCAGGCGATCAGCGCCTTCGCGCCGCATCCGAACGCCGCCAAGCTCTGGATGGAATATCTCTATTCGGACGAGGGCCAGCTCGGCTGGCTGAAGGGCTACTGCCACCCGATCCGCTTCAACGCGATGGCCAAGGCCGGCAAGATCCCCCAGGACCTTCTCGACAAGCTGCCGCCGGCCGCCGCCTACGAGGCCGCCGTCTTCCCGACGCTCGCCGAACAGGAAGCGTCGAAGAAGGAGATCACCGAAAAGTGGGACGCGGCGGTCGGCGCCAACGTCCAGTAGGCTTGACGGACCGCAGCGCCCGCACGAAAGCGGGGCCGGCGCGCGTGGGGCGCGCCGGCCCCCGCCCAGGGCGGGGAGGGGAGGCGGCCCTCGGGGCCGCGCCAGCGGCGACGAGAGGGGCGAGAGGGGCGAGAAAGCGGCGTTCGAGACGCCGCCCGCCCTCGACCGAGGGGACGAGGGTTTGAGCACTATCGCAAGCGGACCGACGGCCGATGCCGGAGCGAGGGCACCTGCCGCACCGCCCGCCGCGTCATCACAGCGGCGCGCCGACCTGTCCTTCCTCGGCGTCGTGCCCTTCCTCCTCTTCGCGCTGCTCTTCCTCGTCGGCCCGACGCTCTATCTCGCCATCGGCGCCTTCCAGGATCCGACGGGCGCCTTCACCCTGGCCAATTTCGCCGCGCTCCTGCAGCCCAACATCCTCTCGGCCTATAAGATCTCCATCCAGATCTCGCTCGCCTCGGCCGCGCTCGGCGCGCTGATCGGCTTCGCGCTCGCCTATGCCATCGTCCATGGCGGCCTGCCGCGCGTCCTGCGGCCGGCCTTCACCACCTTCTCGGGCGTCGCCTCGAACTTCGCCGGCGTGCCGCTTGCCTTCGCCTTCCTCGCCACGCTCGGCCGGCTCGGCCTCGTGACCGTGTTCCTGAACGAGGTCTTCGGCGTCAACATCTACCGGCTCGGCTTCAACCTCCTGTCCTTCTGGGGGCTGACGATCACCTATCTCTACTTCCAGATCCCGCTGATGGTGCTCATCATCGCGCCGGCGCTGGACGGGCTGAAGCGCGAATGGCGCGAGGCGGCCTCCATTCTCGGCGGCACGACCTGGCAGTACTGGCGCCTCGTGGCGCTGCCGGTGCTGGCGCCGAGCCTCCTGGGCTGCTTCCTCCTCCTCTTCGCCAACGCCTTCGGCGCCATCGCCACGGCCTATGCGCTGACGGGCTCCTCGCTCAACATCGTGCCGATCCTCCTCTATGCGCAGATCCGCGGCGACGTGCTCTACAATCCCAATCTCGGCTATGCGCTGGCGGTCGGCATGATCCTCATCACGGGCCTGTCGAACGGGCTCTACATCTGGCTGCGCGGGCGGGCCGAACGGTGGATGCGATGAGGGCCTCCCGCGTCCTGCCGTGGATCGTGACGATCCTCGGCGCGCTCTATTTCCTGCTGCCGCTGGTGGCGACGCTCGAATTCTCGCTGCGCATGGTGCGGGGGACCTACAGTCTCGAGGCCTATCGCATCGTCTTCGCCGACGCGCGCTTCCGCCAGAGCTTCTCCTTCTCGGTCGTCTGCGCGCTCTCCACCATCGTCATCGGCGTCCTGCTGATCGTGCCGACGGCCTACTGGGTGCGCCTGCGCCTGCCGCGCCTGCGCCCGCTCGTCGAGTTCGTCACGCTCCTGCCGCTGGTGATCCCGCCCATCGTCCTCGTCTTCGGCTATCTGCGGCTCTACAACTCCTCCTCCCTCATGCCCTTCACCGCGACGCTGACGGGCACCAACATCCTGCTCGTGCTCGGCTACGTCACCCTGTCGCTGCCCTACATGTACCGGGCGGTGGACACGGGCCTCGCGGCGATCGACATCCGCACGCTGACGGAGGCGGCCGAGAGCCTCGGCGCCAGCCGGCGCACGGTGCTCGCCCGCATCATCCTGCCCAACGTGCGGCCCGCCATCCTGTCGGGCGCCTTCCTGACCTTCGCCATCGTCATCGGCGAGTTCGTCCTGGCGAGCCTCCTCAACCGGCCGGCCTTCGGACCGTATCTGCAGAATGTCGGCGCCAACCGCGCCTACGAGCCGGCCGCGCTCGCCATGATCGCCTTCGCCATCACCTGGGCCTGCATGGGGCTCCTGCAGCTCTTCGGCGGGCGCAGGGCGGGCGCGGTCGCCGCGCCCCGCCGCATCTCCAACCCGTTCCGCCGGAAGGCCGCGCCATGAGCTTTCTGACGATCGAGGACGTCTCCAAGCATTTCGGGGCGACGACCGTCGTCGACCGCTTCGACCTCTCGGTCGAGCGCGGCGAGTTCGTCACCTTTCTCGGCCCCTCGGGCTGCGGCAAGACGACGATGCTGCGCATGATCGCCGGCTTCGAGACGCCGAGCGCGGGGCGCATCGTCATCGACGGGCAGGACGTGACGGACCTCGCCCCCAACGCCCGGCGCATCGGCATGGTGTTCCAGGCCTATGCGCTGTTTCCCAACCTCACCATCGCCGGCAACGTCGCCTTCGGCCTCAAGGTCGCCGGGCGCCCGAAGGCCGAGATCGCCGCCCGCGTGAAGGAGATGCTGGCGCTCATCAAGCTGCCGCATGTCGCCGAGCGCTACCCCTACCAGCTCTCCGGCGGCCAGCAGCAGCGCGTGGCGCTCGCCCGGGCGCTCGCCGTGCAGCCGCGCGTCCTCCTCCTCGACGAGCCTCTCTCGGCCCTCGACGCCAAGATCCGCGTCTCGCTGCGCGAGGAGATCCGCGCCCTGCAGCGCGAGCTCGGCATCACCACGATCTTCGTCACCCACGACCAGGAAGAGGCGCTCTCGATCTCCGACCGGATCGTGGTGATGAGCGAGGGGCGGATCGAGCAGAGCGGCGCGCCCTTCGAGATCTATAACCGCCCGCGCTCGCGCTTCGTGGCCGGCTTCGTCGGCACGCTCAGCCTTCTGGAGGGCGTCTACGAGGGCGGGTCGCGCGTGCGCGTGGAAGGCCGGAGCATCGTCCTCGCCGAGCCGCCGCAGGCCGCGCCCGGCAGCGCCGTCACGCTGGCGCTGCGCCCGGAGGCGGTGAAGATCGAGGCCGCGCCCGCCCGCATCAACCAGCTTTCGGGCCGCGTCGAGGACGCCCATTTCCTCGGCTCCGTCGTGCGCCTGAAGCTCTCGGTCGCCGGTGGCTCCATCCTCGCCGACACGTTCAACAATCCCGCCGCCCCGCCGCCCCGGCGCGGGGAGAGCGTGGAGCTGCATTTCGCACCGACCGACGTCTTCGCGCTCCAGACCGAAAAGGCAGGCCTGTCCTGATCGAGCCCATGCCCGCCGCCCGTCCCATGCCGACCCTGCGCGAGGCGCTGCCGGTCTGGGGACGTATCGCAGCCCTTTCCTTCGGCGGTCCGGCCGGCCAGATCGCCGTGATGCACCGCATCCTCGTGGACGAGAAGCGCTGGATCGGCGAGGCGCGCTTCTCGCACGCGCTCAATGTCTGCATGCTGCTGCCGGGGCCGGAGGCCCAGCAGCTCGCCACCTATGTCGGCTGGCTCATGCACGGGCGGCGCGGCGGGCTCCTGGCCGGCGGGCTCTTCGTTCTGCCGGGCGCGCTCGCGATCCTGGCCCTCTCGCTCGTCTACGTCCTCTACGGGCAGCTGCCGCTCGTCTCGGCCGCGCTGATGGGCCTGCAGGCGGCGGTCCTGGCGATCGTCGTCGAGGCCCTGATGCGCATCGGCAGGCGGGCGCTGAAGCGGCGCGCGCATCTCGTCGTCGCGGTCCTGGCCTTCGCCGCGCTCTTCCTCTTCGGCCTGCCCTTCCCGCTGGTCGTGGCCGCGGCGGCCGTCTGCGGGGCGCTGGCGCCCGCCGCCTTCGGCGCGAGGCCCGCCGCGGGCGGCCGGGCGGAGGCGCAGGACACATCCCTCCTCGGCGCCCGCGTGCCGGACCACGCGCGGCCGAACCACGCGCGCACGCTGCGCCAGGCGCTGGCGATGATCGCGCTCTTCCTCGCGCCGATCCTGGTCCTCAATCTCGCGTTCGGACCGGGCGACGTCTTCTCCACCATCGCCCGCTTCTTCGGCACCATGGCCTTCGTCACCTTCGGCGGCGCCTATGCGGTGCTGGCCTACGTGGCGCAGGCCGCGGTCCAGACCTATGGCTGGCTCTCGCCGACCGAGATGCTCGACGGGCTGGGCCTTGCCGAGACGACGCCCGGCCCGCTCATCATGGTGCTGCAGTTCGTCGGCTTCCTCGCCGCCGCGCGGGCCGAGACCGGCCTGCCGCCGCTCGTCGCCGGCACGCTCGGCGCGGTGCTGACGATCTACGTGACCTTCCTGCCTTCGTTCCTGCTGGTCTTCTCGGCCGGCCCCTACGTGGAGGCGCTGCGCGCCAACCGGGCCCTCTCGGCCGCCCTCTCCGCCATCACGGCGGCGGTGGTCGGCGTCATCGCCAACCTTTCGCTCTGGCTGGCGCTGCACGTCCTCTTCGGCGAGGTGCGCGCCTTCGAGGCCTTCGGGCTGCACACGAGCGTCCCCGTCCTCTCCAGCCTCGATGGCGGCGCGCTCCTTCTCGCCGCGCTCGCCTTCGTCCTCCTCTTCCGCCTGCACTGGCCGATGGGCGCCGTCCTCGCCGCCGGCTGCGCGGCGGGTCTGGCCCGCGCGCTCCTCTTCGGCTGACCGGCGCGGCGCCTCAGGCCCGCTGGTCGGTCATGGAGAACAGGGGATGGGCGCCGGCCGCGGGCGTCGCGGCCTTGGCCGGCGTGTCCGGCCGGATGCGGAACCAGGTGACGTAGAGCGCGGGCAGGAACAGGAGCGTCAGCAGCGTTCCCGCGATGATGCCGCCCATCATGGCATAGGCCATCGGCCCCCAGAACACTTCCCGCGAGATCGGGATGAGGGCGAGCGAGGCCGCCGCCGCCGTCAGCATGATCGGCCGCATGCGGTGGTCGGTCGCCTCGAAGACGGCGTTCCACGGCGCCAGCCCCTCCGCCATCAGGGTCTCGATCTGCACGATCAGGATCACCGAATTGCGGATGAGGATGCCGATGAGCGCGAGCACGCCGAGAATGGCCACAAAGCCGAGCGGCGCCCCGCTGGGGAGAAGCGCCGCCACGACGCCGATCAGCCCGAGCGGGGCGACGGCGATGACGATGACGAGCCGCTGGAAGCTCTGGAGCTGCAGCATGAGGATCGTCGCCATGGCGAAGACCATCAGAGGCACGACGGCCGCGATCGGCCCCTGCGCCTTGCCGCTCTCCTCCACCGCGCCGCCGGTGACGAGCCGGTAGCCGGCCGGCAGGGCGGCGGCGAAGGCGTCGACCTGCGGCTGGAGGCTGGCGACGGCCGTCGCCGGCTGCACGGCGGTGCGCAGCGGCGCCTTCAGCGTGATGGTCGGCTGGCGGTGGCGGCGCCAGACCACGGGCTGCTCGGCCTCGTAGCGGAAGTTCGCCACGGCCGCGAGCGGGATGGAGCCGCCGTTGCGGCCGCGGATCTGCAGGTTCTCCATCGTCTCGATGGAGGAGCGCTCGGCGTCGCGCGCCCGGCCGACGACGTTGACGAGATAGATGTCGTCGCGGATCTGCGTCGCCGTCTCGCCGCCCACGACCCCGTTGAGGACGGAGGCGATGTCCTGCGAGGTCACGCCGAGCTGAGCCGCCTTGTCCTGCAGCACGTCGACCTTCACCACGCGCGCCGGCTCGTTCCAGTCGTAGACGACCGGGCCGAGATCGGCGCTGCCGTTGAGGATGGAGGCGAGTTCCTGCGCCTTCTGGCGCAGCGGCTGGATGTCGGGGCCGCTGAGGCGGTACTGCACGGGACGCCCGACCGGGGGGCCGATGTCGAGGATGTGGACGAAGGCGTCGGTGCCCACGAAGTCGCGCTCCACGATCTGCGTCAGCTTGGCCCGCACGCGCTCGCGCGCCTCCAGGTCCTTCGTCAGGATGACGATCTGCCCGAAATTGGGGGAGGGCGGCTGCACGTCGTAGGAGAGAAGGAAGCGCACCGCGCCCTGGCCGACATAGGAGGTCCAGTGGTCGATGTCCGGGTCGCCCTTCAGATTCTGCTCGAAGCGGTTCATCTCGTCGCGCGTCGCGGTGATGGAGGCGTTGCGCGGCAGCGTCCAGTCGACGATCACCTCCGGCCGGTCGGAGGAGGGGAAGAACTGCTGCTGCACGAAGCCCATGCCGTAGAGCGAGGCGGCGAAGAGGACGACGGTCGCCGCGATCGTCATCCAGCGAAAGCGCATGGCAAGGCGCAGCACGAAGCGGAAGAGCCGCGTGAAGAGGCCGGCCTTGCCGTGCTTGTGCTTCAGGGCCTTGGGCAGGAAGGTGACGCCGAGAAGCGGCGCGAAGAGCACCGCCACCACCCAGGAGACGAGAAGCGAGACCGCGATCACGACGAAGAGCGTGAAGGTGAACTCGCCCGCCGCCGAGCCGTTGAGCCCGACCGGGATGAAACCGGCGACCGTCACCAGCGTGCCGGTCAGCATCGGGAAGGCGGTGGAGGTGTAGACGTAGGTCGCCGCCTGCCGGAGATTGTCGCCGACCTCCAGCCGCGCCACCATCATCTCGACGGCGATCATCGCGTCGTCGACGAGAAGGCCGAGCGCGATGATGAGGGCGCCGAGCGAGATGCGCTGCAGCGAGATGCCGAAATAGAACATCGCCACGAAGGTGATCGCCAGGACCAGCGGGATGGACAGCGCGACGACGAAGCCGGCGCGCATGCCCAGACTGACGAAGGAGACGATCAGCACGATCGCCACCGCCTCGCCGAGCGCCTTGGTGAAGCCGCCGACGGCCTCCTCGACCACGGCCGGCTGGTCGGAGACGAGATGCACCCCGACGCCGACCGGCAGGTCCGCCTCGATCGTGCGCATCCGCTCCTTCAGCGCCTCGCCGAATTCCAGGAGATTGGCGTTCTTGCGCATGCCGATGGCAAGGCCGATCGCCGGCTCGCCGCCGTAGCGGAACAGCGTTTCCGGCGGGTCGGCGTAGCCGCGCGTCACGGTCGCCACGTCCGACAGGCGGAAGAAGCGGTCGTTGACGTAGAGATTGACGTCGGCGAGGCTCTTCTCGGAGGTGAACTGGCCGTTGACTCGCAGCGAGATGCGCTCGCCGTCCGCCTCGATGACGCCGGAGGGCGAGATGGCGTTCTGGGCCTGCAGCGCCTGGACGACCATGTCCTGCGTGATGCCGAGCGCGGCCGTCTCGCGCGTGGAGAATTCCAGGAAGATGCGCTCGTCCTCGGCGCCGATGAGGTTCACCTTGCCGACATTGGGCACGGTGAGGATGGCCGCGCGCGCCTCTTCCGCGTAGTCGCGCAGCTGGCGGCGCGTCAGGCCGTCGGCGGTGAAGGCGTAGATATTGCCAAAGACGTCGCCGAAATCGTCGTTGAAGAAGGGCCCGCGCACGCCGCTCGGCAATTCGCCCGCGACGTCGCGCAGGATGTTGCGCACGCGCAGCCAGGTGGTGGCCACGGCCTCGGCGCGCGCCGTGTCGCGCAGCTGCACGAAGATCAGCGTCTCGCCGGGGCTCGTCATCGAGCGGGTGAAGTCGAGGGTCTCGATCTCCTCCAGCTTCTTCTCGATCCGGTCGGTGACCTGGTCGATCGTGTCCTCGACGGAGGCGCCGGGCCAGCTGGCGGTCACGATCATGGTCTTGATCGTGAAGTTCGGATCCTCTTCGCGGCCGAGATGGATATAGGCGTAGATGCCGGCGAGCGAGGCGACGATCATGAAGTACCAGACGAGCGAGCGGTGATCGAGCGCCCAGTCCGAGAGGTTGAAACCCGTCTTCAACGCACCATTCCCCCGCCGATCCTGACGATCCGGCCCTGTTTCAGACTGTTGGCCCCGGCGGTGACGACGCGCGTGCCGAGCGCGATGCCGGAGGCGATGCGGATCGTGTCCTCGCCGCGATCCGCGACCGTGACGGGCCGCGTGAAGACGCGCGAGGAGGCCTCGTCGACCACCCAGACGAAGGTCCCGCCCGCCTCGCTTTCCAGGAGCGCGGAGGAGGGGATGTCGATCGAGGCCAGACTCTCCACGACCTGCGAGGCCCGCACCGTGGTGCCGAGGCGGAAGGCGGCGGGCGGTTCGGCGAGCGTGATCCTGACGCGGCGCGAGCGCGTGGCGTTGTCGGCGGCGGGCGCGATCTCGCGCACCGCGCCGCGCGCCACGACCGAGGGATCGCTCTCCATCGAGACGTCGAAGGGCGTGCCGGGCGAGAGGCGCCGGGCGATCTCCTCGGGCAGGTCCACCACCGCCTCGCGCACGTCGTCGCGGGCCAGGCGCATCACCGCCTGGCCGGCCGTCACCGTCTGGCCGACCTCGGCGAGGACGGCGGTGACGATGCCGCCCCCTTCCGCGGTGAGGACGCCGTAGCGGCGCTGCTCGCGGGCCTTGTCGAGCGCGGAGCGGGCGCGGGCGAGGCCCGCCTCGGCGGTCTGCAGCGCCTCCTCGGCGCTTTCCACCTCGGAGGAGGCGGCGGCGCTGCGGGCGAGCAGCGCGCGCTGGCGTTCGGCGGTGGCGCGCGCGTTGTCGGCCTGCGCGCCCGCCGTCACGAGGTCGCCCTCGGCCGAGCGCACGGCAAGATCGAGCGAGAGCGGGTCGAGGGTCGCCAGCGTCTGGTCGGGCGCGACGCGCATGCCGACCTCGGCGCTGCGCTCGACGATCCGCCCGCCGACGCGGAAGGCGAGATCGGTGGTGAAGCGCGGCTCGATCGTGCCGGCATGGCCGACGCGAGAGGGGCCGCTTTCGGAGACGACGATGGAGAGGACGGGGCGCGGCGGCAGGCCGGCTTCCGCCTCCTCCTCCGGCTTGCACCCGGCGAGCGCGGCGAGGAGGCCGAGAGCGAGGAAAAGGGGAGCGCGGCGGGCCATGGTCTGCGGGGAGCGGTTCATCGGCCGGCCTGCGCGACGTCGGTCTCGGGACGCGGATCCACCACCTGGCCCTCCGTCAGGAACTGCGCGCCGGCGGTCACGACCCGGTCGCCGTCGGCGACGCCCTGCGAGACGAGGATGCGGCCGGTGAGATAGCGGTCGATCGCCACCGCCCGCGCCGCGACGCGGTTCGACGTCTCCTCCACGATCCAGACGCTGGGCGCGCCGGCGGTGACGAAGAAGGCCGAGGCCGGCAGGTCGACGAGATCGCGCGCGGCGAAGGTCGCCCGCCCGGTGACGGCCGCGCCGAGGGTCATGGAAGGGGGCGGCGCCTCGATGGCGACCTTCACGCGCAAGGTGCCGTTCGCCGCGTCGAGCGCGGGCGCCACCTCGCGCACGCGGCCCATGGCGGTGACGGCGGGATCCTCGGCGAGGGCGAGCGCGACGCGGCCCTCCACCGGCTCGCTCGACGTCGCCTTCTCGAACACGTCGAAGACGGCGTCCCGGGCATTGTCCTCGGCGAGCTTGAACACGGCCTCGGCCGCGTTCACGACCTGGCCGTCCTCGGCGTAGCGCGCGGTGACGACGCCGTCGATCTCGGCGAGGAGCTCGGTCTGGGCGAGCTGTTCCTCCGCCGTGCCGAGCGCCGCCTTCGCCGCATCGTAGGCGCCCCTGGCGCGCTGCAGCGTCTCGCGGGCCGCGTCGCGCACCGAGCCGGTGGCGTAGCCGCGGGCGAAGAGCCGGTCCTGCCGGGTGAAGTTCGTCTCGGCCTGGCGCAGCGTCGCCTCGGCCGCGTTCAGCGTGGCGCGGGCCGCCGTCACGTCCGCCTCCTGCTCCGTGCGGTCGAGCCGGGCGAGGACGGCGCCCGCCTTCACCCGGTCGCCGACATCGACGAGCCGCGCGGCGATGCGGCCGGGAATGCGGAAGGACACGTCGCTCTCGGTGCGGGCGGCGACCGTGCCGGTCAGCGTGACGGTCGGCGAATAGGGGCCGCGCTCGGCCGTCGTCACGCGCACCGCGACGGGCGGCTTCTCGGGGACGGGCGCGCTGTCGCTGCAGGCGGCAAGGATGAGGACGAGCGCCAGCGCACCGGCGCGCGGCAGGGCACGCGGCGCAAGGCCCGGCGCACGCGGACGCGGCGCAGGCGGGCGGGGCACCGCACCGTCAGGCGAAGAGGGGCCCGCTGCATCGCCGGACATGCGCCATCCCGATCGTATGGAGGACTAGACTGAACCGTTCGGTTCAGGCACAGAATGGCGTGCGTTCGGCGCGGAGTCAATCCGAACTGAACCGTCCAGTTCAAGGGCCTTCGCGCGGGGAGGCGGCGGAGGAACGCTTTGGCAGGTGCCACGCAGGATCCGGACGGCCGCCGGCCGACCGCCGACATGCCGGAGCCCGACCGGGACAATCCGAAGGTGCGCCAGCTCATGGCGGGCGCGCGGCGCCTCTTCCTGGACATGCCCTATGACGGCGTCAGCACCGACGCGATCGCGCGCGCGGCCGGCGTCTCCAAGGCGACGCTCTACGCCCATTTCGCCTCCAAGGAGGATCTCTTCGCAGCTTTGATCTGCGACGAGTGCCGCGCCATCGCGAGCGGCCTGCCGGCCATCGTCAGCGAGGCCGGCGACGTGGAGACGGTGCTGCGCCGCGTCGCCCGTCAGTTCCTCGCCATGTTCGCCACGCCCGACGCGCTCTCGCTCCACCGCATCATGATCGCCGAGGCGCCGCGCTTTCCCGAACTCGGGCAGATCTTCTTCCGCAGCGGGCCGCGCGTCCTGAAGGACCGGCTCGCCGCCTTCCTGGAGCGGGCCGATGCCCGCGGGCTCGTGGCGATCACCGATCCGCAGCTCGCCGCCACGCAGTTCCTGTCGCTCGTGGAAGGCGACATCCCCCTGCGCGCCCTCGTCGCCGTCCAGGCCGTCTCGCAGGCCGAGTGCGACGCCCTGGTGGAGGGCGGCATCCGCGTCTTCCTTGCAGCCTACGGTCGCAACCCGAAGACGTGAAGGAACCGGCCGGTCGCGCCGTGCGTCCCTGTCGCAAGGCCGGGCGTTTTTTCGCCAAGCCCTAAAAATCGAGGGTTCCCCGAGAGGTGGGCCACGATATGTGGAGCGCGTCCGGTTCCGGCCGGGCGGCGACGGCACCCGTGTCACAATCGGGGCCTATCGCACCGCGAACGGAAGAAAAGGATTCGGGTCGCGCGCCGGACACGGCGAAAGCGGCCCGCGCAAGGGTGGAAGCATGAAGAGGCAGGAGCTCATCTCCGACGTTCAGGCGGCGGTGGAAGCGGCACGTGCGGAGACGGGCGTCGTCTATGTGAACCAGCTGACGCGCCAGCTTCTGGAGCGCTACTGGAACAGGGCGGGCGGCGTCGAGCCGATGATCACGCGCATCATCGTCGAGGAATGCCGGCGCACCGGCGTCTCCATGCGCTTCGCGGAGGACGCGGCCCGGCGCCAGGCGTGAACCGTCCTGCGGCGCGGCGCCCGCACGCGCGGGTCTCGCGCGCCGTCAGGGCCGGGCCAGAGCCTCGGCCAGCGTCGAGCGCCGGGGCGGGCGCTCGGTCAGGTCGAGCCCCTCCAGGAGGCTCTCCATATGCTCGCGCATCAGCCGCGCCGCGCCGTCGCCGTCGCCGCTGCCCAGCGCGTCCAGAAGAGCGTGATGGGCGGCGTTCTCGCAGAGGATCTCCGGCCGGCGCCAGTAGAGCGCGACGACGAGCGAGGAGCGCGACAGGAGGCCCGAGACGATCTCCGACAGGACGGCGTGCCCGGCGATCTCGGCGATCACGCTGTGGAAATGCGCCGAGAGATAGACCGCCTCGCGCGGATCGTCCGCCGCCAGCGCCCGGTGCTCGGCGTCGAGGCAGGCGCCGAGCCGGGAAAGGCCGGTCTCGTTCATCCGCGCGGCCGCCAGCCGCGCCGTCTGCGGCTCGATGAGCGCGCGCGCCTCGAAGATCTCGCGTGCCTCGCGTGTCGAGGGATGGGCGACCGCCGCCCCGCGATTGGGCTGGATGAGGACGATGCCCTCGCGCGCCAGCGCCTGCAGGGCGCTGCGCACCAGCGTGCGGCTGACCCCGTAGACCTCCGCCACCTCCTCCTCGACGAGCTTGGCGCCCGGATCCAGGCGATGGCGCAGGATCGCCTCGTGAAGGCCGGCATAGATCGCCTCCCACGAGGCACGGGCGCCGGTGCGCGCGCGGCCCGTCTGTCCGCCTCTGGCTCCTCGTGTCGGCATGGTCCTCGATCCGCGACTGTGCGGGTGCAGCATGCCCGATTCCGGCGCGCCCCGCAAAACCATCCTCGGATACGAGGATTGTGTACAATTTCGTCATCGGCCTGATGCCTCCTTGGGCAGAGGCGGCCGGCCCGTCCCGTCCGCCCGATCCCCCCCGAGATCGCATCGCCCGGCGCGACAGGCCTTCGGGACCCCCGAATGCCATCTGGCACGCGCGATGCATGGGGAGTTGCGAACGCATCGAAGGGGCTGCGATGGCGACCGGTGATCTCGAACTCGTGCAGGTGACGAAGGCCTATGGCAGCACGATCGCCGTTGACGCGATCGACCTCAGGGTCCCGGCCGGTACCTATTGCTGCTTCCTCGGCCCGTCGGGCTGCGGCAAGTCCTCGACGCTGCGCATGGTGGCCGGGCACGAGATCGCGACGTCCGGCGACATCCTGCTCGGCGCCTCCAACATCACCGACCTCGAGCCGGCCCGCCGCGGCACGGCGATGATGTTCCAGTCCTACGCGCTGTTCCCGCATCTCTGCGTCCTCGACAACATCGCCTTCTCGCTGAAGATGAAGGGTGTCGACAAGGCGGCCCGCCACGCCAAGGCGCGCAGCGTGATGGAGCTCGTCGACCTGACGAAGTTCGAGAGCCGCATGCCGGCCCAGCTCTCGGGCGGGCAGCAGCAGCGCGTGGCGCTGGCGCGCGCGCTCGTCACCGATCCCGGCATCCTCCTTCTCGACGAGCCGCTCTCGGCGCTCGATCCGTTCCTGCGCCTGAAGGTGCGCACCGAGCTCAAGCGCCTGCAGCGCGAGCTCGGCATCTCCTTCCTGCACGTGACCCACGGCCAGGACGAGGCGATGGCGCTCGCCGACCTCGTCGTCATCATGAAGGACGGTCGCATCGAGCAGGCCGGCACGCCGCAGGACGTGTTCCACCGGCCGGCCACCGCCTTCGTCGCCCGCTTCATGGGCGGCCACAACGTCGTGCCGATGGGCGCCGGCGAGGTCACCGTGCGCGCCGACCGGGTGCGCCTCGGCGTCGGCGGCGAGGGCACGCGCACCTTCGCCGGCGAGGTGCGGGGCGTCGAATACCAGGGCGCGACCGTGACCGTGGTGCTCGCGAGCCCGACGGCCGGCGAGATCACCGCCGTGATCCCGGAAGAGCAGTATTTCCCGCAGCCCGCCGGGCTCGGCGAGACGCGCCCGATCCACTGGTCGCTTGCCGACGAATACGCGCTTGGCGCCCGCGCCTGACCCTTCCGCCCGAGCCGGCACGCCGGCCCCCGGGGCGGACGATGCATCCAGACCCCCTTTCTTCGATCCAGGAGGACGACAGATGACCGAGACCAAGACGCCGAGCATGGACCGCCGCAGCTTCCTCAAGACCTCGGCCGCCGCTGTCGCCGGCACCGCGCTCGGCTCGGGCGCCATCACGGGCTTTCCGTACGTGCGCGCCCAGGAGGCGGTGACGCTGCGCTATCTCGGCACGGCGGTGAACCAGTCCAAGGAGATCGCCGACAAGGTCAAGGAAGACCTCGGCATCACCATCGAATACGTGCCCGTCACGACCGACGAGGTGACCAAGCGCATCATCACCCAGCCGAACACGTTCGACATTGTCGACACGGAATATTTCTCGCTGAAGAAGTTCGTGCCGACCGGCAACCTG
Organism: Aurantimonas sp. Leaf443; assembly: GCF_001425575.1. GTDB lineage: Bacteria > Pseudomonadota > Alphaproteobacteria > Rhizobiales > Rhizobiaceae > Leaf443. The sequence goes on along the minus strand of NZ_LMRD01000013.1, from coordinate 32,645 downwards.
ATGGGCATGGACGCCAAGCGCATCAAGGAATTCGACAATATCACGCCGGTCTTCACCAAGGGCGAGATCGACGGCCGCAAGATCGGCGACCAGGGCACCGCGCCCTGGAAGGTGCTCTATCTGGAAGGCAACAAGTCCAAGACCTTCTCGGCGAGTCCGACCGAGTGGATCTCGCTGATCCCCACGACCTACAATGCCGACACGCTCGGCATCCGGCCCGACCTCATCAAGCGCCCGATCGAGAGCTGGGCCGAGCTCCTGAACCCCGAGTTCAAGGGCAAGGCCTCCATCCTCAACATCCCCTCCATCGGCATCATGGACGCGGCGATGGTGATCGAGGCGACCGGCAAGTACAAATATCCCGACAAGGGCAACATGACCCGCGACGAGATCGACATGACGATCGAGACGCTGATCGAGGCCAAGGAAGCCGGGCAGTTCCGCGCCCTCTGGTCCGACTTCAACGAGAGCGTCAACCTGATGTCGTCGGGCGAGACGGTCATCCAGTCCATGTGGTCGCCGGCCGTCACGGCGGTGCGCTCCAAGGGCATCGACTGCGTCTTCCAGCCGCTGAAGGAAGGCTATCGCGCCTGGGCCTCCGGCTTCGCGCTCCCCGCCACGCTCGAGGGCCGCAAGCTCGACGCGGCCTACGAGTTCGTCAACTGGTTCCTCTCCGGCTGGGCCGGCGCCTTCCTCAACCGCCAGGGCTACTATTCCGGCGTTCTGCCGACCGCCAAGGCCTCCATGGAGCCCTACGAATGGGCCTACTGGATGGAGGGCAAGCCCGCGAGCCAGGACATCAAGTCTCCGCAGGGCCAGATCATCGCCCTCAAGGGCGCGACCCGCGACGGCGGCTCCTACGAGCAGCGCATGGGCGCCGTCGCCTGCTGGAACGCGGTGATGGACGAGGACGCCTACATGATCCGCAAGTGGAACGAGTTCGTCGCGGCCTGAGGCTCGCAGCGATCGGCGGGGGACGCGGGTCCCCTGCATCCCCGCCAGGGGATCCGCGTCCCCTCGCCCCCATCCGTCTTCGCCCTCCCGGGACTGGCCGGCGGCCCGACCCGGGGATCGGGGGCGGAGACGGGTCCGGGGCGGCAGCCCTGCCCAAGCCACCATCAGAGCCGGAGCCCCGCATGGCCGCATCGTCCCGCAACGGGGTCGTCCCCTATCTCCAGGCCATGCCGCTGGCGCTGATCTTCCTGCTGTTCCTGGTGATCCCGCTCGTCCTCATCGTGGTGGTGAGCTTCTGGACCTACGAGAACTACCAGATCCAGCCGGCCTTTACGGTGCAGAACTATCTCGACGTGTTCGACCGCTGCATCACCCGCCTGCCGGCGCTCTGCACCACGTTCAAGACCTATCTCTCGACGCTGACCTTCTGTCTCGCGGTCTGGGTGCTGACGCTCGGGATCGGCTTCGTCATCGCCTATTTCCTCGCCTTCGAGGTGCGCAGCCCGGAAATCCAGTCGGCGCTCTTCCTCGTCTGCACCGTGCCCTTCTGGACCTCCAACGTCATCCGCATGATCTCCTGGATCCCGCTCCTCGGCCGCGAGGGCCTGGTGAACCAGACGCTGATCGGGGCGGGCCTGATCGACACGCCGCTCGACTGGCTCCTCTACTCCTCCTTCTCGGTGGGGCTGACCTTCGTCCACCTCTTCACCTTCTTCATGGTCGTGCCGATCTACAATTCCATGCTGCGCATCGACCGCTCGCTGATCGAGGCGGCGCGGGACGCGGGCGCGAGCGGCTGGCAGATCCTGTGGAACGTGATCGTGCCCCTGTCCAAGACGGGCATCGCCATCGGCTCGATCTTCGTCGTCACCATCGTGATGGGCGATTTCATCACGATCGGCCTGATGGGGGGCCAGCAGATCGCCTCGGTCGGCAAGACGATCTCGGTGGAGATCAGCTATCTGCAGTTCCCCGTGGCCGCCGCCAATGCCGTGGTCCTGCTCGCCACCGTCCTTCTCATCATCTTCGCGCTGACGCGCGTCGTCGACATCCGCAAGGAGCTGTGAGCCATGGGCGACCGCCGCAGCCGCGCCTTCCTTCCGCTGGCGCTCTTCTTCGCGCTCTTCGTGGCCTTCCTCTACGGGCCGACGCTGACGATCTTCATCCTCTCCTTCCAGGGGCCGGAAGGGGGCATGACCTTCCCGATGCGCGGCCTGTCGCTGCACTGGTTCGGCGTGCTCTGGCAGGGGCTCGGCGTGGTCGACGTCTGGGCGGCCTTCGCGCGCTCGCTGCGGCTCGGGCTGATCGTGACGGTCCTGACCGTCGTCGTCTCGCTGATGGCCGGGCTCGCCTTCCGCCGCCGCTTCGTCGGCTCGACGCTCCTCTTCTACACCGCCATCGCCAGCCTCATCCTGCCCTCCATCGTCGTCTCGCTGGGCATCGCGCTCGAGTTCCGCATCCTCGACGACTTCGTGAAGGCCAGCGGGCTCGGCGGCGCGGGCTATCAATCGTCCATGGGCCTCTTCACCTCCGCGCTCGGCGCCCATCTCACCTGGACGCTGCCCTTCGGCATGCTCATCATGTTCGCCGTCTTCAACCGCTTCAACCCGGCCTACGAGGAGGCCGCGCGCGACCTCGGCGCCGGCCCCTGGCAGACGCTGCGCCATGTCGTGCTGCCGATCATCGCGCCCTATCTCATCGGCGTGGCGCTGTTCGGCTTCACCCTCTCCTGGGACGAGATCGCCCGCACCAGCCAGGCCATCGGCGGCCCGAACACGCTGCCGCTCGAACTCCAGGGCCTGACCTCGACCGTGACGACGCCCGCGATCTACGCGCTCGGCACGATGACGACGACCGTCTCCTTCCTCGTCATCGGCCTGACGCTCGGCACCGGCCTTTATCTGCGCCGCCGCCGCATGCGCGGCGCCTCGGATGCCGGGCGCGGGGTCTGACGGCCCCGGCCCGTCGCCGCCCCTCTTCCTCCCCCGCCGCGTCCTCCGGCGGCTCTGCAGATCGATGGATGGAGCGCCACTCGTGCGTCCCGAGGGGCGCATGGCGCTCCCAACGGACCGTTTCGCCATGCGCCTTTGCTTCATCAACCCCAATGCCACCGCCTCCATGACCGAGAAGATCGCCGCCGCCGCGCGCCGGGCCGCATCGCCGGGCACGCGGATCGTGGCGCTGACCAACGCGGACGGCCCGCCCTCCATCCAGGGCGAGGCGGATGGCGAGGCGGCGGTGCCGGGGCTCCTGGCGCTGATCGAGGCCAATGCCGGCGCCATGGACGGGTTCGCCATCGCCTGCTTCGACGATACGGGTCTGGCGCCGGCGCGCGCGCTCACCGCGCGCCCCGTCGTCGGCATCGGCGAGGCGGGCTACCGCGCGGCGGCCGAGGCGGGGCACCGCTTCTCGGTGGTGACGACGCTTGCCGTCTCGGTGCCGATCCTCGACGCCAATATCGGCGCCTATGGGCTGGCGGCCATGCGCGCGCGCGTGCGCGCCTCGCAGGTGCCGGTCCTGGCGCTGGAGGAGGAGGGCGAGGCGGCGCGCGAGAAGGTGGGCGCCGAGATCGAGGCGGCGATCGCCGAGGACGGGATCTCGGCCGTGGTGCTCGGCTGCGCGGGCATGGCCGATCTCGCCCAGACCTATACGCGCCGCTTCGGCCTGCCTGTCATCGACGGGGTCGCGGCCGCCGTCGCGCTGCTCGAACGCGAGGCGGCCGCGCGCTGAACGCGCGCGTCAGAGCGTGACGTAGGTGCCGAGTTCCACCACGCGGTTGGCCGGGATGCGGAAATACTCGATCGCGTCGTAGGAGCGGCGCGCCATGCGGATGAAGAGCTTGCTCTGCCAGCGCGGCATCGGCCCGCGTTCGGCCGACTTGATGGAGCGCCGGCCGACGAAGAAGGTCGTCGACATGACGTCGAACTTCACGCCCTTCTCGCGCAGGCGGATCAGCGCGTGGATGAGGTTGGGCTCCTCCATGAAGCCGTAGTTCAGCTCGATGCGCGAGAAGCCGGGGCCGAGCGGCTCGTAGACGATGCGCGTCTCCTCGTCGACATAGGGCGTGTCGGCGGTGCGGATGGTGACGACGACGTTCTTCTCGTGGAGGACGCGGTTGTGCTTGAGGTTGTGGAGGAGTGCCGAGGGCACCTGGTCGGGCGTGGAGGTCAGGAACATGGCCGTTCCCGAGACGCGCGTGACCGAGGAACTCTGCATCGAGCGGATGAAGACGTCGAGCGGCATGTACTGCTCGGCCGAGCGGCGGGCGAGCACGTCGACGCCGCGCATCCACACCCACATCAGGAGGACGATGACGGCGCCCACGACCAGCGGCAGGTAGCCGCCGTCGGCGATCTTCAGGATGTTGGCCGCCAGGAACGCCGAGTCGATCGCCAGGAAGGGCAGGAAGACGGCGAGCGACAGGCCGAGGCCCCAGCGCCAGCCATAGGCGAAGACGACGATGGCCAGGATCGAGGTGACGATCATCGTGCCGGTGACGGCGATGCCGTAGGCCGAGGCCAGCGCCGAGGAGGACTGGAAGAACAGGATGAGCAGGACGACGCCGATCATCATCAGCCAGTTCACGGTGGGCAGGTAGATCTGCCCGCGCTCCTTGGCGCTCGTGTGCTCGATCTGCAGGCGCGGCAGGAGGCGCATCTGGATCGCCTGCTGGGTCAGGGAATAGGCGCCGGTGATGACGGCCTGTCCGGCGATGATGGTGGCGACGGTGGCCAGGAGCACGAGCGGCAGGCGGGCCCATTCGGGCACGGAGAGGAAGAACAGGTCCTTCACCACCGCGGGATCGGAAAGCGCGAAGGCGCCCTGGCCGAGATAGTTGAGGAGGAGGCAGGGGCCGACGAAGGCCAGCCAGGCCATGCGGATCGGCTTCTTGCCGAAATGGCCCATATCCGCATAGAGCGCCTCCACGCCGGTGACGGCGAGGAAGACCGAGCCGAGCACGGTGAAGCCGACGATGCCCTCGCCGAACATGAAGGTCAGCGCGTTGAGCGGGTTCAGCGCCTCCGCGATCTGCGGCGCGTCGCCGATGTGGTAGAGGCCGATGATGCCGAGCACGAGGAACCAGATCACCATGATCGGGCCGAAGAAGCGCGCCACGCTCGCCGTGCCGAAGGACTGCACGGCATAGAGGCCGACGATGATGACGATGGCGATGGGCACGATGAACTGGTCGAGCCCGGGCGCGGCGACCTTCAGGCCCTCGACCGCCGAGAGGACCGAGACGGCCGGCGTCAGGATGGCGTCGCCGTAGAAGAGGGCGGCGGCGATCATGCCGAGGAAGAGGACGGTGCGGCTCGGCTTGGAGAGCGCCTTCTGCGTCAGTGCCATGAGCGAAAGCGCGCCGCCTTCGCCCTGGTTGTCGGCCCGCAGCACGAGGAAGACGTATTTCAGCGTCACCACGACGATCAGCGACCAGACGAGCAGCGAGACGATGCCGATGATCTCCGCCGGCGTCGGGTTCTCGCCGACATGGAGGATGGACTCCTTCATCGCGTAGAGCGGGCTCGTGCCGATGTCGCCGTAGACGACCCCGACGCTGCCGAGCGTCAGGCCGAAGAGGCCGTGGCGCGCGTGCCCGGCATCGGCCGCATCTGTCCGGTGGCCAAGCGCGGCGTCCGTCTCGGGAATGCTCATGGGGTGAAACTGTCCTGCATCGCGAAGGCGCGCCTCAAGTCCCGTGCGCCGGCGGCGGTTCCGAACGGTCCGGAGGAGGGCCGGCCGGTCGGGTTTGCGGTCGCGGGCGGTATCGTAGCGATCGAGCCTTGACCCAAGATGTGTGGCGCGAGGTTCCGAGCAAGGCCCCGGTCGCGCGGCTGGGCGCTCTTCATGCAGATTCCGGCGCGCGACGCAAGCGCCGGCGCCCCTGCCGCGACGGCCGGACGCGGATCGCGATACGCTCCTGACCCGTTCTGCAACCGATAGCCCCGCCGATCCGCACCGCCCTTCATCGCACGCCGCGATGACGCGCGTAAGACCCGCCGAAACGGCCGGTCCGCGCGGCCGTGCGGGTCAGGGCGCGTCGAGGATGTCGCGCACCCGCGTCGCGAGATCGGCATAGGTGAAGGGCTTGGTGAGGAGGGCGACGCCCGGATCGAGGCGGCCCTGGTGGACGATGGCGTTGCGCGCGTAGCCGGTGGTGAAGAGGACCTTCAGGTCCGGCAGGGCGGCCCGCGCGCGGCGCGTGACCTCCGCCCCGTCCAGCCCGCCGGGCAGGACGACGTCGGTGAAGAGGAGGTCGATCCGTTCGCCCTGCTCGGCCAGGATGCGCAGGGCCGCCGGCCCGTCGCCCGCCTCCACGACCCCGTAGCCGAGATCGCGCAGGACCTCGACGGAATAGGCGCGCACGGCCTCGTCGTCCTCCAGGACGAGGATGGTCTCGCGCTGCGAGCCGCCCGGCACGATCTGCGCGGCCTCCTCCTCCTCCTGCGCGCCGTCGGTGAGGCGCCGGGGCAGGTAGATCTTGACGCTCGTGCCCTGGCCCGGCTCCGAATAGAGCTTCACATGGCCGCCCGACTGCTTGACGAAGCCGTAGACCTGGCTGAGGCCGAGCCCGGTGCCCTTGCCGACCTCCTTGGTGGTGAAGAAGGGCTCGAAGACCTTGGACAGGGTCTGCGCGTCCATGCCGGTGCCGGTGTCGGTCACCGAGAGGAGGACGTACTGGCCGGGCGTGACCTCGGCATGGTGATGGGCGTAGCCGGCGTCCAGATGGCTGTTGCCGGTCTCGATCGTCAGCCGCCCGCCGTCCGGCATCGCGTCCCGGGCGTTGACGGCAAGGTTCAGGATCGCGTTCTCGAGCTGGTTCGGGTCGGCCTCCACCTGCCACAGGCCGCCGGCCAGGACCGTCTCGATGGAGATCGTGGCGCCGAGCGAGCGCTCCAGGAGCTCCGACATGCCGGTGACGAGGCGATTGACCTCGACGGGGCGCGGCTGCAGCGGCTGGCGGCGCGAGAAGGCGAGAAGGCGGTGGGTGAGGGCGGCGGCGCGCGTGGCGCCGGTCATCGCGTTGGTCGCCGCGCGCCGCAGCCGCGTCTCGTCCTCCGGCAGGCGGCGCAGGATGAGGTCGAGACTGCCGGTGATGATCTGCAGGAGATTGTTGAAGTCGTGCGCGACGCCGCCCGTCAGCTGGCCCACGGCCTCCATCTTCTGGGCCTGGCGCAGCAGGTCCTGGGCGGTGGCGAGTTCCTCCGCCTGGCAGCGCGCGGCGGTCACGTCGCGCCCGTAGCCGTAGACGTAGTCGCCCTCGCGCGCCGTGTGCCAGGAGATCCAGCGATAGGACCCGTCGGCGTGGCGGTAGCGGTTCTCGAAGTCGGTGAGGTTGGCCTTCTCGAAGGCCTCGGACAGCGCCTCGCTCGAGGAGGGCGCGTCGTCGGGATGGATGAGGTCGAGCGAGGACAGGCCGACGAGGGTCCGGGGCGGGTGGCCGAGGATCGTCTCGAAGGAGGGGCTCGCGGCCCGCACGACGTTCTGCGCGTCGACGAGGACGATGAGGTCGCGCGAGTTCGTCCAGAAGCGGTCGCGGTCGGCGGTGCGCTCGGCAACGAGGGCTTCCAGCTCGTCGCGCGAGCGGGCCAGCACCTCGCGCGCGTCGACGATCTCCTGGATGTCGGTGCAGGTGCCGAACCAGCGCGCGATGCGCCCGGAAGCGTCGCGGATCGGCTGGGCGCGCCCCAGCACCCAGCGATAGGCGCCCGAGCGATGGCGCAGGCGGTATTCGATGCGATAGGGCTCGCCGGTCTCCAGGCTCTGGCGCCAGACCGCCCAGGCCTTCTCCTGGTCTTCGGGATGGAACATGCCGTTCCAGCCCTCGCCGTCGGTCGAGCCGGCGGGGACGCCCGTGAACTCGTACCAGCGGTCGTTGTAGTAGTCGTGGAACCCGTCGGGGCGCGTCGACCAGACCATCTGGTCGATCGAGTTGGCGATGGCGCGGAAGAGATCGCCGCCGCCGGCGTCCAGGTTTCCCGCGACGTCCGTCTCGTTCGCTAGGCTCGTCCGTCCATCCATCGTCACTGCCCGTCGCCTCGGCTCTTCCATCGACGCATACCCCGTGGCGCGATCGGTTTGCACTTGCAAAGCGGCACGGACGGAGCCGTCCGCGGTTCCCCCTCCGGCCGCGCGCCGCAAGGCCACGCCATCGCTCCTGCCACGGCCCTGGCCCGTGCCTCGGCCATCTGCGCCCCGCTGCGCGGGCGCCATGGCGGTTCGGTGATCGGGCTCGCGCCGAAACCTATGCGGCTCGGAACAGTCAGGGAAGGGCGGACGGCAGGCGAGGGTTCCGGCACGGCGGCGGGAAAAGCGAGGAGCCGGCCGGAACCGGCCGGCGATCCTGCCGTGCGTCCGGCCTGCGCCAGGGCGCAAAGCAAAACCCCCGCCACGAGGGACGGGGGTTCGCTTCATCTTGGTTGCGGGGACAGGATTTGAACCTGTGACCTTCAGGTTATGAGCCTGACGAGCTACCGGGCTGCTCCACCCCGCGTCACGACCGGGTCGGCTTCTCGCCGCCGGTGATGGGGATATATGCGACGGGACGATGAATGGGAAGAGGAGATTTCACTCCTCGCGAAGAAAACGACAACCCCTTCGACGCGCTGGGGGTTTTCGAGCGGTCGGCCGTCATGGTTGGGCCGAGGATACAAGAAGGGCGCCCGCCCGCAAGGGCGGCGGGCGAATCGAGGCGGGCGGGATGGGGAGGCGCGCGCCGGCCCGCGACCGCTCGGGGCGAGCGCGGAGCGCTTCGGCGCGATGGCGGCTCAGTCGCGCAGCGCGCGGCGCAGGATCTTGCCGACCCCGGTCTTGGGCAGCTCGTCGCGGAACTCGATCTCGCGCGGGCGCTTGTAGCCGGTGAGGTTCTCCCGGCAGTAGGCCTTGACCCCCTCGGCTGTAAGGCCTGCGTCGCTGCGCACGACGAAGAGCTTCACCGCCTCGCCGGAATTCTCGTCCGCCACGCCGATGGCCGCGGCCTCGGCGACGCCGGGCATGCGCGTCACCACGTCCTCGACCTCGTTGGGATAGACGTTGAAGCCCGAGACGTTGATCATGTCCTTCTTGCGGTCGACGATGCGCACGGAGCCGCGCTCGTCCATGATGCCGATGTCGCCGGTGAGGAGATAGCCGTCCGGCGTCAGCGCCTCGCGGGTCTCGCGCGGCCGGTTCCAGTAGCCGGCCATCACCTGCGGGCCGCTGATGGCGATCTCGCCGGGCTCGCCGAGCGGCACATCCGCGCCGTCTTCGCCGAGGATGCGGAAGATCGTGGACGGGATGGGGACGCCGATCGTGCCGGTATAGTCGGGCGAGAGGACGGAGTTGCAGCTCGCCGAGGGCGAGGTCTCCGACAGGCCGTAGCCCTCGCAGATCGAGCAGCCGGTGAGGGCGCGCCAGCGCTCGGCGACCGCCGCCTGCACGGCCATGCCCCCGCCCACCGACAGGATGAGGCCCGACCAGTCGACGCTCTTGGCCTCCGGGTGGCGGGCGATGGCGGCAAACAGCGTGTTCACGGCGGGAAAGGAGTGGAAGCGCTGGCGCTTCAGCTCCTTCAGGAGGGCCGGGATGTCGCGCGGGTTGGGGATGAGGATGTTGCAGCCCCCGAGACGCATCGAGAGCAGCATGTTCACGGTGAAGCCGAAGATATGGTAGAGCGGCAGGGCGCAGACGGTGTTGACCTGCTCGCTCGCGGGCACCTTGGCGAGCGCCGGCTCGTACCAGGCCTGCGACTGCAGGACATTGGCGACGAGATTGCGGTGCGTCAGCATCGCTCCCTTGGCGACGCCCGTCGTGCCGCCCGTATATTGCAGCACCGCGACATCGTCGAGCGCGGTGCCGGCGGGGCGGGGCGCCGTGCCGCCGCGGGCCATGAAGGCCTTCCAGCCGACGGCGCCCGGCAGATCGTAGGGCGGCACCATCTTCTTCACGCGGCGCACGACGAAGTCGACGACGAGGCGCTTGGGGAAGGGCAGCATCTCGGCGAGCGAGGTCACCACGACGTGGCGAAGCTCCGGCACCTGCGCCCGGCATTCGGCGAGCGTGGCGGCCATGTTCTCCAGAATGACGATGGCCGCCGCGCCGCTGTCCTTCAGCTGGTGCTGCAGCTCGCGCGGCGTGTAGAGCGGGTTGGTGTTGACGACGACCATGCCCGCCCGCAGGACGCCGGCGACCGCCACCGGATACTGGAAGACGTTCGGCATCATCAGCGCGACCCTGTCGCCCGGCTTCAGGCCGCTGGCCTGGAGGGCGGAGGCGAAGCGGCGCGAGGCCTCGTCGAGGGCCGCGAAGGTCAGAACCGCGCCCATGAAGCGGAAGGCGGGCTTGGGGCCATGCAGGCGGAACGCCTCGTCGAACAGCTCGACGAGGCTCGTATAGGCGATTTCCGGCAGGTCGTGCGGCACGCCTTCGGGATATTGCGACAACCAGGGCCTGTGCATGACGCCCACCTCCTCCCACTGTTTTTGGAGCAGGCTAGCATGCCGGACGGGAAAAGCGAGCGTTCTTCCGTTTACGTCAATGGAAAGATGCGGAAGGCCGCCGGGAGGGCGTCAGAGAGGGCGGCGGCGCGGCCCTCAATGGCCGAAGCCGAACAGGCGCGCCGCGAAGATCGCGGTGGTCAGCGGGCCGACGATCAGGCCGGCGGCGACGATCGCCCTGGGCGCCGCGCTCCCGTCGCGCGGGCCGAGCGATGCGGCCACCGCGAGGGGGCTGAGGATGAGGACGGGGTGCAGCCAGTAGATCTTCACCTGCGTCGCGCCGCTCGCCGCGACCGCCAGGGCGGCGAGACCGAGGCCGACGAGGATCGAGCGCGCGGCCAGGCGGCAGGCGGCATCCCCCGGCGCTTCGGCGTTGCGCCGCAGGGCGCGGCGTCCGCCCGCGAGGATCGCCACCGCCACGAGAGGCGCGACATACAGGGCGGTCTGGCCGGCGAGGTCGAGAAGGCCGGCGGCGCGGTCGCCGAGGAAGGATCCCGCGGCGCCGAAGGCGAACTTGCCGGCGCTGTCGCCGAGACGTTCGGCATGGTCCATCAGCCAGAGCGCCGGGGCGGCGAGGACGAGCGCGGCCGTGGCGAGCGACAGGAGGAGCCCGCGCGGCGAGAGGCGGCGGGCGAGCGCCGGCTGCGTGGCGAGCGCGATCGCGGCGGCGAGGAGGAAGAGGCCGCTATTGTACTTGCCCAGAAGCGCGGCCGCCGCCGCGAGGCCGAGCGCCACGTGGAGGCCGGGCGAGGCCGGCGCCTGCGCCGCCCCGTCTCCTGCCGAAGGCGCCCGCAGGAGCCGCGCCAGGACGGCGAAGACGCACAGGCAGCCCAGCATGGCGGTGAGCGAATGGGAGAAGGTGCGCTGCGCCTCCCAGCCGATCTGCGGCAGGAGGAAGAGGCCGAGCATGGCCGCGGCCGAGGCTTCGCGCGACAGGCGCAGGATGCGCGCGGCCGTCCAGGTGGCGGCGAAGACGCCGAAGAGGACGGCGAAGCGGGCGATATAGACCGCGGCGAGCTGTTCGCCCGCCACCAGCGCGACGAGGCGCACGATCCAGGTGTGGAGCGGCGGCTGCACCCCGCTATAGCCGAGCGCCCAGGCGCCGGCATAGGTCAGCTGCTCGCGGTCGTCGGCGGCGGCGGCGACGCCCGTCGCAAGGTTCAGCCCCAGATTGCTCAGGAGCACGATCCCGACGAAGAGGAGCGGGGCGGGAATGCCGAGGATCCGCGCCCGGCAGAAGGCCCCGATCGCTTCGTCGACCCGGTGCAGCGCCGGGACCCATGGAAGGGGCGCGCACCGGCCGGGGCCGGAGAGGCGCAGCGATCGGGCGGTGGGCAGGAGCATGGTGTCCTCGGCGGCGGCGTCGGGCGCGTCGGCGCCGGTCGGCCAGCCCTCTAGCGCAGCCTCATGCGCTGCGGAAGACGCCCGCGAGGCCCGGCGCCCCATGCGTTCAGCGCGCGGCGTCCTCCAGGATCATCCGCGCCCCGTTCATGGCGATCATCGCCGTCGGCGTGTTGGTGTTGCCCGACGTGATCGTCGGCATGATCGAGGCGTCGACGACGCGAAGGCCCGGCAGGCCGCGCAGGCGCAGACGCGCGTCGAGGACGGCGCCGGGCTCGTCGTCGGCCCCCATGCGGGCGGTGCCGACGGGATGGAAGATCGTGGTGCCGATATCGCCGGCGGCCTTGGCGAGCGCCGCCTCGTCGTCGCCCGTGCCGGGGCCGGGCAGGATCTCCCGCGGCCCGTAGAGGGCGAGCGCGGGCTGAGCCATGAGCCGGCGCGTCTGGCGGATGGCGTCGGCGGCCACGCGCCGGTCCTCCTCGGTCGACAGGTAGTTCGGCGCGATGATCGGCGCCTCGCCGGGCTCGGTCGAGCGCAGGCGCACCGTGCCGCGCGAGGTGGGTCTCAGGTTGCAGGCGCTGACCGTGATGGCCGGCTCGCGATGCAGCGGCTCGCCGAACTTGTCGAGCGAGAGGGGCTGGACGTGGAACTGGATGTCGGCCCGGTTCAGGCCGGCGCGCGAGCGCATGAAGATGCCGAGCTGCGAGGGCGCCATGGTCAGCGGCCCGCGGCGGCGGAAGGCGTAGTCGAGCCCCATCAGCGCCCGGCGCGGCAGCGACCAATAGGTCTCGTTCAGCGTGCGGATGCCGCTCACCTTGTAGATCGCGCGCTGCTGGAGATGGTCCTGCAGGTTGGCGCCGACGCCCGGCGCGTCGAGGACGGGGGCGATGCCGAGCCGGGAAAGCTCGGCCGCCGGCCCGATGCCGGACAGCTGGAGGATCTGCGGCGAGCCGATGGCGCCGGACGCGAGGATCACCTCGCGCCCGGCGCGCACCTCGCGCGAGACGCCGTCGCGGCGGTAGCGCACGCCCACGACGCGCCCGTCCTCCACCACCAGCCGCTCGACCATGGCATGGGTGACGAGCCGCATGTTCGGCCGCTTCAGCGCGGGTTTCAGGAAGCCGCGCGCCGCCGACCAGCGCCGGCCGAGCTTCTGGTTCACGTGAAAATAGCCCGCGCCCTCGTTGTCGCCGCGGTTGAAGTCGGCATTGGCCGGAACGCCCATCTCGACGGCCGCCGCATGCACGGCGTCGAGCACCGGCCAGGAGAGGCGCGGCGCCTCCACGCGCCAGCCGCCGCCGACGCCGTGATGCTCGCTGTCGCCGAGGAAATGATCCTCCATGGCGCGGAACAGCGGCAGCACGTCGCTCCAGCCCCAGCCGGGCAGGCCGAGCGCGCGCCAGCCATCGTAGTCGGCCGCCTGGCCGCGCATGGCGATCATGGCGTTGATGGCCGAGGAGCCGCCGATCACCTTGCCGCGCGGATAGGAGAGGGCGCGCCCGTTGAGGCCGGGTTCGGCCTCGGTCCTGAACATCCAGTCGGCGCGCGGATTGCCGATGGCGAAGAGATAGCCGACCGGGATGTGGAACCAGATCCAGTCGTCGCGCCCGCCCGCTTCCAGCACGAGGACGCGGTGGCGCCCCGAGGCGGTCAGCTGTTCGGCCAGGACGCATCCGGCCGTGCCGGCGCCGAGGATCACGAAGTCGTAGGTACCGTCGAGCGTTTCCATGCTCCGGTTCGACCATGACCGCGCGCGGCGGGCAAGACGCCCTTCGTCGAAGGCGGACGGCGCCGGGCTCGGAGAGCCGGCTTACCCGCAGCGCACGCGCACCACGATATTCTCGTCGTTGGTCTCGAGGTTGAGGCGCGTGCCGATGAATTCCTGCGTGATCGGCTGGTTGGGATAGAGGACGCGCACGCTGGCGGCGCCCGACAGGCTCTTGGCCTCGTCGCTCGCCGCCACGTTGCCGAGCCGGCCGACGACGCCCTGCGCGGCACCGGCGTCGCATCCGGCCGTGGCGGGCGGTCCGCCGACCGGTCCGCCGAGGCCGCCGGCGACCGGCGTTCCGGCCATGCCGCCGGGCAGGCCGGGCGGCGTGCCGTAGCCTGGCGCCGCGGGCGCGCCGATCGCGGGGGCGGGCGGCAGCGGCGGCAGTTCGGCCCGGCGCTCCTGCGTTCCCGAGCAGCCGGCGGCCAGGAGAAGCGCGCCCGCAGCGCCGCCCAGAACCGTCGCACGTGTCGCCGTCATCGCGTCGTCCTTTCCGGGCGCTTGCCGGGTTCCGGAGGGCCTCGCGGCAACGCGAATCGGCCCGGTCCTTCCCGTTGCGCCAAAAATCGTTAGAAGACCCTCAAGCACCCGGCCGGGTCATAGAGGGGGAATGTTCCCTGCCGGCGGACGACGGCAAGAGTGGACGGGCATGAGCAACGACAGTTTCATCCGCGAAGTCAACGAGGAGATGCGCCAGGACCGCGTGCGCGCGGTGTGGACGCGCTTCGGCCTCTGGCTCCTCGTCGCCGCCATCCTCGTCGTCGTGGCGACGGCCGCCATCGTCGGCTGGCAGAGCTACCGCAGCGCTGAGGCCGACGCGGCGGGCGACCGCTATCTCGCCGCGCTCGACCTCGCCGAGGCCGGACAGTCCGCCGAGGCGGTGACGGCGCTCCAGGCGATCGTCGCCGAGGATGTCGGCGCCTATCCCGATCTCGCCCGCCTTCGCATCGCCGAGCTCGAGCAGGCCGAGGGCAAGCTGCCCGAGGCGGTCGCGAGTTTCGACGCGGTGGCGAACGACGGTTCGGTGGCGCAGGCGCTGCGCGATCTCGCCGCCGTGCGCGCGGCCTATATCCTCGTCGACACCGGCACGCGCGACGACGTGCTCGCCCGCGTCGGGCGGCTGAACGCCGAGGGCGAGGCGATGCGCTACGCCGCGCGCGAGGCGCTGGCGCTCAGCGCCTACAAGGCGGGCGCCGGCGAGGAGGCCCGCACGCTCCTGCAGGGCCTTCTCGACGACCAGGGCACGCCGAACGGCATCTCCACCCGCGCCCGCGTCGTCCTCGACGTGATCGCGGGCGCGGCGCCCGCGCCGGCCCCCGCCACGCCTGCCACCCCGGCGGCCGCCGCTGCGGCGCCGGCCGAGACGCCCGCCGCCCCCGCCGCCCCGGCCCCGGGCACCAACTGATCCCGCCCCGCGGCGAGACACGAAAGTCGAGGGCATGGTCACCATCGCCATCATCGGACGCCCGAATGTCGGCAAGTCCACCCTGTTCAACCGCCTCGTCGGCAAGCGCCTCGCCCTCGTCGACGACCGGCCGGGCGTCACGCGCGACCGGCGTCCGGGCGACGCCCATCTCCTCGACATCGCCTTCGAGGTGATGGACACGGCCGGCCTCGAGGAGGCCGGCGCCGAGACGCTGGAGGGGCGCATGCGCGCCCAGACCGAGGAGGCCATTTCCTCCGCGGATCTCTGCCTCTTCATGATCGACGTGAAGAGCGGCCTGACGCCGGCCGACCTCACCTTCGCCGAACTCCTGCGGCGCAAGGCCGCCAAGGTGATCCTCGTCGCCAACAAGGCCGAGGCGCGGGGCTCGGACGCGGGCTATTTCGACAGCTACTCGCTCGGCCTCGGCGACCCCGTCGCGATCTCCGCCGAGCACGGCGAGGGCATGGGGGACCTGCGCGACGCGCTGGTGGAGGCGCTCGGCCGCGCCGCCTTCCGCGTGAAGAAGACCCGCCGCGAGATCCAGGCCGAGCGCGAGACCGGCATCGCCCTGCCCGAGGGCACCGACCCGGAGGATCCGGACGTCGAGGAGGTGATCCCGCCCTACGACGCCACCAAGCCGCTGCGCATCGCCATCGTCGGGCGGCCGAACGCGGGCAAGTCCACCCTCGTCAACCGCTATCTCGGCGAGGACCGCCTGCTGACGGGCCCGGAAGCGGGCATCACGCGCGATTCCATCTCGGTGGAGTGGGAGTGGCGCGGGCGCCGGGTGAAGATGTTCGACACGGCCGGCCTTCGCCGCAAGGCGCGGGTGCAGGAGAAGCTCGAGAAGCTCTCCGTCGCCGACGCGCTGCGCGCGATCAAGTTCGCCGAGGTCGTCGTCATCGTGCTCGACGTGACGATCCCCTTCGAGAAGCAGGACCTGTCCATCGTCGATCTCGTGGTGCGCGAGGGCCGGGCCCCCGTCATCGCCTTCAACAAATGGGACCTCGTGGAGGACCGGCAGGCCGTGCTCGCCGACCTTCGCGAGAAGACCGACCGCCTTCTGCCGCAGGCGCGGGGAATCCGCGCCATCACCTGCTCGGGCGAGACCGGCGAGGGGCTCGACCGGCTGATGAAGGCCGTCGCCGACACGCACGAACTCTGGAACAAGCGCGTCTCCACGGCCAAGCTCAACCAGTGGCTCTCGCGCGTCGTCGCCCACCACCCGCCGCCGGCCGTCGCCGGGCGCCGCGTGACGGTGAAATACATGACGCAGGTCAAGTCGCGGCCACCGACCTACATGATCTCGACGACGCGGCCCGAGGCGCTCGGAACCGCCTATACGCGCTATCTCATCAACAAGCTGCGCGAGGATTTCGGCCTCGACGGCGTGCCGATCCGGCTCGGACTGCGCAAGCCGGCCAACCCGTATGCGTCCAGAAAGCCCCGCCGGTCTTGAAAACACCCCAATTCGTTAACCATGAGTCAAGGTTAATGGATGATGATGATCGGCATCCGGTGGTTAACGACGCGGCGGTGGGGTTAGGATGCGGGAAGATGAACGAGGGGGACGACCGGGTTTGACCTTCGAATGGCGAGGCCGCTTTTCCCGATTTGTCGTTGCATCGGCCGCAGCACTTCTCCTGACTCCCGTCCTCACCACTTCCGCCGCGCATCAGGACATGACGAGCCTCCTCGGCGGCGCCCGTGAATCGGCCCGCTGGAAGGCCTTCTTCGTTCCCGCGCCCGGCACCTCGCTCGAGACCGCGGACATCGCCCTGTCGCCGGACGGCTCCGCCCGGCGCGGCTCCAGGGGCCTGATGGGCGCCGACGGCCGCCTCTTCACCCTCGCCTCGCAGGGGCCCGTGTCCAACAGCCCCGACGAGACGCGCGTCAAGCGCGCCGACAAGGGCCGCCGCGTGGTCTCGCAGACGCCGGCGAGCGACCTGCCGCCGCGCGGCTTCGCCGCCGGCTCCATCATGGAGCGCCAGAGCCTTCTCGGCAGCCGCGTCATCGGCGGCGGCGAGCGCATCCGCACCGCCTTCGCCAAGATCACGCCGGAAACGCGCGACGCCATCACGGTCGCCGCCAATTTCCAGTTGAAGGGCCCGCCGAAGATCCCCGCGCTCGCCCCCGAGCGGCGCAGCAACGACGAACTCCTCCTCGCCTCGCTGAAGCCGACGACCGGCCCGCAGGCGCTGGGCTACGCGCCCGAGGCGACGAGCGCGACGGCCCGCTCCGCCACGCTCTTCGAGAAGGTCCTGAAGGAGCAGCCGCAGGCCTTCGTGCCCCCGATCGGCGCCAAGGACCACGCCTGGGCCGCGACGCCGCTGCCCGCCTCCGTCTTCTCCGAGAAGGAGCAGACCTGCCTCACCAACGGCATCTATTTCGAGAGCCGCGGCGAGAAGACGCTCGGCCAGGCGGCCGTCGCGCAGGTCATTCTCAACCGCGTGCGCAACCCGGCCTATCCGAAGTCGATCTGCGGCGTGGTCTACCAGAACAAGGACTGGCGCAACCGCTGCCAGTTCTCCTTCGCCTGCGACGGGCTGCGCGACCGCGTCTCCGACCCCAAGGCCTGGAACGCCGCCAAGACCGTCGCCGACCAGGTGACGCGCGGCCAGATCTGGCTCGCCGAGGTCGGCTCCTCGACCCATTACCACGCGACCTATGTCCAGCCGCGCTGGGCGCAGGCGATGGAGAAGGTCGACCGGATCGGCAAGCACATCTTCTACCGCACCTTCGGCGGCGGCTGGTAGGCGGGGCGCGCCCCGTCCGGGACCCCCCCCCCCCGCGCGTTTGACGCCGGCGCCACGCCGGGGCTAACACGGTCGCGCGCGGACCGTGTGCACGGAGGCCGCGATCATTCGACAGCGAGCGTCCCGCGTGCGCCCCTTGAGGGCGCACGGCGCTCCGAGCGCCGAGGCGGACCGCGATGACCCAGAAGACGCAAGCCCTCCATGCCATCCTCACCGCGCAGCCGGTCATGCCGGTCGTGGCGGTGGCGGACGTCGCCGGCGCGGTGAAGCTTGCCCGCGCGCTCGCCAAGGGCGGGCTCGTCTCCATCGAGATCACGCTGCGCACGCCCGCCGCGCTGGAGGCCATCCGCGCCGTCGCCGACGAAGTGCCGGAGACGACCTGCGGCGCCGGCACCGTGCTCTCGCCGCGCCAGTTCGATCAGGCGGTGGAGGCGGGCGCCCGGTTCGTCGTCTCGCCGGGGGCCACGCACGCCCTCGTGCGCCATGTCGAGGACAGCGAGGTTCCGCTCCTGCCGGGCGCGGCCAGCCCGAGCGAGCTGATGGGCATGATGGAGGCCGGCTACGAGCTCCTGAAGTTCTTCCCCGCCGAGCAGCTGGGGGGCGTTCCCTTCCTCAAGGCGCTGGCGCCCGTCTTCCAGTCCATCCGCTTCTGCCCGACCGGCGGCATCTCCATGACGAATGTCGGCGACTACCTCGCCCTTCCCAACGTCCTGTGCGTCGGCGGCTCCTGGGTCGCGCCGAAGGAGGCCGTCGAGGCCGGCGATTTCGACACGATCACCCGCCTCGCCGCCGAGGCCGCCGCGCTGAAGGCCTGAGCCGCCCGGAGAGGGAGACGAGCGGCCCGCCGCGGGCCGCCGTCGCGGGGTCCTTGCACCGGACCCGCACCTGCGCTACGCAAGAGGCCGGAGCGCGGGTGTAGTTCAGCGGTAGAACGCCAGCTTCCCAAGCTGGATGTCGTGGGTTCGATCCCCATCGCCCGCTCCAATCCTTCCTGAAGACCGAACTCCTTTCGACGGCCGAGCGAGATCCGCGCGTCGGCGTGGCGAGCGATCTGCGTTTCATGCCGGCCGGTGCGGCATCGCCCTCGTCTGCCCGCGCGGTCCCGATGCCCGGGGTAATCGCGGCGCGCCGGCCGCTCGCATCGCGCCCGGCGGGCGGCATTCTCTCGGTCCTCGGCAGAGGATCTTAAATGTTCGCCTCCATGATCGTGTCGTTCGATCGGAGGCGACATGGGCGCTCAACTTCGCCATGCGGATCTCCAGCCGGGAAAGAGCCTGGACGGCTGGCTTCGGTTTCCGCCGGCGGTGGCAGACCGCCATGAGAGCGAGTTCGGGGCCCGGCGCGTCGCGGACATGCGGCAGGCGATCTATTTCGGTCTCGCCCTCTACAACGTCTTCAACCTGACGAGCGTCGTCCTGATGCCCGACATCGTCTGGCTGTCGGTGGCGCTGCGCGTCGCCCTCGTCACGCCCGTCTCGCTGTTTCTGGCCTGGGCGATCGGTGCGGTCTCGGCGCGGAACCGCGAGCGGCTGGTGCTGGGCGGCGTGCTCAATGCCTATCTGATCCCGCTCTTCCTGTTCTGGTATTCGGCGGCTCCCTTCGACGCCTACACGTTCAGCGAATTCACGCTGACGCTCGTCTTCGCCAATATGGTGCTGGCGCTGCGGTTCCGGGACGCCGTCGTCTTCACCGGCCTCGCCTTCGCCTTCACTGTGCTGGCGATCGCCACAAAGGCGGGGTTGCCGTTCGGCCTGCGCTGGGTCTTCGTGCTCCAGAGCGCGACCGCCTGCCTCTTCGCCCTCTATGCCAACCAGCGGATGGAGCATCGGCGCTGCGCCGACTATCTCGCCGCGCTCCAGGCGCGGCTGCGCGGCGAGGCGGCGGAGGAGGCGCGGCGCGCCTTCCAGGATCTGGCGGTGACGGACGCCCTGACGGGCCTGCCGAACCGGCGTCTCCTGGAGCAGCGTCTCGACGCCTGGTTCGCCGCGCCCACCGACATCGCGGTGATGATGATCGACATCGACCACTTCAAGGCGTTCAACGACGCGCTCGGGCATCCGGCCGGCGACGACTGCCTGCGCCGGGTCTCGGAGGTGCTGGAGCGCGTGACGGCGGGGCCGGACGCGTTCTGCGCGCGCTTCGGCGGCGAGGAATTCACGGTCCTGGCCCGCGGCATCGCCGATCTGGAGGCGGCGCGGCTCGCCCGGGCGCTTCTGCTCGCGCTCGAGGGCGCCGGCATCGCCCATCCCGCCCGCTCGGACGGGGAGGGCGTCGTCACCGCCAGCGTCGGCATCGCCATGCGGCGCAAGGGGGAGGAGGCCTCGAAGGAGGCGGTCCTCTCGGCCGCCGACCGGGCGCTGTACGAGGCCAAGCGGCGGGGGCGGAACTGCTTTTCGCTGGATCTCGGCTCGCCCCTCCCGCTCGCGCAACGCGATTGAGGCCTATGGGGCTCGCGGCGTTCTGCGGCAGGGGACGGGCTTCCGCCGCCGGCCTTCGCCGCGCCGAGGGGCCGGCGCGGCGCGCAGATGCTGGAGCGAGCGCCCGTCAGCCGGCGTCGGCTTCGCCCTCGCCCTCGGGCGCGCGCAGATAGGGCTCGACGGGGCCGCTGAGCTTGATCGTCAGCGGCTTGCCGCGGCGGTCCTTGGCGTTGCCGGCGGCCACGCGCACCCAGCCCTCGCTGACGCAGTATTCCTCGACATTGGTCTTCTCGGCGCCCTTGAAGCGGATGCCGACGCCGCGTGCCAGAAGCGCCTCGTCGTAGAAGGGGCTGTCGACGTCGGCGCTCAGGCGGTCGGGCAGGGTCGTGTCGCTCATCGCGTCTGGTCTCCTTGGTGGAAGCGTCCCGGGGGTGCCGCGAGGGGCAGGGGCCGCTCTATCCTGGTGGCTTGCCTGCGGAAGGGCGTGCCTTCCGCCGTTCGTTCGTGCCCGGCCCATACGACGCCGGCGCCGCTCTGCCAACGCCCGAAAGGCGCGAAAACGAAGAAGCCGCCCGGGCTTGCGGCCCGGGCGGCTTCTGGAAACGTGGGGATCGACGGTCCGGCGCCTATTCGGCGGGGACGAGCGCGGGCTCGCGGGTGACCGCTTCGGCCGGGCGATCGCCGGCGAGGACGGCGGCGAGGCGCGTCTCGTCGAGCTCGCCTTCCCACCTGGCGACGACGAGCGTTGCGACGGCGTTGCCGACGAGGTTGGTCAGCGCCCGGCATTCCGACATGAAGCGGTCGATGCCGAGGATGAGCGCCATGCCGGCGACCGGCACGTCCGGCACGACGGAGAGGGTGGCCGCCAGCGTGATGAAGCCCGCGCCCGTGATGCCGGCCGCGCCCTTGGAGGAGAGCATGGCGACGCCCAGCAGCAGGAGCTGCTGCCAGATCGTCAGCTCGATATTCGTCGCCTGCGCGATGAAGAGAGCCGCCAGCGTCATGTAGATGTTGGTGCCGTCGAGATTGAAGGAATAGCCGGTCGGGATAACGAGGCCGACGACCGACTTCTTGGCGCCGGCATTCTCCATCTTGGCCATCAGCGTCGGCAGGGCGGCCTCCGAGGAGGAGGTGCCGAGGACGAGCAGCAGCTCCTCCTTGATGTAGCGCACGAGCGAGACGATCGAGAAGCCGTTGTAGCGGCAGACCGCGCCCAGGACGACGAACACGAAGAGGAACGAGGTGAGGTAGAAGGTGCCGACCAGGAAGGCGAGATTGACCACCGAGCCGATGCCGTATTTGCCGATGGTGAAGGCCATGGCGCCGAAGGCGCCGATCGGGGCGGCCTTCATGAGGATGCCGACCAGCTTGAACATCGGCGCGGAGACCGCGACGAGGAAATCGGTGACGGGCGCCGCCTTCTCGCCGACCATGGCCAGCGACAGGCCGAAGAGGACCGAGAAGAACAGGACCTGCAGGATGTCGCCCGAGGCGAAGGCCCCGACGATGGTCGTGGGGATGATGTTGGAGAGAAAGCCCGTGATGGTCTGGTCGTGGGCCTTGGAGGCATAGTCGGCGACGGCCGTCGGGTCGAGCGAGGCGGGGTCGATGTTGAGGCCCGCGCCCGGCTGCACGACATTGGCGACGACGAGGCCGACGAAGAGCGCCAGCGTCGAGAAGGTCAGGAAGTAGAGCATCGCCTTGCCAGCCACGCGGCCGACCTTCTTCAGGTCGCTCATGCCGGCGATGCCGGTGGCGACCGTCAGGAAGATCACCGGGGCGATGATCATCTTCACGAGCTTGATGAAGGCGTCGCCGAGCGGCTTCAGGCTGGCGCCGAGCTCGGGATGGAAATGGCCGAGCGTGATGCCGGCGGCGATGGCCACGAGCACCTGCACGTAGAGCTGGGCGTAGAGCGGCTTGCGCGGAGCCGGCGCCGTGCCGGCGGCTTCTGCGATCTGCATGGGTCGTCTCCCTCGCCGGATCGGCCGGCCCTTCCCGGGGCGCGGCGCCGTTTCTCCCTTGGCGACCCATCCGGCGACGGTCGCATCACCACCATGGCAAGCGCCGTGCCAAGTGCCGGAACACCTCCCATGCGCGGCGCGCAGGGGTCCGGGCGATCCGACGAAGCCCGGCGACGGGGCCTTTCGTGCGAAATCCCGCACAGATCCGGCTTCCGGCGTGCGGATTTCCGCCCTATGTGTGGATTTCGTGACAAGCGCCGGAGCGGCTGGGGCGGGGAGGGGTTGCGATGATCGAACCGGCCCCCAGGACGGCCGCGACGGCGACGGCGACGGCGACGGCCGCCGGTCGGTCGCGTCGCGGCGGACGGGTCCGGTTCCGGCCGGCCATGCTGCTCGCGCCCTGTCTCGGGGCGGGATCGCTCCTCTGCGTGGCGGCGGCCGGCTGGTTCGCCGCCGAGGAGGCGCGGCTCGATCTCCTGGAACGCGCGCGCTCCGGCCTCACGCTCTCTTCCGCCGCCCTGTCCGGCCAGATCGAGAAGCAGCGCCTCCTGCCGCTCGCGCTCTCGCGCGACGCCGAACTCGCCGGTCTCCTCCGGACGCCGGACAGGGGACTCGCGGCGCGGCTCGACGCGCGGCTGGAGGCCCTGGCGGCCGAGGCGCAGGCGTCGGTGCTCTACGTGGTGGGCGCCGACGGGATCACGGTGGCCTCCAGCAACGCGGGCACGCCGCAGAGCTTCGTGGGCGCCTCCTACCGCTTCCGCCGCTATTTCGCGGAGGCGATGGCGAAGGGCCGGGCGCTGCAATACGCGCTCGGCACGGTGAGCCGGCGCCCCGGCCTCTATCTCTCGCAGCGCGTCGACGCTCCGGCCGGCCCGCTCGGCACGGTCGTCGTCAAGGTCGAGTTCGACGATCTGGAGGCGCGCTGGCGCGAGGCGGGGTTCCTCGCCTTCGTCTCCGACGCCAGCGGCACGGTGCTCGCCACGAGCGTGCCCGCCTGGCGCTTCGGCGTCCTCTCGCCCGTCGACGCCGAGCAGGCGGCGGACATACGCGACGACCTGCAGAACCCGGACGCGCCGCTGCGGCCGCTGCCGCTGGCGGCCGAGCCGGGCGGCCTCTGGCGCGTCGGCGCCGGCAAGGCGGTGCCCGCCGGGCTCTATGTGGAGGCGGCCGGCGCGATCCCCGGCGCGCCCGGCGACTGGCGGCTGCACGTGTTCCTGCCGGCCGGACCGGCGCTCGCGCGGGCGGCGGCGAATGCCCGGCTGATCGCGGGGCTCGTTCTCGTGGCGGCCGGGCTCCTCGCCGCGCTCGTCGTGCGGCGCCGGCGCGCGCTGCGCCAGCGCCAGGAGACGCTGTCGGCGATGAATGCCGAGCTGGAGACGCGCGTCGCCGAGCGCACCCGGGCGCTGCGCCACGCGAACGAGGCGCTGACCGGCGAGATCGCCGGGCGGCGCGGCGCCGAGGCGCGCGTCCAGAACCTGCGCGACGAGCTGGCGCAGGCCAACCGCCTCTCGCTCCTCGGCCAGATCGCCGCCGGCGTCGCCCACGAGATCAACCAGCCGCTCGCCGCCATCCGCACCTATGCCGAGAATGCCGGCCGCTTCCTCGGCCTCGGGCGGGCGGAACCGGCGGCGGAGAACCTTGCCTCCATCGTCGCGCTCACCGGCCGCGTCGCGGCGATCACCGACACGTTGAAGAGCTTCTCGCGCCGCGCGACCGGGCCGGTGGAGCCCGTGCGCCTCGGCGAGGCGCTGGACGGGGCGCTGTCGCTCCTGGCGGGCCGCATCGACGGCTCGGGCATCGCCATCGAACGCGCCGATCCGGGCGACCTCCGCGTCTCGGCGAGCCGCATCCGCCTGGAGCAGATCCTCGTCAACCTCCTGCAGAACGCGCTCGACGCGCTCGCCGGACGTCCCGATCCGCGCATCGTCGTCACGGTCGAGGCGCGCGCCGAAACGGTGGTCGTCACGGTGGCCGACAACGGGCCGGGCCTGTCCCCGGAGATCGAGAGGACGCTGTTCATGCCGTTCGTGACCACGAAGGAGAAGGGTCTCGGCCTCGGCCTCGTCATCTGCGGCGAGATCGCGCGCGAGTTCGGCGGGTCGCTGGCGCTCGCGCCGGGCAGGGGACCCGGCGCCGCCTTCGCCCTGACGCTGAGGCGCGCGCCATGACGCCTCTGCCCGTCGTCCTCGTCGACGACGACGCCGACCTTCGCCGCGCGACGGCGCAGATGCTGGAGCTCGAGGGCTTCTCGCCCCGGCCCTTCGCCGACGCGCCGGCGGCGCTCGCCAGCCTCGACGAGAGCTTTCCGGGCTGCGTCGTCACCGATATCCGCATGCCCGGCATGGACGGGCTGGAGCTCTTCTCGCGCCTGCGCGCGCTCGACCCCGAGATCCCGGTGATCCTCGTGACCGGCCATGGCGACGTCGATCTCGCCGTGTCGGCGATGAAGGACGGCGCCTATGACTTCATCGCCAAGCCGTTTTCGGGCGAGCGCATAGCCGGCACGCTGCGCCGGGCGCTGGAGACGCGGCGCCTGGTCCTGGAGAACCGCGCCCTGCGCGCCATGGCCGCGCGCAGCGGCGACGACGGGCCGCTGATCGGCGAGGCGCCGGCGATCCGGCGCCTGCGCGAGGCGCTGCGCCAGATCGCCGACACCGATGTCGACGTCCTGGTGGAGGGCGAGACCGGCACCGGCAAGGAGGTGGTCGCCGACCTCCTGCACCGCTGGAGCCGGCGGCGCGACCGGCCCTTCGTGGCGCTGAACTGCGGCGCGCTGCCCGAGACGGTGATCGACGCCGAGCTCTTCGGCTTCGAGGCCGGCGCCTTCACCGGCGCGCAGAAGCGGCGCGTCGGGCGCATCGAGCATTCGGGCGGGGGCACGCTCTTCCTCGACGAGATCGAGTCCATGCCGCCGGCCTTGCAGGTGAAGCTCCTGCGCGTCCTGGAGACGCGCCAGGTCGATCCGCTCGGCACCAACGCCCCGCGCCGCATCGATCTGCGCGTCGTCGCCGCGGTGAAGATCGACCTCTCGGACCCGGCCGCGCGCGGCGACTTCCGCGAGGACCTCTACTACCGGCTGAACGTGGTGACGCTGCGCATCCCGCCGCTGCGCGAGCGTCGCGAGGACGTGCCGCTCCTGTTCGGGCATTTCCTGCGGCGCGCGGCCGAGCGCTTCGGCCGGCCGGTGCCGGCGCTCTCGCCCGCCCTCTCGCGCCATCTCGCGGCGCATGACTGGCCGGGCAACGTGCGCGAACTGGTGCATTTCGCCGAGCGCACCGTGCTCGGCCTCGATCCCGATATCGGCCTTGCCGCCCCGGCCACGCGCCCGGCGCAAGGTCCGGACGACCTTCTGTCGGCGGACGAGGGCCTGAGCCTTCCCGAGCGGCTCGACCGGCACGAGGCCGCGCTCATCCGCTCCACGCTGGAGCGCCATCGCGGCGACGTGCGCCGGAGCCTCGAGGCGCTCGGCATTGCGCGAAAGACCTTCTACGACAAGCTGCAGCGCCACGGGATCTCCCGACGCGACTTCGAATAGGGGCGCGCCCGGCTTGCGCGGGGCTTGCCGGGCGGCGCGACAAGGTGCGCGCACCGGCCGGCACGCCATTTTCATGTCTGCTTCGTCTGGCAGAGGGAGGGGCAAACCGCCTCGGCCGGCGCCGGCCGGCGGCCATGGTATCCCTTTGCACCGGAGCGCGGTCCGCCGCCTCCGCGGAGTGTCGTGATGAAGACCTGCCTCCTGTCCCTTCTCGCCGGCAGCGCCATCCTGGCGAGCCTCGTGCCGGCGGCGGCGCAGTATTACGACCCGCGCGACGACTTCGCCTACGGTGCCCCGTCCGACGGGGAGATCTTCGTCGACCAGTATGGCCGCCAGGTCGTGGTGGACCGCAACGGCAACGTGGTGGTGCTGGAGCAGCCGCGCCGCCAGCAGGCGCGCGAGCGCCGCGAGCAGAATCTGAGCCGGCGCGGCGCGATCATCGACGCGCCGCCGCCGCCGGGCGTGACGCTGGAGGGCCCGATCCGCATGGCGCCGCCGCCCGGCGTCTACGGCGCGCCGGGCTTCGAGGAGCCGGGCTACCGCGACGAGGCGACCGTGCCGCCCTTCGAGGGCGAGAGCCGCGGCGGGCCGATCGAGGCGCGGCCGCTGCCGGCGCCCGACGGCTACGGCATGCCGGACGCGCTGCCGGGCGCAAGCCCGAGCGAGACCGCCGCCATTCCCGGCGACACCGGCCTCGGCCTGCCCGATCCCGGCGCCTCGATCCTCGGCGGACCCGGCGCCGTCGGCGAGGGCGCGACCGTCCACGAGAGCCGCCCCGCGCCCACCGTGCCGACGCCCAAGGGGCCGAACGCCAAGGCCGAGATCGCCGCCATCCAGGTCATCCTCGACCGCGCCGGCATGTCGCCCGGCGTCATCGACGGGCGCACGGGCTCCAACGTCAACAAGGCCGCCGCGGCCTACGAGGAGAAATACGGCCGGCCGCTGCCGACCGGCGACCCGCGCGCCATCGCCGAGGAGCTCGACGCCAGCGGCGGCCCGGCCATCGTCACCTACGAGATCACCGCCGAGGACGTCTCGGGCCCCTACGTCGCCTCCATCCCCTCCGACTACGGCGAGAAGGCGCTCCTGCCGGCCATGTCCTACGAGCGCGTCACCGAGATGCTCGGCGAGCGCTTCCACATGGACGAGGCCTATCTGAAGGAGATCAATCCCGGCGCCGACTTCACCCGGCCGGGAACGCGCGTGAAGGTCGCCGCCGTCGGCGAGACCGTGAAGGGCGAGGTCGTGCGCATCGAGGCCGACAAGGGCCGCGAACAGGTGCGCGCCTACGGCGCCGACGGCACGCTGATCGCCGCCTATCCTTCCACGATCGGCTCCTCCGACACGCCTTCGCCCTCCGGCACCGTGCAGGTGAGCCGCATCGCCTTCGATCCGAACTACACCTACAACCCGAAGATCAACTTCAAGCAGGGCACCAACGACAAGATCCTGACCATCCCGCCCGGCCCCAACGGCCCGGTGGGCACGATCTGGGTCGCGCTCTCCAAGCCGACCTACGGCATCCACGGCACGCCCGAGCCCTCGCAGATCGGCAAGACCAACAGCCACGGCTGCGTGCGCCTGACCAACTGGGACGCGGCGGAACTCGCCAAGATGGTCAAGCCCGGCACGACGGTCGAGTTCATCGAGTAGCGGCGAGGGGCTTTGACGTTTCGTTCACCATGACGGTCTTTCGCCAGGGTGGACGGAGCCCTAACGCGGGCCAGCGCGTTGTGCGGGCGATCCTTTGTGATGCGGGGCCCGCGATGACACTCTCCCACCTCTTCGGGGCCGCGCTGGCGGCCTCGCTCCTGTCCGGCACCGCGCTGGCGGCCTCCGCGCCGCTCAGCCGCGAGGCGATCGACGGCGCGAGCTTCGCCGACTGGCAAGCGCGCCAGGCCGAGGCGCAGGACGTGGCGGCGGACGCCGCCGCCGATCCGACCGTGCCGGAGGTGGAGGAGAAGGCGCCGGGGCAGGCGGACGAGGCCGTGCCGCAGGACGGCGCGGAGGCTGAGGCCGCCGCCGACGGCGTCGACATCGCCGCGCCGGCCGAGGTCGAGGTGACGGGCGAGCCGGACAAGGTGGTGGAGACGCCCGCCAACTCCACCGACCTGCCCGACGAGGCCGGCCTGCAGGCCGCCGACGAGCCGCAGACCGCCGATCCGTTCCTCGTGCGCCTGCAGATCCTGCTCGACCGCGCGCATGCCTCGCCCGGCGTCATCGACGGCTTCTCGGGCGGCAACACCAAGAAGGCGATCGGTGCCTACGAGGCGATGAACGACCTGCCGGTCGACGGCGAGCCGGACGCCGAACTCTGGGCGAAGCTCGAGGCGGACGGCGCGCCGGCGGTCAAGACCTACGAGATCACCGAGGCGGACGTGAAGGGCCCCTTCGTGAAGGAACTGCCCAGCGACTATGCCGAGCTCGCCAAGCTGAAGTCGCTCGCCTATTCCGGCCCGCTGGAGATGCTCGCCGAACGCTTCCACATGGACGAGCAGCTCCTGACGGCGCTGAACCCGCAGGCCGATTTCGACAAGCCGGGGACCACGATCCTCGTCGCCGACACCGGCGCCGAGCCGACCACCAAGGTCGCGCGCATCGTCGTCGACAAGACCCGGGGCGAACTCATCGCCTATGACGGCGAGGACCGCATCGTCCTCGTCGATCCCGCCACGATCGGCTCGCCCGACTCGCCCTCGCCGAGCGGCACGGTGGAGGTGAAGGGCGTGGCGCCCGAGCCGACCTATTCCTACGATCCCTCCAAGAACTTCAAGCAGGGCGACAATACCGAGAAGCTGACGCTGCCGGCCGGCCCCAACGGCCCCGTCGGCTCGGTCTGGATCGACTTGTCCAAACCGACCTACGGCATTCACGGCACGCCCAATCCCGACATGATCGACAAGGGCGAGAGCCACGGCTGCGTGCGCCTGACCAACTGGGACGCCGAGGCGCTGGCCGAACTCGTGGAGCCGTCCAAGACCGTGGTCGAGTTCAAGGGATGAGCGCCCCCATGCGGCCGCTCGCCGCCGCGATGGCCCTGCTCCTCCTCGGCGCGGCGCCGGCCGGCGCGCAATCGCCGCTGCCCTGGCCGGACGCCAATCCGCTGGAGGGCCCCGCCCGCCAGGCGCCGGAAAAGCGCCCGCGCCGCGCGGAGCCGGCGCGCGAGCGCCCGGCGGCCGTGACCGGGACGGTGCCGGCCGAAGCGGCAGTGCCCGTGCCGCAGGACAAGCCGGCCGCCCCGGACGCTTCGGCATCGCCCGCGCCGCGCCCGGACACCGAAGGCGAGGCGCCGGACGCGCCGCTGCCGGCGGAAAGCCCCGCCGCCGACGTGGCGGTGCCGGCCGAGGCCCCCGCGACGCCGGCTGCGCCCGCCGCCGGTGTTCCCGCTCCCGACGTGCCCGCCCCGAGCCCCGCGCCGCTCGACGAGGGGGAGGCCCCGGTCCGGGCCGAGGGCGTGCCGCCGCTGCCCGAGGCAAGGCCGGGCTCGACGGCCGCCGACCCGACACCGCCCGCCGGCCCGAGCCCGGCGCCCGAGCCGGCAGCCGCTCCCGCCGCGACGCCGGCACCCGCTGACGCCGCGCCGGCCAGACCCGCCGCGCCCGATCTGCCGGACAATTCCCCGGAGGCGCTGAAGTCGCGCCTGCCGGACGTGACTCCGGCCGCGTCCGTGGCGGCCGCCGCCGCCGTCGAGGATGCCGAGGCCTGCGAGAGCGAGCTGAAGCGCCGGGGCGTGACCTTCACCGTCGAGGACAGTATCAGCGAGGGCGAATGCGGCGTGCTGCGGCCCGTTCGCGTCACGCGTCTCTCGTCCGGCGTCGCCGTCTCGCCCGCTACGCAGATGCTCTGCCGCGCGGCGCTCGCGCTCGACGCCTGGATGAGCGAGGGCGTGGTGCCCGCGGCACGGGCCGAGTTCCCGAAGGAGACGCTCACCGAGTTCCGCCACGCCTCGACCTATGTGTGCCGGCCGCGCGCTTCGGAGAACGGCATTTCCGAACACGCGCGCGGCAGCGCCATCGACATTGCCGGTTTCGTCTTCGAGGGCGGGCGCACGATCGGCGTGGAGGCGCAAAGCCCCGGCAGCGCCGAGGAACGGTTCCAGGCCGCCGTGCGCGCCGCGGCCTGCGGCCCGTTCAGGACCGTGCTCGGCCCCGGCACGGATGCGGACCACGACACGCATTTCCACCTCGACATCGCCGCCCGCAAGGGCGGGGCGACCTATTGCCGGTGATGCCGCCGCGCCTTTGGACCGAGCCTTCCCGACATGGGCCGCGCGGCGCCGGAGCGTCGCCCGCCCTGCATCGTCCTGACGCGCCGCCTCTACGCCGCGCTCTCGGGCAGCGGCCCGCCGCCCGGCCTCCTCGCCTTCGCTCTCGCCTCGCTCCTCGTCTATGCGACGGCCGCGCTCCTGCGGGGCCACGCACCGCGCCTCTTCGCGCATCTGACGGGCGCGGACGCGGCGCGCGCCGTCCCGCGGTTCGGCCTGGATCTGTCCACGTCCCGCCGCTGAGCGACGCCGGACCTTTACCGGCTCGTCGCCAGGAGCGGCTGCTCGACATGGTCCTTCAGGAGATTGTCGATGCGGTCGCGCTCGCGCTGGAACGTCTCGAGCTGCGCGCCCGCCAGGACGCGGCCGGAGGGCAGCTTGATGCGCATCGGGTCCACCTTCGTGCCGTTCACCGTCACCTCGTAATGGAGATGGTTGCCGGTGGAGAGGCCGGTCGAGCCGACATAGCCGATGATCTGGCCCTGGCGCACCCGCGCCCCGGCGCGGATGCCCGGCGCGATCTGGCTCTGGTGCGAATAGGAGGTCTCGTAGCCGTTGGCGTGGCGCAGCACGGTCTGGCGGCCGTAACCGCTGGTCCAGCCGGATTTCTCCACGATGCCGGCGCCCGAGGCGAGGATCGGCGCACCGCGCGGCGCGGCCCAGTCGACGCCCCAGTGCGGGCGCACATAGCCGAGCACGGGATGCTTGCGCCCCGTCGAGAAGGAGGAGGTGAAGCGGGCGTTCGGCACCGGCTTGCGCAACAGGAACTGGTTCGCGCTGCGCCCGTCCTCGTCGTAATAGTCGGTCTGGTCGTCATCCGTGCGGAACCGGTAGAAGCGCTTGACGGTGCCGCCGAAACTGACCTCGACATAAAGGATTTCGGAACTGTCGCCCGCCGCTTCCTCGCCCTTTTCCAGCGTGTAGAAGACCGACATGCGGTCGGCGGGGCTGAGGCGCGACTGGAGATCGACTTCCGTCGCGAGCATGCGGATGAGCTGGCGGCAGAGCCGTCCGTTCAGCCCGTAGGAAAGCGCCGCCTGGTAGATGCCGTCGTAGACCGTCGGCATGTCCGCGCGCATGGGCGCCTCGGAGGCGTTCTCGTCGAAGGCTTCGGCCACCGCCTCGCCCATTTCGGGGGCGAGCGCCGGCTCGAACGGACCGTCCTCGGTCTGGGCGACGCTCGCCAGGTGCTTGTCGCCGCGATAGACCGAGAGGCGCACGATCGTCCGGCGCCCGTTCTCCGTCTCGATGCCGAGCCGCAATGCGTCTCCGGCCTTCAGCCGGTCGAAATTGAGGAGCCGCGCCATGGTCTGCGCGGCATCGAGCGCGCTCTCGTCGTCGTGGCCGCCGGCCTTCAGTGCCTCGATCATCGTGGCGGGCTCCCTGAGCGGCAGCACCTCCTCGCCGTAGCGCGCGGCCTGCTCGGCCTCGTCGGAGGTCGCCAGCGAGACGTTCTCCTCGATGACGCGGAAGGCTGAACCGGGCTCGTAGGCCTCCGTCACGCCGCTGAGGTCGAAGCGGCCGGGATCGACGGGGGCGAGCGCGGCCATCTGCACGGGCATGGCCGTCTCGGTGATCTCGCTCGCCATGGCGCGCAGCTTCTTCTCCGCGGCCGCCGCGCTCTCCTCGTCCTCCGGCTCGTAGTCGGCCGCCTCGAAGGAGAAGGGCGCCACTTTCAGCCGCACCTCCGATTCCGTGCGCGCGCCGTAGATCTGCGCCGTGCGGGCCGGCTCCACCTCGTCCGTCCCGCCGTCGGAATCGTCGGCGAAGACCTTGAGCGGGTCGAAGGAGGGATAGTCCGAGCCGGCCTGGTGGCGGGCGGCGAGCCGCATGGTCACGTAGCCGAAGGGAAGGGTGCGGATGACCTCGCGGTCGCCCTCGCGCGTGAGCGTCGAGAGTTCGAGGATCTGCTTGGCGCGGGCGACCGGAATGGCGGTCGCGAAGACGCGCTGCCCCTTCTGCGAGAAATCCGCGTCGCGCGGTTCCTCTCGCTCGAAGGCGGCCGGGCGCACCGCGCCGCGATGCCCGTCGAGCGCGGCCGAGAGGGCGATGCCCATCAGGGTCGTGGAGGTGAGGCCCGTCAGCAGCGTGCCGAGAAGCCAGCGCGCCGAGACCTGCCGCCTGTCCGGTCCGCGCCGTCGGTCGGCCACGAGCGCGGGCTCGTCGCCGAAGATGGGTTTGTCGCTCGGCAAACGGTTCATCCGTATCCCTGGAAGTCCCGCTCGCCTCTCGACGAACAAGGTGGCCAAAACGCGACAGTTGAGCCGGACCCGAACCGGGCGCCGCGCGCTGTGGCTTTAACGCCGCATGGCGGCGGGCTCAATGCAGCACGCGCCTCGCGCGCCGGCAAGGGGCGAGCTGCCGGCGACCGTCGGGCGTCACCGGGCGGATGGCGGGCAGGGAGGGTCCGAGCAGAGCGGGGGAGGGGAGAGCGATGAGGGGAGGGGGAGGGCGCGCAGCATGGAGGATGGGGGGAGAGGAGCCGTCTGCCCCGGCTGCGGTCCCGCACCGGCCTTCACCGCACTGACAGAAGGCGGAATGGGAGGGTCCGCCGGGAGAGGGGCCCCAGGAGCGGCGGGCGCAACGCGGAAATGTGGGCCCATTCCTGGGGCAATGCCGTCGAAGGGCGGTTGGGCGCGGCCCGGAGCCCGGCGCCCATCCCACGCTCCGGTCCTGCAACCTGTTGGCTTGTCTCGACGTTTTTCCGATCCGTCGTTTTTCTCGACATTTTTGCGACGTCTGTGTTG
>NZ_LMRD01000012.1 GCF_001425575.1 Aurantimonas sp. Leaf443 | reverse complement strand
CCCGGCGAGCGCAAGGTTCCAGAGCTTCGCCGAGCCATCCTCCTCCCAAAGGCTCCGGCGGATACGGCCCCGCGCTTCTCCTCCCAATCGCGCAGGGCCTCTGAAAGTCGCCCGTCGGGTCCTCCCCCCGACGGGCGCCCAGATATCGCAGAGCTTCGCAGCGGCTCCTCCTCCCAATCGCCGCTGTGGATCAGACCCGCACCTCCTCCTCCCAATCGGTGCGGGTTGTCTTAGACGCTCGCCGGGCGCAGAGCTTCGCAGCGGCTCCTCCTCCCAATCGCCGCTGTGGATCAGACCCGCACCTCCTCCTCCCAATCGGTGCGGGTTGTCTTAGACGCTCGCCGGGTCCTCCCCCCGGCGAGCGCAAGGTTCCAGAGCTTCGCCGAGCCATCCTCCTCCCAAAGGCTCCGGCGGATACGGCCCCGCGCTTCTCCTCCCAATCGCGCAGGGCCCCTGAAAGTCGCCCGTCGGGGCCTCCCCCCCACGGGNGCCGCTGTGGATCAGACCCGCACCTCCTCCTCCCAATCGGTGCGGGTTGTCTTAGACGCTCGCCGGGTCCTCCCCCCGGCGAGCGCAAGGTTCCAGAGCTTCGCCGAGCCATCCTCCTCCCAAAGGCTCCGGCGGATACGGCCCCGCGCTTCTCCTCCCAATCGCGCAGGGCCCCTGAAAGTCGCCCGTCGGGTCCTCCCCCCGACGGGCGTTTTCGTATGCGGCGTCCCCGATGCCGGGTGGCGCGCCGTCTCGCGGTTTCGCGCCGGACCGCGATGCGCTAGACTGCGCGCATGTCTGTTTCTCACATCCATGTCGTCGGCGGCGGTCTCGCCGGCTCCGAAGCCGCTTGGCAGATCGCCCAACGCGGCGTCCCGGTCGTCCTGCACGAGATGCGCCCCGTGCGGCCCACCGAGGCCCACAGGACGGAGCATCTGGCCGAGCTCGTCTGCTCCAACAGCTTCCGCTCGGACGACGCGACGGCGAACGCCGTCGGCGTCCTCCATGCGGAGATGCGTCTCGCCTCCTCCCTCATCATGGCCTGCGCCGACGCCCATCAGGTGCCGGCCGGCGGCGCGCTCGCGGTGGACCGCGACGGATTCGCCGCCGCCGTCAGCGCGCGGATCGAGGCCCATCCGCTGATCCGGCTGGAGCGCGAGGAGGTCGGCGGCCTGCCGCCGGAGGAATGGGGCCCGACCATCGTGGCGACCGGACCGCTCACCGCGCCGTCGCTTGCCGAAGCCATCCGCGCCGAGACCGGGCAGGACGCCCTCGCCTTCTTCGACGCGATCGCACCGATCGTCCATTTCGACTCGATCGACCTCGACAAGGCCTGGTTCCAGTCGCGCTACGACAAGGTCGGACCGGGCGGCACGGGCAAGGACTACATCAACTGCCCGCTTGACAAGGAAACGTACGAACGCTTCGTCGCCGCCCTTGTCGCGGGCGACCAGGCGGAGTTCAAGTCCTGGGAGGGCACGCCCTATTTCGACGGCTGCCTGCCGATCGAGGTGATGGCCGAACGGGGCCCGGAGACGCTCCGGCACGGGCCGATGAAGCCGATGGGTCTGACCAACGCGCACCAGCCGGACGTGAAGGCCTATGCGGTCGTGCAGCTTCGCCAGGACAACGCGCTCGGCACGCTCTACAACATGGTCGGATTCCAGACGAAGCTGAAATACGGCGTGCAGGCGGAGATCTTCCGCATGATCCCGGGGCTGGAGCGGGCCGAGTTCGCGCGTCTTGGCGGCCTCCACCGCAACACCTATCTCGACAGCCCGCGCCTTCTGGACGGAACGCTGCGGCTGAAATCGCTGCCGCGCCTGCGCTTCGCCGGGCAGATCACGGGCTGCGAGGGCTATGTGGAATCGGCCTCGATCGGCCTCGTCGCCGGGCGTTTCGCCGCCGCCGAGGCGCTCGGGGAGAGCCTCGCCCCGCCCCCGCCGACCACCGCCCTCGGCGCTCTTCTCGGCCATATCACCGGCGGCCACATCGCCCATGTCGAAGAGGGCGGCAAGCGCTCCTTCCAACCGATGAACGTGAATTTCGGCCTGTTTCCGCCGGTCAGCGTCACCAAGCCCGAAGGGGTCGGGCGCTTCAGGGGCAAGGAGAAGAGCGCTGCCCGCAAGCAGACCATGGCGGCCCGCGCGCTCGCCGATTTCTCCGCCTGGCTCGCGGCCGGACCGAGCGACGCCCGGCAGGCCGCCGAGTAAGCCCTTCGCGCTGCGCCGGCACGCCAGCTCACCGAACGCGCCAGTCGGCCGAGCGATAGAGCAGCGTGGCCGAAAGCGACAGGATGCGCTCCGGTCGCCCCGCCCCTTCGTAACGCTGGACGGCGAGGCGAATGCGGCGGCCGGACGGCGAGCGGAGATCGCGGGTGAGCGCGCCCGCCGGGTGCTCCCCGGCCGGTGCGTCGGCAAGGGCGGCTGCGAGCGCGAAGCGCTCCTCGCGCGAGGCGGATGTCAGGACGATGTCGGCCCGGTCGATGGCCATGGTCAAGCTCGCGCCGTCGGGACCTTGTCCGGGAATGCGGATCGGCATGCCCGGCTTCAGGTCGAGAGCGGGCACCACGCGGTCGTAGCCGTCGAGATCGAGCGAGGACGTCTGCGTATCGGTGAGCACGCGGCGCACCTCCGGCGGAGCCTCGCCCGCGCCCAGCCTCGTCACGAGCACCTCCACCTCGCTGCCGCGCGGCGCGGCCTCGAAAGCGGCGCGGGTGGCCGGATCGAGCACCGGGATCAGCCGGTCGAGCCCATCGACGTCTTCCAGGCTGCGCAACCGGCTGCCCATCTCGGCGCGCCACGCGGCCGGCGGGTTCGTCTCCCGCGCCGTAAGAAGCGCCTCGACCCGCAGGGCCTGGCTGCGCCCGACGCTCGCCGCGTAACCGAGCGGCCCTGCGGAGGAAAGCGCCAGCAGCGCCAGCGGCAATCCGACCATGAGGCGGATGTCGCCGGCAAGCCGCGGCATGGCCTGCATCAGCAGCACGAGAGCGACGGCGCATGCGCCGAGCACGCCGTAATAGCGCTGCGCCGTGAGCCCTTCCATGCCGATGCGCAGCGCCAGCGCATAGGCCAGAAGTCCCAGCGGCAGGACCAGCATGAAGCTCCACACCCGGCGCAGGACGCGCGTCGCCCCCACCGCGCCCTCGTCGAAGAACGGATGGGCCCCGACGCGCACGAGAAGAACGGTCGCGCAGAAGGACGGGACGATCCAGCCGATCTGGTTCGCGGGCAGTTCGCCCGTCGCCAGGATGCGCAGCCCGTAGGCGTGGAGGACGAGCGCCGTCACCAGCAGAAGCGGCGCCGCCACGTAATCGACGAGCGCGCTGAGGGCCGCCGGAAGGCGCTCTCCCTCGCCGGGCCGAACGGTCTCGTCGAACCGCGTCGGAATGCGTCCAAGCGCGAAGAGCGGTCCGACGAAGGTGAAGGCGGTGATGAAGATATGGTCGAAGGCGCCGGACGGCAGGCCGAAGCCGAAGAGCGTCTCGACCATCGCCAGAATGGCCCACACGCCCGAGACGAAGAGGATCACCGCGAGAAATCCGACCGTCCCGCCGACCACCGCGCCGAGGGTGAAGGTCCAGAACCGGAGCGAATCGCCGCGCTCGAGATAGGGGGCGAGCGTGAGGCCGAGGGCCAGGGCCGCGACGCAGGGCACGGCCGAAAGGGAGATGGCGGGGGCGGCATAGACGAGCAAGGCCGCGGCGACACCGCCGGCCGCCGCGAGAAGGCCCGCCCCAAGGTCCGTGCGACCGCGCGATTCGCCGATCAGGCGACCCCAGACATTGGCGAGCGCGCCGGCAAAGAGCGCCGCGGCGACGCGGGCCAGCATGTCCGCCTCGAACAAGGCGCTGCGCAGATGCTCCAGATTGGCGACGATGCAGAGCGCCACCAGCGCCAGCGCAGCGACCGGGAACCGGCCGAGGGCCGCGATCGCGCGGCGCGACAGCGAACGGACCATGTTTGCGAAGAAAGCCGAAATCCTGCCGGGCGTCATCGGACGATCCCTTTCGCTTCGGCACCGCCGGGCCGCGTCAGCCCCGCATCCATCGCCAGTAGCGGTAGCTGCGTCTCAACGGTCCGACCCGCAGCGGCGCCTCGATGGTTCCGACGCCGTCGCGCTCGACCCTGTCGAAGACCGTGCCCGACAAGGCGGCCGGCAGGAAGGCCCCACGCACGCTCGCAGGGATCGCGCCGTGCAGGGCCTGCGCCTGCTTCCAATGCTCACGGCCGAAGGCGACCATGGCCGAGATGGCGCGGCGGCTGGGCTCGGCGGCGCCCTGCAGCAGGTCCTGCGCGTCGCAGCCGCTGGCGGCCAGGAGATCGGCGGGAAAGGCGACATGCCCCTGGCGGCGGTGGATCGGCAACAGGCGCAAGGCGCCGGCGACCGCCTGGGCGACGCCCGCATGGCCCGCCGCTTCAGCCACTTGCGGGGCGTCCTTGCGAGAGAGGATCATGGCGGCGAGCATGAGGAGGGCGCAGGCCGTATCGCCGGCGTAGCCTTCGAAAGCGGCGCGCGAGGGCATGGGGTCGTCGTAGAGATCGAAGACCCGCGCCTCCAGGAAGCGGTCGAACGCGTCCCGCGGCAGGTCGTGCCGCAGGATGGCGGCGCCGAGCGCCTCGGCGACCGGATGCCCGCTGCCGACGCCCGCCGTGCCGGAGAGGATCGTGTCGCGCCACCATTGCAGGCGGATCTCGCCCGGCAACGGCTGGCTGACCTGTTCGCGCACCCGCGCGGTCTCGATGTTGAAGGCGTAGAGAGCGGCGAGATCGTCGCGCGCCGCATCGGGCGCGAAGGCGAGCGAGACGGCCCTGTCGGGGTCCTGCGCCTCGAGCAGACGATGGCACTCGGCCGTTTCCGGGGTCATCGCGCGGCCTTCCGAGCGTGCGGAGTCGGGAGGGCCGTCACTCGACCGCGATGAGGGCGGCCGCCACGGGGCGGTCTTCGGCGAGCATGATGTTGAAGGTGCGCACGGCCGCGCCCGTCGACATCGGGTCGCAGGAGATGCCGAGCCTCTTCATGCGTTCGGAGAGTGCCGGCGGCAGGCGGCGGATGTCGCGCCCCGTGCCGAACAGCAGGAACTGCACCGCGTCGGCCTCCTTGAAGACCAGTTCCAGCCGACCTCCGGCGAACGGGTCCTCGGCGCTCGCGTCCCACCCGTAGATGCCCGACGGCAGGCACAGGATCGAGCCGCGATGCGACATATCCGCGAAGCGGAACCCGCCATTGCCATAGGCGGTGATGGGCGCGCGCCCCGGAAAATGCGCCTCGCGGATCTCGATTCCCTGCGCCATCGGCCGGTCAGACCCCGCCCGCGGTGGAGGTGCGGCGCGGCGCGGGCGGATCGCCCGCCGCCTCGCTCTCGCCCGGCAGCGCCACCGTCTCGGGGCGCAGCTTGAAGTGGATCAGGACCGGCGCGGCGATGTAGATCGAGGAGTAGACGCCGACGAGCACGCCGATGAGCATCGGCGCCACGAAGTTGCGGATCACCTCGCCGCCGAAGGCGAAGAGCGCGCAAAGCGCAAGGACCGTCGTCACCGCCGTCAGGATCGTGCGCGACAGCGTGTCGTTCAGCGACTCGTCGATGATCTGCTCGAGCGGCTTCTTCTTGAACTTGCGCAGGTTCTCGCGGATGCGGTCGAACACCACGACCGTGTCGTTCAGCGAATAGCCGACGATGGTGAGGATGGCCGCGATCGAGGAGAGGTTGAACTCCAGCCGCGTGAGGACGAGGAAGCCGAGCATCATCAGGACGTCGTGAGCCGTCGCGATGATCGCGCCCAGCGCGAACTGCCACTCGAAGCGGAACCAGACGTAGAGCGCGATGCCGAACAGCGCGCCGCAGACGCCGAGAACGGCCGCCCAGGCAAGTTCTCCCGACACGGTCGGGCCGACGATCTCGACGCGCTGGAAGTCGTAATCCGCGGTCAGGGCGCCGCGCACCGCGTCCACCGTCGCCTGCGGAGTCTCGCCCTCGCCCTGCTGGACGCCGAAGCGCACCAGCACGTCGCGCGCCGAGCCGAATTCCTGAACCTGCAGGTCGCCGTCGACGAGCATGCTGACATCCTGGCGGATCTTCTGGATGTCGGCCGTGTTCCCCTTGGCGCGCAGTTCGATGACGGTGCCGCCGGTGAAGTCGATGCCCTGGTTCACGCCGAACAGCGCGAAGCCGACCACCGAGGCGATGGAGAGCGCGCCGGTGATGGAGAAGGCCCAGTTGCGGACCTTCATGAAGCCGATCTTCGTGTTGTGCGGGATGAAGTTGATCCAGCCCGTCGGCACTTCCTTCGGGCGGCGGCGCTTGACCCAGAAGGCCACGAGCCAGCGCGTCAGCGTGAGCGCCGTGAAGACCGTGGTGACGATGCCGAGCGCCAGCGTCACGGCGAAGCCGCGCACCGGGCCGGAGCCGAGATAGAAGAGCACGGCGGCCGCGATCAGCGTGGTGACGTTGGCGTCCATGATCGTGCCGAGCGCCTTGGAGAAGCCGGCGTCGATGGACTGGATCACCGAGCGCCCGTTCCGTCGCTCCTCCAGCATGCGTTCGTAGATGAGGACGTTGGAATCGACCGCCATGCCCATGGTCAGCACCATGCCGGCGATGCCGGGCAGCGTCAGCGTCGCTCCGAGCAGCGACAGGATCGCCACGAGCAGGAGGACGTTGATGAACATGGCGACGTTCGCGAGCACGCCCAGGAAGCCGTAGGCCAGAACCATGAACGTGACGACGAAGATGGCGCCGACGATGCCGGCCATCTCGCCTGCCGCGATCGAGTCCGCGCCGAGGCCCGGACCGACCGTGCGCTCCTCGATCACGTCGAGCGTCGCGGGCAGCGCGCCGGCGCGCAGGAGCACGGCGAGGTCGTTGGCCGTCTGCACGGTGAAGGAGCCGCTGATCTGCGCCTGCCCGCCGAGAATGGGCTGGCGGATCACCGGGGCCGAGAGGACCTTGTCGTCGAGGACGATGGCGAAGGGCCGGCCGACATTCTGCTGCGTCACCGAGCCGAAACGCTGGGCGCCCTGCGAATCGAAGCGGATGTTGACGACGGCCTCGTTGGTCTGCCCGTCGAACCCGGCCTGAGCGTCCGTGAGATTGGCGCCCGACACCATGACCTGCCGCTGGATGAGCACCGGCTGCGGCGTGGCGTCGTTGGTGTAGAGAAGCTGCGCGCCCGCCGGGGGGCGACCGCCGCGGGCGACGTCGGCGGGCGATCCCGTCTGGTCGACGAGATGGAAGGAGAGCTTCGCCGTCTGGTTCAGAAGCTGTTTCAGGCGCTGCGGATCCTGCAAGCCCGGGACCTGGACCATGATGCGATCCGCGCCCTGGCGCTGGATGATCGGCTCGGTCGTGCCGAGCTCGTCGACGCGGCGCCGCACCACCTCGATCGACTGCGCGACGGCGTTCGAGAGGCGGTTGGTGATGCCCTGGTCGGTGAGGCCGAGCGTGAAGACGCCGGTCTCCGGTTCGTCGAGCTGCAGTTCGGTGATCGCGCCGCCGGTGAGGAGATTGCCCGAGACGGGCGCGACGATCGGCTGGAGGGCCGTGCGCGCCGCCTCGGCCTGGGCGGGATCGCGCAGGCGCAGCGTCACGGTCTGGCCGCTGGCATTGAGGCCGGCATAGCCGACGCGCGCGGTGCGCAGCGTCTGGCGCACCTCGTCCTCGAGCGTCTGCACCCGCTCGTCGATCAGCGACTGCCGGTCCACTTCGAGGAGAATGTAGGAGCCGCCCTGCAGATCGAGGCCGAGCGTCATCGGCCGATCCGGCATCCAGGACGGCAGGTCGTCTCGCATGCTCTGGGTGAGGAAGTTCGGGAGCGCGAAGATCACGCCGGCCAACACGGTCAGCCAGATCAGGGTGGTCTTCCAACGCGAGAAATGGAGCATGGAGATCCCGTGCAGGGTCGCCGGCCGCCCGGCGGCTGTCCGCCGGGGCCGGATTTCAGGGTCTGAACGGCGCCGTGCCTGTGGCAGAGGGCGCCCTGGCGGCATGCCCCCTGCAATGCGCCGTCCGCATCGTCTTGTAAAGAAAGACGGCTATTTCGTGTTGGCGGCCTGGGGCTCGCCCTTCACGCGCACGTCGGCGATGGTGGCCTGCACCACGCGGATGCGCGTCTGCTCGGAGATCTGGACCTCCAGCTCGCCGCTGTCGAGCACCTTGGTCACCTTGCCGACGATGCCGCCGCCCGTCACCACCGTGTCGCCGCGGCGGATGTTGCGGATCATGTCCTCGCGCTTCTTCATCTGCGAGCGCTGCGGGCGGATGATGAGGAAATACATGATCGCGAAAACGATCACGAAGGGCGCGACGGTGTAGAGAATCTCGGCGCCGCCGCCGACCGGGCCTGCAGCAGCGGTCTGGGCGAAGGCCTCGGTCACGAACATCGGGGAACCTTTCGGAGAAAAATCGCGGCGCGGCGCAGGGGCGCGAGGCCTTTACGTGAAGCGCGGAATATACGAACGCTCCCCCCGAATGCAACACGGCGGAAGCCCGCCGGCCGAGGCGGGAAGAAGACCCATGGAACACACCAGCGACACCGCGTTCCGGCAGGCCGTGGAG
Source organism: Aurantimonas sp. Leaf443 (assembly GCF_001425575.1). GTDB lineage: Bacteria > Pseudomonadota > Alphaproteobacteria > Rhizobiales > Rhizobiaceae > Leaf443. Next base: position 141,640 of record NZ_LMRD01000012.1, on the reverse strand, counting down.
CGGATCGCGGCCGCGCTCGAACGCTTGGCGCCGCCGGCACCCGCCGAGCCGGACCTTGCCGCCGCGGACTGCTTCGTCTTCGAGCCGCCCTTCGCGCTGCGCCCCGTCGTCTCGGTGAACCGCGTGCCGATCGAACTCCTGAAGGGCGTCGACCGCTCGCGCGACATCCTCCTCGACAACACGCAGCGATTCGCCGCCGGCCTTCCCGCCAACAACGTTCTCCTGTGGGGCGCGCGCGGCATGGGCAAGTCCTCGCTCGTGAAGGCCGCGCATGCGGCGGCCAACGAGGCCTCCCCCGCCGGCGCGCCGCGCCTGAAGCTCGTCGAGATCCATCGGGAAGACGTGGAGCATCTGCCCGCGCTGATGCGCCTCATGCGCGGGTCCGCCCTCCGCTTCCTCGTCTTCTGCGACGATCTCTCCTTCGACAGCGGCGACGCCTCCTACAAGTCGCTGAAGGCCGCGCTCGACGGCGGCGTCGAGGGGCGGCCGGAGAACGTCCTCTTCTACGCCACCTCCAACCGGCGCCATCTTCTGCCCCGCGACATGATCGAGAACGAGCGTTCCACCGCGATCAATCCGGCCGAGGCGGTGGAGGAGAAGGTCTCGCTGTCGGACCGGTTCGGCCTCTGGCTCGGCTTCCACAAATGCAGCCAGGACGACTATCTCGCGATGATCGACGGCTATGTCGCGGCCTACGGGCTGCCGATCGATGCAGAGACCCTTCGCGCCGACGCGCTGGAATGGTCGACCACGCGCGGCAGCCGCTCCGGCCGCGTCGCCTATCAGTATATCCAGGACCTCGCCGGCCGCCTGGGGCGCACGCTCGGTTTCTGAGGCGCGGCAAACGCGGAAGGCGCCGGTCGTTTCCGACCGGCGCCCCTGGCGTCGCATGCGACGTCGGAACCCCTTGGCGGGGCTCCGTCTCGCGTCTCAGAGCAGGTACTTGTTGGGATCGACCGGCGCGGAATCCTTGCGGACCTCGAAATGCAGGACCGGCACCGTCGTATCGCCGGACATGCCCGTCTTGCCGATCTCCTGGCCGCGCTTCACCTGCTGGCCGCGCTTCACGTCGAGCGTGTCGGCATGGCCGTAGACGGTGACGAGGCCGTTGTCGTGCTTGACGAGCACGGTGTTGCCGAACTCCTTCAGCCCGTCGCCGGCATAGATCACCACGCCGTTCTCGGCGGCCTTGATCGGCGTGCCGCGGGGCACGGAGATGTTCAGACCGTCGTTGCGGCGCGAGCCGACCTTGTCGCCGAAGCGGCTGACGACGCGGCCCTGGACGGGCCAGCGGAACTGGCCGATGCCGGTGGCCTTCGGCGCGATGGCCGCGACCTCGCTCTTCACCTCTTCGGCCGCCGCGGGCGTGGCGGCCGGCGCCGGCGCCTCGACCTTGGCGGTCTCGACCGGGGCGGCGGCGGGCGCCGCGGTTTCGGGCGCCGCCAGACGGCCGCCCTTCTCGCTCGCCTGCAGGGCCTCGTAGGGCTTGGGCGAGGCGGCGGCGACGGTGGCCGCCGGCGCTTCGGCGGGCGCCACGGCCGCGGCCTTGGGCGTGACGCGGTCGGTGTTCTCGGCGGGCATGGTCGGCGTCAGCGAGGCGACGCGGGTTCCGGCCGAGGCGCCGGCCGGCAGGACGAGCGTCTGGCCGATGCGGATATTGTCCGAGGACAGGCCGTTGGCGCGGCGCAGCGCGTCGGCCGAGACGCCGCTGCGGCGGGCGATGGCGTTGAGGCTGTCGCCCGAGGCGACCGTCACCGAACCGGCACCGCGGGAGGCGGAGGCCGAAGCGACCGGCGCGGAAGCCGTGGCCGGGCGGCGGGGCGCGGTCGTCGGCAGGGCGGCGATGCGCTGGGCCTGCGCCTGGAGCGTGGTCGGCGGCGTGCCGCGATTGGGATCGACGGCCGCCGTCATGGCCGGCTCCGGCGCTGCGGCCGAGGGCGTGTAGGCGGGCTGGGAGCGAACGGGCGCCGAAGCCGCATAGGTCGGCTGCGGGGCGGCATAGACCGGAGCGCTGGCGACCGACGCGGCGGAGGGCGGCGGCAGCTGGCCGCGCTGCACGGAAGCCGCGGGGGCCGCGGCATAGGTGTCGGCGGCCGTGGCATAGGCCTGCCCCTGCATGGCCAGATTGCTGCGGTCGATCGAACCGGTGTTCGTCTGGTCGACGGAGCGCGGATAGGCCTGCGCCGTCTGGGACGGAATCGAGTTCGGGACCGAGCCGGTGTAGAAGCCGTCGTCGAAACGGGCGACATCCGCGCTGCAGCCTGCCGCTAGGCCTGCCAGAGCCAGTACCGCCACCGAGCGAACATTACGCAGCCGCAAAGGCTTCAAGACATCCATACGCATCGCCGTCCCTTGAGAACGCAGAACCAGTTCATGTCCCTATGAAAGCGCGTTAATCTTACTGCTGGGTTAAGCCGCTCGTTTTTCCGTGATCGGAGGCGACGAATCCGACAGGTTTGCAACAGCTTGTCGCACCGCCGCGAGCCCGGGACGACCGCGCGGGGGCCGGTGCGATCCCGCCGCTCCCGCACCAGGCCGCGGATCGCGCCGGATGCGTCCTCAGAGGACGGCGGCGGTGCCGGCGGCGAGCGCCTGGTAGTGCGCCTTGCCGAGTTCTTCCTGCTCGAAGCGGCTGCCGGTCTTGCGCAGACGCACCAGCGCCTGCTCCCCGTTGCCCGGCCCGATGGCGCAGATCATCGCGGCATTGGGGTTCATCTGGTCGAGGAAGACCTTGGGCAGCGCCGCAAAGGCCGCGTGGACGATCACCCGGTCGTAGGGTCCGCCGGACGGGTGACCCTCGCGCCCGTCCTCCAGCACCAGCGCGACATTGCCGATGCCGACCTCGCGCAGGCGTTTCGTGGCGTCGTTGAGGAGGCGGCGATAGCGCTCGAACGAGGTGACATGCGCCGACAGCCGCGCGCAGAGCGCGGTCATGTAGCCCGTGCCCGTCCCGATCTCGAGGACGCGGTGATGGCTTTCGAGCTCCAGCGCCGCCACGAGCCCGGCCTGGAACAGGGCTCCGTGGATCGTCTCCCCGCATTCGATCGGGGCCGACCGGTCATCGTAGGCGTTCGGCAGGCTCGCCGGCACGAAGAGCCGGCGCGGCACGGATTCCACGGCCTCCAGGAAGCGCTGCCCGCCGAGGCGGGCGGTGCGCAGGCCGAGAAGGAAGGCGGCGAGATCCTCGCGATCGCGCGGATCGGCCTTCATCGAAGAGCCGTCTCCAGATCGCCGAGAAGATCGTGGGCCGTGAGATCCAGCTTCAGCGGCGTCACGGAGATGCGGCCGGCGGCGAGCGCCCCGAGGTCGGAGCGCGCGATCTCCGGGCCGGCCTGACGCCCGAACTTCAGCCAGAAATAGGGGAAGCCGCGTCCGTCCTTGCGCTCTTCGAGACCCAGCGCATATTCCAGCTTGCCTTGGCGCGTCACGTCGATGCCGGTCACCTCGTGCGGCGCGACGGCCGGGAAATTGACGTTGACGAGATGGTTGGCCGGCAGGTCCATGCGCGCGATCTTGCGCAGGATTTCCGGCGCATGCGCCTCGGCCGTGTCCCACAGGGCCTCGCGATAGGTGCTGTAGACGAAGGCCTGGCTGAGCGCGACGGACTTAAGCCCGAGCATCGCCCCCTCCATCGCGCCGGCGACCGTGCCCGAATAGGACACGTCGTCGGCGATGTTCTGGCCGGCATTGACGCCCGACAGGACCATGTCCGGCGGTCCGTCCATCAGGTGCTTCAGCGCCATGATCACGCAATCGGTGGGCGTGCCGGACAGGGCGAACTTCTTCTCGCCCACCTTGCGCAGCCGCAGCGGCGAGGACAGGGTCAGCGAATGCGACAGGCCGCTCTGGTCGGTCTCGGGCGCCACGACCCAGACGTCGTCCGTGAGCTGCCGCGCGATGCGTTCCAGCACGGCGAGGCCGTCGGCATGGATGCCGTCGTCGTTGGTCAGAAGAAGTCGCATGACGCTCAGGCCCTCTCGATCCGTTCGAGCCCGCCCATATAGGGCCGCAGCGCCTCCGGGACCGTGACCGATCCGTCCTCGTTCTGATAATTTTCGAGCACCGCGATGAGGCAGCGCCCGACCGCCACGCCCGAGCCGTTCAGCGTGTGCACGAAGCGCGTCTGCTTCTCGCCGGCCGCCTTGTAGCGGGCGCCCATGCGGCGGGCCTGGAAATCGCCGCAGACCGAGACGCTGGAGATCTCGCGATAGGTGTTCTGTCCGGGCAGCCAGACCTCGATATCGTGCGTCTTGCGGGCGCCGAAGCCCATGTCGCCGGTGCACAGGACCACGGTACGGAAGGCGAGGCCCAGCCGCTTGAGCACTTCCTCGGCGCAGCCCGTCATGCGCTCGTGCTCGGCGAGCGAGGCGTCCTCGGCGGTGATGGAGACCATCTCCACCTTGTAGAACTGGTGCTGGCGCAGCATGCCGCGCGTGTCCCGGCCGGCCGAACCGGCTTCCGAGCGGAAGCAGGGCGTCAGCGCCGTGAACCGCCAGGGCAGGCTCGCCTCGTCGATCACGCTCTCGCGGGCGAGGTTGGTCAGCGGCACTTCGGACGTGGGAATCAGCCAGCGCCCGTCCGTCGTGTGGAAACTGTCCTCCTCGAACTTCGGCAGCTGGTTGGTGCCGAACATCGCCTCGCTGCGGACCAGGATCGGCGCGATCACCTCCTGGAACCCATGCTCGCTTGTGTGCAGATCGAGCATGAACTGGCCGAGCGCGCGCTCCAGACGGGCAAGCGCGCCTTTCAAGACGGTGAAGCGCGCGCCGGCGATCTTGCCGGCCTGCTCGAAATCCATGAGGCCGAGCGCCTCGCCGATCTCGAAATGCTCCCTGGGCTTGAAGGCGAAGGCCGGCACGTCGCCGACCCGGCGCAGCTCGACATTGGCGCTCTCGTCGGCGCCCAGGGGCACGTCCTCCAGCGGCAGGTTCGGAATGCGCGCCAGCGCGTCCTCGAGCGAGCCGTCGATGCGCCGCTCGGTCTCCTCGCCCTCCTGGATGGCTTCCTTGATCTTGGCGACCTCGGTGATGAGGCGCTCGGCCAGAGCCTCGTCCTTCGAGCCCTTGGCCTTGCCGATCTCCTTGGACGCCTCGTTGCGGCGTCCCTGCAGGTCCTGGAGGATCTTCAGATGCTCCCGGCGGGCCTCGTCGAGGCGGATGAGCACGGCCGCCGCCGGCGCCGCGCCACGACTGGCAAGCGCCTCGTCCAGACTTTCAGGATTCTCGCGGATCCATTTGATATCGAGCATCTTTTCCCCGTTCGCGAGCGCCGCGCGAACGAAGGGAAAGCCGCCCCGGCGGCGGGATCAGCCGTCCTGCCGGACCTCGGCCTCGGCCACGGAGGCGGCCCGTTTCTTCTCGATCATTCGCGCCGTGATGATGGAAAGCTCGTAGAGAAGGATCGTCGGCAGGGCAAGGCCGATCTGGGACATGGGATCGGGCGGCGTCAGGATGGCCGCCGCGATGAAAGCCAGGACGATCGCGTATTTGCGCTTGGCGACGAGACCGTCGGCCGAGGTGATGCCGACGCGCACCAGAAGCGTGGTGACGACCGGCAGCTGGAACACGAGGCCGAAGGAGAAGATCAGCGTCATGATGAGCGACAGGTATTCGGAGACGCGCGGCAGGAGCTGGATGGCCGCCTGCCCCTCCACGTTGCCCGACTGCTGCATCGACAGGAAGAACCACATCACCATGGGGGTGAAGAAGAAGTAGACGAGCGCCGCGCCCAACAGGAACAGGATCGGCGTCGCGATCAGGAACGGCAGGAAAGCGCCGCGCTCGTCGCGATAGAGGCCGGGCGCCACGAACTTGTAGATCTGCGTGGCGATGATCGGGAAGGCCAGGAACAGGCCGCCGAAGGCCGCGATCTTCACCTGCGTGAAGAAGAATTCCTGCGGCGCCGTGTAGATCAGCTCGACGCTGTCGGGATCGATGCCGGCCCAGGCGGTGGCAACCTGATAGGGCACGATCAGGAAGTTGAAGATCGGCTTGGCGAAGAAGAAACAGAGGAGGAAGGCCAGCATGAAGCCGACGATGCACCAGATCAGCCGCTTGCGCAGCTCGATCAGGTGCTCGATCAGCGGAGCGGACGAGGCGTCGATATCGGCTTGCGAGCGCGTCACGCTGCGTCCTCGGTCTTGCGGGTCGGCGATGCGGGCGTGGCCGTCTCGGCGCTCGCCGTCCCGGCCGGCATGATGCCGGGATCGCTGGAGGCGACGGGCGCTCCGGTGGCAGCGACCGACGGCACCGCGTCGGCGGGCTTGGCCGGTTCACCGGCCGAGGGGACGCGTGGCTCGGGCGCCCGCGTCGCGGTGGTGAGCGAGGAGCGGATCTCGTCGCCGATCGCCCGCATCGGGTTCATGGCGGCGCGGATGTCCTTGGTCGGATCGAGATTGCGCACGTCGCGCACCGTGTCTCGCACCTCGTCGAGTTCGGCCTCGCGCAGGGCATCGTCGAACTGGCGCCGGAAGTCGGACGCCATGGAACGAAGCTGCGTCGTCGTGCGGCCGAAGGTGCGCAGCATGCGCGGCAGATCCTTCGGGCCGACGACGACGATGAGGACCACCGCGATGACGAGGAGTTCCGACCAGCCAATATCGAACATCGCGGTATCTCAGAAACGCGGGTGCGGGAGGCGCAGGAGGCCGCCCGACCTTACGATTGCAGGCGGGCGGCGGAGCCGTCCGATCAGTAGGGCGTCTTCTCGGTCTTCACGTCGTGGACGACCGTGTCGCCCTCGCGACGCTCGAGCGTGCGGTTCTGCGCCTCGATCTCGTCGTCCGACATGCCCTTCTTGAAGTTCTTGATGCCCTTGGCAACGTCGCCCATCAGTTCGGGGATCTTGCCGCGACCGAACAGCAGGAGGACCACCGCCAGGACGATCAGCCAATGCCAGATGCTGAAACTACCCATTCCGATTCTCCATGCAGCGCGCCCGACCGGGTCTCGCGCTCTAGCTAATCATCGTCCGCGGACACGTCAAACACGATCACGTCCCTCGGGTCGACCCCCACATAGACGTCTCGCGCCCGTTCCGGCAACGTCCCCGCCCGAAGCCGGGCCCGAAGCGGCGCGTCGAGGCCCGATACAGCGAGGGTCAGGAGATCGACGCCGCCCAGGAACCGGCGGTCGAGGATGCGGGCCTCGATGCCCTCTCCCGCCTCGTGCGAAACCGTCAGTCCCGTCAGGCGGATGGCCACCGTCACGCTCTTAGAATCGGATCGCGGCGAAGCTGCGACCGTGCCGAGCGCGGTTTCCACGCGCCCGCCCCGCACCTCGCCGGCCATCACGTTCAATTCGGAGAAGAAACCGGCGGCGAAGAGATCGGCCGGCCGATGGTAGAGGTCGCTGGCCGTGCCCACCTGCACGAGGCGGCCGCCGCGCAGAAGCGCGATCCGGTCGCCCATGCGCATCGCCTCCTCCGCATCGTGCGTGACGACGATGGCCGTGGTGCGGCTCTCCTTCAGGATCTGCAGCGTGTCGGAGCGCACGCGGTCCTTCAGGCGGCTGTCGAGCCCGGAGAACGGCTCGTCCATGAGGATGACGCTCGGGCGCGGCGTGAGGGCGCGGGCGAGCGCCACGCGCTGCTGCTCCCCGCCCGACAAAGCGTGCGGATAATGCGCGGCGGCGTGCGAAAGGCCGACGCGCTCCAAAGCGGCGCCCGCCGCCTGGCGTCCGGCCGCGGCCGGCAGGTCGGTCAACCCGAACCGGACGTTGTCGAGGATCGTCAGATGCGGGAAGAGCGCGAAATCCTGGAACATCAGGCCGACGCCGCGCTTCTCCGGCGGCACGAAGCCGGCGGGGCCGGCGACCTCCCGCCCGCCGATGACGATGCGGCCGGCGGTCGGGCGCTCGATGCCGGCGGCAAGACGAAGGAGGGTCGTCTTGCCCGAGCCGGACGGGCCGAGAAGGCAGAGGAGCTCGCCGGGCTCGGCGCTGAGATCGACGCCCCTGATGATCTCCAGCGAGCCGGCGCGGTGGCGCACGCCTTCGAAGGAAAGCTGCGAGGCGAAACTCACCCCTGCGCTGAGACGTCGCTGGTTCTGCATGAGATCGCGGCCATCGCTCGGGCGCGCGGCGGCCGAGCGCCCCACGCGGCAAGTTCGAAGCCGGAAGGGTCCGGCCGCGTTGGGCTACTCCCTCGCGCGGCCGGCCGCAACCGAGGGGCCCGCAGAATCAGGCGACGCGGGAAACGATCCCGGCGAATTCGGCCCGCAGCGCCGGCTCGTCCGCCCGTTCGCCCTGCCCGATCACCGCCTCGCAGGCGGCGGCGCGCCGGGCGGTCTCGCGCCCGAGCGGCGGGGCGGCATGGGCGATCTTGCGCATCTCGGCCATGTCGCCGTTGCAGTGGAGAAGGATGTCGCAGCCGGCGGTGAGCGCGGCGCGGCCGAGATCGTAGAAGTCGCCCTGCAGCGCCTTCATCGACATATCGTCGGTCATCAGGAGCCCGTCGAAGCCGATCGTGCCGCGGATCACCTCCTCGATCACGATGGGCGACAGCGTCGCCGGACGCCGCGCGTCGATCGCGGTGTAGAGAACATGCGCCGTCATGGCCGCCGGCAGGCCGGCAAGCGCCGCGAAGGGCGGGAAATCCGTGCGTTCAAGGTCTTCGCGAGCCGCGTCCACCTGCGGAAGGGCGAGATGGCTGTCGGCATTGCCTCGACCGTGGCCGGGCACGTGCTTCATCACCGGCAGGAGACCGCCCGCCATCAGCCCGTCGGCCGCCGCGCGGCCGAGCGCCGCCACGACCTGCGGATCCTTGCCATAGGCGCGGTCGCCGATCACCGAGTCGGCGCCGGGCACGGGCACGTCGAGACAGGGAATGCAGTCGGCGTTGAGGCCGAAACCGGCAAGGTCCAGCGCGAGAAGACGCCCCTGCAGCCAGGCGGCGCGTTCGGCAAGGCGCGGGTCGCGGCCATGGAGCCGCCCGAGATCGGCCGCCGGCGGATAGGCGGGCGCCAGCGGCGGCCTCAGGCGCTGCACGCGCCCGCCCTCCTGGTCCACGAAGACCGGCGTCGTCGCGCGGCCCCCGGCCTCCTTCAGTTCGGCGACGAGATCGCGGACCTGCGACGCCTCGCCGATATTGCGTCCGAAGACGATGAAGCCCCAGGGGCGCTCGTCGGCGAAGAAGGCCTTTTCGTCCGCGGTCAGCCGCAGGCCCGAGGGCGCGGCGATCCACGCCTTGGAAGCATTGGTCATGAAAGCGTCGTTCCTGCCGCCACCCCGGTCCGGGCGTGTCGGCGATGGATGGGAGACGGGCGGGCGCGCGGAGCGCGCCGGCAGAGACAGGGCGGCGAGCGTCAGCGCGCCACGAAGCAGCTGCCGCCGGCCGATTTCACCGCTTCGCACAGCGAGGACGCCTCTTCCTTGGAACCGGCCGCCGCGCGGACGCGATAGAACGTCCCCTTGCCGGGAATGTCGGCGGACTGGATGGAAAGCGGGCGGCCGCCGAGGGCGCCGGCCAGCCGCTTGCCGAGGCTGCGCGCGCTTTCCTGCGCGGCCGCTTCCGAGGGCTGGGACGAGATCTGCACATAGTAGCCGGAGGGCGACGGCACCGCGGGCGGCGCCGCGGCCACGGGCGCGGCCGACACGGGTTCGGGCGCGGCGGCCGGAGCGGGCGTGGCCGGCGCCGGCTGGAGAGCGGCCGTGCGCACGGGATCGACGGTGGCCTTGCGCGGATTGTCCGCCGGGCGCGGCAGGGCCACGGGAACCGGCGTCGTCGCCGCGCTGTCGATGCCTTCGACGGTCGCCGGGTCGGCGATGAGGGACGAGATCTGCTGGTTGCCGGCGGCCGCGGCGATGAGCGCGGGATCGGCGGTCGGCACGGCGTCCGATTCCACGAGCGTTCCGTCCGGGCGCACCGTCATCGTGCGCACCTTGCGGGCGCGCAGGATCGCCGCGTCGTCGGCATTGCTGGAGGCATCGGCCACCCGCACGGGCTCGGCCGAACCGGCCTCGACGCTCGTGAGCTGCGAATCGATCGGGTCGATGTCGACGCCGGGCAGGTCGTCGGAAACGGCCTCCTCTTCCTCCCGCGGCAGATCGACGGGCTCCTCGACCGCCGTCATCAGCGTCGCCTGCGACGGCGCGACGTTCGACTGCGCGCTCTGCACCCGCTCGTAGACGGCCTTGTTCTGGTTGGGGATCGCCTTGCCGCCGGGATCCTTCGGCAGGACCTTCACCGGGTCCGTCTCGGCCTTGATGAGGATGGGCCCGCCGGCGACGAGGCCGGAAGAGGCGTTGGAATAGAGCATGTAGGCACCGGCGGTGCCGGCCAGGAGCAAGCTCATCATGCCGAGCCCGAGGCCGAAGCGGCGCGGCGACAGGCGCGCGGCGACTGCGGGCGACGGGCGATACTGCGCGTCGAGATCGTCCTCGAACTCGTCCTGCGGATGGGCATGGGCGAAGCCGCGCGCCTGCGCCGATCCGCCGGCGGCGCGCGAGACGGGCGCGGCGGTCTTGTAGCCGTCGTCCTCGTCGTCATAGGCCTCGGCGGGCACGAAGCCGTGCGCGGGCACCGGCGCCGCGGCGAACTGCTGCATGGCCGCCAGTTCGCTGGCGATCAGCTGGTCGAAATCGTCGGCCGGATTGGCGAGGCCGTGGTCGAGCGAATCGGCATGGTCGCGCGCCGGGGCGAAGGCTTCCGTATGCTGAAAACCCTGGTCGCGGGGCCTGTGCGGCGCGGAAAGGCCGCGTAGCGCGATCTCGAGATCGTGCTGCAGACCGATCTCGATCTCCGGCAGGGTGGCGGGCGCCGCCGACCCCATCGAGAGACGGCGCGGCGCGGGGATGGCGGGCGCGGGGCGCACGGGGGCTGCCATCTCGGCCTCGAAGGCGGCGTGGAACTCGTCCTCCAGCTCGGCGGTCAGCGTGTCCACGAGCGAGGCGTCGTCCCGCGCCGAGGCGCGATGCGAAACGGGCGAACCCTGGGGCGCCCAGGGCTCTTCGCCGAAACGGGCACGCTCGACGAAGGGTTCGGCCGCATGGCCGCCGCCATGGCCGTTCCGGCGATCCGGGCCCGTATGTTCCCCCATCGGACGTGTCCTTCGTGTCACTGCGGTCCGGCGTCGAAAACGCCGGCTCGCGTCAACCGCTATGAGAGGATGTTGACCAAAGCGTGATAGATCATCGCATTTCGTCCGGTGCATCGGCTCCGATCAAGCCAAGACCCGTCTTGACGACAACTGCCACCGCCTGGACAAGACCCAGTCGTGCATGGCTCATCATCACATCGTTAGCGTTAACAAAGCGTAAGTGCGGAAGATCCTTGCCGCGATTGTACTGCGCATGGAAGGCCGAGGAGAGCTCGTAGAGGTAGAATGCCAGACGATGCGGCTCCTTCGACGCCGCGGCGGCCTGGACGAGCTTCGGGAACTCGGCGAGCTTGCGCACGAGCCGCAATTCGCCCTCGTCGGTGAGTCCGGCGAAGCGGTCCGCGGCCCCGCCTTCGGGCAGTTGCAGTCCCTCGCCCGCCGCCTGCCGGAAGATGCTGCGCGCCCGCGCATGGGCGTATTGCACGTAGAAGACCGGGTTGTCCTTCGACTGCTCGGTGACCTTGGCGAAGTCGAAATCGAGCGGCGCGTCGCTCTTGCGGTAGAGCATCATGAAGCGCACCGGATCGCGCCCGACCTCGTCCACGACGTCGGCGAGCGTGACGAACGTGCCCGCGCGCTTCGACATTGTGACCGGCTGGCCGTCGCGGAAGAGCTTGACCAGCTGGCACAGGACGACGTCGAGACGGGCCCTGTCGCCCGCGACCGCCTTGCACACCGCCTCCAGCCGCTTGACATAGCCGCCGTGGTCGGCGCCGAGCACGTAGACCATCTCGTCGAAGCCGCGCTCGAACTTGTCGTGGAAATAGGCGACGTCGGCGGCGAAATAGGTGTAGCGCCCGTCCGACTTCACGAGCGGGCGGTCCATGTCGTCGCCGACATCGGTGGAGCGCAGCAGCGTCTGCTCGCGGTCCTCCCAGTCCTCCGGGCGCTGGCCCTTCGGCGGCGGCAGCGTGCCCTGGTAGACGAAGCCCTTGGCCCGCAAATCCGCGATCGACTCGGCGATGCGCCCATTCTCGTGCAGGCTGCGCTCGGAAAAGAAGACGTCGTGGACGATGCCGAGCCGGGCGAGATCCTCGCGGATCATGTCCATCATCGCGCCGATCGCCGCCTCGCGCACGGTCGGCAGCCACTGCTCCTCGGGCATGGCGGCGAGCGAGGGTCCGTGGACGCGCGCGAGCGTCTCGCCGACGGGCTTGAGATAGTCGCCGGGATAGAGGCCCTCGGGGATCGCGCCGATCGGCTCGCCCAGCGCCTCGCGGTAGCGCAGGAAGACCGAGCGGGCGAGGACGTTCACCTGCTCGCCCGCGTCGTTCACGTAATACTCGCGCGTCACGTCCGCGCCGGCGAAGGCGAGGACGGAGGCGATGGCGTCGCCCACCACGGCCCCGCGGCAATGGCCGACATGCATCGGCCCCGTCGGATTGGCCGAGACATATTCGACATTGACGCGATGGCCGTTGGCGCGGCCGCGCCCGTAGTCGGCGCCGGCCTCGAGGAGGCTCGCCAGATGCAGCGTCCAGAAGGCGGGACGCATGCGAAGGTTGATGAAGCCGGGCCCCGCGATGGCGACGCTCTCGATGTCCGCGTCCGCTCCCAGCCGCGCGGCGATCGCCGCCGCCAGATCGCGCGGCTTGGCGCCGAGGGGCTTTGCGAGCACCATCGCCGCGTTGGTCGACAGGTCGCCGTGGCTTTCGTCGCGCGGGGTCTCGACGGCGATGCGCACGAGGTCGGCATCGGCCGGGCGGGCGAAGCCGTCGAGGCTCGTCACGATCTCCTGGAGCCGCTTCTCGACCTCGGCGAAGATGTTCTGCATCGGTCCGTCGTCCTTCTTGCACGCGCAAAGGGCCGGGATGACCGGAAACGCCTTCGACTGTCGCGGATGAGGGCGGCGCTAGCCCAATCGCGGCACCGCGTCAAACAGGCGCGCGTGCTCGGAGATCGCGAACGTGTCCGTCATGCCGGAGAGGTAGTCGGCGACGCGGCGGGCGAGCCGCTCCTCGCTCATGCGCTCGCAGCCCTGGCTCCAGTCGAGCGGCATGAGGCCGGGCTCGGCGCGCAGACGCTCGAAGAGATCGGCGACGATCCGTTCGGCGGCGGCCATCTTCGCCGCCACGCTCTCGTGCCGGTAGACGCGGGTGAAGAGAAAGCCGCGCGTCTGGCGGACGGCCGCCTCCATGGGCGGCGAGAAGGCGACGAAGGGCGCGTCGGCCGCGCGCACGTCCTCGACGGAGCGGGGACGGCGTTCGGCGAGGTTGCGCAGGGTAGTGCGGATCACGTCCTCGACGAGGCGCGTGATGTGGCGCCGCATGATCTCGTGCACCGTGCGGCTGCGGTCGAGACCGGGATAGGCCGCCCTCACCTCGGCGAGGATCGAACCGGCGAGATCGAGCCCGGACAGGTCCTCGAGCTCGATCAGGCCGGCGCGGAGCCCGTCGTCGAGATCGTGCGTGTTGTAGGCGATGTCGTCCGAGATCGCGGCGGCCTGCGCCTCCAGCCCGGCGAAGCTGGCGAGATCGAGCGGGAACAGGGCGTCGAAATCGAGGATGGGGCGCGGCACCGCAAGGCCCGGCGCGGCGTTGGGGCCGATCAGCGGGCCGTTGTGCTTGACCAGCCCCTCCAGCGTCTCCCAGGACAGGTTCAGCCCGTCGAACTCGGCATAGCGGTGCTCGAGCGCCGTGACGATGCGCAGCGACTGCGCGTTGTGGTCGAAGCCTCCGAACCCGGCCATGCAGGCATCAAGCACCCGCTCGCCGGCATGGCCGAAGGGCGTATGGCCGAAATCGTGGACGAGCGCCACCGCCTCCGTCAGGTCCTCGTCGAGCCGGAGCGCGCGGGCGAAGGCGCGGGCGATCTGGGACACCTCGATCGTGTGCGTCAGGCGCGTTCGGTAATGGTCGCCTTCGGTCGCCACGAAGACCTGCGTCTTGTGCTTGAGGCGGCGGAAGGCGGTGGAATGGACGATTCGGTCCCGGTCGCGCTGGTAGGGCGTGCGCGTCGGGCTCTCGCCTTCGGCAAAGAGCCGGCCGCGCGAGCGCGCGCCCCGGGTGGCGAAGGCGGCCAGTCCTTCCGCCCCCTTGCACAAGCTCGCGAAACCCTCGTCGGCCATGATGTGGAAACGGTCCGTTCGGATTGACCCGTCGAGCGGGCGTTCTTAACTAGGTCTCAGTCCTGCAACGAGGAGCGGCGCCCGCCCCGGCGGCCACCGAAGCACCATGAGCGACATCGGCACCCATCCCGTCACCGTTTCGGATGCGGCGGTCAAGCGCATCGCGACGATCCTGGCCTCGTCCGGCGCGGAGGCGGAGGCGCTGCGCATCTCGGTGGAGGGCGGCGGCTGCTCGGGCTTCTCCTACCGATACGACCTGACCCGCGAGCGCGAGAGCGACGATCTCGTGATCGAGCGCGACGGAGCCCGCGTCTTCATCGACCAGACCTCGCTCGCCTATCTCGAAGGATCGGTGGTCGATTTCGTGGACGACCTGATGGGCCAGGCCTTCCAGATCCGCAACCCGAACGCCGTCGCCTCCTGCGGCTGCGGCACGAGCTTTGCGATCTGACGTGCTGATCGCCACCTGGAACATCAACGGCGTCAAGGCGCGCATCGACGCCCTGACCGCCTGGCTCGACGAGCGCAAGCCGGACATCGCCTGCCTGCAGGAGATCAAGAGCGTCGACGAGGGCTTTCCCCGCGCCGCCATCGAGGCGCTCGGCTATCATGTGGAGACGCACGGCCAGAAGGGCTTCAACGGCGTCGCCCTTCTCTCGCGCACGGCGCCCGACGCTGTGAGCCGCGGCCTGCCCGGAGACGAGAGCGACGAACAATCGCGCTATATCGAGGGTCTGTGGACGATCGGCGAGCGGCGGCTGCGCGTCGCCTCGCTCTATCTTCCGAACGGCAATCCGCTCGGCACGGAGAAATTCTCCTACAAGCTCGGCTGGATGGACCGGCTCGTCGCCCATGCGAAGGCGAGACTCGCAGCCGAGGAGGAGTTCGTTCTGGCCGGCGACTACAACGTGATCCCGCAGGGCGAGGACGCGAGGCGCCCGCAGGCCTGGGTGAACGACGCTCTGTTCCAGCCCGAAAGCCGCGCCGGCCTGCGCCGGCTCCTCAACCTCGGCATGATCGACGCTCTGCGCGCCACCAACGATGCGCCGGGCGTCTATACGTTCTGGGACTATCAGGCCGGGTCCTGGCCGAAGAACGACGGCATCCGCATCGACCACCTCCTCCTGTCGCCGGAGGCGGCGGACCGCTGCCGGTCGGTCGGCGTCGACAGCCATGTGCGCGGCTGGGAGAAGCCGTCGGACCACGTGCCGGTGATCGTGGAACTGGCGGCCTGAACGGCATCGAAGGAGACCGGGGCGTCGCCGCTCAGTTGCGGGCGGACGCGGTCTCCTTCTGCTCGGCATAGACGAGCGCGGTGCGCCGCTCGTTCTCGCTGGCCAGCGAGAACACCTCTTCCTGCAGGGGCCGGATCCAGGCTTCCTCCGCCGGCGTCGCGCGCTTGAGGGCGAGCGTCAGCATGGCAAGGCCGCGCACGGGCTCCGCCCGCACGGAGATGCGGTCGCCGTCGAAGAGGAGATAGCCGAGCAGCGCCTGCGCGCCGGCATTGCCCTTTTCCGACGACAGCTTCAGCCACCGGGCGGCCTGGCGGGGATTGGCCTTGCCGCCCTCCCCGTTCAGCACCATGCGGCCGAGCTCGAACTGCGCGCTGGCATTGCCGAAATAGGATGCGGCGTGAAAGTAGAACTGGCGCGCCCGCGACAGATCGGGCTCGACGGGACTGCCGGGAATGCCGCGGCGCAGATAATCCGCCAGGGCGACGATGGCGCTCGAGACATAGGCGGCGTTGGGATAGGCGACATTGTCGTCGTCCTGCTCCTGCACGATCCGCTCGAAGATCTTGTAGGCCTCGTAGTCGTCCTCCTTCACGCCGTCGCCATCCGCATACATGCGGCCAAGCTTCCAGCGCGCGCCCGAATGCCCCTTCTCCGCGGCATAGCGCAGGGCTTCGAGCGCTTCGGTCTTCTCGCCGCGCTGATAGGCGCGGAAGCCGAGCGAGAACCATTCGAGCGGACCGGACGCGGCCTGCCGCCCGACGGCGGGATCGAGCGCGCCGGCCGGCCTTGGCGGCAGACCCGCCGAGGCCAGGGCGACCGCAAGCGAAAGGATGAGACTAGCGCGACGCATCGAGACGCATTTCCGCGGCGGAGGGCGAGGAGACGGAATCGCCTGCCGGACATCCGCTCAACGAGGGGAGACTATGGCGGCGAAGCATTGCCGAAGCGTGGACGCGGTCGCACCGTGCCTGCATCGCGATAAAGATGGCCGGGCGGATGCTGAAAAGCGAGACGCTCGGGATGCCCATGCCTGCGGTCATGCCGATCTCAGCGGTGCGAGAACGGGGAGAGACGACCGGCCGCCTGAAGCCCGATCACGACGACCGCTCGGCCGCCCTTCGTCCTGTCCGCCCCTTGACGCACCATGACCCACCCCTCGCCTGTCGCTGTCGCCTCGTGACGGCACGGCATTCGGCTCTTCGACTCCCGATGGGACGACGAAGGCCCGAAAAGACCTGTCGGCACCGGAAACGAAGACCCTATACGCGCCTTCCGACATCTTGGAGGTGCCGGTCTTTTGTGGCGGCAGGACGGCAAATCAACACGAGGCCGACTATAGGCGATGCAACGGTGCAATAGTGTTGCAGAAGTTCCACAAGCGCTGAATCTGCGGGGCGAGGGCCGCAACGCGAAAAGGGCGCGGGTGTCAGCCCACGCCCTTCGCTGCCTGTGAAACGGAGCGGAGGACGGTCGACCGCCCGCGCCCGGGATCGTCAGAAGGTGAACTTGAACGAGGCCGAAGCGCCCAGGACCACGTCGTCGCCGACGCTGGCGTTGAAGTAGCCGCCCTCGTCGATCGTCTGGTCGTCGGCCGTCCAGTAGCCGACGAGGCCGCCGACGCGGAACTCGGTCGACTTGTCGGGCTTCAGCGAGAAGCCACCCGACAGCGTGTAGAGGTCCGTATAGGTCGTGTCCGCGCCGGTGGAGACGCCGCGGTCGTAGCCGACGGAGACCGCGCCGGAGATCATCTCGTTGAAGGCGCGGCCGATGCCGAGGCTCGCCGTGTAGCCGTCGCGCCAATAATAGGGCTGGATGGCCGAGGAGGTGCCGATCAGCGGGCTGGTGATCGTGCTGATCACCTCGTTGTTGGTGCTCCAGTCCGTCCAGCGGAAGTTGGCGAGGAGAAGCGTGCCCTCCGCGATGCCGGTCTGGAGGTTGACCGTCAGATATTGCGGGCTGGTCGCCTCGTTGATGCTGGACGCCACGGGAATGATGGTTCCGGCGGCCGGAAGGCGGGAGTTCACGAGCCCTGCCGCCGGACCGAAGACGGTCGGGATCGAGAGCTGCGTGCCGTTGGCGAGACGCACGAAGGCGCTGTCGGTGATCGTCACCGTGCCGCTGCCCGTGACGTCGTCGTGCTTGACCTCGGAGCGGTAGATGACCTGCGCCCGCAGGGCGATGTCGGGCAATTCGTAGGCGGCACCGATGCGGTAGCCCGTCTTGAAGTCGCCTTCGGGATCGACGTCGGCCTGCGTCGGCAGGAAGATCGACGCGCCGCGGGCGGCCAGCAGCGCCGCGACCGGCGTTCCGGCGAAACTGGCGGCGAGATTGCGCTCGCCGAAGCTCGAGCCCTCGAAGGAGAAGTCCTCGAAGAAGACGCCGCCCAGAAGGCTGAAGCGGCCGTAATCGGTGTTCAGGCTGGCGCGGCAGGTGGCGGCGAATTCCTGCGAGTCGAACTCGATGCTGCGCGTGCGCGACGTGGTCACGGCGCTCGACACCTGCGACGGCAGGGCCCCGCCCGGCGAGCCGGTATAGTCGGCCTCGGCCGCGAAGGATTCCGTCGCCGTGCCGGCGCAGCCGAAGGCGTCGCCGCCGAAATAGATCGCCGCGGAGGGGATGACGTAGCGCCCGGTATAGTCGCCGTAGTCGCCGGAGTTCCCGTTGATCGTATCGAAGCCGCGCAGCGGGGCGATGTAGGTCACGCCGGCCCGCGTGGAGAACCCGCCCTTCTCATAGAGAATGTCCGTGTCGGCCGTTCCCCGCTGAAAGCCGCCGGCGAAGGCCGTGGAGGACAGCGCGGAGGCGACGAGCGCCCCGGCGAGAAGTCTGGACGCGTTGCGCATGCTGAGAGTCCCCCAATGTCCTGTTCCGGCGAGACCCCTCTTCTCTCCCGAGCTCGCCCATTGACGTAAGCGTAAGACACTCTTTCGAGGTAGGGAAGGTCATGCCATCGGTTCGACGCATCTCCGCGTCAAAATTGTCACAATTCGCAAGTCGGCCTGATCGCCCGAAGCGCTGCTCTCGGAGAGGCCGGCCAGATCGACGCTAGCGGCGAAGGCTTGCCTCGGTCTCGCATCCCGCCTGCACAATCGGAGGGTGGGGGACGAGGCGGCCCCGAAAGGATCGGGGCGAGCGCCCGGGGCGGGTCGGCCTCGTCCCGGCCGTGTCGCCGCGGGATCGTTCGCGGGTGCAACCGATGGTCTCCCGCATGGAACGGCTCGGGATGAATCGAGAGAGCGCGTGCGGGAGCAGAGTTCGGCACGTGTCCGCCGGCGGTCGCTTCGATCCCGGCGCGCAGGCGCGACCGGCCGCGCCGCAACCCTTCGGGGCCCAGAACGTATCATTCTGGCACAGAAGCCTTGGCACGCAACCTGCTGGGGACCTTGCACGTCCTACCGCAAGCCCATGCGTCCAAAGGGAGTTGCCCCGATGACCAAACGCCCGAGCCCCGCCGCCCTCGCCTTCGCCCTCGGTCTCGCCGCTTTCGCCGGTCTTGCCCATTCGCAGGACGGCGCCGCCGTTCCCGCCGGCACGAGTTCGGCGCCGCAGTCGTTGAGCGACGACGCGGCGCCGCCGGAGGACGAACTCGACGGCGGCACCGATTTCGAGGCCGGCCGCGGCTTCACGCCGGGCGGCGTGCCGAGCCCCCGATTCGACGCGCGCCGCGACCTGCGCGCCGCCGGCTCGGATCTCTCCGAACGCGAGATCCGGCGCCGGCTCGATCGCGAACGCGCGGAACGGCGCCTGGCCCGGGAGGACCGGCGTGACGAGGACCGTCGTCGCTCATCCTCCTGGCGCAGCGTCGAACGCGACGACGACCGGCGCCGTTACGCGGCCGGCCGCAGCGACGACGCCGACGAGACCTCTTCGCGCGGCTGGCGGCCCGCCTCGCGCCTGTGGACGGGCACGCTGACGAGCGACCGGGCCTTCACCTACGTCTTCTCCGGCCCCGGCGCCGTGCTCGCGACGAAGACCTCTATCCGCGCCCTGCCGGCGGGCGATGCCGCGACGATCTCGCTCTCCGGTCCGCATGTCATCGATGTCGAGGCGGCGCGCCTCGACAAGCGCGCGCTGGCACCCGGGCAGATCGAGACGGTGCAGCGCGGCGGCGCCAAGATCATCCGCCTCGGCCCGCCTCTCGACGGAGCGCCAGGGCCGGGGCGCGTGGGCGCGGCCGCGCAGCCCGACGGGGCCGCGGGAGAGCTCGAGCCCTGGAGCCTCGCCTGGGAGCGAAGCTGCGTCCTGGCGCATGCGAGCTTCGATCCCGAAACGGGCACCTACGCGCTCGCGGACGGCCGTCGCCGGTTCTGCACCGGCGCCTGACGCGCACGGAGCGCCGGGGTCGATCGGTCATCGCCGGGTCCGACGCCGGACGGACCGCGCGGATTTTACGGAGCGTACCGCACCCTTCCCGCGCCGGGCGTCGGAGGGTGGTCGCTCCGCCGGAGGCTTCTCAGGCCGTCAGACGAGGAACGGGTTCGTGCGCCGCTCCTCGCCGAGCCGGCCGCCCGGCCCGTGGCCGCAGATGAAGCCGACCTCGTCGCCGAGCGGCAGAACCTTGTCGCGGATCGAGGCGAGCAGCGTGGCATGATCGCCGCCCGGAAGGTCCGTGCGCCCGATCGAGCCGCGGAAGAGAACGTCGCCGGCATGCAGGAACTTCGCCGCGCGGTCGAAGAAGACGACATGGCCCGGCGCATGGCCCGGCGTGTGCAGAACCTCGAAGACGTGATCGCCGAAGGACAGGGTGTCGCCGTCGGACAGCCAGCGGTCGGGCGTCACGCTCTTGGCATCGCCGCCGACGCCGAACATCGCCGCCTGGCTCTCGATCGCGGCCAGAAGCGGCGCGTCGGCCTCGTGCGGCCCGAGAATGTCCACGCCGAGCGCCGCCTTCAGATCCTTGGCCCCGCCCGCATGGTCGATATGGCCATGCGTCAGCCAGATGGCCTCGATCTTGAGGCCCAGCGTCTCGATGGCCGCCAGGATGTCGGGCACGTCGCCGCCCGGATCGACGACGACGCCGACCTTGGTCTCGGTGTCGTAGAGAAGGCAGCAATTCTGCTGGAAGGGCGTGACGGGCACGATCTGGCCCCCGAGGCTGGACATGGGCGGATCCTTCCCGAACCGTGGCGCCGCGTCGCGGGCGCCGAAGCGTTGCGCCTCCCATAGCCGAGGACGGCGCGGCGCGCAGCCCCGAACGCGGAACGGGGACGCCCGAAGGCATCCCCGTCTCGTGTCGCGATGGCGGACCGGCGTGCCTACTCGGCCGCGACGCGCTTGGGCATGACCTCGTGGCCGTAATCCTCCACGAGCCGGCGCGTGATCTCGCCCGGCGTGAAACGCCATTCGGCGATCTCGGAGACCGGCGTCACCTCGGCGGCGGTGCCGCACAGGAAGCATTCGGTGAAGGTGGAGAGGTCCTCCGGCATGATCGCCCGCTCGTGCACGACCAGTCCGCGGCGCTTGGCGAGATCGATCACGGTGCGGCGCGTGATGCCGTCGAGGAAGCAGTCCGGGATCGGCGTGTGGATGGCGCCGTCCTTGACGAAGAAGACGTTGGCGCCCGTGGCCTCGGCCACCTGCCCGCGCCAGTCGAGCATCAGGGCGTCGGCATAGCCCTTGGCCTCGGCGGCGTGCTTGGAGATGGTGCAGATCATGTAGAGGCCGGTCGCCTTGGCCTTGGAAGGCGCGGTGCGCGGGTCGGGGCGGCGATACTCGGCGAGATCGAGCCGGATGCCGCGCATGCGCTGCTCGGGGTCGAAATAGCTCGGCCACTGCCAGATGGCGATCGCCACGTTGATGCGGTTCTTCTGCGCCGCGACGCCCATCATCTCCGAGCCGCGGAAGGCGATCGGGCGCACATAGGCATCCGAGAAGCCCTGGCGCACGAGAAGCTCGTTCGTCGCCGCGTCGATCTCGTCGGCGCTGTAGGGAATGGTGAAGCCGAGAAGCTTGCCCGACTCGATCAGCCGTTCGGTGTGCTCGCGAAGCTTGAAGACGGCACCGCCATAGGCGCGCTCGCCTTCGAAGACGGCGCTGGCATAATGCAGGCCGTGGGTCAGCACATGGATCTTGGCGTCCTTCCAGGGCACGAAGGTGCCGTTGTACCAGATTTCGCCGTCCAGTTGATCGAAAGGAACGTTGCTCATGACGTTTACGGCCGACGAGGGCCCTCTCCCCTTGGTGAAGTCTCGTTCGGGAACGGGCCGAGGTCTGCGTCGAGCCGACGTCGGTTTCCTGGCCGACCGCCGCTTCGGACGGTTTCCACTCCCTGCTTCAGGGTGTAACAATACGGGAAAATTACGTCAACGGTGCTGACCTATTTTATGCATGCAGGCCTGACAGCGATGGTCCCCGACGATGCGGACCGAGTGCGGGACGCCGGAAGCCCGGAGGGGTTGGTGCGCGAGGCGCTGCCGACCCTCGGCGCGCTCGACTTCCGGCTGATCGAACTTCTCTTCTTCGCCTATCGCGAGTTCACCTCCGACGCCGACGAGATCCTCGAGCGCTACGGGTTCGGCCGCGCGCATCACCGCATCCTGCATTTCGTCAACCGCGACCCCGGCATGACGGTGGCCGACCTTCTCGATCTCCTGCGCATCACCAAGCAGTCGCTGTCGCGCGTGCTGCGCCAGCTGGTGGAAGCCGATCTCGTGCGCCAGGAGCCGGGCGAGGCCGACAGGCGCCAGCGCTGCCTCTTCCCGACCGAGACGGGCCGGGCGCTGACGCTGGAACTGTCGCGCGCGCAGGTGCGCCGGATCGACGCCGCGATGGCGGGGACGCGGCCGGAGGAGCGGGCGGCGATCTCGCAGTTCCTCATGGCCATGGGAACGGATCGCGAGGCGACGCGCGCCTGGTTCGCCAAGAAGGGCATCACGAAGGATCCCGCACCATGATCGAGCCCGCCGCGGCGCCGGTTCGCGCGCCTCTGTCGATCGAGGACGACGCGCCGCACATTCTCGTCGTCGACGACGACCGGCGCATCCGCCAGCTCCTGTCGCGCTTCCTCTCCGAGAAGGGCTTTCGCGTCTCGGTCGCAGCGGACGCGGCGGAAGCGCGCAAGATCCTCGGCGGTCTCGACTTCGACCTTCTGATCGTCGACGTCATGATGCCCGGAGAGAGCGGCGTCGACCTCGTGCGCTCCTTCCGCGTCAAGCGCGACGGGCCGGTGCTGATGCTGACGGCGCGCTCGGAGATCGAGCATCGCATCGAGGGCCTGGAGGCGGGCGCCGACGACTATCTGACCAAGCCGTTCGATCCGCGCGAACTGCTCCTGCGCGTCAACAACGTCATGCGCCGCGGAAACCAGAGCCAGACGCCGAAGATCGAGACCGTGCGCTTCGGCCCCTTCACCTTCTCGCTCACGCGCCGCGAGCTCAAGCGCGGCCAGGAAAGCGTGCGGCTGACCGAGCGCGAGCAGGAGATCATGGCCCAGTTCGCCGGCAAGGCGGGCGAGACAGTGCCGCGGCAGGACCTCCTCGGCGACGACACGGAGGTCGGCGAGCGCACGGTCGATGTCCAGATCAACCGGCTGCGCCGCAAGATCGAGGCCGATCCGGCAAATCCCCTGTGGCTGCAGACGGTTCGCGGTATAGGTTATCGCCTGAACATCGACTGAAAGGCCGCCGCGCGCCGCCGCCCCCGTGGACGCTACGGACGACGCCGGCCGCCGGCCGGCCTCTCCTCCAGGAAGGACGATCGTGACCCTCCTCGACCGGATGCGTCCGCGCGTCTCCCGCGCCCTGCCCCGCATCGATCTCTGGCGCGGACCACTGCGGCGCATCCCGCGCTTCGCCCAGCGCCTGACGCCCAAGAGCCTCTACGCCCGCTCGCTCATCATCATCATCGCCCCGATGGTGCTCCTGCAATGCGTCGTCACCGTCGTGTTCATGGAGCGGCACTGGCAGCTCGTCACGCAGCGCCTGTCGACGGCGGTGGTGCGCGACATCGCCGCCATCGTCGACCTCGTGGAGACCGCGCCCCCGGACGCCGATCCGGAGCAGCTCGTGCGCATCGCCCGCGAGCGGCTGGACCTCACCATCGCGCTCCTGCCGCTGGAGCCGCTGCCCGCGCCCGCCGAGCGGCCGTTCTTCTCGATTCTCGACGGCATCCTGTCCGACGAGCTGGAGGACCGCATCGCGCGGCCCTTCTGGATCGACACGGTGGGCAATTCGAAGATCGTGGAGATCCGCATCCTCCTCAGCGACCGCGTGCTGCGCGTCTTCGCGCCGCGCAACTCGGCCTACGCGTCCAACACCCATATCTTCCTCGTCTGGATGGTGGCGACCTCGCTCGTCCTCCTCGTCATCGCCGTCCTCTTCCTGCGCAACCAGATCCGGCCGATCCAGGCGCTCGCGGCCGCCGCGGAAGGGTTCGGGCGCGGCCAGCCCATGCCGCAGGAGTTCCGCCCGCGCGGCGCCTCGGAAGTGCGCCGCGCCTCGCTCGCCTTCATCCAGATGCGCGACCGCATCGAGCGGCAGATCGAGCAGCGCACGCAGATGCTGAACGGGGTGAGCCACGACCTGCGCACCGTCCTCACCCGCTTCCGCCTGCAGCTCGCGCTCCTCGGCGAAAGCGAGGACATCGACGAGCTGCAGCGCGACATCGACGAGATGCAGCGCATGCTGGAAGGCTATCTCGCCTTCGCCAAGGGCGAGGCCGGCGAGGACGTCGGCGAGCTCGACCTCGAGGCGATGCTGAACCGCTTCGTCGGCGAAGGCACGCTGAAGGGGCGCAAGGTCAGCGTCGACGTCGCCGGCGATCCGCGCGTCACGGTGCGGCCCGATTCCTTCTCGCGCATGGTCACCAACATCGTCGCCAACGCCATGCGCCACGGCGAGACCGTGCACATCACCGCCCGTCACGAGGGGCGCTGGCTGTCGGTCGTGGTGGAGGACGACGGTCCGGGCATCGCGCCGTCGGAGCGCGAGGAAGTGTTCAAGCCCTTCGTGCGGCTCGACACGGCGCGCAACATCGACAGCGGCGGCACGGGGCTGGGGCTGGCGATCGCCCGCGACATCGCCCGCAGCCATGGCGGCGACATCCTTCTCGGCGACAGCGCGCTCGGCGGCCTGCGCGCGCTGGTGCGCGTGCCCGCCTGAGCCGGTCGCGGGCCGCGTTCAGAACATCCGCGCCCCGTTCGGCACGGGATGGTCCGGGGCGATGAGGACGACGGCGCCGGCCGGATCGGGCGCGCCCAGCGTCAGAACTTCCGAGCGCATCGGCCCGATCTGGCGCGGCGGGAAGTTGACGACGGCCATGACCTGACGCCCGACGAGATCCTGCGGGGCGTAGTGCACCGTGATCTGCGCCGAGGACTTCTTCAGGCCGATCGTCTCGCCGAAATCGATCAGGAGCCGGTAGGCGGGTTTGCGCGCCTGCGGGAAGATGTCGGCCTCCACGATCGTGCCGACGCGGATATCGACGGCGGCGAACGTGTCGTAGGCGATCTCGGGCGAAGGGGTCTGCGTGTCGTCGGCCATGCGGACTCAGTCCTTGGAGAGCGCGGTCGCGCGGTCCCGTGCGGCCGTCATGGCCCGTTGCAGCAGCGGCTCGAAGCCTTCGTCGCCCATCAGGATCTCGAGGGCGGCCTGCGTGGTGCCGTTCGGCGAGGTCACGTTGCGGCGCAACGTCTCGGGCGTATCGGTCGAGCGGATCATCAGTTCGCCGGCCCCCGCCACCGTGTGGCGTGCAAGGCGCATGGCGACGTCGGCCGGCAGGCCGAGCGCCTCCCCGGCCTTCGCCATCGCCTCGGCGAGGTGGAAAACATAGGCCGGCCCCGAGCCCGAAAGCGCGGTGACGGCGTCGATCAGCGCCTCGCCGTCCACCCATTCCACCGGGCCGCTGGCGGAAAGAAGCGCCTCGGCACTCGCCCGCTCCGCCGGCCCGCAGCGCGCGTTGGCATGGGCGCCGGTGATGCCGCGGCGGATGAGAGCCGGCGTGTTGGGCATGGCGCGCACGATGGCGCGGGCGCCGAGCGCGGCCTCGAGCGTCGCGATGCTCGTGCCGGCCGCGACGGAAACGGCGAGCGTTCCGGGCGTCAGCGCGGCCGAGAGCGTGGGCAGCGCCTCGCCCATCATCTGCGGCTTCACCGCCAGGACGACGATGTCCACGGGCTCGGGCGGCACGGATGTAGAATGGATGACGCCGCGCTCTTCGACGAAGGGCCGCAGCGCGTCGCCGAGGCGCGGATCGACCACGGTGACGCTTTCGCCGGGCAGGCCCGCCTCCAGCCAGCCGCCGAGCATGGCCGTGCCCATGTTGCCACCGCCCAGAAGCAGAAGGCGCTTGCCGGCGTCCAGCATGGTCAGGCCTGGCCGACGGTTTCGAACAGCGACAGCTTCAGCCCGTCCGCCGCCGTCCGGTCGCCCCAGACGACGAACTGGAACGCCTGATAGAAGCGCTCGCAGCTCTCCAGCCCCAGCGCCAGGATGCGCTCGGCCTGCCGGCTCGTCGGGTCGAGACCGCCGGTGAGAAGCAGCGCGTGGCGGAACATCACCGCGCCCTGGTCCTGCCAGATGTCGAAATGGCCGATGACGAGCTGCTCGTTGATCATCGAGACGAGCCGCAGCGCCTCGACGCGCCGATGCTCGGGGATCTTGAGGTCGAAGGCGCAGGCCAGATGCAGGGCCTCGCAGTCCTCCATCCAGGAGAGGGAGACGGAATAGTCCGTCCAAAGGCCGCGGACCGAGACCGCGATCTCATCCTCGCAGGAGCGCTCGAAGCTCCACTCGCGGGAGGTGGCGACGAGTTCGATCACGTCCACCGGGTTCGACTGGCGAACCACCGATTGCATGCTGAAGGTCATGTCGTCCGATTCCGGTTCCTCGTGCCGCGAAATCGGGGCCCCCGCATGTGCCGCATCGCGAGCCCCCGTCGGATGCCCCGTTTCCGCCACGGAACGAATCACCCTTGAAAATCAGCATATAACCGGGGACTCGCCGGCTTAAGGGGAGGAACGGAAAATTAACCAATCTTCGTGTGGACGAGGACGATTCGACGAGGGAGGATGCGCGTTAAGCGACTCCCGCACCACGCCTTTTGGCGCTGAATCGCCGGCGCCGGTATCCGGCGATTTCTGTTGAAAGCCTGTGGATAAGCTTGCGCGAGGCTCGCGCGACCCCTGCGGAAGCCGCCTCGCCGGCAGCTTTCGCAGGCGTTTTCGCCCTGTCGCGGGCGCCTCGCCGGCCTCGGCCGAAGCCGCCGCCGGCCGCGTCGCCTCAATAGGCGGGCGAGCTCGGCGGCGTCGGGACGCTGCCGGCGGCGGCCATTCTGGCCTCCAGCTCGTCGAGCCGCTTCTTCAGCGCCTCGTTCTCCATGCGGGCGCGGGCCGCCATCTCGCGCACGGCGTCGAACTCCTCGCGCTGGACGAGGTCCATCGTGTTGAGGAGGCGTTCGCCCTGCGAGCGCACCGCCGTCTCTAGCTCGCGCTTGACGCCCTGCGCCGCACCGGCGGCGTCCGTCATCATCCGCGCGAACTCGTCGAGCACGCGGTTGGGTCCCCGGGTGGTGGTCATGGACAGTCTCCGATCAGGCGGTTTCTCACCTTCGAGGTAGGCAGAGGGCGCCCGCTTGGCAATGGCGGCCTCGCTTGACCGTGGCAGGGCGAGCGGCCAATGTCCCGCCGCCTCCGCCGGGTGGCCCCGGCGCGGCCGCCGCGGGCCTTCGGCGAGGCACCGGCCGGCCGCGCGACAGCGGCCGCAAGGCCGGTCCATGAGCCGGGGCCGGCGCGCCCCGAAAGCTGCGGCGGACCGATGTTTCCCTATTCCACGCTCGGGCTTCTGACCTATCCCCAGATCGACCCCGTCTTCCTCGAACTCGGCCCCCTGCAGCTGCGCTGGTACGGCCTGTCCTACGTCGCCGGCATCCTGTGCGGCTGGCTCTACGGGCGACATCTCGCCGGCACGCCGCGCCTGTGGCCCAACGGCGTCTCGCCGATCACCCGCACCGACATCGACGACTTCATCCTCTACATCACGCTCGGCATCGTCCTGGGCGGGCGCCTCGGCTCCGTCCTGTTCTACGACTTCGCCCGCTACATCGAGGAGCCGCTGGCCGTGTTCCGCGTCTGGGAGGGGGGCATGTCCTTCCACGGCGGGCTGATCGGCGTGACGGTGGCGATGGCGCTGTTCTGTCGCAACTACAAGGTCCCGTTCTGGAGCCTCGTCGACGTCGTCGCCGCGTCCGTGCCCTTCGGCCTGTTCTTCGGGCGCATCGCCAATTTCATCAACGGCGAACTCTGGGGCGCCCCGACGAGCGTGGCCTGGGCCATGGTCTTCCCCGAGGCCGGCCCCGAGCCGCGCCACCCGAGCCAGCTCTACGAGGCGGCGCTCGAGGGTATCGTGCTCTTCCTCGTCCTGCGCCTTCTCACCCACCATTTCCTGATGCTGCGCAAGCCGCGCTTCGTGGGCGGGGCGTTCATCTTCCTCTACGGCTGCGCGCGCATCTTCGTGGAGTTCTTCCGCATGCCCGACGTGCAGCTCGGCTATCTCTACGGCGGCTGGCTGACCATGGGCATGGTGCTCTCGATCCCGATGCTCCTCGTCGGTCTCTGGGGCATGGCGAGCGCGCGCACGCGCGTCTACGAGCCCAAGCCCGTCGACGAGGCGCGGGCCGGGACGGCGCGGCCGTGAGCCGGGCCGTCCAGGGCGATCTGGCGGGCCGGATCGCGGACGAGATCGCGCGGCGCGGACCGATGACGATCGAGCGCTACTGGTCCCTGGCGCTCCTCGACGAGGCGGCCGGCTATTACACGACGGCCGAGCCCTTCGGCCGCGGCGGCGACTTCACCACCGCGCCCGAGATCCACCAGATCTTCGGCGAACTCCTCGGCGCCTGGGTCGCGAGCGCGTGGATGGCGCTCGGGCGCCCGACGCCCTTCGTCCTCGCCGAGATCGGGCCGGGGCGCGGCACGCTGATGGCCGACATGCTGCGCACGCTGCGCTCGGCGGCGCCCGCCTGCCTGAAGGCCGCCGAGATCCGCCTCGTGGAGGTGAGCGACCGTCTCGCGCAGGTGCAGGCCGAGACGCTGTCGCGCTTCGACCTGCCTCTGCGCCACGTCCGGCGCCTGGAGGAGATCGAGGCCAGACCGACCATCCTCGTCGCCAACGAACTCCTCGACGCGCTGCCGATCCGGCAGTTCGTCCATTCCGGCGGACGCTGGATCGAGCGCTGCGTGGTGCGCGAGCGCAAGACAGG
The DNA here is from genome assembly GCF_001425575.1 of Aurantimonas sp. Leaf443. GTDB lineage: Bacteria > Pseudomonadota > Alphaproteobacteria > Rhizobiales > Rhizobiaceae > Leaf443. The sequence goes on along the minus strand of NZ_LMRD01000012.1, from coordinate 113,049 downwards.
CGCGCTGGTCTTCGAGGTGGCGGGCGGCGAAGCGCGCATCGATCCCGCCAAGCTCGGCCTCCCCGTCCCCGCCAAGGGCGACATCGTCGAGCTTTCGCCCTCGCGCGAGCGCCAGACGGCGGCCATCGGGGCTCGGATCGCCGCCCATGGCGGGGCCTGCCTCCTCATCGACTACGGCCATGCGCGGCCGGGCTACGGCGACACGCTGCAGGCGGTGAAGGACCACGGCTTCGCCGATCCGCTCGAAGCGCCCGGCACGGCGGACGTGACGAGCCATGTCGATTTCCATTCCATCGCCCGCGAGCTGACGGCCGCCGGGCTCTCGGTCTCGCCCACGGTCACGCAGGGCGACTTCCTCCTCGCGCTCGGGCTGAACGAGCGCGCCGGCGCGCTCTCGCGCGGCAAGGCGCTCGGCGAGCAGGATTCGATCCGGGCCGCCGCCAAGCGCCTGGCGGGCCCCGGCGCCGGCCAGATGGGACGCCTGTTCAAGGCGATCTGCGGCGCCAGCCGCCCGCTCGCCCTGCCCCCGTTCGGGCTGCGCCCGGCCGATTGACTTCGCGGGGACCCTCGCCCACCATCCCCGCCATGTCCGAACAACGCGTCGTCTCCACCGCCCTTGCCGGCCCCATGGTCCTGCGCGCAGCGCAGCTCGACCGGCCGGCCGTGTCCCACGGCTTCTTCACCCGCTGCGGCGGCGTGTCGGCCGGCCTCTACGAGAGCCTCAACGCCGGCATCGGCTCGCATGACGAGCCGGAGGCGGTCGCGGAGAACCGGCGGCGCATGGGCGCCGAACTCGGCTTTCCCGGCCAGGACATCGTCTCGCCCTGGCAGACCCATTCGGCGACGGCCGTCACCGTCGACGCTCCCTTCCCGGCCGAGCGGCCGCGCGCCGACGGCATCGTGACCGCGACGCCCGGCCTTGCCATCGGCGTCGTCACCGCCGATTGCGGCCCCGTCCTGTTCTGCGACGCGGCGAACGGCGTCGTCGGCGCCGCCCATGCCGGCTGGCGCGGGGCGCTCGGCGGCGTCCTGGAGGCGACGATCGAGGCGATGGAAGCGGCGGGCGCCGCGCGTTCCTCCATCGTCGCCGTGCTCGGCCCCACGATCACCCAGGCGAATTACGAAGTCGGCACGGCGATGATGGACGAGGTCCTCGCGGACGATGCATCGCGCGTCCGTTTCTTCGCGCCGGGCGAAGGCGCGGACAAGCGCCAGTTCGACCTGCCCGGCTTCATCGTCTCGCGCCTCGCGGCCGCCGGAACGACGGCGCACTTCATCGGCCGCTGCACCTATGGCGAGCCGGGGGCCTTCTTCTCCTACCGCCGCGCCACACATCGCGGGGAAGCCGATTACGGGCGTCAGCTCTCGGCGATCGCGATCCGGAGCTGAGGCGACGATGCTGCATTTCGACAGAGACGAATTCGAGACCCGCCGCTCGCGCCTCATCGCGCGCATGGCCGAGGAGAAGCTCGACGCCATCCTGCTCTTCGCGCAGGAATCGATGTACTGGCTGACCGGCTACGACAGCTTCGGCTTCTGCTTCTTCCAGTGCCTCGCGGTGAAGGCGGACGGCGAGATGCGCCTCCTCACCCGCTCGGCCGACCTTCGCCAGGCGCGCCACACGTCCATCATCGAGACGATCCTCGTCTGGCGCGACCGGGGCGCCGCCGATCCGGCCATCGAGCTGCGCGACATGCTCGACCAGATGGGGCTACTGGGCGCGCGCATCGGCGTGGAATGGGCGACGCACGGGCTGACGGCCGCCAACGGCCGGGCCGTGCAGGAGCGCCTCGGCTCGTTCGCCTCGCTGAAGGACGCGTCCGGCCTCGTGCCCGCGCTTCGCGCCGTCAAGAGCCCGGCCGAGATCGAGAAGGTGCGGCGGGCCGCCGAACTCACCGACGAGGCCTTCGAGGAGGCCCTGCCGCTCATCAGGCCCGGCGCCGACGAGGGCGAGATCCTCGCCGCCCTGCAGGGCTCGATCCTGCGCAAGGGCGGCGACTATCCGGGCAACCCGTTCATCGTCGGCTCGGGCGCCGACGCGCTCCTGTGCCGCTACAAGTCCGGCCGCCGCATCCTCGACGGGCAGGACCAGCTGACGCTGGAATGGGCCGGCGCCTTCTCCCAATACCATTGCGCGGCGATGCGCACCGTCGTCCTCGGCAGCCCGACGGACCGCCATCTCGAACTGCACGACGCCGCCAAGGAGGCGCTGCAGGCGGTGGAGGCGGCGATGCGGCCGGGCAACAGCTTCGGCGACGTGTTCGACGCCCATTCCGCCGTCATGGAGGCGCACGAGCTCATTCGCCATCGGCTCAGCGCCTGCGGCTACTCGCTCGGCGCGCGCTACGCCCCCTCCTGGATGGACACGCCGATGTTCTATGCCGGGAACGCGGCGCCCATCGAGCCGTCCATGACGCTCTTCGCCCATATGATCATCATGGATTCCGACAGCGGCACCGCCATGTGCCTGGGGCGCACCTATCTCACGACCGAGGGCGCCCCCGAGCCGCTCTCGCGCCTGCCGCTGGAACTCAGCGTCGTCGTCTGAGGCCCGCCGAGACCGGCGGGGGTCGACGGCTTCTTAACCGCTTCCTGCGATCCTCCGGCCTCGCGCCCGCTCCGCCCCGGAAGCGGGCTTTCGCGGCCGTATCCCTCCGGAGACCGGCTGCGCGAAACCGGCGGCAGCGGCGCTCGCGAGGGCCGTCCGCCGAAGTTCGAGAGGTCCGCCGGTGTCCGCGCCGATCAACCGTTTCCATCTCCTGGCGCTCGCCGCGCTGCTCGCCCTGCCCGCCTGCACGCGCTCCGATCCGACGGCGGCCCTCTCCTCCGGCCTCGTGCCGCGCGGCGAGATTTCCGGCGGTCTCGAACCGATGGGCGGCCCGCCGACCCTTTCCGCCGGCATGCCCGTCAGCGACACGATGGCGACGGGCTCGACCCAGGCCATGGCCCCGACGCAGGTCGCCGCCCTCGCCCCGGCCCCCTCGCCCGCCGGCGCGATGGTCGGCGACGTGCAGTTCCTGCCCGTCGTCGGCGCGCCGCCGGCCAAGGCCGAGCTTCTGGCGGGCGCTCTCTCGCGCAACGCCGCCGCGCGCGGCATCGTCATCCGCCCCGCCGCGGGGCCCGTCGCGGCGCTCCGCCTGAAGGGCTACTTCTCGACGCTGACCGAGGGCCGGCGCACCATGCTCGTCTATGTGTGGGACGTGCTGGACTCGAGCGGCGCGCGCCTCACCCGCATCTCCGGCCAGGAACCGGCCTCGGGCACCGGCGGCTCCGATCCCTGGTCCGCCATCGGTCCGCAGACGATCGACGCGGTCGCGGCCAGGACGCTGACGGAAGCGGCCGGGCTCCTCTCGCGCCAGGGCTGACCCGGCGCCCCGTCCGCCTGCCGGTCGAAGCCGGAACCACGACGCATCCCGCATCGCGGCAAGGGAATGGTTGAACTTTCGACCGATCTTGCTAAGAGCCCACGTGCCCGCCCTTCCGGGGCTTGGCGGCCCCGCCGCCGTCCCGCCCGGTCCGGCCCGGAAAAGACATCGGAACGAATGCGATGAAACTGTTCAGCGGCAATTCCAATCGCGTCCTGGCGGAGGCGATCGGAAAATACATCGAAGTGCCGCTCGGGCAGGCGATGGTCCGGCGCTTCGCCGACCAGGAAATCTTCGTCGAGATCCAGGAGAACGTGCGCGGCGAGGACGTCTTCCTCGTCCAGTCCACGGCCTATCCCGCCAACGATCACCTGATGGAACTCCTCATCATGATCGACGCGATGCGCCGGGCCTCGGCCCGCCGCATCACCGCCGTGCTGCCCTATTTCGGCTATGCGAGGCAGGATCGGAAGGCCGGCGGCCGCACGCCGATCTCGGCCAAGCTCGTGGCCAATCTCATCACCGAGGCCGGCGCCGACCGCGTGATGACGCTGGACCTCCATGCCGGCCAGATCCAGGGCTTCTTCGACATCCCGACCGACAACCTCTTCGCCGTGCCGCTGATGGCGCGCGACATCAAGGAACATCAGGAACTGTCGAACCTGATGATCGTCTCGCCGGATGTCGGCGGCGTGGTGCGCGCGCGCGCCGTCGCCAAGCGGCTCGACGCCCCGCTCGCCATCGTCGACAAGCGCCGCGACCGGCCGGGCGAGTCGGAGGTGATGAACATCATCGGCGACGTGACGGGCCGCAACTGCATCCTCATCGACGACATCATCGATTCGGGCGGCACCCTGTGCAACGCCGCCGACGCGCTGGTGAAGGCCGGGGCGCTGAGCGCCTCCGCCTACATCACCCACGGCGTGCTCTCCGGCGGCGCGGTGCCGCGCATCACCGCCTCCGCCCTGCACGAGCTCGTCATCACCGACTCCATCCAGCCGACCAAGGCGATCCTCGGCGCCCGCAACATCCGCGTCGTGACCACCGCCAACCTCATCGGCGAGGCCATCGCCCGCACCGCCTCCGAGGAATCGGTCTCCAGCCTGTTCGACTGAGGGCTGCGGCCAGCCATCGGCCTCGCGACGCGTCCGCGCTCTTCCGCGATCGCCCGTCTCCAGTGTAGTCTCCGGCACCCCTGTGGAAGGTCGAGAGATGGCGAGACGGCGCGTTTCGGTCTTCACCCGCATCGTGTTCGGGAGCCTCGCGCTCCTGGCGGTGTTGCTCGGCATCGGCCTCTCGACGCGCGAGGCGCCGGGCGACAAGCCCTACATGGTCGTCGCCGGCTCCGGCTTCATGTTCAATTACCGCATCGCCGAGGCGACCTACGGCTTCACCGCCGAACTGCAACGGCCGGTGAAGGCCTTCTCGCGCATCGTCGCGCAGTTCGAGGACCCGGCCGGCGGGCCGCCGATCGTCGTCGCGCAGACGCTCTATCCGCGCACCACGCGCTACGGTATCCAGACCCCGCCCGTCACCGGCGTTGAGCGCGGCAAGCCCTATCGCGTCAGCGTGCGCCTTCTGCAGAACGGCGACGACGCCGTCCTGTTCGAGAAGGAGTTCACCGTTGCCTCGCAACTGCCGAGCACGGTGATCCCGCCGGCGCCGCTGACCATCGGCCCGGGCTACAGGCGCAATCCGGCTCTGCCGGACGGCTGGAAGGGCACCGGGGCGTCGCAGGGAAGCGGCTGAGCCGACAGCGCGCCGCCGCACCCCCTCGCCTTGCCCGAAGGGCAGCATTGCGCTAAGGACGCGGCGTCCGCGCGGACACCCTTGGAGGCAGCGCGGAGAGGGCGTTCCGGCAACGGCGCGCCTTTCGTCGTTGGACCACGGGCCCGGATCTTCCGAACCCCGCCGCCTTCGACCACCTCATTTCTGAACGAAGGAAACCAGTCCATGAGCGAGACCTACACGGTCACCGCCGAGGCGCGCGAGAAGGTCGGCAAGGGGGCCGCCAGACATCTTCGCCGCAACGGCATGATTCCCGCCGTCATCTATGGCGGCAAGCAGCAGCCCCTCCCGATCGCGATCCCCTACAAGGAAACCTTCCTGCGTCTGCACGCCGGCGGCTTCCTGACGACGATCGCCACGATCGAGGTCGGCGGCCAGAAGATCAAGGTCCTCCCCAAGGAGTACCAGCTCGATCCCGTCCGCGACTTCCTCACCCATGTCGACTTCCTGCGCGTCTCCGAATCGACCCGCGTCACCGTCGGCGTGCCCGTTCATTTCGAGAACGAGGACGAGGCGCCCGGCCTGAAGCAGAAGGGTGGCGTGCTCAACGTCGTCCGTCACGAGATCGAGGTCGAGGCTCCGGCCGGCTCGATCCCCGAGGGCTTCACCCTGGACCTGACGGGTCTCGACATCGGCGATTCGATCCACGCCTCGGCGCTCAAGCTGCCGAAGGGCGTCGAGCTCGCCATCGACGACCGCGACTTCACCATCGCGACGATCGTGGCGCCGGACATCCTCGAGGAAGAGGACGAGACGGAAGAGGCCGCTGCCGACGAGGTCGAGGCGACCGAAGTCTCCACGGACGACAGCGACGAGAAGTAGGCTCCGGCGGCCCCCGCCTGCCGGGGGCCTCTCGGACAGACGACAGGCGGGAGCGGCCGATGGTGCGCGCTCCCGTTTCGCCGTCCGGCGGCGCGGCGCGTCCGCCCGGAGGCCAGGATGGATGCCCGGACGAACCGGCGCTCGACGAACGAGGGCGGAGCGATGCTCCTGATCGCAGGTCTCGGAAATCCCGGCCCCCGCTATGCCGGCAACCGCCACAATATCGGCTTCATGGCGCTGGACGAGATCCATGCGCGGCACGGCTTCGGCCCCTGGTCGAAGAAGTTCTCCGGCGAGATCTCCGAAGGTTCGATCGCCGGCACCAAGGTGCTGCTCCTGAAGCCCCAGACCTTCATGAACGAGTCCGGCCGCTCGGTCGGCGCGGCGGCGAGCTTCTTCAAGATCGCGCCCGCCGACATCGTGGTCCTGCATGACGAACTCGATCTGCCGCCCGGCAAGGTGCGGGTGAAGACCGGCGGCGGCAATGGCGGCCATAACGGGCTGCGCTCGATCGATGCGCATCTGGGCAAGGACTATCGCCGCGTGCGCCTGGGCATCGGTCATCCCGGCAGCAAGGAGGCGGTGAACCCGCATGTCCTCGGCGACTTCGCCAAGGTGGACCGCGAATGGCTGGCCCCCCTCTTCGAAGCGATCGCCCGGCACGCCGACAGCCTCGCCGCCGGCGACGATGCCGGCTTCATGAATCGCGTCGCGCTTACGGCCAATGGCGGCGAGCCCGCCGGCGCCAAGGGTTCGGCGAAGACGGCCGCGCCGGCGCAGAGCCATATCCGGCAGGCCCGCCCCGCCGGAACATCCGCCATTCCCGGCTCGGGCCCCATGGCCGACATGCTGAAGCGCATGTTCGGCAAGGACTGACGAGCCGCACGCCCCGTCCCGCGCCCGGCGGTTGACCGCCCGTGCGACAGACTTCAAACACCGGCACGAGACGCCGCTTCTGCGCGGCCCGTGAGACCGAAGGATACCCAGATGGGCTTTAAATGCGGGATCGTCGGCCTGCCCAATGTCGGCAAGTCGACCCTCTTCAATGCGCTGACGAAGACGGCGGCCGCGCAGGCCGCCAACTATCCGTTCTGCACGATCGAGCCCAATACGGGCGATGTCGGCGTTCCCGACCCGCGCCTGAAGGACATCGCGAAGATCGCCAAGTCCGCCAACATCATCCCGACGCGCATCACCTTCGTCGACATCGCCGGCCTCGTGCGCGGCGCCTCCAAGGGCGAAGGGCTCGGCAACCAGTTCCTCGCCAATATCCGCGAGACGGACGCCATCGCGCATGTCCTGCGCTGCTTCGAGAATGACGACATCACCCATGTCGAGGGCCGGATCGACCCCGTGGCCGACGCGGAGACGGTCGAGACCGAGCTGATGCTCTCCGACCTCGAGAGCCTGGAGCGGCGCGTGGTCGGCGTGCGCAAGAAGGCGCAGGGCAAGGACAAGGAGGCGCTTGCCGCGCTCCCCGTGATGGAGGCGGCGCTGGAGCGCCTGCAGAAGGGCGAACCCGCCCGCACGCTGCTCGCCGATCTCGACGCGGACGGTCGCCGCGAGCTGCGCACGCTGAACCTCCTGACGTCGAAGCCCGTCCTCTATGTCTGCAACGTGGCGGAAGAGGATGCCGGGACCGGCAACGACTATTCGCGCGCCGTCGAGGAGATGGCCAAGCGTCAGGGCGCTCGCGCCGTCGTCATCTCGGCAGAGATCGAGGCGGAGATCGCGCAGCTGCCGGAGGGCGACGTCGCCGAATATCTCGAGGCGATCGGCCTCGAGGAGCCCGGCCTCGATCGCATGATCCGCGCCGGCTACGAGCTGCTCGAGCTCATCACCTATTTCACCGCCGGCCCGAAGGAGACGCGCGCCTGGACCGTGCGGCGCGGCTCCAAGGCCCCGCAGGCGGCCGGCGTGATCCACACCGACTTCGAGAGGGGCTTCATCCGCGCGCAGACCATCGCCTTCGGCGACTTCACGACGCTGGGCGGCGAGGCGGCCGCCAAGGAAGCCGGCAAGGCCCGCGACGAAGGCAAGGACTATGTCGTGCAGGATGGCGACGTGATGATGTTCAAGTTCAACACCTAGGTCAGGCGCGGGCGCCAAGCCCCTGCCCTAATTGAGCGTCCTGCCCGGCGCGCCCGTTCCGAACAGGAGCGGGCGCGCCGCTCGTTTCGGCGGCTGCGCTGGCGATGGGTCCTGTTGCTCGCGGCCCTGCAGGCGAGCGCTCGCGGCGCCACTCGAAAGCGATGAAGCTCCGCCTATCTCCGTTCGGCGACGAAGGGAGGACCGATGCGCGCATTCGAAGATTTCACGGAGGGCCTGGAATTTGCCCTCGGGCCTCATCCCGTCGACCGGGCGGAAGGCTTGGCCTTCGCCGCCGAGTTCGATCCGCAGCCCTTCCATCTCGACGAGAACGCCGCCGAGGCCAACCTCCTCGGGGGCCTGTCGGTTTCGGGCTGGCACACCTGCGCGATGATGATGCGCATGATGTGCGACAGCTATCTCCTCAACTCCACCTCACAGGGCTCGCCCGGCATCGACTATGTCCGCTGGCTCGCCCCGGTGCGCCCCGGCGACACGCTGAGCGGCACCGCGCGGGTGGCGAGCGCGAGACTGTCGGCCAAGCGCCCGACGCTCGGCATCGCGACGCTGGAGACGCGCCTCGTCAACCAGACCGGGGCCACCGTGCTGGAAAGCCGCTACGCCCTCCTGCTCCTGACGCGGCAAGGTGCGGCCGCATGATCTACTGGGATTCGATCGAGGTCGGCCGCGAGTTCGCGCTGGGAACGCATCTCTTCACGAAGGAGGCCATCCTGCGCTTCGCCGCGGCCTACGATCCGCAGCCCTTCCATCTCGACGAGGACCGGGCCAGGGCGTCGCTGCTCGGCGGGCTCTGCGCGTCGGGCTGGCACACGGCGGCCGTCGGCATGCGCCTCAACATCGAGACGCGCCATGCCGCGCTGAAGGCGCTGGCGGAGGCCGGCCACCCCGTGCCCGCGCTCGGCCCCTCGCCGGGCGTGCGCAACCTGCGCTGGCCGCGGCCGGTCTTCGCCGGCGACACGATCGCCTATTTCATGACGGTGACGGAGAAGCGCCTTTCGAAGAGCCGACCCGGCCTGGGGATCATCGAATCCACGACGCGTGCCCAGAACCAGGACGGCGAGCCCGTCTTCGGGTTCGAAGCCTCGGTCTTCCAGCCGCTCGGCTGACCCGCCGGGACGCGGCTCTCAAACGAAAAAGGGGGCCACCGGGGCCCCCTTCCTCGAACCGATCCGGGTCAGGCACGCCTCAATGCGGCACGCCCGCATAGACCCGGCGCTTCACGGCGTAAAGCAGGCCGGCAAAGACGACGAGGAAGACGAAGGCCACCATGCCCGTCGCCTTGCGCTCCGCCAGATGCGGCTCGGCGGCCCACATCAGGAAGGCAGAGACGTCGCGCGAATACTGGTCGACCGTCTGCGGCGCGCCGTCCGAATAGGTCACCTGACCGTCGGAGATCGGCTGCGCCATGGCGAGCGCGGGGCCACCAATATAGTAGGGGTTGTAGTGGGTCCCCTCCTGGATGGTGATCTCGGCCGGCGGCTCCTCGCCATAGCCCGTCAGGAGCGCGTGGATATAGTCCGGCCCGCCCTCGGCATATTGCGTGAAGATGTCGAAGACGAAGGTCGGGAAGCCGCGCTCGACGGCGCGCGCCTTGGCGATCAGCGAGAAGTCCGGCGGGGCCGCGCCGTTATTGGCGGCGGCGGCCGCTTCCGGATTCGCGAAGGGCGACGGGAAGCGGTCGGTCGGGATGCCGGCGCGCTCGAACATCTCGCCTTCGGCGTTCGGCCCGTCCTGGACCTGATACTCGGCCGCGAAGGTCTTAATCTGCGCCTCGTTGTAGCCGAGCGCCTCGAGATTGCGGAACGAGACGAGGTTCATCGAGTGGCAGGCCGAGCAGACCTCCTTGTAGACCTGCAGGCCACGCTGGAGCTGCGCCACGTCCCAGTGGCCGAACGGGCCGGCGAAGCTCCAGTTGAGGAGTTCCGGCTTCTTCAGCGGGTAGTGCGGCGTCGCATGCTCGCCGGCGGCGGCGCCGTGATCGGCGGCCTCTTCATGCCCGCCCTCGGTCTTGCCCTCGCGCACGTCGCTGGCGGCGGCCGCATCCGCGCCCTCGGCGGGCGCCATCGGCGCGACACCCTCGGCGGGCGCCTGCGCGGCGGGCGCGGCGGCCGGAGCGGCCGCCTCCTGCGCATAGGCGGGGAAGGCTGCGAGGCCGGCGACGAGAAGGGCCGGAAGGAGCCGGTTCATGGTGGTGTCCCTCAAGCGCCGCATCAGCCTTTGGTCTCCGGGGAAGCGGCCGCACCCTGCGGCATGGCGTGGGCGCCGGTCTTGCCGAGCACGGCGTCCGCGATCGAGTTCGGCAGCTTCAGCGGCTTCTCGACGAGGCCGAGCACCGGCAGGACGACGAGGAAGTGGCCGAAATAGTAGATCGTGCCGACGAGCGCGAGAGCGGGATAGATGCCCTCCGCCGGGCGCGAGCCGAGCCAGCCGAGGAAGACGGCGTTGGCCGCGAAGATCCAGAAGAAGATCTTGTAGACCGGCCGGTAGGCGGTGGAGCGCACGCGGCTCGTGTCGAGCCAGGGCAGGAAGAACAGGATGATGATCGAGCCGAACATCACCAGCACGCCGCCGAGCTTGGAATCGATCGGGCCGATATTGAAGGTGATGGCGCGCAGCATGGCGTAGAAGGGCAGGAAGTACCATTCCGGCACGATATGCGCGGGCGTCTTCAGGGGGTTCGCCGGGATGTAGTTGTCCGGGTGGCCCATGTAGTTCGGCAGGTAGAAGACGAAATAGGCGAAGACGGCCAGGAAGGCGACCATCGCGAACGCGTCCTTGATGGTCGCGTAGGGCGTGAAGGGCAGCGTGTCCTTCGACGACTTCACCTCGACGCCGGTCGGGTTGGTCTGGCCGGTGACGTGCAGGGCCCAGACATGCAGGACGACGACGCCGGCGATCATGAAGGGCAGCAGGTAGTGCAGCGAGAAGAAGCGGTTGAGCGTGGCGTTGTCCACCGCGAAGCCGCCGAGGAGAAGCTGCTGGATCGGCTCGCCGATCAGCGGGAAGGCGGTGAAGAAGCCGGTGATGACCGTGGCGCCCCAGAAGGACATCTGGCCCCAGGGCAGCACGTAGCCCATGAAGGCGGTGGCCATCATCAGGAGGAAGATGATGACGCCGAGGATCCACAGGACTTCGCGGGGCGCCTTGTAGGAGCCGTAGTAGAGGCCGCGGAAGATGTGGAGATAGACGGCGATGAAGAAGAAGGAGGCGCCGTTGGCATGCATGTAGCGCAGCAGCCAGCCCCAGTTCACGTCGCGCATGATGCGCTCGACGGATTCGAAGGCGAGGCCCGTGGCGGCGGCGTAGTGCATGGCCAGCACGACGCCGGTCAGGATCTGCGAGACCAGGAAGATCGCGAGAATGCCGCCGAACGTATAGGCATAGTTCAGGTTGCGCGGCACCGGATAGGCGATGAAGCTGTCATAGACGAGGCGCGGCAGCGGAAGGCGGGCATCGAGCCAGCGCATCGTGCCGTTCGTCGGGACGTAGGACGAGGGACCACTCATGTTCGGATGCTTCTCCCCGCTCAGCCGATTCGGACGATGGTGTCGGACGTGAATTCGAACGGCGGCACGGCCATGTTCTCCGGCGCCGGTCCCTGGCGGATGCGGCCCGCCGTGTCGTAGGACGAGCCGTGGCAGGGGCAGAACCAGCCGTCGTAGTCGCCGGCCTGGCCGAGCGGGATGCAGCCGAGATGGGTGCACACGCCCACCATCACCAGCCACTTCTCCTTGCCCGGCGCCGACCGGTTCTCGTCGGTCGCCGGCGCGTCGGCGGCGATGTTGGCGTTGCGCGCCACAGGATCCTTGAGATCGGCGAGCGGAACGGCCTTGGCCTCCTCCACCTCGGCGTCGGTGCGCTGGCGGATGAAGACGGGCTTGCCCCGCCACTTGGCGGTGATCGACTGGCCGTCGGCCACCTGGCTCACGTCCACCTCGATCTCGGCGAGGGCGAGCGTGGCGGCATCGGGATTCATCTGGTCGATGAACGGCCAGGCGAGCGACGCGGCGCCGACGGCGGCGACGGCGCCCGTGGCGATGTAGAGGAAGTCCCGACGGTTCGGATCGGCGGTTTCGTGCACGCTCACGGCGGTTGCCACTCCTTGAGGCCTCAGTCCAGCGGATCGCTCGAACCGCCTTCGATTTCTGCCGAAACACGAAGACTGCCACAAGAGGCGTATCGCCTCCGAACACGCCCGGTTCCCCGCTAAATTGGACGCGTTCTAGGCGGCGCCCGGAGGCTTGTCCAGCCGCATTGCGGTCGCAAAGTCAACGTGTCGCTCACGGGACGCAGCTGCGCGCAAGGATTTAAGGACGCGCTCGAGCCCTGTTCGAGCCGCGCGGATTTCGCCGCTCCGGCCTCGCCGGCCATCCGCGCGCCGGAACGTCCCTTGCCCGCCCTTCGCGGCCTCTCGCTCCGTAAAGGACCGGCCGATGTCCGTCAGGCGCGACGGATGCTGCGTCGAATTACAGAAGACGACTTAAGCCGAATGATACCTTCCTGCCCCTAGTGTCGTCGCAACGAGCTGCATCGATGGCGAAAAGACAATCCGAGATGGTATCCTTGTCGCGCTTCATGGGGTCGTTCGTTTGCGGTGCGCTCTCGCGGTTCGCGCGCGATCGCCGAGGCAACGTGTCCGTCATCGTCGTGTTCTCCATCCTGCCGATGCTGATCTGCGTCGGCGGCGGGCTCGACGTCGTGCGGACCTACAATGTGCGCGTGAAAATGCAGGCCGATCTCGACGCCGCGCTCGTGGCCGCCGTGCGGGAACTCGGCACGAGCGACGAGGCGAAGATCCAGACGAAGGTCCGGCAGTGGTTCGAGGCGCAGACGGCGGCGAACGACGGCGCCTACACGCTGGGCGCGATCACGATCGACAAGGCCAACCAGAGCATCTCGGCCAAGGCGTCGGGCTCGGTCGGCACGAGCCTGATGAGCCTCATCAATGTCGACGAACTGCCGATCGACGTGCGGGCCTCCGTGCGCGGGCCGTCGACCTCCTATCTGAACGTCTACATCGTCGTCGACAACTCGCCCTCGATGCTGCTTGCCGCCACCAAGGCAGAGCAGGATCGGATGCAGGCCAAGATCGGCTGCGCCTTCGCCTGCCACACGCCCGAGGGCACGCGCACGGTGGACGGCATCACCTTCTCCGACAACTACACCTATTCCCAGGCGGCCGGGATCCGCCTGCGATCCGACGTGGCCGTGGACGCGGCCACGAAGGTGATCGACCTCATCGACGTCGCCGACAAGGAGCACCGGGCCATCAAGGTCGGGCTCTACACGGTGGGAGACGCCGCCAAGCAGGTGCTCGCCCCGACCTTCTCCACCGCCACCGCCCGGACCAAGCTGAAGAGCAAGACGGACGGCATGAACGGCGCGACCGCGAGCACGGCCACCTATTTCGACAAGTCCCTGCCGCAGCTTCAAGACTTCGTCGGGACGGCGGGCGACGGCAAGACGGCCGACCAGCCGCTCAAGCTCGTTCTCTTTCTCACCGACGGCGTCCAGTCGCAGCGCGAATGGGTGTCGACCAATCGGTGGATCGGCCGGCAGGTGGCCCCGCTGAACCCCGCCTGGTGCGCAGGGATGAAGACCAACAAGGCGACGCTCGGCGTGCTCTACACCGAATACCTGCCCATGACCTGGGACTGGGGCTACAACGCGACGGTCGGCAACAGCATGGCCGCGGCCGACTGGAACGCCGTCTATGGCGGCGTGATGCGCAGCGGCGTGCGGGGCTCGACCACGCGCCAGGCCTATCTGCCCTATGCGCTGGAGGACTGTTCGAGCTCCAAGGACCTGTTCATCTCGGCCGCTTCGCCGACCGCGATCACGACGGGGCTCGCCAAGATCTTCAACACCTATCTCGGCACCGTGCGGCTGACGCAATGAGGATGCGCCCTTCCGCCCTCCTCCTGCGGCGCCTGGTCGGGGAGACGCGCGGCGCCACCGCGATCGAGTTCGCGCTCGTCGCCCTGCCGCTCTTCATCATCCTCTTCGCGATCTTCGAGATCGCCATCCTGTTCTTCATCTACGCCTCGCTCGACGGTTCGCTCGTGCGGGCCGCACGCCTCATCCGCACCGGCGAGGCCGCCGCCGCCGGACTGAACATCTCGCAGTTCAAGGAGAAGATCTGCCAAGGCCTGCAGCTGTCGTTCGGCTGCCCCCAGAACCTGCGCGTGAAGGTGGACATCGTCTCGGACCTCATGGCGGTGGCCGGCACCCAGCCGGTCACCAACGGCAGTTTCTCGATCCAGGAGAGCTTCGACATCGGCAAGGGCGGCGACTACATCATCGTGCAGGCCTTCCTGCCCTGGTCGCGCCTCGCCGATCTCTACAGCCTGTCGAGCGTGCGCACGGCGCAGGACGAGTATGTCATCGTCTCCTCCACCATCTTCCGCAACGAGGCCTTCTGACATGGCTATCCGTCCCCTGCCGCTCCTGAGGCGACTGGCGGCGGACCGCAGAGCCGTCTCGGGCGTCGAGTTCGCGCTGTTCCTGCCCATCCTCCTCCTCATCCTGGCGGCGACGGTCGACCTCGGCTACGCCTTCACGGTGAGCCGCAAGCTCACCCAGATCATGACCACCGTCTCCGATCTCACGTCCAACCAGTCGGAATGGACGGAGACGGAGATCCTGCACATCCTGAAGGCGACGAGCTACATCGTGCAGCCCTACGATGCCGGCACGCTCGTCATCGCGCTGACCGTGGTGGACGCGCCGGTGGCGGGCCAACCGAAGGTCGCCTGGGGAAAGACGTTCAAGGGCGCGACGCCCACCGCCCTCGTCGCCGGGCCGGCGCCCGGGACGGTGTCGGAGGTGAGCGTTCCGGCGGCGGTGCGCAACGACACGTCCCAGATCATCGTCGGGCGCGTCACCTACACGCTGTCGACGCCCTTCTCGAGCCTCTGGTCGCCGCTCACCGGATCGGGCGACGGCTACCGTTTCGACCGCTTCGCCTTCGCCCATCCCCGCGTCAGCGACAAGATCGCGCTGAAATAGGCCGCTTCAGGCGAGGACAGGCTCTCCCTCGACGGGTGCCGTGCCGGACGCGTCGATGAAACCGCCCGACTGGCGCTTCCACAATTGCGCGTAGAGGCCGCCGCGCGCGATCAGCTCGCCATGGCTCCCCTCCTCCACGATCCGCCCGGCGTCGACGACGACGAGACGGTCCATCGCGGCGATGGTGGAGAGGCGATGGGCGATGGCGATCACGGTCTTGCCGGCCATCATGCGCGTGAGATTCTCCTGGATCGCGGCCTCGACCTCGGAATCGAGCGCCGAGGTCGCCTCGTCGAGGACGAGGATCGGCGCGTCCTTCAGGAGCACGCGGGCGATGGCGATGCGCTGGCGCTGGCCGCCAGAGAGCTTGATGCCGCGCTCGCCGACATGGGCCTCGTAGCCGCGCCGGCCCTTGGGGTCGAGGAGCGTCGGGATGAAGGCCTCGGCATTGGCGTCGCGCGCGGCCCGTTCGACCTCCTCCATCGTGGCGCCCGGCTTGCCGAAGGCGATGTTGTCGCGGATCGAGCGGTGCATCAGCGAGGTGTCCTGCGTGACGACGCCGACATGGGCGCGCAGCGAGGCCTGCGTGACGCCGGCAATGTCCTGCCCGTCGACGAGGATGCGCCCGCCCTCGACGTCGTAGAGGCGCAGGAGAAGGTTGACGAGCGTCGTCTTGCCGGCGCCCGAGCGGCCGACGAGGCCGACCTTCTCGCCGGCCCGCAGCGTCAGGTTCAGTCCGTCGATGACGCCGGCGCCCTTGCCGTAATGGAACGTCACGTCCTCGTAGCGGATCTCGCCATGCGGGGCGACGAGGGGGCGGGCGTCCGGACGGTCCACCAGCGTCGGCAGCTTGGTCACGGTCGCCACCGCGTCCTGCACGGTGGCGTAGTTGCGGACCAGACCGTTGATGTTGAACATCATCCAGCCCGACATCTGGTTGAGGCGCAGGACGAGGCCGAGCGCGGTGGCGACGCCGCCCGCCGAGACCGAACCCGCCTGCCAGCCCATCACCGCGATGGCGCCGATGCCCGTCATCATGAAGCCGTTGAGCACGGCGACCGCCGCGCGCACCGCCGTCAGCGCCCGCGTCGTCTGGCGCGTCGTCTCGACGAGATGGGTGAAGCCGTCGCGCACGAAACGGTCCTCGCGGCGTGAATCGTCGAAGAGCTTCACCGAGAGGATGTTGGTGAAACTGTCGACGACGCGGCCCGAGACGATGGAGCGCGCGTCGGCGCTGGCGCGGCCGTATTTGCGGATCTTCGGCAGGAGGTTGCGCACGATCCAGGCGTAGCCGAGCGACCAGACGCCGAGGATCGCCCCCATGCGCCAGTCGATGGCGCCCAGGATCGTCACGGTGAGAAGGATGAAGGTGACGAAGGACCAGAAGGTCTGGAGGACGGTGGTGACGAAATCGCCCGTCGCCTGACCGACCTGCTGCACCTTCTGCCCGAGCCGGCCGGCGAAATCGTTCTGGAAGAAGGTATAGGCCTGCTCCATCAGCCGCTTGTAGCTCTGCCAGCGGATGCGGTTGTAGAAGCTCGGCGAGATCACCTGCTCCTCGAGGATCGAGGCGGCCACGAGCACGACCGCGCGCCCGATCAGCGTGACGAAGACCAGCCAGCCGATGAGGAAGGCGTTGTCGGACAGGAAGGTCGCGGGCGTCGAGCGCCCCAGCGCGTCCACCAGCCAGCCGACGCCGGTGAAGAGAAGCACCTCGATGCCGCCGGTGAGGCCGCCGGTGACGAGAAGCCCCACGAGCGGCCACTTCGCCTGCTTGGCGAAATGCCAGATGAAGGCGTTGGTCTCGGCCGGCAGAGGCTCGAGCCGGCCGACGCGGACGGCCCCGTCCGCAGGCGCGCCGGGATCGCCGTCGTCCTCGAAAGGGTCGAGAATGTCCTCGAAACGCTTGAGGAAACCGTCCATCACTCGGCGGCCCTGAGGTCGTCGCCCTCCTCGGCGTCGGGCGCCAGGAAGCCCCCGGCCTGGCGCTGCCAGAGCTGCGCGTAGAGGCCGCCCTTGGCCAGGAGCGCGGCATGGGTGCCCTCCTCCACGATGCGGCCGCGATCGACGACGACGAGCCGGTCGAGCGCGGCGATGGTGGAGAGGCGATGGGCGACGGCGATGACGGTCTTGCCCTCCATCAGGCGGTAGAGATTGCCGGCGATCGCCGCCTCGACTTCCGAATCCAGCGCCGAGGTCGCCTCGTCGAGGAGAAGGATCGGCGCGTCCTTCAGCATGACGCGGGCGATGGCGATGCGCTGGCGCTGGCCGCCGGACAGTTTCACGCCGCGCTCGCCCACTTCCGCGTCGAGCCCGGCGCGCCCGCCGTGGTCGCGCAGCGCCTCGACGAAACCGTGCGCCTCGGCGCGCGAGACGGCGCGGCGCAGGGCGTCGTCGTCCGCCTCGGGCCGGCCGTAGAGGATGTTCTCGCGGATCGAGCGATGCAGGAGCGCGGTGTCCTGCGTGACCATGCCGATCGCCCGGCGCAGCGATTCCTGCGTGACGGTCGAGACGTCCTGCCCGTCGATGCGGATCGAGCCGGCATCGACCTTGTGGAAGCGCAGGAGAAGGTTCAGGAGCGTCGACTTGCCGGCGCCCGAGCGGCCGACGAGCCCGACCTTCTCGCCCGGCGCGATGGACAGGTCGAAATCCCGCAGCACGGCTTCGCCGGAGCCGTAGCCGAAACTCACCTTCTCGAAGGCGATGGCGCCGCGTTCGACCTTGAGCTCGGTCGCGTCCGGCCGATCCTCGATCGAGCGCGGGATGCCGAAGGTCGCCATGCCGTCGCGGATCGTGCCGATATTCTCGAAGAGCGCCGAGACCTCCCACATGATCCATTGCGACATGCCGTTGATGCGCAGGACGAGGCCGATGGCCGCCGCGATGGCCCCGACGCTCACCATCGCGTCCAGCCACAGCGCGATCGCCATGGCCCCGACGCCGAAGAGAAGCGCGGAGTTCAGAAGCGTCAGCGAGACGAAGAAGAGGTTCACCAGGCGCATCTGCCCGTTCACCGTCGTCAGGAAGTCGCGCATCGAGCCCCGCGCGAAGGCCGCCTCGCGCCGCGTATGGGCGAAGAGTTTGACCGTCGCGATGTTGGAATAGGCGTCGACGACGCGGCCGGTCATCTGGGCACGCGCGTCGGCCTGCGCCTCCGCCACGCGGCCGAGGCGCGGGATGAAATAGGCCAGAAGGCAAGCGTAGAGCACGGCCCAGGCGAGGAAGGGCAGCGCCATCCACCAGTCCGCCGCCGCCACCAGCACAACGACGCCGGTGAAGTAGACGGCGACGTAGAGGAGGACGTCGATCGACTTCATCACCGCCTCGCGCAGGGCGAGCGCCGTCTGCATCAGCTTGGTGGAGATGCGCCCGGCGAACTCGTCCTGGAAGAAGGCGAAGGACTGGTCGAGCAGCCACCGATGCACCTGCCAGCGGAAGCGCATCGGAAAATTGCCGGCCAGCGCCTGGAAGGTGAAGAGTCCCTCCGCGAAGACGAGCGCCGGCAGCACGACGAGGATGAGGAAGCCCATCGCCGCCAGCTGCCAGCCGCGCTCGGCCAGGAAGGTCTCGCGCGACACGCCGGAGAACCAGTCGACGATCTGGCCGAGGAAGCCGAAGAGCGAGACCTCGATGATAGAGATCACGACCGTGAAGAGCGCGACGGCGAGGAGCTTCGGCCAGACCGGCCGGCACCAGAACCAGACGAAGCGCCAGAGGCTGTCGGTCGGCGGCGTCTTCGCCTCGCCTTCCGGGAAAGGATCGACCATGCGTTCGAAGAAGGCGAACATCGACAAGAAGGCAGTCCCTCTGCGGCTCTCCGGGGGTCGGGCCGCATTTTCGATCAGGCGCCGTCTCTCGTGACGGACGGCATGGCGGGCGCGGCGAGGCTTTCGGGCGCCAGGCCGGTGGATATAGGACGGGGCACGGCAGTTTCACACGCGCCCGGCGCAATCGTCGCGCCCGCCACCCTGCCGCAGCCAGGAGACGAAAGCGTGACGCCATCGATCGTTCTGTACCAGCCCGACATCGCCGGCAACACGGGCACGATCCTGCGGCTCGGCGCCTGCCTCGGCGTCGGCGTGGAGGTGATCGGCCCGGCGGGCTTCGACCTCGGCGACCGGGCCCTCAAACGGGCCGGCATGGACTATCTCGCCATGGCCGCGCTGACGCGGCACGACGATTTCGCGGCCTTCGAGACGAGGCGGCGCGCGGCCGGCCGGCGCCTGATCCTCTTCACGACGCGGGGCGCGACGCCCTACACCGCCTTCGCCTTCCGGCCGGACGACGCGCTCGTCTTCGGGCGCGAGAGCGCGGGCGTGCCCGAGGCGCTGCACGATCTCGCCGACGCACGGCTCGTCATTCCCATGGACGGCGGCGGGCGCTCGCTGAACCTCGCCGTCAGCGCCGGCATGGCGATGGGCGAGGCCTTGCGGCAGGTGCGCTGGAGCGCCGGCGCGCGCTGAGGGACCCTCAACCGGCCCGCGTGCGGGCCTCGTCATAGGCGTCCGAGGCCGGGGGCGGAGCGGTCCGTTCGCCGTCGCGCCCGTCCGCGACGCCATCCTGCTCCACCTCGGGGTCGTCGTTTGCGTCGGCGACGTCGCCGGGGCCGACGGACACGTTCAGCGGCTCCTCGATGGCGTTCAGGTGCCCGATCATGCCGCGCGCGATCTCGCGCTCGCCCATGATGACGGTGTCGGCCCCGAGCCGCTCCAGATGCTCGACCTCGGCATCCGAATGCGCCCGCACGATGATCCGCATATCCGGATTCACCTGACGCGCGTGCTCGGCGATGTTGCCGCTCTCGAAGGCGTTGGGAATGGCGATGACGAGGCTGCGCGCGCCGGGCAGGTTGGCCAGATCCATGACCGCCCGGCTCGCCGCGTTGCCGACCACGACCTCGATGCCCTTCTCGCGCAGGATGTCGATGCGCGCGTCGGCGTCCTCGATGACGAGGAAGGCGGCGCCGCTCGCCTTCAGATCCTCGCCGACGAGGCTGCCGACCCGCCCGAAGCCGACGAGGATCGTGTGGTTCTCCAGATCGGTGCGCGCGCCGGCCTCGCCGTCCGCGCCGGGCAGATGGGCGGGTGCGGCCGGCTCCGCCTCCGGTTCCGGTTCCGGCTCCGCCGCGGCGCCCGTCTCGGGCTCGCTCGTGCCGGCGAGCTCGGCCGGGGCGATGGCGCGGTCGATCGTCAGTTCCGGGTGCTCGGGGCTCGCGGGCAGGCCGGCCTCGGCGGTGGCCGCCCGCGGCGCGGCGCGGATCAGGCGCGCCTCGAGGCTCGGCTTCATCCGCTCGGACAGCCAGAAGACCAGCGGATTGAGGATGATCGAGATGATCGCGCCGGCGAGGATGAGGTCGCGGCCCTCCTCCGGCAGGAGCTGCAGCCCGACACCGAGCTCGGCGAGAATGAAGGAGAACTCGCCGATCTGCGCAAGGCTCGCCGAGATGGCCAGGGCCGTGCCCACCGTGCGGCGGAACAGGAGGACGATGACGAAGGCGGCGAGCGACTTGCCGATGACGATGATGAAGACGGTGGCGAGCACCGGCAGCGGGTCGGTGAGGACGATCGAGGGATCGAACAGCATGCCGACCGAGACGAAGAACAGGACGGCGAAGGCGTCGCGCAGCGGCAGGCTCTCCTGCGCGGCGCGGTGCGAGAGCTCGCTCTCGGCGAGGATCATGCCGGCGAAGAAGGCGCCGAGCGCGAGGCTGACGCCGAAGAGCTGCGCCGCGCCGTAGGCGACGCCGAGCGCGATGGCGAGGACCGCGAGGCGGAACAGCTCGCGCGAGCCGGTATGGACGATGCGGTGCAGGCCCCAGGGGATGAGCTTGCGGCCGACCACGAGCATCAGCGCCACGAAGATCGCCACCTTCAGGATCGTCGCGCCGATGATCCCGGCGAGGCCGAGATCGACGCCCAGCAGCTGGCCGATGGCGAGCGCCATCGGATCGCTGGCATGTCCGCCCTCCATGGAGACGCTGGCGACGGCCGGGATGAGCACGAGCGCCAGCACCATCGCGAGATCCTCGACGATGAGCCAGCCGACGGCGACCTTGCCCTTGTCGGTCTCCAGGAGGCGCCGCTCCTGCAGCGCCTTCAGGAGCACCACGGTGGAGGCGACCGAAAGCGCGAGACCGAAGACGAGGCTGCCGCCGAGCGGCCAGCCCATGAAGGCGCCGAGGCCCCAGCCGAGCAGCGTGGCGAAGGCGATCTGCACCAGCGCGCCGGGAATGGCGATGCCGCGGACCGACAGGAGATCCTTCAGCGAGAAATGCAGGCCGACGCCGAACATCAGCAGGATGACGCCGATCTCGGCGAGCTCGGGCGCCAGATTCTGGTCCGCCACGTAGCCGGGCGTGTGCGGCCCGACGAGAATGCCGGCGACGAGGTAGCCGACGAGCGGCGGCAGGCGGAAGCGATTGGCGATGGCACCGAGGATGAAGGCGAGGACGAGACCGGCGACGATGGTGGAGATGAGCGGGGTCTCGTGCGGCATTGTCTCTCCTCGGCGTCCGGCCCCTCGACGGGACCGCGGCATCACTTCGTCATAATTGGTCTATATCAGCCAAATTGGTTGAGATTATGAAGAGAATGACCCTGAACGAGAAGACCGCCCTGAAACCGGAACTCTGCCGCGGCGCGCGCGGGCTCCTGGACTGGACGCAGAGCGACCTCGCCGAGACCGCCGGCGTGTCGCGCTCGACCATCCGCGACTTCGAATGCGGCCGTCACGAGTTGCACCGCGCGACGGAAGCGGCCGTCCTCTCGGCGCTGACGACGGCGGGAATCCGCTTCGTGGATTGCGGCGAGGACGGGCCGGGCCTCAGCCTCCACAGGCCGACCGCGAAGCACGAGAGCCCGAACGAGGCCTGACGGGCCGTCCTGGTCAGTCGGCGGAGGGGAGCCGGCGCATCGTGAACTCCACCGCGTCGTCCGGCAGGATCCGCCAGGTCTCGACCGAGGTCCAATAGGCGGCCTTCGGATAGCGCGCGAACCATTCGCGCGCCTTCAGGCGCGCCTCGCCGCGCGGCAGCCTGTAGGTCTCGCGGACGAAATTGTCGGCGCCCGCAGAAGCTCTTGCGCGCGTCTTCTCCAATTGTCCGCGAAGCGCCTCGAGAGGCGGTCGAACCAGACGGGCCATGGCGTCACCTCCCTCTTCCCGTGGCGGCAGACGGGAAAGTAGCGAGGCCGACCGCGATTGCGAATCCCGGCCTCCACTTCGCCGCGCGCCCGAGTCCGGTTTCTCCGCGACGTCCAGTCCCGCCCCGCGCAAGTCTGGCGCGTCATGTGCGGGAAGAGGACTTTCCCGCAGGCTTCGTTAAAATAGGAACGAACGAGAGCCGGGAGGCGACGAATCGCCGTCGCGCTCGCCGAGCCCGGCGGCAAGAGCGGGGACGATGCATGGAACGGCCTGAACTGCCCGAGGGCCTGCCGGAGGCGATCGAGGAGAAGAAGCTCCTGGCGAGGAGCTGGTTCGAGGCGCTGCGCGACCGCATCTGCGCCACGTTCGAGGCGATCGAGGACGAATACGAGGACCCCGAGAACCTTCCCGCCGGCCGGTTCCAGCGCTCCCCCTGGACGCGCGAGGGCGATGGCGGCGGCGGCGTCATGTCGATGATGCACGGGCGCGTCTTCGAGAAGGTGGGCGTCCACACCTCGACCGTGCACGGCGAGTTCTCGCCCGAGTTCCGCAAGCAGATTCCCGGCGCCGAGGAAGACCCGACCTTCTGGGCCTCCGGTATCTCGCTGATCGCGCATCTGCGCAATCCGAACGTCCCGGCCGTCCACATGAACACGCGCATGGTGGTGACGACGCGGCAGTGGTTCGGCGGCGGCGCGGACCTGACGCCGACGCTCGACCGGCGCCGCACGGCCGAGGACCCGGACACGGTCGCCTTCCACCGCGCGATGAAGTTCGTCTGCGACCGCCATGCGGGGGTGGCCGACTACGACCGCTACAAGGCCTGGTGCGACGAGTACTTCTATCTTCCCCATCGCAACGAGGCGCGCGGCGTCGGCGGCATCTTCTACGACTGGCTGCATTCCTCCGAGGAGGCCGGCGGCTGGGACGCGGACTTCGCCTTCACCCGCGACGTCGGCAAGGCCTTCGTCGTCGTCTATCCGCATATCGTGCGCGCCAATCTCGCCACGCCCTATTCCCCCGAGGATCGCGAGGAACAGCTCGTGCGGCGCGGGCGCTACGTGGAGTACAATCTCCTCTACGACCGCGGGACGCTGTTCGGCCTGAAGACGGGCGGCAACGTGGAGTCCATCCTCTCCTCGATGCCTCCCCTCGTTCGTTGGCCTTGACCGAATTATATTTCGCAAATGTGAAGCTCGCCTCCTTTTAAAGAAACTCACTGCACCGTAACTATTCTTGACAGGGAGACTGAATAAGGGAGGTGAAGTGATGTATGAACTGGATTGCGCCGAGGTAATTCCCGGCTGTGCGCGTGTCATCCGTGCGGAATCGCGGGTGGAAGTCATTCGTCGGGCGGTGGTCCAGGCCAAACAGCTCGGCGTCGAGCAGATCACGCCCAGCATGATGGACGCCTTCCGCGACAAGACGAAGGAACGGCTGAACTGACACCGGCATAGATCGGGTCGGCGCCACGGTTGGGAGACCGGAACCGGCCAGATGGCCCTGCGAGGCGGCCCCGGATCCTCCGGGAGCCGCCTTTTCGTTGTCAGGGCCTCGCAAGGCTCAACAATGCGAGAGCACGGTCGGCCCGTCGTCTTGCCGTCACAGGCCCGAAAGCAGCGCGTCGCGGGTCAGGACGAAGCCGCTGTCTACCCAGGCGGCCTTCAGCGCCTCGAGGCGCCGGCCGATCTCCGGCCCCGGCGCGACGCCCTTCTCGGCGAGGTCGCGGCCCGAGACGGGGAAGTCCGGCGGCGAGAAGCGCTCGGTCGCGGCGAGCATGCGCTGGAGCGATGCCAGCGCGCTCATCGCGTCGCCCTCGCCGGCGCCCTTGGCATGGAGGCTGGCGATGGAAAGCCGCAGCCGGTCGGCGAGCGCCAAGCGGTCCGCGTAGTAGAGACGCCGCCGGAACATGGTCTCGCTTTCCTGCGGCTGCACGGGCTCGGCCGTGGCGAAGGCGAGAAGGCGGTCGCGGTCGGCATTGGAGAGGCGCAGGCGCTTGGCGAGTTCCGCGAGCCGCTGCGCGTCCGGCGGCACGATGGCTGCAAGGCGCAGGAGCGGGTCCGCCGCCCAGCCGAAGGACGCTTGCGCCGCCACGAGCCCGTGGATCGCATCGATGCCCCAGCGCTCGCTTTCGGGCAGGACGGCGGTGAGGACGCCGCTCTGGCGCATCCACAGGAGCGCCCGGGCGGGGTCGGGCGCGGCGAGCAGCTTGCGCAGTTCCGCCCAGATGCGCTCGGCCGAGATGGCCGCGAGGCCGCCCTTCAGCCGCGTCGCGGCGCGCACGGCGTCGGGATCCGGCCGGCCGGTCCCGTACCAGGCGAAGAAGCGGAAGAAGCGCAGGATGCGCAGATAGTCCTCCTCGATGCGCGTCGCCGCCTCGCCGACGAAGCGCAGGCGCCGCTCGCGGGCGTCCTCCACGCCGCCCACGAGATCGATCACCGTGCCGTCGGCCTCGCAGTAGAGCGCGTTCATCGTGAAGTCGCGCCGCTCCGCATCCGCCTGCCAGTCGCGGCCGAAGGCGACCTTCGCCTTGCGCCCGAAGGTCTCGACGTCGCGGCGCAGCGTCGTCACCTCGAAGGGCCGGCCCTCGACGACGACCGTGATCGTGCCGTGCTCGAAGCCGGTGGGCACGGCCTTGAAACCGGCCGCCGTCACGCGGCGCACCGTCTCCTCGGGCACCGTGGTGGAGGCGATGTCGATGTCGCGCACCGGCTCGCCGAGCAGCGCGTTGCGCACCGCGCCGCCCACCACGCGGGCCGTTTCCTCGCCCTCGTTGAGGCAGGCCAGGAGCCGCTGCAGGCCGGGGTCCGCGAGGAAGGGCGCGTCGATCGCCGTCATGCGTAGAGCCTTTCGTAGAGCGTGCGCAGGATGCCCGCGGTCACGCCCCAGATATGGCGCGTCTCGTAGGGCATCGTGAAATAGTGCCGCAGGACGCCCTGGAACTCGCGCGCCTCGGCACGGTGGTTGTCCGGGCTCATGAGGAACCGCAGGGGCACCTCGAAGACATCGTCCACCTCGGCGGGATTGGGCACCAGCGTGAAGCCGGGCGAGACGATGGCGACGACCGGCACGATCCGGAAACCGCTCGGCGTCACGTAGCGCGGCAGGCGCCCGATGGGCTCGACATAGGACGGGTCGAGCCCGATCTCCTCCTGGCTCTCGCGCAGGGCGGCCGCCTCCGGCGAGGCGTCCTGCGGGTCGATCGAGCCGCCGGGCAGCGCGATCTGGCCCGAATGGGTGCGCAGGCTGGCCGTGCGCGTCGTCAGGATGATTCCGGCGCCCTGCGGCCGGTCGACGACCGGCACGAGCACGGCGGCCGCTCGCAGCGCCCGGCGCTCCATGTGGGCGACGAGCGCGGCGTTGAGGCGATGGTCGCCATATTCGGTCTCCAAGGCCTCGCCGGCGGCTCTCGCCAGCCGCTCGCGAAGATCCCGCGCCGTGAAGTCCATGGCCGGCGCCGCCACGTTCGGCCGCGCGCTCAACCCGCCGGCTCCGAAGGCAGCGCGAACCGCGCTCCGCCCGAGCGAAGGGCGAGGCTGCCGTCCGCCTCCTCCTCCACGAGATCGGCGAGCTCGATCGCGAGAGCGCGCGTCAGGCGGGCCTCGAGTCGGCCGCGCACGCGCAGATACGGCCGGAAGCCCGCGCCCGCGCCGAAGCGCAGCGGATGGGCCATATCGGCCTCCACCACGTCGCCCGAATCGAGACGGAAGACGAGGAGCGGTTCGCCGTCCCGCTCCGTCCGGCTCATCTCGACGGCGAGGAAATGGGCGTCCTCCACGGTGATGCCGAGCTTCTCGCCGGGTGTCACCAGATAGTCGCGCCCGTCCTCGTCGCGGCGCAGCACGCTGGCGAAGAGGCGCACGAGCGCCGGCCGGCCGATCGCGGTGCCGTTGTAGCTCCAGTGGCCGTCGGCATGGATCACCATGTCGATGTCGCCGCAGAAGGGCGGGTTCCAGCGCTCCACGGGGGCCGGATCGCGGCCGGCGCGCTCGGCGCGCGCGATGAGCGCGGCGAGGCCCTCGCCTGGCGCGGTGTCGCCTGTCTGTGTCATCACCATCCCCTGCGGCATGCGGTCCGGGCCCGGCCGAGGTCTTATTTTGGCCCGCCTTCGCAGTCACGAAATAGTTGCGTTGCAGGCGCTTGCCAGGACCGCACCGGGCGGACAGTCTGCCCGCATGGGCCGGCGCCGCGGTGCCGGACGCGCGAAGCGGGCGCCCTTCCCCTCGAAGCCAGGAGTTCGTCGATGACCATGATGGCGCCCCGCGAGACGACGCTGCCGGACGAGACGGTGATCGCGCTGGCGGAAGCCGCGCTCGCCGACATCGCGCGCGTCCGCGAGACGGTCGGCACGGTCATCTTCGGCCAGGAGAGCGTGGTCGAGCAGACGCTCGTCTCCATCCTCGCCGGCGGCCATGCGCTCCTCGTCGGCGTGCCCGGCCTTGCCAAGACCAAGCTTGTCGAGACGCTCGGCATCGCGCTCGGTCTCGACGCGCGCCGCATCCAGTTCACGCCGGACCTCATGCCCTCCGACATCGTCGGCTCGGAGGTCATGGACCAGGACGAGACCGGCCGGCGTTCCTTCCGCTTCGTGCGCGGCCCCGTCTTCGCCCAGCTCCTGATGGCCGACGAGATCAACCGCGCCAGCCCGCGCACCCAGTCGGCGCTTCTCCAGTCGATGCAGGAATATCACGTCACCGTCGCCGGCGAGCGGCACGACCTTCCCGCGCCCTTCCATGTGCTCGCGACGCAGAATCCGCTGGAGCAGGAAGGCACCTATCCCTTGCCCGAAGCCCAGCTCGACCGTTTCCTCATGCAGGTGGACGTGTCCTATCCCGATCTCGCCGCCGAGCGCCGCATCCTGATGGAGACGACGGGTTCGAGCGAGGCCCACGCCACGAGCGCCATCGACGCGCCCCGCCTTCGCGAGATCCAGGCGCTGGTGCGCCGCATGCCGGTGCCGACCACCGTGGTGGACGCGATCCTGGCCCTCGTTCGCTCGGCGCGTCCGGGCAGCGGCCACAAGGAGGCCGACACGCATATCTCCTGGGGCCCCGGCCCGCGCGCCTCGCAGGCGCTGATGACCTGCGTGCGCGCCCGCGCGCTCTACGAGGGCCGCCTCGCGCCGTCCATCGACGACGTGCGGGCGCTGGCCGAGCCGATCCTGCAGCACCGCATGGCGCTGAGCTTCGCGGCGCGTGCCGAGGGCGTCAGCGTGCGCGACGTGATCGCGGCGCTGCGCCGGGACATCGGCTGAAGCGGAGCGCGCCATGCCCATCGGCTCAGCGGTCGACGTCACCACCGGGCCCGAGGCCCTCGTGCGGGCCCGCAAGCGCGCCAGCCTCATGCCCGACCTCCTCGTCGAGGCGCAGCGCGTCGTCTCCACCGTCATTTCCGGCTGGCACGGGCGCAAGCGTCACGGCGTCGGCGAGAACTTCTGGCAGTTCCGGCCCTTCGTCGACGGCTCCGACGCCTCGCGCATCGACTGGCGCCGCTCGGCCCGCGACGAGCACATCTATATCCGCGACCGCGAATGGGAGGCGGCGCAGACCGTCTGGCTCTGGGCCGACCCGTCCGCGTCCATGCTCTACCGGTCGAACGCCGCCGGCGTGTCGAAGGAGTCGCGCGCGCTCGTGCTCGTCCTGGCGCTCGCCGAACTCCTGTCGCGCTCGGGCGAGCGCATCGGCTATCCCGGCGTGATGGAGCCGATCACCGCCCGCAACGCCGCCGAGCGCATCGCGGGCGCGCTGATGGGCGCGCGGCCGGCTCACGACTTCCCGCCTGACGCGCGCCTGCAGCGCTTCTCCGAGATCGTCATCGCCAGCGATCTCCTCAACCCGGTCGAGGAGATCGTGGAGAAGATCGACCGCATCGGCCGCCGCGGCATTCGCGGGCATGTCGTGATGATCGCCGATCCGGCCGAGGAGGCCTTTCCCTATTCCGGCCGCACCGAGTTCCAGGACCCCGAGACCGGCCAGAAGCTGACCGCCGGCCGCGCCGAGACGCTGCGCGAGGAGTATCGCCGCATCTATGCCGCGCGGCGCGACCATATCGGCGAGCACTGCCGGCGGCTCGGCTGGAGCTTCACCCTGCACCGCACCGACCGGCTGGCCTCCGAGGCGCTCGTCGCCGTGCACGGGCGCCTGTCCGGCAATCCGCAGATCGCGAAGGGCCGCCCATGATCCCCGGCCTGTCGCTCGCCTTCGGGGCGCCGCTCGTCCTGTTCGGGCTGCTCGCGCTGCCGGTCATCTGGTGGCTCCTGAAGCTGACGCCGCCGCGCCCGCAGACCGAGACCTTCCCGCCGCTGCGCATCCTGCAGAGCATCCGCAAGGTGGAGGAGACGCCTTCGAAGAGCCCGTGGTGGCTGACGCTGCTGCGCCTGCTGCTCGCCGCGCTCGTCATCTTCGCGCTCGCCGCGCCGACATTGAACCCGAGCGAGGGCCGGCTGACGGGCACCGGCCCGCTCGCCATCCTCTTCGACAATTCCTGGGCCACGGGCCGCGACTTCGACGCGCGGCGCGCGACCGCCGAGGGGCTGATCGAGGAAGCGGCGCAAGCCGGCCGGCCCGTCGCGCTCGCCTTCACCGCCGAGGAGACCGGCGACGACGCGACGCCCGTGGAGGCGGCCGCAGCGCTGGAGCGCCTTGCCGCCGCCGAACCGCGCCCCGTGCCCGCCGACCGCGCGGGCGCCGCGCAGCGCCTCGCGACCGCGCTTGCCGGCACGCCCGTCGGCACGCTCGCCTTCCTCGCCGACGGGCTCGACACGGACGCGACGGCCGCCGCCACCGACACGCTGCGGGCGCTGGCGCCGGCGCAGGCGCTCGTCTACGCCCCGCCCGTCGGCGGTCTCGTCGCCCTCGCGGCGGCCGACAATTCCACCGAGGCCCTCGTCGTTCGCGGCCTGCGTCCCGAGGGCACGGCGGCGCCGGCAAGCGTCGCCGTGCGCGCGCTCGACTCGCAGGGGCGCGAGCTCGGCGTCGCGCCGATGGAGTTCCCCGCCGGGGCCACCGCCGGCGAGGCCCGCTTCGCCGTGCCCGTGGAACTGCGCAACGACATCGCGCGGCTGGAGACGGCGGGCGCGTCCGATGCCGGCGCGGTGCGGCTCGTGGACGACAGCTTCCGGCGCCGGCGCGTCGGCCTCGTCTCCGGCGAGGCGGCCGATCTCGCGCAGCCGCTCCTCTCGCCGCTCTACTACATCACGCGCGCCCTCGAGCCCTTCGCCGATCTCGTGCGCGCCGAGAGCGCCGATCTCTCGACGGCGATCCCCGCGCTCGTCGAACGCCGGCCCTCGGTGATCGTCCTTGCCGATATCGGCGTCCTGCCGCCGCCCGCGGCCACCGCCCTTCGCCAGTTCGTGGAAGGCGGCGGCTATCTCCTGCGCTTCGCCGGCCCGCGCCTTGCCGCGACGACGGGCGAGGACAGTCTCGTGCCGGTGCGCCTTCGCGGTGGCGAGCGCCAGCTCGGCGGCGCGCTTTCCTGGTCCGAGCCCCAGAAGGTGGCGCCGATGGCCGAGGGCAGCCCCTTCGCGGGGATCGCCATCCCGGACGACGTGACGGTGCAGCGCCAGATCCTCGCCGAGCCCTCCGCCGATCTCAGCGAGCGCACCTGGGCGAGCCTGACGGACGGCACGCCCCTCATCACCGCCGAGACGCTCGGGGCCGGCACGATCGTGCTCTTCCACGTGACGGCCGAGGCGACCTGGTCGAACCTGCCAATCTCCGGCGCCTTCGTCGACATGCTCCGGCGCATCGTGACGCTGTCGCGCGCGAGCCCCGGCACCGGCGAGGGCCGCACCGCGGCCGAGGCCCTGCCGCCCTATCGCGTGCTGGACGGGCTCGGCCGGCTCGCCGCGCCCGGGCCCGACGTGCGCCCCCTGCCCGTCGCGGCGCCCGTCGTCACGCTCCAGAACCCGCCCGGCCTCTACGGCAGCGAGGAAGGCTACGCCGCTTTGAACCTCTTCTCCTCCGACGCGGTGCTGCGCCCGCTGCCCGCGCTCGATCTCGGCGTCCCGGTCTCGCAGGCCGGCTACGGGCGCGACGACGCGACGGACCTGACGCCTTGGCTCTTCGCCGCCGCCCTCGTCCTCTTCGCGCTCGACGCGCTGGCGCTGCTCTGGCTGAACGGCGGCTTCGCCCGCCTCGCCCGCGGCCTGCCGCGACGCGGGGCGGCCGCGCTTCCCGCGATCGTCCTGGCGCTGGCCCTCGCCATGCCCGGCGGCGAGGCCCGCGCGCAGGGGGCGCCGCAGCCCACGGCCCCGGCCGCCGCGCGCGAGCCGATCGACGAGGCGGCCGCGATCGCGGCGACCTCGACCACCCATCTCGCCTATGTCGAGACCGGGGATGCGGCGACCGACGATCTGGCCCGCGCCGGCCTCGACGGGCTCAGCCAGTTCGTTGCGGCCAAGACCGCGCTCGAGCCGGGCGATCCCGTGGGCGTCGACATCGCGCGCGACGAGCTCGCCTTCTATCCGCTGCTCTACTGGCCGATCCGGCAGGACGCGCCGATGCCGGACGCGGCCGCGATCAGCCGCGTCGACGCCTATATGAAGCAGGGCGGAACGGTGCTCTTCGACGTGGAGGACGACGACCTCACCGGCCTTTCCGGCACTTCCGTCTCAGCCGGGCAGCGACGCCTGCGCGACATCCTCGCCGATCTCGACATTCCCCCGCTGGAGCCGGTGCCGCAGGACCACGTCCTCACCAAGGCCTTTTACATCATGGAGGATTTTCCCGGCCGCCACACCGGCTCGGACCTCTGGGTCGAGGCGCTCGGCCGCGACACCGAGAACGGCGCGCGTCCCGCGCGGGCGGGCGACGGCGTCTCCTCCATCATGATCACGTCCAACGACTTCGCCAGCGCATGGGCGGTCGACGATCAGGGCCTCTTCCTCTACCCGACCGACAGCGCCGATCCCTCGCAGCGCGAATATGCCTATCGGGCGGGCGTCAACATCGTGATGTATGTGCTGACCGGCAACTACAAGGCCGATCAGGTGCATGTGCCAGCGCTTCTCGAACGGCTGGGGCAATAGGCGATGACCTGGTCGATCGACTTCGCGCCCTTCTTCTCCTGGACGGTTCTCGCCATCCTCGCGGTGCCCGCCGCGCTCCTGGCGGTCGCCCTCGTCGTCGCGCGCGTGCGCGGCAGCCTCGTGCGCGTCGCCGCCATCGCGGCGCTCCTCCTGGCGCTCCTAAACCCGGTGGTGCTGCGCGAGGAGCGCGACCCGCTGAAGAGCGTCGTGGCGCTCATCCTCGACCGATCCCAGAGCCAGACGATCGGCGCGCGCACGGCCGAGACGGACGCCGCCGCCGCCGCCCTGAAGGAGAGCCTGCAGCGCTTCCCCGATTTCGAGCTGCGCACCGTCGAGGCGCGCACCGGCTCGACGCAAGGCGACGACGCGACGACCGCCCTCTTCGGCGCGCTCGGCTCGGCGCTCGGCGACGTTCCGCCCTCGCGCGTCGCCGGCGCCATCATGGTGACGGACGGCGAGGTTCACGACATTCCCGCGCAGGCGAGCGCGCTCGGTTTCGATGCCCCCGTCCACGCGCTCGTCACCGGCCGCCCCGACGAATTCGACCGGCGCATCGAGGTGCGCTCGGCCCCGCGCTTCGGCCTCGTCGACCAGGAGCAGACGCTCGTCTACCGCGTGACCGAGGACGGGCCCCGCGCCTCGCAGACCCCGGTCGAGGTGCGCGCCTTCCTGAACGGCGACCTCATCGCCCGCCAGAGCGTGGTGCCGGGCACGGACGGGCGCCTGCCCTTCCAGCTGCCGCGCGCCGGCCGCAATATCCTGGAGGTCGCCGTCGCGCGCGACGACAGCGAGATCACCGCCGTCAACAACCGCGCCATCGCGACGGTGGACGGCATCCGCGAGAATCTGCGCGTCCTCCTCGTTTCGGGCGAGCCGCATGCCGGCGAGCGCACCTGGCGCAATCTCCTGAAGTCGGACGCGGCGGTCGATCTCGTCCATTTCACCATCCTGCGCCCGCCCGAGAAGCAGGACGGCACGCCGATCAACGAACTCTCGCTGATCGCCTTCCCCACGCGCGAGCTCTTCGTCGAGAAGATCGAGGATTTCGACCTCATCATCTTCGACCGCTACCAGCAGCGCGGCGTTCTGCCGCCGCTCTACTTCGATTATATCGCGCAATACGTCGAGAACGGCGGGGCGATCCTGATCGCCTCCGGGCCGGAATATGCCGGCGACGAGAGCATCGCGACCACGCCGCTCGCCTCCATCCTGCCCGCGCTGCCCACGGGCGGCGTCGAGGAGAAGGCCTTCCGCCCGGCTTTGTCGGATCTCGGCCGCAAGCATCCGGTGACACGCGACCTGCCGGGCTCCGCCGCCACGCCGCCGGACTGGAGCCAGTGGTTCCGCTCGGTGGATGTCGAGGAGCCCAGGGGCGAGACCGTGATGGACGGGCCGGACGGCAAGCCCCTCCTCGTCCTCGACCGCGTCGGCGAGGGTCGGATCGCCCTTCTCCTGTCGGACCAGGAATGGCTGTGGTCGCGCGGTTTCGAGGGCGGCGGCCCGCATGTGGCGCTGTTCCGCCGCCTCGCCCACTGGCTGATGAAGGAGCCCGAACTGGAGGAGGAGGCGCTGGACGCCGAGGCGCGCGGGCGCGATCTCGTCGTCACGCGCCAGACGATCGGCGCCGATCCCGGCCCCGCCACCGTCGTCACGCCCTCGGGCACGGCGACGAGCGTGCCCCTGCGGGAGATCGGCGAAGGCCGCTGGGAGGGCGTCTTGAAGACCGAGGAACTCGGTCTCTTCCAGGCCGCGAACGGCGACCTGCGGGCGCTCGCCAATGTCGGCCCGGAGAATCCGCGCGAGTTCCGCGAGGCCGTCTCGACGACGGGCAAGCTGGAGCCGATCACCGAGGCCACGCGCGGCGGCACGCGCCGCATCGCCGCCGACGGCACGGTCGAGGTGCCGCGCATCGTGCCCGTCTCCGGCCGGGCGAACGCGGAGGGGCGCGACTGGATCGGCCTCAAGACCACCGAGGAGACCGTCCTGCGCGGCGTCGACCGCACGCCCCTCTTCGCCGGCTTCCTCGGCCTCGGCCTTCTCCTCCTGGCGCTTTCGGCCACCTGGTATCGCGAGGGCCGCTGAGGCTGGAGCGCACGACCGGTTCCTTTCCGGGATAGAGCAGGCGCCTTTACCGGCGCGGCCCGATCTCCCCGGCCAGCCCTTCCAGAGCGCCCGGCACCAGCTCCTTCCCGAGCAGCCGCCGCGGGTCCACCGGTCCCGGCATGGCGATGCTGCCGGGGGGAAGCGGGCGGTAGCCGAGCGGACCGTAATAGGGCGGGTCGCCGACGAGGACGATGGCGCTTTCGCCGGCCTCGCGCGCGGCATCGGCCGCCATGTGCATGAGCCGGCTGCCGATGCCGCGGCTCTTGTAGGCCGGCAGCACCGCGAGCGGCCCGAGCATCAGCGCCGGGCGCGTGCCGACGAGGATCGGCGTCTGTCGCACCGAGCCGACGACGACGCCCCAGACCATGGCGACGAGCGAAAGTTCGCGATCGTGCGGCGCCATCTCGCGCACGCGGGCGGCCGCGCGGGCGAAGCGGCCGGGGCCGAAGGCATCGGCCGAGATCGCCTCGATGGCATCGTCGAAGAGCGCATCCTCGCGCGCATAGAGAATATCGAGGACCTGGCTTTGGGGAGCGTCGAGCATCGGGAGACCATGGAGGAATGGCGCTCCCTCGCGCCGATCACGGGACGAGCGGAGAACGCCTCAGCACGAAGGGCGGACGGGCCTTTCCTCTGGTCGTCGTCGCAGCATGGCTTCGCCCTCTCCCGGCTCCCGTCGCCTTTTGGCGAGGGCCGTCCCGTCGCCTCCTAGCCCGCGCCCGGCCGCGCGGCAAGGGTCGAATGGCGGACGTTGACGCTGCGTCCGCCTTGGCGCGGGAACGACGAAAGGGCATGGAGGGTTCGGGACGGGAACGGCAAGAGGAGACGGGCATGGGACTTCTGGTGGACGGCAGGTGGCAGGACCAGTGGTATGACACCGCCAAGAGCGGCGGCCGCTTCGAGCGCACGGTGACGAAGTTCCGCAACTGGATCACGCCGGACGGCGAAAACGCGCCCGACGGCAAGACGGCCTTTCCCGCAGAAGCCGGCCGCTACCATCTCTACGTGTCGCTCGCCTGCCCCTGGGCGCATCGCACCCTGATCGTGCGGCGCCTGAAGGGGCTCGACGAGGTCGTCTCGCTGTCCGTCGTCGATTTTCTCATGCGCGAGGAAGGCTGGGTCTTCTCGGACAGGCCCGGTGCCGTTCCCGACACGGTGAACCATGCCGACCGCCTCTATGAGGTGTATCTGAAGGCCGACCCGTCCTTCACAGGCCGCGTCACCGTGCCGGTGCTTTGGGACAAGGCGACCGGCACGATCGTGAACAACGAGTCGGCCGAGATCATCCGCATCTTCAACGAGGGCTTCGGCGATCTCGCCGACCAGAGCGTCGACGTCACGCCGAAGGCGCTCCTTCCGGAGATCGACGCGATCAACGCCCGGATCTACGACGCGGTGAACAACGGCGTCTACAAATGCGGCTTCGCCACCGAACAGGCGCCCTACGAGGAGGCCTTCCACGCCCTCTTCGCCGAACTCGACCGGCTGGAGGAGCGCCTCGGGCAAAGCCGCTATCTCGTGTCGGGCGACGCGCCGACCGAGGCCGACTGGCGCCTCTTCACGACGCTCATCCGCTTCGATCCGGTCTATGTCGGCCACTTCAAGTGCAACAGGCGCCGCATCGCCGACTATCCGAACCTCTTCGGCTACATGCTCGATCTGTTCCAGAGGCCGGGCATCGCCGAGACGGTGAACTTCGAGCATATCAAGGGCCACTATTACGCCAGCCACACGATGATCAACCCGACCGGCATCGTGCCGCTCGGGCCCGACCAGGATCTCTGGCAGCCGCACGGCCGCGAGCGGCTCGCCGCAAGGGCCTGACCTTTCACCAATGCGGGCTGGCGGGCGCCTCCCCTGCCAGTTCCGCGAGCCGCCGCCGCGTCGCGGCCGTGGTGTCCTCGGGCAGGTCGCCGGGCGCGAAGAAGCCGGTCTCGGCGATCTCGCTATCCGGCGCGCGGATCCCCAGCACGCGATGGGCGCCGCAGGCATAGAAGAGGACATGGTCGCGCCGCGCCTTGGCGGCGTTGAAATGCACCGAGACGAGGCGCGGCGCCTCCGTCAGTTCCACCGCCGTCTCCTCGCGAAACTCGCGCGCCAGCGCCTCGACCGCCGTCTCGCCGGGATCGACGCCGCCGCCGGGCATGTACCAGCCGGGCACATAGGTGTGGCGCACGAGGAGGATGCGCCCCGCCTCGTCGAAGAGCGCGCCGCGCACGCCGATGCTCATCGGCCGCGCCAGGATCTGGAGGCGGTGCAGGACGGGGATGGCGAAGGCCGGTAGCGGCACGGCGGCTCCTACGAGACGGGACGGTGAGTTCAACCGCGAGACGTTTCGCGCGACGCGAGGGTTGGGCGCACGTTGCGAGGCCTCGTCCCCTCCTCGTGCGCCCCATGGCTGCCATGAACCATAGGCCGGCGGGTCGGCGGGTCGAGGGGCCGATCGGGGCCGTCCTTCGGTGTCGAAAAAACCTCCCCACCTTTTCGCGCCCGCCATATCCCCTTTCCGCAGCCGCGCTTTAGATGGCCCGAGCATGTACAGGCTCGCTCATCTTTCCGACATCCATCTCGGCCCAATGCCGGACCTCACGCTGCGCGAACTCGCGTCCAAGCGCGTGACCGGCTGGATCAACTGGCAGCGCAACCGCCGGCGCGTGATGTTCGGCGACACGCTCATCACCCTTCTCGACGACCTGAAGGCCGAAGCGCCCGACCATGTCGCCGTGACCGGCGATCTCGTCAATCTGGCGACGCGCATCGAGATCGCCGCCGCCCGGCTCTGGCTGCAGAAGCTCGGCCGCCCGCACGACGTCTCCGTCGTGCCCGGCAATCACGACGCCTATGTGCTGGGCGCCTTCGCGAAATCCTGCCGCGCCTGGTCGGCCTATGTCACCGGGGACGCCCACCGGCCGCTCGCCTTCCCGACCTTTCCCTACGCGCGCTACCGCGAGGAGGTGGCGATCTACGGCGTCTCCACGGCCGAAGCCACGGCGCCCTTCTTCGCCACCGGCACGTTCGGGCGGCGGCAGGCGCTGGATCTTGCGCAGATGCTGCGCTCCGGCCGCGACATGGGCTATTTCCGCGTCGTCCTCATCCACCATCCGCCGATCTCCGGCGCCGCCTCCTGGCACAAGCGGCTGATCGGCAAGCAGTATTTCTCCAAGGTCATCCGCGACGTCGGCGCCGAGCTCGTCCTGCACGGGCACACCCATCTCGACACGCTGCACTGGCTGCACGGGCCGGACGGGCACGTGCCCGTCGTCGGCGTTCCCTCCGCCAGCCAGTCGCCGGGCGGCGAGAAGCCGGCCTCGCGCTACAATCTCTTCGAGATCTCCGGCGGCCCCGGCGCCTGGGAACTCGTGCAGCGCGAGCGCGGCGCGCGGGTCGAGGCGCCGGGCATCGACTGGATCCGCGAGCGCCAGCTCCTCTCCAACGGCACGGCGGTGAACGCCACACCGCGCAAGGACGCCCGCCCGGCCCGCGAACCGGCCTGACGCGGCGCATCCACCCGACGACCATGCGCCGCCGTGGCGATCCCGAATCGTCCCGGCGGTTGCATTCAGGCGCCGCGGCGCGTTAGGCAGGGGCCCCGCCCTGCCCGCCGGTTGCCCATGCCAAGCCGTCCCAACGCCTCCACCGTCTCGGCGGGACTTCTCGCCGCCTTCGTCGGCTTCACCAGTTCCTTCGCCGTCATCCTCCAGGGATTGCAGGCGGTCGGCGCCTCGAAGGAACAGGCGGCGAGCGGCCTGCTCGCGCTCTCCGTGGCGATGGGCCTGTGCGCCGTCGCCTTGAGCCTCGCCACGCGCATGCCGATCCTCATCGCCTGGTCGACGCCTGGCGCCGCGCTCCTGGCCGGGGCCGGCGTGCCGGAGGGCGGCTTTCCCGTGGCGGTCGGCGCCTTCGTCGTCGCCGCCCTCCTCGTCATCGGCGCCGGACTGGTGCGCCCGCTCGGCCGTGCCATCTCGGCCATTCCGGCGGCCATCGCCAACGCCATGCTGGCCGGCGTCCTCTTCTCGCTCTGCCTCGCGCCGGTGAAGGCGATCGGCGCCGAACCGCTGCCGGCCCTTGCCGTCGCGGCGGTCTGGCTCGTCGTGATGCGTCTCAACCGCCTCTATGCCGTCCCCGCCGCCGCGCTCGTCGCCGGCGTCCTCATCACCGTCCTCCACGGCGCGCCGCCACTCGCCGGCGCGCTCCTGCCCGAGCCGGTGCTCGTCGTGCCGCACTTCACGGTCGCGGCGACGATCGGCATCGCGCTGCCGCTCTTCCTCGTCACGATGGCGTCGCAGAACATCCCGGGCCTCGCCATCCTCCAGGCCAACGGCTACGCGCCGCCGGCCGGTCGCCTCTTCGCGGCGACGGGTTTCTTCTCGCTTCTGGCGACGGTCTTCGGGGGCTGCGCGGTCAATCTCGCCGCCATCACCGCGGCGATCTGCGCCGGCGAGGAGGCCGGGCCCGATCGCACGGCGCGCTACTGGGCGTCCGTCGTCGGCGGGCTCGCCTTCGTCGCCTTCGGCATCGGCGCGGCGATCGTCACCGCCTTTGCCGGCCTGTCGCCGCTTCTGGTGCAGGCGGTGGCGGGTCTTGCCCTGATCGGCGCCTTCGCCGCCTCGCTGCGCGGCGCCATGGAAGCGGAGGCAACGCGCGAGGCCGCGACGCTGACCTTTCTCGTCACCGCCTCGGGCGTGGCGTTTCTCGGCATCAGCGCGCCCTTCTGGGGACTGGTCGCGGGCGGGGTCGGCCTTGCCCTGCGCCGTCTCTCGCCGTCGGCCAAGCCGGTCGCGCCGGATCGGGCCCGGCGCGCCTGAAGGTCTGACATTGCGGGTGTCGCCCTCAGTTCAGCGAGAAGCCGCGCATCGCGCCGAGCGCCAGGAGGCCGCCGGCGCCGACGACGATGCCGATCATCAGCCAGGTCAGCGCGACGACGAACTCGGCCGAGGAGGCATCGCGGCGCGGCGCCACCAGAGGCGGCTCGTCGCCGCGGCGCAGATCCTCCGTGCCGTCGCCGATCCGGGCGTTCAGACCGTCGGTGAGGGCGAAGGCCTTCTCGCGCTCGACGATCCGCGCGGCGACATAGTCGGTGACATGGGCGGCGATGGCGCGCGGCTCGGTCGATTCGGCGAGCGTCAGCCGCCCGAGCCGCGTCTCGCGCACCAGCCGGTACGTCCGCCGGTCGCGCGCCATCAGCACATTGGCCGTGCCGTCGATCCACAGGCGCGGCTGCAGGCCGCCGGACAGGGTGAAGTCGAAGAAGTCGTCGCCCGGCGGAAGGTCGTCGACCAGCGACTGCAACTCCTCCTGCAGCATCTCCAGCCGCGCGCGATCGGCCTCGCGGATATCCACCACGACGTCCGAGCGCTGGGCGGCGGCGATCTTGGCCTGGCGCACGGCGTCCGCGAGGCGGCGCGTGCCCATCAGCGAGGCGACATTGTCCCGGCCTTCACCCATCGTCACATTCCGCCACGGCAAACCGTTCATCATTTGGTTACCATAGGGGCGGCGGCCTGAGGAGAAAAGGTCGGGACCCGAGAATCCCGCCTCCTCAGGAGGTTTGGCGCATACCGATGCCGGAAAGGATCGCCTGTATCGTTCCGGCACAGTCCTCCAGCATCGGCATATGGCCGATGCCGGGGAGAACGATGCGCCGGAAGGCGGCGGGCGCGGCGCCCATCTGCGCGAAGGGCGTCACCCCGTCCCGGTCGCCCCAGACGAGCGTCGTCGGGATGCCGGCCCCGGCGATTGCCTCGAGCGGCAGGACGCCCTGCCGCTCGCCCGCGAAGAGAAGGGCGAAGAGTGCGCGCATGCGCCGGCGCGAGCCCGGCCG
Source organism: Aurantimonas sp. Leaf443 (assembly GCF_001425575.1). Classification (GTDB taxonomy): domain Bacteria; phylum Pseudomonadota; class Alphaproteobacteria; order Rhizobiales; family Rhizobiaceae; genus Leaf443. The sequence continues at coordinate 73,865 of NZ_LMRD01000012.1, read as the reverse complement.
CCGGCCGTGGAGGATTGCGCGCACCGTCGCCTCGTCCGGCCTCCAGCCGGGCGCGCCCATCGAGCCGAGCGCCAGCGCGAGTTCGGTCTCTGTCTCGGCCTCCATCACCGCCCGGATCGGCCCCGTGCCGATCTCCGGCCCGAAACCGCCGGGCGCCAGAAGCGTCAGCGAAGCGATCTCGGCGGGCGAGAAGAGCGCGGCGAGCGCGGCCACGGCGCCGCCCATCGAGTGGCCGACGAGATGGGCGCGCTCGATTCCCGCCTGTCGCAGGTCCGCGAGAACGGCACGCGCCGCCACTTTCGGCGGCCCGGCCTGCGGAAAGTCCTCGGCGCCGCCATGGGCCGGCAGATCGTAGGCGAGCGACCGCTGGCCGGCTTTGGCGAGACCGGCCTGGACGCCGGACCAGAGCGCCCCCTCGCCGTCGAAGCCGTGCAGGAGCACGACCGGCGGAGCGCCGGCACCGGGCAAGAGGGCCGCGACGTCGCGGACGGGAAGCCGCGGCGCCCCGTCCGTGCCGCCGGCGTGCGGCCTGCCTTCGTCCTGCGTCACGAGGCGGCGATGATGCGGTTCACCGCCGAGACGATGCCCTCGAGCGAGGCCGTGACGATGTTCTTGTTGATGCCGGCGCCGAAGAGCCGCCCGCCCGGATATTCCATCTCCATGTAGGAGATGGCGCGCGCGTTGGAGCCCGCGCCGAGCGAGTGTTCGGAATAGTCGAAGACCGACATCTCGATGCCGAGATGGCGCGACAGCGCGTCGACAAAACCGTCGATCGGGCCGGTGCCCCGCCCCTCGATCACCTTCTCCACGCCGTTCTCGAGGATCGTCGCCTCGATGATGCGCTCGCCGCGCACGTCGGGGCTCGGCCGGGTGAAGTGGTCGACGAAGCGGATCGCGGCATCCGGCTGCTCGACATAGCGCTCGATGAAACGCTCGTAGATGCGCTTGACCGGGAGTTCGCGCCCCTCCTCGTCGGTGATGCGCTGGATGTCCTCGCGCAGCTCCACCTGCAGGTTGCGCGGCAGGTTCAGCCCGTAGTCCGCCTGCAGCACATAGGCGATGCCGCCCTTGCCCGACTGCGAGTTGATGCGGATGATCGCCTCGTAGCTGCGGCCGACATCCTTCGGGTCGATGGGCAGGTAGGGCACCTCCCACAGTTCCTTGTTGGCGGTCTTCATCGCCTTCATGCCCTTGTTGATCGCATCCTGGTGCGACCCGGAAAAGGCGGTGTAGACGAGCTCGCCGACATAGGGGTGGCGCTCGGGAATCGCCAGCTGGTTGCAATATTCGTAGACGTCCTTGATCCGGTTGATGTCCGAGACGTCGAGGCCGGGATCGACGCCTTGCGTCAGCATGTTCAGCGCCAGGGTGACGAGATCGACATTGCCGGTGCGCTCGCCATTGCCGAAGAGCGTGCCCTCGACGCGGTCCGCCCCCGCCATCAGGCCGAGCTCGGTGGCCGCGACCGCCGTGCCGCGATCGTTGTGCGGGTGTAGCGAGACGATGATCGAGGCCCGGTCGTCGAGATTGCGGCACATCCACTCGATCTGGTCGGCATGGACGTTGGGCGTCGACATCTCGACCGTGGCCGGCAGGTTCAGGATCAGCCGGTTCTCGACCGTCGGCTTCACCACCTCGGCGACCGCGTTGCAGATCTCGGCGGCAAATTCCAGCTCGGTGCCGGTGAAGCTCTCCGGCGAATACTCGAACCGATAGTCGCCGCCGGCCTTGGCGGCCATGTCCATGATCATCTTGGCGGCGTCGACCGCGATCTGCTTGATGCCCGCGCGATCCTTCTGGAAGACGACGCGGCGCTGCAGCTCGCTGGTGGAGTTGTAGAAGTGCACGATCGGACGCCTGGCGCCCTCCAGCGACTCGAAGGTGCGCGTGATCAGTTCGGGCCGGCACTGCACCAGCACCTGCAGCGACACGTCGTCGTCGACGCCGCCCTCCTCCACGCACCAGCGGGCGAAGTCGAAGTCGGTCTGCGAGGCCGAGGGGAAGCCGATCTCGATCTCCTTGAAGCGCATCGCCTTCAGCAGCGCGAAGAAGCGCGCCTTGCGGTCGTGGCCCATCGGGTCGACCAGCGCCTGGTTGCCGTCGCGCAGGTCCACCGAGCACCAGATGGGCGGCGTGGTGATCGTCTTGGACGGCCAGGTGCGGTCGGCGAGGTCGATCTGCCCGTAGGGCTGGTACTTGCGGGCGGCGGCCGCCATGGCGCCCGGCGCGGCGACGTCGATGCTGGAGGGGGTGGAACGGGACGAAGAATTGACGGCGGACATGGAACGGCCTTGCTGGCTCTGTCGGATCCGGGCGCGGAAAAGGCGGCCTCGGCGGATCGCGGACGAATGATCGGAACGGTCGGGCTTTGCAAGGGGCATGCGACACGGGCCGTGAGAGGCCCGACGCACCGGCTCGACCGCCGGACGCCCCTTCTAACGGGTCCGACGGCCGCCGCTAAGGCGAAGAAGCCCGAGGCGCCGCGCACGCGCAGATGCCGCCGCGGCGAAGGCGGTGCTCATGGCGCAGACAAGGGCGACGGTTGCGATCATGAGGAGAGCGTAGCGCAAATCGGAATGGGCGCAAGAGGAATCATGCGGCGGGGCGAAGCCGACGGTGGCCATCCGCCCGGAGCCGTCAGCGCAAGAATGGAAGCGCGCAGAGCGCCGCCGCGGCAATCCAGAGGACCACGATGACGGCGGCGCCTCCCCTGCTGCGGGGCCGACCCTCGCGCGCAGCCGCCTCGGCGCGGAATTCGGCCATGAGCGGCGCTGGAACGAGACGGAGCGCGAGGAGGATGCCCAGCGGTAGGAGGATGGCGTCGTCGAGAAGGCCGAGGACGGGAATGAAGTCGGGGATGAGGTCGATCGGGCTCAGCGCATAGGCGGCGACGGCGCCGGCGGCGAGCTTGGCGGGCCAGGGCGTGCGCGGGTCGCGCGCCGCGATCCACAGCGCGACGACGTCGCGCTTGACGGCGCGGGCCCAGGTCTTGAGCGAGGCAGCGAGGGTCATGTCCGCGTCGTCCCGGCCGTCGGCATCGAGCCGTTCAGGCGCCGTGGCGCACGGCGCCGGCGTTGAAGCGCAGGGTCGCGACGGCGCCGTTCTCGTTGCGCGTCTCCACCGCGCCGCCGATCTGCTGGGCGAGCGAGGCGACGATGCGCATGCCGAGGTCGCGCGTGCGCCCGATCGAGAACTCCGCCGGCCAGCCCGGTCCATCGTCGCAGACCGTGAGGACGAGCGTCCGCTCGGCGCCCCGGTCCTTCGGCAGGGCTTCCTCCAGCCGCACCTCGATGCGCCCGGCTCGCCCGCCCCCGTGGCCGTGCTCGATGGCGTTGGAGATCAGTTCGGTGGCGATGAGCCCGAGCGGCACGGCGAGATCGGCCGAGACAGTGACGGGCGCGCACCGGGCGAAATAGCCGATGTCGGTGCGGCCGGACGCGGCGAGAAGGTCGGGGCCGAGCTGTTCGAGATAGGGGGCGAGATCGAGGCTCTGGCGCGCCGGATCGTGCAGCTCGCGCTGGATCTTGGAGATCAGCGCGATGCGGGCGGAGGCCTGCGAGAGCGCCGCCGAGACATCCGTGCTGGCGCTGGCGCGCGCCTGCGCGGTCAGAAGGGCCGAGACGACCGACAGGTTGTTCGACACGCGATGCTGGAGCTCGGCGAAGAGCGTGTCGCGCTGGGCGGCATGGTCGGCCGCCGCCCGTTTCTCGATCGCCAGCCGCCCGAGCGCCTGCTGCATCCAGTGGATGAGCGACAGGTCCACCGCGACGATGAAGACGTAGAAGGCGAGCGCCAGCGCCGCGCCGCCGTCGAGATGGAAGGACCAGACCGGCGGAATGAAGAAGTACCAGGCCGAGAGGCCGGACAGCACCGCCACCACGATGCCGGGCGCCAGTCCCGCGAAGAAGGCGGTGATGATGACGGCCGGGAAGAAGGTGAGATACGGGAAGCCGGCCGGAAGCTCGTGGTCGAGGCCCATGCGGATCGCGAGGGCGGCGGCGAAGGCGCCGGCCGCCACGCACCAGCGCGCGACGGGGCTGTCGTGCAGGGATGTCGCCGCCACGAATCTGTGCACGCGCCGCAAAGTCGCCGACGCCCGCGAAGCGGCGCCCGCGGCATCCTTCATCCCGAAGCCGATGGCGGGGTCCGCCTCGGCCGGGCGATAGGTTTCCTGCGGTCCGGCCATGCGGGACGATACCCTTCGTGACGGCAAGGGCGACGCGAGGCGTCGGCCCGCGAATCCGTGCGATGCGATGGACTTAACTGGAGCGCGAAAGCGCCGCGATCATGCCGCAACACGGGCCGATCGCCGGAAAATGAAGGCACGCGAGGATGAAGGCGGGGAACTGTGTCCCCCTTGCATCAGGTCAGGCGATGACGGGCACGCCGACCTGCTTGGCTTCGGCCTCCGGCTCGACATGGATGAGCACCCGCGCGCCCTCGAAGGCGTCTTGCAGCGCATCCTCCAGCCGGTCGCAGATGACATGCGCATCCCCCACCGACATCTCGCTCGGCACGACCATATGGAACTCGATGAAGATCGCCCGGCCGGCGATGCGCGTCTTGACATCGTGGACCTCCAGAGCGCCCGCGCCCGTGGAAGAGATGATCTCGCGCACGCGCTGATTGTCCGCCGGCTCAAGTGCCTGGTCCATCAGGCCGGAGAGCGAGTTCGCCACAACCTTCCAGCCCTCGCGCAGGATGTTGAGCGCGACGAGCGCGGCCAGCAGCGGATCGAGGATCGTCCAGCCGGTGAAGGTCGCCAGGGCAAGGCCGCCGAGGACGCCGACGGAGGTGACGACGTCGGCCATGATGTGGCGCCCGTCCGCGTCGAGCGCAGGCGAGCGGTGCCTGCGGCCGCTGCGGATGAGGTGCAGCGCCCAGAACAGGTTGAGCGCCGTCGCGACGCCGTTGATGGCGATGCCCATCAGCGGCGCCTCGATCGCGCGCGGGGTGAGGTAGGCGAACCAGGCCTCGCGCAGGATGAGGAGCGCCGCGACGACGATGAGGACGCCCTCGACGACGGCCGAGAAATATTCCGCCTTGGTATGGCCGAACGGATGGTCGGAATCGGCGGGCTTGTAGCTCACCGTCACCGCCCAGAGCGCGACGAGGCCGGCCACGACGTTGACGATCGACTCCAGCGCGTCGGAGAACAGGGCCACCGAGCCGGTCGTCTGGTAGGCCAGATACTTGATGGCCAGGACCACGCAGGCCACCGCGATGGTCATCAACGCGGTGCGCTTGACGAGGCGACCGCTCGCCTCGCCCGTCCGGTCCTCGATCGTCGTCATGCTCGTCAGGCCGCCTTCTCGCGCGCCTTGCGGGGCAGATGCGCGACGATGTTCTCGATCATCCTCATCCCGGCCTCGCCGCCCAGACTCATGATGCTCTCGGGATGGAACTGCACCGCGGCCACCGGCTCCGTGCGATGCTCGAAGGCCATGACGACCCCGTCCTCGGTCTCGGCCGTCACCTCGAACTCGCGCGGCAGGCGCACGGGGTCGGCGAAGATCGAGTGGTAGCGGCCAACCGTGACCTCCGCGGGGAGACCGGAGAAGATGATGCCCGGCTTCTGGATGCGGATGCGCGAGGGCTTGCCGTGCACCGGCACGTGCAGCGTGCGCAGCGTGCCGCCATAGGCCTCGGCGAGCGCCTGCAGGCCGAGGCAGACGCCGAAGATCGACGCGCCGTGCTCACGCGCGGCGGCGATCGTGCCCTTGCAGTCGAAGTCCGAGGGATTGCCGGGGCCCGGCGAGAGCACGACGAGATCGGGATCGAGACGCTCGAAGACTTCCGCCGGCACGGGCGTGCGAACGGTCGAGACGGTGGCGCCGGTCTGGCGGAAGTAGTTGGCGAGCGTGTGGACGAAGCTGTCCTCGTGGTCGACGAGCAGGATGCGCACCCCCTCGCCCACCCGCGCCGCATCGCGCTTGGCGCCGCCCGCATTGGGCAGGCCCGCCTCGCGCACCGCGGCGATGAGGGCGGAGGCCTTCAGCTCGGTCTCGGCCTCCTCCTCCTCGGGGTTGGAATCGTAGAGGAGCGTGGCGCCCGCGCGCACCTCGGCGATTCCGTCCTTCAGGCGGATGGTGCGCAGCGTCAGGCCGGTGTTCATGTCGCCGTTGAAATGCACCATGCCCACGGCCCCGCCGTACCAGGCGCGCGCGCTCTTCTCGTTGGCCTCGATGAAGCGCATGGCCCAGAGCTTGGGCGCGCCGGTCACGGTCACGGCCCAGGCATGGGAGAGGAAGGCGTCGAACGCGTCCATCCCGTCGCGCAGCCGGCCCTCGATATGGTCCACCGTGTGGATGAGGCGAGAATACATCTCGATCTGGCGCCGGCCGATGACGCGCACCGAGCCCGGGTCGCAGACGCGGCTCTTGTCGTTGCGGTCGACGTCCGAGCACATGGTCAGCTCGGACTCGTCCTTCTTGGAGTTGAGGAGCTTCAGGATCTGCTCGGAATCGGCGATCGCGTCCTCGCCGCGCCGGATCGTGCCCGAGATCGGGCAGGTCTCGACGCGCCGGCCGTTGACGCGCACGAACATCTCCGGCGAGGCGCCGATGAGGAACTCGTTGCGGCCCAGATTGATGAAGAACGAATAGGGCGACGGGTTGATCGCCTTCAGCCGGCGCGAGATCTCCGACGGGCGATGCTCGGCCCGCTCGTAGAAGACCTGGCCCGGCACGACCTCGAAGAGGTCGCCGCGCATGAACTTCTCCTTGGCGCGCCGCACCAGCTCGGCATATTCGCCGGGCCTGTGGTCGCCACGCGCGGGGATGCGGTCGGAGGGCGCGAAGGGCGCGTCCGGCCCGCCGCCGTCCAGCCCTTCCGTCGAGCGCCCGTCCTTCTCGAACGTGTAGCGCGTGAGGAAGGCGCTGGCGGAATAGTGGTCCACCTCCATCAGCTCGTCCGGCAGGAAGAGCACGAGGTCGCGGCGCTCGGGATCGCGCGCCTGCGTCTCCGCGACGGGATCGAACTGATAGGCGAGGTCGTAGCCGAAGGCGCCGTAAAGGCCGAGGTCGCGGTCCTCGTCGGAGCGGAAGAGCGACACGATCTCGCGCAGCACGGAGAAGACCGAGGGCATGCGCGAGCGCTCCTCCTCGGTGAGCGCCCCGCTCGGCTCGCGGATCGCCAGCGACAGCGCGCCGGCCTCGCGCCGCGCCGAGGCGATGTCGGCATGGCCGTCGAGCGAAGCGGCGATGAAGTCGAGGAGGAGGCGGCCGCGCGGGTTCAGCGCCTCGATGCGCATGTCCCGCCCGGCGGAGGTGACGACCAGCGGCGGATCGACGAAGGCCACGTCCTGGCGCGTGTAGCGGCCGGGATACTCGTAGTTCGAGAAGAGGACGGCGCCGTGGCGCGTGTCCAGCTTGTCGAAATAGGGCTCGATGGCGCCCTCGTAAGGCACGGGTTCGCGGCGACGCACGATGGTGACGCCGCCTTTCGTGACATAGCGGTCCGTGCCGTCGCCGAGCTGTTCGATCACCATGGCATGTCTCTCCGGTCGTAAGGCCCGGACCCTCGGCAGCCCATCGAAAAGGCCGCCGGGAGATCCGCAGCGGCCTGAAGGGGTCAATCACATAAGTCGCGTTGATCCGGCCGCTCGCTAGCGAACCCGCCACCAGATCTGCGCGCCGAAGGACTGTCTCATGGGCGAAAGCGATAGCCGACCGGGGACGGATCGGCAAGTGCGGCGCGCACAACACGAGGGCCCGGGCCGACCCCCTTTCGAGCCCGGGCGCAGCGGGCACCCGCGAGCCCCCGGCAGGCCCCGCACCGGCCCCGGGCCTTGCATTGTGCGGCAAAGCCTGTCTGTATCGCCGGCGTTTTCGCATCGTACGAGGCGCCGGCAGGCGCCGTCCGTCAAGAAGGGACGGAGGGGCCGCGCAAGCGACCGGTCGGCAGGACGCAGCCCCCGAGACGCGGGGCTCATCGCAGCTGCGGTCGCCGGGCGGCACCTTCCGCGGAGCCGCACGCAATGACCACGATCGACCGCCGCCAGCTGCTCGCAGGGCTCGCCGCCCTCGGGCTCGTTCCCCACGGCGCCCTCGCCGCGCCGGCCGCCGCCTCGGGCCTGACCTTCTCCGAACCGCGCCCCTTCTCCTTCGACCGGCTGGTCGAGGAGGCCCGGGCGCTGGCAGCCGCGCCCTACGTGCCGGAGACGTCCGTCGACCCCGCCGTCATGGACCGCATCGACTTCGACGCGCACTGGAAGATCAAGTACCGCAACGACCGCACGCTGGACGTGCCCGGTGCGAACGCGCCCATCCGCATGTTCCATCTGGGCCGCTACTTCCAGCTGCCCGTGACCATCAACGTCGTCGAGGGCGAGACGTCCCGGCAGGTCGTCTACGATCCCTCCCTCTTCGACATGCCCGCCGACAGCCCGGCGCGCGAACTGCCCAAGGATGTCGGCTTCGCCGGCTTCCGCGTGCTGGAGCCGGACGCGGTGCGCGACTGGATCGCCTTCCTCGGCGGCGCCTATTTCCGCACCTCCGGCGAGTCCGGCCAGTTCGGCATGTCGGCGCGCGCCGTGGCGGTGGACGTCGCCATGCCGCGCCCCGAGGAGTTCCCGCGCTTCACCGAATTCTACCTCGCTCCGTCGCAGACCGGCACCCTGATCGTCTACGCCAAGATGAACGGCCCGCGCGTCGCCGGCGCGCTGCGCATGGACATCAAGAAGGGCGGTCCCATCGTCATGGACATCGCCAACCGCTTCTTCGTGCGCGAGGACATCGAGCGGCTCGGCATCGCCGCCCTCACCTCCATGTTCTGGTATTCGGAGACCGACAAGGAGCGGCGCTCCGACTGGCGGCCCGAGGTGCACGATTCGGACGGTCTCGCCCTTTGGACCGGCACCGGCGAGCGGCTCTGGCGCCCGCTGAACAACCCGCCGTCGGTCATGACCTCGACCTTCGCCGACATGAACCCGAAGGGCTACGGCCTCCTGCAGCGCGACCGCTCCTTCGACCACTACCAGGACGACGGCGTCTTCTACGAGAAGCGCGCGAGCGTCTGGATCGAGCCCAAGGGTTCCTGGGGGCCGGGCGGCGTGCAGCTCGTCGAGATCCCGACCGACGACGAGATCCACGACAACATCGCCGCCTACTGGGTGTCGCAGACGCCCGCCAGGAAGGGCGACGCGCTGGCCTACGACTACGTGATGACCTGGCGCAACGAGGCCCCGCGCGATCTGACGCTCGGGCGCGTCGTCGCCACGCGCCTCGGCCGGGGCGGCATTCCCGGCCAGCCGCGTCCGAAGGGCGTGACGAAGGTCGCGATCGACTTCGACGACGGCGCGGTGGCCGAACTCTCGCGCGAGGCCGAGGATGTCGAGGCCGTGGTCAGCACCTCGCGCGGCACGCTGTCGGGCATCGACTGCTATTCGATCAAGGTCGGCACCGCCTGGCGCGTGACCTTCGACATCGCCGTGGAGGGCACCGATCCGGTGGAACTGCGCGCCTATATCCGCCAGGGCGACAAGACGCTGAGCGAGACCTTCGCCTACCAGTTCCTGCCGCTGCAGGGCGGCCAGGCGACCTGATCGCAGTCGAGCGAGGATGGCCGCGCCGGGCGGCGTCGCGGCCATCCTCCCGGTGGCGCCGCCCGGAGGGACACCGCATGGAGCGCTTCGACGGCGGATGCCTGTGCGGCGCCGTGCGCCTCCGGGCCACGGGCCGACCCTACCGCGTCGGCCTCTGCCACTGTCTCGACTGCCGCAAACATCACGGGGCGCTCTTCCACGCCTCCGCGATCTTTCCCGCGAGCGCGGTGACGGTCGAGGGCGAGACCGGCGCCTATGCCGGACGCCATTTCTGCCCGCGCTGCGGCTCCTCGGTCTTCGGGCGCAGCGGCGACGAGGTCGAGGTCAATCTCGGCGCGCTGGATGCGCCCGACCGGTTGGCGCCGACCTACGAGCTCTGGACGGTTCGCCGCGAATCCTGGCTCCCGCCCTTCCCGCTCGCCCGGCGCTATCCGGGCGAGCGCGAGACGGACGGCCGCGCCGAGGACTGACGCCGGCTCATGCCCAGCGGTCTCAGAACAGGCCTTCGATCTCGCCGGCCTCGTTCAGGAAGATGCGCTCGGCGGCCGGGCTGGAGGGCAGGCCCGGCATGGTCATGATCTCCCCGCAGATCGCCACGACGAAGCCGGCGCCCGCCGAGAGGCGCACCTCGCGCACATGGACGCTGTGCCCGTCCGGCGCGCCGCGGCGGGCGGGGTCGGTGGAGAAGGAGTACTGCGTCTTGGCCATGCAGACCGGCAGATGGCCGTAGCCCGCCGCCTCGAAGCCCTTCAGCTGCTCGCGCACCGAGGCGTCGGCGCTCGCTTCCGCGCCGCGATAGATGCGTTTGACGACGGTCTCGATCTTCTCGAAGAGGCCCATTGCATCGGGATAGAGCGGGGCGAAGTCAGCCGTCCCGGCGTCCGCGAGCGCGGCGACCTTCTCGGCCAGCTCCGTGATGCCCGCCGAGCCCTCGGCCCAATGGCGGCAGAGCACGGCCTCGCAATCGAGCGTGCGGGCATAGGCGCGCACGGCCTCGATCTCGGCTTGCGTGTCCGTGCCGAAATGGTTGATCGCCACGATCACCGGCACGCCGAAGCCGCGCACGTTCTCGATATGCCGCCCGAGATTGGCGCAGCCGGCGGTGACCGCCGCGACATTCTCCGTGCCGAGCCCGTCCTTGGCGACGCCGCCGTTCATCTTGAGCGCCCGCACCGTGGCGACGATCACCGCCGCGGCGGGTTTCAGGCCGGCCTTGCGGCACTTGATGTCGAAGAACTTCTCCGCCCCGAGATCGGCGCCGAAGCCGGCCTCCGTGACGACGTAGTCGGCCAGCTTCAGCGCCGCGCGCGTGGCGACCACCGAGTTGCAGCCATGGGCGATGTTGGCGAAGGGTCCGCCATGGACGAAGGCGGGGTTGTTCTCCAGCGTCTGCACGAGGTTCGGCTGCAGCGCGTCCTTCAGGAGGACGGCCATGGCGCCGTCGGCCTTCAGGTCGCGCGCGAAGACCGGGCTCCTGTCGCGGCGATAGGCGACGACGATGGCGCCGAGGCGCGCCTCGAGGTCCTTCAGGTCGCGCGCGAGGCAAAGGATCGCCATGACCTCGGAGGCGACGGTGATGTCGAAGCCGGTCTCGCGCGGGAAGCCGTTGGCCACGCCCCCCAGCGAGGCGACGACGGCGCGCAGGGCGCGGTCGTTCATGTCGAGCACGCGGCGCCAGACGACCCGGCGCTGGTCGATGCCGAGCGCGTTGCCCCAGTAGATGTGGTTGTCGATCAGCGCCGAGAGGAGGTTGTGCGCCGAGGTGATGGCGTGGAAGTCGCCGGTGAAGTGGAGGTTCATGTCCTCCATCGGCACGACCTGCGCGTAGCCGCCACCGGCCGCCCCGCCCTTCACGCCGAAGCAGGGGCCGAGCGAGGCCTCGCGGATGCAGATCATCGCACGCCTGCCGATGCGGTTCAGCCCGTCGCCGAGCCCGACCGTCGTCGTCGTCTTGCCCTCGCCGGCCGGCGTCGGGTTGATGGCGGTGACGAGGATCAGCTTGCCGTCCGGCCGCTCGTCGAGCGAGCGCAGGAAGGGCGCGGCGATCTTCGCCTTGTCGTGGCCGTAGGGCACGATCGATTCTTCGGGAATGCCGAGGCGGGCTGCGATCTCGCGGATGGGTTTCTTGCGGGCCGCCCGCGCGATCTCGATGTCCGACGCCACGTCCGCCATGCCCTGCAGCTCCCCTCGCGCGCCGGGACAGTCCCGGGCGGCGCCGGCAACATAGAAGGGCGGCCCGTGGGCGCCAACCATAGTTTCGCTTAAGGGGGGCATCAGCTCCACGCGAGGCGCGGGGTGCCGATCTCGCGAAAAAGCGGCCCGGGCGCGAGGATCGCGCACCGGGCCCTTCATTCACTCGAGGTGACGGGCCGCGCGCTCCGGGGGGAGGAAACCGTGCGCGGGGCTCCGCATCTGCGGCATTCGAAGTCGTGCTCGGGCGGGAGGGTCCCTTGCACCAGTCGTTTCGGCCGCAATTCGAAGACTACATCACAAGGGTTACTTGAGGCTGTAGCGATTCAGCGACGGTGCGACGACGAACGAATCACCACCGCCGCTGGCGCGAGACCCGGCGGACGGTCGCCGTCTCACGATTCCATGGCGATGAGGCTGGCATTGCCGCCGGCCGCCGCAGTGTTGGTGGAAACGACCTGCTCGCGGGCGAAGCGCACGAGATAGTTCGGGCCGCCCGCCTTGGGGCCGGTGCCCGAAAGCCCCGAGCCGCCGAAGGGCTGCGAGCCGACGACCGCGCCGATCATGTTGCGGTTGACGTAGATATTGCCCGCCGTCAGCCGCTCGGTGACCTCGCGGATCGTGGCGTCGATGCGGCTGTGGACGCCGAGCGTCAGGCCGAAGCCCGTCGCCTCGATCGCCTCGCAGACCTTCCCCAGCTGCCCCGCCTTCCAGCGCACGACATGAAGGATCGGCCCGAAGATCTCGCGCTCCATGGCGGCGGCGTCGGAAAGCTCCACGATCTGCGGGGCGAACCAGTGGCCGCCGGCCGGCAGGGCGGGATCGAGCGCGCCGCGATAGGCGACGCGCTGGGTGCGGGCCATCTCTTCCATGTGCCGCGTCAGCATGGCGTGCTGCTCGGCGTCGATCACCGGCCCGATGTCGGTGGAGGGCCGTGCCGGCTCGCCGAGCGTCAGCTCGGCCGCCGCGCCCGCGATCATCTCCAGCATGCGGTCGGCGACGTCGGCCTGCACGAAGAGGAGCCGCAGCGCCGAGCAGCGCTGGCCGGCCGAGCGGAAGGCGGAGGTGACGACGTCGTCGGCCACCTGCTCGGGCAGCGCGGTGGCATCGACGATCATGGCGTTGAGGCCGCCCGTCTCGGCGATGAGCGGGGCGATCGGCGCATGGCGGGCGGCGAGCGCGCGGTTGATGGCGAAGGCCGTGTCGGTGGAGCCGGTGAAGGCGACGAGCGCGGTCTTGGGATGCGCGACGAGGGCGGCTCCCGCCTCCCCGTCGCCGGGCGCGAGGAACAGCGCGCTCTCGGCAAAGCCCGCCTCGTGCAGGAGGGCGACGCAGGCTGCGGCGATCAGCGGCGTCTGCTCGGCGGGCTTGGCGATCACGACATTGCCGGCGGCGAGCGCGGCCGCCACCTGCCCCGCGAAGATGGCGAGCGGGAAGTTCCAGGGCGAGATGCAGACCGCGACGCCGCGCGAGCGGTAGCGCAGGCGGTTCTCCTCGCCCGTCGGCCCCGGCAGGCGCATGTCGGCGCAGAACAGGCGCTCGACCTCGTCTGCGTAGTAGCGCAGGAAGTCCACCGCCTCGCGGATTTCGGCGATGCCGTCCTCCACCGTCTTGCCGGCCTCGCGGGCGAGGAGGGCCATCAACGCGCCCTCGCGCGCTTCCATGAGGTCGGCGGCGCGGCGAAGCCGGGCGGCGCGGGTCGCGGCCGGAACGGCCTCCGCGGCGCGCACATGCCGCGCGGCCTCGGCGACGAGCGCATCGGCCGACGCGCCGTCGATCTGCACGGCCTTGCCGACGAGCGCCCCGTCCACCGGCGAGCGGATCTCGACGGTGCGCCCGCCGGCGGCCCCGGCGAAGCCGCAGCGGGCGAGGAGATCGGCGGCCAAGGGCTTGGAGGCCTTCTCGACGAAGGCGTCGAAGCTGCGGCGCTCGCCGAGTTCCACGCCCTTCGAGTTGCGCCGGCCGGGGAAGATGTCCTGCGGCAGCGCGATCCTGGCATGGCGCGCCGGACCCTTGGCCAGCACCTCGCGCGGGCGCTCCAGCAGCGCTTCCACCGGCACGCTCGTATCGCCGACCTTGGCGACGAAGGAGGAGTTCGCGCCGTTCTCCAGAAGCCGGCGCACGAGATAGGCGAGGAGATCGCGATAGCCGCCGACCGGCGCGTAGATGCGGCAGGCGACGCGGCTCTCGCTCTTGCGCAGCGTCTCGTAGAGCGCCTCGCCCATGCCGTGCAGGCGCTGGAACTCGAAGCCCGACACGTCCTGCCCGGCAAGCTCGAGAATGGTCGCGACGGTCAGCGCGTTATGCGTGGCGAACTGGGGATAGAGCCGCGCGCGGCGCTGGAGCAGCGATCGGGCGGCGACGAGATAGGAAAGGTCCGTCGCCGGCTTGCGGGTGTAGACGGGATAGCCGGCCAGGCCGCGCTCCTGCGCGTGCTTCACCTCCGTATCCCAGTAGGCGCCCTTCACGAGGCGCACCATCATGCGGATGCCGGCGGCCTCGGCCAGGGCGTCGACATGCTCGATCACCTGCAGGGCGCGCTTCTGGTAGGCCTGCACGGCGAGGCCGAAGCCCTGCCAGCCGGAGAAGTCGAAGCCGGAGACGACCGCGTCGATCACGTCGAGCGAGAGTTCGAGACGCTCGGCCTCCTCGGCGTCGATCGTGAGGTTGAGGTCGTAGCTGCGGGCGCGCTCGGCCAGTTGCACGACCAGCGGCACGAGTTCGGCCAGCACCGCCGCGCGGTTGGCGGGCACGTAGCGCGGATGGAGCGCGGACAGCTTGACCGAGATGCCCGGCCGGTCCGGCAGCGCCTTGTTGCCGGCCTTGCGCCCGATCGCCTCGATCGCGTCGGCATAGGACCGGAAATAGCGATCCGCATCCGCCCGCGTGCGGGCGCCCTCGCCCAGCATGTCGTAGGAATGGCGGTAGCCGCGTTTCTCCGGTCCGCGCGCGCGTTCCAGCGCGTCCTCGATCGTCTCGCCCAGCACGAAATGCCGGCCGAGGAAGCGCATCGCCTGGCGCGTGGCGCTGCGCACGGTGGGCGCGCCGACGCGCTTGACGAGCGAGGCGATGACGCCGCCCGGCGTCTCGCCCGGCTTGATGATGCGGGCCGAGAGGCCGAGCGCCCAGGCGGAGGCGGTCGTCAGCATGCGGTCTTCCTGCGACTCGTGGTTCGCCCAGTCGCCGGCGCCGATCTTGTCCTCGATCAGCCGGTCCTGCGTCGCCGCGTCCGGCACGCGCAGGAGCGCCTCGGCCAGCACCATGAGCGCCAGACCCTCGCGGGTGGAAAGGCCGAACTCGCGCAGGAAGTCCTCCACGCCGCCGATGCCGCCGGCATCGGCCCGGATGCCCTCGATCAGCCGGCGCGAGCGCGCGTCGACCTTGCCCTCGTCGAGCCCGAAGCCGCGCGCGGCCTCGATCAGCGCGGCGACGGCGGCCTCGTCGTCGGGCGCGAAGGGCGCGGAGAAGGCGGCGGGCATCGCGGACATGGGGGCGCTCCGTCAGTCGTTCGAGGACGGCCCGATGTAGCATCGGACAGCCCCGCGCTTCTCGCCAAAGAAAGCTAGAACATCCGCGACAAACGCCGTCGGACGCCCTATCCGTAGCGAGGATGACCGGACTCGACGCCAAGGACAGAAAGATCCTCGCCGCCCTCCAGGCCGACGGGCGCCTGACGACGCTCGACCTCGCGCAGGCGGTGCATCTCTCGCCGACCGCGACCGCCGAACGGGTGAAGCGGCTGACGCGCGAGGGCTATATCCTCGGCTACAGCGCGCGCCTCTCGCCCGAGAAGCTCGGGCGCGGCATGATCGTCTTCGTCGAAGTGAAGCTCGACCGCACGAGCGACGACGTGTTCGGCGCCTTCGCGCAGGCCGCCAAGGCCAATCCCGACATTGTGGAGTGCCACATGGTGGCGGGCGGCTTCGACTATCTCATCAAGGCGCGCGTGAAGGACATGACGGCCTATCGCGCCTTCCTCTCCGACGCGCTCCTGACGCTGCCCGGCGTGCGCGAGACCCACACCTATGCGGTGATGGAGGAGGTGAAGAACACCGGCGCCCTCGCCTTCTGAGCGAGCGTCCGGCGGGCCTCGCCTTGCGCCCGCGCCGCGATCGCGTTAGTCGCCGGACGGCCCGCGGCACGGCGGGCGCACGAGAGGGAGCCGCAAGGGCTCTCCCCGCACGCAAGGAATGCCCGTCAAGGTGGAATGGCTCGAAGCTCATCCCCTGCCCATCGGCACCGTCGCCGAGACGGTGGTCGACTGGCTGACGGGAAACCTCGCCTTCCTCTTCGACGCGATCCAGGCGGGGCTCTCGGCCTTCATCGACGCCATCCTGTTTCTTCTCCAGGCGCCCCACCCGTTCGTGGTCGTCGCGGCCTTCGGAGCGATCGCCTTTCTGGCCCGCCGCACGATAGCCGCCGCGCTCCTGACCGCCGGCGGGCTTCTCGTCATCATCAATCTCGGCTTCTGGGAGGAGACGACGGAGACGCTGGCGCTCGTCCTCGCGGCCACCGCCCTGTGCATGGCCATCGGCCTGCCGGTCGGCATCGCGGCAGCGCGCCGCCCGCGGCTCTACGCCGGGCTGCGCCCGGTCCTCGACCTGATGCAGACGATCCCGACCTTCGTCTATCTCATCCCCGCGCTCATCCTCTTCGGCCTCGGCATGGTGCCCGGCCTCGTGGCAACCGTCATCTTCGCGCTGCCGGCCTCCATCCGCCTCACGCGGCTCGGCATCGCCTCCACGCCGACGCAGCTTCTCGAGGCCGGCGACGCCTTCGGCGCGACGGCGATGCAGCGCCTTTTCGCCATCGAGATTCCCCACGCCCTGCCCCAGATCATGGCAGGCCTGACGCAGACCATCATGCTCTCCCTCTCCATGGTCGTGATCGCCGCCCTCGTCGGCGCGCCCGGCCTCGGGGTGCCCGTGGTGCGGGCGCTGAACACGATCGACATCGGCACCGGTTTCGAGGCCGGGCTCGCCATCGTCCTCCTCGCCATCATTCTCGACCGCTTCGTGCGCATCGAAGACGGTGCGCGGTCATGAGGGACGCAGCGCCCGGGACCATCGCGGTCTCCTTCCAGAACGTCACGATCGTCTTCGGCGACCGGCGCGCGGAGGCGCTGCGCCTTCTCGACGCCGGACGCTCGCGCGCCGAGATCCGCGACGCCTGCGGCGCGACGCTCGGCATCGCGAACGCCTCCCTCGACGTTCCGGCCGGCGAGATCGCCGTCCTCATGGGTCTTTCGGGGTCGGGCAAGTCGACGCTGCTGCGGGCGGTCAACGGCCTCGCCCCCGTCACGCGCGGCCGGGTGCTGGTGGATGGGGGCGCCGGCCCCGTCGATCCCGCCGCCTGCGGCGCGGCCCGTCTGCGCGAGCTGCGGCGGCACGAGGTGGCGATGGTGTTCCAGCACTTCGCCCTCCTGCCCTGGCGCAGCGTGGCGGAGAATGTCGGCCTCGGCCTGCAGTTCTCCGGCATGGCGAAGGCCGAGCGGCGCGATCGCGTCGCCGCCCAGCTCGAACTCGTCGGCCTGTCGGAATGGGCGGGCGCGCGCGTCGGCGAACTGTCCGGCGGCATGCAGCAGCGCGTGGGCCTTGCCCGCGCCTTCGCGACCGATGCGCCCATCCTCCTGATGGACGAGCCCTTCTCCGCCCTCGATCCCCTCATCCGCGCCCGGCTGCAGGACGAACTCCTGGACCTGCAGAGGCAGCTGAAGAAGACGATCGTCTTCGTCAGCCACGATCTCGACGAGGCCTTCAAGATCGGCAATCGCATCGCGATCCTGGAGGACGGCGCCCTCGTGCAGACCGGCACCGCGCAGGACATCGCGCTGCGCCCCGCCTCGCCCTATGTCGCCGACTTCGTCGCGCATATGAACCCGTTGAACGTCTTCACCGCCGGCGACGTGATGCGCCCCCTCGACCGCGACGCGCCCGCGCCGCGCGTGGGCGCCATGGCCGAACCCACGACCCCGCTGCGCCGCGTCGTCGCGGCGCTGTCGGGCGGGCGCGGCTCGGTCATCGTCTCGCAGCGCGGCCAGATCCTCGGCGAGATCCGCCCGCAGGAGATCGTCGACGCGCTGGAGCGCCATCAGCGGCCGATAGATACAAACGATAGATGAATCCGATCCGGACATTGCCGGAAGGGAATAGTAAGTCTTCAGGACGATAATGACGGTTCATCGAGACAGGTCGGATCGTCATGGCTCAGAAAAGGCCCCGTGCCGCACTTCGGAACGCCCGGCCGGCCAGGTCGGACACAGATACGTTCGAGAGGCTGCTGATCGAGGCGCTGGGTCAGATCGACCAGGCGATCATCGTCCTCGACCGTGATCTTCGGGTTGCCTTCGCCAACCCGCAATATCGCCGGATGTACAACCTCCCGGAGGCCGGGTTCGACCTCGGTTGCGCCTATCTGGAGATTCTGACTTACATCTGCGCCAATGGCGAGTTCGGCCAGGGGCCCTACGAGCACCACATCGCGCAGCGCATGCAGCCGATCCTGGCGCGGGCGCCGCTGCGCGCCGAGCGCTGGCGCCCCTGCGGCATGCATATCCAGATCGTCGGCAAGGCCATCGGCTCGGGCGGCTACGTGCTGACCTTCACGGACGTGACCGAGCGCGACCGCATGAGCGAGGCGATCGAGGCCGAGGTCGTCGGGCGCACCGCGAAACTGCGTCAGGCCAATGCCGAGCTGCAGCGCCTCGCCTCGCTGGACCCGCTGCTCGGCCTCCTCAACCGGCGCGCCTTCTTCTCGGTCCTGGAAGATCGGCTGGCCCACGACCGCGACCGGGCCTGGCACCACGCCATCCTCATGCTCGACCTCGACAGGTTCAAGTCGGTGAACGACGCCTATGGCCACGCGGCCGGCGATCTCGTGCTGGTGCGCACGGCCGCCGCGATCCGCTCGGCGATCCGCCGCGACGACATCTTCGGCCGCTTCGGCGGGGAGGAGTTCGTCCTCATGCTGCCGGACGTCTCGGACACGGTGGCTCTTCGCATGGCCGAGCGCATCCGCCTCGCCATCGCCCGCATGGCGATCGAGATCGCCGGAACCACGATCGGCATCACCGCCTCGATCGGCGTCGCCGGGATCACCGAGGCCGCGCCCGACATCGCCGCGGCCATCGTGCGGGCCGATCAGGGCGTCTACGACGCCAAGAACGCCGGCCGCGATCGCGTTCGGCTGGGCGCGCGGGCGCAGGCCGGCGGGACGGACGTCGCCCGCTGCGTCGTGCCCTCGCGGGACGAGAGCGACCCAGCGATCAGTTGAGCGAGATCCGCCCCTCGTCCACGGCGAAGCAGGCGACCTGCGAGGCGCCGTGCGGCTTCAGGACCGGGCGCTCCGTGCGGCATCGCTCGTTGGCGAGCGGGCAGCGCGGATTGAACGAGCAGCCGGGCGGCGGCGCGAAGGGCGACGGCAGTTCGCCGGTCAGCCGGATGCGCGTGGCGCGGTCCGCCGGGCGCGTGGCCGGCGTCGCCGAGAGAAGCGCCTGCGTATAGGGATGCAGCGGCGTCTCGTAGAGGGCGGAGACCGGAGCGAGTTCCACCGGCCGGCCGAGATACATGACCATCACCCGGTTCGCCACGTGGCGCACGACCGAGAGGTCGTGGCTGATGAAGACATAGGTGAGGCCGAGGCGCTCCTGCAGATCCTGCAGGAGGTTCAGCACCTGCGCCTGGATCGACACGTCGAGCGCGGAGACCGGCTCGTCGAGGATGAGGATCTTCGGCTCCAGGATGATGGCCCGGGCGATGGCGATGCGCTGGCGCTGGCCGCCGGAGAACATATGGGGATAGCGGTCGATATGCTCGGGCCGCAGGCCGACCTGCGCCAGCATCGCCAGCGCCTTCCGCCGCCGCTCCGCGGCCGGGAGCTTCGTGTTGATCTTCAGCGGCTCCTCGAGGATCGCCCCGACCTTCTGGCGCGGATTGAGGGCGCCGTAGGGGTTCTGGAAGACGATCTGCACGGTCGAGCGCAGACGCTTGGCGGTCGAGGGGTCGCCCTGAGTCACGGGCAGCCCGTCGATGACGAGGTCGCCGCGCGTCGGCGTCTCGATCAGGGTCAGCATGCGGGCGAGGGTCGATTTTCCGCAGCCCGATTCCCCGACGATGGCGAGCGTCTCGCCCTCCTCCACGGTGAAGCTCGCCTCGCGCACGGCCTGGAGGGCCATCGCCTTGCGGAACGGACCGCGGCCGACCTCGTAATCCTGGCCGACGTCGCGGGCGGTGATGATCGCGCTCACGCGGCTTCTCCGACGTTGAGGGGATAGTGGCACAGCGCCTCGCCGAGCGCGGCGCTCTGGCGCGGCGGCCGAACGGTGCGGCAGAGATCGTCGGCGCGCGGGCAGCGCGGGTTGAAGAGGCAGCCGTCCGGCCGGTCGCCCTGCCCCGGCACGACGCCCGGAATGGTCGGCAGGCGCCGGCCCGTCGAACGCTCGGGAATCGCGGCCAGAAGCGCGCCGGTATAGGGATGGTGCGGCGCCTCGAAGAGTGTCGCCACCGCCTGTCGCTCGACCTGCTGGCCGGCATATTGCACGACGACGCGCCTGGCCGTCTCGGCGATCACGCCCATGTCGTGGGTGATGAGGATCATCGCCATGCCCTTGCGGGTCTGGAGATCGAGGAGCAGATCGAGGATCTGCGCCTGGATCGTGACGTCGAGCGCCGTCGTCGGCTCGTCGGCGACGAGGAGCTTGGGGTTGCAGGCGATCGCCATGGCGATCATCACGCGCTGGCTCATGCCGCCCGACAACTGGTGCGGAAAGGCGTTCATGCGCCGCTCGGGATCGGTGATGCCGACCTGCGCGAGAAGCTCCACCGTGCGCGTCCGGCGCTCGGAACGGCCGAGCTTCAGATGCGCCTTCAGCGTCTCGCCGATCTGGTAGCCGACGGTGAAGCACGGATTGAGGCTGGCGACAGGCTCCTGGAAGATCATGGCGACGTCGCGCCCGATCACCTCGCGCCGTTCCTTCGCCGTCAGCCGCTGCATATCGCGGCCCTCGAAGCTCATCTCGTCGGCCGTCACCGTCGCGCTGGCCGGCAGGAGGCCCATCAGGCCGAGCATGGCCACCGACTTGCCGGAGCCGGACTCGCCGACAATGCCGAGCACCTCGCCCGGCTCGACGGTGAGATCCACCCCGTCCACCGCCTTGAACGGCCCGGAGGCCGTGGCGAAGGTGACGGAGAGGTTGCGGATGGTGAGAAGGGGCATCGTCTAGGAATGCTTCCTCTGATGGCTTATATCTACGTCATCGTGGCAGAAGGAGAGGACGCATGACCGGACCGATCCGCCCACTCGTCTGAGCCGATGCGGCTGCGGGCCGGGCTCGCGATGCCGTGCTGCTTCATGAAACGCTCCAGCGCGTCGAGCGCTCCGACCGCCGCTATCTGCTGGTCGCGCAGTCCGGCCAGGATGTTGCCGGCATAGCGCCTGCGCTGGGCTGGCCCCTGCCGCGCGTAGGCGTCGCCGGCGAGGAAATCCACCAGCCGGTTCGATTGCTCCGCCAGCCGGTAGTAGAGGACGATCTGGTGGGATGACGCTCTGCGGCAGGACCGAGAGGTCGGCCTTCAGGGTCTCGAAGACGAAGTCCGTCCGGTCCGAAGGGCCCGCCGGCCACTCGTCCGCCACGAGATAACGCGCCTCGTCCTCCTCCTGCTGATCGGCGACGGCCCCGAGGCCCGCCGCAATTTCCGCATGCAGGGCGAAGACCATATCGATCTGTCGATCCAGCCGTCTACGCTTCTCCAGCCGACGCTCGTGCTGTTTGTTCGACAGCCAGGTGAAGACCGCAATCGACCCGGTGACGAGGACGCCGAGAAAGCCGAGGGCCCCCGTCAGAAACGCCGTCTGCTGCGCGACGTCCTTCAGCCCCAGAAGGTCGATAATCGCCGCCAAGCCCTCAGCTCCGCTTCATCTTCGGATCGAGCGCGTCGCGCAATCCGTCGCCGACGAGGTTGATGGCGAGCACGGTGACGAGGATCGAGAGGCCCGGAAAGGTGACGACCCACCAGGCGCGCAGCACGAACTCGCGCGCCTCGGCCAGCATCGTGCCCCATTCGGGCGTCGGCGGCTGGGCGCCCATGCCGAGAAAGCCGAGAGCCGCCGCGTCGAGGATCGCGTTCGAGAAGGAGAGCGTCGCCTGCACGATGAGCGGCCCGAGGCAGTTCGGCAGGATCGTCACCAGCATCAGCCGCAGCGGCCCCGCCCCCACGACCCTGGCCGCCGTCACGTATTCGCGCTGCTTTTCGGCGATCACGGACGCGCGCGTCAGGCGCACGAAATGCGGCATGAGGACCAGCGCGATGGCGAGCATGGCGTTCTGGAGGCCGGGCCCGAGCACCGCCACGACGACGAGCGCGAGGAGCAGCGACGGGAAGGCGAGGATGATGTCCATCACCCGCATCGTCACCGTGTCGACCCAGCCGCGCAGATAGCCGGCCAGAAGCCCGAGCGCGACGCCGGCCGTCACCGCGACGATGACGACGAAGAGGCCGACATAAAGCGAGTAGCGCGCCCCGTAGATGAGGCGCGAGAGGACGTCGCGCCCGACGGCGTCGGTGCCGAGCGGAAAGGCGATGCGCCCGCCCTCCTGCCAGAAGGGCGGGATGAGCAGCACGCTGCGGTCCTGCGCCGTCGGATCGTGCGGGGCGAGAAGCGGCGCGGCCAGCGCCGTCGCCACGATCAGGGCGAAGACGACGAGACCGAGCACGGCGCCGCGGTTGACCGAGAAATAGTACCAGAACTCGGCGAGCTGGCGCCGGCGCATGCTCTGCGGCTTGCGTGGCCCGGGCAGGCGGTCGGGAATGTCGGTCCCGACGCCCTGCTCGGCCTTCTCGGCTTCGATATGGCTCATCGCGCGCGCACCCTCGGATTGATGAGGCCGTAGAGAAGGTCGACGGCAAGATTCACGAGCATGATGATGAGCGCGATGATGAGAAGCCCGCCCTGCACGACCGGATAGTCGCGGCGGAAGACGGAATCGACCATCCATTTGCCGATGCCCGGCCAGGAGAAGATCGACTCCGTGAGGATGGCGCCGCCGAGGAGCACGCCGATCTGGAGGCCGATCGTGGTGACGACCGGGATCAGCGCGTTGCGCAGCGCGTGGACGCCGATGACGCGTGCCGAGGATAGGCCCTTGGCGCGCGCCGTGCGCACATAGTCCTCGCCGAGCACCTCGAGCATGGCCGAGCGCGTCTGGCGGGCGATCACCGCGAGCGGGATCGTGCCGAGCACGATGGAGGGCAGGATGAGGTGGCTCAGCGCCGAGCGGAAGGCGCCGGCCTGGCCGGAGATCAGGCTGTCGATCAGCATGAAGCCGGTGACCGGCTTGAAGAAGTAGAGAAGCGAGATGCGCCCCGAGACCGGCGTCCACTGCAGGATGCCGGAGAAGAGGATGATGAGGAGCAGCCCCCACCAGAAGATCGGCATGGAATAGCCGACGAGCGCCGTGCCCATGATCGTCTGGTCGGCCCAGGAGCCGCGCTTGACGGCGGCCAGCACGCCGGCCGGAATGCCGATGACGACCGCGATCAGCATGGCGACGAGCGAGAGTTCGACGGTCGCGGGAAAGAGGTTCCAGAACTCCGTCAGCACCGGCTGCTTCGTGGTGATGGACTGGCCGAGATCGCCGCTCATCACCTCGCCGAAATAGCTGAGATACTGCTGCCAGAGCGGCCGGTCGAAGCCGAAGGCCGCCTGCAGTTCGGCGTAGCGCTCGGGCGTCAGCCCGCGCTCGCCCGCCAGCGCGATGATCGGATCGCCGGGCAGAAGACGGATGAAGAAGAAGGAGACGATCGTGACCCCGACGAAGGTCGGGATCAGAAGGCCGACCCGCCGGAGGAGGAAGCCGAGCATGGGGCTGTGCGGACCTCTGTCAGCGCCGGAGCGCTCTTGAAGGGAGCCTCCGATGAGGCGAGAGCGCCGCCGGCACGAAGCCGGCGACGCTCGTCGTGGCATGGGCTGGCGTTACTCGGAAATGTCGACGCCGTCGAAGCGGTGCGAGCCGAGCGGATCCATGACGTAGCCCGAGACCTTCGGCGACATGGCCATGACGACCGTCGAGTGGGCGATGGTCGCCCAGGGCGCTTCCTTCTTGAAGATGACCTGCGCCTCCTCGTAGAGCTTGGCGCGCTCGGCCTGGTCGGCGATGGTCGATGCCTTCTTGATGAGGGCGTCGTAGTCCTTGTTGCACCAGGCGGCCTTGTTGCCCGAGCCGATGCCGTCGCAGCCCAGAAGGATGGCGAGGAAGTTGTCCGGGTCGCCATTGTCGCCCGTCCAGCCGGCGAGAACCGCGCCGTCGTGCTTCGGATCGCCCGCGAGCTTCAGATACTGCGTCCAGTCGTAGGAGACGATCTCGACGGTGACGCCGACCTTGGCGAAGTCCGACTGGATCAGCTCGGCCATGCGCCGGGCGTTCGGATTGTAGGGACGGGCCACGGGCATGGCCCAGACCTTCATCGAGAGCCCGCTGACGCCGGCCTCCTCGAGCATCTTCTTGGCCGCCTCGGGGTCGTACTTGTCGTCATCGACGGCGTCGTTGTAGCCCCACATCGTCGGCGGGATCGGGTTCTTGGCCTTCTGGCCGATGCCCGGGAACACGGCCTCGAGGATGGCGTCCTTGTTGATCGCCATGTTCAGCGCGCGGCGGACCTCGACCTTGTCGAAGGGCGCCTGGCTGGCATTGTAGGCGAGATAGCCGATGTTGAGGCCCGGCTGCTCCATCGTGGTCAGCGTGGAATCGGCCTTCAGCGCCGGGATGTCGGCGGGGTTCGGAAAGGCCATGATCTGGCACTCGCCGGCCTTCAGCTTCTGCAGGCGCACGGAGGCGTCCTGCGTGATGGCGAAGAGGAGATCGTCGACCGGCTGCTTGCCGCCCCAGTATTCGGGATGGGCCTTGTAGCGGATCACCGCGTCCTGCTGGTAGGCGACGAAGGCGAAGGGACCGGTGCCGAGCGGCTGCTGGTTGAGCTTCTCCGGCGTGCCGTCGGCGAGCAGCTTGTCGGCATATTCCTTCGACATGATCGAGGCGAAGTCCATCGCGAGATTCGCGATCATCGGCGCGTTCGGCGCCGTCAGCGTCAGCTTCACGGTATAGTCGTCGACCTTCTCGAACGCCTTCACCAGCGTCGGCATCGACATATCGTTGTAGTAGCCCCAGGTCGCATCGCCGGCATAGGAGAAGAACTTGTTCTCCTTGTTGCCCTGGCGGTCGAAGGAGAAGATCACGTCGTCGGCGTTGAAGTCACGCGTCGGGGTGAAGAAGTCCGTGGTCTGGAACTTCACGCCCTGGCGCAGCTTGAACGTGTATTCCAGACCGTCCTCCGAGACGTCCCAGCTTTCGGCAAGGCCCGGAACGACCTCCGTCGTGCCCTTCTTGAACTCGACGAGACGGTTGTAGACCGTCTTCGAAGAGGCGTCGAAGGTCGTCCCGGCCGTGTAGAGGCCGGGATCGAAGCCTTCCGGAGAGCCTTCCGAGCAGTAGACCAGCGTCTTGGCGAGCGCGCCGGACGCCATCGTCAATGAAAGGGCCGTGGCTGCGAGAAGGAGTGACAGTCTTTTCATAGGGAAAGCGCTCCAGAATTGCTTGCGGGGTCAGTCCCGCGCAAGCGCGCATCCCACCTTTTTCGCAAACTCCGCGCAAGCTGAATTTTTGACCATTCACTCAAATACGATTTTCGGCGTCGATGCGCCCTCGGCCTTCGCCGCGTCCATGGCCTCGAGGACGCGGACGGCGATATCGCGGTAGACCCGCGCATGGGCCCCGTCCGGTGCCGCGGCGACGACGGGCCGGCCTTCATCGGAACTTTCGCGGATCGCCATCTCCAGCGGCACCTCGCCGAGGAAGGGCACGCCGAGCCGCTCGGCCTCGGCGCGCGCGCCGCCATGGCCGAAGATGTCGTAGCGCGCGCCTGTGTCGGGAGCGATGAAATAGCTCATGTTCTCGACGATGCCGAGGACGGGCACCTCGACCTTGCGGAACATGGCGAGCCCCTTGCGCGCGTCGATCAGGGCCAGATCCTGCGGGGTCGAGACGATGACGGCGCCGGCGAGCGGCACCTGCTGCGCCATGGTCAGCTGCGCGTCGCCCGTGCCCGGCGGCATGTCCACGACGAGAATGTCGAGCGGGCCCCATTCGACCTCGCGCAGCATCTGCGTGAGCGCCGACATGACCATGGGTCCGCGCCAGATCATCGGCACCTCCTCGTCCACGAGAAAGCCCATCGACATGGCCTTCAGCCCGTAGGCCTGGAGCGGGATCATCGTGCGCCCGCCCGCCGATTCGGGCCGTCCCTTGAGGTTCAGGAGCCGCGGCACGGAGGGGCCGTAGATGTCGGCATCCAGAAGGCCGACCTTGAGGCCGAGCGACTGCAGGCCGAGCGCGAGATTGACCGCGGTCGTCGACTTGCCGACCCCGCCCTTGCCCGAGGCGACCGCGATGATGCGCTCGATGCCCGGCACGCCCGGCCGCTGCGTCTGGCCGGGCTGCGGGCGGGCCTGGGCCGGCTGGGCGTGCGGATGGGGATGGGCGTGGCCCGCGGCGCGCGGCGGCGGTCCGCCCCGGTCGTAGGGGCCAGGCCCCGGCCGGATCGCCTGTCCCGGGCGGGCCGGCGGCGGCGGCGCGGCGCGGGCGGCACCGGCGGCCCGCTCCGCCGTCAGCGCCACCATGGCGCTCTCGATGCCGGGCAGCGCCCTCACCTTGGCCTCGGCCTCGCGGCGGAACGGCTCGAAGCGCTCGGCCTCCTCGGCCGGCACGGAGATGGAGAAGAAGGCCTTGCCGTCCGCCACGAAGATATCGGACACCATGGCGCGCGAGACGACGTCGCCTTTTCCGTCGGGCGTCGGCAAGGCGGCGAGAAGCGCCAGGATCTCGGATTTGCGATCGGCCATCCTGCACGTCTCCTCTGGGCATCGACATCGACGACGAGGGCCTCAGATATCGCGGCGGCGGGGCCCTCGCCAGACGGGAAACGCGCGAAGGCGGCAGGAAGCCGCGTTTGCCGCGCCGCTCGGAGGCCGGTGACGGCCGCGGAGTCGGCTTTCGGGAAAGGTCGGATGCCATGAGCACAGGCGAGGCGAGCGGTGCGCCGGCTGGCGTTGCGCCCGGTGACGCGAGGACGCGACTGGTGACGCAGCGCGTGGACGAGGCCGCACGCGCCCTCGCCCGCCGCCTCCTGCGCGCCGCGCGCACGGCGGCGCTGGGCTGCCTGCGGCCGCAGGACGGCTTTCCCGCCGTCAGCCGGACGCTTCTCGCCACCGACTTTCGCGGGCGGCCGCTCGTCCTCGTCTCCGGCCTGTCGCTGCATTCGAGAGCGCTGGCGGCCGATCCGCGCTGCTCGATCCTCGTCGGCGAGGATGGGCGCGGCGACCCGCTCGCCCATCCGCGGATGACTGTCTTCGCGAGAGCCGAACGCATTGGCGCCGGGACGGCTGTCCATGCGGACCTGCGCGCCCGATTCCTGTCGCGTCATCCCAAGGCGAGCCTCTACATCGATTTTCCCGACTTCTCGATCCTGCGGCTCGAGCCGCTGGGGGCTTCGCTGAACGGCGGGTTCGCCCGCGCCTACGAACTCGACGCCGACGATCTTCTCGATCCGGCTGGAGACGGGCTGGAGAATGCCGCCCGGCGCGCGGTGGCGCATATGAACGAGGACCATGGCGACGCCGTCGACGCAATCGCGGCGGACGGCACCGGGTGGCGCATCGCGACCGCCGACCGGCGCGGCTTCGAACTGGCGAAGGGCGACCTTCTGCGCCGGATCGAATTTGCCGACGATGTCGTCGCCCTCGGGGGCTATCGCAACGCGTTCGTGGGTCTGGTCGGGGACGGAAACTGACGCGCCCGAAGCGGGACGCGACGGACGGTTCGATCGCGCTGCATCCTCGTGACGTCGAAGGCGATCGGCTCCACGGGTCGCCGAAAAGCTTCGGGGCCCGCTTAGAGCTCGAACCCGTCAGGACAGGCGGCGCGGAACCGGACGCCGGAGGCGGAACGGGCATAGATGCAGTCGTCGGGAACGTTCGCGGACTGGCCGATGAGACGGTCGCCCGGGCCGGGCACGACCTCCCTCACCTTCCCCGTCCGGTAGGGCGCGACTTCGGCGCCATCCAGACCGAACACGGCGCCCGCGACGGCGGGGTAGCGGCCGTTCTGTCCGCAGGCCGCGAGAGCGAGCAGGGGGAGGACGAGCAGGACGCGTCTGGCGGCGTGCGCGCTTCCGGAAGCTTGGGGTGCATCTTCGCGAAGCGACGGCCCACGCAACGAACGGATATTCGGCAAGGAGACGGTCCTTTCAAATCCTAGCGAAACTGACAGGCGGCGGGAAACCGGGCAAGTCGCACGCGACGAGATGAGACGGCCGTCCGTCCAGGGACCCGGATACGACAATGCCGCCGGAATATCCGGCGGCATTGGCAGACTTAGAACTGACGCCGATCCGGCGGCGGTCAGTAACCGGCCGGGCAGCGATAGATGTTGCCGTCGGAATAGCGGCAATAGCCCGGCTGCGACTGCTGACGGCCGACCACGTTGCCCGCGATGGCGCCGGCGCCGGCACCCAAGGCGCCTCCGATGAGGGCGCCACGCGCGTTGCCCGTCACGCCGGCACCGATGGCCGCGCCGCCGAGACCGCCGAGCGCGGCACCGCCGCCCGTGTAGCGGTCTTCGGTGGTGCAACCGGCCAGAGCCGTGATGCCGGCGCAGAACGCGACGATCGCCAATTTGTTACGCATGGAGTCCTCTCGACTGGAAAACAGTGTCCCGACCATAAAATGCGTCAACGGGAAAAAGGTTCAACGCCCCGGCCGAAATCCCGGCAGCCATCGACGTTTAACGTCAGCAAACCGTCAACGCGCTCATCGTGCGCGACCGGCCCTGGCCTCGCGAATCAGCGGGCTGCGACGATCTGGGGCTCGGACGTGAAGTCTATCGAGAGGCGGCCGTCACGCGTGATCGTCCAGTCGATGCTTGCGGATCGCTCGAACACGTCCGGCGCGACGCCCTTGCAGGCTCCAAGCACGCGCTGCGAGGAGTCGCTGCTCAACCTGATCTGCAGGGGCAGGTCCTCCTGGCAGTCTGCCAAGGTTTCATAGGCCGGGACCGGAACCGGAATCTCGTTGCAGGACTGCAGGTTACCCGAGCAACCGACCAAGAGCATGAAAGCGGCAACGTGTTCCATCGGACCCTCTCCTTTGGACATCAAACCGCGATCCGCCGCGTCTCGTTCCCCGTCGGAACGCGTTCGTTATCACGTTAGTGTGATAGTGGATTTCGTCCCTTGACGGAACATTTTCCGAGGTTTCCCAAAACTGATGCTCCTGAGGCGCGATGCTCTCACATCTCCGACGGACGGCGTGCGCCGGCGACCGTCGGCTTCGCGAGGACGGTCTTCGGGGACGGTCTCGACCGAGGAAATGTCAGACGATGTCCGGCGTGATCAGCTCGAACTGCGGCTGCGGAACGGAAAGCCGGTAGCAGATGCCGTCGCTGTGATATTCGAGATGGGCTTCGCCGCCGACCGCGTTGGGCACGATCCGCACCAGCGTGGACGTCCCGAACCGCGGATCGCGCTCCGTGCGAACGCGCGGACCGTTATGCTCGCGCCATTCCAGAAGGAGCACGTCTTCGCCGTCTCTGGGCTCGATCCAGGCGCGGATCGTCACCGTGCCGCCGGGCACCGAAAGCGACCCGTAGGAGGCGGCGTTGACGGCAAGCTCGTGAAGCGCGAGCCCGACATGGAGGGAGGCGGTCGGCGAAAGATAGACGTCCACCGCGTCGAGATGGATCTGCTCCATGCCGTCCGGCGCATAGCGCTCGACCTGCATGACGACGAGGCTCATGAGATCCGCCCCGCGCCAGTCCGTGTCGGTCACGATGTCCTGCGAGGAGGACAGCGACTGGATGCGGCCACGAAACCGCACGAGGAACTCCGGCACCGTCACCGTGTGTCGGGCGGTCTGGCTCGCGAGGCTCTGGATGATGGCGAGGAGATTCTTGGAGCGATGGGACAGCTCGCGCAGGAGCGTCTTCAGCGTTTCTTCGCGGCGCTTCTGGTCGGTGATGTCGATCGATGTTCCGATGACGCCGAGAACCTCCTCGGCGTCGTTCCGGTCGACATTGAGGCGTATGTCGTACCACCGCGTCGCATTGCCGAGCGGAACGGCGAGTTCGAAGCGAAGCGGGCGGCCCGTGGAGAGGACCTCGGCCTTCATCCGGTTGGATCGTTCCGCGGCGCCGGCCGGCAGGATGTCGTCGTCCCTGATCCCCGCGACCGCCGGAGCGAGCCACGAGTTCTGCGCATTGAAGACCCAGCAATATTTAAGATCGGAATCCTGCGCGAACACGGCGAGATCCGTGTTCGACAGGGCCGCCAAAGCCTTCCAAGCCACCATCAGGACATGCCCGCGGCGATGGGAGCGTTCCTTCGGGGGACGTTGCGCACGATCCCGCGCTTACCGTCGGCTGCCACGAGAGATCTCCGTTTCATGCGGCGCGCAACCATTCATACATAGCCCAGCCGAGCGATGGCACTTCGGTAGCTGGCTGACAAGGCAACAGTCTATGGGATGGAAGGTTCCAGCGCGGGATCGTCACTTCCGCAGGCACGACCCGACCGGCTGGAGCTCGGCCTGACGGAATGCCGGCGCCGGGCGGAGCCCGGCGCTGGTCGGCGAAAGGAGGAGTGAGCCCGCGCTCGCGAAGAGCCCGGCGTCAGGCGGCGACCTTGTCGTCGGCCTCGAAGAACAGCGCCTGGCTGATCAGGGCCTTCACCATGTCGGGATTGAACGGCTTGGTCACGAGGAAGGTGGGCTCGGGACGCTCGCCGGTCAGCAGACGCTCGGGGAACGCGGTGATGAAGATCACCGGAACGGAGACTTCCGCGAGAATGTCGTTCACCGCATCGATGCCCGAACTGCCGTCGGCCAGCTGGATGTCTGCCAGCACCATGCCCGGCCGCTGCTTGTCGAACAGAGCGATCGCTTCCTTGTGGGTGCGGGCGATGCCCGTGACGGTGTGGCCGAGGCCCTCCACCATCTGCTCGATGTCCATCGCGATCAGGGGCTCGTCCTCGATGATCATGATGCTCGTCGAGACCTGACGGCCGATGTCGGAACTCGCCTGATCGATGAGCCGCGAGAACTCCTCCTCGCCGGACCCGAGGATGAAGGCCGCCTCCTGCGTGGTGAACCCCTCCACCGCCACGAGAAGGAAGGCCTGACGCGGCAGCGGCGAGATGGCGCGAAGATTGCGCGTGGCGCGCTCTTCCCAGGCCGAGGTCGGCGCATCCTCGCGGACATTCACGTCGAGCGACTGCCAGAGAGAGGAAAAGAGACGGTACAGCGAGATGCGCGGCGTCTGCTCGGTCGAGAACAGCGACGGATCGGCGATCAGCGCCTCCAGCACGGCCGCGACATATGCGTCGCCACTCGCCTGGGAACCACTGAGAGCCCGAGCATAGCGCCGCAAATACGGGATATGAGGCGCTATGCGGGATGACATCGACATGAATACTCCCCTCGTGTCGATTGAATTGACGACGGTCGAAGCGAAATGTGGTCGGCGGCTGAAAGTTCCAAGGCGGGGCGGAACTTTTCCGTGCGAACCCGGTTTTGCGCGATGAACGACGGGTGCGGGACGTTCGTCCCATTCGGCGGTGGAAAACGGTTTCGCGACGGATCCGACCGGTCGAAGTCAGCGCGTCGCACAGAGAAAATGAATCACGCCGGGCGTCATTGCGTTCATGCGGCACCGCTCTACTTGACGTGCTCGCAACGCAGAAGTGAAGACGATAAGGGACGGAATCGACTGGCTTTCCGGTTTTCTGCCGCAACGGCAGAGCGGAGCGTCGGACAACGAGCCGGTCCCGGTTCGATTGAGGGTCGGCGGGCCGGTGCGGGTTTCGAGTGGGCTGATGGACGATCACGATACCGAGGATAAGATTGTGCAGGCGACGCAAGGACAGAAGCCGGTGGAACCGGGCGTCGATCTGGGCCCCAACTCGGCGATCGGCCGGCGTTTGAAGGCCTATTACGACGACGTGGCGAGCGAGCCGGTGCCGGACCGCTTCCTGTCTCTCCTGGATGCGCTGGATGCCGCGGAAGCGGCCGGCAACGACGACGGTCGGCGGTGAGAGCCGCCAGCATCGACAGACCGGGAACCGAGCGAAGCGCCATGGCCGAACAACCAGACTTCCGGCGAGAACTCATCGCCATCATTCCGAACCTGCGAGCCTTCGCGGCCTCCCTGTCCGGCTCCTTCGACCGGGCCGACGACCTGGTCCAGGAGACGCTCGTCAAGGCCTGGGACAAGCAGCATACGTTCCAGCCCGGCACCAATCTCAAGGCCTGGCTCTTCACGATCCTGCGCAACGAGTTCTACACGCAGATGCGCAAGAAGGGCCGCGAGGTCCAGGATGTCGACGGCCTGCACGCGATGCAGCTCGCCGGTCACCCGGAACAGCAGGGGCATCTCGATCTGCAGGACTTCCGCAAGGCGCTCGACCAGCTGCCGAGCGACCAGCGCGAGGCGCTCATCCTCATCGGCGCGTCCGGCTTCTCCTACGAGGAAGCCGCCGAAATCTGCAAATGCGCGGTCGGCACGATCAAGAGCCGCGTCTCGCGGGCCCGCACCCGCATCGCGGAAGTGCTGGGCATCGAGGGCGACGGCGAATACGGGCCGGACTCGATCTCGTCGCAGATCATCGGCATTGCCCCGGCCGCCTGACCGCGCGATCACCGACCGCGCCGATGGCGCGGGACACGGGCACCGCCGTCGGTTCGACGGCGGTGTTTTCGTTTGCGGGCCGAACTCGTCGGCATTCCGTCGCGGCGACGGTCGTGACGCGCTCTGTCGTGCGGGGCCGAAGCCGGCGGCCGTGACTGCCGAGCCGCCTCCCCGGCACACTCGCTCCGCACCCGTGCGGACCGAGTGTTTCGAGAGAGGCTCGCCATGGGCCTCCCTGCGCCGGCGCCGTCGATCGCACCGCGCGGTGAGGCTTTCGCAGACCGGCCGGCGGATCAGGGAACTTTGCGGCCGCTTGGCGGTTTCGCCTGCGACAACACGGCATGGCCTTCGCCTGCCGTCGCGTGCTCCTCCTAGTCAGTATTGGAAGCGACAATGGCATCAGACACGACATCGAACGAGTATGGTTCGGCTTTCTCGGATAAGGAGCCCATCGGCGGCCGCGGCTCGCGGGAGGATCTCGAGGCTCAGATCGCCAAGCTGCGAGAGGACGTCTCGGGCATCGCGGAATCGCTGAAGTCGATGGCCACGGGCACCGCCGGCAACGCGCGCGAGCAGGCTTTCGCGCTACGCGACGACGTCTATCAGAAGGGCGAGCACTACCTGCGCCAGGCGCAGGACGCCGCGTCCGACCTCGAGGAGCAGCTCAGCGAGAAGGTTCGCGCAGAGCCGGTCAAGGCCGTGCTGATCGCCGCCGGCATCGGCTACCTCTACGCCAAAATCTTTAGATGATGGGAGCGCTGATCGGCCGTCTCCTGACGGGCGAAGCGGGGGCGTATTTCGCCAAGCTGAAAAGCCTGGCGATCCTCTACGCCGTCCTCGGCCTGCTTGGCTTCTTCGCGGTCGCGTTTCTCTTCGGGGCGCTCTTCGCCTGGCTCGCCAGCCTCTATGGCGGCGTGGCGACCTCGCTCGGATTCGCCGTCCTGATGCTGCTTCTCTGCGGCGTCACGGCCGTGGTGATCGGCATCGCCAAGCGGCCGCGCCGGCGTCGAACCGATGAGGCGCTTCGGCGCGACATGGCCTCCATGGCCGGCGTCGCGGCCTTGTCGAACGCCCCGATGCTCTTCGCGGCCGTGCGCAAGCGGCGAGGGCTTCTGGTCCTGCCGGCCGTCGCCATGGTCGGCCTCGGCGCCTGGCGCCTGCTCGACCACTACCGCCACCGCGGCATCTGACGGGTTCGGGCAGCGCCCGACCGCCACCGACATCGAAGGGCCGGCTTTCCTCGGGACGGCCGGCCCTTTCTCGTTCCGACGCGCCGCCAGAGCCGCCGGCCGCGCCGGCCCTCTCCCTCCCTTCCTCATCCGTCCCTGCGCCGCTCAGCCCCTGTCCTGCATCGTTCGGGCTGCTCGCGCGTTGTGACGACAGAAACCGTCAAGGAGTACCGCCGCCATGTCTGAAATCCGCCCGACCGAAGCGCGCCAGGGTCGTCAGGGAAAACCCGTCCTGATGATCCTGATCGTGGCCCTGGCCCTCTGCGTGGTCGTCGCCGCCGGACTGGCCGTCTATTCGAACTTCCTTCCGGGTTCCGAAGTCGGAACGAGCGCCACGTCCACGCCGACGGACAATCCGCCGCCGGCCGGCACGACGGTCACCCCGAGCGAGGGCACGTCCACCGGCACGACCGCCCCGGCGACGACGCAGCAGCAGTAATAGCAGCCCCCAAGGGCCCGCGCTCCACCGGGACGCGGGCCCTTCCGATCGCGGCGAAGCGCCGCCCAAAGGGAGGACATGCGATGACCAGCAATCCCTTCGACAAGACCGATCCCGTCGAGACCGGGCCGACCGCCGGCGACCCTGCCCTGACCGGACAGGCCGATCTCGGCCTTCGACCGATCTCCCAGGCCGAGGTCGACGACATCCTCAACGATCCGTCCCTCACCGTGGAGGAGCGCCAGGCGGCGCTTCAGGAACTCGCCGATCAGGTCGGCCTGCGCGACATGGCCGACGACGGCGATTTCAATCCGCTGGAGCTGCAGCTGAACGAAGCGCTGAACATGCTCGCTGCCGGTGGCCATGTGTACGGCACGGCCGAGGGCCTCGGCTTCGACCGTTCCGCGCGGTCCGACGTTCGCCCGCCCGACGACGATACGCTCGACACGCTTTGACGCCTGGACGATCCGGTACGGGAGGACGACGATGGCGAAATCGAAGGCGGATGCCGCTGCGCCGAGCATCAAGGATCCCGAACTGTACGAAACGCTGCGCGAGAAAGGCTACTCGAAGGAGAAGTCCGCGCGGATCGCCAACGCCAAGGCCAATCCCGCCCTGCATCCCGAAGAGAAGGGCGGGCGCTCGCCGCCCTACGAGGACTGGACGAAGGACGACCTCGTGAAGCGCGCCCGCGAGATCGGCCTTGCGGGCCGCTCGGGAAAGACGAAGGCGCAACTCATCGACGCGCTTCGCCACCACTGACCGCAAGAAGGCCGGCGCGAATCCACGCGCCGGCCTTTACCTGTCAGGCCGCCGGCCGCAGCTCGGCCGGCACGTAGCTGGCCTCGTGCGGCGCCACCACCTTCAGCGCTTCGGCCTGGATCTCCACCACAGAATGCGAATCGAGCCGGTCGAGTTCGCCGTCGCGCACGGCCCGCTGTTCCTTATTGCCGGCCGGATAGTCGATGACGACCTTCTGGGCCGAGACGACGGTGATGTAGGGGTTCTCGCGCCAGCGCCCGCGCACGATGTCGAGCGTCAGCTTCATCACGGCGATCGGCCGCCGGGCCTCGCAGATATAGACGCCGAGAACGCCGCCCCGCGGGTCGTCCGCGTAGGGGATGTGCCCGTCCTCATACATGTTGTTCGAGATCGCCAGGGCCGGCGTGCGGATCCGGCGGGCTTCGCCGTCGACCTCGATCTGCAGCTCCACCAGCGGCAGACGCTTCAGGGAGGTGACGGCGGCGCGCGTCGTCGCCATGATCTTGCCGAGGCGCGAGCCGTAATTCATGTGCTTGCGCATGCGCACCATGCGCGCATGGATGCCGACGGCGAACTGATGGACATAGGGCTTGCCGTTCACGGTCGCGAGGTCCACCGGCAGGATCACGCCGGTGGCGAGCGCCGCGATCGCCTCGGGCAGGGCCAGCGGAATCTGCAGCGTGCGGGCGAAGAGGTTCATCGTGCCCGCCGGCAGGATGGCGAGCGCGATCTCCGTGCCGTAGAGCGCTTCGGCCGCCGCCGAGACCGTGCCGTCTCCGCCGCCGACCATGAGCACGTCGATCTCGCGGCTCTTGGCCGCCCGGCCGATCTCCTCGACGATCCGGGCGCCCTCGCAGCGCTTCACGGTGATCTCGTGTCCGTGCACCTGGAACTCGCCTTCGAGGAGCGTGGTCAGTTCGTCGAGGTCGGCGGTGCGCAGAGTGCCACCATCCTGGTTCAGAAGCGTCAGCACTCTCATCGGCGTCGGTCGTCCCCTTCGCGGCGCCCCGCGCCAACTCGTGAAGGCGCCAGATAAGGCGCAGGCTCGCCTCCGCCCATGGCGCGGCGCGAATTTCGCAGGTTCAGCGCCCCGTTGCGCCGACGGAACCCGATCCCGCTTCGGCGGTTGTCAGACCGCCGAAGTCCGGCCAGAACAGCGGGGACCTCTTCTCATGATCGAATGGATCGTCATCCTCCTCATCGTCGCTGCCGTCGCCAGCCTTCTCGGCTTCCGCGGCGTGGCCGGCGCATCCGCGGGCATCGCCAAGCTCCTGATCTTCGTCGTCCTCGTCGGCCTTCTCCTCATGCTTCTGTTCGGCGTCATCGTCTTCGCCTGACCGGCGCAAAAACGCTCCCGACGTCGGAAGGATCGGCTTAGGTTCGGGAACCGAAGGGCGACGGGGCGGTTTGAAAAGCATCCAGCGACGCGATCCGGACCCAGGGACGGACCGTCGCAGACAAGCTTCAAGCGAGGACCCCATGATCCGCAAACTGATGGCGACCACCGCTCTTGCCGGGCTTCTGGCGACGAGCGCCTTCGCGCAGGATGCCGCCACGCCGGCGACGTCCGCCCCCGCCGCCGCCACGGCCGGCGCCACCTCGGGTGCCGCCGGCATGGCCGGGACGATGCAGTCCCTCTCGGCCGACCAGTATCTCGCCAGCCGCCTCACCGGCCAGACCGTCTATGCCAGCGACGCGCAGGACGCGCAGTCGATCGGCGAGATCCGCAACCTCCTTATCGGTTCGGACGGCCGCATCGTCTCGGCGATCGTCGACGCCACGGCGGGCGACCAGTCCAAGACCGTCGCGGTTCCCTTCGATCAGGTGAAGTGGACGATGAACGACGGCGACGACATGCGCGCGACGCTGGCGCTGGACGCCGCCAAGCTCGCCTCGATGCCCGCCTTCACCATGCCCGAGGAGCAGGCCGCGGCGGTCGGCGGAACCGCCGGCACCGGAACCGCGACGCCGGGCGCGGTCCCCAGCGCGTCGGGCGGCATGGCAGCCGGCACCGGCACGGCGGCTCCCGCGACGGGTGACATGGCAGCGGCCACGCCCACGACCGGAACGGCGAGCGACGGCGCGGCCACTTCGGTCGGCTCCGACCAGATGCTCAGCCAGTCCGTCATCGGGTCCGAGGTCTATTCCGGCCCGGGCAACGACGCGAACGACCTCGGCAAGATCACGGACCTCGTCGTCGCTTCCTCGGGTGAGGTCCAGGCGGCGGTGATCGGCGTCGGCGGCTTCCTCGGCATCGGCGCCAAGGACGTGGCGGTTCCCTTCAAGGAGATCACCATGACGCGGGCCGGCGACGCGACCGAGCCGCGTCTCGTGCTCGCCGCCACGAAGGAACAGCTCGAGCAGGCGCCGACCTTCGACGCGGATGGCGACGACGCGGGCCGCATGGCCGCGACGGGCGCCGCGACCGGAGCGGCCGTCGGTGCCGCCGCCGGCAACGCGGCCGAATCCGCCCGCACGGCCGCCAACAATGCCGGCACCGCGGTCGGCAACGCCGCCGAAACGGCCGGTCAGGAGATCGCCGCGGCGACCGAAAGCGCCAAGTCCGCGCTCGGCAATGCAGGCGAGCGCATTGAACAGGCCGCCTCGAATGCCGGCCAGTCGATCGAGAACGCGGCCGATCGCGCCCAGCAGGGTGCCGAGAACGCGGCGAACGACACGGCGAACACGGTGAACTCCGCCGCGACCGGCATGGCGGCCGGGACGGCGGCGGGCGTCGCGGCCGGCGCGGATGCGACGACGACGGCCTCCACGGGCGGTGCGGATGCCCGCGCCGGCATGACCCCGGTCAGCGACGCGGCGGAACTGACCGCCGACAACCTTCTGGGAACGACGGTCTACGGGCCGAACAACGAGAATGTCGGCGATATCGGCGACATCGCCCTCAGCCCGCAGGGTCAGGTCGACGCGGTGATCGTGGATGTCGGCGGCTTCCTCGGCATCGGCGAGAAGCCGGTGGCGGTGTCCATGGACAACCTCCAGTTCATGCGCGACTCGGGCGGCAAGCTGTTCCTCTACACGCAGTTCACGCAGGACCAGCTGAACAGCGCGCCGGAATACGACAAGGACACCTACGCGCAGAACCGCAACACGATGCGGCTCGAGACGGCCCCCGCGGCCGGCGGCGCGGCGGCGACCACGAACTGAGCGCGATCGCTCGACAGGACGGGAAGGGGCTCGCCGCAAGGCGGGCCCTTTTCGTTTGGGACGGCCGGCATGCCCTGTCGGACGAGGGGCGTCCATCCCCGCCGCGACCGATTACACTTCGTAACGCAAGGCCGGCAAAGCCGCCCCATTCCGCGCTATGGTCTCTCCCATCGCGGCCCGACGGCCGCCATGGACCGACGACCGGGGTGACATGGGTTTCCTGAAACAGCTTCTCGTGACGATCGTCGTGCTGGCCCTGGCGGGCGCCGCCTGGCTGAAGCTCGACCCGAACGCGGGCCGGACGGTGCTGAATGCCGGCTTCGACGTGCCGCCGGTGCTGCGAGACGTCGTCCTCGCGCTCTCGCCCGGCGCCGACGAACCCGAGACGGTCGCCGGCGCCGGCGCGCCGGGCGGCCCTCCCGGCGGCGCGCGCCGTGCGCCGCTCGTCGTCACGGCGCCCGTGGCCGAAGGGCGCACCCGCACCTCCATGCGCGCGCTCGGCACCGGCGAGGCGGTGCGCTCCGTCACGGTCTATCCGGAAGCCGTCGGCATCCTCCAGTCCGTTCCGGTGAAGTCGGGCGACAGCGTGAAGGCCGGCGAGGTCCTCGCCAAGCTGGAAAGCGCCAACGAGGAGGTCGCGCTCGCCCAGGCCCGCATCAATCTCGACGGCGCCGAGGAGAAGCTCGCCCGCGTCCAGCGCCTCCAGGCCTCGAACGCCATCACGGCCGTGGAGGTGCGGGACAACCTGCGCCTGCGCGACACGGCCCGGCTGGAACTCCAGAGCGCCGAGATCGCGCTCGAGAAGCGCGCGATCGTCGCCCCGATCGACGGGCGCATCGGCATCGTCGAGGTGGATACGGGCGACCTCGTCGGCAGCACGACGCTGATCGCCACGATCGACGACCGCAGCCGCATCAAGGTGATCTTCTACACGCCCGAGGAATACGTGCAGGGCCTGTCTCTCGGCCAGCCGGTGACGGCAAGCTCCACCGCCCTGCCCGCCCGCACCTATACCGGCACGATCACGGCGATCGACAGCCGCCTCGACGTCGCCAGCCGCACGCTGCGCACCGAGGCGACGCTGGAGAATGCCGACGACGCGCTGCGCCCGGGCATGTCCTTCACCATCGCGATCGAGGCGCGGGGCGAGAGCTACTTCGCCACCGATCCGCTCGCCGTCGTCTGGGAGCGCACCGGCCCCATCGTCTGGAAGGTCGTGGACGGCAAGGCGCGCAAGGCAAAGGTGTCCATCGTGGAGCGCAACATCGACCAGGTGCTCGTCGCCTCGCAGGAGCTGAAGATGGGCGACGCCATCGTCGTCGAAGGCCTGCAATCGGTGCGCGAAGGGGCGCCCGTCGAGGTCGAGCGCACGACGCCCGCGACCGTCCCCGCCGCGCCGCCTTCGGCCGACGCGGGCGGCACTCGGCCGGACAGAGTGACAAGCGCGGGCGCCGACGCCGTGCTCGCGGAACGCGCCGCCGCGAGCGCGACCGCTCCCGGACAGGGTTCGGCGACGGGCGAGAAGGCCGTCGCGCGATGACGCCCGCCTCGCGCCCGGACGGGCTCACCGCCTTCACCAGCCTCTTCATCCGCCGGCCGGTTCTGACGATCGTCCTGAACCTCCTGATCGTGGTGGCCGGCCTTGCCGCGTTCAACGCGGTGGAGATCCGCGAACTTCCCAATATCGACCGACCGGTCATCACCGTGACGATCACCTTCGAGGGCGCCTCGCCCGAGACGGTGGACCGGCAGATCACGAGCGAGGTGGAGAGCGCCATCGCGCGCGTCTCCGGCATCTCCTCGGTCTCCTCCCGGTCGAGCTTCGGCCAGAGCCAGGTGACGATCGAGTTCACCGACTCCACCGACCTCAATGTCGCGGCGAGCGACATCCGCGACGCCATCAGCCGCATCTCCAACTCCCTGCCCGAAAGCGCCGACGAGCCGCGCATCGTGAAGGCCGATGCGGACGCGCAGGCCATCATGCGCCTCGCCGTCTCGGCGCCCGGCATGGCGATCGAGGATCTGACGACGCTCGTCGAGGACCGCATCTCCGACCAGCTCGCCGCCGTCGAGGGCGTCGCGGACGTGCAGCTCTTCGGCGAGCGCGAGCGGCTGATCTATGTCGACTTCGATCCCGACAAGCTCGCCACGCGCGGCCTGACCCCCGGCGACGTCGCGACGGCCCTGCGCAACGTGGCGCTGGACGTGCCGGCCGGCTCGCTTGCCTCGCCGACGCAGGAGCTGATCGTGCGGGCGGACGCGAACGTCTCCACGCCGGAGGAATTCGCCAGGATCTTCCTCGACCCGCGCACCCGGCTCGGCGACGTCGCGAGCATCCGCTTCGGCCCGGACGACGCGGCCTCGCAGCAGCGCCAGAACGGCGAGGTGGGCATCGGCCTCGGCATCGTGCGCCAGGCCGGCTCCTCCACGCTCGACATCTCGGCCGGCGTGCAGCGCGAGGTCGAGACCCTCAACCGCACCCTGCCCGAGGGCGTCAGCGTGCGCGTGACGAGCAATGACGCGATCTTCATCGAGGGCGCCATCCACGAGGTGGAGCTGGCGCTCGGCCTCGCCGTCGTCATCGTCGTCGCCGTGATCTTCCTGTTCCTCCTGAACCTCCGCGCGACGCTGATCCCCGCCGTCACCATGCCGGTGGCGCTCATCGGCGTCCTCACCTTCATCTATCTCGTCGGATTCTCCATCAACATCCTGACGCTGCTCGCCCTCGTCCTGGCGACCGGCATGGTGGTGGACGACGCGATCATCGTTCTGGAGAACATCGTCCGGCGGCGCGACATGGGCGCGAGCCCCGGCGCTGCGGCCGTGGTCGGCACGCGCGAGGTGTTCTTCGCCGTCATCTCCACGACCGCGACGCTCGCCGCCGTCTTCGTCCCGATCTCCTTCCTGCCGGGCGCGGCCGGCGGCCTCTTCCGCGAGTTCGGTTTCGTGCTCGCGCTCGCCGTCGTCATCTCCTCCTTCATCGCGCTGACGCTCTGCCCCATGCTGGCGGCGCACATGCTGAAGGCGCGCGAGGACGAGGCGGCGCCGGGCTGGTTCCACCGCTCCGTCGGCTGGGTCGGCACGCGCCTTGCCGGCCTTTACGCCACGATCCTGCGCGCCTGCCTCGCCTTCCCGCTCCTGGTGGTCGTGGCGGCGGTCCTCTTCTCGGCCGGCGCCTACAGCGTGTTCCGCACGATGCCGCAGGAGCTCACCCCGTCCGAGGACCGGGGCGTGATCCTGATGAACATCCAGGCGCCGCAGGGCGCGAGCCTCGACTATACGAGCGCCCAGCTGCGCCGGATCGAGGAGATCGTCCTGCCCTATCTCGACACCGGCGAGGCGACGAACGTCTTCGCCATCGCCGGCCGCGGATCGAAGAACTCGGCCTTCCTCGTCGTCTCGCTGGCCGACTGGGCCAAGCGCGAGCGCACGCAGCAGGCGATCTCGGCCGAGATCGACGCCAAGGTCCGGCGGATCGCGGGCGTGCGCGCCTTCACGATCCAGCCGAACTCGCTCGGCATCCGGGGCGGCGGCCAGGGGCTGCAGTTCGCGGTGGCCGGGCAGAACTTCGAGGAACTCGCCGACAGCGCCGACAAGCTCGTCTCGGCGATGAACGCGGACGGGCGCTGGGGCACGGTGCGCCTCGCGCAGGACGCCACGCAGCCGCAGCTGACCATCGAGGTGGACCGGGCGCGCGCCTCGGATCTCGGCATCGACATCGACGGCCTCGCCACCGCCATGCAGTCGCTGCTCGACGGCTACGAGATCACCCAGACCTATGTCGAGGACAAGCAGGTCCCGGTGAAGCTCGTCTCCACCGGCAATCCCGTCAACGATCCCGGCGATCTGGCCGGCATCTTCCTGAAGGCGCAGGACGGGCGCATCGTGCCGATGTCGACCATCGCGCGCGTCGAGGAGAAGCCGATCGCGCCCGCCCTGTCGCGCGAGAACCGCTCGCGCGCGGTCTCGATCCAGGCGCAGCTGCCATCCGGCTTCTCCATCCAGGAAGCGTGGTCGCAGGCGCAGGACTTCGCGTCAGAGACCCTGCCCGCCAGCCAGCGGCTGGTGCCGCTGGCGGAGGCCGCCACGCTCGGCGAGACGAACAACGGCCTGACGCTGGTCTTCGGCTTCGCGCTCGTCATCATCGTCCTCGTTCTGGCGGCCCAGTTCGAGAGCTTCGTCTCGGCGCTCATCATCATCGCCACGGTGCCGCTCGGCATCGCCTGCGCCATCTATGCGCTGAGCTTCTTCGGCGAGAGCCTCAACCTCTACAGCCAGATCGGCCTCGTCCTCCTCGTCGGCATCATGGCCAAGAACGGCATCCTCGTCGTCGAGTTCGCCAACGAGCTGCGCGAGCAGGGGCGGCCGCTGCGCCAGGCGGTGGAGGAAGCGGCGCTGATCCGCCTGCGGCCGGTGATGATGACGATGGTGGCGACGGTGGTCGGCGGCGTGCCGCTGATCTTCGCGACGGGCGCTGGCGCGGAGGCGCGCGTCGCGCTCGGCTATGTCATCGTCGGGGGCCTCGGCCTGGCGACCTTCGCCACGCTCTTCGTCACGCCGGTGGCCTACCTGCTGCTCGGCCGCTTCTCGCCGCCCAAGTCCGAGAAGGCGGCGCGTCTGGCACGCGACATCGCCGCCGCGGACGCGGCCGGAACCGGCCACGAGAGAGACCCGGGGAGCGGCGAGCCGAAGCCGGCTTGAGGATTCGCCGCGCCCGAACCCAGGGTTTCCAGTGGATAGCGCTTCGATCGCGGCGATTGCGTATATGTCCTTAGAT
Organism: Aurantimonas sp. Leaf443; assembly: GCF_001425575.1. Taxonomy (GTDB): domain Bacteria; phylum Pseudomonadota; class Alphaproteobacteria; order Rhizobiales; family Rhizobiaceae; genus Leaf443. The sequence goes on along the minus strand of NZ_LMRD01000012.1, from coordinate 31,034 downwards.
CAGCCTTAAGGACCGCTGCCCTAGGGTCGTGCTGCGGTGCACCGGCTTCGCGTCCGGCATCCGGTCGGCGCGGAGGCAGGCCGGCACGTCGCGGCATCTGTTGGCGGATCGATGGCGACCGGATCGTCCAGGCATATTCCAGACACGACGCCCGCGCCCTCGGTGCAGGACGAAGACCTCTTCCGCGCCGTCGTGGACCGGAGCCCGACGGCGACCCTGGTCTGCGACCTCGACACCTATGCCCTGACCTATGCCAACGCGAAGGCGCTCGACCTCCTGCGCGCCGTCGAGACCGGGCAGGAGGTCGCCGAACACGGCGTCGGCGATGCGGCGCCGGCCTTCCTGCGCGACTGCCTCCTGGTGCGCAAGGCGATGCTCGCCAGCCCCTTCGCCAAGCGTCTCAAGGCGGAGGTCGCCGTCGGCGGGGAGATCCTGTCGCTGGAGATCGAGCCCCTGCGGCGGGCCGGGCGGCCTGTGGAGGCGCTGGTCTTCGCGGGCATCACGACCGACACGGTCTCCACCGAGGCGGCCCTGTGGCACATGGCCCATCACGATCCGCTGACGGACCTGCCGAACCGGGCCTACATGAACGCCCGGCTCGACGCGCTCGTGGCCGACGGCCTAGAGGGCGAGCGGTGCCTTGCCGTCCTGTGCCTCGATCTCGACCGGTTCAAGCTCGTCAACGACCTGCTCGGCCATCCGGTCGGCGACATTCTCCTGAAACAGGTGGCCGACCGGCTGCGCAGCCTCGTGCAGGAGGAAGACCTCGTGTGCCGGCTCGGCGGCGACGAGTTCGTCGTCCTGCAGACCTCGGGCACGGACGCCGAGCGGCTGGCCCTGTCGATCATCGAGGCCCTGTCGCGGCCCTATACGCTCGACGGGCAGCAGTTCGAGATCGGCACCAGCGTCGGAATCGCGCTCCATCCGCGCGACGGGGCGACGCCGACCGACCTCCTCAAGCATGCCGACATCGCCCTCTACACGGCCAAGAAGACGCAGCGCGGCACGGCGCGCTTCTTCGAGCCCAAGCTCGTGGCGGGCCTGACGGCGCGCGTCACGCTGGAGCGCGACCTCGCCAAGGCGCTGGAGCGCCAGGAGATGCGGCTCGAATACCAGCCGATCTACCGTTGCGACGGGCGCACGCTCGACAGTTTCGAGGCGCTGCTGCGCTGGGACCATCCCCAGCGGGGACCCGTGGCGCCGGCCGAGTTCATCCCGCTCGCCGAGGAGACCGGCCTCATCCACGAGATCGGGGCCTTCGCGCTGAGGACGGCCTGCGCGGAGGCGGCGCGCTGGCGCCAGCCCTATCCCGTCGCCGTCAACTTCTCGCCCATGCAGTTCCGCCGCAAGGATCTCGTGCGCACCATCCGCCGCTGCCTTTCGGACACCGGGCTCGACGCGGGGCGGCTGACGCTGGAGGTGACCGAGGGCCTCCTCATCCAGAACCCGCAGCAGTCCGAGAAGGTCCTGCGCGAACTCCACGCGCTCGGCATCAAGCTCTCGCTGGACGATTTCGGCACGGGCTTCTCCAGCCTGTCCTATCTCCTGCGCTATCCGTTCGATCAGCTGAAGATCGACCGGTCCTTCATCACGCTGATCGGCGACAAGGACGAGGCGACCTCCGTCGTCCAGGCGATCCTGACGCTCGCGGCCAGCCTCAAGCTGCGCGTCGTGGCGGAGGGCGTCGAGCATTCCGGCCAGCTCCTGCAGCTCGCCTTCCTCAAATGCGAATGCGTCCAGGGCTACTATCTCGGCCGCCCGATGCCGCCCGGCGCCGTGCGCAGCCTCATCGCCGCCAAGCCGATGGAAGCGGTCACCTTCTCCAAGGACTGGGTGCGCCAGGCGATGAGCGTGCGCCGCCCGGGGCCGACGCAGCGCAAGGGCACGGCGCGCGTCATTCCGCCGCCGTCGGGCTTTCCGACCAAGAGCTGAGCCCGGCCTCCGGCGCCAAGCTTCCGACGGCGCCGCAAATCGCGGCTTCCCCGCCGGCGCCGCGATGGGCTAGGAGGCGCACATGGCTCTTCCTCCTCTCCTGCGTCTCGATGCCGTGCGTCTCGGCTTCGGCGGCACCCCTCTCCTGTCCGGCGTCGAACTGAACGTCCTGCCCGGCGACCGCATCGCGCTCGTCGGCCGCAACGGCTCGGGCAAGTCCACGCTCCTCAAGATCGCCGCCGGGCAGATCGAGCCCGATGGCGGCGAGGTCTTCCTGAAACCCGGCACGACGCTGCGCTACCTGCCGCAGGAGCCCGATTTCGGCGCCGCGCCGAGCGTGGGCGCCTACGTTTCCTCCGGCCTCGGGCCGGCGGACGATCCCTATCGCGCGACCATGCTGATCGAGGCGCTCGGGTTGACCGAGGACATGCGCCCCGGCGACCTGTCCGGCGGCGAGGCGCGCCGCGCCGCGCTCGCGCGCACGCTGGCGCCGCAGCCCGACATCGTCCTTCTCGACGAGCCGACCAACCATCTCGACCTGCCGACCATCGAATGGCTGGAGGACGAGGTGCGTTCACTGCGCAGCGCCCTCGTCATCATCAGCCACGACCGCCGCTTCCTGGAGCGCACGACGCGGGCCACCGTCTGGATCGACCGCGGCGCCGCCAAGCGGCTGGACGAGGGTTTCGCGAGCTTCGAGGCCTGGCGCGACAAGGTGCTGGAGGAGGAGGAGCGCGAATTCCACAAGCTCGGCCGCAAGATCGAGCGCGAGGAACACTGGCTGCGCTACGGCGTCACCGCGCGGCGCACCCGCAACCAGCGCCGGCTGGAGGCGCTCCACACGATGCGCGCCGAGCACCGCGACACGCGCCGCGCCGTCGGCCAGGCGGTGATGGCCGCCGGCGAGACGCGCGAGAGCGGCAAGCTCGTGATCGAGGCCGAGCACATCGCCAAGAGCTACGACGGGCGCACGCTCGTCGCCAACTTCTCCACGCGCATCGCGCGCGGCGACCGCGTCGGCCTCGTCGGCCCGAACGGCGCCGGCAAGACGACGCTCCTCAAGATGCTGATCGGCGAGATCAAGCCCGACGAGGGCCGCGTGCGCCTCGGCACCAATCTCGACCTCGCCTTCCTCGATCAGAAGCGCACCGCGCTGAAGGACGAGGTCTCGGTGGTGGACGCGCTGACGGACGGGCGCGGCGACTTCGTCACCGTCAACGGCGAGACCAAGCATGTCGCGAGCTATCTCAAGGACTTCCTCTTCGCGCCCGAGCAGCTGCGCACGCCCGTCGGCAACCTGTCGGGCGGCGAGCGGGCGCGCCTTCTCCTCGCCCGCACGCTGACGACGCCGGCGAATTTCCTCGTCCTCGACGAGCCCACCAACGATCTCGACATGGAGACGCTCGATCTCCTGCAGGAGCTGATCGCCAACTATCCGGGCACCGTCCTCCTCGTCAGCCACGATCGCGACTTCCTCGACCGCACGGTGACGAGCGTCATCGCGCCGCTCGGCGACGGGCGCTGGGTGGACTATGCCGGCGGCTATTCCGACATGCTCGCCCAGCGCAAGGGCGAGGCGGTGAAGCTTGCCGGGCGCGGGGCGGCGAAGGCGGGCGAGCCCGCGCCGGCGAAAGGGTCCCCGGCGCCGAGGGCCGTTCCGGCGTCCAAGCTCTCCTTCAAGCAGAAATTCGCGCTCGAAAGCCTGCCCAAGGAGATCGCCCGTCTGGAGGCGGCGATCGCGAAAGCCGAGGCCGAGATGGCCGATCCCGCCCTCTTCGGCAAGAATCCCGCCCGCTTCGCCAAGCTCGCGGAGGGGGTCGACAAGGACCGCGCCGCGCTCGCCAAGGCCGAGGACGACTGGCTGGAACTGGAGATGATGCGGGCCGATCTGGAGGGCTGAGCCCCCTTTGCCGGCGCTCGCTCCGTGTTCGGGTCGTCCCCACGGACCCAAGCCTGGGGGAAAATCGCGGGCCGCATTGCGCCGTTCCGCGGGAGCGTTAGCATGCGCGTCGAGGTCCGGATTCCATCCCGGCCGAACGAGGACGTTTCCAATGCAGGCCGCCCGATTTCTCGCCCCGTTCAGGCGCAGCGCGCCTGTCGCCGCTCTCGTCCGACCTGTCTTCGGCCTCGCGCTCGCCTGCCTCGTTCTCGTCGGCATGGCGCGACCGGCATCGGCGGCCTTCGAGACGACGGCCCCCGTCGCCGTTCTCCTCGACCACGCCACCGGCACCGTCCTCTACGAGAAGGATGCCGACCGGCGCATCGCGCCCGCCTCGATGGTCAAGCTGATGACCGTGGCGGTGATCTTCGACGAGCTGCGCAAGGGCACGGTCACGCGCGAGACCGTCTACACCGTCTCGGAGGACGCCTGGCGCACGGGCGGCGCGGCCTCGGGCGGCTCGACCATGTTCCTGCCGCTGAACTCCTCGGTCAGCCTCGGCGATCTCGTGAAGGGCATCGTCATCCAGTCCGGCAACGATGCGACGATCGTGGCGGCCGAGGGCATCGCCGGCTCGATTCCCGCCTTCGCGCAGAAGATGAACGCGCTCGGCGCCTCGATCGGGCTGACGGGCTCGCAATTCGCCAATCCGCACGGCCTGCCCGACCCGCAGCAGTGGGTGACGGTCCGCGATCTCGTGCGGCTCGCGCGCTATCTCATCGACACCTATCCGGAGGAATATCACCTCTTCTCCGAGGAGAGCTTCACCTTCAACAAGATCACGCAGCGCTCGCGCAACCCGCTCCTGCGGCTGGGCGCGGACGGCCTCAAGACGGGCCACACGTCCGAGGCCGGCTACGGTCTCGTCGCCTCCACGCAGCGCGACGGGCGGCGCATCGTCTTCGCCATGTCCGGCATGCGCTCGGTGGACGAGCGGGCCCGCGAGGCCAAGCGCCTGATGGACTACGGCCTGCAGTCCTTCGAGGAAGTCGTTCTCCTGAAGGCCGGCGAGACGGCGGGCACGGCGGACGTGCGCGCCGGCGTCGAGCCGAAGGTGGCGCTCGTCTCGGCGGGCGACATCAAGATGCTGGTGCCGGCGGGCGAGGCGTCGGGCCTGACGCGCACGGTCGTCGACAACGGCCCGGTGGAGGCGCCGGTGGCGCGCGGCACGCGGCTCGGCTGGGTGCGCATCATGCGCGGCCAGGAGACGGTGCGGCAGGACCCGCTGTTCGCCGGCAGCGACGTGGAACGCGCCGGGTTCTTCCGCCGCATCGCGGACACGATCGCCGGCCACGTGACCTGGAAGAGCGCCACCGCGGCGCCCTGATTCTCGGCCGGGCCTGACGCAAGCGCATGGCTGCTGCGCCGCAGCCGTGGCGTCGGCGCGCTTGACGCAATGCGAAATTGGGCTGATATACGGGCCGTCACGCCGTGATCGCGCAGCGCCTGCTTTTCTTCCGGACGGTTCCGTCCGCGGTTCTGCGAGCGCATTCGGATGGGTTTCTCCCAAGAACCCCGCGTATCCGACACGGCCCGCCGAACCGTCCGCAAGCGCGAAGACGATCGGCACTTTCGCGGATCGCCGAGGCGGTCCGCTCGTTGCCAAGGCACATCTTGACCCATACCGATTTCAAGGCGTTCGGCCTCACCGAAACGCTGATCAAGGCGCTTGCGCGCCAGTCCATCACCACGCCCACCCCGATCCAGGCCCAGGCCATTCCCGCCGTCATGGACGGCCGCGACGTTCTGGGCATCGCCCAGACCGGCACCGGAAAGACCGCCGCCTTCGCCCTGCCCGTCGTCCACCAGATGCTCGAGCAGAACCGGCGCCCGGCGCCCAAGAACGCCCGCGCGCTGATCCTGGCGCCCACCCGCGAACTCGCCTCGCAGATCGCCGACAACATCAAGTCGATGATCGCCGGCACGCCGCTCGCCCTCCTCACCGTCTTCGGCGGCGTCTCGCTGCGTCCGCAGATCGACGCGCTGCGCAAGGGCATCGACATTCTCGTCGCCACGCCCGGCCGCCTGCTCGACCTCGTCGAACAGCGCGCCGTCTCTCTGTCGGACGTGCGCTTCGTCGTGCTCGACGAGGCCGACCGCATGCTCGACATGGGCTTCGTGCGCGACGTCATGCGCATCGTCGGCCAGTTGCCGAAGGAGCGCCAGTCGCTGCTCTTCTCGGCCACCATGCCGCGCTCGATCGAGGACCTCGCCGCCAAGATCCTGACCAAGCCGATCCGGGTCGAGGTCACGCCCGAGATCGTCACCGTCGAGAAGATCGACCAGAGCGTCTATCTCATCCCGCAGAAGGCCAAGAAGCTCTGGCTGATCGAGCATCTGGCGACGCCCGACTACGACAAGACGGTGATCTTCACGCGCACCAAGCACGGCGCGAACCGTCTCTCCGAGGATCTCGAGAAGTCCGGCATCAAGGCCGTCGCGATCCACGGCAACAAGAGCCAGGCCGCCCGCCAGAAGGCGCTGGCCGCGTTCCATTCCGGCCAGATCCGGGTTCTCGTGGCCACCGACATCGTGGCGCGCGGCATCCATGTCGACGACATCAGCCATGTCGTGAACTTCGACCTGCCCGAGGAGCCGGAGAGCTACGTGCACCGCATCGGCCGCACGGCCCGCGCCGGCAAGTCCGGCATCGCGGTGGCGCTGGTCGATCCGTCCGAGCGCTCCAAGCTGCGCGCCATCGAGAAGCTCACCGGCCAGAAGTTCGAGATCCACCAGACGAACTACGCCGCGCAGATCGACCTTTCTGCGCCCGAGACCGACACGCGCCCGGCCCGGTCCGGCCGGCCGCAGAACCGCTTCGGCGGGGCCGGCAAGCCGGCGGGCCAGCGCCCGGCCGGGCAGCGGCCGAAGGGCCCGCGCGACGGCGAGAACCGTGGGGCTCGCCCGTCCCATGCGCCGGGTGGCGAGAACCGCGCCGCCAAGCCCGCGGGCCGCGCCAACAACAACCGGCGCCGCAGCGGCGGCGGCGGCGGCCAGCGCTCCGCCTACTGACGCGATCGCGCGACCGGCCCGTGCTCCTGCGGCACGGGCCGGTCGCATCGGACTGCATCGATCGAAGGCCTCGCCTGCCCCGGCACGCGGGGCCTTTTCACGTCCGGCGCCCGGCAGCGCTCGCTTCGGGCGGCCATTGCGGGCCGCGCCCTGCCCTCCCATATCCGCTCGCAGACCGCCGCACGCGTTGCGCGCGGGCCTTGCCGGACCGGGCGGATCTCATCCGACGCTCCGGCGTCGGCGAGACGAAACGTGCGGCGCGCCGATCCCGGCGCGCGGACAGGAGCGCAGCATGGCCGAAACGATCAAGGTCGACATTCCGCACCGCCTCGGACGGCCCGTGGCCCGGCAGCGGATCGAGGAAGGGGTCGCCAACCTGAAGACGAGTTCGGCGGGCGGCTTCCTCAAGGTCGAGCACGCCTGGACCGAGGATCGGCTCGACTTCAAGGCACGCGCCATGGGCCAGACCGCGACGGGTCGCCTCGACGTGCGCGACGATCACGTGCATCTGGAGATCGACCTGCCGATGATGCTCGCGATGTTCGCCGAGAAGCTGCGCGGTCGGCTGAAGCGCGAGGGGCAGGTGCTTCTCGAGAAGAAGTAGCGCCGGGCAGGCCGGCGCTCGGCTCTGCCCGACCGTGCGTCGCGCCTTCAGCGCGCGGCGCTGCGCAGCGTCGCCAGGCTCGCCTTCACCTCGCCGCCATTGTCGGTCTGTCCGATGGAGAGGATCTCTCCGAGGCCCGGCACGCTGGAGCCGACGCGCACGCGCAGCACCGTCTGGCGCGTGGTCAGGATCGCCGCGTCTCCGAACACCGTGACGATCTGGTAGTCCCCCGCCACCGGCGGACGGTCGTAGACGATCGTCTCGGCCGGCAGGGCTTCCGGACCCGGCGTCGCGGCACCGTGCCCGCCCTCGCCGCTGGCTTCGCTCTTCTGCGTCGCGCCGACGACGATCGGATCGACCGACTCGGTCGGCAGCGAGGCATAGAGGCGGCGCTCGAAATATTGCGGGTCGGCGACGAAGATCGCGTAGGCGCTGCAGAAGAATCCGGCCGACAGAAGCCCGAGTCCGATGCCGAGAACGGCCTCGCCGCTCGGCTTGAACGAAACGGACCGCAGGCGCGGGACGGACAGGCGGCTGCCCTTGCGGGCGGTCGCGGGGCGGGTCGGCAGAAGCGGACGGTTCGGCATGGGCGGCTCCCGGTGGAACCCGACCATCGCCCGTCATGCTTAACGTCGCGCTTGGACGCGGGCCCGGTGCCGCCTGAACTTCGATCTATGGTTGAGAAGGGGTGAATGCCCTGCGGGATGCGCGTTAACCCCATCTTCACAAGTCGCGGGGAAAGCGGCCCGCGCGGGCGGACGAACGGCGCCGTCGTGCATTATCCTCGTGAAGGAAACGCCAGGGAGAGGCACGATGGACGAGGACATGGACCGCCGGGTGCGCGACCGCTCCCCCGTCTCGTTTCGCCCGGCCCGGCTTTTCAGCCTGGAGGGGCGCTTTCTCGCCGATGCCGCCATTCTGGAACGCAGCGCGGACGGGGCGCGGCTGCGACTGTTCGGCAATGCGGGCGAGGCCGCCGAAGTCTATCTCTACGACGAGACCGATCGGCGGCGCTGGCGCGCCCGACGCGTCTGGAGCGACGGTTACAAGGCGGGCTACGCGTTCCTCAGCGTGCCGGAGGCGCCCGAGCGCGAGGAGGCGGAACGGGTCTTCGGACGCTATTACGCCATGACCCACTGAGGCGGTCTCGCCCGGCCCGCCTCTCGCCTCAGAGGTAGATCGCCGACAGCATGTCGCCCGAACCGCCGCCGAAGAGCGAGAGGATCGGGGACGAGGCGCCGCTCGTGTTGGCGATGTCGTAGAGCGCGGCGAAGCGGGTGATGAACTTGTCGAGCGCCTTGGGGTTCTTGAAGTCCTCGATCTTCAGCTTGTCGTCGAGGATGCGCGTCTGCTTGTCGATGTCGAGGCTGGAGAAGCCGTCGGGGAGACCGAGCGCGGTCTTCACCACCTCGAGCAGCGCCTTGTCGGCGAGGATGGAGACCGACGAGGTGATGCCCGGCGCCTTGCGCAGGAAATAGAGCGCCAGACGCGAGCCTTCGTTGGTCTCGGCCGACTGTTCCTCCAGCGTGGCGGACAGATAGAGCCTCTGCGTGGCGGCGATGTTGACGCCGGACTGGCCGCCCGACTTCTGCGCCGCGATCGTTCCGTCCGGCTCGACGTTGAACGAGGTGACGAAGTCGATCACCGCAGTGTTGTCGAACCCGTAGGCGAAGGATTTGCGGTCGGAGAGGTCGCTGGTCAGGATCTTCCTGAGCTCGGCGATCGTGTAGTCCTTCGGCTCCAGCCCGTGGGCGGTCAGCGCGTAGTCGAGGACCTTGCGGTCGCCCATCAGCTGGTCGAAGGTCAGGATCTTGCCGACCCGTTCCAGGTAATCCTTGGTTTCGCCCTTGATGACGGCGGCCTTGGCCTCGCTCACATCCGCCCCGAAGCTCGCCTTGTAGAGCGAGCCGAGCGTCGTGCGCTGGGTGACGGACTGGATCGTGCGCTGCTCGGCGAGCTTGCCGTCCGCGCCGAAGTTGAAGGCGCCCGCGAAGCTCAGGAAACGATCGTCCCCCATCTTGCGCACGTAGCTCTTCGGGTCGGAAATATCGCTGGTCAGGACCTTGCGCAGCTCGGTCTTGGACGTTTCGCTGAGATCGATGTCGAAGGCGGCGAGCGCATATTCCAGCGCGTCGTCCCCGAAGGCGTCGTTGCGCGCCAGGAGGTCGGACACCGTGTCCGCGCCCGTCGTCACGAAGCTGAAACGCGAGGCCAGCGAGGTGTCGCGCTTGGTGTCGGCGTTCTTGTAGTTGGCGAAGTAGGCGTCGGAGAGGCTTTCCAGCTGTGTCGAGTCCGGAGGCGCGGTCACGGCGCCGGTATTGTCGATGTTGAACCAGCTGTTGATCAGCGTGAAGGCGCGCTTGCGGGAGATTTCGAGGGCGCTGCCCTCCGGCAGCGTCTTGATGAGGCCGGCGGAATCGTCTGCGTCGTCCTTCAGGACCAGCTTGAGATAGTCGACCGTCGGCGTCGGATCGAGGCCCGTCGCCGCCATCAGATAGTCGAAGACGCGCGGATTGCCGGCGATGTCGTCGACCGAGGTCGCACCCGCGACGATGCCCGCCACATAGGCGTCGTTGCGCGCCGCGAAGACCGAACTCGACGTGTTGCCGATGGCGATGTCGTAGTCGTAGAGCATGCGCTCGGCCGCCACATCCCCTTGCGCCTTCGTCTCGCCGGGCAGAAGAGAACCGTCGGTGTCGAAGTTGAAGGTCTGGCCGAGGCGGATGTACTTGTCGTCGCCGCTCGTCGAGGGATCGTCGACCAGCGTGCGCGTCAGCGCCTTGCGTAGAAAGTCGGTCGAGATCTCGTCGGTGACGCCGATCGACTTCAGCGCCACGTCCCGCAGCACGGGATCGGCGAGGAAGTCGTCGACGGTCATCGTCGTCGCGACCTTCGTCTCGTAATGGCTCGTCTTGGCCGCCGCCGCGGTCGCCATGCGAACGCGGTGCTCGGAATAGGCCTCGGCCATGGCGGCCTGCTGCGAGGCGCCCTGCAGTTCCACCTCCGCCGTCTTCTGCGCGAACTGGAACTTGGCGGCGAACTGGCGGAAGCGGTTGTCGGCCAGCTTGTTGGCGAAAGACGTGCTGTCCGTCAGGTCGCTTTCCAGCACCTTGCGGATGAAGCCCTGGGAATTGGTGTAGTCGCTGAGCCCGTAGGCCTTCAGCGCGTAGCTCGACAGGCGATAGTCGGCCAGGAAGGCGTCGACCGTCTTCACCGTGCCGATCTTCGCCGCGTAGTAGGCCGCGTCCTTCTTCACCGTGGCGCTCTGGCCGAGCCGGTCGAGGGACGCGTCGTAATCCTTGCTGGCGAGCTTGTAGCCGAGAAGAGCGGTGATCATGGTTCGGTCCCTGGCTTGCCGGGCGCGCGGCTTGGCCCCGCGACGCCGGCAGATCGACGGGACTTTACGGTCCGTTCATTACGATTGGCTGAAGAGATCGCGCGCGGAGAGCGTCGTCCCGTCGCGATCGGCGGCGCATGCCCTCAGCGCTGCCCCGCCGTGCCGCCCGCCTGATCCTTGGGGATGAAGTCGAACTGCTTGACGAGGACGTCCTCGATCACCGTCTGGCCGTAGCGCCCGTTCACCGCCTCGAGGATCGACTTGGAGAGCACGCCGAGATCCATCTTCTCGGGGGCCTTGGGATCGAAATGGGCGAGCGAGTAGATCGAGCGGAAGGCTTCGTCGGTCACGAAGGGTTCGGGCGGCACTGCCATCTCGGACGCGAGCTTGCCGTCGATCGTGTAGACGAACGTCGCCAGCACGTAGCCGCCGACCTTGCGGTCGTAGATCACGGGCACGACGAGGCCGGGCGTGCTCTGATAGTCGAGCCCCTCGAAATAGGAGGGCTTGGCCGCCTCCGCGCTCGCTTCCGTCCCCGAGGGCCAGAAGGTCGCGGCCGCGAAGGTCGAGCCGAGCGCGGCGACGAGCACCCAGAGGCCGACGGCGAGCGCGCGGATCATCGGGCGACGGCCACGCCGTGGACCGACGAGGAATAGGTGCCGTCGGACTCGGCATCCTTCATCGCTTGCGTCAGGATCGCCGCGATCTCCTTGGTCGCCTCGAGATGCAGCTGCACCACGCGGCGGTTCTCCTCGAGGCGCTCGCGCAGGCCCTTCATGCGCTCGCGCAGCGTCTGCGAGAAGGACGGCGTCTCGAGCCCGCGCGAAATGCGCGTCAGTTCGAGCAGGCTCTGCTGCTTGCGCGTGGACAGGTCTGCGTAGTTGACGCTCGCGCCGCTCTTCAGGGCGTTGATCTCGCCCGCGAGCACGGCCTCGAGCCGGTTGATGGCCTGGATGAAGATCGTTTCCACGACAAGGTCTCCTGCGGGATGGGTCGGGTCTGGGGGCGCGTCAGCGCAGGGTCGGCAGCTTCAGCGCGGCGGCGTCCGGGGAACCGGTGAGGACGGTTCGGGCATTGTCGACCTTGGCGGCGTCCGGCGTCTTCTCGGCGATGATGTCGGCAATGCCGACGCCCCCGCCCCGCGCGATCTCCTCGCCCATCCGCTCGGCCATCATCGAGCGCCAGACATTGCCGGCCATGCCCTTGCCGTAGAACTCCTCGTTGTCCTTCGGCAGCATCTCCTCCACGAGACTGCGCAGGACGAAGCTCTCGAACTTCTGGGCCGGCGACAGGTTCTCGTTCTGCGACCCGCGGCGTTCGACGCCGAGCGTCAGCGGCGCGGCCGCGTTCGGCGCGGCCCTCACCTCGCCCATGGCCGAGCGGAACCCCTCGTCCCGCGCCGCGGCCGCCGCGGCCGAGAGCGGACGGGGCGCCGCCGGTTCCGCCGATGCGGCGGCGTGAGAGACGGCCGGAGCCGGGACGGTGTTGAGAGGCGTCGTCATGGATGTCCTGCGCCTGCGTCGGAAGGGACGGTACGGAAGGCTACGGCCATGGATCGCGCACGGGGCGGAATGGAACCGGCTCCTTCGAGCGTCGCCCTTCAAGTACCCTGCGCCGCTGGTTCGAAACTTGCGAGAGCGGAGGTGAACTCGTCGATCGTGGCGAGAAGGGCGACGCCCTCGGCCTGCCGGTCGGCCTCGCGGCGCTGTTCCTTCGCCGTGCGCTCCAGGCGCTTCTCCAGGCCGCGGGACTGCGCAAGCACGCTCTCGGCCTCGGCCAGCACCTTGGCCTGATCGGCGATCTTCACCTCGTTGCGCTTCAGCGCCTTCGCCTTCCCTTCCAGGAAGTAGCCGTTGAGGATGGAATCCTCCCCGAGGCTGCGCAGGAGGTCCACCGTGACGGCCGCCAGCGCCTCGGCCTCGCGCCGCGCCTCGCCGAGCCGGTGCTCGTCGAGCTGGCGCTTGCGGGTCTGCACGAGGAGCAGGCGCTCCAGCCGGTCGGCACGTGTATCGCTCATCCGTTGAAGACCCAGACGCGGAAGCCGTTGATGAAGATCGTCAGGAAGTCGCCGATCGAGTAGCCGAGGAGCACGAGGCCGCCGGCGACCACGAAGGGCATGGAGATGAAGTAGATGGGAATCTGCGGGGTCATCTTGTTCATCAGGCCGATCGCGAAGTTGACGATGACGGCGTAGACGACGAAGGGGCTCGCGATCCGCAGGCAGAGGAGGAAGGTCTCGTCGAGATTGTCGGTGAACTGAACCAGCCCCTCGCGGGCGCCGAAGCCCAGATCCAGCGGCATCGGGCCGTAGGAGGCGACGAGGGCGCGGATCACCTCGGCATGGAGGTTGAGGGTGAAGATCAGCACCGTCGCCGTCATCGTGACGAGCGTGACGAGTTCGGGAACGCTGTCCTGATCGTGCATGGGCACGCCCAGCGCATTGCTCATGCCGATGGCATTGGCCATGAAGGACCCGGCGAACTGCAGCGCGACGAGGAAGGTGCGGCCCAGAAGCCCGATGAGGGCGCCGTTGAGAAGCTCGGTGACGAGAAGCTGCATGCGCAGCGAGTCGCCGGCCGTGGCGACCAGCGGCCGGATGTCGGGCATGAGGCGCGGCGCGATCGCCAGGACAATGGCGACGGCGATGAACAGGCGCACCTGCGTCGGGATGCGCACGCTCGAATAGCCCGGCAGGATCATCAGGCAGGCGCCGACGCGGCAGAAGATCAGGAAGACCGAATAGAGCGTCGCGGTCGTCTCCGGGCTCATGCGATGGAGCCGATCGCCTTCACGTCGACGCCCCGCGCGATCTCCAGATGGCTGAGCACCGGCAGGTTGACGAAGATGCGCTCGATCATCATGCGCACGTAGGGACGGGCGTCCGGCGAGGCGACGAGGACGAAGTTCTCGCCCTGGTCGGTCTTCTCGCGGATGATCTTGGTGGCTTCCGCCGCGAATTGCTCGACGAGGCGCGGGTCGATGTCGAATTCCACGACGTCGCCCTTGGAGTCGCGCTTGAGCGCCTGGTGGAAGGCGAGATCCCAGCGGTTGCCGAGGCGCAGCACGCCGAGCTGGCCCTTGTGCATGAGGTCGCCGCAGATCTGCTGGGCCATGCGCACGCGCACATGCTCCACGATCCGCTCCGAGCGGCGCACATGCGGGGCGATCTCGGCGATGGCCTCGAGGATCAGCGTCAGGTTGCGGATCGAGACGCGCTCGGCCAGCAGGAGCTTCAGCACCGCCTGCAGCCCGCTGTAGCTCATGTGCGCCGGCACGATCTCCTCGATGAGGCGCTTGTATTCGGGGTCGAGCCGGTCGAGCAGCGAGCGCATGTCCTTGTAGGACAGGAGATGGGCGAGGTTGTTGCGGATGACCTCGGAGAGATGCGTCAGGAGGATCGACAGCGTGTCGACGGGCTCGAATCCGGCGCGGCGCGCGGCCGAGGCGAAGGTCTCCGAGATCCAGGCCGCGCGCAGGCCGAAGGCCGGCTCGCGGGTGATGTCGTGCGGGATGTCGGGCGCGGGCGACTCGCCGAGCACCACGAGGAGGTCGCCGAGCCGCAGCTGCTGCGAGGCCACCGTCGTGCCGTGCACCTTGATGTCGTAGGACTTGGAATCGATGTTCAGGTCGTCCGAGAGCTTGATCTCGGGCACCACGAAACCGTAGCGGGCCGCGAAGCGCCGGCGCATCTTCTGCACGCGGTTGGCGAGTTCGGGCCGCTGGAAGTTCAGATGGGCCGCCATCTGCTTGCCGAGCACGAGTTCCACCTCGACGATGCGCAGCGACTCCTTGACCGAGAGGCGCTCCGTCTCGGCCGCCTTCTCCTCCGCCTGCACCTTCTCGGCGACGACGCGCGCCTCCTCCTCGGCCCGCTGGCGGGGCACCGAGTAGGCGACGGCGCCGAGCGCGGCCGAGACGATGATGAAGGGCACGAAGGGCAGGCCCGGCACGACGGCGAGGACGCCCACGAGGATCGAGGCGACCATCAGCGCGCGCGGATAGTTGCCGAGCTGGGAAATGATCGCCTGCTGCGCGGCGCCGCGCGTGCCGCCCTTGGAGACGAGGAGGCCGGCGGCGAGCGAGACGATCAGGGCCGGGATCTGCGTGACGAGACCGTCGCCGACCGAAAGCTTGACGAAGACGTCGGCCGCCTCGCCGAACTCCATGCCGTGGCGCGTAACGCCGATGATGATGCCGCCGAAGATGTTGACGGCGGTGATGATGAGGCCGGCGATCGCGTCGCCGCGCACGAATTTCGAGGCACCGTCCATGGAACCGAAGAAGGAGCTCTCCTCCTCCAGCTCGCGGCGGCGCGACTGCGCCTGGCGCTCGTCGATGAGGCCGGCCGAGAGGTCGGCGTCGATCGCCATCTGCTTGCCGGGGATGGCGTCCAGGGTGAAGCGAGCGCCGACTTCCGCGATACGCGTCGCGCCCTTGGTGATGACGAGGAAGTTGACGGTGATGAGGATGGCGAAGACGACGAGGCCGATGACGAAGTCGCCGCCCATCACGAATTGCGAGAAGCCGCCGATGACGTGGCCGGCCGCGTTGTGGCCCTGATCGCCGTTGGACAGGATGACGCGCGTCGTCGCGATGTTGAGCGACAGGCGCAGCATGGTCGCCACGAGAAGGACGGTCGGGAAGGACGAGAAGTCGAGCGGCTTCTCGATCCACAGGGACACCATCAGGATCAGGATCGACAGCGCGATCGAGACGACCAGCCCCATGTCGATCACCCAGGGCGGGATCGGCACGAAGAGCACCGCCATGATGAAGACGATGCCGGCGGCGAAACCGAGGTCGCGCCGGCTCTGCCGGGCGGCGCTCGGGCCTGAGATCTTGAGCGTGTCGACGGCCATGGGCCCCTATCCTCCGGCTTTCTGCCTTCGTGGCCGGGCCCCGTTTCGGGCCTGTGGCGGGGCCAAGGCACGCAAGGGCCTCGGGCTCCGCCGTCCGGCGTACCTCCTTTTAGCGAGCGATGGCTGGCGCAGGCCTGACGTCGATCCGGGGCCTCGCCGAACGACGAAAGCCCCGGCGGGAGCGGTCCGCCGGGGCTTTGGTCTTGGGTATTCGGGAGAAGGCGCGGTTCGCGTCAGAACCCGTGTTCGATGCGCGAGAAGGATTCCTGCGTGAACGCGTAGACCTGCGCTCCGGTGAAGGAGGCGGTGAAGGCGATGATGACGAAGATCGCGATGATCTTCGGCACGAAGGTGAGCGTCACTTCCTGGATCTGCGTCAGCGCCTGGAACAGGGCGATGACGATGCCGACCAGCATGGCGCCGGCGACCGCCGGGCCGCTGGCGATGACGATGGTCCAGATGGCGGACTGGACGATATCGATGGCGTCAGCTTCGTTCATGCCATCACTCCGAGATCGAGACGCCGTTGCCGAGCGTGATCTGCTTGCCGTTGTCGAGAAGCGCGGTGGCCACGCCCTCGACGATGGTGACGGACTTCACCGTCCCCGAGATCGTGCCGTCGGTCGTCATCAGCTTGCGGCCGATCACGGCGCTGCCCTGGTCGATGGCCGAGGAGGCGACCATGGCCTCCAGCTTCTGGTTCAGCTTGATCGACTGCTCGACATTGGAGAACGAGGCGAGCTGGCTGAGCTGCTCGGTCGGGTCCGTCGGGTTCAGGGGATCCTGGTTCTGCATCTGCGCGACCAGAAGCTTCAGGAAGGAATTGTAGTCGAGCGAGGCGGCGGCCGCGTCCTTGGTGCTCTGCGACGAGGTCGCGGCGGCCGAGGCGGTGGTCGCGCCGACCGTGGAGATCGTGCTCATCGGCGGGCTCCTGCGGCGAACGCGAGTTGGCGCGCGATCGGGGGCTGTGCGGGCACCGGCTGGCCGGCGAGGATCATGTCTTCGAGCGGGATGAGGCCGCGCACGATCTTGAGCGCCTCGAAGGCGCGGTTGCGATCGATGCATTCGGCCACGTCCATGAGCCCGCTGCGCACCGTCTGGTTCGAGAAGGCGGCCATGAGGAGCACGTAGGTGCGGCGGAACGTGTCGACGGCCGTCTCGGAATTGGCCGGGTCGATCAGGATCATCTGGACGAGGAAATAAAGCTGGCGCAGCGGCGTGCGCGCGTCCTCGGCCTGCATCACGTGGCTCTCCAGGAGGAAGGTCACGTCGTTGAGGAGTTCGAGCGAGGTCTTGCGGTCGACGCGCATGACGGCGCCGTTGATGAAGATGCGCTCGCCGGCGCGAAGGGAAAGCCTGAGCGTCATCGGTTCACTCCAGCCCGTCGCGGATGGTGCGCGTCACGTCGGCGATGGCCGCGAAACTGTCCGTACGCCCCATGCGGATCGCCTCGGTCTCGCGCATCACCCAGAGGCCGATCGAGATGAGATTGGCCTTCAGCTCGTTCGGCAGCTGGTTCTCGGCATTGGCGAGATCCTCGATGAGGATCGTCCAGAGATTGCGCGTCACGTAGATCGCCTCGATCGCCTCGCGCGAGCGGGTGGATTTCCCCTCGACGCGCTCGAGGAGGGCGATGGCGTGGTCGAGAGCCTGGCGTTCGCGGTCGCGCGCGGTCGCCGAAGAGTCCTCGTTCACCTCTGCATAGGAGAATTGGTACATTCCACCCCTCGTTGTGACGCGACGCTCCGGCCGTCATGGCGGAGCGAGAGCCGGTCGCCGTCGCCAGGACGCAGCCGGAATTCGTGATATGCGAAGCGTCCTTGCGGACATGCGCGGGGCCCCTGCCCCCCGCCGATCTCGTCGCGGACCTTTCGGCCGTCGGCCGCGCGGGTCCTCACGCACCGGGCCCGGGCCCGGCGCGGCGTCAGATGTAGTCGAGGATCGAGAGCTGCAGGATCTGCCCGGCCGCCTTGTAGGAGACCTGCAGCTGCGTCTCGAGCTGCTGCATGCGCAGCGCCGCCTCGGACTGGTCGACACCTTCGAGACTGTCGAGCGACAGTTCCATGATGTCCTTCTTCTGCGTCAGCGTGGTGTTGGCGTCGGTGATGCGGTTCTGCCGCAGGCCGATATCGGCCTGGATCGCGGTGATGCCCGCCATGCCCGTGCTCAGCTTCTGCTGCGCGGCGGCGGTGACGACGCCCATCGCCTTGACCGAGAGATTGCGCGTGGCGAGGTCCATCACCATGGCGTAGCCCGCGGTCAGATCGCGGAACGCCTCCTCGTTGGCGCTGACGGTGCTCTCCACGCTCTGGCTCTCGGACAGGCGCGAGACGACATTGTCAGAGGAGGCGTTGGAGAAGGGCTGCCACGTTCCGTCCGAAGCCGTCTGGAAGAGCGCCTTGAACGGGCCGTCGAGATAGGCCGTCATCTGCGCGTCGGTCAGCTGGTCGGCCGTCGTGGAGATCGAGGCGAGATAGTCGTCGAAGCTCTGCACCACGTCCGAGCGCGGCGCGCTGCCCTCGACATAGGCGTTCATCGGCTTCTGGTCGGTGTTCTGCCCGGCGAAGAGCGTCTGGCCGTTCAGCGAGGTGTTGAGCATGCCGGTCAGCGTCTGCATGGCGGAGGCCGCCGTCTGGACGGTGGACTGCAGCACCTTGGGATCGGTGAAGCCGAGGATCAGCGCCTTGTTGAGATCGCTCGCGGAGGCCGCGACCGTGTCCAGCACGTTGTCGATGGCGCCCAGCCGGCTGTCGACCAGCTTGTTGGAGGCGAGCTGGCGCTCGGTGGCCGAGCCTTCCAGCCGGAAGGACAGGGCCGAGCCCGTGCGGTTGCCGAGCGTCATGCCGACATCGGCGTAGCGGCCGGTCGTCGCCTCCGTATAGGCCTGCTCGACCTGCGCGTGGACCCTTTGGATCGTGGATCGGATCGTCGTGGAGATGGCGAGCGTGGAGAGGGTGACGGTCATCTCGATCAGCCGAAGTTCTGGAAGAGTTGCTGGTACATCGCGTCGACGGTCGAGATGAGCTTGGCGGAGGCCTGGTAGGAGCGCTCGATCTCGATGAGGCGGGTCAACTCTTCGTCCATGTTGATGCCGGTCTCGCTGGAAAGCGTGGCCTGCGTTGCGGAAAGAAGCGTGGTCTGGAACTCGACGCTGCGGTTCGTCAGCGAGCGCGCCTCGTTGACCCAGGAGACCGAGGACGTGGCGAAGTCGAGGACCGAGCCCGTCGGGTCGGCCCCGGCCTCGCCGGAGAAGCCGCGGCTCGTCCCCAGCGCCGCGAGCAGCGCGTTGATGCGTCCGTTGAAACCGTCGGCCATGGTGGGGTTGGAGAGATACTGGCTGCCGTTGATGCCGCCGTCGCGGATGAGCTGCGGATTGCCCGCGACCGCCGCCGAGACGGTGAGCGACCCCGCGAGCCCCTTGATCGAGATCGGCGCCGCGCCGGTGGCAAGACCGCCGGTGCGGCTCGGATCGTCGCCCGCCGGGCTGCCGGTCACGTTCCTGATCTCGATCGTCGCACCGCTTCCCGTCGCCAGGCTGGAGAGCGTGATCGCGCCCGTGCCGGCATCGACGGCGAAGGCGACCTTGCCGGAGCCGAGCGCGGTGCCGGCGGGCACGGCCTTGGCCGCATCGATGGCCGCCTTCATGTCGGCGGCGAAGCTCGCGGCCGTGGGCGTGCCGGTGAACGTGTGCGCGGCGCGGTAGGTCGTGCCGGCATAGACGATGTCGAAGGTGACGACGTCGCCGGCGCCGATCGTGCCGGCGTCGAAGGTGAGGCCCGTCAGCAGGGCGGGCTCGGTGACGGGGCCCGCCGCGGCGAGGCCGCCGTCCTTGTCCGCGTCGCTGGCGCGCGCGGCGACGTCGGTCACGGCGAAGGCCATGTAGGCCCCTGCCCCGCGCGGCGTCATGGTGATCGCGCCGCTCGCCGAATCGATGTCCACCGCCACGCGCCCGGCGCCGAAGACGACGCCATCGGCCGAGAAGGCCGTGTCGATGGCGGCCTGGACGCCGGCCTTGTAGGCATCGGCATCGGCCGGCGCGGTCGTGAAGACGTGGCGCGCGGTGTAGGTCTCGTCGCCATAGGTGAAGGTGAAGGTCAGCGCGTCGCCGGCTTCCACCGCGCCGTCGACGAAGGTGCCGAGGGCGGCGGTCGGCGTCGGCGGCACCTTGCTGGAGCCGAAGAGGCCCGTCATGTCGGACAGGTCCGAGCCGTCGCCGTCGGCCTCGGCGAAGGCCGCCACGAGCCCGCGCGCGATCTCGTCGAGCTGCGCCTGGTAGGTCGGGGCGATCTCGTCGCGCAGCGCCATGAGGCCGACGACCTTGCCCGAGACGAGCGGCATCGTGGCGTTCTCGCCGGCGACGACCACGCCGTCGATGCGCATCACGCCGCCCGTGGCGACCGTCGCGTCGAGGACGTTCGTCTTGGTGAACTCGACCTTGCGGGCGTTGGTCTCGAAGAGCGCCACGCCGCTGTCGGTATAGAGGAAGACATCGTTGTTCTCGCGGGTGCGGACCACGACGCCGGTATATTCGGAGAGCTCCACGATCGCGTTGGCGCGCTGGTCGACGAGACCGGTGACATCGGCGCCCGAAACCGTGCCGGAGATGATCTGCCGGTTCAGCAGCTCGATCTTGGACAGGAGCGAGTTCATCGCGTCGGCGGAATCGGCGAGCGCCTTGTCGGCGCTCAGCCGCGTCTCCAGGACGGTGTCGGAGGCGTCGTTGAGCTTGCTGGCAAGCGTCTGGGCGGCCATCTGCGCCACGCGCGCCAGGTCGTAATTGCCGGGCGAGGCCGAGAGATCGGCGAGCGCGTCGGCGAGGCTGGCGATGAGGGCTGCCGGCGAGGAGCCGCCGGCCGTGTCGCCGACCGTATAGTAGAACTGCTCGAGCCCGTCGGCGATCGTGGTGGTCTGCGAGACGGCCGCCGTCGTCAGCAGAAGCTTGCCGAACACGCCGGCATTCGTCGTCTGGGTGATCGAGCGCACCTCGACGCCGCCGCCGATGGTGCTGACGACGTTGGCCTGCTTGCGCGTCGCCCCCACCGTCTGCGCGTTGGCGATGTTGGCGGAGGTGATCGCGGTCTGCGTCTGCAATGCCCTGAGCGAGGAGGTTGCCGTGCGAAGGGCGCTGGTAAGCGACATAGCGACTGTCCTTGGGCGGTTTTGCCCGGGCGGTGGGAAAGGATGGAGGCGGCGCGAGGCGCGGCCTGCAGGCAGGCCGGCGCGCGGGAGGCGCGCCGGCGAGAAGCGCCTCAGCGCTTCAGATTGACGAGGACGTCGAGGATCTCGGACCCGGTCTGGAAGACCTTGGAGTTGGCCGTGTAGCTGCGCTGGGACTCGATCATCGTCGTCAGTTCGCTGGCGAGATCGACGGTGGACTCCTCCAGCGAGCCGTGGACGAGATCGCCGAAGCCGCCCGAACCGCCGTAGCCGAGCAGCACGCCGCCCGAGGCCTGGCCGATGCTGTAGGCGTTGCCGGCGACGCTGAGCAGGCTGTCGGGGCTCTCCACCTTGGCGAGCGGGATCTTGTAGAGGTCGACCGACGTGCCGGAATCGAAGGTGGCGGTGACGAGACCCTCGGCGGAGATGGTGATCTTGTCGATCACCTGCGCCGGATTGCCGTTCACCTTGGCCTCCAGCGGCTGCGTGGTGCCGGTGTATTGCGTGGTGTTGGAGAGATCGAGGGCGAAGTTGGTGGAGCCGCCGATCGAGGACAGGTCGATGTTGAAGATGTTCCGGCCGGCATCCTGCACCGATGCGGACGCACCGCCCTGCACGTCCGAGATCCTGGCCAGCTGGAAGGTCGTGCCGTCGAAGTTCAGCGTCGCCTGCGCGATCGGGTCGGTGCCCGAGCCGCCGTAGGGGAACGGTGCCGTGGAGGTGCCGACCGCCGCGGTGCGGCTGTCGAACACGGCCATCTCCCACGTGTTCTTGGCCGTCTTCGTATAGTAGATGTCGAGCTTAATCGCCTCGCCGGAATTGTTGTAGACCGTGATCGAGGTCGAGATCGTCGAGTTGCTGCCGACGGTGTCCGCCGTGTTGTCCGTCGGGCGGAAGGCGACCGTCCCGGTCGGGGCCGTGGCGGGCGTCGCGTCGAAGCCGGTGAAGGTCGGCGCGGTCGGGAACGGCGCCGTGCCGCCCTGGACGAGAGCGATGTTGGAGATGGCGATGGAGCTGTCGGTTCCGATCTCGTCGGTGTTCGACCGGACGACGAGCTTGCCGGACTTGTCGACCGAGGCGACGCCGGGCGCCTGTGCGTTGATGGCGTTGGCGAAGTCCTGAGCCGTCAGGCTGGAGAGACCGGCGGAGGTCGCCGTCGAGACGACCTCGATCGGCAGCGCCGTGCCGCCGTCGATCGCCAGATCGAACGTGATCTTGTCGCCGGGCGTGGACGTGCCGCCCGTCACCTTGAAGGCGCCGGTCTGCGTGAAGGTGGCGGCCGTGCCGGGGACGAACGTGTCGTTCAGCGGAACGGTGAGGATGCCCTCGGTCGTGGGGTTGGAGCTGAGGAGCGCCGTGCCGAGATTGATCGGCTCGAGGCCGACGAAGCTGTTGAGCGCCGGCGCGGCGGCCGTCTGCGAGTCCGCGGGATAGCCGACCAGCGTGTAGCCGGCCGCGTTCACCATGGAGCCGTCGGCCTGTTTGGTGAAGGAGCCGGCGCGGGTCAGGAAGTAGCCGCCGTCGCCATCCGTCACGACCAGGAAACCCGTGCCGTTGATCGCGAGATCGACCTTGGAGGAGGAGGTGTTGTTGCCGGTCGCAGTCACCGAGCCCTGCTCGCTGACGAGGCGCCGGACATTGGCCTGGACCGTGTCGGAACGGAACTCGCCGTTCGAGGAGCCGAGCAGGGAGGAGAACTCGACCTGGCTCTGCTTGTAGCCGTTGGTGCTGGAATTGGCGATGTTCTCGGAGACCGAACCAAGGCGAACGGCCTGGGAATTCATACCGGACACGCTGGTGCGAAGCATTCCGCCGATGCTCATGGCCAAACTTTCTCTGGAAGGAAACCTCCGGGAATGTCTAGGGGCCGAAGCTTGTCCCAAGCTGCCGGATTCCGGCCAAACGGCGGCGGAAGGAAGACTAGATTTTGGGATTGCAACAAAAAACCCGCCGGTTCGCGGCGGGTCTTTTTGTATTGGTAAATTTTTACTTAACGCTTGCTTTGCAGCCGCGAGGCGGCGCGGCGGCAAAGCCCGTCAGACGCCGATGCCGTAGCCGAGATAGCGCATGGACGAGACCGGGTCGTAGCCCAGGCGCATCTTCAGCTTCTTGCGCAGCTTGGAGATGTGGCTCTCGATGACGTTCTCCTCGACGTTCTCGTCGAAAATGCCATAGATCGCGCTGAACAGCTGCTGCTTGGTGACGCGGCGTCCGTAATTGGCGACCAGATATTCCAGGATGCGGCGCTCGCGGCGCGGCAGCATCATGGCCGAACCGGCAACTTCCGGATCGCGGCCGTCGGAATAGACGCAGATCTCGCCGACCACGGTGCGGCTGCGGTCCGAAGCGGCCTCGCGGCGGCGGATGGCGCCGACCCGGGCCAGGATCTCCTTGACGTGGACGGGCTTGGTGACGACGTCGTCGATGCCGGCGGCGAAGAGGTCCAGCGTCGAGTTCAGCGCCTTGGTCTCGGCGAGCGCGATCAACGGCGCCGTGGAGCGGCTGCGGACGAGACGCGTGAAGGCATGACGCTCGGGAAAGTCCCCGAGAAGGAAAGCTTCGACCGCCGACACGTCAGCATCGGCTGCGGTTTCGACCCAGTCCTTGAACTCGTTCACTCCGAAGCCGGCAGCAGAGACACCCTCGCCACCGAACATCGACTTGTACCCGGTCGTCACAAGATCTCGGTTATCGACCACGACAATCATATTAGCCTCCGCCTCGGCTGTGTTTCGTTAACGATATTGATACCGAAACGGGCGGCTGAGGCGCTATCCCTAAAACTGATGATAGGGTTAATGATCGGTGTCGGTGAGGCGTAAAAGCGGCGCCGGCCTTGCGCGCCCAGCTTCGTCAAAGGCTCGCGCAAGGCCCGCAAATGGTCGCTTTCGGCGCGCCGCGGGACCCTGCGTTGCCCGAATGCATCACAGGTAGGTCGTCCCTGAACGGCGGCCCGGCGCCTCGGTGCCGGCAGCGCCCGGACGGGCGGCCGCTTGACGAAGGGTCTCGTCCTCGCCGCCGCGCGCGCGCCGGTCCGGCGACTGGCCGTCGGACCCGCCCGAGGCCTGCCCGCCGCGGTTCTGCCCGGCGGCCGATCCGTCCTGCTGCCCCTGCGCATCGGCGGAGGGCCTGGCGGCGAAGCTCGACACGTCGCGCGTCTGGATGACGATCGAACCGTCGTCGAGCGAGAAACCCGCATGCTCGAGGAGCTTGCGCAGACCCTCGCGATCGCTCGCCAGCACCTGCGCGGTGTGGCGTTCGGTGGCCGCCACTTCCAGCGTCAGCTTTCCGTCGATGAGGCGCATGGAGACGTCGAGGCGGCCAAGATCCTCGGGCTGCAGCTGGATGGTCAGCGTCTTCAGCGCGGCGCCGCCCGCCTGCATGCGCAGATGGGTCTGGCCGGAGGGAAGATCCGCCTGGCGCTGGGCGAAGCCGCCCGCACCGCCGAAACTGTCGATCACGCGGCCCGCGACCTGGCTGGTGAGCGAGGCGATGCCGGCGAGCGGCGTGCTCGTGCCGCCGGTCGTCGTCGCGGCGAGGCGGCCGGTACCGGCCTCGTCGGCGCCGGAGGCTGCGGCGGCCTCCAGGGCGGCGGAGCGGCGGGGCGCGCCCTCGCCGTCCTCGCGCCGGGTCGCGGCGACGCGCGGCAAAGGCATTTCGGTCCTGTCCTCCGGCGCGGGCAAGGCGTCCTCGCCGGCCGCGACGGACTGCGCCGCCTCGCCCGCGATTTCGGACGCGCGGTCGAGCTTCGGGATCTCCTCCCCGGCGCGCAGGCGCGCACGGGCCGGAGCGCCCGGCGACAGACCGGTCTCGCGCGGAATTCCGGCCCCGGGCGCCGCAGGAAGCGTGATTTGCGCGGCGGCGGCCGGCACCGAGCGGTCGAGCCGCTGGAGAACCTCGTCGAAGCTCAGCTTGATCGCCGGCGCCTCCTGGCTCTCCGGTTCGGCGCCGTCGTTCCCGGCGCTGCCCTCTACCAGGACCACGTCGCGCACCGTCGGCTCGAAATGCGTCTCCATGCCGAGAACCTCGAGGCGCACGGTCCCGCGGGCGCCGGTGCCTTCCGCCGCGCCCTCGCCCGTCCCGGCTTCGTCGCCGAGAACCGGCATCGCCGCAGAACCCTGCGGCTCCTCGCCCTCGACGTCCCGTCCGCCTTGGGCCGGAGGCCGGACCGTCGCGAGGCTCGAAATGACCTGTCCGAGATTGAGCGGGTCCACGGGCGTCGCCGAAGCCTCGTCGGCCTCCTGGTCGAGCTCGGCTTTCGTGCCGTCGTCGCGCGCGATCGTCTCCCGGCCCTTCGACGTGCCGTCGGGACGCGCCGCGTGCCCGGACGGCGCCCGGACGGGCCCGCGGGACTCCGGCCGCTCGTGAGGCTTCGCGGCCTTCTCCGGCTTGCGTTCGGCGCGCTCGTCCGGCTCTGCCGACGGCGTCTCGCCCGCAGGCTCCTTCGACGCCGCGCGCACCGCCCGGTCGAACTGGTCGCCATAGTCCGCGCCGCCCTTGCCGGCACGGCCAGGTTCGGGCGCGAAGTCCGGCATCGGCGTCCAGGTCTGCACTTTCATGGCTGCACCTTCCCGAGATCGGCGGAGACCTCGTTCAACAATTGCTCCGCCCGGCTCACGACGGCCGAGGGCGCGACGCCCTCTTCGGCCCCGGCCTCCGCCTCGAGCCCACTGAAATCGATCGAGCGGTCGATCTCGTCGACGACCGAGTGGGCGGCCTCCAGGAGCGTCACGTCCTCCGGCTGCAGGACCGCGCGGTCGATCGAGGCGACCTCGGCCATGACCGTGGGATCGCCGGACCGGCCGGCCGTGGCGGCGAGCTTGTAGAGGCGCGCGCGTTCGAGGTCGGCGGGCGTCGCCCCGGCGGTCGCGAGCGCCGCGTCCGCGGCAAGCTCGGCGAAGCGCAGATTGCCGGCGACGAGCGTGCGCCGCGCGGCCGCGAGATAGATGCCCCTGCGGTCCGCGTCCGGCAGCGCCGCGATGAGATCGGTCATGGTCGCCATCGCCTCGTCCGGATCGGCCTGGCGGGCGGCGTAGGTCGCGACGAAGCGCGCCTGGAAATTGGCGGCGTATGAGGAGCCGGCATAGCGGTCGAAATACTGCCGCGCCAGGCTGTCGGCCCGCGCGTGGTCGCCGAGCCCGTCGACGATCATCGCCTCCAGCCGCAGCGCCGCCTCCTCGATCAGCCCGCCGGGCGCCAGAAGCCGCGCCCGGTCGAGATGGGCGACGGCGATCGCCGGCGCGTCGGTCTGGCGGATCTGGCCGAGGACGAGGTTGAGATGGGCGGCGAGCCCCGGCTCCAGCGTGGACAGGTCGAGCCCGGCGAATTGCGTCTCGGCGCGCTTGAGATCGTTGCGCACATAGGCGGTCGCCCCGTCGACCAGCGCCTTCTGGCTCTCGTCCAGCGCGCCGCTCGTCTGCAGCCGTTCGAGAAGGTCGGGCGTGCCGCCGGACAGGGTGAAGAGGACGCCGGCGCGCAGGTTGCGCGGGTCCTTCCAGATGGCGGGATCCATCTGCAGGAAGACCGGGGCGAACCGCTGCAGGAGCAGCGCCTGCACGCGGATGGCGCGGCCGTTGCCGTAGGCCACCTGGTCCTGCAGGAACTGGATCGTGCGCACGATGTCGAAGGGCATGGTCTGCCGCGTGGCGGGCGGGGCCGCCGCGTGCCCTTCGCCGCCGTGCTCCGGCGCTGCGGCATGGTCCGGTTCGGCCGCCGCAGCCGGCGCCGCGGTCTCGGCTCCGGCTTCGGACGCGGCCTCGGCGGTCACCGGATAGGGCTGGCGCGGCGGGCCATCCGCCTCGCCCGCGCCGGCGCCTGCGCGCCCGAGCGTGACCGAGCGCGCGGCCGTCTCGGCGTCGATCGCATGGGCCTTCGGCGGCGCGACGACGGGACCGTCGCCGGAAGGGCCGACATTGCCGGTGGTCATCGGATCGACCAGCGGGATGCCCTCGCCCATGGGGGCTGCGCCCGGCGCCCGCTCGACGCCCGGCCGCACCGCCACGACCCGGGTCGCGAACTCGTCCTTCAGGACGAGCGCTTCCGTGGCGTGGACCGGCTGCGAGAGGAAGGTCGCCGCCGCGAGGACGGCCGGGCGCAGGCTCATGGACGGGGCTCTTTGAGGAGGATCTCGATGCGCCGGTTGACGGCCGCGAGCGGATCGGCGGGGTCGCGCGGCTTGCGGTCGCCATAGCCCTCGATGCTTTCCACCCGGCTCTCGTCGAGACCGCCGCGCGACAGCATGTAATAGGCCATGTGGGCGCGCGAGGTGGAGAGGCGCCAGTTGTCGTAGTTCTGCCCGGCATAGGGGCGCGCATCCGTGTAGCCGCGGATGACGAGATCGCCCTTCTTCTCCGAGAGGATGGCGGCGATCTTCTCCATCATGCGGATCGTCTCCGCGCGCGGCTTGGCCGAGCCGATCTCGAACATGCCCGTCGTGAGCGAATCGGCGAGCGAGATCGTCAGACCCCCGTCTCCCTCGGTGACCTCGATGCCCGAGCCCGAACCGGGCACGGCCTTCTCGATCTCGGCCTTGAGCGCGGCGGCCTTGGCGGTGACGCTCTCGCCCTCCGGCAGCGGCACGTCCGGCGCGGCGGCGGCGGCGGGCGCGGCGGGTGCCGGCGGCGGCGCCACGACGTCGGTCGCCACCGTCTCGAACTCGGACGGGCGCATCTTGGCCGCGGGATCGGTGGCGGTGGAATTGGGCTGGAGCTGCCAGGAGGTCGGGTCGAACGGATCGCGGAACGCCTCGCCGCCGTTCAGGCCCGGCAGGCCCGTGCCGTCGGGCACGCCGCCCTCGACCTTGGCCGAGGAAGCGTCCTGCGCGGTGATCTCCGCCAGGACGGCGTAGGGATCGCGGAAGATCGCCTGCTCCTCGCCGCCGGTCGCCTCGCCCGCGACGGGCTTGGGCTCCACCGCGCCGGGATTGACGGGCTCGCCCTCCTTGGCCGCGCCGCCCGAGGGCAACTGCGTCTGGCCGTCGTCGATGCCCGGCGAATTGGGCGTGACGCTGTTCAGCTGGATCGGGTTGAAATATTGCGCGACCTGCTTCTTCGTCTTCTCGTCCGTGGCGTTGACGAGCCACATCACGAGGAAGAAGGCCATCAGCGCCGTCATGAAGTCGGCGAAGGCGATCTTCCACACGCCGCCATGGTGATGGTCCTCGTGCGCCTTGTTGCGGCGCACGATGATGATCGGCTGGACGGGCGGCTGGGCGTCTATCTGGCTCACGAAAGCGCCTCTTCGAGCGCCTGCTGCCAGGAGGAGAGACGCGTCTCGATGACCGTGTTGTCGGCGTCGATGCGCACTTCGGTGCGCGTCTCGTCGACGGCGAAGGAGACGAGGTCGGCGCGGTCGCCGAGCCGCTTGCCCATCTCCTCGAGGAGATCGGCAGGTCCGGAGGCGTTGATACGGTAGGGCTGGCCGTCGAGCGCGATCGTGCGCACGGCGTCGACGAGTTCGTCCACCGTCTGGCGGCGGCGGGCGTCGAGCGCGAGCGGCCGCAGCACGGCCTGGAACGTCTCCTTCAGCACGCTCTCGAGCTGGGCGAGTTCCTCGCTGATGTGGCGCGCCAGGCGATCGGCCTGCAGCTCGGTCCATTCGGCCCGCGCGCGGGCGAGCGTCTCCTGATGCTCGGAAAGAAGCTCCTGCCGGATCGCGGCGAGGCGCGTCTCGATCTCGGGCTGCATTTCCTCGCGGGCCATGCGCCGCCCGTTGAGCATGCCTTCGAGCCGCGCCGAGACGCTTGCCTGGTCGAGTTCGGCCTTCATCTGCGCGCGCTCGGCCTCGTAGGCGGCGCGCTCGGCGGCGAACTGCTGGCGCTCCTCCTCGAGGATGCGCGCGCTGACCAGCGGCTCGGCCTGGACGGGCGCGGCCTTCGGCGCGGGGCGGAAGGCGGGCCGCACGGCGACCGGCTCGGCAAGGCGCTGCTCGGGGGCCGCGATGCGCTGGGGCGCGGGCTTGGCAGGTGCGGGCTTGGCAGCGGCGGCCGGGCGGCGCGCGGGGCGCTCGGCCGCCTCCACGACGCCGGCTTCCAGCGTCTTCAGCGGCCGCGTCGCCAGGCGTCGCTCGCCGGTCGGGGCCGGCTTTCGGGCGGCCAGGCTGCGCACGGCGACGGGCTCGGCCTTGGCGGGTGCGGGAGCACGGAAGGGGGTGAAGTCGTCGCCCGAGCGTTCCGCGAAATACTGTGCGAGGGAAATCATGGATCAGGCCGCCTCTTTCTTCTCGTGAATCCAGGTCTTGAGGATCGAAGCGACCTGCACTTCGTCGTAGTCGATGAGCTTCTCGAGGCGGGCCTGCGGCGAGTTCGCCGCGTTGCGGGTCAGGTCCTCGATCATGAAGTCCGAGCCCATGCCCATGGCGCCGCCCATGAGCGAGCCGTCCATGCCCATGCCCATCTCCTGCCCGAGGCCGAGCCCTTCGAGGCCGGCATTCTGCAGTTCGATCGAGCCGTCGGCCGCATCCTGTCCGCCGGCGGGGGCGGCAATGGCCCGGATGGCCGGCTTCAGGCCGAACCAGATGAGGAGGACGGCGACGGCGAGGATGGTGAGGGCGTTGATGAGCGTGCCGGACTGGCGCATGGCCATTTCCATGAAGCTCGGCGCGGGGATCGGGTCGAGGCTCTCGCCGTTGGAGACGAAGTCCACCGCCGTCACCTCGATCTGGTCGCCGCGGCTTTCCTGGAAGCCGGCGGCCGAGGCGACGAGGGCCCTGATGCGGCCGATGGCGGCGTCGCGCGCCTCGGGCGTGGCGTCGGTGCCCAGCGTCTCGGCGAGGCGCTTGGAGTTGACGACGACGGCGACCGAGAGGCGCTTCACGTCGTAGCCGTCCGAAACGGTCTGGGTCGTGGTCTCGTTGATCTCGTAATTGGTGAGTTCCTCGCGGCGCTCCTTGGCCTCGCTCGACTTGGTGCCGTCGGCGGGGGCCGCCCCTTGCGCCTGCTGCGGCACGTTCTGGTCCACGGTCGTGGCCGCGTTCTGCTCGCTGTCGGTGCTCTGGCCGGTTTCGCGCACGGTGCGGGTCGAGCGCTCGACGCGGCCGTCCGGATCGAAGACGCGGCTGTTGACGGAGCGCTTGTCGGTGTCGAGGCGGGCCGAGACGCTGGCCTGGAAATTGCCGACGCCGAGATAGGGCGCGAGCGTGCGCCGGATCGTGTCCTCGACATTGCGCGAGACGACCGCCTCGAAGCCCATCATCTTGGAGGGCGCGGCGGTGGAGGAATCGTCGCCCGAGGCGAGCAGCGTGCCGTCGGTGTTGATGACCGTCACCTGATCGATCGACATGGCGGGGATGGCGGCGGCGACGAGATGGCGGATCGCCTCGGCGGACTTGAAGTCCTCGGCGTTGTCGGTGCGCACCACGACGCTCGCGGAGGGCTTCTGCGTCTCGCGGCGGAACGTGCCGGGTTCGGGCAGGACGATGTGGACGCGGGCGGCCCGCACATCCTGCAGGGTCTGGATCGTGCGGGCGATCTCGCCTTCGAGCGCGCGCACCTTCGTCACTTCCTGCATGAAGGAGGTCAGGCCCATCGAGCCCATCTTGTCGAAGAGCTCGTAGCCGGCATTCTCCGAGCGCGGCAGGCCCTTCTCGGCCAGCAGCATGCGGGCGTTGGCGGTCTGGCTGAAGGAGGTGGAGACCGTGTCGCCGGCCGCGTTCACGTCGAAGCGGATTCCCGCATCGGTGAGTTCGGCGCCGATGCGCGCCACGTCCTGCCGGTCGAGACCGGTATAGAGGACCTCCATGTCCGGCCGCGACAGATAGTAGGTGCCGAGCCCCACCACCGAGACGACGAGCACGCCGATGAGCGCGAGGGCGCTCAGCTTGCGTGCGCCGAGAGCGCTGAGATTGCTGACGAACTGCTGGGCTTGAATGCCGCCGAACATGGCCATGGATGACGCCTGAGAGAACTGCGGGGAGATCGCGTTGCGCCGCAATCTGGCGTCTCAAGCTTGTGCGGACGTGTCGGACGCCCGAGACGAAGTCGCCCCCGATCCTTTCGGACCGGGGGCGTTGGGGGCCGGAGAGGCCGCGCGGAAGTCGTTCGGTTCGTAGTGACGCCTACCCGATAGTCTTATCTTCCGTCTGGCCTACTGAAAAAGAGACAGGACGTTCTGAGCCGACTGGTTGGCGATGGAGAGGGCCTGGACGCCGAGCTGCTGCTTGACCTGCAGAGCCTGGAGCTTGGTGGACTCCTCGTTC
>NZ_LMRD01000011.1 GCF_001425575.1 Aurantimonas sp. Leaf443 | reverse complement strand
CCGCCGGAGCCTTTGGGAGGAGGATGGCTCGGCGAAGCTCTGGAACCTTGCGCTCGCCGGGGGAGGACCCGGCGAGCGTCTAAGACAACCCGCACCGATTGGGAGGAGGAGGTGCGGGTCTGATCCACAGCGGCGATTGGGAGGAGGAGCCGCTGCGAAGCTCTGCAATCTCTGGGCGCCCGTCGGGGAAAGGACCCGACGGGCGGCTTTCGAGAGCCCACGCGATTGGGAGGAGAAGCGTGGGCTTCCACCCACCGGACCTTTGGGAGGAGGATGGTCCGGTGGAATTCGAATGGTTCAGCCGATCGAGCGGCGGGCGACCGTCGGGATGTCGGTGCGGGCGATGCCGAGGTCGGCGAGCTCGCGCTGCGACAGGCGGTTCAGCTCGCTGCAGGTCTCGCGGAAACGGCGCCAGTTGTTGTAGCTGCGGACGATGTTCATGACCCTCGTGGTCCCTCTTTCAACCGATTGAAGCGAGCCTCGGTGGCTGCTTCAGTCGTTTTCGTTGTCCAGAAATTAGGTCCTGCTCCCCGTCCTCACCAGAGGTCGTTCTGCATAGCTGCGATGCGCATTGTGCATCGCAACATCGACGCCGTTATCGCGAAGAGAAACAATACCTTAACGAAATTCGACCGTGGCGTGGCAGGGCGTCCGGCCGCCGTTGCCGCATGGCTCGCGCAAGGCAATACGTCAGCGAAGTTGATGATTGGGGCGCGGTGCGCCGGTCTGGTGTGCCGGACGAGCGGCGTCCGACCGGTGGCGAGCGCCCGCGATTCACGCTCTCGAAGGCCCGGATTGGCTCTTTCGCGCCCCAGGGGCCGGTGATATAGAGACGCGCTTCGCGGCGCCCTTGCGTGGTCGCAGTAAAGCGGGTGTGGCGGAATTGGCAGACGCACTTGGTTTAGGTCCAAGCGCCGTGAGGCATGGGGGTTCAAGTCCCTCCACCCGCACCATCGTCGCGCATAACGAAAACATCGACGGCGCTCCGGCCATCCGGACTGGAGCGACCGCGGACAGATCGAAGGTATGAGCATGCAGGTAACGGAGACCAAGGCCGAGGGCCTGAAGCGCGAGCTGCAGATAGTCGTTCCCGCATCCGACCTCGAGGCGCGTCTTCAGACGCGGCTTCACGAAGCGAAGGATCGCGTGCAGCTGAAGGGTTTCCGGGCCGGCAAGGTTCCGATGGGCCATCTTCGCAAGATGTACGGCCGCTCGATGATGGCCGAGATCGTCAACCAGATCATCAACGAGACCCCGCGCAACGTGATCGCCGAGCGCAACGAGCGCTCCGCCATGCAGCCCGAGATCGCCATGAGCGAGAACGAGGCCGAGGCCGAGAAGGTTCTGCGCGGCGAGACCGACTTCGCCTTCACCCTTTCCTACGAGACGCTCCCGAGCTTCGAGCTCAAGGAGACGAGCGGCATCAAGATCGAGCGCCCGGTCGTCGAGATCTCGGAAGAGGAAGTGAACGAGCAGGTCGAGCGCATCGCCGGCAGCGCCCGCACCTACGCGCCCAAGGACGGCGCGGCGGCCGACGGCGACAAGGTGACGATGGACTTCGTCGGCAAGGTCGACGGCGAGGCCTTCGAGGGCGGTTCGGCGACGGACAGCGACCTCGTGCTCGGCTCCAAGCAGTTCATCCCCGGCTTCGAGGAGCAGCTCGTCGGCGTCTCGGCCGGTGAGGAGAAGACCGTCGAGGTCAGCTTCCCCGAGGATTACGGCGCTGCCCATCTCGCCGGCAAGGCGGCCAGCTTCGAAGTGAAGGTGAAGGCGGTGCTCGCGCCCGAATCGCTGGAGATCGACGACGAGCTCGCCAAAAAGCTCGGCCTCGAATCGCTGGAGCGCCTGCGCACGGTCGTGCGCGAGCAGCTGGAGAGCCAGTTCGGCCTCGCCACCCGCCAGAAGGTCAAGCGCCAGCTGCTCGACGCGCTGGACAAGGACTACAGCTTCGACCTGCCCGAGAAGCTCGTCGAGGCCGAGTTCGGCAACATCTGGAACCAGGTCCAGAGCGAGCTGACGCGCTCGGGCAAGACCTTCGAGGACGAGGACACGACCGAGGAGAAGGCGCGCGAGGAATATCGCCGCCTCGCCGAGCGCCGCGTGCGCCTGGGCCTCGTCCTGTCCGAGATCGGCGAGAAGGCCGGCGTCCAGATCTCCGACGACGACATGCAGCGCGCGCTCTTCGAGCAGATCCGCCGCTATCCCGGCCAGGAGCAGCAGATCTACGAGTTCTACCGCTCCAATCCGGAAGCGCTCGCCAGCCTGCGCGCCCCGCTCTATGAGGAGAAGGTCGTCGACCACCTCCTCGCCAATGCCGACGTGACCGACAAGCCGGTGACGAAGGAAGAGCTGATGGAAGGCGACGACGAGGACGAGGCCGTCCTCGCTTCCTGATCGACGCGATCACCGGAGCCTTGGAAAGGGTCGGTGCTAGCCGGCCCTTTTTCTTTGGCGCCCCTGCCACATCCTTCGCTTGCCCGACGGTTCGCCGAGCGTTCGGGCGCGCCTCCCGACACGCACCGGGGAGAGGCGCGAAGGATCACACGGTTCGGAATGCCATGACACGATATGTCCAGCGGCTGGCGGCCTTCGTCGCCGGCTTCCTCCTTCTCGCGACGCTCGCCGCGGGCGCGCAGGGCACCGGGTCTTCGCCCGCCTCCCTGCCGGGCGCCGTCTCGAAGCCCGCCGCTTCCCAAGGCGCGGAGGCCGAGGCCGATACCGCCAGCCTCGACGATCTCATCCGCATCCTCGAGAACGACGCGACGCGGCAGAAGCTCGTCGAATCGTTGAAGGCCTCGGCCTACAAGGCGCCGGAGCAGGCCAGCGGCGAGGGGGAGGCGGCGATGCCGGGCGAGGCGCTGGCGGAGACGCTCGCCGGCCGCATCGCCGCCTCCATGCAGATGGTGATCGACGGGGCGATCGAGACCTCGAAGGGCATCGCCGACAGTCTCATGGCGGCGGTGGATCTGGCCTCCGGCGCGGAGAGCCTCGACCTTCCGAACCTTCTGCAGACCGTCGCCCCCGTGGCGCTGGTGGCCGCTTCCGTCTTCGCGGCGCTCGCTCTGGCCAGCCTCCTCAAGCGCGGCCCCATCGCGCGCCTCTCGCGACGCGCCGAGAGGGCGGGCCCGATCTCCAAGCTGCTGCTCCTGGCGCTGGCGACGCTGATCGACACGCTCGCCGTGGCGGGCGCCGCGCTCGTCGGCTATGTCGTCGCCGTCGCGGCCTTCGACGCGCGCCCCACGCTGAACCAGCTTCTTTTCCTCAACGCGTTCCTGGCGATCGAATCGGCCAAGATCGTGCTGCGCGCCTTCGCCTCGCCGACGCGGCCGGCCCTGCGGATGACGCCCTTCAGCGACCGCCACGCCCGCTACTGGTTCTTTTGGTTCTCCCGCGTCATCTCGGTGCTCGGCTACACGTTCATGTTCGTGGCGCCGCTCGTCCAGCAGAGCTCCTCGCCGCGCGCCGCCGACGCCGTCCGTTTCTTCGTGGTCACGGCCTGCGCGCTTCTGGCGATCGGCCTGATCCTCAGGAATCGCGGCATCGTGCGCGAGAGGCTCAAACGCGCCAAGCGCAACGGCGACACGAGCCTTCGCGCCCGCGTCCACGCCTTCATCGGCCAGATCTGGTGGGCGCTCGCGGCGCTCTTCGTCGCCGCCCTCTATCTCGTCTGGCTGCGCAGTCCGGAGGACGGGCTCGCCTTCATGACGCTGGCGACCCTGAAGACGGTCGGCGCCATGGCGCTCGGCGGCCTCGTCGCCTCCATCCTCGCGCGTCTGATCGTGCGCGGCGTGAAGGTGCCCGACAGCGTGAAGGAGCGCCTTCCGCTCTTCGAGCGGCGGCTCAACGGCTTCATCCCGAGCGCGCTCACCGTCGCGCGGGTGCTCGTCATCCTCGCGGTGATCGCGACGACCCTCGAGGCCTGGAGCCTCGTTTCGGTCTCGGACTGGATGGCGACCGAGCGCGGACAGCGCTGGGTGGGCGGCCTCATCGGCGCGATGATCGTCGTCGCCATCGGCTTCGCCGTCTACGTCGCGATCTCCTCCTGGGTGGAATATCGCCTGAACCCGAAGTTCGGCCGCGTGCCGACCTCGCGCGAGCGCACTCTACTCTCCCTTTTCCGCAACGCCTTCACCATCGCCATGATCGTGGTTGTGTCCATGCTCGTCCTCTCGCAGATCGGCATCAATATCGCGCCGCTTCTCGCCGGCGCCGGCGTCATCGGTCTCGCCGTCGGCTTCGGCTCGCAGAAACTGGTGCAGGACATCATCACAGGCGCCTTCATCCAGATCCAGAACGCCATGAACGAGGGCGACATCGTGGAGCTGAACGGCATTTCGGGGACGGTGGAGCAGCTGACGGTGCGCTCGGTCGGCCTGCGCACCGTGGAAGGCACCTGGTATCTCATCCCCTTCTCCTCGGTCGACCGGGTCGCCAATTTCTCCAAGGACTTCGCCTATTACGTCGCCGACGTCGCCGTGGCCTATCGCGAGAGCATCGACGAGGTGAAGGTGATGATGCGCGAGGCCTTCGACGAGCTCCGCGCCACGGAGGTCGGGCAGAACATCATCGGCGAGTTCGACCTCTGGGGCGTGCAGGAACTGGCGAACTCGGCGATCATCGTGCGCGGCCGCATGATGACCAAGCCGAGCACGCAATGGGCGGTGGGCCGCGCCTATCGCGAGATCGTCAAGCGGATGAGCGACGAGCGCGGCATCGAGCTGCCCTTCCCGCACATGACCGTCTGGTTCGGCGAGGACAAGCGCGGCAACGCCCCGCCGATCCATCTGACGCCGCCCGAGCCGGCGGCCGTGCCGTCCCCCGCGCCGGCGCCGCAGACGGCACCCGCCGGGCTGCCGCCCCGTGGCCCCGCGGCGCCGGGAGCGCCTGGGGCCGGAGAGGACTTCGGTCTCCTCGACGCGCGCGGACGCCTCATCCCGCCCAGCAGGTCCGACCTCGACGAGGCGGAGGACGGGCCGGACGCCGCAGGGCGCACGTGAGCGCTCGACCCCCTATGCGAGCCGCGCGGTCGCGGCATGGCGCCGCGCCCGACCTTGCATCGCGCAAGGCGGAAGGCCTATCTACGGACCTCAGGATACGAAGACCCGATTCCCGGGCCGGATGCCGATTCGCGGCGCCGGCATCGACGGGCCGAAGAACGAGATGACGAACCGATGAAGCACCCCGTCGAAACCGCGATGAACCTCGTGCCGATGGTCGTCGAGCAGACCAATCGTGGCGAGCGCGCCTACGACATCTTTTCGCGCCTCCTGAAGGAGCGGGTGATCTTCATCACCGGTCCGATCGAGGACTCCATGGCGACGCTCGTCTGCGCCCAGCTCCTGTTCCTGGAGGCCGAGAACCCCAAGAAGGAGATCGCCCTCTACATCAACTCGCCCGGCGGCGTGGTAACGAGCGGCATGGCCATCTACGACACGATGCAGTTCATCCGCCCCGCCGTGTCCACGCTCTGCATAGGACAGGCCGCCTCGATGGGCTCGCTGCTGCTCTGCGCCGGCCAGAAGGACATGCGCTTCGCTACGCCCAACGCCCGCATCATGGTGCACCAGCCCTCGGGCGGCTTCTCCGGCCAGGCCTCGGACATCGAGCGCCACGCGCAGGACATCATCAAGCTGAAGCGCCGCCTCAACGAGGTCTATGTCCAGCACACCGGCCAGGACTACGAGACCATTGACCGCACGCTCGATCGTGACCACTTCATGACCTCGGACGAGGCGCAGGCCTTCGGATTGATCGACAAGGTCTATTCCTCGCGCGAAGCTCTGGAGAAGCCGGTCTCGGCCTGAGGCCCTCTCGCCTTGGGCCTGCCACGATCGGGGACCTGAATTCGGTTCCCGGTTAAGGGCGGCTCAAGCTTTCGCAGGTTTGATGCGTAGAGACATCGAACCGTCATGGGCAGGCGCCGCGTTACCGCTTCAAGAGGCCGCTTGCTTTGTGTTCGCTGCGGATTATCGTTACGCTCGGTGGGCGTTTTTCACGGACGGAAGCGGGATCCTGACCAGGTACTGGATCGGAAGGAAATTCGGATGAGCAAAACGAGCGGTGGCGATTCCAAGAACACGCTCTATTGCTCTTTCTGCGGAAAGAGCCAGCACGAAGTCCGCAAGCTGATCGCCGGGCCCACGGTTTTCATCTGCGACGAGTGCGTCGAACTGTGCATGGACATCATCCGCGAGGAAAACAAATCCTCGATGGTGAAGTCCCGCGAAGGCGTGCCGACGCCGCAGGAGATCATCGCGGTCCTCGACGACTACGTGATCGGTCAGTCCTTCGCCAAGAAGGTGCTGTCGGTGGCCGTGCACAACCACTACAAGCGCCTCGCGCACGCGGCCAAGAACAACGACGTCGAGCTGGCCAAGTCCAACATCCTGCTGATCGGTCCGACCGGTTGCGGCAAGACGCTGCTCGCGCAGACGCTCGCCCGCATCCTCGACGTGCCCTTCACCATGGCCGACGCCACGACGCTGACCGAGGCCGGCTATGTCGGCGAGGACGTCGAGAACATCATCCTCAAGCTCCTGCAGTCGGCGGACTACAATGTCGAGCGGGCGCAGCGCGGCATCGTCTATATCGACGAGATCGACAAGATCTCCCGCAAGTCCGACAACCCGTCGATCACCCGCGACGTGTCGGGCGAGGGCGTGCAGCAGGCGCTTCTGAAGATCATGGAAGGCACCGTCGCCTCCGTGCCGCCGCAGGGCGGGCGCAAGCATCCCCAGCAGGAGTTCCTGCAGGTCGACACCGCCAATATCCTCTTCATCTGCGGCGGCGCCTTCGCGGGCCTCGACAAGATCATCTCCGACCGCGGCCGCAAGACCTCGATCGGCTTCGCGGCCAATGTCGCCGGTCCGGACGATCGCCGCACGGGCGAGCTGTTCCGTCAGGTCGAGCCCGAGGATCTCCTGAAGTTCGGTCTCATCCCCGAATTCGTCGGCCGTCTGCCGGTGCTGGCGACGCTCGAGGATCTCGACGAGATCGCGCTGGTGCAGATCCTGGTGCAGCCGAAGAACGCGCTGGTGAAGCAGTATCAGCGTCTCTTCGAGATGGAGAATGTCGAGCTGTCCTTCCACGAGGACGCGCTGAAGGCGATCGCCCGCAAGGCGATCGAGCGCAAGACCGGCGCGCGCGGCCTTCGCTCCATCATGGAGGCGATGCTGCTCGACACGATGTTCGACCTGCCGACGCTGGAAGGCGTCCAGGAGGTCGTGATCTCCGAGGACGTGATCGAGGGCCGCGCGCGGCCGCTCTACATCTATGCCGAGCGCAAGGACGAGAAAGAGAACGTGAGCGCCTGACGGCTCTCGGCCGGTGGTCTCTTCGTGACGACCCCATCCGACCCGTCCCGGCGCCCCGTCGGGGCGGGTTTTTTTCGGCCTCTGCGCCGTCCCGGCCAATCACGGGCGACAGGTTGCCGCCCGCACTGGAAGCGCTCTCCGGCGCTGCCCATATGACGAGAGCTTAACGGCGTCGCGCCGGGTGCCGCACCGGGCCCGCCTCGACGGCCTGTGACGGCCACGAGCCGTAGAAAGGAAACTGCCATGTCCACATTCCCGGAACGGTCCGCGGGCGAGGGGGCGGCGCTCTATCCCGTCCTGCCCCTGCGCGACATCGTCGTGTTCCCGCACATGATCGTCCCGCTCTTCGTGGGTCGCGAGAAGTCGATCAGGGCCCTCGAGGAAGTGATGGGCGCCGACAAGCAGATCCTGCTTGCGACGCAGAAGAATGCCGGCGACGAGGACCCGACGCCCGACGCCATCTTCGAGCTCGGCACCGTCGCCAACGTCCTGCAGCTCCTCAAGCTGCCCGACGGCACGGTGAAGGTTCTCGTCGAGGGCGTGGCGCGCGCCGAGATCGAGAGCTTCACCGAGCGCTCGGACTGGCACGAGGCCCATGCGAGCATCGTCGAAGAGACCGAGGACGACCCCGTCGAGGTCGAGGCTCTGGCGCGCTCCGTCGTCGCCGAGTTCGAGAATTACGTGAAGCTGAACAAGAAGATCTCGCCCGAGGTCGTCGGCGCCGCGTCCCAGATCGACGACTATTCCAAGCTCGCCGACACCGTCGCCTCGCATCTCGCGATCAAGATTCCCGAGAAGCAGGAGATGCTCGCCACGATCAGCGTGCGCGAGCGGCTCGAGCGGGCGCTCGGCTTCATGGAGTCCGAGATTTCCGTTCTCCAGGTGGAGAAGCGCATCCGCTCGCGCGTGAAGCGCCAGATGGAGAAGACGCAGCGGGAATACTACCTTAACGAGCAGATGAAGGCGATCCAGAAGGAGCTCGGCGACGGCGAGGAAGGCCGCGACGAGGTCGCGGAGATCGAGGAGCGCATCAAGAAGACCAAGCTCTCCAAGGAGGGCCGCGAGAAGGCGACGGCCGAGCTGAAGAAGCTGCGGCAGATGAGCCCGATGTCGGCCGAGGCGACGGTCGTGCGCAACTACATGGACTGGCTGCTCGGCCTGCCCTGGGGCGTGAAGTCGAAGGTGAAGATCGACCTGAAGAAGGCCGAGGAGATCCTCGACCACGACCATTACGGCCTGGAGAAGGTGAAGGAGCGGATCGTCGAGTATCTGGCGGTGCAGAGCCGGCAGTCGAAGATCAAGGGCCCGATCCTGTGCCTCGTCGGCCCTCCCGGCGTTGGCAAGACCTCGCTCGCCAAGTCCATCGCCAAGGCGACGGGCCGCGAATACGTGCGCATGGCGCTCGGCGGCGTGCGCGACGAGGCCGAGATCCGCGGTCACCGGCGCACCTATATCGGCTCGATGCCCGGCAAGGTCATCCAGTCGATGAAGAAGGCCAAGCGCTCCAACCCGCTCTTCCTGTTCGACGAGATCGACAAGATGGGCATGGACTTCCGCGGCGACCCGTCCTCGGCGCTGCTGGAAGTGCTCGATCCCGAGCAGAACTCGACCTTCATGGATCACTATCTGGAGGTCGAGTACGACCTCTCGTCGGTGATGTTCGTGACGACGGCCAACACGCTGAACATCCCCGGGCCGCTGATGGACCGCATGGAGATCATCCGGATCGCCGGCTA
This sequence comes from Aurantimonas sp. Leaf443, assembly GCF_001425575.1. GTDB lineage: Bacteria > Pseudomonadota > Alphaproteobacteria > Rhizobiales > Rhizobiaceae > Leaf443. The sequence continues at coordinate 159,969 of NZ_LMRD01000011.1, read as the reverse complement.
TACCGAGGACGAGAAGGTCGAGATCGCCAAGCGGCACCTTCTGCCGAAGGCCATCCGCGACCACGCGCTGAAGCCGGAGGAGTTCTCCGTCGCCGAGGACGCGCTGCGTGAGATCGCCCGGCGCTACACCCGCGAGGCGGGCGTGCGCTCCTACGAGCGCGAGCTGATGAAGATCGCGCGCAAGGCGGTGACGAAGATCCTGAAGGGCGAGGCCACCACCGTCGCGGTGACGGCGGCCAATCTCGAGGAGTCGCTCGGCGTGCCGCGCTATCGCTACGGCGAGGCGGAGTCCGACGATCAGGTCGGCGTCGTCACCGGGCTGGCCTGGACCGAGGTCGGGGGCGAACTGCTTACGATCGAAGGCGTCATGATGCCCGGCAAGGGCAAGATGACGGTGACGGGCAATCTCAAGGAGGTGATGAAGGAGTCGATCTCGGCCGCCGCGTCCTACGTGCGCTACCGGGCCCTCGACTACGGCATCAAGCCGCCGCTCTTCGAGAAGCGCGACATCCACGTGCACGTGCCGGAAGGCGCCACGCCCAAGGACGGTCCGTCCGCTGGCACGGCGATGGCGACCGCCATCGTCTCGGTGCTCACGGGCATCCCCGTGCGCCGCGACATCGCCATGACCGGCGAGATCACCCTGCGCGGACGCGTGCTGCCGATCGGCGGCCTGAAGGAGAAGCTGCTCGCAGCCCTGCGCGGCGGTATCCGGAAGGTGCTGATCCCGGAGGAGAACGCCAAGGACCTGGTGGACATCCCCGACAACGTGAAGAACGCGCTTGAGATCGTGCCGGTCTCGCGGATGGGCGAGGTGCTCCAGCACGCGCTGGTGCGCCAGCCGACGCCCGTCGAATGGTCGGAGGAGGACGAGCCTCTGAAGGGCCACCAGACGGTCGAGGATGGTGCAACCGCTGTGGCGCACTGAACGCACAGTTGTCATCAAGTAACAGGGCCGCCCCTCGGGGCGGCCTTTTTTTCGGTCTAGCCCCGGAAATCCGGCATTTTGGCGTTGCCGATCCGGGCCGCTTCCGCAAATGTCCTTGCGGACCTTTGGAATCGGGCCGACCGATGCAAGAACAGGAGGATCATCCGTGAACAAGAATGAACTGATTGCTGCGGTGGCGGACAAGAGCAAGCTCTCCAAGCAGGATGCGAATTCGGCCGTCGACGCCGTGTTCGAGGCTCTGCAGGAGTCCATGGCCAAGGGTGAGGAGATCCGTCTCGTCGGCTTCGGCACGTTCTCCGTCTCGCACCGTGCCGCCTCGAAGGGGCGCAATCCTTCGACGGGCGCCGAAGTGGACATCCCGGCGCGCAACGTGCCGAAGTTCGCGGCCGGCAAGGTCCTCAAGGACGCTGTCAACAAGTAGGCCGTTCCGGCCTGTTCGAGGCATCGGGAGGCGCAGGGCTCGGCCCTCGTCTCCCGCCTCGTTTTGACATTCCGAAAGGGCGGGTCGGTGACGATCCGCCCTTTCGCATGTCCGGTCTCCCGCCTCAGGCGTCGCTAGGCTGGGGCCCGGCCTCGCCGTCGGGGGCCGTCGCCTCGCCCGGTTGCGCGCCGTTCGCGGGCTGCCGGCCCGCCGTGAAGAAGGCGAGCTTGCCGGTCTCCCGGGCATAGTCGGACATGGCGGTCTCCGCATAGGCGGAGCAGACGTCGATCGCGTCGGGGCCGCCGGGCGACTGGGTGAGATCGTTCAGCAGCTTGACGCCCTGTTCGTAGCGATGCTGCAGGAAGGACAGGCTCTCGGCCTGCTGGCGGAACAGCGTGGTCAGAAAGTTCTCCTGAAACCGCGCGGCGGCGAAGATCGCCTTCTGGCCGGCGGCGAGAGCGGGCGAGACGAAGTCGGTGCCGGGGGGCGTCGTATCGGTCTGCATGAAGGTCTCCTTGCGTGTCCGGTCCGCCGGGCTTCGTCACGAAGGCCGGCAGGCGATCCGCGCACCATAGGCGGGGCGGCCGAAAGGGCCTTGATCGAGATCAAGCGAGCTCCGGCCGAGTTCCGCAGGCAGGCGTGTCCAGAATCAGAGCTGCTGGCCGCCTGCGGCGCGCCGGGACGGAAGGAGGCGGCTTGCCGCCATCAGCGCGTAGACGAGCGGGTCGCGGGCCACGGCCGAAAGCAGCGCGTCGTCGCCGAACCGCGCGGGCTGGCCGCGCAGACGGCGCGACAGGACCGTGCGCAGCCCGTCGAGGCGCTCGAGCCGGACGGGACTGCGCGCCGTGCGCCGGAAGCGGCGCGGCCAGAGGCCGAGTTCGACGAAGTTGACGCCGGCCCGCAACGCGACGTCCATCCGGTACCAGAAGCGCGGATTGCATTCGAGGACCTGGAGCGCCCCCCGCGGGTCGCGTTTGATGTCGAAGACGAGGATCCCGTCGATCCGCAGATGCGAGGCGACGATCTCGGCAAGGCGCGTGGCTTCGGACTCGTCGATGAACTCGACGCTGGAGCCCCGTCGCCGATAGTGCGCCGCGCGTTTCACGCGCCCGCCCTTGCAGAGCACGACGGTGGTGAATTCGGGGCCGGGCACGTAGCGTTGCAGGAGGAGCGGCGCATAGGCGACCCCGGCGAGCACGGCCGCCGCGTCGGCCGCCGTGACCTTCACGACCCCGGAACTGCCCCAGAGCGCCAAGGGCTTGACGACGAAGACCGCACCGGCCTCCGCCGCGGCGAGGGCCGAGCGGACGTCGTCCGAAGTGGCGCAGAGCCGCGTTTCGGGATGGGGGACGCCGATCCGCCCGCACAACTGCGCGAAGCGCCATTTGTCGTCGAGTTGATCGAAGGCGACGACGGCGGGCACCGGATAGCATTTGGCATCGAAGGCGGTCCGGTGCTCGGCGAGAAAGCGCGTCGTCTCGGCGTCGCTCGGGATCAGATAGTCGATGCGCTGCGACGCCAGCAGCGCCTGGACCGCCGCCACGTCCGCCCGCCCGCCGAAGGCCTTGCCGGAGGGGTCCGGCCGCTCGTGGAACTGCGTGCAGAGCCGCGAACGGGAGAGGTCGCGCGCCGCGCTCGTGCCGAAGACGTGGACCGCGCGGAACAGCGGGGCGCAGCATTGCAGCGTGCGATACTGCAGCCGAAAGCCGGCGCTGAGGACGAGGGCGGTTTCCATTGCGTTCTGTCCGCTCGGAGCATGTGCTTTGGGCCACGGCCGTGCCGGATCCGGTCTGACTCCATCCGGATGCGACGCGGAGTCTAGCGCCCCGCGACGCGTTCCGCGCGCAGGGGCGGCGGTCCTCAAGTGGTACGTCATTTGCGACGACCGGTCTTTCCGATGCCCCGTGGGAAGGAAGGGGACCCGACACCGCTCGCTGAGCCCCGCCGCTCGCGCAGGTCAGTCCTGCATCCCGAGGCGTTTGACAATCCGGCGGCGAGGCGCACTTCTCGCCGATGCCTGCTCCAATCCGCGCCTCTGGTCTCGACCGGACCGAACTGCCGATGCCGGCCGCGCCGACCGACGGGGCGACGCGGCGGCGTGCGGCTGTCCTGACGCCCGCTTTGCGGGGGATCGGTCCCGCAGCGGTTGCGGTCCCGACGTCCAGCGCGGCCTGCCGCGGCCGGACGGACGCCTGAGCGCGATGCGCGAGCCGCATTATCTGGAGCCGCCGCCGAACTGGACGGCGGAGGAACGGCCGACCCTTCCGGGCTCGCCGGGCACGCCCTACCACCGCCCGCCCGTGCGCCTCGCCTATGCCGCCGTCGGCGTGCTCGTCGGCATCACCGGCGGGCTCGGCAACGCGCTCGTCACCGCCAACCTTCCGCAGATCCAGGGACAGCTGGGGCTGACGCCGGTGGAGGGGGCGTGGCTGCCGGCGGCCTATGTCATGTTCAACGTGTCGGCGAACCTTCTCCTCGTGAAGGCACGCCAGCAATTCGGCATCCGGCGCTTCGCCGAGATCGGCATCCTCGCCTATGTGCTGGTCACGCTGGTGCATGTCCTGGCCAACGACTATGCGACGGCCGTCTTCGCCCGGGCGGTGAGCGGGTTTGCGGCCGCGCCGATGAGTTCGCTCGGCCTCTACTACATGATGCAGGCCTTTCCGAAGCGCCGCATCGGCGCCGGGCTCAGCCTCGGCTTCGCCCTGTCGCAATTCGCCGTCCCGATCGCCTGGCTCGTCTCGCCGCCGCTTCTCGACATCGGCGACTGGCGCGGGCTCTATCTCTTCGAGCTCGGCATGGCGCTCGTCTCCATGGCGGCCGTGGTGGTGCTGAAGCTGCCGCCGGGTCTGCGCATCAAGGTGTTCGAGCCGCTCGATCTCCTGACCTTTCTCCTGATGGCGCCGGCCTTCGCGCTCGTCTGCGCGGTGCTCGGCCAGGGGCGCACGCAATGGTGGCCGGATCAGCCCTGGATGGCGCAGGCGTTGATCGCGGCGCTCCTGCTGCTGCTTGCCGCCTTCTTCCTCGAGCATCATCGCGCCAATCCGCTGATCCAGACGCGCTGGCTCGGCGCCCGGGAGGCGATCCGCTTCGCGCTCGGCGCGCTGGGCCTGCGCTTCATCCTCTCCGAGCAGACCTATGCCGCGACGGGGCTCCTGCGCACGCTCGGCATGGGGCCGGACCAGTTGCGCCCGCTCTATGCCGTCATCCTGGCCGGAACGGTCCTCGGCGCGGCCCTGTCCGCCGCCCTGTTCTCGCCCAGGCGCCTCGTGCCGCTGATCCTGACCTCGATCGTCCTCGTGATCGTCGGCAGCAGCATGGATCTCGACGCGTCGAACCTCACGCGGCCGCACGATCTCTTCGTCAGCCAGTTCCTGGTGTCGACGGCCGCCGGCATGTTTCTCGGCCCGCTTCTCGTCCTCGGCATGACGCCGGTCCTGGCGCGCGGCACCGACTACGTCATCACGCTTATCGTCGTCTTCTCGCTCACCCAGAGCATCGGCGGGCTCGCCGGCCCGGCCGCCTTCGCCACGTTCCAGCAATATCGCGAGCACGAATATTCCGCCCTGCTCGTCGCCGATGTCGACCCGACCGACGCGGCCGTGGCAAGGCGCATCCAGCAGCAGGCCCAGCCCTATGCCGCGCTCATCACCGATCCGGTGCGCCTGCGCGCGCAGGGCGTCGCGCAGCTGTCGCAGGCGGTGACGCGCGAAGCGAACGTGCGCGCCTATAACGACGTCGTCTGGCTGAACCTCGTCATCGCCCTCGTGTTTCTCGTCTGGTCGCTGACGCAGACGCCGCCGGCCCGCAGGCTGGCGAAGTCGATCCTCGCCGCCACCTTCACCGCAAAGGGAGTGTCCTGACCGTGGATACGATCCGCTCCGGGAGCGACCGGGCGCAAGCCGGCACGCCCATCCCCAGCGATGCCGAGACGAGCGCGCAGATCGCCCGCTCCGCCGATCAGGCGACGGACGCCTCGCCCCCGGAAGCCCGCCAGCCGGAGCCCGCGACAGGGCCCGCCCGCGCCGCGCCGGTGGCGGAGACGCCGAAGAAGCTGCGCCCGAAGCCCGGCACGGTCGTCGCGATGCTCTTCGTGGCCTTGGCCGGCGTCCTCCTCATCCTCTATGCCTGGCGCCTCGGGCCGTTCGCGACCGCGATCGTCTCCACGGAAGACAGCTACGTGCGCGGCCAGATCACCGTGATGGCGCCGCAGGTCAGCGGCTACGTGACGGACGTTCTCGTGCGCGACTTCCAGCGCGTCTCTGCCGGCGACCCGCTGGTGAAGATCGACGACCGCATCTATCGCCAGCAGCTGGAACAGGCCGAGGCGCAGCGCGCGCAGGCCGAGGCGACGCTTCTCAACGCCGACCAGACGCGGGCGCAGAACGAGGCCGAGATCGGCGCGCGCAAGGCCGATCTCTTCCAGGCCGAGGCCGAGCTCGCGCGCGCGCAGGCCGAGGCGGAACGGGCCCGCTCGCTGACCGGCCGAGGCCTCAAGCCGGAATCGGAGACCGATCAGGTTCTGGCGACGCTGCGCACCGCGCAGGCCGGTATCCGCCGGGCGGAGGCGGCGATCAACATCGCCGAGCAGACGCTGCGCGCCACGGAGGTCTCCAAGCGGGGCCTTGAGGCGAGCGTGCGGACCGCTCAGGCGCAGGTCGATCTCGCCCGCATCAATCTCGACAACACGATCGTGCACTCGCCGCGCGCGGGCCAGGTGGGCGAGGCCTCCGTGCGGCCCGGCCAATACGTGACGGCGGGATCGCAGCTGATGTTCCTCGTGCCCGACACGCTCTGGGTGATCGCCAATTTCAAGGAGACGCTGACGCGCTACGTCGCCGTCGGCCAGCCGGCCCGCGTCAGCGTGGACGCTCTCGGCGGCACGGTGTTCCGCGGCCGCGTGGTCGAGATCGCGCCCGCGACCGGGTCGGAATTCAGCGTGTTGCGGCCCGACAATGCCAGCGGCAACTTCACCAAGGTCGTCCAGCGGCTGCCGATCCGCATCGCGCTGGAGGCGGACCAGCCCGGTGCGGACCGCCTGCGGCCGGGCCTCTCGGTGGTAACGCATGTGGACACGAGCGGTGCCGCGCCCGCGCCGGCCGGCTGGGTCCGCGCCCTGCGCGACCTGCCCGTCCTGCGCGATCTTCTCGGACCCTGAGGGTCGCGGCTCCGGTCACCAGCCCGGCGGCAGGTGCCGGGGCTGGGCGACGGTCGGCCTGCGGGCGCGGATGGCGCCGGGCGGCCAGGCGAGTCCCGAATAAGGCACGGGGCCGCGGTCGAGCTGGGGGTTGTAGAAGGGGTCGCAGGCGAAGGCCTCCGGCCAGCGCGCGAAGAGCAGCCGCTCGGCCCGCTCGCGCAGCCGGCGTCGGGGCTCGCCCTCGGGCCGGACAGCGCTGCCCGCCCGCTCCAGACACGCGTCGGGCGTGACGACGAGCCGGCGGCCGAGGGCCCGCAGCTTCAGGCAGAAGTCGATGTCCCCGCCATCCTCGGGGAAGAGCTGCGGGTCGAAGCCGCCCGCCGCAAGGAACGCCGTTCGCGTCGTCAGGAGGCAGGCGCCGGACAGGGCCGAGACCTGGCGCGCGACCCGCAGGACATCGCCGTATCCGGCATCCTCCGCCCGGCGGTCGAGAAAGGCGCGGGCGTGGCGGCCGGCGGGACGCAGCACGAGGCCGGCCTGCGCGACGAGGCCGCCCGCGGAATGGATGGTCGGTCCGACCGCGCCTGTCAGCGGTTCGGCGAGGCGCCCGGTCAGCTCGTCGAGCCAGTCCGGCGCCAGCGGGCGCAGGCCGGGGTCGAGGAAGCAGAGCTGCGGCGTCTCGGCCCGCTCGGCCGCCCGCCCCAGGCGTGCGGCGCGGCTCTCGCGCGGCAGGGCTTCGAGGACGGGAACGCCGTCGAGCTCGAAGGCGCGGCGGCGCTCCTCGGACAGGGGCGCGGTGACGAGAAGGATGCCGGCGCCGGTGCGCATGCGCGTCGCCTCGAGAGCTTCGAGGCAGGGCCCGATCTCGGCCGGCCCGTCCGGGCCGCACGCGTCGACGACGATCGTCGTCGCCGGTCGCGCGGCCATGCGCCGGCGCATGCGAACGGCCGGCAGCACCGCCTCGGCTCGCAAGTCCACGTCGGCGCGGATGCCGCGTTCGGCGAAATGGGCGAGCGTCGCCGCCTGCAGCACCGGACCGAGCACGGCCGGATCGGGCGCGGCCAGGACGATGCCCGCGCCCGGCACATGCAGATGCGTGCCCCGGCCGGCGCCGTTCTCCAGCGGCGCGAGGAACAGCCGGAAGAGTTCGGTCACGCCCCGGCGGGCCGCCTTCAGCGCCGCGCCCCGGCGCATGGCGAAGGCGAGGGCCGCAGAGCCCTGTTCGAGGAAGCGCTCCTCGTCGAAGGCCGGGAGCATGAGAGGGTGCAGCGTGCCGTCCTCCATCCGCAGGAGGAGGTCGCCATAGGCGATGTCCGCCGCCGGGTCGTTCTCGAGAGCGGAGGCGAGACGGGCGAGCGCGCCCGGACGCAGCGCGGCGCCGGCGGCGAGGAAGACGACGACCGGGCTCGGCGCGCCGGCTCCTTCCAGGAACCGCACGAGATCGTTGGCGCCGAAGGAGGTCGGTCCGTCTTCGCTGGAGAGCGTGGCGCCGGTCCACGATCCGTCCGCCTTCAGCGCGGGGCCGGCGAGCGTCTCGCGCCCGCGCGTCTCCTCGCCGATCACTGCGAGCGCCACGGGCTTGCCGAGGCGCTGGGTGGCGGAGACGGGAAAGAAGCGCGCATCGAAGGAGGCGAAGCGCTCGAAGGGCACCGCGTCGGGGCAGGCGAGGTCGAAAAGCTGCCCGCGTGCCGCCTCGTCGCGAAGGTCGGCGCGCGAGAGGAGGTCGGCTTCCAGCGCATCGGCGAAGGCGACGAGCGCGACGGGACTTCCGGGCAGCTGCCGCCCGCAGTGACGCAGTTCGACGTGGCGCGCGCTTCCATCGGCGAGAAAGCGCGGCAGGGTGAGAAGGAAGGCCGGCTCGACGCGCGGCGCCGCTCCGTCGCCGATCTCGCGCCAGCGGTCGGCGCGGGCGAAGGCGACCCGTTCGCCGTCGACATAGGCCTCGACGAGCGGCGTCGCGCCGTCCGCCGGGCGCCTCACCCAGCCCCCGAGCCTCAGTCCGCCGAGCCATTCAACGCCACCGGCCGGCGAGGGAGACGGCTCGAACGGCGCATCCAGAAGGTCCACGCTCCGGCGCGGGCCGCCGGGCAGGTTTGCGATCTCGACGCTCGCCAGACGCGCGCCCGCCACGAGATCGGGATGCAGCGCGAAGCGGAACCCGTGGCACCCGTCGCCGGGACCCTGCTCGAAGAGCGAGTCGTCGAAGCGCTCGCAGCGCTCGAGCGCGACGGGCACGGCGTCGAGGAGGAGTTCGACGACGAGCCGACGCTCGGGTTCTGCGGGGTCGAAGGCGTGGCCCTCGAACGTCGCGTCCGCCGTGCGCGCGAGCCGAAGCTGCAGGCCGGAGAGGGCGGTCAGCGGCCGTGATTTCGTCTCCGGCGCGGCGCCGGCCTCACGCCGGCGGCGCTTGGATGCGATGAGCGAACCAATCGGCGATCGCGAAAGCGTTTCCTGCGTCACGGCAATGAGGATCCAGGTGAAGGGTCGAAGGGGATGGCGGGCAAGCCTTGCCGAAGGTCCAGTCGGCCACGGCGCGGGGCAGGCCGCTTCTGTCGGCGAGGCGTTCGAACTCGGCGAGGCAGGGCGAGGCGGGCGGCAGGGCGAGGGCGCGCAGGCCGAAGAGGCCGAGGATGGCGATCTCCTGCGCCCGCGCAATCGCGCCCGTCACCACCACATTGCCGAGTCCCGCCGACGCGACCGCGTCGCAGCTTTCGCCGAGGACGACGAGCCGGGCCTCGGGCAGGGCGCGGCGCAGGGCGCTCGCGAGATGGCGGACGAAGGCGTCGCCCTGCGGAGACGGGGTCGGGCAGACGATCCCGAGCGAGACGGGCGCGCCGGTCGCGGTGACGACCGGCGCGGCGTCGCGCTCGCCGCGCGCATCCACGATCTCGATCTCCGCCGCGAGCGTGGCGTCGCGCGCCAGTGTTTCGAGCGACTGGCCGTCGCAGACGAGAAGGCGCTGGAGCCGGAGCCCGAGAGCGGCCCGCCAGCGGGCCACCGGCGCGAGAAGGTCCGCATCGCCGATCGGCGGGGCCTCGCCGAGAACGAGACTGAGCGTCGCCGTGATCGTCGCGAGGGCGGCGGCGAGCGAGGCGGGCGGCAGGGCGCCGGCGACGATCTCGATCTCGTCCGGCGCCATCGAACGCAGCCGCTCGGCCAGCGCCGCGCCATGTTCGAGGTCGAGGACCAGCGATTGCGGGGCCAGGGCGCCCGGGCCGAGTAGCCGCGCCTCCGACCGGCCGCCGGCCGAGGACCAGGACAGCTGCGCCGCGTCGCCGCCAAGTTCCGCAAGCCGGAAGGCCAGGAGCGCGCTCTTGCGCGGGCCGACGAGAAGGCGCCCGCCGGTGCGCGGCGGCAGGACCGCCTCGATCGCCGCGCGGGCCTCGCGCAGCGGGTCGGCGGCGACATGGGCGGAGCAGTCGGCGAGCGTCTCGGGATGGCGCCGGCGCAGAAGGCGCAGGTTGCGCGAGACGAGGGCCGCCTTGTCCGCGCCGAAGGACAGCGAGCCATGATGGGCGACGAACACGCCGCCCGCGCAGACATTGCGATAGCCGACCTCGCGGGCCTTGAGGCAGAGTTCCATGTCCTCGAAATAGCCGCGCCCGAAGAGGCCCGGCATCTCGCCGACGGCGGCCCGGCAGTCGTGCCGGACGTAGAGGCAGAAGCCCGTGCCGGTCGGCAGATCGACGAGGCGGCCGGCATTCGCGCCGGCGGCCGCCGCATCGAGCGCGGCCGCCTCCTCGGGTGACGGGGCGGCGTTGGCGCGGCCGGGGACGGGAAAGCTCGTATATTCGCCGTTGTTCGAGAGCGGCGTCACGGTTCCGATCTCGGGAGCGGCGTAGGCCGCGTCCGCAAGCCGGTCGAGCCCATCCCGAGGCAGGAGCGCGTCGGCGTTGAGGAGGAGGATGTCGGCGCCGCCGGTTCCCTCCAGCCCGCGCCGCACCGCGCCGCCGAAGCCGAGATTATGCGCGTTGCGCCGCAGTTCCACGAGGCCCTGCGCGGCCCGATCGTCGAGATGGTCTCGCAGCGCCGCGTTCGGCGAGGCGTCGTCGACGACGATAAGGCGCGTGGCGGGACGCCCGCGTGTCTGCGCGATGGCCGCTTCCAGGCAGGCGCTCGTCGCCTCCAGATCGTCGAAGACCGGCACCACGACGACGAGGGGCGCCCGTTCCGGCACCTGCCCCGGCGCCTCGCCCTTGGCAGGGCCCGAGCCGCGACGGCTGCGGGCGACGAGCGGGCCCTGCGCGAGCACCTCCCCCGCGCCGCGGACCGCGAAGCCTCGCGCCTCCTGAAACGGCAGCACCGCTTCCACCATCGCGCCCCGGCCGTTCTCGGGCACGAAGTCGAGGTCCGCCTGTGCGGCGAGCGGCAGCGCAAGGCGACGGCTCGCACCCTCGATCTCCAGCGTGACGTCGCCCGCGCCATGCCAGGCCACCCAGCCGGAGAGGCGGTTGTCGACGAGATCGAGCCGCACGGCCGCGACGAGTCCGGCGCAGAAGAGATGCGTCAGCGCATCCTGCACCGCGTGGGGCGGGGCATGGGGCGCCAGGACCAGATGCCGGGCGGCGTCCAGGCGTTCGTCCGCCGTGCCGAGACGCAGGACCGTCGAGTTGACGACGGGGTCCAGAGGATCGGCCTCCCGGGCCGCCGCCAGGTCCTCCTGCCAGAAGGGCCAGCCGCAGAGGCGCCCGGCCAGCGCGCGCACCGCACGGTCCGCCGCCCCCGGCGGTTCGGGCAGGCGGCAGCGGCGGTCGGCGAGCTCGAAGGCCCGGCGCGGCTCGCCGGCCCGAAGAAGGCGCGTCGCGGCGACGGAGAGGGCGCCGGCCTGGCCGTCCCGTTCCTGTGCCGTGCCGAACCGTGCCTGCCTTGCGTCCATGATCCTGCCGAACGAGCGAACGGGCGGCCGTCTGGGACCTGCACCGCGATGGCGGAGTGTCCCGCAGCTTGCTGGCTTCGGACTGACTTCTCGGTCCGAGCCTCTTCATGCTTTGCTTGCCGTGATTTCGGATCGCGCTTGCCGCAACGGGCCGTTCGCCCGCATGCTCGCTCCCGCGGGCGTGCGCCCGGAGCGTCGAAGGGCAAAGCCATGGCTGCAGGCGAAGACGACGATCTCTCCGGCGACGACGCCGGCTCCGGCGGCGCGTCCGAGTCCAAGGACCGCGGCGGCAGTGGCGGCAGTGGCGGCGGCGGCGGTTCGGGCGCCGCCAGCGTCGTCATGACCGGCGGCATGACCTCGGCGAGCGCGATGAGCGGCATGTCGAGTTCGGCCGCGGCCGAAAGCGGCCCGAAGGCGACTTCCGGCAAGGCGGAGAACGGCGACGGCGCCGCGCAAGGCAGCGCGGAAGCGGCGGCCTCCGCCGGCGAAGGCGCGGCCCCGTCCGCAGCACCCGGCGGTGCCGCGCAGTCCGGTCCCGCCGGCGCCGCGAGCGCCGCTGGCGGCGCGGCGCAATCGGCGGCGGGCGCCGGCGCGGGCGGCGGCACGACGGGCGGCGGCCTCGCGGGCGCTTCGGTCTCGACCGCCGCGCGCGACGCGCCGGCGGGCGGCGCGCCGCGCGAAGGCGGCGGGCCCGCGGCGGGTGGTCCGGATTCCGGCCCCTCGTCCGGCGCGGCCCCCTCGGAGGCGCCGGCGCAAGGAAGCGCGAGCGGCGAGGGCGGCGCGAGCGGCACGGCCGAAGAAGGCGCCTCGGACGCTGCGGCCGGCGAGACAGGCGGGTCGAGCGCCGGCGGCGGTGGCAGCACGTCCACGGCAGGGTCGAGCGCCGCGGACGCGGCCAACAGCGCGACGGCGGAGAGCGCGGCCAAGACTTCCGGAGACGGGGGAGCCTCGTCGCAAGGCGCAAAGGTCGCATCCACGGCCACGGAAGCCGCCGCGACCGGCACGGGCGCCGGCACCGGCATCGGCGCGGCGGTGACGAACGCGACCGGCGGCGCCCAGCCGGCCGCTGCCATCGAACGCCCGTCCTTCGTCAATCCGATCTGCTTCATGCCCGGCACCGCGATCGCGACGCCCTCCGGCGCGACGGCGGTGGAGGATCTGAAGGCCGGCGACCTCGTTCTCACCGCCTCCGGGGAAACCCGGCCGGTGCGCTGGCTCGGCGTGCAGACGCTCGCCACCGGCTTCGCCGATCCGCTGCGCGCCTTTCCGATCCGCATCCGGGCCGGCGCGCTCCACGAGGGCGTGCCCTGCCGCGATCTGCGCGTCTCGCCGGACCACGCGCTTTTCGTCGGCGGCATCCTGGCCCATGCGAGCGCGCTGGTGAACGGCACGTCCATCACGCGCGAAACGCATGTGCCGGAAACGCTCGTCTACTATCACGTGGAGCTGTTCGACCACGCGCTCATCCTTGCGGAGAACGCGCCGGCCGAGACCTTCGTCGACAATCCCGAGCGGCTGGCCTTCGACAACTGGGCCGAACGCGAGGCCCTGGCCGAGGAGACGGCGGCAAGCGCCGAGATGGCGCTGCCGCGCGCCAAGTCGGCCCGGCAGGTGCCCGCCGCCTTGCGCCGGCGGATCGCCGAGCGCGCCGAACGGCTCGGCCTCGCGCCTCAGGCGCTGCGAGTCGCCTGAGCGGGCGACCGGGCGGGGCGTGCGCGCCCGAAGGCCGTGCGGCTCCAATGCCGCTCGGTCGCCTTGTAGGCCGCCTGACAGTGGATCGCGACATGCCGCAGGACGGCGTGGCGCTCCAGCACCAGCACATCCGCCAGGAGGTCCGGATCCTGCGCCATCAGGCCCGCGGCCGCGCGCGTCAGGAGGGCGGGGCCGGTGGCGAGCCAGAGAATGTCCGTGTCGCCCCGGTTCACCGCCGCGACGGCGAGGTCGAGCGCCCGCACGATCACCGGGTGGCGCGGCCGGGCGGCGATGAAATTGTTGCCGAGCGAGCCCAGATCCTCCTGGTAGACCACCAGCCCGTGGCCGCCCTGCAGGAGGGGCGCGAGGGCGCCGAGGCAGCGGTCGTCCGCATCGGCATAGAGGCCGCCCCTCTCGCGCAGAAGGGCGAGGCGGAAGAGATCGGCCTTCATCGCCGGCTCCTCGGCACGCGCGTAGGCCGCGGAGATCGCCGGTTCGCCGAGCGTATCGAGGAAGAGGCGGGCCTCCGCATCGTTCCAGAGCCGATGCGCGGCGCCCGGGATCGCCTGCCGCCAGCTTTCGATCAGGTCAAGGAGATCGGCGGGGGGCGGCGGCTCGTCCCAGTACTGGTGGATCGCGGGCGGGATCGGGGCGCCGGCGCGGGCGGCCGATGGACGGTCCGCCAGACGCCCGGCGATGCGATGCTCGATGAAGAAGCGGATCGCCGCCGCCGTGTTGTCGGGAAAGGCGCGCACGACCGCCGCGACCGCCGCCGGTCGCTCCGCGCGCGGGGCGTCCGCCACGCCACGGAGCGCTGCGAGAGCCTCCGCATCCAGGCGGAACTCGTCGAAGATCTGCCCGTAATGGCTTTGCGAGGGGTTGGCCGACTTGCCGCGCAGGCGGTTCGCACCCGCCTCCAGCCGCGCCAGATCCGCCAAGTGATGACCGGCGCGGTCGAGATCGAGATCGAGCAGGGCGGCGTGAACGAGGCGGTTGCGCACCCAGCCGTCGCCCGGCAGCGCCGCAAGGGCCGTCTCGCCGTGCAGCACGGCCGCCCCGAAATCCCAGCGCGCCGCGTGAAGAAGGCTGCGCGCGAAGGCGACGCGTGCGCGCTCGTGCGCCGTGCCCGCCGGAGCCTCATCGAGCGCGGCCGACGCCGCCTCGAAGTCGCCCGCGTCGATGGCGGCGGTGATGCCGGCGAACCAGAGTCCGAAATGGCGGGGATGGGCGATGCGGGCGGCGCGAAGCGCCTCGGCGGTCTGCGCGACATGGCCGCGCTGGCGCTGCAGCTCGACACGGGCCAGCGCGATGTCGGGCCGTTCGCCGAACCGCGCGAGCGCGCGCTCGAACGCCGCCGTCGCGGCCTCGGGCCGGCCGAGAACCGTCTCCAGCCGCGCGACGGCGAGGAGGCAGGAGAGCCGCGACGGGTCCGCGATCTCCGCGCGGCGGTAGAACGAGAGCGCCTCCTCCAGGTCGTCGCGAAGGATGGCGCGCCGGGCGAGGGCCTCCAGAAACGCCGGCGCTTCGGGGGCCCGTTCTCCGGCCTCGGCGAGAAGCGCGTCGGCGCGGGCCGCGGCGCCGGCGCGCAGCGCGTCCTCGGCCGATTCCACCAGCGCCTCGACCTCGTCCGGCCATCGGCGCGCGACCTGCTCGAACGCGTCTGCCGCCGCCGCCCAGTCGCCGCGCGCACGGTAGATCCGGGCAATCTCGATCATCGCCTGCGCACCGCGTGCCGGACCCTCGGCGATCTCGCGCAGGCGCGGCAAGGCGTCGTCGCAGCGCCCTTCGTCCTGCAGCGCGCGGGCGAGCTCGATCCGCGCGAAGGGCTCGTCCGGATCGAGCGCGTCGGCGCGTTCGAGGAGCGCCAGCCGTGCCGGGGCATCGCCCCGCAGCCGCGCCAGATGCGCCTTGCCGATCAGCGCCCAGGCGAAATCCGGCTTGCCGTCCAGCGCCCGGTCGTAGAGCGCTTCCGCCTCGTCGAGGGCGCCCCTGTCGCGCCGGTCGTCGGCGAGAAAGAGCAGCGCGCGCGGGTTTGCCGGGTCGATGGCCAGCGCCCGTTCGGCGAAGCCGCGCGCGGCCGCCGGCCCCTCCTGCCGGCGCAGGAGAAAGGCCAGCTCCACGAGGGCCGCAACGCCGGTTCTCGGCCCCTCGGCGAGTTCCTCCAGGAGGCGCCGCGCCCTCTCCATGCGGCCGAGCGCGGTCCATTCGGCGGCGATCTCGAGCCCCGCGCTCCCGCGGGCTTCGGGAAGCGTCTCGGCATGGCGCAGATGGGCGAGGGCGACCTCGCGAAGGCCGCGGACGCGCGCGATGCGCGCCAGGCCGAGATAGCAGCGCAGGATTGCCGGGTCGGCGACGAGCAGGCGGGCATAGGCGGTCTGCGCCTCCTCCAACCGGTCGAGCTTCAGGAGCGCCTCGGCATGGGCGAGGCGCAGCGAGCCGTCCCCGGGGGCGATCCGCAAGGCCTCGCGCAGACGCTCGCAGGCTCCCGCAGGGTCGCCGCGGCGCGCGAGCGCCTGCGCCTCGGCGCGCAGGCCCGGCACGAAATGCGGATGGGCCGCGCGCAGCGCCGCGAAGGCCGCCCGCGCCTCGTCGGGCCGGTCCACCGCATCCAGGGCGGTGGCGACGTCGAGCGAGAAATAGGGATCGGCCGGCAGAAGCCGGGCGGCGGACTGGAAGAAATGCAGCGCCTCCTGTACCCGCCCGCCGTCGCGCGCGATCTCGCCGAGGCTTCGCAGCATGTGAGGCAGCGGCGTGCCGCGCGCGAGATCCAGGAGCCCGCTCGCCGCCTCGTCGACCCGTCCGGCCGCCTTCAGGCAGGCGGCCGCGTCCTGCCGGTTCCACAGGTCGCGCGGATCGAGGCGGGCGGCCTCGGCGAAATGGGCGTGCGCGGCCTCCATCTGCCCGAGCCCCCGGCTGGCCAGCGCCAGCGTGCGGCGGGCCGGCGCGAAATCCGGCGCCTCGGCGGCCAGATCCTGCGCCCTGGCGCGCGCCTCCTCGAAGCGATGCAGGGCCAGGAGTTCGAGGGCGACATCGTTGCGCGTCCAGCGATCGGCCGGGTTCTGCCGGCTGGCCGCCTCGAAATGGGCGAGCGCAGCCTCGCGCCGGTTCGCGGCGCGGGCGGAGAGGCCCGCGCGTCGCTCCTCCTCGAAGGGCGTTGCCTGTCTGAGCTCCATGAAGGCGCGTCGTCCGATGGGTGTCCTCTCCCAACGTAGCGCCGGCAAGGCTGCGAAACCCTAAACGGAGAAGATCGTGTCCTTGAAGCGCAGATGCTCGACGCCGTCGATCGAGGCGCGATAGCCGTCGTCGAAGCTGACCAGCGTCGTGGCGCCGGAGACGGTGACATGGGCGTCGGCGAAGTTGCGGTCCTGGAAGACCAGCGTGTCGTCGCCCGCACCACCCGAGATCGTGTCGAGGCCGGTTCCGTAGCCGGCCAGCGTGAAGAAGTCCGATCCGTCGCCGCCCGAGACGCTGTCGGTGAGGCCGTAGGACAGGAAGCGGTCGTCGCCGGCTCCGCCCAGAAGATGCGAGCCGCTGGTATGCGAGCCGGTGATGAAGTCGTCGCCGGCGCCCCCGTCGATCGAGGCCAGGCCGTGCATGCCGTCATGCAGGGTGATCGTGTCGTTGCCCGCGCCCCCGAAGACCGTCGACCGGCTGCCGAAGACGTCGATGCGCGAGCCGATCGTGGCTTGCGAGCCGTCGATGAGCGCGTGGTCGCCATGCGCCGAGATCGTGTCGCCGAAGGTGAAGATCGTCGCGTGGTCGCCCGAGGCGTCGATCGAGGCGCCGCCGCCGTGGATCGTGTCGTAGGCTCCGGCGGAGAGGATCGTGTCGCCGCCGTCGCCGGCATGGATCTGCGTGTGGCCGTTCGCGCCGCCGACGAGCAGGCTGGTGCCCGTGTCGCCGGTGGCGCCCCACAGCGTGTCCATCCCGCTGCCGCCCACGAGCGTGTCGTGCCCGCCGCCGGAGAAGATCTGGTGGCTGCCCCCGTTCGTGCCGCCGAAGATGCTGTCGTCGCCGAGCCCGCCGTGGATCGTCGCGTTGCCCGCGCCGCCGACGATCGTGTTGCCGCCGAGGCTCGCGAACACCGTGTCGTCGCCGAGGCCC
The DNA here is from genome assembly GCF_001425575.1 of Aurantimonas sp. Leaf443. GTDB lineage: Bacteria > Pseudomonadota > Alphaproteobacteria > Rhizobiales > Rhizobiaceae > Leaf443. The sequence continues at coordinate 142,790 of NZ_LMRD01000011.1, read as the reverse complement.
GCAAGCCGGACCTCGCCGCCGCCGGCCAGGATCACCGCCGTGTCGTGCCCGCCGTCGTCGACGACGATGGGGCCGGACGTGTGCCCGACCGCCGCGACGATCGCCTTGTCGCCGGCTTCCGCCAGGACCGAGCCGGCATCGAGCGACTGGACGGCGATGTCGGACGTGCCGCCGAGGCCGAGGCCGGACAGGATGGCGTTGATGTGGTCGGTCGCCTCCTGCGAGAGGGTCGAGAGGGCGGCGGTCTCGGCGCTGGTGTAGATCTCAGTCACGGCGCGCCTTCCGCCGGGCGAGCCCGGGCCTCAACGTGAAACGCCGGCGCAGGGGCGCCGGGCGGGATCGCGAGGGAAGGGAGCGGTCCGGGATCGCGGACCGCCGCGCGTTGCCGGTCATGCCGCCTCGTTCGCTCGCTCGAGTCGGCGGAAGACGCGAAGGCGGCTCGATGCCGGCGTCGCGACGGGCTCGCGCGGCGCGGCCTCGGCGGCCTCCGCCGTCACGAAATCGAGCTTCAGCCCTACGAGCGGGTCGAGCAGGGACGGGCCGGTGAGCTCGATCTCGCGACCGACGCGTGTCACGGTCGTGGCGCCAAGGAAGGCGGCTTCGGCCTTGAGGGCGAGCGAGGCCGCGGCCTCCGGCTTCAGCCGGATGCGCAGCCCGATCAGCGGCACCGCCTTGCCGCGCGAGCCGGCATAGGTGCCGGCCGGAAACCAGCTGGTCCAGCCGCCGGTGCGCCCGCCGGTCGCCACCTGGTATTCCAGCGGCAAGTCCTCCGTCGTGCCGCGCAGTTCGAGCCCCTCGATGCGGCCGGGCATCTGGGGGCCGCACACCCAGTCGCCGCGGCCGGCCGTGAGGTCGCCGCGCAGCGAGACGTGGGCGCTGACGAGGAATTCCGCGCCACCTAGGGGGAGCGGCTCGCGCGCCCGGGCGGCGGGCATGGCATAGGCCGGACGCGGGGCCTCCACGCGCTTCAGTTCGATCTCGGCCGAGAGGGGCGCGCCGGGTCGGCGGGCGCGCAACGTGAGTTCGATCGTGCCGGCCTCCTGCGCCACGACGACGAGCCCGGCGCCGGGTTCGGCGAGGACGCCGAACGCGTCGCCCGGCGCCGACACGAGGAGAACGCCCTCCGAGGCGCCGGTGACGGCCGCGATGGGGGCGAGGCCGGCGAGGAAGGCGGGATCCGCGCTCCACCGATAGGTCAGCATGTGCAGGCCGCGTTCGACCGACAGGACTGCCTTGCGCTCGCCTTCCACCACGATCGATCCCTTTCGCTTCGTCACGCCGCGATCATCACGCTCGAGAAGCGAAAATGAAGTTTATGGCGGTTGAAAACGCAGCAAAACGGGCGGCATTTTTATGCACGCTGAATCGCTCTTTAAGCGGTTGCTGCAAGTTGGAGGCTTTCTTGACGGTTAGGATTTCACGAACCGTTCGAGATCGAAGACCATCGCGATGGTAAACGCGTCGCTTACTTGAAGGCGCGGTTTCGATCCGACCCGAGGCTCGACCGGATCGCGGACTGTTCCGGCAACACGGACGCGAGCGCGCCGCTTCGGCAGGGACTCGGATCGGACAAGCAACCTTGTCGCGAACCTTACGGTCAAGGCGAAGTGTTGGGCGTCTATACCAAACCGTAACGATCGAAGGCTAGTTTTGAGGAAACGCCTGTCTAGGGATGTCTGTGCATGATCAGGGGAAGTATCGAGCTCGTCACGAATGACGGCATCCAGGGTTGGATCTTTTCCGAGGACGGAAGGATCAAGGAGCGTACGTTGCTCGCCTTCTACGGCGAGCATTGCGTCGGGGCAGGGCGGGTCAACACCTTCCGCGCCGACCTCGCCGACGCCGGAATGGGCGACGGGCATCTCGGCTTCGCCTTTCCCATCTCCGTGCCGGTGAGCGACGTCGGTTCGGTCGTCGTCAAGCTGGAAGGGTCCGACGCCGTGCTCCTGCAGAACGGCGCGATGATCACCACCGCCGGCGCCCCCAGCCGCGACCTCAGCCGGTCCGACGTGCGCGAACGGCTCGCCTCGCTGAAATGGGCCCTCAAGCACGGCCGCATCGCGCAGGGCGATTTCGACTTCCTGCGCATCCTCTGGTCTTCGGGCGTCTACGAGCGCGGCCTCGTGCGGCGCAACGCGGCCGACGACGGCGCGCTGGTGGAGAAGCCGCAGGGCGTCGCCGCCGCGCTTCTCGAGGCCTATCTGCAGACGGATGTCGAGGTCGGCGTCGAGCGCGTTCGCAACGCCGCCGAGTTCGCCGCCGAGATGGCGCGCCTGTCCTGCGACCACGGCTCGGCACCGATCGTGGCGCTCCACACCGACCGCCGGGCGATCCTGCGCGTCGTGGAGGGCTCTCACATCGGCGCCGGCGGTCCCGACGGCGAGGCGCGGCCGACCCATTTCGTCGACTACGCCCTGTCGCCCGAGAGCCTCGTCGTCCTCGACGTGCGCACCACGGCCGAACTCCTGATGCCCGAGGGCGCCGTGCTCGACGTCATCTCCGCGGCGCCGAGCCTGGCCTGACAGGCCGGCGCGCCTGATCCTGCGGCCGCGCGGCCGGTTCGCCTTCCGGCGGGTCCTCGCGCGCGGCAGGGCCTGTCCCTCTCTCCCATTCGGCCGCGCTCCCTGGCATGCTGCAGTTCGTCGCCCCCCTCGACTACGCCTCGCCGGACCTGACGGACAGCCCGTCCGGTCGCTGGCGCGGCGCGGTCGAACGGTTCGAGCCGCTCGTCGGCATCGAGGGCTGGGCGCTGGCGATCGACGCGCCGGACGAGCCGGTGGAACTGGAACTGACGGTCGGCGGCGAAGCCTTCGCGCTCGGCGTCACCTTCGAGCCGCGGCCCGAGATCGCCCGCACGCTCGGCACCGAGACGGCCTGCGGCTTCCGCTTCGGTCCGGAGATCTATCCGCGCCTCGCCCGCCTCGCGCCCCATCGCCGCGACCTGCCGGTCGGCGTCAGCATCGCCGGCACCGACACGGCGCTTCGTTCCGCGCGCGGAAGGGCGCCGAGCGTCGGCGCCCTGGTGGACGAATGGCGCAGCGCCGTCCTCGGCGCCATGGCGCCCGCCGAGCGTCGGCTCGGCAAGGGCGATCGCCTTCTGGCCCGCCTCTCCGCCCTTCGCATGCAGGCCGAGCCGCTGCGCGAGCGGCCCTTGCGCCCCCTTTCGGACCACGATGTCGGCCAGATCGACGCGGTCTTTCCGGCGTCCGACGGGCAGGTCTGGCTCGTCGGCTCGATGAAGCGCGGCATCGAGCCCGAGTTCCCCGCCATCGTCCTTGATCGCCAGAAGTTCCCCTCCGGCATGGCCGTCCTGCCCTACGAGCGCCAGGACCTGCCGACGAGCGCGGTCGGCTTCGTCGGCGTGATGGACACGGGCTGGGTGCCGCCCCCGGCGATGAAGGACGGGTTCGTCTATGTCGGCCGCCAGGGCCAGTTCTATCTGCGCTACGGCGCCCATACCCGTGTCCTGCGGGCGGACGCCTTTCTCGCCGCCTTCACGCAGGCCCAGACCGTCGCTCCCGGCGGACTGGGCGACGCGATGGCCGCGATCCTGCATTCGGGATCGAACTGGCTGCCCGGCAACGCCGCCGCGACCGGCCTTGCGGTCGAGGGCGGCATCGATCGTCTCCTGATGATGCCGGGCTTCGGTTGCCTCGCCGAGGGCTGGGCGGTGAGCCCGGCCAAGCGCATCGAGACCTTTCACATGCGCATCGGCGACTGCGTGCTGCTCGCCGATGAGAGCGCCACCAGCTTCCGGCCGCGCGCCGACCTGCAGCCCGTGTTCGGCGCCGGCTCCGTTACGGCCCGCGCCGGATTCTCCACGGTCCTGCGCGGAGCGCTGCCGTCGGACGCGGGCGGCACGCCGCTCCTGCGCATCGTCCACGACGACGGCACGATGGCGGTACAGCGCGTCGAGCCCAAGCTCCTGCGCCGCCTCGACATCGTCGGCGACGGCGAGGAGGTGCTGCGCCTCTTCCCGTCCTTGCGCTGCGAGCCCTTCTATCCCGACTTCCTGCGCACCGTGCGGCGGACCCTGCGCGAGCGGACCCGCGAGCCGGCGGCGCTCGCGCTGGCGCCCGCGTCGCGCGTGGTCATCCTGCGGCTTCCCGGCGAGGTCGCAAATCTCAACCTCACCTTCGCGCGGCTGGCCCGCCAGGCCGCGACGCTGGAACCGGGGATCGGTCTCGCCGTCGTCATGGACCAGGGCCGTGCGCGCGCCGAGGCCATGCTGCGCTTCGAGGAGCTTTGGGCCGCCGGCGGCTCGCGTCCGTTATCGCTCTTCAGCGTGTCGCACGAGGACGATATCCTCGCGGAACTGCCCTGGATCCTCGGGAGTCTGGGCGCCGAACGCTTCGTGAGCGTCGGTCGCGGCCTCGTCCTGACGCCCGAAGGCTGGGGCCATGCCGCGCAGAGCCTGAAACGGCTCGGCCACGCGATCGACCGGTTCGAGATCGTCGACGACGCCGGGAACCCGGACCGGGTCGAGGGCGCGCTCTCGGCGGCCTGTTTCGGCTGGTCCGCGCCCGCCCTCCTCGAATGGAGCCTGTCGGCGCCGCGCTTCCTGCGCGGGGTCTTCCGCGACAGCGGTCTTCCCGTCTCGTCCCGCCGCGACCGCGCGATGCCGGGCGCGGCCATGCGCGTGGAGCGGATCCGCGCCTCGCGCCTCGCCGACATGGTGGACGAGGATCTCCTGTCGCTCGGAGGGCTGCGCCATGACGCTTGATCCCGGGTACCGCTTTCCTGCCGGCGAGGGCCTTCTGCCCGAGAGGATCGCGATCGTCTCGCACAGCCATCCCTCGATCTCGAAGGGCGGCGCGGAGATCGCCGCCTACGCGCTTTATCGCGGCCTGCGCGAGATCGGCATCGACGCGATCTTCGTGGGCGCCTGCAGCATGAACGACCGGCACCGGCTGGCGCTCGGCAGCGCGCACGAGTTCGCCGTCTTCTTCGAGCCCGAGCGCTACGACCACTTCTTCCATCTCGCGCCGCGCGCCGTGGCCGAACAGCTCCTGTCGATCCTGCGCGCGCAGCGGATCGGCCTCGTCAACTTCCACCATTTCTTCAACCTCGGGCTCGACGCCCTGCGCGCCGTGCAGGACGAGCCGGGGATGCGCTCGTTCCTGACGATCCACGAATTCCTCGGCATCTGCCAGAATCACGGGCAGATGATCACGCGGCAGACGCAGAGCCTGTGCGAGCGGGCGACCAACGAGAACTGCGTCTCCTGCTTTCCCGAGCACCTGCGCAGCCAGTTCACCATCCGCAAGGAGACGATGCTCGACGCTTTCGGCGCCTTCGACGGTTTCGTCTCGCCGAGCCGCTTCCTCGCCGAGCGCTTCCTCGAATGGGGCCTGCCGACCGAGCGAATGACCGTGATCGAGAACGGGCTCCTCTCCATGCCCGCCCATCCGCGCGCGGGGCGCTCGGGCGAGGCGTGGACCTTCGGTTTCTTCGGCCAGATCAACCCGTTCAAGGGCGTCGACGTCCTTCTGGACGTCGCCGACCTCATCGCCAAGGACCCCGAGCTCGCGCGCCGCATCCGCCTTCGCATCCACGGCAACCTCATCGGCCAGACGGAGGGCTTCAACAAGCGCTTCGAGGAGGCGCAGAAGGCCCATCCCTTCCTGACCTATGCGGGGCCCTATGCCAACGCGGCGGTGCACCGGCTGATGGGCGAATGCGACTATGTCGTCATTCCCTCCAAGTGGTGGGAGAACTCGCCCGTCGTCATCCAGGAGGCCTATTCGATCGGGGCGCCGATCCTGTGCACGGGCATCGGGGGCATGGCGGAGAAGGTGCCGGACGGCATTTCCGGCCTGCACTTCCGGCTCGGAGACGCGGCCGATCTCCTGCGCGCCATGCGCCTCGCCACCGACCCGCGCAATGCGGCCAAGCTGCGCGCCGGCATTCCGGCCGTGACCAATGCCGGGGACATGGCAGGGCGCTACGTCGCCTTCTTCGCCCTCGCCATCGCCGGGGCCGAGCAAAGGGAAGCGCGCGGCGCGATGGTGGCGGCGTGATCCGCGGCCATATCGACTTCGTCTCGCGCGGGCGCGTCGAAGGCTGGATCCATTCGGAGAAGGTGCGCCTCACCGGCCAGACGGTGCTCGCCTTCGTGGACGAGACCTGCGTCGGCGGCGGCCCGGTCGAGATCTTCCGGCAGGATCTCCTCGACGCCGGGCTCGGCGACGGCGTCGTCGGCTTCGCCTTTCCCGTGATGCTGGAGCCCTGGCACGACCCGCGCACGCTCGACATTCGGCTCGACGGCGGCTCCATGCAGATCAAGCAGGCGGGCGCCTGTCTCGTCGCGCGCGACAGCGTCGGCGAGGATCGCAAGCGCCAGGGCCGCGACGCGGCCTCGCTCTCCTGGATGCTCGCGCGCGGCTGGCTGACGCAGAGCCAGTACGAGGCGCTGCGCATCCTTTCCGAGTTCGGGGTCCACGCGCAGGCCCTGCGCCGCGACGCGGCGCGCCGCAGCCCCGACGAGATGGCCGAGGACGTCGCGCTCGTGGCGGGCGAGGAATGCGAGCTTCACATGGTCCAGCCGATCGCCATCGAGATCCGCGACCGCGTCGCGCCCGCCGACCTGCCGGCGATCCGCCGCGAACTGCGCGTCGCCTTTCCCTTCGTGCCGCCCGTGATCGGCCTCTGGTCCCCGCGCCGGCTGCATCTGGGCGTCGAGGAGGGCTCGCATCGCGACGGCGCGCAGAGCCTTGCCGGCGGCGCGGTGGAATACACGTTCGGCGACCGCCACCTCCTCATGCTCGATCTCGACACGCGGCACGGCTTCCCGCCCGGCGAGGCGCCGCGCTTCACGGCCTTCGTCCCCAGCCCGCCGCAGGCTTGAGGATGCTGGCCGAGAACCCCAGACCCCTGACCGCCGAGCTGATGAGCGCGCGGATCTATTCGCCCTTCGCCTATCCCTTGCCGCGCCACACCCAGATCGTGCCGATCGCGGCGGCGGAGGCCGAGCGGCTCGGAGCGAGCTTTCCCATCGTCTGGCGCAAGGGGCCGGAGGGTCCGCAGCTCGTCGCCCTGCGCTCGCTCCTGCCGGACGGCGACGGTTTCGCGCCCGGTACCGCGGGCGTCCTCGCCCTCCTGCCGCTCGTCTTCCAGGCCTATCCGTTCCTTCTTCCCGAGCGCGGCGAGGGGGAGGCGGAACCGCGCCGGATGGTGGACGCGGCCGTGCCGGACGAGCCGAACGACGCGGGGGCGGCGATCACCGGCGCGGACGGCCGGCTGTCGCGCGGCACCGAGCTTCGCCTTCGCGCGCTCGAACTCTACGAGCGCGACCGCCCGCGCACGCTCGCCATCGGCCGCGCGGTGGAGGCGAGGGGCTTCCTCGAACCCTGGCCGCTGCGCTTCGATCTCGGCCACGGGCAGCGCTGCGAGATCCTGGACCTCTTCGTCGTCGCCCAGAAGACCTTCGACACGCCCGCCCTGGCGCCGCTTCTGGCCGAGTTCGGCGTCGCCGCCGCACGCCTTCTCGGCCAGCATCGCCTCTCGCTCTTCCGCGCCGGGCCGCTCCTGGCCGCGGCGCAAGGGGCGGTGGCCGCCCGCGCCCGCGGCGGCGCGGCATGAACGGCGCGGGGCCCCTGCCTCTGGCGCGCTTCGCCGCCGCGCGCTGCCGCCCGCCCGGCCATTACGGCTTTGCCGGCGCGCTCGGCTGGCTGCCGATCAACGACACCGAATATCATCTGACGGCCCATCACCTGCCGCTCTCGGTGCGCATCGTCGGCGACGAGCCGCGGCTCGGCGTCGTCACGGATCCCGCCTTCCTCGCAAAACCCGTGGTGGACGAGGCGGGCCGCTGGCGCGCGGGCTACATGCCCATCGCGCTGCGCGTCTTCCCCTTCGTCCTCTCCGCCACGCCCGGCCCGCGCCCGATCGACGAGCTCGACGTCCTGGCCGGCAGTCGGCTCCTCGGCGATACGGGCGTCGCCATCTGCTCCGATCCGCAGGCGGGCGTGCTCGGGCCCGAGCTCTCGGCGATCCGCAACACGCTGACGATGATGCGCGCCGGCGGCGCCCGCCTCTCGCACGCGCTCGATCTCCTTCTGATCGCCGGCCTTCTCGTGCCCCTGCGGGGCGCCGACGATCGCCCCTGCGCCGACCTCGCGCTCGATCCGCAGCGCTTCGCGGCCCTCGACGCCGGGACGCTCGCCGCCCTCGCGCACGAGACCTTCCTGCCGCTCGATCTCGCCACGACGCTTCTCTTCTCGCGCCGGCATCTGGCCATCGACCGCCTGCCGCGGCCCGAAACGGTCCGCGAGCCGCGCCCCGGCGCCGAGCCGGCCCCGATCCTCCAGGCCGACCCCATGGATTTCGTGCTCGCCAATCTCGAGACGATGAATTTCGCGCTCGACGGCAGCGACCTCTTCGACCTCCTCGATCTGGAGGGGCTGGACCCGGCCGACGGCGATGCCCGATCCGCGCAAGGCGAGGGGGATATGACGGCGGGCGAACGGGCCGTGGCCTGAGCCCGCCGCGCCTGAACGCCCGACCCTATCGAAAGCCGACCGTGACCGAACCGCGCGCGCCCCGCACCGTCCTCAATATCGGCAGCGGTCCGGCGCGCCCGGAGAAGCTGCACGCGGCCTTTCGCGGCCCGGACTGGCGCGAGGTGCGGCTCGACATCGACCCTGAGGTCCTGCCCGACATCCTCGGCACGATGACCGACATGGGCGCAAGCGTTGCGACCGGCAGCGTCGACGCCATCTGGTCGTCGCACAATATCGAGCACCTGCCCGCCCACGAAGTGCCCACGGCGTTCGCCGAGTTCGCCCGCGTCCTGACACCCGGCGGCTTCGCGCTCCTGACCTGCCCGGATATCGAAGCCGTCGCCGCCCTCGTCGTGGAGAAGGGCCTCGATTGCGTCGCCTATGTCTCGCCGGCAGGCCCCGTGACCCCGCTCGACATGCTCTTCGGCCACGGGGCTTCCATTGCCGCCGGCCACGGTTTCATGGCCCATCGCACGGGCTTCACCGTGCAGCGCCTTGCCCGGATCGTGCTCGAGGCGGGGTTCGGCGAGGTGCGCCTCGCCAGGGGCCGGTTCGACCTCTGGGCGCTCTGCCTCATGCCCGGCTGCGCGCTGGAGAGCGTGGCGCCCTTCTTCGCCGATACGGCGCAGCGCGATCTCGTCGCGCCCTCCGCCATGCCCGAGGCGGACGCGGCCGCGCCGCTTCCCGCGCTCGCCCGTTCCGCATGAAGATCCTCTTCGTCCACAACAACTTCCCCGCCCAGTTCCGGCATCTGGCGGCCCATCTCGCCCGCGATCCCGCCAACGAGGTGCGCGCCATCGGCGCCGACTTCGCGAGCGCCCCGCGCGGCGTCGTGCTGCATCGCTACAATTTCCAGCCCGCCCAGTCGGCGGAGACCCATTCCTTCGCCCGCCGTTTCGATCTCGAATGCCGCCGCGCCGAACAGGCCCTCTACGTCGCCTCGATGCTGAACGCGGACGGGTTCCGGCCCGACACGATCGTCGCCCATGGCGGCTGGGGCGAGGCGCTGCCGCTGCGCGCGGTCTGGCCGCAGGCGCGCATCGTCAACTATTGCGAATATTTCTACCGGGCCGCCGAATCCGACGTGAACTTCGATCCCGAGTTTCCCGGCTTCGGCATGGACGGGCTCGTCGGCCTCTCCGCCCGGAACGCCACCAACCTCCTGGCGCTGGCCGACGCCGATCTCGCGGTTTCGCCGACGCGCTGGCAGCGTTCGACCTTTCCGCCGGAGTTCGCCCAGAAGATCAGGGTCGTCCACGAAGGCGTTGATACCGAACTCGTCGCGCCCGATCCCGAAGCGACCTGCCGGCTGGAGACTGGGCGCGTCGTCACGGCACGCGACGAGATCGTCACCTTCGTCGCGCGCAACCTGGAGCCGCTGCGCGGCTACCATGTGCTCATGCGGGCGTTGCCGGCGATCCTGAAGGCGAGGCCGAACGCGATCGTGCTCATCGTCGGGGGCTTCGGCGTCTCCTACGGGCAGCGTCCGCCGGCCGGCAAGACGTGGCACCAGATCTTCCTCGACGAGGTGGCGGCGGAGCTCGATCTCTCCCGCGTCCACTTCCTCGGGCACCTGAAATACTACGATTATCTCGACGTCCTCAGGGTCTCCTCTGCCCATATCTATCTGACCTACCCCTTCGTCCTGTCCTGGTCGTGCCTCGAAGCGATGGCGACCGGATGCCTCGTCGTCGCTTCGGACACGCAGCCGGTGCGCGAGGTGATCGACGAGGAGAATGGCGTGCTCGTGCCCTTCCACGCGCCGGACAGGCTGGCGGAGGCGGTCGTCGAGGTCCTGTCCGACCGGGCCCGATACGCGCCCCGGGCGGCGGCGGCCCGCCGCACGATCGTGGAGCGGTTCGATCTCCGCACCGTCTGCCTGCCGGCCATGATGGGCGTCCTGTCCGACGTTCAGGCAAGGCCGCCCAGGCCCGTCGAGGCCTCGCGTCTGCCCGGCGCCTGGCCCATGGGCTGAACGCGCCTCTGCCGGGCCTCGTGCGACGGCCGGGGTCCGCGCCCGTTAAGGCCTGATCCATACACCCGGCATAAGGTCGCTCGCATGTGTCGCCCACGGCTCCGGCCGAAGCGCCACGGCGCTTGTCCGTCGACCAGAAGGCTTCTCCCCGAAGATGCGCGCAGCTCTTGTCAAATATTCCGGACGTCGGCTGAGCAACCACGAAGCCGTGTGGTTCGACATGCCGTTCCGCTCGACGCTCGACGAATACTACAACACCGGCGACATCTGCGTTTACGATTCGACCCTGCGTCTCGTGAACTACAGCAGCGGCGTTCCGCTGAACATCGACGAGCCGGTGACGGAGGAGGGCGTTCGGCACATCAAGGCCCATTGCGACTTCATCCTCCTGCGCGGCTCGAACTACATCCACGAGGAGATGAACTGGGGGCATTTCATCGACTGGCTCGAGGCGCTGGACATGCCGGTCCTGTGCATCGGCGTCGGCGCGCAGGCCGAGCAGGAACGCGCCATCACGCTGCCGACCGAGAACCGCCGCGTCTGGCAGGCGATCGCGGACCGCTCGCCTTCGATCGGGGTGCGCGGTGCTTTCAGCGCCGAGACGCTGCATCGCAACGGCATCCACAATCTCGAGATCGTCGGCTGTCCCTCGGTCTTCCGGGCGCTCGACCGCTCGATGACGCTGCGCCACGCGCCGGGTGGCCCGCGCCGCGTCACCTTCTCGCTGCGCCGCGAGGTCGGCTCGACCTACGCCGTGGACCCCGCGAAGTTCCAGGCCACGCAGAAACGCATCATCGCCAAGCTTTCGCTCGTCTCCGATCTCTACCTGTCCTGCCATGGCGAGCCGGAGGAGAAGGCCTTCTTCTTCCGCGCTCCCAAGCACATGGACGGGGCGCGCGCCAAGCTCGTCGCCGAGGGCTGGTTCGACGAGATCACCGGTCGGCTCCTGCAGGATCTCTACGAAAGCCGCCTCTACTATGTCGGCGCGCCGGGCGACTACGACGTCTACGCCCCGCAGTTCGACGCCGCCCTCGGGTACCGCGTGCATGCCGTCCTTCCGGCCGTGGCCGTGGGCGTTCCCGGCGTCCTCTTCTCCTACGACACGCGCTCGCGCGAACTCGCCGAGACCTTCGACCTGCCGATCTACAGTCCCGAGGATTTCGAGCGGCAGAAGCTCGCCGACGCGCTCGCGCCCTCGCGCTTCGACCGGTTCCAGAGCCTCTTCCCCGAGCGCTACGACCGGATGAAGGCCTTCATCGAGAAGAACGGCGTCGAGACGCGCATGTGAGGGTCAGCGCGGGGCGGGCACGATCCGCGTCTCGCGCATGACCACGTCCCGGTCCGGCGTCAGCGCGCAGCCGTCCGGCCTGATCCGCACGAAGGTGAGGAGGGGCGTGTCGCCCGCCGTGCCGAAGTTCCGGTCGGCGCTTTTGGGATCGACCAGCGCGGGATAGGCGATCGGCTCCTGCGGTTCGCAGTCGCCCGCGATCGGCGCTTCCAGGAGAAGGGCCGGCCCTTCCCAGGAGATCAGGTCGCGGCTGGTCGCGTAGAAGACCCCGGTGCGCTCCACCCCGTCCGTGCCGGTGCGGCGCCCCTTCATGAGCGCGACGGTGATGCCGCTCGGCTCGTGCAGCGTCAGGCTCGTCACCGGCCAGGGCAAGGCTCCGGGGGAGACCGGGTCGCAGAGCTGCGCCTCGACCGCCGGCGGCCGTTCCGCGTAAGGGTCTGCGAAGCGCGTCGTGAAGCCGCCGTTGCGCCAGCCGCGCCAGGCGCCCGCATCCTCCAGGCGGTCGCTGCGCAGGAGGCAGTTGCCCGGGCGCTGCGGCGGCGGCGAGACGACATTGGCGAAGACGTAGAAGGCGCCGTCGCGCGAAAGGATGTTCGTCGGCTCGAAATAGCCGGCATGCCCGCCGCGGGTCTCGTCGGCCCGGAGGGGAAGCGCCGCGACGAGACGGGGCTCCTGCGGCGCGAAGCTGCGCCCGCCGTCGTGGGAGACGGCGGCGGTCAGCGTGTTGTACCAGCAGGCCATCGCGTCGGACGAAGGGCACTGGCCCGTCCGCGCGCCGCGGAACTCGTTGTGCACCAGCGCATGGACGGTCCTCCCGTCGAGCGTGTGGGTGGCGGCGATCCAGCCGAGATTGTCGAAGCTCGCCGGGTCCCTCTCGTCCTTTCCCTCGAAGACGACCGCGCAATCGTGCCGCGCCTTCAGGAGGCTCGGGCCCGTGGCGGCCCGGTTGCGGTGATGGGTCTGGAAGACGTGGACGAGGCCGTCCGCGTCGCGGAAGGCGCGGGTCGGCGTGTCCGGCACGTCCCAGGTCTCGCAGGCCTCGCGCCCGTGGTCGAACAGAAGCCGCTCCTCGCCGACCACCTCGATCCGCAGCGACGGAAGGGTCGCGTCGTTCGCCGCCGTGCCCGCCGCGGTGCCGAGAAGCGCGCCGGCGACGAGGCCGGCGCGATGCCGGGCTCCGCGCGGCGACGGGCGCGGGGCTGAGATCGGCGAGGCGGCCGCGGCGCGATCGGTCATGCGCGAAGTCTCCCGGACTGCCGTTGGGGACGACAGGAATGGGCAGGCGACCTCTCTCGTTCCCGCAAGGTCACCTGCGGTCGGACAGGGCGCACCGTCCCAGGCGGCAGGCCCGGCGGTTCCGCCCGGCTGGCCCGAACCGCGCCGAAGGGCCGTTTTCGGGGCGTTCCGGCACGGCAGCATCGCGTTTCGCGCAAATGCCGAGAATTGATTCGGTTGTCTTTGCGTCACTTTCAATCGTGCCGTGCAAGATCGGTCTCGTTCAAGACTTCAGCTCAAAGGAGCAGACCATGGCGTCGATGATGATGAACCGTAGCGACATTGCCGAGCGCAGTTTCCTGCTGGCCGAGGAGCGCAGCTTCCATAACCGTGCCAAGGTCGATCGGGAAGTCGGCCTCTGGGCGGCCGGACGGTTCGGCCTCGGCGGCGAGGCGGCCGCGCGCTACGCCAACGGTGCGGTGCAGGCCGGCGTGCGCTCGGCGACCGGGCGCGGCGGCTTCGACCATATCGCCGCCTCGATCGGCGCCTCGGGCATCAATATCGAGGAGCTGCGCACCCGCTACGCCATGGCCCTTTCGGCCGCCGCCCTTCCGCCGCTCGCCTTCGCCGAGGACAAGCGCCGGACGATCTGACGGCGGGGCGCGCCCGCAAAGGTTTCACGGCCAAGCATCGCGTGTATTTGGCCGTTCAGGCGCAGGATTAGGCAAAGTTTTACAAGCCTCGGGCACACTGGGGCCGTAAGTCATCCCGGCGCCTTCCTTGGCGCCGGCATGCGCGGCAACGAGAAGCGCGTCCAACGTGTGCAGCCCCGTCCCGTCAGAGCCTGAGGCCTGCGGACCCGAAGCCCCCTCCGGGCCGGGAACGACGGCGCGCGGGGCGCGGTCCGCGAACGGCTGCGGGGCCTGCGAGTGAACCCCGTCATGTCCTCGCCGTTGCTCGGCGTTCTGCGGGGCTTCTCAATCGGATATGCCGGTCTCTTCGCATTCGGGTTCTTCTTCCCGTTCCTGTTCATGGCCATGTCGCTCGTGCCGATGGCGATCATCGAGCGCGTCGGCACGAGCCGAAACGCGGCGACGCTCGTCACGCTCATCGTCATCGCCGCCGTCCTGACGATCACCTACACGCTGCTCGAGGTCATCCGCGGGCAGACGCTGGAGCGCATGGGCACGGTCGTCGACCAGCAGCTCACGCGCATCTGCTTCGACGCGTTCAACCGCGACAAGAAGAACGCCGACGGCACGCCCGCCCAGGCGCTCGCCGACCTCCAGACGACGCGCCGCTTCCTGTGCGGCCCCTCGCTCTCGGCCCTGATCGACGCCTTCTGGTCGCCGATCTTCGTGGTCGCGATGTTCTTCATCTCCGCCCCGTTCGGCTTTCTCATCCTCGGGCTTCTGGCCCTGTCCGCCGTCATGTCGGTGACGACCCACCATGCCGTGTCCGGCCACCTGAAGGCGGCGCAGCGGGCCGACATGGAGGCCAACGAGTTCGCGCTGGCCGTCTCGCGCAATGCCGAGACGCTGCGCGCCATGGGCATGCTGCCCTGGCTCACCGAGCGCTGGTACGGCCTGCACCGCGACGGCCTCGGCTGGCGCAGCGTGGCGCAGACCCGCGCCGCGCGCCTCGGCCTCCTGCCGCGCGTCATTCAGAACGGTCAGATGATCCTCGTCTACGGGCTCGGCGGGTTCCTCTTCCTCGAAGGGCAGATCCATATCGGCGTGCTCTTCGTCGTCCTCATGCTCCTGATGCGCGCGCAGGGACCGCTGCAGCATCTCATCACCAACTGGAACTCGATCCAGTCCTTCGTGCTGGCCGCCCGGCGCCTGGACGCCCTCCTGCGCGCCGTCGAAAGCGCGCCGCGGCACCTGCAGCTGCCGATGCCGCAGGGCCCGCTCGTCGTCACGCGCGTCGTCGGCGGCCCGCAGGGGCTGGAGAAGCCGGTCATCCAGGACGTGTCCTTCGTCCTCCATCCCGGCCGCATCCTCGGCATCGTGGGGCCGAGCGGAGCCGGAAAGTCCTGCCTCACGCGGCTGCTCGTCGGCATCTGGAGCCTGCGACGCGGCACGATCGTCTTCGGCGAGCAGGACCTGTCGCACTGGAGCCAGGACGATCTCGGCCGGCATATCGGCTACGTGCCGCAGGACGTGGAATTCCTGCCCGGCACGATCGCGGAGAACATCTCCCGCTTCGATCCGGCGGCCACGAGCGAGAAGATCCTCGCCGCCGTCGAGGCCGCCGCGATCCACGACATCATCCGCGGCCTTCCCAACGGCTACGCCACGCGCCTCGGCACCGGCGGGCACATCCTGTCCGGCGGCCAGCGCCAGCGCGTGGCGCTGGCCCGCGCCATCTACGGCGATCCGCGCCTCGTCGTCCTCGACGAGCCGAACTCCAATCTCGACGCCGGCGCCGAACAGATGCTCGGCCGCACCATGCGCGCGCTGCGCGACAAGGGGGCGGCCGTCATTGTCGTCTCGCACCGCATCAGCCTCCTGGGCTTCTGCGACGACCTCCTCGTCCTCAACGAGGGCGCCGTGCAGGCGCTCGGCACGCGCGACCAGATCTTCAACCGCCTGCCGCGCTTCCGCGGCCAGACGCCCGAACCGACACCCCTGATCGAACTGCCGCGCACCGGGACCTACGGCCCGTGAGCGCGCCGGCCCTCGTCCTCTCCGCCGCCCCCGAGCCCGCCACGAACTGGCGCGCCTCGCTGCGCATGGGCTTTCTCGTCCTCTTCCTGTCGGTCGGCGTCTGCGGCGGCTGGGCGGCGCTCGCCCATATCGACTCCGCCGTCGTGCTGCAGGGCACGTTTTCCGTGGAGTCGCACCGCAAGACCGTGCAGCATCTGGAGGGCGGCATCGTCTCGGAGATCCTGGTGAGCGACGGCGACCGCGTCGAGGAAGGGCAGACGCTCATCCGCCTCGACACGACGCGCGCCGAGGCGCAGGCCGTGGTTCTCGCCCAGTCGCTCGCCAACGCTCTGGCCACCGAGGCGCGCCTCGTCGCCCAGCGCGATCTCGTCGACTACATCCTCGTGCCCGACGAGGTGGCGACGCTTCTGGGCCCCGGCGACCGCGCCGAGATCGACGACAACCACCGCGAGTTCGAGATCCGCAAGCTGGTGCTGAACTCCTCCCTCGAACTCGTCGAGACGCAGATCAAGCAGACCCGCAACGATATCGAGCAGACCCGGCTCGATGCGGATTCGGCGCGCAAGCAGCTGGAAACCGTGGTGAAGGAACTGCAGTCGGTGAAGCCGCTGCTGGCCAAGGGCCTCGTCGCCATGAGCCGCGTCACGGTTCTGGAGCGCCAGAAGGTGCAGTTCGAGGGCTCGCTCAGCAAGGCGCTGAACGACGCCAAGAAGGGCGAGGGCAAGATCTCCGAACTGCGGCTGCGCGGCGAGGCGCTGAAGCGCGACTACCGGCAGGAGGCCTCCAACGCCCTCGTGGAACTGCGCAAGCAGATCTCGCAGTTCCGTCAGGAGCGCCAGGTGGCGCTCGACCTGCTCGCCCGTTCCGCGATCCGCGCGCCCGTCGCGGGCAGCGTCCAGCAGAGCCGCCTCTTCACGGTCGGCGGTGTCCTGCGCTCGGGCGAGCTGATCCTCGACATCGTGCCGGAGAGCGACGAGTTCGTCGTCAAGGGCAAGATCACCCCCGCCGACATCGACCGGGTGAAGGAAGGCATGGCGGTGGAGATCAACCCCGCCTCGCTGATGAAGTACAAGCGGGAGAAACTGTCGGGCACGCTGAAATTCGTCTCGCGCGACGCCATCGCCGACGCGAATCCGAACATCCCGCCCTATTTCGCCGTCGAGGTCGCGGTGAACCGCGACGCGGTGCCCGAAGAGATCCGCGGCAAGCTGACGGCGGGCATGGAGGCGGCCGTCATCATCCCGACGGCCGGGCGCTCGGTGCTGCAATATCTCGTGGCGCCGGTGGCCGAGAATCTCGACGAAGCCTTCCGCGAGCGCTGAGATGGAGCGGGCGGCCGAACGGCGGCGGGTGCTGGTCGTCGCCCATGGCCATCCCGATTTCGGGCCGGGCGGCGGCGAGATCGCGGCCTACACGCTCTTCCGGGCGCTCCGCTCGCATCCCGGCGTCGAGACCGCCGCCTTCCTCGCGCGCACCGCCGAGCCGCGTCTGCCCATCGGCGCGGTGGGTCGTCTTCGCGAGGGCGAATATCTCGTGCGCGGCGAGATCGCCGACTGGCCGCTGATGCGGGGCGCGCCCTGCGACGCGCCTCCGGGGCGCGGCCTTGCCGACCTCCTCGCCGAGCTTTCGCCGGATGTCGTTTTCCTGCACCATTACGTCCATATGGGGCTGGAGACGCTCGCCGAGATCCGCGCCGCCCTGCCGGCCGCAAGGCTTGTCCTCACCCTCCACGACTATGTCGCGATCTGCCGCAACCAGGGTCTGATGGTGACGACGGGCCCGGCCGGCACGTTCTGCGCCCGGAGCGGCGCGGCCGCGTGCCACCGCTGCTTTCCCGACCAGCCCGAAGACCTCTTCGACCGACGGCGCGCGCGGATGCTCTCGGCCTTCGCGGCGCTCGACGCCTTCGTCGCGCCTTCGGCCTTTCTGAAGGCGCGCTATGTCGACTGGGGGCTGGAGGGCGCGCGCATCGCGGTGATCGGCAACGGCGTCGAAGGATCGACCATGCCCGCACCCCGGTTCGAGGCGCCGATCCGCCTCGGCTTCTTCGGGCAGGCACGGCCGCGCAAGGGGCTGGAGGTCGCGCTCGCGGCCTTGCACGTGCTGGAGCCGGCGTCGCGTGCCCGCTTTCGCTTCGGTGTGAACGCGAGCCGGCTGGAGGCGCAGGAGCCATGGTATCGCGCGCTCGTGCGCCGGCTCGCCGAGCCGCTGGAGGCGGCCGGGATCGTGACGTGGCACGGCGCCTATGCGCCCGGCGACCTCGACGCGCGCATGGCGTCCGTCGATACGGTCCTCGTCCCGTCGACCTGGTGGGAGAACGCCCCGCTCGTCATCGCGGAAGCCTTCGCGCGCGGGCGGCCGGTGATCGGATCGCGCCTCGGCGGCATCGCCGAGAGGGTGCGGGACGGGACCGACGGCCTCCTCTTCGCCCCCGGCGACGCCCGCGACCTCGCACGGGCGCTCCGCCGCCTTCTCGCCGACCCGAGCCTCGGGCCGACGCTTGCCGCCGGGACGCGGCCGCCGACCGCGCCGCAGGCGATGGTGGAGGCCTATCTCGCGCTGGCGACGCGCGGCTGATCGTTCTGGATCGCGGTCTCGGCCATCCGCGCGATCGGCGGCGATCAGCGCTGGTTCAGAGCTTCGGCGATCCCGTCGGCGAGGCGCCGGGCCTCGCGCCGCGCGGCGAGCGCTTCGTCCATGGTCACCGCCTCGAAGCGCACCGCCTGATGCGGCTGCAACTGGCCGATCAGGTCCATGTCGGCCGAGATCACCGTGCCGAGCATGAAGTAGCCGCCGCCCGAGACCGCGTCGCGGTGGAGCACGATCGGCTCCGTGCCGCCCGGCACCTGGATCGAGCCGTAGGGGTAGCAGCTGTCGACGATGTTGGACGGGTCCGAGCCCGCGCCGAACGGCTGCTCGCGCGGCTCGAACTCCAGCTTGCGCCCGCCGCGGAACCGGTAGCCGATGCGGTCCGCCTCGGGCGCCACCTTCCACTCGTCCTCGAAGAAGCGCGCCTGCGAGCCTTCCGTGATGCGGTGCCAGTAGAGGCCGGGCAGCACGCGCAGGGTGGGCGGCGAACCCGGCAGGCGGCGGAGATCGCCCGGCACGCTCGCGCCCTCGCGCGCCGCACCGGACGGCACGCCGAGCGAGAGTCTGTCGCCGGCCTTCAACGGCCGTCCCTCGAAGCCGCCGAGCGCGCCCAGCGCGTAGGTCGAGCGCGAGCCGAGGACGAGCGGCACGTCCACGCCGCCGGAGATCGCGATATAGGCGCGCGCGCCGGCCTTGAGATAGCCGAAGGAGAGGACCTGGCCCGCCTTGACGGAAAACGCCGTCCAGCCGGGCTGCTCGACGCCGTCCACCTTCGGCGGCATGGTCGCGCCCGTCACCGCCACGCTCGCGTCGCGCTCGAACCGGATCTCCGGCCCCATGAACACCGCTTCCAGCGCCGCCGCGCCCGGCTCGTTGCCGACGAGCCGGTTGGCGGCGACGAGCGCGTGGCGGTCCATCGCGCCGGAGATCGGGATGCCGAGATGGTAGTAGCCGGGCCGCCCGAGATCCTGCACCTGCGTCGACAGGCCGGGCTTCAGGATTTCGAGGGCGTAGTCGTGTGCGGCGCTCATGGCTGAACCTTCAGGAGCGAGGCATTGGTGCCGTCCGGATCGGCGAGGAAATCGGCAAGGGAGAAGCGGACGTCGCGGATGACCGGCTCGAAACGCCCGCCGTCCACCGCCTCCACGGCGGCGTCGTAGCCCTCGCGGTCGACGCGGCGGAACTGTACGATGTCGCCCGGGCGGAAGAGGATCATGAAGTCGCGCAGATAGCTGATGCGCTGGGCGGGGTCGTAGATCGGCATCGGCGTGATGCCGAACATCTGGTAGCCGCCGGCCCCGCGCACCGAGTAGATGCAGCCGAAGCAGCCGCCGTGGCCGACGGTGAGGCGCGGCGTGTCGGTGCGGGGCCGAAGATATTTCGGCACCTCGATCTGCCGCTTGCGCTCGACCATCTGGTACATGAAGGGCAGGCCCGCCACGAAGCCGACCATGGAGACGAACCACGGCGCGCCCGAATGGGCGGCGATGAAGGCCTCCACGTCGTCGAACCCGTTGATGCGCGCGGCATAGTCGAGATCGGTGCCGCCCGGATCCTGGTGGCGCTCGCGAAAGCGCATCAGCGTCTCGCGCGTCCAGGGGTCGTCGTAGAGGACGGGCACCTCGATGACGCGGGTGGAGATCACCGTGTCGGTCGTCTGCGCGCCGCTCTCGAAGCTCTTCAGCTCCGCCATCAGGTCGTCCGGCGCGATCACGTCCGGATCGAACTTGATCTGGAACGAGGCGTTGGAGGGGCAGATCTCGGTGACGCCGCGAATGGCGCTCTCGCGCACCGCGTTGGTCATCGACAGGCTCTTGAAGAAGGCCGGGAGGGACATCTCCTCGTTCACTTCCACGAAGATGTGCTCGTCGCCGCCGAAGGAATATCGCATCGTCATCTCGCGGTCTCCGTCGTGGGAAGGGCCGGCGCCTGAAGGCTCGGGAGCGCGCGCTCCTCGAGCCAGCGCGTGTGGAACCGCCCGGCCAGGATGTCGGGCTCGCGCGCGAGCGCCATGTGCAGCGGCGCGGTGGTGGCGATGCCCTCGATGCGCAGCTCGCCCAGCGCACGGCGAAGGCGCGCGATGGCGCCCTGGCGCGTGTCGTCCCAGACGATCAGCTTGCCGACGAGGGAATCGTAGAAGGGCGGGATCGCGTAGCCCTCGTAGAGCATCGTGTCGAAGCGCACGCCCATGCCGCCGGGCAGGGCGAGGCCGCTCGCGGTGCCGGGCGAGGGCCGGAAGTCCAGCGCCGGATCCTCGGCGTTGATGCGCACCTCGATCGCATGGCCGCGCAGGACGATGTCCTCCTGGCGCACCGAGAGGGCTTGGCCGCCGGCGATGCGGATCATCTCGCGCACGAGGTCGAAGCCGGTGATCATCTCGGTCACCGGATGCTCGACCTGGATGCGCGTGTTCATCTCGATGAAATGGAAGTCGCCGCGCGTCTCGTCGTAGAGATATTCGAGCGTTCCGGCGCCGCGATAGGAGACGCTCCGGGCGAGCGCCACGGCCGAGTCGCAGAGCGAGCGGCGCGTCTCGGCATCGAGGCAGGCGGCCGGCGCCTCCTCCCAGATCTTCTGGCGCCGCCGCTGCAGCGAGCATTCGCGCTCGAAGAAATGCACGACGTTCGTTCCGTCGCCCATGATCTGCACTTCGACATGCCGGGCGCGCGCGATGAAACGTTCGAGATAGAGCCCGCCGTCGCCGAAGGCGGCCTTGGCCTCCGCGCTCGCCGCGCCGAACTGGGCGCGCAGCGCCGCCTCGTCCTCGGCCACGCGGATGCCGCGCCCGCCGCCGCCGGCCGCGGCCTTGATCATCACCGGGTAGCCGATGCGCGAGGCCTCGCCCACCGCCTCGTCCAGCGTCGCGATCACGCCCTGGCTGCCGGGCACGACGGGCACGCCGGCGCCTTCGGCGATCTCCCGCGCTTTGGCCTTGTCGCCCATGGCGCGGATCGTCTCGGCCTTCGGACCGACGAAGATCAGCCCCGCCGTCTCCACCGCCTCGGCGAAGGCGGCGTTCTCGGAGAGGAAGCCGTAGCCGGGATGGACCGCGTCGCAGCCGGTGGAAAGCGCGGCCCGCAGCATCGACTCGACGTTCAGATAGGATTTCGAGGCATGGGCGGGTCCGACCTCGACCGTCTCGTCGGCGAGGCGCGCGGCCAGCATATCCCGGTCCGCGGCGCTGACGGCCTGCACGGTCGCGATGCCGAGATCCTTTGCGGCGCGGATGATGCGCACCGCGATCTCGCCGCGATTGGCGACGAAGAGCTTGCGGATCGCCATCGTTCAGGCGTCGAGATCGTAGAGCGGCTGGCCGGCCATGACGGCGTCCTCGTTCTCGACATGGAAGGCGGTCAGCGTCCCGGCCGTCTCGGCGACGACGGGGGTGAAGCTCTTCATCACCTCGATGAGGCCGATCGTGTCGCCGACCGCCACCGTGTCTCCCTCGGTCTTGAAGACCGGTTCGCCGGGCGAGGGCGAGCGGTAGAACGTGCCGGGAAGGGGGGCCATGATCGTGACGACCGACATCGGGAGCACTCCTACGCAATGGTTGCGAACCGTGGCGAAAGACTTGCAAAGCCGGGGCGGCGTGTAAAATCGCAAATAGGAATTCACCCCATCTGAAAAACCGATAAGGTCGCGCGTCCGGGGCCGAATGAGGAGCAGACGTGTCCGTCTCGCTGAAGCAGATGCGCTATTTCGTGGCCGCGGCCGAAGCCGGGCGCATCGGGCAGGCGGCCGTGGAGCTGAACGTCTCGCAATCGGCCGTCACCGCGGCGATCCAGCAGCTGGAGGGCGCGCTCGGGTTCCGCCTGCTCGACCGCACCGCGCTCGGCGTGTCGGTGACGCTCGAGGGCGGGCGGTTCCTGCAGCAGGCGCGCGATATCCTGATGGCCGTCGCCGAGGCCACGCGCCATTCGCGCGTCGCGCCGCGCGAGGTCGCGGGCCCGCTGCGCGTCGGCGTCACCTACACGGTCGCCGGCTATTTCCTGCCGCGCCACCTCGTGCGCTTTTCGGCGAGCTTTCCCGCCGTCGAACTCGAGCTCTTCGAGGCACCGCGCACCGTCGTCGAGCAGGCGCTGCGCGACGGCGCGCTCGATATCGCCGTGCTTCTCGTGTCGAATGTCGATCCCGGCGGTCCCATCGGCTTCGAGACGCTCACGCGCTCTCGCCGCCGCCTGTGGATGGCGCCCGGCCACGCGCTGTCCAAGCTCGACCGCGTCGGTCTCGCCGACGTCGCCCGCCACCCTTACGTCATGCTCACCGTCGACGAGGCGCGGGCGACGGCGCTGCGGTACTGGACGAGCGCGGGCATCGAGCCGGACGTCGTCTTCCGCACCTCCTCCGTCGAGGCCGTGCGCTCCATGGTGGCGGGCGGCATGGGCGTCACCGTCCTGTCCGACATGGTCTACCGGCCCTGGTCGCTCGAGGGCCAGCGCATCGAGACGCGGCTTCTGGAGGAGGAGATCCCGACCATGGATGTCGGCCTCGCCTGGATGCGCGGCGCGGCTCTGACGCCCGCCGCCGAGGCCTTCCGCGACTTCCTGCGCTTCGCCCTGACCGGCGTCGGCAACCACCGTGCCGAGGAGCGCGCGGCTGCGTCATCGATTTTGTCGATGGCGCCCGCCAGTTAATCCCATTTGACCTGCCGCCGCCCGGCGGCGACCCTTCGAGGCGCACTGTGCCACGGGGAGACGACGATGGGCGTTCAGATCAACTGCGACATGGGCGAGAGCTTCGGCCTCTATCGCTGCGGCGACGACGAGGGGCTGATGCCGCTCATCCACATCGCCAACGTCGCCTGCGGCTTCCATGCCTCGGACCCCGTGGTGATGCGCAAGACGGTGGCACTGGCCAAGGCACAGGGCGTCGCCGTCGGCGCGCACCCGTCCTTTCCCGACCTGCAGGGCTTCGGCCGGCGCGAAATGAAGATGGGTCGCGACGAACTCTCCGCCTGCCTTCTCTATCAGATCGGCGCGCTGAAGGCCTTTCTCGACGTCGAAGGCATGCCGCTCAACCATATCAAGCCGCATGGCGCCCTCTACGGCGCGGCGGTGCGCAACGAGGAGGTGGCCGAGGCCATCGCCGACGCCGCCCTGGCCTTCGGCGTGCCCGTGCTCGGCATGGCCGGCACGAACCAGGAGAAGGTCTATACGGCGCGCGGGCTTCCCTTCCGGGCGGAATATTACGTCGATCTCGACTACGATGCCGAGGGGCGGCTCATCATCACCCGCGAGCACGAGGCCAAGGATCCGGCGGATGCGGCGCGGCGCGCCGTGCGGGTGATGGAAGAGGGCGTCGCGACCGCCATCGACGGCACGGAATTTGCGATGCGGGCGGACTGCGTCTGCGTCCATTCCGATACGCCGAACGCGGTGGAACTCGCCCGTGCCGTGAACGAGGCGCTGCGTCCCTGGTTCGACTGAGCGCCATGCGCCTCTATACCGGCCCGACGACGCCCTTCGGGCGGATGGTGGAGGTCCTCGCGATCGAGGCGGGGCTCGAACTGCCGCGCGAAGTCGTCAAGGTGACGGAAGCGCGCTTCCTCGACGAGGCGAACCCGCTGCGCCTCATCCCGACGCTCGTCGACACGCCGCACGGCACGATCCACGACAGCCGCGTCATCTGCCGCTACCTCGCCAGTCTCTCGTCGGACGTCGGTTTCTATCCCGCCGCCGCGGACTGGCGCTTCGAGACGCGGCTGGCGCTGATCTCGGGCATCATGGATGCGGGCGTCGCGCGCCAGGGCGAGCGCTCGCGGCCGGAGGCCTCGCGCAGCGAGGCTGCGATCGCGGTGTTCGAGCGGCGCCTCGCCAAGGGGATCGCCGCGCTCGACCGTGATTTCCAGGCCTTCGCCGACGCCTGGCCGCGCATGGACGCGATCGCCGCGGCGGTCCTCCTCGCCTACGTGGACTTCCGCGTCGGCCCCCGCTGGCGAGAGGCGAGCCCGGCGCTCGCCGGCTGGTTCGCGGTGGCGGGCGAGCGGGCGTCGATGGCCGCGACGCGGTTTCCCGCGCCGTGATCTCAGCCGACGAGCTCGACCCAGCGGCGCACGAGATAGTTGTGCTCGTCCATCGTCGTGTTCCAGACCGCGATATTGGCCGCGCGGTCCCAGTAGGAGCCGCCCGAGCGCAGCGAGCCCGCCGTGATGGAGGGCCTGCCGCCGGGGCCGGGCAGGTCGCGCGCCGCGGGCATGCCGCCGTACCAGTAGTCCCATTCGGCCGCGCTCAGATGCGGCCGGATGCGTTCGGGCACGGACATGTAGTAGCCCTGCCGCGCGACCACGGCGCCGGGCCAGCCGGAGAGCCACCAGTTGAGATAGTCGTAGGCGACGTCGAGAAGGCGCCCTTCCAGCCGCGCCGAGAGCGACAGGCCGCCATGCCAGGCCCGGTAGCCCTCGACCGGGACGGCCTGTCGCACGGGCACCTGCCGCTGCTTGAGCGCGGCGATGCTGGGCGACCACATGCTGCCGAGCGCCATGCGCCGGTCCGCCATCATGGCGGTCGCATCGTCCACCGTCTGCCAGAAGCCGGCGAAATGGCCGTCCGCCTTCATCGTCAGGAGGAGATCGATCAGCGCGTCGATCTCCTCCACCGAGAGATTGCCGGAATCGGCGAAGCGCATGAGACCGGCGGCTTCGGCCGCGAGCACCGCGTCGAAGATGCCGATGGCCGGCTCGTCCACCAGCGCCACGCGGCCGTGGAAGGCGGGATCGAACAGCGCCTTCCAGCTGGTGACGCGTTCGGGATGCCCGTCCACGGCGCGCTCGTCATAGGCGAAGGCGTCGAAATTGTGGACCGTCGGCAGCATCGAGATGAAGCGCGAGGCGCGCGAGCCGAGCGAGCCGTCGGCCTGCACGTAGAGCCGCGTCACCGGCGCGTCGCCGCGCCCGACGCGCGCCGAGGGGCGGATCGTGCCTTCCTTGGTGAGTTCGCTGACCTCGCCCCAGGCCGCGATCCGCGCCGTGTCGATCGCCTGCACGGCGCGCCAGTACCAGACGATGTCGAGATTGTGGAAGCACTGGTCGTAGATGTCGAACGCGTCGGGCGAACCGGCGGCATGGCGCTGGGTCGCCTGGAAGTTGCGGCAGTCGAAGGCGATGCGGATGCCGAGATCGGCCTCCGCCTGGACGCGGATCTCCTCCAGAAGCGTGATCTCGGTGCCGAGGATGCGCAGCATCGGGCGCGGATCCGTCTGCACGGCCGGGGCGGCGAGGCGGGCCGGCGCGGGCCGGGATTTCACGGTCAGGTCGTTCATGCCGCGCCTTTGCGGGCCGGGAGCCTCGCGGTCAAGCCGCCTCGACGTTTCCGCGCCCGGCCGCCTTCGCCGAAGGGCCGAGGACGAAGCCCTCGAAGGAGCGGCGGATGCGCTCGGGGTCCAGCCCGTCGACGATGAAGACGAGGCGCGAGCGCCGGTCCTCGCTCGGCCAGGCCGCCATGTGGGTGGGCGGATGGACGAGATGCTGCACGCCGTGGACGGCGACAGGCCGCGTCTCGCCTTCGAGATCGAGAATGCCCTTCACGCGCAGGATCGAACCGCCATGGCGGTTGAGCAGCATCGACAACCAGATGCCGAAGCGCGTCCAGTCGACGGCGCGTTCGGGCACGATCGAGAAGGCGACGATGGAGTCTCCGTGCCGGTTCGGGTCGTGCCCGTGATGGGCGTGGTGGCCGTGTCCCTCGGCGCCATGACGGTGATGCCGATGCGCCTCGTGCGGCGCCGGGTCTGCGGCCTCGACGGGCGTGTCCGCCAGGAGCCAGGCGACGTCCCAGTCGTCGCCCCGCACGTCGCGGATCGCGGCGGTCGGGTTCAGGAGGGCGAGCCGGGCGGCGAGGGCCTCGGCGGTCTGGCGGTCCACGAGGTCGGTCTTGGTGAGGAGGATGCGGTCGGCGCTCGCGATCTGCTTGCGCATCTCCCCGCGGCGGTCGATCCCCTCCGGCGCGTTCACCGCGTCGATCGTCGCCCAGGTGCCGGCGACGGTGAAATGGTGGCTCACCACCGGGTCGGCGCGGATCGTGGAGAGGATCGGGAAGGGATCGGCGAGACCGGTCGATTCGATGACGAGCCGGTCGAAGGCCGGCACCAGCCCGCGCTCGCGCTTCGACAGGAGGTCGCGCATCGCCTCGGCGAGCTCCCCGCGGATCGTGCAGCAGAGGCAGCCGGACTGGAGGAGCACCGTCGTCTCGTCGATGCGCTCGATGAGGTGATGGTCGAGCCCGACCTCGCCGAACTCGTTGATGAGGACGGCCGCGCCTTTCAACGCCTCGTCCTGCAGGATGGAGCGCAGGAGCGTCGTCTTGCCCGAGCCGAGGAAGCCGGTGAGGAGATGGACGGGGGTGAAGGTCGGCGCCGTGCTCACGAGGCGGCCTCCAGCCGGGCGAGGAGGTCGGGATCGAGCGGGTCGAAGAGCCGGCCCGACAGCGCCTCGGCGGTGGGCCAGAGATGGGCGAGGTTCTCCACCACCTCCGTCTTGCCGGTGGCGGTGGAGAGGAGATAGGCACGACCGTGCCAGTCGCCGAGCGAGAGGCGGTAGGCGCGCAGCACGTCGTTGGCCGCCCGGATGCGTCGCGTGCGCTCGGCCCGCCGCTCGCGCGGCTCCTCGTTGCGCGAGTAGACGCCCGGCCGCGCGACCGCGTCGCTCCAGTGATCGTCGACGCCGAGAACGCCGCAGAGGGAACACATGGCAAGCCTCCGTTGAGCCGAAGCCCGGGCCCCCCGCGAGGGCGCCCGGGCGATGGACGCCTACGCCCTGCGCGGCGAGCGGCGGGCGAAGTCGTCCGCCATCTCGTTCATCGTCACGAAGCGCACGCCCTCGTGGCCCTTCATGTACTCGAACAGGCGCTCGAGCATGAGCAGCACCTGCGGGCGCCCGGACACGTCGGGATGGATGGTGATGGGGAAGACGGCATAGTCCATCTCGCGATAGACCCAGTCGAACTGGTCGCGCCACATCTGCTCAATGTCGCGCGGGTTCACGAAGCCGTGGCTGTTGGGCGCCTTCTTGATGAACATCATCGGCGGCAGGTCGTCGAGATACCAGTTGGCGGGGATCTCGATGAGATCGGTCTCGTGGCCGCGCGTCAGCGGCACCATCCAGTCCTTGGGCTTGCCGGCGTAGTCGATCTTCGTCCACTTGTCGCCGACGCGCACGTAGTAGGGCGTGAAGTCGTCATGCATCAGCGAGTGGTCGTACTTGATGCCGCGCTCCAGCAGCAGCTCGTTGGTGACGTTGGAGAATTCCCACCACGGCGCGACGTAGCCGGTCGGGCGCTTGCCCGAGAGCGTCTCGACGAGGTCGATGCACTTGTCGAGCACCTCGGTCTCCTGCTCGCGCGTCATCGCGATCGGATTCTCGTGGGTGTAGCCGTGGATGCCGATCTCGTGGCCGGCGTCGGCGACCGCCTTCATCTGGTCGGGGAAGGTCTCGATCGAGTGGCCGGGGATGAACCAGGTCGTCTGGATGTCCAGGCGCTTGAAGAGCTTGAGGAGGCGGGGGCTGCCGACCTCGCCGGCGAAGAGGCCGCGCGAGATGTCGTCCGGCGAATCCTCGCCGCCATAGGACCCGAGCCAGCCGGCGACGGCGTCGACGTCGATGCCGAATCCGCAGAGGATTTCCTTGGCCATGGAATGTCTCCCTTTCATGTCTTCTGGTTTTGCGTGGCCTTTCAGGCCGCGATGACGGTGGAGCGGGCGGGGTCCCAGGTGAGGACGACGGTGTCGCCCTCGCGGGCCTCGAGGTCGCGGAAACGCTCGACATGGGACTCGACCTGCACCGGCCGGCGACCGGGCAGGGCGACGCGCAGCGTGCCGATATGGCCGACGATCTCGCGCGTCAGAACCGTACCCTCGACGCGGTTGCGCCCCGTGGCCGGGAAGCCGGCGGGATGGACGTCGAGCGCGTCGGACGGGATGGCGATGATCGCCTTGCCGCCGGGCGCGATGGCGCGCGGCCCGACGCCCTCCATCGGGCCGAACGGCGTGTCGATGCGGGCGGCACCCGCCCTGTCGCAGGGCGCGATCGTGCCCTCGAAGATCGTGTTGGCCCCGATGAAGCCGGCGACGAAGGGCGTCTGCGGCCGCGTGTAGAGGTCGCGCGGGTCCGAGATCTGCTCGACGCGCCCGTTGCTCATCACAACGACGCGGTCCGACAGGCCGAGCGCCTCGGACTGGGCATGGGTGACGAAGACGAAGGTGATGCCGAGCTCCTTCTGCAGAAGCTTCAGCTCGTTCTGGATGATGCGGCGCAGGTTCGCGTCGAGCGCGCCGAGCGGCTCGTCGAGAAGGAGGATGTCCGGCTCCACGACGAGGCCGCGCGCGAGCGCGATGCGCTGGCGCTGCCCTCCCGAGAGCCGGTCGGCGCGGTGATGGGCGATGTCGGTGAGGCCGAGCTTCTCGAGGATCTGTCCCACGCGCCGCTTGCGCTCGGGTGCGCCGACGCCCTTCACGCTCAGGCCGTATTCGACGTTCTTCCACACGTCCATATGCGGGAAGAGCGCGTAGTTCTGGAAGATCATCGAGGTCGGCCGGCGCTCGGCCGAGAGATTGCTGACGTTGCGGCCCTTGATGAGGATGTCGCCGGAAGTGATCGTCTCGAAGCCGGCGATCATGCGCAGCGTCGTCGTCTTGCCGCAGCCGGACGGGCCGAGAAAGGCCACGAACTCGCCCTTCTCGACCGCGAGGTCGAAGTTCGAGACGGCCGTCGTGCCGTCGTCGTAGACCTTGCCCACCTGGATGAGTTCGAGATCGTGCATGGGGCTGCCATCCGCGCGGGAGCCGGCGCCGGGCCGACGAGGGAGAGGGAAGGAACCCGACGGGACGGCGCGTGGCCGTCCCGTCGGGCCGAGCGAAGCGCTCAGGCGTTCAGGAACTCGTCCCACTTCTGCACGAGCGCGTCGTATTCTTCCGGCCACTGGTGCCAGTAGGCGACGTTCGAGGCGCGGGTGGCCAGCGAGCCGCCGTCGCGCAGGTCGCCCGGCTTGATGCCGCGCTCTTCCGCCATGTCCCAGGGCTTGCCCTCGTACCAGAAGGCATATTTCTTCGGGTCCATCGCCTTCTCGATATTGGTCGAGGGCGAGTAGTAGCCCTGTTCCGAGACGGTGATGCCCGGCTCGCCCGACAGCCAGTAATTGGCATAGGCGGCCACCGCCGCCGCGTTCGGCGTGCCCTTGATCATCGCAGGTCCGATGGCCCAGGCGCGGTAGCCTTCCTTCGGCACGGCGTAGCGGCAGGCCTTGCCCTGCGCCTTCACCGCCATCACGGCCGGCTGCCAGGCGTCGCAGACCACCATCTCGCCGGAGGCAAGGAGGTTCACCAGCTCGCCGAAATCGCCCCAGAGCGCGCGGAACTGGCCTTCCTTCTTCTTGGAGATCAGGAAGTTTCCGGCCTCCTCGATCTCCTCGGCGGTCGGGTTGCCGGGGTTCTTGGCCTCCAGGAGACCGAGCGAGTTCATGGCGAGGACGGCCTGGCCGATGGCGATGAGCGGGTCGGTGTTGAGGCCGGACTTGCCCTTCCACTTCGGGTCGAACAGGGCCGTCCAGCTGTTGGCCTCCTCGTCGGAGACGACGTCCGGATTGTAGCCGATGGAATCGTAGTTGTAGACGGCCGGCACCATCCAGAGGCTGGTCTGGCTCTCGTCGGTCCAGATCTGGCCGACGATCTGCGCCGAGCGGTCCCATTTCGGGTCGGGCTTGGTGAAGGTGTCGCGGATGGCGGCCCAGTTCGGCACGTCGGAGACGGCGATCGGGGCGGCGTGGTCGGTCATGGTGATGGCCGGCAGGCGTTCGCCGATCACCTCCCAGCAGTCGTAGTCCGAGGAGCCGGAGAGGATCTTGGTCTGCGCGTCCGGGAAGGTCGCGGCCGTGCCCGAGGTGGAGCCGACGCCCGACGCCGTCTTGAAGTCGGCGAGGATGCGTTCCTGCACCGTGGTCGAGAGACCCGTGGTGCGAAGACTCTGCTTGGAGAGGTCGGCCGCCTGCGCGAAGGCGCGGGTGGAGGAGAGGAACGGCGTGCCGCCGCCCAGCGCCAGGGCCATGGCGCCGGCGGTGCCCTTCAGCAGGGTGCGCCTGTCGAGGTCTTTGCGGATCATTGTCGCGAGCTCCGTTGAGAGAGGGTTGCACTGCTGCCCGCCGGAAACCGGCGCGGGATCGAAGGGATCAGTAGCGGCCGACGAGAAGGCCGCCGTCGACGGCGATGGTCTGGCCCGTGAGGTAGCGGGCCGCATCCGAGGCGAGGAAGGCGATGACGTCGGCGATGTCGGCGGGCTCGCCGAGGCGCCCCATCGGGATGAACTCGGCCGCCTTCTCGGCGCCCGCCGGCCCGAGCGAGTTCTTCTCCGAGAGAAGCTGCGCGGTGCGGATGTAGCCGGGCGCCACGCCGTTCACGCGGATGCCGTCGCGGGCGAGCTCCACGGCAAGGCCGCGCACCAGCCCGACGACGCCGGCCTTGGCGGCGGAATAGTGCACGTGCTCGTCCCAGCCATAGGCGACGCCCATGATCGAGGAGAGGCAGACGATCGCCCCCGAGCGGCGGGCGCGCATGCCCGCGAGCGCCGGGCGCACGACGCGCAGCATGCCCTTGAGATCGACGTCGAACGTGTGGTCCCAGCGCTCGTCGCTCATCTCCACGAGCGGCACCTTGTGGGCGATGCCGGCATTGGCGACGATGACGTCGAGCCGCCCGTGCCGGGCCTCGACATCGGCCACCAGCGCGTCGGCCTCCGCCGTGGAGGTGACGTCGAGGGGAAGGAACTCGGCCGAGCCGCCGGCGGCGGAAATGGCCTTCACGGTCTCCTGTCCCTCGGCCCGCAGCACGTCGGTGACGACGACATGGTCGCCTTCCGCCGCGAAGGCCTCGGCGGTGGCGCGGCCGATGCCGATGCCGGCGCCGGTGACGAGGACGATGCGGGGCTTGTCGGTCGTCATGATCGGGTCCTTCTGTGTCACAGCATCACGTCGCCGGAATTGGGCCCGAGCGTCTGGCCGACGAAGATCCGGGCGTCGGACGAGGCGAGGAAGGCGACGGTGCCCGCCACGTCCTCCGGCTCGCCGAAGGCGCCGAGCGGCAGTTCGGCGCGCTTGGCGGCCTGCCAGTCCGGCGAGAGCGCCCGCACGAGCGGCGTGTTGATCGGCCCCGGCGCGACGGCGTTGACGCGCACGCCCCGGTCCGACACCTCGCGCGCCAGCGCCTTGGTGAGCCCGATGATCGCGGCCTTGGCGGCCGAATAGTGCGTGAGCTCGACGCCGCCAATCTGGCCGAGCTGCGAGGCCATGTTGACGACGATGCCGGCGCCCCGCTCCAGCATGGAAGGCAGCACGGCGCGGGTCGTCAGGAAGGTGCCGCGCACATGGACGGCGAACATCCGGTCGAAGTCGGCGACCGCCAGATCCTCGAAACGGGCCTGATGCACGTGGCCGGCATTGTTGACGAGGAGCTCGACGGGCCCGAACGTCTCCACCGCGAGAGCGACGGCGGCCGAGACGCTCGCCTCCTGCGCGACGTCTGCCTGCGCGTGGACGGCCTTGTAGCCGGTATCGCGCAGGCGCTCGGCGGCGAGCGCGGCCTTTTCCGCGTCGAGATCGACCAGCACGACGCTCGCCCCGTCCGCGGCGAGCCGCTCGGCGACGGCAAGGCCGATGCCCGAGGCCGCGCCCGTGACGAGGGCGGTTCCTTGGAAGGCGGCCATCACGCGGCCTCCACCGGCACGCGCTTCGCCCGCTTGACCGACTGCACCATGAGGATGGCGTAGACCGCGAGGAGCGCGAAGGAGAACAGGGTCGTCAACACGCCGAAGGCGAAGACGTTGGGATGGATCTCGACCGAGAAGGTTCCGTAGATCGCCAGCGGCAGGGTGAGCTGCGAGCCGGAGGTGAAGAGCGTGCGGGCGAACTCGTCGTAGGAGAGGGTGAAGGCGAAGAGCATGGCGGAGAGGACGCCGGGGAAGATCACCGGAAAGGTCACCTTCCGGAAGGTCGTCACCGGCGAGACGCCGAGCGACCAGGCGGCCTCCTCGATCGAGCGGTCGAAGCGGTTGAAGATCGCGAGCATGACGAGGAAGGCGAAGGGATAGGTGTAGACGACGTGGAGGACGAAGGCGGTGCCCCACCAGGTGCGGTCGACGCCGATGAGGTTCGAGAACAGCGCCATGCCGAGGCCGACGAGGATGCCGGGCACCATCATGCCGAGGACGATGAGGTAGAAGACCGGGCCCGAACCCGTGAAGCGCTGGCGGAAGGCCTGCGCCGAGGCGACGCCGAGGAGAGTGGAGACGACCATCGTCATGAAGGCGAGAGTCAGGGAGCGCAGGAGGCCGTCCGCGATCGGCAGAGGCGCGATGCGCGTGGCGGGCACGAGGCCGAAGAGCTGGCGATACCAGTAGGTCGACCATTCCACGATCGGGAATTGCGGCCCGCCTTCCGGCCCCGCCTGGAAGGACAGGATGGCGAGGACCACGAAGGGCCCGTAGAGGAAGACGAGGAAGAGCGCGGTGTAGAGCGCCAGCGCGGGCTTCAGGATTCCGGTGTGCATCCTCGCCTCCTCAAAGCTCGTTGCGAAGGTTGACGACGCGCAGGAGCCCCGCGATCACCGCGCCCATCAGGAGCGTGAGGATGCAGCCGGCGACGGCGGCGAAGGCCCATTTGAGGGAGCCGACCTGGCTCACGATGATGTTGCCGAGCATGTTGGTCTTGCGGCCCGAGAGGGCGGCGGCGGTGGCGAACTCGCCCAGCACCATGACCGAGACGAAGATTGCCCCGACGACCACGCCCGGCAGCGACAGCGGCAGGATGATGGTGCGGAAGATGCGCCCGAAGCCGGCGCCGAGGTCGCGCGCCGCCTCGATGACGTTCGGATCGATGCGGCCGAGCATGAAGGTGATCGGGCCGACCATGAAGACGCAGTAGATCTGCGTCATGCCGATGATCACCGAGAGTTCGGAGAAGAGCAGCACGTCGAGCGGCTCGTCGATGATGCCGAGATTCATCAGGATGAGGTTGATCGCCCCTTGCGTGCCGAGCATCGGCCGCCAGGCGAGCACGCGGATGAGGAACGAGGTCCAGAAGGGGATGACGCAGAGGACGAGAAGCACCGTCTGCAGCGTCTTCGACTTCAGCATCAGCCCGATGAAGAGCGAGACCGGGTAGCCGACGACGAGCGTCGAGACGAGGACGATCAGCCAGATGCGCACCGTCGTCCAGAGCGCGTCGAGATAGGTGGCATTGGTGAGGAAGCGCACCCAGCTCGCGATGGTGAGCTTGGGCTCCACCGCGAAGGTCGTCTGCGTCCAGAAGGAGACGTAGACGACCATGATCATCGGCAGGACGAGGAAGAGCAGCATCCAGGCCACGCCGGGCGCCAGCAGGAGCCAGGAGGTGCGGCGGCGCTTGGCCTCGCGCAGGGCGGCGGGCGAGAGCCCGGCCTCGGCGGGGTGGGCGCCGCGGGCGGGGGCGAGCGTGTCTGTCGTCATCTCGGGCTTCCTCACGCGAAGACCAGCGCGTCGGCGCGTTTCCAGGCCAGCGTGTAGCGGGCGTCGGCTTGAAGGCTGCGCGGCTCGCCGCGGCTCAAGTGTTCCTCCACCTCCACGATCCGGCCGTCGTCGAGGGCGAAGAAGGAGAGGACGGACGCTCCGCCATATTCGCTGGCGAGGAAGCGGGCCGGCAGGCTCGCCTCGTCCGCCATGGCGTCCGCTTCCGGCCGTCGCACGTCGATCGCGTCATGGCGCACCGCGTAGACCGGCGCGTCGTGGCCGCGCCGCAGCGTCGCCGCGTCCATGGAGAGGAGGCCCGCCGTGGTGCGGAAGGCGCCGGCCTCGAGCGTGCCGGGCAGGAGGTTGAAGGCGTTCAGATAGCGCGCGACGCCGGGCGAGGCGGGCTCGGCATAGACGGCGTCGGGCGCGGCGAACTGGCCGACCGTGCCCTTGTCGAGAACGACGAGCCGGTCGCCCATGGCGAGCGCCTCGGTCTCCGAGCCGGTCACGTGCAGGAAGGTCACGCCGAGATCGCGGCGGATCTGGCGCAGCTCGTCGCGCATGCGGGCGCGCAGATGGGCGTCGAGCGCGCCGAGCGGCTCGTCGAGCAGGACGAGTTTCGGCCGCGTCACCAGCGTGCGGGCGAGCGCGACGCGCTGGCGCTGGCCGCCGGAGATCTGCGTGACGGAGCGCTGCTCGAGGCCCTTGAGGCCGACCATCTCGATCGCCTCCGCGACGCGGGCGGCGCGCTGCCGCTCGTCGCGCACGGGATCGACCGTGCGATGGGCAAGGCCGAAGGCGACGTTGTCGCGCACGTTGAGATGGGGAAACAGGGCGAAGTTCTGGAACACGAAGCCGATGCCGCGTTCGTGGGCGGGGCGCCCGTCCAGCCGCCGTCCCTCGAAGGCGATCGTGCCCGTCTCGGTCTCCTCGAAGCCGGCGATGAGCCGCAGCAGCGTCGTCTTGCCCGACCCGCTCGCGCCCAGAAGCGAGACATAGGCGTCGGCGGGAATGGCGAGGTCGATGCCCGCCAGCGCCGGCTTGCCGCCGAAGGACTTGGAGACGTTGGAAAGGGTGAGGATGGTCGCCATGAACGTTCCGGACCGTGTGCCGCGCGGCGGCGTGGACCCTGAAGTCGGGTGGTCCGCCGCTGCCAGTCCGAGGACGCTAGCAGCCGTGTTTTTTGTATTCAATAGTCCTTTACGAGCGTGCTGGAGATGCAACCAACGGCGGCGCGAGAGCGAGGATCCTGTTGGCACGAAAGTGAGCAGATGCAGCATTTGCCGCTCGGGCGGCCAGGTCGGCGCCATATCCGGGCCCGAAAGCCCTCGCGAGCTTGCCGGCGGGGCCCGCGCGCTTCGAAAAGGGCTCTTGCGACGACGGTGGTGACGTCGTGAAAGGCGCAACCGTGGCGACGTGGGCGCACAGCGATTGAGCGGCGTTGCAGCATAAGTATGCAATAGACATTTTTTCGCGCGGCGCCGGTTCCGCTGGACAAGGGAAGGGCGGCGCGGGAGATATCGAGGGCTGAAATCACGGGAATCGCCATGGAGGATCGCGCCCTCGCGGCACTGCCGCGCCGCTACGAAGTCGTCGCCGACACGTTGAGGCGCAACATCCTGGACGGACGGCTCCCCCAGGGCACCGTGCTCCTGGAGGGCCCGCTCGCGCAGCTCTTCCGCCTGTCCCGCGCGCCGGTGCAGCGTGCGCTGCAGGCGCTGGAGGCCGAGCGGATGATCGCCCGCTTCGAAGGCCGCGGCTATGTCGTGGGGGCTGACGGCGCGACGGTCGCGCCCCGGCGCGTCGATCTCGGCGAGCTCGATCTCGAGCTGCCGGTGGAGGCAGACGACGGGTTCCGCGACCGCCAGGCCTGGCGGCAGATCTACGCGACCGTCGAGGCCGACATCACCCGCTGCCTCGTCTTCGGCCGCTACCGCATCATCGAGACGGAACTCGCCGAGCATTTCCACGTCTCGCGCACCATCGTGCGCGACGTGCTCGGCCGCCTGCAGGAGCGCCGCCTCGTCGACAAGAGCGCCAGCTCCCACTGGATCGCGGGGCCGATCACCGCGCAGGCGATCAAGGACCAGTTCGAGATCCGCCGCATCCTGGAGCCGCGCGCGCTCGTCTCTGCCGCCGCCGCCCTTCCGGCCGAGCGGCTGGAACGGGCGCTGCAGGAACTGCGCCGCGCCGAGGCCGACAGTTGCGCGCCGGCGATGGGGGCCGAGCCGGCCGACCTGTCCACCTATGTCAGCCACGAGATCGTGCTCGCGACGCCCAATGCCGCGCTGCGCGACCTCGTGGCGCGAAACCTGCGCATGGTGGCGCTTTCCCAGCAGGTCCTGCGCCGCCTCGGCCTGCCGCAGGACCGCGCCGCGCTGACCGAGCAGCGCATGACCGTCGAACTCCTCGTCCACGGTGCGCTGGACGCCGCCGCCAGCATGCTCTTCACCCATCTCAACGCCGCGCAGCACCGCACGATCGGCCAGATGAAGATCGTCGCCGTCATTCCGCCGCCAACGAGCCTCGCACCCTATCTGCGGCGCACCGACGCCGCCGGCGACTGAGGCCGATCTCCTCAACCCGTTTCCGAGAGTCTTACCGCATGACCATGATCAAGCTCATCACCACCGGCGGCACGATCGCCTCGCGGCCGGGCGGCGCGAAGGCGGACGTGGTGGCCGAGATCTCCGGCGCCGAGCTGAAGGCCAGTCTCCACGGCGACCTCTCCGGCATCGAGATCGAGGTCGACGACTTCTGCAAGGTGGGCTCCTTCGCGATGGACCTGCCGCTCTCCTTCGCGCTCGCGGCACGCATCGCCGAGCATCTGGCGGACGAGCGCTGCCACGGCGTCGTGGTCACCCACGGCACGGACACGATGGAGGAGAGCGCCTATCTCGCCGATCTTCTGGTGGCGTCCGAGAAGCCCGTCGTCTTCACCGGCGCGCAGCGCTCGGCCGACGCGCCGGACACGGACGGGCCGCGCAACATCGCCAATGCCGTGCGCCTCGCCGCGGCGCCCGCCGCGCGGGGCCTCGGCGCCATGATCTGCTTCGAGGAGGATTTCCACGCCGCCCGCGACGTGACCAAGACCCACACCTCGCGCACCGACACGTTCCGCTCGGGCGAGCACGGCAAGCTCGGCGAGGTGGACGGGACGACCGTCGCCGTCCACCGCCGCCCGCTCCTGCGCCGCACCTTCGCCGCGCCGCGCATCGAGACGGAGGTCGAGCTGATCAAGCTCGCCATGGGCGCCTCGGACCGGCTGATCCGCCATGCCTTCGAGAGCGGCGCCAAAGCGATCGTCGTCGAGGGCTTCGGGCGCGGCAATCCGACGCCCGTCGTCACCCGCGCGATCGAGGAGATCGTGGCGGCGGGAGTGCCGGTGATCCTGTGCTCGCGCTGCCCGGAGGGCCGGGTGAAGCCCGTCTACGGCAATGGCGGCGGCAAGGATGCCGAGCGCGCGGGCGCGATCTTCGCCGGCGACCTCGCGGGCGTGAAGGCCCGGCTCCTGGCCGCCGTGCTCCTCGGCGACGGCGCCGACATCGCACGGTTGCGCGCCACTTTCGCCGAACTCGGCGGCTGAGGCACGGCGGCGCCTCGCGTCAGGCGATGCCGTCGCGCAGGCGCACGAAATAGTCGTCGTTGCCGACCTGGCCGCCCTTCAGCGCGATCTCCAGACCGTCGAAGGCGGGGTCGTCGCTATGGCTGAGCGAGACGGGCGAGCCCGGCGTCTCGGCCAGCGGGAAGCGCGGCGTCAGCGCGAAGACGCGAAGTTGGCGCAGCGCGTGGCTCGACGTGTCGCCCCCGGCGATCACCGCGCGCGTCAGCCCGCTCTCGCGCACCAGCGCCGCCTGCAACGCGCCGAGCCCGCGCCCGATCGCGTGGCGCGCTCCCTCCTGTCCGGCGATCTCGTCGCCGAGATCGCTCTGCGGGCCGAGCGCGGTATGGACGATCACCGAGCGGCCCGCGGCAAGGCGCGAGAGCGCCTCCCGCGTGACGGCCGCGATGGGCGCCGCGTCGCCATGGACGAAGGCGCGCGGATCGAAGGCGATCGCCTCGAAGCCGCAGGCCTCGGCATGGCGGATCTGGCGCTCCGTCGTCGGCGAACAGCTTCCCGAGACGACGGCGAGGCGCTCGACCGGCGCCAGCGCCTCGAACCGCGCGGGCGGCCCGGTGCGCCCCTCGGCCCGCCAGGCTTCGGCGAGCGCGTATTCGACGCCGGAGGAGCCCACGACGAAGCGGCAGCCGGCCTGCGCCAGACGCCGCAGCTGCCGTCCCGCCGAGCGCTGCGTGGGTTCGTTCAGGACGTCGATGAGGATCGCCGCCGCGCCCGCCTCGCGTGCGGCGTCCACCGCCGCGTCGCCGTCGCCGCTTCCAAGCGCCAAATGATCGACGAGGGCGATGGGGAGATCGGTCTGGGCCGCCAGATGACGGCGCAGGTCGGCCTCGTGCATCGGCGTCACGGGATGGCGGCTCATCACGGGATGGCGGTCGATGCGGAAGACCTCGCCGCGGAAGGCGGCGAAGAGTTCGCCGAAGACGGTGTAGCGCTTCAGCTGCGGGGCGCCCACGACGACGGGCACGGGGTTTCCGCCGAAGGCGGCGCGGCCGAGCTCGATGGCGCGGCCGATGCTGCCGAGGCCGGGCGCGGAATCGAAGGTCGAGCAGACCTTGTAATGGCAATGCTCGGCGCCCTGCGCCGCGAGCCAGGCGAAGGCGGGCGCGAGGTTGCGGTCCATCCAGTCCGGCGTCTCCGAGCGGCTGGTGCCGGCGATGCCAAGCGCCTGCAGGCCGGGAAACCGCGCCCGCTGCGCGGGCGTCGGCCGGTCGAGGAAGAGCACGGTCTCGACGCCGCGAAGCGCCAGCGCCTCCATGACGTCCGTCGAGCCGGTGAGGTCGTCGCCGTAGAAGGCGATCAGAAGCGGTTGGCGGGACATCGTCGTCTCCATCAGGGGGCGGACGGCGCGGGGCCGAACTTGGCGAGCGAGGCGGCCAGTTCGGGATGGTCGCGCGCATGGACGTCGAGCGGCACGCCGGCCTTGGCCGCGTCCCAGGCCTGACCCACCGCCTTCACGCCCGCGGCCGGGCCGCCGGGATGGCTGACGACGCCGCCGCCGCACAGATAGAGAAAGTCGGTCGAGCCCTGCGTGGCCTGCAGCGTCTCGGGCGCCTGCCCGCCCCATTGGCCCGAACAGACCACCGGCAGCGGCCTGTCCGTCGCGCGCGCCAGCGGTTTGCGCAGCGCCTCGTAGGAGCGCACGAAGGAGGCGTCGGGCTCCCAGTATTTCGCGGCGATGCCGTTGATCTGGAACTGGTCGACGCCGAGAAGCCGCCAGAGCGTCTCGTAGACCGCGAAGTCGAGCCCGAGCGCGGGATGGCGCGTGAGGATGTCCCATCCGTTGCGATGGGCATGGAGCACGAGGCCGGAGCGCTTGCGCAGGAAGAGCATGGCGCCCGGGCCGATGGAGTTGATGTTGACGACCGCCGCGTTGCCGCCCGCCGCGAGCACGATGTCGTGGTTGCGCAACATCTCGTCGGGGTCGGTCGCGGTGATGCCGAAGGCCATCATCACTTTCTTGCCCGTGCGCTGCTCGTGGTCGCGGATCACGGGCATGACGGCGTGGACGCGGTCCTTCAGGCTGGAATAGGCCGGGCCCATCAGCTTCTCGTCGTCCTTGACGAAATCGACCCCGGCCTCGGCCAGGTCGCGGATCATCGCGGCCGACTCGTGCGGGTAAAGCCCGAGCGCCGGCTTGACGATGGTGCCGATGATCGGCCGCCCGCGCCCAACGCCGGTCAGGGCGAAGGACCCGTCGATGCCGAATTGCGGGCCGGGATAGCGCTCGGAGAAGGCGGCGGGCAGGGATAGTCCGACGACGCGGATGCCGGTGAAGCCCTTGATCGCGTAGACGCCGTTGATGCAGATCGTCAGAAGTGCCGCCAGATCGACGCCGACGGCCTCCAGGGGGAAGGCGATATCGGCCTCGCCGCGCCGGTACGGGCCGGGTGCGGGCGCCGCCTCGGCGCCGAAGCCGGCCTCCTCGGTCGTGCCGAGGTCGCGCACGGCCAGAACCCTCGCGCCGACGCGGGCCTTCAGCGCCGGCGTCTCGCCGGGAAGTGCGACGAACGTGCCGGTGGACTGGTCGCTGGCGATCGTCTCGGCGAGCGCGGCGACGCTTCCGGCCGTCTCGATGCGATAGGTCACGACGATTGTGTCGCTCATCCTAAATCTCCCTCCCGGCACGGCGTCGGCTCTCCCGCCGCACGATGCCATCTCGTATGATGAGCATGCCGCGCGCCCCGGCCTGCTTCGATCCCGGCTGGGACGCACTGCCCCTGGAGACCCGAACGCCATGTCCGTTTCGTCCGAGCCGATCGTTCGCCGCAAGCTCTCCGCCGAGGTCTTCGCGCGGCTGAAGGCGATGATCACCGAAGGCGAACTGAAGCCCGGCGACGCCATGCCCTCCGAGCGCGAACTGATGGAGCGCTTCGGGGTCGGGCGCCCGGCCATCCGCGAGGCCATGCAGTCGCTGGCCGGGATCGGGCTCCTGGCGATCTCGCACGGCGAGCGGGCGCGCGTCCTGAAGATGACGCCGCGCTCGCTGTTCGGGCAGGTGGATGCGGCGGCGGCCATCATGCTGCAGACCTCGCCGACCGCGCTCGACCATCTGAAGGAGGCACGGATCTTCTTCGAGCGCGGCCTCGTCGTTCAGGCGGCGGAGCGCGCGACGGCCGAGGACGTGGCGGCGCTCGAAGCGCTCATGGCCGCGCAGCGCGCCGCGCTCGGCGACGCCGACACGTTCATCGCCGCCGACATGCGCTTTCACCAGCGCATCGCCGCGATCTCCGGCAACCCGATCCTGGAGGCCGTCGCCGAATCCATGCTGGGCTGGCTGAAGCAGTACCATACGGACCTCCTCATCTGGACCGGCAAGGAGAACCTCACGCTGGTCGAGCACGAGGAGATCGTCGCCGCGATCCGGGCGCGCGATGCGGGCGAGGCGGAAAGCGCGATGGTGCGGCACCTGGAGCGCTCGCGCGCCCTCTACGTCCATCAGGCGGGCTAGCGGCCGGGCGGCGGCATGGCGGCCTTCTCGTCCCGCGGTCACGATGAGGCCACGAGGAACCGCATGACCGCATAGGGCCCGATCAGCCCGGCGCCGGGATCGCCTTGGGGCAGGCGACCCCCGGCGGCGGCGTCGAATCCGGCAAGGTCGAGGCACCAAGCCTCGCGGGGCCGCGCATCCATGCGGAAGGCCTGCGCCTCCGCGGTGAGGTTGGCGAGCCAGACCTCCGTATCGCCATCGGCCCGCATCGCCGCGAACCCGTCGATCCGAGCGCGGCCCGACGAGGCGAGCGTGCGGCGGCGGCATCCGGAGAGGTCGGCGAGCGCCCTGGCGACATGGAAGGCCGGCACCACCGTCTCGCCCCCGGCGAGAAGTCCGCGCGGACCGGCGAAGGAGGCGCCGGTCCAGCTCGAGACCTCGCCGCCCGCCAGCCGCGCGGCGTAGCCGGTCAGCCAGGCGGCCGCGAAGAGACCGCGCTGGCGCGGGTCGTCATGCGCCATCGCGATCCGCCGGCCCTGCGGATTGTCCATGGTCCGCGACCCGTAGGGGTTCTGGCGCATGCCGATCGTCGTCGGCCCGAGATGGTAGGGCGTGTCGCCGACGAAGGCGCGCGTCGAGGCGGTGACGAAGGGCAGGGATTCCAGCGACTGCATCACGCTCGCATCGTCCGCCGCGTGGACGATCGGGCAGGTGGCGTGGGTGACGAAATCGAGATGCGCGACGGGCACGCGCTTGCGGTTCAGCTCGGTGAAGTAGCTGAACATGCCGCCGCCGAGCGCCACACCGGGAAAGACCTCGCGCGCCGCCTCGTAGATCTCCTCCAGCGGCGGACAGTCCGGCCAGGCGCTGCCCGGCGGGGTGGACTGGCGGTCGACGGACGGCCCGACCACGATCGCGGCGGGACGCAGCGCCGAGGCGCCGACGAGCGCTGCGAGCCGCGGCAGCTCGACGGCTGGAGCATCCACGCCGGGAACGACGCATTCGAGCATGGCCGGGACGCCCGGCAGGACATGCGCGAGGGCTGCGAGCGCCGCCAGTTCCCGCGCGCCATGTCCGGCCGTCGGATCGAAATGCAGGAGGAGATGACGCGGCGCCAGATCGGCAAGGCGCTCCGCTGCCGCGAGCGCTTGGCCCACCTCCTCCGGCGCGACTGCGACGCCGATGCGCGGCAGGAAGACATCCGTGACGCCTGCGAGCGAGAGGGAGACGCCCTCCGCGCCCGGCCGGACGGCCGGCGCGGGGACGCCGCCGCGGTCGCCGTCGATCGAGAGCGTCACGGCCTGCCGGTCGGTCTTTCCGGCCGGCAGGCGATAGGGCCAGGGCTCGGCGAGCGGGCGCACATAGGTCTTGTAGGAGGCGTCCGTCCAGGCGCGCTGATCCTCCATCTCGAACCGGTCGCCGGTCATCGTCACGACGGCGCGGAGGCCGGGCGCCAGTTCGTGCGCGATGGCACGCATGTCCTTGAAGGGCTGCCAGGGCTCGATCCGTTCGGGAAAGCGCGCCTGCTCGACCGTGCCGTCCGTTTGGGTGACGGTGACCGGTCGCCCTGCCAGGCCCTCGATCGGGTGGAGGATGCAGAAGCCGCAGCGATTGGTCTCGAAGGCGGCGTCGGGCGTCGCCTCGACGGTGAAGGCGAGGCGCCCGCCCGCATCCGCCTCGATGGCGGCGGCAAGGCGCAGCACCGCGCCCTCGTTCGAGCGGCAGGTGGCGCTGTAGCTCACGCGAATGCCGGAATCCAATTCCTCGACGACGAGATCGGCGATGTCGAGCGCGTAAGTGCCCCAGTCGCGGTCGCGTACGATATAGGCGATCGCGCGCAGGACCTCGACGCCGTGCCAGCGGATGGCGCGAAGGCCCGCGTCCACGAAATCCGCCTCCAACGGGCCGGCGACGAGGCGGCGGGGAACGGGCACGGGCTCGCTCGTGCCGGTCAGCTTCAGGCGGTCGGCCGCGCTTCTCGCCATCGCGTCAGGCGACCTTTGCCGGATCGACCGTCTTGCCGCTCGCCGCGCTCGCATAGGCGGCTTCCACGAGGGCGAAGGTCTTGAGATTGTCGGCGCCGGAGGTCGCCGGTTCGACCCCCGCCCGCAGCGTCGCGACGAAGTGGCGCTCGATGTTGAGGACGCTTTCCTGCACGCCGTGCCAGGGGCGTTCGGCCCAGTCGAGCAGCGTCGGGGAGACGTCGCGCGTCTCCGCGCCCGCCTTGGAGATCAGCGTCAGCTTGTAGCCCGCGTCGAGCTGCACCGAGCCCTCGCTGCCCTCGACATCGATCAGCACCTCGGGGAAGAGTTCGCGTGCGCGCCGACTCGAATAGGAACAGTCGACGATGGAGGTGACCCCGCTCTCGTGGACGAGGAGCATGGTCGCGACGTCCTCGCCCTTGATGGCGGGGTTCACCCGTGCGGTGGAGGCGGTCAGCCGCGCGACCTCTCCGAAGAGGAACCGCGCGGTATCGAGCACGTGGACGCCGAGATCCTCGATGATGAAGCGCTCGCCCTCCGCGAGATACGGCTGCCCGGAAATGACGTCGTAGCCCGAGCGGAAGGAAACGCGGCCCCAGAACGGCCTGCCGATCGCGCCGGAGGTCAGGATGTCCCGCACGGCCATGATGGGCCTCTGCCAGCGGAAGTTCTCGTGG
Organism: Aurantimonas sp. Leaf443; assembly: GCF_001425575.1. Classification (GTDB taxonomy): domain Bacteria; phylum Pseudomonadota; class Alphaproteobacteria; order Rhizobiales; family Rhizobiaceae; genus Leaf443. The sequence continues at coordinate 99,385 of NZ_LMRD01000011.1, read as the reverse complement.
ACCATCATCGCCACGCCGGCGGCCTCGCAGGCCGCCACCATGGCGCGGCCGTCCGCGATGGTCGGCGCCATCGGCTTCTGGCAGATCACCGGCACCTTGTGGGCGGCCGCCAGTTCCACCAGCGCGCGATGGGTCGGCGCGGTCGTGGCGATGTCCACGAAGTCGAGCCTTTCGGCCGCGAACATCGCCGCCGCGTCCGTATAGGTGCGCTCGATGCCGAAGGCGGCCGCGACCCTTGCCAGCCGCGCGGCGTCACGGTCGCACAAGGCGACGATGGCGGCTCCGTCCGCCTGCCGCGAGAGATCGCGCCAGGCGTTCAGATGGTTGTTGGCGAAGAAGCCGCAGCCGATGAGGCCGCCTTCGAGGAGTGCCATTCTCGCTCGTCTTTCCTGCGATGGCCGCGGGCGCCGGTGCGTGCCGAGGCGTTGGGCTTGGCGGAGCCGCCGTCCGCCGGCGGATCGGAGCGGGTTTGCCTGCCTCAGGTGATGCGGCGGATCGAGTCCGCCAGTTCCTGCGGCTCGAACACGCGCTTCCAGTCCTGCCGCATCAGCATCGGCTTGCCGAATTCGATGGCCTTGTTGCACGCATCGGAGAAGACGCCCGGCGTCTCCTCGAAGATGACGGAGCCGAGCACGTTCATGTGGCCGAGCAGGAAATCGCGCGCCGCCTCGCGCGGCACGCCCCGGCGCACCACCTCGTCCATCGCCTCGCGCATGACGTCGAGAAGCGAGGCGCAGACCGTCTCCGACAGGCCGGGTTCCAGAAGCGCCATCTGCTCGACCGTGACGCGATGCGAACGCATGACCGGCGCCCAGATGACCTTGGCCACTTCCTCGCCGAGCGCGAAGTGCTCTTCCGGCCCCTGCATCAGCGCCGAGACGATATGCTGCTTGGCCGCGACGCCGCCGAAGAAGTCGCGCTTGGCGGCGGGATCGGTCTCGTCGTTGAAGATCGGCGGATGGCAGGGATGGGTGACGAAATAGGTGATGTCCGCGCGCTTGGGGAGGTGGCCCGCGAAGGGGGCCGCGGCATCCAGGATGACGATGATGGTGCCGGGGGCGAGGTCGTCCACGATGGCCGAGGCGACCTTGCCGATATGGGTGTCGGGCACGGCGAGCACGACGACCTCGGCACCCTTTAACGCCTCGTCCTGGGGCACGCAGTCGAAGCCGAGGCCGGACTTCAGGCGCTCGCGGCCGGCCGGGCTCAGCTCGACATGGCGCATGTCGAAACGAGATCCCTTGAGATTGGAGGAGAGCCGGTAGCCCATCTTGCCGCCGGCGCCGAACAGGGCGATCGCTGTCATGTCTGGTCTTTCTTCTGTCTGGAACGGGCTTCTGTCTGGAACGGGCTTCCGTCTCGAAGGCGGTCAGCGCCCGAGGGCGGCCTGGCGCTGCAGGGCGATGCGCTGCTGCAGGCGCTGCTGGAACTGGTCGACGACGACGGCGGCGATGATGACGAGGCCCTTGATGACGGTCTGCCAGAAGGAGGAGACCCCCATCATCACCAGACCGTCCGAGAGGATGCCGATGACGAAGGCGCCGATGATCGTGCCGCCGATCCTGCCGCGCCCGCCCGACATGGAGGTGCCGCCGAGGACGGCCGCGGCGATGGCGTTCAGCTCGAAGGTCTCGCCGGTGGCCGGATGCGAGGCGACGAGCTGCGAGGCCACGATCAGCCCGACGATCGCCGCGCAGAAGCCGGAGAACATATAGACGAACATCTTCGTGCGGTTGACCCGGATGCCCGAGAGCGCCGCCGCCTTCTCGTTGCCGCCAACGGCGTAGATGTAGCGCCCGAGCGGCGTGCGGGCGGCGAGATAGGCTGCGCCCAGCCCGACGACGATCAGCGTCCAGATCGAGACGGGAATGCTGAGAAAGGACCCGGCGCCGATCAGCGGGAACGTGTCGGTGCCCCATTCGGCCGAGCCGCGAAGGTTCGGAAAGGTCGCGCCGTCCGAGGAGAGGAGCGCCATGCCGCGCGCGACATAGAGCGTGCCGAGGGTCGCGATGAAGGGCGCGACGTTGAGGCGGGTGATGAGAAGCCCGTTCACGACGCCGACGAGCACGCCGACGAGAAGCGTGATCGCCACGATCTCCGCGGTGTTGAAGAACACGGTCTGGCCGAGGACGCCGATCTCCACCCCGTTCAGCACGAGATAGCCGGCGACCATGCCGCACAGGCCGACGATCGAGCCGACCGAGAGGTCGATGCCGCCGGTGATGATGACGAAGGTCATGCCGATGGCGAGGAAGGCGTTGAGCGCCACATGCTCGGCCATGATGATGAGGTTGGCCGTCGACAGGAAGTTCGGCGCGGCGAAGGAGAAGAACAGGACGACCGCGATCAGCGCGATGAAGGTGCGCGCCTTCAGGAGGAGAAGGACGGGCGACACGTCCCGGCGCGCCGTCGGCGCCGTTGCGGGGGCGAGGGTCATGGCCGGTTCTCCGCGGCGGTGGGACGTGTCTCGTGGAGGCCGTGGCCGAGCGCGGAGAGGGCGACGACCGCCTCCTCGCTCGCCTCGCCGCGCGGCAGGTCGCCGGTGACGCGCCCGTTCGACATGACGATGATGCGGTCGGACAATTCCATCACCTCCTCGAGGTCGGAGGTGACGAAGAGGATGCCGAGCCCTTCGGCGGCGAGCGTGCGCATGACGCGGAAGACCTCGGCCTTGGCGCCGATGTCGATGCCCCGGCTCGGCTCGTCCATCAGCAGCACCTTCGGCCCCGTCATCAGCGCCTTGCCGATGACGATCTTCTGCTGGTTGCCGCCCGAGAGCGAGGAGACCGGGCTCTCCAGCCCCGCGACCTTGACGGCGAGCCGGCGGACGAAGTCGGTGACCGAACGGCGCTCCTTGGCCAGGTCGAGATGGAAGCCCGTCGTGAAGCTCTTCAGCGAGGAGAGGCTCATGTTCTGCGCGACCGAGAGGATCTGCACGAGCCCCTCGGCCTTGCGGTCCTCGGGAATCAGCGCGACGCCGCGCTTGATGCGCCCGTGGATGCTGCGGTCGGACAGGTCCTGCCCGTCGAGGCTCACGCGGCCCGTGGCGGCCTCTTCCCGGCCCATGATGCAGGAGAGGAGCTCGGTGCGCCCGGCGCCCATCAGCCCGTAGATGCCGACGATCTCGCCGCGCCGCAGCGAGAGGGACACGTGGTCCACCGCGAAGCCGCCGGCCTTGCGCGGCAGCGTCATCTCCTCGACGCGCAGCACTTCCGCGCCGAATTCGTGGTGGATCGTCTTGGCGAAGTCCTTGGAGGAGGCGCCGATCATGGCGCGCACGATCCAGGGCACGTCCACGTCCGTCATCGCCCGCGCGCCGGTGATGCGCCCGTCGCGCAGGACGGTGATGAAATCGCCGATGCGCACCAGCTCCTCGAGCCGGTGCGAGATGTAGACGATGGCGACCCCTTGGGCTTTCAGCTCGCCGATGACGCGGAAGAGGATCTCGACCTCCGCCGCCGAGAGCGCCGAGGTCGGCTCGTCCATGATGAGAATGCGCGCGTCCTGCGCCAGAGCCTTGGCGATCTCCACGATCTGCTGCTCGCCGATGCGAAGGTCCGCGACCAGCGTGTCCGGCGAATTGGCGTGTTCGAGGCGTTCGAGCAGCGCGGCCGCCACGGCGCGCTGGGCCGGCATGTCGATGTCGATGCCGGCGCGCGTCTTCTCGCGGCCGATGAAGATATTCTCGGCGATGGTCATGTTCGGGAAGAGGTTGAGCTCCTGGAACACGATGCCGATGCCCGCCGCCCGCGCCGCCGCGGTGGAGGGCAGGGCGATCGGCTGGCCGTCGAGGACGATCTCGCCCGTCGTCGGCTGCTCGACGCCGGCGATGATCTTCATCAGCGTCGACTTGCCCGCGCCGTTCTCGCCGACGAGGACGTTGACCGCGCCGCGCCGCACGTCGAAATCGACGCCCTTCAGCGCCTGCGTGCCCGGATAGACCTTGGTCGCGCCGCGCACGGAGAGGACGATGTCGTCGGCGAGGGGGATGGCGTCGGGTCGGGCGGCCTCGCTCACGCGCCGCCTCCCAGCGTCACCGAGACGGGCGTGAGCAGCACCCTGTCGGCGCCCGACTTCAGGGTGAAGGCGCCGACCGCCTCGACGCTCCGGCCGACCAGCGCCTCGCGCGGCAGCGCCTTCAGCGCGGTCTCGTAGGCCTGGCTGTTGAACGCCTTGGCGACGTCCGCGAACTCGATCTGGTTGGCGTAGCTCGTGAAGGTGACGAAGGGCAGGGCGTCGCGCAGCGACGTGCCCTTGATGACGGGGCCGAGCTGGATCGTGACGTCGCCGGTTCCGTCGCCGTCCGTGTCGACCAAAGCCGTCGCGGCGCGCGACTTGGTGTCGGCGGAGACGATGGTGCCGGCGACGCGGGCGAGGAAATTGAAGGGCGCGCCCTCCTTCACCTCGCGGTAGCCGAACCGTTCGCCGGCGGATGCGAAATCCGCCGCCGCGGCGGTGCGGATCTCGCCAAAGGGCACGGCCTTCTCGTTGACATAGGGCACGACCTTCGCCCCGTAGAGCGCGGTGCCGGAGGCGCTGGCCGTCGGCGCGGCCGCGGCCTGACGCCGGGCTGCGAGCTCGGCCGTGTCGACGAATTTGCAGGCGGGCAGGGCGAGAGCCAGAAGCGCGAGCGCCGGGGCAAGACTTCGCGGAAGCTGAGGCATGGCCGTTTCGCTCGATGGGGTTTGGTGCGGGTCGCGCCGGTGCCGCCCGTGCGGCCGGGAGAGGCGCCCGACGCCTGGCGCGGGCGGCGCGCGTCGCCGCTTCCGCCTGCGCCGCGCGAGCGATCGTTCAGGGAGCGGGATCCGCGCCGGCGGCGCGCCGGTCGGGCGGGCGTCCGGCGCGGGTCCCGCCTCCGATCCTCAGTCTTTCAGGGCGAAGGTCTCGAGCTTGTCGGCATTCTCGGCGTTGATGAGGATGCAGTCCATGAGCTGCTTCTCCTCGGCGCCGGTCTTGCCGGTGTCGAGATACATCTTGGCCTGTTCCACCGCGAGCTGCGCCTGCCGGTAGGCGGGCTGCAGGACGGTGGCCTTGATGCCGCCGGCCTTGATCGAGTCGCGCACGTCGTTGGAGCCGTCGAAGCCCACCACGATCACGTCCTTGCGGCCCGCCGCTTCGAGCGCGGCCCAGGCGCCCATGGCCATCGTGTCGTTGCCGGAGATCACGCCCTTGATCTCGGGATTGGCCTGAAGGATCGTCTGCATCTTCTCGAAGGCCTCGGTCTGGCTCCAGTTGGCCGACTGCTTGGCGACGAGCTTCATGTCCGGATACTGGTCGATCACGTCGTGATAGCCGCCCGAGCGGATGCCGGCATTGGTGTCGGCCTCGCGACCGACGAGCTCGGCATAGGGGCCAGCCTCGCCCATCAGCTTGACGAATTCCTCGGCGCCGAGCTGGGCGCCCTGATAGTTGTTGGAGACGATCTGGGAGACGGCGATGCCGGTCTCGTTGATCTCGCGGTCGATTAGGAAGGTCGGGATGCCCGCGTCCTTGGCCTTCTGGACGGCAGCGGTGGTGGCGGCGGCGCCCGCATTGTCGAGCACGATCGCCTTGGCGCCGCGCGCGATGGCCGTGTCGAACATCTGGCTCTGCTTGTTGGCGTCGTCGTCGTGGACGAGGATCAGCGTCTCGAAGCCGAGTTCCTTGGCCTTGGCGGCCGCACCCTCGGCCTCGGCCTTGAAGAAGGGATTGTCGTGGCTCGGCGTCATGATCGCCATGAGGTCGGCGGCCGAAGCCCCGAGCGGCAGGGCGAAGGTCATGAGGGCGGCGGTCGCCGCGGACATCATCAGGGTCTTCAACACGCGGAACTTCTCCCAGTTCGCTCCGGCCGGCAAGGATCGGCGGCCGGCCCGGACGGGGCGGCAGGACGGGTCTCGCGGCGCTGACATGAGCGGGTCGCCTCCCGACGTTGGCCCGCCCGTCCATAGTCGGCGAAACGCATCGCGTCGTCAACTGGTATGATGAGGTAATGTCTGAAACCCTGCTGACGGGATGTCGTGCCCCGTCCGGCGGGAACGCGCGGTTTCAGCGCCGGAAGAGGCAGGTGCGCTGGCCCTCGACCTCGCGCACGATCACCGGCAGGCCGAAGACCTCCCCGATGACCGCCTCGCTGACGATTGCGTCCACCGGGCCCTGATGCGCGATCCGGCCGCCGCGCATGGCCACGATCCGGTCGGCATAGGCGGCGGCGAAGTTGATGTCGTGGAGGACGGCGACGATCGTCTTGCCGAGTTCGTCCGCCGCCCGCCGCAGGAGGCGCATCATCGAGACGGCGTGGCGGATGTCGAGATTGTTCAGCGGCTCGTCGAGGAGGATCGTGCCGGTGTCCTGCGCCAGCACCATGGCGACGAAGGCGCGCTGGCGCTGGCCGCCCGACAACTCGTCCAGATAGCGTTCGGCGAAGGCGCCGAGATCGAGATAGGCGATCGCCTCGTCGATCCTGGCGCGATCCTCCGGCCCGAGCCGACCCTTGGAATGGGGGAAGCGACCGAAGGCGACGAGGTCGCGCACGGTGAGGCGCACGGTGAGCCCGTTCTCCTGCCGCAGGATGGCCAGACGCCGCGCGAGGAGGTCGCTCGGGCTGCGCGTCACGTCGAGGCCGTCGATCGCCGCGCTTCCTGCGTCCATCGGCAACAGCCGGGCGAGCATGGAGAGGAGCGTCGACTTTCCCGCGCCGTTCGGCCCGATGATGGCGGTGATCCCGCCGGCGGGAATCGTCAGCGACACGCCGTCGACGACGAGCGTCTCGCCGTAGCGCTTGGTGAGAGCCTCCGCCTCGATCATGCGATGCCTTTCCGCAGGAGAAGCGCCAGGAAGACGAGGCCGCCGACGAACTCCACGACCATGCCGAGGGCGCCGTCGAAGCCGAGCAGGCGTTCCAGGATCGTCTGCCCGCCGACGATGCAGACAATGGCGACGAGCGAGGCGGCGGGCAGGAGCAAGGCGTGGCTGCGTCCGCCGACGAGGCTCGTCGCGAGCGCCGCGACGAGGAGGCCGAAGAAGGTGACCGGCCCGACCAGCGCGGTGGAGACGCTGACGAGAACGGCGACGAGCGCCAGGACGAGAAAGACCAGTCGCCGATGGTCGACGCCGAGCGCGATGGAGCGCTCTCGACCGAGCGCGAGGACGTCGAGCACCCGCCGCAGGCGCCAGACCGCGAGGCTGGCGGCCAGGACGATGGCCGCCGAGACGGCGAGGAGGCCGGGCGGCACCGCGCCGAAACTCGCATAGAGCCGGTCCTGAAGGACCACGAACTCGTTCGGGTCGATGAGGCGCTGCAGGAGGCCGGCCAGCGAGCGGAAGAGAACGCCGAGGATGATGCCGACGAGGAGCAGGCGATGAAGATCGCGCGCGCCGGCCGAGAGGAGCGTGCCGTAGAGAAGCCCCGCGAAGACGACGAGGGCGGCCACCTCGCCGACGAAGAGGACGCGCGGATCGAGCGTCGCGGCGAAGGCGGCCCCGGCCAGGAACACGAGGACGGTCTGGATCAGGGCGTAGAGCGCGTCGAAGCCCATGATCGACGGCGTCAGGATGCGGTTTCCCGCGATCGTCTGGAAGACGACGGTGGAGACCGCCACCGCATGGGCGACGATCACCATCGCCGCCAGCCGGCCGCCCCGCAGTGTCAGGACGAAGGACCAGTCGCCGCGCGCGCCGAGCGTCAGGAAGAGGAGGCAGGCGGCGAGCGCGACCAGTACGAGGACCGGGATGGCGAGCGGCAGGGCGGGTCTTGAGCGCGCTTCGGCGCCCGCGAGCGCCGGCGAGGCGGTGCCGCGCGAGGACAGGTCAGCCAAAGGCGGGCCTCCGGCCGAAGACGATGGAGAGGAAGACGAGCGCACCGACGACGCCCATGATCGTGCCGACCGGGATTTCGTAGGGCATGCGCACGAGCCGGCCGACAATGTCGCAGGCGAGGACCAGTCCGGCGCCCGCCAAGGCGACATACGGGATCGTACGCCGGCCGTTGTCGCCGGCGACCAGGGAGACGAGGTTCGGAACGACGAGTCCGACGAAGGGAATACTGCCGACCGTGACGATCGTCACCGCCGCCACCAGCGAGACGACGATCAGGCCGAGCATCACGATCCGCTCGTAGGCGATGCCGAGATTGGTCGCCATGTCGCGCCCCATCCCGGCGAGCGTGAACCGGTCCGCCGCCACGATGGCCGCTGCCGTCAGCGCGAGCGCGATCCAGAGAAGCTCGTAGCGGCCGCGCAGGACGACCGAGAAGTCGCCGCTCGTCCAGGCGCCGATCGACTGCACGAGGTCGGTCCGGAAGGCGACGAAGCTCGCCATCGCCCCGATAATGCCCGACAGGATGAGGCCGATCAGCGGAACGAGATAGCCCGACCGCGCTTCGAGCCGCTGGACGATCGCCATGAACAGCGCCGTGCCGGCAAGCGCGAAGGCGCCGGCGACGAGCATCTTCGCGAAGACGGACAGGCCCGGCGCGAGGATCGTGACGCACAGCATTCCGAGGCTCGCCGCTTCCGTCGTTCCGACCGTGGAGGGTTCGACGAAGCGGTTGGAGGAGAGCATCTGCATGATGAGTCCGGCCACCGCGAGGCTGGCCCCGGCAAGGATCGCCGCGAGCGTCCGCGGCAGGCGGCTCGCGAGGAGGAGGCGCCATTCGCCGCCGCTCCCGTCACCCGCCAGGATGCCGGAAAGCGACAGGTCGCCGGCGCCGACAAGGAGGCTGGCGAGCGCGAGGCAGGCGAGCGCAAGGCCCGAAAGCGTCAGGATGGCGCGGTGCGTCATGGAGGGATGAGACTGCCTGGAAACGAGGTCGCGGCGCGGTGGGCGCGGCGCGAGACGGATGGTCGGCCTTCGGATCAGGAGCGCCTGGCGAGGGCCGTCGCGAGTTCGTCGACATTCTTCTGCATCGCCTGGAGCCCCGAGGACGAGAGATACCAGTTGGCCGGGTCGAGATAGACGACCTGGTCCGCCTTCCAGGCTCTGGTGTTCTCGACCAGCTCGTTCTTCAGCATCGCGGCCGCCGAACCGCGCCCGATCGCGGCGTCGCGGTCGATCACGAAGAGCCAGTCGGGATCGGTCTTGGCGATATATTCGAAGGAGACCGCCTCGCCGTGGTTCGCCGTGTCGAGGCCGGTATCGGCCGGCGCGATGCCGAATTCGCTATGGAGCACGCCGAACCGCGAGCCCGGCCCGAAGGCGCTCATGCGGTTGCCCGTGGTGAGCACGATCAGCCCCGTGCCCACCGTGGCGCTCTCGGCCTTCAGCGCGGCGATGGAGGATCTCAGCGCGTCGATGCGCGTCCTCGCTTCCGCCTCCTTGCCGAAGATCGTCGCCAAGGCTTCGACGCGGGCCACGGCGCCGCCCACGAAATCCGTCGCGGGCACGGTCATGTCGATCGTCGGCGCGATGGCGCTCAGCGTCTCGGTCTTCTCCTGCGACCTGCCGCCGGCAATGATGAGATCGGGAATGAGGGCCGCCACGGCCTCGAGGTCCGGCTCGAAGAGCGTTCCGACCTTGGCGTAGCGCTCGCCGGCATATTTCTCGAGAAAGGTCGGGATGGGGCCCTGGGGAACGCCGGCGATCTCGACGCCCAGCGCGTCCAGCGTGTCGATGGAGGGCAGGTCGAAGACGACGACCGTGCGGGGCCGGGCCGGCACGCTGACCTCGCCGCGGGCGGTGGCGACCGTCACGGTGTCCTGGGCGGCGGCGGGAAGGGGCAGCGCCGGAAGGAGGCCGGACAGAAGCCCGGCGACGACGAGGCGTCGCGAGGCGCGGGGCGCGAGGCGCGCGCGGGCACCGACGAGGAGGCGAGAGAACGGCATGGCAGATCCTTGGACGGAACGGAGCGACCGGGGGAAACCCGGCGACCGCCGAATAGTGGATGATTACAGTCAAGATAAGAGTGGTGGAAGGGGCGAGCGCAAATCCGCGGCGCGGCGCTTCAGAACGAGGCGGTCACGCCGGCCGAGAAGCGGCGGCCTTCGACGACGGTGTTGAACTCGTCCGGCAGCACCTCCTCGTCGAAGAGGTTGTAGACCGCCGCGTTGACCTTCAGCGCCTCGTTCACCGCGTAGCTCGCGCCGAGATCGGCGGTGAAATGGGCGTCGTAGCGCCGGGCGACGACCGTATAGGTGTAGCTGGCATTGATGGTGATCGTCGCCGTCGGGTCGAACCCCGCGGTGAGCTCGACGCCGCGCAGTCGCGCCTCGTCGACGTTCGAATAGGTGAAGAGCGTGTCGTTCGGGTCCTGCGACCAGCGGGCGGAACCGCCGTCGGCACTGTAGGCGCGGTCGCGCCGGCCCGCAAACCGTCATAGCTGTCGAAGAGCGTGGCGAGCTCGTCGTTCACGCTGGTCTCGGGCACGAGATCGGTGTTGGCGCGGATGACGCCGCAGGGCCTGCGCCCCGGGCGAAGCCGGTTCGCAGGCCCGTAGAAGCAGCCGCCGCCGCCGGTCGCATCGGTGTAGATCTCCACGATCTGGCGAGTTTCCGGCGCCTTGTAGCCGGTGGAGACGCCGCCCTTCACCGTCCAGCTCTCCGCCGGGCGCCAGACCCCGTAGAGGCGGGGCGAGACGTTTTCCTTGTAGACCTCGTGATAGTTCATCCGCACGCCGCCGGTGAGGGCGAAGGTGTCGGTCATCTGCCACTCGTCCTCCGCGAAGAGCGAGACGTCCTCGATCGTGTGGTCCTGGACGTCGGCGATCACCGTGCCCCATTCGTACCGGCCCTCGTAGGCCGCCTTGTCGTGCTGGCGCTCGTAGATCCGGCGCTGGTCGTCGCCGCCGGGATCGATCGTCGCGCCTTTCCGGCGATCAGGCCGCCTGCCAGTCGATCGCGAGCTCCTCGCGAAAGGCGAAGCGCACGAGATGGCGCGCGACCACGTCCTCGAGTTGCGCCAGCGCCGCCGCGTCCGGCGAGGAGACGGCCAGCTCCAGTGTCCCGCCGCGAGCCGTCAGGCGGCAGTCGCCGAGGCTGAAGGCGAGGCTTCCCTGCGCCTCGTCGAAGGTCGCGGGGATCTTGTGCGCGAAGTGCTTGCAGAGCTGCTGCAGGTACTTGGAGGCATGGGCGGTCGGCACATGCGCCACAGCGCGCAGGGTCTGGGTCTCGGTCATCGGCTGCGCTCCACGGTCTGGGCGGCCGCGTCGAGCGCGGCGGCGATGGTCTCGGCGGTCTGCGGGTCGAGCGGGCCCTGCCGCAGCCGCAGCCGCATGGCGAGTTTGAGGTTCTCCATGGCGCGCAGGATCGGCGCCGGCAGGTCGGGCCGGCCGCCGCGCGGGCCCGGTCCCTCCGCCGCGCCGCGCGCGATGAGCTCGTCGGCGGCGCTGCGGTTGGCGGCGAGGAAGGCGCCGCCCTCCTCGGTCACGCGGTAGAGCTTGCGGTTGCCCGCCTCGGCCTCGACCGAGGCGTAGCCCATGTCCTCCAGCCAGGAGAGCGTCGGATAGATGACGCCCGGGCTCGGCGTGTAGCTGCCGGCGAAGCGCTCCTCGATGACCTTGATGAGCTCGTAGCCATGGCGCGGCGCCTCGGCGAGCATGGCGAGGAGCAGAAGGCGCAGCTCGCCATAGTCGAAGACGCGTCCGCCGTGACGTCCGCCGCCATGTCGCCCGCCGCGATGCGGGCGGGCGTGCGGATGGTCGGGACGGTGCCGAGCGTCCGTTTCGGGAAGGGTGGGGTCGCGGTCGAAGCCGCCGTGATGTCCGTGTTTCATGAAGCCGATATAGAACGCGATATATCGTCAATCAAGATATATCGGGACTCATATCGGGTCGGCTGGGCGCCGGGTTCGATGCCCCGCGGGAGGGGCGTCTCCAAACACGAACGGCGCCCCGCGGCGCCGTTCGAACCTGTCGGACTGCAACGAGACTCAGGCGCCGGCGGTCAGCGTCCGCCGCACGGCCTTGCCCCAGCCGGTCAGCTTGCGGCCGCGCGTCACAGCGTCCATCGAGGGCTCGAAGCGGCGCTCCAGGCGCCAGCGGGCGGCAAAGCCCTCCATGTCGGGCCAGGCGCCGCATTTCTGCCCGGCGACCCAGGCCGCCCCGAGCGCGGTGGTCTCCAGGACGACCGGCCGGTCCACCGGCGCGTTCAGGAGATCGGCGAGGCGCTGCATCGTCCAGTCCGAAGCGACCATGCCGCCGTCGACGCGCAGGATCGTGTCGTCGGCGCCCGACCAGTCCTTGCGCATGGCGTCGAGGAGGTCGGCGGTCTGGAAGCAGACGGCCTCGAGCGCCGCCCGGGCGATCTCGTTCGGCCCGGTGCTGCGGGTCAGCCCGTAGATCGCCCCGCGCGCCTCCGCGTCCCACCAGGGGGCGCCGAGGCCGGTGAAGGCGGGCACGAGATAGACGTCCTGCATCTCGTCCGCGCCCTCGGCCATCGGCCCGGTGCGGTCGGCCCGGTCGACGAGGCCGAGCCCGTCGCGCAGCCATTGCACGGCCGCCCCCGCGATGAAGATCGAGCCTTCCAGGGCGAAGGCGGTGCGCCCGCCGAGCCGATAGGCGATTGTCGTCAGAAGACGGTTGGAGGAGGGCACGCGCGTCGTGCCGGTGTTGAGAACGGCGAAGCAGCCGGTGCCGTAGGTGGATTTCATCATGCCCGGCCTGAAGCAGGCCTGCCCGAGCGTCGCCGCGTGCTGGTCGCCGGCCATGCCGCAGATGCGGATCGCGGCGCCGAACAGGGCGGGATCGCTCGTGCCGAACTCGGCGTCGCAGTCCTTCACTTCCGGCAGGAGCGCGCGGGGGATGTCGAGGAGCGACAGGAGTTCGTCGTCCCAATCGTTCGCCTCGATGTCGAAGATCATGGTGCGCGACGCGTTGGTCGCGTCCGTCGCGTGCACCTTGCCGCCGGTGAGGCGCCAGAGGAGGAAGGAATCGACCGTGCCGAAGGCGAGCTTGCCCGCCTCGGCCGCCTGTCGCGCGCCGGAGACATTGTCGAGGATCCAGGCGATCTTGGTGCCGGAGAAGTAAGGATCGACGATGAGGCCGGTCTTCTGCGTGATCGTCGGCTCGAGGCCGCGCTCCACGAGGCCGCGGCAGACCTCGGCGGTGCGCCGGTCCTGCCAGACGATGGCGTTGTAGATGGGCTTGTCGCTCTCCCGGTCCCAGATCAGCGTCGTCTCGCGCTGGTTGGTGATGCCGATGGCGGCGATGTCGCCCGCCGAGAGCGAGGCGTCTGCCAGCGCCGAGCGGATCGTGGCCACGACGCTCGACCAGATGTCCTCCGGATCGTGCTCGACCCAGCCCGAGCGCGGGAAATGCTGCTCGAATTCCTGCTGCCCGACGCCGACGATGCGGAAGCTCTCGTCGAAGACGATCGCGCGCGAGGAGGTCGTTCCCTGATCGATCGCAAGGACATAGCCGGACATGGAAAGGCGCCTTCTTCGAGACTCTGGTGCGGATATGGGAAAGGCCGGGACGGGCCCGGCCTTTCCTGAGGCGTTGCGGAAGGGCGAGCCTACTTCGCCGGTGCCGAGACCGGGGTGGCCGAACCGGCCGCGCCGGAGGCGCTGGCGTCGGCCCAGCTCTTCACCAGCTCGTCGTAGTTGACGGTGATGGGCTTTTCCTTCTCGTTCTCGACCTTGGGCTGGGGCGCGAGCGTGCCGTTGGCCTTGGCCTGCTCGACCCAGTATTCCATGTCGCGCTCTTCGTTGAGCTTGGGGCCCTTGTCGCCCTGCACGCCCGCGCGCTCGAGACGCTGCATCACCTTTTCCTGCTCGGCGCAGAGCGAGTCCATGGCTTCCTGCGGCGTCTTGTTGCCGGCGGCGGCATCGCCGATCGCCTGCCACCAGAGCTGGGCGAGCTTCGGGTAGTCCGGCACGTTCGTGCCCGTCGGCGACCACTGCTTGCGGGCCGGCGAACGGTAGAACTCGACGAGACCGCCGAGATCCTTGGCGCGCTCGGTGAAGCTCTTGTCGCGGATGGTGGACTCGCGGGTGAAAGTCAGGCCGTAATGGCTCTTCTTCACGTCGACCGTCTTGGAGCCGACGAACTGCGCGTAGAGCCAGGCGGCCTGGGCGCGGTCGACCGGGGTCGACTGCATCAGGGTCCAGGAGCCCACGTCCTGGTAGCCGAGCTTCATGCCGTCCTTCCAGTAGACGCCGTGCGGCGAGGGGGCCATGCGCCATTTCGGCGTGCCGTCCTCGTTCACGACCGGCAGGCCCGGCTTCACGGCATCGGCGGTGAAGGCCGTGTACCAGAAGATCTGCTGCGCGATCTCGCCCTGGGCCGGCACGGGGCCGCTCTCGGAGAAGGTCATGCCCTGGGCGGCCGGCGGCGCGTAGGCCTTCATCCAGTCGAGATATTTCTGGATGGAGTAGACGGCGGCCGGGCCGTTGGTGTCGCCGCCGCGCGCGACGCAGGAGCCGACCGGCTGGGACTGCTCGTTGACGCGGATGCCCCATTCGTCGACCGGCAGGCCGTTCGGCAGGCCCTTGTCGCCGTTGCCGGCCATGGAGAGCCAGGCGTCGGTGAAGCGCCAGCCGAGGGACGGGTCCTTCTTGCCGTAGTCCATGTGGCCGAAGACCTTCTTCCCGTCGATTTCGCGACCGGTGAAGAACTCGGCGATGTCCTCGTAGGCGGACCAGTTCACGGGAACGCCGAGATCATAGCCGTACTTCGCCTTGAAGTCGGCCTTGTTCTTTTCGTCGTTGAACCAGTCGTACCGGAACCAGTAGAGGTTGGCGAACTGCTGGTCGGGCAGCTGGTAGAGCTTCTTGTCCGGCGCCGTGGTGAAGTCGGTGCCGATATAGTCGGCGAGATCGAGCGTGGGCGAGGTCACGGCCTTGCCGTCGCCTTCCATCCAGTCCGTCAGGTTGCGCACCTGGTTGTAGCGCCAGTGCGTGCCGATGAGGTCGCTGTCGTTGACATAGGCGTCGTAGATGTTCTCGCCCGACTGCATCTGCGTCTGGAGCTTCTCGACGACGTCGCCCTCGCCGATCAGGTCGTGGGTGACCTTTATGCCGGTGATGGCGGTGAAGGCGGGCGCCAGCACCTTCGACTCGTATTCATGCGTGGTGATCGTCTCGGAGACGACCTTGATCTCCATGCCGGCATAGGGCTTGGCGGCATCGATATACCACTGCATCTCCTTTTCCTGGTCGGCGCGGGACAGCGTCGAGAGATCCTTGATCTCCGCATCCAGGAACTTGGTCGCCGCCGCCATGTCGGCCATGGCCGGACCGGTGGCGAGCGCGATCGCGAGCGCGGCGCTCGAAATCATCCAATGACGTTTCATGATGTCTCCTCCCAGAGATGTCACAGCCGGTCGCCAAGCACAGCGCGTTCCGCGTCGACCGGCCGAGGTCGCGCACGCCGTATCCCGCCCCGGGGAAGGGGCGAAAGGTCGAGCCGCCTCACACGAGGCGGAAAACGAGACCCGCATAGAAGGCGCAGCCGATCAGCGCGTACCAGAGCGGGAGTTCGGTGAGGCCCAGCCAGCCGAGGCAGATGAAGGCCGAGCCGAGGAGCGAAAGGAACAGGCGGTCGCCGCGCGTCGTCTCGAAGCGCAGGATGCCGTAGCGCGGGTTGCCACCGGGCGAGGCGTATTCCCACGCGCCCATCAGCGCCAGCAGCGCGAAGATGGAGAGGAAGAAGATCGCGGTCGGCCAGGTCCAGGCCATCCAGGACAGGTCGGGCATAGGTCACACTCTCCCCAGGGCGAAGCCCTTGGCGATGTAGTTGCGCACGAACCAGATCACGATCGCGCCGGGAATGATGGTGAGGACGCCGGCGGCGGCCAGGACGCCCCAGTCCATGCCCGAGGCCGAGACGGTGCGCGTCATGATGGCGGAGATGGGCTTGGCGTCCGTCACCGTCAGCGTGCGCGCGATCAGGAGCTCGACCCAGGAGAACATGAAGCAGAAGAAGGCCGCCACCCCGATGCCGCTCGCGATCAGCGGCATGAAGATCTTGAAGAAGAACTTCGGGAAGGAATAGCCGTCGATATAGGCCGTCTCGTCGATCTCCTTGGGCACGCCCGACATGAAGCCCTCGAGGATCCACACCGCCAGCGGCACGTTGAAGAGGCAATGCGCGAGCGCCACCGCGATATGCGTGTCGATGAGGCCGAAGGCGGAATAGAGCTGGAAGAAGGGCAGGGCGAAGACGGCCGGCGGCGCCATGCGGTTGGTCAGGAGCCAGAAGAACAGATGCTTGTCGCCGAGGAAGCGATAGCGCGAGAAGGCGTAGGCGGCCGGCAGGGCGACGGCGACCGAGATCACCATGTTCATGACGACATAGATGATCGAGTTGATATAGCCGTTGTACCAGGACGGATCGGTGAAGATCACGGCATAGTTGCGCAAGGTCGGCTCGGTCGGCCACAGCGTGAAGGCGTTGGTGATCTCGACATTGGTCTTGAAGCTCATGTTGACGAGCCAGTAGATCGGCAACAGGAGGAACAGGATGTAGACGATCGGGATCAGCGCCTTGGGGCGGAACGAGCCCGACCGGCGACGGGAGCGCGCCTTCAGCGCGACTTCCGAATGGGCGGCGCCCGGAATGCCGTCGGCGGCGACGCGCGAGGTGGCGATCGTGGGCGCGCTCATTCCACCGGCTCCTTCATGGCGCGGTCGCGGCCGGCGTTTTCCATCACGGTGTAGAAGATCCAGGAAAGGAGGAGGATGATCAGGAAGTAGACGAGGCTCATCGCCGCCGCCGGACCGAGGTCGAACTGTCCGACCGCCATCTTCACGAGGTCGATCGAAAGGAAGGTGGTGGAGTTGCCGGGGCCGCCGCCGGTGACGACGAAGGGCTCGGTGTAGATCATGAAACTGTCCATGAAGCGCAGGAGCACGGCGATCAGCAGGACACGGCCCATCTTCGGCAGCTGGATGTAGCGGAACACGGCCCAGCGCGAGGCGCCGTCGATCTTGGCGGCCTGGTAATAGGCGTCGGGGATCGAGACGAGGCCGGCATAGCAGAGCAGCACGACGAGGCTGGTCCAGTGCCAGACGTCCATGACGATGAGCGTCGCCCAGGCGTCGAACGTGTTCTGCACGTAGTTGTATTCGATGCCGAGCGCCGCGATCGTGTGGCCGAGAAGGCCGATGTCTGTGCGCCCGAAGACCTGCCAGATCGTGCCGACGACATTCCAGGGAATGAGCAGCGGCAGCGCCATCAGCACGAGGCAGATCGGCACCCAGATGCCCTTCTTGGGCATGGCGAGCGCCACGAGAATGCCGAGCGGCACCTCGATCGCCAGGATGATGGCCGAGAAGAGGAGGTTGCGCCCGAGCGCCTGGTGGAAGCGCTCCGAGGTCAGCGTCTCCACGAACCAGTCGGTGCCGGCCCAGAAGAACTGGTTGTTCCCGAACGTGTCCTGGACCGAGTAGTTCACCACCGTCATCAGCGGGATCACCGCGGAGAAGGCGACGAGCAGCAGCACCGGCAGGACGAAGAGCCAGGCCTTGTTGTCGAACGTCTTATTCATGACGGCCTCCGCTCGACGAGCCATGAATCGGCATAGAGATTGAGGGCGTGGGGTTCGAACACCGCGTCCACCTCGCTCGGCAGGCCCGTGCCTTCCCCGAGCACGGAGACGAGCTTCTGCCCGAAGAGCGAGGCGCGCACGATGCGCTCGGAGCCGACGTCCTCGACGCGGTCGATGGTGATGGGCAGGCCCTGGCCGCGCGGCACGAGGCGCACGAATTCCGGCCGGATGCCGAGTTCGGTGCGGGCCGCCGCCAGCGGCGTCTCGCCGCCGGGCATCGCGATGCGGGCCTCGCCCACCACGGCCTGCCCGCCCTCCATCCGGCACTGCAGCACGTTCATGCCGGGCGAGCCGATGAAATAGCCGACGAATGTGTGGCGCGGCCGCTCGAAGAGCTCTTCGGGCGTGCCGATCTGCACGACCTCGCCGTCATACATGACGACGACCTTGTCGGCGAAGGTCAGCGCCTCGGTCTGGTCGTGCGTGACGTAGACCATGGTCATCTTGAACTGGCGATGCAGCTCCTTCAGCTGCGAGCGCAGCTGCCATTTCATGTGCGGGTCGATGACGGTGAGCGGCTCGTCGAAGAGGATGGCGTTGACGTCCGGCCGAACGAGACCCCGCCCGAGCGAGATCTTCTGCTTCTCGTCGGCCGTCAGCCCCTGCGCCTTGCGGTCGGCCTTGGCCTCCAGCCCGATGCGGCGCAGCATGTCGGAGACGCGGCGGTCGATCTCGGACTTCGGCACCTTGCGGTTCTTCAGGGGGAAGGCGAGATTCTCGCGCACCGTCATCGTGTCGTAGATGACCGGAAACTGGAACACCTGCGCGATGTTGCGCAGCTCCGGCGAGAGCTCCGTCACGTCGCGCTCGTCGAAGCGCACATGGCCCTCGGACGGGGTGAGGAGCCCCGAGATGATGTTGAGGAGCGTCGTCTTCCCGCAGCCCGAAGGGCCCAGAAGCGCATAGGCCCCGCCGTCCTCGAAGGCGTGGTCGATCTCGCGCAGCGCGTAGTTGCCGGCCCTGGCGAGTTCGGGCGTGTAGGCGTGTCGGATATGGTCGAGCCGGATTCGGGCCATCGTCGTTTCCTAAGCCGCCATCGCGAGGGCGGGCGAGACCGCGCGCCCCGTCGGCTCGAAGAGAAGCATGTCGGCGGGGTCGAACTGCAGCTCGACCGCATCGCCCGGCGAGACGCGGTGGATGCCGCGCACCAGCGCCACGATGCGCGTGTCGTCCCAGTCGGCATGGACGAAGCTTTCCGAGCCCGTGACCTCGGAGATCACGACCCGGCCCTTCAGCCGCACGCCGCTCGCGCCCTGCGCGCCGAGCGAGAGATGATGGGGGCGCAGGCCGACCTTGTAGGCGCCGTCCGCGAGCCCCACGAATTTCGCCGGCACCGGTACCTGAAGGCCCGACGCCGAGAGGCGATCGCCGCGCTTGGTCAGGTCGAGGACGTTCAGCGGCGGATCGGAGAAGGTGCGCGCCGTCACGAGATCGGCCGGACGGCGATAGATGTCGGGCGTGCGGCCGAACTGCGTGACGCGGCCTTCGCTGAGCGTCGCCGTGTTGCCGCCCAGGAGCAGCGCCTCGGTCGGCTCGGTCGTGGCGTAGACGAACACCGCGCCCGTCTCGGCGAAGAGCCGCGGCAGTTCCTCGCGCAACTCCTCGCGCAGCTTGTAGTCGAGATTGGCGAGGGGCTCGTCGAGGAGCACGAGCTCGGCGTTCTTCACGAGCGCCCGGGCGAGCGCCGTGCGCTGCTGCTGGCCGCCCGAGAGGTTGAGCGGCGTGCGCTGGAGATAGGGCGCGAGCTTCATCAGCCCGGCGGCCTTCTGCACCGCCGCGTCGATCTCGGACGCGCTCTTGCCCTGCAGGCGCAGCGGCGAGGCGATGTTCTCGTAGACCGTCATGGCCGGGTAGTTGATGAACTGCTGGTAGACCATGGCGATGTTGCGCTTGGCCACGGGCACGCCGGTGACGTCGCGCCCGTCCATCACGATGCGCCCCGTCGTCGGCCGGTCGAGGCCGGCCATCAGGCGCATCAGGCTCGTCTTGCCCGAAAGCGTCGGACCGAGCAGCACGTTCAGCGAACCGCGCTCGAGCTTCAACGACACATTCGCGATGTGCGTCTCCGCTCCGACGGTCCTGCCGACGTCGATCAGTTCCAGCACCGCACCCTCCCGAGGTTGCCAGCATGTCTTCAAAGGTTCGGACGCGGCCGACGAGGCCCGGCGCCCGCGTCTCACTCCGCCGCGAGGCGGTCCTGTCCGGCATGGTCGCGCATGTAGGTCTCCAGCCGCTCCGTCTCGGCCGCCGTGAAGCGCAGGCCGAGCTTGGAGCGCCGCCACAAAACGTCCTCGGCGGTCATCGCCCACTCGCGCGCGATCAGCCAGTCGACCTCCGCGCGCCCGAGCCCGTGGCCGAAATCCTCGCCGGGCCCTTCGGGCGACAGGAAGGTCAGCGCGTCGAGCCCGTAGGCGCGCACGATACGGCGAAGGCTGCGCTTGTCGAGGCCGGGCGCGGCGGCCTCGACCCTGCGCTCGAGTTCGGCGACGCCGTCCGTCGGGAAACCGCCGCCGGGCAGGGGCTTGTCGCCCGTCCAGCCCTTGCCGCGCGTGCCGATTCGCTCGCCGATGCGCTCCAGCACCTCTTCCGCGAGGCGCCGGTAGGTGGTGATCTTGCCGCCGAAGGCGTTCAGCACCGCGGCCTCGCCCCGGGCCTTGTCGCCTTCCACCTTCAGCACGTAGTCGCGCGTCGCCTCCTGCGCCTTGGAGGCGCCGTCGTCGTAGAGCGGGCGCACGCCCGAGAAGGTCCAGACGATGTCGGAGCGCTGCAGCGGCCGCTCGAAATACTCGCTCGCCGCGGAGAGGAGGTAGTCCGTCTCCGCCTCGGTGATCTTCGCCTCGCCCGGCTCGCCCTTGAAGTCGTGGTCAGTGGTGCCGACGAGGGTGAAGTCGTCCTCGTAGGGGATGGCGAAGATGATGCGGTTGTCGGCGTTCTGGAAGATGTAGGCCCGGTCGTGGTCGTAGAGCTTCTTCGTGACGATGTGCGAGCCCTGCACGAGCCGGATGTGCCGCGCCTCGTTGCGTCCCATCGCCGACTGGATGACGCGGTCCACCCACGGGCCCGCGACGTTGACGAGGAAATCGGCCGAGACGGTGCTGGTGCGCCCGGTGCCGCGCTCTCGCAGCGTGATCGTCCAGCGCCTACCCTCGCGCCGCGCCTCCGTCACCTCGGTGCGCACGCGGATGTCGGCGCCGTGCGCGGCCGCGTCGCGGGCGTTGAGGACGACGAGGCGGGCATCGTCCACCCGCGCGTCCGAATATTCGAAGCCCCGGGTGAAGACCTTCTTCAGGGGCGCGCCGAGCGGGCCCTTCGAAAGGTCCACGGTCTTCGTCGCGGCCAGATCCTTCCGGCCGCCGAGATGGTCGTACATGAAGAGGCCGAGGCGCAGGAGCCAGGCCGGCCGAAGATCCCTGGCGTGCGGCAGCACGAAGCGCAGCGGGCGGATGATGTGCGGCGCGATGCGCCAGAGCACCTCGCGCTCCATCAGCGCCTCGCGCACCAGCCGGAACTCGTAATGCTCCAGATAGCGCAGGCCGCCATGGATGAGCTTGGTCGACCAGGACGAGGTCCCGCTCGCAAGGTCGTTCATCTCGGCAAGGCCGACGCTATAGCCGCGCCCCGCGGCGTCGCGGGCGATGCCGCAGCCGTTGATGCCGCCACCGATGACGAAAATATCGAAGTGCTTCATGGTCCACCCTTTCGCATCGCAGCAAATTCGCCGCGATTACGAAACCCAACGCATGGTCGGCGAAACAAAAGCGAAAGTCAATCGACCGCCTCGGGCAAGGCAGCCGTTTCGGACCGGGCCGGTTGCAGGGCCTCGACGAGGGCCACCCTGTGCTCGGCGCAGACGGCGTGGATGGAGGGCACGGGACAATGGTCGGTGACGAACGTGTTCACCTGCGACAGGTGGCCGATTCGCACGGGGGCGCTGCGCTCGAATTTCGTGGCGTCCGAGGCCAGGATGACATGGCGCGCGTTCGAGATGATCGCCTGCGCGACCCGCACCTCGCGATAGTCGTAGTCGAGGAGCGAGCCGTCCGGATCGATGGCCGAGACGCCGATCACGGCGAAGTCGACCCGGAACTGCCGGATGAAGTCGACCGCCGCCTCGCCGACGATGCCGCCGTCCGAACGCCGCACGACGCCGCCGGCGATCACCACCTCGATGTCGGGATAGGGGCGCATGGCGGTCGCCACGTTGATATTGTTGGTGATCACCATCAGCCCGGTATGGCGCAGGAGCGACGTCGCCACGGCTTCGGTCGTCGTGCCGATATTGACGAAGAGCGAGGCGTTGTTGGGAATGAGGTCGGCGACCGCGCGCCCGATCGCGGCCTTCTCGCCCGCCGCGATGCCGCGCCGCGCGTCGTAGCCGACATTCTCGACGCCCGACGAGATCACCGCCCCGCCGTGGACGCGCGACAGGAGCCGCTGGTCGCACAGGTCGTTCAGATCCTTGCGGATGGTCTGGACGCTGACCTCGTAGCGCTGCGCCAGGTCCTCGACCTGCACGCGCCCGTGGCGCTTGGCGATGTTGAGGATCTGCGACTGCCGGTCCGAGAGCATGGCCCACCTCCTGCGATCCGGTTCTAAAACGAAAACGGAGCGCCGAAAAGCGAAGCTTCGACCAGGAATATCCGTTGCGGCTATAACGCCGACCATCTCCGATCCAGCGTCTGGCCAGCCATGGGGATTCCCGGCGTCCTAGACGTTCGGCGGTCCGGAAACGAGCCTGACCAGATCGATCTGCCGGTTGACGACGGTCTTGCGGAGAACAGGGCGCTGTCAGCGCCTGATCCAATCGACGGCTGCCACGAGGCAAAGGATGCGAGGGAAGCCGGTGGCACTTCGCCGAGCCATCCGGCATGAGGGCGATCTTCAGCTTGCCTAAAACGAAACGCATGTTGCCATGGCCCGCTTCGATGCAAATATGCGATAAAATACAGTAGTTTCTCTATTTTCTTCTCATGAGAGCTACAGTCAAAATACTTATAAATCCCGTTATGATCGGAAAGGCGATAACCATCATGAAATAGATTATCGCCTTGAAATCATAGCCCTCTACGATCAAGAGGACGCCATAGATCATGACTCCATACAGCATTATATTGATGAGTATAAGAAATCGTCCAATCAGATCGCGCATCGTTCGGTCCTTGCGTCGATAAATAGTGCGTAATTTGTATAGACATCCTCTCGGTTCGTCTGCGCTCTAAAGCGCGAGGCCGGTTCGACGATTGAGCTGATGGCCGAGGGGTGTAACCCGCCGCTCGACCATGCAGGCGTTTCGGCCGCGACTCCCGGCGAGCCGCGCTGCCGCGACACGTACCGCCTCGCGCCGGACGGGCGCCGGCGATGGCGCGGGACCAGTCTGCGCTCCATCGCCGGCAGGAGCGGCGAGGATCGGGCGGGCCCGTTGCGAAGGCCGTGAGGCAGGGCGAGGCTTACCCGAGCGGTTGCGCGGCGAGGGCGTAGATGCCCGGCTGCCCGGGCCGGACGGCGGCCAGCGGGGCGCCGCGGGTCATGGTCTTCACCGTGTCGTAGAGTTCAAGGCCCGACGATTGAAGGAACGTCCGGAAACGTCCCTCCGGCTGGCGCGTGTCGAGACGCGCGAAGCGACCGCCGAGATCGCCGAGAAGCGATGCCGAAAGCAGGATGGCATCGTCCTCGCTGTGAGCGACGACCGGCCCGATCACGGTGCCGCGCCCGAAGGGACGCCGCATCGCATAGGCTTCGAGGTGCCCGTTCCGGCGGATGCCGACGATCCGCGACAGCGGGGCGAGGCGCGTCAGGACGACCGAGCGGTCGGCACCGAACGCCGCCTTGTCCAGCGCGACGATCCGCGGAAGGTCGTCGGGGGCCAGAACCTCCACGGCGCTCGCGTCGAGCTTCGGTGCCCCGGACCCTTCGCGGACGATCCCCTGCATCTGGCAGACGACGGCCTGCACTTCGAAGCCGAGGGACAGGTAGAGGGCATGGGCCGCGCGGGTCGAATTGAGCATCAGGGACCGCGCGCCGCATTCGCGCAGGATATGCTCCATCATGAAACGCCCGCCGCCATGGGTCTGGACGCGGGGAGAGGTGATGACCATTCCGATCGTGGCGACGGTCTCGCCATGGTCGAACCACATGGCCGAAGCGAAGACGCGGCCGATGTCGTCGAAGGCGGCCAGGCCGCGCCCGAGCGATCTGAACAGCGACCAGTCGCTGCGCCGATGCGGCCAGCCGACGCTGATGGAGAGGGCGTGCAGCCCGTCGAGATCGGCTTCGGCGATGTCCTGCGTCGCGAGATCGAACGATTGCAATCGCATCGTGTCCGACATGGCCACACCCGTCTTCCACTCGGCAGCGGGTCGAACGATTCGGGCGGACCGCTGCTGGAGTCCGGCACGATGCCAGGATTGCCCCGACTGTCCTGATCGAGTCCAGAATGGTCGCTCCCGCGCGGAAGCTTCCGCTGCTTTGGGGGGCGATTTCGACAGGATCGGCCAAAGCTTCCCCCAAAGCGGCAGGGAAATCTTCGGGGCGGTCCATAGGATCGGGCCATCCTGACCGGAGGCCCGAACGATGGTGGAAGACATTCTGGGATGGCTCGTCGCCTGTCCCTCCGTCGTCGGCACGCCGAACGGCCCGATCACGCAGCGTATCGCCGACCATTGCCGCGCGCATGGCGCCACGGTCCGCATCCTGCCGGGACCGGAGGGCGACCGGGCCAACCTCTTCGCCACGCTCGGCCCGGCCGAGGCGCCCGGCTACGTCCTGTCCGGCCATACCGACGTGGTGCCGGCCGACGAGAGCGGCTGGAGCGCCGACCCGTTCGTCCTGCGCCGCGACGGCGACCGGCTCTACGGCCGCGGCACGACGGACATGAAGGGGTTTCTCGCCTGCGCTCTGGCGGCGCTGCCGGCGCTCGCGGCGATGGATCTGAAATGGCCGATCCATCTCGCCTTCTCCTACGACGAGGAGGCGGGATGCCGGGGCGTGCCGCATATGATCGCCGCGCTTCCCGGTCTCTGCCGCCGCCCGCTCGGCGTCGTCGTCGGCGAGCCGAGCGGACTTCAGGGCGTCCTGGCCCATAAGGGCAAGGCGGCGGCGCGGCTCGAGGTCACCGGCGTCTCCGGCCATTCCTCGAGGCCCGATCTCGGGCGCAACGCCGTCCACGCGATGACGGGGGTGCTGGCGGAGGCGCTCGCGCAGGGCCGGGCGCTGGAGGCCGGTCCGTCCGATGCCCGTTTCGAGCCTGCCACGTCCTCGCTCCAGATCGGCCTCGTGAAGGGCGGTCGTGCGCTCAACGTCATTCCCGACCATTGCAGCGCCGAGATCGAGGTCCGCGCGATCTCCGGCGTCTCGCCCCGCGCGCTGCTGGAGCCGGTGCGCCGGCGGCTGGACGCATTGGCGGCGGACGGTTTCGGCACCGCCTGGCAGGAACTGTCCGCCTATCCCGCCCTGGCGCTCGACGCCGATAGCGCCCTGGCCGGTCTCGTCGCCGATCTCACGGGGCGCGCGTCTCGTCCGGCCGTCAGCTACGGCACGGAGGCGGGCCTGTTCCAGGAGGCCGGGCTCGAGGCCATCATCTGCGGACCGGGCGACATCGCCCGCGCCCA
The DNA here is from genome assembly GCF_001425575.1 of Aurantimonas sp. Leaf443. GTDB lineage: Bacteria > Pseudomonadota > Alphaproteobacteria > Rhizobiales > Rhizobiaceae > Leaf443. Next base: position 74,322 of record NZ_LMRD01000011.1, on the reverse strand, counting down.
TCGTCCGGACGAATACATCACGCGCGGCGAGCTCGACGCCTGTCTCGCCATGATCCTGTCCCTCGGCGAAAGGCTCCGCGCATGAGCGGTCGGCCGGTCTTCCTCTTCAACTCCGATGCCGCGCGCGGCGCCGTGTTCCGCGAGGCCTTCGCGCGGCACCTGCCGGAGGTCGCCTTCGCCGACGACATGGAGACGGCGGACCCGGACGCCGTGCGCTACCTGATGACCTGGACGGTGCCGGGGCGCCTCGACAGGTTCCGCCGGCTGGAGGTCGTTTTTTCCATCGGAGCGGGCGTCGACCAGTTCGACACGACCGCTCTGCCGCCCGGTGTCGCCGTCGTCCGCATGGTCGAGGACGGCATCGCGCGCATGATGCAGGAATATGTCGCGCTCGCCGTGCTGGCGCTGCATCGCGACTGGCCCGCCTATGCCGAGCAGCAGGGGCGGGAGGTCTGGCGCGCCCGGCCGCCGCGCCAGGCGGGCGAAAGGCGCGTCGGGTTCCTCGGGCTCGGGGTCCTGGCGCAGGCGGCCATGGAGCGGCTTGCGCCCTTCGGCTTTCCGCTCGCGGGATGGAGCCGGTCGCCGCGCGCGCTCGCCGGCGTCGACTGCTTCCATGGCGCCGATCAGCTTCCGGCCTTTCTCGCCCGCACGGACATCCTCGTCTGCCTCCTGCCGCTGACGAACGAGACCCGCGGCTTCCTGGACGCGGCGCTCTTCGGCCGGCTTCCGCAAGGGGCGGCGCTCGTCCATGTCGGACGGGGTCCGCAGCTCGACGCGCATGCGCTCCTGTCGTCGCTGGATGCCGGCCACCTGTCGGCGGCGGTGCTCGACGTCACCGATCCCGAGCCGCTGCCGCCCGGCCACCCGCTCTGGCGCCACCCGAAGGTGGTGATCACGCCGCATGTGGCGAGCGTCACCCAGCCCGGCACGGCCGTAAGAGCCGTGATCGACAACATCCGCCGCCACCGGTCCGGCCAGCCGATGATCGGCCTCGTCGACCGCGCGCGCGGCTACTGACCGTCAGCCAAGGAGACAGGCATGTCGCTTCTCGTCACTCTCGATACCGATCCCTCCTTCGCGCCGAAGGAGGCGCTGCCGCTGCCCGAGCGGCTGATCTCGGGTGCGCCCGCCTTCAAGACCTGGGCCCTCGACGAGGCGCGCGAGGGCATGGTCAAGACCGGCATCTGGGAGGCGACGCCCGGCGAGACGCATTCGATCAAGGGCACGACCTTCGAGTTCTGCCATATCCTGTCCGGCCTCATCGAGATCGAGGAGGCGGGCGGCGAGACGAAGACCTACCGGGCCGGCGACAGTTTCGTGATGAAGCCCGGCTTCGTGGGCGTGTGGCGCACGATCGAGACCGTGCGCAAGATCTACGTCTGCGTCTACGAGTAGGCGTCCGCGCCTGCCTCCCGACCCCCTTGCCGCGCGACAGGCCCCGATGACGGGGCCGCGCACCCGCATCGCGACGGCCCCCATCCGCCCGAGTCTCCCCGAGGTTGCCCCATGGACCTGAGCTTCGATCCGAACGCGCTCGACCTGTCCTACCACCATTTCATCGGCGGGCGCCGGATCGCTCCCGAGGGGCGGGGCCTGCCGATGCGCCGCCCGTCCGACGACCAGGCCAATGGCGAGTGCCCGGTGGCCGGCGCCGCGCTGGTGGACGAGGCGGTCGAGGTCGCGCAACAGGCGCTGAGATCGAGCGGCTGGGGCGAGGTGCGCCCGCGCGAGCGCGTCCGGGCGCTGCAGCGCTGGGCCGACCTGATGGAGGAGGAGGCGCCCCATCTCGCGCGGCTCGAGTCCGTCGCCTCGACGCGCCCGATCGCCCAGATCGTAGAGGGCGACATCGCCGTCACCGCCGAGCAGATCCGTTTCTTCGCCGAGTTCGCCGACAAGGAGGGCAGCGACGTCGTGCCGACCGCCGGCACCTCTCTCGGCATGACCCTCAGCGAGCCCTACGGCGTCGTCGGCGCGATCACGCCCTGGAACTTCCCGATCTCCATGGCCGGCTGGAAGCTGGGCCCCGCCCTGGCCGCCGGCAATGCCGTGGTGTTGAAGCCGTCCGAGATGACGCCCTTCTCGACGCTGTTCATGGCCGAACTCGCCCTTCGCGCCGGCATCCCCGCCGGGCTCGTCAACGTCGTTCTCGGCGACGGGCCGACGACGGGCGCGGCCATCACCGGCCATCCCGGGATCGCCAAGGTCTCCTTCACGGGCTCCACGGCGGCGGGCGCGGCGATCATGGAGAATATCGCGCGCACCGGCGTCAAGCCGATGACTCTGGAGCTCGGCGGCAAGAGCCCGCAGCTCGTCTTCGCCGATGCCGATCTCGAACTCGCCGCCTCCGCCGTCGCGCGCGGCATCCTGTCGAATGCGGGCCAGGCCTGCGTCGCCGGCTCGCGGCTGATCGTGGCGGAAGAGGTGGCCGAGGCGCTGGCCGAGGCGATCGCGCGGCACATGGCCGATATCCGGCCCGGCCCGACCTGGAGCGGCCTGACGCAATATTCGCCGATCATCTCGCGCCGCCAGATCGAGCGGATCGACGATATCGTCCGCCGCAGCGTGGCCGCGGGCGCGCAATGCCGGACGGGCGGCGCGGCCCTGGATCGCGAGGGCTATTTCTACGCGCCGACGCTTCTGTCGGGCGTCGATCAGGCATCGCCCGCCGTGCGCGAGGAGATCTTCGGCCCGGTGCTGACGATGCAGACCTTCCGCGAGGAGGAGGAGGCCATGGCGCTCGCCGACCATCCGACCTATGGCCTTGCGGCCGGTCTCTTCACGCGCGACCTGTCGCGCGCGCTGCGCCTGTCGCGTGCGCTCCAGGCCGGAACGGTCTGGGTCAACCGCTACAACCGCTCGCGCGACCACATCCTGCCGACCGGCGGCTACAAGAGTTCGGGCATCGGCAAGGATCTCGGGCGCGAGGCCTACCGCGCCAACCGCAAGTCCAAGAGCGTGCTGATCGATCTGTGATGGGACACACCATGAAGACCTACTCCATCGCGCTGATTCCGGGTGACGGCATCGGCATTCCCGTCATCGACGCCGCCTGGTCCGTCCTGGACCGCGCCGCCGCCCGTCACGGCTTCGCGCTCGGCGCCACCCGCTTTCCCTGGTCCTGCGCCTTTCATCGCGAGACGGGCGCGATGATGCCGGCGGACGGGATCGAGACGCTGCGCGGCTTCAACGCGATCTTTCTCGGCGCGGTCGGCTGGCCGGCCGAGGTGCCCGATTCCGTCTCGCTGCACGGCCTCCTCCTGCCGATCCGCAAGGCCTTCGCGCAATATGCCAATATCCGCCCGCACCGCCTCCTGCCCGGCGTCGAGGGGCCCTTGCGCAAGGAGGGCTTCGACATTCTCTGCATCCGCGAGAACACCGAGGGCGAGTATTCGGGCGCCGGCGGCCGGGTGCATGTCGGCACGCCCGACGAGGTGGCGGTGGAGACGTCGATCTTCACGAGGACCGGGGTCGAGCGCATCCTGCGCTTCGGCTTCGCCCAGGCGCGCAAGCGTCGCGGCAAGCTCGCCTCGGTGACGAAATCCAACGCCCAGAAGCACACGATGGTCTTCTGGGACGAGATGACACGCACGATCGCGGCCGACTTCCCGGACGTGGAGGTGACGCCCTACCATATCGACGCGATGGCGGCGCGCATGGTGATGGCGCCCGAGACGCTGGACGTCGTCGTCGCCTCCAACCTCTTCGGCGACATCCTGACCGACCTCGGCGCGGCCATCCAGGGCGGCCTCGGCTTCGCGGCCTCGGCCAATATCAATCCCGACCGGACGGCGCCCTCCATGTTCGAGCCGGTGCACGGCTCGGCGCCCGATATCGCCCATCTCGGCATCGCCAACCCGATCGCGACGATCTGGTCCGGCGCGATGATGCTGGACCATCTCGGCGAGGGCGCGGCGGCGGCCGACGTGATGCGCGCCGTGGAGGCGGCGACCGCGGCGGGCGTCGGCACGAGCCCCGGCCGGGACAGGACCGATGCGATCACCGAGGCCGTGCTGAACGCCCTCGGCTGAGGACCCGTGCGAAAAGGCGGCCCCGAGCCGCCTTTTGCGTCCCGATTTGGGCGCCGTCCTCAGCGGATCCGGTCGAGCATCCGGTAGTAGAGCCCCACCATGGGCAGGAACCAGGGCTTGCCGGAATAGCCGGCGATGGTCGGCCAATCGAGCCCGTCCACGGGATTGCGGTTCTCCCGGCCGAGGATCGCGTCGGCGAGGATGAGGCCCATCTGCACCGACATCTGCGCGCCGTGGCCGGAATAGCCCATGGCGAACCAGACCCCTTCCGCGAAGCCCGCCCGGGGGAAACGGTCCTGCGTCATGTCGACGAGACCGCCCCAGCAATAGTCGATCTCGATCTTGGCCAGATGCGGGAAGATCTGCGCGAGGCTCGCCCGCAGGATCGCGCCGCTGCGCGCGTCGGACGTCTGGTCGGACTTCGCCGAGAAGCGCGCCCGCCCGCCGAAGATCAGCCGTCCGTCCGGCGCGAGGCGGAAATAGTTGCCGATGTTGAGAGAGGTCACGCAGGTGCGGTCGCCCGGCAGCGTGCGCGCGATTTCCGCCTCGGTGAGCGGGCGCGTGGCGAGGATGAAGCTGCCGACGGGCACGATGCGCCGGCGGAAATGGGCGAAGCCTTCGCTCGTGTAGGCGCCCGTCGCCAGCAGCACCGCGTCGGCGGCGATCGTGCCGCGCGACGTGACGATGCGGCTCCGCCCATCCTCCGCGACGCGCTCCGAGACCACGGCGTTCTCGTGGATCGTGGCGCCGTGCCGCACGGCGGCCTCCGCGAGGCCCGTGACCAGCCGGCCCATATGGGCCATGCCGCTCTTCTTCGACAGCATCGCGCCGTGAAAGGCGTCGGAGCCGATCTCGTCGCGCAGCTCCTCGCGGGTGAGGAAGGCGGTGTCCGGGTCCACCTCGGCATGGACCAGCTCGAAATTGCTGCGCAGGGCCGCGACATGCCCGGGCTTGGAGGCGAGCTTGAGCTTGCCCGACCGGCGGAAGGCGCAATCGATGCTCTCCTCGCGCACGATCCGCTCGATCGAGTCCACGGCGTCGTCATAGGTCCGGTAGAGACGCTTGGCGCGCTCGGCCCCCAGATGCGCCTTGGCGCTGGCATAGCCGTGGGCGATGCCGTTGTTGAGATGTCCGCCGTTGCGCCCCGACGCGCCGACGCCGACCGTTCCGCTCTCCAGGACGACGACCCGCGCGCCCGCCTTGGCCAGTTGCAGCGCGGCCGAGAGACCGGTGAAGCCCGCCCCGATCACGGCGACGTCGTAGCGGCCCTCGACGGGGCCCTCCGCTCCCTTGTCGAAGCGCGGGGCGGTGTCGTGCCAGTAGGATTTGAACTGCATGGATGCGCTTCCCGCCTTGGTGCCCGGAGGAGAGGTCCGGCGGCGAAAGGGCCGCCGGACGGAGTGCTTCGCGGTCGGGCTCAGAGGCCGAGGACGCCGGGCAGGCCGCCAATATCCCGGATTTCCGTATAGCCGTAATAGGGGTTGGCCGGCTCGTGGCCGCGATTGACCCAGACCTTGTTCTCGATCCCGAGATCGTGCGCCGTCATCAGGTCGTAGCGGAAGGACGAGGAGACGTGGAGAATGTCCTCGGGACGGGCGTCCAGCTGGCCGAGCATGTATTCGAAGCCCTGCATGCGGGGCTTGTAGGACTTGGCCTGTTCGGCGGTGAACACGGCGTGGAACGGCGCGCCCAGCTTCTCGACATTCGACATGATCTGCGAATCCATGGCGTTCGAGAGGATGACGAGCGGAAATTCCTTCGCGACGCTGGCGAGCCCGGCCGGCACGTCGGGATGGGGACCCCAGCTCGGCACCGTCTCGTAGATCCGGCGCGCGTCCGCGGGGTCGAAGGCGACGCCGTTGCGCTTGCAGGTCCGCTCCACCGCGTTGTGGACGACCTCCCCATAGGGTTTCCAGTCGCCGAGGATCTCGTCGAGGCGGTAGGCGGCGAAATCCCTGATGAAGGCCTGCATCCGCTGCTCGTCGAGCTGCTCGCCGTAGATCGCTCGCGCCGCCTCGGCCATCTGGAAATGGGTCAGGGTGCCGTAGCAGTCGAAGGTGATGAATTTCGGCCGGAACTGGCTCATGGATCGATCCTCGGGAGATGGCGGCGGCATTCCGTGCCGCGCGTCCCGATCATAGGGACCAGCGTTTCGGACGATCGACCGCATTGGCGGGGTCGCGAAGCAGAATGTTGCGTATCGTCCGAGCCGCGCGGCAGAGAGTTTTTCGCCGGCGGGGCGGCGGGCTCCGGCCGGACGGGCTTTGCCGGACCTTCCGGGGGCGCGGCATAAGATGCGGAAGGCGGCGGTGCCTTAAGCGAAAAACCCTCGGCCGGCGCCTCGAAGACGAAAGCCGCTGCCGGCCGTCCCGGTCTATTCCTCATCCAGAACGGGAACGGGAGGCGAGCGGGCCGCATGATGGCACGGGACATCACGCTGGAAACGATGGACGAGCGGCATCTGGACGAGGCCGTGCGCCTGTCCGGGGAAGCCGGCTGGCCGCATCGCCACGACGACTGGCGCCTGGTCCTGGCCGCCAGCGACGGCCTCGTCGCGCTGGACGGCGAGGCCGTCGTCGGCACCGTCGTGACGACCCGTTTCGACGCGTCGACCGCGGCGATCAACATGGTGATCGTGGATGCGGCCATGCGCGGGCGCGGGATCGGCCGCCGTCTGATGGAGGCGGCCCTCGCGCGCGCCGGCGACGGCGGCTGCCGGCTGACGGCGACGCAGGACGGGCTGCCCCTCTACGAGAAGCTCGGCTTCGTCGCGACCGGCGAGATCGTCCAGCACCAGGGCGAGCGCGGAAGCGTCGCCGCGCCGGACGGCGTCGAATGGGCGCAAGAGGGCGACCTTTCTCGGATCGCCGATCTGGACGCGAAGGCGCAGGGCTTCCGCCGCGACCGCGTCCTTGCCGCGCTCGGGCGTGTCGCGCGCTACGCGGTCCTTCGCGAGGGCGGGGCGGTCGAGGCCGCGGCGGCCCGCCGCCCGTTCGGCCGCGGCACCGTGATCGGTCCGATCCTCGCGCGCTCGCCGCAGGAGGCTCTGCGGCTTCTCGACTTCCTCCTCGCGCAGGAGGCGCAGGGCGCCTTCACGCGGGTCGATACCGACCGGTCCACCGGGCTCGGCCCGCACCTCGCCGAGCGCGGGCTCGTCCATGTCGGCGGCGGCATCGCGATGCGGCGGGGGCCCGCGGCCTCCGGCCCCGCAACCCCCTATCGCACCTTCGCCCTGATCAATCAGGCCCTCGGCTGAACCGGAGTCCGCCATGCTCATGAACTCGCTCGTCGAACTCGACCGGGCCCATCTGGTCCATCCCGTCGCCTCCTATCGCGGCCACGAGAAGGCCGGCGTCCGGGTCCTGGCATCGGGCCGGGGCGCCACCGTCACCGACGCCTCCGGCCACGAGCTGGTGGACGGTTTCGCGGGCCTGTGGTGCGTGAATGCCGGTTACGGGCAGGACAAGATCGTGGAGGCCGCGACGCGCCAGATGCGCACGCTTCCCTACGCGACGGGCTATTTCGGCCTCGGCTCCGAGCCGGCGATCCGCCTTGCCTCGGAACTCGCCGACCGGGCCCCGGGCGATCTCAACCACGTCTACTTCACCCTCGGCGGGTCCGACGCGGTGGATTCCACCGTCCGCTTCATCCGCTACTACCATCATGCGCTCGGGAAGCCGGAGAAGGACCAGTTCATCTCCGTCATGCAGGGCTATCACGGCTCCTCGACGGTCGGCGCCGGCCTCACGGCCCTGCCGGCCTTCCATGCCGGCTTCGGCCTGCCGTTCGACTGGCAGCACAAGATCGCCTCCCACTATGCCTATCGCAACCCGGTCGGCTCCGATCCCCAGGCCATCGTCGAGGCCTCGGTCGCGGCGCTGCGGGCGAAGGTGGAGGAGCTCGGGCCCGAGCGCGTCGCGGCCTTCTACGTCGAGCCGATCCAGGGGTCGGGCGGCGTCCTCGTGCCGCCGGACGGCTGGCTGAAGGCGATGCGCGAGACCTGCCGCGAGCTCGACATCCTCTTCGTGGCCGACGAGGTCATCACCGGCTTCGGACGGACCGGCCCGCTCTTCGCCTGCTCGGACGATGACGTCGTGCCGGATCTGATGACGGTGGCCAAGGGCCTGACCTCGGGCTACTGCCCGATGGGCGCCGTCTTCCTCTCCGATCGCGTCTACGACACGATCGCCGACGGGGCGGGCATGGCCGCGGTCGGCCACGGCTACACCTATTCGGCCCATCCGGTGAGCGCGGCGGTCGGCCTTGCCTGCCTCGATCTCTACGAGAACGGCCTTCTGGAAAACGGACGCCGCGCGGGCCGACGCCTGATGGAGGGGCTCGGCGCCCTGCGCGACCATCCGCTGGTCGGCGAGGTGCGCGGCCGCGGCATGCTCGCCGCGGTGGAACTCGTCACCGACAAGGCGAACAAGACCCCGCTGCCCGCGGCGGCCGAGCCGGCGCGCCGCATCTTCGATCGCGCCTGGGACAACGGGCTCGTGGTCCGCGCCTTTCCGACCGGGATCCTCGGCTACGCTCCGCCGCTCTGCTGCACCGACGAGGATATCGACCGCATCCTCGAGCGCACGCGCCTCACGCTCGACCAGACGCTGGAGGACCCGGACGTGCGGGCCGCCATGCGAGGCTGACGGTTTTTTGCGCATGTCGGCTGCCTGCATAAATTCTGCCGCGCCGCCGTATTCGCAATTTTCTGCCGTCCACCGAAGGCAATTCGGCGCAATTCGCGACGGCCGGACGGCACACTGAGGACACAGACGAAAGACCTCGCGGCCGGGCTCCGGCGCCCGGTCGAACGCCCGGCCGGCACGCGCCGGGCCGGGCTTGGAGAAGGTGGACCATGGCAAAAGACCTCCGATCGTTCCGCTATCTGACGTTCGACGTCGTGGGGACGCTGATCGACTTCGAAGGCGGCCTCGTCTCCTCGCTCCAGGCGATCGGAGCGAAATCCGGCGTGCGCGTCGACGGCGAGGAGGCGCTCGGCCTCTATCGCAAGGCGCGCTACACGAAGGAGGCCGACCGCTTTCCCGACGATCTCGTCCGCGTCTATTCCGTCATCGCGCCGGCGCTCGGCCTGCCGGAGGGACGCGAGCATGGAGAGGCGCTGCGGGACGGCGTGAAGAGATGGGCCGCCTTTCCCGACAGCGCCGAGGCCTTGGCGCGCCTTGGCCGGCGCTATCGGCTGATCGCGATGACGAACGCCCAGCGCTGGGCCTTCGAAGGCTTCTCCAGGACGCTCGGCGAGCCCTTCCATGCGGGCTTCACGGTGGACGATACCGGCGTCGAGAAGCCCGACCCCGCCTTCTTCGAGACGGTCTTCGCCTTCGTCGAAGGGGAGGGCCATTCGAAGGACGACATCCTCCATGTCGCCCAGAGCCAGTATCACGACATCGGCGTGTCGCGCCGTCTCGGGCTGGCCAATTGCTGGATCGAGCGGCGCCACGGGCTGGAGGGCTACGGCGGCACCATCGAGCCGAGCGCCTTCACCCGGCCCGACCACCATTTCACCACGATGGCGGCCCTCGCCGACGCGGTCGAAGCCTGACCCTTTTTCCGCTCGCCCTCAACCGACCATTCGTCGTCAATCCAGGGGAAATGCCATGTCCGACAAGATCGCCAACTGGACGTCTCGCGACGATGCCATGGTCGAAAGCGCGATCCGGCGCGGGGCCAACCGCCGCGAGCTCCTGCAGATGATGCTGATGGGCGGCGTCGCGCTGGCGGCCGGCACCACCCTTCTCGGCCGCGCCACGGCGGCGCTGGCCGCCGAACCGGTGCGCGGCGGCCATCTCAAGATCGCCGGCTGGACCTCGTCCACCGCCGACACGCTGGACCCGGCCAAGGCGTCGAACTCGACCGACTACACGCGCTGCTGCAGCGTCTACAACCGCCTGACCTATATCGACGGTTCGGGACAGGCGACGATGGAGCTCGCCGAAAGCATCGAGAGCTCCGACGCCAAGGTCTGGACCGTGAAGCTGCGCCAGGGCGTCACCTTCCACGACGGCAAGAGCCTGACCGCCAAGGACGTCGTCTTCTCGCTGAAGCGCCATCTCGACCCGGCCGTCGGCTCGAAGGTCAACGCGATCGCCAAGCAGATCGCCGAGGTGAAGGCCGTGGACGACACGACCGCCGAGATCACACTCGGCGCGCCGAACGCCGACCTGCCGACGATTCTCGCCCTCCACCATTTCATGATCGTGGCCGACGGCACGACCGACTTCGCCAAGGGGAACGGCACCGGGCCCTTCAAGATCCGCGAGTTCCAGCCGGGGACGCGGTCGGTCGTGGAGCGCAACGAGCATTACTGGAAGGCGAACGGCCCCTATCTCGACTCCTTCGAGTTCTTCGCCATCATGGACGAGACGGCGCGCCGCAACGCGCTCCTCTCCGGCGACATCCATCTCGCCGCCAATCTCAACCCGCGCTCCATGCGCGCCCTCGAGAACGATCCGGCGGCCCAGCTCTTCGTCACCAAGCTCGGGACCTATACCGACCTCAACATCCGCCTGGACACCGCGCCGGGCGACAAGGCGGGCGTCGCCGAGGGATTCAAGTATCTCATCAACCGCGAGACCATCCAGAAATCGGTCCTGCGCGGCCTCGCCGAGATCGCCAACGACCATCCGATCCCGTCCTGGAACCCCTATTTCAACGCCGAGCTGAAGCAGCGCGAATTCGATCCGGAGCGCGCCAAGTCGCTCTTTCAGAAGGCGGGCGTCCTCGGCCAGGAGATCCACGTCACCGCGTCCGAGGCGGCGAGCAGCTCGCTCGACTACGCGGCCGTCCTCCAGCAGGCGGCGGGCCAGATCGGCCTGAACATGGTCATCGACCGCGTTCCCTCCGACGGCTACTGGTCGAACCACTGGATCAAGGACCCGATCCATTTCGGCAATCTCAACGCCCGCCCGACGCCCGACATCCTCTTCTCGCTGCTCTACCAGTCCGAGGCGGCCTGGAACGAGAGCGGCTACAAGTCCGAGAGGTTCGACTCCATGCTCATGGAGGCGCGCGGTCTTCTCGACCAGGCCAAGCGAAAGGAGATCTACGGCGAGATGCAGGCCATGATCCACAACGACGCGGGCACGGTGATCCCCGTCTTCCAGTCGAATGTCGACGGCGTCTCCCCGAAGCTGAAGGGCCTGGTGCCGAACCCGCTCGGCGGCCAGATGGGCTTCGGCGCGGCCGAATACGTCTGGTTCGAGGCCTGATCGGGCATCGCCATGCCCCGGCGACGGCGCATCACGCGCCGCCGTCGCCGGGTGCCTCCTTCCTCTCCTCGCGCCGGATGGGTCGTCCATGAACTCTCTCATCCTCCGGCTGATCGCGGGCCGCATCGCGGTGGCGCTGGCGACGCTGCTCATCGTCGCGGTGACGATCTTCTGCGCGACGGCGCTCCTGCCCGGCGATGTCGCGGAGATCCTCCTCGGCCAGGCCGCGACGCCCGAGGCCGTGGCCGGCCTGCGCACCGCCATGAATCTCGACCAGCCCGCCGTCCTGCGGTTCTTCGCCTGGCTCGGAAATCTGGCGACCGGCGATCTCGGCGTCTCCTACGTCAACAACATTCCCATCGCCGACCTCATCGGCGCACGGCTCGTCAATTCCCTGAAGCTGGCCGGCATCACGGCCGCCCTCTCGGTTCCCGTCGCCCTCGCGCTCGGCATCACGGCCGCGATCCTGCGCGGCACCGTCTACGACCGCATCATCTCGTTCCTGACGATCGGCATCATCTCGGTGCCAGAGTTCATGGTCGCCACGCTCGCCGTGCTCGTCTTCGCGGTCACGCTCGGCTGGCTGCCGGCTTTGTCCATGACCGGTGACGTGACGAGCTTCTCCGGCCTCCTCAAGGCCTTCGCCATGCCGGTGATCACGCTGAGCTTCGTGATCTCGGCGCAGATGATCCGGATGACGCGGGCGGCCGTGATCGAGACGCTGAACACGCCCTATGTGGAGATGGCGCTTCTGAAGGGCGCCTCGCGCCGCCGCATGGTGCTGCACCACGCCCTGCCGAACGCACTCGGCCCGATCGTCAACGCCGTGGCGCTGTCGCTCTCCTATCTCCTGGGCGGCGTCATCATCGTGGAGACGATCTTCAACTATCCCGGCATCGCCAAGCTGATGCTGGACGCCGTGTCGACCCGCGACCTGCCGCTGATCCAGAGCTGCGCGATGATCTTCTGCATCGCCTATCTCCTCCTCATCACGATCGCCGACCTCGTGGCCATCGTCTCCAACCCGAGGCTCCGCAGGTCATGACCGTCCCGATCACCGGCGCGCGAAAGTCGCGCCGCAGCCGCCTCGGCTACCGCGTCAACGCCGTCGGCGTCGTCGCCTTCCTCGTGATCCTCGCCTGGGCGGTGGTGGCGATCCTCGCGCCGTGGATCGCGCCCCATCCGGTGGGCGAGATCGTGGATTTCGACTTCTTCGGGCCGATCTCCGAGCAATATCGGCTCGGCACCGACTATCTCGGCCGGGACGTCCTCTCGCGCATCATCCACGGCGCGCGCTACACCGTCGGCATCTCGCTCGCGGCCGTGACCATCGCCTGCGTCTGCGGCGTCACGCTCGGCATGACGGCGGCGGTCGTGGGCGGCTGGTTCGACAGCGCGCTCAGCCGCTTCCTCGACGCGCTCACCTCCATCCCCAACAAGATCCTCGCCCTCGTCCTCGTGGCGGCGGTCGGCTCGTCGATCCCGATCCTCATCGCGACGCTCGCCTTCATCTACATTCCCGGCTGCTACCGCTTCGCGCGCTCCCTGTCGGTCAACATCAACGCGATGGACTACGTGACCGTGGCGCGGGCGCGCGGCGAGACGCTCGGCTATCTCATCCGCGCCGAGATCCTGCCCGGCATCATCGGCCCGGTCCTCGCCGATATCGGCCTGCGCTTCGTCTTCATCGTTCTCCTCCTGTCCAGCCTGTCCTTCCTCGGGCTCGGCGTGCAGCCGCCCAATGCCGACTGGGGCGCGCTGGTGAAGGAGAATATCGGTGGCCTCTCCTTCGCGGCCCCGGCCGTGATCTTTCCCTCGATCGCCATCGCGAGCCTCACGATCAGCGTGAATCTCCTGATCGACAACCTGCCCCGCAAGATCCGCGACCGGAGCGAAGACGCATGACGGCCCTCGTCCAAGTCCGCGACCTGAAGATCGAGGCGCGCACCGACGCGGGCCGCACGGTGGAGATCATCCGGGGCGTGTCCTTCGACGTCGCGGACGGGGAGATCGTCGCCCTGATCGGGGAGAGCGGATCGGGCAAGACGACCATCGCGCTGAACTTCATGGGCTACACGCGGCCCGGCTGCCGCGTGACCGGCGGCAGGGTCCTGTTCGACGGGCAGGATATGGTCACTCTCGGCGAACGGCAGCGGGCCGAACGGCGCGGCTCGTCCGTCTCCTACGTGCCGCAGAGCGCGGCGGCGGCCTTCAACCCCGCCCACCGGATCATGGATCAGGTCGTCGAGGTCACCCGCATCCACGCCTCGATGCCGATCGCGGAGGCGAGGCGCAAGGCCGTGGATCTGTTCCGCGCGCTGGCCCTGCCCGATCCCGAGACGATCGGCGACCGCTTCCCGCACCAGGTGTCCGGCGGCCAGCTCCAGCGCCTTTCCGCGGCCATGGCGCTGCTCGGCGATCCCAAGCTCGTCATCTTCGACGAGCCCACCACCGCGCTCGACGTCACGACGCAGGTCGAGGTGCTGCGCGCCTTCAAGTCGGTGATGAAGAAGGGCCGGGTCGCGGGCGTCTACGTCTCGCACGACCTCGCCGTCGTCGCCCAGATCGCCGACCGCATCGTCGTCCTGCGCCATGGCGAAATCCAGGAGGAGGGGACGGTGGAGGACATTCTGGAGCGTCCCGGCCATCCCTATACGCGGGAGCTCCTCGCCGCCTTCCGCCCCGCCGCGACGGTGCGCGCGCCCGAAGTCGAGGCGCGGCCATCCGCGCCGCTGCTCGTCGTCCGGGACGTCGTCGCCGGCTACGGCGAACTGGCCGCCGACGGCACACCCAAGCTGCGGGTCCTCGATAAGGTGAGCCTCGAGCTCCGGCGCGGCCGCAATCTCGGCATCATCGGCGAGTCTGGCTGCGGAAAGTCCACGCTCGCCCGCGTCATCGCCGGCATCCTGCCGGCGGCATCCGGCGAGGTCGTCTTCGACGGCAAGCCCCTGGCCCGCGACCTGCGCCATCGCAGCCGCGAGGAACTGCGCGACCTGCAGATCGTGTTCCAGTTCGCCGACACCTCGCTGAACCCGTCGAAACCGATCGGCGAGATCCTCGCGCGCCCTCTGGTCTTCTACCACGGCATGGGCGGGCGCGAGCGCGAGGCGCGCATCGGCGAATTGCTCGACATGGTCCATCTGCCGGGAAATCTGCGCCATCGGCGGCCCGGCGAACTGTCGGGCGGCCAGAAGCAGCGCGTCAACCTCGCCCGTGCGCTCGCGGCGGACGCCAAGCTGATCCTGTGCGACGAGATCACCTCCGCGCTCGACACGGTGGTGGCGGCCGCGATCATCGAGCTCCTGAAGGAGCTGCAGCGCGAGCTCTCCCTGTCCTATCTCTTCATCAGCCACGACCTGACGACCGTGCGCGCGATCTGCGACGAGGTGGTGGTCATGTACAAGGGCGAGAAGATCGAGCAGCTGACGCCGGCGCTCGGCGACGGACAGCCGAGCCACCCCTATTCGCGCCTTCTCTTCTCCTCCGTGCCTCAGCTGCGGATCGGCTGGCTCGATGGTCTGGAGCAGGATCCCGAACTGCTGCGCGCCTTCGCGCAGCGCTGATGCGTCAGGTCGGGAACATCCTGTCCAGCGAGAGATGATTGCGGACCAGAGGCGACTTGAGGACGACGAAGCTGAAGTATTTCTCGATCCCGATATCCATGTCGAGAAGCCGTTCCATCGTCGTCTGATACTCCACGACGCCCGGCATCATGAACTTGATGAGATAGTCGTAGCCGCCCGAGATGAGGTGGCATTCCATGACGCTGTCGATCTTCTCGATCCCCGCCAGGAACCGCGCGAAGTCGATGCGCCGATGGTTCTTGAGCGTGATCTCGGTGAAGACGGTCAGCGTCTTGCCGAGCTTGGCGATGTCGATCTGCGCCGAATAGTTGATGATATAGCCCTCGCTCTGCAGCTTCTTGACCCGCATGAGGCAGGGGCTCGGCGACAGATGGACGAGTTCGGCCAGCTCGACATTCGTGATGCGGCCGTTCTTCTGCAGCTCGGAGAGTATTCTCAGGTCGATCCGATCGAGCTTCATGGCATTCCGTCTCGCTCCCGGCGGTTGCGATTCCTTAGCGCAGGTCCGCCCGCCGGTCACCACCGAGCCTCTCCGGCGGGGGCTCGCAACATTTCCCTGTCGGGCGGCGCATCAACGACAGGATATGCGGGCGCGACCGCGCCATGCGCAGACCAATCCGTCCCGGCCTTGGCTATCCTGCCGGCGGATCGCAAGGAGATATCATGCGTGCGCCACTGATGCGGATCGAAACGAGCCCGGCCCTTCCCCGGGAGGCCGACGTGGTCGTGGTCGGCGGCGGGGTCGCGGGCGCCTTCTCGGCCTATTATCTCGCCCGCAGGGGTCTCAAGGTCGCCCTGGTGGAGAAGGGGCTGGTGGGCGCCGAGCAGTCCAGCCGCAACTGGGGCTGGTGCCGGCAGCAGAACCGCGACGCGCGCGAGCTTCCCATCTCGACCCGGAGCCTCGATCTCTGGGACCGGCTGGCCGCCGAAACGGGAGAGGATGTCGGCTTCCGCCGCTGCGGCCTGTTCTATCTCTCGCAGAGCGAGGCCGAACTGGAAGGCTGGGCGAAGTGGCGCGATTTCGCCCGCACGGTGGGCGTGACGACGCATATGCTGACCGCCGGGGAGGCGAGCGAGCGCGGCCACGCCACCGGCCGCTCCTGGAAGGGGGGCGTGTTCTCGCCCAGCGACGGCACGGCGGACCCCTCGCGCGCCGTGCCCGTCGTCGCGCGGGCGATCATCGCCCAGGGCGGCACGGTGCATCAGGGCTGCGCCGCGCGCGGGCTCGAACTGTCGGGCGGCCGGGTGAGCGCCGTCGTGACGGAAAAGGGCACGATCCGCACCAGGGTCGTCGTCATGGCGGGCGGCGCCTGGGCCTCGTCCTTCTGCCGCCAGCTGAACGTCCGCTTTCCGCAGGCGGCGGTGCGCTCCTCGATCCTGGCGGTCTCGGCCGGCGCCAACGACCTGCCGGATGCCCTTCACACGGCCGACGTCTCGGTGACGCGCCGCGGCAATGGCGGCTACACGCTCGCCATCAGCGGGCGCGCGCGCGTCGATCCGACGCCGCAGCAGATCCGCTTCGCGCGCGAGTTCGTGCCGATGTTCGTACGGCGCTGGAAGAGCCTGGCGCCGGGCGGCCTCGAGGGCTGGCGCTCGGGCCACGAGACGCTGCGACGCTGGCGGCTGGACGAGGTGACGCCGATGGAACGCATGCGGATCCTCGATCCCAAGCCCGACGCCGCCCAGATCCGGACGACGCACGAGCGCGCCCTGGACCTCCTGCCGGGCCTTCGGAACACGACGATCACCCACAGCTGGGCCGGCTATATCGATTCGACCCCCGACGGCGTGCCGGCGATCGGCGAGATCGCGGCCGTGCCGGGCTTCGTCCTGGCGGCCGGCTTCAGCGGGCACGGTTTCGGCATCGGGCCGGGGGCGGGGCATCTCGTGGCCGACCTCGTCACGGGGGCGGCGCCCATCGTCGACCCCGAACCCTACGATCCGGCCCGCCTCGACAGATCCGCCTGGGGCCAGGTCGCCGACTTCTGACCCGCCGTCTTGCGCGGCCCTCCTGGGCGCGACGATCCTCCGGTGCTCGATCCTTCCGACTCCAATGTTGGGGGGGGCGAAGGTCGCGTTGCGTCATATCGACTGGCTCGACCGCCCGGAACCCGTCCCAAGGACCCCCTGCAGCAGGGAGTCGGCAGGGGGAAGGATATGAGTCCAGGTCCTGCCGCTGAGGCTGCTCACCTGTACAGTTGCGGGCGGCAGCTTCTCACGGTGCTCTCGCCTTGCAGTTCCGTCGTTTGTAGGTCGCGATGCTCCGGTATTGCGGGGGCCCGGGCCTTGTCGGAAGCCAGGCTTTAGCCCGCGCCGGCCCCCGGTGATCGAGGCAGGCGTCGAGGTTGGGGCGCAAGCGAAAGTCATGCAGACGGTGCGCTCGTCCGCCGCCGGCCTCCCGAAGGATCGTTCAGGGCGGCCAGGCGAGACACCGATCGGACGAGTTCACCAGCCGTAGCTGAAGGTCGTGCCGCTGCCGCCGTTGCCGTTCTGGACGATGTCGTCGTCGGTGCCGCGTCCGAACTGGAAGAGGCCATAGGTGTTCCGGTCGCCGTTCTGCTGAAGCGTACCCGAATTGCGGTTTCCACGCTGCTCGACGAGGCCGACATTGCCGTCACCGCGCTGGGCAAGGCCCGCGCTGTTGCCCTCGCCCTTCTGGCGGATCGAGCCGCCGCGAAGGTCGTTATAGAGGGAATAGAGGCGCAGGCCCGTTTCCAGAGCCCCCGCCGTGTCGCGGTCGGACGGCGCATAGGTCCAGGAAAAGCGGCCGCCGGCCTCGGCAGGCGTTGCGAGGATATCCTGTCCGAGGAGACCCGCGAAGAGCGTGGCGAGAATCAGTTTCGTCTTGATGCGGTTCGTCATGAAAGGCCTTAGGTGCGCGGCGTTGGCGGGCGCGTTGTCAGGAGTTTCGAGCCCTGCTTGCAAGGCGGATCGGTGCATCGGGTGCGAGCTCATATGCTGCCGCGGATGCGCCGGGAGCAGGAGAGCGTGTCGCCGGCGATGGTGAGATCGAGATTTGCCTGGTAGGTGCCGCCGTTCGACCCGAGCGTCACGGTGCCGAGCGTCGCCGGTCGCCCAGGGACGGCGTGAAACGGTCCGCTCTGCTGGATGTTCGTGCCCGTACCGGAGACGCTCAGCGAATAGCTGCCGCTGATCGTGTTCTCGGCTGTGGCAAGAGCGGTGAGGCCGATGGTGCCGGCTTGGCGCGACACGCGGATTTCGCAGGCGGCCGGTCCTTCGGCGGCCTTCCCGGCGCCCTGTCCGGCGGTCACCACGCCGCCGGGCGCGCCGCCGGAGATGACGAGGAAAGCCAGCGCCAGGGTGATATGGCGTGGCCGGCGAATGATCGATGGCATGGCGAACCTCCTTGAATGAGCGGGTTTGAGACTGCCGGCTCAATCGCAAGCCTGGACGATGGCCGCGACATTGCCGCTGCCGCCCTGGGCGACATTGGCATCGCAGCCGCGTCCGACCTGCACGCCAGCCGCGATATTGCCGTTGCCGTCCTGGGTGAGGATCGTGGTGTGGCTCGAGCCGAACTGGCCGATGCCCGCAGCGTTGCGATTGCCGGTCTGGTAGGTCGCGCCGTAATTGTCGTTGCCCTGCTGGCCGACGGCCGAGAGGTTCCGGTCGCCGCGCTGCTGTCCGACCATTCGATTGTAGCGCCCGTCCTGATGCACGCGCATGCGGTTGCGATAGCCGTTCTGGGCGCCGCCGGCCGAATTCGACCAGCCGTACTGGTCGATGCGCACGTCGTTTGCGGAGGCGGGAGCGACCGCGGCAAAGCCAGCAAGAGTGACGAGAACGGCGGCGAGGGTCTGGCGGATCATGGCGGCGTCTCCGGTAAGAGCGCGAAGCGCTCGGGATCGAACGCACCTTTTCTGGCCCCCTCGACCCGAACCGGCGCTGAAGGCCTCGTTCAGTCGGCGTTCAGTGGGCCATGATGTCGATGTAGCCGACGATGCGCCGTCCGGAGGACGAACTCGCCCAGGCTATGACGGGAAAGGCTCCGTCGGCGATTTTCGTTTCCGTCAGCAGGATCCATCGGCTGACATCAGGCCGTACAGGATGTCGTAGCCTGTCGGCGCAACGCTCCATCGATGTCACGCTGCCCGGTAGCCGGGTTCACGTTAAACCCCTCATCGCGGTCCATGAAGGTCCGTCACCGCCTCGACCGGTTGCGTGAACCAGCTCGAACCCGACTCCGTCACGTGCAGATGGTCTTCGAGGCGAATGCCGAAGCGGTCGGGTAGGACGATCATGGGCTCGACGGAGAAGCACATGCCCGGCGCGAGGAGCATGTCGTTGCCGCGGACTATGTAAGGTGGCTCGTGGATCTCGAGGCCGATGCCATGTCCGACGCGATGCGGCAGCCCCGGCAAGCGGTAGTCGGGGCCAAGGCCATGGGCGCGAAGCACGTCGCGGGCGGCGTCGTCCAGCGCCCGGCAGGGGACGTCGGGACGCGCAGCGGCGAAGACGGCCTCCTGTGCGTCCCGCTCGATGGTCCATATGCGAGCGAAGTCCGGCGTGGGCTCGTCGATCATATAGGTGCGGGTGAGGTCGGAGTGATAGCCGTCGAGCCGACAGCCCGTATCGACGAGGATCGCTTCTCCCGGCTGCAGCACCTGATCGCCGTCAGCGCCGTGCGGCAGCGCCGTGGCGGCGCCGAAGGACACGATGGCGAAGGTCGAACCGCTGTCTGCGCCAGCCCGGCGGTGCTCGGAGTCGATGAGCGCAACGATCTCGGACGCCCGGACACCGGGCCGCATCGCCGCCCTTGCCGTAGCCTGTACCGCGCAGGTGATCCCCATCGCGTGGCGGATCAGAGCGATCTCGGCCGGCGACTTGATCATGCGCAGACCGGAGATCAGGGGGCCTCCGTCGCGAAGGCGCTCGGCCCCGACTGTCCGGGCAAGGCGGTGGAAGACGAAGAGCGGCAGGGATTCGTCGAGAGCAAGGGTGCCGCTCGGTCCAAGAAGGTCGGCCACCAGCGCGGATGGATCGTCCTCTTCGTTCCAGAGGGCGAGTTCGCCTGAAAGCCGTGGCAGCGTCCCGACACGCGAGCCCTCGAAGGCGGGCACCACGTAGATGAGGCGATGGTGCGTGACGAGCGCGCCGCAGAAACGCTCGCTGGGATGCCAGACGAGCCCGGTGATGTAGCGCAGGCTCTCCGTCGAACCGAGCAGCAGGGCCGCTACGCCCGCCTTTTCCATCGCGGCGCGAAGGCGCGAAAGCCGGTCCCGGCGCTCGTCGTCCCCGATGCGGGGGACCGGATGGGACCAAGCTGGATTTGAGGTCATGGAGTGGTTCCGTTCGGCGTCTGGACCGAGGCATGTTGCGTTTGACCGGGTGGCGGTCCGATGCCTGTCATACCGAATCGAGCGACCGGCCGGACTCTCGATCGAAGAGATGCATGCGCATCATGTCGATTCCGAGCGGCAGGATCTCTCCCGCCTTCGGTGACAGATCGGGATCGATCGAAGCGCAGAGCGTTTCGCCCGCGAGGTCGAAATACACCATCGTCGTCGCGCCCAGCGGCTCGACGAGGTCGACCCGTGCTGAGATCGGAACGGTGCCGGGGCGATTCTCCTTGCCCGTGATCGCCTCGGGGCGGATGCCGAACTCGACATCACGGCCGGCATGGTTGCGATAGGCCTTTTCCCGTTCGGCGGGCATGTTCAGCCGCGTGCCGTCCGACAGGACGATGACGAGCGCACTGCCGTCGCCTTCAAGCCTTGCGGGCATGAAATTCATGGCCGGCGATCCGATGAACTTCGCAACGAAACGGGTGAGGGGCCTGTGGTAGAGTTCATGCGGCGGGCCGGACTGCTCGACGAGACCGGCGTTCATCACGACGACGCGGTCCGCCATCGTCATCGCCTCGATTTGGTCATGTGTCACGTAGACGGTGGTGGTCGGTAGGATCTGGTGGAGCCGCTTGATCTCGGTGCGCATCTGGACGCGAAGCTGAGCGTCGAGATTGGAGAGCGGTTCGTCGAACAGGAACACCTTCGGATTGCGCACGATGGCGCGGCCCATGGCCACGCGCTGGCGCTGCCCGCCCGAAAGCTGTCCGGGCCGCCGGTCGAGTAGTGTCTCGATGTGCAGCGTCTCGGCGGCGCGGCGGATTCGCGCCTGGATCTCGGCCTTGGGCACCCGCTGCTGTTCGAGGCAGAAGGAGATGTTCTCGGCCACCGTCATATGCGGATAGAGCGCGTAGTTCTGGAACACCATCGCGATGTCGCGCTCGCCCGGCTGCAGGCGGTTCACGACTTTACCGCCGATCACGATCTCGCCGCCCGTGATGTGCTCCAGCCCGGCGATCATGCGAAGAGTCGTCGACTTCCCGCATCCGGACGGTCCGACGAAGACGACGAACTCGTTGTCGGCGATGTCGAGATCGACGCCTCGCACGGCCTCGTAGATGCCGTAGGACTTGATGACCTTCTTCAATTCCAGCCGTGCCATCGCCGTATCCTCAAGCTTCCAGAAGCCAGACCTGCATCGCGCCGGGATCCCGGTTGGCCCACAGGTGATACGGCACCGCCTTGAAACGCCGGGGCGTCAACACAGGAGGTTCCGTGCGATAGAGGTCGCCGCTCCAGGCGTCGGGCACGGCCTCGAGTGCATCACCCTCCAGGACGACGGCACCACCGAGCAGATCGGGATCGAAGCGCGGCTCGATCGATGCCCCTGCCGCCAGCCGCAGACGCTGCGGCACGGTGCCGACGTCGACCTCTTCGACGCAGTAAACCACCGGTCCGCGCCGAAGGGCCACGCGGCCTGCGTCCTCACTGGCGTCGGGATGGGCATAGAGGCGTTCCACCGGCATCGGGAAGCTCAGTCGGATCTCGTCGTCGTTGGTCCATGTCCTCGTGATCGACACGTATCCCTTCGTCGTCGCGGCCACGGGATCGATCGTCTCGCCATTGACGGTCAGTTCGGCCTTCCGGCACCAGCCAGGAATGCGAAGCGACAGCTTGAAAGACGTCGGGTCTTCAAGCGTCAGGCGCAGGCGGACATCGCCGTCCCATGGATAGAGGGTCTCCTGCCGCAATCGTACGAAGCGTGTCCCGAGCGAGAGTTCCGCCGTGGACTCGGCATAGAGATGGACCGCCAGTTCGTCGTCACGGGTGGAGTAGACATACTGGCCGAGCGAGGTCAGGAGCCGGGCGATGTTCGTCGGGCAGCAGGGACAGTAATGCCACTTCCAGCGACGATGCTGTCCATGGCTTTCGAGCACGTTCTCGTAAAAGTAGTGCTCGCCATCCCGGGCGATGCCGGACAGCGCGCCGTTGTAGAGAACGGTCTCGAGTCGGTCGGTAAAACGGGCGTCGAGGTCGGTCTGCGCCAATCGATGGGTCCAGAAGCCGAGCGCCACGGCCGCGCAGGTCTCCGCATAGGCCGTCTCGTTCGGTAGGTCGAAGGGACGTGTGAAGCCTTCGTTCGATGCGGACGGACCGAGGCCGCCGGTGACATAGAGCTGTCGACCGACGAGATCGTCGAAGAGCCGGTCGCAGGCTTCCTTCAGCGACGGATCGCAGGTCTCGAACGCGAGGTCGGCCATGGCCGAGAAGAGGTACATCGCCCGAACGGCATGTCCGACGACTTCGGACTGTTCGCGGACGGGCTTGTGTGCCTGGCTGTAGGCATAGGTCTTGTAGACGTAGTCTGCAGGATCTTCTCCGCGCCGCCGCGCTTCCTCGTCGTAATAGAAGGGTCTTTGACCGCGCTCGTCGACGAAGAAGGTGGCAAGCGACAGGTGTCGGGGATCGCGGGTGACCCGATAGAGCTTCACCAAGGCGAGCTCGATCTCCTCATGGGCGTCATAGGCCCTCAGCTTCCCCGGTTCCGGTCCGAACGTATCGATGATGTGGTCGATGGCCCGTATCATCACGTCGAGAAACCGGCGTTTGCCCGTGGCGTCGAAATAGGCGACGGCTCCTTCCAGAAGGTGGCCCATCGAGTACATTTCGTGAAGGTCGCGCAGGTTCGTCCAGCGCTTCTCGGGCTCCCTGCGAATGAACCAGCTGTTGAGATAGCCATCGGCCATCTGCCCTTCTGCCAGCTTCTCGACGATTTCATCGATCTTGGCCTCGATTTCTGGATCCCGGTGGTTCTTGAGCGCATAGCTGGCCGCCTCGATCCACTTGCCGAAATCGGAATCGAAGAAGTGTTGCATCGAGAGGCCGCTCGGCTGGATCGGCCGTGCCAAGGGGGAAGGGGGCTTGCCGAAGTCGAGGACCTCCAGAAACCCCTCTTCGTCGAGGCGGCGATATTGCGACGGGATCGTGACCTCGCGGGCCGTCCGCGTCCAGCTTTCCCAGAAGCCGCCGGTGAAGGCGACGCTGGCGTGATCGACGGGCACCAGCCGCTGGGACGCGCGTGTCTCGGCCGTCGCTGGGGCGGCGTTTGGACGGGACGGCATGGGTAGGCTCCTTGCGGGTCTACTTCACGGCTCCGGCGGTGAGGCCGCGCACGTAATAGCGTTGCAGAAGAAGGAAGAGGACGATGCAGGGCACCATGGTGACGGCGATGCCGGCCTGCAGGGCGCCCCAGTCGATGATGCCGTAGATGCCGGACGACACGTTCACCAGCATGATCGGCAGGGTGAACTTGCTCTGGTCCGACAGGAAGATCAGCGCGGCGAGGAACTCGTTCCACGAATTCAGAAAGGCGAACATCGCAACGGTCGCCACGCCGGGCAGTGCGATGGGCAGCATGATGCGACGCAGGATCGTCCATTGCGAGGCGCCGTCGATCCGCGCCGCCTCGATCAGCGCCCGAGGCACCGCATCGAAGGCGTTGCGCATCATGAAGATCGAGAATGGCAGCTGAAAGGTCACGTAGATGAGGACGAGCCCGACGAGGCTGTTCTGAAGCCTCATGACCTTCAGGATCAGGAAGAGGGGTGTCAGGATCGACTGGAACGGGATCATCATCGTCGCCATGATCACGACGAAGAGCGCGGTCTGGCCGGGAAAGCGGAACTTGGAGAAGCCGTAGCCGGCGGGCACCGAGACGAGAACGGTCAGGACGACCGTTCCGACCGCGAGGGCGGTCGAGTTCATGGCGTAGGTCGTCCATCCGGCTCCGACGCTTTCGAGGCGGCGGTAGTTCTCGAGCGAGAACGCCTTGGAAAAGAGCGCCACCGGGTCGGCCAGCGCATCCGCCGCCGGCTTGAAGGAGTTGGCGAGCGACCAGACGATCGGCATCAGGAAGACGAGGGCGATCATCCCGCCGATCAGGACGAAGACGACGTATCGCATCGTGTCGCCCGACGCATCCGCGGCTGTCGTATCGGGCCGCATCAGCCGTCCTCCGGGCGCTTGCCCATGAAGCCCAGCTGAATCGAACTTATCGCGACCAGGACGACCAGCAGGACGAAGGACATGGCCGCGCCGTAGCCGAGGCGATAGGACGAGAAGGAAGCGAGGTAGATCGAGAAGACGGCGGAGATGGTCATGTTGCTGGGACCGCCCTGCGTGATGATGAAGAACTGGTCGAAGGCCAGCATCGAGGATGTCACGTTGAGGACGAGGGCGAGGAGGATCGAGTTGCGCATCAGCGGAAGCGTGATGCGCCGGAAGCGGGCGAGGGGACTTGCCCCGTCGATCTTCGCCGCTTCCACGACATCGTTCGGGATCGCCTGGAGGCCGGTGAGGAGGATCACCATGGTGAAGCCCGCCGTCTTCCAGACCACCATCGCGACCACGACGCCGAGCGCAGGCCAGAAACTCTCGAGCGGGCGCGGCGCGGCGTCGATGAGCCCGATCCCGCGGAGAAGCTCGGCGAAGACTCCGTTGTCGGGATTGAGCAGCCACATCCAGAGCGTCGAGGCGGCCCCGAAGCCGATGACGACGGGAAGAAAGAAGATCGTACGAAACAGACCGGCCGCCCGGAGCGGGCGGTCGACCAGCAGCGCGAGCGGCATCGCCACGGCCATGATCGCGCTCGTGACGATCGCCGTGTAGAGCGCGGTGAAGCCGAGCGAGCGCCAGAACTGAAAGTCTTTCAGCAATTCGGCATAGTTGGCGAGGCCGACGAACCGCACCCGGCCGAGAAGCGGCCAGTTGTGGAGGCTCATCCAGACCGCCATGAACAGCGGCAGGAGGAAGAGGAGGGCGATGAAGAGGAGGCTGGGGAGGATGAAGGCGAGGCCGAGCCAGCCCTTCGGCTCGGCCTCGCCGACGGCGACGGTCGCGCCGCGTCTGGTCCTCTTCATGGTTTCGGCGACGATCGTCACGCGCGACATCCTCGATAGTGGTCGAACCGTCCGGATGTGTCGCCCGCGTCAGGGATTGGTGCGTTCGAGGATGCGGGTGAACTCGTCCTGCGCCTTCTTGATGGCCCCGTCGACGTCCTCCCCGAAGACCGCCTCCTGGATGAGGTTCACGAAGGGTCCCGTTCGGCTGACGAAAAGTTCGTCGGAGGAGAATGTGTAGGGTGTGCGGGCCTTTGGGAGGATGTCGTAGGCGACTATATTGCGCTTGTCGAAGCCGGAGTAAGCCTCGGCCGCGAGGTCCGTGCGCGACGGCATTCCAGACTCCTTGGTGACGTAGACCTGATTCTCCGGCGACATGTAGAAGTCCACGAAGTCCAGGAGCACGCGCTTCTTCTCGTCATCCACGCCCGCCATCAAGGCGAGCGTGTCGCCGCCCGCGAAGCTCGACTGACCGCCGCTCGGCCCTGGAATCGGCGCGACAGCGAACTTGACGTCGGGATATTTGCTCGTGAGGAGGTTCACGATGTAGGAGCCGGTCATCAGGATGCCGACCTTGCCGGACGCGAAGGCTTCGACCGCGTTGTTTCCGTTGCCGGAACGGGATGTCGGGTGAATGGCCTTGGCAGCCTGCATGTCGCGATAGGCCGCGATCGTCTCGCGAAGGGCAGGCGTGTCGACGGTTGCGGTGCGCCCGTCCTCTCCGAGAATGTCGGCTCCCGCCGCCCAGATGTGGGGCAGAAAGTCATAGATCAGCCAACTGCCGGAATTGGCGACGAAATAGAAGCCGTAGGTGTCGTTCCCGAGCGCCGTGATCGCCTTGGCATCGGCCGCGATCTCCGTGAGCGAAGCGGGAGCTTTGGCCGGATCGAGGCCGGCCTTGGCGAAGAGGTCGGTATTGTATGCGATGATCGAGGCATCGGGCAGTGCCGGCACGCCGTAGATCTTGTCTTCGTAGGTGGCGAGGCGGATGTGCGAAGGGCTCATGGCGGCGGCATAGGGGCGGCTCTTCACGAAGTCGGTAATGTCCTCCAGACCTTCGGCTGCCGCGAAGGTCGGCAGGTAGATGAGGTCGAGGACGGCGCCGTCGGGCGGGGTCCCCGCGGCGAGGGCGGCGCCGAGCTTGGGCACCATCTGCTCGGCGGTAATCGCGGTCACGGTGATCTTGTCCGGACGAGCCGCGTTATAGCGTTCTGCAAGCCCCTTCAGAACCGCTTCGGAGGAGGTGCGCACCCAGAGGCTGGCTTCCTCCGCGCTTGCCATGACCGTCGACGAGAGGAGGAACAAGGCGGCGGTCAGAGCATGTCTGGTCTTCGGCATCAATATTCCCCTCGGTTGCGGTGGGTCAGCAGAAAGCGACGGTCCGCCCTTTCTGTCGACGGCATCGTGATAGAACTGGCGCGTGCGAAACACGGCTGCTAAAACGTTTCGGCACGTACGAACGCTATGATGAAAGGTTTTTGCACGCAAGTGGAGGACGATGGCAAATCTTCGTTTGTTCCGAACCAGCGCCGGACGATCCGGGACGTGGCCGCCGTTGCAGGCGTCAGCATATCGACGGCGTCGAACGCGCTGAACGATACCGGACGCATCAATGCCAAGACCCGCGAGCGGGTGCGGCTCGTCGCCAAGGAGATCGGGTTTCGGCCGAGCGCCGTGGCGCGAAGTCTGTTAAGCCGGCGCAGCCACAGCATCGGCATTCTGACAAACGACACCTATGGTCGCCTCACGCTTCCGCTGGCCGCTGGCGTCTCGGAGGTCCTTCTCGACCATGGCGTGTCGGCTTTCCTCTGTCCGACCAGCAACGATCCGCGGTTGGCGCAGCTCTATCTCGAAGCGCTCCTGGACAAGCAGGTCGACGGACTGATCTTCACGGGAACGCGGCTCGATCTTCAGCCGCCCGAAATACTGGCCGATCTTCCGATCCCGGTCGTCCACGCGTTTTCGGAAGGGCCGCCGGATCGGGTCTCGTTCGTCCCCGACGACGAGCAAGGTGCCCGCCTTGCCGTCGAGCATCTCCAGTCGCGGGGCTATCGGCGGATCGTTCACGTGACCGGTCAGTCGAACTACCTTGCAGCCCGCCGTCGTGCCGATGGCTTCCGCACCCTCGTCGGGTCCGACGCCGAGGTCCTGTTCGGCGACTGGACGGAGGAATGGGGTCATGAGGCGGTCGGACTGTTGTTTGCCCGGCCCGGTCCCAGGGCGCAGGCAATTTTCTGCGGAAGCGACGAGATCGCAAGAGGCGTCATCGATGCGCTTCGCGACCGTGGTGTGGACGTGCCGGCGAATATGGCCGTCATCGGCTTCGACAATTGGGAAGTGGTGGCTCGTCAGACGCGCCCGCCGCTCACGACGATCGACATGGAATTGAACATTTTGGGACGGAAGGCCGGGGAGGCGATCTTGGCCTTGACGCGGGGCGATCACGTTCGTCCCGGCGTCTTCCGCCTGCCGTGCAGCCTTGTTTCTCGCGCATCTTGCGGAATCCGTATGTGATCCGTGTAGAGTGCGACGCGGCGGTCCCCTCTGGCGCCCGCTACCGGCGAATGGCCGTGAAGGGTGGCGGAGTCGGTCATGTGCTGCCAGTCGACGGTCAGGTCGGGCTCCACCAGCGTCTCCAGCTTGGCGTTCCGAATGCCCGGTTCGGCCCAGCGCTTGAACCGCACGTAGGCCGAGTTCCACTTGCCGTGACGTTTTTTCATGTCACGCCATGCGCAGCCGGCGCGCTGCACGAATATCATGCCATCGAGACAGCGGCGTTTGCCATGCGAAGGGCGCGCCTTGCGACCTCGTTCGCTTGGCAGAAGCTTGCCAGGGACGGCCCATCCCTCGCCCGACAGATGGCCTCTCCGAAAAGGAAGCTTTGACTCACGCCTCGGACGACGTGGGAGTCCGCTCGGTCAACACAGTCCGGTAATATGAACAAGTTGGATGGTGGGCGATGACAGGCTCGAACTGCCGACATCCTCGGTGTAAACGAGGCGCTCTACCAACTGAGCTAATCGCCCTCCGCGCCGCGACGATCATGCGCGGCGTACTTATCCGCGGGCGCGGGAGCGGTGCGGACGTGGTCTTCCTAGAATCCGCCCGGCTGTTTCGCAAGGCGTGTCGCCACCGGCCCCACGGTCTCGCCGTGCCGAAACGGGCAGAGCAGGGCGGCTTTTTCGGGCCGAGCGTCGAATCCTGCGAATCCCACCTCGCGAAACCGGGCGCGCAGCCCGCCGATTCCGGGCGATCGCGCTCGCGCCGGGTGTGATTCTGCGGCGGAGCGCGTTCAAGCGGATGGTCGAGGATCTGCGAAATCAACGTCTTACCGCGATGCTTGCGGGCTTCGGTCGAGAGCGCTTGACAGTCCCGGCCGCTCCCCGTAGATCACCCCTCACAAGCCGCTGACGAAGCGGCCTGGAGCGCGGGTGTAGCTCAGTCGGTTAGAGTGCCGGCCTGTCACGCCGGAGGTCGCGGGTTCGAGCCCCGTCACTCGCGCCATTCTTTCTCCAAGCATGTGATCTCATTCGCCTCGATTGTTGAGCCGTGTTCCGGTTCCGCAGGGGAGTCGCTCTCCCGCCGAAACGGCGATGCACCTTGTCGCGGCGCGGGCGGGATGCCTTGCACCCGGACGCGCGAGGCGCTAGGTCTCGCCGCAACGCGGCAGGAGCTGGAACGCTTCCAGGCTGGCGTCGACCGAAGCAGGCCCCGGCCTGGCTTCCGCCCGTCGCGCTCTCGTCGCCGATCGCATCTAAAAGGTCCGATATCCCTTCCGGGCTCGGGACTGCCGACCAAGGACGCCGCGCGATGAACGAGCTTCTCGCCTCCTATCTGCCCATCGTGATCTTCGTCGGGGTGGCGCTGCTGATCGGCCTCGCGCTGCTGGCCGCGCCGTTCCTGGCCGCCTTCCGGGCGCCGGACGACGAGAAGCTCTCCGCCTACGAGTGCGGCTTCAACGCCTTCGACGATTCGCGCATGAAGTTCGACGTGCGCTTCTACCTGGTCTCGATCCTCTTCATCATCTTTGACCTGGAAGTCGCCTTCCTGTTCCCCTGGGCGGCGAGCTACGGCACGCTCGGCTGGTTCGGCTTCTGGTCCATGATGGTGTTCCTGGGCGTTCTGACGATCGGCTTCATCTACGAATGGAAGAAGGGAGCCCTGGAATGGGACTGATCCAACCGACCGGTTCTCTCACGGCAGAACTCGCGCCCCGCACGGCAGGCTCCGACACGTCGGTCCGGCCCGCGCACGATCCGTTCGTGACCGAAATCAACAACGAGCTCGCCGACAAGGGCTTCCTCGTCACCTCGACCGAAGACCTCATCCAGTGGGCCCGCACGGGCTCGCTGATGTGGATGACCTTCGGCCTCGCCTGCTGCGCCGTCGAGATGATGCAGATGTCGATGCCGCGTTACGATGCCGAGCGTTTCGGCTTCGCGCCGCGCGCCTCGCCGCGCCAGTCGGACGTCATGATCGTCGCGGGCACGCTGACCAACAAGATGGCGCCGGCGCTGCGCAAGGTCTATGACCAGATGCCGGAGCCGCGCTACGTCATCTCCATGGGCTCCTGCGCCAATGGCGGCGGCTACTACCACTATTCCTATTCGGTCGTGCGCGGCTGCGACCGTGTCGTGCCGATCGACGTCTACGTTCCGGGCTGCCCGCCGACCGCGGAAGCGCTGCTCTACGGCGTCCTGCTTCTGCAGAAGAAGATCCGGCGCACCGGAACGATCGAGCGTTGAGGCGAGGGGCGCGATGATGCAGGCGGTTCTGGCTTCCATGGCCGAAGAGCTTCGGGCCAAGCTCGGCGCGTCGCTCGAATCGAGCGAGATGCGCTTCGGCGAACTGACCCTCCACGCCAGGGCGAGCGACATCGTCGCGGTGCTGACGGTGCTGCGCGACGACCCGCAGATGCGGTTCGTCAATCTCATCGACATCTGCGGAGTGGACTACCCGGCCCGCGAGAAGCGGTTCGACGTCGTCTACCACCTCCTGTCGCCGACCCGGAACGCCCGTGTCCGGATCAAGGTCCGCACGGGCGAGGACGAGCCCGTGCCGTCGGTCTGCAGCGTCTTCGCCGGTGCCGACTGGTTCGAGCGCGAGGCCTACGACTTCTACGGCATCCTCTTCACGGGTCATCCGGACCTGCGCCGCATCCTCACCGACTACGGGTTCGAGGGGCATCCCCTGCGCAAGGACTTCCCGCTGACGGGCTTCGTCGAGGTCCATTACGACGAGGAACTGAAGCGCGTCGTCTACGAGCCGGTCGAGCTGCGCCAGGAATTTCGCAACTTCGACTTCCTCTCTCCCTGGGAAGGCACGGATTACGTGCTGCCCGGCGACGAGAAGGCGAAGGCCAACTGATGGACGCCCGCAGGCGGCCGACCTTCGCCCCGGCGACGGCGGTACTCACCGGAATGCAGGAAGGCTGAGATGGCCGAGATCGACGTCCGCAACTTCAACATCAATTTCGGCCCGCAGCACCCGGCCGCGCACGGCGTTCTGCGCCTGGTGCTCGAACTCGACGGTGAGATCGTCGAGCGCGTGGATCCGCATATCGGGCTCCTGCATCGCGGCACCGAGAAGCTGATCGAGGCCAAGACCTATCTCCAGGCGATCCCGTATTTCGATCGCCTCGACTATGTCTCGCCGATGAACCAGGAGCACGCCTTCTGCCTCGCCATCGAGCGGCTGGCGGAGGTGACGGTGCCCAAGCGCGCCCAGCTGATTCGCGTCCTCTATTGCGAGATCGGCCGCATCCTCTCCCACCTTCTCAACGTCACCACGCAGGCCATGGATGTCGGCGCCCTGACGCCGCCGCTCTGGGGCTTCGAGGAACGCGAGAAGCTGATGGTCTTCTACGAGCGCGCCTGCGGCGCGCGGCTGCATGCCGCCTATTTCCGTCCGGGCGGCGTGCACATGGATATCGACGCGCAGCTCGTCGAAGATATCGGCAACTGGTGCGACCCGTTCCTGAAGACCTGCGACGACATCGAGGGTCTTCTCACCGACAACCGCATCTTCAAGCAGCGAAATGTCGATATCGGCGTCATCGGCATCGATGACGCATGGGCGCTCGGCTTTTCCGGCGTCATGGTGCGCGGCTCGGGCGCCGCGTGGGACCTGCGCAAGTCGCAGCCCTACGAGTGCTACGACGAGATGGAATTCGACATTCCGATCGGCAAGAACGGCGACTGCTACGACCGCTATCTCATCCGCATGGTCGAGATGCGCGAATCGGCGCGGATCATGAAACAGTGCGTGGAGCGGCTGCTCGGCGCCGAACGCTATGGCCCGGTCACGTCGCTGGACGGCAAGATCGCGCCGCCCAAGCGCTCCGAGATGAAGCGCTCGATGGAAGCGCTGATCCACCATTTCAAGCTCTACACCGAAGGCTTCCACCTGCCGGCGGGCGAGGTCTACGCCGCCGTCGAGGCGCCGAAGGGCGAGTTCGGCGTCTATCTCGTCGCCGACGGCACGAACAAGCCGTATCGCTGCAAGATCCGGGCGCCCGGCTTCGCCCATCTCCAGGCGATGGACGTGATGTGCAAGGGCCACATGCTGGCCGATGTCTCGGCCATCCTCGGCACGCTCGACATCGTCTTCGGCGAAGTCGACCGCTGATATGGGTCCGTGCTCATGCTAGTGTGTCAGCATGAGCACGACCCGAAGCCCCGAAGCGACGCCGAAGACGGCCGAGGAGTTCGTCCGCTGGTCGCAGGCGCAGCCGGAAGGCGAGCGCTACGAGCTCGTCGACGGCTTTCCCGTGCGCCTGCAGGCCGAGACGGTCAGCCATGCCGAACGCAAGGCGGCCGTCTGGCTCGCCTTGCGAAACGCCCTTCGCCAGAGCGGGGCCGATTGCCGCGCCTTTACCGACGGCGTCTGCGTCAGGGTTGCGCCGGATCGTGTCCGCGAGCCGGACGCTCTCGTCAATTGCGGGCCCTACGAGCCCGGCGATCTCACCGTGCCGAACCCGGTCGTCGTGGTCGAGGTCGTCTCGCCGTCGTCGGCGTTCACGGACAACGGCCGCAAGCTGATCGACTATTTCGCGCTGCCCTCGATCCTGCACTATCTCATCGTCTACGCCGAGGAGAGCAGGGTGGTCCACCATCGGCGGGCCGATGCGGCGGGGCAGATCTTCACGGCGATCCTTGGTCGCGACGCCGATCTCGTCCTCGATCCGCCGGGCATCACGCTCCCGGTGGAGGCCTTCTGGGACGATTGATCGGGCCGCGCCCGCGACCCCGTCGCAATGCATCGCTCCTGCGTCGGAAGGCCTCTGGCCTTTTGCCGGTCCTATGTTAGAACGCGCCGCAACACGGCAGCTTAGAAGCAGAACAAAGTCGAGGTCCGATGTCGGTCAGACGTCTTGCGGAAGACAGCGTCCAGCCCGCCGCCTTCGCGTTCCATCCCGAAAACGCGGAGTGGGCCGAGGCCACCATCCGCAAATATCCCGAGGGGCGTCAGCAATCGGCGGTCATTCCGCTGCTGATGCGTGCTCAGGAACAGGACGGGTGGGTGACGCGCGCGGCGATCGAATCGATCGCGCAGATGCTGTCGATGCCCCTCATCCGTGTGCTGGAGGTCGCGACCTTCTACACGCAGTTCCAGCTGAAGCCCGTCGGCACGCGCGCCCATGTGCAGGTCTGCGGCACGACGCCCTGCATGCTGCGCGGCTCGGACGCGCTGAAGGCCGTCTGCCGCAAGCACATCCACGAGGAGCAGTTCCACCTCAACGCCTCGGGCACCTTGTCCTGGGAAGAGGTCGAGTGCCTCGGCGCCTGCGTGAACGCGCCGATGGTCGCGATCTTCCAGGACACCTACGAGGACCTGACGGCCGAGCGGCTGGAGGAGATCATCACGCTCTTCGACGCCGGAAAGGCCGACGAGGTGACGCCCGGGCCGCAGAATGGCCGCCATCTTTCGGCGCCGCTCGGAGGGCTGACGTCGCTGACCGGCGACTATGACGACCTGACGTCGAAATCGTCCGCAGGTCCGGCGCAGGGCGCCTCCGCTGGCGCCGGCGGCGCGGCGAGCACCCCGCCTTCGCAGGCGGGTCGTCCCGACACGCATGCGCCCGAGACCGATCCGACGATCGACGCACCCGGCAAGGCCCGCAACGGCAACGTGGCCCAGCCCGCCGAGCGCGAGACGAGCGACGAACTGACCGAGGCCGGCTCGCGGCCGGGCTCCGGCCAGACCGGCGGCACCTATCAGGGGCCGACCGGGGCGGCGGACAAGGAAGAGGCGAGCTCCGGCGGCGGATCGCATACGGGCGCCGACGCCGTTCCTGGCGGGCAGGCGCGTCCGACGCTCGTCGAGGGCCTGCGCACGGACACGTCCGACGTCACGGCCGGTCCCGTCGCGACCGACGGCCCGTCGCAGATGGCGGCCGAGCGGCCCGAAGGCCTTCTGGACGCGCCCGACGGCCCGGCGGACGATCTGAAGCAGATCGCCGGCATCGGTCCGGTCATCGAGGCCAAGCTGAACGAGCTCGGTGTTTATCATCTCCGCCAGATCGCCGCATGGCGCGAGGCGGAGCTTCTGTGGATCGACAACCACCTCAACTTCCGCGGCCGGGCGCTGCGGGAGAAGTGGATCGATCAGGCGAAGACCCTGTCGGCCGGGACCTCCCGACCGGCGGACGCGTGACGACGGCCGGGAGAGGGTACATGCTCGACGACAAGGACCGCATCTTCACCAACATCTACGGTCTTCGGGACAAGAGCCTGAAGGGCGCGATGGCGCGCGGCCATTTCGACGGCACGGCCGAGATCATCGGCAAGGGTCGCGACTGGATCATCAACGAGATGAAGGCCTCCGGGCTTCGCGGACGCGGCGGCGCCGGTTTCCCGACGGGCTTGAAGTGGTCCTTCATGCCGAAGGAGCCGGGCGAGCGCCCGCATTATCTCGTCATCAATGCCGACGAGTCCGAACCCGGGACCTGCAAGGACCGGGAGATCATGCGCAACGACCCGTTCACGCTGCTCGAAGGCTGCGTGATCGCCGGTTTCGCGATGGGCGCGCATGCCTGCTACATCTATATCCGCGGCGAATATATCCGCGAGCGGCACGCCCTTCAGCGGGCGATCGACGAGGCCTACGAGGCGGGGCTTCTCGGTCGCGACAACAAGTGCGGCTGGGACTACGACATCTACCTGCATCACGGGGCAGGGGCCTATATCTGCGGCGAGGAGACGGCGCTTCTCGAAAGCCTCGAGGGCAAGAAGGGCCAGCCGCGGCTGAAGCCGCCCTTCCCCGCCAATATGGGCCTCTACGGCTGCCCGACGACGGTCAACAACGTCGAGTCGATCGCGGTGGCGCCGACCATCCTGCGGCGCGGCGGCGGCTGGTTCGCCGGGATCGGGCGGCAGAACAACACGGGCACCAAGCTCTTCTGCATCTCCGGGCATGTCGAGCAGCCCTGCACGGTCGAGGAGGCCATGGGCGTCTCCTTCCGCGAGCTGATCGAGAAGCATTGCGGCGGCATCCGCGGCGGCTGGGACAATCTTCTCGCCGTCATTCCCGGCGGCTCCTCGGTGCCGCTCGTGCCGGCGCACGACATTATCGACGCGCCGATGGACTTCGACGGCCTGCGCGAGATCAAGACCTCGCTCGGCACGGCGGCCGTCATCGTCATGGACAAGTCCACCGACATCGTGCGGGCCATCGCGCGCCTGTCGTATTTCTACAAGCACGAGAGCTGCGGCCAGTGCACGCCGTGCCGCGAGGGCACGGGGTGGATGTGGCGCGTGATGGAGCGCATGGTCACCGGCAACGCGCAGAAGCGCGAGATCGACATGCTGCTCGACGTGACCAAACAGGTCGAGGGCCACACGATCTGCGCGCTCGGCGACGCCGCGGCCTGGCCGATCCAGGGGCTGGTGCGCCACTTCCGCGCCGAGATCGAGCGGCGCATCGACGACTTCTCCCGCAACGCCGACATGGATCGCAAGCCGATGCTGCAGGCCGCGGAATAGGCAGGGTGCCCGCGTGCCGGCCGCGCCCTCGGGCGTGGACGGTACGAGGGCGTGAGGATACGGTCGCCGGTTTCGCCGCCAGGGCGCGATGTCGGCACGAAATCGGGACCGAATGGCCGGAGGCGCAGCGTGGCTGCGCCGCCAGGCTCGAAGGGAAAGCCTGAAATCATGGCAAAGATCAAAGTCGACGGCACCGAGGTCGAGGTTCCCGATCACTACACGCTGCTGCAGGCGGCGGAGGCGGCGGGCGCCGAGATCCCGCGCTTCTGCTTCCACGAGCGTCTGTCGATCGCCGGCAACTGCCGCATGTGCCTGATCGAGGTGAAGGGCGGACCGCCCAAGCCCGCGGCCTCCTGCGCCATGGGCGTGCGCGACATGCGTCCGGGCCCGAACGGCGAGCTGCCGGAGATCTTCACCAACACGCCCATGGTGAAGAAGGCCCGCGAGGGCGTGATGGAGTTCCTGCTCATCAACCATCCGCTCGATTGCCCGATCTGCGATCAGGGCGGCGAGTGCGACCTGCAGGACCAGGCCATGGCCTTCGGCGTCGACAGCTCGCGCTATCGCGAGAACAAGCGCGCCGTCGAGGACAAGTATATCGGCCCGCTGGTCAAGACGATCATGACGCGCTGCATCCACTGCACGCGCTGCGTCCGCTTTACGACGGAAGTGGCCGGTATTTCCGAGCTCGGCCTCATCGGCCGCGGCGAGGATGCGGAGATCACGACCTTCCTCGAACAGGCGATGACCTCCGAGCTGCAGGGCAACGTCATCGATCTCTGCCCGGTCGGAGCCCTGACCTCGCGCCCCTACGCCTTCCAAGCGCGCCCGTGGGAATTGTCGAAGACCGAGACGGTCGACGTCATGGACGCCGTCGGTTCCTCGATCCGCGTCGACACGCGCGGCCGCGAGGTGATGCGCATCCTTCCGCGCATCAACGAGGAGATCAACGAGGAGTGGATCTCCGACAAGACGCGCTTCGTCTGGGACGGGCTGCGCACGCAGCGCCTCGACAAGCCCTATGTGCGCGAGAACGGGCGTCTTCGTCCCGCCTCCTGGCAGGAGGCCTTCTCCGTCATCAAGGCGAAGGTGGCGGGCGTTCCCGCCGCGCGCATCGGTGCCATCGCCGGTGACCTCGCCGCGGTGGAGGAAATGTGGGCGATGAAGCGCCTGCTCGCCGAACTCGGCTCTTCCAGCGTCGACTGCCGGCAGGATGGCGTGAAGATCGATCCGTCCGAGGGCCGGGCGTCCTATCTCTTCAACACGACGATCGCCGGCATCGAGGATGCCGACGCGCTTCTCATCGTCGGTTCCAACCCGCGGTTCGAGGCGTCCGTCCTCAACGCCCGCATCCGCAAGCGCTGGCGCATGGGCGGCTTCCCGATCGGGGTCGTCGGCGAGGCGGTCGATCTGCGCTACGACTATACCTATCTCGGCGCCGGCCCGGACACGCTCTCGAACCTCGAAGGCGCGAGCCAGGGCTTCTACGACGCGCTGCGCAATGCGGCGCGGCCGATGATCATCGTCGGCTCCGGCGCGCTCGCGGGCGAGAACGGCTCGGCGCTCATCGCCTCGCTCGCCGCGCTCGCCCGCGAGATCGGCGCCGTCGTCGAAGGCTGGAACGGCTTCAACGTCCTGCACGGCGCGGCCAGCCGCGTCGGCGGGCTCGACATCGGCTTCGTGCCGGGCGAGGGCGGTTCCGACTTCGCGGCGATGGCGAACGGGGCGGTCGACGTCCTCTTCAATCTCGGCGCCGACGAGACCGAGATCGCGGCAGGTCCCTTCGTGGTCTATATCGGCACGCATGGCGACAAGGGCGCACATCGCGCCGATGTCATCCTTCCGGGGGCGGCCTATACCGAGAAGTCGGGCATCTGGGTCAACACCGAGGGCCGCTCGCAGACGGGCAGCCGCGCCGCCTTCCCCCCGGGGGACGCGCGTGAGGACTGGGCGATCCTGCGCGCCCTGTCGGCGACGCTCGGCAAGCCGCTCCCCTTCGACTCGCTCGGCGCGCTGCGCCGCGAACTCTTCGGCGCCCATCCCCATCTCGCCGACGACCGGATCGTGCCGGCCGACCCGGCCGCGATCCGCACGCTCGCGGATCGCGCGACGACGCTCGGCGGCTCCGGCTTCCGCAGCCGCGTCGAGGACTTCTACCTGACCAACCCGATCGCCCGCGCCTCCAAGGTGATGGCCGAGTGCTCGAAGCTCGCCAAGGCCGAGCGACTGCCGCAGGCGGCGGAATAGGGATCGATATGGGCGAGTTCTTCTCCTTCTACGTCTGGCCGGGTCTCCTGATCCTCCTGCAGAGCGTCCTCTTCCTGGTCGTTCTGCTGGTCCTGATCGCCTACATTCTCCTCGCCGACCGAAAGATCTGGGCGGCCGTCCAGATGCGCCGCGGCCCGAACGTGGTGGGGCCGTTCGGCCTCTTCCAGTCCTTCGCCGACCTTCTGAAGTTCGTTCTGAAGGAGCCGGTGATCCCGGCCTCGGCGGACAAGACCGTGTTCCTCCTCGCCCCGCTCGTGGCGGTGACGCTGGCGCTCGCGACTTTCGCGGTCGTGCCCGTCGCCGACGGCTGGGTGATCGCCAATGTCAATATCGGCATCCTCTACGTCTTCGCGATCTCCTCGCTGGAGGTCTACGGCGTCATCATGGGCGGTTGGGCGTCGAACTCGAAATACGCCTTCCTCGGCGCGCTCCGTTCGGCCGCGCAGATGGTGTCCTACGAGGTCTCGATCGGCTTCGTCATCGTCACCGTCCTCCTGTGCGTCGGCTCGCTGAATCTCACGGATATCGTGCTGGCGCAGGGCAACGGCCTTGGGACGATGATCGGCCTGCCGAACACGTTCCTCGACTGGCACTGGCTCGGGCTGTTCCCGATGTTCATCGTGTTCTTCATCTCGGCCCTCGCCGAGACGAACCGGCCGCCCTTTGATCTTCCGGAAGCCGAGTCTGAACTCGTCGCCGGCTTCATGGTCGAATACGGCTCCACTCCGTACATGATGTTCATGCTGGGCGAGTATGCCGCCATCACCCTGATGTGCTGCCTCACCACCATCCTCTTCCTCGGCGGGTGGCTGCCGCCGTTCAACTTCATTCCCTTCACCTGGGTGCCCGGCGTCGTCTGGTTCCTGGCGAAGGTGGCCCTGGTCTTCTTCATGTTCGCCATGGTGAAGGCCTTCGTGCCGCGCTACCGCTACGACCAGCTGATGCGCCTCGGCTGGAAGGTATTCCTGCCGATCTCGCTGGCGATGGTCGTCATCACCGCCTTCGTCGTGCAGCTCTTCGGCTGGGGCGCCGCGGCGGCCGGTTCGTGATCGACGCGGCGCTCCTGGGCGCCGTCGCGGGCCTGGCCCTTGGCCTTGCGGACTTCTGGGTCCTCGGGCGGGTGCTGGCGGCGATGGCGCGGGAGCGTCCGTCGGAGCGTCTCGGCGCCCGCGTCACGCTGAATGTCGCGCGCTACGCGCAGCTCTTGTTCTTCCCGGTGGCCGGCTGGTTCGCCGGGCCACTCCTCGCCTCGAACATGGGAGGCTGATCGCCCCATGACCGCCCTTGCCCAGACCGTCCGTTCGCTCTTCCTGCTCGAGTTCGTCAAAGCCTTCACCATGTCGATGCGCTACTTCTTCGCGCCGAAGGCAACGGTGAACTATCCGTTCGAGAAAGGTCCCGTGTCGCCGCGCTTTCGCGGCGAGCATGCGCTGCGCCGCTATCCGAACGGGCAGGAGCGCTGCATCGCCTGCAAGCTCTGCGAGGCGATCTGCCCCGCGCAGGCCATCACAATCGAGGCCGGTCCCCGCCGCAACGACGGCACCCGCCGCACGGTGCGTTACGACATCGACATGGTGAAGTGCATCTATTGCGGCTTCTGCCAGGAAGCGTGCCCGGTGGACGCGATCGTCGAGGGTCCGAACTTCGAGTTCTCGACCGAGACGCGCGAGGAGCTCTACTACGACAAGGAGAAGCTCCTGGCGAACGGCGACCGCTGGGAGCGCGAGATCGCGCGC
Organism: Aurantimonas sp. Leaf443; assembly: GCF_001425575.1. Taxonomy (GTDB): domain Bacteria; phylum Pseudomonadota; class Alphaproteobacteria; order Rhizobiales; family Rhizobiaceae; genus Leaf443. Next base: position 35,293 of record NZ_LMRD01000011.1, on the reverse strand, counting down.
AACATTGCGCTGGACGCGCCGTACCGCTAAGCGGGCGGAAGGCATCGGGGACCGCTCGCGCGGCGCCCGGAACGAGTCGGACTGAATGCGGACCGGGACCCCGAGACGGGGAACCCGCCCGGTGAGACACCCAAAGGAGCCCGAGGATGCTGGGCCTTCAGGCACTCTTCTTCTACATCTTCGCGCTGATCTCGGTCGGCGCCGCGCTGATGGTCGTATTCTCGCGAAACCCGGTGCATTCCGTCCTGTTCCTGATCCTGACCTTCGTGGCGGCGGCGGGCCTGTTCCTGCTGGCGGGAGCGGAGTTCCTCGCGCTGATCCTCATCGTCGTCTATGTCGGCGCCGTGGCGATCCTGTTCCTCTTCGTCGTCATGATGCTCGATCTCGACTTCGGCCGGATGAAGCAGGGAGCGCTGAAATACGCGCCGATCGGCGCGATCATCGGCGTGGTGCTCCTCGCCGAACTCGTGATCGCGGTCGGCGGCGGCTATATCCGCGTGCCGACGGCTGGCGTCGCCTCCATGCCGATCCCGCCGATGGAGGACGTGTCCAACATCCGGGCGCTCGGGAACGTGCTCTACACGCGCTACATCCTGTTCTTCCAGCTCGCCGGCATGATCCTCTTCGTCGCCATGATCGGCGCGATCGTGCTCACGCTGCGCCACAAGGTGGGCCTCAAGCGTCAGTCGATCCCCGCGCAGGTCGCACGCAACCCCGCCACCGCGATCGAGATCGTCCGCGTCGAGAGCGGCAAGGGACTGTAAGGGCAAGAACATGGAAGTCGGTCTCGGACATTACCTGACGGTCGCGGCGATCCTCTTCGTGACGGGCGTCTTCGGCATCTTCATGAACCGGAAGAACATCATCACGATCCTGATGTCGGTCGAGCTCATCCTGCTCTCGGTCAACATCAACTTCGTCGCCTTCTCGGCCTTCCTGAACGACATCGTCGGCCAGGTCTTCGCGCTCTTCGTGCTCACCGTCGCGGCGGCCGAAGCGGCCATCGGCCTCGCCATCCTCGTCGTCTTCTTCCGCAACCGCGGCTCGATCGCGGTCGACGACGTCAACACGATGAAGGGCTGAGCGGCGTGTATCAGATCATCGTCCTCCTGCCGCTCTTCGGCTTCCTGATCGCGGGCCTCTTCGGCGACAAGATCGGGGCCAAGGCGTCCGAATACACGACCTCCGCCTTCCTGATCGTCGCCGCGCTCCTGTCGTGGATCGGCTTCATCTCGTTCAGCTTCGGCGAGGGCGAGACGATCCGCGTGACGATGCTGCAGTGGATGCAGTCCGGCGGCCTCGACGTCTCCTGGTCGCTGCGCATCGACCGTCTGACGCTCGTCATGCTCGTCGTCGTCAACACCGTGTCGTCGCTCGTGCATGTCTATTCGATCGGCTACATGCACCACGACCCGCACCGGCCGCGCTTCTTCGCCTATCTCTCGCTCTTCACCTTCGCCATGCTCATGCTGGTGACGTCGAACAATCTCGTCCAGATGTTCTTCGGCTGGGAGGGCGTGGGTCTCGCCTCCTATCTTCTGATCGGGTTCTGGTACCAGAAGCCGTCCGCCAGCAAGGCGGCGATGAAGGCCTTCATCGTCAACCGCGTCGGCGACTTCGGCTTCGTCCTCGGCATCTTCGGCGTGTTCGTCCTCTTCGGCTCGGTCAATCTCGACACGATCTTCGCGGGCGCGGCCGATCTCGTGACGCGCCTCGGCGGCGAGCACGGGGCGGCGGCGGGCGAGGGGGCAGAGGCCATCGCGCCGGCTCTCGTCTTCGCCGGCTACAGCCTCGACATGGCGAGCGCCATCACGGTCGTCTGCCTGCTTCTCTTCGTCGGCGCCATGGGCAAGTCGGCCCAGCTCGGCCTCCACACCTGGCTGCCCGACGCGATGGAGGGCCCGACGCCGGTCTCCGCGCTCATCCACGCCGCCACCATGGTCACCGCCGGCGTCTTCATGCTGGCGCGCATGTCGCCGGTGTTCGAGCTCAGCCACACGGCGCTGACGGTCGTCACCTTCGTCGGCGCCACGACGGCCTTCTTCGCGGCGACCGTCGGGCTCGTGCAGAACGACATCAAGCGCGTCATCGCCTATTCGACCTGCTCGCAGCTCGGCTACATGTTCGTGGCGCTCGGCGTCGGCGCCTATGGTCCCGCCGTGTTCCACCTCTTCACGCACGCCTTCTTCAAGGCGCTCCTGTTCCTCGGCGCCGGCTCGGTCATCCATGCCGTCTCTGACGAGCAGGACATGCGCAACATGGGCGGCCTGCGCCGCCACATTCCGCGCACCTACTGGATGATGGTGATCGGCACGATCGCGCTCACCGGCTTCCCGCTGACCGCCGGCTACTATTCCAAGGATGCGATCATCGAGGCGGCCTTCGTCGGCCACAACACCTTCGCCCTCTACGGCTGGGGTCTGACGGTCATCGCCGCGTTCCTGACGAGCTTCTATTCCTGGCGCCTCATCTTCATGACCTTCCACGGCAAGCCGCGGGCGAGCCACGAGGTGATGCATCACATCCACGAGTCGCCGAACGTCATGCTCGTGCCGCTCTACATCCTGGCGGCGGGCGCGCTTCTGGCGGGCCTCGTCTTCCACGGCGCCTTCATCGGCGAGGGCTACGAGGAGTTCTGGCATTCCGCCCTCTTCACGGGGCCGGAGAACCACGTTCTCCACGACATGCACGAGATCGCCTTCGGGGTCGCCATCCTGCCGACCGTGATGATGGCGCTCGGCTTCCTGCTCGCCTGGAAGGTCTATATCCGCTCGCCCGGCACGGCGGACCGGATCGCCGAGACGAACCGCGGCCTCTACAAGTTCCTCTTGAACAAGTGGTACTTCGACGAGCTCTACGACTACGTCTTCGTCCAGCCCACCAAGGCCATCGGCCGCTTCCTCTGGAAGACCGGTGACGGCAAGGTCATCGACGGGCTCGGGCCGGACGGCGTCTCCGCCCGCGTTCTCGATGTCACCGACCGCGTCGTGCGCCTGCAGACCGGCTACCTCTACCATTACGCCTTCGCCATGCTGATCGGCGTGGCGGCGCTCGTCACCTGGATGATGCTCGGGGGAGCGAATTGATGTCCGGCTGGCCGATCCTTTCGACCATCACCTTCCTGCCGCTGGTCGGCGTCGCGCTCATCCTTCTGATGAAGGACGACAGCGAGGCCGCGCGCCGCAACATCCGCAACATCGCCCTCGTCACGACGGTCTTCACCTTCGTCGTCTCGCTGCTCATCTGGATCGGCTTCGACGAGGCCAATCCCGGCTTCCAGTTCGTCGAGGAGGCGGGCTGGCTCGGCACCGGCATCACCTATCGCATGGGCGTCGACGGCATCTCGATGCTGTTCGTCATCCTGACGACCTTCCTCATGCCGATCTGCGTGCTCGCGAGCTTCGAGTCCGTGACGGTGCGCGTGAAGGAGTACATGGTCGCCTTCCTCGTGCTTGAGGTGCTGGTGGTCGGCGTCTTCTGCGCGCTCGATCTCGTGCTCTTCTACGTGTTCTTCGAGGGCAGCCTCATTCCGATGTTCCTCATCATCGGCGTGTGGGGCGGCAAGCGCCGGATCTACGCGAGCTACAAGTTCTTCCTCTACACGTTCATGGGGTCGGTGCTCATGCTCGTCGCCATGATGGCGATGTACTGGCAGGCCGGCACCACCTCGATCCCCGAGCTCCTCAACCACGACTTCCCGGCCTCTATGCAGGGCTGGCTCTGGTTCGCCTTCTTCGCGAGCTTCGCCGTGAAGATGCCGATGTGGCCCGTCCACACCTGGCTGCCGGACGCGCATGTCGAGGCGCCGACCGCCGGTTCCGTCATCCTGGCGGGCATCCTCCTGAAGCTCGGCGGATACGGTTTCGTGCGCTTCTCGCTGCCGATGTTCCCGCTGGCCTCGGCTGACTTCGCGCCGCTCGTCTACACGCTGTCGGTCATCGCCATCATCTACACCTCGCTGGTGGCGTTGATGCAGGAGGACATCAAGAAGCTGATCGCCTACTCCTCTGTCGCCCATATGGGCTTCGTGACCATGGGCATCTTCGCGGCCAATGCGCAGGGCGTGCAGGGGGCGATCTTCCAGATGCTCAGCCACGGCCTCGTCTCCGGCGCGCTCTTCCTCTGCGTCGGCGTCGTCTACGACCGCATGCACACCCGCGAGATCTCCGCCTATGGCGGCCTCGTGAACCGCATGCCGAACTACGCGGTCGTGATGCTCATCTTCACGATGGCCAATGTCGGTCTGCCCGGCACGAGCGGCTTCGTCGGCGAGTTCCTGACGCTGATGGGCGTGTTCGAGGCCAATACCTGGGTCGCGATCTTCGCGGCGACGGGCGTCATCTGGTCGGCGGCCTACGCGCTGTGGCTTTACCGGCGGGTGATCTTCGGCAAGCTGGAAAAGGAAAGCCTGAAGGCGATCCTCGATCTCGACCGCCGCGAGAAGGTCCTGCTCTATCCGCTGGTCGTCCTCACCATCTTCTTCGGCGTCTATCCGATGCCCGTCTTCAATGTCACGGCGGCCTCCGTCGAGACCCTGCTGAATGGCTACGCCGCCGCCGTCTCCACGGCGAGCACCGTCGCCGCGGCGCATTGAGATCGAAAGCGGGAACCAAGACATGCCTTCCGCAATGATGGCCTCGAGCCTTCCGATCGTCGGTCCGGAACTGATCATGGCGGTCGGCGCCATGATCCTCCTGATGATCGGCGTCTTCCGCGGCGAACGCAGCGCGGGTCTGGTGACGGCGCTCGCCGTCGGCCTCGTCGTCTTCACCGCCTTCTGGCTCGTCGCCTTCGCCCCGCGGGGCGCGGCCTTTGGCGGCTCCTTCCTGCTCGATCCCTTCGCTGCCTATGCCAAGGTTCTGGTGCTGATCGGCTCGGCGCTGGCGCTCGTCATGTCCTTCGGCTTCGCCGAGCGCGAGGCCTTCAACCGTTTCGAGTTCCCGGTTCTGATCGTCCTGTCGACGCTCGGCATGATGGTCATGGTCTCGGCCGGCGATCTCATCGCGCTCTATCTCGGCCTCGAGCTGCAGTCGCTGGCGATCTACGTTCTGGCGGCCATCAACCGCGACTCGCTGCGCTCGACGGAAGCCGGTCTGAAGTATTTCGTCCTCGGCGCGCTTTCCTCGGGCATGCTGCTCTACGGCGCCTCGATGGTCTACGGTTTCACCGGGCAGATCGAGTTCCCGGCGATCGCCGCCGCGGCTGCCCAGGAGGGGCGTTCGCTCGGCCTCATCGTCGGCATCGTGTTCGTCCTGTCGGGCCTTGCCTTCAAGATCTCGGCCGTCCCCTTCCATATGTGGACGCCGGACGTCTACGAGGGGGCGCCGACGCCGATCACCGCCTTCATGGCGGGCGCGCCGAAGGTCGCCGCCATGGCGCTGATCGCCCGCTTCACCGTGCAGGGCTTCCAGCCGCTGGCGGCGGACTGGCAGCAGGTGCTGATCTTCGTCTCCATCGCCTCGATGATCTTCGGCGCCTTCGCCGCCATCGGCCAGCGCAACATCAAGCGTCTGATGGCCTATTCGTCGATCTCGCACATGGGCTACGCCCTTGTCGGACTCTCGGCCGCCAATCTCTCGTGCGTGCGCGGCGTCCTCCTCTACATGACCGTCTATCTCGCCATGACCATCGGCACCTTCGCCGTCATCATGGCCATGCGCCGCAAGTCCGGGCAGGTCGAGACGATGGACGATCTGGCCGGTCTCTCCAAGTCCAGCCCGCTTCTGGCGATCTGCCTCACCGTCATGATGCTGTCGCTGGCGGGTCTTCCGCCGCTTGCCGGCTTCTTCGCCAAGTATTTCGTCTTCATGGCGGCCGTGGAGGCGGGGCTCTATCCGCTGGCCGTCATCGGCGTCCTCGCCAGCGTCGTCGGCCTCTTCTACTACCTGCGTCTCGTCAAGCTGATGTGGTTCGACGAGCCGGCCGAGGCCTTCCTGCCGATGGGCGGCGCCTTGAAGTTCGCGCTCGCCGTCACCGCGCTCTTCGTCTTCCCGGCCTATCTCGTGCTGGGTGGGCCGATCTTCGTCGCGGCGGAAGCGGCCGCCCGGACCTTCTTCTAGGGTGCCGCCGGCCCTCGCCCGCAATCGACGCCGGCTGACCCTCGACGTCGCGACGTCGACCAACGAGGTCGCGCTCGAGGCCGGGCGCGCGGGCGATCCGGGACCGCTCTGGGTCACGGCCCGGCGCCAGTCGGGCGGGCGCGGTCGCCGGGGGCGGGCGTGGGTCTCCGAGGAGGGCAATCTCTACGCGAGCCTGATGCTCGTCGATCCCGCCTCGATGGCCGATATCGCCAATCTGCCGCTTGTTGCCGCCCTCGGGGTGCGCAACGCGGTGGCAAGGCTGGTTCCGAACGGCGAGACGCGCGTCGCGGTCAAATGGCCGAACGACGTGCTGATCGACGGCGCCAAGGCCGTCGGCATTCTTCTCGAAAGCGACGTGTCCGGTCCGGCACCGGTCGTCGTCATCGGTTGCGGGATCAACGTGGCGTTCGTTCCGGCGGACCTACCCTATCGCGCGTCCGGCATCGTCGACGCCGGCGGCGGCGCGGATCTCGAAACGGTCTTCGCGGCGCTCGCCTCGTCCATGGACGAGGCCTTGGCGCTTTTCGCGCGTGGGGCGGGCTTCGCGCAGGTTCGCGCCGCCTGGCTCTCGCACGCCGTCGGCCTCGGCAGGCCCTGCCGCGTCAATCTCGCCGAGACGAGCGTCGATGGCCGCTTCGAGGGGCTCGACGAGCGCGGGCGTCTGATCCTGACGATGAAAGACGGTGCCCGGCGCACCATATCGGCCGGAGACCTTTTCTTTCCCGAACCGGAACGGGGAGCGGGCGCCTCCGCCGTCCTCCTTCCGGCCGGGTTCGAGACCTGAATTGAAACCCGAAACGACAACCTGAGCCCGGATGGCCGGACCGACCCTGTCGGCGGCGCGCCGGGCGCGATCAAGAAAGACACCCAAGCTTTTGTCAGAACTGGTATTCGTGCCGCTTGGCGGCATCGGCGAGATCGGTATGAACCTCGCCCTCTACGGCTATGGGCCCGCCACGAACCGCGAATGGATCGCGGTGGACTGCGGTGTGTCCTTTGCCGGGCCGGACTTTCCCGGCGTCGATCTCGTCTTCCCGGACATCCGCTTCATCGAGGAGCATCGCGACGCCCTGAAGGCGATCGTCGTCACCCACGCGCATGAGGACCATTACGGGGCTCTGCTCGACCTCTGGCCGCGCCTCAAGGTGCCGGTCTACACGACGCCCTTCACCGCGGCGCTGCTGCAGGCCAAGCGCGAGGGCGAGCCCGGCGCGCCGAAACTGCCGATCACCCTCTTCAACGCTGGCGACCGGTTCAAGATCGGGCCGTTCGAGATCGAAGCGGTGAACGTCACCCATTCTATCCCCGAGCCCGTGGCGCTCGCGATCCGCACCCCGGCCGGAACGGTGATGCACACCGGCGACTGGAAGATCGACGCCACGCCCGCCATGGGCGCCCCGACCGACGAAGCGCGGTTGCGCGCCATCGGCGACGAGGGCGTCCTCGCGCTGATCTGCGATTCGACCAATGCCATGCGCGAGGGCGAGAGCCCGAGCGAGTCGGAGGTCTCGGCCTCGCTCGCGGACATCATCCGCGGCGCCAAGGGCCGCGTCGCCGTCACCACCTTCTCGTCGAATGTCGGGCGCATCCGCTCCATCGCCGAGGCCGCGCGCGATGCCGGGCGCCAGGTCCTGCTGATGGGCCGGTCCATGCGCCGCGTCGTCGACGTCGCGACAGAACTCGAGATGCTCGGCGACCTGCCGCCTTTCGTCGGCGAGCAGGATTTCGGCTACATTCCCCGCGAGAAGGCGGTCATCGTCCTCACCGGCAGCCAGGGCGAGGCGCGCGCCGCGCTCGCCCGTCTCTCGCGCGACGAACACCCGACGGTCGCGCTCTCGAAGGGCGATCTCGTCATCTTCTCCTCGCGTTCCATCCCGGGCAACGAGAAGGCGATCCTCGACATCAAGAACGCGCTCGTCGATCGCGGCATCGAGGTGCTGGAGGACAATAGCAAGCTCGTCCACGTGTCCGGCCACCCGCGCCGGAGCGAGTTGCGCCGCATGTACGAATGGGTGCGCCCGACCATCGCGGTCCCGGCGCATGGCGAGGCGGCCCATCTCGAGGCGCATGCCGAGCTGGCCCGCAGCCTGCAGGTGCCGCAGGTCGTGTCGCTGCGCAACGGCCGCATGCTGCGTCTTGCGCCCGGCCGCGCCGAGGTGATCGACGAAGTGCCGGTCGGCCGCCTCTACAAGGACGGTGCGCTCATCGGCTCCGCCGAGGACATGGGCATCAACGACCGTCGCCGCCTGTCCTTCGTCGGGCATGTCTCGGTTCTGGTGGAGCTCAGCGCCAAGCTGGAACTGCGCGAGGATCCCGATATCGTGCCGCTCGGCCTGCCCGAGCTGGACAAGGGCGGCGAGTCGATCGACGATCTCCTGATCGATGCCGCGGCCGGGGCCGTGGAGAGCATTCCGCGCGGGCGCCGCAAGGATTTCGAGACGGTGCGCGAGGCCGTGCGCCGCTCGGTCCGCAACGCGGCCTATGCCGCCTGGGGCAAGAAGCCCATCGTGACGGTCTTCGTCACGCAGGGTTGAGGCGCGGTTCGGGCGGGGCGCCGCATCGGCGCCCCCGCAGACGCGCGGAGGCTGCCCCGGGCATCCGAAGTCGCGCCGCCGTGCGCGGCGGGGCGGCGATGAAGGAACCTCAAGGGAAGGTCTGACCCATGGGATGGATCTCGGCTCTCGCCATCTACTTCATCATCTGGTGGACGGTTCTGTTCGCCATCCTGCCCATCGGCTTTCGCAGCCAGGCCGACGATGGCGAAGTGGTGCTCGGCACCACGGCCTCCGCGCCGACCCAGCCGCAGATCTGGCGCAAGGTGTGGATGACGACCGCGGTCTCCACCATCGTCTTCGCGCTCTTCTACCTCGTGACGCAGGTCTACGGTTTCGGGCCGGACGATCTGCCCCATTTCATCCCGGGCACGTGAGGCCGCGACGATCGATCGCCGGCGCCGCAAAGCAGCACTGACCCGTATTGACCGAAATTTGAGCAACGCCAACCGCGGCATAAAAAAAATGCAAGGCTTTCGCCTTGCATTTTTAGTCGCGCGTCTGGATTTCACTCCGGTTAAGAGCCGGGGCTGCGACTAAGTCGCGCCGGAAATCACGTCCTCCCAAGACTAGACCGCATGGTCCGGATGCTTGAACTGCACCCTTGCTTATGCCGGCGCAACTTACTCACGCTTCCAGGCCTTGTCACGCGATATTTTCCGACTGTGCCATGTTCGTGACGCACCGGGAGGGCAGGGCGTGGCGGGCCCGGCGCGCCAGCTTTCCATCGCGCGGGCGAACGGTTAAGACGCCCTCGCGCGCCGGACGCGCCGAAGACCCCGAAATTGCGGATTCCATCGATGCGCCTGTCGCGATACTTCCTGCCCATCCTCAAGGAAACGCCCAAGGAAGCCGAGATCGTCTCGCATCGCCTGATGCTGCGCTCGGGCATGATCCGGCAGCAGGCGGCGGGCATCTACTCCTTCCTGCCGCTCGGCAAGCGCGTGCTCGACAAGGTCTGCCGCATCGTGCGCGAGGAGCAGGACCGCTCGGGCGCCGTCGAGCTTCTGATGCCCACGATCCAGTCCGCCGATCTCTGGCGCGAGAGCGGGCGCTACGACGATTACGGCAAGGAGATGCTGCGCATCGAGGACCGGCACGAGCGCGATCTTCTCTTCGGCCCGACCAACGAGGAGATGGTGACGGACATCTTCCGGTCGTCCGTGCGCTCCTACAAGGATCTGCCGCTCAATCTCTACCATATCCAGTGGAAGTTCCGCGACGAGGTCCGCCCGCGCTTCGGCGTCATGCGCTCGCGCGAGTTCCTGATGAAGGACGCCTATTCCTTCGATATCGACCAGGAAAGCGCCCGCATCGCCTATAATCGGATGTTCGTGGCCTATCTGCGCACCTTCGAGCGCTGCGGGCTGAAGGCCATTCCGATGCGCGCCGATACCGGGCCGATCGGCGGAGACCTCAGCCACGAATTCATCATCCTCGCCTCGACGGGCGAGAGCCAGGTCTACTGCCACCGCGATTTCCTCGATCTGCCCGTGCCGCCGAGCGGCGTCGACTTCGCCGATGCGCAGGTGCTCGCCGACATCGTCTCGGCCTGGACGACGCCCTATGCGGCGACCGACGAGATGCACGACGAGGCGGCCTGGAACGCGGTGCCGGCGGACGCGCAGCTGGCCGCCCGCGGCATCGAGGTCGGCCATATCTTCTATTTCGGCACCAAGTATTCGGCGGCGATGAACGCCGTCGTGACCGGCCCGGACGGCAAGGACGTGCCGGTGCACATGGGCTCCTACGGCATCGGCCCGAGCCGGCTGATCGCGGCGATCATCGAGGCCTTCCACGACGAGAACGGCATCGTCTGGCCGAAGTCCATCGCTCCCTTCGACATCGGCCTCATCAACATGAAGCCGGGCGACGCGGAATGCGACAAGGCCTGCGACGATCTCTACGCCAAGCTCCAGGCCGCCGGGTTCGACGTCCTCTACGACGACGAGGACACGCGCGCCGGCGCCAAGTTCGCCACGATGGACCTGATCGGCCTGCCGACGCAGGTCATCGTCGGCCCGCGCGGCGTCAAGGCCGGCGAGGCGGAGGTGAAGGACCGCGCCACGGGCGAGCGCCAGACCGTGCCGCTCGCCGCCCTGGTCGAGAGGCTCAAGGCGTGAGCGGCACCGCCGCCATCGGTGCGCCGCTCGGCGGGGAGGGCCTGCGCACGCGCCCCTTCTCGCGCTTCGAATGGATGATCGCCGGGCGCTACCTGCGCTCGCGCCGCCGCGACGCGGGCGTCTCGGTCATCGCCGGATTCTCCTTCATCGGCATCATGCTCGGCGTCGCCGCGCTCATCATCGTCATGTCCGTTATGAACGGCTTCCGCGGCGAGCTCCTCAACCGCATCCTCGGCGTCAACGGCCATGTCGTGGTCTCGCCGGTCGATCAGCCGATGACGGATTTCGCCGAGGTCTCCGACCGTCTCTCCCAGGTGGCGGGCGTCAAGTTCGTGATGCCGACCGTGCAGGGGCAGGTCCTGGCCTCCGGCAATGCGCCGACGAGCACCGGCGCTCTCATCAAGGGCGTGCGCGCGGCCGATCTCATGGATCTCGAGCCCGTCTCGTCCAACGTGAAGCAGGGCACGCTCGAAGGGTTCGACACGTCGGGCGGCGTCGCCATCGGCAGCCGTCTGGCGGAATCGCTCGGCCTCTCCCTCGGCGACCAGATCACCCTGATCGCGCCCGAGGGCGACGTCACCCCGCTCGGCACGACGCCGCGGGTGAAGGCCTATCCGGTCGTCGCGATCTTCGAGATCGGCCTGTCCGAATACGACGCGGCCTATGTCTACATGCCGCTCTCGGAGTCGCAGCTCTATTTCAACCAGGACGACCGCGTGCAGGGCATCGAGGTCTTCGTGGACAATCCCGACGACGTGGCCGCGCTGCAGCCGGCCATCGAGGCCGCCGCCGCCCGGCCCGTCTTCACCACCACCTGGCAGACGCAGAACCAGTCGTTCTTTTCCGCGCTGGAGGTGGAGCGCAACGTCATGTTCATCATCCTGACGCTGATCGTGCTGGTCGCCGCCCTCAACATCATCTCCGGCCTCTTCATGCTGGTGAAGGACAAGGGGCGCGACATCGCCATCCTGCGCACGATGGGCGCGACGAAGGGGGCGGTGATGCGGGTCTTCCTCATCACGGGCGCCTCCATCGGCCTCTCCGGCACGCTGGCCGGCTTCATCCTCGGCCTCGTCTTCTGCCTCAATATCGAGCGAATCCGGCAATTCTTCTCCTGGCTCTCGGGCGTGTCGCTCTTCGATCCGGAGATCTACTTCCTCAGCCAGCTTCCCGCGAAGGTCGAGGCGGGCGAGGTCGCGCTCGTCGTCGCCATGGCGGTCGGCCTTTCCTTCCTCGCGACGATCCTGCCCTCCTGGCAGGCCTCCCGCCTCGATCCCGTTGAAGCGCTCCGGTACGAATGATGACGCAGAATCACGCGCTCGCCCTCGAAGGCGTCGAGCGCCATTTCGTGCAGGGCGAGGGGCGCTTGACCATCCTGTCCGGCGCCTCGGTCTCGATCGATCGCGGCGAGATGGTCGCGCTCGTCGCGCCCTCGGGCTCCGGCAAGTCGACGCTCCTGCACATTGCCGGCCTGCTCGAGCGCCCGGATGCGGGCGAGGTGCGCATCGCCGGCGAGGCCTGCGGCACGCTCGGCGACGAGGAGCGCACGGCCATGCGCCGCAAGGCCATCGGCTTCGTCTATCAGTTCCATCACCTCCTGCCCGAGTTCTCGGCGCTTGAGAACGTGATGATGCCGCAGATGATCCGCGGCCTGAAGCGGGGCGAAGCGGCGACGCGCGCCGCCGAACTCCTCGACTATATGCGCATCGGCAAACGCGCCTCGCACCGGCCTGCCGAACTCTCCGGCGGCGAGCAGCAGCGCGTCGCCATCGCCCGCGCGGTCGCCAACAGCCCGCATGTGCTGCTCGCGGACGAGCCGACGGGCAATCTCGATCCCGGCACCTCGGCCTATGTCTTCGAGGCCCTGGCCGCCCTCGTGCGCCAGTCCGGCGTCGCCGCCTTGATCGCCACCCACAACCACGAGCTCGCCGGGCGCATGGATCGGGCGATCACGCTCGAGAACGGTCGGATCGTGCCGCTCGTCCTCTGACGGGGCGGTAGGGAAGGATTCCCGCCGACGCGCCCTGCGGTGCCGGCGGTTTGCCCCTGTTGCGCCGCCGGACCTGCTCCGGACGGGTTCTGGCGTCGGTCCGGTCCGGGTCCGTCCCACACCCGAGAAAGGACCGGTCCGGCGATGCGCTCGCGGATCGGCGTGCGGTATCCAGGCGACGCATGCGCAAGTTTCGCTCTTCCAGCAGCCTTGGGCGCTGGGCGCGTCTCCACCCGGCCAGAACATTCATGGAACACGCTTGACAGGGAGCGAGCAAAAGGGAACAAAGAAGGAACATGAAGCGAAGAGGGGACGGACATGACCGATATCGTCAAGGACATCGCATCGCTGGCCTCGATCGGCCTGTTTCTTCTGGCCTTCAGCCTCGTTCTCGCGGCGCTTTGATCGAGACCGGCCGCAGAACCTGTTGAGGATGCGGGACGGCGGCTTTTCCTGAGCCGGGAGAGCTCGTAATCCAAGGGCCATGCGTCGCCTGGCGGGCCGGCACGATGGCTCGCAGGAGCCCGGCGCTCGGACAGCGCAAGGCCGGCGATGCCGCGAAGGAGACGGTGATGGACGGGCTCGACTTCATCCATCTGCGCGTTCACAGCGCCTATTCGCTGCTCGAAGGCGCGCTGCGCCTTGATGCCATCGTCTCCCATGCCGTCGCGGACGGCGCGCCGGCGATCGGCGTCTGCGACACCGGCAATCTCTTCGGCGCGCTCGAATTCTCGGAGAAGGCGGCCAAGGCCGGCATCCAGCCCATCATCGGCTGTCAGCTGGACGTCGATTTCGGCGACTCCGTCGCCGAGACCCGGCCGGGCCGCGGCGAGCGGTCGCTGTCGCCGATCGCTCCGCTCGTCCTCGTCGCGGCGAGCGAGGAGGGCTTCGCCAATCTCGTCTCGGTCGTCTCGCTCGCCTATCTCGGGCACGAAGCGGCCGTGCGTCCGCACGTGCCCTTCGCCTGGCTGGAGGAGCGCGCGGCGGGTATCATCGTCCTCACCGGCGGGCCGGGCGGGCCGCTCGGCGCCGCACTCGGCGCAGGGCGCCGTCCGCTGGCCGAGGAGCGGCTGGCGCGGCTGAAGGCGGCCTTCGGGGATCGCCTCTATGTGGAGCTCCAGCGCCAGGGCGCCTATGACCGGCGCATCGAGGCCCATTCGCTCGAACTCGCCTATGCCAACGAGTTGCCGATCGTGGCGACGAACGAGTCCTTCTTCCGCTCCAAGGACGATTTCGAGGCGCACGACGCCCTGATGGCGGTCGCCAGCAACCGGCTCGTCAGCCACGAGGATCGGCGGCGGCTGAGCCCGGACCATCACCTGAAGTCGCAGGCCGAGATGGCCGCGCTCTTCGCCGATCTGCCCGAGGCGCTCGCCAACTCGATCGAGATCGCCCGGCGCTGTTCCTATCGCCCACGCACCCGCGCCCCCATCCTGCCGCGCTTTGCCGGCGTCGGCGCCGATGCGGAGACGGCGATGCTGGCGGAGGCGGCGGAGCTGCGCCGGCAGGCGGTGGAGGGGCTCGACAAGCGGCTCGCCTTTCACGGCCTGTCGCCGGGCGTTTCCGAGGAGACTTATCGCGAGCGGCTGGATTTCGAGCTCTCGATCATCGAGCGCATGAAGTTCCCCGGCTATTTCCTGATCGTCTCGGACTTCATCAAGTGGGCGAAGGCCAAGGGCATCCCGGTCGGGCCGGGCCGCGGCTCGGGCGCGGGCTCGCTCGTCGCCTGGGCGCTGACGATCACGGATCTCGATCCGCTTCGGTTCTCGCTTCTCTTCGAGCGCTTCCTCAACCCCGAGCGCGTCTCGATGCCGGATTTCGACATCGACTTCTGCCAGGACCGGCGCGAGGAGGTGATCCGCTACGTTCAGGAGAAATACGGGCGCAGCCAGGTCGGCCAGATCATCACCTTCGGAACGCTGCAGGCGCGCGCCGTGCTGCGCGATGTCGGCCGCGTCCTGGAGATGAGCTACGGGCAGGTCGACAAGCTCTGCAAGCTCGTGCCGCAGAATCCCGCCAATCCCGTCACGCTCGCGCAGGCCTTGGAGGAGGAGCCGCGGCTGAAGGAGGCGCGCGAGAAGGAGGAGGTGGTCGACCGCCTGATCTCCATCTCGCTGAAGCTCGAGGGCCTCTATCGCCACGCCTCCACGCACGCCGCCGGCATCGTGATCGGCGACCGGCCGCTGTCGCAGCTCGTTCCCATGTATCGCGACCCGCGCTCCGACATGCCGGTCACGCAGTACAACATGAAATGGGTCGAGCCGGCGGGGCTCGTGAAGTTCGACTTCCTCGGCCTCAAGACGCTGACGACGCTGCAGACGGCTGTCGAGCTCATCGCGCGCAAGGGCGTGACGATCGACCTCTCGGCTTTGCCGCTCGACGACGAGAAGAGCTACCAGATGCTGACGCGCGGCGAGACCGTCGGCGTGTTCCAGGTGGAATCGGCGGGCATGCGCAAGGCGCTGATCGGCATGCGGCCCGACCGGTTCGAGGACATCATCGCCCTCGTCGCGCTCTACCGTCCCGGCCCGATGGAGAACATCCCGACCTACAACGCCCGCAAGCACGGAGAGGAGGAGGCCGACTTCCTGCATCCGATGATCGAGAGCATCCTGAAGGAGACGCAGGGCGTCATCATCTATCAGGAGCAGGTGATGCAGATCGCGCAGGTCCTGTCGGGCTATTCGCTCGGCGAGGCCGATCTCCTGCGCCGCGCCATGGGCAAGAAGATCCGCGCCGAGATGGACGTGCAGCGCGTGCGCTTCGTCGAGGGCGCGGTGAAGAACGGCCTGCCCAAGGCGCAGGCCAACATGATCTTCGACCTTCTGGCGAAATTCGCGGATTACGGCTTCAACAAGAGCCACGCCGCCGCCTACGCGCTCGTCTCCTACCAGACGGCCTATCTGAAGGCGAACCACCCGGTCGAGTTCCTGGCCGCCTCCATGACGCTGGACGCCGGCAACACCGACAAGCTCAACGACTTCCGCTCCGACGCGCTGCGCCTGAAAATCGAGGTCGTGCCGCCTTCGGTGCAAACCTCGTTCAAGGCCTTCGAGGTCGGCGAGAACCGGATCTACTATTCGCT
This sequence comes from Aurantimonas sp. Leaf443, assembly GCF_001425575.1. Classification (GTDB taxonomy): domain Bacteria; phylum Pseudomonadota; class Alphaproteobacteria; order Rhizobiales; family Rhizobiaceae; genus Leaf443. Next base: position 19,463 of record NZ_LMRD01000011.1, on the reverse strand, counting down.
GGCGGCCATCAAGGGCGTCGGCGAGCATGCGGTGGAGCACATCGTCGAGCGGCGGGGCGACCGGCCCTTCGCCTCGCTCGAGGATTTCTGCATGCGCATCGATCCCAAGATCGTGAACAAGCGCACGCTCGAATTCCTGATCGCCGCCGGCGCGCTGGACTGTTTCGGGCACGACCGCGCCGTCCTCACCGCCAATCTCGAACGCATGGCCGGCTACGCCCTGCGGGCGCACGAAGGGCGCACGATCGGCCAGTCCGATATGTTCGGCTCGGCCTCGAGCGGCCCCGAGCCGCTGCGCCTGACCCCCGCCCAGCTCTGGACCTCGTCGGAGAAGCTCCTGAAGGAGTTCCAGGCGATCGGCTTCTACCTTTCGGCCCATCCGCTCGACGAGTATCGCGCCACGCTGAAGCGCCTGCGCGTGCAGACCTATGCCGATGTCGTGGCGGGCGTGAAGCGCGGCGCGAGCGCCGGCAAGCTCGCCGGCACGGTGACCGCGCGCCAGGAGCGCAAGACGCGCAGCGGCGGCAAGATCGGCATCGTGCAGCTGTCCGATTCCAGCGGCCAGTACGAAGTGGTGCTTTTCTCCGAAGTGCTCTTCGCCTTCCGCGACATGCTGGAGCCCGGCGCCTCGGTCATTCTCTCGGTCGCGGCCGAGGAGCGGCCGGAGGGCATCTCGCTGCGCGTCTCCACGGTCCAGTCGCTGGAGGACGAGGCGGTGCGCATGCAGCAGGCGCTGCGCATCTTCATGAAGGATGCCGCGCCGCTGAAGGCGGTGCGCGCGCAGCTGCGCGACCAGGGCGACAGCGAGGTCTCGTTCGTGCTGGTGCGCGAGGGCGGAGACCGCGAGGTCGAGATCACGCTGCCCGGCCGCTACCGCGTGTCGCCGCAGATGGCGAGCGCCGTGAAATCGGCCATCGGCGTCCTCGACGTCGAGCTGGTCTGAGCGGCCCGCCGTCAGGCGGAGAGGCTGACCATCATGCGCTCGATCTCCTTGATGCGCGTCATCGTCGCCTCGTAGCCGAGATCGATGGCCTCGGCGGCACGGAAGAACTCCGACAGGCCGATGTCGCGCACACGCGGCTGCAGGGCGAGGTCCGGCGGGTCGCCGGCAAGGCGCGCCCGCGAGATGCGGTCCTGGATGATGTTGAACGCGTCGACCATCGAGCGCGAGATCGAGAGCTTCTCGCTGCGCGTGATCGGCGTCTTCGAACCGTCCGGTTGCATCACGGGCTCTGCCGGGCGAAGCCGGCTGGTGTCGCCCTCGGCGCGAAGGCGCATCACGGCGGCGCGGCCGAAGAGATCGTAGTGGAGGTTCACGGCGACGACGAAGGGTTCCTCGAAGACGCGGCAGACATTGACGGGCACCGGGTTCACGAGCGCCCCGTCGAGAAGGCGGCGCTCGCCGCAGACCACGGGCTCGAAGACGCCGGGCAACGCGTAGGAGGCGCGCATGGCGAGGATGAGCGAGCCGGAGTCCAGCCAGACCTCGTGCCCGTGCCGCGCCTCGCAGGCCACGCAGACGAGCGGGCGAGTCAGATCCTCGATGTCGATCGTCCCGAGCGAGTCGGCGAGGCGCTTCGAGAGCCGCATGCCGCCGATGAGGCCGCCGCCGCCGAAGCGAAGGTCGAGGAAGCGCATCATGCCGCGGCGGGTGAGGGAACGCGCGAAACTCTCCAGTTCGTCGAGCTTGCCAGCGAGATAGCAGCCGCCGACCAACGCGCCGATGGAGGTGCCGGCGATCATAGAGATCGGGATCTTCGCCTCGTCGAGAGCGCGCAGCACGCCGATATGCGCCCAGCCCCGCGCGGCGCCGCCGCCCAGCGCCAGCGCCACGCCGTGCTTCGGCGGTCTGGGCGCCCTGGTCGTGACCGTCGCCGGGGGTTTTCCGGCGCCGAGCGTTGGAACCGGCGGCACATCGTCGGAGCGTCCGAATACACGATCGAGCATGCTGCGACCTCCCGGCTGACCCTGATCGCCCACAGGTCTGGCAGGATAGCGGGGAGGTTTGAGCAACGGATTAACGGCAGGGGAAGGCGCGTCCCGTCAGGCGTCGGCGACGGGCTCGAGCGCGCCGCTCTCCCGGTCGATGCGCCGGTAGAAGCAGGTGCTGCGGCCGGTATGGCAAGTGTCGGCACGCTTCTGGGGCACCACTTTCAGCCAGATCGCGTCCTGATCGCAGTCGACGAGAAGGTCCGAGACGGTCTGCAGGGCGCCGGAGGTCTCGCCCTTCTTCCAGAGCGTGCCGCGCGAGCGCGACCAGTAATGCGCGATCCCCGTCTCCACGGTGAGGCGCAGCGCCTCCTCGTTCATGTGCGCGACCATGAGGAGGGCGCCGCTTTCGGCGTCGGTGACGACGGCGGTGACGAGACCGGCGGCGTCGAAACGGGGCGCGAGGCACGTGCCTTCCTCGCGATCGAACGGATCGCCCGCCATGTCAGCCGCGCTGGCCGACGAGCATGAGGAAGCGGTCGCGCTCGTCCTTGTCGTCGCGGAAGACGCCGTTGAAGGAGGTCGTGATCGTGCGCGAGCCCTTGGTGCGGATGCCACGCATGGACATGCACATATGCTCGGCCTCGAGCAGGACGGCGACGCCCTTTGGCGCGAGCGCCTCGACGATCGCGTCGGCGATCTGCGCGGTCATCGATTCCTGCGTCTGCAGGCGGCGCCCGAAAATGTCGACGACGCGGGCGATCTTGGAGAGGCCGAGAACACGCCCGTCCGGCTTGTAGGCGACATGCGCCTTGCCGACGACCGGGACCATGTGATGTTCGCAATGCGAGTGGAAGTCGATGTCGCGCACGAGCACGGTGTCGTCGTAGCCCGAGACTTCCTCGAACGTGCGCCCGAGCGCCTTCGTGGCGTCGTCGCGATAGCCGCCGAAGAGTTCCTCGTAGGCCTTGACGACGCGCGCAGGCGTCTCGCGCAGGCCTTCGCGGGCCGGATCCTCGCCGATCCAGCGCAGCAGCGTCTCGACGGCGGCCTCGGCCTCCTGGCGGCTCGGCCGTCCAGTCGGGGAGAGATCGGGGAACTTCTTGACGACGGCGTCCATGCTGCCTCTTCTCGTGCCGACCGGGATGCGGGCCGCGATCCACTGCGAATTCGCATCGGGCGCCCGGGGGGCGGTCTTGCGCGGATCGCTGCCCGAACCGTCTGTCGCCATCGCGCGGCCTCGTACGCTCACAACTGCGCCACGGGTGCGCGGACTTGGGTCGGCCGGTGCCCGTTGGCCCCGGCATTCGCATGCTTATATAACCGGTGGACCTGAGCTTTGACAGGTCGGCGGCAAATTACCAGCCTTGAGGGCCGAACCCGTGATCGACGACGTCTATAACGCCCGCATCCTCGAATTTGCCGGCAACATTCCCCGCATCGGCCGCCTGGCAGATGCGCAGGCCAGCGCGACGGCCCATTCGAAACTGTGCGGCTCCACCGTGACGGTGGACGTGAAGCTCGAGGACGGCGTCGTCAGCGATTTCGCGCATGACGTGAAGGCCTGCGCGCTCGGCCAGGCCTCGTCCTCGATCATGGCGCGCAACATCATCGGCGCGACGCCGCAGGACCTGCGCGAGGCCCGCGAGACGATGCGGCGGATGCTGAAGGAGAACGGCGCTCCGCCCGAAGGCCGCTTCGCCGATGCGAAGTTCCTGGAGCCGGTGCGCGACTACAAGGCCCGCCACGCCTCCACCATGCTGACCTTCGACGCCGTGGTCGAGGCGCTCGACAAGATCGACGCGCAGGCCGCGACGAAAGCCGCCTGAGCGCTGGGGGCGTCGCATCTCATGGAACCGTCGTCCGGAATGCGCGAGACACCGAAGGCCGACGGCCCGGACCGGACGCTCGGCCGCAACTATCGCGGGGCATGGCGGCGCACGCCGGGCCGGCTCCTCGGGATCGGCGCGGTGCGCCTGTACCAGATCGTCTTCTCGCCCTTCGTCGGCGGCCACTGCCGGCACGTGCCGACCTGTTCGGAATATGCCTACGAGGCCGTTGCCCGGCATGGTCTCCCGCGCGGTGCCTGGCTCACTGGCCGACGGGTGCTGCGCTGCGGACCGTTCGGAAAGCCCGGCCTCGACCCCGTGCCCGAGACGCTCCGACGAGACCGGCGGTGAATCCTGTGGGCCGGCCGTCCTGCCGAAGACGTTTGACAGAATCCGCGCCCGGGTGAACGATCGTCCCGTCAGCAATTCTAAAAGGGCGGGGGTCTTCCGTGGCGCACAAGTTCGAGGTCTACAAGGACAGGAAGGGCGAGTTCCGCGTCCGCTTCAAGTACAATAGCGAAGTGATCTTCTCCACGGAGGGCTACGCCTCGAAGGCCGGGGCTCATCGCGCGATCGAATCGATCCGCAAGCATGTGGGAGAAGCGCCGGTCGAGGACGTGGACGCCACGGTCTGACCGTCGCCCGGCCGCGCGCCGGTTCCGGCAAGTCCGACGATCCCTGCCTGTCCAGCCGGCGCGCCGGTCCTTCCCGCTTGCCCCAATCGTCCCGGCTGATAGAAGTCGCGCCCGGCGCCTGCCTTCGGCGCCGATCGATCGAAGGGCTTCCCCGCGTGGTTGGCGGGAGTGAGCGGAAAGGAACACGCATGATCGACCTCTCCTTCCCCGACGGGTCCGTCCGCCAGTTCGAGCCGACGGTGACCGGGGCCGAGATCGCCGCGGGCATCTCGAAATCCCTTGCCAAGAAGTCGGTCGCCTACGCCCTCGACGGCGAGGTGCGCGATCTGTCCGACCCGGTCGGCCGCTCGGGCGCGCTCGAGATCGTGACGCGCGACGACGGCCGGGCGCTCGAGCTCATCCGGCACGACGCGGCGCATGTGATGGCGCAGGCCGTGCAGGAACTGTGGCCGGGCACGCAGGTGACCATCGGTCCGGTGATCGAGAACGGCTTCTACTACGACTTCGCCCGCGACACGCCCTTCACGCCCGACGACCTGCCGGTCATCGAGAAGAAGATGGCCGAGATCATCCGCCGCAACGCGCCCTTCACCAAGGAGGTCTGGTCGCGCGAGAAGGCGCGCGAGGTCTTCGCGGCCAAGGGCGAGGCCTACAAGGTGGAGCTGGTCGACGCGATCCCCGCCGGGCAGGACCTGAAGATCTACGCGCAGGGCGACTGGTTCGACCTGTGCCGCGGCCCGCATATGGCCTCCACCGGGCAGATCGGCGAGGCGTTCAAGCTGATGAAGGTCGCCGGCGCCTACTGGCGCGGCGATTCGAACAATCCGATGCTCACGCGCATCTACGGCACGGCCTGGGCGACGAAGGAGCAGCTCGACGCCTATCTCCACATGCTGGAAGAGGCCGAGAAGCGCGACCATCGCCGGCTCGGCCGCGAGATGGATCTCTTCCATTTCCAGGAGGAGGGGCCGGGCGTCGTCTTCTGGCATGCCCATGGCTGGAAGATGTTCCAGACGCTCGTCTCCTACATGCGCCGGCGTCTGGACACGCAGGGTTACGACGAGGTCAACGCCCCGCAGATCCTCGACAAGGCGCTGTGGGAGACCTCCGGTCACTGGGGCTGGTACAAGGAGAATATGTTCGTCACCGAGACCGAGGACGAGCGCGTCTTCGCGATCAAGCCGATGAACTGCCCGGGCCATGTGCAGATCTTCAAGCATGGTCTGAAGAGCTACCGCGATCTGCCCATTCGCTATGCGGAATTCGGCAACGTGCATCGCTACGAACCGTCCGGTGCGCTGCACGGGCTGATGCGCGTGCGCGGCTTCACGCAGGACGACGCGCATGTCTTCTGCACGGAGGATCAGCTGGCCGCCGAGTGCCTGCGCATCAACGACCTCATCCTCTCGACCTATTCCGATTTCGGCTTCGGCGAGATCACGGTGAAGCTTTCGACGCGGCCCGAGAAGCGGGTCGGTTCGGATGCCAACTGGGATCATGCCGAGGCGATCATGACCGGCGTCCTGGAGGATATCGCGCGCAACTCGAACGGCCGGGTGAAGACGGCGATCAATCCGGGCGAGGGCGCGTTCTACGGGCCGAAGTTCGAATACGTGCTGCGCGACGCGATCGGCCGCGACTGGCAGTGCGGCACGACGCAGGTCGACTTCAACCTGCCGGAGCGGTTCGGCGCCTTCTACATCGACAAGGATTCGGAGAAGCGCCAGCCGGTCATGGTCCATCGCGCCATCTGCGGCTCGATGGAGCGCTTCCTCGGCATTCTCATCGAGAACTATGCCGGCCACATGCCGCTCTGGTTCGCGCCGCTGCAGATTGTGGTGGCGACCATCACCTCGGAGGCGGACGACTATGCCCGCGAGGTCGCGGCGGAGCTGAAGAAGGCGGGCCTGCGCGTCGAGACCGATCTTCGCAACGAGAAGATCAACTACAAGGTCCGCGAACACTCGGTCGCCAAGGTGCCGGTCATCCTCGTCTGCGGCAAGCGCGAGGCGGAGGAGAGGACGGTCAACATGCGGCGCCTGGGCTCGCGCGACCAGTCCTCGGGGACCCTCGTCGAGACCATCGCCGCGCTCGGCGAGGAGGCCGTGCCGCCGGACCTTCGCCGCGCGCGCGAAGCGTCCGTCGCCGCGCAATAGGCGCTTTCGACGCCGATCGGACACGGAAAGGGGCGTGCCGGCCGCGGCGCGCCCCTTTCGCGTTTCGACCCGTTCAGTCGCCGGAGCCTTCGCCGTTCTCGGGCGCCGCGAGATCGGAGGTCAGCACCTCCACATCCTCGTCCCGGCCCGCTTCCACCGAGAAGCTGCGCTGATAGAGCTTTCCGCGGTTGCGCGCGAGCACGAGATAGTCGCCCTCCGCCAGAACCAGGGAGGAGAAGGCGCCGACGCTCTCGCGCACCGGGTCGCCGGAGGCGGTGGTGATCGACCAGGCGGTGTCGGCGATCGCCTCGCCGCCCTTTTCGCGCACGAGCTTCAGCGTGAGCTGCGCGGCGTGGTGCTGGAGCGTCGCCTCCGTCAGCTTGCCGGCCTCCACGCGGATGTCGGCGCGCACCACGGCGTTGATCGCGCCGTAGCTCGAGACGACGTGGTAGTTGCCGGCATTGAGCCGCACCACGCGGTTTGCGGGCACGTGGCTCGCCACGAGCTGGCGGTCGTTCTCCTGGTCGGCATCGGTATAGACGTCGAAGAAGACCTTCTCCTGCGCGAGCGCCGCGTCGTTGGGGGCGACGGCGCTCAGCTTCAGGCCGCCGGCGTCCATCACCACCGTTTCGCGCGTGCGAAGGCCCGCGAACTCGATGCGCTTGGTCATGCCCGCCCGCCCGAACAGGACGTGCAGGAGGTAGCTGCCGCGCGGCACGGCGAAATTCGGGTTGGCCTCCGCCGAAGTCGCGATCAGCGGCAGCTTGCCGCTGGCATCCGGGGCGGCGGCGAAGAGGCGCCAGACGAGACCGTTCGGGATTTCCGGCCCGTCCTGCGTGAGACGCGCGCTCAAGGAGAGGCTCTCGCTGGCCCGCGCCGGTTCGGGATGGGGCTTGGGCTGCGGGCCGAAGGGCTTGAGGTCGGGCAGATCGAGCTTGGGCGAGGCGCCGGGCGAGAGGCTGGTCGGCAGGGCGATCGGATCGAATCGCTCCAGCGCCCGGTTCGGCGCGGCGCCGACCGACGCCGCATCCGGCACGAGGTCGGCGGCGGAGGGCGAGACGTAGGAGCCGGGTTTCTCGGGCTCCCCGCCGAAAAGGCCGCGCAGCCCGCGCTCGATGCTGGACCCGCCGCCCGGCACGGCGCCGGCACCATCCTGCGCGAGCGCCGGAAGTCCGCTGACCCCTTGGACGACGAAGAAAGCCGTGACGACGGCGCGGCCACGATGCACTGCGATGATCCCCCGGCACGACGGCTCCACCCTTGGCCGAAGGAGTGAACCCGTTCGCCGGCCATTTCAAGGCATTCGATGCAATTGCTCCGAGCCCTGCGGACAGCACGCCCGCAACTCCCATCGCGCGGCGGATTTGTCCTTCGCGCCGGAGGGCGATAGGGACGGAGCCACGAAGTCTTTCGCCGGATTCCACCCAGCCCGGAGCACAATCCTTGAGTGACGCCGCCACCCTCCTCGCCACGCGCCGTTCGATCCCGATCCCGATGCTGCGCGAGCCGGCGCCGCAGGGCCCCATCCTCGACGCCATCCTGACCGTCGCCGCCCGCGTGCCCGATCACGGCAAGCTCGCCCCCTGGCGCTTCGTCCTCTATCGCGGCGCGGCGGCGGCGGCGATCGGCGAGGCGCTGGCGGCGCTCGTAGCCGCCCGCGACCCTGCGGCGAGCGAGACGCGGCTTCGCGTCGAGCGCGAGCGCTTCACCCGCGCCCCGCTCGTCGTCGGCGTCGTCTCCACGGCGGCCGAGCATGTGAAGATCCCGGTCTGGGAACAGGTCCTCTCGGCGGGGGCGGCCACGATGAATCTCGTCAACGCCGCGCACGCGCACGGTTTCGCGGCGAACTGGGTCACCGAATGGGTGGCCTATGACGAGGAGGCGAAGGCGATCCTGGGCATCTCGCCGCAGGAGAAGGTCGCCGGCTTCGTGCATATCGGCACGCCCGGCGAGCCGCCGTCCGAGCGCCCGCGGCCGGACCTGTCGCGCATCGTCACCGAGGCCACGGCGCCGGGAGCCTGAGCGATGTTCTACACGACCGACACCAACCGCCACGGCCTTTCCCACGATCCGTTCAAGGCGCTCGTCTCGCCGCGCCCGATCGGCTGGATCTCCACGCGTTCGAGCGAGGGCGCGGTGAACCTGGCGCCCTACAGCTTCTTCAACGCGATCGGCGACCGGCCCAAGCTGGTCATGTTCTCCTCGGTCGGCATGAAGGACTCGGCGACCTTCGCGATCGAGAGCGGCGAGTTCGTCGCCAATCTCGCGACGGAGGCGCTGACGCGGCAGATGAACCGCTCTTCCGCCAATGCCGAGCGCGGCACCAGCGAGTTCGAGATCGCCGGTCTGACGCCGGTCGACTGCCGCCTCGTCGCCGCCCCGCGCGTGAAGGAGAGCCCGGCCGCCCTGGAATGCAAGGTCACGCAATGGTTCCGTCCGCTGGGGCTCGACGGGCTGGAATCGGAGAACGTCACCATCATCGGCCAGGTCGTCGGGATCCATATCGACCAGTCGATCGTGCGGGACGGACGCATCGACATGGCGCTCGCCGCCCCGCTCTCGCGCCTTGGCTACATGGACTACGCCGTGGTGAAGGACGTGTTCCAGCTGCCGCGACCGCGCCGGGCGGACGCGTCCGACGCCTGAGAAGGCTTGCCGCGAACTGGAGGCGACGGCGAATTGTCGCCTCCCACAAATGCTGACGAACATGGTGAACCAAACGTAAACCATTGCCTGCAAGAGTGGCTCCATCGCCGTGAGGGGCGGCAGGAGTTTCGACACGCGATGATCGTCCAACGGTTTGTCGACTGGCTGGGGCAGTCCAGGAGCACGGAGCGCGCCGGTGCGGCGCGCATTCTCAGCGTCGGCTTCGCGCAGGGGCGCTATCCGGACGACGATCCCGAGCTCGCCGAACTCTCGCTGATGGCGCTGGCCGAGGATATCTCGCCCGCCGTGCGCATCGAACTCGCGCAAAGCATCGCCGGCGTTTCCGACGTGCCGCGCGGCCTCGTGCTGACGCTTGCCGGCGACGTCGATCGCGTCGCCGTGCCGGTCGTGGCGCGCTCGCCGGTCCTCGTTCCCGCCGATCTCGTGACGCTGGCGTCCAGCGGCCGCGAGGCGATCGAGATCGCCGTCGCCTCCAGGCGCGGCCTGCCGGCCCGTGTCTCGGCCGTTCTCGCCGAACGCGCGGGCGAGGCGGCCTGCCTGAAGCTTCTGCGCAACGAGACGGCCGCCATCCTCGCCTCCGGCCTCGCGCTCATCGGCGAGCGCCACATGCACTGCGCCGCGATCCGCGACGCGCTGGCGCGCCGCCGAGACTGCCCGCCGGCCTTGCGCCATCAGCTCGTCGGCGCCATCGCCCGGAGCCTGTCCGACGAGAGCTTCGTCACCGCCGTCCTCGGCGCCCGGCGGACGGAACGGGTTCTGCAGGAAGCCGGCGAGAAGGCGACGGCGATCGTCGCGGACGCGGTTCCCCCGGCCGGGCGCGCCGAGTTCCTCGCCTATCTGCGCCGCGCCGGTCGCCTCAACCTCGCCTTCCTGCTGCGGGCCGTGGCCGGCGGCCACATCGATCTCTTCGTCGACAGTCTCGTCGAGCTCTCGGGCTATGCGCCGCGGCGCGTGCGCGCCATCGTCGTGGACGGGCGCGCGACGGCCTTCCGCGCCCTCGTCTCGGCCAGCGGCATTCCCGTCGAGGTCGCCCCGCTGCTGCGGCAGGCCGTCGTGACCTGGCGCGAGGTTCTCGCCCGCACGCCGCACGCCGCGCCCGAGGACGTCGCGCCGCTCGTCATGGAACGGCTCGCCGCCAGCTTCGCACGGTCGCAGGATTCGGACGGGTTCGCAGACCTCCTGCAGCGCGTGCACCAGCTTGCCGGCGAGGCGGTGGTGGAGGCCGCACGCGACCGCGTGCGCCGGCTCGCCGCCTGAGCGACGGTCAGTAGCGGAACTGTTCCGCGAGGATCCGCTCGTCCCAGGAATGATCGGGGTCGAAGAGGATGCGGCAGGTGAGGTTGGACGCCTCGCGGATGGCGATGCGGCGCACCGACTTCACCTCCGTCGCATCGGCGACCGCGTTCACCGGCCGCTTGCGCGGCTCCAGCACTTCGATCTCGACGCTCTGGTGGTTGGAGAGAAGGGCGCCGCGCCAGCGCCGCGGGCGGAAGGGGCTCACCGGCGTCAGCGCCAGGAGCGGCGCGTCGATCGGGATGATCGGTCCCTGGGCGGAGAGATTGTAGGCCGTCGAGCCCGTCGGCGTCGCCACCATCACCCCGTCGCAGACGAGCTCGGCCAGCCGCTCCTTCCCGTTGATCGAGATGCGCAGCCGCGCGGCCTGATAGGACTGGCGGAAGATCGACACTTCGTTGATGGCGAGCGAGGAATGCTCCACGCCCTCCTCGTCGATCGCCGACATGGTCAGGGGCCGGATCTCGTTGACGACGGCGGCCGCGATGCGCTCGTGGAGGTCGATCTCGCGGAACTCGTTCATGAGGAAACCGATCGTGCCGCGGTTCATCCCGTAGATCGGCTTTCCCGTGCCCATGTAGCGGTGCATGACCTGCAGCATGTGCCCGTCGCCCCCGAGCGCCACGACGACGGCCGCCTTGTCGGGGTCCTGGTTGCCGTAGATGTCGGTGAGGATCGCGGCCGCCGCCTGGGCGAGCGGCGCGTCGCTCGCCAGGAAGGCGATCGAGGAGGCGTTGTTCTGCATCGTGTCCGTCACGGTCTGGGGATCACGGCGGGCCGTCCTCGCTGGAGGCTGTGCCGACGCTTGCGGAAGGTCCGGCGCGGCATCCGACATCACCTATTGCGAGGACGGAAATCGTCCACTAGACGTTCCAGCCGGCGCCGGATTAGCTCAGCGGTAGAGCAGCGGTTTTGTAAACCGAAGGTCGGGGGTTCAATCCCCTCATCCGGCACCATGCGTCCGCGACCCGATGATTCGCCTCAGCCGTTGCGCTTGAGAAAGCGGTCCGTCGCGTAGAGTGCGACGGCGGCGGCGTTCGACACGTTGAGGGAGCGGATCGCGCCGGGCATGTCGAGCCGTGCAAGATCCGACACCGTCTGGCGCGTCTTCTGGCGCAGGCCCTTGCCTTCGGCGCCCAGCACGATCGCGACCTTTTCCCCCGAAAGGACGGCCTCGAAAGGCTGCGGCCCGTCCGAATCGAGGCCGATCGTCTGGAACCCCTCGCTGGCGAGTTCCTCCAGCGCGACGGCGAGATTGGTCACCTGAATATAGGGCACCTCTTCTAGCGTGCCGGAGGCCGCCTTCGCCAGGACGCCCGATTCCTGCGGCGAATGACGCCCGGTCGTGACGACGGCACCTGCCGAAAAGGCCGTGGCCGAGCGCAGGATCGCCCCGACATTGTGCGGATCGGTGACCTGGTCGAGCACGAGGACGAGGCGCGTTTCGCCGAGCGCCGTCAGGCGCTTGGCCGGGAGCGGGCCGGCTTCCAGCATCACGCCCTGATGCACGGCGTCGGTTCCGAGTTCCGCGTCGAGGACGCGCGGCTCCACGATCTCGAACGGGCAGGGGATCGCCTCCTCGGCCATCTCCAGCCGCGCAAGCGCGTTGCGCGAGACGAGAAGGCGATGGAGCTTGCGCTTCGGATTGGCGAGGGCCGCGCTCACCGTGTGCAGCCCGTAGAGCCGCACGCGCCCCTCCGGCCCGGGTTTTCCGGGCAGCGCCGGCCGCGCGGCGGTGCGCGGCGGCGCCTCGCCCTCGGGCCGTTTCGAATCGCGGTGGGCCCGGCGCAGCCGGGCGTAGTGGCTGTCCTTGGGCGTCTTGGAGGAGGAACCGTCGGTCATGGCAGTCTCGCATCCTCTCGAGAGAAGGCTGGATTTCGGCGGGACCCGGACGCTCCCGTCCGGGCGGCGGCCCCGGCCGCGTCGCGGAGCCGGCAGGCCTGCGCGGGCCGCGCCGTTTCCCGCGCTGGACCGCTCTTACCCGAGGGGATGGGCGACCTCAATCGAAGCGGCCAAAATCGCCGTTGACACCGGCCCCATCCGTCAGCATAACCCGCCACCGAAGCAGGCGGTCTCAGGGCCGCAGCTTCCGACGCGCGGGTTCGCCTGCCGGACCCGTGCGGTGAGTACGGAGGGATGCCCGAGTGGTTAAAGGGGACGGACTGTAAATCCGTTGGCTTAGCCTACGTTGGTTCAAATCCAACTCCCTCCACCACTCGCCGATCTTGGGTCCTGGCATGCGGGTATAGCTCAATGGTAGAGCAGCAGCCTTAATGCGCCGGCGTACACAGGATGTTCAAGCGCGGTTGAGGCGTGATTTGCCTCCTGCCTGGATTGCTCGAACTGATTCGGGCGGCTAGCGTCACCTATCGATGGTGACGCGCGCTTCGAATCATGGGTGTTCGCTTTAAGACGGTGTTCAGGGTTGGAGAGGCTGCGGTCGCCGAGGGGGTCCCTAGAGCGTTTCTAGGCGTACCAATCATCATCGACGAAGAAGGCCAGCCTGATCGGCACCTGTTTGAATACTTCCTGTCGCGCAGGAACGGCGACTGGTCCGCCTACACTCGCGTCGAAGGGCGAGTGCTGGAGCTCAGCGGTCGCACCGTGACAGGCGACAAACTAAGTTTCCTCATGGACCGCGCCTACCAGCTCAACGTCTTTCGGCGATGGTGCCGATTCGAAAGCGTCGACTGGCGTGACGTCAACGATCAGGAACTTCGAGTTTATGCCGAGGCGCTCGAGGAGGGGGTTTTTTCTCGGAGCGGCCCATACAAACAAGGTGGTGAGGTCGATCCGCTCGAACCGAGCTCCGTGAACCAGTACCTTACCTCCGTCATCGACTTCCTTCGCTACGCGGTGGAACGGGGATGGAGAGCCAATTTGGCCCTCAAGTACAGGCGTGGTCAGAGCCCGGAGAATGGCAGAAGGGGCGGGGGGAAGGGAGTAGGCCGCACCAAGACATCCGCACGACCGAAGCCAGCTCTTTTCCGTCGGACAAACCCAAAAGAGTTGCGAGTATGGTACTCTGAAGAGGACATCAAGCGTGGTCTTGCCGAGTTCGAGACCGCTGGTGTCCGGCTCGCGGCTCATATCATGTACGACACGGGCTTGCGGATCGCCGAGGCGTTGTCGCTGACCCTTGCCTCATTCCCTACACCAGAGCAGTTCCGCTCTGATGCAAAGCACCGCTTCATCAGGGTACGCGGAAAAGGCCGCAAGTGGCGAAGCGTCAGCATCGAAGAGCCGATCGTTCTCGAAGTGGACCGCTACAAAAGGTACGACCGGACGCTGACCCTGCGAAAGAACGAACCGGATCCCGACGTCCTCATTATCGGCGAGACAGGCAATGGCGTTGGACCCTTGTGGCCCCGCTACGTGCAGAAGGAGTTCGCTCGCATCCGCGAGGGCGCAGGCATTGTCGGGGTAACGCCCCACATTCTCCGTCACCATTATGCGGCGCACACCCTGTTGAGGTCTTGGAGAAGAAGGTCGGCGTTTCTCGGCATTCCGCTTGAGGAGTTTGATACCGCGAACGCACAGGGAGTGTTGTCCCAGGACATCATCAGGTTGAAAGAGAACCTCGGGCACGCCAGTCTCGACACGACCTTCGGCTATCTCGGAGCCGTCATCTATCTTTTGGGGTCTGCTCTCCCCATTGCGTACAGCGACGAGTTGGACGAGTTGATTGAATGACCCTCACAATCAGCGGTCGTTGTGTCAGCCGGGTAACTCGTAAGGCCGCTAGTTGGACCTTACCACTTACATCGCTGGTGGAAGGAGGACGATTTCGCGGACGGCCCGTTCTCACGCAGAGACTTTTGAACGCTTTACAGGTCCTCTACGAGGACGGCACAAAGAGTACGGCACGCAATGCTGTCAATAAACTAAAATATTTCTGGGAGTTTCTCGACCATTTCGAAGAGATGGCAGCGGTACTGCCGGGAGATCAAATTCTTCGAATTGACGATGTCGACTGGTCCATGCTCGAAAGCATCTGGCGGCATTTCATCGATTGGCTTAGAAACATTCCTGAAGAAAGGCTCAATCGCACGACAAAATACCAAGCTAACCAAATGGCTTGTTCCGTTTTCAAAGCTGCGTTCGATCTCTCGGTCAGAAACGGCGAAACTGATAAACAGCATCTTGATATATACGTATACTTCAAGTTTCTGCCTTCCACTGCGTATGATCAGGCGGAATTTGATTTTAATGATGCGAAGAAGGCTTTAGCAATACTTGCGAAAGCTTGGAGGAAAATTGTTGCGCGGATCGCCATGGCCCGCAAGCTTGCCGAGGGCGGTAGGAACCCAGCCGTTGGGAGTGGTCATGCGCAGAATGCTGGTAGGGAAAACTGGGGAGATGTTAAAAATCGTCTTTGGCTAATCGCCAATATCCTGCCGTTCCCTCGACTGAGCCGAGATCCATCAGGCACGCGGAAGTATCGAGACGGCATGAAGCACCAGCTTCCGATGGAGCTGCTCATTACGGAGCTTGGATCTGATCGAAACGGCCTCACGGCTCACTCATCTTGCCTCTTTCTCCGACAACAGGAGCTCGCGATCGCCTTCGCGCTGGTCAGCATGAAGACCGGGATGAACCCGGATTCGATCAGCCAACAAACCCTCGATCGCTGGTACGTCGACGACCCGATGAATCAAGGAGAGAGAGTGACGATCCTCGGCCCGAAACGCGACGGGCAATCGAATTTGAAAGCGTCTTCCTCAACTCGAAAATGGACAGACGCGTACCAGATAATTAAACAGGTCGTAGAGATACAGCAGCCGCTACGTCATAGATTAAGCGAGCTTTCGGCCGACGAGAATAATCAAGAGCTCGCGGATTTAGCTTCTTTGGTCTGGATTGGCCTAGGCAGCGACAACGGCATTTTCAATTATCTCCCCAGATCTTCAACATTTACGTCATTGCATGCAGCACTTGACGGGTTCTTCCTTCGTAACGGTGTGAAGAACCGCTTTGGTGAGCCAATGAAATATAGGGTGTCGCAGGGGCGCGATATCTGGGGACTGTTTGTATACCGTCGCTCCGGCTTTAATCACATCCTGACAGCGTCGGCGCTGGGTCATTCTACACTCACTGCCTTACTACATTATCTCGCGAAGCGAACGACGCTGATCGAGGACAGGAAAAAACTCGTTGATTTGCAGTCGGTCGTATTCCGCGATCTCGAGAAGGGCATGTTCGCACCCCGAGCGTATCGGAAAGGACCGATCGAGACAGCGGTGACAGGCTTGCATTGTACAAAGCCGACGCAGCCAGCCCCAAACGCGGACCCAGGAAACCCGGGTGGACGACCCTGCCGCGCCCAAGGGTGCTGGACCTGTTATAACTGGTTCGCGAGTTTGGAGAGTCTCGTTCCGCTCTGCCGGATCATCCGCGATTTGCAGGGGCTACGGGAAGAGCTGCCGCTGGCAATGTGGGAGACAAGCGACTTCCCTATCATGCTCGAAATTTACAAGCACATCGTGTCCAAGTTCCATTCCAAACACGTCTCGGCAGCCGAACTCGCTGCGACCGACATCCCTCCGATCATCACCACTGCGATGTTCATCTCCAGGCAACGCGTGAGGCGGACAGCTTGAACGCGTTGACCCCGCATCGCGCATGGGAACAGATCGAGGTGAACGGCTGGCACGCCGGACACGGATTGCTTTCCACGGCGTTCCCCATGCCCGGCGAGCCCCACTTCGCTGACGACGAACTCTTCGTCGACGTGGCGTTGTTTCCGCGGGCTTACACAGGCGAAGTCATCAAAGTCGGAGACGACGTCTGGGAGTTCCCTCGGTCGTGGTTTCGACAACTCGAGGCGCGTCCGCGCAGCCTCTTCCACGTTAAGTTCCGACTGAAGTGCGATGGAGTGGACACTGCCGCCATCTCCGCCGCGAAGCTGGCCGTGAAGCGGGCGATGTACCTCGAGATCGTTAAGTCTCGACGGCCCCTCGGTCTGAGCTCGTTCCGAACGCGAGTCAGGATCTATGAAGCGTTTGCCCTCGTCGCGCTGCGCAATCGGAAGCCCCTGACGTCTCTTGACGCAGTGGACCTGCTGGAAGCTGTCAACCTAATAGACAAATCGACCCGCAGGGTACTGCCCGCGGTCTACGACCTTCTCCGATGGTGGAAGGGCTTGGCACCCGACACCTTTTCCATGTTCGAGCCGCCAGTCTCTATAGGATACTACGACAGGCAAGCCGACATCGATGAGCCGGAGGACGACTTCCGGCATGGTGGGCTCGACACCGAAAATATCCGCGAAGAGGTTGAAGATGGAGCTGCTGAACCGATCACGTACGCGCCTCTTCCCGACGACTTCGTTGCTGCCGCAGGTGGCTTCTGCTTGCAGGTTCTCAAGGAACTGGCTCCGACGCTTGATGCGTGTATGAGGGAACTTGATACCGTCGATGCGTCAGAGCGGTCGGCAGCAGTGGGGCGGATTGCAGCGCGTTACGACTGGCCCACGGGCATGGAGGTGCGCAATCCGCGAAGTCTCCGGAGCGTGGGGGCCCTCTGCCAGCTCGCGCTCTTGTTCATCCTCTCTCTGTTGCTTGGGTTTCGCTGGTCGGAGATCCAGGCGCTGCCACGGACGGTTCTTCTCAAGCGAGGCGACGGAGAGGGGGCGGAGTATTTTCTCGACGGCAACGCCTTCAAGTTCGAGCAGTCGACTGGCGGCACCCCGCGGGATTGGCCCATATCGCCGGAGATCGCATCGTACGTTGAGCGTCAGGCGCGCTACATAGAATTGACGGAAGGCGCGGGCTTCGCGCACCTATGGCGAAACCATAGGTATGCTTGGGGCGGCGGTGAACCCCTTCGGCAGATCGACAAGGTCCTGAAGACCTTCGCCCAGCGACACGGTTTCGAGCATCACCTCGGCGGAACCTCATGTCATCATCATCGATTCAGAAAAACGACGGCGCGGTTGATCGTCGTGGCGCTGAACGGCGGTCCTTTTGTTCTGCGCAGGTTGTTCGGTCATCAAACCCTGGCGATGACCCTCATCTACATTCTTGCGGACAGAACGCTGGTGGAAGAGCTGCGGCAGATCGCGGTCGAAGAGCAAGCGTCAGTCGCGGCTCGACTGGTCGAGCGGCGCGACAATCAACGGGGCGGAGGAGCGGACCAGCTCCGTGCTGGGATCGCGAACGTGGTCAAGCAGATCCAGATCATGGTTCCGCAGGGTTCCAAGGCACAGGAGCGGGTATCGACCGAACAGATCGTAGAACTCGCAACCGTTGATGCGGGTGGCCTCGTACCGAAGCAGATACTGCCGGGTTTGGTCCATTGCCTGATACAGCGGGGTGAGGCTGGGAAATGCTGCCGAAAGGACGAGTTGCCCAATATCGCCCGGTGCGACTCAACCTGCCGATGGCACGTCGTCGACGACGAGTTCATCGGACAAGCCCGCGTCAACGTCGCCGATGCCCTGTCGAATCTCGTTGGCGCTGCCGTCGACGGGCCGAAGTGGAGGTATTACTCTGACGTGGTGATCCAACGAGCCGCCGACTTTCCCGAGTTGGAGGTTGAGTTCGAGGAGAATGCTGTGTTCCGGCAACTGACGGGTCGTAAGGATGCCAACGGCTGAGGAAACCCGGATCGCGATCAGGAGAGCGATGAAGCTCTACGGTGAAAGGGTCCTCGACGACCGCAGGCTGGATCCGGCTACGGGCATCTATGCCTACGACTTCGAGATCACTAAGACCGAAGTCTACAAGCTCGCCGGCGGCATCTCCCGGTCGACCCTGAAGGCACCCTACCACGACGGGCTGCGGGGTGAGCTGGATACCTTCATAGACACCCTCAAGAGGAAGACCGGGCGAGGACAGGTCGGTAAAGCCGCGGCAGGAAAGGCGGCCGGGAAGACCAGCGCGGGTCCCAAGATGGATAGGTCTGCGACACGAAAGGCGAGGGCGGCATCCACGGCAGCCCAGGTCGAGTTGCTCGCCGCGAAGCTTGCGGGGATGACTTACCGGGTCATCGAGCTGGAACGCGAGATCGATCAGCTTCGTAAGGGGGCGAAGCGCAACGTCGTCAACTTGCCTTCGCCGGTTCGGCGTAGGGGGTAGATCCAAGGTGCCCCAACCTTCCGTCGTCCCAGAGATCCGCACAGTGCTGGAGCCGTACCTAGAGCGATGCCATGCTGCGTGGACGGCAATGCCGCTTGGCGCACGGGTCCCGACACTGCCGTCAACCGACGACGGGAAAGTCAACGTCCGGGCCCTCACGCTCGCCCTCGGGCTCAAGCGCCATCGCGAGCAGCATTTTTATAACCATGCCGAACTCACCGGGCTCGTCAATTCCATCGCCGAGGCTCAAGGACTACGTGGCATCAAGTCTCGCAACCAAGCCGAGACCGAAGACGTCGAGATCGCGGATCGCATCGCACGCGTTCAAAAGGAGCGCGGTGACCTCGCCCGCCTCCTCGCAGAAAGGGAGGCGGTCATCGAAAGGCAGCGGCGGGAGATCGCCGCTCTGCGCGAGCAACTCCGCTTGCTGGAGGAGACTGGCATGGTCGTCCGCACGGCGGCCATCCGTTGAGGTCCATCCTGGTCGAGAGCATCGTGAGCCGCAGGGGATGGGGCGTGATCCTCGACGGGCAAGAGCAAGGTCCGCGCGGGGACGGTGCGACCGTCCGCGTGAAGGTGTCAACGAACGTCGCACCCGTGCTGCCGGACGTCGGGGAGACCTGGGACTTCGAGGGCGACCTGACCGAAACAGCGTGGGGGCCGCAGCTTGCCGCCCGCAGCGCCGTCAGGCGGGTGCCGAGCGGGAAGCTGGCGACGGCGTTCCTTTCCCGCAGTGTTGATTTCCACTGAGAGCTGACCCAGGATTTCCATCAAGAACTGACCCGGCTTTGACGATGTTGGGCTGGTCAGGCCTTGGTCAAGTTCCGAGTTTTCTCCCGGGTTGGTCGTTCGATTTTGGCTGAGCTGTTCTTGAAG
>NZ_LMRD01000010.1 GCF_001425575.1 Aurantimonas sp. Leaf443 | reverse complement strand
CCTTCGCGCGTCCGGACCTCCGATCCGCAATGCAGGACAGGCAGCCGGGGCCCGAGCGAAGGCCTGCTCGACGCAAAAAACAAATCCCACGTTCCGCCGCGAAAGTGACGCGTCTCCTTCTCGCCCGAAAGCGAGACCACCGGGCGTCGCCGGCCAAGGCCGCCGGTGCGCCCAACCCTCAGGGGCGACGTGCCGTCAGGCGGGGGCAGGGCTTCAGGCCCTTCCGGCTCTTCGGCCCGGCCACCGGCCAGACCGGCCCCGCGCCGCCATTCCCCCGCAAACCCTCCCGCGTTGATCAAGGTCAACGACCGGTCGCTCCCGTCCTGCCATCCTCGCGTCATCCGAACGATGGAGGGCGGCATGGACGAGATGGACCGGCAACCGGGGGCGACGTTCCGTTCGCTCCTCGTGCATGTCGACGACGCCGACGGGGCGGCGGACCGGGTGCGGCTCGCGGCACGGCTGGCCGACGCCTGGGGCGTGCACCTGACGGGCGCGGCGGCGGCCGAGGAGTTCGTCCCGCTCTATGCGGAAGGTGGATACATCCCCGCCGACATGATGGACATGGAGGTGCGACGCGTCGACCTTCTGGTCGAGCGGGCGAAGGCGCTGTTCGAGCGCGAGGCCGCGAATGTGCGGTCCCGGGCCTGGCGCTCGGCGCATTGGCCGGCCTCGCTCTTCGTCGTCGAGGAGGCGCGCGGGGCCGATCTCGTCATCGTCGGCCACGAGGCGCCGGGCGGCGCCCGCGATCCGGCCTTCTCGGCGGGCGACGTCATTCTCGCCGCCGGCCGCCCCGTCCTCGTCGTCCCCGCCAATGTGGACCGGCTGGAGGCGCGCCGCATCGTGGTCGCCTGGAAGGACACGCGCGAGATCCGGCGCGCCTTGTCCGACGCGATGCCGCTCCTGCGGGCGGCGCAGGAGGTCGTCGTCGTCACCATCTCGCGCGAGGTGCCGGAGGCGCCCTGGGACGACCTGAAGGCCTATCTCGCCCGACACGGGGTCACGGCCTCCTTCGTCCATCGCGCCGAAGCGGAAGGCGGGGCGCCCGAGGCCGTCGGGAAGATCGCGGCCGCGCACGGCGCGGACCTCATCGTGGCGGGGGCCTACGGGCGCTGGAAATGGCGCGAGCGGCTGTTCGGCGGGGTGACGCTCGACCTCCTGACCACCGCACCGGTCTGCTGCCTCCTGTCGCATTGAGGGGTAGAGCCGTTCCCATCCGGCAAATCCGGCGAGCGGCGCGGGCGCGCCGCGCTCAGGCGACGCTCGTGCCGAAGACGGCGCCGATGCCGGCCGTCGCCGCCATGGCAAGGGCCCCCCAGAAGGTGACGCGCAGCGTCGCCCGGCCGACGGCCGCACCGCCGGCGCGCGCGCCGACGGCGCCCAGCAGCGCCAGGAAGAGCAGCGAGGCGATCGAGACGGCCGGAACGACGAGGGCCGTGGGGGCGAGCACGGCCGTCAGGAGCGGCAGCGCCGCCCCGACCGCGAAGGTCGCCGCCGAGGTCAGGGCCGCCTGGATCGGGCGGGCGGCACTCTCCTCCGCCATGCCGAGTTCGTCGCGCAGATGGGCGCCGAGCGCGTCGCGGGCCATGAGCTGGCGGGCGACCTCCTCGGCCAGGGCCGGATCCAGGCCGCGCCCGACATAGATCGCGGCGAGTTCGCGGTGCTCGGCGGCGGGCTGGTCGGCGAGTTCGCGCCGTTCGCGCTCCAGATCGGCCCGCTCCGTGTCCGACTGCGAACTCACCGAGACATATTCGCCCGCCGCCATGGACATGGCGCCGGCGACGAGCCCGGCCGTGCCGGCGAGGAGGATTCCGCTCTGGCCGGCCGAAGCGGCCGCCACGCCGACGATGAGGCTGGCGGTGGAGACGATGCCGTCATTGGCGCCGAGGATGGCCGCCCGCAGCCAGCCGATGCGCGAGACGAGATGGCGTTCGGGATGCAGGATGCTCGAGGGCATGGTCGATCCTCGTCTTGTGGAGTGGACCCCATTTCGCCGGACAGGCGGCGGTTGGGTTTAGGCACTGAGCCTGATGAACTCGCGGGGCGATCGGAACTTCAGACCTGAGTGCGGATGGACCTCGCAATAGTCCTCGATCCAGTCGGGGAGCAAGGCGAGGATGGTGTCGGCGTCGGGCAGGATGGTGACGCGAGCGTAGTCGCGTTTCAGGGTTTTGACGAAGGCCTCGGACATGCCGTTGGACTGCGGACTTCGGACGGGCGTGAAGAGCAGCGTCAGACCGAGGGCCCGGGCCGTGTCGGCGGTGTCCCTGGCGATATAGGCGCTGCCGTTGTCCGAGAGCCATTCGACGGCGTGCGGGATCGTGATGGTGCCGAAGCGACGTTCGACCGCCGTGACCATGAGGTCGCGCACCATCTCGCCGGAGATGCCGGCATTGGCGACGGCCGACCAGGCGATGATCTCGCGGTCGCAGGCGTCCAGCACGAAGAGGATGCGCACGACCTCGCGGTTGCGGGCGTGGATCTCCAGATGGTCCGAGCACCAGCGGATGTTGGAGCGCAGCGCGATGACGATGCCGTCGTGGGTTCGACCGGGCCGCGAGGCGGTATGGCGTTCGAGCGTCAACCCGTGATGCTGCATGATCCGCAACACTCGTTTGGCGTTGACGGTCGGCTTCTCCTGAAGGCGCAGTTCCCGGTTCAGCAGCGCCGTGACGCGCCTGTAGCCGTAGGTCGGCTTGGCATCAACGATGGCGCGGATGGCAGGCAGGAACCCGGCATCCTCCGCCTTGCGATAGGGTCCCCGCGGCGTCACCGTCCTGCCGCGTCGCTCGTTGATGTGAGAACGAGCGACGTTCAGCGTTCGCGCCACGGCACTCACCTTGAACCGTCCGTTGGATCGCTCCAGGACAGCAAAGGCAACGTCCGTTTTTTTGGGCGAGCGACGTCGAGCGCCTCCTTGAGGATCTCGTTCTCCATCGTCTTGCGACCGAGCAGGCGCTCGAGGTCACGAACCCGCTTCTCCAGCTCGCGGACGCGGGACGTGCCCACGACATCTTCGTCGGCCTGGACGGCAGCATGGCCGCCTTCCAGCATTCGGCGCTTCCAGGCAAAGAGCTGAGAGGGTGACACGCCAGCCTGACGCGCCACGAAGGACACGCTCATGCCCGGCTGCATCGCCTCCTCGACGAGCCGGACCTTCTCGGCGGTCGACCAGCGCCGCCGCCGTTGCACCGAGGTAATGACTTCGACCCGCGAGACCGGGCCGTCAGACGCTTTCGACATAGTCGTACTCATAGGCGAATGCCTATGCCTTATCGGCTATCCCGCCTGTCCGGTCAAAACGGGGTGCGCTCCATCTTGGCGCTTCGCCGCGATCCGCTGGCGCACCGGTCGGCGCGATGAGGCGCGCCGGCGCCCGCCTTGTCCATCTCGTTTTGCGCGAAGGCCCCGGACCGGACCCTCGCCGGATGGTCGAAACCAGCCTCCGCCGGGGCGACAGGGGCATGAGGCGGCCTTCGTCCGGGGCGCGCCCTGCCGAGCAGGGCGAGGCTGGAGCCCCGCCCTCAGGCGAAGCGCCTGGCGCCGGCGACGCAGAGGACGACGAGGGCGGTGACCGCGATCATCGGCCAGGGGACGGGCTCGCCGAGAAGGAGGGCGGCGAGCATCAGGCCGAGAAAGGGCTGCAGGAGCTGCAGCTGCCCGACGCCCGCGATGCCGCCG
Source organism: Aurantimonas sp. Leaf443 (assembly GCF_001425575.1). Taxonomy (GTDB): domain Bacteria; phylum Pseudomonadota; class Alphaproteobacteria; order Rhizobiales; family Rhizobiaceae; genus Leaf443. The sequence goes on along the minus strand of NZ_LMRD01000010.1, from coordinate 182,299 downwards.
AGCGCCAGACCCCGGTACCAGAAGACGAAGCCGACGAGCATGCTGAAGACCGAGACATAGGCGAGCCCGAGCCATTCGGGGCCGCCGATGCCGGAGAGCGTGGCGGGACGTGTGGCGAGGGCGAGCGCCAGCATGGGCGGGAGCGACAGGACCAGCGCCCAGGAAATGACCTGCCAGCCGCCGAGCCGGCGCGACAGGCGCGCGCCCTCGGCATAGCCGAGCCCGCACAGGAGGATGGCGGCGATCATCGGGACGTCTCCGGCGGGCGAGGCCCCGGCGCCGGCGAGCGCCGCGAAGCCCGCCACGAGCGCGGCGCCCGCGAGCGAGAAGAGCCAGAAGGCGGGTTTCGGCCGCTCGCCGCCGCGCAGAACGCCGAAGAGGGCGGTGGACAGCGGCAGGAGGCCGATGAAGACGATCGAGCGCGCGGCGGTGACGTGCTGCAGGGCGAGGGCCGTCAGGAGCGGGAAGCCGAGGACGACGCCGAGCGCGACGGTGGCGAGCGCGCCGAGATCGGTCGCGGCCGGGCGCTTCTGGCGCAGGAGCGCGAGAAGGCCCGCGGCCAGGAGCGCGGCGATCACCGCCCGCGCCGAGGTGAGGAAGAGCGGCGAGAAGCCGCCGACGGCGACGCGCGTCGCCGGCAGCGATCCGCTGAAGATCACGACCCCGGCGAACCCGCTCGCCCATCCCGCATTCCGGCGTTCCATCGCGCTCGTCTCCTCGCCCGTTCGCGGCGCTTGTGCCCGTTCGCCTCTGGCGCGGACAGGGACGGACCCGTACGCTTCGCCCGAACTGTATGGGATACGGGAGCCGCACGATTGGCATCGGGCAGGACGGAGATGGAGGGCACGCGCATCGGCGCGGTGATGGGCGAGATCCGCGGGCGCATCGCCGCGCGCGGGCTTTCGGCGGGCGAGCGGCTGCCCTCCATCCGGCGCCTCGCGGCGACGCTCTCGGTCTCGCCCTCCACCGTCGTGGAGGCCTACGACCGGCTGGCGGCGACGGGGCTGATCGTCTCGCGGCCGGGCTCGGGCTTCTACGTGGCGGGCGCTCCGGTCCAGGCGGCGCCCGACGCGGAACGGCCGCGGCCGCGGCGCGAGATCGACCCGTTCTGGGTGTCGCGCCAGTCGCTGGACGCGCCGGCCGGCGCGCTCTCGCCCGGCTGCGGCTGGCTGCCGGCGGACTGGCTGCCGGAGGCGGCCCTGCGCCGGGCGATCCGGGCGCTGGCGCGGGGCGAGGACGCGCTTCTGGGCGACTACGGGCCGGCGCGCGGCTCGCCGGGGCTGCGCCGCCTCCTGGCGCGGCAGATGGCGGGGGAGGGCATCGCGGCGGGAGCGGACGACATTCTCCTCACCGGCTCGGGCACGCAGGCGCTCGACCTCCTGTGCCGCCTTCTCCTGCAACCGGGCGACACCGTCCTCGTCGACGATCCCTGCTACTTCAACTTCCTGGCGCTCCTGCGCGTGCATCGCGTGCGCGTCGTCGGCGTGCCCCACAGACCGGGCGGGCCGGACGTGGCGCTCTTCGCCGAGGCGGTGGCGGCGCACCGGCCGCGGCTCTACGTGACGAACTCGGCCGTCCACAATCCGACGGGCGCGACGCTCTCGCCGCAGACCGCGCACCGCGTTCTGAGCATCGCGGCCGCCGAGGACGTCGCCATCGTGGAGGACGACATCTTCGCCGATTTCGAGCCCGAACCCTCGCCCCGGCTCGCCGCGCTCGACGGGCTCTCGCGCGTCCTGCGCATCGGCAGCTTCTCCAAGACGCTCTCGGCCTCCATCCGCTGCGGCTATATCGCCGCCCGGCCCGACCTCGTGGAGGCGCTGGTGGACCTGCAGGTGGCCACGAGCTTCGGCGGGCCGAGCCCGGCGGCGGCGGCGATCGTGGAGGGCGCGCTCTTCGACGGCAGCTACCGCAAGCATCTCGGCCAGCTGCGCGCCCGGCTCGACCGGCGCCGGCGCGAGGTGGCCGTGCGCCTCGAGACGCTGGGCATCCGGCCGTGGCTCATGCCGCGCGGCGGCTTCCACCTCTGGTGCCGCCTGCCGGAGGGGCGCGACGCGGGGGCGCTCGCGCGGGCCAGCCTGCGGCACGGGGTGCTTCTCGCCCCCGGCGACGTGTTCAGCGCCGGCCGGAGCGCCGGCGCCTTCATGCGCTTCAACGTGGCGCAGACGGACGAGCGGGCGATCGCCGTGCTGCGCCGGGTGCTGGAAGAGGGCGACGAGGGGCCCTGAGCGGCCGGCCGTTCAGCCCGCCGCGCCGCGCCCGGCGACGATCGCCTCGATCTCCTGCGCCAGCGCCCTGACGCGCCGCTTGTCGTCCTCGATCGTCAGCCCGCTCTCGAAACGCTCCAGCGCCTGGCGCGAATGGCGCAGCGCCTCGGCGGCGAAATCGTCGCGGCCGAGGCGGGCCAGGGTGCGCAGGCCCTTCTGCAGCCGCACGCCGACCTCCACGATCGCGGCGCCGTCGCGCGCGAGCGGGGTGAAGAAATCGTCGAAGAGATCGCCGAGCGCCAGCGGCGGCACGTGGACATGCGGATAGGCCGGTTCTGCCGGCGTGTCCGCGGTCTCGGCCCAGGCCGCGAGCAGGCGCACCGCGCGCCCGATCACGCCGATGGCCGTGCCGAGATCGTTGGTGGCCGGCGACAGGGCGCGGCTGGCGATCTCGGCGAGGACGATGCCGCCATAGCGCGGGTCCTGGTCGAAGGACCGCGTGTCGGAGACGGTGAAGCAGGCGCGCGCGGCCTCCTCGCCCTCTTCGACCCCGTCGAGAAAGGCGATCGGTTCGCGCGTGTCGACGAAGTCGCCGGGAATGGCGACGACGAAGACGCGGCCCTTGCCCTCGCGCGCCAGGGCCGAGAGGGCGCCGGTGTCGACATGCTGGACATAGCCGATGCGCCGGGAGCGCACGGGGCGGGCGCTGGCCGGAATCGCGCGCGCCGCATCGAGAAGCGGCACGCCGCCGAGGCAGGGCTCGCGGCGACGCTCCTCCAGCGCCTCGAGCGTGACGGCCTCCACGCGCTGCGTCGTCTCCGTCACGCGCCCGAGCCGCGACAGATGGTCGATCCAGCGCAGGAGCGTGACGACGATGAAGAGGATGACGAGGATCGTGACCGCGAAGAGCACGACGCGCCCCGAGGAGCCGTAGAGGCCCGTGGACAGGACGATGATGCCGACGAGGCTGAAGAGGAACGAGCCGATGAAGGTGGACAGGACGTTCTGCGTCACCGTGTCCTCCATGATGAGCTTGGTGGCGCGGGGCGTCACGTTGCTCGTGGTGGAGGCATAGGCGGAGACCATGGTGGAGAGCGAGAAGGTCGTCACCGTCAGCATGGAGGAGGCGAGGATGCCGAGGATGTTGTCGACCGCGTCCGAGCCGATCTGCGCGGGCACGTCGTCGGGGATGTAGGGGCTCAGCCAGATCCCGAGAAAGGCGGTGACGACGGCGAGGACGCAGAACGCGCCGGCGCGGAACCAGATGCGCCGCGCGATCTGGCGGACGGTGCGCACGAGTCTCGACGTCATGCCCGCCTCGCGACACGCCCGGCCGCCGTCGCCGGCGGGAGGGATGGGTGAATGTCTCGGGCCATCGCGTCTTTCCGCTCGGCGCGAGCGGGATGCCCGGCCTCCCGGCCTAGATGGTGCGGCGCGGGCCGGCGCCCATCGGGCCTTTGCGGATGGGGGCGGCGAAAGCGGGCGGGACTTCCTTTCATGAACTTTCGGTTAGCCGGGAACGAAGCGGCCCCGCCGATGCTTCTACCCGCATCGAACAACCACGGAGAGAAACGATGGGTAGCACGAGCGACAAGATCAGCGGTCTGGCCAACGAAGCCGTCGGCAACGTGAAGCAGGCCGTCGGCAAGGCGACCGGCAACGACAGCCTGCACGCCGAGGGCGTGGCGCAGGAAGTGAAGGGCGAGAGCCAGCAGAAGGTCGGCGAGGCGAAGTCCGCCGTCAAGGACGGCACGGACAAGCTCAAGGACACGGCCCACCGCAACCTCTAAGATCCTGCGAGCCTGCGAACGGCTCGGCTCCGGAACCGGCCCCGCCGGTGTCCGGACCCCGAAGCTGCGGTGCCGGGCGAGCGTGAATTATCAGACCGGAAGAGGCGGGAGAGATCCCGCCTTTTCGCGTTCCGGAAGGACGGCGGGGCGCGTCGCGCCTGTCTTAGCCGCGCGCGGGCCGGCGCCGCGCCGCGCCTCTCCTTGCAGCCACGCGTCCGGCGGCGTAGAGCCCGGTCCCCGCAGACTGGGAGTGCGCGATGATCCTTCGACCCGAAGTGGAACTGATCTTCGAGGCGGAGGCGGCCGCGCGCGCGGCGCGCCGCATGCTGATCGACGGCGACCGCACGCGCAGCGAGATCGAGCGCTTCGCCGTCGGAAATCTCCTGTCGGACGCCATCGCCCAGCTCACGGCCGCCCGCGAGCGCGTGCTCGCCGAAGCGCCGGGACGCGGGCCCGCCTCGCCCGGCGAGGCCTGAGCGGGATGCGTGCAGCAAGGCCGGGCCCTCGCCCGCCCGGCTCGGCTCGGGGTCAGGCGAAGCTCGGCACCGGGGCGCCGCCGGGATCGCCGAGACTGTCCTGCCCGCCGACGAGGCGGCGGTAGAGCCCGTCGCGCCCCATCAGCGAGGCATGGTCGCCCTCTTCGGCGATGCGCCCGTCGAGGACGACCAGGATGCGGTCGGCATGGCGCACGGTGGAGAGCCGGTGGGCGATGACGAGCGTGGTGCGCCCGCGCGAGAGTTCGGCGAGCGCGGCCTGGATCTGGCGCTCGGTCTCGGTGTCGAGGGCCGAGGTCGCCTCGTCCAGGATGAGGATCGCCGGGTCCTTCAGGAACATGCGGGCGATGGAGAGGCGCTGCTTCTGGCCGCCCGAGAGCTTCACGCCGCGCTCGCCGACGACCGTGTCGAGCCCGTGCGGCAGGGCCGCCGCGGTCTGCGACAGGCTCGCGCGCTCCATCGCCGCGACGATCTCGGCCTCGCCGGCGTCCAGTCGCCCATAGGCGATGTTCTCGCGCACCGTGCCGCCGAAGAGGAACACGTCCTGCTGGACCACGCCGACATGGCGGCGCAGCGAGGCGAGCGTCATGGCGCGTACGTCGCGCCCGTCGATGCGGATCGCGCCGGCGCCGACGTCGTAGAAGCGCGGCACGAGCGAGCAGAGCGTGGTCTTGCCCGCGCCGGACGGGCCGACGAAGGCGACCGTCTCGCCGGGCTCGACGCGGAAGTCTATGCCCTTCAGCACCTCGCGCCTGGAACGGTAGGAAAAGCGCACCTCCTCGAAGGCAATGGCGCCGCGCACGCTCGTCACGTCCTGCGCGCCCGGGCGGTCGGCGATGTCGGGCTCGGTGTCGAGGAACTCGGTGTAGCGGCGAAAGCCCGCAATGCCCTTGGGATAGGTCTCGATGACGGCGGCGATCTTCTCGACCGGACGGAAGAACACGCCGACGAGGAGGAGGAAGGAGACGAAGCCGCCGTTGGAGAGATCGCCGGCCAGGACGTAATAGGTGCCGGCGACCATGACGATCACCTGCGTCAGGCGCATCGACAGGTAGTTCAGCGACTGCGAGGCCGACATGATGCGGTAGGCGTCGAGCTTGCGCCGGCGGTACTCGGCGTTGTTGCGGGCGAAGAGGGCGCGCTCGTGCGGCTCGTTGGCGAAGGCCTGGACGACGCGGATGCCGCCGACATTCTCCTCGATGCGGGCGTTGAAGTCGCCGATCGAGGCATAGATGGCGCGCCAGGTGGCGGTCATGCGCGCGCCGTAGCGGGTCGTGAGATAGGCGCCGACGGGCACGACGAAGCCGGTGACGAGCGCCAGTTCCACATGCACGAAGAGCATCAGCACGAAGGCGCCGACGAAGGTCATGACGGCGATGAAGAGATCCTCCGGCCCGTGATGGGCGATCTCGCCGATCTCCTCGAGGTCCTTGGTCAGGCGCCCGACGAGATGGCCGGTCTTGGTCTCGTCGAAATAGCCGAAGGAGAGTTTCTGCAGGTGCTCGAACGCCTTGCGGCGCATCTCCGTCTCGATGTTGATGCCGAGCATGTGACCCCAATAGGTGACGACCGCCATGAGCCCGGTGTTGACGGCGTAGATCGCCAGGAGCCCCGCCGAGGCCAGGACGATCAGCGGCCAGTCGCGGCCGGGCAGGAGGTCGTCGACGAAGACCTTGACCGCGATGGGGAAGCCGAGCTCGAGCAGGCCGGCGAGGACCGCGCAGCCGAAGTCGAGGACGAAGAGCGCGCGCCAGGGCGCGTAATAGGCGAGGAAGCGCGAGAGCATCGGGACGGGCTGACCTGCGAGGGGGAGGGCGGGCCCGCCGGCGCGGACCGGGGACCCGAGGGCCGGACCGTGCCGGTTCCGGCCTCGAAGGGCGGCCTCAGGCGCCGGGCGCGGAGCCGACCGTCTCGCCGTCTTCCTTGGTGAAGCGCTCGACGGGCGTGTCGAGAAGCTCCAGCACCTTCTCGGAGGGCCGGCACAGGCGCACGCCCTTCTCGGTCACGACGATCGGCCGCTCGATCAGGATCGGATGGGCGATCATGGCGGCCAGGAGCTCCTCGTCGGAGAGCTTGGGATCGTCCAGGCCGAGCTCCAGATAGGGCGTGCCCTTGCGGCGCAGGATGTCGCGGGGCTTCAGGTCCATCGCGTCGAGGAGTTCGATCAGCGTCTCGCGGCTCGGCGGCGCCTTCAGATACTCGATCACCTTCGGTTCCTCTCCCGATTGGCGGATCATCTCCAGCGTGTTGCGCGAGGTTCCGCAGGCGGGGTTGTGATAGATCGTGACGGGCATGGGCTCTCTCCGGCCGTCGCGGCCCGTGCGGCGGGCTCGCGTCCGGCCTTCTTTCGCAAAGAACCGCCGCCTTGGAAAGTTTTCGCGGGGGCCCGACCCCCGCCCCGTCGACGGCGCCGCGTCAGGGCGCCATGGTGCGGATGCCGGCGGCTTTCAGCGCCGCGAAGCCGCCCGCGACATGGGCGACATGCGGGAAGCCCATCTGCGAGAGCGCGGCGGCCGCGAGGGCCGAGCGCCCGCCCGAGGCGCAGTAGAGGAGAAGCGAGCGCTCGGGCGCCAGCGCCACCATGTGGTTCGGGCTCGAGGGGTCGGCGTAGAATTCGAGCAGGCCGCGCGGCGCGTGGATGGCGCCCGCCACCATGCCGGTGCGCTGCAGCTCCTCGCGCTCGCGGATATCCACGAAGACCGTGTCGGGCTTTCCCGCCCTCTGCGCGGCCTCGGCCGCCGTCAGCGTCGTGATCGTCCGGCTGGCCTCGGTCACGAGGTCGCGGGCTGAACGGATCGTCATCGCACTCTCCCTGTCGCCTGGGCCCCGGGCCTTCGGAAAAGAGAGCGCGGGGAGGGAGGCGAGGATAGCGCGGGCACGAGCGCCGCGCCTCGCCCGAACGGCGGAGCCGGGCGGCGCATCGGAGGGAGCGCGGCGGGCCATCGGAAGGGGCCGGGCGGCGGGGTCCCGGCCCGGCGCGGGAGCGCGAAGGCCGGCCGGCGGCGGTTCAGCCGCGCGCGCGGGCGCCGAGCGCGGGTCCGCGGTCGGCGCGCGGGGCCGGCGCGCGGCGGGCGGCGCGGGCGAGGAGGTCGGCCTCGGCCGCGTTCCACAGACTCTCGGCGCTCGCTCCGTCCGCGAAGACGGTGCCGCCGATCTCGACGGCAATGGGCGTCTCCTGCGGCCCGAGGGCGACGGGCGCCTGCAGCCCGCGCCGGAACCGGTCGAGGCTGACCTCGAGCGCGCCCTCGGTGGCGGCCGACAGGAGGAGGCCGAAACGGCCCTCGCCCAGATGGGCCACCGTGTCGGTCTGGCGCACGCTCTCCCTGAGGCGGCCGGCGACATGGACGATCACCGACTTGCGCATCTCCTCGGGGCAGGCGTCGGCGGATTGGGCGAGCCGGGCGAGGACGAGCGAGAAGGGGCGCCCGCCGGACGCGGCCCGGCCGACGGCATCGCCCAGCATCTTCTCGAGATGGCGCGCGTTCGCCGCGCCCGTCAGGGGATCGAAGCCGGAGGCCTCGAGCTCCTGGCCGGAGAGCTTGATCGAGGTGATGTCGATGCCGAGCCCGAGGATGCCCGTGACCGGACCGTTCGGCTTCTCGCGCAGCGGCGTCAGCGTGGTGCGCCACCAGAAGCGGCCGTTGGGAAGCTCCAGCTCCTCCTCGTATTCCTGCACGGCGCGCGTGACGACGCAGGCCAGATAGCGCGGGCTCACCTTCTGCGCGACCTCGGCGGGCAGGCACTCCTCGGGGGTGCGCCCGACAATGTCCTGCGCGCGCAGGCCCGTGAGGTTGGAATGGATGGCGTTGAGGCTGGCGAAGCGCAGCGTGCGGTCGGGCTCGACCGTCAGGGTGAAGGCGGGGACCGCGATGGCGTGGACATCGAACGTGGACATGGCGGCACAACTTACGATTACGAGATCGAAAGGGACGTTCGTCGCGTTCCGACGAAGGACGTGTTCCAGAACCGCAGGCTACACGAAGGGAGTACCACGGGGCACTAGCTAATCGTCCTAAGACGACTTCGCGGCATGGCGCGAAAGACAGCGCGGGGGCACCGTTCGACTATCATGACCGGACAGGTGAAGTTTCACGGGGCGTGGCCGCGACGGCATCGATTGTGCCGGACGTCCTTTCCGGCGCGCGCGGCTCTCCCATCTTTGCCGGTTCAAGCCAAGGAAGGGCGAGCCAGCCACATGCCAGACGACGCCGCGTTCCGAAGCGCCCCCTCCATCCTCGAAGAGGGCCGGACCTGCTGGCGGATCGCCACCGCCGACCGCCTGTCGATCATCGTCGACGCCGCCGACTTCTTCCACGCCGCCAAGGAGGCCATGCTCGCCGCCGAACATTCGATCTTCCTGATCGGCTGGGACTTCGACGCGCGCATCGAACTGGAGCCGGAGGGGCCGACGCTCGAGGGGCCGAACGAGATCGGCAAGTTCCTGAACTGGATCTCCAGGCGCCGGCGCGGCCTCGACGTGCGCATCCTGAAATGGGATCTCGGCGTCCTCAACTCGCTCGGGCGCGGCGAGACGCCCTTCTTCATGCTGAACTGGATGTTCGGCGGCCGGGTGAAGCTGAAGCTCGACGGCGCCCATCCCCCGCTGGCCGCCCATCACATGAAGCTCCTCGTCATCGACGAGACGCTCGCCTTCTGCGGCGGCATCGACATGACGGTGGGGCGCTGGGACACGCGCGAGCACGAGGAGAACCGGGCCGGACGGCACACGCCGCGCGGCGCGCCGCTCGGGCCCTGGCACGACGCGACGAGCTGCCTGACGGGGCCGGCCGCCAAGGCGCTGAGCGAACTGGCGCGCATGCGCTGGGAGCGGGCGACGGGCGAGACGATCGAGGTCCTGGCGGGCGAGAAGGACATCTGGCCGCAGCGCCTGCCCGTCGACTTCACGCAGGTCGATGTCGGCATCGCGCGCACGGCGCCCGAATACGAGGACCGGCGCCAGATCTGCGAGATCGAGGCGGCCACGCTCGCCATCGTCGCGACCGTGCGTCGCACGCTCTACATCGAGAGCCAGTATTTCGCCTCGCGCAAGATCGCCGAGGCCATCGCCGCGCGCCTCGCCGAGCCGGACGGGCCGCAGATCCTCGTCGTCAATCCCGACACGGCCGACGGCTGGCTGGAGGCCAAGGCGATGGACTCGGCCCGCATCCGCATGATGCATCTTCTCGACAAGGCCGACCGGCACGGGCGCTTCCGCATCGTCTATCCCGCCAACGAGGCGGGCTCGCCGATCTATGTCCATGCCAAGATCATGATCGCCGACGACCGCATCCTGAAGCTCGGCTCGGCCAATCTCAACAACCGCTCGCTCGGCTACGACACCGAATGCGACATCGTGATGGAGCGCGAGGAGGAGGATGACGAGATGGCCAGCGAGATCCTCCTGAAGCGCGACGGGCTGCTGGCCGAGCATCTGGGCTGCAGCCTCGAGGCGGTGCGCGCGGTGCTCTCCGAGACGGGCGGCTCGCTCTTCGCGGTCCTCGACCGGCTCGACCCGCAAGGGCGGCGCATGGTGCCGATGCCGATGCGGGCGCTGACGCCCGACGAGGAGATGCTCGCCGAAAGCGACATCGCCGATCCCGAACGCCCGGTGAGCTGGAAGCAGCGCATCGCCAGCCTCTTCCGGCGCGCATGAGGGGCGAACGTCTGGCGCTCGCCGTCGTCTCGCGCCTCGCGGGCCTGTGGGACGACGCGCGCTACCACGCCAAGATCCGGCTCGGCCTGACCTCGCCGCCGATCCTCCTGCCCTATCGCGGCCATATCGCGCATGGGCGCCTGCATTTCGGCGGCCGCGTGGTGGAGGACGAGGGCATCGTCGGCGCCGAGCCCACCCTCTCGCGCTGGGAAAATCTGAAGCGCACCTTCCGCCGCTACGAGACCGACGAGATCCGCGAGGCCGAGGTCGCCTGGCAGGCCTGCGGGCGCAGCGGCACGGCGGTGACGGACGAGCAGGGCTTCTTCGAGATCGAGGTGGAGGCCGGCGCCGAGCCGGCACAGGCCGAGCGCCCCTGGGAGGAGGTGAGGCTGACGCTCCTGAAGGCCAAGGGCTACGCCCCCTTCGAGCCGCGCCGCGAGACGACCTGGCTGCGCTCGGTCTCGCCGCGCGCCGACTATGTCATCGTCTCGGACATCGACGACACGATCATCGAGACCGGCGCGCGCAACCTCCTGCGCCACTGGCGCACCGTGGCGCTGAACTCGGCCGAGGGGCGCGTGGCCTTTCCCGGCATCGCCTGGTTCTACCGGGCTTTGTGCGCGGGCCGGGACGGGGGCGAGACGAACCCGATCTTCTACGTCTCCTCCAGCCCGTGGAACCTCTACGACCTCATCGACGACTTCCTGACGCTGCGCGAGATCCCGCACGGGCCGATGATGCTGAAGGATTTCGGCCTCGACGCCAAGAAATGGCTGACGGGCAACCATGCCGACCACAAGCTGGCCTCCGTCGCCCATCTCATGGACAGCTATCCCGACCTGCCCTTCCTCCTGATCGGCGACACCGGGCAGAGCGACGCGGCGATCTATGCCGAGCTCGTCGCCCGCCACGGGCGGCGGATCCTCGCCGTGTTCCTGCGCGACGTGACGCCCGAGGGGCTGATGCCGGGCGTGCGCGAGGCGGTGGCGCGGATCGAGGCGGCCGGCGTGCCGGTGACGACCGGGCCGACGCTGGAAAGCGCCTCGCGCCTCGCCGAGGAGCTGCGCCTCGTGGAGCCGGGCACCAGCGAGCGCATGGCGCGCGAGATCGTCAGCGACGGCGAGAAGCTGAAGGACTGGAAATGGCCGCGGCCCTTCGGGCTGCATTCGCCCGAGCGCAAGGCCGAAACGAAGATCGGGGGCTGAGCCCCCGATCGATTGCGTCGCATCGCGGGCGCGGGGCGCCTCAGATCTCCTCGTCGAAGCCGCCGCCGTCGAAGAAGCCGCCGCCGTCCTCGGGCATCGCGGCCTCCTGCAGGCCGCCCGCCGCCTCGCCCGCGTCCGCCGCAAGGCCCTCGGCGGCGCCGGCCGCCTCGCCCGCCACGTCGCCCGCGAACATCGAGCCGATCGCGTTGCCCAGAAGGACGCCGCCGGCCACGCCCATCGCCGTCTGCGCGGCGCCGGCGAGGAAGCCGCCGCCCGAGCGACCCTGCATGGGCATCGCGTGCTGGCCGGACGCCATGCCCGGCGCGCCCTGGCGCGCGCCGCCCCAGGCGCCGCCGGCGCCCTGGTAGGAGGGCTGTCCGTAACCCGGCTGCGGGCCGTGGCCCGGCTGGCCGTAGCCCTGCGGAGCGGGGGCTCGGCTCGGCTGCGAGCCGCCCAGGAGCCGCGACAGGAAGCCGCCGCCCTGGGGCTGGCCGTGGCCGACCTGGCGGGAGACCTGCGCGGCGCGCAGCGCCTCGATCTCGCGCGCCTGGTTCTCCAGCGCCATTTCCTGCATCACGATGGTCTGGGCCATGAAGTAGGGCGCGCCGGGCTGGCGGTGCATCTTGTCGGCGATATAGGCCTCGGCCTCGCCGTCGCGCGCCGGCGCCGAGCGCTCGACGGTCTCCAGCTTGGCGAAGAGATCCTCGATCGCCTTGCGGTCCTGGTGTTCCATGATCGGAAGTCTCCGGTCGTTCCTGGGGATGGATGGGGTCCGAAGCCGGCGGGGCCGGCCTCGGGGAGCGGCGGCAGGGGACGGGCCGCCGCCGGGCGGCGGGCCGCGCCGGTCGTCGGTGCGGCGGCCCGCCGCTATTCCTCGCGCGTGCCGGTCAGCGACAGGACGAGCTGGAAGATGTTGACGAAGTTCAGGAACAGCGAGAACGCGCCGAACACGGCCATCTTCTGGCGCGACTCGGCCGAGAAGTTCTCCGCGTACTGCTCCTTGATCGTCTGCGTGTCCCAGGCCGTGAGGCCGACGAAGACGATGATGCCGATCACAGAGATGGCGAATTGCAGGGCCGAGGAGCCGAGGAAGATGTTCACGATGCTCGCGATCACCACGCCGATGAGGCCCATGACGAGGAGCGAGGAGAACTGCGTGAGGTCGCGCTTGGTCGTGTAGCCGTAGAGGCTCGTGGCGCCGAACATCGCCGCCGAGACGAAGAAGGCATTGGCGATGCTGGTGCCGGTGAAGACCAGGAAGACCGAGGCGAGCGACAGGCCCATGACGGCGCAGAAGGCCCAGAAGGCGGCCTGCGCGCCCGCCGCCGACATGGTCTGGATGCGGAACGAGAAGACGAGGACGAAGGCGAGCGGGGCCAGCATCACCACCCATCTGAGCGGCGAGGAGAAGATCGGCACGTAGAGGGCGGGCGTCGTGCCCACGATATAGGCGACGAGGCCGGTCACCACGAGGCCGAGGCCCATGTAGTTGTAGACCGACAGCATGTGTCGGCGCAGGCCCTCGTCGAAGAGGGCGGCGCTCTGGGCACCGGCGGGCAGGCCGGTTCGGGGCGGGGCGCCCCAGCGCTGGTCCTGGAACGGCGTGTTCATCGGGAAGTCTCCGGTTGGTGGGACGGGTCAGTAGAGCGTGTCGGCGAGATCGCGCGCCGCATGCTCGATGGAGGATCGGCGCGCCTTGGAGGCGACGAGCGCGTAGGCGACGTCTCCGAGCTGCCAGTGGGCCGCGCTCGCCTCGCCTTCGCTGGAGACCGCCGGCGTCGAGACGTCGAAGCGGCCGGGGCGCACGGCGAAGAGCGAGAGGGCGCCGAGATCGGGCGAGGCAAGCGTCAGCTCGACGCTCGGCCCGAAGGGCGAGGGAAAGACCTGCGCGTCGCGCACCTGCCAGTCCTTCGGCAGGCGGGGCAGGGCGATCGCCGTCGCGGCGAGGATCTCGGCCGGATCGAAGCCGGTGGCCTCCGGCAGCGAGGCCATCGAGGCGCGCAATTCGGACGTGCGGTGGGCCATGAAGGCTTCCGACACGAAATCGGGCGGCGGGCTGGAGGCGACGCTCTGGCGCACGCCGAGCGGGCCGATCCCGGCATGGGCGAGCCAGCCGAAGCCGACGAGAAGCGCCACGGCCGCCACGCGCCGGGCGGCCTCGCCGTAGCGCGCGCGCCGCAGCGCGGCGGCGAGGCGGCGGGCGGCCTGCGCGGTGGCCGGGCGCTCGAACAGGCCGCGGCCGGGCGCGGCCAGCGCCAGGCGCAGCGCGTCGCGGTCGCGAAGGTCGGCCATGACGCGCGCGGCCTCGGCCGGATGGCCGGAGAGATGGGCCTCGACCGCGATGCGCCGGGCCGGCGTCAGCTCGCCGTCGACATAGGCGATGAGATCGCTCTCGATCACGGGATCGGCGTCACGCTCCATCGAAGCCTCCTGACGTTCTGGCGCTCGGGGTGAAGGGCACGACATTTTCGGCCGGCGCGGCCGACGGCGCGCCCTCCTCGATGCCGCGCAGCCGGGCCCTGGCCCGCGACAGGCGCGAGACGAGCGTGCCGACGGGAATGGCGAGGGCGCGCGCGGCATCCTCGTAGGACAGGCCCTCGATCGTCACGAGATGGAGCGCGGCGCGCTGCTCCTCGGGAAGGGTGAGGAAGGCGCGGCGAAGATCCGCGAGCCTCAGCGCGTCCTCCTGCGCGGGCGGCGCGATCTCGGGGGCGAGGCGGCCGAGCTCGGCGTCGCGCGCGGCGTCCGCCTTGCGCCGGCGCAGGCCGTCGACGAAGCGGTTGTGCAGGATCGACAGGAGCCAGACGCGCATCGGCCGGCCCGGCCGGTACTGCTCGCGCCGCTCGATGGCGCGCACCAGCGTGTCGTGCACGAGATCCTCGGCCGCCGCCGGGTCGCGCGTCAGCGACAGCGCGTAGCGGCGCATCGGGGCCAGCTCGGCCAGGACGTCGAGGTCGGATGTCTCGCGCTTCATGGCCCGTATACGCGGCACGATCGCGTTTCCATCCACGCCCCCGCGAAGATTTTTCCGCTTGCGCTCCGAGGACCCCGCCGCAGGCGGCGGCGATTGATCTGCATCAATGCGGTGCCCCGCCCGCCTGATATCCCTGCCGCATCGCCGTCATCCCCCGGAGGAGAAGTCGCATGAGCAGAATGTCCCAGTCCAAGGAGACGAACGGCCATGTCGCGGGCGCGCTCGGCTCGGGCCTCGCACCCGGCGCCGGGCGCCTCGCCGGCCTTGCCGACATCGCCGTCCACGCCGACGGCTCGGCGCGCGACGAGGCCAAGATCGCCCATGCGCAGGCGCTCGCCGAGGCGGCGGACGCGCATCTGACGGTCTTTCTCGCCAACCATATCGCGCTGACGCCGATCCCGCCGGGGCCCGGCAGCGAATGGCTGATGGCCGAGATCGTCAAGCAGAGCGAGAAGGCGGGCGGGGAGACCGAGGAGGCGCTGCGCCGGCGCCTGCCCGTGTCGGACGCGCCGACCGAAGTGCGCCGCTTCGACGAGATGCTGGCCGGCCTCTCCAACGCCGCCGCCCGCATCGCCCGCACCAGCGACGTCTTCGTCATGGGCCGGCCCTATGGCGAGACGCGCCACTGGCCCGAACTCGTCGACGCCGTGCTCTTCGAGGCCGACCGCACCGTGCTCGTCGTGCCGCCCGAGGGGCGCTTCCCGGCGGTGCCGCGCAGCGTCGTCATCGGCTGGCGCGACAGCGCCGAATGCGCCGCCGCGATCGACGCGGCGATGCCCTTCCTGCGGGCCTGCGACCTCGCCATCCTCGCCTCCGTCTCGGAGGGCGGCTCGGACGAGGAGCGCCACCGCGAGCCGGCCGCCGACATGGCGCGCCATCTCTCGCGGCACGGGGTGGACGTGGAGATCCGCCACCTGTCGGACTGGGCGCGGCCGGCCGAGGCGCTGATCCGCGAGGCGCAGGTGACGGGGGCCGAGATGATCGTGTGCGGCGCCTACGGCCGCTCGCGCCTGCGCGAGTTCATCCTCGGGGGCGTGACGCGCGATCTCCTTTCGGAATGCCCGGTCCCGCTGCTCCTGCGCCACTGAGGGCGGGGGCGGGGGCCCCGGCGGCGACCCGGGGCGGGCATGGCGGGCGCCGCCGGGAGGGCGACGCCGCCTCGGGCGCGGCGGGCGGGGCAACCATTGCCCGCCCGCCGCACCGAGGCTAATCCCTGGCGGGTCACCATCGCGAGGGGAGCGGCCGCCGCCATGAAACTGTCCGACCGGCTGGCCGGTCCCTCCTTCGTCGCCGCGCTGACCGCGGGCTTCGCCCTGATGGTCTTCGTGGGCATCGCCGCGACCTGGACGGTGCTGCGCAGCGTCGAGAACGCCGAGCGGCTCACGCATACGGTGCAGGTGCAGTACGCGCTCGCCGAACTGCGCTCGCTGAGCGAACGGGCCGAGACGGCGCGGCGCGGCTACCTGCTGGAGCCCGACGAGCGCTTCGCGCAGAGTTTCGAGGTGGCGGCGCAGGCCCTGCCCGAGACGATGGCGCGCATCTCCGACCTCGTCGGCGACAATGCCGGGCAGAGCGCGCTCGTGCGGCGCCTGTCCGGCGAGATCGACGCGCAGATCGCCTCCGTGCGCACCTCCATCGCGCAGGCGGCGGGCGATGACGCCACCGGCCGGGCGCGCCGCTTCGTGGAGGACGGCGCGGCCGACTACGTGCGCCAGGTGCGCCTCGTCACGCAGGACATGGACGCCGCCGAGGCCCGCCTCTTCTCCGAGCGCAGCGAGGCGAGCCGCCGCTCCATCGTGGTCTCGCTCGCCGCCCTCGTGGTGGCGGGCCTCTTCCTCCTCCTCCTCGCCGCCCTGACGATCTGGGCGAGCCGGCGCAACGCCGCCGAGCTCGCCGCCTCGCGGGACCGCCTGCGCCTCCTCAACGAGGACCTGGAGGGCGAGGTCGCCGTGCGCACCGCCGACCTCACCCGCGCCAACGAGGAGATCCAGCGCTTCGCCTATATCGTCAGCCACGACCTGCGCTCGCCGCTCGTCAACGTCATGGGCTTCACCGCCGAGCTCGACGCGGCCGTCGGCCAGCTCGGCGGCCTGCTCGACCGGGTGGAGGCGCAGGCGCCCGACCTCGTGTCGGCCGACGACCGCCTCGCCGTGCGCGAGGACCTTCCCGAATCCATCCGCTTCATCCGCACCTCGACGCAGAAGATGGACCGGCTCATCAACGCCATCCTGCGCCTGTCGCGCGAGGGGCGGCGCGTCGTCACGCCCGAGCGCCTCGACATGAACGAGCTCGTTTCGGGCATCGTCGCCTCCATGCAGCACCGGCTCGGCGAGACGGGGGCGGAGATCACGGTCGAGCCGCTGCCCGCCATCGTCACCGACCGCGTCGCCATCGAGCAGATCTTCTCCAACCTCATCGAGAACGCGGTGAAATATCTCAAGCCCGGGCGCCCCGGCCGCATCACGGTGCGCGGACAGCGGCTCGGCGACCGCGTCCTCTTCGAGGTGGAGGACAACGGGCGCGGCATCGATCCGAAGGATCACGACCGCGTCTTCGACCTCTTCCGCCGCTCCGGCGTGCAGGACCAGCCGGGCGAGGGGATCGGCCTCGCCCATGTGCGGGCGATGGCCTATCGTCTGGGCGGCATGATCGGCTGCCGCTCCGCCCTTGACGAAGGTGCGACATTCCGCCTTTCAATGCCCGCGCAATCCGCTGTCTCCTGAGGTCCAAGTCGTTGAACGCTCATCTCTCCGTGAATATCGTGATGGTCGAGGACGACGAGGGTCACGCGCGCCTCATCGAGAAGAACATCCGCCGTGCCGGCGTCACCAACCCGATCCGCCATTTCACCGACGGGACCTCGGCGCTGGACTTCCTGTTCGAGTCGCCCGAGGGGCCGGCGCGCAACGGCCCGGCGCTCGTCCTGCTCGATCTCAACCTGCCGGACATGAGCGGCACCGACATCCTGCAGCGGATGAAGACCGAGACGAGCCCGCTGCGGCGCACGCCGGTCGTCGTCCTGACCACGACCGACGACAAGGTCGAGATCCAGCGCTGCTACGATCTGGGCGCCAATGTCTACATCACCAAGCCGGTGAACTACGAGAGCTTCGCCCAGGCCATCCGCCAGCTCGGCCTGTTCCTCTCGGTGATCCAGCTCCCCGATCCGGGCGAGGGCTGAGACAGATCTTGCCCTCCATCCTCTATATCGACGACGACGAAGGCCTGAGGACGCTGACCGAGCGCGCCATGCGCCGTCGGGGCTTTGCCATGCGCACCGCCGAGGGCGGCGACGAGGGGCTGGAGATCCTGCGCCGCGAGCGTTTCGACCTCATCGCCATTGACCATTACATGCCCGGCCGCGACGGGCTGGAGACGCTCGCCATGCTGCGCGAGGCGCTGCCGGTGCTGCCGCCGGTCGTCTATGTCACGGGCTCGGAGGAGAGCCGCGTCGCCGTCGCCGCGCTGAAGGCGGGCGCCGCGGACTACGTGGTGAAGACGGTGGGCGAGGACTTCTTCGACCTCCTGGCGACCTCCTTCGCCAACGCGCTCGAGCGGGCCGCGCTCGTGGGCGCCAAGTCGCAGGCCGAGGCGGCGCTGAAGGCCTCCAACGAGCGGCTCGAGGCGCTGCTGAAGGAGACCAACCACCGCATCGCCAACTCGCTGCAGATCGTCTCCACCTTCGTCAACATGCAGGCCTCCGCGCTCGCCAACGAGGACGCGCGCCAGGCCCTGCGCAACACCCAGCAGCGCATCCGCGCCATCGGCCAGGTGCACCGGCGTCTCTACACCTCGAACGACATCGAGACCGTGGACATGGCCGACTATCTCGACGCGCTCGCGCTCGACCTCGAGGAGACGTGGTCGACGCCGGCCTCGCCGCGGCGCGTGCGCGTCAGCGCGCCGCCCTTCCGCCTGAAGACCGACCGCGCCGTCTCGGTCGGCGTCATCGTCAACGAGCTGATCTCCAACGCCTGCAAATACGCCTATCCCGCCGGCACGGCGGGCGAGATCCGCGTCACCGCGACGCTCGAGGGCGAGGCGTTCTGCATCCATGTCGAGGACGACGGCTGCGGAATGGCGAGCGGCGGCGCCGCGCCGCCCAAGGGCACGGGCATCGGCGGCAAGCTCGTGCGCGCCATGGCCCAGAGCCTCAAGGCCGAGATCGAGCACCGGCCGGGCGCGGGCGTCAGCGTGGCGCTGCGCGCCGACCTCTGACGATCCGTTCCGCCGCCCGCCCGCCCTCGTCCCTTCCCCCCAAGGTCCGTCCATGTCCGACTTCGTCTTTCCGCCCGCGCCCGTCACCGGCCTGCCCGTCGCGGGCACGGCGGCGCTCTTTCCCGTGCGCCGCGTCTATTGCGTCGGGCGCAACTACGCCGACCATGCCCGCGAGATGGGCGCCGACCCGGACCGCGAGCCGCCCTTCTTCTTCCAGAAGAACGCCGGCGACCTCGTCTGCGACGGGCGCTTTCCCTATCCGACGATGAGCGCGGACGTGCATCACGAGGTGGAGCTCGTCGTCGCGCTGAAGGCGGGCGGGCGCGACCTCGATCCGGCCGAGGCGCTGGCGGCCGTCTTCGGCTACGGCGTCGGGCTCGACATGACGCGCCGCGACCTGCAGGGCGAGGCCAAGGCCAAGGGGAGGCCCTGGGAGACGGGCAAGGCCTTCGCGGCCTCCGCCCCCGTCTCGGCCCTGCGAAGCGCGGCCGAGATCGGCCATCCGGCCCGCGGCGCCATCACGCTCGACGTGAACGGCGCGCGGCGTCAGAGCGGCGACCTGTCGCAGATGATCTGGTCGGTCGGCGAGGCGATCGCCCATCTGTCGCGCCTCTTCCCGCTCGCCGCCGGCGACGTCCTGATGACCGGCACGCCCGCCGGCGTCGGCCCCGTGCGGCGCGGCGACCGGCTGTCGGCGGCGATCGAGGGCGTGGGCACGCTCGAGGTCGCGGTGGCGTGAGGCACGATTTTCGCCGCGCCCGCCGGTTGCCCGCAAGGCGTTTTCGTGGCTAAGCATCGCGCGTGGCGTCCTGGCGCGCCGATGATCCCGACTGGACGATGACGGACCGACCCGCCGACCCCACCGACGCTGCGCGCTTCGCCGCGCTCGCCGAGTACCATATCCTCGACACCTCGCCGGAGCCGGGCTTCGAGGAGATCGTGGAGCTTGCCTGCGTGATCTGCGAGACGCCGGTGGCGCTCGTCAGCCTCGTGGCCGAGGGCCGGCAGTGGTTCAAGGCGCGGCGCGGCTTCGAGCCGGCCGAGACGCCGCTCAGCCAGAGCGTGTGCGCCCATGCGCTGCGCGAGGACAGGATCCTCGTCATCGAGGACCTGACGGCCGATCCGCGCACGGCCTGCAACACGCTCGTCACCGAAGATCCGCATATTCGCTTCTATGCCGGCGCCGTCATCCGCAACGATGAGGGCGTGGCGCTCGGCACGGTCTGCGCCATCGACAAGACGCCCCGCGCGGGCGGGCTGACGCACGATCAGAGGCGCGCGCTCGACGCGCTCGCCCGCCAGGCGATGACGCTGATCCGGCTGCGCCGCGACGTCCTCCTGCGCGACCTCGCCATCGAGGCGCAGCGCCGGGCCGAGGCGAAGCTGCGCGCCAGCGAGGAGCGCCGCCAGACCCTGACGCGCGAACTCGCCCACCGCATGAAGAACATGCTGACCCTCGTCCAGGCCGTGGCCAGCCAGACCTTCCGCACCGCGCGCAGCCTGCCGGAGGTGCGCGACGCGCTGGCCGGGCGCTTCTCGGCCATGGCGAGCGCGCAGGACCTCCTCACCGCCTTCGGCGAGGCCGGGCTCGATTTCGGCGACGTGGTGGAGGCCGCGCTCGCCCACCACCGCGACGGCACCGACCGCTTCGAGATCTCCGGTCCCGCGCTCGCCCTGTCGCGCCAGCAGGGGCTCGGCCTCTCGCTCGCGGTCAACGAACTGGCCACCAACGCCGTCAAGCACGGCGCGCTCGCGACGGAGGCCGGCCGGGTCTCCATCGTCTGGCGGGAGGCGGAGGAGGGCGTGCTCGAGTTCGAATGGCGCGAGAGGGGCGGGCCCCCCGTCGTCGCGCCGCAGGGCAAGGGCTTCGGCTCGCGCCTCCTCGGGCGCATGGGCGTCGCCTATTTCGACGGCGAGTCCGAGCTCCTCTACGAACCGGACGGCCTCGTCTACCGCCTTCGCGGACGCTGCATTCCCGCCGACGAGCTTTGAGCCAGGCGCAAGGCTCGGCGCCGGCGCCATGCAGGCCCGCGGGCACTGCGACGCGGCGCTTTCGCCGCGCCTCGGACCCGGCCGCGACGGCCCCGGGCGGCCGGCGACCCATGCAAGGCCCAGGCTACCTGCCGGTTGCAGGATGGGCTAGAACCGGGCGAACACGCTAAGCTTCTCTTACCGAATACATCCCGCACGCCGCGCCGCAAGGTCCGGCCCGGGAGGCCGAACCGATTCCCCGACAGACTTTGAGACGGAGCCGTCTGGTGTCAGACCTCGCCGAACTGGATCTGCGCCTCGCCCGCGCGGAAGCCGGACCCATTCCGCTCCTGCCGACGGCGGCGCTGACGCCGCGGCGCGTCCTCCTGGTGGAACTCGCGCTCGCCATGGGGGCGTTCGCCATCGGCACCGGCGAATTCGCCATCATGGGCATGCTGCCGCAGGTGGCGGCCGGGCTCGACATCGGCGTCGCCCAGTCGGGCCATGTCATCAGCGCCTATGCCTTCGGCGTCGTCGTGGGCGCGCCGGTCATCGCCGTCCTCGGCTCGACGCTGGCGCGGCGCACGCTGCTCCTCATCCTGATGATGCTCTTCGCCGCCGGCAACGTCGCCTCGGCGCTGGCGCCCGACTACGCCACCTTCGCCCTGGTGCGCTTTCTCTCGGGCCTGCCGCACGGGGCCTATTTCGGCGTCGCCGCACTCGTCGCCGCCGCGCTCCAGCCGCCGAGCAAGCGCTCGCAGGCGGTCGGGCGCATCATGCTCGGCCTCACCGTCGCCACGCTTCTCGGCACGCCGCTCGCCACCTGGATGTCGCAGGCCTTCTCCTGGCGCCTGTCCTTCGGCTTCGTGGGGGCGCTGGCCGCGCTCACCGTCCTCCTCATTGCCTGCCTCCTGCCGGCCGACCGCGCCGCGCCGCGCTCCAGCCCCCTGCGCGAGCTCGGCGCGCTCGCCAACGGGCAGGTCTGGCTGACGCTCGGCATCGGCGCCATCGGCTTCGGCGGCATGTTCGCCGTCTACAGCTACATCGCCTCGACCGCGACGGAAGTCGCGGGCATGAGCGCCTCGGCGGTGCCCTTCGTCGTCGCCATCTTCGGCGCCGGCATGATCGTCGGCAACGTCGTCGGCGCGCGCCTCGCCGACCGGGCGCTGATGGCGACGGTCGGCGGCGCGCTCCTCTGGAACGTCGTGGTGCTCGCGCTCTTCGCGCTCACCGCGCAGATCCCCTTCATGCTGTGCCTGTGCGTCTTCCTCATCGCCTCGGCGGTGGCCATCGGCCCGGCGCTGCAGATCCGCCTGATGGACGTCGCGGGCGAGGCGCAGACGCTCGCCGCCGCCCTCAACCATTCCGCCTTCAACCTCGCCAACGGCCTCGGCGCCTGGCTCGGCGCCCTCACCATCACCGCCGGCCACGGCTACGCGGCGACCGGCTGGGTGGGCGCGGCGCTCGCCGTCGGCGGCCTCGCGGTGTTCTTCGCCTCGCTCGCGCTGGAACGGCGCCAGCGCGGCAACGCTGCCGAAACGGCTTACTGAATCGTTTCGCAGAGGGGGCTCGAACGCATGGCTGCGTTGCGGATGTGGTCGTTGCTGCACTGCACAACGGCGCCCATATTCGGAACCGAAAGGAGACTGCCATGAACCTCAAGAGCCTCTTCGCCGGCCGCCAGCGCCAGAGCCGCAGCGACCGCTACCTCTCCGAAGCCACCTCGCTCTCGGACCTCGAGATGCGCGAGCGCGAGATCGACGCCGGCCGCTTCCGCACCAGCCCGCCGCGCCTGCGCTGACCGCGCCGGGCGGTCCGGACGGGGCCGGAACGGTGCGCGGCCATTGGCCCGCGCGCGAGCCGGCCCTATCTGTGACCCCCTGACGGACCGGCAGGCGCCAGACGCGCCCGAAGACACGGGGTCCGCACCACGACGCGAGCGCCCCTTCCGCCATGTCCGCCATCGCCAAATTCATGCCGGCCGCCCCCGCGATCCTTCAGGTCAGGGGGCTGTCCAAGACCTACAAGGGCGGCTTCACCGCCCTGAAGGGCATCGATCTCTCCATCGCCAAGGGCGAGATCTTCGCCCTGCTCGGGCCGAACGGCGCGGGCAAGACGACGCTGATCTCGATCATCTGCGGCCTCGTGACGCCCACGACCGGCACCGTCACGGTGGACGGGAGGGACATCGCGCACGACTATCGCGCCGCCCGCTCCAAGATCGGCCTCGTGCCGCAGGAGCTGACGACGGATGCGTTCGAGACCGTCTTCGACACGGTCTCCTTCTCGCGCGGCCTGTTCGGCCGCCCGCGCGACGACGCCGTGGTGGAGCGCGTGCTGCGCGAGCTGTCGCTCTGGAAGAAGAAGGACAATCGCATCATGACGCTCTCGGGCGGCATGAAGCGGCGCGTCCTCATCGCCAAGGCGCTCGCCCACGAGCCCGAGATCCTCTTCCTGGACGAGCCGACGGCGGGCGTCGACGTGGAGCTGCGCCGCGAGATGTGGCAGGTGGTGCGCGGCCTTCGCGACGAGGGCGTCACCGTCATCCTGACCACGCACTATATCGAGGAAGCCGAGGAGATGGCCGACCGCATCGGCGTCATCACCGGCGGCTCGCTGATCCTCGTGGAGGAGAAGCTGGAGCTGATGCGAAAGCTCGGCCACAAGGAGCTCGTGCTGCAGCTCGACGCGCCGCTTTCCGCCCTGCCGCCGGGCCTGCCGCCACAGGGCCTGTCGCTCTCGCCCGACGGGCTCACCCTCACCTATACCTACGACACGCGCGCCGAGCGCACGGGCATCGCCGCCCTCATGGGCACGCTCGCCGAGAACGGCCTTCGCATCCGCGACCTCTCCACCAAGCAGAGCACGCTCGAGGAGATCTTCGTCAGCCTCGTGAAGGAGCGGGCATGAACCTCTTCGCGGTCCGCGCGATCTACGCGTTCGAGATGGCGCGCATGCGCCGCACGCTCCTGCAGAGCGTCATCTCGCCGGTCCTGTCCACGACGCTCTATTTCGTGGTGTTCGGCGCGGCGATCGGCTCGCGCATCTCGGAGGTCGGGGGCGTCTCCTACGGCGCCTTCATCGTGCCCGGCCTCATCATGCTCTCGCTCCTGACGCAGAGCCTGTCGAACGCGGCCTTCGGCATCTATTTCCCGCGCTTCTCCGGCACGATCTACGAGCTCCTCTCGGCGCCGGTCTCGCCGCTCGAGATCGTCCTCGGCTATTGCGGGGCGGCGGCGACGAAGTCGCTGATCCTCGGCCTCATCATCCTCGCCACCGCCGCGCTCTTCGTGGACCTGCGCATCGAGCATCCGGTGGTGATGATCCTCTTCCTGGTCCTCACCTCCGTCACCTTCTCGCTCTTCGGCTTCATCATCGGGGTCTGGGCCGACGGGTTCGAGAAGCTGCAGCTCGTGCCGCTCCTCGTCATCACGCCGCTGACCTTCCTCGGCGGCTCGTTCTACTCGGTCGAGATGCTGCCGCCGGCCTGGCAGGTCGTGACGCATTTCAACCCGGTGCTCTATCTCGTCTCGGGTTTCCGCTGGTCCTTCTTCGGCACGGCCGACGTGCCCGTCGCCGTCAGCCTCGCCGTCACGCTCTTCTTCCTCGCCGCGAGCCTTGCCGTCATCGTCTGGATCTTCCGCACGGGATACCGGCTGAAGAGCTGAGCCCTCAGTCGTTGCCGTCGTCGGGGATGTTGAGGAGGTGGCCGCAGGCCTTGCAGTGGACGGCGTCCGGATCGTGCCGGCGCAGGCCGCAGGCGGGGCAGGGGAACTCCACCTTGGTCGGCTTGAACACGGCCTGCGCGAGGCGCACGAAGAGCGAGATGCCGGTGATCATGATGACGATGGCGGTGAGCTTGCCGCCCGGCCCCTCCAGCGTGATGTCGCCGTAGCCGGTCGTCGTCACCGAGGTCACGGTGAAGTAGAGCGCGTCGACATAGCCCGTCATGCCGGAGCCGCGCCGGAAGAAGAACGTGTAGACGAAGCCCGTCGCCACGAAGAGGAAGGCGACGAGATTGACCACCGCGCGCGCCGGCGTCTCGTAGAGCGCGAAGCGCGAGCGGCGCAGCGGGCGCCACAGGAAGCCGCTGCGCGACAGCGACCAGAGCCGCACGATCCGCAGGAAGCCCAGATTGACGAAGGTCTGCGGGAAGAGGAGCGTGACGAGGATGAAGAGGTCGAGCACCACGAAGGGCTGGCGCAGGTAGCGCCAGGGATGGCGCGCGGCGAAGGTGCGCGCGCCCAGATCCAGCGCCAGTACCGCGGCGACCGAATAGTCCAGCCACAGATAGGCCGGCGTGTCGCGCAGGACCGGCGCGAAGATGAACAGGACGATGATCGCCAGGTCCACGACCAGGACGCCCATCTGGAAGCGCAGCGCCGACGGGCGATGGCCGTGATAGAGCCGGCGCAGCTTGATGCGTTTGCGCGCCAGCCAGGTGCGCGGCCGGTGCGTGCGACCGGATACGGCCTTCGTCGTCGTCATGCCCTCGGCTCTCGCCCCCTCGCGCGCCGCCGTGCCTTCGGCGGTCCGCACCCGCTATGATAGGGCGGCGCGCGGCCTTGTCGGGGCCGGCGGGCGAAGAACCGGCGCGCCGAGGGGCGCAGACGAGACGGGGACGGGACCATGGACGAGAGCGCCGCGCGGCCGCGCATCGAGATCGCCTATTGCACGCAGTGCCAGTGGCTCCTGCGCGCGGCCTGGCTCGCGCAGGAGCTTCTCTCCACCTTCGGCGGCGATCTCGCCGAGGTGGCGCTGGTGCCGGCCACGGGCGGGCATTTCGAGATCCGCTACGACGGCGCCACGCTCTGGGAGCGCAAGGCCGATGGCGGCTTTCCCGAGGCGAAGGTGCTCAAGCAGCGCGTGCGCGACCGGCTCGATCCCCAGCGCAGCCTCGGCCACAGCGACCGCTGACATCACCGCGCGCGGCGCTCGGCCGCCTTCCGGCATCGCAGGGCCGGACCCAAAGGGTCAGGTCGCCGACGGGCCGGTCGTGGTCAGGCCTCGTCGGCCTTGACCACGACATGGCGCTTGTCGAAGGCGACGTGGCCGGCGATCTGCGCCACGCCGGCCTTCGGCGTGTCGTAGGCCCAGACGGCGTTCTCGGCGGCCATGCCCTCGGCCGAGATCGACCAGTAGCGCGCCTCGCCCTTGTGCGGGCAGGTCGTGCGCCGGTTGGTCTCGTGCAGGAAGGCCATCTCCACGTCCTCCTTCGGAATGTAGTAGACCGGCTCGTAGCCGTCTTCCGAAAGCCGGAGGGCCCGTTTCGTGGAGGCGACGATCGCGCCGTGGAAATCGACGACGACGGCGCCCCGGGCGGGCGCGATGGCGATGGGGTCCGACCGGGTCGGGGCGGGGTCGAGGCTCATGGGGGTCTCCTTTTCGGGTTCGACACGCGTCCGGCAAGTGCGATGGGGGCCCAAGCGTTCCGCGACGCGCGGGCCGGTCGATCGCCCTTCGCCGCTCAGGTGCCGCGCCGGCGCGCCGCGTCCAGCGCGCCGCGATGCTGCGCCGCAGGGTCGCCGGCGCGTTGACAAGCGCGGAAGAAGCCTGTTCGGCTGCGCGCCATGACGACCCTTCGCATCCTTTACCGATCTTGAGGCGGGCTTCCGGCCCGGACGAGGCGCGCGAGCGGCTCGTGGCGCTGATCGCGCGCGTCGCCAAGGGCGAGCGGGCCGCGCTCGGCCATGTCTACGACCTCACCTCGGCGAAGCTTTTCGGCGTGGCCTTGCGTATCTTGGGCGATCGCGAGGACGCCGAGGACGTGCTGCAGGACGTGTATCTGACCGTTTGGAACAGGGCCGACAGTTTCGACGCGAGCCGCGCGAGCCCGATCACCTGGCTCTCGACCATCGCGCGCAACCGCGCCATCGACCGGCTGCGGCAGCTGGGGCCGCGCGCCTTCGACCGCCCGCTCGACGAGGCGGGCGAGGTGGCCGAGGAACGGCCGGACGCGTTCGAGGCGCTGAGCGCCTCGCAGGAGCAGCGGCGCCTGGCCGCCTGCCTCTCGGCGCTCGACGCCAGAACCCGCAGCGCCATCGCCGCCGCCTTCTACGGCGGGCTGACCTATGACGAGCTGGCGCGCCGCGCCGGCCTGCCGCTCGGCACGATGAAGAGCCTCATCCGGCGCGGCCTCATCCGCCTGCGGGGATGTCTCGCGCCATGACGACGCTTCCGCCCCCGATCGACGGGACCCCCGACGAGGAGCGCGACCTCGCCGCCGAGCACGCGCTCGGCCTCCTCTCCGGCGACGAGCGGCGCGAGGCCGAGCGCCGGGCGGCCCGCGACCCGGCCTTCGCGCGCGCGCTCGAGGACTGGACGGCGCGGCTCGCCCCGCTGGCAGAGGCCATCGAGCCCGTCGAGCCGCCGCCGGGCGCCCGCGCGCGCCTCGAACGCCGTCTCGACCGGCTGACGCGCACCGCGCCCGCCGCGGCCTCTCTTCCCGCGCGCGGCGTCGCGGCCTTCTGGCGCTGGCTCGGGATCGGCGGGTTCGGCCTTGCCGCCTCCAGTCTCGCCGCCCTCGCCTTCGTGCTCCTCTCCGCGCCCGAGCCCGCCGATCGCGGCGCGATGTTCGCCACGCTCGCCGGCAGCGACGGGCGCCCGCTCTTCACCGTCGTCATCGACCGCGCCAGCGCCATGGCGACGCTCGTGCCCGTCGCCGTCGAGGCGCAGCCCGGCCGCGTGCCCGAGCTCTGGCTCGTCGGGCCCGCGGGCGCCGCCCCGCGCTCGCTCGGGCTCGTGGGCACCGACCATCCCCTGCGCATGGTGATGGAGGGCATGGACGCGATGGCCCCGGACACCGCGCTCGCCGTCTCGCTGGAGCCCGAAGGCGGCTCGCCGACCGGCCTGCCGACCGGCCCCGTCCTCGCCTCGGGCGCGATCCACACGATCTGACGCTTTCGGCACCGGCGCCGTCACCGTAATTCCCCTCGGTTGAGCGATGGGGTCGCGCCTGCGATCTTTCCGCGTGCCGGCGCTGCATCCTTGCGCCCGGTCCCGCCGTAGCTTCGCGGCTTCCTTCGGGAAGCCCAGGGGCGGCCCGCCGCTCGATCCGGCCGGCGGTCCGCGGGGGGCCGCCGGTCGGTTCCGCGCGTCGGGCCGCCGCGCAGGAGAGCCGAACAGCGCAAAACCGGCTAAGAGAGCGCATGAGCAAGCTCTTCTCCGTTCTCTTCATCGTCCTGATGGGCGCCCAGATCTGTCGGCCGATCGGCTGGCCGGGCCTTCGCCGCCGCTCCGACTTCTGGAAGATCGCCGTCTTCGCCTTCGTGGTCTTCGGCATCGTCGCGCTGATCCGGCCGGAATAGGCGGTCCGCGCGCCCAAGCCCCGGCCGCAAGGGGATCAAGGGCTTGGGCGGGCGCGGCGTTTGTCACCACCGGGTCGCTGGTGTAGAGAGCCGGGCAAGGGACAGACCAATTCCATTGCGCGGGACGGCATTCATGGATCGCATTCGCATTCGCGGGGGCAACGAATTGCGGGGCACGATCCCGATTTCGGGCGCCAAGAACGCCGCCCTGCCGCTGATGATCGCCTCGCTCCTGACGGACGACACGCTGACGCTGGAGAACGTGCCGCATCTGGCCGATGTCGAGCAGCTCATCCGCATCCTCGGCAATCACGGCGTCGACTATTCGGTGACCGGCAAGCGCATCGGCCAGGAGCCGGGGCTCGGGCGCACGATCCACTTCACCGCCCGCAACATCGTCGACACGACCGCGCCCTACGAGCTCGTCTCGAAGATGCGCGCCAGCTTCTGGGTCATCGGGCCGCTGCTCGCGCGCATGCACAAGGCGCGCGTCTCGCTGCCGGGCGGCTGCGCCATCGGCACGCGGCCGGTGGACCTCTTCATCGACTCGCTGCGCGCCCTCGGCGCCACGATCGAGATCGACCGCGGCTACATCGTCGCCGAGGCGCCCGGCGGGCTGAAGGGCGCGCGCTACGTCTTCCCGAAGGTCTCGGTCGGCGCCACGCACGTCCTCCTCATGGCCGCCTCGCTGGCCAGGGGCGAGACGATCATCGAGAATGCCGCGCGCGAGCCCGAGATCGTCGATCTCGCCGCCTGCCTCAACGCCATGGGCGCGAAGATCTCGGGCGCGGGCACGCCGACCATCACGATCGAGGGCGTGACCGCGCTGTCGGGCGCGCGCCACCGCGTCCTGCCCGACCGCATCGAGACCGGCACCTACGCCATGGCCGTCGCCATGACCGGCGGCGACGTGACGCTGCAGGGCACGAGCGCCGATCTCCTGTCGCAGGCGCTCGGCACGCTCGGTCAGGCCGGCGTCGGCGTCGAGGCGCTGGACGGGGGCATCCGCGTCTTCCGCAACGGCGGCGGCATCCAGGCCGTCGACGTGATGACGGACCCGTTCCCGGGCTTCCCGACCGACCTGCAGGCGCAGTTCATGGCGCTGATGACCATGGCCGACGGCACCTCGCGCATCACCGAGACGATCTTCGAGAACCGCTTCATGCATGTGCAGGAGCTGGCGCGCCTGGGCGCGAAGATCCAGCTCTCGGGCCAGATCGCGACCGTGGAGGGCGTGCGACGGCTCGCCGGCGCCCCGGTGATGGCGACCGACCTCCGCGCCTCGGTCTCGCTCGTCATCGCCGGGCTCGCCGCCGAGGGCGAGACGCTCGTCAACCGCGTCTACCATCTCGACCGCGGCTTCGAGCGGCTGGAGGAGAAGCTTCGCGCCTGCGGGGCGGAGGTGGAGCGCATCTCCGGCTGAGGGCGCGCCGCGCGCCTCCGCGAAACGGGCGCGGCGGCGGCAGGGGGACCGCCCGGCGCGGGCGCCGCCTGTCGTTCAGCTTGATTTTTTTCCCGATTGCGCCGATGGAGGGCGCATCTTTGATGATCGGAGCCGCAGTCCTGCGGCCGTTCCCCCTTTGCCGCCGGTCTCTCTGGCCGGCGCGCGACCAGCCCCGAAGGCCCACCACCTTATGCCGAAAGAAGAAGTCCTCGAGTTCCCCGGAACCGTGACCGAGCTCCTGCCGAACGCCACCTTCCGCATCAAGCTCGAGAACGACCACGAGATCATCGCCCACACGGCCGGCCGCATGCGCAAGAACCGCATCCGCGTCCTCACCGGCGACAAGGTTCTGGTGGAGATGACGCCCTACGACCTGTCCAAGGGTCGCATCACCTACCGCTTCAAGTAGAGCCGCCGTCTTGGCCCGAAGGCAACTGGTGCTCGCCTCCGGCTCGCCGCGCCGGCTGGAGCTCCTGCAGCAGGCCGGCATTGAGCCGGACCGCCTGATGCCGGCCGATCTCGACGAGACGCCCGCGCGCAACGAGCATCCGCGCTCGCTGGCCAAGCGCCTCTCCAAGGAGAAGGCGGACGTGGTCGCCCGCGCCATGGCCGAGCTCGATCCGGCGGGGCGCATCTACGTGGTGGCCGCCGACACCGTCGTTTCCGTCGGGCGCCAGATCCTGCCCAAGGCCGAACTCTCCGAGGACGCGGTCGCCAATCTGCGCCTCCTCTCCGGCCGCACGCACCGCGTCTACACGGGCGTGTGCGTCGTCGGGCCGCGCGGCGCCGCGCGCCAGCGCCTCGTGGAGAGCCGCGTGCGCTTCAAGCGCCTGTCGCGCGAGGACATCGAGTCCTACGTCGCCTCGCAGGAATGGCGCGGCAAGGCCGGCGGCTACGCCATCCAGGGGCTGGCCGGCGCCTTCGTGGTGCGGCTCGTCGGCTCCTACACGAATGTCGTCGGCCTGCCGCTCTACGAGACGCTGGCGCTGCTCGGCGGCGAGGGGTTCGACATTCACGGCCGCTGGAAGGCCGGCCCCGATCTTCCCGCCCGCCCGGCGCCCGCCGAGGCGACGCCCGGCACGCTCTGAGCCGATGGTCGCGCCCGTCACGCCTCTGCGCCCCAAGCGCCGGTGCCCCGAATGCGGGGCGCCGGCCGCGCGCGAGAGCTATCCCTTCTGCTCGCCGCGCTGCAAGGCGGTCGATCTCAACCGCTGGCTCTCGGGCAGCTACGTCATCGCGGGCGACGCCGCGCTGACCGACGGCGGCGGCGAGGACGACGAGCGCTGAACTCCGCGTTCCTCGCGAGAGCGCGCCCGCGCCGCGCCGATGCCTCTTCGCCCTGGCTGGAAACGCCCTACTGCGCCACCGCGCCGACGAGGACGTCGGCCCCGTCCTCGATGGCGGTCCAGCGGGCCGGGTCGAGGCTGCTCTGGCGCTTCAGGAACGTGTAGGGCACCTGCGTCCAGGGCGTGACGCGGGCGTTGAGATTGTCGAGCACGAAGTCGCCCTGGCTGGTGCGCAGGGTGAGGATCGCATGGCCCTCGCCGTCCGGCTTCTTGACCACGGTCATCAGGAGGTTGGAATAGGCGATGCCGGCCGCGTGCAGGAGGCGGCGCTTGAGAAGCGCGTAGTCCTCGCAGTCGCCCCGGTCCGTCGGATAGGTCCAGCGCTCCTCCACCCCGTAGAGGTCCCGGTCGGACGCGGCCTTGATGGCGGCGTTGGTGGCGACGTTGATGCTCGCCACCGTCTGCATCAGCGCCTTGGTGAGCGGCACGGGATGGACGAAGGTGGCCGCGCGCTGCGCCTCGCATTCCTTCGGCAGTTCGATGCACAGGAGATGATGGCCGATCGGCTGGGTCGTCTGTTCGCCCACCGCCATGGAGGCGCCGCGGGCGACGCCGGCATGGCCGGGGCCGGCCAAAGTCAGGCAAAGCAGGAGCGTGGCGCCGATCGCGCGAATTTTCTGCATCTCGTACCCGTCCCAAGCACGAAGGATTAAGACCTTGATGCGGGGATGGTGAGTGCGGCGCGAAAGACTGTCAACGCGACGAAGGCGGCACGGGCGCCGCGAAACCCAGCCTGGGGCAATGTCGCCGCCCCCCGCATCCGCCTTTCGGGCGGCCGCTGCGGATTCGCCCGTTTTCCGCGACGAGTGTAAGAAACTGACATCGCTGACCTTTCGACGGCGCGGGATCGGCATTGTGACGCCGGTGCCACAGCCGGCGGACGGCGTGAAATTTTTTCCGCGACCCTGGAACCTTTTCGAGTCCGGCCAAAACGCTTGCCGTTTCCTGCGTCAGCGCGGCAGGCAGACTGCCTCCGGCGCGGGCAGTGGCGGCGTGGCGTCAGGCCTGGCGCAGGGCGGCGACCTCGGCCAGGACGATGCGCTCGATCAGGGCGAGGTCCGTCGGGCGCGAGAGGCGGTGGTCGCCGTCCTTGACGAGCGTCACGGTCACGCCGTCGGCCGGCAGATGGGTGACGAGTTCCAGCGCATGCGAGAAGGGCACGTCGGGATCCTCCATGCCCTGCACGATATGGACGGGGCAGCCGGTCTCGATCGTGCCCTCCATCACGAGATTGGCCGCGCCGTCCTCGAGGAGCGCCGCGGTGTAGAGGTCGGGCTCGTCGCCGTAGCGCGAGGGTTCTCGCAGCACCCCGTCGCGTTCGAGCCGTGCGCGGGCGTCGGCCGTCAGGCGCGGCCTGACGAGGCGTTCGGTGAAGTCGGGCGCCGGGGCGAGGAGGACGAGGCCGGCGACGGGGCGCCCGGCCGGCGTCCCGCGCAGGCGCTGCACCAGCCGCAGCG
This sequence comes from Aurantimonas sp. Leaf443, assembly GCF_001425575.1. Classification (GTDB taxonomy): domain Bacteria; phylum Pseudomonadota; class Alphaproteobacteria; order Rhizobiales; family Rhizobiaceae; genus Leaf443. The sequence goes on along the minus strand of NZ_LMRD01000010.1, from coordinate 150,233 downwards.
CGATCCACGCGCCCATGGACGAGCCGACGACGAGAAGCGGGCCGGCGCGAAGGCTCTCCACGACGCAAAGCGTCTCCTCCAGCCAGCGCGAGATCGTGCCCTCCTCGAACCGGCCGCCCGAGGCGCCGTGGCCGGAATAGTCGAAGCGGCAGAAGCCGAGCCCCTCGCGCGCGGCGAGATCGGCCAGCCGCTCGGCCTTGGTGCCGCGCATGTCGGAGCGGTAGCCGCCGAGCCACAGGAGCGTCGGGGCCGCGCCCTCGCGCACCGAGCGGGCGATGGGGCGGGCATCGGCGCCCGTGCCGACGGTGAGGATGCTCTCGACTTCGATGGCCTGGCGCATGGGCGGGGCCCCTGTTCTTCCGCTTCTTCTTGACGGGCGTTGCGCCGGCGAAGTTCACGGGCGATGACGATTTGCGGCGAAAGACGTGAAAACCGCGGCGAAGGGTGTTATAGGCTGAACGCTTGTCGGCCGCCTCGCGTCCGGCGGACGGTTTCCCTCTCGAAAGATCGGGAACGGTTCGCCCCGCTCGGGCGTCTTTGAACATCGAGCCGTCGTCGTCAACGTTCAGGAGAGAACGACCATTCGCAGACCATTCCGTGCACCGCCGACCCAGAAGGAAGGGCCGCGCTCCAACCGGGACATCCGGAACCCGATGATTCAGCTCATCGACGCTGAGGGGCAGAACCGCGGCCAGATTCCGACGCAGGAGGCCCTGGCCATGGCCGAGGAGGCGGGTCTCGACCTCGTCGAGATCGTGCCGACCGCCAATCCGCCGGTGTGCAAGATCCTCGATCTCGGCAAGTTGAAATACGAGGGCCAGAAGAAGGCCGCCGAGGCGCGCAAGCGCCAGAAGACCATCGAGGTCAAGGAGATCAAGATGCGTCCGAACATCGACGACCACGACTACGAGACGAAGATGAAGGCCGTGCGCCGCTTCTTCGACGAGGGCGACAAGGTCAAGGTGACGCTGCGCTTCCGCGGTCGCGAGATGGCGCACCAGGAACTCGGCCTGAAGCTTCTCAACCGCGTCCGCGAGGAGACGGCCGAGATCTCCAAGGTCGAGGCCGAGCCCAAGCTCGAAGGCCGCCAGATGATGATGGTTCTGGCGCCGCGCGGCTGAGGCCGCGCTCCGCCCCTCCCTCGATCATCGCTTCGAGCCGCCTCGGCACTGCCGGGGCGGCTTTTTCATGCGCGGCATCCGGGACGGGGGCGGACCGGGAGGGATCGCAGCCGCAGCGGGTGACCTCGCCGCAGTGGGCGGGCGACGGAGACCTTCGCGATGCGGCCGGACGGGGCGCGGCGCGCCGGTCCTCAGGCCGTCAGGGCCGCGACGCCGCGCTCGCCTTCCGCCGCCCGCTCGGCGCGCAGCGTGGCGAGGAGGCGGGCGCTGGGAAGGCGGGCGGCGCGGCTGGCGCCCGTGCGCGACAGGCGGTCGAGCGCGATCGGCCCGAGGCGCCGCAGCGTGAGCCTGAGGCCGTGGGGCGAGGCGCCGAGATCCAGCGTCTGGATCGCCGCCGCGCAGAAGGCCAGCCGGTCGGCGGCCAGGCGCAGGCGCTCCGCGTCCTCCTCCTGCGTCGGCCGCAGCCGGGCGCCGGGCGTCAGCGGGAAGAAATGCGAGCGGGTGGACAGGAGATCCTCGCCGGTGACGTTGGCGGCGACGACGCGCAGCTGCTCGTCGAGAAGCGCCATGCCGATATCGGCATTGTCCCAGGTGGAGATGAGGCGCGACAGGTCGCGGTGCTCGACGACGGGCCACGTCCCGCCCCCATCCCCCGCCACCGTCGAGGCGGGCACGGGATCGAGACCGGTCTTGGGGCGGGAGGGGAAGTCAATGATCGTCATCGTCGGAGCCCGAGAGGTGTGCGAGCATAGAGGAGCACGGCGCCGGGCGCACGCGCATCCCCCAGATGGGGGAAGTGGCGAGTGCGGTGACGATTTTTTCCACCCTAGGGCGAAACGGCGAGATCGGTTGCCTTCGGAGCGTTCGCCCCCTATAAGCGCCACGTCGAAGTGGAGAGCCGTCCGGCAGGGCATGCCGTGGCGGTTCCGAATGCTATCGCGACGTCCCCGTATCCAACCGGAGAGGCAGGTCGGCTTCAACGCCGTCCCGGCCGGTCGCGATCCTTGAACCTGAGGAGAGCAAAATGCCCAAGATGAAGACCAAGGCTGCGGCCAAGAAGCGCTTCCGCGCCACGGCCAACGGCCATATCAAGGCAGGGGCCGCCGGCAAGCGCCACGGCATGATCAAGCGTTCCAATGACTTCATCCGCGATGCGCGCGGCACGATGATCCTTTCGAAGCCCGACGAGCGCATCGTCAAGATCTACATGCCGTATCACCGCTGAGCGGGCCGGCAGGACAAGTCTGAAGGAGTTTAGATCATGGCACGCGTCAAGCGGGGCGTCACGTCCCACGCCAAGCACAAGAAGGTCCTGAAGGCCGCCAAGGGCTTCTACGGCCGCCGCAAGAACACGATCCGCGCCGCCAAGGCGGCCGTCGATCGGTCCAAGCAGTTCGCCACGCGCGACCGCCGCGTCAAGAAGCGCAACTTCCGCGCCCTCTGGGTGCAGCGCATCAACGCCGCCGTCCGCGAGCACGGCTTCACCTATGCCCGCTTCATCGACGGCCTGAACAAGGCCGGCATCGAGGTGGACCGCAAGGTTCTGTCCGACATCGCCATCCACGAGCCGGAGGCCTTCGCGGCCCTGGTCGCGCAGGCCAAGGCCTCGCTCGACTATCTCAAGGAAGGCCAGTTCGAGGGCGCCTACGAGCGCGCCGTCGGCGAGAAGCGCGCCGCCTGAGGCGACGCGCGGCCGGGGCGTCGCCTCAAGCGGCGCCTTCGAACCGATCCCAAGGCCCGCGCCGGCACCGTCCGGGGCGGGCCTTTTCGTTGGGCGCCCGCTTCCCTTGGCGCGGCGCAATGGTCTAGACGAGCCGGCGAGGGTCTTCCCGGTCGCAGCGTCGGCCGGCGCGAGGCCGGGACGGCAGGAGTGAACGCTTGAGCGACATCGCGACACCCGAAGCGGCGATTTCCGAGGCCGAGATCGTCGCCGCCATCGAGGCGGCGGCCGACGAGGCGGCGCTGGAGGCGATCCGCATCCAGGAACTCGGCAAGAAGGGCCGCATCTCCGAGGCGCTGAAGGGCCTCGGCAAGATGACGCAAGACGAGCGCAAGGAGGCGGGCCCCCGTCTCAACGGCCTGCGCGACCGCGTGCAGGGCGCCATCCTCGCCCGCCGCGAGACGCTGGCGGAGGCGGCGACCGAGGCGCGCCTCGCCGCCGAGACGCTCGACGTGTCGCTGCCGGTGCGCTCGAGCCCCGCCGCGCGCGGGCGCATCCATCCGATCAGCCAGGTCATCGAGGAGATCGCCGCGATCTTCGCCGACATGGGCTTCTCGATCGCCGAGGGGCCGGACATCGAGACCGACCACTACAATTTCACCGCCCTCAACTTCCCCGTGGGCCATCCCGCCCGCGAGATGCACGACACGTTCTTCCTGCAGCCGGACGCGGCCGGCGAGCGCAAGGTGCTGCGCACCCACACCTCGCCCGTACAGATCCGCACGATGGAGACGAGCGAGCCGCCGATCCGCATCGTCATCCCCGGCAAGACCTACCGGCAGGATTCGGACGCCACCCATTCGCCGATGTTCCACCAGGTGGAGGGGCTCGTCGTCGACAAGGGCGCGACCATCGCCAACATGAAGTGGGTGCTGGAGGAGTTCTGCAAGGCCTTCTTCGAGGTGCCCGCCCTGAACATGCGCTTCCGCCCGTCCTTCTTCCCCTTCACCGAGCCGAGCCTTGAGGTCGATATCCAGTGCGACCGCTCGCGGCCCGGCGAGGTGCGCTTCGGCGAGGGCTCGGACTGGATGGAGATCCTGGGCTGCGGCATGGTCCATCCCAACGTGCTGCGCGCCGGCGGGCTGGACCCGGACGTGTACCAGGGCTTCGCCTGGGGCATGGGCATCGACCGCATCGCCATGCTGAAATACGGCATGCCGGACCTGCGGGCCTTCTTCGAGGCCGACATCCGCTGGCTGGAGCGTTACGGCTTCCGCCCGCTCGACATGCCGACGCTGTTCGGCGGCCTGAGCGGCTGAGTCCATCGCGCCGGCCGGTCGCTGCCGAAAAGGGCGGCAGGTTGCTTAACCTGTCATCAATGGCAGTCGTGCTTATTGTCAGCGGCGCCCGCCGAGCATCGCGCGGCCGAGAGCAAGATTGGCGCCGCGATTCACGCGGCGTCAACGGGTCCTGCCGCACCCTGTGCGTGCCGAGCGCCTGCGCACACACCGTGCCCATGCGCCTCGGGGTCTCGGGAGAGCGGTGATGACTGTACCCTTGTGGAAGGCGGATGCCCTGCAGGCGCTCGCGCCGGGCACCGGCTTCCCGGGCGCCCAGAGCCGGCCGCACGGCACGGCGTCGAGCGTCAGCGACCGGCTGTTCGAGCAGGTCCGCCGGTTCGAGGCCGCGCTCGCCAACATGAGCCAGGGCCTGTGCATGTTCGACGCCGAGGAGCAGCTCGTCGTCTGCAATCACCGCTATCACGAGCTCTTCGGCCTGCCCGCCGGCAGCCTGTCCTTCGGCATGACGCAGACCGAGGTCTGCCGCGTCCTCCTGCGGAACGGCTGCTACCCGGCCGGCGTCACGCTCGACCAGCTGCGGCTCGGCACGCTGACCGCGCTCGGCGGGGAGACCGGGCAGCCGGTGCTGCGCGAACTCGCCGACGGGCGCGTCCTCTCCATCCTCTACCGCTCGATGGACGGCGGCGGCTGGGTCTCCACCTTCGAGGACGTGACCGCGCAGCGCCGCAGCGAGGCGCGCATCGCCCATCTCGCCCGCCACGACGGGCTCACCGATCTCCTCAACTCCCGCACCTTTCGCGAGGGGGACCACGCGCTCCTGCGCCCGGCCGATCCCAAGCGCCCGGTCGTCGCGCTGCTCTCTCTCGATCTCGACCGGTTCAAGTTCGTCAACGACACCTATGGCCATGCGCTCGGCGACGAGCTGCTGCGCGCCGTCGCCGAGCGGCTGCGCATGGGCGTGCGGCCGGGCTCTGCGATCGCGCGGATGGGCGGCGACGAGTTCGCCATCCTGATGCGCGCGCGCAGCGAGGCGGAGGTGATGGCGCGGGCGCAGGCGCTCGTGGCCGCCATCGCGCGGCCCTTCGAGACCTCGGGCGGGTTCGTGGAGATCGGCGTCAGCATCGGCCTCGAGACCGTGCGCGGGGGGCTGGGCGACATCGAGCGGCTCATCCTCGACGCCGACCTCGCCCTGCGCCACGCCAAGGCCTCGGGCCGCGGCCAGGTCCGCGTCTTCGATCCCGCCATGTCCGAGAGCGCGCGCCTGCGGCGGGCGCTGGAGAGCGACCTGCACGAGGCGCTCGCCACGGACGCCTTCGAGCTGCACTACCAGCCGCTGGTGGAACTGGCCGGCGACCGGATCGTGGGCATGGAGGCGCTGGTGCGCTGGAACCATCCCGAGCGCGGGCTCGTGTCCCCCGCGACGTTCATTCCCGTCGCCGAGGAGATCGGCCTCATCGTTTCTCTCGGCGAATGGGTGCTGCGCCGGGCCTGCGCCGATGCGAGCCACTGGCCGGACGAGATCGCGGTGGCGGTCAACGTCTCCAGCATGCAGCTCCAGCAGGCCGGCTTCGCGCAGACCGTGTTCGAAACCCTCGCGCAGACCGGGCTTGCCGCCGCGCGGCTGGAGATCGAGATCACCGAGAGCGCGATTCTCGACGAGAGCGAGGCGACGGCGCGCAACATCGCGGCGCTGAAGGCGGCCGGCATCCGTTTCGCGATGGACGACTTCGGCACGGGCTATTCCTCGCTGAGCTACCTGCGCCGCTTCCCCATCGACAAGATCAAGATCGACCGCTCCTTCATGAAGGACGCCGAGACGAGCGCCGACGCGCTCGCCATCATCCGCGCGGTGGCCGGGCTCGGCGTCAGCCTCGGCATCACGACGCTCGTCGAGGGCGTGGAGACGGCCGAGCAGCTCGACCTGGCCCGGGCCGAAGGGCTCTCGCAGGTGCAGGGCTACCTCATCAGCCGCCCGAAGCCGCGCGCCGAGATCGAAGGGATGCTGCGCGCCGCCGCCGCCCCTTCGCCGGCCGCGCACCGCGAGACGCCCGCCGGGGCTTGAACTTGCGCCTGCGCGCCCTGCTTTCCCTCCTGCGACCGCACGGGCGAAAGGGCCAGGATGTCACCGCGCAGCCTTCTCATGGAATCGATCGCCGTCCTGTGCGGCGCGGCGATCGGCCTTCTCGTCGTCAACGCCCTGCACTGGCTCTTCGCGGACGGCGACTTCTTCGCCCTCACCGTCTCGCTCGGCCGCGCGGCGCTGGCGATCGTGACCGTCGCGCTCTACGCCGTCTGGTACCGCCTCCTGCCGCAGACGCCGGCCGCGCTCGCCGCCTTCTTCACGGGCGTCCTCCTGCCCACGGTCATCGTCCTCTTCTCCTACGACGTGCCGCTCGCCACCACGACCGTCCTCCTCCTCTACACCGCCTTCTCCGTCGTCTCCCTCCTCACCTACCGCTTCGTCCTCTCGAACGCGGCCGTGCGCGAGGCGGTGTCGGAGGCCGCGCCCGGGGGCGGCGGGTCCTTTCCGCCGCAATGACGAGAAGGCCGCGCTTGCCCTTTGGCCCGCTCGGCGGCTAGGAGCGTCAGCCAAAGCGCACAAGCAGAGCCGCGTTCGCGAACGTGGCGGAAGGTCCAAGACATGAAATTCACCCTCTCCTGGCTGAAGGACCATCTCGAGACCGACGCGGGCCTCGCCGAGATCGCCGAGCGCCTGACGATGATCGGGCTCGAGGTGGAGGCGATCGACGACGGCGCGGCGATGCGGCCCTTCCGCATCGCGCGGGTGCTGACGGCGGAGCGCCATCCGGACGCCGACAAGCTGCAGGTCCTCACCGTCGACGCGGGGCCGGACGTGAACGGCGGCAGGCCGCTGCAGGTCGTGTGCGGCGCGCCGAACGCGCGGGCGGGGCTCGTGGGCGTGCTCGGCCTGCCCGGCACCCACGTGCCCGGCCTCGACGTCACGCTCGGCATCGGCAAGATCCGGGGCGTGGAGTCCCACGGCATGATGTGCTCGGAGCGCGAGCTCGAGCTCTCCGACGAGCACAATGGCATCATCGACCTGCCGGAGGACGCGCCCGTCGGCACGCCCTTCGCCGACTATGCCGGCCTCGCCGATCCCGTGATCGAGATCAACCTGACGCCCAACCATCCCGACGCGACCGGCGTCTACGGCATCGCGCGCGATCTGGCCGCCTCCGGCCTCGGCACGCTGAAGCCGGGCGCGGTGGAGCCGGTCGCCGGGCAGGGCGCCTGCCCGGTCGAGCTGCGCGTGGAGAGCGCCACCTGCCTCGGCTTCGCGCTGCGCCTCGTGCGGGGCGTGGCCAACGGTCCCTCGCCGGACTGGATGCAGAAGCGCCTGAAGGCGATCGGCCTTCGCCCGATCAACGCGCTGGTGGACGTGACGAACTACGTCACCTTCGACCGCGGCCGGCCGCTGCACGTCTTCGATGCCCGCAAGGTCGCCGGCGCGCTCGTGGTGCGCCAGGCGCGGACGGGCGAGGAGATCCTCGGCCTCGACGGGCGCACCCATGCGCTCGACCCGTCGGTCTGCGTCATCGCCGACGAGGCCGGCCCCGAATCCATCGCCGGCATCATGGGCGGCGAGCATTCGGGCTGCGACGAGACGACCACCGACGTCCTGATCGAATCGGCCCTGTGGGAGCCGCTCGACATCGCGCGCGCGGGCCGTTCGCTCGGCATCGTCACCGACGCGCGCTACCGTTTCGAGCGCGGCGTCGACCCGGCCTTCATGGGCGCGGGGCTGGACCTGGCGACGCGCCTCGTCATGGACCTGTGCGGCGGCACGCCGAGCGAGCCCCTCGTCGTTGTCAACCGGCCGCAGCCGGCCGAGGGCGCGCTGGTGGGCGAGGCCGGCCATGTCTATCGCGAGGTCGAGTTCCCCTTCTCCGAGACGCGGCGCCTGACGGGCGTCGACGTTTCGCGCGAGGAGAGCCTGTCGATCCTGAACCGCCTCGGCTTCGTCGAGACCGGCGCGGGCAGCCCCGAGCGCGTGCGCCTCGTCGTGCCTTCCTGGCGGCCGGACATCGACGGCAAGGCCGATCTCGTCGAGGAGATCATGCGCATGCGCGGGGTGGACCGCATCGCGCCCGAGCCCCTGCCGCGGCTCGCGCCGGTCGGCGGGCGCATCCTGACGCGGGCGCAGATCCGCGACCGCGCCGCGCGCCGCGCGCTCGCCGTGCGCGGCATGGTGGAGGCGGTGACCTATTCCTTCATCCCCCGCGCCCATGCCGAGGCCTTCGGCGGCGGCGCCGAGGCGCTGCGCCTCGTCAACCCGATCGCCGCCGATATGTCGGACATGCGGCCCTCGCTCCTGCCGGGCCTGATCGCCGCCGCCCAGCGCAACGCCGCCAAGGGCTTCGGAGACGCCGCGCTCTTCGAGGTCGCCGGCATCTATCTCTCCGACGCGCCCGAGGGGCAGAGGCGCGTGGCCGGCGGCGTGCGCCGCGGCACCGCGACCCTGACCGGCCCGGGCCGCGCCTGGGACGGGGCGGCGCCTTCGGTCGGCGTCTTCGACGCCAAGGCCGACGCCATCGCCGCGCTCGAGGCCGCCGGCGCGCCGGTGGAGCGCCTCACCGTGGAGGCGCCGGCGCGCGGCTGGTACCATCCCGGCCGCTCCGGCCGCCTGAAGCTCGGCCCGAAGACCGTTCTCGCCGAGTTCGGCGAGTTCCACCCCCGCGTCCTCAAGGCGCTCGGCGCCAGCGGGCCGCTCTGCGGCTTCGAGGTCTTCCTCGACGAGATCCCCGAGGCCAAGCGCAAGGCGACGCGCACCAAGCCGGTCCTGTCCCTCTCGTCCTTCCAGCCGGTCCGGCGCGACTTCGCCTTCGTGGTGCCCGCCGGCGTCGAGGCCCTGTCGATCGTGCGCGCGGCCGAGGGCGCCGACCGCAAGCTCGTGACGGGCGTGCGCGTCTTCGACGTCTTCACCGGCGGCGCGATGGGGGCGGACGAGAAGTCGGTCGCCATCGAGGTCACGCTCTCACCGAGCGAGCGCACGCTGACCGAGGAGGATCTCGAGAAGGTCTCGGCGGCGATCGTGGCGCAGGTGGCGAAGGCGACCGGCGCGAGACTGCGCGCCTGACGGGCGCGCGACAGGAAAGGGCAGGGCCGCGATGCTGAACTGGGGCGTCCTCTCCACGGCGAAGATCGCGCGCGAGCACGTCATGCCGGCGCTCGCGCGCGCCTCCAACGGCCGCCTCGTGGCGCTCGCCTCGCGCGAGCGCGCCCGGGCCGCCGAGATCGCCGCGCCCTACGGGCTGCGCCACGTCTTCGGCAGCTACGAGGCGCTTCTGGACAGTTCCGAGGTCGATGCCGTCTACCTGCCGCTGCCGACCGCCGACCATGCGGCCTGGACGCTGAAGGCGATCGCGGCGGGCAAGCATGTCCTGTGCGAGAAGCCGATCGCGATGGAGGCCGGCGAGATCGCCGCCATCGAGGCCGCGGCCCGCGCGCGCGGCGTCCTCGTGGCGGAGGCCTTCATGGTCTTCTACCATCCGCAATGGCAGGCGGTGCGCCGGCTTGTCTCGGACGGGGCCGTCGGGCGCCTGCGGCGCGTCGAGGGCTGCTTCACCTACTACAATGTCGACCCCGCCAACATGCGCAACCGGACCGCGCTCGGCGGCGGCGCGCTGCGCGACATCGGCGTCTATCCGCTGGTGACGGCGCGCCTTGCCACCGGCGCCGAACCGCTGCGCGTGCGCGCCGCCATCGAACGCGACCCCGCCTTCGGCACGGACCGGCTCTGCGTCTGCGAGGCCGAGTTCGAGACCTTCTCGATGGGCTTCACCGTCTCCACGCAGCTCGCCCACCGCCAGACCATGCTCTTCCACGGCGAGGACGGCACGATCGAACTGACGGCCCCCTTCAATCCCGGCCGCTACGGCGAGGACACCGTCGTCCTCAGCGACCGCATGCGCGGCACGCAGACGATCCACCGCTTCGCCAATGCCGACCAGTACCGGCTGCAGGCCGAGGCCTTCGCGGATGCCGCGCTCGGCGGGGCCGCGACGGTGTTCCCGCTGTCGGCGAGCCGTGCGAACCAGGCGGCGATCGACGCCCTGTTCCGCGCCGGCGAGAGCGGGACCTGGGAACCCGTCGCCCTCTGAGACCGCCGCGCGTTCGAAACGACGCGTCCCGGACGCGCGCCGCAGCGCCGCACGCGAGCGTGATGGGCGAACGGGAGATGCGGCGCTCCGCCTCCACAATTCGACCATGCCGCTGCGGGATCGCTGGTCCTAGCGCGGGGAGTGCCGGCACAAGCCTCGCGCCACGCCTGCCCTGCTAGGCTCGGCCGGCACGGGCGCAATTCCGTCGGCCGGGGATGCACAGAATGAAACCTGTTTCGATCGTCCGGGCGGCCCTGGCCGCCGCCGGACTTCTCGCCACGGCGCTGCCGGCCTTCGCCGAGCCGCCGGCCAAGGAGCTCTTCGGGGCCCAGCACACGGCCGCCGCGATGCCCTCGCAGAGCGTCGGCTTCTATTCGCGCGGCTGCCTCGCGGGCGGCGTGCAGCTGCCCGAGGACGGCCCGAACTGGCAGGCCATGCGCCTGTCGCGCGACCGGCGTTACGGCCATCCCCAGCTCGTCGCCTTCCTGGAGCGCCTGTCGCGCGAGGCGGCCGAGCGGCGCATCTGGCCGGGCCTTCTCGTCGGCGACATGTCGATGGCGCGCGGCGGCCCGATGCCCTCCGGCCATGCCTCGCACCAGATCGGGCTCGACGCCGATATCTGGTTCCAGCCCATGCCGAACCCGCGCCTGACGCGCGAGGCGCGCGAGACCTTCCCCTTCCGCTCGGTGCTGCGCGAGGGCACGTTCGAGGTGGACGACCGCATCTGGAACGATCGCTACCGCGACCTCATCAAGCTGGCCGCCGAGGACCCGCAGGTGCAGCGCGTCTTCGTCCATCCCGGCGTCAAGAAGAAGCTCTGCGAGACCTCGGGCCGCGACCGCGCCTATCTCAACAAGGTGCGCCCGATCTACGGCCACAACGAGCATTTCCACGTGCGGCTCTACTGTCAGCCGGGCTCGGTCGGCTGCGAGGACCAGCCCTCGACCGGCACGGGCGACGGCTGCGGCGATCTCGGCTGGTGGTTCAACGTCGCCCTGCAGCCGCCCAAGCCCGGCGCCAAGCCCTTCAAGCCCAAGCCCCCGCTGACCATGGCGGCGCTCCCCAAGGCCTGCCGCACCGTGCTGGCGGCGGCCGGCCGCGGCGCGGGCGAGCCCATGGTGGCCGCCGCCCCGCCGGCGCGCGAGACGGGCGTTCCGGCCACCGCCTCGTCCTATTCGGGCGCGACGCCCGGCGGCTTCGCGCCCATGCCCCGGGCGGACGTGCCCCTGCCGCGCGAGCGCCCGCTGCGCTGAGGCGGGACGCACCGCGCGCCCCTTTCGCCCGCGCGAAGGCTTTGCCTTCGTGCGGCCGATGGACTATCGGTCGGGCATCTGATGCAAATCGATTGAAAAGGTTCGATGATGGTTCTGGTTTCGCGCCACGACAGTCCCGACGCGCTCGATTTCCCCATTCTCGTCGGCGATATCGGCGGCACCAACGCGCGCTTCGCGATCCTTGTCGACGCCTTCGCCACGCCCAAGACCTTTCCCGTCGTGCAGACGGCCGATTTCGAGACGCTCGACGAGGCGATCCAGGTCGCCGTGCTGGACAAGACCTCGATCCAGCCCAAGACCGCGGTCCTTGCCGTCGCGGGCCCGGTGGACGGCGACGAGATCGAACTCACCAACTGCCCCTGGGTGGTGCGCCCGCGCGCCATGATGACGATGCTGGGCGTGACCGAGGTCATCGTCCTCAACGATTTCGAGGCGCAGGCGCTCGCCATCTCCTCGCTGGTCGAGACCGGCCGCCACCAGATCGGCGGCGGACCCGTGCACGAGGGCGCGAGCCGCGCCGTGCTCGGGCCCGGCACGGGGCTCGGCGTCGCCGGCCTGATCCGCGCCCGCTCCATGTGGATCCCGGTGGCGGGCGAGGGCGGCCATATCGACCTCGGACCGCGCACGGCGCGCGACTTCGCGCTCTGGCCCCATCTCCAGACGATCGAGGGCCGCGTCTCGGGCGAGCAGATCCTGTGCGGCCGCGGCCTCGTCAATCTCTATCGCGCGCTCTGCGCCGTCGACGGCGTGCCCGCGGCGCTGGAGACGCCCGCCGCCATCACCGAGGCCGCCTCCGCGCTGAGCGACGCCACGGCGCAGGAGGCCGTGTCCCTCTTCGCCACCTATCTCGGCCGCATGGCCGGCGACATCGCGCTTCTCTTCATGGCGCGCGGCGGCGTCTATATCGGCGGGGGCATCGTGCAGCGCATGCTGCCCTTGATCGAGGCCTCGGCGCTGCGCGCCGCCTTCGAGGACAAGGCGCCCCATTCCGCGCTCCTGAAGGAGATCCCGCTCTTCGTGGTCACCGAACCGCTGGCGGCGCTCGCGGGCCTTGCGACCTTCGCCCGCACGCCGCGCTTCTTCGGCCTCGAGACGTCCGGCCGACGCTGGAAGGCCTGACGGGCGCGCCGCTCGCGACGGCCCGCGCCATTGCGCTCGGGCACCGGCGGCGCTACCTCGCAGGTCTCGAGCCGGCTCTTCTCGCCGGCGCCTGCCGAAGGGAAGCCGCATGGCGCTGAAGGTCGCGGTCCAGATGGACCATGTCTCCTCGATCACCATCAGGGGCGATTCCACCTTCGCCCTGTGCCTGGAGGCGCAGGGGCGGGGCCACGAACTCTTCCACTACACGCCCGACCGCCTGTCGCTGCGCGACGGCGCGGCGACGGCGCGCGTGGAGACGCTGAGCCTCACCGAGGACCAGGGGCGCCATTTCACGCTCGGCGCGCCGGAGAAGGTCGATCTCTCCACGATGGACGTGGTGCTGCTGCGCCAGGACCCGCCCTTCGACATGAACTACATCACCTCCACGCATATCCTGGAGCGCATCCATCCCGGGACCCTGGTCGTCAACGACCCGGCCTGGGTGCGCAACATGCCCGAGAAGATCTTCGTCACCGAGTTCGCCGAGCTCATGCCCGAGACGCTCATCACCAAGGACCCCGCCGAGGTCGCCGCCTTCCGCGCCGAGTTCGGCGAGATCGTGATGAAGCCGCTCTACGGCAATGGCGGCGCGGGCGTGTTCCACCTGACGAAGGAGGACCGCAACCTCTCCTCCTTCATGGAGACCTTCGCGCTGCTCTTCCGCGAGCCCTTCATCGTGCAGCGCTACCTGAAGGACGTGCGCAAGGGCGACAAGCGGGTGATCCTCATCGACGGCGAGCCGGTCGGCGCGATCAACCGCGTGCCCTCCGAGACCGACGCGCGTTCCAACATGCATGTGGGCGGGCGCGCCGAGCCGACGGAACTGACGGCGCGCGAGCGCGAGATCTGCGAGGCGATCGGCCCGACGCTGAAGGCGCGCGGCCAGGTCTTCGTGGGCATCGACGTGATCGGCGACTATCTGACCGAGATCAACGTGACCTCGCCCACCGGCATCCGCGAGGTCAAGCGCTTCGGCGGCGCCGACATCGCGGCGCTGTTCTGGGACGCGATCGAGGCCAGGCTCTGAGGCGCCGGCGAAGCGCCGGAATGAACGAAAGATAACGACCCCGTTCCGGAACCGTTGGGACGACGCGTGCTTTACTGCGGTCACGATCGACCCCGCCGCGGGCTTCCCCCGCAGGCGGAACGAGAGCCGGGCCTCCCCTCCCGGCCTCGGGCGAAGACCGCGGCGCCGGCCGCGGGGCGGTTTCGGGGTCTGGAGAAACGACGTGACATCCATGCTGGGCAAGCTCATCGCCGCCGCCGGCTTCGCCGGCACCCTCCTCGCCGGCTCCTCGGCGCTCGCCGCGGGCGTGGCGATCGCGGTCACCGACGTGAACCTTCGCGCCGGCCCCTCGACGGCCTATCCGCCGGTCGATCTCGTGGGCGCGGGCGATCGCGTGCGCGTCTATGGCTGCCTTTCGAACCGTTCCTGGTGCGACGTCTCCTATGACGGGGCGCGCGGCTGGGTGTCGTCGAACTATCTGGCCTATTCGCAGGGGCGCCAGCGCTACACCGGCACGCGCTTCGTGGAGGTGACGCGCACGCCCGTCATCGCCTTCACCTTCGGCAATTACTGGGACGACCACTATCGCGGCCGGTCCTTCTACCGCGACCGCGACCGCTACGAGCGGTTCGACGGCCCGCGCCGGCACGACCGCCGCGACTGGGACGACGGCCGGCGCGACGACGATCGCCGCGACCGCGACCGGGACTACGATCGCCGCGACGGCTACCGCGCCGAGCGGGGCGACTGGAACGACGACCGCGGCGACGACTATGCCGACCGCGACTACCGCCGCGGCTGGGACGGCCCGGGCCGCCGCGCCGAGCCGGCGCCGGTCTATCGCCAGCCGGCCCCGGTCTACCAGCCCGTTCCCCAGCCGCTCTACCGCGTCGACTGACGCGCACATACTTGAGATGACCCCATAAGGCCCCGGCGCGCGCGCGCCGGGGCCTTTCGCGTGCGCGAGGTCCGTAGAGCCGTGCGTCTCGCGCATGGCTCGGCGACGGGCGGCGGCGCGTGACGCGACGGCAGGGAACCAATCGCGCGACCGGCACTTGCGGCAGGCATCGGGGACGGCGTGCCGCAAGGGGCCGTCCGCGCGCCGTGCCGCCCGCTTTCGCCGCTCCGCTCCCGCCCGCCACGAGGACCTCGCATGACCGTGCGATACAGATTTGGCTGCGACCTCTCCTACGAGGTCGTGAGCCCCACCGTGTTCATCTTCAATTTCGAGGCGGCCCGGATGGGGCGCCATCGCGATCTCTCCGAGACGCTGACCATCTCGCCCGATCTCGCGCGCCGCACGCATGTCGTGCCGGGCACGCGCACGCGCTACGTGGCGGTGAACGCCCGGCCCGGCCCGCTGCACGTGCGCTACGAGGCGCAGGTGACGCTCGACGTCCTGCGCGCCGACCCGGCGACCATCGACGAGACGCCGCTCGAGGACGTGCCGCTCGACGTCCTGCCCTATCTCCTGCCCTCGCGCTTCGTCTCCTCCGACCGGCTCGCGGCCTTCGCCACGCGCGAGTTCGGCCATCTGCCCAAGGGCTACGGCCGGGTGACGGCGATCTGCAACTGGATCCACGACAATCTCGAATACCGGCGCGGCTCCTCGGACGGGGAGACGACGGCCGACGAAAGCCTTCTCCTGCGCGCCGGCGTCTGCCGCGACTTCTCCCATCTCGGCATCGCCTTCTGCCGCGCGCTCGGCATTCCCGCCCGCTTCGTCAGCGCCTACGCCTTCGGACTGCAGCCGCCGGACTTCCACGCCGTGTTCGAGGCCTATCTCGACGGCCGCTGGTGGCTCTTCGACGCGACGCGCCAGGCCAATCTCGACGGGCTCGTGCGCATCGGCGTCGGGCGCGACGCGGCCGAGATCGCCTTCGCCTCGCCCTTCGGCGAGATGAAGCCCGGCCCCGTGCAGGTCTTCATCGAGCATGCCGACGGCAGCCCCGAGACCGGCCCGCGCACGGTGGACGCGATCTCGACCGACGAGCCGGAGCCGGGCCTCTCCTGACGGGACGCTTCCCGGCGCGCCGTCGCCGCTTCGGACTCGACTCCGCGCGCGTCCCGAGTCCGGTCGCGGCGATAGCGATTCGGCGCCGATTCGTTCCCGTCGCGTTCTTGCGCGGCGGGCGCATCCCATGCTTAAGCTTGGCCGCTCAAGGGTTGCATCGCGCGTGAAGGCGGCGCCCGCCGGGAGAAGGGTGGGGCATGGTCTCGCGGGTCAAGACCGTCGCGTTCCAGGGGATCGAGGCGATCCCCGTCGATGTGCAGGTCATGGTCGCGCCGGGCAAGATCGGCATGCAGATCGTCGGCCTGCCGGACAAGGCCGTGGCCGAGAGCCGCGAGCGCGTGCAGGCGGCCCTGCACGCCTCGGGCCTTTCCATGCCGCCCAAGCGCGTGACCGTGAACCTCGCACCCGCCGACCTGCCGAAGGAAGGCTCGCATTACGACCTCCCCATCGCGCTCGGCCTGATGGCGGCGCTCGGCGCAATCCCCGCGGACGCGCTGCCCGGCCATATCGTGCTCGGCGAACTCTCGCTCGACGGCACGATCGCCTCCGTCGCGGGCGTGCTGCCCGCCGCCATGGCCGCCAACGCGCTCGGCCTGTCGCTCATCTGCCCGGCCGATTGCGGCCCGGAAGCGGCCTGGGCGGACGGCGAGATGGGCATTCTGGCCGCCCGCAGCCTCATCCAGATCGCCAATCATTTCCGGGGCACGCAGGTGATGGCGAGGCCCGAGCCCGCCATCCGCGCCGCGCCCGCCGACCTGCCCGACCTTGCCGAGATCAAGGGCCAGACAGTCGCCAAGCGCGCGCTGGAGATCGCGGCGGCCGGGGGGCACAATCTGCTGATGGTGGGATACATAAATACCGACAGGGCGGTCGGCAGGTTTCGACCCCTCGGAGCCGTTTGGCGCCCTTTCAGCTTGCGCCGTGAGCGGACGTTCTGTCTGAACGCCGAACTGAACCTGCTCGTCTCTAATTTTCAGTCCTTTGGGAATAAGCGCCGTTCTTGAACGTCTTCCGTTGGCCAATCGAGGCCGAACCGAAGGACACCGAGCCATGAAGACCCTCCTTGCAGCCATCGCCATTCTCACCGCCGGGGCTTCGGCCGCGCTTGCGGGTCCCGCCGGCGACGTGGCGAAGGCGCATATCGAAGCGATCGCCAAGGGTGATACCGCCGCGGTCACCGCCGCCTATGCGCCGTCCGCAACGCTTCACTGGGTCGGGGGTCCGCTCGATGGCACCTACACGGGCCCCGAGATCGCCGCGACCTGGGCAAAGTTCGCCAAGGCGCAGACGGGCCTCAAGGCCACCGTCGTCGAGATGCGCGAGAGCATGAACCCGAAGGGCGCCACCGTCGTCGCCGATGTCGTCTTCGCCAACGACAACAAGATCCCGGTGCGCTACGTCATGATGTTCCGGGACGGCAAGCTCGCCGACGAGATCTGGCAGATCGACCCAACGCTGGCGAAGTAAGGCATGTCGACCGACGAGATCGCGGCGCGGATCGAACCGCTCATTCCGGGCCTGAGGCGCTATGCCTATGCGCTGGTGCGCGATGGCGACGCCGCCGACGATCTCGTCCAGGACTGCCTGGAGCGTGCCGTCGGACGCTGGCACCTACGCCGGCCCGACGGCGACCTGCGCGCCTGGCTGTTCGCCATCCTGCGCAACCTCCACCTCTCGGGCCTGCGCCAGCACAAGCGGCGTGGGCCCCACGTGGCGCTCGACGAGATGGCCTCGCCGCCGGCGGTGGACGGAGACCAGGACGGCCGCGCCGGGCTCCGCGACGTTCTCGCGGGGCTCGATGCGCTGAGTGAAGAGCACCGCACCGTCCTCCTTCTCGTCGGCGTCGAAGACATGAGCTACGACGAGGCGGCGCGGGTGATTGGGCTGCCGGTCGGCACGGTCATGTCGCGCCTATCGCGGGCGCGCGAGAAGCTGCGCGCCATCCTGGAGACCGGGATTCGCGCGCCCTTGAGGAGAGTCAAATGAGCCGCAGGGAAACGCCCGTCGGCGAGGACGACCTGCAAGCCTATGTGGACGGACGGCTTGAGGCCGAGCGGCTGCCCGCAGTCGAAGCCTATCTCACGGAGCGACCGGAGATTGCCGCGGCCCTCGCTCGCGACCGCGAGATCGCCCGGGCACTGCGCGAACGGCTTGCCTTCAAGGCCGAGGAGCCGATTCCCGCGCGGTTGCGCATGGCGAACATCCGCGAGGCCCGGCGCGGTCGCTTCGCGGCCACACGTCTGCGCATCGCGGCCGTCATGGGCTGGCTGATCCTCGGCAGCGCCGGCGGGTGGCTGGCGAACGACGTCCTGCGCGTGCCGCCGCAGATGGCTCGTGTGGCGGTCATGGCCGACGAGGCGATCGCGGCGCATCGCACCTTCGTGGTCGAGGTGGTCCATCCCGTCGAAGTGCGGGCCGACGAGGAGGCACATCTCCTGCAATGGCTATCGAAGCGGCTGGGAACGCGGCTGTCGGCTCCGGACCTGACGGGGCTCGGCTATCGGCTGATGGGCGGGCGCCTCCTGCCTGCGGGCGCGGGTCCCGCTGCGATGCTGATGTACGACGACGACCAGGGCACGCGGCTGACGCTGTTCATCAAGACCGACGAGAAGGACGAGACGTCGTTCCAGTTCGTCGAGGAGAACGGCGTCTCAGCCTTCTTCTGGCGCGACGCTGGCCTTGGCTACGTCGTGTCGGCCGAGGCGCCGCGCGAACGGCTGATGCAGGTGGCGACGGCCGTCTACGACAGCCTCAACCGCCCCGCCCCAGACCTCTCCGGCGGTACGCTGTGACGCTCGATCAGCTTCGCATCTTCGTTGCCGTTGCCGAACGCGAGCACGTGACAGAGGCGGCGAAGTCGCTGAACCTCACGCAGTCGGCGACGAGCGCCGCCATCGCCGCGCTGGAGGAGCGCCACGACGTCCGGCTGTTCGACCGCGTGGGGCGGAGGATCGAACTCACCGAGGCGGGTCGCCTGTTCCTGCCCGAGGCCCGCGCGGTGCTTGCACGGGCCGAAGACGCTGGCATCGTGCTTTCCGAACTTGCCGGACTGAAGCGGGGTCGTCTCCGCATCGTCGCCAGCCAGACGGTGGCGAACCACTGGTTGCCGCCGGTGCTCGCGGGCTTCAAGGCCCGCCATCCCGGCATCGACCTTCGGCTGAGCATCGCCAACACGGCGCGCACGGCCGAGGCGGTGCTGGATGGCACGGCCGATCTCGGCTTCGTGGAGGACGAGCTCGGCGATGTCCGGCTCGGCACGCAACGCGTTGCCGACGACCGGCTAATTCTGGTCGCAGCATCAATGCGCGTGGACTCTGACTTTCCCGTCGCGCCCGGAGATATCGCATCGGCGCGCTGGGTGCTGCGCGAACGGGGCTCGGGCACCCGCGCGATCCTTGAAAGCGCGCTTGAAGCCTTCGGTGTCGATCCCACCGCGTTGTCGGTCGAACTCGAACTGCCCTCGAACGAGGCCGTGCGCGCGGCGATCGAGGCGGGCGCCGGCGTCGGGATCCTACCTACCGTGGTCGCGGATGCCAGTCTTCGCACGGGGAAGCTGGTGGCGCTGCCCTTCGACCTGCCGTCGCGCGGGTTCTATTCGGTGCTTGCGAGGGACCGTCACCCGAGCCGCGCCGTCGCCGCCTTTCTGGCCGAGCTGCCGACGATCGAGGTTCCGCGGGCGTGATCGATGGATCGACGATGTTAGAACGGCATTCGGTCGACGCGATCGTCGAGCGTCTCGCGGCGCTGCCCGGCAAGGCCAACCTGTTCAACCCCTATGCCGGGTTCGACGCGAAGATGGAGGACGTGGACGCGCCAGCCATCCGCCGTCGCAATCTCGGGCGTTACCTCGCCGCGATGGCGGATCGCGACGTCCGTGACCTCTGGCTCGGCGAAGCACCCTCGCGCTTTGGAGCGCGTCGGACGGGCGTGCCGTTCACCGGTGACCGGCGGCTCGCCGACCTGTCGGAGCGGCTCGGCCTCGATCCGCCGCTGGCGCGGGCGACTCGCGGGACCTTGCCGACACCGGAGTCCGGAACCTCCCGGGAGATCTGGAACGCGGTGCCCGACCCGCTGCCGCTGTTCTGGAACGCGGTGCTCTTCCATCCCCATCGCGGCGTTTTGCCCTTGCGCAACCGGACGCCGACGCGGACCGAGATCGCCGAACATCGGAAGGTGCTGGAGATGATTGTCGCGATCTTCGCGCCGCGCCGAATCCTCTGCATCGGCCGGATGGCGCAGCGTGCGGCGGACGGGCTCGGAATCCCCACCCACGTGCGCCACCCAGCCCAGGGCGGCGCCGTCCGGTTCCGGGCCGGCGTCACCGCCTTCCTCAACGAGCAACCGCCGGCGGCTGCTTTTCCTTCTCTCAATCGGCCTTGATGCAGGGCGAGACGAAGAGATCGCCCCTCCAGGCACCGCGCACCGTCCTCGTGCCGACGATCACCCAAAGCACCGCCAGCACCGCGACGAGCACCGCGCCGAAGATATGGATGGCAGCGATCGGCAGGAGGGTGCCGAGCTTCAGCGTGGCCACGGCATAGACACCAAGCGGGAATGTGTAGCCCCACCAGCCGATGTTGAAGGGAAGGCCGTCGCGCAGGTAGCGCAGCGTCACGAGCACGGCCATCGCCAGCCACCAGAGCCCATAGCCCCAGAGCAGCAGACCGCCGAAGAAGCCGAGCCCTTCCGCAAAGGCGCCGAAGCGCTCCAGACCGTTGGCGGAAAGGATCGCGGGCGCCGCGCCGCCCAGCGTCATGAGCCCGAGCGCGCCAGTGCCGATCGGCCCGAGCGCCAGCCAGCTCGACGCCGCCATGTTGGCGTGCGGCAGCTTGTGGATGGCCATGCGCAGGAGGAGCACGACGAGGATGCTGAGCGCGATCGGCACCGACAGCGCCCAGAGCGCATATGAGAGGGTCAACACCACGAGCTGGGAATGCGGGTCGACGAGATGCGGCGCGAGCAGTCCCCCGGAGACGGCTGCGACTTCGGCCGCGACCACCGGCAGGAGCCAGACCGCGGTCATCTGGTCGATCGTGTGGCTCTGGCGCGTGAACATCATGAAGGGGATGGCGACCCCGCATGCCGCCGCCATCGCGACGTCGATCCACCAGAGCGTCTCTGCGATCCCGACCGCCACCTCGCCATAGCGCGGCAGGCCGAAGATCAGGAAGCCGTTGACGATGGTGGCGAGGCCCATCGGGATGCAGCCGAAGAACATCGACACGACGGAATGGCCAAAGATGCGCTTGGCCCCGTCGAAGAAGAAGATCCAGCGGGCGGCGTAGAGGCCGGCGAAGAGTGTGAACAGCGCGATGTTGAACATCCAGAGGCCCTCGGCCACCGGATGCAGCATCGGCACGTCTGCCTGGAACTGCGACAGCGCAATCGCGAGGATCCCGGTGCCCATCGTGGCGGCGAACCAGTTAGGAGTGAACTGGCGCACGACCTCGCGCGGGCTGTCGAGGCGCGACAGCGGTTGGAGGCCAAGGGTGACGGCACGCATCTGTTCGAAGGTCATTGGCGGGTCCTTATCCTGCGGGGACCATGCACAACGGCAATCGTTCGATCCAACGCGTTGTTTTGGTCATTCCGATCGATAGAGGCGATGGATCCTTCAGGCGCCTCGCCCCGAATAAATGTTGCCGCCACGGGAATGAAAGGCGGCCGTACGCGTCTTCTTGCCGACCCCGTACTTCGAGGACCCTGTGAATCCATGCTGAAGACGCTTCTCCTGACCCTGGCCTTCGCCGGGGCGTCACTCTCCTCGGCGGAGGCGCAGGACGCGCCCGCTCATCAGCACTCGCCGATGGTGCCGGCCACGCCCGACGGTTCACAGTATGCCGAAGCGACCGCGGAGGCGATGGAGAGGATGCACGCCGGCATGATGTCGGCTCAGGTGACCGGCGATCCCGAGCACGACTTCCTGTCCCAGATGATCCCGCATCACCAGGGCGCGATTGACATGGCCAAGGCCGTCCTCGGCTCGACCGAGGACCCGGCGATCCGCAACCTCGCGCAGTCCATCATCACCGAACAGACCTACGAGATCGCGCTGATGCGCTCGATGCTCGCTGCATCCGCCGACAAGACAAAGCCCGTTCCGGAGACAACCCCATGACCCGCACCGCCATTCTCGCCGCCGCGCTCCTTGTCTCGACGTCGGCCTTCGCGCTGCCCGCCGCGTCAGACCGCGTCTACACCGCCGACCAGAACTCCAACACGGTCTCGGTCATCGACCCCGTCGCCAACAAGCTGCTGGGCCAGATCCGGCTCGGCAATCCGCGCCCGGACGTTCTGAGCCCCCTTTACAAGGGCGAGGTCAACGTTCACGGCCTCGGCTTCTCGCCGGACCACAAGACGCTCGTCGTCGTCTCGACGGTGACGAACTCCGTCACCTTCATCGACACGGCAACCAATGCCGTGAAGGGCACGACCTATGTTGGGCGCAACCCGCACGAGGCCTTCTTCACGCCGGACGGGACGGAAGTCTGGGCGACGGTGCGCGGCGAGGACTACCTCTCGGTGATCGATGCCGCGACCTTTCAGGAGACGGGCCGCATCCCGACGACAAGCGGTCCGGGCATGACCAAGTTCTCACGCGACGGCAAGCTCGCCTTCGTCGCCAACTCGTTCAACCCGGTGCTCGAGGTCTTCGACGTTGCGAGCCATGCGCTGGTGAAGCGGATCCCGGTCGTCTCGCCATTCGTGCCCTTCGTGCAGGTGAGCCCGGACGGCAGCGACGTCTGGCTGACGCACAAGGACGTCGGCAAGGTCACGCGCGTCGATGCCAAGACGCTCGAGGTGAAGGAGGTCATCGACAGCGGACCGATCTCCAACCATCTCGGTTTCGGCACGGTGGACGGCGCGACGCTGGTCTACGTCACGATCGGCGGCGAGAACGTTGTGAAGGTCTACAAGCCCGGCGAGAAGACGCAGCTCGTCGCGACCATCCCCGTCGGCGCATTGCCGCACGGCATCTGGGGATCGGAGGACGGCAGCCGGATCTTCGTCGGGCTCGAGAACGGCGACAAGGTCGACGTGATCGACACGGCCGAGCAGAAGGTCGTCGCGGAGATCCCGATCGGACAGGCCCCGCAGGCCCTCGTATTCGTGCCGGGCGCGGTTCCCGAAGGTGCGGGCACCGAGAACCTCATGCCGTTGAAGGCGGGTCCAGAGAACCTGACGCTATCGCTGAAGGCGCCCGAGGGCGCGGACGGTTCCGGCATGGTCGTCTCGCGCAATCTCGGGCTCGTCGATACGATCGACGTCAGCGTCGCCAAGCTGAAGCCGATGACCGAATACGGCGTGTTCTTCGAAGGGCAGGACGAGCCCGTCGTGGTGCTGAAGACCAACGACAAGGGCGCCGGCATGGCCTCCAGCATCGGCCCGGTGCGCACGATAGGCGCCCCCGGGGAGCCGACGGCGGGCAAGGAGCCGCGGCTGGTCGTGGTCGAGGGTCTGAAGGGCACGGCCAGCCCGGTCCTCGCCAGCCGCTAGAGACGGCTGGATCCAAAATCGCTATTTTCGGCGCGAGCAACAGTCCGCGCCGAATTGGCTTGGTGGCATGTTCGCTGCGTGTGGCGCTGTCTTTGGGGCCGATCGATTGGACTCAAATTTGGGTGTCGCCGAACCCGTCGGGAGCAACTGAATGTCAGCTATCTACGAGTAGCAGCAGTAAGCGGACAGGCGGAAAACCACCCGAGTCCGTCACGGATTTGTCCGTTACGTTCAGAGACCTCCGGGCGGCCTCGCGGCTAGCATGGTGTGATACATAAACGCCTAAAGAAGGGGTCGGTCTAGCTCCTGCCGTTCACTGAAACATCTCGCAATTATCTGCAAAATGACGTTCGCTCTGTTTCCGCTGAAGCCACATACGAGACAAGTGTCGATTGCGCGAAACGGAGCAGGTATGACGCAAGATATTGGACTCGAGGACTTCGATCCTGAATCCTCAATCCTCTTCCTAGGGTCAGGGTTCAGCCTGGGTGCAACCAACATAGCGAACGACAGCCCGCCAAATGGCAGAGGGTTGCGCCGCCATTTCATTAAACAACTCAGTCTCCCCGTGGATACCGACTACGATCTCCAGGTCCTCAGTGAGGAGTTCGCTGAGGACGACCCTGAAAAGCTTCGGGACGAACTCTACAAGCTCTTTCGGCTGACCGCATTGACTGCGGGGCAAACGGCTATCCTTAACGAGCCGTGGCGCCGCATCTACTCAACCAACTACGATGATGCGGTAGAATTGCATCGGTTGAAGAAGAAGGTATCGCCGAACTCGATCGACGTATCGGAGCCCGTTCCGAACAAACTGGCTCATGGGGCGGTGGTGCACCTTCACGGCAGCATCCGTTTGATCACGCCCGAAAATGTGAAAGAGAGTCTAGTCCTCGGCGAGAGTTCCTATGTAAACCAGTATGTCGTCCGTTCGCCGTGGTACGACCAGTTCCAGCGCGATCTTGCCTTTGCGAGCGCACTTTATATTGTTGGCTACAGTCTCGCCGACTACCATATCGCGGGCCTTCTAATGGCGGACCCGAAGCTGGCTGAGCGGACGGTGTTCATCCAAGGCCCCGATCCCGACAAGACGTTCTTGCGCCGCACTGCACAGTTCGGGCGCACGATGTTTATCGGTACCAATGGTTTTGCCGAAGCGCTCGCTCGCGTTCCGCGCTCCGCGCCCCCTTCACTCGACAGTCTACGTTCCTTCCGCTCGCTCGCGCCCACTCGCGACAGAAAGGCGGGCGCGCGTCCGACCGCTGCGGAGGTGTTCGACCTGCTTGTGTACGGCAACTTCCATGCGGGTAGTCTCGCCCGATCGCAACCTAGTGAGGATTACGCGATCGCACGAGCGGAAGCGGTGCAAGTTGCTTCGGACGCAATGGAGTCCAAGGCTTCGCTTGTGGTCGATGGCCGCCTCGGAAACGGAAAGTCAATCTTCCTTCACCTTCTCGCGTCCGAGCTTTCGTCGAGAGGTTGGACCTGTCTGCTGTTTCGGCCCGGACATCCGGACCTCCAACGCGAGGTGGCATCGCTGGCCGGCTTCGATCGCGTGATCGTGTTTGTCGAGCAGTATTCCGCCGCGCAGGACAACTTGCGCGGCCTTCGCGAAGCGCTCCCAAAGGCCAAGCTAGTAGTGGAGGTACGCACAGGAACCTTTGAGGTTCGGTTTCATGAGCTAGTTCAGCTTCTGCCCAAGCCTTTCGATCGGGTGAGCGTGAATGGGCTCACACGCGCCGAGGTCGTCGCCTTCGGCCGATTGTGCGAGCGCGCTGGGCTCCAGGCGCCCACCGAGGACCGCCGCAGTGACCTGCGCGATCTCCTGCTCGACCTGTTCGAAAACAAGGCGATCCGCGACCGTGTTCAGTCGGTCCTGGCACCGCTCTTCGAGAAACGGGCCACGCGGCTCATCCTGACCATGACAATGTTAATCGCCGCACACCAAGGTGCGGTCAGCGCCGCCTTCGTGCGGTCCGTGGTGGGCCAGGATCCATTCGCCGCGCTAAAGCCGCTTGAAGATCTGTCGCATGAGATCTTCGAGACATCGGCCGACGGTTTTAAGGCGCGTTCGTCGGTCTTTTCATCGTTTGTCATGGCCACATTCATCGATCCAAACGAGATCGCCGATACGATCGTAGAGGTTACGCTAGCCGCAGCCATGCGGCGGAGTGAGCGTACATATCGAGTCCTCATGTCGAACATGATGGCCTATTCGAGCCTGCGGCGTACGCTACGCGGCAAAGGTGATCCGGACGCGATCATTGTCAGCATCTACGAACGTCTTCGCTACGACGAGCGCGTAAACGGAGAGCCCCTTTTCTGGCTCCAGTATGCGCTTGCAATGACAGACGTGCCTCGTCTTGACAGAGCCGATGAATACATCGCCACCGCGTACCGGAAGGCAGAAGCCCTTCCCGGTTTCCAAACCTACCAAATCGACACGCAGGCTTTCCGCATCGCCTTGTTGCTGGGAACAGAGCAGAAGGCAGGACAGGAAATCTCCAACATCGACGCCATTCTGACCGGGATCGAGCAAATTGACGGTATGCTAGGCGACGGCAGTCAAAGGGCATATGCCGTCAAGGTGCTTGATCACGTGCAACCGTTTGTGGCAACTCGGAGCGACGATCTCAAAGGTGCCGAGCGGACCGCATTGCAGTTTTGGCTGCTAAAAGTGGCGAAGTCGCTTGCTTCGCTGCCGGAAGACTTCAAAGCGACGGCGGGCTCCGAGGCAGTCCGGAGGCGCATCAACACGGCCGCCGCGAGCTTCGTCAACTGACTTGAGCCGGAGCATGGGATTCCTGCTCAACAGGGCCCATGACAACGGCCAAGTCGTGACGATCGGAAGCTACCTTTGAGGACGAAGCATCACAGCCTTCCTGGCAACTTGATGATGCTGCTCGGCAACATCGACATCGATACGATCCCACGTCGATCGACCTCCAAGACATGCGCCGGCGGGACTACCCCTGCACGTCCGGTCTTGGTCGCCACTCCTGCCAAAGGAGCGCGCGGACCTCGTGGTGCGGCGTCTTCGGCGGGTCGTCACGATCCGGCGCCCGATATGGCGAGACGAAGGATGGGACTTATGGGCTGGCGGACGGACGACACATACGAGAGGGCGCGGAAAGCCGACCATTCGGCTTAGCTCGCCTCACTCTCTCGGCGAGACCGTCTGGAGTTCTGGCGGGAGAGTGGTCTCGGCTGGCCGCCTTTGCGGGCTTCGTCGGCCTTGTCGCGTACCTGTTGACGCGCAGCGCCCCGCCGACGTGAGCTGTGGGCTTCGTCGGCATGAACGGAACTCAGAGTATCGGAGCGCCGAGCATAGCGACCGCCCCTTGGCGGACGGCGCGGGAGTTCTCGGGTGCGAGATCGGTCCCCGGGGTAGCCGCAGGAGCGACGCCGCAGGCGGGGCGGGACCGACCACCCCCGACGAGCACACCACGCCCCCCGGCAGGGTCTTCCGTCCTTGCTGGCCTCCTCCTGCGCGTCGGCATTCGACAGGAGCGGCGAAGACGGTTGGGGTGGTGTCCAAGCCCACCCAAGGGGGCGAAGCGCTTAAAACGGCCTTCCTGCGAGCCGCCTGAGCGACGAGTCGGAGGCGGGTGGCACTTTCCTACCCCGGCGAATCCTTGCGACGTGACAGGCATGCCCGCCGCGTCAGACGGTCGCGAAGCTCCGCTTGCCCGTCCCTCTCGCGGCGAACTTCCCGGCGAGGGTTCCGCCCGTCGATCTGGGTTCTCCGGACACGGCGGCGAGGAGACGCCGGCCGCGAGCGCGCCAATCCGTCAGGCAGCGCGACGGCGAGCGGTCGGCCTCGATCCAGAGGCTCCGCCATGCGCTGAGGTCGTCGTCCTCGATCGCGGCGAACATCGCTTGCAAGGAGTCGTCGGCCGCGATGGAGAGGTCGTGGCCAAGGGCGCTGCACCACGGCTCCGAGGATTGGCGGACGCGGCGCCACTCGCGTCCAGACGTAGTGGCGCCGACTTCATCGGTCGCGAGCCATGCGCCCAAGGACTCGTCGAGGACGATCCACTCGGCCGCGCCCCTGCCGGCGGCGCGCTCGCGGACGTACCGCCGGAGCGCGTGCGCGTTCCGGCGGGATTCGAGGACTGCGGCGACGGCGATCACGTCGGATGCCGCTCGTGGTCGTCGCGCGGTGCCGGCTCGATCGGCTGCGCGACGACGGTCGCTGCCTTCGGATCCCGCTCGAGTTCGGCTTTGCCATACCTCCGGAACTGCGGCAGGCTCGCCGTGACCGCCTCGCGATCCGCATGCGCGAGTTCCGAACGCTGGTCGTCGTCAAGGTGGCCTTGGACGAAAGCCCGGAGATCGGCAGGCAGCCTGCGCAGCGCGGCGACATCTCCCGACGCGGCCGCGAGGAGGATGTCGGCCTCGCGGGTCTCGCTCCTGACCGCGCGAAGGCGCGTCGCTGAATCGGCAATGATTGCCGATCTGGCATTCCACTCGGCCACGAGCTCCGGCGGCGGTTCGTAGCCCACGAGGTCGACACCCTGCCGCTGGCACTCAAGCCAAAGTCGGCCGATCGCCTCCTCGGGCCAGGGACCGTCGAGCGTCAAGCTGCCACCCCAGTCCTCGGCGGCTTTCGTTGCGAGGGCGCGCAACGCAACCTCGCTGACGGGGCCGACGAGGTCGATGTGATCACCCGAATCCAGAAGGCGGGATCGAGGTCCGAGACCGACACGGACCCCAGAAGGACCCTCGGTCACGTCCATGTAACCCCGCCGATGCCATTTGTCGGCCAACGAGACGGCTTCCGCCTCCGGCATCGCCTGCTTTCGCTTGTTTCCGCTGGGCTTTCTGCCGGAGGCGGACCTTTCGAGACGGTCGACGCCGTAGCCGGTGGAAACGGCGATCGCGTCCGCCAAGGCGGCGGCGTTCGCGCTGCGCGGTCCCCAAAGGCTCACGGTGCCGGACTCGTCGTCGCTCTCGACCCACGCGCCGTCGCGGGTCAGGACACGGGTTCGGCGCGGGTTCTTAGCATCGACCAAGTAAAGGGCATCGCGGAACGGGCTGAAGTCGCCGTCCGGGAATCGATCGGCGAGCAAGCCGAGCTTGTAATCTTGCTGGTGAGGTTCGCGCACGCGGGCGGGTGCCCTCGCGAATCCTTTGGCTCGTAGGGCCATATCCTTCTCCACTTCGATGATCTGGTTTTCGAGTTGCCGGGTCTGGCGCAGCCCGACGATGACGAGGGTCCTGCGGTCGTGTGATCGGCGCTTCGCCGTCGCGGCCTTCCTGCTCTCGCCCATCCTGGGTTCCGGTGTCCGAGGATCGTCGCGGGCCGCATACGATCGATGGTCGGCGCGACGTCGGCTGCCTGCGGCGCGAAGGTGGTCGTTGATGATCGTGGCGACCCGCTCGCGCTCCCGCCTGAGGGCATCCCCTCGGGCGCCGCCGCCGTGGCTCCCGCCAGACGTCAGAAGAGCCGATACGGCCTCGTTCCGCTTCGCGGCGAAGCCCGTCTCGGTCGTCGCATCCAACGCGCGGACGGTGAGCAGCATGTGGACGTGCGGCTGCTCTGCGCCGTCGCCCGCACGCGGTTCATGGACCGCGACATCCACGACGGCGCCAGCGGCGAGATAGGGTGTGGCGACATCGGCAACAAACGCGCGCCATCGCTCGCGCGGAACGTCCCGCGGGATGGCGATCTGAAGTTCCCGCGCGGTCTGGGCATCGCGGCGTCGCTCGGCGAGTTCGACGCGCGACCAGAGTTGCTGCCGGTCGTACACCCACGCGGCGGACCCGGCCGGGGCCATAACGTAGGAATCCGTTACGTGCCGCTTGCGACTGTAATCCCACGTTTGCCCGGTGCGCGCGTCCGTCAGGCGGGCGGCGGCGCGGTAGGCTGCCGCCGCAACGGAGCTCTTGCCGCGGCTCCGTTGGATCACGGATGCCCGGACGTGGCAAAGCGCTTCGTGCTCGCGGAGGCTCGTCACGCGCCGAATTCGAGCGCGGCGAGTGTTGCGGCCACGCTGACCTGTCTCTCCTCACCCAAGAGGTCGTCCATTTCTGCTTGATGGGCCAGATCGCCCGCGCGCGCGAGTGCGTTGGCAGCCCTGAGAATGTCGAGCGACAGGTCGTCTAGGTCGTCCTCGGATGCGCCCGACTTCCGGGCCAACTCGTAGACGGCGCGGGTGCACTCGTAGGCGGCGTATGCGGCTTCCCGAGAAGCCCGGGCGTTTTCAACTGACAGCGACATGCAATCTCTCCTCGTCGGCGACGGGGGTCCAGCCCCGCGGGGCGCGAACGTTCGCAGAACGTATAATCGCGCCCTTCGGGAACCTCCCCGGTTTCCTCCATGAGGGTCGGGCGCCGATTTGCTCCGCGCAAGTTCCCGCCGGACCATGGATGTCGGGCGCTCCGCGTGGACGCCTCCGGGCCGCGCGAATCCTCAAGAAAGGGTCGGCGACACGGCCAGCCGGGCGGAAAACTTTTCCGCTCGGCGAATGGCATTCCGCCGGCGGATCGATCGACCGGCGCAACGGGAGGACGGCATGGCAATCGATCTCGGGAAACTGTCGCAACGGCGAGCGGCGCTGGAAGCTCGGCTCGCCATGGCGACGACGGCGCTGCGGGATGCGCAACGGCGCGACGATGCCCGACGCAAGATCGTCGTCGGCGGAACGCTCCTGACGGCGATCCGCGATGGCGCGGTCCCCGCGTCGGTCCTCGACATTCTGCGCGCGCGGATGTCCGAACGTGATCGGCTGCTCTTCACCCACACGGATACGACTCCCGTATCCGAAGTCGCGGAGCGTCAGTCGTGAGCTTCTCCGACATCCTCGCGACGCCGGCGGACACGGACTGGGCGTGGAAGGCCGTCACCACGATCCTTCCGACCGGGAGCGACGGCACGGCCTTCTCAGCGGTCATGTACGTCCTGTCGACGTCGCTGGTCGCGCTTGCGACCGCATGGCTCGCCTACTCCATCCTCATGCTCGTCGTGAGGGCCGCGAGAAAGGGCGAGCCGCTGTCGGACCAGCAGAGCGGCGCGATGGCGATGATCCGGGTCGTGATCGGGCTCGGCTGCCTCGTCCCCGTCGCGGACGGCCTGTCCGTCGTCCACTTCGTGCTGCGCGACGCCATCGCCCGACCCGGGATCAACATCGCGAACGCGGCATCCAATGCCGCCGTGGAATTCATCCTGACGGACGGCCATTCGGTGTCCCCCGTCTCGGCGGGCGGGCGCGACCTAGTGATTTCCGTGGTCGAGAGCGAGGTCTGCGCCAAGGCGTATGCCGTCGCGCGGGACTGGCAGGTGATCAAAGGCGACGGCGGTGCGAGCCTGCCGCCGCCGGTCGGCTCGGAGATCGTCGCCCCCGCCGAGGAAGGCTGGTTCCCGTGGAGCCCCGACACGCCTGCGCGGGTTGTCGGGTACTCGTGGTCGTGGGGTCCGGCCTGCGGGTCCCTGTCTCTTTCGCGCGCAGAAGGATTCGCGAAGGGGCAGTTCGGCGATGCACGGCGACAGGCCGTTGCCGCGGTCGTCGCCGAGGTCCGCGGAATGCCGTTCGCGGATCAGCTCGCCGACGCCGTGAAGATCGCGAGCGCGAACGGGCGCAAGACCCTGACGGGGCCGGACGTGGAAGCCGTCTACGCCTCGCGCGGGATGCTCAAGGCGGCGGTCGATGCCACGCTGCGCCAAGCAGGCATCCGGTACGACCGAGCCCTTTCCGATGTCGCGGCTTCGCTCGCCTCCGGGCAGGACACGGGCCTGCGTGAGCTGGTCGTGCGCGACGTGGCCGAACGTGGGTTTGTCGCTCTCGGCGGGTACTACAGGATTCTGGCGCATGCCTCCCTCGCGTCGTCGGAAGCGGTGGCAGAGCAACCGTCGCGCTCGAAGCCCGATCCTCGAGAATGGGAATCCGTCGCCGGGCCAGTCGGGACGGCGCTGGCGCTGGTGGAATCCCAGCTTCGGAAGGAGAGCGCCGCCTCGGCACTGGCGAGCGGCGACGAACTGACGGCCGAGGCAGCCGAAGGCGGCAACTTCTTGGCGGCCCTCGTCGGCCGCGTGACGGGTCCGGTGAACGACTACTTCACTGGGTACTCGGGATGGCGCGTCGATCCCATCGGCGACCTGATGACGCTCGGTACGACGCTGATGGTCTCGGCACAGGCGGCGTTCGCGCTCGCCCTCGCGGCCTATGGCGGAAGCGCGATCTTCGGCGGCGCCGGCGGCGACGTCCTGAACATGGTCATGACGGCCGGCTGGCCGCTCATCGGCATGGCGTGGGTGGGCGGGGCGCTGCTCGCCTACGTGCTGCCGATGATCCCGTTCGCGTTCATGCTGTTCGCCGTCGCCGCCTGGATCTACGAGGTCGTCAAGGCCGCGATCGCGGCATCAGTCTGGGCGTTCCTTCATGCGAACGTGAAAGACGAGGAACTGATCGGGCAGGCCCAGCGGCAAGGCTACATCTCGATGGTCGTCGGGGTGTTGCTCCGCCCCGTCATCACGGTCGCCACCTTCGTCGCCATGCACGCGGTAAACGTCGTCGTCCTGAACATGGTGCTCGCCTCGTACAACATCGCCTTCAAGTCGGCGGTCGTCGGCTACAGCCTCGGCGCGACGGGTCTCGTCGTGTCGATCGGCATGTTGCTCTTCATGCAGTGGCAGCTCGTGCTCTGGTCCTACAGGCTGCTCACGTCCATGCCACAGAAGGTCGCGGAGTTCATCGGGTTTCAGGCTTCGGCCTGGGGGGACGACGACGCCGGATCGGCGGTGGTCGGCGCGGCGACGATGGGGCACCGCCATGTTCCCCGGCTCGCTCCCGGGGCGGTCGACAAGGGTGGCGACGGCGGAGACGGCACGTCGAAGTCGGCGAAGGCAGGGGCGAAGGCGCTGGGTGCCAGCGCCGGCGGCCCGGCAGGCGCAGCCGCGGCTACCAAGCTCGTTTCGTGATCTGCGAACCGGACGGATGGTCCGTCCGGTTCAGCCGTTCATGGCCTTGTGGATGGCGAACACCACGAGGGGAAAGCCGATCATCCAGAGGACCGGGGCGGCGGCCATGAGAACGGCCGCGAGGCCGCGTGCGATCGGGTTCTTGATCGTCTGGCGCATACTCGATCTCCTGTTGTTCCTTGACCGCCCCTTGCGGCAGTTCCGACCTCTCGACGCGGCATCCGGCCGGGGTAGCTGCCTCGCCGGGCATCCCGGCGACGCTTGCGCTTGGGCATCGGCGTTCCCCGGCAGGATGGCGCATGAGGTCTTGAGGAACGGCGTCAGGCGGTGGTCGGATTCGAGGGATCGAGCTTGCGCTGCGGGCGGGTCGCGCGCCGGAGCTCACCTGTCCCGAACCCCAGCACGATGCCCGCGACCATCACGGCACCGCGCCCCATGAGCGCGTCTATTTCGCCTGTCGTGGAGAACGCGATGAGGCCACCGACGCCAAGGACGGCGGCGACGAGATAGCCGGCGGCGAAGACGACGAGGCGCACCGCCGGGCGACGGCGGAGCGCGGTGGTGATGGTCGTCGGTAGTAGCATGGCGGGTCCTCCTTGGCTGGTCGTGTAACCAGCGTGAGGCCCGTCCGGCGCGGCGTCCAGGTCAGGCCGCGCGGGCCTCCTTGGCGATGGCGATCTCGGCGGCCCATTGCCCGGCTTTGAGGCTAGACACGATACCGCCGTCGCCTCCGTTGTCTGGGTCCAACGGGTTCTTCACCTCCCAGAAAAACCCGGGGACGATGTCACGGTCTTCGACGCTCGCAGTCCAGAGGATGCCGTCGATCTGCACTTCGGCGAGCAACCCACCCAGCCGAACGTCGCGCCTTCGCATCTGTCGGGTCACGTCCTGCCAGATGATCGGCCCCCGAACGCCCGTCGCCTCGCACCAGTAGCGGAGGTCTCCCGCCTCGGGCCGCTGGAGACCGAGTGCTGCGCGGCTGCGCACGCCCGCGAGAAGTGCGTCGGCCGTCTGAACGCACGATTTGCAACCGCAGAGGTCGCCGCCACACCACTCGCATGGAGCCTCCTCTTCGTATCGCGGTAGCTTCGCGACCGCGAGGCAGTCTTGGCATAGGTGGATCATCATGCGCGCGTCTCCTTTGGCTGTAGGACCAGCGTGAGAGAGGCTCGGAGCGGCGTCCAGGTCAGACGGCTGCCGCGACTTTGGCACGGGCGAGTTGGAGCGCCCACGCGCCGTCCTCGCGGATGCACTGCACCTCGGCAAGGCAGGCACCACAGGCGAGCATGGCGGCGTCCTCGACATCGGTCGGCGAGAGCGGCCCGAGGGCGCGCAGACGGTCGATGGCGACCGCGATGGCGCTCGGGCGCTGGCATCCAGTGCAGGCCCGCCCGGTCCAGATGGCAACTCCCTCCTCGGCGGCGATCTCTTCCATGTCCGTCCCCTCAATGCCGGGCGACTCCCTAATGGCCGCCGGCCGTCGCCTTCTTCCGGGAACGGGAATGGGCGTCAAGCGGCGATCGGCAGGACCGCGACCGGACGGCGCGCGAGTTCGGCGACGACCTCCGCGACGGTCGGCGGCACGATCCCGGGAACGGCGGCGGCGGTCGCGGCGATCGCGTGGGCGATGGCAGCGCGCGTGCCGGCTCCGCCGCATGCCTCGACGCGCTCGGCGGTTCGCCGGACGAGGTAACGGCGGGTGCGGTCGTCGGCGGTCGCCTGTCGCGCTGCCTGGGCTTCCTCGGCGGTACGGCGGCGAGCCTCGGCCTTCGCCGCGATGACGCGGAGCCGTTCGTCAGCCACGGCGGAGACCTGCGCCAGGATCGATGCGAAGGCCGTCCCGTCCAGAACGGGCGCGGCCTCGATCGTGGCGAGGAACGTCCCGGCGAGGCTCGTCCGCAGGATCGTGCGCCACGTCGGCGACGGCACGTCGCCAACCTTGAGCGCCTCTTCCGTGAGGTCGAACGCGCCGCCCGTCTCGTCGTCGTCCTCCGCATCGATCCCAAGCGCAGCGGCGAGCCGGGGCGTCACGACGCACGAGCGCGTGCCGGGCATCGCCTCGGCGAACTCGCGCCAGAGGCCATAGGACGGCATGTCGCCATCGATCGCGTCCTCGGCGATGTCCCAGGGCGTGCGTCCGGCAGCGTGGCTCTTGCGGCCCGACGACCCGGCCGCCAGTTCCCAGGACGTTCCCTTGGCGATGTACTCGCCCGCCGCCTCTGGGCTCGCGGCGATCTGGATGCCCTGCGCGTGCCGGAGCGCCTTGCCACCGCGCGCTTCGACGGCGCGCATGAAGCGCTCGATCAAGGCCTCTCCAGCGGCGCGCGCGTCCGCCTTGTCGGCGAGGCAAGCCATGCCGAAGTGGATGTGGAAGTGCCAGCCGTACCCGCCGTGCGTGACCTCGGGCGCGACAAGGACGCCGGCGATCCCGCCGCGTCGCTTGATGCGCTCCCACGGGGCGCCGCGACGAGCGGCGGCGAAGCTCTCGGACACGAGACGCTTGAGGTCGGCGAGACGATCGGCAGGGCCGTGCGAGACGGTGACGAGGCCCATGACGAAAGACCCGTCGTGTTCGGTCGTCGCCTCCACGACACGCTGCACGCGGGCCTGCCGGATCGCGGCGACGGCAGGCGCGCAGGTCGGACAGAGCCAGCCGGAGCCGCAGCGGTACACGCCGGAGACGAAGGCGCGGCGCGTGCCGTCCTCGCGGGTCCGGCGGTGGATGCCGACGCTCTCGACGTCGAAGCCGGGGCGTCCGCATCCGCAGACGGACGGCCCGCGCTCGTCGGGGGCGAGGCCGATGCGGAGCATCCGGGAGATGCCCGACATGAGGTCCCATCGACGCTGGGTCGTAGGGGCTGCCGCTCGGGCCGTCTCGTCCCTCTTCTGCCGTGCTTGACGCTTCGCCTTGGCCCTCTGCGCCTCGCTGGAGAGAGGGGGGGTGAATGTAGCTCCTCCGTTGGCAAGGCCCGGCCCTGACGGCCGGGCGGAGGTGTCCATCGGTGCGGTCGCGGTCGGGATGGTCGCGAGAGTCCCTGACGTGGCGGAGGGGGGCTCGAAGAGGGCGTGGACGGTGGCCTTGACCGAACCGACGATCGGCTCGCGCGACGGGCGGACGAGGCGCTGCGCGGCGGCGGCATCCGGACGCGGGCCGCGTGCGTTCGCGGCAGCTTGGAGCCGCGCTGCGATCCCGCCATCGGCTGGGCGATGCGGCTGCAAAATTTGTTGACGGGCTGGGTTTGGGGAGGCTGTCGGCTGGCTGGGGTCTATGCCCAGCCGCGGGTTCACTCGAAGGTGCCGTTGACGGCGCGGAAGCCGATTGCCATTGTTGAGCCTCTACCAGAGGCCTCCCGTAGCGTTGACGCGCGATGACCGGGGGGCCTTTCCTTTTTCAGGGTTCGGCGGATCGGCGCGGGCGTCAAACGGTCGGCGGAATTTAACTAGGTGCCAGTTAACTTTTGCGGCCGTGGAGCGGCGGTGCAGCCGTCGCGAGCCGGACGGACTGGGGCGCCGCTCGGCGGGTAGGGCCGTCCACGTTTTCCAGCCCGGAGCCCGGGCCGTAGCCGGAGGCGAAGCAGGCGGGGCGCGCCGCGCCCGTGAGGTAGCGCCGAAGGGGTGCCCCGACTGTGGTAAACGGGGGCGGGCTGGGTTCAGTCGGCGGCTTCCTGCGAGCTCGAGGGAGCCGCCTGATCCCGCTTGGACGAGTTCTCCACGATCGCTTGGAGCCGGTCGGGAAGGTCGGCCTTACGGCTTTCGCATTCCCAGACGATCTCGGGCCGCCAGCCTAGCTCTTGGAGCGTCTCGAGGTTCCGTCGATCCCGTTGAACATTGGCCTCGAACTTCGCTTCCCAGAAGTCTCGACGCGTCTTCGGGGTC
Source organism: Aurantimonas sp. Leaf443 (assembly GCF_001425575.1). GTDB lineage: Bacteria > Pseudomonadota > Alphaproteobacteria > Rhizobiales > Rhizobiaceae > Leaf443. The sequence continues at coordinate 114,302 of NZ_LMRD01000010.1, read as the reverse complement.
GAGGCCATCCGGCATCCCTCGTGGCGGTGCCAGAAGCAACCGTGGACGAAGATCGCAAGACGGTGCCGCGGCAGAACGATGTCGGGTCGGCCTGGCAGGTCTCGCCTGTGGAGGCGGAATCGCAGTCCCAAAGCATGCAGGGCGCGACGGACGACGAGCTCAGGCTTCGTGTTCTTGCCCCGCACCTTCGCCATCAGTGCCGACCGCTCCGACGTCGGCGGAGGCTCGTTGTCGTCCAATGTCGGGCCTGAAGCGTCGGGATCGTCGTCCATGGTCAGTGGAATGCTCCGAGACGTTCTCGAGTGGTCGTCGACGATCGAGCTGAGTGGTCGTGCTCGGCTCGAACCCTTTCCGGGCTGCTCTACCGATACATCCGGACATGGTCGACGAGGATGTCGCCGATCGCCCTGCTCAAGGTCACTGGGACCGCATTGCCGATCAGGCGTCCGAGCCTAGCGAAGCTCGTCGGCTCTGTCTCGGGAATGAACGAGTAGTGCCGCGGAAAGCCCTGAAGCATGGCGGCCTCCCGGAGACTGATGGCGCGGTCCTGCGTAGGGTGGCCGAACCGACCGTTGCCATAGCCGAAGCATTGCGTCGTGATCGTCGGCGCCGGGGCATCCCACTCCATGCGACCATAGACCGAAGGGAATGTCGCGCCTGTGTCCCTCACGTGGCACGCAGCTCTAAGGCCTGCGGGCCAGTCGCGCCACGTCCCTCCGGGAACGGAAGCCTTGATGCGTGAAAGGTTCACCTCGCTCAGGCGACTCGCGCAATGCAGACGGTCCTCGGAGTCCACTTCGCCCGCGGCCAACGGGGGCAGCGCTCCGATCGTCGAGCGCACCGTCGCTCGGGCCCGACCGAACTGCGGAACGGAGATGGGGCCGAGCTTCGACGCGAGCAGGACCAACCGCTTGCGCTTTTGCGGAAGACCAACCGAGCTGCACTCAACGATCTGGTAGTCGAGAAAGTATCCATCGAGCTTCCGTACGAGCGTCTCGAACACGGCTTGCCGAGCGAGCGGCGGGACGTTCTCCATCGTGACGAGATCCGGCTCAACCGCCTCGACTAGGTCAGCGAACTTCTCGACCAGCCTCCAATCCTCCGCCCCGCCTCTTCCTCGCCGGGGCCCGCCGTCGCGCTTGGCTCCACGGGAGTAGGTCGAGAACGGTTGGCAGGGTGCGCAACCAGCCAAGAGGGTCACGTCGCTTCCGGACAGGGCATCGGTGATTGTGGATGCGTCGAGAGCCGAGACATCCTTGGCGAGGAAGGAAGCCCGCGTGTTCCTGGTGATCGGGTGTTTGCAGTCGCTGTCGATGTCCACACCGAGCCGAACGTCGATTCCCGCTTCCTCCAGTCCGAAGGTCAAGCCACCGACGCCACAAAACAAGTCGACCGCCGAGATCGTCGAGGCGTTTGTCATGTCACGATCCGATAGCGCTCCGCGGCAATGTAGTCCTCGAAGGCATCGACGGCATGGCCGAGGAAGTCAAGGGTGACGTCCGCCAGCTCGCGAATGCTCTGAAGCGTGATGTCATTCGCGCCATCTTCGAACGACCTTCTACCGTGTGCAATCGCATTTCGTCGATCGGCCACGAACTCCACAGGTGTCATCCCACGCAGATCGGCACGTTTCTGAAGGCGACGGTGCATGTCCGGTGGCATGGTAACCTGCACGCGAAGCCGCCGAGCGAAGGTGTAGACCAACTCATCCGACCACGATCCAGAAGGCTTCTTCAGGGTACGGGATTCGGGCGAGACCGTCCCCAAGAGGTGCCGCGCGGCAGTGTGGACTATACGCAATCGACCTTCCTCACCGCCGTCCGAAGCGGATGCGGCATGCTTGCGTAGCCATTCCTTGAGCGCGTCCTCCGTCCATTCGGTTGGGGGAGCGCTACCGATCGCCCGACCCACCACATCCATGACCCCAGTCATCGTCGACTCGAGGACATTGTAGATGTGGACGACAAGTCCCGACTTGATTGTCAGCAGATGCCGAACCGTCAGTTCAAGCTCCCCTAACGAGCTTGTCTCGCCTTCGAAGATCTGAGTCTGCACGGCTTGGGCGAGGGAGAAATGGATGTCGAATTGCTCCCTTCGTTCTAGGAGCGATCGGCGGGCGGGCGTCATTCGTTCGTCAGGATCAAGCGAACGAGATCGATCCTGCCCTCAAGTTTCGAGCGGACATTGGCACCATCGGAGACGACAAGATCATCGAAGCCTGCAAGCTCCATCCGCCGCGCGATCTCGCCCGGATCAAGGGAAAGATCAGGGTTTTCACGAAGAGCAAGCGCGGAGCCCACCGCAATAGCCTCGAAACGGACACGCGGAACAGTCCGGCCTCCGGCCGGCTTCTGGAAGCCATGCGGGAACGATGTCGCCACGAAGGAAAGCATGCGTTCGAATTCCGTACGCATGGTCGGCACGAGTCCCGGCTCTCTATCCGCCTTTTCGTTCGCCCACTTCACGTATTCAAACAGGAATCTCTTTGGTCGATCCCGATAGCCGGGGAAGCGCCCCTGGTCTGTCTCGTTAGTGTCCACATAGGCAAAGAACCGCGTGACCAGTTCTTCCCGTTCTCGCTGATCAACCGATTTTTGGGTAAGAGGCGTCATTCGGACGAAATCGGCGGACTCGGCCAATTCCTTGAAAAGATCGGTCACGGGGCCGGGCAGTGAACCGCGTCTAATCTCAGCCTCGTTCGCCGTCGTTCCAGACCTGTTGATCCGGGCAAACATCTCCGCCCGCGTTGCCGCGTCGGTTTCCGTATCCAATACGATCGTGCGGATCGTGACATCCTCGAGCTTGTTCTGACGTTCGCCGGGGAGATCCGAGTAACGGAAACCGTTGAGCTCGGGAACGAGAGATAGGTCCCGAAGTCGAAGGTCCTCCTTCAAGAAGGCCCTCATGGCACGCATTCGCTGCGATCCGTCGACGATCTCCATGCGACCGCTCTGCGTCTGGTAAAAGAACATGAACGGTATCGGCAGGCCGACAAGAAGCGACTCAATGAACTGGGACTGCTGCTCGGGATTCCAGGCGAGATTCCTCTGGTAGGACGGTACGAAGTAACGACCGTTTACCTCGTCGTCGAACCGCCCGACATAGAAGGACACGGGATATTCCGCGATCGTGAATTTGACCTGGCGGGAAACCGCGGCCAGCGACTCTTCTGCCGCCGCCACCCGCTCTGGCTCAAGTACTGTTGCTTTCTTGGCCACGGCCTGATGACTCTCCGCTCGTTGCAACCTTGTAGCGTGTGGCCACGGCTTGGAACCACGCTCTAGGTGAATCATCGATCTTGTACCCACAATGGGTATCGAGAACCAGTGATCGGCCATATCCAATACTACCGCGCGGTCTAAATCGGTGTCGGCCTCTAGGGAGCGCCAGCGTACGGATCTCGACAGTTCGCCGCCGCCGGAGAATGCACGCAAGCCCCACACGCTCTTCCGCTCCTAGGCCGTAACGGCAAATCTGGTTACGGGGTGCAGGTGAGAACGGTCGAGCTATTCTGCGGTGCCGGGGGGTTGTCCCTAGGTTTAGGGCGTGCTGGTTGCGATGTCGTCCGCGCGTTCGACGTGTGGCCGACAGCGGTGTCGGTCTATCGCGCGAACTTGGGCAATCATGCAGAGGTCGCCGATCTGGGGGACCTGCTCGCCGTGGCGCCCACCGTTGCCGCGCTGCGGCCTGCGCTCATCGTCGGCGGGCCACCTTGCCAAGATTTCTCTTCGGCCGGCCACCGCATCGAGGGAGACAGGGCATCCCTCATGATCGCGTTCGCAATGACCGTGGTGGTCGCCCGGCCAGAGTGGTTCCTACTCGAGAACGTGCCGCGCGCTTCCAAGTCAAAAGCTTGGGCGACCTCGCGAGAACTCCTCGTACGAGCCGGTTACGGGCTAACGGAAGCGATCGTGGACGCGAGCAGGTATGGCGTGGGTCAAGCTCGTCGACGTCTTCTGGTGGTTGGCCGCTTGGGGGAGGCGAACGGCTTCCTCTCGTCGGCGATCCGGGAAGCGGCATCGGAGCGTCCTACGACGATCCGCGACATCTTGGGAGGCGATGTCGGCGCGATGATCCATACGCATCCCCGGCATGCGGGTAAGAGGCGTTTCTGGAGCTCGGACGGTCCCGCCCCGACGATCCGCGAGTCGTCCAGACGCCCGATGCCATCGTATGCCCTTCTGTCCGTGGCTGACCAAGCCTTGCTTACCGCGGGCGCGGTCTTCGTTCGCCCCTACGGCGGAGGACGCGGCGTCCGGAGCGTCGACGAGCCGTGTGCCGCGATCGTAAGGACGTCGTCTGGACGGCCCGGTCCGCGGTACCTCTCGGCACCACACCGCGACGACATCGCACCTGCATGCACGGTCCCAACCTTGACCCAGCACCAAGCGAGCCGATTGCAGGGGTTTCCCAGCGAGTGGGACTGGTCTCCGGCGACCCGCATGCGGGACATCGACCAGATGATAGCGAATGCCGTTCCGGCGGGATTGGCGGAAGCGATCGGCCGCCTGATCCTGGATCGAGATCGGGGAGAGAGCATGCCCACCTTGGAGCCGGGTTTCTCCAAATGGCTTCGGACACGTGGCATCGTCGGACAGGTGCTCAGGAATCGCCGTTCGCAACTCGGCCGCGCGCGGCGGCTGCTCGGTGGCCGAATCCTTGCCGATCCTGCCGCGGAGCTCGCGGCACTCGAGGCGACCCACGGGTTCGCGGCGCTCTCGACGGGTATCCGATCGGACCTTCGCGCGGCGCTGCGTCTGCATGCGGAGTGGCGGGCGCTCCCGTCGCCGATGCCGCGCCGGGCCAGACCCATGAAGTTGACGGACGCGGTCGAGGAGACGTCGGGCAAGCGGGAGGCTGCCTAACCCCCTCCTGGTCCTTTGGACCTGCTCCGACCCTCCCAGGAGGGTCTCACGCCCCCCGCAGGGGCGACGTCGGTTCACCCGGATCGCGCCGGCTACGCCGACGCTCCCCGGTCGCGCATCTTTGCAAGGATACGGAGGGCTTTCGCATCTTCGTCCGGACGCGGAATGTCCTCGAGCCCGGCGAGGCCGGACGGGTCGGAGTCGTCGTTGAGCCAGAGGCGCCATGCCGTCATCCTCGACGCTCCTACGATCGACGGGACCTCATCTGCGGGAATGCCGGGTCGCGGCATCAAGACGGCAAGCACGCCTAGGTCGGGATCGTAGCGGACCTCGGCGACAAGCTGGCGAAGCTGCTCGGCAAGGCGCGTGCGAATCGCGTGACGCTCGTCACCTTCCGCCTCATCCATCGCCCGCGACAGGTCCACGGCTTCGCCAAGACGAGCCTTGAGGCCTGGGTCGGCGGCGGCTGTCGCGGCTGCCTTCGTGGCATCGGCAAGTTCGCGTTTGATCGTCTTGGCTTCGTCGCCGAGTGTACGATAGCGGGCAACTGCTCCCTCGTCGCCTTCCTCGACCAGTGCCAAGAGCCGCGCGCGGGCGCGCTCGACCTCGGCAAGCCGGGCGGCGAAGATAGACACGCGATCGGCCTCGGCGGTCGGCTGCGCGCCGTTCAGAACGGCGCCGGCATCAACGTAGGCAAGACCTCGGAGGAGGCGGTGCTCGATGTGATCGACTCGCCAGCGGCCGGAGTTCTCGCAGCCAGCCTTCCGACTGGCTGTCGAACATTCAAAGAAGGGCTTCCCGTTCTTGGTGCCGCTCCCCTTGTTGACGAGGTGCATGGCCGCTCCGCAGCGCGTGCAACGGCCGAGGCCGAGGAGGAGGTGGGCAACGCCTCTTCCACGTCGACCGGCCGCGACGCGGCGTCCCTGCGATGCCTGTTGGGCGCGCCAGTACGTGTCCTCGTCGATGATCCGTGGGTAGTAGCCGATGACGGGGTCTCCGGCAGGTTGACGAGTCCCGGCCCGGCTGCTGCCGACGTGAGGCTGGTACTCGCCGAGGACGAGACGGCCAGTCAGAATCTTGCCGACCGTCGATGTTTGCCAGCCGACGCCGCCGCGCCATGTCGGCGTCCCCGCCTCGTTCAGCTTGGCGATGATCTGCCTTCGCCCGTAGCCCTCGATCGCCCATCGGAAGATCGTCAGCACGACCTCAGCGCGGTCCTCGCGAACGACGAACCGCCCGTCCTCGAGCACAAGCCACTCGGGGCACCGCGAGGTAAGGGGGCGGCCCTCCTCGCGGGCGGCAGCCTTCTTCGCGGCCCATGCCGCCCCGACGCGCTCGCCCTTGATCCTGGATTCCTCGTGGGCGCGAGCCATGACGGCGATGCTCACGATAAGGGGCGTCCAGTCGGTTCGCAGCCTCTCCTCCGAGTAGATCTGCCCATCGGAGAGCGTAACCACGATCACGCCTGCGCGGATCAGGTCGAAAAGCCTCGCCGCGGCATCGAGAACGGCCTCGCGGGACAGGCGGTCCAAGGATTCGACGATCAGGAAGGAGCCTCGCGGAACCTGCCCGGATTCGACCAGCGATAGGAACGAACGAAGCGCTCCTATGTCCCGGTGGGCACCCTTGAAGGCGGAGATGCCGAGGTCGCGGAGACTGTCGTCGAGGTCTAAGCCGCGAGCCTCGCACCATGCACGAGCGGCGGCAAGCTGGCGACGGAGCGAGTCCCCCCGGGCCTGATCCGGCGTGGAGAAACGGATGTAGCTGAAAGCCTTGGGCACCGGGCGTACTCCATCGATTCGGTGCCCTTTATGTAGCACATTCTCCTGATGGCCGGGCCGCCGGGCTCCGGCAAGTCGATGCTCGCCCAGCGCCTGCCCTCGATCCTGCCGCCGCTCGGGGCGCGCGAACTCCTCGAAGTCTCGATGATCGCCTCGATCGCGGGCGAGCTTTCCGGCGGGCGCCTTTCCGACCGCCGGCCCTTCCGCGCCCCGCACCATTCGGCCTCGATGGCGGCGATGGTGGGCGGGGGCATCCGCGCCCGGCCCGGCGAGGCCTCGCTCAGCCATCGCGGCGTGCTCTTCCTCGACGAACTGCCGGAATTCTCGCCCGTCGTCCTCGACTCCCTTCGCCAGCCGCTGGAGAACGGCGAGGCGGTGATCGCGCGGGCCAACCATCGCGTCACCTATCCCGCCAAGTTCCAGCTCGTCGCCGCCATGAACCCGTGCCGCTGCGGCATGGCCGGCGAGCCCGGCCATACCTGCCGCACCGGCCCGCGCTGCGCGGCGGACTATCAGGCGCGCCTCTCCGGCCCGTTCCTCGACCGCATCGACCTGCGCGTCGACGTGCCGGCGGTGACCGCCGTCGACCTCATCCGCCCGGCGCCCTGCGAGACCTCCGCCGCCGTCAAGGCGCGCGTCGAGGCCGCCCGCGCCGTGCAGGCCGAGCGCTACGCCGCGGCGGGCCTTGCGCCCGGCACGACCAACGCGCTCTGCCCCGCCGCCATGGTGGAAGGCGTCGCCGCGCTCGACCAGGGCTCGACGCGGCTCCTGAAGGACGCCGCCGAGCAGATGCGCTTCTCCGCCCGCGCCTATCACCGCATCCTGAAGGTCGCCCGCACGCTGGCCGATCTCGACGGAGAGGATGGCGTGCGCCGGGTTCACCTCGCGGAGGCGATCTCCTATAGGATGGCGGGCGAGCGCACGGCCGCCGCCGGCTGAGCGCCGCCGAGCGGCGACGGTATTCGAACCGGGGAGCAGGCATGGAACAGGGTCGGGTTCTTTCCGTCGCAAGCGACGGCGACCATCGGTTCTCGAAGCGACCGCGGGCAGAGATCCGGATCCTCGCGGGCCTGGGCGTCGAGGGCGACGCGCATCAGGGCGAAACCGTGCGGCACCGCTCGCGCGTCGCCCGCGATCCGACCCAGCCGAATTTGCGCCAGGTTCACCTCATCCATGCGGAACTCTTCGAGGAACTGTCCGGCAAGGGATTCGAGGTCGCGCCGGGCGATCTCGGCGAGAACGTCACGACGCTCGGCCTCGATCTCCTCGCCCTGCCCACCGGCGCGCGCCTTCGCCTCGGGGCCGATGTCGTTCTCGAAGTGACCGGCCTTCGAAACCCCTGCGCGCAGATCGACGCGTTCCGGAAGGGCCTGATGGCGGCCACGCTCGACAAGGGGCCGGACGGCGAACTCCTGCGCAAGGCGGGGGTCATGGCGATCGTGCACAGCGGCGGCACGGTCCGGCCGGGCGACCCGATCCTCGTCGAACGCCCGCCTGTGCCGCACCGGCCTCTGGCGCCGGTCTGACGGGGCGGCGGGCTCCCTTCACGGCGCCCGCACCCGGCCCTCCAGGTCTCAATCCGCCGGCGCGATCTTCAGGATCTCGCCATTGCGCTCGTCGGTGGCGACGTAGATCGCCCCGTCCGGACCCGCCTTCACGTCGCGGATGCGAAGACCGAGGTCGGCGAGGAGGCGTTCCTCCCCGGTGACCTTGCCGTCCTCCATGGTCAGGCGCACGAGGTCGGTCGTGGCGAGACCGCCTGCGAAGGCGTCGCCCTTCCAGTCGGCGAAGAGGTCGCCGGTGTAGAATTCGAGGCCCGAGGCGCCGATGACCGGGGTCCACTGGTGGACCGGGTCGGTCACGCCCGGGGCGGTCTTCTCGCCGGTGCCGACGGGCGTGCCGTCGTAATTGACGCCGTAGGAGACCTCGGCCCAGCCGTAATTGGCGCCCTTCTCGATGAGGTTCAGCTCGTCGCCGCCCTTCGGCCCGTGCTCGGTGAACCAGATCGCGCCCGTCTCGGGATGGCGCGCGCCGCCCTGGATGTTGCGGTGGCCGTAGGACCAGATCTCGGGCAGGGCGCCGTCCCGGCCGACGAAGGGATTGTCTTGCGGCACCGAGCCGTCGAGGTTGAGGCGCACGACCTTGCCGAGATGGTTGTCGAGATCCTTGGCGCGGTTGCGGATCGGCTGGTCGGAGCGCTCGCCGAGGCCGAGGAAGACGTGCCCCTCGCCGTCGAAGACGATGCGCGAGCCGAAATGCTTGTTGCCGGCATAGCGCGGCAGCTGGCTGAAGACGGTCGTCACGTCGCTCAGCGACGTGCGGTCCGACGAGAGGACGCCCTTGGCGAGCGCCGTCGAATTGCCGCCTTCGGCGGGCTCGGAGAAGGTGAACCAGATCGTCGCGTTCTCGGCGAAGCCGGGATCCAGCGCGACGTCGAGAAGGCCGCCCTGGCCGCCGGCGTCGATCTCGGGAAGGCCGGAGATCGGCGCACCGAGCGTGCCGTCCGGCGCGGCGACGCGCAGGCGTCCGGCCTTCTCGGTCACGAGCATGGCGCCGTCCGGCAGGAACTCGAAGGCCCAGGGATTGGCAAGACCGGTCACGGCCGTCGTCACCTGCAGCGGGCCGGCTTCGGAGGAAAGTTCGCGGTCGAGCGCCGCGGCCGGCAGCGCGGTGGCGGCAAGCATCGCGCCGGCGAGCGCGACGAGGGCGGGGCGGCGATTGGCGGCGGCGGTGCCACGCATGGGGCGTCTCCATTCCTTCGGCGGTGAGTGTCGCCTCGGGATGTGGGGTGGCAGGCCGCCCCTGTCCGCCCGTCTTTCGCAAGCGTGATCGCGGCTTGACCCGCGCCTTCAGAGGCTCGCGGCGGCGCGCGCGTCGGAGAGGACGCGGCCGGCGCGGTGCATGTCGGCCTCGTGGCCCGGCTCGCGCTCGGTCTCCGAGAGCGCCGCCGCATGCCATTCGACCATCGCGGGCAGGGCCAGGAGCCGCTCGACATAGGCCGCGGCCGGCTCGGGCAGGAGGAGGCCGTAGGTGCGCACGCGGAAGGCGACGGGGCAGAAGAAGGCGTCGGCGGCGGTGAAGGCCTCGCCGGCCAGGAACGGGCCGCCGAAGCGCGTGAGCCCTTCCTCGAAGATCGCGCCCACGCGCCCGATGTCCGCCTGAAGCGCCGGGGGCATGTCGGAGAGCGCCACGCGCACGCCGCAGCTCATGGTGCAGATGTCGCGCAGGACCGGGAAGCCCGCATGCATTTCGGCGCAGGCCGAGCGCGCGAAGGCGCGCGCCGCGCGATTCGAGGGCCAGACGCCCGGATGGGTCTCGGCGAGCGTCTCGACGATGGCGAGCGAGTCCCACACCGTCAGCCCGTCCGTCTCCAGCACCGGCACGCGGGCGGTCGGGGAAGCCGCGCGGAAGGCGTCCTTCGTCTGCGGCCCGAAATAGAGGATGCGCTCCTCGAAGGGGATGGCGAGCGCCTTCATCAGCACCCAGGGGCGCAGCGACCAGGAGGAATAGTTCTTGTTGGCGATGGTGAGGCGCATCGTCGGTCGGTCCCGTCCCGCTGTCAGGAGGCGATGGCGGCGCGGCCGCCGATCCGCGAGAGGATGGCGGCGGCCTCCGGCAGGTCCTTCAGCGGTCCCTGCGGGCGCGGGCCGATCTGGCCGATGATGTGGCCCGCCGCGACGACGCCCAGCCGGGCGCAGTCCTCGTGGCCGAGCCCGGCGGTGAAGCCGCGCAGGAAGCCGCTGGCGAAGAGGTCGCCCGCGCCCGTCGTGTCGACGACCTGGGGAACGTCGCTCGCGGGCACCGCAAGGCGCATGGCGCCTTCCACGATCACGCAGCCCTTTTCCGAGCGGGTGACCGCGGCGAAGCGCTTCACCGTGGTGGCCAGCCTGTCCATCGCCTCGTCGAGCGACGCGGTCTCGTAGAGCGCCAGCATCTCGCTCTCGTTGGCGAAGACGATGTCGACCGTGCCGGAGGCGATGAGCTCGAGGAACTCGGCCCGGTAGCGGTGGACGCAGAAGGCGTCCGACAGCGTCATGGCGACCAGCCGGCCATGCGCATGGGCGATGCGCGCCGCCTCCACGATCGCCTGCTTGGCGAGCGGGGGGTCCCAGAGATAGCCCTCGAAATAGGTGACGGCGGCGGCCGCGACGACGTCCGGGTCGATGTCGGCGGGCGAAAGCTCCACGCAGGCGCCGAGATAGGTGTTCATGGAGCGCTCGCCGTCCGGCGTCACGAGGATCATCGAGCGGGCCGTCGGGGGGAAGTCCTGAAGCGGGGCCGTCTCGTAATGGACGCCGAGCGCGGTGATGTCGTGCCGGAAGATCGCGCCGAGCTGGTCGTCGCAGACCTTGCCGAAATAGGCGCCCGTGCCGCCGAGGCTGACGAGGCCGGCCACCGTGTTGCCGGCGCTGCCGCCCGAGGTCTCGATGGCCGGGCCCATCGCGTCGTAGAGATGCACGGCGCGCGTCGCGTCGATCAGCGTCATCGCGCCCTTGTCGATGGCCTCGCGGGCGAGGAAGGCGTCATCGGTGCGCGAGATGATGTCGACGATGGCATTGCCGATCGTCAGGACGTCGAACTGCATCTTGGATCCGTCCGGTCGAGGGGTTTCCGGACCCTTTAGCCGTCCGGGCGCGCGATGGCCAGCATCGCCGTCCGCGCGGCGCATTGCGGCGCCTTTCGCCGCCCCCTATTTCTGGGCCGGCCCATCCACGAGGGGAGCGATGCATCCATGATCCTCACGAGCGCCCTGCGCGCCCTCGGCGACATCCTCTCCCCGCCCTTCCGGGCCGCGCTGTGGAAGGTGCTCGGCCTCACCGTCCTCGTGCTCGTCCTCGCCTGGTTCGGGCTGGAGGCGCTGTTCGAGGCGGCGGCCTGGCCGCATCTCTCCGCCTGGCTGCCGGCCCCGCCGGACTGGGCGCAGGGCTTCGCCTCGGGCGCGGGCACGCTCGCCTGGTTCGCGGCCGGCTTCGCGCTGGCCGTGGGCCTCGCCTTCCTCATCGGCCCGGTGAGCGCGGCCATCGCCGGCCTCTTCCTCGACGACGTGGCCGAAGTGGTGGAGAGCGAGAGCTATCCCGATGCGCCGGCCGGCCGGGCCATGCCGCTTCTGTCGGGCCTCTTCCTCTCGGTGAAGTTCCTCGGCATCGTCATCGTCGGCAATCTCTTCGCGCTGACGCTGCTGCTCGTGCCGGGCGTCAACCTCGTCGCCTTCTTCCTGGTGAACGGCTATCTGCTGGGGCGGGAATATTTCGAGTTCGCGGCCCTGCGCTATCGCGACACGGACGAGGCGAAGGCGCTGCGCGAGCGCCACAAGGGCAAGGTCTTCGCCGCCGGGCTCGTGGTCGCCGCCTTCATGGCGGTGCCGCTCCTCAACCTCCTGACGCCGCTCTTCGCCGCCGCCATGATGGTGCACCTGCACCAGCGGGTCATGGCGCGCGAGGGCGGGATCGGTTCTCTGGAGGCGAGGGTGCCGCCCGTGCTTGCGCCAGAACGCGAGGCGAGCCTGCTCCCTCCGCGAGCTCCGTGAGCGGATACGGCACGTCGCTGCGCTTCTCCGCCGCCTTGCAGAGATCGGCGACGACGCAGGCCTCGCAGTCGGGCGTCCGGGCCTTGCAGACGTAGCGCCCGTGCAGGATCAGCCAGTGATGGGCGTGGCGACGGTAGGGCGCGGGGATGATGCGCAGGAAGCCCGCCTCCACCGCCTCCGGCGTCTTGCCCGGCGCCATGCGCAGCCGGTTGCCGAGCCGCAGGATATGCGTGTCGACGGCCAGCACCTCCTCGCCGAAGGCGCTGTTGAGGACGACGCTCGCCGTCTTGCGCCCGACGCCCGGCAGCGCCTCGAGGCTCTCGCGATCGCGCGGCACCGCGCCGCCATGCCGCTCGACCAGCGCCTGCGCGAGCGCGGCGACGTTCCTGGCCTTGGTGCGGAAGAGGCCGATCGTGCGGATATGCGCCTCGATCGCCGCGACGCCGAGGCCGGCCATGGCCGCCGCGTTGTCGGCCCGCGCGAAGAGGGCGCGCGTCGCCTTGTTGACGCCGGCATCGGTCGCCTGCGCCGAGAGGACGACGGCCACGAGGAGCGTGAACGGGTTGGAATGTTCCAGCTCGCCCTTCGGCTCGGGCCGCTGCACGGCGAGCCGGCGGAAGAACTCCTCGATCTCGGCCTTCGAATAGGGAATGCGGGGCGGCCGGGGCGCGGCCGGCTTCGCGGCGCCGGCCTTGCGTGGCCGAGCGGGGAGCGCGGCGCCTGCGACCTTGCGCCCGGCCGTCCCCGCCGCCGCGCGCTTGACCTTGGAACCCGGGGTGCCGATCTTGTCCGCCATTCCCACCCTATAGCGGGGCGCCCGCATGGCTGACAATTCGCGTGACGGGGAGAGCGAGGCCGATCGCCCGATCTTCCACGCCCTGCTCGTGCCCTACCGCTCGCTCGGGCGCCGCGGCTTCCTCTTCCTCATGGCCTTCGTCTCCTGCGTCAGCGCGGCGGTGGGGCTCGCCGCCGTCGCGCACGGCGCCTGGCCGGTCTTCGGCTTCTTCGGGCTCGACGTCCTCCTCGTCTGGGGCGCCTTCCGCCTTTCCTACGCCTCGGCGCGGGCGCGCGAGGAGGTGGTCGTCTCGCGCACCGATCTCTCCATCCGCAAGACCTCGCCGCGCGGCCGTGTGCGCGAGGCCCATTACAACCCGTTCTGGGCGCGCTTCGCGGTGCGCCGGCACGCGGAGTTCGGCATCCTCTCCATGGCGATCAGCGGCGAGGGGCGCGCGACGGAGCTCGGCGCCTTCCTGAACCCCGACGACCGCGAGAGCTTCGCCAAGGAGTTCAACCGCGCGCTCCTCACCGCCAAGGGGCGCTGAGCGCGGCTTGGCAGGGGCCGGCCCCTCTGACAGAAGGGCGGCATGGACCACGCGCCCCTGCCGTTCCGCCACATTCTCCTCGCCCTCTGCGTCGTGGCCGTCTGGGGCACGAACTTCGTCGTCATCCGCGTCGGGCTCGACCATCTGCCGCCGCTGCTCTTCGCCGGCCTGCGCTTCGTGCTGGCGGCGCTCCCGGGCATCTTCCTGCTGCCGCGGCCGAAGGCGCGCTGGGGCAATCTGGCCGCCTACGGGCTCCTCATCGGCTCGGGGCAGTTCGGCCTCCTCTTCGTGGCCATGCGCGGCCACATCTCGCCGGGCCTCGCCTCGCTCGTCATCCAGTTGCAGGTCTTCTTCACCATCGGCCTCTCGGTGGCGCTGGCGGGCGAGCGGGTGCGCGGCTTCCAGTGGGTGGCGCTCGTGCTGGCGGCGAGCGGCATTCTCGTCATCGCGCTGAATGTCGACGCCACGACGACGCCGCTCGGCCTCGCGCTGGTCGTGGCGGCCGCCTTCTCCTGGGCCTGCGGCAACATGGCGGCCAAGGCGAGCGGGGTGCGCGACATGCTGCCCTACGTGGTGTGGGCGAGCCTCTTCTCCGCCCCGCCGCTCCTCGCCCTCTCGCTCGCGCTGGAGGGATGGGAGGCCATCCGCGCCGGCGTCGCCTCGGCCGACGGCTGGACCTGGGCGGCGCTCGTCTGGCAGGCGGCCGGCAACACGCTCTTCGGCTACTCGATCTGGGCCTTCCTCCTCTCGCGCCATCCCGCCGCCTCGATCACGCCGATGGCGCTGCTCGTGCCCGTCTTCGGCATGGCCGCCTCGGCGCTCTTCCTCGGCGAGCCGCTGCCGGGCTGGAAGCTCCTCGCCGCGCTCCTCGTGATGAGCGGCCTGGCGCTCGGCCTCCTCTATCCGCGGCTGCGGGCGAGGCGGGCGCCGGCCTGAGGGCCGGTTCCTCCCCGGGGGGGGGGGGCCTTCATCGCCGCACCGAACGAGGTCCGCGCCGGAAAACGGGTGGCCGGCGCGCCCGCGGCGGGCCATGGTCGGGGCGAAGGGAGTTTCGAGATGACGCTACACGCCAGGATCGCCGCGCCCGCCGACCTGCCCGCACCGGGATCCGGCCCGGATATCGCGTCCGGCGGCGACTACGACCTCGTGCGCCGCACGGTGGAGTTCATCTCCACCGCCTTCCGCGGCCAGCCGACGCTCGCCGAGATCGCCCACGCGCTGCAGACGACGCAGACCCATCTGGAGGCGACCTTCCGGCGCTGGGCGGGGCTCAGCCCCAAGGCCTTCCTGCAGGCGGTGACGATCGACCACGCCCGGCGGCTCCTGGCCGAAGGCCTGCCGCTGCTCGACGCCGCCCACGAGGTCGGCCTCTCCGGTCCCTCGCGCCTCCACGACCTCTTCGTGCGCCACGAGGCGATGAGCCCGGGCGCGCACAAGGCGCGGGGCGAGGGGATCGAACTCACTTACGGCTTCTCGCCCTCGCCCTTCGGGCGCGCCATCGTCGTCGCCACGGGGCGCGGCCTTGCCGGCATCGGCTTTTCCGACGCCAGCGCCGAGGGCGACGCGGCCGCGCTCGCGGACATGGTGCGGCGCTGGCCGAAGGCGCGCTTCTCGCGCGACGACGCCGGCATCGCGCCGCTCGCCGCCCGCGCCTTCCGGCCCGACGAATGGCGCGCCGAAAGCCCCTTGCGCGTCGTCCTCATCGGCACCGATTTCGAGGTCCGCGTCTGGGAGGCGCTCCTGGCGATCCCCGTCGGGCAGGCGACGACCTATTCGGACATCGCCACGCGCATCGGCAGCCCGAAGGCGCCGCGCGCCGTCGGCGCCGCGGTGGGGCGCAATCCCGTCTCCTTCGTCGTCCCCTGCCACCGCGTGGTCGGGCGCTCGGGCGCGCTGACGGGCTATCACTGGGGCCTGACGCGCAAGCGCGCCATGCTCGGCTGGGAATGCGGGCTCCTGGCGCGCGAGGGGTGAGGGGCGGGTGGCTCCCGTCTCCCGGGACGGGAGAAGGCAAGGCGTCGCCGCCCCGTCCGATCCGGGCTCGCGATCGGCGCCGACCCTGCCGAACCCTGCGGCACGCCGTCCCGCGCTCTCGACCGGGCGGCGCCGCGCCCGATCTAGCCGCGCGCAACGGGAGGCGAGGGCGCATGGGCAGGCGAGGCGGGCAGGGGCTCCTGAGCGAGGCGGATGTCGAGGAGGCGTTCGGGCGCCTGAAGGCGCACATGCCCGGCCGCACGCCGACCGCCAAGGGGCCGAAGGACCAGAAGGACGCCTTCCGCTCGGTCGTCGCCTGCCTCCTCTCGGCGCAGAGCCGCGACGTCAACACCGCGGCGGCCACCAGGGCGCTCTTCGCGCTGGCGCGCACGCCCCGGACGATGGGCGCGCTCGACGAGGCGACGATCGCCGCCGCCATCAAGCCGTGCGGCCTCTACAACATGAAGGCGCGCAACATCAGACGGCTCTGCGCCTTCCTCCTGGAGGAGCACGGCGGCACCGTGCCCGACACGCGCGAGGGGCTGATGGCGCTGCCCGGCATCGGGCGCAAATGCGCCGACATCGTCATGAGCTTCACCTTCGGGGCCGACGTCATCGCCGTCGACACCCATGTCGACCGCGTCTGCAACCGGCTCGGCCTGACGGACGCGCGCAGCGCCGAGGAGACGGCGCACCAGCTCGAGGAGCGCGCGCCCGGCTGGGCGCGGAAGGACGGGCATTTCTGGCTCATCCAGTTCGGCAAGGCCGTCTGCCTCTCGCGCCGCCCCCGATGCGAGACCTGCGTCCTGAACGACCTCTGCCTCTTCTTCGCCGGCCGGCGCGACGCGGCGTGACCGGCCGGCCTGCCGTCGATCACGGGTTCCGATCGCCCCGCCGATCCTGTAGCTGAAGGCCGATCCCGCCCTCCTGCCCGTCCGGTCCGCCCATGCGCCTTCGCCTCCTCTCCGCTTTCCTCGTCCTGGCGATGCTCGCCGGATGCCGGGCGCCGGTGGTGGAGGGGACGGGGCGGCTGGCGATCCGCAGCGTCGCGGTGGTGACGGACCCGTCGGTGACGCGCCGCGATTTCGCGCCGAAGCTGCAGGCGGCGGTGTCGGAGGGGCTGATGGGCGGCGACACGGCGGGCCGGCCGGCGCGCATGACCATCCTGATCGACGACCTGACCTACAAGAACCCGGCGCTGACGCTGGTCCTGGCGAGCGCCAATTCGCTGACGACGACGGTGACGATCGCCGACGAGGGCGGCGCGACGATCCGCAGCTTCCATCTCGGCGTCGTGCAGGATGCGCTCGCGCGCGGCGTCACGGGCGCGGCCGGCGCGCTGGTCCAGGATCGCGACGCGGTCGACCGCGCGATGATCGCGGCCTATGCGCGCCAGATCCGCGACCGGATCTACGGGCCCGAGGGGCCCGCGCTCGGCGGCCCGCCGGTGCTCGGGCCTCCGGCGCCCCCGCCCCTGCCGCAGATGCCGGCGAGCGCGCGCGGCCGCGAGGCGGGGCCGGCGGCGCCCTGATCGCGCCGGGCCTTCCAAGTGACGTCCGCCCGCGCATTCGCATCGATTGTGGACGCGCCGGGTTCGCGCAGACGCCGCACCGCCCTCACGGCCGGGCGTGAGGGCCCGGCCTGAGGTCGTGGGCCTTCGTTCGGGCCGTCAGCTCAGCACTTCCTTCTCGCGCACGGTCGAATCGGCGTTGAGGCGGTAGACGATGGGCACGCCCGTGCCGATCTCCTCGGCCACGATGTCCTCCGGCGTCATGCCCTCCAGCGCCATGACGAGGGCGCGCAGCGAGTTGCCGTGGGCGGCGATGATGACGTTGTCGCCCGACAGGACCTTCGGCAGGATGACGTGGATGTAGTAGGGCCAGACGCGCGCGCCCGTGTCCTTCAGGCTCTCTCCGCCCGGGGGCGGCACGTCGTAGGAGCGGCGCCAGATATGGACCTGTTCCTCGCCCCATCTGGCGCGGGCGTCGTCCTTGTTGAGGCCGGAGAGCTCGCCGTAGTCGCGCTCGTTGAGCGCGACGGAACGGTGGGTCGGGAAATGCATCTGCCCGAGCTCGCTCACGATGAGGCCGAGCGTGCGCTGGGCGCGCGAGAGCTCGGAGGTGAAGGCGGTGCCGAAATGGATGCCGGCGGCCTTGAGGCGGCGGCCGGCCTGGCGGGCCTCCTCCACGCCCTTCTCCGTCAGATCGGGGTCCTTCCAGCCGGTGAAGAGGTTCTTCAGGTTCCATTCGCTCTGCCCGTGGCGGACGAGGACGAGGGTTCGGGTCATGGAAGGGGCTTTCGTTGGCGGATCGTCTGGAAGGGGGATGCTGCCGCGACGCGGCTCAGCCTGCAAGGCCGAGGACGTCGCGCATCGAATAAAGACCGGGCGGGCGGCCGAGCGCCCAGAAGGCGGCGGTGAGGGCGCCGCGGGCGAAGACGGTGCGGTCGGCGGCCACATGCGACAGTTCGAGCCGCTCGCCCTCGCCGGCGAGGATCACCGAATGCTCGCCGACCACCGAGCCGCCGCGCAGCGTGGCGAAGCCGATCGTGCCGGGCGCGCGGGCCCCGGTGATGCCGTCGCGCGAGCGCACGCTCACCGCATCGAGATCGACCGCGCGGCCCCGGGCGGCGGCCTGGCCGAGGAGAAGCGCGGTGCCCGAGGGCGCGTCCACCTTGTGGCGGTGGTGCATCTCCAGGATCTCGATGTCGAAGGCCTCCGCCGGCAGGGCCCTGGCCGCCTGCTCGACCAGATTGGCGAGGAGATTGACGCCGAGGCTCATGTTGCCGGACTTCACGATGCGCGCGCCCGCCGCATGCGGCCGCAAGGCCGCCTCCTCCGGCGCCGAGAAGCCCGTCGTTCCGATGACGTGCACGAGGCCGTGGCGCGCGGCGATGGCGGCGAAGGCGAGCGAGGCGGCGGGGGCGGTGAAGTCGAGGATGCCGTCGCAATCGGCGAGGCTCTCGAGATCGCTCGTCACCGGCACGCCGAGCGGGCCGAGACCTGCGAGCACCCCGGCATCCTCGCCCAGAACCGGCGAGCCCTCGCGGTCGAGCGCCGCGCCCACGCTGGCCGCGCCGCTCTCGGTCACGAGTTTCACGAGGGTGCGGCCCATGCGCCCCCCGGCGCCGACGATTCCGATCTTCATCGCGGTCCTCCCCTCGTTCGACGCCCGGACGGGCGCCGTCAGCCGTGCACGGTGCGCGCGATCGCCTCGGCGGCGGGCTGCCCGTGCATCTGCAGGCCGTAGAACCGGGCATAGAGCCCGTTCGGGCGCCCGACAAGCTCGCCATGGGTGCCCCGCTCCACGATCTGGCCGCCGTCCACGACGAGGATCTGGTCCGCCCCGACGATGGTCGACAGACGGTGCGCGACGACGATGACCGTGCGGTTCTTCATCGCCTCGTCGAGCGCGGCCTGGACGAGCGTCTCGGAGCGCGTGTCGAGGGCCGAGGTCGCCTCGTCGAGGAGCAGGATCGGCGCATCGCGCACGAGGGCGCGGGCGATCGACAGGCGCTGGCGCTGGCCGCCCGAGAGGCTCGCCCCGTTCTCGCCGAGCGGCGTGTCGTAGCCGAGCGGCTGGGCGCGGATGAACTCGTCGGCCTGGGCGAGGCGCGCGGCCTCCTCGATCTGCGCGTCGGTGGCGTCCGGGCGGCCGAGGCGGATGTTCTCGCGGATCGTGCCCTCGAAGAGAGTCGGCTGCTGCGGCACGTAGGCGATGGAGGAGCGCAGCGAGCGCTTGGTCACGTCGCGGATGTCCTGCCCGTCGACGAGGATGGCGCCGCCCTCCACGTCGTAGAAGCGCTGCAGGAGGGCGACGACGGTGGACTTGCCCCCGCCGGACGCGCCGATCAGCGCCGTCGTGCGCCCGGCCGGGGCGACGAAGGAGAGGCCCTTCAGGACGGGCTCGCCGGCATAGTAGGAGAAGCGCACGTCGCGGAACTCGATCTCGCCGGTCGAGACGGCGAGCGCGGCCGCGTTCGGCCCGTCCGCCTGACGCGGCTTCAGATCGAGGATTTCGTAGATCATCTGCGCGTTGACCAGCGCGCGCTCCAGCTGCACCTGCAGCTTGGCGAGGCGCCGGGCCGGGTCGTAGGCGAGCAGGAGCGCGGTGATGAAGGCGAACATGGCGCCCGGCGAGTAGCCGTAGACGATCGCCCGGTAGCCCGAATAGGCGATGACGCCCGCGATCGCGAGGCCGGCGACGATCTCGGTGACGGGCGAGGTGCGCTCGGTGATGACGGCGATGCGGTTGGAGCGTTCCTCGGCGGCCAGGATCAGCGTCTCGATGCGGGCGCGCAGCGCCTCCTCCATCGTGAAGGCCTTCACCACCGCGATGCCCTGCGCCACCTCCTGCATGGAGCCCAGGACGCGCGCGTTGAGGTCGATCGCCTGGCGCGTGGCGACGCGCAGCTTGCGGGCGAGCTTGCCGATCATGATGGCGACGGGCGGGCCGGCGACGAGCGCGATCAGCGACAGGAGCGGGTCCTGGAAGACCATGACGCCGACGAGGAAGATGAGGCTGAGAAGGTCGCGCGCGATCGAGGTGACGGTGAGGTTCAGCGTGTCGCGGATGCCCGAGACGTTCTGGTTGATGCGGGCGGCCAGATGCGCGGAGCGGTTCTCGCCGAAGAAGTCGACGGAGAGCTCGGTGAGATGGGCGAAGAGCCGGCGCTGGTAGCGCGCCACGATGTTGTTGCCGATGCGCGCGAGGATCACGCCCTGGCCGTAGGTGGCGATGCCGCGCACGGCGAAGGTGACGAAGACGGCGAGCGAGAGCCAGGCGATGGCGGTCTGGTTGCGTTCGACGAAGATCTTGTCGATCACGTCGCGCATGATCCAGGCGAGGAAGGCCGTGCAGGCCGCCACCAGGACGAGGCAGACGATGGCGAGCGCGTACTGGCCGACGAAGGCGCGACCGTTCTCGGCCATGATGCGCCGCACGAGGCCGATCACGAGGCCGCGTTCGCTAGCCTTCTTCAGCGAGAGCTTCTTCTTCTTGGACACGCCGCCTGCCGGTTCGCGAAGGGCCGGGGCCCTTCCAAAATCCCCGCGTCTATAGCGAGCCCTTGGGCGATTGCCCATCCCGCCGCCCGAAAGGGGGTGAATCGGGGCGCGGAGCGCGGCTTTTGTGCCGCGTCGGCCTGTCGGTCCACCCCGCTCAGAACGCCCCGGGCAGGTGCACGGGCCAGCGCCAGGGGCGCACGGCGACGATGTCGAAGCGCAGCGACAGGCGCGCGGCGTCCGGGCGCCCGGCGAGCCAGAGATCGGCCGCGTTGGCGATGCGGCGCCGCGCGGCCGGGCCGACGGCGTCGATCGCGGCCCTCACGCTGGCGCGCGCCTTCACCTCGACGATCGCCACCGTGTCGCCGCGCCGGGCGACGATGTCGATCTCGCCGAGCCGCGTGCGGTGGCGCATGGCGAGGATGCGGTAGCCCTTGAGGCGCAGGGCGAGAGCCGCCAGGTCCTCGGCGAAGGCGCCGCGGGCGAGGCGCCGGCGCCTCTCGCCGGGCGACGGTTTCACCCGCCGTCCTTCAGCGCCAGCGCGCGCCGGTAGAGGTCGCGCCGGTTGAGGCCGGTGAGGCGCGCGGCCTCCTGCGCGGCGCTTGCCGGCTTCATCTCCTTCAGGAGGCCGGCGAGGATCGCGTCGGCGTCCTCCCCGCTGGCCGCCGCCTCGGGCGCGGGCGGGGCGATGCACACGACGATCTCGCCGCGCACGCGCTCCATGGCGGCGAAGCTTTCGGCAAGCTCGGCCAAGGTCCCGCGATAGATGGTCTCGTAGGCCTTGGTCAGCTCGCGGCAGACCGCGGCGGCGCGCGGGCCCAGGATGTCGGCCATGGCGGCGAGGCTCTCGGCGATGCGGTGCGGCGCCTCGAAGAGGAGGAGCGTGCCGGGCACGCGCTCGAGCTCGGCGAGGCGGGCGCGGCGGGCCTCGGCCTTCTGCGGCAGGAAGCCGGCGAAGAAGAAGGCGTCGGACGGCAGGCCCGAGGCCGAGAGCGCGGCGAGCGGGGCCGAGGCGCCGGGCACGGGCACGACCTTCAACCCGCGCGCGATGGCAAGGCTCGCCAGCCGGTAGCCGGGATCGGAGACGAGCGGCGTGCCGGCATCCGAGACGAGGGCGACGGAGAGGCCGGCCTGAAGATCGGCGATCAGCGCCTCGCCCGCCTCGTCGGCATTGTGCTCGTGATAGGCGGTCATGCGGCGGCGGATGGAGAAGCGGGCGAGGAGCTTGGCCGTGACGCGCGTGTCCTCGCAGGCGAGGCGGTCGGCGCCGGCGATGGTCTCCAGCGCCCGCAGCGTGATGTCCGAGAGATTCCCGATGGGCGTCGCGACGAGATAGAGCGCGGGCTCGGGGCGCGGCGCCGTCCGCGGCGTGCCCAGAAGCGTGTAGGCGCGCGGCTCCTCGCTCATCGCCCGGCCCCCGCACCCATCGTCACGCCAGGTCCGCGACCACCGCGTCGAGCACCAGCATGCCGGCCGGCGTCGCGCGCAGGCGGTCCGGCCCCAGCCGCTCGACCATGCCGAGACTGCACAGCTGCGTCTCGCTCTCGGGGTCGATGTCGCGCCCGGTGAGCTTGCGCCAGCGCTTCAGGTCGATGCCCTCGGTGAGGCGAAGGCCCATGAGCAGCAGTTCGTCCGCCTGTTCGGCCGGCGTCAGCAGCTCGTCGACGACCGAGCCCGTGTCCCAGGCCTCGACCATCTTCAGCCAGGTCTCGGGCATGGGCTCGTTGGAGATGGCGTGGCGGCCGGTCGGCCCCATCAGCCGCGCATGTGCGCCCGGGCCGATGCCGGCATAGAGGCCGTAGCGCCAGTAGGTGAGGTTGTGGCGCGATTCCGCGCCCGGCACCGCGTGGTTGGAGATCTCGTAGGCGGGAAGGCCGCGCGCGGCGGTGAGGCGCTGCGTCGCCTCGTAGAGCTCGGCCGAGAGCTCGCCGTCCGGCACGACGAGCTTGCCGGCTCTGTGGAGCGCGAAGAAGGGCGTGCCCTCCTCGATCGTCAGCTGGTAGAGCGACAGGTGGTCGGCGGCCAGATCGATGGCGCGCGTCAGCTCCGCCTCCCAGGCCGCGACGCTCTGGTCCGGCCGGGCGTAGATGAGGTCGAAGGAGAGGCGCGGGAAGGTGCGGCGCGCCAGCTCGATGGCCGTCAGCGCCTGGGAGACGTCGTGCAGGCGCCCGAGAAGCTTCAGGTCGCGGTCGTTCAGCGCCTGGACGCCGAGCGAGACGCGGTTGACGCCCGCCGCCCGGTAGCCGGCGAAGCGTGTGGCCTCGACGCTCGAGGGATTGGCCTCCAGCGTCACCTCCGCGCCCTCGGCGACGGTCCAGTTGGCCGCCACCGCGTCGAGCAGCCGGCCGACCGTCGAAGGGTCCATCAGCGAGGGCGTGCCGCCGCCCAGGAAGATCGAGGTGACCGTCTGGCCGCCGGAGCGCCCGCGCGCCCAGGCCATCTCGCGCTCGAAGGCGCTCGCATAGCGGTCCTGGTCCACCGGCTTGTGGCGGACATGGCTGTTGAAGTCGCAATAGGGGCATTTGGCCGCGCAGAACGGCCAGTGGATGTAGATGCCGAAGCCCGGATCGCGCGGCACGGGGCGGAAAGGCAGGACGTCCGGGCTGGCCTTGTTCATCATTCGACCCCGAGGACCTCGCGGGCGAACAGGCGGAAGGCGCGGGCGCGGTGCGAGAGCGCGGTCGTCTGGCCGGGCTTCCAGGCGTGCTTCTCCGACGACATCATCTCGCCGAAGGTGCGGTCCATGCCCTCGGGCAGGAAGAAGGGGTCGTAGCCGAAGCCGGACGTGCCGCGCGGCGGCCAGACGATCGTGCCGTCCACCTCGCCGCGGAAATACCGTGTCTCGCCGTCCGGGCGCGCCAGGCACAGGACGGCGACGAAGGTGGCGCGGCGCTGCTCCGGCGCCGTGGCGCCGGCGGCCTGCAGCTTCTCCTCGACATTGCGCATGGCCATCGAGAAATCGCGCTCGGGCCCGCCCCAGCGGGCCGAATAGATGCCGGGATCGCCGCCCAGCGCCTCGATGCAGAGGCCCGAATCGTCGGAGAGCGAGACGAGGCCGGTGGCGCGCATGGAGGCGAGCGCCTTGATCGCGGCGTTCTCCTCGAAGGTCGTGCCGGTCTCCTCCGGGTCGTCCAGCCCCTTGTCCCTGGCCGAGGTGATCTCGAAGCCGAAGGGCTCCATCAGCTCGCGGATCTCCCAGATCTTGCCGTGGTTGTGGCTGGCGACGAGAAGCGGCCCGTCCGCCGGGGACAGGCGCGTCACAGGGCGCCCCCGAGCGCCGAGCGCTGCAGGGAGACGAGTTCGCCGATGCCCTTCTGCGCGAGCGCCATGAGCGCGAGGAGCTCGTCCTGCGAGAAGGGCGCGCCCTCGGCCGTGCCCTGGATCTCGACGATGCCGCCGGCGCCCGTCATGACGAAGTTGGCGTCGGTCTCGGCGGCCGAATCCTCGATATAGTCGAGGTCGAGCACCGGCGTGCCCGAGGAGATGCCGCAGGAGATGGCGGCGACGTGATCCTTGAGGACGGCCGCGCGCTTGACCATGGCGCGGCTCTCCATCCAGGCGAGGCAGTCGGCCAGCGCCACGAAGCCGCCGGTGATCGCCGCCGTGCGCGTGCCGCCATCGGCCTGGATGACGTCGCAATCCACCGTGATGGAGCGCTCGCCGAGCGCCTTCAGGTCGACCACGGCGCGCAGGGAGCGGCCGATCAGACGCTGGATCTCCTGCGTGCGGCCGGACTGCTTGCCGCTCGCCGCCTCGCGCCGCATGCGCTCGCCGGTGGCGCGCGGCAGCATGCCGTATTCGGCCGTCACCCAGCCCTTGCCGGTGTTCTTCAGCCAGCCCGGCACGCGCTCCTCGAGGCTCGCGGTGCACAGGACATGCGTCTCGCCGAACTTGACGAGGCAGGAGCCTTCCGCATGGCGCGAGACGTTGCGCTCGAGGGTCACGGGGCGCAGTTCGTCGCCGGCGCGTCTGGATGGCCGCATGGAGGTTCGGTTCCCGGTTTCTGGGGGACAGGCTAAAGGCGTCCCATTGCGTCGGGCTTGTAGCGAGGCGGGACCGGCGGCGCAAACCCGTTGCGCTCGTCCCGCCGGCGGCGGCTTGGCGCGGGGGCGGGGCGGGCCTATAATGACCCGGTGAGCCCAAGAGCATTCCCATGAGCGATTTTCGCAAGCCCGTCAGCGACTTCGGCCCCCTGATCGACGAGCGCTCGCGCGAGATCTTCCGCCTCGTGGTGGAGAGCTATCTCGACATCGGCGAGCCGGTCGGCTCGCGCATGCTCTCGCGTCTCCTCTCCACCTCGCTCTCGCCCGCCTCCGTGCGCAACGTGATGAGCGATCTCGAGGCGCTCGGCCTCATCTATTCGCCGCATGTCTCTGCGGGCCGCATGCCGACCGAACTCGGCCTGCGCTTCTTCGTCGACGCGTTCCTGGAGGTCGGCGACCTCGGCTCGTCGGAGCGCGAGGAGATCGAGGAGAAGGTGCGGCTCTCGGGCGACGGACGGCCCTTCGACAAGCTCCTCACGGAAGCGAGCCAGCTCCTGTCGGGCCTGTCGCGCGGGGCGGGCATCGTGCTGACGGCCAAGTCGGACCTGCGGCTGAAGCATATCGAGTTCATCCGCCTCGAGCCGCGCAAGGCGCTGGCCGTCCTCGTCGCCGCGAATGGCGAGGTGGAGAACCGCATCGTCGAGCTGCCGGCGGGCGTGACCACGGCGCAGCTCGTGGAAGCCTCCAACTTCCTCAACGCCCACGGCGTCGGCCTGACGCTCTCGGAGGCGCGCGAGCGCATCGCGCTCCTGCGCCGGGAGACGGCGAACGCGCTCGACCTTCTCTCCAAGCAGCTCGTCGACGAGGGGCTGGCGGTCTGGTCGGGCGCGACGGCCGACCAGCCGGCCCGCCTCATCGTGCGCGGCCGGGCGAATCTCCTGAAGAGCGTGACGGCGGCGGACGAGCTGGAGCGCCTCAGCCTCCTCTTCGACGACCTGGAGACCAAGAGCGGCATCATGGAGCTGCTGGGCCTTGCCGAGACCGGCAACGGCGTGCGCATCTTCATCGGCTCGGAGAACAAGCTCTTCTCGCTCTCTGGCTCCTCGCTCGTCGTGGCGCCCTATCGCGGGGGCACGGAGAGCGTCATCGGCGCGGTGGGCGTCATCGGGCCGACGCGCCTGAACTACCGGCGCATCGTGCCGATGGTGGACTACACGGCGCAGATCGTCTCGCGCATCCTCACCAAGGCGGCGGCCAGCCGCGAGGCTTGATTTTAGGCGCCTGCAATTCGATATGCGGCGCCAACACGAATCTTCTGCGTGCCGCAGGTCCCGTCCCTCCCCGAGGGAGAGAAGGGCGCTTCGGCACAGGCGCATAGTGGGACGAGAGATGACGAGCGACACCGGCAAGCGGCCCGACGAGACCTTCGGCACCGAGACCAGCCAGGCGGCCGAGACCGCCTTCGACGCGAACGCCGTTCCCGGCATCGATCCGACGCAGGCCGGCGCCCGCCAGGGCTTCGCCGATCCCGCCGCCGCCGCCTCGGCCGACGCCGAGCGCATCCAGGCGCTGGAAGCGGAGAACAACGACGTCAAGGACCGCCTCCTGCGGCTCGCCGCCGACATGGAGAACCTGCGCCGGCGCACCGAGCGCGAGATCAAGGACGCGCGCACCTACGCGGTGACGGGCTTTGCCCGCGAGATGCTGCAGGTCGCCGACAACCTGCGCCGCGCGCTGGAGGCCGTGCCGGCCGAGGCCAAGGCTGAGGGCGAGGGGAGCCTCAGCGGCCTCGTCGACGGCGTCGAGGTCACCGAGCGCAGCCTCCTCTCGGTGCTCGAGCGCCACGGCGTGCGCCGCCTCGAGCCCGAGGGCCAGCGCTTCGACCCGAACTTCCATCAGGCGATGTTCGAGGTGCCGAACCCGGACCTGCCCAACAACACGGTCGTCCAGGTCGTGCAGGCCGGCTACGCCATCGGCGAGCGCGTCCTGCGCCCGGCCATGGTCGGCGTCTCCAAGGGCGGCCCGAAGGTCGCCGCCGACGCGCCGAGCGCCGCGGCGCAGGGTTAGGGGGCCGTATCGCGGGGGCCTTTCGAGCGGCCCCCGCGCCCACTCAGAACCGCGGCGGCGTGCGGCCGGACATGCGGTAGGCCGAGACGAGCGTGTTGGCCATGAGGAGCGCGATCGTCATCGGGCCGACGCCGCCGGGCACGGGCGTGATCGCGCCGGCGATCGCGCTTGCGGCCGCATAGTCCACGTCGCCGACGAGGCGCGAGGCGCCCTCGCCCTTCTCGGGGGCGGGGATGCGGTTGATGCCGACATCGATCACCACGGCGCCGGGCTTGACGAAGTCGGCGCCGAGCATCTGCGGGCGGCCGACGGCGGCAACGAGGATGTCGGCGGCGCGGCACACGGCCGCCAGATCCTTCGTGCGCGAATGGGCGATGGTCACGGTGGCGTTGGCGGCCAGGAGCAGCTGCGCCATCGGCTTGCCGACGATGTTGGAGCGCCCGACGACGACGGCGGCAAGGCCGGACAGATCGTCGCCCAGGACCTCGCGGATGAGGATCATCGAGCCGGCGGGGGTGCAGGGCACGAAGGCCTCGTCGCGCGCGCCCGTCGACAGGCGGCCGACATTGAGGAGGTGGAACCCGTCGACGTCCTTGTCGGCCGCGATCGCCTGGACGACCGCCGTCTCGTCGATGCCCTCGGGAAGCGGCAGCTGGACGAGGATGCCGTGGATCGTCGGGTCGGCATTGAGGTCGCGCACCAGCGCGACGACGTCCTCCTGCGCCGTGTCGGCGGGCAGCACGTGCTTGACCGACTTGAACCCGCATTCGGTGGCCATCTTCGCCTTGGAGGCGACATAGACCTGGCTGGCGGGATCCTCGCCGACGATGACGACGGCCAGCCCGGCCTGCGTGCCCGTCTCGCTCCGCAGCGCCTGCGCGGCCGCCTTCACCTCTGCCACGATGCGCGCCGCGCTCGCCTTGCCGTCGATCCGCCGTGCCGTCTCGCCCATGCCGAACTCTTTCTTCCGCCCGTTGCGGCACCCACCGCGAGCCTCCTTCTAAAGCATATGCGGGGAAAGGGGAGGGCGCATCGCGCGCCCGGCCCGGCCTCCCCGCCCTTGCGGGCGACGGCGAAGCGGATCGGAGCCTGGAGGCCGGACGGTCCCGTCCTATCTCGCGGGGGGAGCCGCGCACGCGCGGAACGATCGGCCGGATGGAGCGCTTGGGGTCTGTCGATCGCAAGGGTCGAAACCGGTCAAGCGGAGACCCGAGAATGGCGCATCGGCCGAACACGCGCACCCGTGTCCTCGTCCTGGGCGGCGGGGCCGGCGGGCTCGAACTCGCGGTGGCGCTCGCGCGCCGCGACGACCTTGCCGTCACCCTCGTCGACCGGGTCGGCAGCCATCTGTGGAAGCCGCGGCTGCACGAGTTCGCGGCCGGCACGGTGGATTCCTCGCTCGCCGAGATGAGCTTCTACATGCTCGCCAAGATGCGCAGCTTCCGCTTCGAGGAAGGGACCGTCGAGCGCATCGACCGGGCGGACCGCCGCGTGCATCTGGCCGCCATCGAAGGGCGGGACGGGCGGCCGGGCGCGGCGGCCCGCACGCTCGGCTACGACCTCTGCGTCGTGGCGCTCGGCGGCGTGACGACCGATTTCGGAACGCCCGGCGTCGCCGAACATGCCGTGCGGCTCGATGCCCGGCGCGATGCCGACCGGTTCCGCGAGAGCTTCGTGACGCTGATGATCGGCGCGCGCGCCTCGCGCCGGCCGGTGGAGATCGTCATCGTCGGCTCGGGCGCCACGGGCACCGAACTCGCCGCCCATCTGCGCTTTGCCGAACGCGCCTTCTTCGAGCGGCCGGCCAGGCCGGACGAGGCGTCCGGCGGGACGCTCCTGGGGCTGACGATCCTGGAGGCCGCGCCCGAGATCATGCCGGGCGCCGACGAGGGCCTGAGGCGCAGCGTGTCCGACCGGCTGCGCAGCCTCGACGTCTCGGTGCGGACGGGCGCGCGCATCGCCGCGATGACGGCGCGCGAGGTGCGCGCCGAGGACGGCGAGGTCTGGCCGGCGGACATCGCGGTCTGGGCGGCCGGGCTCGTCGGCCATCCCGTGCTGGCGCGCCTCGCCGATTTCGCGCTCGACGGGAAAGGGCGCATCCTCGTCGACGAGCGCCTGCGCTCGAGCGTCGATCCGGCGATCTATGTCCTGGGCGATGCCGCCAGCCTGACGCCGGCGGGCGCGAAGGCCCCGCTGCCGCCGACCGCGCAATGCGCGAGCCAGGAGGCGGCCTATCTCGCCGAGGCCATTCCCGCCGCGCTGGACGGGCGCACGCCATCGCCCTTCCGCTTCGCCGACAAGGGCCGGCTGATCTCGCTGAGCCATGCCGGCTCGGTCGGCACGATCTCCGGCCTCGTCGGGCGCAACGACATGCTCGTCGACGGCCGGTTCGCCATCGCCGCCTATCACAGCCTGCAGCGCCGCCACCAGTGGAGCGTGCTCGGCCCCTTGCGCGGGACGGTCGCCATCCTGGCCGATGCCGTCACGCCGACGCGCGGGCCCGCGCTGAAGCTGCACGGCTGACGACCCTCACCCCGTCCGTGCGGCGCGCCGCCGCCGTCTTCTCTGCCTGAAAGGACCGTTCCATGCCCCATCCCGCCATCCGCCCGGACCATCTCGCCGTCGTCACGGGCGCGGCGTCGGGCATCGGCCTTGCGGCGGCCCGCCGGCTTCTCGCCGAGGGTCTGCGGGTCGTCCTGATCGACCGCGACGGCGAGGGTCTGGCCGCCGCCCGCGCCGCGCTCCGGCCCGAAGACGGCACGCGCCTCGTCACCCTGGCGCTCGACGTCGCCGACCGTGCCGCCGTGGAAGAGGCGGCCCGGGCGATCGTGGCCGAGCACGGGCCCGTGCACGTCCTCCTCAACAATGCCGGCATCCAGCCGGGCAGTTCGATCTTCGGGCCGTCGGACGCCTGGGATGCGGTGCTCGGCGTCAATCTCGGCGGCGTCCTCAACGTGGCGCGGGCCTTCGGCGCGGCGATGGTGGAGAGCGGCGCGCCCGGCCTCATCGTCAATACCGGCTCCAAGCAGGGCATCACGACGCCGCCGGGAGACCCGGCCTACAACGTCGCCAAGGCGGGCGTGAAGGTCTTCACCGAGGCGCTGCAGCACGAGCTGCGCAACCGCGAGGGCGGGCTGGTCGAGGCGCGGCTGTTCATCCCCGGCTTCGTCTTCACGGGGCTGACGAAGCGCGGGCGGACGGAGAAGCCGGACGGCGCCTGGACGCCGGACCAGGTGGTGGACTTCCTCTTCGAGAGCCTGGAGCGGCCGGACTTCTACATCCTGTGCCCGGACGGCGAGGTGACGCGGGCGATGGACGAGAAGCGCGTGGCCTGGGCCGCCGGCGACATCGTGGAGAACCGCCCGCCGCTCTCGCGCTGGCACCCCGACCATGCCGAGGCGTTCAAGGCCTTCGCGGCGAAGTGACGGCGAGGGACCGTGAGGGGCTGGCCCTCGCCCGGTCCTTCCTCGGCGTGTTCCGTCGCGGCGGCCGGCGGCCGGCCCGGCGGCGAGCGGTTCAGGCGCGCGGGTTCGGCCCGAGCGGCGCGGTGCGCAGAAGGCCGGGCCGGGGCTCGAACGCCCCGCGGCCGGTGCCGCCGCCGCCCTCCAAGCCTTGGCGCCCCTTGTCGGACCAGCCCTTGGTCATGCGGTCGAGCGTGGCGTCCTTGCGCACCAGCCCGTGATAGAGAGCCATCGCGACATGGCCGGCGACGAGGGCGAGCAGCGTCCAGCCGAGGAAGCCGTGCAGGAGATTGGCGGGCTCGGTGAAGGTCGGGTTCGCCGTGCCGCCGGGCGCCACGAGCTGCAGCCCGTAGACGCTGAAGCCGCGCCCGTTGAAGGCGGCGCGCAGGATGGCAAGGCTCGGCACGACGATCATCAGGAGATAGAGGAGCGCATGGCCGAGCGTGGCGGCCCCGGCCTCGAGCGCGGGGCCTTCATGGGCCGGCCGGCGCCGGAGATTGGCCAGGCCCCAGACGCCGCGCAGGAGCACCAGCAGCCAGAGCGTGACGCCCACCGAATAATGCGTCGACCAGAAGAAGCCCTCGACGCGCGTGTCCTCGGCGAAGACGTGCAGGAGGGCGCTCGCGAACTGCCAGACGAAGAGCAGCGCCATGGCCCAGTGCAGGATGCGGCTGACGAGGCCGTAGCCGGCCGGGCTGTCCGCCCATCGCGTCGCGTGTGCCATCGCAAGGCTCCGTTGAAATTGCCGGAGCCACGAGAAGTAGGACCTGCCGCGCTGGCGCCAACCGCCTCGCGTGAAACGAAACGTTGCAGGCGAAAGGTCGGACGCGCCGCCTGCGTCCTCAGAAGAACAGGAGCTTGGTGGCGAGCGCCAGGCACACGATCACGAGCAGCGGGCGGATCAGCCCGGCGCCGAGCCGCATGGCGAGGCTCGCGCCCAGCCGGGCGCCGAGGAACTGCGCGAGACCCATCGCCAGCCCGACCTTCCACAGGATCGAGCCGAAGGCCGCGAAGACGAGGAAGCCGCCGCAATTGGAGGCGAAGTTGAGGATCTTGGTGTGCGCCGTCGCGCGCAGGATGCCGTAGCCGGCGAGCGTGACGAAGGCGAGCATGAAGAAGGATCCGGTGCCCGGCCCGAACAGCCCGTCATAAGCGCCGATCAGCGGCACGACGAAGAGCGCGAAGGCGGCCGGCGAGATGCGCCGCTCGGCGTCCTTGTCGGAGAGGCCCGGCTTGAAGGCGAAGAACAGGGCGATGGCGACGAGGAGGAAGGGCAGCGCCGCCTCCAGGAGGTCGAGCGGCATGACGAGGGCGAGGAGCGCGCCGAGCACCGCGCCCGCAAAGGAGATGAGCGCCGCCGCCCCCACCTCGCGCGGGCTCACATGGCCGCGCCTCGCATAGGCGAGGGAGGCCGAGCCCGAGCCGAAGAGCCCCTGCAGCTTGTTGGTGCCGATGGCCGTGATCGGGTCGAGGCCGGCGATGAGGAGGGCGGGGATGGTGACGAGCCCGCCGCCGCCGGCGATGGAATCGACGAAGCCGGCGAGAAAGGCCGCGCCGATCACGAAGGCGGCCATGTCGAGGCTGAGGATGTCCATCGCGGCGCCTTCGAAGGGGAGGGCCCCCGGGTCGGGGGCGCGGGGGCGCTTAGAGCATCCGCCGGGCGGGGCGGGCAAGGCGCCGCGCGCGCCAGCAATCGTTTGACGGGTCCGGCGCGCAAGGCTACCTCATCGAACCCGAACGAACCGACGCAAGATCCAGTGAACTGACGGTGCCCGCGCGACGGGCTGAAAACGATCCCGGTGCGGCCGACCCAAGCAGGGGGCCTAGACGGGCTGTCGGAACGACGCCGGGCCGGCATGCCGCCGCCCTCGCTTCCTCCGGCTCCGGGCAAGGATGGAAGGACGGACATGAAGGCTCTGATGCTCTGCGGCCATGGCAGCCGCGACAAGGCGGCGATGGAGGAATTCTCGGGCCTCGCGGTGAAGCTGCAGGCGCGCCTGCCCGACTGGGCGGTGGATTTCGGCTATCTGGAGTTCGCCAAGCCGATCATCCGCGACGGGCTCGACCGCCTGCGCGAGAAGGGCGCGACGCGCGTGCAGGCGCTGCCGGGCATGCTGTTCGCCGCCGGCCATGCCAAGAACGACATTCCCTCCGTCCTCAACACCTATGCCGCCGCCAACGGCCTCGCCATCGACTACGGGCGCGAGCTCGGCATCGACCCCAAGATGATCCGCGCCGCCGGCGAGCGCATCCGCGAGGGCCTGCGCGCGCACGGCTGGCGCGACGGCGAGGCGCTGCACGACACGATGCTCGTCGTCGTCGGCCGCGGCTCCTCGGATCCCGATGCCAATTCCAACGTCTCCAAGGTCATGCGCATGCTCTGGGAGGGCCTCGGCTTCGGCTGGGGCGAGACGGTTTATTCGGGCGTCACCTTCCCGCTGGTCGGGCCGGGGCTCGAACATGCGAGCCGCCTCGGCTACCGGCGCATCGTGGTCTTCCCCTATTTCCTCTTCACCGGCATCCTGGTGCGGCGCATCTTCGAGGAGACCGACCGCATCGCCGCCGCCCATCCCGAGATCGCCTTCCTCAAGGCCTCCTATCTCGGCGCCCACGATCTCGTGGTGGAGACGCTCGTCGACCGCCTGACGGAGATCCTCGAGGGCACGAACAACATGAACTGCCAGATGTGCAAGTATCGCGAGCAGGTGCTGGGCTTCGAGGCGGAGGTCGGGCTCGCCCAGGAGAGCCACCATCACCATGTCGAGGGCATCGGCTCCTCGGCCGACTGCACGCTCTGCGCCGACACCTGCACCGGCGCCTGCCGGACCGCCGCCGCGCGGAAGACGGGCGCGCATGCGCACGGCCATCATGGGCATGGGCATGGGCACGGGCACGACCATGACCATGCGCACGACCATGCGCACGGGCACGATCACCACGGTCACGGGCCCCACGACCACGGGCACGATCACGGCCACGATCATGCCGTCTCGGGCGGCCACGATCACCACCATGGCCACGGGCACCACCATGGCCACGGGCACGATCACGGGCCGAACGGCCACACGCACCATCCCTACCCGCATGCGGACCACCCGCTCGGGCCCCTCTCGATGACGACCAACCGGAAGGGACTCTCATGACGGCACTCTTCGATCGCTACGCGATCGTCGACTGGTCCGCCGCCAACACGCCGACGACGGGCAAGGACTCCATCTGGATCTCCTTCGCCGAACGCGACGGCACGGACGCGCGCATCCTGGAGACCGTGAACCCGGCGACGCGCTCGGCGGCGATGGCGCGGCTGCGCCAGTTCTTCCGCGACGCCGCGGGCGAGGGCAAGCGCGTCTTCGCCGGCTTCGACTTTCCCTTCGGCTACCCGACGGGCGCGGCCGAGGCGATCGCCGGCTCGCCGGACTGGCGCGCGCTCTGGGCCTATCTCCACGACACGCTGACCGACCGCGACGACAATTTCTCTAACCGGTTCGAGGTCGCCGGCCGGCTGAACCGCGGCGCGCTCGCCGCCTCGCCGATGTTCTGGGGGCGCCCGGCCTATCAGGACATTCCCGGCCTCTCCGTCACCCGGCCCGACCCGTATCCGACGGGGCTCGCCGAGCGGCGCCTCGCCGAGGCGCGCGCCACCAAGGCGCAGCCGGTCTGGAAGCTCGCCTATGCGGGCTCGGTCGGCAGCCAGGCGATCACCGGCATCGCGCGCCTCGAAGGCCTGCGGCGCGATCCCGAGTTCCGCGATCTCCTCGCCGTCTGGCCGTTCGAGACGGACTTCTCCGAGCGCCTCGACGCCGCGATCGTGCTCGCGGAGATCTATCCCGGCCTCGTCTCGATCGAGACGGGCGACAAGTCCTGCCTCGACGAGGCGCAGGTCGAGACCATGGCGCGGATCTTCGCCCGCGCCGACGCCGAGGGGCGCCTCGGCACGCTGCTCGAAGTGCCGAGCGACCTTTCCGAGCCCGAGCTCATCCGCACCCTCACCGAGGAGGGCTGGATCGCCGGCCTAGGCCATCGCCTGGCGCCCGGCCTCGAGGCCGAGGATGCGGGCGCCTATGTCGCGCCCAATGCCGGCCTCTCCTATCTGCGCGATCCGGCCGCGATCTACGCCGAGAGCTTCCGCATCGTGGAGGAGGAGAGCGATCTCTCCGCCGTCTCCGAGGAGGCCCGCCCGCTCGCCATCCGCCTCGTCCATGCCTGCGGCATGCCCGACATCGTCGCCGATCTCGTCGTCTCGGACGGGGCCATCGCGGCCGGGCTCGCCGCGCTCGCCGCCGGCGCGCCCATCCTGTGCGACGCGGAGATGGTGGCGCACGGCATCATCGCGCGCGACCTGAAACAGGCCAACCGCATCGTCTGCAAGCTCGCCGACCCGCGCGTGCAGCGCAACGCCGAACGCGACGGCACGACGCGCTCGGCCGCGCAGGTCGATCTCTGGAACGGCCAGATGGAAGGGGCGATCGTGGCCATCGGCAATGCGCCGACCGCGCTCTTCCGCCTCCTGGAGCGGCTCGACGAGGGCGCGCCGAAGCCCGCCCTCATCATCGGCCTGCCGGTCGGCTTCGTGGGCGCGGCCGAATCCAAGGCCGAGCTCGCGCGCGACTCGCGCGGCGTGCCCTTCGTGACGCTGCGTGGCCGGCGCGGCGGCTCGGCCATGGCGGCGGCGGCCGTCAACGCCCTCGCCCGGCTGAACGGCTGAGGCGATGGGCGCGTCCGACGGTCCCTGGCTCACCATCGTCGGCATCGGGGACGGGGGCATGGACGGCCTCTCCTCCGAGGCGCTGGACGCGATCGAGGCCGCCGAGATCGTCTTCGGCGGCGAGCGGCATCTTTCCATGCTGCGCGGCACGAGCGCCGAGACCGTGCTCTGGCCCTCGCCCTTCTCGCGCGGGCTCGACGCGCTCCTCTCCTGCGCGGGCACGCCGACCGTGGTCCTGGCGACGGGCGACCCGATGTGGTTCGGCGTCGGCGCGACGCTGAGCCGCCATATCGAGGCCGCCGAGATGCTCGTCCTGCCGAGCCCCTCGGCCTATTCGCTGGCCGCCGCCAAGCTCGGCTGGCCGCTGCAGGACTGCGACTGCCTGACGGTGCACGGGCGACCTGTCGAGGCGCTGAACCGCGTCCTGTTTCCCGGCGCGCGCCTCCTGATCTATTCCGGCGACGGCGACAGTCCGCGCGAGATCGCCCGGCTCCTCACCGGCCGGGGCTTCGGGCAGAGCCGCCTCCACGTGCTCGAACATCTCGGCGGCCCGCGCGAGCGCCTGCGCGAGACGGCGGCCTATGCCTACGATCTTCAGGACGTCGCCGACCTCAACACGGTGGCGGTGGAATGCGTGGCGGGCCGGGCCGCCGCGCCGCGCCCGCTCGTGGCGGGCCTTCCCGACGACGCCTTCGTGCATGACGGCAAGATGACCAAGCGCGTCGCCCGCGCGCTCGCCATCGCGGCGCTGGAGCCCATGCCCGGCCAGCTTCTCTGGGATGTCGGCGCGGGCGCCGGCTCCATCGCCGTGGAATGGCTGCGCGGCGCCCGGCGGGCGCGCGCCATCGCCATCGAGCCGGCCCCCGAGCGCTGCGCGATGATCGAGGAGAATGCCGGCGCGCTCGGCGTGCCTCACCTCGCCATCGTCGAGGGCCGCGCGCCGGAGGCGCTCGACGGACTCGACGCGCCGGACGCGATCTTCATCGGCGGCGGCCTGTCGGACGGCGTGTTCCCGGCCTGCTTCGCCGCGCTGAAGCCCGGCGGGCGCCTCGTCGCCCATGCCGTGACGCTGGAGAGCCAGGCGCAGCTCATCGGCCTGCGCGAGGCGCATGGGGGCGAGTTGATGCGCCTGGCCGTCGAGACGGCCGATGCCGTCGGCCCGTTCCAGGCCCTGCGACCCGCCATGGCGGTGATGCACTGGCACTGCACCAAGCCCTGGCCCGTGCCGGTGCGCCCGCCGCGTCGCGCCGCCGAGGAGGCGGCGCCGGAGGAGGCCGCGCCCGTGCCGCCCGGGCGTGGAGACGCGCTGTGACCCGCGCGCCCGGCACGCTCTACGGGATCGGGCTGGGGCCCGGCGACCCGGAACTCCTGACGCTGAAGGCCGTGCGCCTCCTGCGCGCCGCGCCCGTCATCGCCTATCCCGCGGCCGAGGGGCAGGCGAGCCTCGCCCGGTCCATCGCCGCCCCGCATCTGCCGGGCGCGCAGCGCGAGATCGCCTTTCCCATGCCGATGCGCACCGACCGGGCGCCGGCGCGCGCGGTCTACGATGCGGCGGCGCGGGCGATCGCGGCCGAACTCCGCGAGGGCCGCGACGTCGCCGCGCTCTGCGAGGGCGACCCGTTCTTCTACGGCTCCTTCATCTATCTCTTCGAGCGCCTCGCCCCGCGCTTTCCCGTGGAGGTCGTGCCGGGCATCGCCTCGGTCATGGCGGCGGCGGCCGCCGCCCGGCGCCCGCTCGCCGCGCGCGGCGACGTCCTCACCATCGTGCCCGGTCCGCTGGAGGATGCCGATCTCGAAGCGCGGCTCGCGGGCTGCCAATCCTTCGCCATCCTCAAGCTCGGCCGGCATTTCGAGCGCGTGCGCGCGCTTCTCGACCGGCTCGGCCTTCTGGACGCCTGCGCCTTCGCCGAGCGCGTCTCGATGCCGGGCGAGCGTCTGACGCCGCTGCGCGAGGCGAGCGGGCCGGCGCCCTATTTCTCCATGATCCTCGGCTATCGCGGCACCGAGCCCGCGATGGCCGCAGGCCTGCCAAGGTCCGCCGTCCCCGCATGAGCGAACGCCTCGCCGCCGTCCCGTCCGCCCCGGCTCCCGCCGCGACGGGCGCCGTGCCCGCCATCGTCGTTCTGACGCCCGGCGCCCTGCCGCTCGCCCGGCGCGTGCAGGCCGCCATCGGCGGCGAGGTGCACGGGGCGCGGGCGCGCGTCGAAGGGGCGGACGCCCATTTCGAGAGCGCGGCGGCGCATCTGCCGCATCTCTTCCTCGCCGGGCGGCCGGTCGTGGCGCTGATGGCGGCCGGCGCCGTCGTGCGCATCCTCGGCCCCCATCTCGGCGACAAGCGCCGCGAGCCGCCCGTCCTGTCGCTGGCCGAGGACGGCTCGGTCGCCGTGCCGCTTCTGGGCGGCCATCGCGGCGCCAACGACCTCGCCCGTCGCCTCGCCGAAGCGCTCGGCTGCGTGGCGGCGGTGACGACGGCGGGCGACCTCAAGTTCGGCCTCGCGCTCGACGCGCCGCCCGCCGGCTACGCTCTGGAGAATCCCGAGGCCGCGCCGGCCGTGATGGCCGAGCTCGTCGCCGGCGCCGAGGTCTGGATCGAGGGCGAGGCGGCCTGGCTGCAGGCGGGCGACCTGCCCGTCGCCGACGACGCGCGCCTCGTTCTCGCGGTGTCGGAGGAGGACCGCGCGGCCGGCGCGCAGGAACTCCTCTACCGGCCGAAGACGCTTCTCCTCGGCCTCGGCGCCGAGCGCGGCGCGCCGCCCGAGGACGCCGTCGCGCTGGCCGAAACCGTGCTGGCCGAGGCGAAGATGAGCCGGCTCAGCATCGCCGCCGTGGCCTCGCTGGACGTGAAGGCCGACGAGCCGGCCGTGCATGCGGTGGCCGCCCATTTCGGCGTGCCGGCCCGCTTCTTCGACGCCGCGACGCTGGAGGCCGAGGCGCCGCGCCTCGAAAACCCGTCGGCCCTCGTCTTCGCCGAGGTCGGCTGCCACGGCGTCGCGGAAGGGGCGGCGCTGGCGGGCGTCGGGCCCGACGGCGCGCTGGTCGTGCCCAAGCGCAAGGGCGCGCGCGTCACGGCGGCGCTGGCGCGCGCACCGCGCCCGCTCGACCCTGCCGCCTTCGGCCGCGCGCGCGGGCGCCTCTTCGTCGTCGGCATCGGGCCGGGCTGCGAGGGCTGGCGCTCGCCGGAGGTCACGGCGATGATCGCCACCGCCACCGATCTCGTCGGCTACTCGCTCTATCTCGACCTTCTGGGGCCGCTGGCGGCGGGCAAGGTGCGCCACGATTTCGACCTCGGCGCCGAGGAGAAGCGCGTGCGCCACGCGATGGAGCTCGCCGGCACCGGCCGCGACGTCGCGCTCGTCTGCTCGGGCGATGCCGGCATCTACGCCATGGCGACGCTGGTCTTCGAGCTTCTGGAGAAGGGCGGCCTCCGCGACGGCGCGCGCCGCATCGAGATCTGCGTCTCGCCCGGCATCTCGGCCCTGCAGGGCGCGGCCGCGCGCGCCGGCGCGCCGCTCGGCCACGACTTCTGCACGATCTCGCTCTCCGACCTGCTGACGCCGGCGGACGACATCGCGCGCCGCGTGCGGGCGGCGGGCGAGGCCGATTTCGTGATCGCCTTCTACAACCCCGTCTCGCGCACCCGCCGCACGCAGCTCGGTCTCGCCCGCGACGAACTCCTGCGCCACCGTCCCGCCGAGACGCCGGTGATCCTCGCCGCCAATCTCGGCCGGTCGGGCGAGAGCCTGCGCATCGTCACGCTCGCCACGCTTCGCACCGAGGATGTGGACATGCTGACCACCGTCGTCGTCGGCTCCTCGCAGAGCCGCGTCGTGACGACGGGCGAGGGGCGTCGCTTCGTCTACACGCCGCGCGGCTACGCGCGCAAAGAGGGCACGGGCATCGTGCCGGAGGCCCAGCCATGACCGTCCATTTCATCGGCGCCGGTCCCGGCGCGCCCGATCTCATCACCGTGCGGGGCCTTCGCCTGATCGAATCCTGCCCGGTCTGCCTCTATGCCGGCTCGCTCGTGCCCGAGGCGATCGTGGCCGCCGCGCCAGAGGGCGCGCGCGTCCTCGACACGGCGCCGATGCATCTCGACGAGATCGTCGCGGAGATGGAGCGCGCGCATGGCGCGGGCCTCGACGTCGCGCGCGTCCATTCGGGCGACCCGTCGCTCTACGGCGCCATCGCCGAGCAGATGCGCCGGCTCGACGCGCTCGCCATCCCCTACGACGTGACGCCGGGCGTGCCGGCCTTCGCCGCCGCCGCCGCCGCGCTCGCGACGGAACTGACCATCCCGGAAGTCTGCCAGACCGTCATCCTCACGCGGACGGCGATGAAGTCCTCGTCCATGCCGGAGGGCGAGGATCTGGCGACGCTGGGCCGGAGCGGCGCGACGCTCGCCATCCATCTCTCCGTGCGCAACATCGCCCATATTCAGCGCGAGTTGACGCCGCTGCCCGCCTACGGGCCGGACTGCCCGTCCATCGTCGCCTATCGCGTCGGCTGGCCGGACGAGGCCTTCATCCGCGGCACCCTGTCCGACATCCACACGAAGATCCGCGAGGCCAAGCTCACGCGCACGGCGCTGATCTTCGTCGGCCGGGCGCTGGGCGCCCGGGATTTCGTCGATTCGGCCCTCTACGACGCGGCCCATGTCCATGTGCTGCGCCCCAAGCGCGGCATCAAGGCGCCTTGAGCGCGCCGAGCCAGACGAGCGCCTCGGCGGGCGAGGCGGCCAGCGGGGGCGCCGGCGGGGGCGGGCGCTCGATGAGGACGACCGGCAGCGCGAGGGCGCGCGCGGCCGCGATCTTGGCATACGAGATCGCGCCCCCCGAATTGCGGCAGACGAGATGGGTCGCGCCCGTCTCCGCCAGAAGCGCCGCCTCCTGCGCCGGATCGGGAAAGGGCCGGCCGAGGACGAGGCGCGCGGCGGCCGGCAGCGGCGGGTCCGGCGGGTCGATCATCCGCACGATGGGACGAAGATCGGCGCGCCGGAAGAAGGGCGCCAGATGCTGGTGCCCGAGCGCCAGGAACGGGCGCGCGCCCGGGGGCAGCGCCTCGACGGCGCCCTTCAGGCAGGCGACGGGCGTCCAGTCGTCGCCCGCGACGGGGTCCCAGGGCGGGCGCCAGAGCGACAGGCGCGGCACGCCGGCGCGTGCGGCGGCGGCCGCGGCGTTGCGCGACATGCCGGCGGCGAAGGGATGGGTGGCGTCGACCAGCCGCGCCACGCGCGTCTCGCGCAGGAAGGCGGCGAGCCCCGCAGCGCCGCCGAAGCCGCCGATGCGCATCAGCGCGCCGGGCACCGCGTCGGGCGCGAGCGTGCGCCCGGCGAGCGAGAGGATCAGCCGCGCGTCCGGCCAAGTCTCCAGGATGCGGCGGGCGAGCACCCGCGCCTCCGCCGTGCCGCCCAGAAGGAGGATCGTCGCCGTGCCCCTCTCATCCGAGCCTTGCAAGCGCTTCCCCCTTGCGGCCGACGACGAGGACCTCCAGCGCGACCGGCGCCTCGCGCAGGACGCCGAGCGCGCTCGCGCGGGCCTTGGCGGCCACGGCGGCGGCGAGATCGACGCCTTCGGCCTTGGCGAGCGCCAGGGCCTCGGCCGCCGTGTTGGCGGCAAGGATCGCCGGGCCGAGCCGCGCGTCCGCCTCCGGCCGCGCCTCCAGCGCCAGGGCGGCGAGGAAGGAGAGGTCCACCTGGCT
This sequence comes from Aurantimonas sp. Leaf443, assembly GCF_001425575.1. Taxonomy (GTDB): domain Bacteria; phylum Pseudomonadota; class Alphaproteobacteria; order Rhizobiales; family Rhizobiaceae; genus Leaf443. The sequence continues at coordinate 73,918 of NZ_LMRD01000010.1, read as the reverse complement.
GCGGCCGGAATGGAGGTCGAGCGCGCCCTGGCCGAGCTTGGCGAGCTTGGCGAAGCCGCCGGCGATGGTGAGCCGCTCGACCGGGTGGACGCGCAGGTATTTCAGGAGCCCGCCGGCGAAGTCGCCCATGTCGAGAAAGGCGATCTGCGGCAGGTGCGGATGGAGCGCGGCCGCCGCCGCCTCGCTGGTCGAGCCCGTGGCGCCGACGACATGGGCAAGGCCCGCGGCGCGCGCGACGTCGACGCCGCGATGGATCGAATGGATCCAGGCCGAGCAGGAGAAGGGATGGACGACGCCCGTGGTGCCGAGGATCGAGAGGCCGCCGAGAATGCCGAGGCGCGGGTTCCAGGTCCGGCGCGCCAGCGCCTCGCCGCGCGGCACGGAGATCTCGATCGCGATGTCCGGCGCGAGGCCGGCCAGGGCGCAGGCCTCCTCCACGACCGCGCGCATCATGGCGCGGGGCACGGGGTTGATGGCGGGCTCGCCGGGTTCGAGCGGCAGGCCGGGCAGGGTGACGGTGCCGACGCCGGGCCCGGCCGAGAAGGTGACGCCCGCGCCCGGCGCGCCGTGGCGCACGGTGGAGACGATCTCGGCCAGATGCGTCACGTCCGGATCGTCGCCGGCATCCTTGACGATGGTGGCGCTCGCCCAGCCTTCGCCGAGGCTTTCGCGGGCGAGCGCGAAGGCCGGCGTCTCGCCCTTGGGCAGCGTGATGGCGACGGGATCGGGAAAGGCGCCGGTGAGGAGCGCCGTCAGCGCCGCCTTGGTGGCGGCGGTCGCGCAGGCGCCCGTCGTCCAGCCGGTGCGCAGCGGCCGGTCCTGATGTCCGCGCGCGTGCGGCGCCCCGTCGCCGAGATTGAAGCCCATGCGCCGCTTATAGGGCCGGCGCCCGCCGCCGCAAAGCGCGGACACGCATGAGCGCCGGGCTGATGATCGCCGCGCCCGCCTCCGGCAGCGGCAAGACGCTGGTGACGCTGGCGCTCCTGCGCGCGCTGCGCCGCCGGGGCCACGCCGTGTCCGGCGCCAAGGCCGGGCCCGACTTCATCGATCCCGCCTTCCACGCGGCGGCGAGCGGGCGGCCTTCCGTCAATCTCGATCCCTATGCGATGCGCCCCGCCCTCCTCGCGCATCTGGCCGCGACGCGGCCGGGCACGGCCTTCGTCGTCGAGGCGATGATGGGCCTCTTCGACGGCGCGGCCGACGGTACGGGCTCGGCGGCGGACCTTGCCGCCCGTCTCGGCCTCGCCACCGTCCTCGTCGTCGACTGCGCGAGGCAGTCGCATTCGGTCGCCGCGCTCGTGCGCGGCTTCGCCACCCACCGCGCCGACGTCCCGCTGGCCGGCCTCGTCCTCAACCGCATCGGCTCGGCGCGCCACGAGACGCTTCTGCGCGAGGCGCTGGCGCCGCTCGGCCTGCCGGTCCTCGCCGCGCTGCCCCGCGATTCCGGCCTCGTCCTGCCCGAGCGCCATCTCGGCCTCGTGCAGGCGCAGGAGCATGGCGATCTCGACGCCTTTCTCGACCGGGCCGCCGACTGGTTCGCGCATGGGGCGGACATGGACGCGCTGGCGCGCCTCGCGACGCCCGGCCGTCGCGGCGCCGCGGGCGAGGCGCCCGAGCCGCTGCCCCCGCTCGGCCGGACCATTGCCGTCGCGCGGGACGAGGCCTTCGCCTTCGCCTATCCCCATCTCATGGCCGGCTGGCGAGGGGCGGGGGCGGACCTCTCCTTCTTCTCCCCGCTCGCCGACGAGGCGCCGGACGCGGCGGCCGATGCCGTCTACCTGCCCGGCGGCTATCCCGAGCTCCATGCCGGGCGTCTCGCCGGCGCCGCAGGGTTCCGGGCCGGCATGGAGGCCGCGCGCCGGCGGGGCGCCGCGATCTACGGCGAATGCGGCGGCTACATGGTGCTGGGCGAGGGGCTCGTTGCGGCCGACGGCACGCGCCACGCCATGCTCGGCCACCTGCCGCTGGAGACGAGCTTCGCCGCCCGGCGCCTGCATCTCGGCTATCGCCTTCTGACGCCGGCGCCGGGCGGCCCCTTCCGCGCTCCGCTGACCGCGCACGAGTTCCACTACGCGACGATCCTCTCCGAAGGCCCGGCCGAACCGCTGTTCCACGCGCGCGACGCGCGGGGGGAGGACCTCGGGGCGATAGGCCTTCGCCGCGGCGCCGTCTGCGGCTCCTTCGCCCATCTCGTCGACATCGCCTGAGCCCGCCGCCCGATCGCGCCGCCACGACCCGGACCCCATGATCCTCGCACGATGACCGAACGCTTCGCCGCCCTCCTTCTCGGCACCGTCCTCGATCGGCTCGTCGGCGATCCCGACTGGCTCTGGCGCCGCCTGCCCCATCCGGTCGCGCTGATCGGGGCGGCGATCGCGTTCCTGGAACGGCGTCTCAACCGGCCGGCGCTCTCGCCGGCGCGGCGACGGCGGGGCGGCATCGCGGCCGCGGCGCTCCTCGTCTTGGGATCGATCGCCACCGGCCTCCTGCTGCAAGGCCTCTTCGACGCGCTGCTCGGGCCGCTCGCCTTTCTCGGCGAGGCGCTGGTGCTCGGCCTGCTTCTCGCCGGCAACAGCCTCGCTCAGCATGTGCGCGCGGTACGCGAGGCGCTGGAGGCCGAGGGGCCGGAGGGCGGGCGGCGCGCCGTGGCGATGATCGTCGGGCGCGACCCGGACCTTCTCGACGCGGCGGGCATCTGCCGCGCGGCCATCGAGAGTCTCGCCGAGAACGCCTCGGACGGGTTCGTCGCTCCCTGGCTCTTCTTCCTCGCCTTCGGCCTGCCGGGCCTTCTCGCCTACAAGGCGGTGAACACGGCCGATTCGATGATCGGGCATCTGAACGAGCGCTATCGGGACTTCGGCTGGGCCTCGGCGCGGCTCGACGATCTCCTGAATCTGGCGCCCGCCCGCCTCACAGCCGCGCTCTTCGCGCTGGCCGCCGCCCGGCGCTCGTGCTGGCGCGCGGCGGCGGAAACCTGGCGCATCGCGCGGCGCGACGCGGGCCTGCACCGCTCGCCCAATGCCGGCTGGCCCGAAAGCGCCGCGGCCGGCGCGCTCGGCCTCGCGCTCGGCGGCCCGCGCCGCTACGGCGCGCTGGCGGTGGAGGCGCCCAAACTCCATGCCGAAGGCCGCTTCGAGGCGACGCCCGCCGATATCGGCGCCGCGCTTGGGCTCTACGCCGCGCTCTGCGATCTCGTCCTGGGCCTTTCGGTGCTCGGGGCCGTGCTGGTCCTGCCCTAGACCATGATCGCGAGGCCGAGGAGGCAGGCCGTCTCGCCGATCTGCTGGGCGGCGCCCAGCCCGTCGCCCGTCTGGCCGCCGAGCCGGCGCAGGAGGAAGCGGGCGAAGAGGGAGAGGAGCGCGGCCGTGAGGCCGAGGCCGAGAAGCGCGCCGGCGATGCCCGACGCCCCGGCGGGAAGGGCGGCGAGACCGAGCAGGAGCGCGCCGAGGACGGCCCCCTGCAGGCCGCGGTTCCGGGACGGCTGGCCGACGCTGTCGGCGAGGCCGCCGGGATCGGCGCTCGGCAGCGAGGCCCAGAACAGCGCCATGGCGCCCCGGCTCGCGGCCGCCGCGCCGAGCAGCGCCAGCGCCGCGAGAGCGGGCGCTGCGGTCGCGAGGTCGGCGAGGAGCGCGATGCGCAGCGCGACCGACAGGACGAGCGCCAGCGTGCCGTAGGCGCCGATGCGGCTGTCCTTCATGATGGCGAGCGCGCGCTCGCGCCCGTGATGGCCGAAGAGCCCGTCCGCGACATCGGCCAGCCCGTCCTCGTGCAGCGCCCCGGTCAGCGCGACGAGGAGGCCGAGCGCGAGCGTGGCGGAGACCGCCGGCGACAGGCCGAGCGTGCCGCCGGCAAGGAGCGCCAGCGCGGGCGCCGCGCCCGCCAGGAGCCCGGCGAGGGGAAAGGCGTGGGCGTCGTCGCCGAGCCGGTGGGTGCCGTGGAAACTCGCCGCCACGGGCGGCAGGCGGGTGAGGAAGGCGGCGGCCCGGAGGCTCGCTTTCGCGATCGCGATCATCGGCGCGTGCGTCCTTGCGCGAAGGGGCGTGGCGCCGGGCGGCCTTCCGGTCCCTCTCGCGAGCGACTATGAGGGCACGTCCGGCCCGTCCACGGGCTCGCCACGACTGACCACGGAGCGTCTCCCATGTCCATCACCGGCCTGCCCTTCGACGACATCCGCGCGCTGATGCGCCAGATGCCGGGACCGGACGGCGCGGCGGTGCATGCCAAGCGCCATCGCGAGATGGAGCTGACCAAGCCCGAGGGCGCGCTCGGGCGGCTGGAGGAGATCTCCGAATGGCTCGCCGCCTGGCAGGGCCGCGCGCCCGCCGTGCGCCGGCCGCTCGTCGCCGTCTTCGCCGGCAATCACGGCGTCACCGCGCAGAACGTCTCGCCCTATCCCCCGGAGGTGACGGCGCAGATGGTGCAGAACTTCGCGGCCGGGGGCGCGGCGATCAACCAGATCTGCGCGGCCTACGATCTCGGCCTCAAGGTCTTCGACCTCGCGCTGGAAGTGCCGACCGCCGACATCACGCAGGAGGCGGCCATGGACGAGCGCACCTGCGCGGCCACCATGGCCTTCGGCATGGAAGTGCTGGCCGGCGAGCCCGATCTCCTGTGCATCGGCGAGATGGGCATCGGCAACACGACGATCGCCGCCGCCCTCTTCGCCGCGCTCTTCGGCGGCGAGCCGGCGGAGTGGGTGGGGCCGGGCGCGGGCAACGACGCGGCCGGCGTCTCGCGCAAGGCCGATGTCGTGGCCATGGCGCTGAAGCGCCACGAGGGCCATCTCTCCGACCCGCTGGAAGTGCTGCGCCGCCTCGGCGGGCGCGAGATCGCGGCCATGGCGGGCGCCATCCTCGCCGCGCGGATGCAGCGCGTGCCCGTCATCGTCGACGGTTTCGTGTCGAGCGCGGCGGCGGCGGTGCTCTTCGCGCTCGACCGCCGGGCGCTCGACCATTGCCTGTTCGGCCATGTCTCGGCCGAGCCCGGCCATATGCGGGCCCTGCGCGCCATGGACAAGGTGCCGCTCCTCGCCCTCGGCATGCGGCTCGGCGAAGGCACGGGCGCGGCTCTCGCGGCCGGCATCGTGAAGGCGGCGGCCGAGTGCCATTCGGGCATGGCGACCTTCGAGCAGGCCGCCGTCTCGAACCGGCACTGAGACGGCGATGGGGGCGGGGCCTGCGCCCCCTATTCGGCGGGCTGCGGCTCGCCCTTCGGCGCGGCGTTGACGAGCCGGCCGAGCCGGCGGCGCAGCCGCGTGCCGAAGCCCTCGACGAAGGAATGCAGCGTCGGGATGAAGACCAGCGACAGCGCGGTCGAGACGATCAGCCCGCCGATCACCGCCACGGCCATGGGCGAGCGGAACTCGCCGCCCTCGCCGAGCCCGATCGCGGAGGGCACCATGCCCGCGACCATGGCGATCGTCGTCATCACGATGGGCCGCGCCCGCTTGTGGGCGGCGTCGAGGATGGCCTCGGCGCGCGTCGCGCCCTCCGCTTCGCGCTTGAGCGCGAATTCCACGAGCATGATGGCGTTCTTGGTCACGATGCCCATCAGCATGAGGAAGCCGATCACCACCGGCAGCGAGATGGCGTCATTGGCGAGATAGAGGCCGAGGATCGCCCCGCCGACCGAGAGCGGCAGCGACATGAGGATCGTCATCGGCGACAGGAAGGAGCCGAAGAGAAGGACGAGCACGGCATAGACCATGAGGATGCCGGCGCCGAGCGCCAGCGCGAAGCCGGTGAAGACCTCCTCCATCACCTCCGCGTCGCCCGCCGGCTGCACGCGCACGCCGGGCGGGGGCGACTTCACGTCCGGCAGCGCGTCGATGGCGGCGATGGCCGAGCCGAGCGGCGTGCCGGCCGGCAGGTCGCCGCCGATCGTCACGCGGTTCTGCCGGTCGTAGCGCTCCAGGGTCGTCGGGCCGGTGCCGAGCGTGATGTCGGCGACGACGCCGAGCGGCACCATGGCTCCGCTCGCGGCCTGGACCTTGAGGTTGCGCAGGCGCCAGAGATCGTCGCGCGCGGACGCGTCGAGGCGCACGACGATCGGCACCTGGCGGTCGCCGCGATTGTACTTGGCGAGCGCGGCGTCCACGTCGCCGATGGTGGAGACGCGGATCGTCTGGGCGATGGCGCTGGCGGTGACGCCGAGCTCGGCGGCGACCTCCGGCCGCGGGCGGATCTGCACCTCCGGGCGCAGGAGCGAGGCGCCCGAGGTCGCGTTCTTCACCAGGCCCGTGTCGGCGATGCGGCCGATCAGCCGGTCGGCATAGGCCTCCACCGCCGCGCGGTCGGAGGAGAGGAGCGAGATCGAGACGGCGCGCTGGCCGTTGTCGTTGGCGAAATAGGTGCGGATGTCCGGAATGTCGGCGAGTTCGGCCTCGATGAGGGACTCGATCTCGAACTTCGTCAGATCCCGCTCGGCCTTCGGCGCGTAGAAGATCGAGACCGTCGCATTGGTCGGGTTGGCGCCGTCGTCGGTCTGCGTGTTGGGGCTCGCCCCGCCCGAGACGAGGACGTTGGCGATGCCGGGAATGGTCTCGAGCTTGGCCACGACGGCCTGCGTGGCCGCGATGTTGTCGGCCGTGCGCGCGCCCGGCGGCAGTTCCAGCGACAGGACCGAGCGCCCGTCGTCGATCTCGGGGATGAAGGTCGTCGGGATCAGCGTGGCCGAGAAGATCGAGCCGGCGAAGAAGAGGAGGCCGACGACGAGCGTCAGCCAGCGGTGGCGCAGGGTGCCGCGCAGGAAGGCGAGGTACCAGCGCATCACGAAACCGTCGCGCCGCTCGCCTTGGTGCCTCGTGTTCGGCTTCATCAGATAGGCCGCCATCATCGGCGTGACGAAGCGCGCGACGGCCAGCGAGAACAGGACGGAGATGGCGACCGTCAGGCCGAACTGCTTGAAATACTGGCCGGCGATGCCCGACATGAAGGAGACCGGCGCGAAGACCGCGACGATGGTGGAGGAGATGGCGATGACGGTGAGGCCGATCTCGTCGGCCGCCTCCATCGAGGCCTCGTAGGGGCCCTTTCCCATCGCCATGTGGCGCTCGATGTTCTCGATCTCCACGATCGCGTCGTCGACGAGGATGCCGGTGACGAGCGTGATGGCCAGGAGGCTGATCTGGTTCAGCGTGAAGCCGAGCGCGCTCATGGCGAAGAAGGTCGGGATGATGGAGAGCGGCAGGGCGACGCCGGCGATCAGCGTCGCGCGCCAGTCGCGCAGGAACAGGAAGACGACGAGCACGGCGAGCGCGGCGCCCTCGTAGAGCGTGTGCATCGTGCGGTCGTAATTGCCGCGCGTGTAGACCGCGCTGTCCTCGATGAGGGTGAAGCTCGCCGAGGGAAACTCCGCCTTCAGCCGCTCGACGCCGCGATGGGTGCTGTCGGCGGCCTCCGTGTCCGAGCCGCCGGAGGAGCGGATGACCTGGAAGGCGACGACGGGCTCGCCGTCGAACTGGGCGTAGGAGCGCACGTCCGCCCCCCCGTCGCGGATCGTGCCGAGCGCGTCGAGCCGCACCGAGCGCCCGTCCCCGAGCGCGATGGGCAGCGCCGACAGGGCCTCGACGCTGATCGAGGAGCCGATGGCGCGGATGGAGAACTCGCGCGCGCCCAGATCCCCGCGCCCGCCGCCGAGATTGATGTTGGTGCGCGACAGCTGCTCGCTGACCGAGGCGGCGCTGATGCCGAGCGCCGCCAGCCGGTCGGGGTCGAGATCGACATTGACCTGCTCGTCGAGCCCGCCGATGCGCCGGATGTCGCCGACCGAGGGCTGGCCCTGCACGGCGCGCTTCACCGCGTCGTCGATGAAGTAGGAGAGTTCGGCGATCGACTTGGTCGGGTCGGTGACGGCGTAGGTGAGGATCGGCAGGCCCGCGATGTCGAGCCGCTGCACGATGGGCTCGTTGGCCGAGCCCGGCAGGTCCGAGCGGATGCGCGAGATCGCGTCCTTCACGTCGTTGACGGCGCGCTGCGGGTCGACCTCGAGGTCGAACTCCACGAGATTCGTCGAGGCTCCGTCCGCGGCGATGGTCGTCACGTGCTTGATGCCGGAGACGGACTGGAGCGAATCCTCCACCGGCTGGCCGATCTGGTTCATGATCTCGGCCGGGCCCGAGCCCGGCTGCACGATCGTGACGACGACGAAGGGCACGTCGATATTGGGAAAGCGGGTGACCGGCAGGCGCAGGAAGGCCACGAGGCCGATCGCCATCAGCGCCAGGAAGATCGCGACGGGCGGGACCGGGTTGCGGATCGACCAGGCGGAGACGTTCATCGCACGGTCTCCCGCGCGTCGCCGGTGCGCGCCTGCGCCTCCACGTCGCCGGGCGGGGCCATGGCCGAGACCGGCGCCACGGGCTCGGGGACCGGCGTCTCGTCGAGCGGCACGGGCCGGATGCGCATCCCGTCGCGGAAGAAGGGCGCGGCCTTGGCGACGACCGTGTCGCCGGCCGACAGGCCCTCCACGATCTCGAGCGCGGCGCCGTCGAGAATGCCCGTCGTCACCTGGCGCGTCTCGAGCGTGCCGTCGGCCCCGACCCGCTGCACGAGCGAGCCCTGCGCGGAGGTCATCACGGCCGAGAGCGGCACCGTCACGCCCTGCCGGCGCATGGTCTCCACCACGGCGCGCCCGAACAGGCCGATCGGCAGGTCCTGGTCGTCGTCGAGGGCGATCTTGACGATGCCCTGGCGCGTGGCGACGTCGACGCGCGGCGAGACGAGGCGCACCGCGCCCGCGCGCGGCGGGGCGCCGGACGGGTAGACGGTGGTGCGCTGGCCGGGCTTGAGCTGGCCCAGCGCGGTCTCGATGGCCTTGCCCTCGAACTCCACCACGCCGTTCTGCACGAGCGTGAAGAGCGGATCGCCGCCGGTCGCCGCGATCTGGCCGAGATCGGCGGCGCGCGTGACGACGAGGCCGGCGACGGGGGCGCGCACCTGCGTGCGCTCGAGCTGGAGGGCGGTGTCGTCGCGCTTGGCCTTCGACTGCTCGACGAGGGCCTGCGCATTCGCCTTGGCGTCGCGCGCGGCCTTCAGCGAGGCCTGCGCGGAGGCGAGCGCGGAGCGCGCGTCGTCGAGCGTCGACTGGGCGCCGGCGCCGCTGCGCAGGAGGCGCTCGGCGCGCGAGAAGACGCGGTCGGCCTGTTCGAGCGCGGCGCTCTGGCCCTCGATCTGGCTCGTCGCCTGCTGGACGGCCGCCTCGCCGGCCGCGATCGCCGCCTCGTCCTGGGCGAGCTGCACCTGGAGAGGGCGCGCGTCGAGCCGCACGAGGACCTCGCCGGCCTCGACGCGGTCGCCGATATCGACGAGCACGGCCTCGATGCGGGCGCTCTGGACCTGCGCGAAGATGCTGACGCTGTCGCGCGCGACCAGCGAGCCCTCGATCGGCACCGTGCCCACGAGTTCGCGCCGCGCCGCCACCGCGACGCTGGCGGCCGGCACGCGGACGGCGCGCGCCGGAGCGTCCTGCGCCCCTTGCGCGCCCGCGGGCCCGATCGTGCCGGTCAGGCCCAGGACGAGGAGAGCCGCCGCGCCGGACAGGCGCAATCGGTTCGGAACGGGCGGACGCGGCATGGGACCCTGGACGATGGAGGAACGTGGCGCGACCCTAGGCGCTCGGCTTGTCGTCAACAAGGCAGGCGGCCGGACCCTTCGCCGCAAGGGTAAAGGGACCTGCCGCAGGCCCGGCCGCCCGACCCGGCCGGGTCGGGCGGCGTTCTCATCGGCGGGGCGCGGCGGTCGATCCGCGCACGATCAGCGGCACGTCCCAGACCTCGACGAGATCGCGCGCGGGCGTGCCCGCGGCCCGCTCGATCGCCATGTCGGCGATGCGCCGTCCCGCCTCGCGCACCGAGGAATGCAGGACGGTGAGTTCGGGAAAGGCCATCTCGGCGGGAATGGCCGAGACCGCGTCGTCATGGGCGACGAGGGAGACGTCGCGCGGGATCGACAGGCCGGCCTCGGCGATGGCGCGCGAGGCCCCCGTCGCCACCAGGATGGAGGAGCACAGGAAGGCGGTGGGGCGCCCGTCCAGCGCCAGCATGGCCCGGGCGGCGCGGTAGCCTTCCAGATAGGTCTGGCGACCGCTCGCCATCAGCGCCGCGTCGGCGGCAAGGCCTGCTTCGGCAAGGGCCGTCAGGTAGCCCCGCCGCCGATCCTGCCCGTAGGCGAGCTTCTCCTCGCCGTTGAGGAGGGCGATGCGCCGATGGCCGAGCCCGGCGAGATAGGCGGCGCCCTTGTGGAAGGCGCCGAGATTGTCGACGCTGAGCGAGGCGACGTCCTGTTCGAAGACCGGGCGCCCGTGGCCGACGACGGGAAAGTCGATCTTGGCGAGCCAGCTCGTCTCGGCCGTATCGAGGAGCGGGGAGAGGAGGACGAGCGCGTCGACCGCGCCGGAGCCCACGATGCGCTCGCAGGCGCGCCCCTCCTCGCCCGAGCGCACGGGGTTGAGATGGATCGCCAGCCCCCGGTCCGCCGCCGTCTCGCTGATGCCGGCGAGGAGGTCGGTCACGGTCGGGCGCTCCAGCATCTTGTCCTCGACGGAGAAGAGGATGCCGAGCGCGTTGGCCCGGCCCGTCGCCAGGCGCCGCGCCGTCGGGTTCGGCCGGTAGTTCAGCCGCTCCGCCGCCTCGATGACGCGCTGGCGCGTCTTGGCGCCGACCTCCGGATAGCCGTTGAGCGCCCGGCTTACCGTGGTCTGCGAGAGCTTCAGATGCTCCGCGAGGTCCTTCAAGCTGTGGATCATGCCGCCTCCCGGCCCCCGCCTCGTCGGCGCCGCGCTCCCAAAAATCGCGGCGCCATTCTTGACACGCATTTCAAACCGCTTCAATCTCCTCTCAAAGCGCTTTGAAGCGGTCCAGGGCGCCGACCGTCCTCTCGGGAGGAGGCGGACCATCGGGAGAGGGCGCGAGCGCGCGCCGGCGAGGACGGGCCTTTCGCCCCGCCGCCGGCATCGGGCCGCCTCTGCCGATCGCGGTCCGCGATTGGAGATGGAAAGGCGATAGCGCGCATGACGATCCGTACCGTCGTTTGGAACGAGTTCCTCCACGAGAAGGAGAATGCCGTCGTGCGGGAGGTCTATCCCGACGGCATCCACGAGACGATCGCCGCCGCCCTGCGCCAGGACGCGCGCTTCTCCGTCTCCACCGCCACCATGCCCGAGCCCGAGCACGGCCTCTCCCAGGCAAGGCTCGACGAGACGGACGTTCTCCTCTGGTGGGGCCACAAGGCGCATGGTCAGGTGTCGGACGAGATCGTCGACCGCGTGCAGCAGCGCGTCAACGAGGGCATGGGCCTCGTCATCCTGCATTCGGGGCATTTCTCCAAGATCTTCAAGCGCATGATGGGCACGCCCTGCTCTCTGCGCTGGCGCGAGGCGGGCGAGCGCGAGCGGCTCTGGGTCATCAATCCGAGCCATCCGATCGCGCAAGGGATCGAGGCGGCGATCGAGCTGCCCCATTCCGAGATGTATGGCGAGCCCTTCCTCGTGCCCGAGCCGCTGGAGACGGTCTTCGTCTCCTGGTTCGAGGGCGGCGAGGTGTTCCGCTCCGGGCTCACCTACCAGCGGGGCGCGGGCCGGATCTTCTATTTCGAGCCCGGCCACGAGACCTATCCGATCTATCACGATCCGAGCATCCAGACGGTGCTGCGCAACGCCGTCGCCTGGGCCTACAACCCCGCCAGGCCCTGGAAGGACGTGTCGCAGGCGCCGAACGTGCCGGTCGAGAAGGCGCGCGAGGCGATCGTGAAGAAGGGCCCCTCGCTGCACAAGGCCGGGGAGGCGGGTTACCGGTGAGCGCCGAACACCGCATCCTGATCCTGGGCACCGGCGGCATCGCGCCGCGCCATGCCGAGCATTTCGCCTCCATCCCGACCTGCAAGGTCGTGGCGGCGGTGGACATGAATGTCGAGCGCGCCCGCCTCTTCGCGGCCGAGCATGCGATCCCCAACGTCTTCTCCAGCCTCGACGAGGCGCTCGCCTGGAACGGCTTCGACGCGGCGGTGAACGCCACACCCGACGCCGTGCACAAGGCGACGACGATGCAGCTTCTCTCGGCCGGCAAGCCGGTCTTCTGCGAGAAGCCGCTGGCCGTGAACCATCCCGACGCGCTCGCCATGACGCGGGCGGCCGAGGAATCCGGCCTCGTCAACATGGTCAACCTCACCTATCGCAACGCCCACGCGCTGCAGATGGCGCGGCGCATGGTGGACGAGGGGCGCATCGGCACGATCCGCCATGTCGACGCCAACTATCTGCAGAGCTGGCTCACCGGAAAGCACTGGGGCGACTGGCGCACGGAGGATCGCTGGCTCTGGCGCCTGTCCTCCGCGCACGGCTCGACGGGCGTCCTCGGCGATATCGGCATCCACATCCTCGACTTCGTCACCTTCGGCTGCGGCCAGGGCATCGCCGCCCTGCAGGCGCGCATGAAGACCTTCGACAAGGCCGAGGGCGGGGCGATCGGCGCCTACCGCTTCGACGTCAACGACAGCGTGGCGATGACGGTCGAGATGGAGAACGGCGCGCTCGGCGTCGTGCACATGAGCCGCTACGCCACCGGCAACCTCAACGACCTGCATCTGACGATCTACGGCGAGACCGGGGCCCTGCGCATCTGGGCCAACCAGCTCACCTCCACGCTCGACGTGTGCCTGGGCGCCGACGTCGACACCGCGACCTGGAAGCGCGTGGAATGCCCGGTGACGCCGCGCAACGAGCACCGCTTCGCCATGGCCCTGATGACGGGCGAGAACGGCCAGCCGGACTTCCGCCATGCCGCGGAGATCCAGAAGCTTCTCGACCTGTGCATCGTCTCGGACCGCGAGGGGCGCCGGATGGAGGTCGCCGCCTGAGGCGGGCGGCCAAATAGGGCGAAAATCGGGCGCGGCGTCTTTCCGCGGCGCCCGCGTGACACAGCTATCGTGACGACCCGGCGGCGACGGACCGGGATGGAACGGTGAGGTGAGGAGGAGCGGCAGCGCCCGGAGACGGCGCGTCGTTCGAAGGCCCGGTACAACCCGGCCGTGCAGGACATCCCTGGGAGGAGAACCGCATGCTGAAATCATTGATCGCCGCGCTCGTGGCCGGCGTCTCGCTCGTGGGAGCGGCGCAGGCCGCCGAACTCTCGATCGTCGCCGGCTCGATCGGCAAGGATATCGAGGAACTGCGCGGCCAGCTCGACGCGTTCGAGAAGGCCAGCGGCCACACGGTGAAGATCGTCACCATGCCGGCCTCCACAACCGACCAGTTCGGCCAGTACCGGCTCTGGCTCTCGGCCGGCAACGAGGATGTCGACGTCTACCGAACCGACGTGATCTGGGCGCCGCAGCTGGCGGCCAATTTCGTCGACCTGACGGACGCGATGAGGGACGTGGTCGGCCAGCATTCCCCGGCGATCGTCCAGTCGCAGACGGTCGACGGCAAGCTCGTCGCCATGCCGCTCTATGCCGACGCGCCCGCGCTCTACTACCGCAAGGACCTTCTGGAGAAATACGGCAAGTCCGTGCCCGGCACCTGGGCCGAGCTCACCGAGACCGCCAGGGAGATCCAGGACAAGGAGCGCGCGGCCGGCAACGCGCAGATGAACGGCTTCGTCTTCCAGGGCGCGGCCTATGAGGGCCTGACCTGCGACGCGCTCGAATGGATCGCCTCCAACGGCGGCGGCCAGATCGTCTCGCCCGAGGGCGAGATCACCGTCAACAACCCGAAGGCCGCCGAGGCGCTGGACATGGCGCGCGGCTGGGTGGGCACGATCGCGCCGGCGGGCGTCCTCGGCTACATGGAGGAGGAGTCGCGCGGCGTCTGGCAGACGGGCAACGCGGTCTTCATGCGCAACTGGCCCTACGCCTACAATCTGGGCAACGGCGCCGATTCCGCGGTGAAGGGCAAGTTCGACGCCGCCCCGCTGCCGGCGGGCGCCGGGGGCGTCTCGGCCGCCTGCCTCGGCGGCTGGAACCTCGCGGTCTCGCAGTTCTCCAGGAACAAGGATGCGGCGATCGAACTCGTGAAGTTCCTCGTCTCGCCCGAGAGCCAGAAACAGCGCGCGCTCGGCACCTCGCGCCTGCCCTCGATCCCCGCCCTCTACGACGATGCCGACATCAAGGCGCAGCAGCCCCTCGTCGCCAAGTGGAAGAGCGTCTTCGAGAACGCCACGCCCCGGCCCTCGGCGCCGACCAAGGCCAAGTACAACGAGGTCTCGCAGCAGTTCTGGACGGCGGCCAGCAAGACGCTCGCCGGCCAGGGCGACGCGGCGACCAATCTCGACGCGCTGGAGAAACAGCTGCGCCGCCTGAAGCGCAGCGACTGGTAGAAGGCCCGGCCGGACGGGGCGCGGCGTCGCCCCTCCGGCCCCCGGACCCTTTGCGCGGGGCGGACCCGCGCCCGGCGCTTCAGGGCGTTCCGGTATGAAGACGGCCAGCGCCGCGCCCGGCGCGGCCGCCCGCCAAGGCCTGCCCCGTCATCCGTTCGAAGGCGCTTCCCATGGCCAATGTCACGCTCGGCGTGCCCCCCACCGAACATTCGATCGAGACCGCGGCGCCCGTCGAGGGCCGTTCGGCGCTGACGCGCCAGCGCCGCCGCGCCGCCTGGCTCTTCCTCCTGCCGATGATGGCCGTGCTCGCCCTCGTCGCCGCCTGGCCGCTCCTCCAGACGATCCGCTTCTCGCTGACGGACGCCACGCTCAGCGACCTTGCCGGGGCGAAGTTCGTCTGGTTCCGCAACTATTACGAATGGGTCGACTACGGGGACGGGGAGGGCGAGGCCTTCGGCCTCCTCGTCGATCCCGTCTGGTGGCAGGCGGTCTGGAACACGGTGCGCTACACGCTGATCTCGGTCTCCATCGAGACCGTGCTCGGCCTCGTCTTCGCGCTCGTGCTCAACGCCAACTTCCCCGGCCGGGCGCTGGTGCGCGCCGCCGTCCTCATCCCCTGGGCGATCCCGACCATCGTCTCGGCCAAGATGTGGGCCTGGATGATGAACGACCAGTTCGGCATCCTCAACGACATGCTGGTGGGGATCGGCATCCTCTCGGCGCCCATCGCCTGGACCGCCTCGCCCGACACGGCCATGGTCGCGGTCATCCTCGTCGACGTGTGGAAGACGACGCCCTTCATGGCGCTCCTCATCCTGGCCGGCCTGCAGATGGTGCCGGGCGACGTCTACGAGGCGGCGAAGATCGACGGCGTGAATCCGGTGAAGGTGTTCTTCAAGGTCACGCTGCCGCTGATCCGCCCGGCGATCCTCGTCGCGGTGATCTTCCGCGCCCTCGACGCGCTGCGCGTCTTCGACCTCATCTACGTGCTGACGCCCAATAACGGGCAGACCAAGACGATGAGCGTCTACGCGCAGGAGAACCTCTTCCAGTTCGACAATTTCGCGCTCGGCTCGGCCGCCTCCACGATGCTCTTCCTCGTGATCGCGATGATCACGCTCCTCTACATCAAGATCGCGCGCGTCGATTTCACGGGAGGCCGCTGATGCAAGCGCTGAACGCCCGCCGGCTCGCCGGCACGATCGGCTTCTACGCCCTCGTCGTCGCCATCGTCCTGTTCTCGGTCTTCCCCTTCTACTACGCCATCCTGACGAGCCTGAAGGCGGGCACCGACATCTTCCGCATCGACTATCTGCCGCGCTCCTTCAGCCTGGAGAACTACTATGGCGTGCTCTCCTCCGGCACGTTCCTGCGCAACGTCCTCAACTCGCTGATCGTCGCGGTCTCGGTCGTGGCCATCTCGCTCTTCCTGGCGGTGACGGCGGCCTACGCGCTGGCGCGGGTGAACTTCCGCGGCCGCGGCCTTCTCCTGATGACCATCCTCGCCGTGTCGATGTTCCCGCAGATCGCCGTGCTCGCCGGCCTCTTCGAGATGATCCGGGCGATGGGCCTCTACAACACGCTCTTCGCGCTGATCTTCGCCTACATGATCTTCACCCTGCCCTTCACGGTCTGGGTGCTCACCACCTTCATGCGCGACCTGCCGGTGGAGATCGAGGAGGCGGCGATCGTCGACGGGGCGAGCCCCTTCACCATCATCACCCGCGTCTTCCTGCCGCTGATGTGGCCGGCGCTGGTGACGACCGGGCTCCTCGCCTTCATCGCCGCGTGGAACGAGTTCCTCTTCGCGCTCACCTTCGTGGCCAACAACGACACGCGCACCGTGCCGGTGGCCATCGCGCTCCTGTCGGGCGCCTCCGAGCAGGAGGTGCCCTGGGGCACGATCATGGCGGCCTCGGTCGTGGTGACCGTGCCGCTCATCGTGCTGGTGCTCGTCTTCCAGCGCAAGATCATCTCCGGCCTCACCGCCGGCGGCGTCAAAGGATAGCGCCTTCCCATGCTCGACAGTCTCGACGACGATCCGGCCGTCCTGCCCGCCCGAACCCGCGCCCTCGAAGGCGCCGACCGCGACTGGTGGCGCGGGGCGGTCATCTACCAGGTCTATCCTCGCTCCTTCCAGGACACGAACGGCGACGGGATCGGCGACCTTCCGGGCATCACGCGGCGTCTGCCCCATCTCGCCGAGCTCGGCGTCGACGCCCTGTGGATCTCGCCCTTCATGACCTCGCCGATGGAGGATTTCGGCTACGACGTGTCGGACTACCGCGATGTCGACCCGATCTTCGGCACGCTCGCCGATTTCGACGCGCTGGTGGAGACCGCGCACGCGCTCGGCCTGAAGGTCATGATCGACCTCGTCCTGTCGCACACGTCC
The DNA here is from genome assembly GCF_001425575.1 of Aurantimonas sp. Leaf443. Lineage (GTDB taxonomy): Bacteria > Pseudomonadota > Alphaproteobacteria > Rhizobiales > Rhizobiaceae > Leaf443. The sequence goes on along the minus strand of NZ_LMRD01000010.1, from coordinate 57,215 downwards.
GACCGCCATCCCTGGTTCGCCGAGAGCCGGCGCGACGCCACGAATCCGCGCGCGGACTGGTATGTCTGGGCCGACGCGAAGGCGGACGGCGCGCCGCCCAACAACTGGATGTCGAATTTCGGCGGCTCGGCCTGGGAATGGGATGCCGGGCGCCAGCAGTATTACCTGCACAATTTCCTGATCTCGCAGCCGGACCTCAACTTCCACAACCCGCACGTCCAGGACGCGATGCTGGACGTCACGCGCTTCTGGCTCGACCGGGGCGTCGACGGGTTCCGGCTCGACACGGTGAACTTCTACTTCCACGACGCCGAGCTGCGCGACAACCCGCCGCTCGCCGAGAATCTCTGGAACGAGCGCACCGCGCCGCGCGACCGGCCCTACAACCGGCAGGAGCATGTCTACGACAAGAACCGGCCGGAGAATCTCGCCTTCCTGAAGCGCTTCCGCGCGCTTCTCGACCAATATCCGGCCGCGACGGCGGTCGGCGAGGTGGGCGAGCTCATCCGCGGCGTGGAACTGATGGGGCAATACACCGCCGGCACCGACCGCCTGCATATGTGCTACGCCTTCGACTTCCTGAACACGACGCTGCCGGAGATCGAGGACATCCGGCCCGTCGTGGAAGGCTTCTTCTCGGGCGCGCCGGACGGCTGGGCCTGCTGGGCCTTCTCCAATCACGACGTGACGCGCCACGCCACGCGCTGGGCCGACGGGCATGGCGACCGCGACGCCATCCTGAAGCTCGCGGCCGCGATCCTGTTGTCGCTGCGCGGCTCGGTCTGCCTCTACCAGGGCGAGGAGATCGGCCAGAGCGAGGCCGAGATCGCCTTCGAGGACATCGTCGATCCCTGGGGCAAGCGCTTCTGGCCGGTCATCAAGGGGCGCGACGGCTGCCGCACGCCGATGGTCTGGGAGGCGGGCGCGCGCCATGGCGGCTTCAGCGACGCCGAGCGGACCTGGCTGCCGATCCCGCCCGAGCATGTGGAGGCGAGCGTCGACGCGCAGGCCGGCCGCGCGGGCTCGCTGCTCGAGACCTATCGCCGGCTCCTGTCGCTGCGCCGCGCCCATCCGGCGCTGCGCCACGGCACGCTGCGCTTTCTCGATCTCGGCCCCGGCCTCCTCGCCTTCGAGCGCGAGGCGGAGAGCGACCGCGTCCTGTGCGTCTTCAACCTGTCGCGCGCGCCGGCCGAGTTCGAGGCCCCGCAGAGCCGCCCGCTCGGCGGCGCGCCGGAACTCGGCGCCTCGCAAGGGGCGGGCGCGCGGCTGCGCCTCGACACGCACGGGGCCTATTTCGCCCGCCTCGACTGAGGGCGGGCCGAGTCTTGCGCAGCGGCGGGCCCGGCCAGGGCCCGCCAGGGACGAACGAGCCGGAGACCGGGAGGAGACGATCATGGCAGGCGTGACGCTGAAGGGCGTGAAGAAGGCCTATGGCGCGGTGGAGGTGCTGCACGGCATCGACCTCGACATCCGGCCCGGCGAGTTCGTGGTCTTCGTCGGCCCGTCCGGCTGCGGCAAGTCCACGCTCCTGCGCGTCATCGCGGGGCTGGAGGAGATCACCGCCGGGCGCCTGGAGATCGACGGCAGGCTCGTGAACCACGCCTCGCCCAAGGAGCGCGGCATCGCCATGGTGTTCCAGTCCTACGCGCTCTATCCGCACATGACCGTCTACGAGAACATGGCCTTCGGCCTGACGCTGGAGAAGGACACGCCGAAATCGGAGATCGACGCGCGCGTGCGCCGGGCCGCCGACATCCTGCAGATCGAGCCCTATCTCGACCGCCTGCCCAAGGCGCTCTCGGGCGGCCAGCGCCAGCGCGTGGCCATCGGCCGGGCGATCACGCGCGACCCGAAGGTGTTCCTCTTCGACGAGCCCCTCTCCAATCTCGACGCGGCGCTGCGCGTCCAGACCCGGATCGAGATCGCGCGTCTGCACGAGCGCATGCACGGCACGACGATGGTCTACGTCACCCATGACCAGGTGGAGGCGATGACGCTCGCCGACCGCATCGTCGTCCTCAACAAGGGCCGGATCGAGCAGGTGGGCACGCCCATGGAGCTCTATTCGGACCCCGACAACCTCTTCGTCGCCCAGTTCGTCGGCTCGCCCGCCATGAACATCCTGAAGGCCACCGCCGAGGCGGGGCGCATCCGGCTCGCCGATGGCGGCGGCGCGGTGGCCGTGGAGGCGCCGGCCGGAGCGGGCGGCGCGCTGCATCTGGGCGTGCGGCCGGAGGATCTCGCCCTCGCCGGGCCGGACCGCGCGCTCCTGACCGGCACGGTGACCCTGACCGAGGCGCTCGGCGAGGTGACGCTCGTCTATGTCGATCTCGGGGGCGCGGGCGAGCCGCTCGTCGTCAAGCTGCCGGGAGCGGTGGACCTGGCGCGCGGCTCGACCGTGCATCTGGCCGCCGAGCCGCAGTCCCTGCGCTTCTTCGGCGCCGACGGGCGCGCGATCCGGCCGGCGGCGCCCGAGCGGCGCTACGCCTGACGCGGCGCGGCCTGCGTTCCGTAGGGCGCCCGCTCGCCGACCGGCAAGGAGGCCGGCGCCGGGGCGGGCGTGCCCTTCGGCCGGCGCTTGCCGTTCTGCCGCCACCAGTCGAGCCAGGCGGCGAGCGCCACCTGCAGGCCGATGCCGACGGCGACGAGGAGCGTGTCGAAGACGAGATTCGGCCCTTCGCCGAACTTCACGACCTGTCCGAGCAGCGAGAGCACCGTGCCGGTGGCGAAGACGGGCAGCGAATGGCGGCCCATCATCGTGAAGACGTTGCCCGCCGAAATCTGGCGCAGCGGCGAGCGCCGCGCGGGATGGGCGAAGATGTAGACGAGCGCGAGGACGTGCAGGAGGCGCGGCACGCTCACATAGGTCTTGTCGAAGCCCACCAGGAGCGTCGGCAGCGGGATCGCGGTCCAGCGGTCGAAGAGCTCGTAGCGCGCCGTGAGGAAGGCGGCGAAGCAGAAGGCGAGCGCCAGGGCCATGATCCAGCGGCGGTGGGGCAGGGGCGAGACGCCCTCCAGGCGGCACAGGCCGCAATAGAGCCCGATCGTGAACAGGAACTGCCAGGAGAAGGGATCGAAGAACCAGCCGCCGGGCAGCGGATAGGCCGGGATGTTGAGGCCGAAGGCATAGGCGAGGAGCCACAGCGTTCCCGAGGCCGCCAGCATTACGCCCTTGCCGAGGCGCGCGAGGGCGAGGATGGCCGGCAGCATCAGGAGGATCGCCGAATACATCGGCAGGATGTTCACGTAGCCGAGCTGGTGGCCGAGGATGGCGAAGCCCACCATCGCCTCCAGCGGCTGCTCGATGAACTGGCGCATGCCGATCGTCTCGAGCAGCGAGCCGTTGCCGAGCACCAGGGCGCCCCAGCACAGGATGGCGATGGCCGCGAGCGTCAGCGTCGCGTGGACGAGATAGAGGACGCCCGCCCGGCGCCACGCCTTGACGGTGACGCGCAGCCGGTCGCCCGCCAGGAAGGGTCTGGCATAGGCGAAGGCCGAGGCGAAGCCGGCGAGGAAGACGAAGAGTTCGGCCGAGTCCGAGAAGCCGAAGTTGCGGGACGTGTAGTTCTCCCACAGATTGCCGGGCACGTGGTTCACGAAGATCATGGCGAGCGCGATGCCGCGCCAGAAGTCCACGCGGTGGTCGCGTCCGGCCGGCTGCGCGGGGGAGGGGGCTGGCGTCATGGGGCCTTGGGCTCTCGAAGCGCTGGAGCGCCGCACGCCCTTCGGGAACGCCTGCGGTCGGCTCGGTCCATCTGTTGCGATGCCGCCCGGCGGCTTCGACCGCCCGGCCCCGCCGCCGGATGGGATCGCCGGCGGCCCGCATCTCGCACGGCCGCGAGCGGTCCGTCCTTCAGCCTCCCATTCCCGTGATCATTGCGTCCATCTTATGGAGCGCGTCGTCAGGCGGGATCGGGCAGGGCGTGCGGGGCGTCGATCGGCTGCGCGGCGTGCTCGCGCGGGCGGTTGGCTTCGGCAAGGCGCGCGCGCCAGCGCACCGAGTCGGCGATGACGGGCTCGGGATCGATCTCGAAGGGCGTCTCGAACAGGCCCTGCCGGCGCGCCGCGTCGCCGATCGCCGGATCGCCCGTCAGGGTGATGAGGAAGGGCGCGGCGACGAGCGGGATCGCGATCGGGCAGATCCACAGGATGAGGTCGGGCGAGTAGCTCCAGGTCGCCACGAGGCCGAAGGCGCCGGCGAGCACCATCCACCAGGAGGCGGCGAAGGAGGCCTTGAGCGGCAGGCTGCCGTCCTCGCGCTCGGTCGAGGGCCAGCCGGAATCGGCGCCGACAAGGATCTCCATCACGGCCTTGGACTGGAACATCATCATGATCGGGGCGAGGATCGAGGTCATCACCAGCTCGGCCGTCGCCCCCGCCAGCACCGCGATGAAGCCGCCGAAGCGCCGGCGCTGGCGGCCGAAGGCCGAGCCGAAGGCGATGAGCGTCTTGGGCAGGAGGAGCAGGACGAAGATGCCGAAGAGGAGGAGCAGCGCCTTGCCGGTCTCGGGCCGCGGGAAGACGGGGAAGAGCGAGTCGGCCGGGAAATAGTTGGGCTCGGGCGCCAGCACCGGATCGAGCAGCGAGACGATCAGGAACATCAGCCAGATGGGCGAGGCGGCATAGGCCATGATGCCGCAGACCAGCGCCACGCGGCTCCACAGGCGCAGGCCCACCGCGCCGATGAGGCGCCCGTGCTGCAGGTTGCCCTGGCACCAGCGCCGGTCGCGCTTGGCATATTCGATGATGTTGGACGGGGCCTCTTCGTAGGAGCCCTCGAGATCGGGATGGACCTCGACCTTCAGGCCGGCGCGCGCGAGAAGCGCGGCCTCCACGAAGTCGTGGCTGAGGATGTGGCCGCCGAAGGGCGGGCGCCCTTCCAGCGTCGGCAACCCGCAATGGGCGGCGAAGGCGCGGATGCGGATGATGGCGTTGTGGCCCCAGAAGGGACCCTCGCGCCCCTGGAGCGTGGCGATGCCGCGCGAGAAGATCGGGGAGAAGAGCGCCGCCGAGAACTGCAGGGCGCGGCCGAACAGGGTGCGCCTTCCGATGATGAGCGGCTGCGTCTGCAGGAGCGCCAGTTCGGGATCGGCCTCCATGCGCGCGGCCATGGCGACGATCGTCTCCGGCCGCATCAGGCTGTCGGCGTCGAGGACGAGCATGTATTCGTAGGCGCCGCCGCTCGTGGTCACGAAGTCGGCGATGTTGCCGGCCTTGCGACCGACATTCTGCTCGCGATGGCGATAGTAGAGGCGCCCCGCCGCGCCGAGTTCGGCGAGGAGGATGGCGGCGTTGCGCCGCTCCTCGGCCACGCATTCGGCCTTGGTGGAATCCGACAGGACGTGGACGTCGAACGCGTCCTGGTAGCCGATGCGGCGCAGGCCCTCGATCATAGCGGCCACGCGCGCGAAGACCGAGACCGAGTCCTCGTTGTAGACGGGCATCAGGATCGCGGTGCGCCGTGCGGCGAGCGCCTGCGGACTGGTGGGCACGGCCGCGCGCTTCTGGCCGGACAGGATGCCGGAGACGGCCGTGTTGAAGCCCCAGGCGAGCCAGAGGCAGCACAGGACGAGAAGGCTGATCTGCGCGATGTGCAGATAGGTCAGGCCGTTCACCGTCACCACGACGAAGAACAGCGAGGCGGCGACGACCGCGAGGACGAACGAGGCGAGTACGAACGCCAGCCGCTTGAACGTCACCACCGGATCACCTGCTTCCTTGTCTGCGCGGAGCCGAGGGCGCGACAGACCGCGACCGCTCCCGTTGCCCGGCGCGCACGCCGGCCTGGATCATATGACGATGCCGCGCCGGCGGAAAGCCGGCGCGGCATGACGGATGTGACGGGGGAAAGTGGCGGGAACGCGGTGGTCAGGCGGCGTGGCGGTCGCGCACGGGAACCGGCGAGAGCACCGCCGAGCCGATCGCGCGGCGCTCGGCCTTGAGGACCTGCACCGGCATCTGCAGGCGGGCGACCGGCGGGGGCAGCATCAGCGACTTCATCGTGTTCAGCGCGGCGGCATCGCCGGCGCGGGCGGCGGCGAGCGTCGCCTCGGGCGAGGCGCCCGTCAGGCCGAGCAGCGCCTGCGTCTCGGCGATCGCCGCTACGAGCGCGTCGTCGGACAGGTCGGGGCGGCCGATCAGCGACCCGGCGTTCCGGTCCGTATCGGTGGCAAGGATCGAATGGTTCATCATGATGGAGTGCCCGTCCATTGGTAGAGCCAAGTCTCGCTAACAATGCGCTGCAGCATCGAAAGTTTCGCCCGCAGTTCGACCGGGGCCGAATCGAGCTTCTGGAGTTCGAGCGAAAGACGCCAGCCGCCATGGGGCAGGCGCGCGATCGCGGTATGGACCAGCTTCGCGTTCGCCGGCACGTCGACGACGGGCTCGAGGACCGCGTCGGCCGGAAGGTTCGAGATGGTGCCGCCCTCGAAATTCACCGCGAAGCGGCGCGTCGACTGCTCGTTGGCGTCCGCCGCGTTGCCGCCCACGCCCACGAAGGTGCCGCTGACGGTGGCGAGGCCGAAGCGCTCCTCCACGTCGAGGCCCCAGCGCATGCGGTAGCGGAACTCCATCGAGCCGCCGGCCGCGGGCTTGGCCTCGGGCACCCAGAAGGCCACGATATTGTCGTTGGCTTCCGAATTGGTCGGGATCTCGACGAGCTGGATCGTGCCCTTGCCCCAGTTGTCGAGCGGCTCGACCATCAGGGAGGGGCGGATCTCGTAGCGCGCCTCGGTGTCCTCGTAATGGGAGAACTCGCGGTCGCGCTGCAGGAGGCCGAAGGCCAGCGGGTTGGTCTCCTGCATGAAGGAGAGGGCGAGCTGATCGGGGTTCGACAGCGGGCGCCACACATGCTCGCCGTTGCCGCGATGGATGCTCAGCCCGTCGCTGTCATGCACCTCGGGGCGGAAGTCGTCCGTGCCGGCACGGTCGTTCTCGCCGAAGGTGAACATCGAGGTCAGGGGCGCGATGCCGAGCCGCGTCACCTCGTTGCGGAAATAGAGCCGGCAGGTCACGAGCATCACGGTCTGGGGACCGGGCGTGATGTCGAAGAAATAGGCGCCGGCAAGGCTCGGACTGTCGAGCTCGGCCATGATGCGGATCGACACGTCGCCCGGCTTGGGCCGGTCGACATAGAAGGCGGAGAAGCGCGGGAACTCCTCGTCGTCGGACGTCGCCGTGTTGATGGCCAGGCCCCGCGCGGAGAGGCCGTAGCGCGTGCCCATGCCGAGCGCGCGGAAGTAGCTGGCGCCCAGGAAGGTGACGAGCTCGTCGAAATAGTCCGGCCGCTCCAGCGGCGCGTGGATCCGGAAGCCCGCGACGCCCGGCAGGCTCAGGCCGTCGAACACGGCCGGATCGAGCGGGGCGCGGTACTCGAAGTCCGGCGGGTTGAACTGGTGCAGCGTGTAGGCACCGTCATTGCCGATGTAGATCCGCGTGGTCTCCTTGAAGACCCAGCCGGGATAGAAGGCCTGGAGATGGAAGTTGACCGGCGCCTCGCGCCACAGCGCGCGGTCCGGCCGGAACCGGATCGAGCGGTGCTGGTCGTAGGAGAGGCCCGCGATCTCCTCGGGCAGCGCGTTCTCGGGCGCCTCGTAGGGGCGCGAGGCGCGCTCCTGCATGCGTGCGCTGAGGGCGTTGAAGTCGAGCGTCACCGGCGCCGCCGGATCGGGCGCGGCGGGCGGGGCCCCGGCGGGCGCGGGCGCGCCCTGACCGTCCTGCGCGCCGGACGCGCGCGGGAAGGTGGACGCCACGGCGGCGGCGAGGGCCAATTTCAGGGTGTTTCGTCGGGAGGCGGAACGCACGGGACTCACAGCGAAAGGAACGGAAGGGGAGGTCTTCCTCTCCCTGTTAGCATATGCACAATTGCGGCGATTGGATAGCGAGGCGAAGCCGCCGGCGCCAATTTTCCGACCCTGCACACATGCGATGCAAGGGTTGATAACCCGTTGACGCCGCTCGGTCCATCCGCACTCTCCAGGGCTCGGCTCCCGCAAATCGGCATCCAAGCCGCGCGTTTCCTGCAATGCCGAAGGCAAGGCGCACGCAGCGCGCCTTTTCTCCCGTCCCGAGGGCCTGTCTCGCCGGGGATCAGCGCAGGCGTCTCAGCTTCTGGCTGAGAAGGTCGCCGATCCGCATCAGCGCGCCGTCGAGGTCGCGGAGCTCCGGGGCTTCGATGGCCGAGACGAGGTCGGTCTCGAAGCGGTCCCAGAGCTGGCGGACCTTCAACTGCACGCCGACGCCCTCCTCGGTGAGCCGCACCATGGTGCGGCGCGCGTCGCTGCTGCTGCTCTCGCGCGCCACAAGGCCCTTGTCGATCAGCCGGTCGAGCATCTTGGAGACCGTCGAGGGGCGCACGGAGAGAGCGTCGGCGAGCGCCGAGACGCTGATCGGCGTCGCCGGCTCCAGCCGGTCGAGGAGCTGGTCCTGGCCGGGATGGAGATCGATCTCCGCCAGAAGGAGGGCGAGGAAGGCCCGCGTCGATTTCGCGATCGAGAGCAGCGAGGCGACGATGACCGGCTTCTGGCCGGAGCCGCCGTCGAGATGATCGGAGGAAGTAAGAACGTTATCCATCCTCCCCTTATGGCCGATAGTCGGCGCGCGATCTTTTAAGTGATTAATGTTTTGCCAACTAAATCACAGTCTCGGCCGGCGATGCATTTGCGCGAACGAAGCGCCGGTCGCAGGCCCGCGGTCATGAAGGGTACCCCGGACGGTTCGGGACGTGCGCCCGGCGCTTCCGCCGCGCTCCGCGCCGTGGCATGGCGGCGGCAGCGAAACGGGCGCGGGGGTCTTCGATGCCGGACGTGAGGGTGATCTGCGCCATCGGGCGCTCGGGACAGCTCGGCCTTCACGGCGGCATGCCCTGGGAGGGTGAGCCGGACCGCGCCTTCGTCGAGGATGTCGAGCGCTTCTTCGAGATCACGCGCGGCCATGTCGTGATCTGCGGGCCGCGCACCTTCGCCGCCTTTCCCGATTTCGCCCGGCGCACCCGCACGATCGTCGAGATCCGCTCGCACGAGGCGCCGCAGGCGGTGCTGTCGCGCTTTGCCGGCCGCGTCGTCTTCGTCGGCGGCGGCCCGCGCGTCTGGGACGTCTACGCCCCGTTCGTGCGTCATTGGGACGTGAACACGCTGCCCTATGACGGGGAGGCCGACACGTGGTTCGACCCGGCCTGGCTCGTCGCCGGCGGGCGCTTCAAACGGTAGGCTGCGGCCGCCCGCGCTTCTCGCGCGGGTCGACGCCGCATTCCGCGCGCGCCGCCTCGCAGAGCGCCTGCGTCAGCGCGCGCATGGCGCTCGAGGGTTCGTTGGGCGCGGCGTCGAGCGCCGCGGGCGCCAGGAGGCGCAGGCTGTTGGTGAGGAAGAGCGGGGCTTCCAGCGCTTCGGCGAGCGCCACCGGGCGCTCCTCGACGCGAAGGCCGAGCCTTGGGGCGATGTCCCGGACCAGCGCGCGCATGATGCCGGGCAGGGCGCCCTCGGCGAGCGGGGGCGTCGCCAGCCCCTGCGGCGTCTCCACGAAGACGTTGGCGAGCGCCGAGCAGGCGAGGCGTCCTTGCGTGTTGAGGAACAGCGCCTCCTGCGCGCCCGCCCGGCGCGCGGCGTCGTTGGCGAGGATCGCGTCGAGATAGGAGAGCGTCTTCAGCCGCGAGAGCGGCGAGGTCTCGTTGCGCCGGGCCTCGGCCAGCGAGAGGCGCAGCGGGGCGAAGAAGGCGCCGGGCGCCAGCGGCGCCTGCGAGCCGAGGATGGTGGGGCGGGGGTCGGCCGGCAGGGCGAGGCCGCGCGCGGCGCGGCCGCGCGTGACGGTCAGGCGGATCGAGCCCTCGCCGACGCGCTCGGCAAGCGCCGTCATGGCGCCTTCGAGCGTCTCAAGCGGCACCGGAATGGAGAGGGCCGCAAGGGCCGCCTCCAGCCGGTCGAGATGGGCGCGGCGGCGAAACACGCGGGATCCGAGCACGAGGGCGGTGTCGAAGACGCCGTCGCCCAGGAGCAGCCCGCGATCGGAGGCGTCGATCGCCCCGGCGCCGTCGCGGAAGGCGCCGTCAATCCAGATCTCGGCCATGCCACCCGTCGCTGAGCCTCAGGAAATTCTCGAAGATCGCCTCGCCCCGCACCGTCAGCACCGATTCCGGATGGAACTGGATGCCGAAGGTCGGGTGCGCGCGATGGCTGAGCGCCATGATCTCGCCCTCGCGCGAGCGCGCGTCGACGAGGAGCGTCTCGCGCATCGGCGCGGTCTCCTCCACGATCAGCGAATGGTAGCGCCCGACCTGCATCGTCTCGCCGAGCCCCTCGAAGAGCCGGGTTCCGGCATGGGAGACGAGCGAGGCGCGCCCGTGCATGGGATGGAGGGCGCGGGTGACGCGGCCACCGAAGACGTCGCCGATGACCTGGTGGCCGAGACAGACGCCCAGGATCGGCAGGCGCCCGGAAAGGCGCGCCACGAGGTCGGGCGAGATGCCCGCCTCGCGCGGGCTGCAGGGCCCCGGCGAGACGATCACGGCCTCGGGCGCGAGCGCCTCCACGGCCCCGACGCTCACCTCGTCGTTGCGCACCACCTCCACCCGGCGGCCGAGCCGCACGACGTAGCGCGCGACGTTGAAGACGAAGCTGTCGTAGTTGTCGACGACGAGGATCACGCGCCCGTGCCCGAGAAGGCGGCGAAGACGCGCGTCGCCTTGGTGAAGGTCTCCTCGTATTCGGCCGCGGGGTCGGAGAGGATGGTGATGCCCCCGCCCGCCGAGAGCCGGGCGCGGCCCGCCTCCATCGTCACGGTGCGGATGGCGATGTTGGTGTCCATCGCCCCGTCGAAGCCGAGATAGCCGATCGAGCCGCAATAGGCGCCGCGCGCCGTGCGCTCGATCTCGGTGACGATGTCCATCGCCCGGATCTTCGGCGCCCCGGTGATGGAGCCGCCCGGGAAGGTCGCGGCGAGGAGGTCGGCGGCGCCCAGCCCCGCCCGCAGCCGGCCGGTGACGACCGAGACGAGGTGGTGGACGCTCGCATAGGTCTCCAGCCCGCACAGGACGGGCACCTCGACCGAGTCCGCCTCGCAGACGCGGCTGATGTCGTTGCGCAGGAGATCGACGATCATGACGTTTTCCGCCCGGTCCTTCTGCGAGGCGAGAAGCGCCTCGCCGAGCGCGCGGTCCGCGTCCCGGTCCGCCGCCCGCTTGGCCGTGCCCTTGATCGGCCGCGTCTCGACCGCGCGGCCCTGAAGCTTCAGGAAGCGTTCGGGCGAGGAGGAGGCGATGGCCCGCCCGCCCTCTTCCAGGAAGGCCGCGAAGGGCGCGGGATTGGTGCGGCGCAGGTTCAGATAGAGCGCGAACGGGTCGAAGCCCGGCGGCAGCGCCGCCTCGAAGGTCTGGGCGATGTTGGCCTGGTAGATGTCGCCGGCGCGGATGTAGTCGCGCACGCGCTCGATCGCGGCGCGGTAGTCCGGCTCGAAGAAGTTGGAGCGCCAGTCGAGCCCCCCCTTCGGCAGGGGCGCGGGGTCGGGTGCGGGCCGCGCCAGCGCTTCGGCCAGCTGCGCCATGCGCGCCTCGGCCCGCTCGGCCCGCGCGGCGGGCTCGCGCTCGGGATCGCCGGTCGAGACGAGGAAGGCGCGGCGCGCGGCGAGATCGAAGGCGACGAGCGCGTCGTAGAGGCCGAGCGAGACGCTGGGCCTTGCCGGATCGAGGTCGGGCGCGGCGGCGAGCCGCTCGAGGTGACGGGCGAAATCGTAGCCGATGAGGCCGCAGGCCCCGCCCTGGAAGGGCGGCAGGCCGGGGATCGTCTCGCCGGCATGGCGCTGAAGGAGCGCCGAGAGGGCCTGAAGCGGCGGGCCGGCCAGGGGGGCGCCGTCGAGACGGGCGCCGCCGGCCTCCACGGTGAAGCGGGCGAAGGGGTCGGCCATCGCGTAGGAGTGGCGCCCGAGCGTCTCGTGGGGCATGGCGCTGTCGAGAAAGGCCAGCCCGCCGAGCGCCCGCAGGCGCGACGCGGCGGTTTCCGGCTCGATGAAGTCGATCTCGCGATGAGGCATCGCCGCGTGAATGGACCGTTCCGCGCCCGCCGTCAAACGCGGCATGCGGCGCCGGCGCGCGACCATTCGCCCGCCGCCGGCATGGAACCTGCCGCGGCCCGGCGGGCTTGTGCCTTAACGATGATCCCATGGTCCGGAGACCTCAAGATGCGTCCCTGGTTCGCGGCCGCGCTGCTCGGCCCCGCGCTTCTCGCCGGCTGCACGTCCGTGACGCCGGTTCCCATCGATTCCCCGGTGCCCTATGTCGGCGCCTCGGCCAATCCCGCGCCGCGCGGCTCGCCCGAGTTCTGCCGGATCTACGCCTCGCAGAGCGCCAACAACGCCTACGAGAACGCCGTCGACCGCGGCGAGGACGGGTTCGGCATGCGCGCCCTCAAGCGCCAGCAGGCGCTGCGCGACGGCGACCGCGCCTATCAGCGCTGCCTCGCGCGGCGTTAGTCTACAGCCGCCGCACGCTGCGCAGCGCGACGCCGCGCGCCGCCATGCGCGCGCTCGCCTCGGCGAGCGGCTCGATGGCGGTCATCATGTGGAAGGCGTTGGCGTGGAGAAGCCGCGTCTCGTCCAGCATGAGCCCGACATGGCCGGGCCAGAAGACGAGATCGCCGCGCCGCGGGGCCTCGCCCGCCGGAACAGGCGTGCCGAGATCGCGCTCCTGCAGGTCCGCATCGCGCGGGGCGGCGATGCCGGCGCGGCCGAGCGCCACCTGGACGAGGCCCGAACAGTCGATCCCGAGCGCGCTCTTGCCGCCCCACAGATAGGGCGTGCCGAGAAAACCGAGCGCGGTCTCGACGGCGTCCGCCTCGCTCGGGCCGGTTCCGGCGAGATGCTGCACGACGACCGCGCCGCCGCCGGCCACGAGCGCATAGGTCGCGTTGCGGTCGCTCGCCTCGCCGACGATGCCGAGCCGCGCGCCGAGGGGGAGCGTGGCGAGCGGCGGGCGCTTGATGTCGGGGCCGGGGAAGAGGAAGGTCTGGTTCACGCGCACGACATGGGTCGGCGCCTCGCCGAGCGGGCCCAGCGCCGACGCGGGGAGGTAGCCGACATAGGCGTCGTCCTCCAGCTGGGCGAAGCACCAGCCGTTCCCGTCCGTCTCGAAGACGCGCACCGCCTCGCCCATCAGGGCCTGCGTCTCCAGCGGCGCGTCGTCGCGCGGCGCCCGGCGCAAGGGGGCGAGCGGGGCGCGCACGCGGCGGGCCTCGCCCTCGACGAAGCGGGCGGCCGTCACGCGGCCGGCCAGGCGCGCATCGGCGAGGTCGTCGCGATAGGCGTTCAGTCGTCTGTCGAGCATGTCCGTGCCCATCGGCGTTTCCTCAGCGTTCTGAAATCGCCTTCCGCGTCGCGTCGTCCGACGGCGAGGCGCATCCGCCTCGCCCGCGCGGTCCCTAGCGGCAACGGGCCTCCAGGACCTCGAAGATCGCGCGGATGGCCTGCGCCTCGCCGCCGACGGGGCCGAGCGCCCCGGGCTTGGGGCGCCAGCCATAGATGTCGAAATGCGCCCAGGCCCCGGCCCTCTCGACGAAGGATTCGAGGAAGAGCGCGGCGGTGATGGCGCCGGCGAAGCCGTCGCTCGTCACGTTGTTGGTGTCGGCGATCTTGGAGGCGAGGCCCGCCGCGTAGGGCTTGTGCAGGGGCAGGCGCCAGATCGGGTCGCCGACGGCGCGCGCGGCGGCGGCCAGCTGATCGGCCAGGGCCTCGTCGGGCGTGAAGAAGGGCGGCACGTCCGGCCCGAGCGCGACGCGGGCCGCGCCCGTCAGCGTCGCCATGTCGATCAGGAGATCGGGCGCCTCCTCGTCGGCGAGGGCGAGCGCGTCCGCCAGGACGAGGCGTCCCTCGGCGTCGGTGTTGCCGATCTCCACCGTGCGGCCGGTGCGGCTGGTGAGGACGTCGCTCGGGCGGAAGGCATCGCCCGAGATCGCGTTCTCCACCGCCGGCACGAGCACGCGCAGGCGGCAGTCCAGCCCGGCCGCCATCACCATCTGCGCCAGCGCCAGGACATTGGCCGAGCCGCCCATGTCCTTCTTCATCAGGAGCATGGACGAGGAGGGCTTGATGTCGAGCCCGCCCGTGTCGAAGCACACGCCCTTGCCGACGAGCGTCACCTTCGGCGCGTCCGCCCGGCCCCAGGTGAAGTCGACGAGCCGCGGCGCCGAGGCGCTGGCGCGGCCCACGGCGTGGATCATCGGCAGGTTGCGGGCGAGGAGCTCGTCGCCGACGATGCAGGAGAACTCGGCCCCGAAACGGCCCGCGAGCGCCTGCGCGGCCGCGGCGAGTTCGGCCGGGCCCATGTCGTTGACGGGCGTGTTGACGAGGTCGCGGGCGAGGAACACCGCGTCCGCGGCCCTTGCCGCGCGCGTGGCGGCGGCCTGCGAGAGGCCGGCGATGCGCACGTCCCGGGCCGGGGCCGGCCTGGAGCGGTAGCGATCGAAGCGGTAGCCCGAAAGGGCGAGCGCCAGCGCCGCCAGGCCCTCGTCGAGATCGGTCCCCTCGAAATGCCAGTCGCCCTCGGGCAGGACGGGGCCGAGATGGCCCGCGAGCAGCGCCTGCGCGGCGCCCTCGCCGTTCGTGCCGATCCCCACGAGCGCCGCCGCCGGCGCGCCGTCGGGCCCGGGCAGGATCGCGACCTCGCCGGCCTTGCCCGTGAAGCCCGTCGCCTCGGCGAAGCGGCGCGCGGTCTGCGGCAGGGCGTCCGGCAGGGCGCCGGCGGCGACGAGGATCGGTCGCGAGCCCTCGACCGGGTGGGAGAGGAGCGTGACGGTCATGAAGGAATCCTTTCGGCGGCCGGCCGGCGTTAACCCCTCGTTAGGGTTAACCATTCATTGTCGTCCCGGAGCGGCTGACACCGCCCGCGAACCGTCGATTACCAGCAGGAAACGGGAGAGACCATGGTCGAGCGCAGGAAACGGGCATCGGCCATGCCGCGCGCCTTCTTCGGCGCGGCCGCGCTGGCGCTCCTTGCCGCCGGCGGCTGCAGCCAGGTCTCGCGCGAGACGACGGGCTCGATCGCCCGGCCCGCCGTTCCGCAGAAGCCGGTCTCGGCCATGTCCGGCGCCGAGCTGCGCGCCACGACCGAAGCCTATGGCCGCGCCTATGACGGCGCGCCCAAGGACAAGGCGATCGGCCTCAACTACGCGAGCGCCCTGCAGATGACGGGGCGCAACGAACAGTCGCTCGCCGTCATGCGCCAGGTCGCCATCACCCATCCGACCGACCGCCAGGTCCTCGCCGCCTACGGCAAGGCGCTGGCCGCCGCCGGCGAACTGGAGAAGGCGCTGGAGACCGTGCAGCGCGCCCAGACGCCCGACCGCCCGGACTGGCGCCTGTTCTCGGCCGAGGGCGCGATCCTCGACCAGCTCGGGCGGGCCGACGAGGCGCGCGCGCTCTACCGCAAGGCGCTCGACCTGCAGCCCAACGAGCCGAGCGTCCTGTCCAATCTCGGCATGTCCTATCTTCTCGCCAACGACCTGAAATCGGCCGAATCCTACATGAAGGCGGCGAGCGAGCAGCCGGGCGCCGACAGCCGCGTGCGCCAGAACCTCGCCCTCGTCGTCGGCCTGCAGGGCCGTTTCCGGGAGGCCGAGACCATCGCCGCCGCCGAGCTTCCGCCCGCCGAAGCGCAGGCCAACGTCGCCTATCTGCGCGGCATGCTCGCCCAGCAGAACACCTGGGGCATGCTGAAGGACAAGCCGCAGCCGCAGGGCTGACGGGCCTGCCTATCCGCCGATGAACGAGAAAGCCCGCCCGGGACGACCGGCGCGGGCTTTTCTCATGGGGCGGACCGTGGCGCGACCTCCCGCGCGCGACGGGCGGCTGCTACTGCGAGCCCATCAGCTTGATGGCGGCGGGGCCGATGATGACGGCGAAGAGCACCGGCAGGAAGAACACGATCATCGGCACGGTGAGCTTGGGCGGCAGGGCGGCGGCCTTCTTCTCGGCGATCATCATGCGGTTGTCGCGGTTCTCCTGCGCGAGCACGCGCAGGGCGCTGCCGAGCGGCGTTCCGTAGCGTTCGGCCTGGATGAGGGCGGTGGTCACGGCCTTCACCCCCTCCAGCCCCGTGCGGGCGGCGAGGTTGTCGTAGGCGACCTTGCGCTCGGGCAGGTAGGAGAGTTCGGCGCAGACGAGGACGAGTTCCTCGGCGAGCGGGATGGACTGGATGCCGATCTCCTCGGCCACGCGGCGGAAGGCCGCCTCGATGGAATTGCCGGCCTCCACGCAGATGAGCAGGAGGTCGAGCGCGTCCGGCCAGGCGCGGATGATCGAGAGCTGGCGCTTCTTGGCTTTGTTCGAGATGTAGATGTTCGGCATGTAGAAGCCGAGATAGGCCGCCAAAAGGCAGGCGAAGAGCCGCATCCAGGTCGGATAGTCCGAGAGAAGCCCGAGGCCGAAGACGTAGACGACGGCGAAGAGGCCGAAGCCGAGCGGCAGGATGGCGCGGGCGGCGAGGAAGGCATTGAGCGGGGCCTGGCCGCGATAGCCCGCCACGCGAAGGCTCGCGACGGTCTTCTCGTCGACGAGCGCGTCCTTCAGGTTGAGCTTGGCGACGACGGCGGCCGCAAACCCCTTCTCGGCCTGGCGCAGCTGCGCCGAGCTGCGGCCGCGCTCGCGCTCGGCGCTCATGCGCGCGCGCTCGCGAAGCCGCACCTCCTCGCGCTCGATCGCCACCGCGCGCATGCGCCCCTTGAGGCGGTTGCCGGTGACCAGCGGCAGGGCCACCGCCGTCAGGCTGGCGAAGACGGCGAGGCCGATGACGAGGCTGAGCACGAAGGAGGGCGAGACGCCGATCGCGTGGAAGAAGTCGGACATGCGGCCTTCGCTTGGCTGGTCTGGGGGAGGGGCTGGAGGCGCCGGGGATCAGAAGTCGAACGAGATCATCTTCTTCATCGTGAAGACGCCGCAGGCCATCCACAGCGCGCTGCAGCCGAGGATGATGTTGCCGGTGGTGCTGGTGAAGAGGATGCTGATGTAATCGGGCGTCGTCAGGAACACGAGGAAGCCGACGATGACCGGCAGCGAGCCGATGATCCAGCCCGACGCCTTGGCCTCCATGGACATCGCCTGGATCTTGCCCTTCATCTTCTTGCGGTCGCGCAGGACGCGGCTGAGATTGGCCAGCGCCTCCGAGAGGTTGCCGCCGGCCTGGGCCTGGATGGTGACGACGATGGAGAAGAAGTTCGTCTCGGCGACGGGCACGCTGCGATAGAGCCGCTCGACGGCCTCGGGCACGCTCATGCCCATCTGCTGGGCCTCGATGATCTTCTGGAACTCGCCGCGCACCGGCTCCACGGTCTCGCTGGCGATCATGCGCATCGTGTCGTTCAGCGGCAGGCCCGAGCGGATGCCGCGCACGATGAGGTCGATGGCGTTGGGGAACTCGTTGATGAAGCGGTCGAGCCGCTTCTTGCGCCGCCGCCCGAGCCAGAAGCGGGGCAGGCCGAAGCCGCAGACGATGGCAATCCCGGCCGCATAGAGCGGCGAGCCGAGGAGGAGGAGCGCGAGAAGGCCGCCGAAGGCGCCCAGGCCGACGCTGATCATGACGAAGTGCCGGGGCAGGAGCTTCAGCCCGGCCTGTTCCAGGCGGCGGGCGAGGGTGAGCTCGCTCGTGTGCTTGGACTTTTCCTTCTGGCGCGACTCGAGGTCCTTCAGCGAGGACTGGATCGAGCGCCGGCGCTTGTTCTGCTCCTGCAGCCGGTCGCGCGCCGACTTGAGGACGGCCCGGTCGTTGTCCGAGCGCACGACGGCCGACAGGCGCGTCTCGACCTTGCGCCCGTTGGCGATCGCGGGCGAGAGCACCGCGTAGGCGATGGCGCCGGCCGCCAGGCCCACGAGCAGGACGAAGAGGACGAGGAGGAGCGGGTTCATCGCGACCGCTCGCCGGACTC
Source organism: Aurantimonas sp. Leaf443 (assembly GCF_001425575.1). GTDB lineage: Bacteria > Pseudomonadota > Alphaproteobacteria > Rhizobiales > Rhizobiaceae > Leaf443. Next base: position 39,318 of record NZ_LMRD01000010.1, on the reverse strand, counting down.
GGACGTCTCGCTGGCGTCGAGCGCGGCGGCGAGGCGCTTCTCCTCGTTGTAGTAGCGGGCGCGGTCCCAGAAGACCGGGCGCCCGACGCCCGTGGAGCGGTGGCGTCCGACGAGCTTGCCGGCCGCGTCCTCGCCCAGGATGTCGTAGACGAAGAGGTCCTGCGTCGTCACCACGTCGCCCTCCATGCCGACGACCTCGGTGATGTGGGTGATGCGGCGCGAGCCGTCGCGGAGACGGGCGGCCTGCACGATGATGTCGACCGAGCCGACGATGATCTCCTTGACCGTCCTGGCCGGCAGGGTGAAGCCGCCCATGGCGATCATCGACTCCATGCGGTTCAGGCATTCGCGCGGCGAGTTGGCGTGGATCGTGCCCATCGAGCCGTCATGGCCGGTGTTCATCGCCTGCAGGAGGTCGAACACTTCCGGTCCGCGCACCTCGCCGACGATGATGCGCTCGGGGCGCATGCGCAGGCAGTTCTTGACGAGGTCGCGCATGGTGATCTCGCCCTCGCCCTCGATATTGGGCGGGCGCGTCTCCAGACGCACCACATGCGGCTGCTGCAGCTGCAGTTCGGCCGAATCCTCGCAGGTGATGATGCGCTCGTCCTCGTCGATGTAGCGCGTCAGGCAGTTGAGGAGCGTCGTCTTGCCCGAGCCCGTGCCGCCGGAGATCACGACGTTGCAGCGCACGCGGCCGATGATCTGGAGGATCGTGGCGCCCTCCGGCGTGATGGCGCCGAACTTCACCAGCTGGTCGAGGGTGAGCTTGTCCTTCTTGAACTTTCGGATGGTGAGGACGGGCCCGTCGATGGCGAGCGGGGGCGCGATGACGTTGACGCGGCTGCCGTCGGGCAGGCGCGCGTCGCAGATCGGCGAGGTCTCGTCGACGCGGCGCCCGACCTGGGAGACGATGCGCTGGCAGATGTTGAGGAGCTGTTGGTTGTCGCGGAAGCGGATGCCGCTCTCCTGCACCTTGCCGGCGACCTCGATGAAGGTCTGGCGCGCGCCGTTGACCATGATGTCGGCGATGTCGTCGCGCGCCAGCAGCGGCTCCAGCGGGCCGTAGCCGAGCACGTCGTTGCAGATGTCGGCGAGCAGGTCCTCCTGCTCGGCGATCGACATCGCGAAATTCTTGATCGCGATGATGTCGTTGACGATGTCGCGGATCTCCTCGCGCGCGCTCTCGGCGTCGAGCTTGGCGAGCTGGGAGAGGTCGATCGTGTCGATCAGCGCGCCGAAGACCTGCGTCTTGGTCTCGTAATAGCTGTCCGAGCGGCCGCGCGGGGCCCGCGCCTCGGGTTCGGGCGGGACGGGCGCGGTGCGCGGCGCGATCGGCGTGTTGGCCGCGCGCGGCTCGGCGATGGCGGCGGGCGCCGGGCGCGGCGAGGCGCTCGGGGCGGGAAGGGTGGCCGTCGCCGCCCCGCCTGAGGGTCTCTCGTTACCGCGTTTGCCGAACATCGTGCGTCACCTTGGCGTGCCGCGGGATCGACAGGACGGCGGGGGGCGGCGTGCCCCGTCGTCCGCAGTTCGGGTCGAGGCCCGCCGGAGGCCCGTCAGCGCATGCCGAGGCGCTGCAGGAGACCGGCCTTCTTGTGCTTCTTCGGCTCGCCCCGCCCGGTGAGGACATGCGCGATCTGGTGGAACGCCTCGACCGAGGGGTGCTTGGGATCGGTCTCGGCGAGCATGCGCCCGCTATTGGCCGCATTGCCGAAGACCTGCGGGTCGAAGGGGATGAGCCCGATGGGCTCGAGCCCCAGCGGCTCGGAGAATTCCTGCGGCGGGATCTCGGGGCGCCTTGGCATATGCACCTGGTTGAGGATGAGGCGCGGCGGCCGGTCGTTGGGGCGCAGGCGCTTCAGCGTGTCGACGAGGTTCTTGGCGTTGCGCAGGTTCGCAAGGTCGGGCGTCGCCGTCAGGACGATGTCGTCGGCCCGCGACAGGACGATGCGCGTCCAGTCGTTCCACACGTGCGGCACGTCGAGCGCGACGAAGGGCGCCCCGCGCTGGGCCGTCTCGATCAGCGCGCTGAACGCCTCGGCCTCGAAGTCGTAGGTGCGGTCGAGCATGGACGGGGCGGCGAGCAGCGAGAGATGCTCGGCGCATTTGGCGAGCAGCCGGTCGAGGAAGACGTCGTCGATCCGGTCGGCCGAGAACACCGCCTCGGCGATGCCCTGGGCCGGGTCCTGGTCGAAATTGATGTTGGCCGTGCCGAAGGGCAGGTCCAGGTCGGCGATGACGACGTCCGACGAGAAGAGCTTGGAGATCGACCAGGAGATGTTGTGGGCGATCGTGGAGGAGCCGACGCCGCCCTTGGCGCCGACGAAGGCGACGACGCGCCCGAGCGGCTCGGCGTCGGGCGCCACGAACAGCGCCGCGATCACGTCGAGGACGTCGGAGAAGGCGATGGGGGCGACGAGATATTCCGAGATGCCGCGGCGCGTCAGCTCGCGATAGAGCGAGACGTCGTTGTGATGGCCGACCACGACGACCTTGGTGCCGGGGTCGCAGACGTCGGCGAGGAGCTCGAGCTCGGCGAGCACCTCCGAGGGCGGCGAGCGCGTCTCGATGAGGACGAGATTGGGGGTGGGGGCCGAGGCGTAGTGCTCGGCCGCCGCGCGGATGCCGCCCATGTGGACGCGCAGATGCGCCTTGGCCATGCGCCGGTCCTGCCCGCAGCGCTCGATCGGCTCGGCCACGCCCTCGCTCTCGCAGAAGGCCTGCACCGAGATCCGCGGGATCGGGCGCACGGTGGAGAACAGTTCCTCGGCGGGGCCCGCCGACCCGTCCAGCGCTTGCATGGTCGCTCCCGTCCCTACCATGTGTAGTCCGTCTCGGTGTCGTTGGCGTCGGACTGGGTCCGGCGGCCGGTGCGGTACTTGTCGAGCATGTTGGTGCGCTGCTGGGCGTCGATCTCGCCCATGCCGCGCGGGCTCACGAGATCGCGCGGGTCGGCGATCTGGGCGGCGATGTTCTGCTGGGTGGCGCAGCCGAAATTGGTGTAGTTGCGGTTCTCCGACGTGTCGCCGAGATCGGCGTCCCACACGCCGCACTGCCTGGTGCGCGCCTCCAGCGTCGCGAAGGCGAGGCGGATCGGCACGGGGCCGGCGAGGCCCTGCGCCGGATAGGGCTGGACGTAGATGCGCGCCTTGTCGATGCGCCGGCGCTTCAGGAGCGCCACGACCTCGCTCGTCACGTGGCGGGCGGCGAAGTCGTTGGCCGCGCCCGCCGGCATCAGCACCTGGATGGCGCCGGCCCCGGAGACCTTGAAGCGCTCGCCGAAATCCTCCACGCGGCTGCGGTCGCCGGGCGAGAGGGCGCGGTCGGAGACGAGGATCGGGATCTCGATCGTGCGCACCGCCTCGCCGACCACGATCGGATGGCGGTTGCGGTAGTCGTCCGGAACGGCGCCCACCTCGATGGTGTGGACATTGGCGCAGCCGCCGGAAAGGCCGAGCAGGAGCGCGATCGCGAAGGGTCGCAGCGGGTCGATGAGGGCGCGTGACGTCTTGGTCATCTCTTTGCGGTCTCTCGCCCGGGTCACTTGTAGATGTAGCCGACGACGCCGTGGTACCGGCCCGGGGGAAGCTGGGTCTCCATCCGCCCGTAGACGCGGTTCACCTTGCCGAGGAAGTTGGCCGCGCCGTCCGAGGAGAGGGAGAGGTTGTCGTCCGGACGCGCCAGCGCGTCGCGGGCCACCGGCCGCACGAGATAGGGCGTCACGATGACGACGAGCTCGGTCTCGTAGCGCTGGAAGTCGCGGCTGCGGAAGAGCGTGCCGAGGATGGGCACCTTGGCGAGGCCCGGAAAGCCGGACATCACCTGGCGCTGCTCGTCGCGCACGAGGCCGGCGATGACGAGGCTGCCGCCGGAGGGCAGCTCCACCGTCGTGTCGGCGAGGCGCTTGCGCAGGCCGATGATGTTGGTGGCCGGCACCTTGACGCCGCCGGCGAGCGTGAACGGGCTCTCGAAGGTCGGCTCGGAGACGGCGGTGCGGATCTTCAGCGAGATGCGGCCGGGGCTGAGGACGACGGGCGTGAAGTCGAGCCCGATCCCGTATTCCATGCGCACCGAGTTCAGTTCGACCTGCGCCTCCTCCACCTCCGTGTCGACGATGCGGCCGGCGTCGTCGCGGATGTTGGTGCGCTTCTCGGGCGTGATCGTGCGCCCGTCGGGCAGGGCGAACTCGCCGCCGACCTTGAAGCTCGCCTTCTCGCCGGAGATGGCGGTCAGGCTCGGCTCGGCGAGCGTGCGCATGACGCCCGCCTGCTCGAGGGCGGCGAGCGAGCCGGCGATGGTCGTGTTGCCGAGCGTGCCGCTCGCGTTGAGGAGGTTGTTCGTCAGGCGGTTGCCGAGGGCGAAGGGATTGTCGCCGGAAGAGGCAAAGGAGATCCCGTCGATGGCGCCGGAGGCGCTGGAATTGAAGCCGAGCTGCTTGATGACGGAGCGCTGCACCTCGGCGACCGTCACCTTCAGCGTGACCTGGTCCTCGCCCGCGATCTGCAGGAGGTTGACGATCTGGCTGGTCTGGCGCTGCTCCTGGCCGAAGGCGACGTCGCCCCCGCCGGAGGAGGCGGCGGACTGCAGATACTGCCCCGTCGTGCCCTCGCCGCCGGTGACGAAGATGCGCGCCAGGCGCTCCACGCGCGCCGCGTCCTGCGGCGTCTGCACCTGGCCGGTGAGGACGACGTTGTCGTTGAGCATGTCCACATGGACTTCCGAGCCCGGCAGATACTTGCGGATCGAGGCCTCGAGGCCGGAAATGTCGCGCTCGATCTTCAGGTCGATGGAGGCGATCTGGCGGTTCTGGCGGTCGAAGACGACGATGTTCGTCTGGCCGATCTGCTTGCCGAAGATGTAGATGCGCCGCGCGTCGCGCGTCACGGCGTCGGCGACCGAGGGGTTGGCGACGAGGATGTCGTGCGCGTCGGCCGACAGGACGATGACCCGCGTCTTGTTGAGGCCGAGATTGACGCTCTGGACGCCGCCGCGCACGGGAACGACCGTGGACTCGGCCGCCCGCGCGCTCTGGACGCAGGCCAGGGGCGCCAGCGCGGTCGTCAGGGCGAGGAACGTGGACAGGCAGGCGCGCGTGGCGCGCCGCGTCCGGACGGCGGTCGGTCGGGCAATCATCGGGCGCTCGTGTGAGGGGCGGGTCGCAAGGCGGGGCGGCATGTCGGGTCGGGACGGATCGCTCATCGGGCCGGGGTCACGTCCTCGCTGACGCCGTAGCGCACGACCTTGATCTTGCCGTGCTTGGCGTTCTCCTCCTCGGCGAGGAGGAAGGCGGCATAGCCCGGCGAGCCGGGCACGGAATCGGCGATGGAGCGCAGCGACAGGACGAGCTTGTCGGCCATCTGCTGGGCCGCCGTCAGCGCCTCGGCCTGCGTCGGGTCGACCTCGAGCGTCGCCGTGGAGCCGACGACGACGCGCTCGCCGTCCTTTTCCTCGATCGTCTGGTCGATGGCGAGGACGCGCAGGTTGCGCAGGACCGTCTCGGTCGAGAACTGCTCGCCGGCGCCCGAGCCGGTGCCCGTCGTGGCGCGGCGGCGCGTCATGATGACGTCGACATGGTCGTTGGGCAGGACGAAGCCGCCGGCCGAGGTCTCGGCGCTGATCTGCACGGAGACGGCGCGCTTGCCGGCGGGCAGGATCGCCGACATGAAGCCGTGGTCGGTCTTGATGAGCTTGGCCTCGCGCACCGGCTCGCCGGCGAAGAAGGTCTGGCGGGCGATGGAGCCCTTGAGCTCCTCCACCGCGTTCGGGCGCAGGGATTTGAGGATGAGCGTCGGGCCGGCGCCGTCCGCGGGCCAGGCCTGCCAGTCGAGGGCGCCCTCGATGGGCGAGCCCATCGGCAGGTCGCGGGAGGTCACGAGCACGTCGACGAGCTTGATCGGCGGCTGCGCGGGCGCCGCCGTGATGATGACGGGCTCGACGGGCACGGGTTCCATGAACGTCATGGCGACGAACATGGCGCCACCGGCGGCCAGAAGCGCAATCGAGACGACGGCCAGACGCGCGAACTGCATCGCAATCCCCCTCGCACCTGTCGACGGACAGGTTCCGGGGTCGGTTATCGAGGTCGAACCCTCAATTTATGGTTAACAAACCCTGATGCCGGGCCTCGCCGAGCCGCCGTGGCGGGCTTTGGCGGCCGCGCTTCATCCTCACGCAAGGCTCGACAGCGCGGCCTCGAGCCAGGGGCTGGTGCTGTAGGCGACGAGACCGCCCGCGCCCAGCGCGATGCCGTAGGGCACGCCCGTGTCGCGTTCGAGGAGATGGTCGACGAAGTCGATGCCGGTGACGGGAAGGACCTGACCGCGCGCCAGGAGAAGGCCGAGCGTCAGGACGCCGCCGAACAGGGCGCTGGTGCCGAGATAGTCGGCAAGGACCGGCGTCGGTCCGAACCAGACGGCGCTCGCCGCGATCAGCTTGGCGTCGCCCCCGCCCATCCAGCCGGCGGCGAAGAGCGCGAAGGTCGCGCAGAGCGCGATCAGTCCGGTGAGGAAATGCCAGCCGATCGCCTCGGGCGTGAGCCCCATCAGCAGCGCGGCGGCGAGAAAGGCGGCCAGGAGCAGCGCCGGCACGCGGTTCGGGATCGTCATGGAGACGAGATCGGAAAAGGCCGCGAAGGCCATGGCGAAGGGAAAGACGACGACGAGAAGCGCTGCGGTCACGGCTGGCCTGCCCTTGCGATGGATGAGCGCTCCGGGTGCGGCGAGCGAGCGGGCGACCGCGGAAGGCCTCCCGCTCGCTGCGCCGTGGCACGGATATCAGCGGCCGGCCGCCGTCCGGCGCCGGCCCGCCGACCTCAGGGAACCGTGGTGCCGATCTTGCCGGCGATGGCGGTCATCTTGGTCGACAGGTTGCTGCCGAGCGTCGTCGCGCCGCCGATGATGGCGACGCCGACCAGGGCGGCGATCAGGCCGTATTCGATGGCGGTGGCGCCCGACTCGTCTTTCAGGAACTTCGCGAAAACCTTGGTCATGATAACTCCTGTGCCTCGGCAGGTTCGGTTCCGTCGAGGTCTCTCGATCGGATGTTCAGACACTACTGCGAACAGATTGCGGGCGGTTTAATGGGGGTGGTAAACACTTCGCGGGCCTGCGCCGCCGGGTTTTCGGCAATTGCGGCAGGTCCCGTTAAGCCTTCCCTTACCAAGCGCGCGCCATCCTCGGGACGCCTGCACAGCGAGGGTCCCGAACCGCCATGTCTTCCTTCCGTCCTCGCGTCGCCGCGCTCGGTGCCCTCCTGGCGCTCGCCGCGGCCTGCGGTCCCGCCGCATCGGCGGAGACGATGATCGAGGTCCTCATCGACCACGCCCGCATCGTCGAGATCGACCGTCCCGCCACCACCGTCATCGTCGGCAATCCCGCCATCGTCGACGTCGAGGTCTTGAACTCCGAGCGCCTCGTCCTGACCGGCCGCTCCTACGGCATCACCAATCTCGTCGTCCTCGACGACAAGGGCCGCATGATCGTCGACGAGCAGGTGGGCGTGCAGAGCTTCGAGGACCGCACGGTGCGCGTCTACCGGCAGTCGAGCCGGATGACCTATGCCTGCGTTCCCAACTGCCAGCCGACCGTCACCATCGGCGACAATGTCGACGCCTTCGACGAGGCGGCCAAGCAGTACCAGTCGCGCGAGAGCATGGCCAAGGGCTCGGCCGCCAACTGACCGCCCGGGGCCCCGCGCCTGTCAAATCCGGGCGCCGGGCTCTAGATTGGCGCGCGAAGGGCCCATGGAGGGGCCCGAACCCGGAGCCTCCCGTCTTGGCCAGAGCCGTCCTCGTCGTCCTCGACAGTTTCGGCATCGGCGCCGCGCCCGATGCCGGGCGCTTCGGCGATGCGGGGGCCGACACGCTCGGCCATATCGAGGCGGCCTGCGCCGCCGGGCGGGGCGACCGGGACGGCCTGCGCCGGGGTCCGCTGCGCCTGCCCCACATGGCCCGGCTCGGCCTCTTCCACGCCGCCGGGCGCGCCGGGCGCGACGCGCCGGCGCCGACCGCCCTCTACGGCGCGGCGCGCGAGGTCTCCAACGGCAAGGACACGCCCTCCGGCCATTGGGAGATCGCCGGCGTGCCCGTCGCCTTCGACTGGGGCTACTTCCCGCACACGGTGCCCTGCCTGCCGCGCGATCTGGTGAGCGCGCTGATCGAGGATTGCGACCTGCCGGGCATTCTCGGCGACCGCCATGCCTCGGGCACGCAGATCATCGAGGCGCTGGGCGAGGAGAGCGTTTCGACCGGCCGGCCCATCCTCTACACATCCTCCGACAGCGTGCTGCAGATCGCCGCGCACGAGGCGGCGTTCGGGCTGGAGCGGCTCTACGGGCTCTGCGAGGCGGCGCGCGCGCGCCTCGACGCGCTCAATATCGGCCGCGTCATCGCGAGGCCCTTCGTCGGCGAGAGCGCCGGGACCTTCCGGCGCACCGCCAACCGGCGCGACTACTGCGTGCCGCCGCCGGAGGAGACGCTGCTCGACCGGGCCTGCGCCGCCGGCCGCCAGGTCGTCGGCATCGGCAAGATCTCCGACATCTTCGCCCATCGCGGCGTCTCGCTCGTCCTGAAGGGCGACGGCAACATGGCGCAGTTCGACGCCCTGCTGGAGGGGCTCGACCGGGCGCGCGCGGGCGATCTCGTCTTCGCCAATTTCGTCGATTTCGACATGCTCTACGGCCATCGCCGCGACGTTCCCGGCTACGCCGCCGCGCTCGAGGCCTTCGACGCGCGCCTGCCCGACCTTCAGGCGCGCCTCCAGCCGGGCGACCTCGTGATCCTGACCGCCGACCACGGCTGCGACCCGACCCATCCGGGCACGGACCACACGCGCGAACTCGTGCCGATCCTCGCCTACGGACCGGGCCTTCCCGCCGGCGCGCTCGGCACGCGGGAGAGCTTCGCCGATATCGGCGAGAGCGTCGCCGCTCATCTCGGCCTCGCCCCCGGCCGCCACGGGACGAGCTTCCTGTGATCCCCGCCGCCGCCGGGCCGAAGACGCTGCCCAAGGCCGAGCTCCACGTGCATCTGGAGGGCACGCTGCAGCCCGCCTTCGCGCTGGAGCTCGCCGCGCGCGAGGGCCGCGACGTCTCGGCCTTCCTGCGCGACGGCGCCTATCGGACGGGCGATTTCACGCAGTTCCTCGCCGTCTATGACGGCGCGGCCGTGCTCCTGCGCCGCGAGGAGGATTTCGAGCGCCTCGCCTTCGACTATCTCGTCTCGATCGCGGGCATGGGGGCGCTCTATGCCGAACTCCTCGTCTCGCCCGACCATGGCGTCGCCTCCGGCCTCTCCGCCGCCGCCTATCTCAGGGCCGCGGCGCGCGGCATGGCGCGGGCGGAGCGCCGTTGCGGCATCGTCTCGCGCCAGATCGTCGTCGGCGTGCGCCATTTCGGGCCCGAGGCGGTGGAGCGGGCGGCGCGCATCGCCGTCGACCCGGCCTTTCCCTTCGTCACCGGCTTCAACCTCGCCGGCGACGAGCGGCAGGGGCGGGCGGCCGATTTCGCGCGCGCCTTCGACATCGCCCGCGAGGCCGGGCTCGGCCTCACCGCCCATGCCGGGGAACTTTGCGGGCCCGCCAGCGTGCGCGGGACGCTCGACGCGCTGAAGCCCGAGCGCCTCGGCCACGGCGTGCGCGCGGCCGAGGATCCCGATCTCGTCGCCCGGCTGCGCGGCGAGGGCATCGTGCTGGAAGTCTGCCCCGGCTCCAACCTCGCGCTTGGGATCTGTCCCGACCTGGCGTCCCATCCGCTGAAGGCGCTGGTGGAGGCCGGCGTGAAAGCGACGCTCGCCTCCGACGACCCGCCCTTCTTCGCCACCGATCTCGCGACCGAATACGAGCGGGCCGAGAGCCTCCTGCCGGGGCGGGGCCTCACCTTCACCCGCACCGCCATCGAGGCCGCCTTCGTCGACGAGCCGACGCGCAGGCGGCTCCTCGACGCCATGCTGGCGCGCGCGATGGCGCTTGGCGCGCCGCCTGCGGCAGGCTAAGCGGAGAGCGTCACCATTCGTCCCGAGAGGTCCTTCATGGACGGCGTCACCGTCATCGATCACCCGCTCGTGCAGCACAAGCTGACGCTGATGCGCAAGAAGGAGACCTCGACGGCGAGCTTCCGGCGGCTCCTGCGCGAGATCTCGACGCTGCTGTGCTACGAGGTGACGCGCGGCCTCGACCTGACGACGCTCGCCATTGAGACGCCGCTGGAGCCGATGGACGCGCCGATCCTGGAAGGCAAGAAGCTCGTCTTCGCCTCGATCCTGCGCGCCGGCAACGGGCTTCTGGAAGGCATGCTCGACCTCGTGCCGGCCGCGCGCGTCGCCCATATCGGCGTCTATCGCGACCACGAGACGCTGATGCCCGTGGAATACTATTTCAAGGCGCCCGAGGATCTCGGCAACCGCCTCGTCATCGTCGTCGATCCGATGCTCGCCACCGGCAACTCGGCCATCGCGGCGATGGACAAGCTGAAGGAGCGCGGGGCGCAGAACATCCGCTTCCTCTGCCTCCTCGCCGCGCCCGAGGGCATCGAGCGCTTCCGCGCCGCCCATCCCGACATCCCCGTCTTCACCGCCTCCATCGACAGCCATCTCAACGAGAAGGGCTATATCGTGCCGGGCCTCGGCGATGCGGGCGACCGCATGTACGGCACGAAGTAGCGCTCGTCTTGACCGCGCGCTAACCCTTCGCCGCGAAATCCGGCCCTTGCCGGGGGCATGGCAAGGGTCTGGCGGGACCTCTCCCGCTACGCTCGCCCCCGCGCGCCGCGATCCGGCCGGCGCGGGCGGCGCGGTCCATCATCCCGGCCGCTCCGAGAAGAGGGCGGCCCGCATGCACAAGTTCCTCGCCGTCCTCGCCGCCACCACGCTGATCGGCCTCGCGACGCCCTCGGTCTTCGAGGTCCTGCAGCGCCGGCAGGCGCAAGGCGTGGAGACGATCGAGACGCCCGAGGCTCCCCTCGAGGCCTCGCTCGCCCCGCGCATGCTGCGCCTCGCGCTCGGGCCCGACGGCCATGCGCGCACGCAGGCCCGCCTCAACGGGCGCGCCGTTCCCGTCCTCGTCGATACGGGCGCGACGCGCGTCGCGCTGGATGCGCAGACCGCGCGCCGGCTCGGCCTGTCGCTGCGGCCCGCCGACTTCACCGCGAGCGTCGAGACCGCCAACGGACCGGCCAGGGCCGCCCTCGTCACGCTCGACCGCGTCGAGATCGGAGCCGTCTCGGCGCGCGAGGTGGAGGCGCTGGTGCTCGAGGGCGCCGGCCTTCCGACCGTGCTCCTCGGCATGAGCTTCCTGAAGCGCCTGTCGAGCGTCTCGATCCGCGACGGCCAGCTGGAACTGCGCCAGTAGGGAGGGGCGCCCGCTCGCCCCGTCAGCCGATCCGGTCGACCACGGGGTCGGCGCGCGCGACCGTGCCCTCGGCGATGCGATAGGCCGCCGCGACCGAGGCGAGCGCCGCCTCGGCCTGCGTCTCGCGCGCCGCATGCACCCGCGCGATCGGCTCGCCGCGTGTCACCTCGCGTCCGATCTCCGCCAGCCGGTCGAGGCCGACGGCGGGGTCGATCCCGTCCTGCGGGCGCGTGCGCCCGCCGCCGAGCGCGACGACGGCAAGGCCGAGCGCCCGTGCGTCCACCGCGACGACCGTGCCGGATCGCGGCGCGGGCACGTCGCGCACGAGCGGGGCGGCGGGCAGATAGGCATCCGCGCGCTCGACGAAGTCGGCCGGGCCGCCGAGCCCCGCGACCATCGCCGAGAAGCGCTCCAGCGCCCGTCCGCTGACCAGCGCCTCGCGCGCCATCCGCTCGGCTTGCGCCGGTGCCTGCGCGAGGCCCGCCGAAACCAGCATCTGGCCGGCGAGCGCCAGCGTCACGCGCTCCAGCCGCGCGTCGCGATGGGCGCCGGAGAGGAACCGCACCGCGTTGGCGACCTCCAGCGCGTTGCCGGCGGCCGAGGCCAGCGCCTCGTCCATGCGCGTCAGGAGCGCGCTGGTGCGAAGGCCGGCGCCGTTCGCCACCTCGACGAGACTGGCCGCCAGCGCGCGGGCGTCGGCCTCGCGCGCCATGAAGGCGCCCGAGCCGGTCTTCACGTCGAGAACGAGCGCGCCGAGGCCGGCGGCGAGCTTCTTGGAGAGGATCGAGGAGACGATGAGCGGCACGGATTCCACCGTCGCCGTCACGTCGCGCACGGCGTAGAGCCGCCCGTCGGCGGGCGCGAGGCGGCCGGTCGGGGCGACGATGGCGCAGCCGACCGTCGAGACGAGACGCGTCAGCACCCCCGGGTCGGGCGAGACGTCGTAGCCGGGGATCGCCTCCAGCTTGTCGAGCGTGCCGCCGGTATGGCCGAGGCCGCGGCCGGAGATCATCGGCACCGCGCCTCCGCAGGCCGCGACGAGCGGCGCGAGCATCAGCGAGACGTTGTCGCCGATGCCGCCCGTCGAATGCTTGTCCACCACCGGGCGGTCGAGACCGGACCAGTCGAGCACGTCGCCGGAATCGCGCAGGGCGAGCGTCAGCGCCACGGTCTCGGCGCGCGTCATGCCCTTCAGGAACACCGCCATGGCGAAGGCGCCGATCTGCCCCTCGCCGATCCGCCCCGTCGACAGGCCCTCGACGAAGGCGGCGATGGCCGCGGGGGCCAGTTCGCCGCCATCGCGCTTGTGCCGGATGGTCTCCTGCGGCAGCGGTGCCATCAATAGGCGGCGCCGGCGGCCGGGCGGCGCTCGCCGCGCGCGACGGCGAGGAGATCGGCGAGGACGCCGGAGGCGCCGAGCCGGAAGCGGGCGGGCGTCGCGCCGCCCGGCCCCAGGATCGCCTCGGCGAGATCGGCATAGGCCGCCGCGTCCTCGAAGCTGCGGATGCCGCCGGCGGGCTTCACGCCGACCGGGCGCCCGGCGCCGGCGGCCGCCTCCATCAGGAGGCGCGCGGAGGCGGGCGTCGCCGCGACGGGGCGCTTGCCGGTGGAGGTCTTCAGGAAATCGGCGCCGCCCTCGAGCGCGGCCCGGCAGGCGAGGCGGATCGTCGCCGCGTCGGCGAGCTCGCCGGTCTCCAGGATCGTCTTCAGGAGCGCGCCTCCACAGGCGTCCTTCACCGCCGCCACCTGCGCCGTCACGAAGCCGGGATCGACGGGGAGCCTGGAATGGGCGATCACGAGGTCGATCTCGTGCGCCCCGTCCGCGACGGCCCGCCGCGTCTCGTCGCAGGTCGCCGCCACGTCGTCCTCGCCGGCGGGGAAGTTCACGACCGTCGCGATGCGGATGGCGGGATCGAGGCGTTCGGCGGCGAAGGCGACGAAGCGCGGCCAGATGCAGATCGCGGCGACCCTGCCCTCGGGCGTGACGGCCCGCTCGCAGAGCGCCGCGACATCCGCCTGCGAGGACGTGTCGGACAGGTCGGTGAGGTCGAGGCAGGCGATGAGGCGGCGGGCCTTGGCGGCGGGATCGTCAGTCATCGAGATGTCCTTGTCTCAGGAGGGCGGCGAGGAGGCGCGACAGGCGCGCGCCGCCCTTCGGCGCCATCTCCTTGGTCTCGGCATGCGAGAGTTCGGCGCCGGTCATGCCGGCCCCGTAATTGGTGACGACCGAGGCGGCCAGGACCTTCAGCCCGAGGAAGCGGGCGAGGATCGTCTCTGGCACGGTCGACATGCCCACCGCGTCGGCGCCGAGCGTGCGCGCCATGGCGATCTCGGCCGGCGTCTCGAAGGAGGGGCCGGAGAACCACATGTAGACGCCCGAATGCAGCTCCTCGCCGAGCGCGGCCGCGACGTCCGAGATCCGCTCGCGTAAGGTCGCGTCGTAGGCGGCGGTCATGCCGGCGAAGCGGCGCTCGTCCGGCTCGCCGATCAGCGGGTTGAGGCCGGAGAAGTTGATGTGGTCCGCGATCACCATCACCGAGCCGGGCGCCATCTCCTGGCGCACCGAGCCGGCGGAATTGGTGAGGACGAGCGTGCGCACGCCCAACGTCGCGAGCGCCTCCAGCACGGGGCGCATGGCCGCCGCGTCGCCGCGCTCGTAATAGTGGACGCGGCCGGAGACGACGATCACCTCGCGCCCCTCCAGGCGGCCGGAGACGAGCGCGCCGGCATGGCCGCTGACCGAACTTCGCGGAAAGCCGGGAATGTCGGCGAAGGGAATCTCGATCCGCTCCGCCAGCCCTTCGGCGAGCGCGCCGAGGCCCGAGCCCAGGATCAGCGCCACGTTCGGGCGCCGCCCGGCGAGCCTTTCCCGCAGGAGCGCGGCGGCGCTCACGAGAGGCTCGTCGTGTCGAAGGCGCGCGGCAGGAGTTCGCCCATCGCCACCGTCTCCACGACGCCGCCCGCCGCGTCGCACAGATGGACGCGCGTCTGCGCGCTCGCGAATTCGGCGATGCGCTGGCGGCAGCCGCCGCAGGGGCTGCAGGCCACGAGCTTCTCGGCCACCACCGCGATCTCCGCGATGCGCCCGCCGCCGTCCATCACCATGTGGCCGATCGCCGTCGTCTCAGCGCACCAGCCCTCGGGAAAGGCGACGCTCTCCACGTTGCAGCCGGCATAGATGCGCCCGTCCGTCGTGCGCAGCGCCGCGCCCACGGGGAAGCTCGAATAGGGCGCATGCGCCTTTCGCATCGCCTGCCGGGCGCGCAGGAACAGGTCGTCGGACATCGGCTCAGCGTTCCTTCACATAGGGGATGCCGCCGGCCTTGGGCGCGCTCGCCTTGCCGATGAAGCCGGCCAGCAGCACGACGGTGAGGATGTAGGGCAAGGCCTGCACCACCTGCAGCGGCACGGCGCCGAGGCCGGGAATGGAAAGCCCCGGCAGGCGGATCGAGATCGCGTCGAGAAAGCCGAAGAGGAGGCAGGCGAGCATCACCGGCACCGGCTTCCAGTTGGCGAAGATGAGGGCGGCGAGCGCGATATAGCCCTTGCCGGCCGACATCTCGCGCGTGAAGCCGGCGGCCTGCGCGAGCGCCAGATAGGAGCCGGCGAGCCCGGTGAGCAGGCCGCAGATGACGACGGCGCGGTAGCGCAGGAAGGCGACCGAGATGCCCGCCGTGTCCACCGCCGCCGGATTCTCGCCGACCGCCCGCAGCCTGAGGCCGAAGCGCGTGCGGTAGAGCACCCACCAGGTGAGCGGCACCATGGCGAAGGCGACGTAGACGAGGAGCGTCTGGCCGGAGACGATGTCGGCATAGAAGCGGCCGAGGACAGGCACGTCGCGCAGGGCGTCGGCGCCCGGCAGGGCGATGGGCGAAAAGCGCTGCGCCCCTGTGAGGCTCGGCGTCGAGCCGCCGCGCGCGAACCAGGCCGCGCCCAGGATGATGGTCAGGCCCGAGGCGATGAAGTTCAGCGCCACGCCCGAGACGATCTGGTTGCCGCGATAGGTGATGGAGGCGAGGCCGTGGACGAGCGAGAAGCCGATCGCCGCGAGGATGCCGACGCCGAGCCCCGCGAAGGCCGAGCCCGTGACGGCGGCGACGCTCGCCGAGGCGAAGGCGGCGATCAGCATCTTGCCCTCGAGGCTGATGTCGAAGATCCCCGAGCGCTCGGAATAGAGGCCGGCGAGCGCGGCGAAGAGGAGCGGCGTCGACAGGCGGATGGTGGAATCGAGGAGGTTGACGAGCGTGTTCGCGTCCATCAGCGCGTCTCCCCGGGGGCGGCGGCCGGGCCGGTGCCGCGCGGCGCCAGGATGCGCCACGCACCCCCGACCGCCGGGCGCACCATGTTCTCGAGGGCGCCGGCGAAGAGGATGACGAGGCCCTGGATGATGACGATCATGTCGCGCGAGATCGAGGGCATGTCGAAGGCGAGCTCCGCCCCGCCCTGGTAGAGGACGCCGAAGAGGAGTGCGGCCAGGACGATGCCGACCGGGTGGCCCCGTCCCATCAGCGCGACGGCGATGCCCACGAAGCCGGCGCCGGAGGGAAAGTCGATCACGAGCCGGTACTGGTCGCCCATCACCGGGTTCAGCGCCATCATGCCGGCGAGCGCGCCGGAGATCGCCATGGCGATGACGACGAGGCGCGTGCGCGACATGCCCGCATAATGCGCGGCCTTCGGCGAATGGCCGAGCGTTCGGATCTCGTAGCCGAGCCTGGTGCGCCAGATCATGAGCCAGACGAGGAGGGCGGCCGCCAGCGCCACGAAGAGCGAGACGTTGAGCGGCGCGCCGCCGAGCCGCACGCCGAAGAGCTCGAACAGGGGCCCGAGCTTGGGCAGCTGTCCGCCCGCCGCAAAGGTCGCCGTCTCCGGCGCCATCGTGCCCATGGGCTTCAGCGGGCCGGCCAGGAGATAGACCATCAGGCTGGCGGCGATGAAGTTGAACATGATGGTGGTGATGACGACGTGGCTGCCGCGCGTCGCCTGCAGGAGGCCGGGCAGGAAGGCCCAGGCCGCGCCGAACAGCGCCGAGGCGAGGATGGCGATCGGCAGCGTCAGCCACCAGGGCAGGAGCGCGCCGAGGCCGAGCGCGACGAGCGCGACGCCGAGCCCGCCGAGATAGGCCTGCCCCTCGCCGCCGATGTTGAAGAGCCCGGCATGGAAGGCGACCGCGACGGCAAGGCCGGTGAAGATGAAGTTCGTCGCGTAGTAGAGCGTGAAGCCGATGCCCTCGCCGTAGCCGAAGGCCCCGCGCAGCATCAGCCGCGCCGCCTCCACCGGGCTTTCGCCGACGGCCAGGACGACGAGGCCGGCGACGGCGAAGGCGACGACGAGATTGACGAGGGGGATGAGGCCGAACTCGACGGAGGCGGGCAGCTTGGCATAGGGACGGCTCATGCGCCGTCCTTGGCGAGAAGGTTCACGTGGCCCTCCGGTGTGAGCGGGAAGAAGGGATTGTGGGCCAGTTCCCACAGATGGCCGTCGGGATCGGCGAAATAGCCGGAATAGCCGCCCCAGGGCGCCTTCTGAGGCGGCTTCACGGCGCTGGCGCCGGCGGCGAGCGCCGCGGCGTAGAGCCGGTCCGTCCCGGCCTCGTCCGGCAGGTTGATCGCGAGCGCCATGCCGCGGAAGGCCGGCAGCGCCGCGCCGGGCTCGAGCCCGGCATCGCGCGCCAGATCGTCGAGGCCGAAGAGCGAGAGGACGAGGCCTTCGCCCTGCAGGAACACGACGCTCTCGTTGCCCGCCCCCGTACGCGCCCAGCCGAGCGCCTCGTAGAAACGGGCCGCGCTTTCGAGATCGGCGACGCCGAGGGTCAGGAGCGTGAGGCGCGCGTCCCTCACTCGGCGGCCTCGCGGCTTTCGATGCCGGCCATCAGGAGGCCGAGTTCGTTCTCGTCCGCCCCGCCCGGGCGCTCGCCGACGATGCGCCCGGCGAACATGACGAGGATGCGGTCGCAGAGCGCGCGGATCTCGTCGAGCTCGACGGAGACGAGAAGGATCGCCTTGCCGGCGTCGCGCATCTCCACGATGCGGCGGTGGATGAACTCGATGGCTCCGACATCGACGCCGCGCGTCGGCTGGCCGATGAGGAGCACTTTCGGGTCGCGCTCCATCTCGCGCGCGAGCACGATCTTCTGCTGGTTGCCGCCGGAGAAGTTGGCGGTCTTCAGGTCGCAGGCGGGCGGGCGGATGTCGTAGGCGGCGATCTCGCCCTCGGCGCGCCGGCGCATGGCGGCGACGTCGAGAAGCGGGCCGCGCCGCAGCGCGGGATCGTCGTGATAGCCGAGGATCGCGTTCTCGTAGGCCTTGAAGGGCAGGACGAGGCCCATGTGGTGGCGGTCCTCCGGCACGTGGGCGAGGCCCCGCGCGCGCATCGCGGCGGGATCGACGCGTCCGCTCGCGGGGTCGATCGTCTCGCCGAGAAGGGTGATGCGGCCCGAACTGGCCCGGCGGATGCCGGCCAGCGTCTCCAGGAGCTCGGACTGCCCGTTGCCGGCGACCCCCGCGATGCCGACGATCTCGCCGGAGCGCAGCTCGAAGGTGAGGTCGTCGCACATGGTGACGCCGCGCTCGTCGCGCACCGTCAGGTTCCGGACGGCGAGCGCGGTGGCCGCGGGCCGGGCCGGCGCCTTGTCGACGGTGAGGAGGACGCGCCGCCCGACCATCAGCTCGGCGAGTTCGCCGACGGAGGTCTGCGCGGTGCGCCGCGTCGCCACCATCTCGCCGCGGCGCATGACCGAGACGGCGTCCGTCACGTCCATGATCTCGCGCAGCTTGTGGGTGATGAGGATGACGGTCTTGCCGGCGTCGCGCAGCTGGCGCAGCACGGCGAAGAGGTGGTCGGCCTCGGGCGGGGTGAGGACGCCGGTCGGCTCGTCGAGGATGAGGATGTCGGCGCCGCGATAGAGCGCCTTCAGGATCTCCACGCGCTGCTGGCGCCCGACGGGCAGCGTCTCGACCACGGCGTCGGGATCGACGTCGAGCCTGTGGTCGCGTTCCAGCCGCTTCAGCTCCGCCCGCACCCTGGCGATGCCCTTGGCCAGAAGCGGCGACTGCTCGGCGCCGAGCATGACGTTCTCGACGACGGTGAAAGTGTCGACCAGCATGAAATGCTGGTGCACCATGCCGATGCCCGCCGCGATGGCCGCGTTCGGATCGAGGATCTGGACCGTGCGGCCGCCGACGCGGATCTCGCCGCGATCGGCCTGGTAGAAGCCGTAGAGGATCGACATCAGCGTCGACTTGCCGGCGCCGTTCTCGCCGACGATGCCGTGGATCGTGCCCTTCTCGACCGTCAGGTTGATCCGGCGGTTCGCGTGCACGGCGCCGAAGGTCTTGTCGATGTCGATCAGTTCGATCGCCGGCTCGGCCATTCACGATGCTCGCTTGTCGATAGTCGGTCGGTCGTGAGACTAGGCTCTGCCGCGCCGAAAGCAAAGGCTCGGCGCCCGGGCGGCTTCGGGCCGCGCCGAACCGGACGGGGAGGGACGATGACGGAGGATCGCAAGCCGGGCGCCGGGCGCGGGGAGCCGCCCGTGCGGGCCGACTACGCCCGCTTCGTGCCGCTGACGACGCGCTGGAGCGACAACGACGCCTACGGCCACATGAACAACGTCGTGCACTACGCGCTGTTCGATTCGGCGGTGAACGCCTTCCTCATCGGGGCCGGGCTTCTCGACCTGCGCGGGCAGGGGCCGATCGGCCTCGTCGTGGAAAGCGGATGCCGCTATCATCGCGAACTCGCCTTCCCCCAGCCCGTCACGGCGGGCCTCAGGGTCGGCCATCTCGGGCGCTCCTCGGTGCGCTACGAGATCGCCCTGTTCGGGGGCGAGGCGGAGACGGCCGCGGCCGACGGCTTCTTCGTCCATGTCAGCGTCGAGCGCCTGACGCGCCGTCCGGTCGCGCATGGCGAGGCGATGCGAAGAGCACTGCAGGAGATGATGCGATGAGCAGCGACGTCGACCGCCAGAGGATCGAGGATCTCGAGATCATGGTGGCCCACCAGGCCAAGACGATCGAGGAACTCTCGGACGAGCTGAAGGGCGCGCACGACCAGCTCGTCGCGCTGCAGCGCGCCGTCAAGCAGATCGCCGACCGCGTGAACGGTCTGGAGGAGGGCGGCTTCGCGCGGCCCGAGATCACCAAGCCGCCGCATTACTGACGGCAAACGTCGTCGTTTACGCGGCTCGGCGCTGTTGTCGCCTCGGGCCGTTACCGACGCGTCACGGCAAGGTCGCGATACGCTCGGTCAGGAGCGCGAAGAAGGCGTCGGCATCGCCCGAGCGCACGTAGAAGGCGTTCGGCGCGCGGTCGGTCACGCCCCAGTAGTCGGCCACCGTCATGCCGCGCGTGAGCGCGCTCGCCGTCTCGATCTCCACGTTGATGTGCCGGCCCTCGAAGAGATGGGGCGCGAGGACATAGGCGGTCACGCAGGGGTCGTGCAGCGGCGCGCCGTCCCAGCCGTATTTCCTGAGGTCGTAGACCTCGGAGAAGGAGAGCATGGCCGCGACCGCCTCGCCCGCCCGGTTGCCGAGCCCGGCGAAGGCGGCGATGCGCGGCTTGGTCGAGCGCATCGCATGGGTCACGTCGAGCGGCAGCATGACCAGCGGCACGCCGCTCGCCACCACCATCGCGGCCGCTTCGGGGTCCACATAGATGTTGAACTCGGCGGCGGGGGTGATGTTGCCGACCTCGAAATAGGCCCCGCCCATGAGCACGATGCGCTTCAGCCGGCCCGCGATGTCCGGCGCCTTCTGCAGCGCCAGCGCGACATTGGTCAGGGGCCCGAGCGCCAGAAGGCTGATCGTGCCCGCTTCGTGCGCGCGCACCGTCTCGACGATGAAGTCGACGCCGTGGCCGGGCCGGGCGGCGATCGAGGGCTCGGGCAGGTCCGACCCGTCGAGCCCGGTCTGCCCGTGCACGTGCTCGGCGGTGACGAGCCGGCGCACCAGCGGCCGGTCGCAGCCCTGGATGACCGGCACCTCGGTACGGCCGGCCAGTTCCACGAGCCGCAGGGCGTTGCGCGTCGTGTGATGGATCGGGATGTTGCCGGCGACGGTGACGATGCCGAGCACCTCGATCTCGGCCGGCGAGCCCAGCGCCGCAAGGATCGCCACCGCGTCGTCCTGCCCCGGATCGGTGTCGAAGATCACCTTCTCGGCCATGTCGCGCTCTCCCGCACCTCGTGTCGCCGGCTGGCGATAGCATCGACGGAGCACCGCGTCACCGCGCGCGCTCCAAGGGTCGACCACGCGCGACCGTCATCGCCCGTCATCCTGTATGTTCGTCGTCGTCGACCTCGGGCGACGGCGGATCGACGCGATCCCTGAACGCCGCGATGCAGGGTCCGAGACCGACAGCGAGACGGCGCGCGGCTTCGATGGACGGCTTGGCGAGCGTCGGGTCGAAATTGTCGTAGTCATGGGTCGCGCGATGACGGAACCGCCGGGACTCGTCCACGTCGCGGAAGACGTCCGGTGTCAGGATCGCGGGACGCACATGGCCGGGCGTGTCGACCGCTCTGGACACGCGCCTGACGAGGTCGACATGGGAGTTGCCGCCGACCGGAGGTTCCTCGCCGAGGATTTCGAGGATTCGCCGGAGCGCGCCTTCGAGCGAGGTGTGGGCGGACTGCATGGCATGCAGAAGCGCCATCCGCGCCCGGTACCCGGCGATGCCGTCGTCGTCGAACCCGCCGTCGTCGGCCAGCCAAGCGGCGTTGCCGAAGTGCCGGCATGCCGACGCCAGATCGTCCTCGACCTCGATCCAGCGCACGTCCGTCACGGAAGGAGAAGGCCTCTGCTCATCACCCGTTCGCAGAAAGCGGGCGTGGCGGTCCGCGCGTCGTGGATGTCCAGCGGGACGGCGGTCCCGGCGCAGACATCCTCCGCGAACCGCCAGGCCTGCGGCGTCAGCTCGACGGGAAAATCGACGAGGACATCGAGATCGCTGTCGTATCGCATCGCTCCCGTGACGTAGGATCCGAAGACGACGTAACGTCCGCCATGCCCCCGCGCGTAATCGCGAAGCGCGCGCACCGCGGCATCGGCGGCCAGCGTCCGGCGCGTCGCCTCGTTCCGCTTGCGCTGCGCCAGGGTCGTCGCCTCCGGCGAGCATCGCCCGCTGCCGGACATTTCCTTCCCCCGTGTCTGCAACGGGCGTGAACGATCGTCCGTCATTGCGATCCCATCATCGATATGCCGGATGAAGACGAAGGACCGGCAAGCCCGGCGCCGCACGGAGCGCCACCGCGTCGTCCGGACCCGGATCGGTGTCGAAGATCACCTTCTCGGCCATGTCGCGCTCTCCGCTCTCCCGCACCTCGTGTCGCCGGCTGGCGATAGCATCGACGGCGCATCGCGGCAAAGTGATGGTGACGGCCGGGACGCAGCGCCCTTCTCCCCCGAGGGGAGAAGGGGAGAGCACTGGCGTCGCGGGACGTTCGCCCCCTTGTGCGGCGGCGGAAGGCCGCGGTTCTGCCCTCAGTACGGGCAGGCGCTGTCGGTGGTGAAGTCGTGGACCTTCACGGTGCCGGCGATGATGTCGGCCTTGGCCTTCTCGGCGGCGGCGGTCATCTCGGGCGTCAGGAGCGCCTTGTTGTCGTCGTCCAGGGCGTAGGCGACGCCGTCCTCCTTGAGGCCGAGCATCTGCGTGCCGGCGGTCCAGCTGCCCTTGGCCGCGTCCGCGAAGGTCGCGTAGACGGCGTTGTCGACGCGCTTCACCATGGAGGTGAGGACGTGGCCGGGATGCAGCATGTTCTGGTTGGAATCGACGCCGATGCCGAACTTGCCGGCGTCGGCGGCGGCCTGCAGGACGCCGATGCCGGTGCCGCCGGCGGCGTGGAAGATGACGTCGGCGCCCTGGTCCATCTGCGACTTGGCGAGCTCGCCGCCGCGCACCGGGTCGTTCCAGGCCGCGCCCGTCGTGCCCGTCATGTTCCAGAGGACCTCGGCGTCCGCCCTGGCGGCCTTGACGCCGCCGCGATAGCCGCAGCCGAACTTGGAGATGAGGGGAATGTCCATGCCGCCGATGAAGCCGACCTTGCCGGTCTGCGACTTCATGCCGGCCAGGAGGCCGACGAGATAGGAGCCCTCCTCCTCCTTGAAGAGGATGGAGCGCACGTTCGGCGCCTCGACCACGGCGTCGATGATGGCGAACTTGGTGTCGGGAAATTCCTTGGCGACGGCTTCGAGCGCGGCGGCCTGGCTGAAGCCGACGGAGATGATCGGGCTCGCCCCGTCGCGGGCGAAGCGGCGCAGGGCCTGTTCGCGCTGCGTGTCGTTGACGATCTCGAACTCGCGATAGGCGACGCCCGTCTCCGCCTTGTACTTCTCGGCGCCGTTATAGGCGGCCTCGTTGAAGGACTTGTCGAACTTTCCGCCCAGATCGTAGAGGATCGCCGGCTTGTCGTCGGCCGCCTTCGCGGCGCCTGCGGTCAGGACGGTTGCGGCGAGAAGCCCGGCCAGGAAGCGTTTCATCGAGTCTCGATCCTCGTGTCGCGGGGCGCCCCGTGGCGGGTTCGCCCGCTGGAAAACGGGACCGGACGGGGCGCTTCACGCCCCGGTCCGGGCACGAGGGCGAGACTGGCACGGGCGAGGGCCGATTTCACGTGAAATCTGGCCGCGGTCCGGGCGGCGGAGGCGGGCCTGGCGCGGGCCGCCTCCGCCGCCCGCGCCATGTCCCGCGGTCGCGGACGCCCGGCCTACTCGGCCGCCTGCGTTCCCGCGCCGGCCGGCGTGCCGAGCCCGATCGGGCAGGAGACGCCGGTGCCGCCGATGCCGCAATAGCCGCCGGGATTCTTGGCGAGATACTGCTGGTGATAGGCTTCCGCGTAGTAGAAGGCGCCGGCGGGCTCGATCTCGGTGGTAATGCGGCCCTTGTGGCCGGCCTTCTCGAGCGCGGCCTGATAGGCCGCCTTCGAGGCGAGCGCCGCCTCGCGCTGATCCTCGTCGGCATAGTAGATGCCCGAGCGGTACTGCGTGCCCATGTCGTTGCCCTGGCGCATGCCCTGCGTCGGGTCGTGGCCTTCCCAGAAGGCCTTGAGCAGCGCCTCGTAGGAGATGCCGGCCGGATCGTAGACGACGAGCACCACCTCGTTCTGCCCGGTCTGGCCGCTGCAGACCTCCTGATAGGTCGGGTTGGGCGTGGCGCCGCCGCTGTAGCCGACGGCCGTCACGACGACGCCCGGCAGCTGCCAGAACTTGCGCTCCACGCCCCAGAAGCAGCCCATGCCGAAGATCGCGGTGCGGCTTCCATCGGGGAAGGGCGGCTTCAGGGGCCGGTCGTTCAGGAAGTGGCGCTCGGCCGTCGGCAGCGGTTCGGCGCGTCCGGGCAGGGCGTCCTCGACGCTCGGCAGCTTCATCTTCTTGGTGAACATATCGAGAATGTACATGGTCGTCCTTTCGCGCATGGGGGGCCCGTGCCCTCGCGGCGCGAGAGCGGCGGTCGCGCGGCGCCGCAAGGGCGCCACGCCGGCTTGAGATTCGTCGGGCCCGCGCGGCCTCAGGCCGACAGGCGCCGCAGGCCGGACCGGTGCGGCCGCCGCGACAGCGCGATCAGGACGAGGCCGAGCGCGAAGAGGAGCGGCGAGGCCGGGGCCGCCAGAAGCGTGGCGACGAGATCGGCGATCTGCGGATCGGCCGGCGCGGCGGGGCTGGCGCCGGCCGAGGCGAGGATCTCCGAGACGCTCGCGAGCTCCATGCGCTCGTCGGCGAGCGAGCGGGCGATGTCGCCGATGGCGAGCACCACCGCGAAGGCCGTGGCCAAGAAGCCGAGCGCGCGAATCACGAAGCGCATCCTGTCGTCCTGCAGAGCCGGCCGGCCGCTGTCGCGGAGGGCCGGGAAGAATCCGGAAGGACCAAGATGGGATGTCCGCCCGCCCGCCGCAAGCGCCTCTCGCGGCCTCGTGAATCGCGCGCGAGGCCCGGCGCGCCTTCGCGGACGCGGGATGGGTTTGGTGCGGCGCAGGATTGACGGGGGTCGCGCGATCGCCTGTCATCGTGGTCTAAAGGATGGACCACAGGCCCACCATGGCATCCCCCACCCTCGTCCTCGACCACGCGCCGGACCTCCACGAGAGGATCGTCCGGCGCAACGTGCGCGAGGTCGTGGCCGGCAAGATCGCCAGCCTCATCGATTCCGGTCTCCTGAAGATCGGCGACGACCTGCCGGGCGAGCGGGATCTGGCCGCCGCCTTCCAGGTCAGCCGCGAGACGGTGCGCGGCGGCATCCAGATCCTGGCGGCCAAGGGGCTCCTGACGGTGGTGCACGGCGCGCGCACCCGCATCGCCTCCAGCGCCGTCGGCTCCGAGTTCCGCCGCCCGCGCGAGGCGCATCGCGTCGATGTCTACACGCTGGACGAGATCCATGCCGCGCGGCTCCTCGTCGAGCGCGCGGTCGTCGGCGAGGCGGCGACGCGCATCGAGGCGGGGACGATCGCGTTCCTGCGCGAATGCGTGCGCGCCCAGCGCGCCGTCGCGGACGACCCGTTGCGCTTCCTCATCAGCGACCGCGAGTTTCACCTGGCGGTCTATCGCCTCGCCACGAACCGGGCGCTCGTCGACTTCACCGTCGATCTCTACGGCTTCGTCATCGATTCCAGGCGCCTCGCCGTCGCCGAGCCCGGCGTCGTCGCGCGGTCGATCGCCGATCACGAGGCCATCGTCGACGCGCTCGAACGGCGCGACCGCGAGGCGACGATCCGGGCCTTCGAGATCCATATCGAGCATATCGGCGAGACGACCCGCGCCATGCTGGCGCGCGCCGGGCCGCCATGAGACGCGGCCGCGCCCGGCCGGACGGCGGCGGGCGGCCGGATCGAGACGACAGGCAACGGGCCGGCGGCAAGCCGGCGGGCCGAGGGGCCCGAGGGAGGACGGCATGAAACTACTCGTGATCGGCGCGGCCGGCATGATCGGGGCGCGGCTCGCCGCGCGCATCGCCGCCGACGGCACGCTCGGCGGCCGCCCGGTGGAGTCCATGGTGCTCGCCGACGTCGTCGAGCCCGCCCGGCCGGAAGGCGCGGTGCCCGCCATCGAGACCCATGCCGTCGATCTCTCGGCGCCGGGTTCGGCCGCGATGCTGATCGCGGGGCGGCCCGACACGATCTTCCACCTCGCCGCCATCGTCTCGGGCGAGGCGGAGGCCGATTTCGAGAAGGGCTACCGCATCAATCTCGACGGCACGCGCGACCTCTTCGAGGCGATCAGGCTCGCCGGGCGCGAGGCCCCCTACGCGCCGCGCGTCGTCTTCGCCTCCTCCATCGCCGTCTACGGCGCACCGTTCCCCGAAGCCATTCCCGACGACTTCGCGCTGACGCCGCTGACGAGCTACGGCACGCAGAAGGCGATCGGCGAACTGCTCCTCGCCGACTATTCGCGCCGGGGCATCTTCGACGGCATCGGTCTTCGCCTGCCCACGATCTGCGTGCGCCCGGGCCGGCCCAACAAGGCCGCCTCCGGCTTCTTCTCCAACATCCTGCGCGAGCCGATGAACGGGCAGGAGGCGGTGCTGCCGGTCTCGGAGGAGGTGCGCCACTTCTTCGCCAGCCCGCGCGCGGCGATCGGCTTCTTCCTGCATGCCGCCACGATGGACACCGGGCCCGTCGGCCCGCGCCGCAATCTCGCCATGCCCGGCCTCTCGGCCACGGTCGGCGAGGAGATCGAGGCGCTGCGCCGCATCGTCGGCGAGAAGGCGGTGAAGCTCATCCGCCGCGAGCCGGACGAGACCATCGCCCGGATCGTCTCGGGCTGGGCGCCCGACGTCTCGGCGGACCGGGCGCGCGTCCTCGGCTTCAAGGCCGAGACCACGTTCGACGAGATCGTCCGGGCCCATCTCGAGGACGAGCTCGGCGGCGTGGCGAAGGTCTGACCCCCATGCTCCTCGGCTGCATCGGCGACGACTTCACCGGCTCCTCGGACCTTGCCAACACGCTCACCAAGGGCGGGATGGCGGTGACGCAGTATAGCGGCGTGCCGAAGGGCGCGCCGCAGGCCGGCGTGGAAGCGGGGATCGTGGCGCTGAAGTCGCGCACCGTCCCGGTCGCCGAAGCCGTGCGCCTCTCGCTGGAGGCCGCCGAATGGCTGCTCGAGGCCGGCTGCCGGCAGATCCTCTTCAAGTACTGCTCGACCTTCGATTCGACGCCCGAAGGCAATATCGGCCCGGTGATCGACGCGCTGATGGCGCGCCTTGGCACGACCCACGCCATCGTCTGCCCGGCCTTTCCGGCCGCCGGGCGCAGCCTCTACCAGGGCCATCTCTTCGTCGGCGACAGGCTGCTCAGCGAGAGCGGCATGGAGAACCATCCGCTGACGCCGATGCGCGACGCCGACATCCGGCGCTGGCTGAAGCCGCAGACGACGGGCGGCGTCGGCCACGTGCCGGCGGCGACCGTCTTTCGCGGGGCGGAGGCGATCCGCGCGGCGATCCTTGGCGAGGCCGAGGCCGGACGCGGCCTCGTCGTGGTCGACGCGATCGCCGACCGCGACCTCCTCGAGATCGGCCGGGCGGCCGACGGAATGGCGCTCGTCACCGGGGGATCGGGGGTCGCGCTCGGCCTGCCCGGGAATTTTCGCGCGCAGGGCCTCATCTCGGGCGCCGGGGCGCCGTTTACGGGCAGCGACGGGCCGGCGGCGATCCTGTCGGGCTCCTGTTCCATCGCCACGCGCGGCCAGGTCGAGCGCTACGCGCGGGACGGCCATCCCGTCCTCGCCGTCGAACCGGAGGGGCTCCTGTCGGGCGCCGTGACCGCGCAGGGCGCCGCCGAATGGGCGCTGTCGGCCATCGCGCAGGGCGCGGTGCCGCTCGTGGCGAGCTCGGCCGAGCCCGAGGCCGTGCGCGAAGCGCAGGCGCGCTTTGGCCGCGAGGCCGCGGCCGGTGCCGTCGAGACCTTCTTCGCCGCGCTCGCGCGGGCGCTGACGCGGGGCGGCATCACCCGCCTCGTGGTCGCCGGCGGCGAGACCTCCGGCGCCGTGGTGGAAGGGCTCGGCCTGCCGGCCCTCGCCATCGGGCCGGAGATCGCGCCGGGCGTGCCGGCGCTCAAGGCCGAGGACCGACCGCTCTGGCTGGTGCTCAAATCCGGCAATTTCGGCGCCGAGGACTTCTTCTCCACCGCGCTCTCGGCGCTGAAGGCGGGCCGGCCGTGAGCGGCGAGGCGAGACTGCGCGAGGCCATCGCGGCCCTTGCCGTCTCGCTCTTCGAGCGCGGCCTGACGCACGGCTCGACCGGCAACATCTCGGCGCGCACGGAGGACGGCGGCCTTCTCGTGACGCCCACCGGCTCCTCCTTCGGGCGGCTCGACCCGGCGCGCCTCAGCCGCTTCGACGCCGCCGGCCGCCATGTCGGCGGCGACCGGCCGACCAAGGAGATGCCCCTCCACGAGGCCTTCTACGAGACGCGGCACGGGGCCGGGGCGGTGGTGCATCTCCACTGCGCCCATTGCGTGGCGCTCTCGACGCTGCCCGAGGCCGACGAGGAGGATTTCGCTCCGGCGCTGACGCCCTATTCGGTCATGCTGCTCGGCCGGGTGAAGCTCCTGCCCTTCTTCGTGCCGGGCGATGCGGCGATCGGCGCCGCGATCCGGGGCCTGGCCGGCCGGCACGCGGCGGTCATGCTCGCCCATCACGGGCCGGTCGTCGCCGGCCGGACCGTGGAGAGCGCCGTCAACGCCGTGGAGGAGCTGGAGGCGACCGCGCGCCTCGCGCTCCTCACGCGCGGCCTCGGCGCCCGGCGCCTGACGCCGGACCAGGTCGAGGCCGTCACCACGCGGTTCGGAGACCCCGCATGATCCGCCTCTCGGCCAATCTCGGCTTCCTGTGGAACGACCGCCCGCTGCCCGACGCGATCCGCGCCGCCAAGGCCGCCGGCTTCTCGGCCGTCGAGTGCCATTGGCCCTATGGCGAGGAGGCCGGCGCCGTGGCGGCCGCCCTTGCCGAGACGGGGCTTCCCATGCTCGGCCTCAACACGGCCAAGGGCCGGCCCGGCGAGTTCGGCCTCTCGGCGCTGCCCGGGCGCGAGGAGGAGGCGCGCGCCGCGATCGACGAGGCCTTCTTCTACGGGGCCTCGATCGGCGCGCGCGCGGTCCACGTCATGGCCGGCGCCTCCAAGGGCGTGGCGGGCGCCGCCGAGACCTTCGACGCCCATCTGCGATATGCCTGCGATCGCGCCGCGACGCGCGGCATGGGCGTCCTCATCGAGCCGCTGAACCACCGCGACGCGCCCGGCTACTTCCTCGACACGCTGGAAGGGGCGGCGGCGATCGTTCGCCGGCTCGGATGCCCGGACCTGTCGATCATGTTCGACTGCTATCACCTGCAGATCATGGGCGGCGACCTGATCCGGCGCTTCGAGGCCCATCGCGACCTGATCGGCCACGTGCAGATCGCCGCCGTGCCGAGCCGGGCCGAGCCGGACGAGGGCGAGATCGATACGCCACGGCTCCTGCGGGCCTTCGACGCCGTCGGCTATGCCGGTTTCGTCGGGGCCGAATACCGCCCGCGCGGATCGGTGGAAGAGGGTCTCGGCTGGATGGCGTCCGTGGTCTAACTCCGTCCGCACCAGAGGAGGCGAGAGACATTCGTCGGGGCTTTCAAGCATCCGGTGCGGATGATCGCGTCATGCTGACTATAAAATCGGCGTATCGAAAATAAAAACCGGGGTTCTTCCGGCGTAATATGAAAGACTTCGTTGCTTCGACTGGGGCAATGAATTATGAAGAGGGAGCTTTGGTTCGGGAGGGCCGGAGCGGCCGAAGCAGAATGCCGGAACGGCACGATCGGTAAAGCCGGGCCAGCGGGTTCGGCGCCAGGGAGGATGAATGGCGGTGGAGGAGCAATCCCGACCGGCCGGCCCCGTCGCGGTGCTCGGTCTCGGCTCGATGGGTCTCGGCATGGCGCGCTCGGCGCGTGGCGCCGGGCTCGACGTCGTCGGCTTCGACGTGGCCGAGGCCTCGCGCCGGGCCTTCGCGAGCCAGGGCGGGCGAGTCGCAGAGAGCGCCGGCGCGGCCGCGGCGGGAGCGGGCGTGGTGCTGAGCGTCGTCGTCAACGCCGCGCAGACCGAGGCGCTGCTCTTCGGGCCGGACGCGGTCGCCGAGGTCATGGCGCCCGGCGGCACCTTCGTCTCCTGCGCCACGATGGACCCGGACGTGGTGCGGCGCCTGGCGGCGCGGCTCGAAGCGTCGGGCCGGCACTATCTCGACGCGCCGATGAGCGGCGGCCCGGTCCGGGCGGCCTCGGGCGAACTCACCGTCATGGCCTCGGGATCGCCCTCCGCCTTTGCCGGCGCCCGGGCGCTGCTCGACGCCGTCGCGGCCAAGGTCTACGAGCTCGGCGAGGCGCCGGGCGCCGGCGCGGCCTTCAAGATGATCAACCAGCATCTGGCCGGCATCCACATCGCCGCCGCCTGCGAGGCCGTCGCCTTCGCCGCGCGCCAGGGGCTCGATCTGGCCAGGGTCTACGAGGTCATCACGGCCTCGGCCGGCAATTCCTGGATGTTCGAGAACCGCGTGCCGCATATCGTGGAGGGCGACTACGCGCCGAAAAGCGCGGTCGACATCTTCGTGAAGGATCTCGGCATCGTGGAGGACATGGCGCGCGCGGCGAAGTTCCCCGCGCCCGTGGCCGCCGCCGCGCTGCAGATGTTCCTCGCCGCCTCGGGCGCCGGCATGGGGCGCGACGACGACGCCTCGCTCGCCCGCGTCTACGCCATGCTTTCCGGCACGCGCCTGCCGAACCAGAAGGAATCCGCCGCTTGACGAGCACCTCCCCTTCCTCCCGCATCGCCCTCGTCACGGGCGGCGGCACCGGCGTCGGCAAGGCGATCGCCGCCGCGCTCGTCGAAGCCGGCTGGACGGTGGTCGTCACCGGGCGCCGCCTCGCGGTCCTCGAGGAGACCGCCCGAACGCTCGGGTCCGGCGCCGTGGTCCCCATGGCCGCCGATATCGGCGATCCGGCGGCGGTGAACGCCCTCTTCGAGGCGATCGAGGACCGGTTCGGGCGCCTCGACCTCCTCGTCAACAATGCCGGCACCAACGTGCCGCCCGTCGCCCTCGAGGACGTGACCTTCGACCAGTGGCAGACGATCCTCGCCGCCAACCTGACGGGCGCGTTCCTGTGCACGCAAGGAGCCTTCCGGCTGATGAAGCGGCAGGTGCCGCGGGGCGGGCGCATCGTCAACAACGGCTCGATCTCGGCGACGACGCCGCGCCCGAACTCGGCGCCCTACACCGCCACCAAGCACGCCATCGCCGGCCTCACCAAGTCGACGGCGCTCGACGGGCGGCCCTTCGACATCGCCTGCGGCCAGATCGACATCGGCAACGCGGCAAGCGACATGACGGCCAAGATGTCCTCCGGCGTCCTGCAGGCGGACGGGCGCGTGGCGCCCGAGCCCACCATGGATCCGGCCGCGGTCGGGGCGGCCGTCGTCCACATGGCGGGCCTGCCGCTCGACATCAACATCCTGACGCTCACCATCATGGCCACCAAGATGCCCTTCGTCGGGCGCGGATAAACGAGGCGGGCCGCAAGGCCGGCACGAGGCCGAGAAGGCCCGCCGGCCGCTCGTCCAAGGGGAGGAAGTTCACGCATGGCCTCGGTCGATTTCGTCGACGTCCGCAAGTCGTTCGGCTCGCATTCCGTCATCAAGGGCGTCAACGTCCATATCGACGACGGGGAGTTCGTCATCCTGGTCGGCCCCTCGGGCTGCGGGAAGTCGACGCTCCTGCGCATGCTGGCGGGGCTGGAGCACATTTCCGGCGGCGAGATCCGCATCGGCGAGCGCGTCGTCAACGACGTGCCGCCCAAGGACCGGGACATCGCCATGGTGTTCCAGAACTACGCGCTCTATCCCCATATGTCGGTCGCCGACAACATGGCCTTCTCGCTGAAGCTGAAGGGCGCCCCGCAGTCCGAGATCGACGCGCGCGTGAAGCCCGCGGCCGAGATCCTCGGCCTTTCCCACCTTCTCGACCGCTTTCCCCGCCAGCTCTCGGGCGGCCAGCGCCAGCGCGTGGCCATGGGCCGGGCGATCGTGCGCGACCCGCAGGTCTTCCTCTTCGACGAGCCGCTCTCCAACCTCGACGCCAAGCTGCGCGTCTCCATGCGCACGGAGATCAAGAATCTCCACCAGCGCCTGACGACGACGACGGTCTACGTGACGCACGACCAGATCGAGGCCATGACCATGGCCGACAAGATCGTCGTGATGCAGGACGGGCGCATCGAGCAGATCGGCGCGCCGCTGGAGCTCTACGACCGGCCGAACAACCTCTTCGTCGCCGGCTTCATCGGCTCGCCCGCCATGAACATGATGCCCGGCCGGCTCGACCCGAACGACGCCACGCGCTTCCTGACCAAGGACGGGCTCTCGCTGCCGCTCTCGCCCGGCCATCGCGGCACGCCGGGGCAGGACCTCGTCTACGGCGCGCGGCCCGAGGCGATCGTGCTCGGCGGCACGATCCCGATGGAGGTGCAGGTCATCGAGCCGACCGGCTTCGAGAGCCAGGTCCTCGGCAAGCTGGGCGCCACCTCCGTCACCTGCGTCTTCCGCGAGCGCATCACGGCGCGGCCGGGCGAGCGCATCGACGTCGCGATCGATCCGGCGGCGGTGCATCTTTTCGATGCGGCGAGCGGCATGCGCCTCTAGGCGCGCGCCCTCCAAAAAGACAGCGCGGCGGGCTCGGGATCCCGACCGCGTCCTTCCACCAACGACATCCCGCCGTTTGAGGAAACGACCATGATCACCCGCAGAACCGTACTCGCCGGCACGGCCGGCCTTCTCGCCGCCTCGGCCTTCAACGGCCCGCTCGGCGCCTTCGCGCAAGGGGCGCCGACCTTCAAGCCCGAGGAGGGCGCCTCGCTGCGTCTCCTGCGCTGGGTGCCCTTCGTGCCCGCCGAGGAGGCGGCCTTCATCGCCAACACGCAGAAGTTCACCGAGGCGACGGGCGTCCAGGTGCGCATCGACAAGGAGAGCTGGGAGGACGTGCGCCCGAAGGCCGCCGTCGCCGCCAATGTCGGCTCGGGTCCGGACATGGTGATGAGCTGGTTCGACGACCCGCAGCAATATCCCGACAAGCTCGTCGACGTGACCGATCTCGGCACCTCGATCGGGGCCGCCAATGGCGGCTGGTATCCGGGCCTCGAATCCTACGCCAAGCGCGACGACAAGTTCATCGCCCTGCCGCTCTGCGCCATCGGCAACGCGGTCGTCTACCGCGACAGCCACATGAAGGCGGCCGGCTTCTCGGAATTTCCCAAGGACACCGCCGGCTTCCTGGAACTGTGCAAGGCCATGCAGGCCAAGGGCACGCCCGCCGGCTTCCCGCACGGCAAGGCGGTGGGCGACGGCAACAACTACGCCCACTGGCTCCTGTGGAGCCACGGCGGCAAGATGGTCGACGAGAGCGGCAAGGTCGTCCTCAACAGCCCGGAGACGCTCGCGGCCGTCAAATACGCCATGGAGCTCTACAAGACCTTCATCCCCGGCACCGAGAGCTGGCAGGACGTCAACAACAACCGCGCCTTCCTCGCCGGCCAGGTGTCGCTGACGGCCAACGGCGTCTCGGTCTACTACGCCGCCCTGAAGGATCCGGCGATGAAGGAGATCGCCGACGACATGCGCTCGACCAACCTGCCCATCGGCCCGGTCGGCGAGAGCGTGGAACTGCACCAGACCTCGACCATCTCGATCTTCCGCCACACCAAGTATCCGGAAGCGGCCAAGGCCTATCTGCAGTTCCTGTTCCAGGCCGACAACATGAACGCCTGGATCGAGGGCGCCAGCGCCTATTGCTGCCAGCCGCTCAAGGCCTTCGAGGCGAACCCGGTCTGGACGTCGAACCCGATCCACGCGGCCTATGCCAAGGCCTCGGCGAGCCTTCGCCCGAACGGCTATGCCGGCCCGCTGGGCGCGGCCTCCGCGGCGGCCATGGCCGACTACGTCCTCGTCGACATGTTCGCCGAGGCCGTCACGGGCCAGTCCACGCCCGAGGACGCCATCGCCAATGCGGAGCGCCGGGCGAACCGCTACTACCGCATCTAGACCGGCCCGACCGGGGCCGCGCGGCCCCGCCCGCTCCGGGCCGATCGGCGCCCGTCCTCTCCCCTTGAAGGGGAGAGGATCGCCCGACGAGCCGGACGCGGCGAGGCGATGCTTCGACGGCCGGCGGCGCGAGCCGCGCCACGCCCCTGCGCCTGCCGGCGCGCCTCCCCTTCGGGGAAGGCGCGGTCCGGATGCCGATCCCGCGGTCCGGTTCGCCGGCCGCAAGCCAGACTTTCCCTCCCTTGCGAGAGGCCGCCGCCATGTCCGTTTCCACCGCCTCGCCACCGCGCGCGGCCCGAGCCTCGTTCTTCGAGCGCCTGTCGCAGAGCCGCAACGGGCTCGGCCTCCTGTTCATGCTGCCGGCGGCCGTCTTCCTCCTGTGCTTCCTCACCTACCCGCTGGCGCTCGGCATCTGGCTCGGCTTCACCGACACGAGCATCGGGCGCCCCGGCGTCTTCATCGGGCTGGAGAACTACGCCTACCTGATGGAAGATCGGGTCTTCTGGCTCTCGGTGTTCAACACCGTGTTCTACACGACCATCGCCTCGATCCTGAAGTTCGGCCTCGGCCTCTGGCTGGCGGTGATCCTCAACGAGAACCTGCCCTTCAAGAACTTCTTCCGCGCCATCATCCTCCTGCCCTGGGTCGTGCCGACCGTCCTGTCGGCGCTGGCCTTCTGGTGGATCTACGACGCGCAGTTCTCGATCATCTCCTGGCTTCTGATGAAGGCGGGGCTGATCTCGGCGCCCATCAACTTCCTCGGCGATCCCTGGAACGCCCGTTTCTCGGTGATCGCCGCCAATGTCTGGCGCGGCATTCCCTTCGTGGCGATCTCCCTTCTCGCCGGCCTCCAGACCATCCCCGTCTCGCTGCACGAGGCGGCAGCCCTCGACGGCGCCACCTCCTGGCAGCGCTTCCGCCGCATCACCCTGCCGCTGCTGACGCCGATCATCGCCGTGGTGATGACCTTCTCGGTCCTCTTCACCTTCACCGACTTCCAGCTGATCTACGTCCTCACCAAGGGCGGGCCGGTGAACGCCACGCATCTCATGGCCACGCTCTCCTTCCAGCGCGGCATTCCCGGCGGCTCGCTCGGCGAGGGCGCGGCCATCGCGGTGGCGATGGTGCCCTTCCTGCTCGCCGCCATCCTGTTCAGCTTCTTCGGTCTGCAACGCCGCAAATGGCAGCAGGGCGGCTCGGATTGAGGACGAAACGATGACCGCGACCCATACCGAACCCACCGGCGGCCACATCACCGACGACATCGTCGGCATGTCCCACCACGACACGCCGGCGCGCAAGATCCTGGTGATCTACCTGCCGCTCGCCGTCTTCATCTTCGTGCTGCTCTTCCCGTTCTACTGGATGGCGATCACGGCGGTGAAGCCGAACGACCAGCTCACCGACTATTCGGCGCACAGCCCGTTCTGGGTCGTGGCGCCGACGCTCGACCACATCAAGTATCTCCTGTTCGAGACCTCCTATCCCGGCTGGCTCTGGAACACGGTGATCGTCTCGACCTGCTCGACCGTCATCGCGCTGGCGGCCTCCGTCTTCGCCGCCTATGCCATCGAGCGCGTGCGCTTCACGGGATCGCGGGTGACGGGCCTTCTCGTCTTCCTCGCCTATCTCATCCCGCCCTCGATCCTCTTCATCCCGCTCGCCTTCATCGTCTTCCAGGTCGGCATCTTCGACTCGCGCCTCGCGCTGATCCTCACCTACCCGACCTTCCTCATCCCCTTCTGCACCTGGCTCCTGATGGGCTATTTCCGCTCCATCCCCTTCGAGCTGGAGGAGAGCGCGCTGGTCGACGGGGCGACGCGCTGGCAGATCCTGACGAAGATCGTCCTGCCGCTGGCCGTGCCCGGCCTCATCTCGGCCGGCATCTTCGCCTTCACGCTGGCCTGGAACGAGTTCATCTACGCGCTGACCTTCATCCAGTCCTCGGAGAACAAGACGGTGCCCGTCGGCGTCCTCACCGAGCTCGTGCGCGGCGACGTCTACGAATGGGGCTCGCTCATGGCCGGGGCGCTGATCGGCTCGCTGCCCGTCGTGATCCTCTACTCGTTCTTCGTGGACTATTACGTGTCCTCGATGACGGGCGCCGTGAAGGAATAGGGCGCCTTCGAGGCGCTCCGGTGCCTCGGTCCGCCTCCTGACGTGTCCGACGCCGTTCGGACCCGTCAGGCCCCGGCGCGCCGCGTGTCCGCTTTCGCGAGGCGTCCGGTCCTTCAGCTCCGGGCGCCAGGGCCCGCGCCTCCCACCTGGCGTCCCCGACCCCGTGCCTGATCCCGCCGCGCGTTTGGAATGACGTTCCCTGGCATGGACCGCACGGCGCTTGAGCGTCTTTCAGAATCGCATGAGCCGTCCCGAAGGGTCGTTCCAAGGCGAGCCGGTATGAAACGGCACTCCTGTCCGGATCTCGGCCGACCCGATCCGCACGCGACGCCTTCCGTCACGCCGCCGGACCCGAGCCGGACGCCGCATATTTCTCCGCCCATCCGGGATGGCCGGGCCGCAGCCTTGCGCGGGGATTGCGAGGGCGCCACCCCAATCTTCGCCGTCCCGTCGATTGGTGCTTGAACGAACGGGGGTTCCGGCTATAAGTCCGCCTCGTTCGAAGGTGGCCAGCCTTCCGGCGGCCCCCGAAGGCCGCCCGGCCACCCCCGCCGCGGCCCGTTCCGCCCGGCGGTCTACGAACGAAACGGACAGGTGGCCGAGTGGTTGAAGGCGCACGCCTGGAACGCGTGTATACGGGAAACCGTATCGAGGGTTCGAATCCCTCTCTGTCCGCCAGTTTCCCGTCGCGAACTTTCAGCGACGCGCGTTGAGCGACGAATTTATCCCAAGTTTCAAAGGGGTTTACTAAAGCCGCCCGAACCTCAGAGACTGGCGCAGCGCCGATTTTTGGTCTCTAAACGACTTTCGTCTCTTTCTGAACGAACCTCACCTGATTTGGTTCGATCACGAAAAGCGTTGCATTTTCCTTTCGTTGCGGAATTGACTCGCCCGAACTTTTTGCAGCCGTTTCATCGCCAGGCATGAAAATTGAGACACCTGAAGTGGGCGTTACGGCGCGCAAGACGGCGCAGTCCCACGAGGACGAGTGTCGTGCGTCACGAGAGGTGAAGTAGGAGGTCGAGGTGGCGAGATCAAACAAGTTGGACGGTCAAAAGGTGCCCGAGGTGCCTGCCGAACGTCTCCTTGAGACCATCCTGGAAGATGTCATCAAGGCGGCTGCTATGCCGTTTGATGAGTGGTGGGCGCTGAGCCGATTCCCCCTGGTGCCTCTCGCCATTCCAGTCGATTCGGAGCAGGAGTATCGCGTCACGCAAGTTGGCGTGGATGCCGCTCACCGGCTCACTGGACAGACGTGGGATCGACGGGAGGATTTCCGTCAGACCATCGCCCGCTCCGAGTTCGACAAACTGTCGTTCCGCTCAATTGGCGAAACGATCCGCAATTGCCGTTCGCACCTTCCGATCGACGCTGCAGAGCAACACAATACGGTCGTAAACGATTGCTTCTTCGCCGCCATGGCCGCAGATTATGAGCGCATCCTCGATAGGCTTGCCGATGCCGCCCGGCCAGATGTCCATCGCCATATCCCGTGCCACTTGTTTCACGCCGACCAAGGAGTGCGGCCGTTCTCCATTGGGCCGGTCGAGTTTCTGCCCCGGGAAGCCTGGATTGCGCGGTATGTAAGCAACCCGGCCCAACTTGAGCATATCCAAAAGGTCGAGAGCGGGGAGATCAGATACGACGAACTCCGTGATCAAGCGCTTACACCCAACAGCGATGGAGACCTTCACAGAGCTTGGGAAGTCCTGAGTTCGCTCCGGAACTTCGAATGGGTTGCGACGATCAGAATGGAAGGCCACGCACTCAACCAGTCGCACAATAAAGCTTCGATCATCATCGGCCTGGCGATCGATGCAATCGGGTTGCGTTTCCAGGTGGAGGACGCGCGGCGGTTCACAAAAGCCGGACGGCAACACCTCTTCGCAGAAGACCGACTGGCGACCTCGTCCAGTGGTGCCTTCTTGAGAGGCTCAAGCGTGCAGATTCCGGGGTTGGGCTCCGCACCCGGCGCGCTCGCCGCGAAAGTGCAGGCTGAGCGACCATTCCTCGACGCAGCGGGCAAAGTTCTCAGCGCCTATGTGCAGGGCCGACAGACAGGCCGGGGGCCGCATGTAATCGAACGTTGGGCAAACGCGCTATACTGGGTTGGCGAGGCGCGGCGGGAAGCCTCGGACTTCATGGCGGTGGTCAACTATGGTTGCGCAGCCGACGGGCTGTCGGGGGCTGGTGGCGATGCTGCGACAATGACGACCTTCTCGGAAGCCGCACTTAATCCCAAGGGGCAGCCGACCCCATCGGAGTCGCTGAGCATCGCAGACGCCGTCACCAAAGTGTACCGGGAGGGCCGCAATAAGCTCGCTCATGGGGAAATGGCCGGCCTTCTTGAAGATCTCTCTGAGACTCGGGCGATCGGAGACGCGCTTCTCGCTAATCTGTTCGACGCCGTCACTTTCGAACTGGCAGCAGTAATAGACAACCGGCCCGAGATCCTCGCTCTGGGTGAAAAGCATGCTTACCGCGCCTTGGAGGCCAGACTGAAGCAGCGTCCCTGATTTTCTTGTTCTTGAAATTCGTCAGCTCCGCCCTGGTTCTCACATGCAGTCCTATGGACGGGCGGGTCTACTTAAGTGCCTAAACCGAAAACCATGTCTATCTGATCCGCCCACGGTCGGTCCGCGACCGCGACGAGGTCGTTCAACGAAAGCGCGGGCGGCACGCGCCTGATGACGAGGTGTTCATGCACCTCCGGCGACAAATAGGCGAGCCGCATCATCCGGCTTACGAACCGGTCGGAGACCTTCTCGGCCGCTGCGATGTCCTGAATCGTGGAAGCGGCGCCCGTTTCCAACTGCCGCCGCCAGCTCCAGGCGCGGGCGATGGCGCGAAGCACATGCGGATCCTGTGCCCGTCCATCCCGCAAGCTCAAATCGTCGGGCGGCAGGATCTTCGGTCGCCCGTTGCGTTTGCGGATCGTCAGCGGGATGACGACGCGGATGGTGTCCTTCGTGCTGGTCATGCGCAGGCCTCCGTCTGGCAGGACACCATCATGTCTCTCAGGACCGACCCCAGCCCCTCCTGACGCAGATCGACGGCGATGCCATCTTCGCCGACGGTCACCCGCTCAACCAGAAGCTGGACGATGCGGGACTGTTCCGCCGGATAGAGCGCCGCCCAGAGCTGGTCGAACTCGCCGAGCGCTTTCACGACTGCCTTCTCATCGACGGTCGGGCTCTCCTCGCGAAGGGCTTTGATCGTTCGGGCCACGATCTCGGGCGCGCGGATCATGCGGCGAATTTCGCCGACGACCGCATCCTCGACCATACCTGCGGGCAAGCGCAGCGGGCCTGAAGTCTCGCCGGTCGGGCGGTTTCGGATCAGGTCCATCGATGCGTAGTAGCGGTAGAGACGCGTGCCCTTCTTCGTCGCGGTCGGCGTCATCGCCGTGCCCGTTTCGGTGAAGATGATCCCTTTCAGCAGGGCCGGCGTCTGGCGGCGGGTGTTTTTCGCCCGCAGGCGCGGGCTTTCCTGCAGGATGCTGTGAACCTTGTCCCAGAGGGTCTGATTGATGATGGCCTCGTGTTCGCCGGGATAGGAGGTACCCTTGTGGACGGCTTCGCCGAGATAGACTCGGTTGTTGATGAGCTTGTAGAGGAAGCCCTTGTCGATCAGCTTGCCGCGCTTGTTCAGAACGCCCTCGGCCGCGAGCGCTTTCGCCAGCGTTGTCGCGGAGCCGATGGCGACAAAACGCTCGAAGTGTTGATTTCCACTGAGAGCTGACCCAGGCAGCTTCGGTTTTTCCATCGAGAATTGACCCATGTTTGAACTCGTCTCCACGCCATCGGTGCGGGGACATCGGAGTG
>NZ_LMRD01000009.1 GCF_001425575.1 Aurantimonas sp. Leaf443 | reverse complement strand
CGCTCTTCCGATCTCGGCGACAACGTGACGATGGACGTGACGCTGATCGTGCCGATCGCGATGGAAGAGAAGCTGCGCTTCGCCATCCGCGAGGGCGGCCGCACCGTCGGCGCCGGCATCGTGGCCTCCATCGTCGCCTGACGACAGGCGACCGGCGCGCGGCTCACGCGCGCCGGTCCTGCCCATAGGGGCGAGGGGCCTTCGGGCCTTGGAACGAATTGGCTGCCTGAAGGAAGAGCGCTCGGAAGACGCCGGTGCGCCGGACGGTCTCCGACGAGAGGACGAATGCAATGAACGGCCAGAATATCCGCATCCGCCTGAAGGCGTTCGATCACCGGGTTCTCGACGCCTCCACGCGCGAGATCGTGTCGACCGCCAAGCGCACCGGCGCGAACGTGCGCGGGCCGATCCCGCTGCCGACGCGGATCGAAAAGTTCACGGTCAACCGCTCGCCGCACGTCGACAAGAAGTCGCGCGAGCAATTCGAAATGCGCACCCACAAACGGCTCCTCGACATCGTCGATCCGACGCCGCAGACGGTCGATGCGCTCATGAAGCTCGACCTCGCCGCCGGCGTCGACGTCGAGATCAAGCTCTGATCCAGAGCACGGGAAGGATAACGCCCATGCGTTCAGGTGTGATAGCACAGAAGGTCGGCATGACCCGCGTCTACAATGACGCCGGCGAGCATGTTCCGGTCACCGTCCTCAAGGTCGAGAACCTTCAGGTCGTCGGTCAGCGCACGCTCGAGAAGAACGGCTACACCGCCGTCCAGCTCGGAGCGGGCCTCGCCAAGGTCAAGAACACGACCAAGCCGATGCGCGGCGTGTTCGCCCAGGCTTCGGTCGAGCCGAAGCGCAAGCTCGTCGAGTTCCGCGTCACCGAGGACAACCTCGTCGACGTCGGCGCGGAGATCACGGCGGAGCACTTCGTCGCCGGCCAGATGGTCGACGTGTCGGGCACGACGATCGGCAAGGGCTTCGCCGGCGCCATGAAGCGCCACAATTTCGGCGGCCTGCGCGCCACCCACGGCGTGTCCGTTTCGCACCGTTCGCACGGTTCGACCGGTCAGCGCCAGGATCCCGGCAAGGTCTTCAAGAACAAGAAGATGGCCGGTCACATGGGCCAGACCCGCGTGACGACGCAGAACCTCGAGATCGTTCGCACCGACGTGGACAAGGGCCTGATCCTGATCCGCGGCGCCGTGCCGGGCTCGAAGGGCGCCTGGATCGAAATCCGCGACGCCGTGAAGGCCTCGCTGCCCGAGAACGCGCCGAAGCCGGCCGCGCTGCGCTCCGCAACGGGTGCCGCCGACGCCGACGCTTCGAAGGGAGCGGAATAATGGACGTCACGATCAAGAGCTTCGACGGCAAGGACGCCGGCACTGTCACGCTTGCCGACGAGATCTTCGGTCTCGAGCCGCGCGAGGACATCCTGCAGCGCATGGTGCGCTGGCAGCTGGCCAAGCGCCAGCAGGGCACGCACCAGACGCTCGGCCGCGCCGAGATCGCCCGCACGGGCGCCAAGCTGTACCGCCAGAAGGGCACCGGTCGCGCCCGCCACGGCTCGGCCCGCGCGCCGCAGTTCCGCGGCGGCGGCAAGGCCCATGGTCCGGTCTCGCGCAGCCATGCGCATGACCTGCCCAAGAAGGTCCGCGCCCTCGCGCTGCGCCACGCGCTCTCGGCCAAGGCCAAGAGCGACCAGATCGTCATCGTCGACGACCTGACCTCGGCCGACGGCAAGACCAAGGCCATGATCAAGAGCTTCGCCGATCTCGGCCTGTCCAACGCGCTGATCATCGGCGGTTCGGAAATCGACGCGAACTTCTCGCGCTCGGCCCGCAACATCGCTCATATCGACGTGCTGCCGGTCCAGGGCATCAACGTCTACGACATTCTCCGCCGCCAGACGCTCGTTCTGTCCAAGGCAGCGGTCGAGGCTCTGGAGGAGCGGTTCAAATGAGCGACCTTCGCCATTACGACGTGATCACCTCGCCGGTGATCACCGAGAAGTCGACGCTCCTGTCGGATGTCAACCAGGTCGTTTTCAACGTCCCGGGCACGGCCACCAAGCCCGCCATCAAGGCGGCGGTCGAGGCGCTCTTCGGCGTCAAGGTCACGGCCGTGAACACGATGGTCCGAAAGGGCAAGGTCAAGCGCTTCCGCGGCCGCGTCGGCCGTCAGAGCGATCAGAAGAAAGCCGTCGTGACGCTGGCCGCTGGCCACTCGATCGACGTCTCGACCGGCCTTTGATCGGGACCGGAGGATAAGCACGATGGCACTCAAGAACTTCAAGCCGACAACGCCGAGCCAGCGCCAGCTGGTCATCGTCGACCGTTCGGGCCTCTGGAAGGGCAAGCCGGTCAAGCAGCTGACCGAAGGCCTCTCGCAGAAGGGCGGGCGCAACAACACGGGCCGCGTGACGGCCCGCTACCAGGGCGGCGGTCACAAGCGGACCTACCGCATGATCGACTTCAAGCGCCGTCGCCTCAACGACGTCGCCACGGTCGAGCGCCTGGAATACGACCCGAACCGCACGGCCTTCATCGCCCTCATCAAGTACGAGGACGGCGAGCTCGCCTACATCCTGGCGCCGCAGCGCCTGGCCGCCGGCGACACGGTCGTCTCGGGCCTGTCGGGCGTCGACGTGAAGCCGGGCAACGCGATGCCGCTCTCGGCCCTGCCGGTCGGCACCATCATCCACAATGTGGAGATGAAGCCGGAGAAGGGTGGCCAGATCGCCCGTTCGGCCGGGTCCTATGCCCAGCTCGTCGGCCGCGACTCCGGCATGGCGATCCTGCGCCTGAACTCGGGCGAGCAGCGCCTGGTGCCGAGCTCTTGCTTCGCCACCGTCGGTGCGGTCTCCAACCCCGACCACGGCAATATCAACATCGGCAAGGCCGGTCGTTCGCGCTGGCTCGGCAAGCGCCCG
The DNA here is from genome assembly GCF_001425575.1 of Aurantimonas sp. Leaf443. Classification (GTDB taxonomy): domain Bacteria; phylum Pseudomonadota; class Alphaproteobacteria; order Rhizobiales; family Rhizobiaceae; genus Leaf443. The sequence continues at coordinate 253,397 of NZ_LMRD01000009.1, read as the reverse complement.
CATGTGCGCGGCGTCGCGATGAACCCGGTCGACCACCCGCATGGCGGTGGTGAAGGCCGCACCTCGGGCGGACGCCATCCGGTGTCGCCCTGGGGCAAGCCCACGAAGGGCAAGCGGACTCGCCAGAACAAGGCGACCGACAAGTTCATCATGCGCTCGCGCCATCAGCGTAAGAAGTAAGAGGATTTCTTCATGGCACGTTCCGTCTGGAAGGGTCCGTTCGTCGATGGCTACCTTCTCAAGAAGGCTGACAAGGTCCGCTCGGGTGGCCGCAACGAGGTGATCAAGATCTGGACCCGCCGGTCCACGATCCTGCCGCAGTTCGTCGGTCTCACCTTCGGCGTCTACAACGGCTCGAAGCACATCCCGGTCTCGGTGAACGAGGACATGGTCGGACACAAGTTCGGCGAGTTCTCCCCGACCCGCACGTACTACGGCCACGGCGCCGACAAGAAGGCGAAGAGGAAGTAACACGATGGGCAAGGCGAAAGCCGAGCGTCGGCTGAAGGACAACGAGGCGAAGGCTGTCGCCCGTACGCTCCGTGTCAGCCCGCAGAAACTCAATCTCGTCGCGCAGATGATCCGCGGCAAGAAGGTCAACACCGCACTCGCGGACCTGACCTTCTCGCGCAAGCGGATCTCGGAGACCGTCAAGAAGACGCTCGAGAGCGCGATCGCGAATGCCGAGAACAATCACGACCTCGACGTCGACGCCCTCGTCGTCGCCGAGGCCTATGTCGGCAAGTCGATCACGATGAAGCGCTTCCACGCCCGCGGTCGCGGTCGTGCCAGCCGCATCGAGAAGCCGTTCGCGCACCTCACGATCGTGGTCCGCGAGATCGCCGCAGAGGAGGCCGCGTAATGGGTCAGAAGATCAATCCGACCGGTTTCCGCCTCGGCATCAACCGGACCTGGGATTCGCGCTGGTTCGCGAACACGGGCGAGTACGGCCAGCTCCTCCACGAGGACCTGAAGATCCGCAAGTTCCTGCTCGAGGAGCTCAAGCAGGCGGCGGTCTCCAAGATCGTCATCGAGCGCCCGCACAAGAAGTGCCGCATCACGATCCACTCGGCTCGCCCGGGCATCGTGATCGGCAAGAAGGGCGCGGACATCGAGAAGCTTCGCAAGAAGCTCGGCGCGATGACGAAGGCCGAGACGCACATCAACATCGTCGAGGTGCGCAAGCCCGAGACCGATGCAACGCTCGTCGCCCAGTCAATCGCCCAGCAGCTCGAGCGCCGCGTGGCGTTCCGCCGTGCGATGAAGCGCGCCGTCCAGTCCGCGATGCGGCTCGGGGCGGAAGGCATCCGAATTAATTGCGGAGGCCGTCTCGGCGGGGCTGAAATCGCCCGCACGGAGTGGTATCGCGAGGGCCGGGTGCCGTTGCACACGCTTCGCGCGGACATCGACTACGGCACGGCCGAAGCGCACACCGCCTATGGCGTCTGCGGCGTGAAGGTCTGGATCTTCAAGGGCGAGATCCTCGAGCACGATCCGATGGCGTCCGAGCGCCGTCAGGTCGAGGGCGAGGCTTCCGGCGGCAATCGCCGTCGCGAACACGCCTGAGCATAGAGTTCGGAGAACACGAGAATGCTGCAGCCAAAGCGCACGAAGTACCGGAAGGCGTTCAAGGGACGCATTCACGGGAATGCCAAGGGCGGAACCAGCCTCAACTTCGGCAATTTCGGCCTGAAGGCGATGGAGCCCGAGCGTGTGACGGCGCGTCAGATCGAGGCGGCCCGCCGCGCGATCACCCGCCAGATGAAGCGCCAGGGCCGCGTGTGGATCCGCATCTTCCCCGACCTTCCGGTCACGGCGAAGCCGACGGAAGTCCGCATGGGCAAGGGCAAGGGTGGTGTGGAGTACTGGGCGGCGCGCGTCGCCCCGGGCCGCATCATGTTCGAGATCGACGGCGTGGACGAGACGACGGCCCGCGAGGCGCTGCGCCTCGGCGCGGCCAAGCTTCCGATCCGCACGCGCTTCATCCAGCGCATCGCCGAGTAAGGAGAGTTTGAAGTGAAAGCTTCCGACGTCAAGACGATGACCCAGGACGAACTCACGGACGAGCTCGCCAAGCTCAAGAAGGAGCAGTTCAACCTGCGCTTCCAGAAGGCCACGGGTCAGCTCGAGAATACCGCTCGAGTTCGCGTGATCCGCCGCGACATCGCCCGGATCAAGACGATGGCGCGCCAGAAGGCCGCCGAGGCCAAGGCCTGAGGACGAAAACTATGCCCAAACGCATCCTGCAGGGGACGGTCGTCTCCGACAAGAACGACAAGACGGTCGTCGTGCTGGTGGAGCGCCGCTTCACCCACCCGCTCTTCAAGAAGACGGTTCGCCGCTCGAAGAAGTACAAGGCGCACGACGAGACCAACCAGTACAAGGTCGGCGACTTCGTCTCCATCGAGGAGAGCCGTCCGATCTCGAAGGACAAGAGCTGGGTCGTCGTTTCGAGCGACGCCGCAGCGGCCAGTTAATCGACGGATCGGCGCGGGCTCCGGCAACGGTCGGAGCCTCCCGGTGAATAAGCTTTGTGAAGGCGGCCTGACATGATTCAGATGCAAACAAACCTCGACGTGGCCGACAATTCCGGCGCTCGTCGTGTCATGTGCATCAAGGTGCTGGGCGGCTCGAAGCGGAAATATGCCTCGGTCGGCGACATCATCGTCGTCTCGATCAAGGAGGCCATTCCGCGCGGCCGCGTGAAGAAGGGCGACGTGATGAAGGCCGTGGTGGTTCGCACCGCCAAGGACATCCGCCGCGCCGACGGGTCTGTGATCCGCTTCGACCAGAATGCTGCGGTGCTCATCGACAACAAGAAGGAGCCGATCGGTACCCGTATTTTCGGACCGGTTCCTCGCGAGCTTCGTGGCAAGAACCACATGAAGATCGTGTCCCTGGCCCCCGAAGTTCTGTAAGGAGAGCGGACGATGCAGAAGATCCGCAAGGGCGACACCGTCGTCGTACTCGCCGGCAAGGACAAGGGCCGGTCGGGTGAAGTCATCCAGGTGATGCCGAAGGAAGACCGCGCCGTGGTGCGCGGCGTGAACATGGTCAAGCGCCACCAGCGCCAGACCGCGTCTCAGGAAGCCGGCATCATCTCCAAGGAAGCCCCGATCCATCTGTCGAACCTGGCGGTCGCCGACCCCAAGGACGGCAAGGCGACCCGAATCGGCTTCAAGATTCTCGAGGACGGCACGAAGGTGCGCGTCGCGAAGCGTTCCGGAGAGCAGATCAATGGCTGAGACCGCTTACGAGCCGCGCCTCAAGCGCGTCTATCGCGAGGAAGTCCGCAAGGCGCTCATGGAGGAATTCTCCTACCGGAACGTCATGGAGATCCCGCGTCTCGATAAGATCGTGATCAACATGGGCGTCGGCGAGGCCACGGGCGACTCCAAGAAGCCCTCGGTCGCCGCCGAGGATCTCGCCAAGATCGCCGGCCAGAAGCCGGTCATCACCAAGGCGCGCACCTCGATCGCAGGCTTCAAGGTCCGCGAGAACATGCCGATCGGCACGAAGGTCACGCTGCGCCGCGACAAGATGTACGAGTTCATGGATCGCCTGATCCAGATCGCCCTGCCGCGCGTGCGCGACTTCCGCGGCCTGAACCCCAAGAGCTTCGACGGCAATGGCAACTTCGCCATGGGCGTCAAGGAACACATCGTTTTCCCAGAGATCAATTACGACAAGGTCGATCAGATCTGGGGAATGGACATCATCGTCTGTACGACGGCGAAGAACGACGAGGAAGCCCGCGCCCTTCTCAAGGCGTTCAACTTCCCCTTCCGCCAGTAACGGCAGTCGAGAAAAGGATCGAGACTATGGCCAAAAAGGGCATGATCGAGCAGAACCGGCGCCGCGAGAAACTGGTGGCGAAGTTCGCCGCCAAGCGCGCCGCTCTCAAGGCGATCACCAAGGATGCCGCCGCTCCGATGGAGGAGAGGTTCCGTGCGCAGCTCCAGCTCGCCGAACTTCCCCGCAACGGCTCGAAGGTCCGCGTCCGCAACCGGTGCGAGGTCACCGGTCGGCCGCGCGCGTACTACCGAAAGCTGAAGATGAGCCGTATCGCACTCCGGGAACTGGGCAACAGTGGCCAGATCCCCGGCATCGTCAAGTCGAGCTGGTAAGGGAGAGTCGTCATGGCATTGTCTGATCCCCTCGGCGATATGCTGACCCGCATCCGCAACGCGATCATGCGCAACAAGACTTCGGTCTCGACGCCCGCGTCGAAGCTGCGCGGCCGCGTGCTCGACGTCCTCAAGGACGAGGGCTACATCCGCGGCTATTCCGAGACGGCCTTCGAGAACGGCAAGTCCGAGTTCGAGATCGAGCTGAAATACTACGAGGGCACTCCGGTCATCCGCGAGATTTCCCGCGTGTCGAAGCCCGGACGCCGCGTCTACGTGTCCGCCAAGACGATCCCGCAGGTCGCCAACGGTCTCGGCATTTCGGTGCTGTCCACGCCCAAGGGCGTGATGGCCGACCACAGCGCCCGTGAACAGAACGTCGGTGGCGAGGTTCTCTGCCGCGTCTTCTGACGCGCCGGAGACTTCCACCAGGAACGGACAGGGTTTCGAAATGTCTCGTATTGGAAAGAAGCCGGTCTCCGTGCCCGAGGGCGTCACCGCCTCGGTCGACGGCCAGACCGTTCGGGCCAAGGGCCCGAAGGGCGAGCTGACCTTCGTCGTCAACGACGAAGTGCTCGTGAAGATGGAAGACGGCGCGATCAAGGTCGATCCGCGCGACCAGTCCAAGGATGCCCGCTCCAAGTGGGGCATGTCCCGCACCATGGTGCTGAACATCCTCAACGGCGTGAAGACGGGTTTCGAGCGCAAGCTCGAGATCTCGGGCGTCGGCTATCGTGCCTCCATGCAGGGCAAGAACCTGCAGTTGGCTCTGGGCTTTTCGCACGATGTGATCTATCAGGTGCCGGAAGGCATCACCGTTGCCGTGCCGAAGCCGACCGAGATCGTCGTGTCGGGTATCGACAAGCAGCAGGTCGGCCAGGTCGCAGCGGAGATCCGCGAGTATCGTGGTCCCGAGCCCTACAAGGGCAAGGGCGTGCGCTACGCCGGCGAGAAGATCGTCCGCAAGGAAGGCAAGAAGAAGTAAGGGCCGCCGTTATGACCACCACCAAGGAAAATCTGCGGCGTCGTGCCTCGCGCATCCGTCGTTCGCTGAAGAAGGTGGCGAACGGTCGCCCGCGTCTCTCGGTGCATCGCTCGTCGAAGAACATCTACGCGCAGATCATCGACGACGTCGAGGGCCGCACGTTGGCCGCCGCGTCTTCGCTCGATCCCAACCTGCGCGAGTCGCTGAAGACGGGTGCCGACACCGCGGCGGCCGCCGCTGTCGGCAAGCTCGTCGCCGAACGTGCCAAGGTCGCCGGCGTCACGGACGTCGTGTTCGATCGCGGCGCCTTCATCTATCACGGCCGCGTCAAGGCGCTGGCCGAGTCGGCTCGCGAGGGCGGCCTCAACTTCTGAGGCTTCCTCGTCCGCCAGGTCTTACGACCCCTGAAGAATCGGAACGCGGCCTTCGCGAGCGAGGGCCGCGTTCCGTTGAGCCGGATGCAACGTCATCCGCCCCTGTAGACGCCACCGGAAAAGAATAAGGAACAGGATATGGCGCCTCGTAACGAACGCAACGATCGCGAGGAGCGCGACGACGGCTTCGTCGACAAGCTCGTCCACATCAACCGCGTCGCCAAGGTCGTGAAGGGTGGTCGCCGCTTCGGCTTCGCCGCCCTCGTCGTCGTCGGCGACCTCAAGGGACGCGTCGGCTTCGGCCACGGCAAGGCCCGCGAAGTGCCCGAGGCGATCCGCAAGGCGACGGAAGCCGCCAAGCGCGATCTGATCTTCGTGCCGCTGCGCGACGGCCGCACCCTGCATCACGACGTGCACGGCCGCCACGGCGCCGGCAAGGTCATCCTGCGCATGGCGGAAGCCGGCACGGGCATCATCGCGGGCGGCCCGATGCGCGCCGTCTTCGAGGCCGTCGGCATGCACGACGTCGTCGCCAAGTCGCTCGGCTCGTCGAACCCCTACAACATGGTTCGCGCGACCTTCGACGCCCTCAAGGTGGCCAACCACCCGAAGGACGTCGCGTCCCGTCGCGGCATCAAGTATTCCACCCTGCAGGCCCGTCGTCGCGATGTCGGCGGCGTCTCCGCCGAGGATTGATCGGCAGGGGGCCGCGTCTAGCGGTCCCTTCGCCTTCCAACGAAGGAGCCAACGATGGCCGACACCAAATCCGCAGGCAAGACGGTCACGGTCGAGCAGACCGGGAGCCCGCTGCGCCGCCCCAACGACCAGCGCCAGACGCTCGTCGGCCTGGGCCTGAACAAGATGCATCGTCGCAGCACGCTGGAGGACACTCCGGCCGTTCGCGGCATGATCGCCAAGGTCGCCCACCTCGTGCGCGTGGTGGACCCGGCCTGATCGCCGCGGCGCGGGCTCTAAGGCGGGCCCGGCCGCCGTTCGTCACGGTAATTCACTGAGCAAGCCCGGCGGTCCGTTCGGATCCGGTCCGGGGACTGTTTCGGGAGCAAGACACATGAAACTCAACGAGCTTTCCGACGTGGAAGGTGCAACCCATTCGCGCAAGCGGCTGGGGCGCGGTATCGGTTCGGGCAGCGGCAAGACCGCCGGCCGCGGCGTCAAGGGTCAGAAGGCCCGCTCCGGCGTCGCGATCAACGGCTTCGAGGGCGGACAGATGCCGCTCTACCGTCGTCTGCCCAAGCGCGGCTTCGTGAACATCTTCGGCAGCAACTTCAACGTCGTCTCGGTCGGCCGCATCCAGCAGGCGATCGACGCCGGCAAGATCGACGCCTCCAAGGCGATCGACCTGGACGTCCTGAAGGCCGCCGGCCTCGTGCGCAAGTCGCGCGACGGCGTGCGTCTCCTGGGCGACGGCGAGATCACCTCGAAGGTCTCGCTGACCGTCGCCGGTGCCTCGAAGTCGGCCGCCGAGAAGGTCCAGAAGGCCGGCGGCACTCTGACGCTTCCCGCTGTCGCCTCCGAGGCCTGAACGGCGCTTGCGCAGTCCGGCTTAGCCGCTTAACAGTCGTGCTCCCTTGGGGGAGGGGGCTCGCCTTCTCGCCCAAGGGTTCGGCATGTGCGCGTCTTGTCGCTGTCGAACCAGGGTCAACCCGGAGATTTCCACGACATGGCTTCGGCTGCGGAACAACTCGCCGCGAATCTGAACTTCGCCGCCTTCTCGAAGGCGGAGGACTTGAAGAAGCGCATCTGGTTCACGCTGGGTGCGCTGATCGTCTACCGGCTTGGGACCTACATTCCCATGCCCGGCATCAATCCGACGGCGCTCGCGCAGGCATTCCAGCAGCAGTCCTCGGGCATTCTCGGACTCTTCAACATGTTCGCCGGCGGCGCCGTCGGCCGCATGGCGATCTTCGCCCTCGGCATCATGCCGTATATCTCCGCCTCCATCATCATCCAGCTGATGACCTCCGTCATCCCGTCGCTGGAGCAGATGAAGAAGGAAGGCGAGCAGGGCCGGAAGGTCATCAACCAGTACACGCGCTACGGCACCGTGCTTCTCGCGACCGTCCAGGCCTATGGAATCGCGGCCGGTCTGCAGACGCAGCCGGGCATCGTTCTGGATCCCGGCCCGTTCTTCCTGATCTCCTCGGTCATCACGCTGGTCGGCGGGACGATGTTCCTGATGTGGGTCGGTGAGCAGATCACCGCGCGCGGCATCGGCAACGGCATCTCGCTGATCATCTTCGCGGGCATCGTGGCCAATCTGCCCTCGGCGCTCGCCAATCTCCTGGAGCTCGGCCGCACAGGCGCGCTCTCGACCGCCATCATCCTTCTCGTCGTCGTCGTCGCCGTCGTCTGCATCGCCGGCATCGTGTTCTTCGAGCGGGCGCAGCGCCGGCTCCTGATCCAGTATCCGAAGCGCCAGGTCGGCAACCGGATGTTCCAGGGCGATACGTCGCATCTGCCGCTGAAGCTGAACACCGCCGGCGTGATTCCGCCGATCTTCGCCTCCTCGCTGCTTCTCCTGCCGGTGACGATCGCCAACTTCACCGACACGACGCAGCTTCCGGCCTGGGCGGGCGCCGTCATCGCCTCGCTCGGTCACGGCCAGCCGCTCTACATGCTGCTCTACGCGGCGCTGATTGGCTTCTTCGCCTTCTTCTACACGGCCGTCGTCTTCAACCCGAAGGAGACCGCCGACAATCTGAAGAAGCATGGCGGCTTCATTCCCGGCATCCGCCCGGGCGAGCGCACGGCCGAATATATCGACTACGTCCTGACCCGCATCACCGTCATCGGCGCGATTTATCTGGTGGTGATCTGTCTATTGCCCGAATTTCTCATTTCGGCAGCCGGCGTTCCGTTCTATCTCGGAGGAACTTCGCTCCTGATCGTGGTGAGCGTGACGATGGATACGGTGGCGCAGGTGCAGGGACATCTGCTGGCGCACCAGTATGAAGGCCTCGTCAAGAAGGCGAAACTCCGAGGGGGGAGACGGGGAGGTCGATGAAACTGATTCTGCTGGGGCCGCCGGGCGCGGGCAAGGGGACGCAGGCGCAGCGGTTGATCGAGAGTCATGGGATTCCCCAGCTTTCGACGGGGGACATGCTCCGGGCGGCCGTCGCCGCCGGGACGGAGGTCGGTCGCAAGGCCAAGGCCGTGATGGACGCGGGACAGCTCGTCTCCGACCAGATCGTCAACGACATCGTATCGGAGCGGATCGATCAGCCGGACTGCGCCAACGGCTATATTCTCGACGGCTATCCGCGCACCCTGGTGCAGGCCGATGCGGTGGAGAAGATGCTGGCCGCCAAGGGGCAGTCGCTCGACCACGTGATCGAGATGCGCGTGGATGACGAGATCCTCGTCGCGCGCGTCGCCGGCCGCTACACCTGCGCGCAGTGCGGCGCCGTCTACCATGACGAGCATCCGAAGCCGAAGGTCGAGGGCACCTGCGACGTCTGCGGTTCGCAGAGCTTCAAGCGCCGTCCGGACGACAATGCGGAGACGATGCGCACCCGCCTCTGGGCCTATTACAAGGATACGTCGCCGCTGATCGGCTACTATCACTGCAAGGGCCTTCTGAAGACCGTCGACGGTATGCAGCCGATCGACGAGGTCAGCGCCGCCATAGAGGCGATCCTGAAGGGCTGAGGCCTTGACGTCGGACGGACCGGCGGTAGGGCGCGGTTGACTCAACGGCCACCCCTGAACTATAGCCTGCGCCTATTCGCGAATCCTTTGCGGTCGGCGCGGGTCTCCATTGGGAGCCCGACACGGTCGCTTTCGGCCGTCGGGCTCCTCCTGTTGCATGACGAGGGCCCCGTGCCCACCTGTTAAGGAGACTGGACGTGGCCCGTATCGCTGGCGTCAATATTCCCACGAACAAGCGCGTCGTGATCGCGCTTCAGTACATCCACGGCATCGGCCCGTCCTTCGCCGCGGAGATCTGCGAGAAGGCCCGCATCACGGCCGAGCGTCGCACGAACGATCTGACGGACGCCGAAGTCCTGCAGATCCGCGAGATCATCGACCGCGACTATCAGGTCGAGGGCGATCTGCGCCGCGAGACCTCGATGAACATCAAGCGTCTGATGGACCTCGGCTGCTATCGCGGCCTGCGTCATCGCCGCGGTCTGCCGGTTCACGGCCAGCGCACGCATACCAACGCCCGCACCCGCAAGGGCCCGGCGAAGGCGATCGCAGGCAAGAAGAAGTAAGTCGTTCCGGGCGCGCCTTGCGCGTCCGCGGTGGAGCCGCCGGAATTACGGCGGTGTCGATATCACACAGGACATGGAATTGAATGGCCAAGGAAGCACAGCGCGTTCGCCGTCGTGAACGCAAGAACATCTCGTCGGGCGTCGCCCATGTCAGCTCGACCTTCAACAACACGCTGATCACGATCACGGACGCGCAGGGCAACACGATCGCCTGGTCGTCGGCCGGTGCGCAGGGCTTCAAGGGCTCGCGCAAGTCGACGCCGTTCGCCGCGCAGATCGCCGCCGAAGACGCCGCCAAGAAGGCGCAGGAACACGGCATGCGCACGCTCGAGGTCGAGGTGACCGGTCCCGGGTCCGGCCGTGAGTCGGCGCTGCGCGCCCTCCAGGCGTCGGGCTTCACGATCACCTCGATCCGCGACGTCACCCCGATCCCGCACAATGGTGTCCGCCCGCGCAAGAAGCGCCGCGTCTGACGCCTTGACAAGGCCGCCGGCGCATCGGCGTCGGCGCTGCCCCGAAGACAGGAAACGTCGGACCGGTCGAAAGGCCGGTTCGACGCGTTTGTGCGCCGCCCCATCCAGCGCGGCGCTCCGCCGACCGCTTCGGCTTCGACTGCCGGCGGTTCTCAGACCTATCGCCACGATTGGATGGTGGCGAGGAAACTGAAAGGCATGAGCCATGATTGCGAGCAACTGGCAGAACCTCACCAAGCCCAACCAGGTTGTTTTCAAGGCCGAGAACAATCGCAACCGCGTGTCGCTGACCGCCGAGCCGCTGGAGCGTGGCTTCGGCCTCACGCTCGGCAACGCGCTGCGCCGCGTGCTCCTCTCGTCGCTTCAGGGCGCGGCCGTGACCGCGATCCAGATCGACGGCGTCCTGCACGAGTTCTCCTCGATCGCGGGCGTGCGCGAGGACGTCACGGACATCGTCCTGAACGTCAAGGAAATCTCCATCGGAATGCAGGGCGAGGGCCCCAAGCGCATGGTCGTGCGCAAGCAGGGTCCGGGCGTCGTCCGCGCCGGGGACATCCAGACGGTCGGTGACATCGAGGTCCTGAACCCCGACCACGAGATCTGCACCCTCGACGAGGGCGCCGAGATCCGCATGGAGTTCACGGTCAACACCGGCAAGGGCTACGTGCCCGCCGAGCAGAACCGCGCCGAGGACGCGCCGATCGGCCTTATCCCGGTTGATTCGCTGTTCTCGCCGGTGAAGAAGGTGTCCTACAAGGTCGAGAACACCCGCGAGGGGCAGGACCTGAACAAGGACAAGCTCACCATGCAGATCGAGACCGACGGCTCGATCTCCGGCGAGGACGCGGTCGCCTATGCCGCGCGCATCCTGCAGGACCAGCTGTCGGTCTTCGTCAACTTCGAGGAGCCGCAGCGCGATTCGCGTGGCGGGGCGACGAGCGACGAGCAGATCGCGGAGCTCGCCTTCAACCCGGCGCTTCTCAAGAAGGTGGACGAGCTCGAGCTTTCGGTCCGGTCGGCCAATTGCCTGAAGAACGACAACATCGTCTATATCGGCGACCTCATCCAGAAGACCGAGGCGGAGATGCTGCGCACGCCGAATTTCGGTCGCAAGTCGCTGAACGAGATCAAGGAGGTCCTGGCCTCCATGGGTCTCCATCTCGGCATGGAAGTGAGCGCCTGGCCGCCGGAGAACATCGACGATCTGGCCAAGCGCTACGAAGACCAGTATTGAGCCTTTCGGCCCGCCGCCTTGCCGGCGGGCCGTTCGCATATCCGGCGTCCGCGCCGGGGAAGCAGTGCATGCCAAATATTCAAAGGCACAGGCGGCCCGTCAGGGATCACGCGAGGATGCCGACCGCCGGCGACGTCCGGCTTTTTTCTGAAGGAAGAAACACATGCGTCACGGCAAAAGCGGCCGCAAACTCAATCGCACCGCCGAGCATCGCAAGGCGATGTTCGCCAACATGGCGGCGTCCCTGATCCTGCACGAGCAGATCGTCACGACCCTGCCGAAGGCGAAGGACCTGCGTCCGATCGTCGAGAAGCTTGTCACCCTCGGCAAGCGCGGCGACCTGCATGCGCGTCGTCAGGCCATCTCGAAGATCCGCGACGAGGTGATCGTCGCCAAGCTGTTCGACGCTATCGCCAGCCGCTATGCCGATCGCCAGGGCGGCTACACCCGCGTGCTCAAGGCCGGCTTCCGCCGCGGCGACAACGCTCCGCTGGCCGTCATCGAGTTCGTCGATCGCGACACCTCGGCCAAGGGCGCCGGCGATCGCGCCCGTCTCGAGGCGGAAGCCGAAGCGGCCTGATCGGGCAGTCCGGCGCAGGCGCACGGCAAATCAGGGAAGGGGCCTCAGGGCCCCTTTTTCATGTCCGGTCGCGGGCGCGATCGGCCCGACAGCAGCTGCAGGGGCGACCATCATGGCCGGCGATACCGTTCTTCTCACCGGGATCACCGGTTTCATCGCCAAGCATGTCGCGGTGGCGCTGGTTCAGGCCGGGTACCGCGTTCGCGGAACCGTGCGCGACCTCGCGCGCGCCGATGAAGTGAGGGCGGCGGTGCGGGCCGGGGGCGCCGATCCCGCGAGCATCGCCTTCGTCGCGGCCGATCTCCTGCGGGATGCCGGATGGGAGGAGGCCTGCCGCGGTTGCCGCTTCGTTTTGCACACGGCCTCGCCGTTCCCGATGCGTCAGAGCCGCGACCGGCAGCGACTGGTGCCTGCCGCGCGCGGGGGCACTCAGCGCGTCGTCGCGGCGGCCAAGGCTGCCGGCGTCGAGCGCGTCGTCATGACCTCCTCGGTCGTCGCGGTCTATTACGGTCACGCCCCGGGCAGAGCCGCAGGCCTCTATTCGGAGGCGGACTGGACGAACACGGACGATCCTTCGGTGTCCGACTACGCCGTCTCGAAGACGCTGGCGGAACGCGCGGCTTGGGATGCCCTCGCGGAAGGAGGACCGTCGCTTTGCGCGATCAATCCGAGCTTCGTCCTCGGCCCTGTTCTCGATGCTCACGGCGGGACTTCGGCGCGCCTCGTGCGGGCAATGATGGCGGGGCGCCTGCCGCTTGTGCCGCGGGTGTCCTTCGGCATCGTGGATTGCCGCGACGTCGCGGCGGCCCATGTCGCGGCGCTCGACCATCCGGCCGCCGGCGGGCGCCGTTTTCTTCTCTCCGGTGGCTCGCGCTCGATGCTGGAGATCGGCGACGCGCTCGCGGCCTTCGACCCGGCGCTGAGAGGCAGGGTCCCGAAGGCCAATCTGCCGGACGCCCTGGTGCGGCTTCTCGCATTCGTCGTGCCGTCGGCCCGTGCGGCGGTGCCCGAACTCGGACGCCCGAAGAATCTGGACGTCTCGCCGGCGCGCGATCTTCTCGGGATTTCCTTTCGCCCGCCGGAAACGGCCATCGCCGCCATGGCCGAGTCGCTGCGCCGCCTTCGGCTGGCCTGACCGTTCGGGACGCTCGTCGGCGTCGAAACGGGCCCAGGCCGGACCGGGCGGCGCGGCGCCGAGCGATGCGGGACAGAAGAGGCACCGGATCGGGCGGTTCGGCACGGCTGCGCGACATAGCGCACGCGCTTGATCCGGCGGACACGCGCCGGCTGTGGTCAGGTCGACACAAGCTGGAACGTTAACCTTTGAAACCACCCGCCGTTGCAGAAATACCATAGAGTTGGACTTGCGTGCATGCGATATCGCGCTTGCCGAAGGGTGTCCTCGAATTTCGTCGGAAGCGAGGCAACCTTTTGCGTTGCTTGGCATTGCTTACCCGAAGATGGGGACTGCCGTTCTCCGGCAATGTTTACGCGGATTTAGTGACTGCCATGCATGATACGATAACCCAACCGCAGACGGATAAACCTTCCATGCGCCGTACACTGCTGACGCTTCTTGCGGCGAGCGCCGCATTCGGCATCATGACTGCCAGCTACGCCACGGCCGAGCTGCCGGAGCAGGCGATCGCCATGGAGCGTATCCAGCGCTGACGGAGGGCGCGGGCAGGAGCGGGCCCGCAGACAGGTCAGACGGACAGGGGGCTTCGGCCCCCTTTTTCGTGCCTTCCGTCCAGATGCGCGTGGTCGGAGTGCCGGCGCGATGAGGGGATGAAGCGCTGCGCGCAGAGCGATCCGTGCGCCATGCTTTTGCCGCGCGGTGCAAATCCGATAAGACGCGGCGGTCGATCGCGTTCGGCGCCGGTTTCGGGTGGAAACCGCGCGAATGCGATTTGCGAGGATCGTAGTAGGGCCGCCGCGCCGCTTCCGCCCGTGCCGCCGGGATGCATATCGAGGGTTTCGCCATGATCGCAAAGCGCCGTCTCGTCGCCGTCGTCCTCGTCGCTTCCGCCCTTGCGGGCGGCGCAGCGCTGGGCGAGGAGCGCGGCGGGATCGGCGGAATCATCGGCAACCTGTTCTCGAACGATCCGCCTCCGCCGGTGCCCGTCGCGCCCGCGGCGCCGCCCGCGCCGATGGACGGTGCGCCCGGGCGGGTGCCGCAGAGCCGCGCCGAGATCAGCCTCACCTTCGCCCCGCTCGTGAAGGCGACGGCGCCGGCCGTCGTCAACGTCTATGCGGCGCGCGCCGTGCCGACCCGCCGTTCGCCCTTCGCGGACGATCCCTTCTTCGGCCGCTTCTTCGGGGACCGGTTCGAACAGAGGCCGCGCATGGCCGCCTCGCTCGGGTCCGGCGTGATCGTCGATCCGTCGGGCCTCGTCGTCACCAACAATCACGTGGTGGAAGACGCCGACACGGTGAAGATCGCCTTCGGCGACGGACGCGAGATGGAGACCGAGATCCTCCTGAAGGATGCCAAGGTCGATCTGGCGGTCCTGCGCATCAAGGGGGACGGTCCGTTCCCGGCGCTCCAGCTCGCCGATTCCGACCGGCTCGAAATCGGCGATCTCGTGCTGGCGATCGGCAATCCGTTCGGCATCGGACAGACGGTGACCAACGGCATCGTCTCGGCCCTGGCGCGCACGCATATCGGCGTCGACGATTTCGGCTTCTTCATCCAGACGGATGCCGCCATCAATCCCGGCAATTCCGGCGGCGCGCTCATCGACATGGCGGGCAAGCTTGCCGGCATCAACACGGCCATCTATTCGCGTTCGGGAGGCTCGAACGGCATCGGTTTCGCGATCCCGTCCAACATGGTGGCGAGCTTCGTGCGGGCGGCCAAGGCGGGCGGTCGCTTCGAGCGGCCCTTCGTCGGTGCCAGCTTCGGCAGCGTGACGCCGGACATGGCCGAGGCACTCGGGCTGGACAGGCCGACGGGCGTCATCGTGCATGGGGTGACGGCGAGCGGGCCGGCGGCCAAGGCGGGGCTCGAGATCGGCGACGTCGTGCTCTCGCTCGGCGGCTTCCCCGTCGACAATCCTGACGTGCTGGACTACCGGCTCGCGGCGGCGGGCGTCGGCTCCCGCGCGCCGCTCGAGGTTCTGCGCGGCTCGCAGAAGCGCACGCTTCAGCTCTCGCTGGAGGCGCCGCCGGAAGAGCCCGCGCGCGACAAGCGCAAGCTTGCGGGCGATCATCCGTTCGACGGCGCGACCGTCCTCAATCTCTCGCCGCGCGTCGCGCAGGAACTGGACCTGCCGCTGGAGAAGACCGGCGTCGTGGTGGAGGCGGTCGGCGATCGCAGCTACGCCGCCCGCTTCGGGCTGCGGCCGCGCGACATCGTCGTCTCGCTCAACGGCTCGCCCGTCTCGTCCACGCGCGAGCTTCAGGCCGACGTCGAGCGCGCCCGCAGCTGGCGCTTCGAGATCGAGCGCGACGGCCAGCGCCTCACCCAGGTCGTGCGCTGAGATGGCCGATCTCTTCGGCGCGCCGGACGGCGGTTCCAGGGGCGGGCGCGGCGAACGAGGTGCGGGCGAGACTGTTGCCGCCGGCAAGGCTCCGGGCGACGCCTCGCGGCCGCTCGCCGACCGGCTCCGGCCGCGAACGCTCGCCGAGGTCGTCGGCCAGGAGCACCTGACGGGCGAGGGCGGCCTTCTCTCGCGCATGCTGGAAGCCGGCAGCCTCGGGTCGATGATCTTCTGGGGCCCGCCCGGCACGGGCAAGACCACCGTGGCGCGCCTTCTCGCCAACGAGGTGGACTACGCCTTCGAGCAGATTTCCGCGATCTTCTCCGGCGTCGCCGACCTCAAGCGCGTCTTCGAGGCGGCGCGTCTGCGGCGCGGCAACGGGCGGCGGACGCTGCTCTTCGTCGACGAGATCCATCGCTTCAACCGCGCCCAGCAGGACAGTTTCCTGCCGGTGATGGAAGACGGGACGGTCGTCCTCGTCGGCGCGACGACGGAGAACCCGTCCTTCGAGCTCAACGCCGCGCTCCTGTCGCGGGCGCGCGTGCTCACCTTCCGCCCGCATGGCGAGGAGAGCCTGAAGCGCCTGCTCGAACGGGCCGAGGAGATCGAGGGCCGCCCATTGCCGCTCGACGAGGGCGCCCGACAGGTGCTGCTGCGGCTTGCCGACGGCGACGGACGCGCGGTGCTGACGCTTGCCGAGGAAGTCTGGCGGGCCGGGCGACGCGGCGAGGTGTTCGACGCTTCGGGCGTGCAGGAGGTCGTGCAGCGCCGCGCGCCGGTCTACGACAAGGGACAGGACGGGCACTACAATCTGATCTCGGCCCTGCACAAGTCGGTGCGCGGCTCGGATCCGGACGCCGCGCTCTACTGGCTGTGCCGGATGATCGATGCGGGCGAGGACCCGCTCTATCTCGGGCGCCGTCTCGTGCGCATGGCCTCCGAGGATATCGGCCTCGCCGACCCGCAGGCGCTCGCGATCACGCTCGCGGCCAAGGACGCCTACGATTATCTCGGCTCGCCCGAGGGCGAACTCGCGCTCGCGGAAGCCGCCGTCTATCTCGCCTGCGCGCCCAAATCCAACGCCGTCTACACCGCCTACAAGGCGGCGCTGCGCACGGCGAAGGAGCACGGATCGCTGCTGCCGCCCAAGATCATCCTGAACGCGCCGACCAAGCTGATGAAGGAAGAGGGCTACGGCACCGGTTACGCCTACGATCACGACCAGCCCAACGCCTTTTCCGGTCAGGACTATTTCCCCGACGCCCTGGGCCGGCAGGTCTTCTATCGGCCGACCGAACGCGGTGCCGAGATGCGCATCGGCGAGCGGCTGCGGCACTGGGACGCCCTTCGGCGGGAGCGGGCGCGCGAGACGGACGAGGACTGACGCCTCGCGTTTCCCGTGCCGACGCCTCGACGCGACTTCCACCCTGCGCAACCGGACAATTGCGATGCTCGATCTTCTCCTCGTCGCCCTCGGCGGTGCCATCGGCTCGGGCGCCCGGCATCTGACGAATCTCGCGACTCTTCGGCTGTTCGGCCCGAACTTTCCCTGGGGGACCGTCGCCGTGAATCTCCTCGGCGCCTTCGCGATGGGGATCGTCGTGGAGGTCGTCGCGCGCCGCTTCGGTGCCAGCGCGGAACTGCGCCTGTTCGTGGCGACGGGCATTCTCGGCGGCTTCACCACCTTCTCGTCCTTCGCCCTCGATGCCGCGGTGCTCTACGAACGGGGAGAGGCGATGCTGGCCTTTCTCTACGTCTCGGGATCGGTGCTGGGTGGTCTGGCCGCACTCTTCGCCGGTCTCGCCCTCGCACGCGCGCTCGCCTGATGCTATCAGCCGCCTTTGAGACGGAAAGCTGAAGGCACGATGGCGCAGGTCGAACAGAAGAAGGTGGAGGAGGACGAGGCGGGGCTTCGGCTCGATCGCTGGTTCAAGATCCACTATCCGGGCCTCGGCTTCGGTCATTTGCAGAAGCTGCTGCGCTCCGGCCAGGTGCGCGTCGACGGCGGCCGCGCCAAGACGGACACGCGCATCCAGCCCGGCCAGACCATCCGCGTGCCGCCGGTCGGCGTCGACGCCGCCCGTGGCGCGCCCCTGCCGCTGACGCCGAACACGATGCGCGACAAGCGCGACGGCGACGTTCTGGCGCAGATGCTCCTCTACGAGGACGAGAAGGTCTACGTCTTCAACAAGCCGGCGGGCCTCGCCGTGCAGGGCGGCTCGGGCGTCAACCGCCATGTCGATTCGATGCTGGAAGCCTGGCGCAACCGCAAGGGCGAGAAGCCGCGTCTCGTGCATCGGCTGGACCGCGACACGTCGGGCGTGCTCGTCGTGGCGCGCACGCGCGGCGCGGCGACCGCGCTGACCAAGGCCTTCCGCGAGCGCGACACGCAGAAGACCTACTGGGCCATCGTCAAGGGCGTGCCCGCGCCGCACGAGGGGCGCATCTCGACCTATCTCGTGCGCGAGCAGACACCGGACGGCGACCGCATGCGCGTCGCGCGGCACGGCGACGAGGGCGCCGACCACGCGCTCTCGCACTACCGGGTGATCGATCAGGTGGCGCAGAACTTCTGCTGGCTGGAGATGGAGCCCTATACGGGCCGCACGCACCAGCTGCGTGTCCATGCCGCCCATATCGGACACCCGATCCTCGGCGATCCCAAATATTTCGAGCACGACACGAACTGGGACTTTCCGGGCGGCGTGCAGAACCGGCTGCATCTCCACGCGCGCCGCATCCGCATCCCCAATCCGGCCGGCGGCATGATCGACCAGGTCGCGCCGCTGCCGCCGCACATGGTGCAGACCTTCAACCTCTTCGGGTTCGACGAGGCGGAGATGGGCGACTGATGCGGGCGGTCCTGTTCGACTGCGACGGCACGATCGCCGACAGCTGCGGCCTGATCTGCGAGACGATGCGCCGGACCTTCGTCTCGCGCGGCCTGTCCGATCCCGGCGATGCGGCGACGCGCGCCATCATCGGCCTGTCGCTCGGCGACGCCATGGCGCGGCTGCACCCGGCCGCCGATGCCGCGGGAATCGCGATGCTCGTCGAGGGCTATCGCGAGACGTTTCGCGGCACGCGCGACGATCCGGCCTTCCGCGAAAGCCTGTTTCCGGGAATGAAGGATCTCGTCGTGCGCCTCGGCCGAAGGCCCGATGTGCTCGTCGGCATGGTCACCGGCAAGAGCCGGCGGGGCGTCGCCAGCATCTGCGCTGCGCATGGCATGGACGGGCTCTTCCTGTCGGTCCGCACGGCCGACGACTGCCCCTCCAAGCCCCATCCCGCCATGGTCGAGGAATGCTGCGCCGAGCTCGGCGTCCATCCGAGCGAGTGCGTCGTGGTCGGCGATGCGATCTTCGACATGCAGATGGCCGTCCATGCGGGCGCGACGGGGATCGGCGTGACCTGGGGCACCAACCCGGCCGAGCCGCTCGTCGCGGCCGGCGCGAGCGACGTGGCCTGCGACGTGGATCATCTCGCCGCGCTGATCGAAGCCTGGCTGGAGGGACGACACGCGCGGTCGCGGCATTCGGCGAGGGACGGCGACGCGGATTGGCAGGGAGACGCCGCATGACGGGACGAAGCCAACAGCCCGACCTGCCCAAGCGCTTCTACGAAAAGGCCGCGATCGAGGCCCGCGACGGCGGCTTCGCCATTCTGCTCGACGGCCGCTCGCTGCGCACGCCGGCCCGCAACGTCTTCCTCCTGCCGCACGAGACCGCCGCCGAGATCGCGCGGGGCGAATGGGACGGGCAGGGCGAGCGGGTCGATCCCGCCACCATGCCGATGACGCGGCTCGCCAACACCGTCATCGACGCCATCGCCCCGGACCCGGCACCCGTGCGCGACGAGGTCGCGCGCTTCGCCGAGACCGATCTCCTCTTCTACCGCGCGAGCGAGCCCGAGCGTCTCGTGGAACGCCAGCGGCTGCGCTGGGATCCGGTGCTCGACTGGGCGAGCGGCGACCTCGGAGGCCCGTTCCGGCTGGCTGCCGGCGTCATGCATGTCGCGCAGCCGGACAGAACGCTGGCGCGCTTTGCCGAGCGGCTGGCGGCCTTCGACGACCCGTTCCGCGTCGCCGCGCTGAACCAGATGACGACGCTCACCGGCTCGGCGCTTCTGGCCTATGCCGTCGCCCGAGGGCGGCTGGAGGCGGACGAGGCCTGGGCGCTCGCCCATCTCGACGAGGACTGGAACATCGAGCAATGGGGCGAGGACGCCGAGGCGAGCGCCCGCCGGGCGTTTCGCTGGGAGGAGATGAAGGTGGCGGCGCTTCTGGCGCGGCCGGCCTGACCGGTCAGATTCCGGCGAACCATTCGTAGCCGTTGTCCTCCCAGTAGCCGCCATTGCCGCCGCCGAAGCCCGCGAGCGTGTCGGTGACGTGGATCGCGCGGATGTATTTCGCCATCTTGTAGCCGAGCTGGCGCTCCACCCGCACGCGCAGCGGCGCGCCGTTCTCGACCGGCAGCGTTTGCCCGTTCAGACCGTAGGCGAGGATCGTCTGCGCATGGCGGGCGTCCCGGATGTCGATCGATTCGTAGTAGCGCACCGGCGCGACGAGCCCCGAGCCGTAGCTGTCGAAACAGTCGAAGACGACGAAGCGGGCGGCGGGACGCGTCATCGCCTGGTCGAGGACGTAGCCGAGCGGCGTGCCCGTCCATTGCGCGATGCAGCTCCAGCCCTCCACGCAGTCGTGCCGGGTGATCTGCGTGCGCGCGGGCATGGCGCGGATCTCGTCCAGCGAGACGCGGAGCGGGCGGTCGACGAGCCCGTCCACCGTCAGGCGGTAGGGCGCGAAGTCCTGGTCGAGAAGGGCGCGGTAGTCCTCGTCCTGCGGGTCGGTGGAACCGTTCGGGCGCTGGCCCTGCCGGATCTCGCTCGCCGGATATTCGCGGGCGAGATCGTCCGACCCCAGCAGCATGCGTTGGACGCGATAGGTCAGCGAATTGGCCGTCTCCATCACGTTGCGCACGGGATCGTCGCGATCGGCGAGGAAGTCGAAGCACCCGCTGAGCGGCGCCGTCGCGCCGAGCGCCGCGCCCGTAAGGAGCGTGCGGCGGGAGAGAAGGAAGCGCGCCATCACTCGGACTCCGGGTCGGTGCGGTACCAGCCGGTGACGATCGATCGCATCTCGTTGAACGGGCCCGCCAGAAGCACCATCGCGACATGGACGACGAAAAAGGCGAGAAGGGCGAGCATCACGCCGAAATGCAGCGTGCGCGCGGTCTGCCGGCCGCCGAAGAGGTCGAGCATCCAGGGCGCCGCGGCGTTGACGCCCGGCGACATGGTGAGGCCCGTCAGGATAATCAGCGGCAGCGCGACGAAGAGGACGCCGCCATAGGACAGCTTCTGCAGGACGTTGTAACGGCCCTCGTGGCGAAAGCGCAGGCGGGCATGGTCCGCGATGTCGCGGGGCAGGGCCTTCAGGTCGGCCTTCGAGGGCAGGAGGTCCTGCCGGATATGGCGGTTGACGAGACTGGCCGCCAGCCAGATCGCCAGGGTGAGGACGAGGCCCCAGGCGAAGAAGAAATGCACCACGCGCCCCGTCGCAAGATCGCGATAGCCGGGAATGGTCGCCCATTGCGGAAACGACCGGCGTTCGAGGTTGCCGTCCGCGTTCCAGACCGCGCCGAGCCAGCCCGTCGTGTCGAAGGCATGTCCGAAGACGACCGTGCGGCCCGTGAGGGTGGAGCCGTCGAAGGCGGCGCCGATCGACAGGATCGTGTTGTCGAACTCGAAGCCCGACTGCTGGCCGAGATAGAGATCGGGCCTCGCCATGAAGATCTGCAGACCGGACAGGAGCAGGAAGAACAGGCAGATCGCCCAGGCCCAATGCGTCAGCCGCGTCGCCAGGCGCTGGCGGTAGACGAGAGGGCCGCTCTCAAGGTCTCTATGTGTCACGCTCGCCTCTCGTGGGTCGCCGTCGCTTCGTCGCGATCTTCGACGCTACGCCATCCGTGCCGCGCCGGATGGCGTGCCGGCAAGGCTTGTCCCATCACGTCCCCGTGGGCGGAGCGCGACGCAGGATGGCGTCGAGCGACTGGCGGAAGCGGGAGCGGTCGGCATTGGTGAAGCTGGCATTGTAGCCCTTGCTCTCGCCCGTCTCCCGCAGATGGCGCGAGAATTCGCGCATGGCCAGCGCCTCGCCGATGCCGGCGGCGGTGAACTCGCGGCCCGTCGGCCCGAGGGCGGCGCCGCCGGCCTCCAGCGTTCGGGCCGCGAGGGGGATGTCGGCGGTCACGACGACATCGCCGGGCGAGAGCTCGGCCACGATCCAGTCGTCCGCGGCGTCCGCCCCGTCGGCGACCGTCACGATCCGCGCGCCCGGATAGCGCGACGGCCGCATGCCGCCGTTCGAGACGAGGACGCTGCCGCAGCCGTGCCGTTCGGCGACCTCGATCGCCTCGTCCTTGACCGGGCAGGCATCGGCATCGATCAGGACACGGCGCATCGGCAGACTTTCCTCTGATGGTCTTCGCGGCGAATGGCGCGACGGCGCGATCGTGCGGACATGCGTCAGGCCGTCGGTCCGAATACCGCCTCGAAGCGGCGGCGCAGGACCGTGTCGACTTCCGGCAGCGAGACGAGAATGCCGAGATCGGCGAGGCTGGTGACGCCGTGGCCGCGGATGCCGCAGGGCACGATGCCGGCGAAATGGCCGAGATCGGGATCGACGTTCAGCGCTATTCCGTGAAACGTCACCCAGCGGCGCAGGCGGATGCCGATGGCGGCGATCTTGTCCTCGGCCGTCTCGCCGTCCGGGCCGGGCGCCCGCTCCGGCCGGCGCACCCAGACGCCGACCCGGTCCTCGCGGCGCTCGCCCTTGACCTGGAAATCCGACAGCGTGCCGATGATCCAGGCCTCGAGCGCCGCCACGAAGGCGCGGATGTCCTGCCGCCGGCGCCTCAGATCCAGCATCACGTAGGCCACGCGCTGGCCGGGGCCGTGATAGGTGTATTCGCCGCCGCGCCCCGCATCGAAGACGGGAAAGCGCGCCGCATCCACGAGATCCTGCGCCTTCGCGCGCGTGCCCGCCGTGTAGAGCGGCGGGTGCTCGACGAGGAGTACCGCCTCGCTCGCCCGGCCTTCGGCGATCGCGGAGACGCGCTCCTCCATCAGGGCGAGGGCGGTCGGGTAGTCGGTCAGCCCGTCGCGCTGGATCCATTCCACGCGCGTCTCGCGATCGCCGGCCAAGAATCGCTCGACGCGTGTTTCGAGGCGGGAAGGGGAAGAAGGATCGTCCATGGAACGCTTCTACTCCTCGCAGCGCCCGGAAGAAATGGTGCGGCGCCGCCCGAAACAGCACGAAAACGGCCGGTTTCACGGGGTTGGGCAGGGCGGGCCGAAGAACTGCGACAACGCCGCGCGAAAGGGCTTGTGCGACTCCGGCAGTCTTGTTACATGCCCGTCACCGAACGGCGACGAGCCCTTCGGACACGGCGTGCGGTCGTGGCGGAATTGGTAGACGCGCAGCGTTGAGGTCGCTGTGGGGCAACCCGTGGAAGTTCGAGTCTTCTCGACCGCACCAGCCTTTCCTCTCCCTCCTCATCTTTTGCTCGTCCGGGGCCCTTGGCCCTGAGTGACGCAGCGGTTTGTCGTGCAGCTCCACCGCCTTTCGCGGTTTGGGGCGAAGCGCCTGGATTTTCGGCGTTCCATGCGCGGCCCGCAAGGCCGGCACGCGCGCGTTTGCGCTTTGAACTGGAATCGTTCTGTCCTAAGACCGCTCCTGCGGTCGCGCCATGCCTCCCTTCGAAAGCATCGCACAGCCGTTTTGCCGAGAACCGACGACGTCCGACCCGATCCGCCCCGGCGGACCGGCGCGACGCGCGCAACCGACCGGCCCTGGCGGCCGACTTCCTCTCGATCGACCCGAAGGGCAGGAGGCGACGATGATCGACGCGCAGACCCGCACCGACACGCCCGCTCCCGAATCGGAAGATCTCTACAACGAGGACGGCTTCATCGCCGCGCCCTTCCTGGAGCGCGTCGAGGCCGCGATCGATTCGCAGGATGCCGAGGCGCTGCGCGCCGAGATCGAGCCGCTGCACGAATCGGAACTCGGCGACATTCTGGAGACGCTGGAGCCCGAGCGCCGCCAGTCGCTCGTGCGCCTCATGGGCGAGGCTTTCGACTATACCGCGCTCACCGAGGTCGACGAGGCGATCCGCCTGTCGATCGTCGAGGCCATGCCGCCCGAACAGGTGGCCGAGGCGCTGCGCGAACTCGATTCGGACGACGCGGTCTACATTCTCGAGGATCTCGACGAGGACGACCGGCGGGTCATCCTCGAGAAACTGCCGTTCCGCGAACGCATCCGCCTTCGTCGCTCGCTGGAATATCCCGAAGAGTCGGCCGGCCGCCGCATGCAGACCGAGTTCGTCGCCGTGCCGCCCTATTGGACGGTCGGCCAGACGATCGACTACATGCGCGAGGACGAGGACCTGCCCGAGAGCTTCGCGCAGGTCTTCGTCGTCGATCCCACCTTCAAGCTCCTCGGCACCGTCGATCTCGACAAGATCCTGCGCACCAAGCGCCCGACCAAGGTCGAGGACATCATGCACGAGACGCGCCACGCGATCCCGGCCGAGATGGACCAGGAAGAGGCGGCGCAGATCATCGAGCAGTACGATCTTCTCTCGGCCGCGGTCGTCGATACGAACGAGCGTCTCGTCGGCATCCTGACGATCGACGACGTGATCGACATCGTGCAGCAGGAGGCGGAAGAGGATCTCAAGCGCCTCGGCGGCGTCGGCGACGAGGAGATTTCCGATACGGTGCTGACGGCCACCCGGTCGCGCATCGGCTGGCTGCTCGTCAACCTGATGACGGCCTTCCTCGCGGCCTCCGTCATCAGCTTCTTCGACGAGACGATCGAGAAGATGGTCGCGCTCGCCGCCCTCATGCCCATCGTCGCCTCCATGGGCGGCAATGCGGGCACGCAGACCATGACGGTGACCGTGCGCGCGCTCGCGACGCGCGACATCGACCTCTACAATGCCGGACGCATCATCCGCCGCGAGGTGCTGGTCGGTCTGGTCAACGGGCTGACCTTCGCGATCCTTCTCGGCATCGTGGCGAGCTTCGTCACGTCCAATCCGCAGCTCGGCGGCGTCATCGCCTGCGCGATGATCATCAACATGATCGTCGCGGCGCTTTCGGGCATCATGATCCCGCTCGTGCTGCACCGATTCGGCGCCGATCCCGCCATTTCCTCCGGCGTCTTCGTGACAACGATGACCGATGTCTTCGGCTTCCTTAGTTTTCTGGGCCTCGCGACCTGGTGGTTCGGCCTCGGTTGACTCTATCCTGCGACTACAATTGACTTTTACGTAAATCTGGCTTCGAGACGGTTGTCCGATCCGGACCGAAGCCGACGGACCCCTGCCTCATGCGCGACTACTACACGATCACGGAGCTGACGCGGGAGTTCGACATCTCGACGCGCACGATCCGCTTCTACGAGGACGAGGGGCTGATCTCTCCGATCCGGCGCGGGCGCACGCGGCTGTTCCGCCATTCCGACCGGCAGCTCCTGAAGAACATCCTGCGCGGCAAGCGGCTCGGCTTCTCCATCGCCGACATCCGCGAGATCATGAACATGTATCGCAGCCCGCCGGGCGAGGCGGGCCAGCTGCGGGCCATCGTGCGGCGCGTCGGCGAGAAGCGCCGCGAGCTCGAGCAGAAACGGCGCGACATCGACGAGCTGCTCCTGGAGCTCGACAGCGCCGAAGAGGCCTGCCTCACGCGCATGGCGGAACTCGGCATCGCCACGACGGCGCGCGAGGGATAGGCGCGGCCGCGGGGGGACAGGGGGATGATGGGCCTGCCCGTCTCTCGCGTTATCGCCCAGCGCTCCTCATCGCGGGGCCTGCGACCCTGAGGCCTGATTTCCCGAAGCGGGATCGACGGACCGCGCCGAGCAAAGCTGGACGGTCTCCCCGATCGCGCTCATCTGCGCCTGATCCGCTGTGCCGCGCATCACCGTGTCGAAAAGGGCCTGTGCCGTGAGCCTTTCCTGCAGGCAGCCGCAATAGCGGGTGCAGAAGGCCGGGTCGCGGTCGATCAGGCATTGTCTGGCGCAGTCGGCCTGGAAGACCGGGCGAAGGTCCGGCGGCGCCACGAGCGAGACGCCGAGGACGATGCCGTAAAGGATCGGCTGGTGGATAAGATAGAAGAGAAGCGAGCGCCGTCCGAGCCAGCCGAGCGCCGAGAGGGGTTGCAGGCGGTCGTTCAGAAGCGCCAGCCGCTCGAACCAGCCTCGCGCCCGGGCCAGACGCGCCGCCGCGATGCCGAGGAGGACGGCGGCCGTGAACGGAAAGATCGGCACGAAGTCGTTGGTGATCGGCGCCGTGACATGGAGCCCGATCCAGTTCAGCCAGGCCGGGTCGAAGGCCGCGTTCCGATAGGCGAAGGGCAGGGCGAGCACGGCGACCGCCACGGCGGCGGTGAGCGCCGGCGGCAGGCGCAGGAAGGCCAGCCCGAGGACGCTCGCCACCGCGATCTGCTGCAGGATGCCGAAATAGACGAAACTCTCCGGCGTGGCGACATAGGTGGCGACGGTGACGGCCGCGGCCGCGGCCAGGATCTGCAGCAGGCGCTTGAGGAAGGGCCGCCGGCGGATGCCGTCGCCATGGGCGAGCACGAGCCCGACGCCGACGAGAAAGAGGAAGCTCGAGGCGATGGAGCGCGCGAAGATCGCCCAGCCGCCATGCCCGGTCGTGCCGTGTTCGAGATAGCCGAAATGTTCGAGGTCCCAGGCGAAGTGGAAGATCGCCATGGCCAGGAGCGCGACACCGCGCGCGATGTCCACGATCTCGATGCGGCGGCGGCCGGGTTCGGGTGACGATGGGGTCAAGACGGGGCTCGGGTGCTGGAAAGGCGGCGGTTTCGCCTATCTGAAGCGGCGAGGCCGCCGCGACACTCGGTCGGCGATCCGCTCGAAAGGCAGTTCATGAAGATCATCGAAGCCAATGGCGCCCGCATTCCCGCCCTCGGGCTCGGAACCTACACGCTGAAGGACGAGACATGCGTTCGCCTCGTCGCGCAAGGGATCGAGGACGGATATCGGCATATCGACACGGCCCGCATGTACGGCAACGAGGCCGAAGTCGGAAAGGGGATCGCCGCAAGCGGCATCGATCGCGGCGAAATCTTCCTGACGACGAAGGTCTGGTGGACCGATCTTTCCGCCGAGGCCTTCGCCGACAGCGCCAGGGCGGCGGTGGATGCGATCGGTCTCGGCCCGGTGGACCTTCTCCTGATCCATTGGCCGAATCGCGACGTGCCCCTGGAGGAGACCATCGAGGCTTTGAACGCCGCGCTGGAGCAGGGCCTGACGCGGGCGATCGGCGTCGCCAACTTCACCGCCCCGATGCTGGACGAGGCGGCCGCGCTCTCGCCGGCCCCGCTCGCCTGCAATCAGGTCGAGTACCATCCCTTCCTCAGCCAGGAGAGCATCCTCGGCGCCTGCCGCCGGCACGGAATGGCGATGATCGCCTATTCCCCGATCGGCCAGGGCGGCGAGCTGCTCGCCCATCCCGTCATCGCCGGCATCGCGGCGACGCGCGGTCGCACGCCCGCACAGATCGTGCTGCGCTGGGAGCTCGAGCAGGACATCGTGGGCGCGATCCCGCGCACGTCCAACCCGGCCCGGCTGAAGGAGAATCTCGACGTCTTCGACTTCGAACTCACGGAAGAGGAGCACAAGGCGATCACCGCGCTGACGACCAAGCGCCAGCGCCTCGTCGATCCCGCCTTCGCGCCGAACTGGGACCGCATCTGACGGCGGCCGGTGTTCTTCGTCCTCTCCAAGATCGGCTGGTATCTTCTCCAGCCGCTCGCGGTCGTCCTCGCGCTGCTCGTCCTCTCCGCGGTGCTGTCGCGCCTTGCGTGGCGGCGAACGGCGAGGGTCGCCTTCTGGAGCGCGACCCTCTTCCTGGCGCTGGCGGCCCTGTCGCCGGCGGGCCTCCTGATGATGGCCTTCCTCGAGAATCGCGTCCCGCCGGCGGTGCTGCCGCAGGAGGCGGCGGGGATCGTCGTCCTTGGCGGCGGGTTCGATACGCGTGTCGCGCGCACGCGCGGCGTGCCCGAACTCAACGAGGCGGCGGACCGGCTGACGGCCGGCCTCGCGCTCGCCCGGCGCTACCCGCAGGCGCGGGTCCTGTTCAGCGGCGGCGTCGCGGCGCTCCTGGAGGAGGACATGCCGGAGACGGAGGCTGCGCGCCGGCTCTATGCCGATCTCGGGCTCGAGCCATCGCGTCTCCTTCTGGAAGACCGGGCGCGCAATACCTACGAGAACGCGGTGGAGGCGAAGGCGCTAGCGGCGCCCCGGCCGGGCGAGACCTGGCTGCTCGTGACCTCCGCCTACCACATGCCCCGGGCCGTCGGCTGTTTCCGGGTCGCGGGCTTTGACGTCCTGCCGGTGCCGGTCGATTACCGGACGCCGGCGGGCGCCGCCGTCTACCGGCCGTCCTCCACGACGACGCGCAATCTCGAGAAGGTGCATTTCGCCCTTCGCGAATTTATCGGGCTCGCGACCTACTATGCCACCGGCCGCACGGACGCGTGGATCCCCGGGCCTTGACGTCTCAATCCGCCGGCCGCGGCGGCGCGAGCCGGTAGATGCCGCGAAAGTCCTGCGGATCGACGGGCTTGCCCTTGCGCCGGATCTCCAGCCGGCCTTGCCCCGCCAGCCGCACGGCGGCCGCGCGCAGGGGCTTCATCAGGAGACGCCAGCGCGTCTCGTCGCTGCCGGCGAGCGCCCGGGCGACCTCCGAGGGGCAGACGGTCTTGTCCGGCCCGCGCTCGGCGACGGCGGACAGGATCGCCGTTTCGAGTTCAGCGGGAGAGCGGTCGGCGGTCAGGGTCATTCGACGAGAACTTTGCGGGCCGGCGACAGATATTGCCGGTGGGCGAGGATGAGGACGACGAAGGCCGTCGACACGACGAGGAAGACGGGTCCGAGGAACCAGCCGAGATAGGCGAGGCCGAAGAAGATGGCGCGCAGCCCCGCGTTGAAATGCGAGGCGGCGACCTGGTTGAGCCGCGCCGCCTTGCGCATGGCGCGCTCCGCGCCCGCCCGGTCGTGCTGCGCCTCGGAGCGCATCGGCACGGCCCCGACGAGGATCGTGCAGTAGTTGAACAGCCGGTAGGCCCAGCCGAACTTGAAGAAGGCATAGGCGAAGATCACGACGAGGCCGAGGAGCTTCATCTCCACCAACGGCTTGTTCAGGCCCGGCTGCAGCGGCAGGTCGCCGGCGATGGTGGCGATCATGTCGGCCGAGCCGAGAAGCGCGAAACAGCCGCCGATGGCGAAGATGCAGGCGGAGGCGAAGAAGGCCGTGCCCTGCTGCAGGCCGGTCAGGATCGCGGTGTCGATCATCCGCAGGTCGCGCTCCAGCATGACGCGCATCCAGCGCTCGCGCTCGATGTTCATCGCATGCGTCAGGCCGCGCTTCGACAGGCGCGTGTGGTCGCTGACGAGATTGTAGGCGAGCCAGACGGCGAGGAAGAAGCCGAGCGCGATCCATTCGGACGAGTCGATAGCGATCATCGGTTCCATCGCCGGAGCGTTTGAAGGCGCTTCGCCTGTTCGCACGGCTTTCCGCCCATGGCAACCGCCGCGCCATGCGGGATGGGACCTTGCGTCCGGTTGACGGGATGAGGGCCTTGGCGGATACCGCCGCCATGCCGCTTCATCTCATCAAGCTCTGCGTCGGGGTCGAGTCCGTGGAGGATCTGGAGGCCCACGTGGCCGCGCGCCTCGCGATGGCGCCCGCGGCGGGCCAGCGCCACACGACGCGCATGGTGCCCAAGCGGGCGGACGAGATCGTCGGGCAGGGCTCGCTCTACTGGGTCATCAAGGGTCAGGTGCAGGTGCGCCAGAAGGTGCTGGCGCTCGAGCCCTTCACCGATGGCGAGGGCATCGGGCGGTGCCATATCGTGCTGGAGCCCGTCTTCGTGCGCACGCAGTGGCAGCCGCGGCGGGCCTTCCAGGGGTGGCGCTATCTCCTCCCCGAAGAAGCCCCGCCGGACGAGGGCGAGGCCGGCGCCGGTCTGCCGGCGATGCTGCGGCGCGAACTCGCCGATCTCGGCCTCCTGTAACCGGCCTCCCTACCGGAGGCGCAGACGAAGCGCGGCGGGACCGCCCGGCGCGACGACGCGGATGCGGATCTGCGTCTGCGGCTGCGAGGCGCGCCAGGCCCGGGCGCCGTGGCACAGGAGCAGACCGACGAGGTCCTTGGCCCGAAGCCGGGACTTGCCGTTCTGCTGGTCGGCGAGGCGCTGCGCGGCCAGTTGCAGCGGATGGACCGCGGCGGCGCCCGAAAGGCCATCCGCGCCGATGAGATCGCCGAGGCCGAGGCTCTGCTGGTCTACGGACATTGTGCTTCCTTCAAGACAAGTCTCATCGAGGCGCCGACCTTGCATGTCGGCGGCTGTTCGGTACGAGACGGGCAATTTGCGAGGCGAAGGTCGGGGGCCCGGTGCGGGCCGGTCGTCAGTTCGCGACGGCGTAGCAGGAGAAGTCGTTGCGCTTCAGGGCGGCGCAGGCGTCCCAGGCCTCGGCCTTGTCGGCGAAGCCGGCGAAGCGGGCGCGATGCAGGGTCTGGGACCCGCTGCCGACGGCCTGCGTGAAGGGCTCGGCATGGGCCAGCGGTCCGCCCGCCTTGGCCTTGGCCTTGGCGAGGATCGCCATCGCCTGACTCTCGGTCGGCGCCGCGGCGATCTGCACGACCCAGCCCGAGCGACCCGCCACCGAGGCCGTCCGCACGGAGCCCGTCGTCTCGGGATCGAAGTCGCGGCCGGCGGGGATCGCCGCGCGCGGGGTCGGGAAGGCGGAGGCGGATTGCGGCTCGGAGAGGATCTGTGCGGCCGGAACCATCAGTCGGGCGGTCGGCCGCTCTTCCACGAGCGCGGCGCGGATGGCGTCGCGACCGACGACCGGGCGCTCGGCCGGGACCGGCATCTGCATGGCCGGCATCGGCTCGCTGCCGTAGGCCGACGCGATGCGGTCCTCGATGGAGGCCTGCGAGCGGGGCCGGAGCTCGGGCTTGGGCGCCGCGCTCAGCGCCGCCACGACCTGGCTGCGGCCGCTGCGCGCCGCGATCAGCGGCCCGCCTTCGCGTCCGCTCGCCTGCGGCAGATAGCGGTTGAGGAGTTCCACCATGTGGTCGTCGCGCGAGCGGCCCGAGCGACCGCCCATCACCACGGCCACGAGCTTCTTGTCGCCGCGCACGACGGAGGAGACGAGGTTGAAGCCGGAGGCGCGGATATAGCCGGTCTTGATGCCGTCGACGCCCTCGACGCGGTTCAGGACGCGGTTGTGGTTGCCGATGCGCTGGCCGTTGAACGTGTAAACGCGGGTGGAGAAATACGGGTAGTATTCGGGGAAGTGCTCGCGCAGGGCGATGCCGAGCGTGGCCATGTCGCGCGCCGTGGTCTTCTGGGCGTCGTTCGGCAGGCCGTTGGCGTTCTGGAACGTCGTGCGGCTCATGCCGATGCGCCGCGCCGTCTGCGTCATCCGCTCGGCGAAGGCCTTCTCGGACCCGGCGAGGAACTCGCCCAGCACGACGGACGCGTCGTTGGCGGATTTGGTGACGAGCGCCTTGATGCCGTCCTCGACGCTGATCGTCGAGCCGACCTTGAGGCCGAGCTTGGAGGGCGGACGCGAAGCGGCATAGGCCGAGACCGGCATGCGGCTCGAGAGCGAGATCTGCCGGCTCTTCAGCGCGTCGAAGGTGAGATAGAGCGTCATCATCTTGGTGAGCGAGGCGGGGTAGCGCAGCGCGTCGGCATCCTCCTGATAGAGGACGCGTCCGTTGTTCGCGTCGATGACGACGGCGGCATAGAGCGGATTGACGTCGACGGCCTTCTTCTTGGCGGCGGCGGCCGGAGAGGCGAGGAGTGCGACGCTCAGCGTGACGCCGGCGGCGAACTCGGTAAGGCGTCTCAGTTTCGGCAGCGCAATACGCACGGGCAATTCTCTTTCGCTCGGGCTGGTCTCGATGGCGCGACAGGCAGAGGAACGAGGGCTCGTCGACCCGTCCACCGCCTGAAACGCCTTGCTTGCACGGCAGATTATGGGGACGCGCTTACCAATCCGTTTATGGTTGCCAGACCCTTCCGGAACCGCCCCGCATTTCGTTCGGGTTCGAGCGCGCCACCACCCGGGGAACGCCTGCGCGGCGAGCGCGCCGCCATGCGGGCGTGCCTCCCGGGGTCCCTCCTTTGCCCCGGCCATCGCGGCGAATCGAAGACGGAGGATCATCACGATCTGTTGCGCCGCGGAAGAGACTTGAATGTCATTGTGCAGTGCAATATATCCGGAACGATGCAGGGTGGACGTCGCGGGGCGCGGCGCCGGGATCCTGCCGATCGAAAAATCCGCAGGAAGGGATATCCCATGTACGAAGACGCCAACAAGGTCACCAAGGAAGCCGCCGACAACGCGCTGAAGTCGTTCTCGGTCGTGACCAAGGGCTTCCAGCAGATCGCCGCCGAGAGCGGCGAGTTCGCCAAGCGCTCCTTCGAGCAGCAGAGCCAGATGTTCGAGAAGCTGACCCAGGCGCGCAGCGTCGAGAAGGTCATCGAGGTTCAGAACGAGTACGCCCGTTCGGCCTATCAGGCCTGGGTCGCGCAGGCCACGAAGATGGGCGAGATCTACGCCGACATCGCGCGTCAGGCCTACAAGCCCTACGAGAAGATCGCCGGCAAGGCCATGGAAGCCGGCAACGACGCGATGAAGCACGCCGTCGCCGAGGTCGAGCAGCAGGCCGCCTGAGGCGCCGCTCGAGCCCCAAGCATCTGTTCGCATTGAAAGGGCCCGGCTTGCCGCCGGGCCCTTTTTCGTTGCCGGCCCGCGGTGTTTGGCGGTAGTTTCGCAGCGTTTGGGTTCGCGGGTCGGCGGCGTGGATCTTCGGGCGAACCGGCGACGGCACGAGACGGTCCGTTTTGCCGCGGGGTCGCCCGCCCTTAACATCGCCGGACCCGCACTTACATAGTCGACGACGACGAAGGTGTGTTTGCATGACCGATACGCGACCGAGGACCGCTCCCCGGTCCCAGGCCGACCGACCGGACGGCGGGGGGCCCGATCGCGGCACGTCCGTGATCACCCGGACCAAGCCCAAGACGAAGCGGCCGAGCCTTTACAGAGTGCTGCTCCTGAACGACGATTACACTCCGATGGAGTTCGTCATCCACGTTCTGGAACGGTTCTTCCAGAAGGACCGGGAAGCGGCGACGCGGATCATGCGGCATGTTCACAACCACGGCGTCGGCGAGTGCGGGGTCTATACCTTCGAGGTCGCTGAGACCAAGGTCACGCAGGTCATGGATTTCGCCCGTCAACATCAGCATCCGCTGCAATGCGTGATGGAAAAGAATTGAGGTGAAGCTTGCCGACATTCTCGCAAAGTCTTGAGAAGTCCCTGCACCAGGCGCTGACCTTCGCCAACGACCGTCACCAGGAGTTCGCGACCCTGGAGCATCTGCTGCTGGCGCTGCTCGACGACAAGGACGCCTTCGCCGTCATGAACGGCTGCAGCGTCAACGTCGATCTCCTGCGCACCAATCTGGTCCGCTATATCGATACCGAACTCTCCAACCTCGTCACCGGCCATGACGAGGATTCCAAGCCCACTGCCGGTTTCCATCGCGTGATCCAGCGGGCGGTCATCCATGTCCAGTCCTCCGGTCGCGAGGAAGTGACCGGCGCCAACGTGCTCGTCGCCATCTTTGCCGAGCGCGAAAGCCATGCGGCCTATTTCCTGCAGGAGCAGGAAATGACACGCTACGACGCCGTGAACTTCATTTCCCACGGGATCTCCAAGCGGCCTGGCGGCTCCGAGAGCCGACCGATCCGCGGCGCGGAAGAGGAGCAGTCGACTATCGGCTCTGAGGAGGAAGGCAAGCGGAAAACCGCGCAGGACGCGTTGACGGCCTATTGCGTCAACCTGAACGAGAAGGCCCGCAACGGCCGGATCGATCCGCTCATCGGGCGGGCCGAGGAAATCAACCGCACCATCCAGGTGCTGTGCCGCCGCTCCAAGAACAATCCGCTCTATGTCGGCGATCCCGGCGTCGGCAAGACCGCGATCGCCGAAGGTCTGGCCAAGCGCATCGTCGAGGGCGACGTGCCGGAAGTCCTGGCGGACGCCACGATCTTCTCGCTCGACATGGGCACGCTTCTCGCCGGCACGCGCTACCGCGGCGACTTCGAGGAGCGGCTGAAGCAGGTCGTCAAGGAACTCGAGGAATATCCGGGCGCGGTCCTCTTCATCGACGAGATCCACACGGTGATCGGCGCCGGCGCCACGTCGGGCGGGGCCATGGACGCCTCGAATCTCCTCAAGCCTGCGCTCTCGTCCGGCGCGATCCGCTGCATCGGATCGACGACCTACAAGGAGTACCGCCAGTTCTTCGAGAAGGACCGCGCGCTCGTGCGGCGGTTCCAGAAGATCGACGTGAAGGAGCCGACCGTCGAGGACGCGATCTCGATCCTGAAGGGGCTGAAGCCGTATTTCGAGGACTTCCACCACGTGAAGTTCACGAATGACGCCATCCGTTCGGCCGTCGAGCTCTCGGCGCGCTACATCAACGACCGCAAGCTGCCGGACAAGGCGATCGACGTGATCGACGAGACCGGCGCCTCGCAGATGCTGCTGCCCGAGGCCAAGCGCAAGAAGCAGATCGGCGTGAAGGAGATCGAGGCGACCGTCGCCACGATGGCCCGCATCCCGCCGAAATCGGTGTCGCGCGACGACGAGGAAGTGCTCGCCCATCTTTCCGAGCAGCTCAAGCGCGTCGTCTACGGCCAGGACGCGGCGATCGAGGCGCTGTCCTCGGCGATCAAGCTGGCGCGTGCCGGTCTTCGCGAGCCGGACAAGCCGATCGGCTGCTACCTCTTCTCCGGCCCGACGGGCGTCGGCAAGACGGAAGTCGCCAAGCAGCTCGCCTCCTCGCTCGGCGTCGAGCTCCTACGGTTCGACATGTCCGAATACATGGAGCGTCACACCGTCTCGCGGTTGATCGGCGCGCCTCCGGGCTATGTCGGCTTCGACCAGGGCGGCATGCTGACGGACGGGATCGACCAGCATCCGCATTGCGTTCTGCTGCTCGACGAGATCGAGAAGGCCCATCCGGACCTCTTCAACATCCTCCTGCAGGTGATGGACCACGGCAAGCTGACCGATCACAACGGCAAGCAGGTCGATTTCCGGAACGTCATCCTGATCATGACGACCAATGCCGGCGCCTCGGAAATGGCGAAGTCGGCCATCGGCTTCGGCTCGTCCCGGCGGACCGGGGCGGACGAGGAGGCGATCAACCGCCTGTTCACGCCCGAGTTCCGCAACCGACTGGATTCGATCATCACCTTCGGCGGCCTGCCGACCGAGGTCATCCATCAGGTGGTCGAGAAGTTCGTCATGCAGCTCGAGGCGCAGCTTTCGGAGCGCGGCGTCACGTTCGAGCTGTCGCCGGAGGCGATCTCCTGGCTCGCGGAGAAGGGCTACGACGAGCAGATGGGCGCGCGTCCGCTGGGCCGCGTGATCCAGGAGCATATCAAGAAGCCGCTCGCCGACGAGGTGCTCTTCGGCAAGCTGAAGAAGGGCGGGACGGTCAAGGTCACCGTCGTCGAGGCGCCGGACGGCACGCGCAAGCTGTCGCTCGAGGCCATCGCCGACGATGTGCCGCCGAAGCTTCGGCGGGGGTCCGAGGATGGGGCGGTGGCGCGCAAGCGCGCCAAGGTCGCGCCCGACGGGACCGAGATCGAAGAGGACGAGGACGGGGACGACGATCTCGGGGACGAGCCGGACACGGCGGTCTCGACCGACGCGCCGAAGGCCGAGAAGCGTCCCGGTGCCGTGCCGAAAGTGCCGCGCCGCAGCTGAGGCGGGCGCTGGCCTGACGCGATACAGAAAAGGCCGGCCGCGGGTGACGCGGCCGGCCTTTTGCATGGAAGGAGCGGTTGAAGCGTCCTAACCGACCGGGCGCAGGAGCACGTGCTTCTTGCGCCCGACCGAGAGCTTGGCGACACCGCTCGACAGATCGCTCTCGCCGATCATGCGCCGCTCGTCCTCGATCTGCTCGTCGTTGAGTCGCACCGCGCCGCCCTTCACGTGACGGCGCGCTTCGCCGTTCGAACCGGCAAGGCCGGCCGCCACGAGCGCCGAGAGGAGACCGAGACCGGCGGAAAACTCGGAGGCGGGCAGTTCGACGGTCGGCAGCGTCTCGGCCAGCGCACCCTCCTCGAAGGTCTTGCGCGCCGTCTCGGCCGCTTCGAGCGCGGCGGCCTCGCCGTGGAGCTTGGCCGTCACCGCGCTCGCGAGCTGCTTCTTCGCCTCGTTGATCTCGGCGCCGCCGAGGGCTTCGAGGCGCGCGATCTCGTCCATCGGCAGCGTGGTGAAGAGCTTCAGGAAGCGGCCGACATCGGCATCCTCGGTGTTGCGCCAATATTGCCAGAATTCGTAGGGGCTCAGCATGTCCGGGTTCAGCCAGACGGCGCCGTTGGCGCTCTTGCCCATCTTGGCGCCGGAGGCGGTGGTCAACAGCGGCGAGGTCAGGGCGAAGAGCTGCGGCGTGCCCATGCGGTGGCCGAGATCGATGCCGTTGATGATGTTGCCCCACTGATCGGAGCCGCCGAGCTGCAGGCGGCAGTCGTAGCGCTTGTTCAGCTCCACGAAGTCGTAGGCCTGCAGGATCATGTAGTTGAATTCGAGGAAGGAGAGCGACTGCTCGCGGTCGAGCCGCAGCTTCACGCTGTCGAAGGAGAGCATGCGGTTGACCGAGAAATGCCGGCCGACGTCGCGCAGGAAGGCGACGTAGTTCAGGTCCAGCAGCCAGTCGGCATTGTCGGCCATGATCGCGTCCTTCGGGCCGTCGCCGAAGCGCAGGTAGCGGGCGAAGGAGCGGCGCAGGCCGGCGAGATTTTCCTGGATGCCCTCGTTGGTCAGGAGCTTGCGCGCCTCGTCCTTGAAGGAGGGATCGCCGATCATGCCCGTGCCGCCGCCCATCAGCGCGATGGGGCGATGGCCCGTCTCCTGCATCCAGTGCAGCATCATGGTCTGCGTGAGATGGCCGACATGCAGGCTGGCGGCCGTGGGATCGTAGCCGATATAGCCCGTCACGGTCTGCGTGCGGAACAGGTCGTCGAGCCCGCTCTCGTCGGATATCTGGTGGATGAAGCCACGCTCCGACAGAATGCGGAGGAAATCGGACTTGTACTGCGTCATGGATCAGGGCCCCATTGGAACCGGACGGTCGCATGGACCGGCGCCGGCCTCTTCCCCGCGCCCGCCGCGCTGCGGCCTGGCCGGGGATCTTGCTGCGGCTCATAGCAAAACGGGCGGTGAATGCCAGTGAAACACGAGGGCGCCGAAGAGACGCGCTGGTCGATCGGCCTGATGAGCGGCACCTCGCTCGACGGGATCGACGTCGCGGCCATCCGCACGGATGGCGTGACCGTGTTCGAGCGCGGGCCCGCGCGGGTCTACGCCTACGACGCGGCCTTCCAGCGGCGCCTTGCCGCCGGCCTCGAGACGGCCAAGGCGCTGACGCGGCGCGAAGCGCGGATCGGCGATCTAGAGGCTCTCGAGGTCGCGCTGACGGACCGGCACGCGTCGGCGGTGGAGACGTTCCTGGGCGATACCGGCCTTGCGAGGGAGGAGATCGACGTCGTCGGCTTCCACGGCCAGACGGTGCTGCACCGCCCGGACCGGGCCCTGACCGTGCAGATCGGCGACGGGCAACGTCTCGCCGATGCGCTCGGCCTCTCCGTCGTCCACGACATGCGCGCGGCCGATATGATGGCCGGCGGGCAGGGCGCCCCGCTGGTGCCGGCCTATCATCAGGCGCTCGTCTCGGCCCTCGCGCCGGACCTTGCCGCGCGGCCGGTCGTCTTCGTCAATATCGGCGGCATCTCGAACGTGACCTGGCTGGGCGAGAGCCTCGATCCCGTGGCCTTCGACAGCGGTCCCGGCAACGCGCTCATCGATCGCTGGGTGCAGACCGAGATCGGCATTCCCTTCGACCAGAACGGCCATATCGCCAGCGAAGGCGGCGTGATCGAGGACCTTGCCGGGCGCTATCTCTCGTCGGAGTTCTTCGCGCGCGCCGCCCCGAAATCGCTCGACCGGTTCGATTTTCCGATGCCGGACGCCTCGGCGGGATCGGTGGAGGACGTGGCGCGGACCCTGTGTTTCGTCAGCGCCGAGGCGATCCTGAAGTCCGCCGAGCATTTTCCGTCGGCGCCGAAGCTCTGGATCGCCTGCGGCGGAGGGCGCCGGCACCCGGCGATCCTGGCGGACCTGAAGGCCGGTGCCGCACGGCGCGGCGCGCGCGTCGTGACGGCGGAGGAGGCGGGGTTCGACGGCGATGCGATGGAGGCCGAGGCCTGGGCCTTCCTCGCCAAGCGCTCGCTGGCCGGGCTGCCCCTGACCTACCCGACCACCACCGGCTGCCGGACGGCGGTCACCGGCGGCGTCGCCTCGCGTCCCGGACCGCCGAAGGCAGTCGCCGCCGGCTGAACCGGCAGAGGATCGCTCAGCGCAGGCGCTTGGGGCGAGGGTCGGAGAGCTCGCCGGCGAGGCGCCGGTCGAGATAGTCGCTGCATTCGCCGATCAGCTCTTCCGTGTGTTCGCTGAAGAAGTGGTTGGCGCCTTCCATGATCTTCTGCGTGATGAGGATGCCCTTCTGCGTCTTCAGCTTCTCCACGAGCGTCTGCACGTCCTTCGGCGGGGCCACACGGTCCTTGTCGCCATGGATGATGAGGCCCGAGGAGGGGCAGGGGGCGAGGAAGGAGAAGTCGTAGGAATTGGGCTGCGGGGCGACCGAGATGAAGCCCTCGATCTCCGGGCGGCGCATCAGGAGCTGCATGCCGATCCACGAACCGAAGGAATAGCCGGCCACCCAGCACTGCTTGGAATCGGGATGGATCGACTGGACCCAGTCGAGCGCGGCCGCCGCGTCCGAGAGTTCGCCCGAGCCGTGGTCGAACTCGCCCTGGCTGCGGCCGATGCCGCGAAAATTGAAGCGCAGGGTCGTGAAGCCGCGCTCCACGAACATGTAGAAGAGCTGGTACACGATCTGGTTGTTCATCGTGCCGCCAAAGCGCGGATGAGGATGCAGCACGATGGCGATCGGCGCGTTCTTGCCCTTGGCGGCCTGGTATCGGCCTTCGAGGCGACCGGCGGGACCGTTGAAGATGACTTCGGGCATGGATATCTCTTCCTCTGGCGCTCGCGTCCGGCCCGCCGGTTGACGGCGAGGCGGCTCCGCCATAGGCTCTAGTTTAGAACCATTCAAAAGTATGAGCGCGTGGTGCGCGTTTGTAGTCCGCACGGACGCGGAAATTCAAGGTTTTTGCGCGCCGCGCGCAATTCGAGACCTTCGCGGGAGCCCATGCCGACCGGCCGCAACCGTTCCTATCTGGACCACAACGCCTCCGCGCCGCTGCTCGACGGCGCACGCGAGGCTCTGTGCGCGGCGCTCTCTCTGACCGGCAATCCGTCCTCCGTCCATCAGGAGGGCCGCAGGGCCCGCGCCTGCCTCGATGCCGCCCGCCGCGACGTGGCTGGTCTCGTCGGCGCGGTGCCGGAAAGCGTCGTCTTCGCGAGCGGCGCCACCGAATCGGCCGCGATGCTGCTCGGCCCGGACTGGCTGGTCGGCGGCCGGGCGACGCGGTTTTTCCGCCTTGCCGTTCTGGCGACGGATCATTCCTGCCTTCGCGACGGCGGCAGCTTTCCGCCGGACCGCGTGACGCGCCTTCCCGTCGACGCTGACGGTCTGATCGAAATCGACGCCCTGCGCGCCTTCGTCGCGCAGGCGCCCGAGCCGAGCCTCCTCGCCCTGTGCCTCGCCAATTCCGAGACCGGCGTCGTTCAGCCGCTGGATGCGATCCACGCGGCGATCGCCGGCGCGCCGGTGACGCTGGTGCTCGACATCGTTCAGGCGGCCGGCCGGATGCCGATCGATGCCGGCCGGCTCGGGGCGGCGGCCCTGATCCTGTCCGGGCACAAGATCGGCGCGGCCAAGGGCATCGGCGCCGCGGTGATCGCGCGGGCCGAGACGCGGCCCATGCCGCTGCTTCGCGGCGGCGGGCAGGAGCGGGGGCTCCGCGCGGGCACGCCGGCGCTGGCACTGGCCGCAAGCTTCGGCGCCGCCGCCGCCTTGGCCGCGACGCGCACGGAGGGCGACTTCGAGCGGCTGGCCGATCTTCGGGACCGGCTCGAGGCGCGGCTTGTCGAAGGCGATCCGCGAATCCGCGTGGCGGGCGCCGGAGCTTCGAGGCTGGTGAACACGTCCTGCCTCGTCTGCCCGGGCGTGAAGGGCGAGACGGCGCAGATGGCGCTCGATCTCGCCGGCTTCGCCGTCTCCTCCGGCTCGGCCTGCACATCCGGCAAGGTCGGGCGCAGCGCGGTTCTCGCCGCCATGGCCGAGGGCGGGGCGCCGTTCGATGCGCACGAGGGTGCAATCCGCGTGAGTTTCGGCTACGAAACCGGCCAAGCCGAGATCGACGACTTTGCCGAGGCCTATCTGGCCCTCGCCGCCCGCGCGGGCGGCCGGGAGAAGAAGGATCGCGCCGCCTGAACACGGCGCGCAATGCCGCAGCGCGCCTGTCATTTCGGGCGCAGGTCACTATTTATGAGTCCGACGGGAAACGATAGTTTCCCCGGATAATCCCGACCACCGGGCCTTGACCCCGGCGAGTATGGAGAAGGTCATGCCTGCAGTCCAGGAAACGATCGATCAGGTCCGTCGGATCGATGTCGATCAGTACAAATACGGCTTCGAGACGCTCATCGAGATGGATGTGGCGCCCAAGGGGCTGACCGAAGAGACCATCCGCCTGATCTCGGCCAAGAAGGACGAGCCGCAGTGGATGCTGGACTGGCGGCTCGAGGCCTTCGAGCGCTGGAAGACGATGGAAAGCCCCTCCTGGGCGCGCCTCGACTATCCGGAGATCGATTTCCAGGACATCCACTATTACGCGGCGCCGAAGTCGATGAGCGGCCCGGCCTCGCTCGCGGAAGTGGATCCCGAGATCCTGCGCACCTACGAGAAGCTGGGCATCCCGCTGAAGGAGCAGGAGATCCTGGCCGGTGTCGTGAAGAGCGCGCCCGCGCCGCAATATGACGACAGCGGCGAGCTGATCGAGATGCCCGAGCGCCGTGTCGCGGTCGACGCCGTGTTCGACTCCGTCTCCGTCGCCACGACCTTCAAGAAGGAACTGCAGAAGGCCGGCGTGATCTTCATGCCGATCTCCGAGGCTATCCGGGAATATCCGGACCTCGTGAAGCAGTATCTCGGCTCCGTCGTGCCCGTGTCGGACAATTTCTACGCGACGCTGAACTCGGCCGTCTTCACCGACGGGTCCTTCGTCTACGTGCCGAAGGGCGTGCGCTGCCCGATGGAGCTCTCGACCTATTTCCGCATCAACGAGCGCAACACCGGCCAGTTCGAGCGCACCCTCATCATCGCCGACGAGGGTGCCTACGTTTCCTATCTCGAAGGCTGCACGGCGCCCCAGCGCGACGAGAACCAGCTGCATGCGGCCGTCGTCGAGCTCGTCGCCCTGAAGGACGCCGAGATCAAGTATTCGACGGTCCAGAACTGGTATCCCGGCGACAAGGAAGGCAAGGGCGGCATCTACAACTTCGTCACCAAGCGGGGCGACTGCCGCGGCGACAACTCGCGCATCTCCTGGACGCAGGTCGAGACCGGTTCGGCGATCACCTGGAAGTACCCGTCCTGCATCCTGCGCGGCGACAATTCGCGCGGCGAGTTCTATTCGATCGCGGTGTCGAACGGCCGTCAGCAGATCGACTCCGGCACCAAGATGATCCATCTCGGCAAGAACACGTCGAGCCGCATCATCTCCAAGGGCATCTCGGCCGGCCATTCCAACAACACCTATCGCGGCCAGGTGACGGCGAACGGCAAGGCCTCGAACGCCCGCAACTTCACGCAATGCGACTCGCTCCTGATCGGCGAGGACTGCGGCGCGCACACCGTGCCCTACATCGAATCGAAGAACGCCACGGCCCAGTTCGAACACGAGGCGACGACGTCCAAGATCTCCGAGGACCAGCTGTTCTACTGCATGCAGCGCGGCATCCCGCAGGAGGAGGCCGTGGCGCTGATCGTCAACGGCTTCGTCAAGGACGTCATCCAGCAGCTGCCGATGGAGTTCGCCGTCGAGGCGCAGAAGCTCATCGGCATCAGCCTCGAAGGCTCGGTCGGCTAGGCCCGCCATCGTTTGCGTCGAGGGGCGGCAAGACCGTCCCTCGACAGACGACCTCCGGGCGGAAGGGCGGCATGTCGGCCGTCCTGCGCCAAGATCAAATGTCCCATTTCGCCGGTCGCTCGGCCGCGCCATCCGTCTCGAAAGTCTGGAAGCTCAAAGTGCTGGAAATCAAGAACCTTCACGCCAAGGTGGCGGACACCGACACCGAGATCCTGCGCGGCCTCGACCTGACCGTGAAGGCGGGCGAAGTCGCCGCGATCATGGGGCCGAACGGCTCGGGCAAGTCCACCCTCTCCTATATCCTCGCCGGCCGCGAGGACTACGAGGTGACCGAGGGCGAGATCCTCTATAACGGCGAGTCGATCCTGGAGATGGACGCGGCGGAGCGCGCGGCGCTCGGCGTGTTCCTGGCCTTCCAGTATCCGCTGGAAATTCCGGGCGTCGCGACGATGACCTTCCTGAAGACCGCGCTCAACGCCCAGCGCAAGGCGCGGGGCGACGGCGAGCTGACGACGCCGGACTTCATGCGCCGGGTGAAGGCGGCGGCGGCCGACCTGAAGATCGCCCCCGAGATGCTCAAGCGCCCGCTCAATGTCGGCTTTTCCGGCGGCGAGAAGAAGCGCGCCGAAATCCTGCAGATGGCCCTTCTGGAGCCCAAGCTCTGCGTGATGGACGAAACCGATTCCGGCCTCGATATCGACGCCCTGAAGATCGTCTCGGACGGCGTCAACGCGCTGCGCTCGGCCGACCGGTCCTTCCTCGTCATCACCCATTACCAGCGCCTGCTGGAGCATATCGTGCCCGATA
This sequence comes from Aurantimonas sp. Leaf443, assembly GCF_001425575.1. Taxonomy (GTDB): domain Bacteria; phylum Pseudomonadota; class Alphaproteobacteria; order Rhizobiales; family Rhizobiaceae; genus Leaf443. The sequence continues at coordinate 210,849 of NZ_LMRD01000009.1, read as the reverse complement.
CGGTGCATGTCCTCTACAAGGGCCGCATCATCAAGTCCGGCGGCAAGGAACTGGCGCTGACGCTGGAGAACGAGGGCTATTCGCAGATCATCGGCGAGGCGGCCTGATATGTCCGTCGTCCCCTTGCGAACCCGCACCAATGCCGAGACGGCGCTGATCGAGCGGGCCGAGGCCGGCACGGCGCTCTCCGCCGGCCGCGCCGAGGCCGTGGAGGCCCTGAAGCGCGACGGCCTGCCGACGCGGCGCGTCGAGGCCTGGCACTACACGGACCTGCGCTCGCTCCTCGGCCGCGTTCCCGCAGCGACCGGCGAGAGCGCCGGTGAGCCGACCCTGGTGGCGCCCTTCGTGACCGGCGCGCATGTCGTCGAGGTCGGATCCTCGAGCTTCAACCCGATCGAGGGCGTGACGCTGTCGGCGCCGAGCGCGTCGGCGGACTGGAGCCATTCGCCCAACCATCTCGACCGTCCGATCGACACGGTGCGGCTCGTCAACGCCGCCTTCGGCGCCGGCGCCGTGGATGTCGCGGTCGCGGACGGGGCCGCGGTCGAGGCCCCGATCGAGTTGCGCGCGACGCCCGGCCACGGCGGCTCGCATGCCCTGGCCACCGTCACGATCGGCGCCGGCGCCTCCGCGACGATCGTCGAGCGGCTCAGCGAGGGCGCCGCGGGCTCGCTTTCGTCCGGCGTTTCCACGCTGACGATCGGCGACGGGGCGAATGTCCTCTGGGTCGTCGATCAGGGCAAGGGGGCGGGCGAGACGCATCTCGGCCAGCTGAACGTCTCGGTCGGGGCGGACGCCACCTTCCGCCTCTTCGTGCTCAATGCCGGTGGCGCGCTCGTGCGCTACGAGGTCCACAGCGCCACGGTCGGCGAGGGCGCGGCGATCGCCATGCGCGGCGTCAATCTCCTCGCCGCCGGCCAGCATGTGGACGTGACGACGACGCTCGACCACCGCGTGCCCCATACCAGCGCCACGGAGACGTTCCGAAACGTCGTCACCGGCGGCCACGGCGTGTTCCAGGGCATGATCAAGGTGTCGAAGGGCGCGCAGAAGACCGATGCCCGCATGGCCTGCAATTCGCTGCTTCTCTCGGACGAGGGCGACTTCTCGGCCAAGCCCGAGCTCGAGATCTTCGCCGACGACGTGCAGTGCGGGCACGGCGCGACGGCCGGCGAGATCAATGCCGATCACGTCTTCTACCTGATGTCGCGCGGCATTCCCGAAGCGGAGGCGAATGCGCTTCTGGTGAAGGCCTTCGTCGCCGAAGTCGTCGAGGAGATCGAGGACGAGGCCGTAGAGGAGGCGCTGATGGCGCGCATCGACGCCTGGCTGGTGCGGACGCGATGACCGTTTCGCTCGACCATTGCGTGATCCACGTCTCGGATTGGGCGCGGTCGGGCACGTTCTACCAGACCGTTGTGAAGGCCGAACTCGTGCCGCTCGAAATCGGGTTCGCCCTCCGCTTCGGTGAGCAGCAGCTGAACTGCCACGGACCCGGCAAGGCCGCGACGCCCGTGGCCCGTGTGCCGGTGATGCCCGGCAACAGCGACCTCTGCTTCCGCTGGCATGGCCCCATCGCCGGCGCGATCGCCCATCTCGCCGATTGCGGCGTGCCGATCGAACTCGGACCCGTGAAGCGCAACGGCGCGCGCGGCGAAGGGTCGAGCGTCTATTTCCGCGATCCCGACGGATCGCTCCTGGAGTTCATGTCCTATGATGGCTGACGCCCTGACCGGCACGGCCGGCGACTACGACGTCGAGGCGGTGCGCCGCGACTTCCCGATTCTCTCGACCGAGGTCTACGGCAAACCGCTCGTCTATCTCGACAACGGCGCTTCGGCCCAGAAGCCGCAGGCCATGCTGGACGCGATCACGCGCTCGTATACGCAGGAGTATGCGAACGTCCATCGCGGCCTCCACTATCTCTCCAACAAGGCGACGGACGCCTTCGAGGCGGCCCGCGGCACCGTCGCGCGGTTCCTGAACGCGGCAAGCCCGGAAGAGATCGTCTTCACGCGCTCGGCGACGGAAGCGATCAACCTCGTCGCCTACGGCCATGCGATGCAGGAGATCGGCGAGGGCGACGAGATCGTGCTGACGCTCGCCGAGCATCATTCCAACATCGTGCCCTGGCATTTCCTGCGTGAGCGCAAGGGTGCCAAGCTCGTCTTCGTGCCGGTCGCCGAGGACGGCTCGATCGCGCTGGCGGATTTCGAGAAGGCGATCACGCCGCGCACCAGGCTCGTCGCGACGACGCATATGTCCAACGTGCTCGGCACGGTCGTCGATGTGAAGGCCGTGACGGCGCTCGCCCATGCCCATGGCATTCCCGTCCTCGTCGACGGCAGCCAGGGCGCGGTGCATCTGCCGGTGGACGTTCAGGACATCGGCTGCGACTGGTATGTCTTCACAGGCCACAAGGTCTACGGGCCGACGGGCATCGGCGTCCTCTACGGGCGGCGCGAGATCATGGAGCGCATGCGCCCGTTCAACGGCGGCGGCGAGATGATCGTCGAGGTGAGCGAGGAGCGCGTCACCTACAACGCGCCGCCGCACCGGTTCGAAGCAGGCACCCCGCCCATCGTCCAGGCGATCGGGCTCGCCGCCTCGCTCGACTACATGGACCGCATCGGCCGTCCGGCGATCGCCGCGCACGAGCATCGCCTCCTCGCCTATGCCACCGAGCGCCTGCGGGCGATCAACGCGCTGCGCATCTACGGCGAGGCCCCGGGCAAGGGCGCGATCATCTCCTTCGACCTGGAGGGGATCCATGCCCATGACGTGTCGATGGTGATCGATCGCGAGGGCGTCGCGGTGCGTGCCGGCACCCATTGCGCCCAGCCGCTCTTGAAGCGGTTCGGCGCGACCTCCACATGCCGGGCATCGTTCGGTATGTACAACACGTTCGCCGAGGTGGACCGCCTGGCGGAATCACTGGAAAAGGCGAGGCGGTTCTTTGCGTGAGGGAGACACCATGACGGACGACGTGAAGACGGCGCCGGCGGTGGCGAACGACGACACGGCCGAAGCCAACATCGCGATGGCCTCGGGCGAGGCGGTCTCGCCCAGCGCGATCCCCGCCCACGAGCTGACGCGCCTGACCGACGATATCGTGGCGGCGCTGAAGACGGTCTACGATCCGGAGATCCCGGCCGACATCTACGAGCTCGGCCTGATCTACAAGATCGACATCGACGACGAGCGCAATGTCGATGTCGAGATGACGCTGACCGCGCCCGGCTGTCCCGTCGCCGGAGAGATGCCGACCTGGGTGGAGAATGCCGTCAGTTCTGTCGACGGCGTCGGCATCGTGAGGGTCGAACTCGTGTTCGATCCTCCCTGGACGCCCGAACGCATGAGCGAGGAAGCGCAGGTCGCCGTCGGCTGGTACTGAGCCGACGGACCGAAACCGTTTCCGCATCCGTCTTGCGAAGCATGATCGGCCACGCCATCTTCGAACCGTGGCCGATTTCTATTCGAGGAAGTCTCCGATGAGCCGTTTCGCCGTGATGAGCATGACCGACGCTGCCGCGCAGCGGGTGCGCGATATCGTCTCCGTCAAAGGCGGCGACGCGCTCGGCCTTCGCATCGGCATCAAGAAGGGCGGCTGCGCGGGCATGGAATATACGGTGGATCTCGCGACCGAGGCCAAGCCCTTCGAGGATACGGTCGAGCGGGACGGCGCGCGCGTCTATGTCGCGCCGGAAGCGGTCATGTTCCTGCTCGGCACCGAGATGGATTACGAACAGACCGTCCTGCGCTCGGGCTTCACCTTCCGCAATCCCAACCAGACCTCGGCCTGCGGCTGTGGCGAGTCGGTCGAACTGAAGCCGGCCGACCCCGCCGCTCTGGCGGCCCACGCCTGACCTCACGGACGACGCGACGATCGAGGAGCTCTTCTCCTCGATCGGACCCATGTCGATTCGCGGGATGTTCGGCCGCAAGGGCATCTACAGCGACGGGCGCATCATCGCGCTCGTCCTGCGCGACGCGCTCTATCTGAAGTCCGATGCGACGAGGACGGCTGCTTTCGAAGCGGCCGGGGGCCTTCCCTGGACCTACGCCCGTGAAGGACGCGCGGCGGTGGCCAGGCCCTGTCACAGCCTGCCCGACCGAGCCTTGGACGATCCCGATGCGATGGCGCGCTATGCGGCGCTCGCAGTCGACGCAGCCGCACGAGCGGGCTCGAAGCGGGCCGCAGGCCGCTCCAGGGCTCAAACGGCGTCAAACGCAAAAGCCGGCCCGCATGACGGACCGGCTTCATCGATGGACCGCCTCGAGACCCGCTCAGGCCGCCTGCAACCGTGTCAGGCGCCCGTTCCGATCAGCATGAAGGCTGGGATGTCGTCGCCGAAGCCGACCGGCGAGGGGCCGTCGTCGTTGCGCGAGCGGTGATGCGGCGCATGCGACGGGCGGCCGCCACGCGGCGGATTCGAGCGTTCCGCCGAGATCGGAGCGCGCTCGCGCTCCGGCTGACGCTCCGGCTGACGGTCCCGCTCCGGCTGGCGTTCGACCGAACGCACCGGGGCAGGGCGCTGCTCGCGCATGGGCGCCGGCTCGGCCGGCTGTGCTTCGACGGCCTTTGCGTCCGTCGCCAGTTCGGCGGCCTCCGCCTCGTCGCGGTTGCGCGTGCTGCGGGTGTTGGAACCGCGGCGCGGCGAGACCTTGCGACCGCTGGCGCTGCGGCGACCCGGCCGCTCCTCGGGCTCCTCGCCGACCGGCAGGTCCGCGAGCGTCCCGTCATGCCACTCGGTGGTGGAGCCGATCAACTTCTCGATCGCCTCGAGATATTTGCGGTCGGACTTGGTGACGAGAGTGAAGGCCTTGCCGGACCGACCGGCGCGGCCCGTGCGGCCGATGCGGTGGACATAGTCCTCCGAATGGATCGGCACGTCGTAGTTGAAGACGTGGCTCACCGCCGGAATATCGAGACCGCGCGCGGCGACGTCGGACGCGACGAGGAGCTGGATCTTGTTCTCGCGGAACCCGTGCAGCATCGCCATGCGGGCACGCTGGTCCATGTCGCCATGCAGGGCGCCCACGGAGAAGCCGTGCTTCTCGAGCGAGCGGAAGAGCAGCGAAACGTCGCGCTTGCGATTGCAGAAGATGATCGCGTTGGTGAGATCCTCCTGCTCGCGCAGGATCTTGCGCAGCGTCGAGCGCTTGTCGAAATCCTCCGACCGCGTGGCGACGAGGCGCTGCTCGACGGTCGTGGCGGCCGAGGCGGGCTTGGCCACTTCGACGCGCACCGGGTTCTGCAGGAACTGTTCGGTGAGGCGCGTGATCTCCGGCGGCATCGTGGCCGAGAAGAACAGGGTCTGGCGGGTGAAGGGCAGGAGTTTGCAGATGCGCTCGATATCGGGGATGAAACCCATGTCGAGCATGCGGTCCGCTTCGTCGATGACGAGGATCTCGACGCCGGTCATCAGGAGCTTGCCACGCTCGAAATGATCGAGCAGGCGGCCGGGCGTCGCGATGAGGACGTCGACGCCGCGGTCGATTTTCTTGTCCTGCTCGTCGAAGGACATGCCTCCGATGAGGAGGGCGACGTTGATCTTCTGGTCGAGCCCGTATTTCTTGAACGAGTCCTCGACCTGCGCGGCGAGTTCGCGCGTCGGCTCGATGATCAGCGTGCGCGGCATGCGCGCCCGGGCGCGGCCCTTCTCCAGAAGGGTCAGCATCGGGAGAACGAAGGACGCCGTCTTGCCGGTGCCCGTCTGCGCGATGCCGAGCACGTCTCGGCGCTGCAGCGCATGCGGAATGGCCTGTTCCTGAATCGGCGTGGGTTGGCTGTAGCCTGCGGCCTCTACGGCCGCCGTGACCTTGGCGCTGAGGCCGAGTTCGGAAAATAGTGTCAAGCGCTCTGTTCTCTTGAGTTACGGGAGCGGTCGCTCCACAGCCAGTCCGGACCCCGCATAGGGGCGATAGGCCGGATGATGGCGCCGAGTCAAGACCGTGGCTCAGATGGGGTTGCCAAGTTCTTGTTGAAAGAGGCCGCGATTCGCGGCGCGGCGTTCGACTTCATCATGCCTTCCGTAAGGCGACGAAAGGATGACGAAGCGTCCTGCCTGGCGCCGCGATCGCTCAGTTGCTGGCGGGACCGAACCGATAAGGCTCGCCCGGCGTGTAGAACAGCTGGTAGGTCTCGGGAATCTCTCCGTCGACCGGCATGATCTCGAAGAACAGCGTCAGGCTGGACGGGGCGGCGGGATCGGGCTCGTCCGCCCGGTAGCCGACGACGGCGCCCTCGATCATGTTGATTTCCTTCACTTCTTCGGTCGACTTCAAGCTGGCGCGGCCGTCCTGGACGCGCAGCTGCTGGAGGAAGAAGCGATACTTTCCGGGGTCGCTGGCCGAGCGCACCATGACGGTCCGCCAGACGCCCGAATCCTCGCCTTCGCTCCAGGACGCGACGATCTGCACGTCCTCGACGGAGGCCGGCAGTCCTTCCGCCGTCTTGCGGGCGTCGGCGGCATCCACATCGGCGGGCACGGGCGCCGCGGCGACCGGGGGCGCGGTGACCTGCGCGGCATCGGGAGCCGGAGCCTGCGGCGAGGCGGGCGCGTCGGGTACGGCGGGCGTCGCCGGCGGCGCGGGCGTCGCCGGTGCCGGCGCGGCAAGGCTCGGCGACCCGGTGTCCGGGCCGGCGGCCAGCGCGGGGGCGGCCAGGACAAGCGCCAGCATCAGGCCGGCGGAGGTGGAGATCGGCAGTTTCAAAGACGGGGTTCCTTCGGGCTGTCCCTTCGGCCAATCGTTTGGCCGCGTCACGATCAGATGTCGAGGTCTTCTGCGAAGGCCGCGCGTTCCTGGATGAAGCGGAAGCGCGCGTCCGGCCGGTTGCCCATCAGCGCATCGACCGCGCCGGACGTGCCGGCCTCCGGTGCCTCGTCGAGAACGACGCGCAGGAGCGTGCGCTTGCGCGGGTCCATCGTCGTGTCCTTCAGCTGCGCGGGCAGCATCTCGCCGAGGCCCTTGAAGCGGGAGATCTCGACCTTGCCGCGGCTCTTGAAGTCGCGCGCGATGATGCGCTCGCGGTCGGCGTCGTCGCGCGCATAGACCGTCTTGCCGCCCTGGCTGAGCTTGTAGAGCGGGGGAACGGCGAGGAAGAGATGGCCGCCGCGAACGAGCTCCGGCATCTCCTGGAAGAAGAAGGTGATGAGGAGCGAGGCGATATGGGCGCCGTCGACATCCGCGTCGGTCATGATGATCACGCGCTCGTAGCGCAGATCGTCCTGCCGGTATTTCGAGCGCGTGCCGCAGCCGAGTGCCTGGGTGAGATCGGACAGCTGCTGGTTGGCGCCGAGCTTCTCGCGGCCGGCGCTCGCGACGTTCAGGATCTTGCCGCGCAGGGGCAGGATGGCCTGGCGCGCGCGGTCGCGCGCCTGCTTGGCCGAACCGCCCGCCGAATCGCCCTCGACGATGAAGATCTCGGCCCCCGCCGCGCCCGACTGCGAGCAGTCGGCGAGCTTGCCGGGCAGGCGCAGCTTGCGCGTCGCGCTCTTGCGCCCGACCTCCTTCTCCTGGCGGCGGCGCAGGCGCTCGTCGGCCCTGTCGACCACCCAGTCGATCAGCCGCGCCGCATCCTGCGGGGAGGATGCGAGCCAGATGTCGAAACTGTCGCGCATCGAGGCCTCGACGATGCGCTGCGCCTCGACCGTGGCGAGCCGGTCCTTGGTCTGGCCGACGAATTCCGGCTCGCGGATGAAGACCGAGAGCATCGCCGAAGCCGTCGCCATGATGTCGTCGGCCGTCACGATCGAGGCGCGGCGATTGCCGGACACTTCCGCGAAGGCCTTGATCCCGCGCAGGAGGACCGAGCGCAGACCGGCCTCGTGGGTGCCGCCCTCCGGCGTCGGGATGGTGTTGCAGTAGGAGCGCACGAACCCGTCGGCGGGCGTCCAGGACACGGCCCATTCCACGGCGCCGTGCCCGGTCACCTTCTCGGTGCGCCCGGCGAAGATCTGCGAGGTGACCCGCTGCTCGGCGCCGAGCGTGGCGTCGAGATAGTCCTTCAGCCCGCCGGGAAAGTGGAACGTCGCGCGTGGCGGGATGTCGCCGGCCGGATCGAGGAGCGAGGGGTCGCAGGACCAGCGGATCTCGACGCCGCCGAAGAGATAGGCCTTGGAGCGCGCCATGCCGAGGAGCCGCGCGGGCTCGAAGCGCGCACCGGCGCCGAAGATCTGCGGATCGGGCCGGAACCGCACGCGCGTGCCGCGCCGGTTGTGCACCTCGCCGACATCCTGCAGCGGTCCGGTCGCGGCGCCGCGCGCATAGGTCTGGCGGTAGAGGCGGCGATTGCGCGCGACCTCGACCTCCAGATGCTCCGACAGGGCGTTGACCACCGAGATGCCGACGCCGTGCAGGCCTCCGGAGGTCTCGTAGACCTTCGAATCGAACTTTCCGCCGGCATGAAGCGTGGTCATGATGACTTCGAGCGCCGACTTGTCGGCATATTTGGGATGGCGGTCGATCGGGATGCCGCGGCCGTTGTCGCTGACCGCGAGCGTTCCGTCCGCCTCGAGCGCCACTTCGATGAAATTGGCATGGCCCGCCGTCGCCTCGTCCATCGAATTGTCGATGACCTCGGCGAAGAGGTGGTGCAGCGCCTTCTCGTCCGTGCCGCCGATATACATGCCGGGACGGCGTCGGACGGGCTCGAGCCCCTCCAGAACCTCGATGTCCGCTGCCGTGTAGTCCGCCGGCTCGCGCGCGTTCGAGGCGGGCGAGGGTGCCTTTGCGGCGGGTCTCGGCCGGGCCTGGCGCACGGCACCAGCGGCCGCGGCCGACGCGAAGAGATCGTCGGCGCTCATCGTTTCTCCAACCGCTCGTGGAAGGGGGATCGCAGCGCAAGAACCATGTCCAACGCCTATACTTTCACGAAATGTTCTTCAAGCGGGCGGGGGTGCCGGACCACCTGTCTCGACCCCGGCGTTGCCGGTTTGCAGCGGCCTTCGGGAGCGAGGCCCCCGGACTCGGCGACGAACGTGCCGCGTCGCACTCGACAGGACGGGCGGAGCCCGTAATCTCGATCGCAGCGAACGGAATGCGATTCGGGGTTGCGGGATGTACGAGGTCGAGAAAGGCTATTTCTCCGTCGGCCTCGAGGGCGATCCCGCTCTTGCCGCGGCGATCTCGGGCGAACTGGCGCGCCAGCGCGACGGGATCGAGCTGATCGCCTCGGAGAACCTCGTCTCGCGGCGCGTGCTCGCGGCACAGGGCTCGGTCCTCACCAACAAGACCGTGGAAGGCCTGCCCTACCGCCGCTACTATGGCGGTGCCGACTATGCCGACGCGATCGAGGCGCTGGCGGTGGAGCGGGCGTGCCGGCTCTTCGGCTGCCGGTTCGCCAACGTGCAGCCGCATTCGGGCTCGAACGCCAATGCCGGCGTGTTCCTGGGGCTCCTGAAGCTCGGCGACACCATTCTCTCGATGGACGTGGCGGCTGGCGGCCATATCAGCCACGGCCATCCGGCGACGCTGACGGGCCGCGACTACAGGATCGTGCGCTACGGCGTCTCCCGCCGGACGGAGCGGCTCGATCTCGACGAGATCGCGTCGCTCGCCCGGGAGCATCGGCCGAAGATGATCGTGGCGGGCGGTTCGGCCTATCCCCGCGCCATCGATTTCGAAGCGCTTCGCCGCATCGCCGACGAGGTCGGCGCTCTCCTGATGGTCGACATGGCGCATTTCGCCGGGCTCGTCGCCACGGGCCTGCACCCCCACCCGTTCCCGCACGCCCATGTCGTCACGACGACGACCTACAAGTCGCTGCGCGGCGCGCGTGGAGGGCTGGTCCTGTGGAACGACGAAAGCCTGTCGGACCGCATCAATCACGGCATCTTCCCGGGCGTCCAGGGGTCGGTGATGATGCATGTCGTGGCGGGCAAGGCCGCCTCGCTCGGCGAGGCGCTGGAGCCCGGCTTCGGGGCCTATAACCAGGCGGTGGTCGAGAATGCGCGCAGCCTCGCCGAAGGGCTCGCGGGGCGCGGGCTTCGGCTCGTCTCGGGCGGCACCGATTGCGGCCTGATGCTGGTGGACCTGACGCCGAAGGGCACGGACGGGGGCACCGTCGCCAAGGCGCTGGAAGCGGCCGGACTGGCGGTGAACAAGAACCAGATCCCTTTCGACCCGAAGCCGCCGGAGGCGCCCTCCGGCCTGCGCCTGTCCTCGAACGCCGGGACGGCGCGCGGCTTCGGGAAGGCCGAGTTCGAGACCATCGCCGGCTGGATCGCCGCCGTGGTCGAAGCGCCGGGCGAGACGGCGGGGCTTGCCCGTATCGCGACCGAGGTTCGCGAGATGTGCGCCGGCTTCCCGATCTATCGCGACTGAACGACTGTCAGGGCCGCGCGTGCCGGTGGCGCGGCGTCGGGCGAGGGGCGGGACGATGAACGCAGGGATCAAGGACCTCGACCGCGTCGTGGCGGAGATCGCCGAGGAGATGCGCACGCGTCCGGACCGGGGCCGCGTCGCCGACTACATTCCCGAACTCGCGCGGGCCGACGCGTCCGCCTTCGGCATCGCGGTCGTCGACGCGTCCGGCCATGTCGCGGCGGCGGGCGATTGCGATGCGCCCTTCTCGATCCAGAGCATTTCCAAGGTCTTCACGCTCACCCTCGCGCTCGGCATGGTCGGCGACAGGCTCTGGAGCCGCGTGGGGCGCGAGCCCTCCGGCAGCCGGTTCAACTCGATCGTGCAGCTGGAGAACGAACACGGCATCCCGCGCAACCCGTTCATCAATGCCGGGGCCATCGCGGTCACCGACACGATCCTGAACGGCCACCAGCCGCGCGAGGCGCTCGGCGAAATCCTGCGTTTCATGCGCTTCCTCGCCGACGACAACCAGATCACGATCGACGCCGCGGTCGCCGCGTCCGAGCAGCGCACCGGCTACCGCAACATGGCGCTCGCCAACTACATGAAGTCCTTCGGCGTCATCCAGAACCCCGTGAACTTCACGCTCGGCGTCTATTTCCATCACTGCGCCATCGCCATGAGCTGTCGGCAGCTCGCCATGGCGGGCCGCTTCCTCGCCCATTCCGGCCGCAATCCGGCGACGGGCTATCAGGTGGTGCAGCCCGAGCGGGCGCGGCGCATCAACGCGGTGATGCTGACCTGCGGCCATTACGATGGGTCCGGGGAATTCGCCTACCGGGTCGGCTTGCCCGGCAAGAGCGGGGTCGGCGGCGGCATCCTCGCCGTCGTTCCGGGCCGGGCCTCGATCGCCGTCTGGTCGCCGGGTCTCGACGACTCCGGCAATTCCCATCTCGGGCGGATCGCGCTGGAGAAGCTCACGAAGCGGCTGGGACTGTCGATCTTCGGCCTTTGAGGGGAGCGTCCGAACGCGCCGCCGAGCGGCGGCCGCGGGCCGGCCCTCCCTCAGGAATGCGAGCCGCGCTCGCCGTCCTTGATCGCCGCCAGGTGATACCAGCCGTCGCCGGACGCCGCGTCGCAGGCCGGATAGGCCCGGACCTCTTCCAGAAGGTCGATCGTGCGGGGCCCGCGCGCGGCCAGTCGCTTGCGCAGCGGAAACTGGAACACGTTGCTTTCGGTCTGCTGCTCGCCGTGAAGGTTGGCCATGATCGTCGTCCTCGGATCCGGTGGGGACCGGCTTTCCCGATCATATTAGGTCTGCGCGAAGTTTGCGCAATATGGGCAAAAAACAGGCAGTCGCGAAGCGCCTGAAATGCCGTGCGGATGCTCACCGATTGACCAGCGAAGACCGCGATTTTCTTCCTTCGACAGGCTCACCGTTCCGCTTGGCGGCCACGGATGGCGTCCGCGCGCGGCTCGAACGCACCCGAAAACGCCGTTTATTGCAGCGCAACGCGCTCTCGAACGCCGACCCGTCGCTCGAACTGCCGAAAGGCCAACCGCGCCGGGCGACGTTCGTTCCACCGCCGCTCGCGGGGCGGGGCGGCGGACGCTCCATCTGGCACACGTCCTGCATAGGGTCTGACAGCTGACGATCATTCACCCGGTCCGAGCGAACGTCGGGGTCGCCGGGCTGAAAATGTTCGTTTCGTCTGCTCATGAGGGATTTTGAGATGACCAAGTACAAGCTCGAATACATCTGGCTCGACGGCTACACGCCGGTGCCGAACCTGCGCGGCAAGACGCAGATCAAGGAATTCGATGCTTTCCCGACGCTCGAGCAGCTGCCGCTCTGGGGCTTCGACGGCTCGTCCACGCAGCAGGCCGAGGGCCGCAGCTCGGACTGCGTCCTGAAGCCCGTTTCGGTCTATCCCGATCCCGCCCGCACCAACGGCGTCCTCGTCATGTGCGAGGTCATGATGCCGGACGGCGTCACACCGCACGCCTCCAACAAGCGCGCCACCATCCTCGACGACGAGGGCGCCTGGTTCGGCTTCGAGCAGGAATATTTCTTCTACCAGAACGGCCGCCCGCTCGGCTTCCCCGAGAGCGGCTATCCCGCTCCCCAGGGCCCGTATTACACCGGCGTCGGCTATTCGAAGGTCGGCGACATCGCCCGCGAGATCGTCGAGGAGCATCTCGACCTCTGCCTCGCCGCCGGCATCAACCACGAGGGCATCAATGCCGAGGTGGCCAAGGGCCAGTGGGAGTTCCAGATCTTCGGCAAGGGCTCCAAGAAGGCGGCCGACGAAGTCTGGATGGCCCGCTACCTGCTGGAGCGCCTGACCGAGAAATACGGCATCGACATCGAGTACCACTGCAAGCCGCTCGGCGACACCGACTGGAACGGCTCGGGCATGCACGCCAACTTCTCCACCACCTTCATGCGCGAGACCGGCGGCAAGGAGTATTTCGAGAAGCTGATGGCCGCCTTCGAGGAGAACCGTGCCGACCACATCGCCGTCTACGGCCCCGACAACCACCTGCGGCTGACCGGCAAGCACGAGACGCAGTCGATCCACACGTTCAGCTACGGCGTGGCCGACCGCGGCGCCTCGATCCGCGTGCCGCATTCCTTCGTGAACAACGGCTACAAGGGCTATCTCGAGGATCGCCGTCCGAACTCGCAGGGCGACCCCTACCAGATCGCCTCGCAGATCCTGAAGACCATCGCGTCAGTCGATACCGGCGAAGCCAAGGTCTCCGTCGCCGCCTGACGCATCGCGGCGCCCGGCGCGTCGCATCGTCCTCCCCTGAAGCCCGTCGCCTTTCGAGGCGGCGGGCTTTTGCATGCGCGGCGTCCCGCGCGCAGATCGCTTTCGGCCGGGCCTGCGCGGCGCGAGACGGGCATGAAAAAGGCCGGGGCCGCGGATCGTCGTCCGCGGCCCCGGCCTCCCTGTTTCAGGACCAGCCGGCGATGTGCCCGCCGTCCGGTTCGGTCGTCAGACCGAGTAGTACATATCGAACTCGACCGGGTGCGGCGTCATCTCGAAGCGCAGGACCTCGGCCATCTTCAGGTCGATGAACGCGTCGATCTGGTCGTCGTCGAACACGCCGCCGGCCTTCAGGTAGTCGCGGTCGGCGTCGAGGCTCTCCATCGCTTCGCGCAGCGAGCGGCAGACGGTCGGGATTTCCTTCAGTTCCTCGGGCGGCAGGTCGTAGAGATCCTTGTCCATGGCTTCGCCCGGGTGGATCTTGTTCTTGATGCCGTCGAGGCCGGCCATGAGCATGGCGGCGAAGGCGAGATAGGGATTCGCCGTCGGGTCGGGGAAGCGGACCTCGACGCGCTTGGCCTTCGGCGACTGGCCGAACGGGATGCGGCAGGAGGCCGAGCGGTTGCGGGCCGAATAGGCCAGCAGGACCGGCGCCTCGTAGCCCGGAACCAGGCGCTTGAACGAGTTGGTCGACGGGTTGGTGAAGGCGTTCAGCGACTTGGCGTGCTTGATGATGCCGCCGATATAGAACAGGCAGCTCTCGGAAAGGCCGGCATATTCGTTGCCCGCGAAGGTCGGCTTGCCGCCCTTCCAGATCGACTGGTGCACATGCATGCCCGAGCCGTTGTCGCCGAAGATGGGCTTGGGCATGAAGGTCGCGGTCTTGCCGTAGGCATTGGCGACCTGATGGATCACGTATTTGTAGATCTGCATCTTGTCGGCGTTGCGCACGAGCGTGTCGAACTTGATGCCGAGTTCGTGCTGGGCCGCGGCCACCTCGTGGTGGTGCTTCTCGACGGCGACGCCCATCTCGGCCATCACCGAGAGCATCTCGGAGCGCATGTCCTGGCAGCTGTCGATCGGCGGGACGGGGAAGTAGCCGCCCTTCACGCGCGGACGGTGGCCGAGATTTCCCGTCTCGTATTCGGTGTCGTCGTTCGAGGGCAGTTCGGTCGAATCGAGCTTGAAGCCGGTATTGTAGGGGTCGGCCTTGTAGCGCACGTCGTCGAAGATGAAGAACTCGGCCTCGGGGCCGACATAGACCGTGTCGCCGATGCCCGACTGGTTCAGGTAGGCCTCGGCCTTCTTGGCCGTGCCGCGCGGGTCGCGGTTGTAGGATTCACCGGACACGGGATCGAGGATGTCGCAGACGATCGCCATGGTCGACTGGGCGAAGAACGGGTCCATGTAGGCCGTCTCGGGATCGGGCATGAGGACCATGTCCGACTCGTTGATCGCCTTCCAGCCGCCGATCGACGAGCCGTCGAACATCGAGCCTTCGGAGAACATGTCCTCGTCGACGATGGACACGTCCATCGTCACGTGCTGCATCTTGCCCTTGGGGTCCGTGAAGCGGAGATCGACGAATTTGACGTCGTTGTCCTTGATCTGCTTCAGGATGTCGTTGGCGCTCGTCATGCGGATCCTTCCTATCGATACGTATTGTTCTTGAAAAACCGAGATGCGGGACGCTCAGATCGCGTCGAGACCCGCCTCGCCGGTGCGGATGCGCACGGCGTCCTCGATGTTGGACACGAAAATCTTGCCGTCGCCGATGCGGCCCGTCTGGGCGGCCTTGCGGATGGCTTCGACGGCGGCGGCGACGGCCTCGTCGGGCAGCACGACCTCGACCTTCACCTTGGGCAGGAAGTCGACGACGTATTCGGCGCCGCGATAGAGCTCCGTATGGCCCTTCTGCCGGCCGAAACCCTTGGCTTCGGTGACCGTGATGCCCTGCAGGCCGGCTTCCTGGAGAGCTTCCTTCACCTCATCGAGCTTGAAGGGCTTGATGATCGCCTCCACCTTCTTCATCGACATTCCTTCTCGACGTTGATGCCACCGTTCGGCACGCCGTCCGGCCTCCTGCCGCGCCGGTTCCGAAGAGCCGGGGCACCGCCTCTCCCGAAACGCACCCGCGGCCTCGTCTGGGATAGGACTTTCGCAAAGGGCGGGCAACAGGCAAGCCGCCTTCCCGGCCTCTCAATTTGGCCGGGGAGCCCGAACGGACCGGCCCTGGCCGGCCAGCCCGCCCGCGCGGTCTCCAACGGCGGTGCCCCCTTGAGGATCGATCGATGAAACGCCGCCAGACCTTCGACCCGAACGCGGTCGCGCTCCTGACCCCGGACGAGATGGCGCGTGCCGACGCCCTGACGATCGCGGCCGGCACCGCCGGCATCGCGCTGATGGAAAACGCGGGCGCGGCGGTGGCCATGGCGGCCGAAGCGCTCGCGGCCGCGGGTCCCGTCGCCGTCCTCGCCGGGCCCGGTAACAATGGCGGCGACGCCTATGTCGCGGCGCGCCGTCTCGCGGAGGCAGGCCGCGAGGTCGCGCTTTTCACCCTCGGCAGGCCCCGCGAGGGCAGCGACGCGGCGCTCGCGGCAGGGTCCTGGACGGGCGGCGTTCGGTCTCTTCCGGAGTTTCGGCCGGACGGTTTCGCGCTCGTGGTCGACGGGCTCTTCGGCGCCGGACTTGCGCGCCCGCCCGAGGGCGCGGCGCGCGCGGCGATCGAGCGGTTGAACGCAAGCGCGGTCGCGGTGCTTGCCATCGACCTGCCGAGCGGCCTTCACGGCGGGAGCGGGCAGGCGCTGGGCGTCGCCGTGGAGGCGGACGCGACGGTCACCTTCTTCCGCGCCAAGCCGGGCCATCTCCTGCAGCCGGGCCGCGACCATTGCGGGACATTGCAGATCGCCGAGATCGGGATCGGCGCGGCCGTGCTCGACGAGATCGCGCCGCAGACCTTCCGGAACGAGCCGCGCCTCTTCGCGCAGGCGCTGCGCCGGCCGCAGGCGGCCGGACACAAATACGACCGCGGCCACGCCGTCGTCTTCGGCGGGCCGACCGCCCGCACGGGCGCCGCGCGTCTCTCGGCCCTTGCGGCGCTGCGCGGCGGGGCAGGGCTCGTCAGCGTCTTCGCGCCGGGATCGGCCGTCCTCGCCTATGCGGCGCATCTCACCGCGATCATGCTGAAGCGCTGCAACGACGTGGCCGAACTCGCCGGGCATCTGACGGACGAGCGCTTCAACGCCTTCGTTCTGGGGCCGGGCTTCGGCGCCGGCGAACCGGCAAGGGCCTATGCCGCGGCGGTCATGGCGGCCGGGCGCGCGCTGGTGCTGGATGCCGACGGCATCACCGCCTTCGCGGGTGAGCCGACCGCGCTCTTCGCCGCGCGGGGCGATGCGCCCCTCGTGCTGACGCCGCATGAAGGCGAGTTCAAGCGCCTGTTCCCCGATCTCTCCGTCGCGCGGAGCATGGCGAAGACGGATCGCGCGCGGGAGGCGGCGCGGCGCGCCGGCGCCGTCGTCGTGCTCAAGGGGGCCGACACCGTAATCGCGGCGCCCGACGGTCGCGCCGCGATCAACGCGACGGGCACGCCCTGGCTTGCGACGGCCGGGACCGGCGACGTCCTGTCCGGCCTCGTCGCCGCCGCTCTCGCGCAGCGCACGCCGCCCTTCGAGGCGGCCTGCGCGGCCGTGTGGATGCATGGGCGGGCGGCGGAACGCTTCGGCCCCGGCCTCATCGCCGAGGACCTGCCGGGGCTGATGCCGCAGGTTCACGCCGAACTGGGCTGACGCCAGGGCCGTGCCGCACGCCCCCGAGATTGGCCGACAGGGCGCCGGCCCCTCGGCTTGACCCGGGTTCTCTCTGTCGTCCGATGCTGCAACGGGCGCGCCGCGCTACTCCGCCGCCTCGCGCTTCACCTGCGGGCGACGCTCCAGGAGATCGCGCAGGAAGCGCCCGGTATAGGAGCGCTTCTCCTTGACGATTTCCTCCGGCGTGCCCGTGGCGACGATTTCGCCGCCGCCGTCGCCGCCTTCGGGCCCGATGTCGATGATCCAGTCGGCCGTCTTGATGACCTCCAGATTGTGCTCGATCACGGCGATCGTGTTGCCGCGGTCGACGAGGTCGTGCAGCACCTCCAGGAGCTTGGCGACGTCGTGGAAGTGCAGGCCCGTCGTCGGCTCGTCGAGAATGTAGAGCGTGCGGCCGGTCGCCTTGCGCGCCAGTTCCTTGGCGAGCTTCACGCGCTGCGCCTCGCCGCCCGAGAGCGTCGTCGCCTGCTGGCCGACCTTGACGTAGCCGAGGCCCACTTCCTTCAAGGTCGCCAGCTTGTCGCGCACGGCGGGCACGGCGGCGAAGAAGTCGACGGCCTCCTCGACGGTCATGTCGAGCACGTCGGCGATCGACTTCTCCTTGAAGGTCACTTCCAGCGTCTCGCGATTGTAGCGCTTGCCGTGGCAGACGTCGCAGGTGACGTAGACGTCGGGCAGGAAGTGCATCTCGATCTTGATGACGCCGTCGCCCTGGCAGGCCTCGCAGCGACCGCCCTTGACGTTGAAGGAGAAGCGGCCGGGCTGGTAGCCGCGGGCCTTCGCCTCCGGCAGGCCGGCGAACCAGTCGCGGATCGGCGTGAAGGCGCCGGTATAGGTGGCCGGGTTGGAGCGCGGCGTGCGCCCGATCGGCGACTGGTCGATGTCGATCACCTTGTCGAGCAGTTCCAGCCCCTCGACGCCGTCGTGCTCGGCCGGCACGTCGCGGGCGTTCGAGATGCGCCGCGCCGCCGCCTTGAACAGGGTCTCGATGAGGAAGGTCGACTTGCCGCCGCCGGAAACGCCGGTGACGCAGGTGAAGAGGCCGATCGGCACGTCCGCCGAGACGTTCTTCAGGTTGTTGCCGCGCGCCCCGGAGACCTTGATCGCCTTGCCCTTCTGCGGCTTGCGCCGCTTGGCGGGCACGGCGACGCCGAGCGTTCCGGCGAGATACTGGCCGGTCAGCGACTTCGGATTGGCCTGCACCTCCGCCGGCGTGCCGGAGGCGATCACCTGCCCGCCATGGATGCCCGCCGCCGGACCAATATCGACGACATAATCCGCCGACAGGATCGCGTCCTCGTCGTGCTCGACCACGATCACCGTGTTGCCGATATCGCGCAGGTGCTTGAGCGTCACCAGCAGGCGCTCGTTGTCGCGCTGGTGCAGGCCGATGGAGGGCTCGTCGAGAACGTAGAGGACGCCCGTGAGCCCCGAGCCGATCTGCGAGGCGAGGCGGATGCGCTGGCTCTCGCCGCCCGACAGCGTTCCGGAGGAGCGGGAGAGGGTGAGATAATCGAGCCCGACATCGTTCAGGAAGCGCAGCCGCTCGCGGATCTCCTTGAGGATGCGAACGGCGATCTCGTTCTGCTTCGCCGTGAGCTTGCCCGGCAGCGCCTCGAACCAGGTCACGGCATGGCGGATCGAGAGCTGCGTGACCTCGCCGATATGGCAGCCTGCGATCTTCACCGCCAGAGCCTCGGGCTTCAGCCGAAAGCCGCTGCAGGCCGGGCAGGGCGTGGCCGACATGAAGCGCTCGATCTCCTCGCGCATCCAGGCCGAATCGGTTTCCTTCCAGCGGCGTTCGAGGTTCGGGATCACGCCTTCGAAGGTCTTGGTCGTCTTGTAGGAGCGCAGCCCGTCATCGTAGCGGAACTCGATCTTCTCCTTGCCGGTCCCGTAGAGGATCGCCTTCTGCGCGACCGGCGGCAGATCCTGCCAGCGATCGGTCGTCTTGAAGCCGTGGACGCGGGCGAGCGCCTCCAGCGTCTGGCCATAGAAGGGTGAGGTGGACTTCGCCCAGGGCGCGATGGCGCCGGCCTTGAGACGCACCGCCTCGTTCGGAACGATGAGCTTGGGGTCGACCGCCTGCTGCGAGCCGAGCCCGTCGCAGCGCGGGCAGGCGCCGAAGGGGTTGTTGAAGGAGAAGAGCCGCGGCTCGATCTCGGGAATGGTGAAACCGGAGACGGGGCAGGCGAATTTCTCGGAGAAGACGAGCTGCTTGGGCTTGCCGTTCTGGTCGAGCCCGTCGGCAAATTCGGCGACGGCGAGCCCCTCGGCCAGACCCAGCGCGGTCTCGAGGGAATCTGCAAGGCGCGCCTTCATGTCGGCCCGCACCACGACGCGGTCCACCACCACGTCGATATCGTGCTTGTACTTCTTGTCGAGCGTCGGCGCCTCGGCGATGTCGTGGAACGCGCCGTTGATGCGCACGCGCTGGAAGCCGCGTTTCTGCAGATCGGCGAGTTCCTTGCGGAACTCGCCCTTGCGGCCGCGGACCATGGGCGCCAGCAGGTAGAGGCGGGTGCCTTCCTCGAGCTCAAGAACGCGGTCCACCATCTGGCTGACGGTCTGGCTCTCGATCGGCAGGCCGGTCGCGGGCGAGTAGGGAATGCCGACGCGCGCGAAGAGAAGGCGCAGGTAGTCGTAGATCTCGGTGACCGTGCCGACCGTGGAGCGCGGATTCTTCGAGGTGGTCTTCTGCTCGATGGAGATGGCCGGCGAGAGCCCGTCGATCTGGTCGACATCCGGCTTCTGCATCATCTCCAGGAACTGGCGCGCATAGGCCGACAGGCTCTCGACATAGCGCCGCTGACCCTCCGCGTAGATCGTGTCGAAGGCGAGCGAGGACTTGCCCGAGCCCGACAGGCCCGTCATCACGATCAGCGAATCGCGAGGAAGGTCCAGATCGACGTTCTTCAGGTTATGCTCGCGCGCGCCGCGGATGGAGATGACGTTCTTCATGGGCTGTCCGCCGGCCGTTCGGGATCGATTGCGAGCTACATCATTCGGCTCGAAAGCCAAGTCCTTTGCGCGCCCGACGGAGCCCAGGCCGCCGGACGGATCGTCGCTGCCCGGCCCGGGCTACGGTCGCCGCCGCGCCCTCGCCCATATCGGGCTTGGCGCCGCGAGTTCAAAGGCGCCGATCGAAAAAGGCTTCCTCCGCCAGTGCGTTCCTATTATGTTCCGTCGCGGCGGCGCGTCAACCGCCCTCGTCCTGAAAGGATCGGTCGAGGCTGTCTTGTCCGCGGATGTGGACAGAGGACGAATGCGGCTTGGTTTCGCCGCCGCAGGCCCTTAGGCTCAGCGGCCTAGCGTAGGAGTGACGGACAGATGGCAGGCAGCGTCAACAAGGTGATCCTGGTCGGCAATCTCGGGGCCGATCCCGAAGTGCGCCGCCTGAACTCCGGCGATGCCGTCGTGAACCTGCGCATCGCGACGTCGGAGAGCTGGCGCGACAAGGCCTCCGGCGAGCGCAAGGAAAAGACCGAGTGGCATAACGTCGTGATCTTCAACGAGAATCTCGTAAAGGTCGCCGAGCAGTATCTGAAGAAGGGCTCCACCGTCTATATCGAGGGCCAGCTGCAGACGCGCTCCTGGGACGACCAGTCCGGGCAGAAGCGCTACACGACCGAGGTGGTGCTGCAGCGCTTCCGCGGCGAGTTGCAGATGATCGGCGGCCGCGGCGAGGGCGGCGGCGCGTCCTATGAAGGCGGCGGCGGCGGTTCGTACGAGCGTGGCGGCGGAAGCGGCGGCGGTGCTCGCGGCGGCGGCGGCGGTTACGACCGCGGCGGCGGCGCGGGGCGCGGCGCTCCGGACCGCGGCGGCGGAAGCGGTGGCGGCGACCGTGGCTATGGCGGCGGTGGCGGGCCCGACCTCGACGACGAGATCCCGTTCTGAGCGAAGGCGAGCGTCTGGTTTCCAGGAAGGGCGTGCCGAAAGGCGCGCCCTTTTCTGTTGGAGACAGGCGTGGCCGAGATCAGGCGGTGAGGATCGGGGCGATCGAACCGTCCTCGCCATCCGCCAGCGCCGCGTGGCCGGAGCGCGACTGCACTTCGATGTAGACGCGACGCACCAGCGGGAAGCGGCGGCGCAGGCGGGTCTCGATCTCGCTCACCAGCGCCTCGATGCGCTGCGAGACGACGCCATCCTCGAAATCGACGCTCATCGTCAGGAGCACGTCGTTGGGCCCCATGTGCAGCGTGCGCAGCTCGTTCACCGCGACGATCTCCGGCAGTTCCGCGACGCGTTCGCGCACCAGCGCCTCCATCTCGGGGGAGGCCGCCTCGCCGATGAGGAGACCCTTGGTCTCGACGGCGAGGATGGCGGCGGTCGCCGCGAGAAGGACGCCGATCAGGATCGAGCCGATGGCGTCGAAGGCGTGGATGCCGGTCGTCCAGGCGAGCGCGATGCCGAGCGCGGCGATGACGATGCCGATACAGGCCGCGCTGTCCTCGAAGAGGACCACGAAGACCGACGGATCCTTCATGTCGCGCAGGTCTCGCACGAGACCGTTGCCGGCGCGCCGGGCGTTGAACTCCCGGTAGGCGACGCGCCAGGACAGGCCCTCGAAGAGGAACGACAGCGCCAGCACCGCCAGCGCGACGTAGGGGGCCTGCACGCTGCCGCCGTCCTCGCTCAGGAGCGTCTCGACGCCCTCGAAGATCGAGAAGCCGGCGCCGAGCGCGAAGATCAGGATCGCGACGACGAAGGACCAGAAATAGATCTCGACGCCGTAGCCGAACGGATGTCTGGCATTGGCGGGCTTTTTCGCGCGGTGCAGGCCGAGGAGCAGGAAGCCTTCGTTCGCCGTGTCGATCAGCGAGTGGATGCCCTCGGCGAGCATCGAGGACGACCCGGTGTAGAGCGCGGCGCCGAACTTGGTGACGGCGATGGCGAGATTGGCGCCCATCGCCGCGAAGACGGCCTTGCGGCTTCCCTCCTGCTGGGGATTTCGACGGTCCGCCGATCGTGCCATGTCCCGCGTCCTTCCGGTTCGACGGACCGAAACACGCAAGCGGCGTTTTCGTTCGCGGGCCCGATCGTCAGCCCAAGGCCCGATCGCGCGAGATCGTGGCGTAGAGCTCGCCGATGCCGTCGGCGACGAACTGCACGGCCAGCGCCGCCAGAAGCACGCCCAGGAGCCGGGAGACGACGACGCGGCCCGTGGCGCCGAGGAAACGGTCGAGGCGGTTGGCGAGGCGCAGGCAGGCGAAGGTGAGGCCGAGGGCCAGCGCGATGACCGCGAGAAGGCCGAGCTGGCCGACGACGGTCGGCAGCGATCCGGAGAGGAGGATCACGGCCGAGATGGCGCCGGGGCCGGCCATGAGGGGAATGGCCAGCGGAAAGGCGGCGACATGCGAGAGGTCCACCTCCTCCATCACCCGCGTCGTGCTGCGCTCGTGGCGCTCCTGCCGCTTCTCGAAGACCAGTTCGAAGCCGATCCAGAACAGGAACAGGCCGCCGGCGACGCGGAAGGCGCCGAGCGAGATGCCGAGGCCGTCGAGGAGCCGCAGGCCGAAGAGGCCGAACAGCGCGAGGATGCCGAAGGCGATGAGGCAGGCCCGAAGCGCGATGCGACGGCGCTGCGCCTCTCCCGCGCCCGTTGTGACGGTGAGGAAGAGCGGGACGAGGCCGAGCGGGTCGAGGATGACGAAGAGCGTCACGAAGCCGTTGATGAGAAGGTCGGTCACGCGCCGCTCCGTTGGACTGTCTTGCGAGGGTCGCGGAATTGCGGCGGTGCGGCAAGGCGAAAAGCGCCGCGACGACTCGGGAGCGTGGTGCCGTTTCGTGCCCGCCCGATTCCCGCGCGGCGGAGGCCTGGTCGAGCGCCGCGTCCGGCGGTCTTGCCGCGGCCGCGCCGGCGTTTCTTTCGCCAAGCCCCGAACTCGCTGAAATTCCTTGCGAAACCGTCGCGAGAGGGGTGTCGCCGCGTTTGCGCGCGGAGGCCATGCAGGCTATAGGCTAGGCTTTGGTTCACCCGATGTCGGGATAGAGTTTTGGCAGACGACACAGACGATACCCCGCCGCCGCCGCGGCCGACCGGCATCGACACGATCTCCATCGTGGAGGAGATG
The DNA here is from genome assembly GCF_001425575.1 of Aurantimonas sp. Leaf443. Taxonomy (GTDB): domain Bacteria; phylum Pseudomonadota; class Alphaproteobacteria; order Rhizobiales; family Rhizobiaceae; genus Leaf443. The sequence goes on along the minus strand of NZ_LMRD01000009.1, from coordinate 187,881 downwards.
CAGCGCTCCTATCTCGACTACGCGATGAGCGTGATCGTGAGCCGCGCGCTTCCCGACGTGCGCGACGGGCTGAAGCCGGTGCATCGCCGCATCCTCTACGCCATGCACGGCATGGGTCTCGCCTATAACCGGCCCTACCGCAAATGCGCCGGCGTCGTCGGCGAGGTGATGGGCAAATACCATCCGCACGGCGACGCCTCGATCTACGACGCGCTCGTGCGCATGGCGCAGGACTGGTCGATGCGCGCCCCGCTCATCCACGGGCAAGGCAATTTCGGCTCGATCGACGGCGATCCCCCGGCGGCCATGCGCTACACGGAATCGCGCCTGCACAAGGTGTCCGAAGCGCTGCTGGAGGATATCGACAAGGAGACCGTCGACTTCCAGGACAATTACGACGGGCGCGAGCAGGAGCCGGCTGTGCTGCCGGCGCGCGTGCCGAACCTTCTCGTCAACGGCTCGGGCGGCATCGCCGTCGGCATGGCCACGAACATCCCGCCGCACAATCTCGGCGAGATCGTCGACGGCTGCGTGGCGATGATCGACAATCCGGCCATCGGTCTCGACGAGCTGATGGAGATCATTCCCGGCCCGGACTTCCCGACGGGCGCGATCGTCCTCGGCCGGGCCGGCATCCTGTCGGCCTATGCCACCGGCCGCGGCTCGATCCTGATGCGCGGCAAGGTACATGTCGAGCCGATGCGCGGCGACCGCGAGGCCATCGTCGTCACCGAGGTGCCCTACCAGGTCAACAAGTCGACGATGATCGAGAAGATGGCCGAGCTCGTGCGCGACAAGCGCATCGAGGGCATTTCCGACATCCGCGACGAGAGCGACCGCGAGGGCTACCGCGTCGTCGTCGAGCTCAAGCGCGACGTCTCCTCCGACGTCGTCCTGAACCAGCTCTACCGCTTCACGCCGCTGCAGACCTCCTTCGGCGCCAACATGGTGGCGTTGAACGGCGGCAAGCCGGAACAGATGTCGCTGACCGACATCCTCACCGCCTTCATCTCCTTCCGCGAGGAGGTGGTGAACCGGCGGACCAAGTTCCTGCTGCGCAAGGCGCGCGAGCGCGCCCACGTCCTCGTCGGCCTCGCCATCGCGGTCGCCAATATCGACGAGATCATCAAGCTGATCCGCCAGGCGCCCGATCCGCAGACGGCGCGCGAGCAGCTGATGGAGCGTGCCTGGGAGGCCAAGGACGTCGCGCCGCTGATCCGGCTCATCGACGATCCGCGCCACCGCATCGCCGAGGACGGCACCTACCGCCTTTCCGAAACGCAGGCCCGCGCGATCCTCGACCTTCGCCTGCAGCGCCTGACGGCGCTCGGGCGCGACGAGATCGCGGACGAGCTGAACAAGATCGGCGAGGAGATCCGCGAGTATCTGGAGATCCTCTCCTCGCGCACGAAGGTGCGCGAGATCATCAAGGCCGAACTCATCGCCGTGCGCGACGAGTTCGCCACGCCGCGCCGCACCGAGCTTTCCGAGGGCGCGGCCGACATGGACGACGAGGACCTGATCCCGCGCGAGGACATGGTCGTCACCGTCAGCCACGGCGGCTACATCAAGCGCGTGCCGCTGGCGACCTACCGGGCGCAGCGCCGCGGCGGCAAGGGCCGCTCGGGCATGAGCCTGAAGAACGACGAGGATTCGGTGACGCGCCTCTTCGTCGCCAACACCCACACGCCCGTCCTGTTCTTCTCCTCGCGCGGCATCGTCTACAAGGAGAAGGTCTGGCGTCTGCCGCTCGCCAATCCGCAGTCGCGCGGCAAGGCGCTGATCAACATGTTGCCGCTGGAGAAGGGCGAGCGCATCACCTCCATTCTGCCGCTGCCGAGCGATCCGCAGGCGGCGGAAGAGCTGAACGTGATGTTCGCCACCACGCGCGGCACCGTGCGGCGCAACAAGCTGTCGGACTTCGTGCAGGTCAACCGCAACGGCAAGATCGCCATGAAGCTGGAGGAGGAGGGCGACGAGATTCTCGCCGTCGCCACCTGCTCGGAAGACGACGACGTCCTGCTGATGGCCTCGTCCGGCCAGTGCATCCGCTTCCCCGTGACGGACGTGCGCGTCTTCGCGGGGCGCAACTCGATCGGCGTGCGCGGCATCGGCCTTGGAGAGGGGGCGACGGTCATCTCGATGGCGATCCTGCGCCATGTCGACGCGACGCCGGCCGAGCGCGCCTCCTATCTCAAGATGCGGCGCGCGGTGGATGGCGAGCCCTCGGCCTCCGAGCCGAGCCTCGATCCGGGCGTCGACGAGGAGGCGGTCGAGGACGTCGCGATCGACCAGGAGCGCTACGCCTATCTCAGCGCGGCGGAGGAGTTCATCCTCACGGTCAGCGAGTTCGGCTTCGGCAAGCGCTCCTCGTCCTACGAGTTCCGCATCAGCGGGCGTGGCGGCAAGGGCATCCGTGCGACGGACGTCAACCGGCTCAAGGACATCGGGCCGCTGGTGGCCGGCTTCCCCGTGGAGACCGGCGACGAACTCCTGCTCATCTCCGATCGCGGCCAGATGATCCGCGTGCCCGTCGAGGGCATCCGCATGGCCGGCCGCGCGACCAAGGGCGTGACGATCTTCAAGACGGCGGATGGCGAACGCGTCGTGTCGGTCGAGCGGATCCCCGATCAGGGGAACCCCGAAGCGGAAGCCGAGCCGATCCTGCCCGAAGGCGATGCCGGCGCCGACACGGGCGACACACCGCCGGAGGCATGAGGGACCGGCTCGATGGCGTCACGGCGTCAACGAGCCGCAGCCCATGGAACGGCCCACATCTGAAAACGAAGGCCTGTCCGGATCGATGCCGGACAGGCCTTTCGTATGTTTGAGCGGGGCCCGGCGGCGACAGCGATCCCGTGAACCATTCGCTTCGCGGTCACGGGCCGTATCCCGCAACAAACGCGACCGGCCCGGGGCCGCGACGCCGTTGCTTGCGTGTCGTCAGTATACCTGTAAAGAAAGTCTTGCCGGCCGAACCGGCGGATCGTTCGTCCGCGCGACGGCGAACCTGCGTCCGATCAGACGCCGCCGGAGGCGAAAATCAGTTCATGATCCGCGTCTTGCGCACGGTCGCCTTGACGCGAGCCTTGCTCGCCTCTTCGTGAATGGCGACTGCCGTGGCGCTGGCGAGAGCAACGACCATGGCGAGAGAAAGCGCGAAGACCATCATCGGAAATCCCCTTGTTCGCCGTCTTAATGGGCGACGTTGCCTTTCAGTTCCCAGTTTGACTTGTCAGGCGTGAAAATCGAGTGACCGAGGCGTTCACGTTTCCTTCAGCGTGTCAGGAACTTATGCTCGCATCGTTCCGCTGGGGCGCGAAAGGGAGGTGCGAGCATGCGGCGCGGCTATTATCCGGGATCGTTCGATCCGATGACGAACGGGCATGTCGACGTCCTCAAAGGCGCGCTGGCGCTGTTCGACGAGGTGGTCGTCGCCATCGGCATCCATCCGGGCAAGGCGGGGCTCTTCGACTTCGAGGAGCGCGCCGCGCTGATCCGGACCGTCGCGGCGGATCTGCCGGGCGATGCGGGGCGCCGGATCCTTGTCGAGGCCTTCCAGGGGCTGGTGGTGAAGGCGGCCGAAAAGGCGGGCGCGACGGCCCTGGTGCGCGGCCTGCGCGACGGCACCGATCTCGACTACGAAATGCAGATGAGCGGCATGAACGGCGTCATGGCGCCAGGGCTCGTCACCGTCTTCCTTCCCGCCAGCACCGCCACGAGGCCAATAACCGCCACATTGGTCCGCCAGATCGCGGCCATGGGAGGAGACGTCGAACCGTTCGTCCCCCCGGTCGTCGCTCGCGCGATGAAAGCCAAACACGCCTGACGCCGCGGCGGCGTCCCGAAGGAAAGTCTGTTCCCCATGAAGCTTCTCGCAACGCTCGGTCTCGCCACCGCTCTCGGCCTCGCCGCCTTCGCCGGGCCCGCGTCGGCGCAAAGCCAGGACGCCGAGAACACGCTCGTCATCACCACCAAGGACGGCGAGATCGACATCAAGCTGCGGCCCGACATCGCGCCGGAAAGCGCCCAGCGTCTGAAGGAACTCGCCAAGGAGGGCTTCTACGACGGCGTCGTCTTCCACCGCGTCATCGACGGCTTCATGGCCCAGACCGGCGATCCAACGGGCACGGGCATGGGCGGCTCCGACAAGCCGGACCTCAAGGCCGAGTTCTCCAAGGAGACGTTCGACCGCGGCACCGTCGGCATGGCGCGCGCGCAGGACCCGAACTCGGCCAATTCGCAGTTCTTCATCATGCTCGCCGACGGCGACTTCCTGGACGGCCAGTATACGGTGGTCGGCGACGTAACCAAGGGCATGGACGTGGTCGACAAGATCAAGAAGGGCGATGCGGCCCAGAACGGCACGGTCGAGAATCCCGACAAGATGCTCTCGGTGAAGGTCGGCTCCGCGGCGAACTGAAGCCTTCCGTCGGGGCCTGCGGCGCGGACTTGTTCTTCGCGCCGTTTTCGTCCAATGGCAGGTGATGGTCCGGGCCATGCCCGGACCTTTTCTTTTTGTCCGGATGCGAAGGAAGAACGATGGCTTACGAGGATCCCGAAAACACGCTGCTGCTCGAGACGACGAAAGGCGCCGTCGTCATCAAGCTGCGGCCCGATCTGGCGCCCAACCACGTGGCCCGCATCAAGGAACTCGCGCGCGAGAAGTTCTACGACGGCGTCGTCTTCCACCGCGTGATCGACGGCTTCATGGCGCAGGGCGGCGACCCGACGGGCACCGGCAGCGGCGGCTCCAAGAAGCCCGACCTGAAGGCCGAGTTCTCGGCCGAGCCGCACAAGCGCGGCACCTGCTCCATGGCCCGCACGGCGAACCCGAACTCGGCCAATTCGCAGTTCTACATCTGCTTCGAGCGGGCTCCCTGGCTCGACAAGCAGTACACGGTCTGGGGCGAGGTCGTGGAAGGCATGGAGAATGTCGACAAGCTGAAGCGCGGCGAGCCGGTGCGCGAGCCCGATTCGATCGTCACCATGCGCGTCGCTGCCGACGCCTGACGGCAACAGCGGGAGCGCGGTCCGTCCATGAGGGTCGATCTCTTCGACTTCGATCTCCCCGAGGCGCGGATCGCGCTCCGCCCCGCCGTGCCGCGCGAAGCGGCGCGGCTTCTGCATGTGAGGCCCGGCGCGGGCCTCGACGACCGGCGCGTGGGCGATCTTCCCGCGCTGCTGCGCGACGGCGACGTGATGGTCTTCAACGACACGCGCGTCATCCCGGCCCAGCTCGAGGGCGTGCGCAGCCGGGCGGCCGCCTCGGGCGGCGACGGCACGGCGCGGATATCCGCCACGCTGCACATGCGCATCGGCCCCGATCGCTGGAAGGCCTTCCTGCGTCCGGCCAAGCGCGTCGCGCTCGGCGACCGCGTGCGTTTCGGCGCCAGGAACGAAGCTTGCGCGCTGGCCGGGCTCGATGCCAAGATCGTCGAGAAGGGCGAGGCCGGCGAGGCGACGCTGCGCTTCGACCTGTCCGGCCCCGACCTCGACGCGGCGATCGCCGGCGTCGGCCATATCCCGCTGCCGCCCTACATCGCCTCCAAGCGGCCCGACGACGCGCAGGACCGCACCGACTACCAGACGATCTTCGCCCGCGAGGACGGAGCCGTCGCCGCGCCCACGGCGGGTCTCCATTTCACGCCGGACCTCCTGTCCGCCCTCGACGCGCGCGGGATCGTCCGAGAGACGGTGACGCTCCATGTCGGGGCGGGAACGTTCCTGCCCGTGAAGGCCGAGGACACGGCCGAGCATGTGATGCACGAGGAGATCGGTGCGATCGACGCCGAGACGGCCGAAGGGCTGAACGCCGCGCGGGCGGCGGGCCGGCGCATCGTGGCCGTCGGCACGACGTCGCTGCGCCTCCTGGAGAGCGCGGCCGACGAGAGCGGGCGCATCGCCCCGTTCCGGGCGCCGACCGGCATCTTCATCACGCCCGGCTACCGTTTCCGGGCCGTCGATGCCCTGATGACGAACTTCCACCTGCCGCGCTCGACCCTCTTCATGCTGGTCTGCGCCTTCAGCGGGCTGGAGACGATGCGCGCGGCCTATGCCCATGCCATTGCAGAGGGCTACCGCTTCTATTCCTACGGCGACGCCTGTCTCCTCGAAAGGGCGCCGTCATGAGCGTGCCGTTTTCCTTCACGCTTCTGGCCACGGACGGCACGGCCCGGCGCGGCGAGATCGCCATGCCCCGGGGCACGATCCGCACGCCGGCCTTCATGCCGGTCGGCACGGCGGGCACCGTGAAGGCGATGTATCTCGATCAGGTGCGGGCGCTCGGATCCGACATCATTCTCGGCAATGTCTACCACCTGATGCTGCGGCCCGGCGCCGAGCGCGTCGCCCGGCTCGGCGGGCTGCACGAATTTGCCCGCTGGCCGCACCCGATCCTCACCGATTCCGGCGGCTTCCAGGTCATGTCGCTCGCCAATCTTCGCAAGCTCGACGAGACCGGCGTGCGCTTCCGCTCGCATATCGACGGATCGGAGCATTTCGTCTCGCCCGAGCGCTCGATCGAGATCCAGGACCTACTCGACAGCGACATCCAGATGCAGCTCGACGAGTGCATCCGCCTGCCGGCCGAACGGGCCGAGGTGGAGCGGGCGATGGAACTGTCCCTGCGCTGGGCGGAGCGCTCGGCGCGCGCCTTCGGCGAGCAGCCGGGCAAGGCGATGTTCGCCATCGTGCAGGGCGGCGACGTGATCGACCTGCGCCTGCGCTCGGCCGAGCGGCTCGCGGCGATGGACCTCAAGGGCTACGCGGTGGGGGGGCTTGCCGTGGGCGAGCCGCAGGCGGTGATGCTGAAGGTGCTCGACGAGACCCTGCCGGCCATGCCGCGGGAAAAGCCGCGCTATCTGATGGGCGTCGGCACGCCGGACGACATCCTGAAATCCGTGGCGCGCGGGATCGATATGTTCGACTGCGTGATGCCGACGCGCTCGGGCCGCCACGGCCTCGCCTTCACGCGACGCGGACGGGTGAACCTGAAGAACGCCCGCCATGCCGAGGATCACCGGCCGCTGGACGAGGAGTCCGACTGCCCGGCCGCGCGCGACTACAGCCGCGCCTATCTCCACCATCTCGTGCGGGCCAACGAGGCGCTTGCCTCGATGCTGCTGACCTGGGTGAATCTCGCCTATTATCAGTCGCTCATGGCCGGGATCCGCGCCTCGATCGACGAGGGTCGCTTCGCGGACTTCGCCGCCGAGACGCAGGAGCGCTGGGCCCGCGGCGACATTCCGGCCCTGTCCTGACCCCGGGCGGGACAGGTCCTACGCGGAAAGGTCGTCGCCCTTGCGCAGGGAGCAGCCGGTGATCTTCATCGAGCCGTCCGGCTGGCGCTCCAGCGTATAGGTCGCGATCCAGCTGCCGCCTGCGGCATCCGTGAGGTTCACCTCCTGGCGGAAGCCGCTGCCCTCGGGCCGCAGATCGCCGAACGTGGCGCTGCTGGAGCGGTAGACCGGCTCGTAGCCCGTCTCCACCATGCGCATGAAGACGTCGGGCGAGGGGAAGAGGCGCTGGATATTGGGCGCGGCCAGCCCGTAGGCGGCGGCCTTGTCGCCAGCCCGAAAGGCGCCGAGCTGGGCCGAGATCGTCGCCTGGATGTCGCTCCGGTCGTCGGCGAGGGCCGGGCCCGACAAGGAGAGAATGGCGCCGAGCGCCAGCGATAGAACGAAGCTGCGCATGAGCCGATCGCCCCTGTCCGGAAAAGTTGCCGGAGCGTAGCGTGGCCCAGGCGAAAGGCCGCTCATTTCTTGGTGATAGCGACGACGAGAAACGCGCGAGCTTTCGCCCGCGCGTTCCGTCATGCCGTTCGCGGAATGCGATCAGTCGAGAACCTGCACCACGGTGCGGTTGCCGTCGACGAGCACGGTGCGGCCGTCGATCATCGTGTACTGGTAACCGCTGACGCCGACATCGTCGGGCAGGCGATAGAGCGGAACCGGCTCGGGCAGCGGCTGGCCGATCGTGTAGGTGACGCCCGTGACGGGCGCGACGGTCGGCGCCGGCTGTTTGGTGATATAGGTGCGGATCGCCTCGACCTGCGGCTGCTCGATCGTTGTGACCGTCGTGGTGGTCGTGGTCTGCGCGAAGGCCGAGCCGAGCGTCGCTGCACCGATCATGCCGGCGAGAAGAATGCGTTTCATCGTACTGGTCTCCTGTTTGTCTGTCGGCTAGATAACGAAGGTCGGGCCCGCTCGTTCCAGCAAGTTCGCAGAAGAAGTTTCCAGTCTTGGAATGGATCGGCCTACCGCAGCTTCGCTTCGACCGTCCGCCATCATCGCTCTTCGGACATTCCTTCGCTGGAAGCTTGACGCTCCGTCTCTGAACTTCGCGATGCAACCCGTCGACGGGCATTTGCGACATTTCCAGGGGAGGCGGCTATCGCAAATCCGTCGGCGCAAACCGCATGGCCGGCGCCCGGCGGCGGGGCGATAGAACGTCTCGGCGGCCTTGGTTTTTGCGGCCGGCGGGCAAATGATCGCCGACGCCGTTCCCACCGGCTTCGCCAAAGCGATCGGCCGCGTGATCGTAGAGAGACGACGCCGGTACCGGAGTCCCGGTTCTGGACCTGGCTTCGGTCGAGGGGCGTGGTCGGGCATGCGCTCCGAAATCGGTGCGCGCAATTCGGTCGGGCACGTCGGCTGCTCGGCGGGCGAATTCTTGCGGACCTCGTGTCTGAGATCGTGCTGGAAGCGGCGGAAGGATTCACGATGCTCTTGACGGGGGGTGGTCGGACCTTCGTCCGCCTCTGCGGCTGCATGCCGAATAGCGGGCGCTCCCGCCGATACCGGGGCGGGCGAGGGTCGTGACGATCGCGGACGCGGTCGAAGAGAGGTCCGACGAGCGGGCGGCTGCCTGACCGCTACGAAGGTCCAACGCGCGCCTTCGGCGGCCGCCCGCCCTTCTTGCCGTTCTCTCGGGCCGACGCAGCCTTGGCCGCGGACCGCGCGCGGCCGGCTCTCCCGGCCATATAGGAAGCCGTGCCGAAGAGACCCGCGACGAGGCCGGGGATGGTGAAATCGACGTCCAGCGCATCCCAGCGCAGCGCGTAGCCGAACTCGAGTTCGACTTGCGCGAGGTCGGCATCCGATGCCTGCTCCAGGTCCTGGAGCAAGCGGGCGGGCACCATGAACGCCGCGCCATTCTCGAACTCGACGACGAGCCGACCGGATGCCGCGTCGTAGCGGGCGGACGTGGCAAGCGGCGACGATCGCTCGATCGCGCGCCCGCGCTCACGGGCTGCGTCGAGTTCCGCGTCGGTGATCTCATGCGCCATGGATTTCCCTCCATCGATCGAGCAACAAGGTCCGGTTCTCGGCAACGAGCCCGTAGGCGCGGCGCTCCTCGGCGCGGGTCATGCCGCGCGTCCAGACGACGACGGGACGCCCGTCCGGGCCTTCGAGATTTGCCTTCATGATCCCGTCGCCGACGACATGGACATGCGCTGGCGGGTGATCGTCCTTGTAGATGCGGACGGACAGACCAAGGGAGCGCAACACCGTGACCAGGGGAGATCATAACCCATCGAGTTGGGTTTCTCTACAATCTCCCGGTCCTGCGGACCTGCTCCACGCCACCCAGGAGGGGGTGACGCCCTCGCAGGGGCATCATCGATTCGTCCGGCTCGCGACGGCTACAACGCCGCTCCCGCTCGCGGATGCATGTCGGGACAGATCGCGTGTCAACAATGTTGGTCTAGACTTCGTCCAAATAGAGAAACGGCCAAAAAATTAGAGCTAGACGGCGATCCCGGCGTCTGAAATTCCGACTGAAAATGGAGTTTGAATGGTGAGCGCGCTGGGACTCGAACCCAGGACCTACAGATTAAAAGTCCGTTGCTCTACCAACTGAGCTACGCGCTCGTCCGGCGCGGAGTCGTGAGACCCCCCGGGACGGGGCGGACCATAGAAAGGGGCGCGGGGCGGGTCAACCGGCAATCCGCCGCGGGGGCGCGGTTTGCCTGGGGCGGTGCGGGAGGATAGGAAACGGCGCGTTGCGGGGCGATGCCGCTGGCGGGCGCCGAGCCGGGAGTTGCGCGCGGGAATGTACGAGATCTCCTATCCGACGGCCGTCTTCGCGGGAGCGCTGTCCTTCCTTTCGCCCTGCGTCCTGCCCCTCGTGCCGCCCTATCTCGTCTACATGACGGGCGTGTCGGCCGAGGATCTGCGGCAGGGATCGGCGCGGGGATCGGCGACGCAGCGCCGGCTCGCCGTCTCCTCGCTCGTCTTCGTCCTCGGCTTCTCCACCGTCTTCGTGGCGCTCGGGGCGGGCGCGAGCACGCTCGGACAGGCGCTGCGGCAGAATCTCGACTGGCTCTCCGTCGTCGCCGGGCTCGCCATCGTCGCCATGGGCCTGAATTTCCTCGGCGTCTTCCGAATCGCCTTCCTGTCTCGCGAGGCGCGGCTGCGCGCCCCGGACCGGCCGAGCAGCCTGACGGGCGCCTATCTCATGGGGCTCGCCTTCGCCTTCGGCTGGACGCCCTGCATCGGCCCGGTGCTCGGGGCGATCCTCGGCCTTGCCGGCGCGCGCGACACGGTGGCGGACGGGGCGCTCATGCTCGCGCTCTATTCGGCGGGGCTCGGCATCCCCTTCGTGCTGGCGGCGGTGTTCTCGGGCGTGTTCTTCACCGCCTTCGGCAAGTTCCGCCGCCATCTCGGCGCGGTGGAGAAGGCGATGGGCGGGCTTCTCGTCGTCACCGGCATCGTCTTCCTGACGGGCGGAATGCAGACCTTCTCCTTCTGGCTGCTCGAGACCTTCCCCGTCCTGCAGACGATCGGCTGAGTCATCGGGCGCACCGAGACGTCCGCCGCAGATTGCCGGGAATGCGGTCGTGCCCCGGGAAGCGGAGGCGTGCTATGGCGATGGCGAAACGATCAGGGAACCCATCGATGGCGCGCAGCTGTCTTTCGATCATCCTCGCGGCCGGCGACGGCACGCGCATGAAATCCCAGCGCTCCAAGGTGCTGCACGAGGTCGCCGGCCTGCCGATGATCCGCCATGTCGTGCGGGCGGCCGTGGCGGCGGGATCGACGCGCATCGCCGCCGTGCTCGGGCGCGACGGGGGCCTCGTCGAGAGAGCCGTGCGAGAGGAGACGGCGGAGCCGGCCTTCGCGCAGCAGCACGAGCGTCTCGGCACCGGCCATGCGGTGCTCGCGGCACGCGAGGCCATCGCGGACGGGTTCGACGATATTCTCGTCCTCTTCGGCGACACGCCTCTCATCCGGCCGGAGACGCTGCTTCGCGCCCGCGCCGCACTGGTCGCCGGCGCGCAGATCTGCGTCGTCGGCTTCCGCGCGGACGACCCGACGGGATACGGACGCCTCCTCGTCGATCCGGACGGGCAGCTCCTCGCCATCCGCGAGGAGAAGGACGCTTCGGACGCCGAACGGTCGGTGACGCTCTGCAATGCCGGCGTCATGGCCTTTCGCGGCGAGGACGCGCTCTCCATGCTGGAGGCGATCGGCAACGCCAACGCCAAGGGCGAGTATTATCTCACCGATCTCGTCGCCATCGCGCGCGGACGCGAGATGTCGGTGACCGTCATCGAGGCCGGCGGCGAAGAGGTGCTCGGCGTCAACACGCGCGTCGAGCTGGCCGCGGTGGAGACGATCTGGCAGGAGCGGCGGCGGCGCGAGGCGATGTTGGCCGGCGTGACGCTTCTCGATCCCGCGACGGTGCACTTCTCGCACGATACGCAGGTTGGGCAGGACGCGCTGATCGAACCGAACGTCGTCTTCGGACCCGGCGTCACCGTCGCCGGCGGTGCCACGATCCACGCCTTCTGCCATCTCGAAGGATGCCGGATCGAAGCCGGCGCGACGGTCGGGCCCTTCGCGCGGCTGCGGCCCGGCACGCATCTCGGGCCGGACGCCAAGGTCGGCAATTTCTGCGAGGTGAAGAATGCCGAGGTCGCCGAAGGCGCCAAGATCAACCATCTCAGCTATGTCGGCGACGCCAGCGTCGGCGCCCGCGCCAATATCGGGGCCGGCACGATCACCTGCAACTATGACGGGGCGTCGAAGCATCGCACGCAGATCGGTGCGGACGCCTTCGTCGGCTCCAACTCGTCCCTCGTCGCTCCGGTCCGGGTCGGCACGATGGCCTATGTCGGCTCGGGCAGCGTCGTCACGCAGGACGTCCCCGACGAGGCGCTCGCCATCGCGCGCGGCCGCCAGGTGACGAAGGACGGGCGCGGGCGCGAGATCGCCGAGCGGAACCGGGCGGCGAAGGCGGCCAAAGCCGCCAAGGCCGGCAAGACGCCGTAAGACGGCGACACCATTCGTGACCGGCGCTCGTCGCGCAGGTCGCTATCGTGCCGCTCGCGCTGCGGCGCACAGCACTGTTCGAGGACGATCCCATGTGCGGAATCATCGGCATCATCAGCCGCGACGAGGTGGCCGGGCGCATGGTCGATGCGCTGAAGCGGCTCGAATATCGGGGCTATGATTCGGCCGGCATCGCCACGTTGCGCGAGGGCGCGCTCGATCGCCGCCGCGCCGTCGGCAAGCTCGTCAATCTCGAGCGCCTTCTCGCCGAACAGCCGCTGTCCGGCACGATCGGCATCGGCCACACGCGCTGGGCGACGCATGGCGCGCCGACCGTTCCGAACGCTCATCCGCACGCGACGGAGCGGCTGGCGGTGGTCCATAACGGCATCATCGAGAACTTCCGCGAGCTGAAGGCCGAACTCGTCGCCGACGGCTACACGTTCGCCAGCGAGACCGACACGGAGGCCGTCGCCGTCCTCGTCACGCGCGAACTCGACCGGGGCGTGGCGCCGCGCGAGGCGGTGCGCACCTGCCTCAAGCGGCTGGAGGGCGCCTTCGCGCTCGCCTTCCTCTTCAAGGGCGACGAGACGCTCCTCGTCGGCGCGCGCAAGGGCGTGCCGCTGGCGGTCGGGCAGGGGGCCGGCGAGATGTTCCTCGGCTCCGACGGCATCGCGCTCTCGCCCTTCAGCGACGAGATCCGCTATCTCGAGGACGGCGACTGGACCGTCCTCACCCATGCGGGCGCGGAGATCTTCGACGCCGAGGACCGCCCGGTGGAGCGGCGCGTGCATCGCTCGGTCGGCAAGGCCTTCTATGTCGACAAGGGCAACTACCGCCATTTCATGCAGAAGGAGATCTTCGAGCAGCCCGAGGTGATCGGGCACACGCTCGGGGCCTTCGTGGACATGACGACCGGGCGATCGCGCATTCCGGCCGGGCAGTCGCTGGATTTCACGCAGGTGAACCGCATGGCGATCTCGGCCTGCGGCACGGGCTACTATGCCGGGCTGACCGGGCGCTACTTCTTCGAGCGCAACGCGCGAATCCCCTGCGATCTCGATGTAGCCTCGGAGTTCCGCTACCGCGAGGCGCCGCTGAACGACGTGGATCTGGCGCTGTTCGTGTCCCAGTCCGGCGAGACGGCCGACACGCTGGCTTCGCTTCGCTACGCCAAGGGCGAGGGCGTGAAGACGGCCGTCGTCGTCAATGTCGAGAGCTCGACCATGGCACGCGAGGCGGACGCCGTGCTCCCGACGCTCGCCGGGCCGGAGATCGGCGTCGCCTCCACCAAGGCCTTCACCTGCCAGCTGACGGCGCTCGCGGCCCTCTCCATCCGCGCGGGCGTGCAGCGCGGCGTGATCGCGCCGGACGAGGAACTGCGCATGACGCGCGAGCTCGCCGAGGCGCCGCGCCTCGTCAGCGCGGCCTTCAAGCTGGAGGAGCAGATCGAGGCGCTGGCGCGCGAGCTCTCGACCCATCGCCACGCCCTGTTCCTCGGGCGCGGCCTCTCCTTTCCGCTGGCGCTGGAAGGCGCCCTGAAGCTGAAGGAGATCAGCTACATCCACGCGGAGGGCTATGCCGCGGGCGAGCTGAAGCACGGGCCGATCGCGCTGATCGACGAGACCATGCCGGTCATCGTCGTGGCGCCGCACGACCGGGTGTTCGAGAAGACCGTGTCGAACATGCAGGAAGTGTCGGCGCGCGGCGGGCGCATCATCCTCATCACGGACGAGAAAGGCGCGAAGGCCGGGGCGGTGAAGACGGCCGAGGTGCTGGTCCTGCCCGAGATGCCCGAACTGCTGACGCCCATCGTCTACGCCGTGCCGCTGCAGCTCCTCGCCTATCACACGGCCGTGCAGATGGGCACGGATGTCGACCAGCCCCGTAACCTCGCCAAGTCCGTCACCGTGGAGTGACGGCGTGCCGGGCGGCGGCAATGCGTGCGCCGCCGTCCCGAACTTTTTCCCCTCTTCTCGCAGTTGCGGTCCGGCGGGCTTGAATTCGCCCCGCTGGGGCGGGACAGTCGCAGGACCGGAGCGGCTTTCGCGGCCGGGCCGGCGCCCTACTGGCGCCGGATGATCCGGGTCGGACCATGACGCGCCTTCGCAACTACTTCTTCACCGGCTTCATCGTCTGCGCGCCGCTGGCGATCACCGCCTGGCTGACATGGTCCTTCGTGCGCTGGGTGGACGGGTGGGTGAAACCCTATATCCCGCTGCGCTACACGCCCGACGCCTATCTGCCCTTCGCCATTCCCGGCTTCGGCCTCGTCGTCGCGCTGCTTCTCATCACGCTCGTGGGCTTCCTCACGGCGAGCCTCATCGGCAAGACGATCATCGGCTGGGGCGAGGGGCTCGTCTCGCGCACGCCGCTGGTGCGCACGATCTACACGGCGCTCAAGCAGATCTTCGAGACCGTGCTCGCCGACCGCTCCTCCTCCTTCAAGACGGCCGGCCTGATCGAGTATCCGCGCGCCGGTCTGTGGTCGATCGTCTTCGTGGCGACGACGGCGCGCGGCGAGATCGAGGCGATTCTCTCCGACCAGGGCGAGGAGATGCTCGCCGTCTTCCTGCCGCCGACGCCGAACCCGACCTCCGGCTTCCTCCTCTACGTGCCGCGCGAGCATGTGCGAATCCTCGACATGAGCATCGAGGCGGCGCTGAAGCTCGTCGTCTCCGCAGGCCTCGTCTCGCCGGAGGACGAAGGCCGCCCGATGACGGAGCGCGAGGCCTCGCGCCTCGTCGAGGCCCGGCGCAGGGCGATGCCGGTCGCGGTGGAAGCGACCGCTCCGGCGCCGCGTCGGGAGCCGGTAGAGCCGGCTCAGTAACGGCGGGCCGGCGGGGCGGCGTCGGGGCGCGCGGTCAGCCGGAGCGCAGGAGACGCACCGCCTCGTCCTTGCCGAAGAGGTAGAGGAGCACGCGCAGCGCCTCGCCGCGTGGCGAGACCATGTCCGGGTCGGTCGCCAGGATCAGTCGGGCGTCGTCGCGGGCGATCTCCATCAGATCCGCGTGGTGCTCGAGGCTGGCGAGGCGGAAGGCCGGTATGCCCGACTGCTTGGTGCCGAGAAGATCGCCTTCGCCGCGCAGGCGCAGATCCTCCTCCGCGATGCGGAAGCCGTCCTCGGTCTCGCGCATGATCTGGAGGCGCGCCGTCGCCACCTCGCCGAGCGGCGCGCGGTAGAGGAGGACGCAGGACGAGGGCTTGGAGCCGCGCCCGACCCGCCCGCGCAGCTGGTGCAGCTGCGACAGGCCGAAGCGCTCGGCATGTTCGATGACGATGATCGAGGCGTCCGGCACGTCGACGCCGACCTCGATCACCGTGGTCGCGACGACGAGCTGCGTGCGGCCAGCCTTGAAGTCGGCCATCGCCGCGTCCTTCTCCTCGCCGCTCATCCGTCCGTGCACGAGGCCGACCCGGTCCCCGAAGCGCTCCGACAGTTGCCGGAAGCGCTCCTCGGCGGCCATCAGGTCGCTCTTCTCCGATTCCTCGACGAGCGGGCAGACCCAGTAGAGCCGGTCGCCTGCCGCCATCGCCTTCTCCGCGCGCGCCACGACGTCCGACAGGCGCTCGAGCGGCAGGGCGACGGTGGTGATGGGCTTGCGCCCGGCGGGTTTGCCCTCCAGCCGCGAGACGTCCATGTCGCCGAAGGCGGCGAGCACCAACGTGCGGGGAATGGGCGTCGCCGTCATCACCAGGAGATCGGGGCTGCGCCCCTTGCGCGTCAGGCTGAGACGCTGCTGCACGCCGAAGCGATGCTGCTCGTCGACGACGACGAGGCCGAGATCGTCGTACTCGACGCCCTCCTGGAACACGGCATGGGTGCCGACGACGATCTGCGCGCGCCCGTCCGCCAGCATGGCGAGCTTGGTCGCGCGCGTGCGGCCCGTGTCGCGGCCGGTGAGCAGCACGAGCGCGACACCGGCCGCCTCGCAGTATTTCGACAGGCCCGCATGGTGCTGGCGCGCGAGGATCTCGGTCGGCGCGAGCAGCACGGACTGCGCGCCGTTCTCGGCGGCGATCGCCATCGACAGGAGCGCCACCACGGTCTTGCCGGCGCCGACATCCCCCTGGAGGAGGCGCAGCATGCGATCGTCCTTCGCCATGTCCGCCGCGATCTCGGCGAGCGCCTTCTCCTGGCCCGGCGTCAGCGCGAAGGGCAGGGCGGCGCGCAGCGTCCTCGAGATGGCACCGGTCGCGGCGAAGGCGCGGCCGCGCGCGGCCTTCATGCGCTGGCGCGACAGGGCGAGCGCCAGCTGGCCGGCGAGGAGCTCGTCATAGGCGAGGCGCGAACGCGGCGCGCTGAGCGGCGCGAGATCGGCCTCGTCGCGCGGATCGTGAAGCCCGGCCAGCGCCTCGTTCAGCCCCGGGAAGCTGCGCTTCTTCACCACGCTCGGCTCGATCCATTCGGGCAGCGCGGGCGCCTTCGCAAGGGCCTGGCCGATCGCCTTGCGCAGAACCTTGGCCGAGAGGCCGGCCGTCAGCGGATAGACCGGCTCGACCAGCGCCAGCGTCTCGGCCTCGGCGATCGGCGCCACGAAGTCGGGATGGACCATGGCCGGCCGGCCGTTGAACCATTCGACGCGGCCGGAGACGAGCATGGTCTCGCCGACCGGCAGGAGCTTCTCCATCCATTGCGGCTGGGCGCGGAAATAGGTCAGGGCGATCTCGCCCGTCTCGTCTGCCGCGAAGACGCGGTAGGGCTGCGAGGAGGCGCGTCCGGGCGCCAGATGGCGGTCGATCCGCAGCGTCAGAGTCGAGATGACGCCTTCGGGCGCGGTCGCGACCTCGCCGCGCCTGCGTCGGTCGATCAGGCCGCTCGGCGCGTGGAAGAGAAGATCGCGCACGCGCACCGTATGAGTCTGGCCGGCGAGGAGCGTCTGAAGGAGCGTCGCGAGCTTGGGGCCGACGCCGTCGAGCGTGGTCACGGGCGCGAAGATCGGATCGAGGACGGACGGGCGCATCGGGATCGAGGCTCTGGGAGAACGGACGGAACCGGCCGGCGGTCGGGTCTTGCGGGGCCGGCAGACGCTTCTACGCCGCCGGGGTCGGCTGGCAAGGCTGACAATGCCGGAGGCTCCCTATATAGAGCCTGAATTCGATCCCCTTCCGTTCTTGTCCGGCCCGCCCGGAAGAAGGTCCCATGACCGGTACGCAGCGCTCCTCCGCCGATCTCGACATCCGCCGACGCAAGGCGCTTTACCATTCCTGGCATCGCGGCATCCGCGAGATGGATCTCGTGCTCGGCCGTTTCGCCGATGCCGAGATCGGGACGCTCACCGAGGACGAGCTCTCCGAGTTCGAGCGCCTCATGGACGTGCCCGATCCCGATCTCTTCAAGTGGATGACGGGATCGCTGGCCGTGCCCGACAACTACGACACCGCGCTCTTTCGCCGCGTGCAGGCCTTCCACGGCGGCGCCGAAGAACTGCGCGGCGCGCAGGAGCCGCGGCCATGAGCCTGCCTGCGCCGTTGAAGAAGGCGCTGGAGAAGGGCGCCGGGCTCGAGATCGGCAATGTCCTCGAAGGCTACGAGGCGTTTCTCCTCGCCGACATCGCCAGGGTGCGCGGCGGCAAGACGCCGGTCGTCTTCGTCATGCGCGACGGCAACCGCATGGGCGAGCTCGAGGACGCGCTGCGCTTCGTCGCGCCGGACCTGCCCGTCCTCTCGCTGCCCGGCTGGGACTGCCTGCCCTATGACCGCGTCGGTCCTTCGAGCGCGGCGGCGGCGCGGCGCCTCTCGGCCATGGCGTCGATCGCGGCCCTGAAGCGCGAGCCCCATCGCGCGCTGATCCTGACGACGGCGAACGCGCTTCTTCAGAAGATGCCGCCGATGCAGGCGCTGGCCGAGGATTCGATCGCCGCGCGCGCCGGCAACCGGATCGCCATGGAGGAGATCGTGCGCACCCTGCAGCGCGGCGGATTCGACCGCGTGGCGACGGTGCGCGAGCGCGGCGAATACGCGGTGCGCGGCGGCATTCTCGACCTCTTCGCGCCGGGCGAGGAGGAGCCGGTGCGGCTCGACTTCTTCGGCGACACGCTGGAGACGATCCGCTCCTTCGACCCGGCAAGCCAGCGCACGGTGGCGCAGCGCAAGAGCTTCGATCTGGCGCCCGTCTCGGAAGTCTCCCTGAAGGAGGAGACGATCAGCCGCTTCCGCTCGAATTACGTGAAGCGCTTCGGCGCACCGGCGCGCAATGACGGGCTCTACACGGCGATCAGCGAGGGCCGGCGCTTCTCGGGCATGGAACACTGGCTGCCTCTGTTCCACGAGCGGCTCGACACGCTGTTCGACTATATCTCCGGCTTCCCGCTCGTTCTCGACCATCTCGTGCCGGAGGCGATCGAGGAGCGGCGCAAGACGATCCGCGACCATTACGAGGCGCGGCGCCGCGGATCGGGCGAGGGCGGCGACAGCGTCCCCTACAACCCCGTCGACCCCGACGAGCTCTACCTGTCCACGGAGGAGCAGGCGGCGGGGCTCGCGATCACCGACCCGATCCGCTTCTCCGCCTATGGCGTGGCGGAGGCCGGCGGCCGCGCGGTCTACAACCTCGCCATCGCGCGCGGACGCAACTTCTCGGCCGAGCGCCAGTCGAGCGACGCCAATGTCTTCAAGGCGGCGGTCGATCACATCTCGAACCTTCGCGCCGGCGGCAAGCGCGTGGTGCTCGCGGCCTGGACGGAAGGGTCGCGCGAGCGACTGGCGCAGGTCGTCGAGGAGCACGGGCTCGGCAACATCAAGCCGGCGGAGACGCTGAAGCAGGTCAACGAGGCGCCCAAGACTCTCGTCCTCACCGCCGTTCTCGGCATCGAGGCGGGCTTCGAGACCGACGACATCGCGGTCGTCGCCGAACAGGACATTCTCGGCGACCGGCTGGTGCGCCGCTCGCGCCGCAAGAAGCGCGGCTCCGATTTCATCGCCGAGGTCTCCGGGCTCGACGAGGGCGACATCGTCGTCCATGTGGATCACGGCATCGGGCGCTTCGTCGGCCTGCGCACGATCGAGGCGGCCGGCGCCCCGCACGATTGCCTCGAGATCCACTATGCCGGCGACGATCGGCTGTTCCTGCCGGTGGAGAATATCGAGCTCCTGTCGCGCTATGGCGGCGAAGGCTCGGAAGCCATGCTCGACAAGCTCGGCGGCGGCGCCTGGCAGGCGCGCAAGGCCAAGCTGAAGAAGCGCCTTCTCGACATGGCCGGCGGTCTCATCCGCATCGCCGCCGAGCGCGAGATGCGCGGCGCGCCGAAGCTCCTGCCGCCCGACGGGCTGTGGGACGAGTTCGCCGCGCGCTTCCCCTACGAGGAGACCGAGGACCAGATGTCGGCGATCGACGCCGTCACCGACGATCTCGCCAAGGGCCGGCCGATGGACCGCCTCGTCTGCGGCGACGTCGGCTTCGGCAAGACGGAAGTGGCGCTGCGCGCCGCCTTCGTGGCCGCGCTGAACGGGCTGCAGGTCGCCGTGGTGGTGCCGACGACGCTGCTGGCGCGCCAGCATTTCAAGACTTTTTCCGAACGCTTCCGCGGCCTGCCGCTGAACCTCGCGCAGGCCTCGCGCCTCGTCACCGCCAAGGAACTCGCCCAGACCAAGAAGGGTCTCGCCGAGGGCACGGTCGATATCGTCGTCGGCACCCACGCGCTGCTCGGCAAGTCCATCGACTTCAAGCAGCTGGGCCTTCTCATCATCGACGAGGAGCAGCATTTCGGCGTGAAGCACAAGGAGCGGCTGAAGGACCTCAAATCCGACATCCACGTGCTGACGCTCTCGGCGACGCCCATTCCGCGCACGCTGCAGTTGGCGCTGACCGGCGTGCGCGAGCTCTCGCTCATCACCACGCCCCCCGTCGACCGCATGGCGGTGCGCACCTTCGTCACGCCCTTCGACCCGCTGGTCATCCGCGAGACGCTGCTGCGCGAGCGCTATCGCGGCGGGCAGAGCTTCTACGTCGTGCCGCGCGTCGCCGATCTGGCCGGCATCCGCGAGTTCCTGGAGCGCGAGGTGCCGGAGCTGAAGGTCGCCACCGCCCATGGCCAGATGCCGCCGACAGAGCTCGACGACATCATGAACGCCTTCTACGAGGGCCAGTACGACGTGCTCCTCTCCACGACCATCGTGGAATCGGGCCTCGACATCCCTTCCGCCAACACGATGATCGTGCACCGGGCGGATATGTTCGGCCTCGCCCAGCTCTACCAGCTGCGCGGCCGCGTCGGCCGCTCCAAGCTGCGCGCCTATGCGCTGATGACGATCCCCGCCAACAAGACGCCCTCCAAGGGCGCCGACCGCCGCCTGAAGGTCCTGCAGACGCTCGACACGCTGGGCGCCGGCTTCCAGCTCGCGAGCCACGATCTCGACCAGCGTGGCGCCGGCAACATTCTCGGCGAGGAACAGTCGGGCCACGTGAAGGAGGTCGGCTTCGAGCTCTACCAGCAGATGCTGGAAGAGGCGGTGGCGGAGATGAAGGGCGTGGAGCCGGAGACGAACGGGCAATGGTCGCCGCAGATCGCGCTCGGCACCTCCGTCATGATCCCCGAAGGCTACGTGCCGGACCTGCAACTGCGCATGACGCTCTACCGGCGCCTCGCCGATCTCTCCGACGCGCGCGAGATCGACGCCTTCGGCGCCGAGCTGATCGACCGTTTCGGGCCGCTGCCGACCGAGGTGGAGCATCTCCTCAAGGTCGTCTTCATCAAGGCGCTGTGCCGCAAGGCCAATGTCGAGAAGCTCGATGCCGGGCCGAAGGGCCTCGTCGTGCAGTTCCGCGAGAAGAACTTCGCCAATCCCGGCGCGCTCGTGCGCTACATCGCCGAACAGGGCTCGGCGGCCAAGATCCGCGCCGACCAGTCCATCGTGCTCATGCGCGACTGGACGACGCCGGAGAAGCGCCTGAACGGCGCCGCGACCATCGCCGCGCAGCTCGCCCGCTTCGTGGACGAAGGGCAGAAGAAGGCGGCCTGAGCGCCGCCTCTTCTCCCGCTTTCGCTCAGTCCGGCTGCCGCCAGAAGGCCGGCAGCTGGTAGCCGTAGAGCGGCGTCGTCTCGGGATGCTTGATGAAGGACCAGCGCGCGAGGCGCTGCTCCGGCAGGTGGAAGAGCGGCACGACATAGGCGCCCGAGACCAGAAGCCGGTCGTAGGCACGCACCGCCGCGACGAAGTCCTCCCGCGTGCGGGCGGCGATCAGCGCGGCGATGGCCGCGTCCACCGCCGGGTCGGCGACGCCCGCATAGTTGAACGAGCCCGGCACGTCGCGCGAGCGCGAGCCGAAGCGGAAATACTGTTCGGCGCCGGGCGACAGCGAGGCGCTGTAGGCCGTCACCAGCATGTCGTAGTCGAAGGCCTGCTTGCGCGCCTGATACTGGCTGTCGTCGACGAGCCGGATCGAGGCCCTTATGCCGACGCGATCGAGCGTGCGCTGGTAGGCCAGCGCCATGCGCTGCTGCTCGGGCGACTGCACGAGGATCTCGAAGGAGAGCGGGCGTCCCGACGCGTCCACGAGATTGCGGCCCTCGAACCGGAAGCCCTTGGCCTTCAGGGCCTCGATCGCCGCCTGCATGACCTTCCGGTCGCCGCCGCTCGCATCGGTGACGGGCGGGCGCCAGGTGCCGTCGAGAACGGCTGGGTCGACCGAGCCGCCAGCCGCCGCGATCAGCGCGCGTTCCTGCGGGCTCGCGGGATGGCCGGTGGCGGAGAGTTCGGAGCCCTGGAAGAAGCTCGTCGTGCGGGCATAGGCGCCGTAATAGAGGTTGCGGTTGGCCCATTCGAAGTCGAACAGCGTCGCCAGCGCCTTGCGCACGTCGCGGTCGGCGAAGACCGGGCGGCGCGTGTTGAAGATGAAGCCGAGGAAGTTCGACGGCGCGCCGGTCTGGAACGTCTCCTTGACGACCGCGCCCTCGCGCACGGCGGGGAAGTCGTAGGCGGTGCGCCAATGGTTCGGGTCGCCGTCGATATAGACGTAGAACAGGCCCTTCTTGAAGGCCTCGAACTGCGCGTTCGAATCGCGGAAATACTCGACCTCGATGCGGTCGTAATTGTCGATCCCCCGCTTGATCGGCAGATCGCGGCCCCAGTAGTCGGGGTTGCGGCGGTAGGCGATGCGCTGGCCGGCCTCGACGCGGTCGATGACGTAGGGGCCCGAGCCGATGACGGGCTCGAGCGTCGTCTGCTCGAACGTCTCCCGGTCGAAGGCGTGCTCGGGCAGGACGGGCAGGCCGGCGATGAGGAGCGGCGTCTCGCGGTCGGCCGTGTCGTCGAAGGTGAAGCGCACGCCGTGCTCGCCGACCTTCTCGATCTTCACCGCCGGACGCAGCCAGTTGGAATACATCGGCCGTCCGTGCGCGCGCAGCATCTCCACCGTGAAGAGCACGTCTTCCGGGCGAACGGGCCGCCCGTCCGAGAACCGCGCCGCCGGATTGAGCTGGAACTCCACGAAGCTGCGCGCCTCGTCCGTCTCCACGCTCTGCGCGAGGAGGCCGTACATGGTGAAGGGCTCGTCCGCCGCCCGCTGCATCAGCGGCTCGAAGACGAGATTGCCGAACTCCTTGTCGAACCAGATGCCCCGCGCCGTCGTCAGCGCGCCGCGCACGATGACGGGGTTGAGATTGTCGAACTTGCCGAACACGCCGTAGCGCATCGTTCCGCCGCGCGGCGCCTGCGGGTTGGCATAGGGAAGGTGGTCGAAGCCTGCGGCCAGTCTCGGCTCGCCCTGCATGGCGATCGCATGGCTCGGCGCGGCCGCCGCGAAGGCGGGCCAGGCGAGGAGGGCGGCCAGCGCGAGGCTCGGACGGAGCGCCCGGCGAGGGAGCGCGATGCTTCCGGACGGCATGGAGACGGCGGCACCTACGAACGTTGCGGGACGCATCGTCTCTAGCGCCAAAACATTGATTTGCCTATCGCGCCGCCGCGAGGAGGACGGCGTCGCGCAAGCCTTCAAACAGCCTCATTTGCGAAAGACTCGAGCAGTCGGTAAGGAGCAGCCGTTCCGAACCAAGTTTCGCCTGAGAGGACTGAGAGGCCTGTGACGCACCCCATGTTCGACGTTTCCAGAAAGACGCTCGCCGCAGGGCTTGCCGCGCTCGCCCTGTCCGCCACGGTCGCGCAGGCGCAGGACGCTGCCCCCAAGCCCGCCGCGCCGGCGCCGGCCGCCGCCGCCGCCGGCCAGCCCGCCCGCGGCGCCCCGGTGCCGACCGAATGGTTCAAGGTCTGCTCCAAGCAGGGCGAGAACGACATCTGCAACACGCAGTACACGCTGATCGCCGACACGCGTCAGCTCATCACGGCGGTCAACCTGATCGACGTGAAGGGCAAGGTGAACCAGAAGGTGCTCCAGGCCGTCGTGCCGACGGGCCGCGTGATCCCGGCCGGCGTGCAGATCAAGATCGACACCAGCGCCCCGCAGGCGCTGAACTACTCCGTCTGCTTCCCCGACCGCTGCATCGCCGAGGCGCAGCTGACGGATGCGACGATCGCCGCCCTCAAGAAGGGCAGCCAGATGACGGTCACCTCGATCAACTTCCAGCGTCAGGCGAACCCCGTCGCCGTCACGCTCGCCGGCTTCTCCAAGGCCTTCGACGGTCCGGCCAAGGCTCAGCCCGAGCTCGCCCAGCGCCAGCAGGAGCTGAACGACGCCCTGCAGAAGCAGGCCGACGCGCGGCGCAAGAAGTTCGAGGACGCGCAGGAAGCGGCCAAGGCGGCGCAGTAACCCTCATCGAGACGAAGTCGGTCGCAACCGGCAGGAGAGACGACGGCGGTCCTTGCGGGCCGCCGTCTTCGTTTGCGGACCGGCCCTCAGTTGGCGTGGGCGCGCTTCAGGCGATAGCGCCCGTCGACGAGCCCGTCGAACATCTCGTCGATCTGAGGATGGCGCACCGGCCCGTTTTCCTCGTCGGGCACGAGGTTCTGCTCTGAGACGTAGGCGACATACTGCGTCTCCGCGTTCTCGGCGAAGAGATGATAGAAGGGCTGGTCCTTGCGCGGGCGCATCTCCTCCGGGATCGCCTGATACCACTCTTCCGTGTTGTCGAATTCGGGATCGACGTCGAACACCACGCCCCGGAAGGGGAAGAGCCGGTGTCGGACGATCTGACCGATGAAGAATCGCGAAGTTTGCATCGTGTTCCGTGTTTTCTCTCGTCGAACGAGTTAGGCAGGCGCGGCGGGCGGGCGCAAGCGGAGCCTCGTCCCCGACCGATCCGAACCGGAGAACCGATGCTCGCAATCGTCTCGCTCATCGCGCCGTTCTTCACGCTCATCGCCGTCGGCTACATCGCCGGGCGGCGGGTGCAGAGACCGGTGGAGGGGCTCGCCTGGCTGAACGTCTTCATCGTCTATCTCGCGCTGCCGGCCCTGTTCTTCCAGCTCCTGTCGAAGACGCCGGTCGAGACGCTGGCGAGCGGCGGCTTCGTGGCGACGACCACGGCCTCGACGTTTCTCGTCGTCGCGCTCCTGTTCGGCCTCGCGCTTCTGCGCCGCGCCGGTCTCGAACAGGCGACGATCCAGGGTCTCGCCGGCGGCTACGGCAATATCGGCTATATGGGGCCTGGCCTCGCGCTCGCGGCGCTCGGGCCGGGGGCCGCCGTGCCGGTCGCCCTCGTCTTCTGCTTCGACAACGCGCTGCACTTCATCCTGACCCCGACCGTGATGGCGATCTCCCGCCGCGAGGGGACGGCCGGCACGGTCGCGCTCGGCGTAGTCCGGCAGATCTTCGGCCACCCGTTCATCCTCGCCACCCTCGTCGGCCTTGGCGCGGCCGTCTTCCATCTCTCTCCGCCCGCCTTTCTCGACCGGACGCTGCAGCTTCTCGCGGGCGCGGCGGCCCCGTGCGCGCTCTTCGCCATGGGCGTGACGCTGGCCTTGCGGCCGTTGAAGCGCGTGCCCCTGGAGATGGCCTGGATCGTGCCGGCGAAGCTCGTCCTGCACCCGCTCGTCGTCTGGGGCGCGCTTTCGTTGACCGGCCCTCACGATCCGGTCTGGGTGTCGGCGGCGGTTCTCCTCGCCAGCCTTCCGACGGCGACGAACGTGTTCGTCCTCGCCCAGCAATACGGCGTGTGGACCGAGCGCGCCTCGGCCTGCATCCTCGTCAGCACCGTGGCCTCGGTGGTCACCATCACGCTGTGGCTGCTCGTCCTGACGGGGTGAGCGCTCGCCTCAGGACCACAATTCGCGCAGCGAGCGGGGCAGCCCGAGGAGGCCGGCGCCCGGAGAGACGCCCTCCCGCATGGCGAAGCGGCGCAGCGGCGCTATGCCGGCCAGCATGGAAAGGCCGGCGCTGCGCGCGAACTGGACGGGCAGGAAGCCCGTCAGCAGCGAGCGGTTGAGGAGGTCGACGCCCGCGCTGCGGCTGGCGACATCCGCCCGCCGCCCCGCGGCATAGCGCCCGAGCACGACCCGCGCACCGGCATCGTCGCGATTCTCGCAGGCCAGCTGCAGGAGCTGGTCGACATCGCGCAGGCCGAGATTGAGCCCCTGCGCTCCGATCGGGGGAAAGGCGTGGCCGGCCTCGCCGACCAGCGCCAGCCGATCGCCCGCCATCGAGGCCGCGCGGGCGCCGGACAGGGGGAAACGCTGGACCGGCATCTCCACCTCGACGCTGCCGAGGATCGAATGCAGGCGTTCCTCGACGCGGCGCGACAGCGCCTCGGGGGTCAGTTCCTCCAGGAGTTCGGCGATGCGCGGCTCTTCCACCCAGACCAGCGAGGACCGGCGGCCGGGCAGGGGCACCTGCGTGAACGGCCCGTTGCGCGTGTGGAACTCGGTCGAGACCGACCCGTGCGGCAGCCGGTGCGAGAAGTTCATGACCAGCGCGCTCTGCGGATAGGACCATTCGCCGACCGCGATGCCCGCCGCCTGCCGCATGGGCGAGCGGCGACCGTCCGCCGCGACGACGAGGTCCGCCCGGAGCTGCGAGCCATCTTCCAGCGTCACCACCGCGCCGGTGGCATCGGCCTCGAGGCCCGTCGCTTTGGCTTCGCGCCGTTCGAGGCGGGCGCCCAGCGCCTCGCCGCGGGCCTCGAAGCCGGCGAGAAGGTCGGCGTTCAGGATGTTGTAGCCGAAGGCGGGCAGGCCGATCTCGGCGGCATGGAACTCGACCGTCGGCGCGTGCAGCAGGCGCCCGCCGTCGTCGACGATGCGCATCGTCGAGAGCGGTTCGGCCGAAGCGAGGATCGCGTCCATCATGCCGAGACGCTGGAGAAAGGGCACGGAGCGGCCGATGAGGGCCGTGGACCGCCCGTCGGGTTTCGCCGCCGGCGCGAGGAGGAGCGTGTCGAACCCTTCGCAGGCGAAGCCGAGTCCCGCCGCCCAGCCTGCCAGCCCGCCGCCGACGACGACGATTTCCCTGCGCTCCACCGCCACGATCGGCTCCTTCCGGCTGAAATCTGTGAAGCGCGGGCTCGAACCGGCCGGCGGCATCGAGCGTTGCGCTTTCAAAACGCAGATACGCCCGCTACGACGAATGGCAATGGTTTGGGCCCGGCGGCGCAAGGCCGCAAGGCGGTTTCGGAGCGACATGGCAGACGCGAACGACAGGACGGCCCGCTGGAAGGCCTTCTCGGTGCATCTTTTCACCGCCACGGGCGCCTTCATGGCCTTCATGGCGCTGATCGCGGCCGCCGAAGAGCGCTGGGTGCCCATGTTCTGGTGGCTCGGCCTCGCGCTCTTCGTCGACGGCGTCGACGGGCCGATGGCGCGCCGCATCGAGGTCAAGCGCGTCTTGCCGGACTGGTCGGGCGACATGCTCGACTCGATCATCGACTACGCGACCTTCTGCATGATCCCGGCAGTGGCGCTCTATCTGTCGGGGATGATCGGGCGCCCGTGGTCCTTCGTCGCAGCCGCGCTCATCGTGATCTCGAGCGCGGTCTACTACGCCGACACGCGCATGAAGACGAAGGACAACTTCTTCCGCGGATTTCCCGTCTGCTGGAACATGGTGATCTTCGCCTTCTTCGCGGCGGGCCTTCGGGGGTGGGACGCGTTCTTCATCGTCGTCGCCTGTGCGGGCGCCACCTTCCTGCCGATCAAGTTCCTGCATCCCGTCCGGGTGGAGCGGCTGCGTCCGCTGAACCTGGCGGTCGTCGCCCTCTGGTCGCTGCTCGGCATCGTCTCCCTGTTCCAGAATTTCGACAGTCCATGGTTCGTGCGCTGGGGAATCGTGGCGACGAGCCTCTATCTCCTGTGCATCGGCGGGGTGCTTCAGCTCCTCGACAAGCGACGCGGCCTCTAGGCCGCCCAACCGGAGGCACGCTCGCATGAGCAAGGCAATCATCATCCACGAACTCGGCGGGCCCGAGGTCATGACCCTCGAGGACCGCGCCGTTCCGCGCCCGGGGCCCGGGCAGATCCTCGTCGAGCAGAAGGCGGCCGGCCTCAACTTCATCGACGTCTATTTCCGCACGGGCGTCTACAAGGCCGAACTGCCGCTCGTCCTCGGCAAGGAGGGGGCAGGGGTCGTCGCCGGGATCGGGGAGGGCGTCACGCGCTTCGCGGTCGGCGATCGCGTCGCCTACAACGGCGCCGTCGGCGCCTATGCCGAGCACGTCGTGATCGCGGCGGATGCCGCGGCGAAGCTGCCGGACGCGGTCTCCTTCGAGACGGCCGCCGCTTCCATGCTGAAGGGCATGACCGCCGAATATCTCCTGCGCCGCACCTATAAGGTCGGTCCGGGAACGGTCCTCCTCTTCCACGCCGCCGCCGGCGGCGTCGGCCTCATCGCCGGCCAGTGGGCGAAACATCTGGGGGCCACCGTCATCGGCACTGCCGGATCGCCGGAAAAATGCGCGCTGGCGCTCCGCCACGGCTACGACCATGTCATCGACTACACGCGAGAGGACTTCGTCGCCCGCGTCTCCGAGATCACCGACGGGCGCAAATGCGACGTCGTCTACGACTCGGTCGGCCGCGACACGTTCCCGAAAAGCCTCGACTGCCTGCGCCGCCAGGGCCTCTGGGCGAGCTTCGGCCAGTCGTCCGGCACGATCCCGCCCTTCGATCTCGCCATCCTCAACCAGAAGGGCTCGCTCTTCGCCACGCGCCCGAGCCTCTTCGGCTACACCGCCACAAGGCCCGAATTCGAGGAGAGCTCGAACGCCCTGTTCGACATGATCGCCTCCGGTGCGGTGACGATTCCCATCGGCCAGTCCTACCCGCTCGCCGAGGCCGCGACCGCCCATCGCGACCTGGAATCGCGCAAGACCACCGGCGCCACCATACTGACGATCTGACCATCCGACGACCGACGGTGCCGGCCGCCCTCTTGCGGCCGCCACCGCCGCCACGGCGCCGCCGGTCCACGCCTCTTGCGTGGGGCCCGCCCCGTACCTTATGCGTGCCGCACCGGATGGGTGGCCGAGCGGTTGAAGGCACCGGTCTTGAAAACCGGCGGGCGGGAAACCGCCTCGTGGGTTCGAATCCCACCCCATCCGCCATCCGCTGGATTCATCCACCTTCGGATAAGGCATCTCCGTGCGAACCTCGTTCGGCTGCGGCGTTCCGTCGGGCCGATCCGGCAAGGGTCCTTCGGTGCGGCCGCGCGGTCTGCCGGGGGTCGACGTAAAGAGTTCCCGCCCGCGACACCTCTTTCGTAGCCGTCGAAGAAGCGGTCGCGGCGGCGTGTCGCTGTGCCGCTCTCCCCGCGCGTCCGCCAGCCGTCTTGCCGGATGCGCGCAGCTTCGCCCCACGGAGACCCGCTGCGTCTGTCGGGCGGGATGAAACTGTAGCCTTTAGATTTTTGTTGCTGGCTCCGATGCTTTGGGTACTCCAGCATAACGCAAGATTGCCGCAGTAGAAAACATCTCCAACACGAACCGACAGGGCTCTTATCACTCTACAATATAGCATTTTAATATTGTTCGACCCGATGTTCGCAACTCTCGTTACCGTTTGATCGATAGGTATTCCCGCACGGTTTGTCCCGGAAATCTTGCAATACTCGTCATGCGAGGATTGCCGATCAGGAGTCTTCGTCGTGGGCATCGATCTCAGCAAGTATACGTCCGTTCTCAACGAGACCTTCGACGCCGGTCTGAACATCTACGACGGCACGAAGGGCATCTGGTCGACGGGGCCGCGTTACGACCAACTCGTGACGAACTCGCCGAAGAGCGTCTTTCTCTCGTCGCAGACGAAGACGTCGGACGGCACCGGTGTCGGTCTCGATCCCCTGTCGGTGTCGAACGGCGTGTTGAAGATCGGCTCCGGCATCATTCCCGATGCCGACCGGGCGGCCGTCATCGATGCTCTGAAGCTCGCCGACCAGGGCCGGTACGCCTCGACCGTCGACTACTACACCGGCATGATCGCGACGGATCAGACCTGGGGGCAGAGCTACGGCTATTACGAGATCACCGCGCAGATTCCGGTGGGCAAGGGCCATTGGCCGGCCTTCTGGATGGCGCCCGCAACGGTCGGCTGGCCGCCCGAGATCGACATATTCGAAGCCTACGGCAAGGGAATCGGCGAGAAGACGGGCTCCGACAACGGTTTCAACACGGCCGTCTTCTTCGACCGCTACGACGTGAACGGAAACCCGACGCAGAGCGTCGATATCACCAACCCCTATGCCACCGACGCCGACGGCACGCCGCAGGACGCGGTGCTGCGCGAGAAGAACGGCAGCCAGCAGCACTGGCTGGGCGCCAAGCACGATGCGCTGCGCGATTTCGGCGCCGACATCTACAGCGGCTTCTGGACCTGGTCGGTCGAATGGACGCCGGAGACGATCACCTTCTATTTCGGGCGCGACGCAGCCAGTCTCGTGGAGATCTACAAGACCGTCACGCCGCCCGATGTCACGTCCGATATGTATGTGATCGCCAACGACCAGATCGGCTCGACCTTCGGCTGGGACCCGGTCGAAGGGCTCGACGACCGGACCTTCGCGAAGGGCAACGAGTTCAAGATCGATTCGATCCGCATCTTCGCCCTCAACCCGGAGGAGACGCTGCGCGGCGCGGGCGCCGGCGCGACGCTGATCGACGGGGACGGCGGCACCGAGATCGTCGGCACAGCCGGCAACGACCGGATCGTGACGGGCGACGGACAGGACATCGTCAAGCTCGTCGGCGGCGCCGACACGGTCTTCGTGGAGCGCGGGCACGGCAACAAGATCGTCACCGGTTTCAACGGCAACGACCGGATCGTGCTCGAAGGCTTCTTCTTCGACGGCGTCGGCGAGGTGATGCAGCGCCTGACGCAGCAGGGCACCGACGTCTGGCTGACCAACGGCGCCGATCCCGCCGACCCCCAGACGATTCTCTTCAAGACGACGAAGGTCGCCAACTTCCAGCCCGACGACTTCGTGGTGCGCTGGTCCGTGACCAAGAATGTCTGGTCGAGCGCGACGGTGGACGGCACGCGCCTTGCCGATCTCGACAGCAACGGGATCGTCAAGGCCACCGACGAGGGCAGCAAGCTGACCGATGTCGGCGGCGTCTTCCTGGGGCCGAAAATGCTGATCGGCGGGGCCGCCGGCGATCTCTTCTTCGTCTACAATTCGCTGACGAAAGTGGTCGAGAAGGCCTCGGGGGGCGTCGATACCGTCAATGCCGGCCGCAGCTACGCCTTGTCGGACCATCTCGAGAACCTCGTCAGCCTCGGCTATGTCGACGGACAGACCTTCGCCGGCAACGCCATGGGCAACCGCCTGGAGGGAACGGCACGGGCGGAAACCTTCGTCGGCGGCAAAGGCGACGATCTGTTCCTGCCCGGCGAGGGCGCCGACCGGTTCGTCTACCGGGCCGGCGACGGTCACGACACGATCCGGGGCTTCGGGCGCGACGACGTCCTGGCCTTCGACGACCTGCGGTTTGCGTCGCTCGCGGAATTTCGCTCGCGGCTCGTCGCCTCGGGCAGCGATACGATCGTCGATCTCGGGGCCGGGCAGTCGATCCTCCTGGAAGGCGTGGCGCCATCGGCCCTGGGAGCTTTCAACGTCTCGTTCGAGATCGGCCGATCGACCCTGATCGGCCGCGCCCTGGACAAGAACCTCGTTCCATCCGCCGGCGGTCCGACGGCGAGCACCGTCCTGTCTTCGTCCGACGACCTCGACAGGGCATCCGATATCGGCGGTTCGGGCCTTCCGGATCGCCTGGCCGGAAGCGAGGCGGACGACAGGCTCGAGGGACAGGCCGGAAGCGACACGCTGGTCGGCCGCGGCGGCGACGATGTCCTCTCGGGCGGTGCCGGCGACGATATCCTATTTGCCGGCAGCGGCGACGACCTCCTTCTGGGCGGTGCCGGCGACGACGTCCTGAATGGCGGCGGCGGGCGCGACAGGCTGGATGGCGGCAGCGGCGCGGACAAGCTCGTGGGCGGCGAGGGGGCGACGATCTTCGTCCTCGCCGACATGCCGCGCGACGGCGAGATCGACCGGATCCTCGATCTCGACAGGCGGGACGGCGACAGGATCGATCTGAGCGACCTCTTCCCCATCACCGTTTCAGACGCATTGGTCGAGGACTATGTGCGCCTCGGCGAAAGGGGCGGGTTCGTCACCCTCGAGGTCGATCGCGACGGTTCCGGCAGGGCGCACGCCTTCCAGTCCATCGCCCTCGTCGAAGGCGGGACGGTCTCCGAAATCCTCTCGGCCCTCATTCTCTAGAGGGCCGGCTCTAGAGGGCCGGCGCCGCTCGCCCATTGTCCGTTCGCTGCGAAACGGCAGGCGATGGCCGATCACCTGTGTGCCGCGGATGCCGGAGCGTTGCGGGCTCGCCCGAGGGCGACTAGTTTGGGCGCCAAGTCTCCCGCCTGTTTCGGACGAGGTCTGCCTTCCCCATGCCCGGACCTTTCCGTCGCCCCCTCCTTGTCGCGCTCGCCGCGAGCCTCATGCTTTCGGGAGCGGCCATTTCCGCCGCCCCGGCGCTCGCGCGCGACGCGCCTGTCGCGCCGATGATCGAGACGACGGCGAAATCGGCCTTCGTCGTCGATGGGGCGACCGGGGCCGTCCTGCTCCAGAAGGAGCCCGACGCGCCTTTCCCGCCCGCCTCGCTCGCCAAGATGATGATGATGGAGATCGTCTTCGCGGCGCTGAAGGACGGCACGCTGCGGCTCGACCAGACCTTCCCCGTCAGCGATCACGCCTGGCGCACGGGCGGGGCGCCCTCGGGAACGTCGACGATGTTCGCGGCCGTGCGCTCGCAGGTCCCCGTCGACGCGCTCATCCGCGGCACGATCATCCAGTCGGCGAACGACGGCGCGATCATCCTGGCGGAGGGCATGGCGGGCTCGGAAGCCGCCTTCGCCGCGCGGATGAACGAGCGGGCCGCCGAACTCGGCATGACCGGCTCGCGGTTCGTCAATCCGACGGGTCTTCCGGCGGAGGGCCAGGTGGTCACCGCACGCGATCTCTTCCGCCTCGCGCGCCATATCGAGACGCAGTACCCGGACCTCTACCGGATCTATGCCGAGCCCTCGTTCGAGTGGAACAAAATCTTCCAGCGCAACCGCAATCCGCTTCTGTCGATGGACGTGGGCGCGGACGGAATGGAGACGGGCTTCACCGAGGCGTCCGGCTATTCGATCGTCGGCGTGGCCGGGCCGCAGGACCGGCGCACCTTCGTCATCCTCTCCGGTCTTCCGACGGCCAAGGAACGCGCCAGCGAAGCGCGCAAGCTGCTTCTCTGGGCGCGCGACGGGTTCCGCTTCCAGGAACTGTTCGTCGCCGGCCAGCCGGTGGGCACGGCGCCGGTCTTCGGCGGCGCCGCCTCCGGCGTCGTCCTGACGGTGCCCGAGACCGTGGATGCCTTCGTGCCCACCGACAAGCCGGACCGGATCTCCGCTCGGATCCGCTACGATGCGCCCTTGCTGGCGCCCATCGCCAAGGGCGCCAAGATCGGGGACCTCGAGATCCGGATGGACGACCAGACGAGCGTGAGGCGCGATCTCGTGGCCGGTGCCGATGTCGAGACCGGTGGATTCGCCGAGCGGGCGCTCGGCGCCATGCGCGAGCTCGCCTTCGGCTGGGTGCGGGCCTTTTGAGCGGGGCGCCGATGTCGGGCGAGGGCGGCCTCTTCGTCAGCTTCGAAGGGGGCGAGGGCGGAGGCAAGTCGACGCAGCTCGCCGCCCTCGCGCGGCGCCTGCGCGAGGGCGGGCATGCCGTGGTCGAGACGCGCGAACCCGGCGGGACGCCGGGCGCGGACGCCGTGCGCGAACTCGTCCTGTCCGGCGGCGCGGAGCGCTACGGCGCCAAGCTCGAAGCCGTGCTCTTCGCGGCGGCACGCATCGACCATATCCAGTCCGTCATCGTCCCCGCGCTCGCCGCGGGCGCCGTCGTCCTGTGCGACCGGTTCCACGATTCGACACGCGTCTATCAGGGGCTCGACGGCGGCGTGGATGCCGCGTTCCTCGCGCGGCTGGAGCGCGTGACGCTGGGTTCGATCGTGCCGGACGTGACCTTCATCCTCGACCTGCCGGCGCGTATCGGGCTGGAACGGGCGGCGGTGCGCCGTGGCGCTGCGCGCGCGGACCGGTTCGAGAAGGACGATCTGGACCTTCAGGAGCGTCGACGCCGCGCCTTCCTCGCCATCGCGCGGGAGGAGCCGGACCGCTGCCTCGTCGTCGATGCGGCGCGCGATGCCGAGACCATTGCTCGCGAGATCGCCGACCTCGTCGAGGACCGGCTGGAGGCGCGCCGCTTCGAGGCGATCAGCCGCTCCTTCGGAGCCGCGCCGCGCGCCGGCTCCAGGACCTGAGCGTGGCGGACGATCTCGAACTTCAGGCCGCGCACGACGACATGGACGGCGTGCCGCCCCCGCAGGCGACGCGCGAAAGCGTCGGGCATCGGGACGCGCGGCGCGAGCTGGCGCAGGCGCTGGACAGCGGTCGGCTGCACCATGCCTGGCTGCTGCAGGGGCCGCGCGGCATCGGCAAGGCGACGGTCGCCTTCGACTTCGCGCGCACGGTTCTCGCACACGGCGGCCGCGACGGCGAGGCGGTGTTCCGGCAGGTCGCCCTCGGCAGTCATCCGAACCTCCTTCACCTGACGCGACCGGCCGCCGAGCGGGGCCCGGGATTTCGCACTCAGATCACGGTCGACGAGGTCCGCCGTCTCAACCGGTTCTTTCAGTCGACGCCGGGCGAGGGCGCCTATCGCGTCGCCATCGTCGATCCGGTCGACGACATGAACCGCAGCGCGGCCAACGCGCTCCTGAAGATGCTGGAGGAGCCGCCGACGAAGGCGCTGTTCCTCATCGTCAATCACAGCGCCGGGCGCCTCCTGCCGACGATCCGCTCGCGCTGCCGCATGCTGCGCTTCGCGCCGCTGCCGCCGTCGGATCTCTTGGCGGCGCTCGAGACCGTGCTGCCGGGCCACAGCGCGCAGGAGCGTGCCCGCGCCGCGGAGCTCGGCCAGGGCAGCGTGCGCCGCGCCGTCGCCATGCTGGAGAACGGCGGGCTGGAGATCGCGACGCGGCTGGAGGCCGTTCTGGCTCCCGAGCGGCCGGACTGGAACCAGATCCAGGCGCTCGCCGACGCGCTGACGGCCAAGGGCCGCGAGGCCGGTTACGACCTGCTGCTCGAATCGCTCCTGCAGGCGATCGCGGGGGAGAGCGAGCGGCTTCTGTCCGCCGGCCAGAAGGCAAGCGCGGCGCGGCTTGCCGCGTATCACGCAAGCGAGAGCGAGCGGCTGCGCGTGGCCGCGGCCTACAATCTCGATCGCCGTCAGGCCGTCCTGACGCTCGTGGCCGGTCTCTTCGAGGCACGCTCGGGCACGCGCGCGACGCTTGCGCATTGAGGGCTCCGGCGCGACGCGCTATGTGCGGCCCTGATCCTTCCCGTCGCCTCTCCGCAGAACCGAGCTTCATGGCCGAACGCTTCTACATCACCACCGCGATCTCCTATCCGAACGGCCAGCCGCATATCGGGCATGCCTACGAGTTGATCGCGACCGACGCGCTGGCCCGCTTCAAGCGGCTCGACGGCTACGACGTGCTCTTCCTCACCGGAACCGACGAGCACGGCATCAAGATGCTGCAGACGGCGCGCGATCAGGGCATCGCGCCGAAGGACCTCGCCGACCGCAACGCCGCCGCCTTCCAGGCGATGGGGCGAGCGCTCGGCAGCTCGAACGACGACTTCATCCGCACCACAGAGGAGCGCCATCGCCGCGCGAGCCAGGCCATCTGGACGCGGATGCTGGAGGCGGGCGACATCTACAAGGGCTCCTATGCCGGCTGGTATTCGGTGCGGGACGAGGCCTTCTTCGGGGAGGAGGAGACCGAGCTTCGCGTCGACGGCGTGCGCTACGGCCCGCAGGGCGCGCCGGTGACCTGGATGGAGGAGGAGAGCTATTTCTTCCGCCTTTCGGCGTTCCAGGATCGGCTGCTCGATCTCTTCGAGCGCAATCCCGCCTTCATCGGACCTGCGGAGCGACGCAACGAGGTCATGTCCTTCGTCAGGTCCGGTCTGCGCGACCTGTCGATCTCGCGCACCACCTTCGACTGGGGCATCCCGGTGCCCGGCGACGAGCGGCACGTGATGTATGTCTGGGTCGACGCGCTGACCAACTACCTGACGGCGACCGGCTTTCCCGACGAGGGCGCCGAGCGCGCCGCCTTCTGGCCGGCGGACCTTCACGTCATCGGCAAGGACATCGTGCGGTTCCACACGGTCTACTGGCCGGCTTTCCTCATGTCGGCCGGCCTGCCCCTGCCGGCCCGCGTCTTCGCTCACGGCTTCGTCTTCAACCGCGGGGAGAAGATGTCGAAGTCGGTCGGCAACGTCGTCGACCCGCAGTCGCTGATCGAGACCTACGGGCTCGACCGCCTGCGCTATTTCCTGCTGCGCGAGGTGCCCTTCGGCCAGGACGGCAACTACTCGCACGAGGCGATCGTCAACCGCACCAATTCCGAACTCGCCAACGATGTCGGCAATCTCGCCCAGCGCTCGCTTTCGATGATCGGCAAGCATTGCGAGGCGAGGGTGCCCCGGCCGGGCGCGCTGGTGCCCGAGGACGAGGCGATGCTGGAAGCGGCCGTCGCCATCCTGCCGAAGGCGCGCGAGGCGATCGACCGGCAGGAGATCCACACGGTGCTCGCCGGCATCATCGCCGTCGTCAGCGAGGCGAACCGCTATTTCGCCGGCATGGAGCCCTGGGCGCTGCGCAAGAGCGATCCCGAGCGCATGGCGACGGTGCTCTACGTGACGGCCGAGGTGCTGCGCCGCGTCGGCCTTCTCTTGCAGCCCTTCGTGCCAGAAAGCGCCGCCAAGCTCCTGACGACGCTCGGCGTCGGCATGGACGAGCGCTCCTTCGCGGAACTGACGCCGGACATCCGCCTGGAGCCGGGACGCCCTCTGCCCGCTCCCGAACCGATCTTCCCGCGCTTCGTGACGGAGACCGTCGCCGACTGAGCCTCACGGCTCGGTCAGCGCCCGGCGCAGCCGCGAGGCGGGAATGGCGATGCCGACCGCGGCATCGCCGGCCTTGGTGATCGCGATGCCCATGCCGGCGAGCTTCCCCGTCTCGCGCTCGATCAAGGGCCCACCGGAAAAGCCGTGCGAGAGCTGGCAGTCGGTGACGAGGAGGCCCTGACGGGTTTCGCCGAGCGCCCGGCAGGGCGTCGAGGCCGTCAGCACCTCGCTGCGCTCCTGCGCGAAGCCCGCCGCCTGCACGGGCATTGCCGCGTCGCGCTCGTCGCCGGCAAGCGCCAGCGGCGCGAAGGGGGCCGGCACCGCCTCGCTGAGTCCGAGCACGGCCCAGTCGTGCGGGGCCGCGGCCGCGCCCTGGGCAGGATCGTAGTCCGGCGGAATGCGGATGGAATCGACCCGTGCGTGGAACCCGTAGGCACCGCGATCAAAGCCGAACAGGACGTGGATCGACGCCGGCCGCAGGAACCGTCCGCTGCGCGCGTTGTAGAGGCAATGGGCCGCCGTCAGCGCCGTCCGCGGCCCGACGAGGATGGCCGAACACCGCCCATAGGCGCTGTTGTTGATCCGCCCGATCGCCGACCAAGGCGCCTTCGAGGCGTCGACCGTCGTCAGTTCGATCGAAAAACCCGGGTGAATGACGGCGGAGACTGCCAGAGCGAACGAGAATGGCAGTGCAAGTCGCAACCCACGCATGATCGTCTTCCCTGATCGCGGTCGCCGTCGGCGATCATCCCATCCTGTCCGCAACGATATCCGGCACCGATTGCGGAAATCGATCACCGCTTCGTCGAAGGCTCCTCGGCTGGGAGCGTGCCGGACTGGTTCGGCACGGTGGGATGCGCTATCTCCAGCGATGTCGAAGGCCGTCGACCGGCCATCCAAGACTTCTTGCGACCGCATCCGCTCTCCGATCGATCTCCATGACAATCTTCCTCGTCGACAGCCACTGCCACCTCGATTTTCCGGATTTCGAGACCGAGCGTCCAGCGCTGGTCGAGCGGGCGAAGGCGGCCGGAGTCGGGCTGATGGTGACGATCTCGACCTATGTGACGAAGGTCGAGAGACTGACCGCGATCACCGACCAGTTCGCCGAGGTCTATTCGTCGATCGGCACCCATCCGCACAATGCCGCGGCAGAACCGGAAGCGAGCGTCGCCGAGCTGGTCGCGCTCTCGCGCGCGGAAAAATGCGTGGCGATCGGCGAAGCCGGTCTCGACTACCACTACGACAAGGCGCCGCGCGACGTGCAGGCGCGCGTCTTCCGCAACCACATCGCCGCCGCGCGCGAGACGCAGCTGCCGCTCGTCATCCATGCGCGCGACGCCGATGAGGACATGCGGCGGATCCTGGAGGAAGAAAGCGGGAAGGGCGCCTTTCCCTTTCTTCTCCACTGCTTCTCCTCCGGGCGGGATCTGGCGCGGACCGGGCTCGATCTCGGCGGCACGCTGTCCTTTTCCGGGATCCTGACGTTCAAGACGTCCCAGACCATCCGGGATGTCGCGGCCGCGGCGCCGCTCGACCGGATTCTGGTGGAGACCGACGCGCCGTATCTCGCGCCGCCGCCTCATCGCGGCAAGCGGAATGAGCCGGCTTATGTGCGCCAGACCGCGCAGGTTCTGGCGGATGTGCGCGGCGTCGACCTGACGGCGATCGCGGAGGCGACCTCCGACAATTTCTTCCGTCTCTTCAGCAAGGTCCCGGATCCGCGCCGGGCCGCGTCGGCCGCGTGAGCGACCGGCTCCGGCTGACGATCCTGGGCTGCGGTTCCTCGCCGGGCGTGCCGCGGATCGACGGGGACTGGGGGGCCTGCGACCCGACCAATCCGCGCAACCGTCGAAGGCGGTGCGCGGCCCTCGTGGAACGGATCGGGCCCTTGGGCGTCACGACCGTGGCGATCGACTGCGGGCCGGATTTTCGCGAGCAGATGCTCTCGGCCGGCGTCCGCCGTCTCGACGCGGTGCTGCTGACACATGCCCATGCCGACCATATTCACGGCGTCGACGACTTGCGAAACTTCATGCTGAAGCAGCGCAACCGCATCCCGGTCCATGCGGACGAAGAGACCTACGAAAGGCTCTTCGAGGCGTTTTCCTACTGTTTCCGCATGCCCGTCGGCAGCGATTATCCGCCGATCGCGCGCTGGGTGGAAACAAGGCCCGGCGAGCCGTTCGCCGTCGAAGGACCGGGCGGCGAACTCACCATCGACGCGTTCCGCCAGGCTCACGGCTCGATCCATTCGCTCGGCTTTCGTATCGGGCCGATCGCCTATTGCAGCGATGTCAGCGATTTTCCCGCCGAGGCGGTCGCGCGGATCATGGGCGCGCGCCACGTCGTGATCGACGCTCTGCAATATAAGGAACACCCGAGCCATCTTTCGGTCGCCCAGGCGCTCGACTGGCTGGCGCGGTTCGCGCCGGAAAGCGCCACGCTCACGCATATGCATATCCCGCTGGATTACGACCGCCTCTGCGCCGAGCTGCCGCCGCATATCCGGCCGGCCTATGACGGACTGGCGATCGAATTTCCGCTCGGCGACTGAGCGCACCGCCACAGAGCCACACAGCGAAATGCCAGCCGGCCGCTCCGTTCGGCCGCGTTATGCGACCGGCGGTCCGGTAAGGCGCCGGCGGCACCGCGCTGCCGGACGGTCTGGATCTCGAACCCGGTGGAAAAGCCACTTCGTAGGCGAAACCCCGGTGAAACGGGAAACCTGCATCGGCTAGAATCGGTCCACCAGCAGATCGGCGGCCTCAAACGAGAACCGTTTGGCCGATAGGGATATGTTCCATAATCTATCTTATGCAACACACGCTTTGGCGCCGATCGCCACCCTTGTTCCCTGCGCCGTTTCCAGCAGCAAAAATCCCCAGCGAGTCTCTGGCTTGAGCCGGATGTCGGCTGCTCTTCTGCGCGCGTATCGCCGGCGACTGCCCCTCGCGCGTGCTCCAGCTGTCCGGGCGCGTTTCGCCGGCCGGCCGGTGAGCGTGTTCCGTCCTGCAGCGTCCGCTCAAGTGGAACGATGCCGCGGCCGCTCGAGTCACACGCCCATGCATCGAGACACTGACGCGTGCGGATCGGCATCGTCGCACCGTTGAACGAGCGCCCGATGGTCGACGATGATACTCCGCGATTTTTGAAGTCGTGTCCGCGCCAGATTTGCTCGGTCAGGCCCATGGGCGCGAGTTCGATATCGTCGCCACGTCGGTCCGGCAGAAAGCTCGCGGCCGCTGCCAAGCCGCCGATCGTCACGCGGCCCGAGCGCGAGCGCTGGCCGTTGAAGCGACGCGAGAGTATGGCCGACATTGCTTCGGAGCGTCCGACGCTCACGGACCAGCGGATCGAAGGGCGGCGACGCGAGAGTTGAACAGGATCGCACAATCCCGCCGCCCACTCTCGACGGCCTATGGGAATCTTATCCCAGCAATAAGCATGAGTCCCGCCAAAGTCGCACGGATCGCGCGGCTTTGGCGGAACGCTGCGGTTGTGAACCCTTAGAGACGCGAGAGGAGATCGGTCTTCTTCGCCTGAAACTCTTCGTCGCTGAGATGGCCGGCCCGATGCAGTTCGGCGAGGCGGCGGATCGTATCCAGGGGATCTCCGGGCGCAGCATCGCGCGACGGCGCCTGCTGTGCCTCTCCATGGCGAGCGGATGGCGGGTCCCGGCCTTCGGTCGGGGCTGCGGGCGCTCGGGGAGGCGAAGCCGCGCCATGCCCCTGCCCGTTCGGCTCGGCCGTCTCGATCTTGCGCAGGCTCGCCAGATCCACGACACCGGACTGGCTCGTGAACCGCAGGTCGGACCCCGAGCCCTGCTGCTGCGAGACGCCGCCGATGCGATGGTCTCCCGTGTCGTAGACGCTGACGGTCCCGTTCTCGTCCACGGCGAGACGCGACGTCTGCGTGAAGACGGCATAGCGTCGCCCGTTCTGCGCGCCGCTCGACGACGGCGTGCCGAGATTCGCCGGCCACCAGGATCCGGCGCCGCGGGGTCCGAGACCCGGTTGTTCCGGAAGGACGAGCTGGCCGCGGCTCATCGCATGGGAGAGGCGTTCGGCAAGTTCGCTCACCCGACCCTTCAGGCGGTCGTTGAACATATCGCCGATCATCAGCATTCCGCCGGCGGACCACTGACCGAACCCGCCGAGCTCGGGATGG
The DNA here is from genome assembly GCF_001425575.1 of Aurantimonas sp. Leaf443. GTDB lineage: Bacteria > Pseudomonadota > Alphaproteobacteria > Rhizobiales > Rhizobiaceae > Leaf443. The sequence goes on along the minus strand of NZ_LMRD01000009.1, from coordinate 147,091 downwards.
TTGAACTGCGCCATCGAGCCGCCGCCGGCCTGCATCGCGGAGGCCATCGCCGTGACGGCTTCCACGCCGAAGCCGGTCTCGCCGGCGATGCGAGCCAGCGCCTGCGATGTCTGGTCCGTGTCCTGTCCGCTCATTGCGGTTCCCTCTCTCGTGGTCACGATCACCGCCCTTACAGGACCTGTCGCGCGCGTCCATCGTCTCGACCGGAGAAACGATGTGTCCCGCGTGGAGGTTTCAGGACGCGCAACGAGACCGGTATGCCCCGCAGCATCCGTTGCCCGTCACGTCGAGGCCGGCCTTGGAATGGAGATTTCGTGGTTTTGGATGCTGGCCACGAGCGTCACGTTCACGACGTCGGTGCGCAGCCACGTGGTGTAAGCGTGGACCGGCGTCTTGTCCTGGCGACAGCAGACGGCGTTGATGCGAAGCAGCGGGGTCGCGGCGTCCACGAGCAGCATCTCGGCGATCTCCGAAGGCGCGTTCACGGCCTCCACGTGGCTCTGCGTTCCGACGACGCCATGGCCGGCCTCAGCCAGCGAATCGTGGAGCGACGCCGTGCCGTGAATGACGTTCGTCGCCATCAGCAGGCTGGCGAATTCGGACGGAAGGAAACTGTCGGTGACCAGTCCGACCTGCCCGTCGAGGCTGCGCACGCGCCGGAGCGCGAAGCCGAGCGTGCCCTCCTCGAGCTGAAGCTGCGACGCAGCGAGAGGCGGCAGCGTCTCGAGGCCGGCCTTCAGCACCTTCGTGGAGATGTCCGTGCTTCGCACGCCGGGCTTCAGCTGAAGGAAGCTCTTCAACGGTTCCATGTGCCAGCCGACCGTGCGTTCCCCGAGCACGAAAGCGCCCCGCCTCGGGACGACCTCGATCCGGCCGCGCATCTGCAGGGAGCGCAGCGTTTCGCGCACCGTCGAGCGCGCCAGCGCGAACTCGCGACACATCTCCGTCTCGCCGGGCAGGCGGTCCCCGACCTCGTAGCGGCCGGAATCGATGTCGGCCTCAAGCAGACGGACGAGTTGAAGATAGTATGGCTCTGGCGAAGTTCGGTCGATACGCCCGGAGAACTGTGCCGTCACGGTCGTCGTCCGCACCACACGCACGGCATTCCCTCTGCTTCGGATGCCATGACATTCCTTTTACGCTTCGCCGTCGAGCTGCCGCATCGGTGCGAATTGACTACTCCAGACACTTTCGAACTCTCGCTGATCAGTCGACTCGAACGGCGCGGTTCGCTTCCGTTCTGTTCACAGATAGACTGCAAAATTCCAGATCAAGAAAACAGCATAACTTTAGATCTACACGGCCCCTAGTCTATTGCATCGGCCCGCGATCTCGCCGGCAGTGCAGGCGTTCGCGCGCGTCGATCTTCATGCGGCTAACCAACCAACGATCTGCGCGGGATCGGCGAAGCGATCCGCCTTCGCCCTTTCGGTCGCCACCGTCTGCGCTGTCGTCACCGTCCTGTCGCGCGACTTGGCAAACGGTCTTCGGCATCGCACACAGAGGCAGCTTCGCCCGGAGACCTGCTCGGCATGACCCCATCGCAAAATGTTCAACGCCTTGTCGAAATCATGGCGCGCCTGCGCGATCCGGAGACCGGATGCCCGTGGGATGTGGAGCAGACCTTCGAGACGATCGCCCCCTACACGATCGAGGAGGCCTACGAAGTGGCCGACGCCATCGAACGGCGCGACGCGGTGAACCTTCGCGAGGAACTGGGCGATCTCCTGCTTCAGGTCGTCTATCACGCGCGACTGGCCGAGGAGCGCGGCCTGTTCGGCTTCGACGATGTCGTGGAAGGCATCACGACGAAGATGATCCGCCGCCACCCGCACGTGTTCGGCGATGCCGAGGCGCGCAGCGCAGGCAGCGCGAAAGGCCAGTGGGAGCGCATCAAGGCGCAGGACAAGGCGGAACGGGCCGAGCTCAGGCGGGTCTCTCCGGGCCTGTCGGACGTGCCCGGCGGGCAGGCGCCGGCGAGCGTGCCGGACGGACTGCTCGCGACGGTTCCGGCGAGCTTCCCTGCCCTGACGCTGGCGCTGAAGGTTCAGGCCAAGGCCGCGGGGGTCGGCTTCGACTGGGCCGAGCCGGCGCCGATCCTCGCCAAGATCCGGGAGGAGACGCAGGAATTCGTGGACGCGGCCGAGCAAGGCGACCGGGACGCGATGGAGGACGAACTCGGCGACCTCCTGTTCAGCGTCGTCAATCTGGCTCGCGTCCACGAAGTCGATGCCGAAAAGGCGCTGCGGCGCTGCGTCACCAAGTTCCGGCGTCGCTTCGGCGCGATCGAGGCCGATTGCGCTTCACGCGGCAAGAGTCTCGAAGAGAGCAGTCTGGACGAGATGGAAGCGGCCTGGGTGGCGGCGAAGTCGGCCGAACGACGCTGATCCCGGCGGACGGGCACGGGACGTGCCGCGTCCGCCGGATCGGACCGTCAGCCGGTTCGCACGGAGAGACCGGCATTCGCCTCGCTGAGGCGACGCAACTCGGCCAGCGCCTGCGTCGTCATCTCCACGGTCAGCGAGACGCCGCCATCCTCGCGGTCCTCGCGCGAGACGATCGAGGCGTTCTCGTAGACCCAGGGGACGAGCGAGAGCGAGTCCGGCTCCAACGCCAGTTCCACGGCGCCGACATCGCCGGCGATGCGCGATTCGATGTCCGCGAGAAGGGCTTCGACGCCCTCGCCCGTCAGCGCCGAGACGACATGCGCCGTGGCGTTGCGCGGCAGGCCGGCGCGCTGCAGGTCGAGATTGGCGCGGTCGGCCTCGTCGAGCCGGTCGACCTTGTTCCAGATCTCGATGACGTGGTCGGTGTCGTCGGGATCGATGTCGAGGTCGCGCAGGATCTTGCGCACGTCCTCGGCCTGCGCCTGCGTGTCGGCATCGGCCATGTCGCGCACGTGCAGCACGATTTCCGCCTCGATGACCTCTTCGAGCGTCGCGCGGAAGGCGGCGACGAGATGGGTCGGCAGATCCGAGATGAAGCCCACCGTGTCGGAGATCATCGCCTCCGTGCCGTGCGGCAGGGTGAGACGGCGCAGCGTCGGATCGAGGGTCGCGAAGAGAAGGTCCTTGGCCAGAACGTCCGCGCCCGTCAGCCGGTTGAACAGCGTCGACTTGCCGGCATTGGTGTAGCCGACAAGGGCGACCACGGGATGGGGCGCCTTCTTGCGCTTGGCGCGGTGCAGGGTGCGGGTCCGCCGCACCTGCTCCAATTCCTTCTCGAGCCGCTTGATCTTGTCCTGCAGCTGGCGCCGATCCGACTCGATCTGCGTTTCGCCGGGCCCGCCGAGGAAGCCGGCGCCGCCGCGCTGGCGCTCCAGATGGGTCCAGCTGCGCACGAGCCGGCCACGCTGGTAGTTCAGATGGGCGAGTTCGACCTGGAGACTGCCCTCCTTGGTGCGCGCACGCCGGCCGAAGATCTCCAGGATCAGGCCGGTGCGGTCCAGCACCTTGCAGTTCAGCTCCTTTTCCAGATTGCGCTGCTGCACGGGCGTCAGCGGATGGTCGAAGATGACGAGGCCGATCTCCTCGCTCGCCACCACCGCCTTCAGCTCCTCGACCTTGCCGCTGCCGATCAGCGTCGCGGGCTTGGGGCGCGCGCCGCTGACGAGGCCGCTGGCCACGATCTGGAGATCGATGGCGGCGGCAAGGCCGATCGCCTCCTGGAGGCGAGCCTCGTCGGCGCGTCGGTGGATGTCCGACACGCCCTGCCCGCCATCCTCGCCGCTCGGCCGCTGCTTGAACACCGGCACGAAGACACCCGCGCGCGTCGCCACGACGGCGTGCTCGATCGGTGCCCGCGGGAGCGTATCCTTATGTTCCGTCAATCAGACCTTCCTGTCTTCCTCGCCGCCCTCGTACATATGCACGGGCTGCGACGGCATGATCGTGGATATGGCGTGCTTGTAGACGAGTTGCGAGTGCCCGTCGCGACGAAGAAGCACACAGAAATTGTCGAAGGACGTCACCACCCCGGTGAGCTTGACGCCGTTGACGAGAAAGATCGTCAGCGAGATCTTCTGTTTGCGGACGGTGTTGAGAAAAAGATCCTGCAGGTTCTGCGGGCGCTCGGGCATGGTCGGCTTTCCTGCTTTTTGACTTATCGTTGGCCGATGGCGCTGGACCGCAGGACGGTCGCCCGTTCGGGCTCCGCTCAGGCCGTCTTCGCGCCGGCCCGGTTCGTCCGGGCTTCGTCACGGTTTCGTGCTTCGGGTCCAAGCTTTGATGCAACTCGCTGGCCGCGGCAAGCGGAAGATCGTCCGCCTGTTCCAAACGGGACCGCGCAGCTCGCCGTCTCCTCATGCGAAGGGCTCCCGAGACCGCGGAACGACGGCCGCCGACCGGAAGACCACCTCGGGCACCCGACAAGAGCGTCGGCAGAAGAACGCGCGCTCCGAGAGACCAGGCCGATTCGCGTCGGCGGCCCGCCGGCCCTCGCCGTTCGCCGCGTCAGATGCCCAGGGACTTCAGCTTGCGGTGCAGCGCCGAGCGCTCCATGCCGACGAACTCGGCCGTGCGCGAAATATTGCCGCCGAAGCGATTGATCTGCGCCACGAGATATTCCTTCTCGAAGACCTCGCGCGCGTCGCGCAGCGGCAGGGCGAGGATCTGCCCGTTCGACTGGCTCGGCGTCCTCGGCAACATGTCGGAGACTTCGTTGGGCAGCATGTCCGCCGAGATCGTCTTCCCGGCATCCTCGCTGCGCGAGAGGATCATCAGCCGCTCGATATTGTTGCGCAGCTGGCGGATATTGCCCGGCCAGTCGCTCGACTGCAGCACGGCCATCGCCTCCGGGCTGATCTCGCGCGGACGGATGCCCGTCTGCTCGCCGATCTGCTTCATGAAGGCCTCGATCAGCATCGGCACGTCCTGGCGCCGGTCGGCGAGCGGCGGCACGGCGATCGGGACGACGGCGAGACGGTGATAGAGGTCCTCGCGGAAGAGGCCGTCGGCGATCATGGATTCGAGGTTCTGCGCCGTCGAGGAGATGATGCGCACGTCGACCTTGACGCGCTTCGACCCGCCCACGCGCTCGAAGGTCTGCTCGGTGAGGACGCGCAGGATCTTGTTCTGCGTCTCGCGCGGCATGTCGCCGATCTCGTCGAGATAGAGGACGCCGCGATGGGCCTCCTCGAAGGCTCCGACCTTGCGCTCGACACCGGGCGGGGTCTCGGTCCCGAAGAGTTCGATCTCCATGCGTTCGGGCGTGATGGCCGCGGCGTTCAGCGCCACGAAAGGTCCCTGCGCTCGGGCGGAACCCGCGTGGATGGCGCGCGCGACCATCTCCTTGCCCGAGCCGGAGGGCCCGAGGATCATGACGCGGCTGTTGGTCGGCGCCACCCGCTCGATCATGGAGCGCAGCTGGTTCATCGCGTGCGATTTGCCGAGGAGCTCGGTGAAGTCGGACGACTTGCGACGCAGCTCGGACACTTCGCGCTTCAGCTTCGAGGTCTCGAGCGCGCGTTCGGCGATGAGGATGAGACGGTCGGCCTTGAAGGGCTTCTCGATATAGTCGTAGGCGCCGCGCCGGATGGCGGAAACGGCCGTCTCGATATTGCCGTGGCCGGAGATCATCACCACCGGAACTTCCGGGTGCTGCGCCTTGATCGCGTCGAGAAGGTCGAGCCCGTCCATGCGGCTGCCCTGCAGCCAGATGTCGAGGAACACGAGCCTCGGCACGCGGTCGGCGATCGCCTGCAGAGCGGCGTCCGAGTTGCCGGCGATCCGCGTCTCGTGGCCCTCGTCCTCGAGGAGACCCGCGACGAGTTCCCGGATATCGGCCTCGTCATCGACTATCAGGATGTCCGACATCATCGATCAAGCTACCCTTTCTGAAACGTCTTTGCGGCGCGGCGCGAGCGCCTCCGCCATCGGCCCGGCGGGAAGCGTGATCCGCACCATGGCGCCCTGAGGCTGGTCGGGAGCGTCGTCGAGTTCGATCGTCCCGCCGTGGTCCTCGATGATCTTGCGGACGATGGCGAGACCGAGCCCCGTCCCCTTCTCCCGCGTCGTCATATAGGGCTCGAGAAGACGGTCTCGATCCTCGCGCGGAAATCCGCGACCGTTGTCGACGATCGAGACGACGAACCGTCCGCCCTCGCGCTCGGCCTTCACGACCACGCGGCCCGCGATGTCCGGCGTCGCCTCGAGCGATTCCACCGCGTTCTTCACGAGATTGCCGAAGGCCTGGCTCAGAAGCCGGATGTCGAAACTGCCGACCATCTCCTCTCTCGGAATCGCGGCCTCGAAGGAGATGCCGTGATCGCCCATCTCGCGCATGAAGACGGCCTCCTGCAGGGCCTCGCGCAGATCGCGATCCTCCATCTTGGGCTTGGGCATGCGGGCGAAGGTGGAGAACTCGTCGACCATCCGCCCGATGTCGGAGACCTGGCGCACGATGGTCTCGATGCAGCGGTCGAAGACCTCGCGGTCGTCCTCGATCCGCTTGCCGTAGCGCCGGCGGATGCGCTCGGCCGATAGCTGGATCGGCGTCAGCGGGTTCTTGATCTCGTGCGCGATGCGCCGCGCGACGTCGGCCCAGGCGGAGGAGCGCTGCGCCTCGACGAGGTCGGTGATGTCGTCGATCGTCACGACGCTGGAGCGGGCGTCCTCCACGTTCTCGTCGGAGGTGATGCGGACGGCGAGCATGCGCTCGCGGTCGCGCAGCCGCAGCTTCACATTGTCCTGGAACTCCTGCCGGCGCGACGAGCGGGCCGCCCCGTGCACCTCGGCGATGGTGGGGAAGAGCTCGGCGAGGCCCTGCCCCACGGCGCTTTCGGCGCTGGTGCCGAGAATGCGCTCGGCGGACGGGTTCATCATCGAGATCGTGCCGTCGCGCTCCACGCCGACGACGCCGGCGGTGACGCCGGAGAGCACCGCCTCCATGAAGCGGCGGCGCTCGTCGATGAGATCCTTGGCGTTGACGAGTTCGGAGCGCTGGCTGCGCAGCTGCTGGATCATGTTGTTGAACGTGTTCGACAGGGAACCGACGTCGCCATCCGACACGCGCACGGGCACCGACACCGAGAGATTGCCCTCGCTGACCTCGTCGGCCGCGCCGATGAGGCGGCGGATGGGGCGCACGATGCGATCGGCGACGCCGATGCCGGTCCAGATCGCCGAGAGGAGCACGATCAGCGTGATGCCGAAATAGAGGAGCGCGAAGGCGACCTGCAGGCCGAAACGGTTGGCCTCGAGGCTGGAATATTCCGCCGAGCGTTCCTCCATGAGGCGCAGCGCCGCGATGACCTCCGGATCGACGGCACGCACCGTGTAGAGAAACGTGTCGTCGATCTCGCGCAGCTTGATGATGGCGCCGACGAGATTGGTGACGCCCGGCGGGATGAAGACGAGATTGCCTTCCGAAGCCTGGCGCATCGCGTCCGCGGGCGGCACGGGCAATGCCCGCTCCACCGGCACGTCCGCGCGCAGATAGGGCGAGCCGTCGCTGCGCAGGAGCTGCGCGCCGAGGAGCGAGCGGCCCCGCGCCTGCTCGGTCATGACGTTCTGGAAGCCGGTGCGGTCGAGATCGAACAGCCGACGCTGCTGGTCGAGATCGTAGGCCATCGACAGCGTGGAGCCCTGCAGGTTGCGGGCGTTTTCGTTGACATAGGCCCGCGCGACGCTGATCGAGGAATCGACGATCGTGCGCGTGCGGATCTCGAACCAGCGGTCGAGGCCGAGATCGAGCGTGATCGAGGCGACGATGGCGACGAGGATGGCGGGCACGGCCGCCACGATCGAGAACAGGACGACGATGCGCACGTGCAGGCGCGAGGCCGCCTTGCCCTTGCGCCGGGCGCCGGCCATGCGGAACACTTCCCGCCCGATCATCACCGCCAGGAGCAGCACGAAGAGGCCGTTCACCGCCGAGGCGATGCTGACGACCGTATCGGTCGGCGCGATCGGCGTCAGTCCCATCAGGACGACGAAGGAGATCGCGCCCGTCACGAGAGCCCCGACGACCACGAGGACGCCCGGCAGAAGCAGGAAGCGGCGGCGCTCCGGAAGGAACGGCAGCGCGCTGTCGGAAGGGTTCGGCTGCGTGGTCATCGATCCGTGCGATTAGAACGTCCGTTGCTAGAAAGCAACGGAATGTGTCAGAATCGCAACGAGAACACAGGAAAATGCAGGCGAGCTACCGGATCGACCGCACGACGGACACGTCGAGATCGCGGATCTTCTTGCGCAGCGTGTTGCGATTGACGCCGAGGAGATCGGCCGCCTTCACCTGATTGCCACGCGTCGCGGCCAGGGCGGCCGCGATCAGCGGGTACTCGACCTCGCGCAGGATGCGGCTGTGCAGCCCGGGCGGCGGCAGATCGTCGCCGAAGGAGGCGAAATAGTCCGACAGGTAGCGCTCGACGGCGGCGCTGAGATCGATCGTCTTGCCGCCGTCGCTGTCGTAGCCCGGCGAGCGGTCCGTCTCGCTGGAGAGTTCGTGCTCCACGATCTCGGCGGAGATCTCGTCCTGCGGATAGAGCGCGGAGAGCCGGCGCACGAGGTTCTCCAGCTCGCGCACGTTGCCGGGCCAGGCGTAGCGCCGCATGACGTCGAGCGCTCCCTGCGACAGGGTCTTGGAGGGCAGCCCCTCCTTCTGCACCTGCGCGAAGAAGTGGCGCGCGAGGTCGGGCAGGTCCTCGATGCGCTCGCGCAGCGGCGGCAGGCGCAGCGGCACCACGTTGAGACGGTAGAAGAGGTCCTCGCGGAAGAGCCCGCGTCCGATCAGCTGACGCAGGTCCTTGTTGGTCGCCGCCACGATGCGCACGTCCGTCTCGATGGGGGCGCGGCCGCCGACGACCGTGTACTCGCCCTGCTGCAGCACGCGCAGGAGCCGCGTCTGCGCCTCCATCGGCATGTCGCCGATCTCGTCGAGAAAGAGCGTGCCGCCCTCGGCCTGCTCGAACCGCCCGCTCGCCCGCGCCTGCGCCCCGGTGAAGGCGCCCTTCTCGTGGCCGAAGAGTTCGGACTCGATGAGGTCTCGCGGGATCGCGGCCATGTTGATGGCGACGAACGGGCCCTTGCGGCGGCGCCCGTAATCGTGCAGGGCGCGCGCCACGAGCTCCTTGCCCGTGCCGGACTCGCCGGTGATCGTCACGGTCAGGTCCGTCTGCATCATGCGCGCGAGCGCCCGGTAGATGTCCTGCATGGCCGGCGAGCGGCCGACGAGCGGCATATTGTCCTGCAGGTCGTCCTGCGGACCGGACTTGGCGTTGCGCTTGGGCTCGGCCAGGGCGCGGCGCGCGATGGAGACGAGCTCGGTCAGATCGAAGGGTTTGGGAATGTAGTCGTAGGCGCCCTTCTCGGACGCCTTGATCGCGGTCATGAACGTATTCTGCGCGCTCATGACGACGACGGGCAGATCGGGCCGCGTGTTGCGGATGCGCGGCAAGGCGTCGAAGGCGTTGCCGTCCGGCATGAGCACGTCGGTGATGACGAGATCGCCCTCGCCCGCCGCGATCCAGCGCCACAGGGTCGCGATGTTGGAGGTGACGCGCACCTCGAACCCGGCGCGCATGAGAGCCTGCGAGACCACCGTGCGGATGGCGGCGTCGTCGTCGGCGACGAGAATCTGCATGGACATCGCCGTATCTCCTAGACCCGTCTCGCCCGCAGCATCTCTTCGCCTTCCTGCGCCTCGGTCCAGGCCGGCATGAGGACGCGGAAGACGGTATGCCCCGGCGAGGATTCGCATTCGATGACGCCGCCATGGTCGCCGACGATCTTGGCGACGAGGGCGAGGCCGAGCCCCGATCCGCTCGGCTTGGTGGTGACGAAGGGATCGAAGATGTGCTCGCGGATGTCGTCGGGCACGCCCGCGCCGTTGTCCTCGACGGTGAACTCCAGCGGCAGCGTCACGCGCGCCCGCGTGCCCGGCACGGAGAGGCGCACGCCCGGCTTGTAGGCCGTCGTCAGCTTGATCTCGCCGCCCTCGCGCTCGCCCACCGCCTCGGCGGCGTTTTTCACGAGATTGAGGAAGACCTGCACGAGCTGGTCGCGATTGGCGAAAACCGGCGGCAGCGAGGGATCGTAGAGCTCGCAGATCGAGACGCCGCGCGCGAAGCCGCTGCGCGCGAGCGTCTTCACGTGTTCGAGCACGGAATGGATGTTGACCGCCGAGCGCTCGATGGGCCTCTGGTCGGAGAAGACCTCCATGCGGTCGACGAGCTTGACGATGCGGTCGCTCTCCTCCTGGATGAGACGCGTCAGCGTCCGGTCCTCGTCGCTCGCCTGCATCTCGAGAAGCTGCGCGGCGCCCTTGATGCCCGAGAGCGGGTTGCGGATCTCGTGCGCCAGCATGGCGGCAAGGCCCGTGACGGTGCGCGCGGCCGAGCGGTGCGTGAGCTGGCGATCCATCTTCTCGGCGATGGTGCGCAGCTGCACCATGACCACGACGCAGCCCGGCCGGTCGCCGAGATTGGAGACGTAGAGGTCCACCATCCGTTCGCCGCCGAGGCGGGGCGAGGAGATGTCGACGCGATATTCGCTGATGCGCCCGTCCTGGCCGCGGACCTGATCGATCAGCGCGAAGAGCGGACTGTCGCCGGGCACGAAATCCTGCAGGCGCCGCTTCTTGAGCGAGGCCTGGCTCGAGGAGAAGAACTGCTCGGCGTCGGAATTGGCGAAGACGAAGCCCCCGTCCGCATCCACGACGAAGACCGGGTGCGGGAGAGCGTTGAGCACCTGCATATGCGGCAGGTCGGCGGGGGAAGGCTCGATCGGGCGTTGCAAGGGATCAGGCCGCCTTTCTCGTCAGTCTCGCGTGATAGCTCGGTTCGATGTCGGCGAGCGAGGCGCCAGCGAAGAGCGCCCGCAGCTTTTCGACGATCCGGTCCGGGGCTTCGCCGCGCAGGATCTCGCCGCGCTCGGCGGGCGAGACGGCGCAGCCCGCCTCCGCGAAGCGGTCGAGATACCAGCCGAGATGTTTGCGGGCGTGGCGCAGTCCGAACCCCGACCCGTAATGGGCGAGCATCGCGGCGTAATGCTCCGCGACGAGATCGGCATAGGAGATCGCCTCGAGCGTGGCCCTCGTCACCGCCCCCGCCAGCAGGCCGGGCAGCCATGGACGGCCCTGGCAGCCGCGCCCGCTCATCGCCGCATCCGCCCCGCTGGCAGCCAGCATGGGCGCGACGTCGGCGGGATGGGCGAGATCGCCGTTGGCGACGAGGGGAACGGAGATCGCGGCGCGCACGGCGGAGATGGCCGGCCAATCCGCCCGTCCCTCGTAGAAGTCGCAGCGGGTGCGGCCGTGGATCGTGACCATCGCCACGCCGGCCTCCTGCGCGCGCCGCGCGATATCCGCCGCGTTCAGCGAGTCGCGGTCCCAGCCGAGCCGCGTCTTCAGCGTCACCGGCACGGAACCGGCGGCGGCGACGGTCGCCTCGACCAGCGACAGGGCGAGATCGGGCTCGCGCATCAGCGCCGAACCGGACAGGCCGCCGACCACCTTCTTGGCCGGGCAGCCCATGTTGATGTCGACGAGATCGACGCCCTCGCCCACCAGCCGTCGCGTCGCCTCCCCCATCCAGTGCGGATCGCGCCCGGCGAGCTGCACCGCGTGGATCCCCGGCCCGTCGCGCATCGCGCGGATGCGGCTTTCCTCGACGCCGCGCGCGAACTCGCCGCTCGCCACCATCTCGCTCACGACGAGACCGGCGCCGAAACGCCGCGCGAGGCGACGGAAGGGCACGTCGGTGATCCCCGACAAGGGCGCCAGAAAGCTGCGATTGGCCAAAGTGAGCGGCCCGATCGTCAGCGGGCCGGACAGGTTGGGAACCGCACGAACGGTTTCGGTCGGGCAGCCACGGGCGCCCAAAGCGAAGGCATTTTGAAGAGGTGGCGATTCCTGCGTCATGGTCGTCGTACTCTATCGAGGCATGCTCAAAAGACAAGCATGCTGCTCTTGCGAAATGACCGCCGATCGTGGTCCATCGCGCCTGCGAACGCAGGGGTTCGGGAGTGGGCATGACGAAGGCGAAGACGGCGGCGATCATCGTGGCGGCGGGACGGGGCGAACGGGCCGGCCAGTCGGCGGAGGGCCCAAAGCAATATCGCCGCATCGGCGGCAAACCCGTGCTTCGCCGGACGCTGGAGACCTTTCTCCTCCATCCGCTTGTGTCGCGGATCGTCGTCGTGATCCACGGCGACGACCGGGCCCTGTTCAGGTCCGCCGTCGGCGAACTTGCCGACCGCGTGGAGGTCGTCGAAGGCGGGGCGACGCGGCAGACCTCCGTCCTGCGCGGACTGGAGGCCCTGGCGGAGGAGCGCCCCGACGCCGTTCTGATCCACGACGGCGTGCGACCCTTCGCCGATGCGGACCTCATCGCGCGTGTCGTCGAAACCCTGTCGCCGACCCTGTCCGCCCTGCCCGCCCTGCCCGTGTCCGACACGCTGAAGCGCGTCTCGGCGGGCGGCCAGAGCGGCGAAACGGTCGATCGCGCCGGTCTCTACGCCGCGCAGACCCCGCAGGGATTTCCTTTCGCCGCGATCCTCGATGCGCACAGGCGCGCGGCGGACGAAGCGCATGTCGCCTTCACCGACGACGCCTCGGTCGCCGAATGGGCGGGACTTCCAGTTGCGCTCGTCGCGGGATCGGCCGAAAACGTCAAGCTCACAACGGCGACGGAGATCGCGATGGCCGACGAACGACTCTCCGCCTTCAGGCGCATCGACGTGCGCACCGGCAACGGCTACGACGTCCACCGCCTCACGCAGGGCGACCACGTCACGTTGTGCGGCGTACGGATCGCGCACGATCAGGCGCTCGACGGGCATTCGGACGCCGATGTCGGCCTGCATGCGCTCACCGATGCCCTTCTGGCCACTTGCGGCGCCGGCGATATCGGCGACCATTTCCCGCCGAGCGATCCGCAGTGGCGGGGCGCGCCCTCGCGCATCTTCGTGGAACGGGCGGTGGAGATCGTCTCGGCGCGCGGCGGGCGGATCATGAATGCCGACATCTCGCTGATCTGCGAAGCGCCGAAGATCGCCCCGCATCGCGAGGCCATGCGCGCGGCGATCGCGGCGATGACCGGCCTTGATCTGGAGCGGGTGTCCGTCAAGGCGACGACGAACGAGACGATCGGCTTCGTCGGCCGGCGCGAGGGGATCGCGGCCATCGCCACGGCGAGCGTCTCCTATGGAGAGTGAGACCGAAGAGCTTGCACGGCGCGTCGTCGAGGCCCTTTCGGACGCCGGCCTCATGCTCGCGACCGCCGAATCCTGCACCGGCGGCCTCATCGCGGGCGCCATTACCGGTATCGCCGGCTCCTCCGCCGTCTTCGACCGCGGGTTCGTGACCTATTCCAACGCGGCCAAGCGCGAGATGATCGGCGTCGACGAGTCTCTGCTCGAACGCCACGGCGCGGTCTCGGAAGCGGTGGCGCGCGCGATGGCGGAAGGCGCTCTGCGGGCATCCGCGGCCGGGATCGCCGTCTCGGTGACCGGCATCGCGGGGCCGGGCGGCGGTTCGGCGGAAAAGCCGGTCGGGCTCGTCCATTTCGCCTGCGCGATGCGTGGAACGACCCTGCATGTCGAGAAGCGTTACGGCGATCTCGGACGAGCGGCCGTGCGCGGCGCCAGCGTGCGCACGGCCCTGCAGCTGGTCCTCGACCGCCTCGCCGATCGTCAGGTCATCCGATAAGACACCGTCAGACGATGCCGCATTCCATCCGGACCGACTGTCGTCAGGCGGCGCCCGTGACCTGTCCCGTCCTGGCATAGATCGCATCGGCCCGCCGCTCGAAGGCTTCGGCGAAGCGGCGGAAGGCGTAGTCGAACATCGAGCCCATCAGGATGCCGAGCGTGCGGCTCTTGAACTCGTAGTCGATGAAGAAGGTGACGTCGCAGCCCCCGTCGGCGCGCGGGTTGAAGGTCCAGCGATTGTCGAGATAGCGGAAGGGTCCGTCGACATATTGCACTTCGATCTGGCGGTCGTCGGGCTTCAGAAGGACCTGCGAGGTGAAGGTCTCGCGCACCAGCTTGTAGGCCACCGTCATGTCGGCGATGAGGAGGCGCTTGCCCTCCTTCTCCCGTTCCGAGCGGATCGAAAGCCGCTGGCAGAGCGGCAGGAACTCCGGATAGCGCTCGACGTCGGCGACGAGCGCGAACATCTGTTCCGGCGTGTGCGCGACGGGGCGCGTCGTCTCGAATTTCGGCATGGGATCGCTCAGGCGTGACGGGCGAGACGAGCCGCCTTTAGGCGCTCGAAGTCTTCGCCGGCATGATGGGACGAACGCGTCAGCGGGCTGGCGGACACGACGAGGAAGCCCTTGGCGAGCGCGACGGTCTCGAAGGATGCGAACTCCTCCGGCGGCACGTAGCGCATCACCGCATGGTGCTTGCGCGTCGGCTGCAGATACTGGCCGATCGTCAGGAAGTCGACATCGGCGCTGCGCAGATCGTCCATCAGCTGGAGGACCTCGTTCCGCTCTTCGCCGAGGCCGACCATGATGCCGGACTTGGTGAAGATGGTCGGGTCGAGTTCCTTGACCCGCTGCAGGAGGCGGATGGAATGGAAATAGCGCGCGCCGGGCCGCACCGTCAGATATTTCGACGGGACCGTCTCGAGATTGTGGTTGAAGACGTCGGGACGGGCCGCGACGACCGCTTCGAGCGCGCCGGGCTTGCGCAGGAAGTCGGGCGTCAGGATTTCCACCGTCGTGCCCGGCGCCGCCGCGCGGATGGCCTCGATGGTGCGCACGAAATGCAGAGCGCCGCCGTCGGCGAGATCGTCACGGTCCACCGAGGTGATGACGACATGGCTGAGACCCATGGCGGCGACCGCGCGCCCGACGCTCGCAGGCTCGCTCTCGTCGAGCGGGTTCGGCATGCCGGTCGCCACGTTGCAGAAGGCGCAGGCCCTCGTGCAGATGCCGCCCATGATCATGAAGGTCGCGTGTTTCTTTTCCCAGCAGCCGCCGATATTGGGGCAGCCCGCCTCCTCGCACACGGTGACGAGGTTGTTCGACCGAGCGATCTCCTTCGTCTCGGCATAGCCCCGCGAGACGGGCGCCTTGACGCGGATCCAATCCGGTTTCGGCAGCACGGCCGTATCCGGTCGGTTGGCTTTTTCGGGATGCCGAGGCCGGGGCGAAACCCCGGCCGTCTGGCGGTTGTCGAGCACGGTGACCATGCAGCCTAATTAGGCTGCAGGCCAGTCCAGCGCAATCGTCGCTTAGACGCGACGGCCGCGGAAAGCGCGGAAAATTGCGATCAGCAGGCATGCACCGATGAAGCCGGTGATGAGGTAGGCGATCCAGCCGGCGCCGATCAGGCCCGGCGCGAGCGCGGCGAGAATCGCGTTCAGCACGACGGCGCCGACGATGCCGAGAATGATGTTCATCAGAAGTCCCATGTCGGACTTCATGAACTGTTCTGCCAGCCAGCCGGCGATACCACCGATGATGATGGCCGCGAGCCAGCCCACGCCGTTGGTTTCCATGTCCACTCTCCTTGAAGCACCAATGCTGTTTCGGGAAATTGGTCAAAGCTCCCGGCGGGCAAGATGTCGCGGGACGTTTATCTGAAGAACAGCGTGATTCTTTTTCGGCGCCGGGAGGGAACAAGCGAAAGGGCCGCTGCACCGGCGTGCAGCGGCCCTTCGGGTCATCCTCCGCGATCAGGCCGGACGGGCCCGATCCTACATATGGATGACGCGGCCATAGGCATCGAGAACGCTCTCGTGCATCATTTCCGAAAGGGTCGGATGCGGGAACACCGTGTGCATCAGCTCCTCCTCCGTCGTCTCCAGGCCCATGGCGATGACGAAGCCCTGGATCAGCTCGGTGACCTCCGCACCCACCATATGGGCGCCCAGGAGTTCGCCCGTCTTGGCGTCGAAGATCGTCTTGACGAGACCTTCGGGCTCGCCGAGGGCGATCGCCTTGCCGTTGCCCTGGAACTTGAAGCGCCCGACCTTGACCTCGCGGCCGGCTTCCTTGGCCTTGGCCTCGGTCAGGCCGACGCTCGCCACCTGCGGCTGGCAGTAGGTGCAGCCGGGAATCTGGGTCTTGGCCATGGGATGGGGATGCAGGCCCTTGATGGCCTCCACGCAGATCGTGCCTTCGTGCTCGGCCTTGTGGGCGAGCATCGGCGGGCCGGCCACGTCGCCGATGGCGTAGATGCCCTCGACATTCGTCCGCCCGTACTCGTCGATCTTGACGATGCCGCGCTCGATCGCCACGCCGACGCCCTCGAGGTTCAGCCCCTCCGTATTGCCCTGGACGCCGACGGCCGAGATCAGCCGCTCCGCGCTCAGGACCTGCGACTTGCCGTCCTTGGTCTCCACGGTGACCTCGACGCCGGAACCCGACTTCGTCACCTTCGACACCTTGGCGTCCGTCAGGATCTTCAGACCCTGTTTCTCGAACTGCTTGCGGGCGACGGCCGCGATCTCGGCGTCCTCGACAGGCATGATCTGCGGCAGGAGCTCGACGACGGTCACCTCCGCGCCCATCGTGCGGTAGAAGGAGGCGAATTCGATGCCGATCGCGCCCGAACCCATCACGATGAGGGACTTGGGCATGGATTGCGGCTTCATCGCCTCGAAATAGGTCCAGATGCGATCGCCGTCCGGCTCGATGCCCGGCAGGACGCGCGGGCGCGCGCCGGTGGCGACGATCACGTGCTTGGCCTTGTAGGTGCCCTCGCCCAGGACGCCCTTGGGGACCGGGTTCTGCGGCTCGACCACCGGCTTCTGCATCTTGCCGACCGAGACCTCGACCGGCGCGCCCTTCCCGGCCTTGGCGATCTTCGCCTCGCCCCAGATGACGTCGATCTTGTTCTTCTTCATGAGGAATCCGACGCCGCCGTTGAGCTGCGCGGAGACGCCGCGCGAGCGCTTGACGACCTCGGCCATGTCGAAGCTCGGCTTCTCGATCTTCAAGCCGTAGTTCTTGGCGTGCTCGGCATAGTGGAAGATCTCGGCCGAGCGCAGCAGCGCCTTGGTCGGGATGCAGCCCCAGTTCAGGCAGATGCCGCCCAGATGCTCGCGCTCCACGACGGCCGTCTTGAAGCCCAGCTGCGCGGCGCGGATGGCTGCGACGTAGCCGCCGGGTCCACCGCCGATGATCAGGATGTCGTAGGTGTCAGCCATGGTCGGCCCTTCGTGATTCCAAGGGGTGAACGCCGAGCGCAACGACGCCGGGCGCGCAACGCGGCTCTCAGTCGGCGAGGACGTCCTTCACCACGGGAACGAGCGCCTCGCCGAGGCGGCGCGTGTTCGTGGCGTCGAGATGGAAACCGTCGAGCGGCGTCGTCTCGCAGATCTCGGCCGCGTCGAAGTGGTGGCACTCGTATTCTTCGGCCACCATCGCATAGGCGGCGGCGAACTTCTGCGACTCTTCCAGACCGTGATCCACGAGCAGCAGCCGGGCGTCGCGATCGTCCGTCTCCCTGAAATGCGGCGGGCAGACGATCAGGATCTTCGGCACGGCGTAACCGCGCTGATAGGGGAATTGCAGCACGATCTCGACCAGCCGCTCCATGCCGAGCCGCGCCTCGAAGCACCGTCCGCCCCCCGTCGCCCGTTTCAGGTCGTTGGTTCCCAGAAGGAAGACGACGAGATCGAGCGGCTGATGGGTGGTCAGCGCCGTGGGCAGCGTCTTGGCCCCGTTGCGTTCGGCCGGCACCGAGTGATCGTCATAGACCGTGGTGCGCCCGTTCAGTCCGTCCGCCACGACGCAGACCGACGCGCCCAGGCCTTTTGCCAGAACGTTCGGCCAGCGGTCCTCGAAGGCGTGCCGCAGGCCGGTTTCGGCATCGTAACCCCAGGTCAGCGAGTCGCCGTAGCACAAGACCGTCTTCATCGGGGCGCTCAGACCAGCATCGACATGGGGCTCTCGATGAAGCGCTTGAAGGCGGAGATGAGCTCCGCGCCGAGCGCTCCGTCCACCGCGCGATGGTCGGTCGAGAGCGTCACGGTCATCACCGTCGCGACGGTCACCGCGCCGTTCTTCACCACGGCGCGCTCCTCGCCCGCGCCGACCGCCAGGATCGTGGCATGCGGCGGGTTGATGACGGCCGAGAAGTCCTTGATTCCGAACATGCCGAGATTGGAGACGGCCGTCGTCCCGCCCTGATATTCCTGCGGCTTGAGCTTGCGCGAGCGGGCGCGCTTGGCGAGATCCTTCATCTCGTTGGAGATGGTCGACAGCGTCTTCTCCTCCGCGCGGCGGATGATCGGCGTGATGAGCCCGCCGTCGATCGACACCGCGACGCCGACATCGGCATGCTTGTGCTTGAGCATAGCCGCTTCGGTCCAGGAGACATTCGCCTCCGGCACGGCCTTCAGCGCCAGGGCCATCGCCTTGATGACCATGTCGTTGACCGACAGCTTGTAGGCCGGCGCGTCGCCCTTCGCGGTCTTCACCATCGGAGCGGCGGCGTTCAGGTCCTTGCGCAGGGCGAGAAGCGCGTCGAGCTCACAGTCGAGCGAGAGGTAGAAATGCGGCACGGTCTGCTTGGACTCGACGAGGCGCTTGGCGATCGTCTTGCGCATGCCGTCATGGGGCACCTGCTCGAAGGAGCCGTCCTCGAAGAGCTTGAGGATGGACGCGTCGCTCGCGGCCTTGGCGACCGGCGCGGCCGCCTCGGCCTTGGCCTCGGGAGCCGCCTTGGGAGCCTCGGCCTTGGGCGCCTCAGCGGGCGCCGCCTTGCGGGTCGCGCCGCCGGCGGCTGCCTTCTCGACATCCGCGCGCACGATGCGTCCGTTCGGGCCGGAGCCCGTCACGTCCGACAGATCGACGCCCGCCTCCTTCGCGACGCGGCGCGCCAGCGGCGATGCGAAGACGCGGCCGCCCTCGGGCCTGGAGGACGAGGCCGAAGCACCGCCGGTCGCGCGCTGGTCGCCGCGCATCTCGGGATCACGCGCCTCGTCGGCCGTGCCCACCACGGCATTGTCGGCCTTCGGGTCCGCCTTGACCGCGCCCTTGTCGGCGGCGGGTGCGGCCGATGCGTCGGCCTTCGGGGCCGAGGCCGAGGACGCATCCTCGCCCTCGGCGGCCAGAACCGCGATCACCGCGTTGACCTTCACGCCCTCGGTGCCGGCGGGCACGACGATCTTGGCGACCGTGCCCTCGTCCACGGCCTCGACTTCCATCGTCGCCTTGTCGGTTTCGATCTCGGCGATGATGTCGCCGGCGGAAACCTTGTCGCCTTCCTTGACGAGCCACTTGGCGAGGTTTCCCTCCTCCATGGTCGGGGAAAGGGCGGGCATCGTGACGTTGATCGGCATCCGGGAGCGTCTCCTAATGGCCCTTTCGCCGGGCGTCGTGTTCTTTTGCATGATGGGCGAGTTGGGCGAGATGCGCCGTCCAGCCCTCACGATGGTCGAGAAGGAGGGTCGCGCGGTCCGGTTCCGGCGCGGCCTGCCAGCCCTGGTGTTCCAGCGTGACCAAGGAGCCGGTCCGGTCCGGCTCGATCGAGATCGACACGACCGTGTCGAAACTCCAGTCTTCGTTCGCCCAGACCATCACCAGCCCGTGGGGCGGATGGTAGGCGACGACCTGCGCCTCCGCGAGACCGTCCCGCCCGGCGCGCCCGGCCCACGGGGCCCGGAAGCGCCCGTCGGGCGCCGCGTCGAACTCGGCATCCTCGCGCCACCAGGCCTTGAAACAGTCCGGGTGGGTGAAGCAGTCCCAGACATCGGCCGGCGAGGCCTCGACATGCTGGACGAGGACGAGCATCTCCCCGCCCCCTTCCGCGATGTCGGCGTCGCCGGTCACGATCTCAGCTCCGGTAGCAGACGGCTTTGACCGCATCGATGACCTCCTTGACGGAGGGCAGCGCCAGCTTCTCGAGATTGGCGGCGTAAGGCATCGGCACGTCCTTGCCGCAGACCTTGAGCACCGGCGCGTCGAGATGATCGAAGGCGCGGACCATGAGCTCGGACGCGATATGCGAGCCGATCGAGCTCTGCGGCCAGCCTTCCTCGACCGTCACGCAGCGGTTGGTCTTCTTGACCGACTTCACCACCGTCTCGATGTCGAGCGGGCGGATGGTGCGCAGATCGATGATCTCGGCCTCGATCCCGTCCTTCGCCAGTTCCTCCGCCGCCTTGATGGCGTAGGTCATGCCGATGGAGAAGGAGACGATGGTGACGTCCTTGCCCTTGCGATGGACGCGCGCCTTGCCGATCGGCACCGTCCAGTCGTCGAGCTTGGGCACCTCGAACGAATGACCGTAGAGAATCTCGTTCTCGAGGAAGACGACCGGGTTCGGATCGCGGATCGCCGATTTCAGGAGGCCCTTGGCGTCGGCGGCCGTGAAGGGCTGCACGACCTTGAGGCCGGGAATGTGGCCGTACCAGGCGGCATAGTCCTGGCTGTGCTGGGCGCCGACACGCGCGGCCGCGCCGTTGGGGCCGCGGAACACGATCGGGCAGCCCATCTGGCCGCCGGCCATGTAGAGCGTCTTGGCGGCCGAGTTGATGATCTGGTCGATCGCCTGCATGGCGAAGTTGAACGTCATGAACTCGACGATCGGCTTCAGGCCGGCGAAGGCGGCCCCGACGCCGAGACCGGCAAAACCGTGCTCGGTGATCGGCGTGTCGACGACGCGGCGGGGACCGAACTCGTCGAGCAGACCTTGCGTGATCTTGTAGGCGCCCTGGTACTCGGCGACCTCCTCGCCCATCACGAAGACGGCTTCGTCGCGGCGCAGCTCTTCCGCCATCGCGTCGCGCAGCGCCTCGCGCACGGTCTGCGTGACCATCTCGGTGCCTTCGGGCACGTCCGGCGTCTCGCCGTCAGCATCCTCGACGTCGGGATGGCTCATGCCCTGCGGCGCCTTCGCCTGTGCCGGCACCGGCGTGGGCCCGGCCTCGGAGGCCGGCTCGCCGCCGTTCGCCTGGGGCTTCGCGTCCTGCCTGGGCGCGGACACAGCGTCGTCGGCGCTCTCGCCGTCGGCGATCAGGATCGCGATCGGCGTGTTGACCTTCACGCCCTCGGTCCCGGCGGCCACGAGGATCTTGCCGATCTTGCCCTCGTCGATCGCCTCGACTTCCATCGTGGCCTTATCGGTCTCGATCTCCGCGATCACGTCGCCGGGGGCGACGGCGTCGCCCTCCTGCTTCACCCATTTCGAAAGCGTGCCCTCCTCCATCGTGGGAGACAGGGCGGGCATCAGAATCTCGGTCGCCATCTCGTGCTCGTTCCTTACTCTGCCGCCTGCGGGACATCGTCCGCATAGATGTCGGTCCAGAGTTCGGACGCATCGGGCTCGGGATCGTTCTGGGCGAAGTCGGCGGAGTCGGCGACGATCTCGCGCACGGCCTTGTCGAATTCCTTCAGATCGTCCTCGGACATCTGATGGTCTTCCAGGAGACGGCGCTTCACCTGCTCGATCGGATCGGACTCCGAGCGCATCTTCTGCACTTCGTCGCGCGAGCGGTACTTGGCCGGATCGGACATGGAATGGCCGCGGTAGCGGTAGGTCATCATCTCCAGGATGATCGGCCCGTCGCCCTTGCGGCAATGCTCGACGGCGAGATCGCCGGCAGCCTTCACCGCGCGCACGTCCATGCCGTCCACCTGGATGCCCGGAATCTTGAAGGAAATGCCGCGATGGGCGAAGTTCGTCTCGGCGGAGGCGCGGTTGACG
Source organism: Aurantimonas sp. Leaf443 (assembly GCF_001425575.1). Taxonomy (GTDB): domain Bacteria; phylum Pseudomonadota; class Alphaproteobacteria; order Rhizobiales; family Rhizobiaceae; genus Leaf443. The sequence continues at coordinate 125,489 of NZ_LMRD01000009.1, read as the reverse complement.
GACGTGCCCATGGCGTAGCGGTTGTTCTCGATGATGTAGATGACCGGCAGCTTCCACAGCGAGGCCATGTTGAAGCTCTCGTAGACCTGGCCCTGGTTCGCCGCGCCGTCACCGAAATAGGTCACGGCGACGTTGTCCGTGCCGTTGTACCGGTTGGCGAAGGCGAGGCCGGTGCCGATCGAGACCTGCGCCCCGACGATGCCGTGGCCGCCGTAGAACTTCTTCTCCTTGGAGAACATATGCATGGAGCCACCCTTGCCGCGCGAATAGCCGCTGCGGCGCCCGGTGAGCTCGGCCATCACGCCGCGCGCCTCCATCCCGGTGGCGAGCATGTGGCCGTGGTCGCGGTAGCCGGTGACGACCTGGTCGCCGTCCTTCAGCGCCATCTGCATGCCGACGACGACGGCTTCCTGGCCGATATAGAGGTGGCAGAAACCGCCGATGAAGCCCATGCCGTAGAGCTGGCCGGCCTTCTCCTCGAAGCGGCGGATCAGGAGCATGTCCTTGTAGGCGCGCACGTCCTCGTCCTTGGAGAAGGAGGCGGGCGCCGGAGGATCGAAATGCTCGAGGGTGCGGACGATGTCCGAAGTTGAGCCCGACGCCTTCGCGTCGGACGACTTCTGTGGCTTCGCGGCCATCTGCTGCCTCCCGGGATTGAACCGCTGGTGCACGGCCCTATTTTTGGAGGCGAGTATAAACGGGCCAAAACCGCATTCAAGCCGCCCCCGACAGTTTAACGCGATTTCGGTTTACTCAATCGATTTTATCTATTGAACCGAATTTCGGTTTACGCGCTTTCGACCCTGTCGGCCTGGGTCCCGGCCTGTTTTGTCCGGCGACCCTGCGTGCCCGTATCGTGGCACGCGCGCGGATGTCTCGCTAGCGGAGAATCACCACCTCGTCCGGCGCGCCCAGGTTGAGCGCGCGGCGCGTGCGTTCGTCGATCATGTCGCGCTCCAGCGAACCGTCGTGGAGAAGCTGCACGCGTTGCTCGAGCTTCTGGCGCTGGGTCGTGAGGCGTTCCTGCTCGGCCGAGCGCTCGGCCAGGGTGCGCGCGAGATCGTCCTTGGCCAGCGTTCCGTAGCGCCCGCCCTGAACCTGGACCGCGAAATAGGTCAGGAACACGCCGGTAATGGCGGGAACGATGAGAAATCCGAATCGGGATCGACGTTTCTGGATGGTGCGCATGGCGACTCCTGTCGCACCATCCTGACCAACGCACGTTAAGGGCGCGTAAACCGTGTCGGCGGCGTCACGTCCGCGCTCGGCTGGCGGCTGTAGAACGGCAAAAGGCCGGGCGGATCGTGCGATCCGCCCGGCCCCGTTCATCTCGCCACGTTGGTTCGGTCAGGCGCGACCGCGCAGGATGGAGCGGCCGGCATAGGCGGCCTGGTCGCCGAGCTCTTCCTCGATGCGCAGGAGCTGGTTGTACTTGGCGAGCCGGTCCGAACGGGCGAGCGAGCCGGTCTTGATCTGTCCGCAATTGGTGGCGACGGCGAGATCGGCGATCGTCGAATCCTCGGTCTCGCCGGAGCGGTGCGACATCACCGCCGTGTAGCCGGCGCGATGCGCCACGCTGACGGCGTCGAGCGTCTCGGAGAGGGAGCCGATCTGGTTGACCTTGACGAGGATCGAGTTCGCGACCTTCTTCTCGATACCCTCGCGCAGGCGCACCGAGTTGGTGACGAAGAGGTCGTCGCCGACGAGCTGGCAGGTGGCGCCGATGCCGTCCGTGAGCGCCTTCCAGCCGGCCCAGTCGTCCTCGGCCATGCCGTCCTCGATCGAGATGATCGGATAGGCGCCGGCCAGTTCGCCGAGATAGGCGGCCATGTCGTTGCCCGAGAGCTTGCGGCCCTCGCCTTCCAGATCGTAGATGCCGCCCTTGAAGAACTCGGTCGAGGCGCAGTCGAGCGCGAGATACATATCCTCGCCCGGCTTGTAGCCGGCCTTCTCGATCGCCTTCATCACGAAGTCGAGCCCTTCGCGGGCCGAGCCGAGATTGGGCGCGAAGCCGCCCTCGTCGCCGACATTGGTGTTGTGGCCGGCATCCTTCAGCATCTTCTTGAGGCTGTGGAAGACCTCGGCCCCCATGCGCAGCGCGTCGGAGAAGCGCTCGGCGCCCACCGGCATGATCATGAATTCCTGGAAGTCGATCGGATTGTCGGCATGGGCGCCGCCGTTGATGATGTTCATCATCGGAACGGGCAGCAGATGCGCCGAGGCGCCGCCGACATAGCGGTAGAGCGGCAGGCCGCTGGCGTCGGCCGCGGCCTTGGCGACGGCGAGCGAGACGCCGAGAATGGCGTTGGCGCCGAGCCGGCTCTTGTTGGGCGTGCCGTCCAGATCGCGGAGCGTGCGGTCGATGCGCAGCTGGTCCTCGGCCTCGAGGCCCGCGAGTTCCTCGACGATCTCGGTGTTCACCGCCTCGACCGCCTTGCGCACGCCCTTGCCGAGATAGCGGGCATCGCCGTCGCGCAGTTCCACCGCCTCATGGGCGCCGGTCGAGGCGCCCGAGGGAACGGCGGCGCGGCCCATCGAGCCGTCTTCGAGGACGACGTCGACCTCGACGGTCGGGTTGCCGCGGCTGTCGAGAATCTCGCGGCCGATGATGTCGATGATCGCTGTCATGGTGCCCTTCCAGGTTTTAGAGCTGTCGCTGCGTCCATAGAGGATTGGCCGCCCGGCGTGAACCGGCGCGGCAGGCGGAAAGCGCCTCAGAACGACTTGGCGACGTCGTCGAGGGCCTTGAGCCGTTTCAGGAGGTCTCCCATGGCGTCGAGCGGCACCATGTTCGGCCCGTCGGAGGGCGCGTTGTCGGGATCTTCGTGCGTCTCGATGAAGAGGCCGGCGACGCCGACCGAGACGGCCGCGCGCGCCAGCGTCTCGACGAAGCGGCGCTCGCCGCCGGAGGAGCCGCCCTGCCCGCCCGGCTGCTGCACGGAATGGGTCGCGTCGAAGACGACGGGGGCGCCGGTCTCGGCCATGATCGGAAGCGCGCGGAAGTCGGAGACGAGCGTGTTGTAGCCGAAGGAGGCGCCGCGCTCGGTGAGGAGCACGTCGGCATTGCCGCTCTCGGTGACCTTGGCGAGCACGTTGCGCATGTCCCAGGGCGCCAGGAACTGGCCCTTCTTCACGTTCACCACCCGGCCCGTCCGGGCCGCGGCGATCAGGAGATCGGTCTGCCGGCAGAGGAAGGCCGGGATCTGCAGGATGTCGCAGACGGCGCCGACCTCGCGGCACTGCTCCTCGGTATGGACGTCGGTCAGGACGGGAAGGTCGAAGGTCCGGGCCACCTCCTCGAAGACGGGCAGCGCCTCGGCTAGGCCGATGCCGCGCTTGCCCGAAAGGCTCGTGCGGTTGGCCTTGTCGAAGCTCGCCTTGAAGACGTAGCCGATGCCCAGATCCGCCGTCAGCCGCTTCATCCGCTCGGCGATCATCATCGCGTGGTCTCGGCTCTCCATCTGGCAGGGGCCGGCGATCAGCGCGAAGGGCGCGGCATTGGAGAAGGCGACGCCGCGGGCGCGGACGGTGGCGTTGGGAGAGGTCACGTCGGCATGTCCTGAAAGGCGATGAGAAGGGAGGAGGAAAGCGCGGCCACGCGCAGGCGACCCCGGGCGCCGTCGAAGGCCTCGGCCGGCGATCCGTCCGGCTGCGATGGGTCGTGGACGGCAAAGATCAGGGCGCAGGCGGCAAACGTGCCGAACTCGGCGACGAACTGCGCGGGCGGCGCGGTCTCCAGCGTCGCGCCGGCCGGAGGCGCGTCCGTGCCGAGCACGGCGGCCAAGGCGCCGAAGAGGTCCGAACCCTGCCTCTGCGCGACGACGATGCGCTCGAGCCGCCGTGCGCCGTTCGCGTGGCGGATCAGCGCGGAACGGTCCGGGGCATCCTCGTGCAGCGGCTGGCAGAAGAAGAGCGCAGGGTCGGTCACGCCCTGCGCGAAGGCGAGGCGGAAGGACAGGTCCTTCCGGGCGCCGCCGGCAGCCTCGAAGCTGCGCGAGAACGCGACCAGTCTCGGATCGGCGCGATGCGCATCCGTCATGCGCCGCAGGTCGGACTCGGCGTCGTCGCTGGCGAGCGCCAGCGCCGAGAGGGCGGGAAGCGCCCTGGCACGCCGGACGGCCTCGTCGCGTTCGACGAAGGGATTGATCCCGAGCGCCGCGCGATAGGCGTCGGCATCCGCGATGGCCAGAGGCTCCAGATAGGGGCCGCTCTCGAGGAACACGCAGGCATTGCCGGTGCCGAACGGATGCTGCGCGTCCGGCGCGACGAGGAAGCCGAGAGACGACAGGACCTCCCGCGCGGAGCGGAGATCCGCGAAGGGAAGCACCAGATGGTCGAGCGCGCGCGGCGGGGTCGTCATGGGCCCGGTTTGGAACGGGGCGTGCGATTTCGCAAGCCCGGCCCCATCAGACGAGGCGCGAACGCTCCATCGCGGCGGCGATGAAGCTTGCGAAGAGCGGATGCGGCTCGAAGGGCCGGCTCTTCAGCTCCGGGTGATACTGCACGCCGATGAACCAGGGATGGTCGGCGAGTTCCACCGTCTCCGGCAGGAGACCGTCCGGCGACATGCCGGCGAAGTCCATGCCGGCGCTCTCCAGGGCCTCGCGATAGGCGCGGTTCACCTCGTAGCGGTGGCGATGGCGCTCCTCGATCTCGGAACTGCCGTAGATCGCGGCGATCTTCGACTGGGGCTTGAGCGTCGCCTTGTAGGCGCCGAGCCGCATCGTGCCGCCGAGATCGCCGGCGGCGGCGCGCGTCTCCAGCTCGTTGCCCTTCAGCCATTCCGTCATCAGGCCGACGACCGGCTCCTGCGTCGGACCGAACTCGGACGAACTCGCCGCCTCGATGCCGGCCAGAGAGCGGGCCGCCTCGATGACGGCCATCTGCATGCCGAAGCAGATGCCGAAATACGGCACCTTGCGCTCGCGCGCGAAGCGCGCGGCGTGGATCTTGCCCTCCGAGCCGCGTTCGCCGAAACCGCCGGGCACGAGAATGCCGTCGACGCGCTCGAGATAGGGCGCCGGATCCTCCTCCTCGAAGATCTCGGACGCGATCCAGTCGAGCTTCACGCGCACGCGGTTGGCGATGCCGCCGTGCTGCAGCGCCTCGATCAGCGATTTGTAGGCGTCCTTCAGGCCCGTATACTTGCCCACGATCGCGATCGTGACCTCGCCTTCGGGATTGCGGATCGAATCGACCACCTGCTGCCAGCGCTGGAGCTTGGGCTTGGGCGCGGGATCGATGCCGAAGGCCGCCAGGACCTCGGTGTCGAGCCCTTCCTTGTGATAGGCGATCGGCACGTCGTAGATCGTGGCGACATCGAGCGCCTGGATGACGGCGGACTGGCGCACGTTGCAGAACAGGCTGAGCTTGCGCCGTTCCTCGACGGGGATCTCGCGATCGGCGCGCACGAGGAGGATGTCGGGCTGGATGCCGATGGCGCGCAGCTCGCGGACCGAGTGCTGCGTCGGCTTGGTCTTCAGCTCGCCCGCCGAGGGGATGTAGGGCATCAGCGTCAGGTGGATGTAGACGGCGCCGCCCCGCGGCAGGTCGTTGCCGAGCTGGCGGATGGCCTCCATGAACGGCATGGCCTCGATGTCGCCGACCGTGCCGCCGATCTCGCAGAGGACGAAGTCGTATTCCTCGTTGCCGTCGAGGACGAAGGCCTTGATCGCGTCGGTCACGTGCGGGATCACCTGCACGGTGGCGCCGAGATAGTCGCCGCGGCGCTCCTTGGCGATGATCTCCTGGTAGATCCGCCCCGTCGTGACATTGTCCATCCGGTTCGCGGAACGGCCGGTGAAGCGCTCGTAATGGCCGAGATCGAGATCCGTCTCCGCGCCGTCGTCGGTCACGAAGACCTCGCCGTGCTGCGTCGGGCTCATCGTGCCGGGATCGACGTTCAGATAGGGATCGAGCTTGCGAAGCCGCACGCGGTAGCCGCGGGCCTGCAGGAGAGCGCCCAGGGCGGAGGACGCGATGCCTTTTCCGAGGGATGAGACCACGCCGCCGGTGATGAAGATGTAACGCGCCATGGGGGTCCTCGATAGCTCGGGGGTCTCGATTCGGCCAGTGACATTTCCTGGCCGCAAAAGGAAGCGGGGCGCCGTTGAGCGCCCCGCTGGTCTCGCGCTGATGCCTCGGGCGGCGCTTACGGCTGGCCGGCGCCGGTCGGCGTGCCGGCGGCGGGCGCCGTCGTGTCTGCGGGCGCGGCGTCCGTCGCGGCCGGGTCGGCGGTGACCGGCGGCGCCTCGACGGGCGGCACGGTCGGCGCGTCGCTTGCGGCCGGCGACTGCGGCGCCGGGTTCGCCGGAATCTCGGCGGGCGGCGTGGTGGTGACGGCCGGCACCGTCGGCTCGCTCGCGCCGGTCGGCACGCCCGTCGTCGCGGGCGCGGCCGGCGCCGTCACGGGCGCGGCGTCGGTGGAACCGCCGCCGGCCGGAACGCCCTCGCCGGCCGGAACGCCGCCGCTCTCGCCGGGCAGGCCGCCCAGCTGGTCGAGCAGGCTGCCGCCGGCGCCCGTGCCGGTCGTCGAGCCTTCCGTCTGCGAGGCGGGCAGGCGATCGAAGATGTCGCCGGGCTGGCCGCCGTAGCGGGCGAGGAGGCCGAGCGCCAGCGAGGTGATGAAGAAGCCCGCCGCCAGGAAGCCGGTCGTGCGCGTCAGGACGTTCGCCGCGCCGCGCGCCGTCATCAGGCCGCCGCCTCCGCCGCCCATGCCGAGCGCGCCGCCTTCGGAGCGCTGCAGCAGCACGACCACGACGAGCGCCAGGACGATCATCAGGTGGATGACGATGAGAATGGTTTGCAGCATGGACGATACAACGCGGAAACGGCAAGGGGATTTGCGCGCCTTCTATAGAAGCTCGGCCCGCTTTCCAACCGCTTTCGCGTCGATGGCGGGCGAGCGGCCGGGCGGCCGGGCCCGCGAAGGCGTCAGCCGCGCGCCGGACAGGCGCGGGCGATGCCCAGAAAATCGGCCGCCTTGAGGCTCGCGCCTCCGACAAGCGCGCCGTCGACATTGTCGACGCCCAGAAGCTCGGCCGCGTTGGCGGGCTTCACCGAACCGCCATAAAGGAGACGGAACGAGGCGGCGGCGTCCATGCCGAACCGCTCGGCGAGGCGCCCGCGCAGGAAGTCGTGCACCTCCTTCACGTCGGCCGCGGTCGGCGTCTTGCCCGTGCCGATCGCCCAGACCGGCTCGTAGGCGACGACGGTGTCGGCCCCCGTGACATCGTCGGAAAGCGACCCGTCGATCTGCGCGCCGAGGACGTCGAGCGTCGTGCCGTCGACGCGCTCGGCCTCGGTCTCGCCGACGCAGACGATCGACACGAGGCCGGCGGCACGCGCGGCCTGCGCCTTGGCCCGCACCAGCGCGTCGCTCTCGCCATGGTCGGCGCGGCGTTCGGAATGGCCGACGATGACGTATCCGGCGCCGCAATCGGCGATCATCGCGGCGCTGACGTCGCCCGTATGCGCGCCGCTCTCCGCGCCATGGCAGTCCTGCGCGCCGACCGCGATGCGGCCGTCCGCAGCCTCGACCGCGGCCGCCAGGAGCGTCGCCGGCGGGCACAGCAGAAGGTCGAGCCTGGCCCCGAGACCGCCTGCGGCCTCGGCCACGGCCTTGAGTTCGGCGAGCGAGGCCCGCGTCCCGTTCATCTTCCAGTTGCCGGCGATCAGGGGCTTGGGGCGCATCGTCGCAAAGGTCTCCAACGGTCCATCGGTCCGCCACGGACCTAGCGGCGCCGCGCGGCGAAATCAATCGCTTGCCCAGCTTGCGCGCGAACGCCCCTGTCTCCTAGAAGAAGCACGCATTCGCCGCAGCCCCCAGCGGCGGCGACACTTTCATGCCTTCCCGGCCTGCCAGACGGCGGCACCGCCGGACGGCGGATCGGGAGACGGACATGCTCAACAAGCTCCGCGGCGCGACGTCGGGCTGGGTGGCGAAGGGCCTCCTGGGACTTCTCGGCATCAGCTTCGTCGTCTGGGGCATCGGCGACGCGCTGACCTCTCGCGGCACCGGCGACGTCATCACCGTCGGCTCTACCAAGGTGACGCCGCAGGACTATGCTCTGGCCTATCTCCAGGCCCAGTCGCGGCTCGGCCAGCAGCTGCAGCGGCGCCCGACGGCCGAAGAGATGGAGATGTTCGGCTACGACCAGGCGATCCTGAGCCAGCTCGTCTCCGGCGCGCTTCTCGACGAGGAGGCGCGCGATCTCGGTCTCGGCCTGTCGCAGGAGCGGCTCGCGCGCCTCATCGCCGACGATCCGACCTTCCACGACGCCAGCGGCACTTTCTCGCGAACGCTGTTCAGCCAGACGCTGGCCAATGCGCGCCTCAACGAGACGACCTTCATCCGCAACCGCGAGCAGGCCGCCAAGCGCACGCAGATCGTCGATACGATCGGGCAGAGCGCGGCCCTGCCGCAGGCCTTCCGGACGGCGCTCGGCCTCTATGCCGGCGAGCGCCGCACGGTGGACTTCGTGCGCGTGTCGGCCAGTGCCCTGCCCCCGGTCGCCGACCCGTCCGAGGATGTTCTGAAGGCCTATTTCGAGGGCAAGGCCAGCCGCTACGCCGCGCCCGAATATCGCAGCATCGACTATGTCGTCCTCTCTCCGGAAACGCTGAGCGATCCGAAGTCGATCGGCGAGGAGGAGATTGCCGCCGACTACCAGCGCAGTGCCGCACGCTTCACCACGCCGGAGCGCCGCCGCGTGCAGCAGATCGTGTTCGCCGACGCCGCCGCGGCGACGGCGGCCGATGCGAAGCTGAAGGCGGGCACGAGCTTCGAGGACGTCGCCCGCGAGGCGGGCCGCTCGCTCGCCGACACCGATCTCGGCCTCGTCGCGCGCAGCCAGATCCCCGACGCGAAGATCGCGGACGCCGCCTTCACCCTGCCGCCGAACGGCGTGTCGGGCGTCGTGGACGGCGCGTTCGGCCCGGTCATCCTGCGGATCGCCGAGATCCAGCCGGAGGCGGTGCGCCCGCTGTCGGAGGTGCGCGACGAGCTGCGCAACGAACTCGCGCTGGCAGCCGCCAGCGACGCGGCGGCGAGCGTCTTCACCGCCTTCGAGGACGCCCGTGCCGGCGGCGCGACGCTCGCCGACGCCGCGAACGCCAACGGTCTCGTCGTCAAGTCCGTCTCGGCGGTCGATCAGAAGGGACAGACGCCGGAAGGCCAGCCCGTGGCGGATCTGCCCGGCGCGCAGGAGGTGATCGAAGGCGCCTTCCAGGCCGAGCCGGGCTTCGACAACCCGGCCGTCAACATCGGCTCGAACGCCTATGTCTTCTACGACGTGACGAAGATCGACACGGCGCGCGAGCGCACGCTGGACGAGATCCGCCCGCGGGTCGTCGAGGACTGGAAGCGCGAGGAAGGCGAGCGCCTCCTGACCGCCCGCATGGGCGAGTTGGAGACGGCGGCCAGGTCCGGCCAGACGCTCGAGGCGCTCGCGGCCTCGATCGGCGCCACGAAGGAGACCGCCAATGCCGTGACGCGGCAGAGCGCCTCCGGCGACCTCGGCCAGGCGGCGGCCGCGACGGCCTTTGCGGGCGGCGTCGGCACGGTCTCGACGGCGGCCGGCCCGCAGCCGGGCGAGCGGCTCCTCATGAAGGTCGTCGACGTCATCGCGCCGGCCGATCCGATGGCGAGCGTGCCCGCCGATCAGGCGCGGGGCCTCGCCGACGCGCTGCGCGACGATCTTCTCGACGGCTATGTCGCGACGCTGCGGGCCGACGCCTCCGTCTCCGTCGACAGCGCCGCGCTCGAACAGGCCAAGGCGAACGTCCGGTGAGCCCGAGCCTCAAGCCCTTTCTCGCCAAGGTCGCCACCGGCGCCGCGCTCGACCGCGCCGAGACCGAGGACGCCTTCCGCGTGATGATGACCGGCGAGGCGACGCCGGCGCAGATCGGCGGCTTCCTCATGGCGCTGCGGGTGCGCGGCGAGAGCGTCGACGAGATGGCGGGCGCCGTCTCGGTGATGCGCGCCTCGATGCTGCGCGTGTCGGCACCGGCCGAAGCGGTGGACATCGTGGGCACCGGCGGCGACCATGCCGGCACCTACAACATCTCCACCTGTACCGCCTTCGTCGTCGCCGGCTGCGGCGTGCCGGTCGCCAAGCACGGCAACCGCGCCCTCTCGTCCCGCTCCGGCGCCGCCGACGTCCTGACGGCGCTCGGCATCGAGGTGGAACTGACGCCTTCCGAAATCTCGCGCTGCATCGGCGAGGCCGGCATCGGCTTCATGTTCGCCCCCTCCCACCACGCCGCCATGCGCTTCGTGGGGCCGAGCCGGGTGGAGCTGGGCACGCGCACCATCTTCAACCTTCTCGGGCCCATGGCCAACCCGGCGGGCGTGCAGCGCATCCTTCTCGGCGTGTTCGCGCCGCAATGGCTGGAGCCGCTGGCCGAGACGCTTCGCGCGCTCGGCACCGAGCGCGCCTTCGTCGTCCATGGCGAGGGTCTCGACGAGATGACGGTGACGGGACCGACCGAGATCGTCTCGCTGGCGCAGGGCACCATCGCGCGCTTGAGCGTGGCGCCGGAGGATGTCGGCCTCAGGCGCTGGCCGCTCGAGGCGCTGAAGGGTGGCGAGGCGGCCGAGAACGCTGTCGCGCTGCGCGAGGTTCTGGCCGGCGCGCGCAACGCCTATCGCGACATCGTCCTCTTGAATGCCGCCGGAACGCTGGCGATGGCCGGGCTCGTGCCGACGCTGGCCGAGGGCGTCGAACGCGCGGCGGCCTCGATCGACGGCGGCGCGGCCGCCGATGTGCTCGCCCGCCTCCAGGCCCTTTCGGGGCGGATCGTGAAGGAGCGCGCGTGAGCGACATTCTGAAGAGCATCGAGACCTACAAGCGCGAGGAGATCGCCGCGGCCAAGGCCGGCGTTCCGCTCTCCGCGCTGGAAGGCGCGATCGCCGCGGGCGAGCCGCCGCGCGGCTTCGCCGCCGCCATCCGCCGCCGGATCGAAGCCGGAGGGTTCGCGCTGATCGCCGAGGTGAAGAAGGCGAGCCCGTCCAAGGGCCTCATCCGCGAGGACTTCGATCCGCCGGCGCTTGCCGCCGCCTATGAGCGCGGCGGGGCGACCTGCCTCTCCGTCCTCACCGACACGCCCTCCTTCCAGGGCGAACCGGGCTTCCTGATCGCCGCCAGGGCCGCGACATCGCTGCCGGCCCTGCGCAAGGACTTCCTCTTCGATCCCTACCAGGTGGCGGAGGCGCGGGCCTGGGGCGGCGACGCCATCCTGATCATCATGGCGAGCGTCGACGACGCGCTCGCGGCCGAACTCGAGGATGCGGCCTTGCGCTACGGGATGGACGTTCTCGTCGAGGTGCACGACGAGGCGGAGACCGAGCGTGCCCTGCGGTTGAAGACGCCGCTGATCGGCATCAACAACCGCAACCTGCGCACCTTCGAGACGAGCCTTTCGACCGCCGAGCGCCTCGCCGCTCTCGTGCCGCAGGACCGCATCCTCGTCGGCGAAAGCGGCATCTTCACCCATGCCGACTGCCTTCGCCTTGCCGACCGCGGCATTTCCACCTTCCTCGTCGGCGAGAGCCTGATGCGGCAGGAGGATGTGGAGTCCGCCACGCGCGTCCTCCTCGGAGCCCCGCGACCGGATCTGCCGGCATGAGCGACTCCCGCGAAACCCGCCTCACCCATCTCGACGCGACCGGCGCGGCCTCGATGGTCGACGTCGGCGACAAGGACGAGACCCGGCGCATCGCCACGGCCGAAGGGCTGGTGATGATGGCCGCGGAAACGCTGTCCCTGATCTCGTCCGGCAGCGCGAAGAAGGGCGACGTCGTCGCCGTCGCGCGCATCGCCGGCATCATGGCCGCCAAGCGCACGCACGAGCTGATTCCGCTCTGCCATCCGCTTCTCCTCGACAAGATCGGCGTCGAGATCGAGGCCGAGCCCGCCCTGCCCGGCCTGCGCGTGACGGCGACGGCCCGCGTTTCGGGCCGCACGGGCGTGGAGATGGAGGCGCTCACCGCCGTCTCCGTCGCGTGCCTGACGATCTACGACATGGCCAAGGCGGTCGACCGTTCCATGACGATCACCGGCATCCGCCTCCTGGAAAAATCCGGCGGGCGCTCGGGCGACTGGTCGGTCCGATGAGCCTGATGCCGGTCGAGGAGGCGTATCGGCGCCTCGTCTCGGGCGCCGCGCCGCTGCCGCGCGTCGAGACGGCGCCGCTGCGCGAGGCCTTCGGCCGCGTGCTTCGGGGCGATCTCCACGCGCGGCGCACGCAGCCGGCCTTCGACGCCTCGGCGATGGACGGTTACGCCGTGCGCAGCGCCGATCTCGGCCCCGACGCCGCGCCGCTCCGGCTGATCGGCGAATCGGTGGCGGGCGCGGCCTTCGCGGGCGCGCTCGCGCCCGGCGAGACCGTGCGCATCTTCACCGGCGCCCCGGTGCCGGACGGCGCGGACGCGATCCTCATCCAGGAAAATGCCGAGCGCCTCGACGGGGATCTCGTGCGCGCGCTGGAGCCTGTCTCCGCCGGGCGCCACATCCGACCGGCGGGCGTCGATTTCCGGGAGGGCGATCGTCTCGTGGAAAGCGGGACGGTGATGGGCCCCGGCCCCATCGCGCTGGCCGCCAGCGGCGGGCATCCGTCCCTCTCCATCCTCGCGCGACCGCGCGTCGCGATCCTGGCGACGGGAGACGAGCTCGTCCTGCCCGGCGAACCGCTCGGGCCCTCGCAGATCGTCGCCTCCAACACGTTCGGCGTCGCCGCCCTCGTGGAGGCCCATGGCGGTCGGGCGCTCGATTACGGCATCGCGCGCGACGAGCGCGACGAGATCGGCGCGCGGGTCGATCGCGCGCTGGCCGAGGAGGTCGACATCCTCGTCACGATCGGCGGCGCCTCCGTCGGCGACCGGGATCTCGTCGCGGCGGTCTTCGCCGAGAAATGCGTCGCGCTCGACTTCTGGAAAGTGGCGATGCGGCCGGGCAAGCCGCTGATGGCCGGCAGTCTCGGCGCCATGCGGCTCGTCGGCCTGCCGGGCAATCCGGCCTCCAGCATGGTCGCCGCGACGCTCTTCCTCGGGCCCCTCGTGCGCCGGCTCGCCGGCCTGCCGGAACGGCCCTTCGCGCTGGAGGGCGTCCTCGGCGCCGATATGCCGGCCAACGACATGCGCGCCGACTTCATCCGCGCCCGCCTGTCGCGCGAGGCGGGCCGCGCGCCGCGCGTGACGCCGCTCGACCGGCAGGATTCCTCGCTGCTCTCGATCTATGCCCGGGCGGATGCGCTTCTCCTGCGCGAGCCCCATGCGCCGCCGGCGCCCGCCGGAAGCCCCTGCCGCTACGTCGTCCTCGACTGAGACGACGCCTCGCTTGCGGAACACAAACGGAACAGATACTCATGTTCAGGTTTTGTTTTTCGAATCGGAGGCGCCTCGATGCTGACGCGCAAGCAGCACGACCTTCTGACCTATATCAGCGCCCGGCTCACCGAGACGGGGGTGCCGCCGTCCTTCGACGAGATGAAGGACGCGCTCGATCTCAAGAGCAAATCCGGCATTCACCGCCTCATCACGGCGCTCGAGGAACGCGGCTTCATTCGCCGGCTTCCCAACCGCGCCCGCGCGCTTGAAATCCTGAAACTGCCCGAATCGGCGGCAGGGCCCCGCGCGGCCCCGAAGGAGCGGGTCGGGTTCACGCCGAGCGTCATCGAGGGCAGTCGCGGCATGGCGCGGGAGACGGCCGAGAGCGGCTCCAGGCTCGGCCGCACGCCGGCCGTCGCGCCCGCCGGTGGCTTCAGCATTCCCGTCATGGGCCGCATCGCCGCCGGCGTGCCCATCGCCGCGATCCAGAACAACACCCATTCCATCGCCGTGCCGCCGGAGATGATCGGAACCGGCGAGCACTTCGCGCTGGAGGTGAAGGGCGATTCGATGGTCGAGGCCGGCATTCTCGACGGCGACACCGTGGTGATCCGCAAGACCGAGACGGCCATTCCCGGCGAGATCGTTGTGGCCCTGGTGGACGAGGAGGAAGCGACGCTCAAGCGCTTCCGACGCCGCGGCGACACGATCGCGCTGGAGGCGGCCAACCCGGCCTACGAGACGCGGATCTTCGGCGCGGATCGGGTGAAGGTCCAGGGCAAGCTCGTCGGGCTGATCCGCCGGTACTGAGCGGACGGCCGTCGGCTGCCTTCGTCGCTGTAAGGAGCGCGTCGGCCTAGGGCGGCGCGGCGGGTGGTCGGCTTTCTTCCGAATACCGCATCGGGCCTGACGGTGTCTGCTCGCGACCGTCGGCGGAGAGTTGGCGGGCATGATCTCGAGTGTCGGTTGGATCGACAGTCCAAAGTCCGATCGTATTGCGGTTTTCGCGCTTCCCGTCGGTTCCATCCGCCCTCTACGGTCGCGTTTCGTCCGGTGCGGCGGCGCTTGCTTCCCCCGGCGATGTCGCGCGCGGCGCGTCCTTCGCCGCTGAAGCGTCGTCCACCGGTTTGCGCCAGAATTCCGGCCAGCGCGCGAGGCGGTGCCGGTTCCACTCGTTCGGCTCGACGCCGATCGAGCTCTCGGTCGTGACGCGGCCCGTTTCGGCATCGCGCGAGATCGCGAGCGATCCCGTGCGCCTGAGGGTTCGAAGCGTGACGAGAAGCGCGCCCGACGGGCAGCGCGCCGGACGCAGGGCGCGGGCGACGATTGCGACGTCCGAGCCGTCGCAGGCGCGACTCCAGCCCTCGAACTCGTCCGTCCAGGCGATGCGCAGCCCGTCCTGCGTCGCGAAGCGGCAGATGCCGCCCGCGCAGTCGTCGCGCTCGATCGTCCGCAGCGGTCCACCCCGCGCCATCATGCCTCCGCCATAGGCGCGCTGCCATTGATCGGCCACGAAGCGGCTCGGGCGGGGCTTGAGATAGGCGAGCGCGCCGTCCGCCTGGAGGACGGCGATCTCCTTGCCGTCCTCGAAGATGAGGAGCGACGGGCGCACGCCGCCCTGGGGTGCCACGGCGAGCCCTGCAAGCGCCAGGGGCAGGGCAATCCAGCGCAGCCCGCTGACGAGAAGCGAGGCCGCGAGAATGGCGGCCGTCAGGAGAAGGAGGCCCGCCGCGCTCGTCAGCCCCACCGGCGTCGAAGGGAGCCAGGGATAGAGCCCTTCGGCCACGAGGAGCACGCCGTCGAGACCCCAGCCCATGAGGACGAGCAGCGGCCCATCGAGGCCGAAGGGCATGGCCACCGCCGAGAGCAGCGCGAGCGGCATGATCCACAGGCCGAAGAGCGGCATGGTCAGGACGTTGGCGACGAACCCGTAAGGGTTCAGCGTCTGGAAATGGTACGCGCCGTAGGGCCCGGTGGCCGCGGCCGCCAGGAGGGAGGCGAAGGCCGCCCCCGCGACGACGCGCCAGCCGTGCCGAAGGCGGCCGGCCTTCTCCTCGCCGCGCCTGCGGCGCCGTTCGGCGAGGCTGCGGGCCAGCGCGGTATAGAGACCGACGAGTGCGGCCGTGGCGGCGAAGCTCATCTGGAAGCTCGCCGTCATCACCGAATGCGGCTGGTAGAGAAGAACGACGATCGCCCCGATGGACAGGTTGCGCAGCGTGACGGCCGGGCGATCGAACAGGACGGCGGTCAGCATCACCGCCAGCATCACGTAGGAGCGCGTCGTCGCGACGTTCCCGCCTGAGATCAGGAGGTAGAAGGTCGCGATGCCGAGCGCCACGAGCGCCGCGATCTTCTTCAGCGGCCAGCGCAGCGCGAGAGCGGTGGACAGACCGAGCAGCGCGCGCGTCAGCGTCATCGCGAACCCGGCGACGAGCGCCATATGGAGCCCCGAGATCGAGAGGACATGGGCGAGCCCCGTGCCGCGCAGCCATTCCTCCACCTCCTCGGGGATGCCGGCGCGCTCGCCGGTGACGAGTGCCGCGGCGATCGCCCCGGATGGCCCGCCGATCGTCTCGGCGATGCGTTGGGTCATGGCGATGCGTATTGTCGCGAGGGCGAACCAGATCCGGTCCGACAGGCCTGCCGGCGGCCTCGCCTCTCGCGGCTCCGGCGCGCCGAGGCTGAACCCGTAGGCGCCCGGGCCGCCGAAGAAGGGCGCGAAGGCGAAATCGTGCGCGCCGGGATAGGCGGGACCGGCCGGCGCGCGAAGGCGCACGAGGCCGGCATAGGTCGCGCCGGGATCGAGCGGCGCGTGCCGGCTCGAAACGACGACGCGGGCGGTTTCCGGCGGACGCGAGAGGACCGGGCGCTCGGTTCGCTCGATGGCGATGAGATACCGGAATCGGTTTCCCTCGTCGCGGTCGCGCCACAGGACCCGGCCCTCGATGCGGACGGTGGCCTCGCCGGAAAAGATCGTGGTCGCGGCGCGCGCGAGTTCCTGCGTGGCGAGCGCGCCGCCGGCCAGACAGAAGCCGGCGGCGAGGAGGCCGTTGGCGAAGGCGGGGCGCGGGCGGCAGAGCGCCGAAAGACAGAGAAACAGAAGCGCGGCGAGAGAGACGGCGGCAAGGCCGGGGCGCCAGCCCGCGCCGTAGACGAGCGCGGCCCCGGCCGCCAGACCGAGGGGCACGAGGTGGAAGGCGCTGCGGGCGCTCGCCTCCCGTTCGAACTGCCGGTGGAACCAGGCCCTTGCGTCCTCGCCCGGGCGCACGAGCCAGGCGCGGCCGGGCAGGCGCCAGGCCGGCCAGCGGCGCGCGGTCGTCGCAGTCTTCGCGGCTCCCGTGGTCATCGCCGCGGCCGGTCCGTCACCTTGTGTCTCTGCCCGCCTATGCTACACACCCGCGCTCGGAAAGCGACGCCGCCTGGAGCGGCCTTTCGCGCCTCTCAAAAGGACGCCCATAATGACGAAGAGCGTCGTCACGCGCTTTGCGCCCTCGCCCACCGGCTATCTCCATATCGGCGGCGCCCGCACCGCCCTCTTCAACTGGCTCTATGCCCGCCACACCGGCGGCAAGATGCTGCTGCGCATCGAGGACACCGATCGCGAGCGCTCCACCGAGGCGGCGGTCACCGCCATCATCGAAGGGCTGGACTGGCTCGGTCTCTCGGCGGACGAGCCGCCGGTCTCGCAGTTCTCGCGCGTCGCGCGCCATCGCGAGGTCGCCGAGGAGCTCGTCGCGCGCGGACGCGCCTACTACTGCTACGCCTCGCAGGCCGAACTGGAGGAGATGCGCGAGACGGCCAAGGCCGAGAAGCGCCCGCCCCGCTACGACGGCCGCTGGCGCGACCGCGATCCCTCGGAGGCGCCGGAGGGCGTCAGGCCAGTGATCCGCATCAAGGCTCCGCAGGACGGCGAGACGCTGGTGCGAGACCGCGTGCAGGGCGACGTGCGCTTCCCGAACAAGGATCTCGACGATTTCATCCTCCTGCGCTCGGACGGAACGCCCACCTACATGCATGCCGTGGTCGTCGACGATCACGACATGGGCGTCACCCACATCATCCGCGGCGACGATCACCTGACCAATGCCGGACGCCAGACGCTGATCTACGACGCGATGGGCTGGGACGTGCCGGTGATGGCCCATATCCCGCTCATCCACGGGGCGGACGGCGCCAAGCTCTCCAAGCGCCACGGCGCGCTCGGGGTCGAGGCCTATCGCGCGATGGGCTACATGCCGGAGGCGCTGCGCAACTATCTCGCCCGACTCGGCTGGAGCCATGGCGACGACGAGATCATGTCCACCGCCGACATGGTCTCCTGGTTCGAGATCGAGGACGTGAACAAGGGCGCCGCACGGTTCGACTTCGCCAAGCTCGAAGCCGTCAGCGGCCACTGGATCCGGGGTGCGCAGAGCGCCGATCTCGTCGAGCGCCTGATGGTCGAGCGCGACCATCTGCCGAACGGCCAGATCCTGAAGGGCGCCGACGACGCCACGGTGCGCGAACGGCTCCTCGCGGCGATGCCCGGTCTGAAAGAGCGCGCGCGCACCTTGGTCGAGCTCTGCGAAAGCGCGGCCTATCTCTTCGCGCCCCGCCCGCTCGTGCTCGACGAGAAGGCCGCCGCGCTCCTCGACGCGGATGGCCGGACGGTCGTCGCCGAACTCCTGCCGCGACTTTCGGCCGCCGGAAGCTGGGACGCGCCGACGCTCGAGTCCGTCGTCCGCGCCTTCGCGGAAGAGAAGGGTCTCAAGCTCGGCAAGGCGGCGCAGCCGCTTCGCGCCGCCCTCACCGGCCGGGCCACATCGCCCGGCGTCTTCGACGTTCTGGAGGTTCTGGGACGCGAGGAAGCGCTGGCGCGGCTCGGCGATCAGGCGGCCTGACCGTCAGGTCGCAGCGGCATTTTCGCATCGCGGAATGCCTTTGCGGCCGAAACTTGTTCCGCTTCGGGCTTTGGAGTAGGCAGATCGAGCAAACCTTGTGCGCTGCGAAATGGTACGGCCTACCGCAGCTTTTGAAGAAGGGGCCCTGCATGTCCGATGAGTCGGCGAAACTGACGTTCAACGACAAAACCGCCGCCTTGGCGCGACGCACTGGTACGATCGGCCCCGAGGTGGTCGACATCTCCGCCCTGTACAAGGACACCGGTCTCTTCACCTACGACCCCGGTTTCTCGTCGACGGCATCCTGCGAATCGAAGATCACCTATATCGACGGCGACGAGGGCGTGCTGCTCCATCGCGGCTACCCGATCGACCAGCTGGCTGAGAAGGGCGACTATCTCGAGACCTGCTACCTCCTGCTCTACGGCGAACTGCCGACGGCGCGCGAATACGAGGACTTCGTCTACCGCGTGACGCGGCACACGATGGTCCACGAGCAGATGAGCCGCTTCTTCACCGGCTTCCGCCGCGACGCGCATCCGATGGCCGTCATGGTCGGCGTGGTCGGCGCGCTCTCGGCCTTCTACCACGACTCGACGGACATCGCGGACCCGCACCAGCGCATGGTGGCGAGCCTGCGCATGATCGCGAAGATGCCGACCATCGCGGCCATGGCCTACAAGTACCATGTCGGCCAGCCCTTCGTGTATCCGCGCAACGAGCTGACCTACGCCGAGAACTTCCTGCATATGTGCTTCGCGGTGCCCTGCGAGCCGTACAAGATCAATCCTGTCCTGGCCAAGGCGATGGACCGGATCTTCATCCTCCATGCCGATCACGAGCAGAACGCCTCGACCTCGACCGTGCGCCTCGCCGGGTCCTCGGGCGCGAACCCCTTCGCCTGCATCGCGGCCGGCATCGCCTGCCTCTGGGGACCGGCGCATGGCGGCGCCAACGAGGCGGCACTGAACATGCTGACGGAGATCGGTACGAAGGACCGGATTCCCGAGTTCATCGCCCGCGCCAAGGACAAGAACGATCCGTTCCGCCTCATGGGCTTCGGTCACCGGGTCTACAAGAACTACGACCCGCGCGCCAAGATCATGCAGCAGACCTGTCACGAGGTGCTCGACGAACTCGGCATCAAGGACGATCCGCTGCTTGAAGTGGCGATGGAGCTCGAGCATATCGCGTTGCACGACCAGTATTTCATTGACAAGAAGCTCTATCCCAACGTGGACTTCTACTCGGGCATCACGCTGAAGGCGCTCGGCTTCCCGACCACGATGTTCACCGTCCTCTTCGCCATCGCCCGCACCGTCGGCTGGATCGCACAGTGGAAGGAGATGATCGAGGATCCTCATCAGCGCATCGGCCGTCCGCGCCAGCTCTATACGGGCGCTCCCTCGCGCGACTATGTCGCGGTGGACAAGCGCTGAACCGAACGAGGCGGCTTTCGCCTTCCTCTCTCGACGATCTGGACGGGCGCTTCGGCGCCCGTTTTCGTTTCGCCCGGCCGAAGATTACCGCAGAAGGCTCAGGACGATTTCGGCCGCCGCATCGCCGGGATCGCGCTCGACCGCCATTCGCCGGCGTATGTCGGAAAAACCGGCGACCTGCGCGGCCCGCTCGGGCGTCTGCGTCAACAGCCGCTCCAGGCGCCGTGCGAGATGGTCGGGCCGCACGATCTCGTGGAAATGCTCCTGCACCAGCGGATGACCGGCGATGAAGTTCGGCAGCGCCGCCGTCCAGGCCGAGATCATGTGGCGGAAGCGATAGGCGATCGGATCGAGGCGGTAGGCGAGCGCCATGGGCACGCCGGCCAACGCCAGTTCCAGCGAAACGGTGCCGGAGGCGGCGAGCGCGGCGTCCGCCGATGCGAAGGCCGCCCATTTCTCGTCCTCGCCCGTCACGATCCGCGGCTTGAACGCCCAGGCCCGCATGCGCCGCTCGAGATCCGGCTCATGGCGGGCGAGCGTCGGCAGAGTCGCCGACAGTCCCTCGATCCTGCCATGGAGCTTCTGCAGCGTGGCGCCGAAATCGTCGATCAGGCGGTCGATCTCGCCGCGGCGCGAGCCCGGCAGAAGAAGGAGATGCGGCGGGCGGGCGGGCCCCGTCTCGCCCGCTTCGCGCTTCGCCATGATCGCCCGCAGCGCCGGCACGGCCATCAGCGGATGGCCGACATAGGTGGCGGGCGGTCCGCCGAGCCGCTGCATGATCTCCGGCTCGAAGGGCAGAGCGCAGATGGCGTGGTCGATATAGGGCCGCATCTTCGCCGCCCGCTCCTCCCGCCACGCCCAGACCGTCGGCGGGATGTAGTTCACGATCGGGATCGTGGGCGCGCGGGCGCGGACCTTCCTGGCGACCCAATGCGAGAAGGTCGGGCTGTCGATGATGACGAGAACGTCCGGCTTCATCGCGAGTATCGCGTCCGCCGTCTGGGAGACGCGGCGCACGAGCTGCGGCAGTCGCGCGACGATCGCGCCGATGCCGATGATCGAGAGCTCCTCGATGTCGAAGAGCGTCTCGACCCCCTCGCCCTGCATCGCCTCGCCGCCGAGGCCCGCAACGGTCAGCGACGGTCCGATCCGGGCCCGGAGCGCACGGATGAGGTCGGCACCGATCCGGTCGCCCGAGGGCTCGCCGACGACGAAGGCGACGGTGGTCATCGCGGGGCCTCTGCGCTTTCCGGTTTCGGGTCGGCATCGTCGCCGAGGCCGAGCACGAAGAGCCCGGCCGACTCGGCGCGGGCTCGAAGATCCTCGAGGTCGATCAGCAGCGCGCGTTCCGCCGTCACGCCGATGCCGACGAGCCCGGCGGAGGCGGCCTCCCCGATCGTCGAGGCTCCGATGCTCGGCAGGTCGAAGCGGAGATCTTGAGCCGGCTTACAGGCTTTGACAAGGACGGCCCGTTCGTGGCGGCCGATCCGGCCCGCCACGCGAAGGGCGGCGACCCGTTTCAGCATGTCCCGCGTGCCCTCGATCCCTTCCAGCGCGATCACGCGATCGGCGGAGGCGACCACGGCCTGCCCGATGTCGAGGCTTCCGAGCCGGCGGGCGGCCTCGTTCGCCAGGGCGAGCGCGACCGCGTCGCTCGCGGCGGGCGGCGGTCCGGCGATTCGCCCGCCCGGCGCCAGAAGGCGCGGTGCCACGGCCTGCACGGGAACGAGCTCGAACCCGTGGGCGCCGAGGAAGCTCGCCAGGCGACGCAACAGGCTGTCGTCGCCGCCGCGCACGATCCGCAGAGCGCTCGGCAGATGCAGGAGCGTGCGAAGGCTCGGCCGCAGCGCGCGAAAATCCGGGCGTTTCGTCACCGTACCGCAGAAGACGAGACGGCGCACCGAACGGGCTTTCAGGAAGGTCAGCGCGTCGCCCGCACGACCCCAGGCGTAGGGATAGGTCTCGTGCCGGTCCCAGACCTCGTCGATCGCATCGGCGATCCGCACGACGATGGGCGCAAAGCCCGCCTCCTGCGCGGCATCGGCCACGATGCGCGGGAGACTTCCGCCGCCCGCCAGGATACCGAGCGGCTCGCCGGGACGCTCGGGCGTCACGCTCTCACGCCGGGCGCGTGTGCCGGGGGAAGCATATCGCGCGGTCGCCGCCGGCGCGGATGAAGCCCAGCATGTCCTGCACCAGCGGGTCCTCGCCGAACTCGGCCTGCACCTCGTCCATGTTCTCCTTGAACGTCAGGTCGTCGGAGAACAGCATCCGATAGGCCTTGCGCACGTTGCGCACCGCCTCGCGCCCGAAGCCGGCGCGCTTCATGCCGATGACGTTGAGGCCGGAGAGATAGGCACGGTTGCCGAGGACCATGCCGAAGGGAATGATGTCGCCTTCCACCGCCGCGAGACCGCCGACATAGGCGTGATGGCCGACGCGGGTGAACTGGTGGATGCCGGACCCGCCGGCGATCGTCGCATAGGCGCCCACCGTGCAATGGCCGGCCAGCATGACGTTGTTGATCAGCGTCACGTTGTTCTCGATCAGGCAGTCGTGGGCGACATGGGCGCCGGTGAAGAAGTTGCAGTCGTCGCCGATCGTCGTTTCCGAGCGGCCCTGGACGGTGCCCGGATTCATCGTCACGTGCTCGCGCACGAGGCAGTTGCGGCCGATGACGAGGCGCGTATCCTCGCCCTTGTATTTCAGATGCTGGGGCGCATGCCCGAGCGAGGCGAACGGGTAGATCTGCGCATTCTCGCCGATCGTCGTGTTGCCCGCGAGGACGACGTGGGAGCGCAGCCGACTGCCGGCGCCGAGGCGCACCTGCGGGCCGATATGGCAGAAGGGGCCGATCTCGCAGCCCTCCCCGATCTCCGCCCCGGCTTCGATGATCGCACTGGGATGTATCAAGCGATCGCTCATCGGATCAGGACGGCTCGCGCGGAACGAGCATGGCGCTCACCGTGGCTTCGGCGACCTTCGCTTCGTCCACCTTCGCCACGCAGTCGAAGCGCCAGATATTGCCGCGCTGCTTCACCTTGGTGACGTGATATTCGAGCCGGTCGCCGGGAAGCACCGGCTTGCGGAACTTGGCATTGTCGATCGTCATGAAATAGACGAGCTGCGGCACGCCGCCACCCATGCTCATGCAGCAGATCGCGCCCGCGGTCTGCGCCATGCCCTCGATGATGAGGACGCCGGGCATGACGGGGGCATTCGGGAAATGGCCGAGGAAATGCGGCTCGTTGGCGGTGACGTTCTTGATGCCGATGGCGCTCCGGTCGCCGTCGATCTCGACGATGCGGTCCACCATCAGGAACGGGTACCGATGCGGCAGCGTCTCCAGGATCTTCATGATATCGGCGCTCTGCAGCACCGCCGTCTCGACCGTCATGTCAGCTCCCCGCAGGCCGTTTTCGCCGCGCCATTTCCGCCAGCCACGTGACTTCGCGGAACCATTCCTTGATCGGCCGGGCGGGTGTTCCGCCCCAGCGCGCGCCGGGCGGGACGTCGCCCGCCACGCTCGAGACGGCCGCGATCTGCGCCCCCGCCCCGACCGTGACATGGCCGTTCAGCCCGGTCTGCCCGCCGATCATCACGCCGTCGCCGATCGTCACGCTGCCGGAGATTCCGACCTGGCTGACGATGACGCAGTGGCGCCCGATCGCGACGTTGTGCGCGATCTGAACCTGATTGTCGATCTTCGTGCCCTCGCCGATGACCGTGTCGCGGATCGCGCCGCGGTCGACCGTGGTGTTGGCGCCAATCTCGACGTCGTCCTGCACGATGACCCGCCCGATCTGCACGGCCTTCATGAGTCCCGACGGACCAGGCGCGTAGCCGAAACCGTCCTGTCCGAGGCGTACGCCGGGATGGAGGATGACGCGGTTGCCGAGATAGGAATGGGCGACGGTCGCCTGCGCGCCGATGCGGCAGTCTCGTCCGATGCGGCAGCCGAGGCCGATACTGGCGCCGGGACCGACGATCGTCCCGCGCCCGATCTCGGCGCCGGGTCCCACGACCGCGAAAGCCTCGACCGTGACGCCGTCCTCCAGACGCGCCGTCGGATCGATCTCCGCGCGGTCCGAGAGACCCTCGCGCGTCACGGCCCGCGGCATCAGCGCATCCGGAAACAGCGCCTGGCCGACCTTGACGAAGGCGGCCTGCACGTCCTTCACGACCAACGCGGCGCGGGTCTCGGCGAGGAACTTCAGCTGGCGTTCGGAGATCAGCACCACGCCCGCCGCGCTGGAAGCGAGGTCGCCGGCATAGCGGGGATTGTCGAAGAAGGCGACGTCCGACACGCGGGCCGACTGGAGCGGCGAGAGGCCGGTGACACGGTCATCGGGCTCGAAGGCTCCGACCGGACGGCCGCCGACGAGGTCAGCGACGGCCTGCAGCGTCAGCCCGGGCCCGGGCGGGAAGAACGGATGGTCTTGCATGGGCGGCATTTGGACGGGCGACATGCGCCCGCTTCCCTCCAGGTCTTGAAGACGCAGAGCCGGGCGGCGCCTGTGGGCCGCCCGGATGCTGCGCTGGGCCGCCGAGCGCCGGAATCGCGGATGATCCCGGCGCGAGCCGTCAGAAGCGCGAGGAGAAGCCGAACGAGAACTCCTGCGTCTCGTCGTAGTCTTCCTTCATGAAGGGATGCGCGTAGTTCACGCGCAGCGGCCCGAAGGGCGAGGCCCAGATCACGCCGACGCCCGCGGAGGCGCGCAGCGCCGCGTCGTCGCCCTCAACGCCGGGCTCGCCCGCGAAGTCCGTGCCCCAGAGCGAGCCCGCATCCGCGAAGATCGCGCCGCGGAAGCCCAGATCGCGAGAGACGACCGGCAGCGGGAACGTCGCCTCGGCGGAGGCATTGGCGTAGTTCGTGCCGCCGATCGCGACGCCGTACTGGCGCGGACCGATGCCCTTGTACTCGAAGCCGCGGACGATATCCTGGCCCTTGAAGAAGTTGTCGAACACGCGCAGTCCGTCGCCGCCGAGTTCGGACACGTTGCCCGCGCCGCCCGACAGCTGACCGATCACGTCATACTCCTCGTTGAGGAGCTTGAAGTAGCTGGCCTTGCCGGTGGTCTTGATGAAGTTGGCGTCGCCGCCGACGCCCGCGAATTCCTGGCCCGCCTGGACGAGGAAACCCGAACGCGGATCGTTGTTGTTGTCGAGCGTGTTGTAGGTCAGCGTGTAGGAGACCGACGAGGTGATGTAGGGGCTGTCGCAGATCGCCTGGTTGATGATCGGCGAGTCCGTGTAGAGCGGCGCCGTCGCGCCGGATCCGTCCGGATTGAACTGGTTGCCGACCGGGTTCGGATTGCCGCAGGTGCTCAGCGTGCTGATGTAGCCGTCGTCGCTCGGCGACAGACCGTTGATGTCGCGGATGCCGAAGCCGCTGTCCTCTCCGAACTTCTCCTGCTTGTAGTTGTAGGCGACCTGCGCCGTCAGATGCTCGGTGATCGGCGCGGCGAGACGCACGTCGCCGCCGGTCCGCTGGATGTCGTAGGAGCCCGAGGTGTTCTCGGTGTGGTAGATGTCGAAGCCGGCGGCGAGGCGACGCCCGAGGAAATAGGGCTCGGTGAAGGAGAGGTTGTAGCTCTGCGTGTCCTGGCCGAAACCGGCGGACACCTTGATGAACTGGCCGCGACCGAGGAAGTTGCGCTCGGTGACGCCGACCTCGGCCACCGGACCGGAGCTTTCGCCGCCGGTCGTGTAGCCGCCGCCGAGCGAGAGCTCGCCCGTCGCCTTCTCCTCCACGTCCACGATGACGATGACGCGGTCGGGCTCGGCGCCCGGCGCGGTCGAGATCGAGACCTTGGTGAAGAAGCCGAGATCCTCGAGACGCTGCTTGGCGCGCTGCACGAGGACCTGGTTGAAGGCGTCGCCTTCCGACACGTCGAACTCGCGACGGATGACGTAGTCACGCGTCTTGGTGTTGCCGCGGATCTCGATGCGCTCGACATAGGCGCGCGGGCCCTGGTCGATGACGTAATTGACCGAGATGGTGCGGTTGGTGAAGTCGCGGTCGCCGCGCGGGGTCACCTGCGCGAAGGCGAAGCCGTCATTGGCGAGCGCGTTCGTCAGATTGACGAGCGTGTCCTCGACCTTCTTGGCGCTGTAGACGTCGCCGGACTGCGTCTCGATCTCGCCCTGCAGGGTGGCGGTATCGACGCCCTCGACGGTCGAGTCGATCGAGACGTTGCCGAACGCGTAGCGCTCGCCCTCGTCCACCGTCACGGTGATGAAATAGGCGTTCTGCGCCTCGTCGAGCTCGGCGACCGAGGAGACGATGCGGAAGTCGGCATAGCCGCGGTTGAAGTAGAAGCGGCGCAGCGTCTCCTCGTCGGCCCGCAGACGGGACTCGTCGTAGACGTCGTTGCGCTTGATGAAGCTGAGAAGGCCGCTTTCGCGCAGCGCGATCACCTGCTTCAGGCGGCTGTCGCTGAAGGCGTTGTTGCCGACGAAGCTGATCGTCTCGATGCCGGTGCGGTCGCCTTCCTGGATGTCGAACACGACGTTGACGCGGTTCTCGCCGACCGGGACCGTGCGGCTGGAGACGACGGCGTCGCTTCGGCCGATGCTCGTATAGGCGTCGCGGATCGACTGCACGTCGGCATCGACCGTGGCCTTCGAGAAGGCGCCGCGCGGCGCCGTCTGGACGCCGGCCTGAAGCTGCTCGTCCTTGATCTTGGAATTGCCCTGGAAGAGCACCTGGTTGACGATCTGGTTCTCGTCGACCTGCACGGTGAGCGTGCCGCCGGACTGGCTGATGCGCACGTCCGAGAAGAGACCGGTCGCGAAGAGGCGCCGGACCGCCTCGTCCTGATCGGCCTCGGTCACGTTCTGTCCGGGCGAGATCTGCATGAAGCCGCGGATCGTGGAGGCTTCGACGCGCTGATTGCCGCTGACCTGGATGGAGCGGACGACCGCGGCCTGCGCCAGCTCGGGCACTGCGAACTGCACGCCCACCATCGCCGTCGTCGCGACGGTCGACGAGAGCGCGAGCGCCGACATGCGCCGCAGGATTTTCGTACCAGCCGTCATGGACTTAACCACCTCTTCCCATTCGCCCGGAGCATCTTCCCGACGCCCGTGCCGAAGCCTTTGTATCGGCTCCGACCCCGCGTTCAAGCAAACTGGCCCGATTCAGTTGATGAATCGGAAACCCCGTTGCACGGCGGCCACGCACGCCGAAGCACGGTTAACAGTTTGCAAATCCCCACAATCCCCCGACCCGATCCGGCTCTCAGACGAGTCCGGACAGGTCATTCCAGAACGCGAATACCATAAGCATCATCACCAGAGCGAGCCCAATTCGGAACCCGATCTCCTGCGTGCGCTCGCTCAAAGGCCTGCCGCGCAAGGCTTCGCAGGCGTAGAAGAGCAGGTGTCCGCCGTCGAGCATGGGAATCGGCAGGAGATTCAACAGACCGATCGAGACCGAGAGCAGACCCGCAAGGTTCAGGAGAGCGCCAAGACCGAAGCTAGAAACCTGTGAGGAAACCTGCGCGATCCGGATAGGCCCCCCGATCTGGTCGGCGCTCTGACGCCCCGTCACGACCTCGCCGATGAAAGAAACGGTACGCTCGGTCACGAACCATGTCTGACCGACGCCGTAATTGACCGCCTGCACGAGGGAGAGTTCCTCCGTGCGGAAGGCGGAGCCCTGGTCGTTGGCGACGATCCCGACCACCGCCTGCTCGAACTTGTTGCCGAAGGGATCGGTCTGGCTCTCGAGCCGCGGCGTGACGGTGAGGGTCACGTCGCGGTTCGCCCGCCGCACGATCATGGCGATGGGCGTGTCGGCGCGCACCGAGACGTAGCGCTGGAGATCGGAGAAATACTCGATCGCCTCGCCGTCGGCGGAGAGGATCCGGTCGCCGGGCAGAAATCCGGCTTCCGCGGCGGGCGAACCCGCCCGTACTTCCGCGATCACGGGATCGCCGACGACGCGCCCGTTGACATAGGCGACCGCCGAGAAGATCACGATGGCGAGGATGAAATTGGCGATCGGCCCGGCGGCGACGGTGGCCGCGCGCCGCCCGACGCTCTTGGTCTGGAACGCCCCTTCCCGCTCCTCGGCGCCCATCCGCTCGAGCGCGCCATGGTCGGGCATCGAGGCGGCGTTCTCGTCGCCGAGAAACTTCACGTAGCCGCCGAGCGGTACGGCGCACAGCTTCCATCGCGTGCCGCGCCGGTCGTTGAAGCCGACGATCTCGGGTCCGAACCCGACGGAGAAGGCGAGCGCCTTGATGCCGCACCAGCGCCCTACGAGGTAGTGGCCGAGCTCGTGGAAGAACACGATGATCGTCAGGACGAAGAGGAACGGCACGATATAGACGAGGCCGCCGCTCCAGATCTCGGAGAGGCCGGTGGGAAAGCTCATGCCGTCACCTTTCGAGCATGGGACGCCGCGCCTGCGGCGGCATCCGACGGTCCATCTGCGTTCGATGATCGCCGCGGAGCAAGGCGATACGAAGTCGCGTCTTCATCGCGGGTCAGGAGAGGACCGGTCCCGCGATGATGCCGAGCGCGGGCGTACGGAAGCCTGCCACGAGACCGCCGACCAGCCATGCGACGGCCGTCGCCACGATCAGGGCGTCGATCCGGTCCATCAGGCCGCCATGGCCCGGAATGATGCGGCCCGAATCCTTCACGCCGAAGCGGCGCTTGATCCAGGATTCGTAGAGATCGCCCGCCTGACCGACGATGGAGAGGACGGCGGCGAGGACGACGGTGAGGACCGGAACGCGCCCGGTCGTCGCCGCGCTGTAGAGCGCGGCGGCCAGGACACCGGCGGCCAGTCCCCCGAGCGCGCCGGAGATGGTCTTCTTCGGAGAGACGGCGGGCATCAGCTTCGGGCCGCCGAAGGTGCGGCCGGCGAAATAGGCGAAGATGTCCGTCGTCCAGACGACGGTGATGATGAGGCCGAGCGCGATCAGGCCGGACGAATCATGGCCGCGCAGCATGCCCGCCGGCAGGGCCGCGAGCGCGGCGTAGAGAAGGCCGCCGAGCACCCAGTCCGCCTTGCGTTCGCCGCGGTCGACGACGGCGATGAAGGCGGCCCCCGCCAGGACGGTGGCGATGGCCGCGAGTTCGAAGCCGAAGAAGAAGAAGAGCAGCGAGAGATAGAGGCTGCGCCGGGCGAAGGTGTGGATCTGCCCCGCGCGGCGGGCCCGCGTCATCCGGCTCCATTCGTCGAAGACGATGATGCCCGTGGCGAAGCACAACGCACGGAAGGCCCAGCCGCCCGTGAAGGTCAGCGCCAGAACGAGGCATCCGAGCACGAGCGCCGAAATCAGCCGCGAGCGGAGATCGGTCCAGCTCCCGGTGGTGAAGAAACGTCGAAGACCTAGGCCCATCGCCTCATGACGCGATCTCGCGCGACAGACCGCCATAGCGGCGGTCGCGACCGGCATAATCGGCCAGGGCTTCCCGGAATGCCTTGCGGTCGAAGTCGGGCCACAGGCAGGGCAGGAAGGCGAATTCGGAATAGGCGGCCTGCCACAGGAGGAAGTTCGACAGGCGAAGCTCGCCGCTGGTGCGGATGATGAGGTCGGGATCGGGAATGCCGGCCGTGTCGAGATGGTCGTCGAGATACTCGGCCGTCAGGGCCTCGAGGGGCACTTCGCCGGCCGCGAACTTCTCGGCGATGCGCCGCACCGCGCGGGCCACTTCGTCGCGCGCGCCGTAGTTGAAGGCGATGACCAGCGTCTGGCGCTGATTGTCGCGCGTCAGGTTCTCCGCCTCTTCGAGAAGGCCGCGGATGTCCGGCGTCAGGTTGTCACGGGCGCCGATGACGCGCACCCGGACGCCCTCCTTGTGGAGGTCGGCGAGGTCGCGGCGGATGAAGTGCTTGAGCAGCCCCAGGAGCTCGTCGACCTCGTCCTTCGGCCGACGCCAGTTCTCGGAGGAGAAGGCGAACAGCGTCAGGTACTGGATGCCGAACTCGCCCGCCGCGCGCACGGCCTCGCGCACGGCTTCGACGCCGCGACGGTGGCCCATGCTGCGCGGCAGTCCGCGGGAACGGGCCCAGCGGCCATTGCCGTCCATGATGATGGCGACGTGTTGGGGATGCCGCACCTTGGTGTCACCTTCCTCGTTGAAGCATCGTCTCCGGCCTCCCCGAAAGGAGGCCGGCCTCGGCGACGAGGCTACACCTGCATGATTTCGCCTTCCTTAGCAGCCAGAAGGCGGTCGATCTCGGTGACCGTCTCGTCGGTCATCTTCTGGACCTTCTCGGACTGCTGGCGGCTCTCGTCCTGGCCCAGATCGCCGTCCTTCTCGAGCTTCTTCAGGTTCTCCATCCCGTCGCGGCGCACGTGGCGCACGGCAACCTTGGCGCTCTCGCCATATTGATGGGCAACCTTGACGAGCTCCTTGCGGCGCTGCTCGTTCAGCTCGGGCAGCGGGATGCGGAGGTTCGTGCCGTCGGTGATCGGATTGAGACCGAGGCTGCTCTCGCGGATCGCGCGCTCTACCTTGCCGACCATCTGCTTGTCCCAGACCGAGACGAGAACCATGCGCGGCTCGGGCACCGAGACGTTCGCGACCTGGTTCAGCGGCATGGACGAGCCGTAGGCGTCGACCATGATGGGATCGAGCAGGTTCGGAGAGGCGCGGCCGGTGCGCAGACCGGCGAGATCGCTCTTCAGGCTGGACGTGGCGCCGTCCATGCGGCGCTTGAGTTCGTTCAGATCAAAACTGGCCATGTTCTTTCCTCTCTACGCCACGCGTACAAACGTCAATCGGAGACGATCGTCGCCCGCCCGCCGCCGGCGAGGATCTTCTGGAATTCGCCCGCCTCGTGGATCGAGAACACCACGATCGGGATATGGTTCTCGCGCGCCAGCGCGACAGCGGCGACGTCCATCACCGCAAGGCCGCGCGCCAGCACCTCGTCATGCGTCAGGCGGTCGTAGCGCTCGGCATTCGGATTGCGCTTGGGGTCCTCCGAATAGATCCCGTCGACCTGCGTTCCCTTGAAGAGGGCGGAGGCCCCCATCTCCGCGGCCCTGAGGGCGCCGGCGGAATCGGTGGTGAAGAAGGGATTGCCGGTGCCGCCGGCGAAGATCACGACGCGGCCCGCCGCCTGATGGGCGAGCGCCGAGCGCTGGGAGAAGCTCTCGCAGATCTCCGGCATCGCGATGGCCGACAGCACGATCGTGTCGACGCCGCGCTTGATGAGCGAGGTGCGCAGGGCGAGCGCGTTGATGACGGTTCCGAGCATGCCCATGTGATCGCCGGTCACCCGGTCGCCGCCCTTCGAGGCGACGGCCACGCCGCGGAAGATGTTGCCGCCGCCCACCACGACCGAGATCTCGACGCCGAGCTGGCGCGCCCCGTGAATGTCGGCGGCGATGCGGTCGGCGACGGCGACGTCGATGCCGAAGCCTTGCGACCCCATCAGGGCCTCGCCGGAAACCTTGAGGAGGACGCGTCGATACCGGACGTTCGGGTCCATCGGTCACCTTCTTCGAACCGCGCGGCGAAGGGTCGCCGGCAAGGGCGCCCGGTCCCGCGAGGGAGGCCGCGGGCGCGAGGCGCCGTCGGCGGTTGCATCCTGGAGAGCCTGTCCCGGATCGGGACATGATCGACCGGGTTTGCCCGATACATCAAGGGCGCCCGCTTGTCACGCGGACGCCCCTTCCTGGTTCGGATCGTCGTCGGCGCGCGGCTTACTTCTTGCCGGCCGCCGCCGCGACTTCCGCCGCGAAGTCGCTCGTCTCGCGCTCGATGCCCTCGCCCAGGGCGAAGCGGACGAAGGCGACGATCTTGGCGGGCGCCCCGAAGTCCTTCTCGCCGGCGGCCAGCGCCTTCTCGACGGTCAGGTCCGGGTTGATGACGAAGTTCTGCTTCAGGAGGACGACCTCCTCGTAGAACTTGCGCATGCGGCCCTCGACCATCTTCTCCACGATCGCCTCCGGCTTGCCGGACTGGCGCGCCTGGTCGGAGAAGATGGCCTTCTCGCGCTCGACGGTCGCGGGATCGATCTCGGCGTCGGTCAGCGCCAGCGGGTTCGTCGCGGCGACATGCATGGCGACCTGACGACCGAAGGCGGTCAGGGCCGCCTTGTCGCCGGTCGACTCGATGGCGACGAGAACACCGAGCTTGCCGAGACCGTCCGCCACCTGGTTGTGGATATAGGTCGCGACGATGCCGTCGCCGACCGACAGCGTGGTCGAGCGGCGCAGGTTCATGTTCTCGCCGATCGTGGCGACGGCGTCCTTGATCGTGTCCGAGACGGCCTTCTCTCCGCCGGGATAGGTGGCGGCGGCGACCGCGTCGACGGTCCCGTCAGTGGTCAGGGCCACCTTGGCGACATTGGCGACGAGCGCCTGGAACGCGTCGTTGCGCGCGACGAAGTCGGTCTCGGAGTTCACTTCGACGACGACCGCCTTCGTGCCGGACGAGGCGACGGCGACGAGACCCTCTGCCGCGGTGCGGCCCGACTTCTTGTCGGCCTTGGCGATGCCCTTCTTGCGCAGCCAGTCGATCGCCGCCTCCATGTCGCCGTTGGTCTCGGCGAGCGCGGTCTTGCAGTCCATCATGCCTGCGCCGCTCTTCTCGCGCAGTTCCTTCACCATCGAAGCGGAAATGGTCGTCATAGGGGCCTCACTGGAAACGATCGGGCGCACCCGCCCGCGGGAGCGGAGGGTGCGCCGAAGCTGTGACAGGACGACTGCGGGAACCGCATGTCGGGGTCTTCAAATGGAAACGGGACGGTTCGGCAGCGCGTGCCGATCCGTCCCGGGAGTGTCGCGTCGCCTCAGGCGGCGGCGTTGGTCTGCGCTTCCTCGGCGGCCGGGGCGGCCTCCTCGAGGGCGGGCTCGACCGGCGCCTCTTCCATCGCGCCGATGTCGACGCCCATGGAGCCCTGCTGGCGGGCGATGCCGTCGACCGCGGCGCGGGCGATCAGGTCGCAGTAGAGCGTGATGGCGCGCGCGGCGTCGTCGTTGCCGGGGATCGCGTAGTCGATCGGCGTCGGATCACAGTTCGAATCGACGACAGCGACGACCGGGATGTTGAGGCGCTTGGCCTCCTGGATCGCGATCGACTCCTTGTTGGTGTCGATGATGAAGATCATGTCCGGCACGCCGCCCATGTCCTTGATGCCGCCGAGCGCGCGGTCGAGCTTGTCGCGCTCGCGCTGGAGCGTCAGGCGCTCCTTCTTGGTGAAGCCCTGGGCTTCGCCGGCCAGCATCTCGTCGAGCTTGCGCAGGCGCTGGATGGAGTTCGAGATCGTCTTCCAGTTCGTCAGCATGCCGCCGAGCCAGCGGGCGTTGACGTAGTACTGGGCCGAGCGGTTGGCCGCATCGGCGATGATCTCGGACGCCTGGCGCTTGGTGCCGACGAAGAGCACGCGGCCGCCCTTGGCGACGGTGTCCGACACGGCCTGGAGCGCGCGATGCAGCATCGGCACGGTCTGGGCGAGGTCGAGAATGTGGATGTTGTTGCGCGCGCCGAAGATGAAGGGTGCCATCTTCGGGTTCCAGCGATGGGTCTGGTGGCCGAAATGGACGCCCGCCTCGAGCAGCTGGCGCATGGAGTAGTCTGGCAATGCCATGGTCGGTGTCTTCCTTTACCGGTTGGCCTCCACGGATCGAAGCGACAGACGTCGCCACCGGTGGGTCCAGGACTTCGGAAACGATTCCGAGGGCGCAGACCCGACATCCGTGTGTGGAATGGGGCGCCCATACGCCATCCGGCCGCCCTTGGCAAGGATCGCGCTCGTCGCGGCGCCCTGCCCCAGCGTCCGATGCCCCTGCCCGGGCTGCCTTTCGCTCAGGGACAGGCCGGGCTGTCCAGCATGTCGAGCGTGGCGAGGTCGCCTTCGAACGTGTAGCCGTCGAAGACCAGAAGGAGGTCGTCCGAGACGCCGTTCTCGTAGAGCGTATAGGCCGTCTCGAAGATCGGCATCCCGTCGGGATCGCTGTCGGAATTGTAGAAGGATTCGCTGACGCGCCAGGCGCCGAGGCCCTTCAGCTTCTCGACCACCGCCGGGACCGCGCCGGGCGCGGCGGCGGGCGCCGACCGGGCGGAGATGACGGCGGTGCTGGTCAGGCGCTTGTCGGCGTCCTCGTCGCCGTCGAAGATCGCCGTCTCGACGATGCGCTGGCCGGCCTTGGCCTTCTCGATCAGCTGCCCGGTGTGCTGCATGGGAAAGAGCGCCGCGGGAATCGTGATCTGTCGCGTCTCCGGCTCGGCCAGCGCGACCACCGTCTGCGACCCCGCGGTGGTCGCCGTGCCGCGAACCTCGTTGTCCGCGGCGCTGTCGATGAAGGTCTTGGTCTCGAACGAGAAGGTCTTGCCGTCCAGGCTCTCGACGGAGGTCGTGCGCTGGTCGGTGACCGTCAGTTCCTGCTCCTGCTGGAAACGGGCCACGAACCGGTAGTCGAGCTTGTAGGCCTTGCAATCGGGACGCGAGACTTCCAGCGCGATGCGCCCGTCCGCACCCGTCAGCTCGTCGGACTGGCCCTTCAGGCGCAGTTCGTAGGACGCGCGGTGCGAGGCCAGCGCCGCGGCCTCGGACGGCAGGGCCGAGACGCCCAGGGCCGCGAGTGAGAGCGTCGTGGCGAAGGTCCGTCGCATCGGCGGTTGTCCCTTTTGTTGGCGCGGCCGATGGAGTACCGATCTGCCGCGCGCCGAACCGCACTGCGCCGGCGATGCCGCATCGCAGTGCTTCGGTGATATTCCCACGCGAGAAGGAAGACAACAGCATGGCCGACAGCATCGAAGCCCGGCTCGCCGCCGCGGGCGTCACCCTGCCCGACGCTGCGGCACCGGCCGCCAACTACGTGTCCTTCGTCACCTTCGGCCGCATGCTGCAGACCTCCGGCCAGCTGCCGCTGTCGGGCGGCAAGCTCACGGCCGCCGGCAAGGTCGGCGCGACGGTCTCGCTGGAGGACGCCCAGGGCGCGGCGCGCGCCTGCGCGATCAACATCCTCGCCCAGGCCAGGGCGGCGCTCGACGGAGACCTCTCGCGCATCGCGCGCCTCCTGAAGCTCACCGTCTTCGTCGCCAGCCATCCCGGCTTCACCGAGCAGCACAAGGTGGCCAACGGCGCGTCCGACTTCCTCGTCGAGATCCTCGGCGACAAGGGGCGCCATTCCCGCTCGGCCGTCGGCGTGCCGTCCCTGCCGCTCGACGCCGCCGTCGAGATCGAAGCCCTGTTCGAGATCGACTGATGGACGCCTATCGCGGACCGCTGGAATGGCTCGTGGAGCGGCCCATCGCCCATCGCGGCCTGCATGACGCCGCGCGCGACCGGCCGGAGAACTCCATTCCCGCCGCGCTCGCGGCCGCCGACGGGCATTTCGCCATCGAATGCGACGTCCAGCTCTCGCGCGACGGCACGCCCTACATCTTTCACGACGACACGCTGCAGCGCCTCTGCGGCGTGGCGGGCGAGTTTCGGGGGACCTCGGATGCAAGGGTCGCGGAACTGCGCCTGACGGGATCGGCCTGGCCGGTGCCGACGCTCGCCTCGTTCCTCTCGTCCGTGGACGGGCGCGTGCCGATCGTGATGGAGCTGAAGGGCCGCAGTCCGCAGGAGGATGTGGGCTATTTCGCCGCACTCGCGCCCGAACTCCAGCGCTATGGCGGCCGGATCGCCCTCATGTCCTTCGACGAGTGGCTGATCGACCAGATGATCGAGGCCGGGACAGGGCGTCCGGTCGGGCTGACGGCCGAAGGGCGCAGCCCCGAGATGCTCGATCGCCACGCCCGCGTCTACGCCCGCGGTTGCAGCTTCGTCTCCTATCGCGTGGAGGACCTGCCCAATCCCTTCGTCGATACGGTGATCGCCTCAGGCGGGGCCGTCGTCACTTGGACGGTGCGCGATCGCGAGGGCGTCGAGCTCACCACGGCGCAGGCCCACCAGATGACCTTCGAGGGCTTCACGCCGCAGGCGTGACGCTTGCGGCGCGCGACGAAAGGCATAAGTCTCCGTCCATGACGCAACCGCAGCATGACGACGGACAGGACGCGGACGCCGGCTTCGTCGTGCGCGTCGCCGATTCCATCACCTCGATCGGCGCCGGAGCCTGGGACGGTCTCGCGCGCTGCGGGGCGAACGGCGCCGGACCGGGCAACCCGTTCGTCTCCTACGCCTTCCTCTCCGCGCTGGAGGAATCGGGCTGCGTCGGCCAGCGCGCCGGCTGGCTGCCGCAGCATCTGGTCCTGGAAGCGCCGGACGGACGGCCGATCGGCCTCGTGCCGGCCTATCTGAAGAACAACAGCCAGGGCGAATATGTCTTCGACCATGGCTGGGCCGATGCCTTCCAGCGGGCGGGCGGGCGCTACTATCCCAAGCTCCAGGTCTCGGTGCCCTTCACGCCCGCGACCGGGCCGCGCCTCCTCGTCGGCGCCGGCGCCGGGTCCGAAACGCGCCGGGCCGCCCTCGTGCAGGGGCTCGAGGCCTATGTCGGCCAGACCTCGATCTCCTCGGCGCACGCGACCTTCCTCGACGAGGCGGACCGCCTCGCCTTCGAGGCGGCCGGCGACTGGCTGGCACGCACCGACCAGCAGTTCCATTTCGTCAATCGCGGCTACGGCTCCTACGAGGACTTTCTCGAAAGCCTCGCCTCGCGCAAGCGCAAGGCGCTGCGCAAGGAACGGCGCGAGGCGCTGGCGGACGACATCTCCATCGAGCGGCTGACCGGCGCGGATCTGACGGAGGCGGTCTGGGACGCCTTCTTCGAGTTCTACATGGACACGGGCAGCCGCAAATGGGGGCGGCCCTATCTCAACCGGCGCTTCTTCAGCCTGATCGGGGAGCGCATGGCCGACCGCATCCTCCTCGTGATGGCGCGCCGGCAGGGGCGCTACATCGCCGGAGCCCTGAACTTCATCGGCGCCGACCGGCTCTACGGGCGCAACTGGGGCTGCATCGAGGACCATCCCTATCTGCATTTCGAGGTCTGCTACCATCAGGCCATCGAGCACGCGATCGAGACGGGTCTCGCCGTCGTCGAGGCGGGCGCGCAGGGCGAGCACAAGCTCGCGCGCGGCTACGAGCCGGTGACGACGCATTCGGCGCATTTCATCGCCCATCCCGGCCTGCGAGACGCGGTGGAGGACTATCTGGTGCGCGAGCGCGAGAACGTGGCCGAGGTGCAGGCCGTCCTCTCCGAACATACCCCGTTCAAGAAGTCGCCCTGATCGGCTAGGCCTTCTCCCGTGGCCGGCGCGACCGGCGCGATGGCGGGAGACGGTGACGTGACGAGCTACGACGACGGCAATATCTTCGCGAAGATCCTGCGCGGCGAGATCCCGAGCCAGACGGTGCACGAGGACGATGTCGCCCTCGTCATCATGGACGTGATGCCGCAGGTCGACGGCCATTGCCTCGTCATCCCCAAGGCGCCCTCCCGCAACCTCCTCGACGCCTCGCCGGAGACGCTGTCGCAGCTCCTGCCGCTCGTCGCGCGCGTCGCCCGCGCCGCCAAGGCCGCCTTCGGCGCCGACGGCGTGCGGATCGCCCAGTTCAACGAGACGGCGGCCGGCCAGACCGTGTTCCACCTCCACGTCCATGTCATGCCGATGCGCGAGGGCGTGGCGCCGCGGGCGCATTCGGGCGCGATGGCCGATCCGGAGCTCCTCGCCGAGCATGCCCGTCGGCTGCGCGAGGCGCTCGCGACCGCCTGACGGCCTGTGCCGGCCCGCTCATGAACCGACCCTTCGGATCGCGTCATGAAGACGGGTCAGGCCAGACGCACGGCGATCTTACATCTGGAAGATGCGCCGGAAGATGCCCGGCGCGATCGCCGAGATGGGATTGATGGCGAGCGTGGGGTCGGCGAAGGCGCCGCTGAGGCGGTAGGTGATGCCGATCAGCCCGCCCTCGTTGCCGTTGCCGAGGATGCCGCCCACGAAGGGGAGCGCGCCGAAGATGCGGTTGATGCCGTAGGCCGGCATGAAGGAGCCGCCGATGTCGATGCCGCCCGCGCCGTCATGCAGGAGCCCGGCGAAGCTCGAGCCGAAGACCGGGCCGCGCACGATGCCGTCCTCCACCACGAGGCGCTCGTCGCGATAGGAAAGGCTCAGGGAGGCGGTGTCGAAATAGGCGTTCGCCACCTCGATGTCGCGGCCGATGGCGCGGGCGAGCGACGCGTCGTCCGAAGACGACGTGGTGCCGACGAGGCTGGCGAGCCGCGGCTCGTCGACGAGCGTGAATCCGTCGATGCGCAGGGCGCCGGTATAGCCGGCCTTGTCGGAGCCTTGCAGCTCGACCCGCGCCTGACCCCCGGCCATGCGGGGATAGACGCCGGCAAAGCGCAGGAGCACGCCGGCATCCGAGGTCGCGAGCGACAGGCGGCGCACGCCCTTCTCGCCGTCGAGCGCGAGGCTGAGCGGCGCGGAACTTGGGCTCTCGCCGTCGAACCGGGCGCTCGCGAGGCGTCCGCCGCGCTGTGCGAAGGCGAGCGAGACGCCGCGCAGGGTCTCCTTGCCGAAGCCGACGAGGCGGCCGAGATCGACGGTGACGTCGAGATCGCGCGCGCCGCCCCCGCCGCCACCGCCCTTGCGGCCGGCCGAGGCGCGAAGGCTCGCGAGGATCGGCCGCGCGTCGAACTGGTCGCCCTTGAGGACCGCCGAAAGCCCGTTCTTCGTACGCTGCAACTGCAGGCGGAAGTCGTCGCCCGCATTGAAGACGGCCCGGTCGAGCTGCAGGGTCTTGAGCCCCTCGCGATCGATCTCGGCCGCGCCGACGGCCGCAAATCCCTCGCCCGAGAGCTTCGCGTCGCTGACGCGGGTGAGGCCGCCCTCGGAGAAGGCCGCCTTGAAGGTCAGCTTCGCGGGCACACCCTTGCCCTTGGTCCATTCGACGCCCGGCAGGGTCAGCCGCGCGTCGCGCAGGTCGATCTCGGCATCGAATGCCTCGCCCGCCTGCACCAGCTTGGCGGCCACCGGACCGTCGAGGAGAGTTTTCAGGCCCGGCAGCCGGTCGGCGAGAACCGCGTCGGAGAGCTTCGCCTCGATCGCGAGGCTGGGCGTGCCGACCGGGTCGGGCGCGAACGGGCGGGTGAACTCGATCCGGGCGGGAATGCCGTCCAGCGTGCCG
The DNA here is from genome assembly GCF_001425575.1 of Aurantimonas sp. Leaf443. Lineage (GTDB taxonomy): Bacteria > Pseudomonadota > Alphaproteobacteria > Rhizobiales > Rhizobiaceae > Leaf443. The sequence continues at coordinate 86,783 of NZ_LMRD01000009.1, read as the reverse complement.
TCGAGCGTGCCGATGGCCGTGCCGGGCGAGACGCTGACGGTCCCCGTCAGATTCGCCAGCCGGCGCCCCTCGATGCTGCGCCTGAGGTCGGCGCCCTTCACGTCGGCGAGCACCGACCAGTTTTCCAGGATGTCCGACTGCGCCACGCCGCGCCCGAGACCCAGATCGACGGCAATCGCGACATCGGCCCGGCCCGAGACATCCTCGCGCTTCCAGCCGATGCGATCGAGCGCGCGGATCGGCGGGTTGTCGGCGACGGCCAGCATCTCGCCGAGGTCGCCGGACAAAGCGAGCGCGACTTCGGCGCCGACGCGCCCGACATCGCGGCGATGGAACGCGATGGAGGACGGCTTCACCGTCACGCCCTCCGCGCCGTCGATGCGCCCCTCGTCGAAGTCGATGCGCGTATCGCCGCCGGCCACCGCGACGCGCAGCGACACGTTTCGCAACCGGGGCATAGTTTCCAGAACACCGAAGCCGGCGGCGACGATGCGCGCGTCGAGACGCAGTTCCTCGGGAGACGGCCCGTGGCCGGGCACGGTCATCTCGACGAGCCGCGGCCAGCTGACGCCGAACTCGAAGCGCGCATCCGCCACGGCGCCCGCGGGATCGACATGCTTCAGCACCCAGTCGCGTGTCTCGGGGGCGATCAGCACGGGCCAGAAGGCCCGCACGGCCGCGGCCGAGACATTCTCGCCGGCAAGCGACACGCCGATCCGGCTGTCCGGCCCCGTTCCGCCGGTCCAGCGGGCCGAACCGTCGATGGTGCCGCCCCCCGCCTCGAGCCGAAGCTTCGGGAGGTCGAGCGTGCCGTCCGCCTCGAGAGCGCCCGAGACGGACAGGCGCGCCGCCTCGGCGGTCTGCGGGTCCGCACCGACCGTGGAGACGAGTTCGCGCGTCGAAAGCTCGATGCCGCGCGCGCCGCGCTCGTCCGCCCGCAATGCGATGCGGCCTTCGAGCGTGGCGGCCGCCCTCCCGAAGTCGAGGCGCAGCGGCCGAAGCGAGAGCGATCCCGAGCCTTCGACATAGGCGAGTTCGATCCGGGTCCGCTCGGGCAGCGTCACGTGACGGGCCGCGTCGCCGGGCGCGGGCGACCCGAGGGCCTCGACCGGCTCGTGCAGGGGCACGGCGGCGTCGGCGGCCAGGAGGAAGGTGCGCGTTCCGGCCGATACGCTCGTCGAGAGCGCAAGGCCCAGCGTCGCGCCGGAGGCCGCTCCATCGCCCGGCGAGACGAGCGCGATGTCGGGCACCGCGATGGAAAGGGCCTGGAGCCGGTCGGCATCGGCGGCAAGCGTGGCCGAGGCGTCGGCCGCGATCAGCCGGTCGGCCACGCGGACCGTCGCGGCGAGGGCGAACGTGTCCGCGCCCTCTTCGGTCAGGTCGAGCGAGACGAGGCGCGGGCCCTGCGGCCGGTCGATCAGCCCGGCATCCTCGATCTCGATGCTGGAGAGACCGAGCCGGCGCAGGGCGGCGATGCCCCTGTCGATGCCGGCGATGATCCGGTCGGGATCGGGCGTGCCGGAGCCGAACCGGTCGGCGAGCGAGGGATCGACGCGCAGGCCGTCGATGCGGATCGCGTCGAGATCGACACGCCCGCGCAGGAGCGCGCCGATGCTGACGCCGACCGACCCTTGCGACAAGGTGGCCAGACGGGTCCTGTCGGTCCGATGGCGCAGGACGACGTCGTCGAAGGCGATGCCGACCGCGCCGCGCGCCGCGAAGTCGAGACGCTGGGCACCGAGTTCGACTTCAATGTCCGGCCCGAGCGCGGCGGACGCCAGGCGCTCGACATGGCCGCGCAGGAAGGCCTGCCCGGCGGGCGTCGCCGTCAGGTAGCCGACCGCGGCGGCGAGGCAGAGGACGATGGCGACGAGAAGGCTGGCGAACCCGGCCAGAAGGCGCGTCAAAGAGCCGTGCCCTCGCCATGGGCGGGGCGCGAAAACGCACGCGCCGCAAAGGCCTGCCGCATCCCTGTCACTCCCCGCCTCGAACCCGGCCCATGCTGGCAGACCAAGCTGGCGCGGCTCTTGAAAAGAACCAGGACCGGCCGAAATCTGCGCCGAGGCGCCACAGGCCGTGCCACCGCGCACGCCGCCGCTTCGACCGACCGGCGCTCTCCCAGTTCAATCCGCCGAAAGGATGGCACGATGACGACCCTGACCGTCGGTTCCCCCTGCCCCGACTTCGCCCTGCCGGACGAAGGCGGCGCCACGGTATCGCTTGCCGATCTCAAGGGCCGCCCCTTCGTTCTGTATTTCTACCCGAAGGACGATACCACCGGCTGCACGAAGGAGGCGATCGACTTCACCGCGCTCGAGAGCGAATTCGCCGCGATCGACGTGCCGGTCATCGGCGTCTCGCCGGATTCGGCGAAGAAGCACGCCAAGTTCCGCGACAAGCACGGGTTGAAGGTCAGGCTTCTCGCCGACGAGGAAAAGAGCCTGCTGGAAGCCGCGGGCGCCTGGGTGGAGAAGAGCATGTACGGGCGCAGCTACATGGGCGTCGAGCGTTCCACGCTGCTCGTCGACGCGACCGGAACCATCGCCGCCGTCTGGCCGAAGGTGAAGGTGCCCGGCCATGCCGAGGCGGTGCTCGCCGCCGCCCGCACGGTCGCGGCATGAGCGAGGCGCGCCCGCAGACGCTGCGGCAGGCCGCGATCGAGGCGCTGGGCGAGGCCGATCTCGCGCAGAAGGCCCGGCGGACGCAGGAGGCGGGCACCCTCTGGTTCGAGCGGCGCCTCGGCCTCCATGCCCCGCTCGACCCGCCGCTGCCCGCGCGGCCGGGGCGCCCGGCCAAGCCCGACCTCGTGCCGCCGCGCACGGTGAAGCGGCGCTCCGTGCATACGCCGGAGGGGCGGATCGCCCTGATCCATGCGCTGGCCCATATCGAACTGAACGCCATCGACCTCGCGCTCGATATCGTCGCGCGCTTCGCCGTCGAGCGCGTGCCGCGCTCCTTCTTCGACGGCTGGATGACGGTGGCGATGGAAGAGGCGAAGCATTTCGGCCTCCTCTCGGAGCGCCTTCGCGTGCTCGGCTCGCATTACGGCGCGCTTCCGGCCCATGACGGGCTGTGGCAGGCCGTGGAGGTGACGGCGCACGATCTCGCCTCTCGCCTCGCCATCGTGCCCCTCATCCTCGAGGCACGCGGGCTCGACGTCACGCCCTCGCTCCTCGAGAAGCTGAACGCGGTGGGAGACGACGAGACGGCGGCCATCCTCTCCATCATCTACGAGGACGAGAAGAAGCATGTCGCGATCGGGGCCAAGTGGTTCCGCTTCCTCTGCGCCCGCGAGCGGGTGAACCCCGCCGAGCGGTTCGGCACGCTCGTGCGCGCCTGCTTCCGCGGCGAGGTGAAGGCGCCCTTCAACGACCGGGCGCGCGCCGAAGCCGGCCTCACGCCGACCTTCTACCGCGCCCTCTCGCCGCTTTCGAGCTGACCGTCGTGCGAGCGTCCCCGCACGGGGCCGCGCCTTAGGAAGGCGTTAACCCTAACGCTTTCTAATCGACCTGCCGCTCCCTCCGGGCGCCCTGATTCAGGTCGGACGAAGCCATGCCTCTCCACGAAAAGACGACGAGCTTCGGCGCGCGCAGGGTTCCGCACACGCTGATCCTCGCCCGCGGCGATTCGGTGCGCCACGTGACGATCGGCCACCGCACGCTCCTGGCGGCGGGCGTCCTCGCCTGCAGCGCGGCGGCGGCCCTTCTGGCGCTGCCGGTCCTCTACGTCATGGGCGACGACATCAACGCCACGATCGCGGCCGGCCAGCGCGAGACGGCGAGCGCCTACGAGCAGCGCATCACCCTCCTGCGCGCCCAGCTCGACATGCTGAAGAGCCGGCAGGTGATCGCCCAGAAGACGGTGCAGACGAAGGTGGATGTGCTCCTCGACCAGCAGGAACAGCTGGCCGAGCGCTACGACCGGCTCGGCCCGCTTCTCGAACGCGCCGCCGCGACCGGCCTCCTGCCTCCCCCCGCCCCGCTGCCGACCGCCCGACCGGGCGATGCCGGACGCGGCGACGGTCCCGCCGACCGGACGGCCGCCGCGCCAAGCCTTCTCGGCTTCGCCCCGGTCGCCTCCTCCGCCGCGCTCGACCGCGTCTCCGCACTCGCTCCGCAACCGGCCTCGACCGGCTTCGCCGCGGCCGCAACGCTGCGGGAAGCGTCCGACAGCATGTTCGGGGAGATCGACCGGACGGTGCGGGCCGCCGAGGGGCAACTCGGTCAGGTTCGCGTTCTCGCCGAGGAAGCGCGACGCAAGGCGGTGAGGATCGCGACCGTGCTGCGCGCGGAGGGCCTCGCCACCCCGCAGCGGCTGGAGGCTCCGGCGCGCGGCATCGGCGGGCCCTTCGAGCCGGCGCCTGCGGCGACCGATTTCGACGAGAGCTGCGCCGAACTCGAGACGGCGCTCGACGCGTTTCAGCAGGCCCGGGACGTCGCCGACACGCTGCCGCTGCGCCAGCCCATGGCCGCGAGCCTCGTCTCCTCCACCTTCGGCGTGCGGCCGGATCCGTTCCTGAACCGTTCGGCGCTCCATGCCGGCATCGACTACGCCGTCTCGCCGGGCGCGCCGGTTCTCTCCACCGCCGCCGGCCGGGTCGTCTCGGCAGGTCCGAGCGGCGGCTACGGCAACCTGGTCGAGATCGATCACGGCAACGGCATCACCACGCGCTACGCCCATCTGGCGCGGATCGACGTCGCGGTCGGGCAGAGCGTCGACCGCGGCTCGGCGCTGGGCGCCTCCGGCTCCACCGGCCGCAGCACAGGGCCGCATCTCCACTACGAGATCCGCCGCGACGGCCAGGCCATCGACCCGCAGCGCTTCTTCCGCATCGGCGAGCGCATCGCCGAGATCGGCTGACGGCTTCCCCGCGCAAACGAAAAGGGCGGCCCCGAAGGACCGCCCTCTCCAGACTCCGAACCCGGCGCGACCTCAGTCGACGTCGGCGATGGCCTCGTCGCCGCCATGGACGCGATGGGCGAGCGCCGCTTCCATGAACTCGTCGATGTCGCCGTCCAGCACCTCCTGGGGCGTGGTGCGCTCGACGCCGGTGCGCAGGTCCTTCACCAGCTGGTACGGCTGGAGGACGTAGGACCGGATCTGGTGACCCCAGCCGATATCCGTCTTCGACGCGGCCTGGGCGTTCGCCTCGGCCTCGCGCCGTTCCAGCTCGGCCTCGTAGAGCCGGGCGCGCAGCATGTTCCAGGCGGTCGCCCGGTTCTTGTGCTGCGAGCGCTCGCTCTGGCACTGCACCACGATATTCGTCGGAATGTGCGTGATGCGCACCGCCGAGTCGGTCGTGTTCACGTGCTGGCCGCCGGCGCCGGACGAGCGGTAGGTGTCGATGCGGCAGTCCGACTCGTTGATGTCGATCGTGATCGAATCGTCCACCACCGGATAGACCCAGACCGACGCGAAGGACGTGTGCCGCCGCGCCTGGCTGTCATAGGGCGAGATGCGCACGAGACGGTGCACGCCCGATTCGGTCTTCATGAAGCCGTAGGCGTTGTGGCCCTTGACCATCAGCGTCGCCGACTTGATGCCCGCCTCTTCGCCGGCATGCTGCTCGAGCAGTTCCACCTTCATCTTCGAGCGCTCGGCCCAGCGCATGTACATGCGCAGGAGCATCGCCGCCCAGTCCTGGCTCTCCGTGCCGCCGGCCCCGGAATGGACCTCGACATAGGTGTCGTTGCCGTCGGCCTCGCCGGAGAGGAGGGTCTCGATCTGCCGCTTGGCGACCTCCGAACGCACCGCCCGGATGCCGTCCTCGGCGTCCCGCACGATCTCCTTGTCGCCTTCCTCCTCGCCCATGCCGATCAGCTCGATATTGTCGTCGAGCCGCTGCTGCAGCGAGTTGATGGCGCCGATCGCCTCGTCCAGCTGCTGGCGCTCGCGCATCAGCTTCTGGGCTTCGGCCGGGTCGTTCCAGATCGAGGGATCCTCGGCCTGGCTATTGAGGATGTTCAGGCGTCTGAGGGACTGATCCCAGTCAAAGATGCCTCCTCAGCAGGCTTATGGCCTGCTGGATTTCGTCGACCATGGTCTCGATTTCGGCACGCAAGCCTCGATCTCCCGTCGTTCGGTGTTGCAGGGCGGAGGCTCGGGCCTCCGGTCAAGCGAAAGGGGCGGACTGAACGCCCGCCCCTTGCGAAGGCTGTATAGGGGCCGTGGCGCCGCTTGGCTAGAACAGCCCGCCCGCACCCTGCACGATCGCCTGCGAGGCCTCCGGCGAGACTTCGCGGCGCGTGTCGGAGGCGGCCACGGCGTCCATGCCGATCACGTCGTAGCTGTCGGAGGGGCCGGTGCCGGGCTTGAAGGCCTCCATGATGGAGTCCGAGCCGCCCTCGCCGGCGCGCATGCCGGTCTTGCGGTTGACCGCGATGAGCTCCATGCCCTCGGGCACGTTGAAGTCCACCGGCGGCTTGCCCTTCAGCGCGTCGCGCATGAAGTCGAGGAAGATCGGCGCCGCGAGGCCGCCGCCCGTCGAGCCGTGGCCCATGGGCTGGGGATTGTCGTAGCCCATGTAGACGCCCGTCACGAGATCGGGCGTGAAGCCGACGAACCAGGCGTCCTTCTCGTCGTTGGTCGTGCCGGTCTTGCCGGCGACGGGCACGCCGAGCTCCTTCAGGATCGTCGCCGTGCCGCGCTGGACGACGCCCTCCATCATGGAGGTGATCTGGTAGGCCGTCATCGGATCGAGAACCTGGTCGCGCTCGTCGACGAGTTCGGGCTCGGGCTGGTTCTCGAAGCTCGGCTCGTTGCAGGTGGCGCAGCGGCGCTCGTCGTGGCGGTAGATCGTGCGCCCGTACCGGTCCTGCACGCGGTCGATCATCGACGGCTCGAGCGAGCGACCGCCGTTGGCGATGACCGAATAGGCCGAGACCATGCGCAGCACGGTCGTCTCGCCGGCGCCCAGCGCCATCGGCAGATAGCGGCCGAGCTTGTCGTAGATGCCGAAGCGTTCGGCATATTCGGCCACGAGTTCCATCCCCATGTCCTTGGCGAGGCGCACCGTCATGAGGTTGCGGCTCTTCTCGATGCCGAGGCGCAGCGTCGAGGGGCCGGCGGAGCCGCCGCCGTAGTTCGACGGCGTCCAGAAACCGCCATTGCCGTCCGGCAGCGATATCGGCGCGTCCAGCACGACCGAGGCGGGCGTGTAGCCGTTGTCGAGGGCGGCGGCGTAGACGAAGGGTTTGAACGAGGAGCCGGGCTGGCGATAGGCCTGGCTCGCGCGGTTGAACTCCGATTCCGAGAAGGAGAAGCCGCCGACCATGGCGAGCACGCGGCCGGTGCGCGGCTCCATCGAGACGAGCGCGCCCTGCACCTTGGGGGGCTGGCGCAGGCGGTAGGAATCGCCCTCGCCCTTCTTCTCGACATAGACCACGTCGCCGCGCGACAGGACGTCGTCCGCCCCGCGCACGCCGCCCTTGCGCGTCGCCGTGTTGAGGCGCAGCGCCCATTTCATGTCGGACAGATCGATGCGGCCGACCTCGCGGTCGCTGCCGAGCGCGCCCGAAACGGTGCGCGCGGGCTGCAGGCCGATGCTCGCGCCGCCCGTCTCGACACCGAGCACGACGGCGAGGCGCCATTCCGGCACGTCGGCGAGCGCCGGCACCTCGCCGAGCGGCTTGCCCCAGTCGCTGCCGATGTCGATCGTCTTGACGGGACCGCGATAGCCGCGCGCCTGGTCGAAATCGACGAGGCCGCGCCGCAGCGCGGCCAGCGCCTCGGACTGGAGCTTGGGGTCGAGCGTGGTGCGCACCGACAGGCCTCCCTCGTAGAGGGCCTTGACGCCGTAGCGCTGGATGATCTCGCGGCGCACGTCCTCGGTGAAATATTGCGAGGCGGCGAGGTAGAGGCCGGAGGCGCGCGGGTTGATGGCGAGCGGACGCTCCTTGGCGGCCGCTCCGTCCTCGGCCGAGACGAAGCGGTTGGAGACCATCTGGTCGATCACCCAGTTGCGCCGGGCGACGGCCGCGTCCTTGGAGCGGAACGGGTTGTAGTTCTCCGGCGCCTTCGGGAGCGCCGCCAGATAGGCCGCCTCGTCGATCGTCAGCTCGTTCACCGCCTTGTCGAAATAGGACAGAGAGGCCGCCGCGATCCCGTAGGAGCCGAGGCCGAGATAGATCTCGTTGAGATAGAGCTCGAGGATCCGGTCCTTGGAATAGGCCTGCTCGATGCGCAGCGAGAGGATCGCCTCCTTGATCTTGCGATCGTAGGTACGCTCGTTGGTGAGGAGGAAGTTCTTGGCGACCTGCTGGGTGATGGTCGAGCCGCCCTGCAGCGGGCCGCCCTTGATCTGCATGAGGACGGCGCGGCCGATGCCTTCGACGTCGACGCCGGGATGGGTGTAGAAATTCTTGTCCTCGGCCGAGAGGAAGGCGTTCTTGACGAGGGCGGGCACGGCCTGGATGGGCAGGAAGAGGCGCCGCTCCTTGGCGTATTCGGCCATGAGAGCGCCGTCCGCGGCGTGGACGCGGGTCGTCACCGGCGGCTCGTAGTCGGCCAGGACCTGGTAGTCCGGCAGGTCCTTGGCCATGCCCTCGACATACCAGGCGATGCCGCCCGCCACGAGCAGGAACAGAACCGCTCCGATCCCGAAGAAGTAGCCGAGCAATCTGATCATCGAAACTCCGTCCGCGTTCCTGCGGGTGCCGGGTCTGCCACGGGCGACCTCGGCCGCCGAGCGGGTATCACATCTACCGGGCCAGCGGTGCCCGGGCCTTGTCACGCGCGTGCGCCCTGTCGCTCCCTCAACCGCAATTGCGGCGAGGCGATGAAGCGAGGGCCCTTCGCGCGCGCCTTGTCCGTCTCCGTTGTGTGATTACCACAGTCGCGCGTGCAATCCATGCCTTCGGACGCCGCCGGCGAGAGGAAGGATCGTTCAGCGGCCGGTCTCGGCGACCGTCTTCTGGTGGCGCGCGAGGAACTGCGTCGTCGCCTGCGCGATCGCCTCCGCCGTGCGCTTTCGCCAGACCGGGTCGGTCAGGAGCTTCTCGTCGTCGGGATTGGACAGGTAGCCGAGCTCCACTAGCACGGACGGCATGTCCGGCGCCCTCAGGACCTTGAAGCCCGCTGAGCGCTTCGGGTTCTTGATGAGGCGCACGTCGTGGGCGCCGAACCCTTCCACGAGCGAGGTCGCGAAATGCTCCGAGAAACTCACCGTCTCGCGGCGCGTGAGATCCACGAGGATGTCGAAGACCTCGGGCTTCTCCTCCATCCCCTCCGGGCCCGCGAAGCGGTCGGCGGCGTTCTCGCTGTCGGCGATCTGGCTCGCGAGATCGTCGGACGCCCGGTCCGAGAGCGTGTAGACGGTGGCGCCGCGCAGATCGCCGTGCCGGATCGAATCGGCATGGATCGACACGAAGAGATCGGCCTTGCGGCGCCGGCCGATCTGCGAGCGCTCGTCGAGCGGAATGAACGTGTCGTCCCGGCGCGTCAGGACCACCTCGACCGTGCCGGTCTTCTCGAGGGCTGCGGCGAGTTCCCGGGAGAAGGCGAGGTTGATCGCCTTCTCCTGCGTGCCCGATTTCGAGACCGCGCCATTGTCGATGCCGCCATGGCCGGGGTCGATCACGACCACCGCCCGCCCCTTCGGCTCGCGGGGCGCCGGTGCCGAGGTCGGCACCATCGTCTCTCTCGGCGCCGCCGCCGCGGATACGCCGCCCGTCGGCCGGGCGGCCGGCGTGAAGGCCAGCGTGATCTTCTCGCCCCCTTCGACCGTATCGCGTGTCAGGGCCGCGTCAGCCGGCTTTGCGAGCTTGAAGATGAAGCGGTAGCGGTCCGCGGCCACGAGACCGTGACGAACCTCCGAGACGAGCGGGTTGGCCGAGATCGCCGAAAGCGCGGCGGCGGGCAGCGCGGACGGGAAGTCGATCGCCACCCGGTCCGGGTTCCTGAGACGCAGGACGCTCGCCCGGCTGTCGCCGCGCAGCGTGAAGGTGACGTCGAAGGCGTTCGGCCGCGCGGCCTGGTCGATGGCCGTGATGATCGCCGAGCGGTCCTCGGCGGGCTCCGCGGCACCGGCGCCGATCGGCGCGAGGACGGCCAGGACAGAGAGGCCGAGGGCCAGGACGGTGCTGCGCATCTCTTCTCCGGCGGGAGACAAAGAGGGGTGACGGCCCTCCCCGCTAGCGCCCGCGCCTTGCGCGGGGCTTCCCCGCGGCCGCCGTCAAGACGACCACCGGGGCTTTCTGCTTGTTTGTTGGCCTTCCCCATCATAAAAGCAGAATTGAGGCTCAGGACGACGCTCCTTCCGAGTCGCATCCGATCCGGATACCGGTCGCCGCCGCGCCACGCGAGACGGCTTTCCACCGGCCCCGAGGGATCCAGGCGACATGCGGACCGCGTCGAGCGGCCTTGTGAAATTATCTGTGGCCGGCGGCGAGCCTCGTCTCCGGCTCCGCGGTGGGTGCGAGCTTTTCCGAAGACGCCGCCCCACTCAACGTTCCATCGGTTGCCTCAGCGACCATCCCGATTGTTCTAGGTCGCGATAGTGCTCCCAATTTCACGCGAGACCGATGCCGACACTCCAGCGACCGCAAGGTCTGGACAGGCGTCGCTGTCGCGAGGACGAGCGCCTTTCGGTCGCGATCCATGCGGGTCCGCCCGCTGCCGTATCCCTGTCTGTCTCGACAGCCGGTCTTCGGCGGCGGCCACCCGCCCCGGAGTTCATCAATGGCAAACAAGATGCTCATCGATGCGTCTCATCAGGAAGAGACGCGCGTAGTTGTCGTTCGCGGCAACAGGATCGAAGAATTCGATTTCGAATCGCAGCACAAGAAGCAGCTCAAGGGCAACATCTATCTCGCGAAGATCACGCGGGTCGAGCCTTCGCTGCAGGCCGCCTTCGTCGAATACGGCGGCAACCGGCACGGTTTCCTCGCCTTCAGCGAAATCCATCCCGACTACTACCAGATTCCGAAGGCCGACCGTCAGGCGCTGATCGAGGAGGAACTCGCCCGGGCCCAGGAGGACGAGGAGCAGGAGGAGCGCCAGAGCCGCGCCAAGGCCAAGCAGCGCCCCGCCCGTCCGGCCCGCCGCGAGGATGGCGACAGCGTCTCCGAGACGGCCGGCGACGAGACGGATGAGCCCTCGGGCGACGAGGAGGCCCATGTCGACGCGCAGGCCTCCGACGAGGACGATCGCGACGACGAAGAGACGGGCGAGACCGACGGCGAGGACGGCGAGGCGAGCGCCTCCGAGGGCGGCGAAGAGGGGCAGACCCGTCGCGGCCGTGGACGCTCGGGCGGTCGCCGCGGCCGCGGCCGCGAGCGCAGCCGGTCCTCCTCCGAGGATTCGTCGGACGACGAGTCCGGCGAGGAGCCCGAGGAGATCGACGATCTCGGCTCCGAGGACGCGATGGAGGAGGTGCCGGTCCGCCAGCAGCGCCAGCGCCGCCAGTACAAGATCCAGGAGGTCATCAAGCGCCGCCAGATCCTGCTCGTCCAGGTCGTGAAGGAAGAGCGCGGCAACAAGGGCGCGGCGCTCACCACCTATCTGTCGCTCGCCGGCCGCTATTCCGTGCTGATGCCGAACACGGCGCGCGGCGGCGGCATCTCGCGCAAGATCACCAACGTGGCGGACCGCAAGCGTCTGAAGGACGTGGTGCGCGAACTCGAAGTGCCGCGCGGCATGGGCATCATCCTGCGCACGGCCGGCGCCAACCGCACCAAGGCCGAGGTCAAGCGCGACTACGAATACCTGATGCGCCTGTGGGAGACGGTGCGCAGCACCACCCTCACCTCGACGGCGCCCGCCCTCGTCTACGAGGAGGGCAGCCTCATCAAGCGCTCGATCCGCGACCTCTACAACAAGGACATCGACCAGATCCTCGTCTCGGGCGAAAGCGGCTACCGTGAAGCCAAGGACTTCATGCGCATGCTGATGCCGAGCCAGGCGAAGGTCGTGCAGCCCTATCGCGACCCGACGCCGATCTTCGCGCGCCAGGGCATCGAATCCCAGCTCGACAAGATGCTGCATCCGCACGTGACGCTGAAGTCCGGCGGCTACATCATCATCAACCAGACCGAGGCGCTCGTCTCGATCGACGTGAACTCGGGCCGCTCCACCCGCGAGCATTCGATCGAGGACACGGCGCTCCAGACGAATCTCGAAGCATCCGAGGAAGTGGCGCGCCAGCTGCGCCTGCGCGACCTCGCCGGCCTCATCGTGATCGACTACATCGACATGGAGGAGAAGCGGAACAACCGCGCCGTCGAGAAGCGCCTGAAGGACTGCCTGAAGGACGACCGCGCCCGCATCCAGGTCGGCCGGATCTCGCATTTCGGCCTGATGGAGATGAGCCGCCAGCGCATCCGCGCCAGCGTCCTCGAATCCACCATGCAGACCTGCCCGGTCTGCGAGGGCGCCGGCATGATCCGCTCGTCCTCCTCGCTCGCGCTGCATGTCCTGCGCACCATCGAGGAGCATCTGCAGAAGCATTCGACGCACGACGTGATCGTGAAGGTGCCGACCGCGACGGCGCTCTACGTCCTCAACGAGAAGCGCAAGACGATCGGCGAGCTCGAGCGTCATCACGACCTGCGCATCGTGATCGAGGCCGACGACAGCGCCGGCCACCAGAGCATCCGAATCGAGCAGGGCCCGGAAGCGATCAAGCACGAGCGCTCGCCGGAGGCTCTGGCTCTCGAACAGACCGCCTTCCCGGAGCCGACGCCGGAGGATCTCGCCGACGAGACCGTGATGGACGTCGAGGCCGAGGAGATCGAGGCGGAGGACGAGACGGCCGAGGAGACGCAGGTCGAGGCGCGCGCCGATGGCGGCAAGCGTCGCAAGCGCCGGCGTCGGCGCGGTCGTCGCGGCGATGAAGGCCAGGTCGGCGACGAGGCGGGTCTCGACGCGTCCGAGAGCGACGATGCCGACGAGGGCGACGACGAAACCGGCGAGAGCGACGGCGAGAGCGACGCCGAGGTCGAGGCCGAAGGTGTCGAGCCCGGCGAGACGGATGGCGGCGAGGACGACGGTCGCGGCCGCGGCAAGCGCCGCCGGCGCGGGCGTCGCGGCGGTCGCCGTGGCCGCGAGGAGAATGGCGAGGCGGGCGAAGGCTCGGACGTCGCCGCCTCCGATGCCCTGTCCGACGCGGTGCAGACCCCGATGGACGCCGAAGCGCTCGACGCCATCCTGCCGGAGGCGGTTCCCGTCGACGTGACGCCGGAAACCGAGGCCGAGCCGGCGGAGGCGACGAGGGCGTACGAGGCGGCTCCGACGCCAGAGGCCCACGAGACGCCCGCGCCCGTCGCGGCCGAGATCCCGGCCGAGCCCGAAGCGGCGGATAACCCTGAGAGCGCCGCGGCGAACGACGACGACCGCGAGGACGAGTCCCGGCCCGCTCTGACGGAGCCGGTCGTCACTTCCAGCGGCGCAGGGGCTTCCAGCGAGGACGCGACGGCCGAGAAGCCGCGTCGCTCCGGCTGGTGGTCGCGCCGCGGCTTCCTCTGAGCCGGCGACCGGTTCGGGCCGATTGAAATGAAGAAGGGCGGGCCTTGCGGTCCGCCCTTCTTCGTTCGACCTGTGCGGGGCTGATGTCAGCCGGCGTCGAGGAAGGCCGCCATGCGATCGAGCGCCTCTCGCAGCGTCTCGTGGTCGCAGGCATAGGACAGCCGCACGAAGCGCTCGCCGCGCTGCAGGTCGAAATCCGTGCCCGGCGTGATCGCGACATGGCATCGCTCCAGCACCGTCCGGGCGAAAACCGTCGAGCTCTCGAAACCGTCGGGAATGGCGGCATAGGCGTAGAAGGCCCCGTCGATCGGGGCGATCTGCGAGAAGCGCAGCGCCGGCAGGCGCTCCGCCAGGAGATCGCGGTTCGCCCGGTAGCCGGCCCGCACAAGTTCCAGTTCCTCGCGCGCGTCGAAGACGGCTTCGGCCGCCACCTGGCTGAGTTCGGGGGCCGAGATGTAGAGGCTCTGCCCGATGCGCTCGGCGGCGCGCACGAGGTTCGGCGGCATCACCAGCCAGCCGATGCGCCATCCCGTCATGCAGTAATATTTGGAGAACGAGTTCACCACGATCGGCTGGTCCGAGAAGGCGAGCGCCGTCGTCTCGTGCCCCTCGTAGACGAGGCCGTGATAGATCTCGTCGGAGATGAAGCGGATGGCGTTGGCGTCGGCATAGGCGACGAGGCGCCGCAACTCGTCCGGCGGCGTCAGCGTGCCGGTCGGGTTGGCGGGGCTGGCGACGAGGACGCCGGCGACGCGCCCCGCCTCGTTTGCGGCGCGCAGGTGGTCGGCCGTGAAGATATAGGCGGTCGCGGCGTCCACCGGAATCTCGACGGGCACGAGCCCGAGCGCGCGCAGGATGTTGCGATAGGCGGGATAGCCGGGCGAGGCGATGGCGATCCTGTCGCCGGGATCGAAGGCCGCGAGGAAGGCGAGGTTGAAGCCGGCGGAGGAGCCGGTCGTCACCATCACGCGCGCCGGGTCGATCTCCTGCCCGTAATGGTCGGCATAGTGGCGGGCGATGCGCGTGCGCAGCGACATCCGCCCGAGCGCGTCCGTATAGGCGACGCGGCCGTGGTCGAGCATCCTGCGCGCCGCCTGCCGGGCGATCTCGGGCACGGGCGCCGCGGGCTGGCCCACCGCGAGCGACAGGACCGGCAGGCCCCGCGCGACCATGCGGTTGGCCTCGGCGAGCACGTCCATGGCGCGGAACGGGTCGATGCGCGAGCGCAGCGACGGTTCGAGAAGCAACTCGGTCATGCCAGCGATATCCTTGTCCGGCCTCGATTTCGCCCGATTGCAATGAGGATTGAGGACGGTCGGGCAAGGCCGTCGCCCGCGCGGCTTGTTTTCGCGCCGGCGCCTTGTAAACCCTTCGGGCGGCAGGGCCGCAAGGGCCCGTCGCCGCGCCGCGGCCGTGCGGGCGCCCATGGGACCGCGCTGAAGGGTCGTCGGGACGGGAGGAGCCTCATGAAGTCACGCAAGCGCCGGGCACTCGGGTTCCGCCTCGTCGCCGCCCTCATGACCCTGGCCATGGCCGTGCCGTCGCAGGCCGCGCCCCGCAAGCGGACGGGCGTGCCCATCGTGCGCGATGCGGAGATCGAGGCGCTCGTCGCCTCCTACGCGGCCCCGATCCTCAAGGCCGCCGGCCTGTCGCGCTCGGGCATCGAGATCGTCCTCGTCAACTCGCCGGACTTCAACGCCTTCGTCTCCGGGCGGCGCATCTTCATGAACACCGGCACGATCCTGAACACGACGACGCCGAACGAGGTGACCGGCATTCTCGCGCACGAGATCGGCCATCTGGCGGGCGGCCATCAGCAGCGGCTGCGCGAGCAGATGGAGCAGGCCAAGACGCTGGCGCTCATCACGGGCGTGCTGGGCGCGGGCGTGGCGGTCGCGGGCGCGGCCTCCGGCTCGCGCGGCGCGGCGGGCGCCGGGTCGGGCATGATGATGGGCGGCGGCGCCGTCGCCCAGCGCGGACTGATGAGCTACCAGCGCGGCGAGGAATCGACCGCCGACCGCGCCGCCCTCACCTATCTGGAGAAGGCCAAGCTCTCCGGGCGCGGCCTCATCCGCACCTTCGAGACGCTCGAGCGCAACAGCGTCTTCTCGCGCGGCGGCGGCCGCAGCTATCTCTCCTCCCATCCCGTCCCGCGCGAGCGCATCGCCTCGCTGCAGACCGCGGCGGCCGAGAGCCCCTATTACGGCGTGACGGATTCCGCCGACGCGATCGAGCGCCACGATTTCGCGCGGGCCAAGATCGTCGCCTATGGCGAGGGCGCGAGCGCCGTGCGCCGCACCTTCGCGCGCAGCCCCCGCAGCCTGCCGGCGCTCTATGGCGACGCGATCGCGACGCATCTCGAAGGCTCTTCGGAAGCGGCGCTGAGGAAGATCGATGCGCTGATCGCGCAACGTCCGACCAATCCGTGGTTCCACGAGATCCGCGGCGAGATCCTGATGGAGGCGGGCCGCGGCGAACAGGCGGCGGCGGCCTATCTGAAGGCGCAGAAGCTCGACAAGACCGGTTCCGGCATCCTCAAGGCGGAGGTCGGACAGGCGCTTGTCGTGGGCGGCACGAAAAAGGATCTGGCCGGCGCGATCGAGTCGCTCGAGGCCGGCCTGCGCGCAGACCCCGCCAACGGACAGGCCTACCGTTTCCTCGCCATGGCCTATGAGCGCACGGGCGATGTCGGCCGCGCCGAGCTTGCGACCGCCGAAGGCTACTGGCAGTCGGGCGCCTTGCGCGATGCCAAGATCTTCGCCGCGCGCGCGCAGGGCAAGCTGAAGCCGGGCACGCCCGCCTGGCAGCGCGCCGCCGACATCCTCAAGTCGAAGGGCTGAGGCCCTTCCTCCCCACCTTCCTCCCGCGAAAGTCCCGGCCCTTGGTCCTGCGTCCCCTCCTTCTCGCCGCCGCCCTTCTCGGCGGCACGGCCGGCACGAACGCCCAGCAGACCTCCTTCGACGAGACGCAGGCACGTGACATCCGCGCGATCGTGCGCGACTATCTCGTCGCCAATCCGGAAGTGCTGGTCGAGGCGATGACCGCGCTCGAGGCCAAGCAGTCGGCCCAGCAGGCCGCGGCGCAGTCGAAGGCCGTCGCCTCCATCGCCTCGTCGCTCCATGCGAGCCCGGAAGGCACGGTGATCGGAAACCCGGACGGCGACGTCACGGTGGTGGAGTTCTTCGACTACAATTGCGGCTACTGCCGGCACGCGATGGCCGACATGGACGCGATGGTGAAGGCCGATCCGAAGCTACGATTCGTCCTGAAGGAGATTCCGGTCCTCGGTCCGAACTCGGCCGAGGCCAGCCATGTGAGCCTTGCCTTCCGCCAGATCGCCCCGGCGAAATACCCGGCCTATCACCGCGCGCTGCTCGGTGCGCCGGGCGTTTCCAACGAGGCCAAGGCGCTCGGCGTCGCGGAGGAACTCGGCGTATCCGAGGCCGAGATCCGCAAGGCGATGCAGTCTTCCGCGGTGATGGACGCGCTCGCCGAAAGCAACGCCATGGCCTCCGTGCTGCAACTCACCGGCACGCCGACCTACGTCATCGGCGACGAGGTCATCTCAGGCGCCGTCGGCAAGGAACAGCTCGCCGCACGCGTCGCCAGCCTGCGCGAATGCGGCAAGACCGCCTGCTAGGCCGGGCGTCTGTGCGAACGCGCAGGGAGCTTTCCCCCCGCGCGGGTTCGCACTATAGGAAACGCCTGCATCGCAAAGGAATTTGCGTCGATCCGCTCATGCAGGGCCAGACGGACCCCCGTCGACGATTGGACCGATCCGCCGCGACAGGCGGAGCGGCCTTCGAAGGCGAAACGTCCCTCGCTCCATGACCGTACCGGCGGGACCGGAAGGAAGAGAATGTCCGAACAAGACGATCACAGCGTCGACCCCGCCCTCGTGCGGGAACTCGCCACCATCCTCAACGACACCGATCTCACGGAGATCGAGGTCGAGCGCGGTTCGCTGCGCGTGCGCGTGTCGCGCCAGAAGGAGATGATGGCCGCCTATCCGCAGATGGCCTATCAGGTCCCGCAGGGGGCGATGCAGCAGGCGCCGGCCGCCGCGCCCTCGCCGCTCGCCCCGATCGCCGCCGCGCCCACGGGCCCCGAGCCCGGCACGGTGCCCTCGCCCATGGTCGGCACGGTCTACATGGCCGCCGCCCCCGGGGCGAAGAACTTCATCGAGGTCGGCCAGGACGTGTCCGAGGGCGAGACGCTCCTCATCGTCGAGGCGATGAAGACGATGAACCAGATCCCGGCGCCCCGCTCGGGCAAGATCACCAAGATCCTCGTCGAGAACGCGCAACCCGTGGAATACGGCGAACCCCTCGTCGTCATCTCGTAGGGGCCGCGCCATGTTCAAGAAGGTCCTGATCGCCAATCGCGGCGAAATCGCCCTGCGCGTGCTGCGCGCCTGCAAGGAGCTCGGCATCTCGACGGTGGCCGTGCACTCCACCGCCGACAACGCGGCCATGCATGTGCGCCTCGCCGACGAGAGCGTGTGCATCGGCCCGCCTCCCTCCCGCGACAGCTACCTGAACATCCCCTCGATCCTGGCGGCCTGCGAGATCACCGGCGCCGACGCCGTGCATCCGGGCTACGGGTTCCTTTCCGAGAACGCGCGCTTCGCCGACATTCTCGACGCCCACAACGTCACCTTCATCGGGCCGACGGCGGATCATATCCGCATCATGGGCGACAAGATCGAGGCCAAGCGCACCGCGCAGAAGCTCGGCATTCCCGTCGTGCCCGGCTCGCCCGGCGCGGTGACGGACGACGACGAGGCGATGCGCATCGCCGAAGAGATCGGCTATCCCGTCCTGGTGAAGGCTTCCGCCGGCGGCGGCGGGCGCGGGATGAAGGTGGCGCGCTCGCGCGCCGACCTCTCGACCGCGCTGTCCACCGCGCGCACGGAAGCGGGCGCCGCCTTCGGCGACGACGCGGTCTATATCGAGAAATATCTGGAAAAGCCGCGCCACATCGAGGTCCAAGTCTTCGGCGACGGCGCGGGCCAGGCGATCCATCTCGGCGAGCGCGACTGCTCGCTGCAGCGGCGCCACCAGAAGGTCTGGGAAGAGGCGAACTCGCCGGCGCTGACGCCCGAGCAGCGCGCCGAGATCGGCCGCATCTGCGCCGAAGCGATGGCCAAGCTCTCCTATCGCGGCGCGGGCACGATCGAGTTCCTGTACGAGAACGGCGAGTTCTACTTCATCGAGATGAACACCCGCCTGCAGGTGGAGCATCCGGTGACCGAGGCGATCACCGGGCTCGATCTCGTGCACGAGCAGATCCGCGTCGCCGCCGGGCTCGGCCTGTCGGTCACGCAGTCCGAGGTCACCTTCCAGGGCCACGCGATCGAGTGCCGCATCAATGCCGAGGACCCGCGCTCCTTCGCGCCCTCGCCAGGCCGCATCACGCATTACCATACGCCGGGCGGCCTCGGCGTGCGCGTCGATTCGGGCGTCTATCAGGGCTATTCGATCCCGCCCTTCTACGACAGCCTCATCGGCAAGCTCATCGTGCACGGCCGCAACCGCGCCGAATGCATGATGCGCCTGCGCCGCGCGCTGGACGAGATCGTCGTCGACGGCGTGAAGACGACGCTGCCGCTCTTCCGCGACCTCGTCGACAATTCCGACATCGCCGCCGGCGCCTACGACATCCACTGGCTGGAACAGTATCTGGCCGGCGAGAAGCCGTGACGGCGGCCGGCGCCGCCGGACATGCGATCCCGCCCGTCGCCGCCTCCGGGCGGCGACGGGCCCTTCCCTTCGTCGCCTGACCGGAACGCACGGAGACGCGACACGATGGCCCGGCGGCCCACGCAGCGCACGGTGCTGACGCCCGATCTCCTCCTGAAGGCCTATGCGTCCGGCATCTTCCCGATGGCCGAACGGGCCGACGACGACGACGTCTTCTGGATCGACCCGACCGAGCGCGGCATCCTGCCGCTCGAGGCGTTCCATCTCCCGCGGTCCCTGCGCAAGCGCATCCGCCAGGGCCGGTTCGAGATTCGCGTCGACAGCGCCTTCGCCGCCGTCATCGACGGCTGCGCCGAGAAGGCGCCCGGCCGCACCGAGACCTGGATCAACGCCGACATCCGCGACCTGACGCTGGCGCTGTTCCGCGAGGGCTATGCGCATAGCGTGGAGACGTGGCGGGAGGGCCGTCTCGTCGGCGGGCTCTACGGCATCGCGCTCGGCGGTGCCTTCTTCGGGGAGAGCATGTTCTCGCGCGAGACGGATGCCTCGAAGGTGGCGCTCGCCTTCCTGTGGGAGCGCCTGTGCCGAGGCGGGTTCACGCTGCTCGACACCCAGTTCCTCACCGAGCACCTGGAAACGTTCGGCGCTCTGGAAATCCCGCGCGCGGCCTATCGCGAGCGGCTGGCCGCAGCCCTCGTCGAGGACGCGACCTTCTATCCCGCAGGCGCGGGCACCGCCGAATCGCTTTTGCAGCTCTTCAGCCAGACGTCGTAGACCGGGTGCTCCACGGCGTTGAGGCCGGGCGAATCGGCGAACATCCAGCCGGTGAAGATGCGCCTGATCTGGCGGTCCAGCGTGATCTCGTCCACCTCCACGAAGGCGTCCGTGCGTGTCGCCTCGCCCTCGGCGCTCGAATAGCAGGCGCGCGGCGTCACCTGCAGGGCGCCGAACTGCACGGTCTCGTCGACATAGACGTCGAAGGCGGTGATGCGGCCGGTGATCTTGTCGAGACCGGAAAAGACCGCCACGGGGTCCTTCACGCGCGGCTTGGGGCCGGACGGCGGCGGCTGAACCGCGGGCTCGTCCGACGGCGGCACCGCCTGCCCCTCCAGTTCGAACTGCTCGAACGTGCCCTCCTGCGACAGCGCCACGCCGGACAGTCCGACAGCAAGGAAAGCTGCGAGGACGGCGATCGCGGGCCGGCGGCCGCAAGGGGCCTTCGTCATGCGCGAGGTCACGCGCTCACGGCACCCAGGCGTCGTAATCGCCCGTCACCCGCGGACGCTGCTCGGAGGGGCTGAGGAGCGAACCCTTCGGCCGGTAGGCCTTGCCGGTGCCGGTGTGGTTCTGCTCGTGCGGCTTCTGCCACTCGCGGGGCCTGTAGAGCTCCTTGGAGGGCGGCGTGTCGACGCGGTGATGCATCCAGCCGTGCCAGCCGGGCGGAATGGTCGAGGCCTCGGCCGGCCCGTTATAGATGACCCAGCGGCGCGAGCCGTCGGCATTCTGGTAGTAGACATTGCCGAAATCGTCCGAGCCCACCTTCTGGCCGAACCGCCAGGTGTGGAACCTCGTGCCGATCGTCTGACCGTTCCACCAGGTGAAGATCTCAAGGAGCCAGGGTTTCATCGAACCGTCCATCGCCGAGCGTCGCGGCTTTATGCTGCCGCGCCGGTGAAATGTCCACAGGAGCGCCGCCGTGTCGCGGCCCCTGCCGTCAGCCGAGTGGCTTCTCGTAGATCGCGGCCGGAAGGCCCGAGCCCGGCGTGCCGCAGGCGTCCGTCCGACCGACGAGCGCGAAGCCGGCATGCCGGTAGAAGGCGACCGCCGCCGTGTTCGCCTCTTCCACTTCGACCCGCAGAACCCTGGCGAGCGGAAAGCAGCCGGCGATCTCCGAAAGGAGGTCCGCGCCGATGCCCTGCCCCTGGCAGTCCGGGCGAACGTAGAGCTGGTGCAGGGCGACGCTGCGCCCCTCGCCGGAAGCGCCGGCATAGGCCATTCCGGCGAGCCGCGTTCCGTCGTCGGCCACCAGGAACTCCGAGTTCGGCCGCGTCAGGCGCGGCCGCAGAGCCTCGACCGAGTGCCAGGAGGCGGTGATCTCGGCGACGCGCTCCGGCCCGTAGATCGCGTCGTAGGTGGCGTGCCAGGTCTCGCGCAGAAGCGCGCTCACCGCGCCGAGATCCTTCACGCCGGCGGTGCGCACGAAGAAGCGGCTCATTCGACGCCGAGCTTGGCCTTCACCAGCGCGTTGACGGCCTGCGGATTGGCCTTGCCGCCGGTCGCCTTCATCACCTGTCCCACGAACCAGCCGGCCATCGAGGGTTTCTCGCGCGCCTGCGCCGCCTTGTCGGGATTGGCGGCGACGATCTCGTCGACGGCCTTCTCGATGGCGCCGGTATCGGTCACCTGCTTCAGGCCGCGCTCCTCCACGATGGCGGCCGGATCGCCGCCCTCGTTGAAGACGATCTCGAACACGTCCTTGGCGATCTTGCCGGAGATCGTGCCGTCGCGGATGAGGTCGAGAATGGCGCCGAGCGTGTCGGCCGAGACCGGCGTCTCCTCGATGCCCTTGCCGGCCTTGTTCAGCGCGCCCAGGAGATCGTTGATGACCCAGTTCGCCGCCTGCTTGGCGTCGCGGCCCTTGGCGAGCGCCTCGAAATAGTCGGCGATGGCCTTTTCCGAGACGAGGACCGAGGCGTCGTAGGACGAGAGGCCGGCGCTGGCGATCAGGCGCGCGCGCTTGTCGTCGGGCAGTTCCGGCAGGGCGGCGAGCAGCGCGTCGACATAGGCCTGGTCGAAGACGAGCGGCAGAAGATCGGGATCGGGGAAATAGCGGTAGTCGTGCGCGTCTTCCTTGGTGCGCATCGAGCGCGTCTCGCCCTTCACCGGGTCGAAGAGACGCGTCTGCTGCTCCACGGTGCCGCCGTCCTCGATGAGGGCGATCTGGCGCCGCGCCTCCGCCTCGATCGCCTGTCCGACGAAGCGCACGGAGTTCACGTTCTTGATCTCGCAGCGCGTGCCGAAGGGCCCGCCGGGGCGGCGCACCGAGACGTTGACGTCGGCGCGCATGGAGCCCTCGTCCATATTGCCGTCGCAGGTGCCGAGATAGCGCAGGATGGTGCGCAGCTTGGTGAGATAGGCCTTCGCCTCGTCGGCCGAGCGGATGTCGGGCTTGGAGACGATCTCCATCAGCGCCACGCCCGACCGGTTGAGATCGACGAAGGACATGGACGGATGCTGGTCGTGCATCGACTTGCCGGCATCCTGCTCGAGATGCAGGCGCTCGATGCCGATCTCGATCTCGTCGTAGGCGCCCTTGGAGTCCGGGCCGACCGACACCTGCACGGTGCCCTCGCCGACGATCGGGTCCTTGAACTGCGAGATCTGGTAGCCCTGCGGCAGGTCCGGGTAGAAGTAGTTCTTCCGGTCGAAGACCGAGCGGTGGTTGATCGCCGCCTTGAGACCGAGGCCGGTGCGGATCGCCTGGCGCACGCATTCCTCGTTGATGACCGGCAGCATGCCCGGCATGGCCGCGTCGACGAGGCTCACATGGTCGTTCGGCGCGCCGCCATAGGCCGCCGAGGCGCCGGAGAAGAGCTTGGCCTCCGACAGGACCTGCGCGTGCACTTCCATGCCGACGACGATCTCCCAGTCGCCGGTGGCGCCGGAGATGAACTTCTTCGGATCGGGCGTGCGGGTATCGACGAGGGTCATAGGGGCAATCCGCGTATGAGGCTGGATGATGAAAAAGGGCTAGTGGAAGCGAAGGGTCGGATCAAGGCTCGGCGGCCGGCCGCCGTCTCGGCGGCGACGACCGGCCGAGAGGTCACCTGAGCGCTTCGAGCAGCGCGCGACGCTCGGCCTCGAGATCACCGCTCTCGATCGGGCGCCCGGCGCGGCGATACCAGTAGGCCGCGTTGGCAGGATCGCCCTCGACGCGGTGGAGATGCGCATGGAGCCAGGCGGCCTCGGCGGATGACAAGCGTTGCGCCAGATCGTGGGCGCCCTCCCAGTCGCCGGCCGCCAGACGGTCGAGCGCCCGGACGATGAGCTCGCGGTCGCTCACCGGGCCGCCTGAGGCGGACGAAGCCGCCGTTCCTCCTCGGCGATCGCCGCCGCCACGATCTCGGCCCAGAAGCGCGCGTAGAGGTCTGGATCGAGGCCACGCTCGGCGGCGAGCCGGCGGGCATTGTCGATCACTTCCGCCACCCGCTCGGGCACCTCGGCCGGGATGCCCGCGCCGCGCTTCAGCTCTGCCGCGCGATGGATGAAGGCCATCCGTTCGGCGAAGAGATCGAGGAGTTCGCGGTCCAGATCGTCGATCGAGGCGCGCAGCGCCGTCATGTCGGCGCAGGCGGCGGGTGCGGCGCGCGTCGTCATCGAGGCGTCCGCCCTGCGCCCTGCGCCACGCTCACCACCACTTGCGCGGCGTGAAGCGGCCGGCGGCGGACTCGATGGCGGCGCCGAGCGCGAAGAGCGTCTCCTCCTCGAACGGGCGGCCGATGAGCTGAAGCCCGAGCGGCAGCCCCTTATCGGAAAGGCCGGCGGGCACCGCGAGACCGGGAAGACCGGCCATGTTCACCGTCACGGTGAACACGTCGTTGAGATACATCTTCACCGGGTCGGCGTTCATCTCCCGGTCGGCGATGCCGAAGGCGGCGGTGGGCGTGGCGGGCGCCAGCAGCGCGTCGACGCCGTCGGCGAAGACGGTCTCGAAGTCGCGCTTGATGAGCGTGCGCACCTTCTGCGCCTGCAGGTAGTAGGCGTCGTAGTAGCCGGCGGAGAGCACGTAGGTGCCGATCATGATGCGGCGCTTCACCTCGCGGCCGAAGCCCTCGGCGCGGGTGTTCTCGTACATTTCCGCGATGTCGCGGCCGGGCACGCGCAGGCCGTAGCGCACGCCGTCGTAGCGCGCCAGATTCGACGAGGCTTCGGCCGGGGCCACGATGTAATAGGCGGGCAGCGCGTATTTCGTATGCGGCAGCGAGACGTCGACGATCTCGGCGCCGGCGTCCCTGAGATAGGCGATGCCCTGGCTCCAGAGCGCCTCGATCTCGGCCGGCATGCCCTCGACGCGGTATTCCTTCGGCACGCCGATGCGAAGGCCCTTCACCGAGGCGCCGACCGAGGCCTCGTAGTCGGGCACCGGACGGTCGACCGATGTCGTGTCCTTCGGGTCGAGCGAGGCCATCGACTTCAGGAGGATGGCCGCGTCCCGCACGTCGCGGGCGATCGGGCCGGCCTGATCGAGCGAGGAGGCGAAGGCGACGATGCCCCAGCGCGAGCAGCGCCCGTAGGTGGGCTTGATGCCGACGGTGCCGGTGAAGGCCGCCGGCTGGCGGATGGAGCCGCCCGTGTCGGTCGCCGTCGCGCCCGCGCACAGATGCGCCGCGACCGCCGCCGCCGATCCGCCGGAGGAGCCGCCGGGCACGAGATCGGCGTCGGATCCTTCGGCCCGCCACGGGTTCCTGACCGGGCCGTAATAGGAGGATTCGTTGGACGAGCCCATGGCGAACTCGTCCATGTTCAGCTTGCCGAGCATCACCGCGCCGTCGGCGAAGAGATTGGCCGTCACCGTCGATTCGTAGCGCGGCTCGAACCCGTCGAGAATGTGGCTGCAGGCCTGTGTGTGCACGCCCTCGGTCGCGAAGAGGTCCTTGATGCCGAGCGGAATGCCCTCGAGCGCGCCGCCCTCGCCCCGGGCGAGCTTCTCGTCGGAGGCCGCCGCCATGGCGCGCGCCTTGTCGGGCGTCACCTTCACATAGGCGTTCAGCGCGTCGTTGGCCGCATCGATGGCGGAAAGATAGGCGTCGGTCAGCTCCGCGGCCGTGAAGGTCTTCGCCTTCAGGGCATCGCGGGCCTCTGCGATCGTCAGGGCGGTCAGTTCGGTCATCGGGCTCAATTCGTCGATCTGTCGGTTCTGAGGACGGGCGGGACGTGACGTCCGCTATTCGACGACCTTCGGCACCATGAAATAATGGTCGTCGCTCGCCGGCGCGTTGGCGACGATGTCGTCGGCCTTGCCGCCGTCGGTGACGACGTCCTGGCGCTTGCGCATCTCCATCGGGATGACCGACGTCATCGGCTCCACGCCGGAGACATCCACCTGACCGAGCTGCTCGACGAAGCCCAGAATGGTGTTCAGCTCCCCTTGCATGGCTTCCACCTCCTCGGGCTTCAGCGCGATGCGGGCGAGCTTGGCCACCCTGCGGACTGTCTCTGCGTCGACGGACATTGCGGTCCCCGTGCCGGATCTTGGAAGGAGGCCGAGCTATAGCGAGGGCTCCGGCCACAGGCAACGCCGCGCGGGCGCCGATGCCGGGGCGCGTAGAGCGAGCGCCCCGGCATCGGCGAGGCTCAGACCTCGAAGGGAACGCCGACCTCGGGCACCTTCACCTTGTGGGCGTCGCCCTCCATGCTCTCGATGAACTTCTGCGGGTTCGGATCGAGAATGGGCATCGTGCCCCAGTGGATCGGGATGATAGTGTCGAAGTTGAAGTAGCGCCGGCAGGCGAGTGCCGCGACGGCCGCGCCCATCGTCAGCCGGTCGCCGATCGGCACCATGGCGATCTTGGGCGCGTGCAGCTCCTCGATCAGCGCCATGTCGCCGAAAATGTCGGTATCGCCCATGTGGTAGACGGTGGGACCGTCGCCGAAATGGAAGACGAGGCCGTTCGGCATGCCGAGATAGGTGACCGTGCCGTCCGCCTCCATCTCGCCGGACGAATGGAAGGCCTGCGTCAGCGTCACGGAGAAGTCGTCGAAGACGATCGTGCCGCCGGTATTGCCGGGCTCGATGGTCTCGACGCCCTTCTTGGACAGCCAGCTGACCAGCTCGTAGGTGCCGACGACCTTGCAGCCATGCGCCTTGGCGAGCTGGACCGTGTCGCCGACATGGTCGGAATGGCCGTGGCTGAGCACGATATGCGTGACCCCGTGCGCCGCCGCCTCGATATCGGCCGCCTTGAAATGCGGATTGCCCGAGAGGAACGGGTCCACGAGGATGACCGAGGCGCCGGTCTCGATGCGGAAGGCCGAATGGCCGAAATAGGTGATCTTCATCGACAGGATCTCTTCCGTGCGGTTCGCGCGTGGCGGCCGCGCTCTCACGCGGCCCGCCGTCGCGTGCTACTTGAGCGGTCCGCCCGAGGGGTCAAGGAGATGCGATGCCGCTCTTGGAAATCGACGCGTTCGCCAAAGCCGTGCCGCCGGGGCGCACGATCGCGGGGCTCGACCTCGGCACGAAGACGATCGGCATCGCCGTCTGCGACCTCGGCCACCGCTTCGCCACGCCGCGCGCGGTGGTGGCGCGCACGAAGTTCACGCTGGACGTGGTGGCGATGGAGGCGATTCTGGAGCGCGACAAGGTCGCCGGGCTCGTTCTCGGCCTGCCCCGCAATATGGACGGCACGGAGGGCGTGCGCGCCCAGTCGACACGGGCCTTCGCGCGCAACCTCCTGCGCCTGCGCGACTGGCCGATCCTTCTGTGGGACGAGCGTCTTTCGACGGTGGCGGCCGAGCGCGGCCTGCTCGAGGCGGACGTCTCGCGCCGCAAGCGCGCCGAGCGCATCGATTCGGCGGCGGCGGCCTTCATCCTGCAGGGGGCGATCGATCGGCTGAGCCTCTTCGGCGACGACGAGGCGGAGCCCGACGAAAGGCCGGGCTGACGGCGTCTCAGTCGACGGCCGAAACGGCCGCCGGGCCGGCGAAGTCCGCGCGCTGCGCCCGCTCGCGGCGGGCGACCCACCAGGCCCGGATGGCGCGGCGGCGGCGGAAGGCGACGAGGGCGAGGACGAACAGCGAATCGACGGCGATCGCGCGGGCAGCCAGCAGGGGAATCGCGGCGGGGTCGATGCCGAGGATCGCGCCGTAGATCTCGAAGACCTGGTCGTGCATGGCGCGCGAGAAGAATTGCGTGCCGAAGCTCACGTCGTTCAGCGACAGGAAGTACCAGCCCCAGAACAAGCCGACCGGGAGGGCCCAGAGCAGAAGGAGGCCGCGGATCATCGCTCGGCGCTCCCGCGGCGCTCGTCTTCCTCGGCGTAGCTCGCCCGCACGGAGCGCAGCGCCGCCTCGAAGGCCTCGTCGTCGTTCTCGTCGTAGACCGCCGTCAGACGGTCGAAGCCGATCGCGGCGAAACTCGCGAGGATCGCGGTCACGAACCCCGTGCCGGACCCGAAGAGCGAGGCGACCGGCGCCTCCGCGAGCCAGGCGAAGCCGGCGAAGACGCCGAGCGCCACGAGCGCGGCACAGGCCAGCGACTCGGCCGAACGGTCCGCGGCGCGGGTGCCGATCTGGAAGGACGAGATCGCCATGAAAAGCGACGCCGCCACGCCGAAGAGAAGCGCCGAGAAACAGAGCGCTTCGGACGCGGACAGGACGGGAAACCCGCCCTCCATGCCGAGCGAGCCCGCCAGCGTCGCGAAATGGTCGAAGGCGACGGGATCGAAGCTCGCGGCGAAGAGGATGGCGCCGGAAGTGCCGGAAAACCCCATCCACGCCCCGAGAGCACACGTCGTTGCAGTCTGCCGCATGAGGCGCTCCCGAGGCGAAATGGTTAGCGGTTCGTAAACGCCACCATTCCCCTCGCGGTTCACCGCCGCAATCGATACCTCCCGTTAACCTTAATGGCCGGGCCTCCCGTCAGCGCAGGGGCGGGTGGAGCTCGTCGACGAGCGATCGCGCGTCCGTGCGAAGATCGAGCATGCCGTAGCTGTGGCGCCAGACGCCGCCGAGGCGCGTCTCGAGGAAGGCGTCGCACAGGCTCTCGTGGCCGAGACGGGCGAGCGACGCGGCGGCGGCGGCCAGCGCGAACTGTTCGGCGAGGAGGCGCGCCGATCCCTCGTCGGCCTTGGCGACCGCGACGGCCGCGCGCAGCACGTCGGGCGTGCGGCCCGCCCGGCGGCCGAGATCGCGCGCGATCCCTTCGATCATGGCATCCACCGCTTCCGGGTGGCGCTCGACGACCCGCAGGAGATCGAGCGCCATGACATTGCCCGGCCCCTCCCAGATCGCGTTGACGGGCGCCTCCCGATAGGCGCGCGCGAGCCGGCCGTCCTCCACGTAGCCGTTGCCCCCAAGGCATTCCATCGCCTCGGCGACGAGAGCCGGGGCCATCTTGCAGACCCAGTATTTCGTCACCGGCGTCATCACGCGCACGAAGGCGGAAGCCTCGGAGGCGTTGGCGCCGCCCTCGCCCGTCCGGTCCAGACTATCGGCGAGCCGCATCGAGAGCGCGGTCGCGGCCGCGACATCCAGCGCCATGTCGCCGAGGACGCGCAGCATCGCGGGCTGGTCGATCAGGAAACGGCCGAAGGCCTTGCGCTCGCGGCAATGGTGAACGGCCTCGCCGAGCGCGGCGAACATCAGGCCGCTGGAGGCGAGCGCGCAGTCGAGCCGGGCCAGCGAGACCATCTCGATGAGCGTTCGGATGCCCCGACCGGGCTCGCCGACGAGCGTGCCGGAGGCCTCGACGAGTTCCAATTCGGCCGAGGCGTTGGAACGGTTCCCGAGCTTGTCCTTCAGCCGCTGGAGATGGAGCCCGTTGAGCCGCCCGTCCTCGAGCACCCGCGGCACGAGGAAGCAGCTCGGCCCCTCGCCCGTCTGCGCCAGAAGGAGGAAGGCGTCCGACATCGGCGCGGAGAGGAACCACTTGTGCCCGTCGAGGCGGTAGGTCCCGTCCGCCGAGCGCGCGGCGCGCGTCGTGTTGGCGCGAAGGTCGGTGCCGCCCTGCTTCTCGGTCATCCCCATGCCGATGGTGACCCCGGTCTTGACCGAGGCCGGCTTGACGCCCGGGTCGTACTGGCGCGCCGTCAGGCGCGGCATCCAGGCCGAGAGGAGGTCCGGCGCGACGGCGAGCGCGGCGACGGAGGCGCTCGTCATGGTCAGCGGGCAGAGATGGCCGCTCTCGACGCCGGCCGTCATGTAGAGGCGCGCGGCGCGGGCGAGATGGCGGTGCCCGCCCTCGGCCGCCGGCCCGCTCCAGGCGGACGCGTGCAGCCCGTCGGCGATCGAGCGGCGCATCAGGGCGTGATAGGCCGGGTGATAGTCGACGAGGTCGATCCGCCGTCCCTTCTCGTCGAATCGGCGCAGGCTCGGCGCGTGGACATTGGCCAGACGCGCCAGATCCATCGCCTCCGGCGAGCCGCAGAACCGGCCGTGGCGTTCGAGCGAATCGATGGTCTCGGGCGAGAGGTCGGACACGAGGCGCCGCAGCAGCGGATCGGCGGCGAAGGCGTTGAACCCGGACCTGTCGGAGGACTGGTTCACGACCTCGTGCGTCGAAAGCTTCGTCTCGGCCATGACCGTCTCCTTCTCGCCCCCCGCGATCGCGCCGTCGCGTCCGCGCGATCCTTGCCGCTATCGGCGCGATTGCCTATAGCGCTCCTTCGATGACCGACGCTTCTACCCGGCTTGCCTTCACCCATCGCCATCTCCTGGGGATCGCGCGGCTGCAGCCGTTCGAGATCGACCATCTCCTGACGCTCGCGGAAGCGGCGGTGGAGGTCGGCCGGCGCATCGACAAGAAGAAGGCGGTGCTGAAGGGGCGCACCCAGATCAACCTCTTCTTCGAGGCCTCGACGCGCACCCAGGCCTCCTTCGAGCTCGCCGGCAAGCGGCTCGGCGCCGACGTCATGAACATGGCGGTCGCCAATTCCTCGGTGAAGAAGGGCGAAACGCTCATCGACACGGCGATGACGCTGAACGCCATGCGGCCGGACATTCTCGTCGTGCGCCATCACGCCGCCGGTGCCGTCGCGCTGCTCGCGCAGAAGGTCGGCTGCTGCGTCGTCAATGCCGGCGACGGGGCGCACGAGCATCCGACTCAGGCGCTGCTCGACGCGCTGACGATCCGCCGCCGCAAGGGCCGCATCGCCGGGCTGAACGTCGCCATCTGCGGCGACGTCCTGCACAGCCGCGTCGCGCGCTCGAACATTCTCCTCCTCAACGCGCTCGGCGCGAATGTGCGCGTCGTGGCGCCCTCGACGCTCCTGCCGCGCGGCATCGAGGAGATGGGCGTCACCGTCCATCGGCGCATGGCGGACGGGCTGGCCGGCGCCGACGTCGTGATGATGCTGCGCCTGCAGCGCGAGCGCATGGAGGGCTCCTTCGTGCCGTCCGTGCGCGAGTATTTCCGCTATTTCGGCCTCGACGCACAGAAGCTCGCGCTCGCCAGGCCGGACGCCCTGGTCATGCATCCCGGCCCGATGAACCGGGGCGTCGAGATCGCGTCCGAGATCGCCGACGGACCCCAGAGCGTCATCGAGGAACAGGTCGAGATGGGCGTGGCCGTCCGCATGGCGGTGATCGAGACGCTGATCGCCAACGCGGAGGCCGCCTCGTGAGCGCCACCATGCCCGGTCTCGTCGTCGAAGGCGCCCGCATCCTCGACCCGTCGCGCGGGCTCGACGCGGTCGGCTCGCTGGTCGTCGCCGACGGGCGGATCGTCGCCGCAGGCCCCGACGCCCTCAACCAGGGCAGGCCCGAGGGAGCCGAGATCGTCGACGGACGCGGGCTCTGCCTCCTGCCCGGCCTCGTCGACGCGCGCGTCTTCATCGGCGAGCCCGGTCGCGAGCATCTGGAGACGATCGCCTCGGCCTCCGCCGCGGCCGCGGCCGGCGGCGTCACCTCCATCCTCACCATGCCCGACACCGATCCCGTGGTGGACGACGTGGCCATCGCCGAGTTCGTGATGCGCACCGCGCGCGAGACGGCCTGCATCAACGTCTTCCCCGCCGCGGCCATGACGCGCGGCCTGAAGGGCCGGGAGATGACCGAGATCGGTCTCCTGACCGACGCCGGCGTCAAGGCCTTCACCGAGGGGCGCCACACGCTCTCCGACGCCGCCCTCTTCCGCCGCATCATGACCTACGGGCGCGATTTCGACGCTCTGCTCATGCACGAGACGCAGGACGAAGGCCTGACCGGCGCCGGCGTCATGAACGAAGGGCTGCTCGCCTCCTGGCTCGGCCTGCCGGGCGCGCCGGCCGAGGCCGAGATCATCCCGCTCGAGCGCGACCTGCGCCTCGCCGCCCTCACCGGCTGCCGATATCACGCGGCGATGATCTCGCTCGGCGAGTCGGCCGCCGTCATGCGCCGCGCCAAGGAACGCGGCGTCCGCGCGACGGCGGGCGTCTCCATCGCCCATCTCTCGCTGAACGAGAACGACATCGGCGAGTACCGCACCTTCTTCCGTCTCTCGCCGCCGCTGCGCCGCGAGGAGGACCGGCAGGCGACGATCGAGGCGCTGGCCGACGGCACGCTCGACATCATCGTCTCCTCGCACGATCCGCAGGATGCCGACGGCAAGCGCCGCCCCTTCGCGGAGGCGCGCACCGGCGCGATCGGGCTGGAGACGCTGCTGCCGGCGGCGCTGCGCCTCCACCATAGCGGCGCGGCGCCGCTCATGCGCCTCGTCGAGGCGATGACGTCGGCGCCGGCGAAGCTGCTCGGGCTCGACCGCGGCACGCTTCGGCCGGGCAGCGTCGCCGATTTCGCGCTGGTCGATCTCGACGCGCCGTTCCTCTTCACCAAGGACCGCATCCGGTCCCGCTCGAAGAACACGGCCTTCGAGAATGCCCGCTTCCAGGGCCGTGTCTTGCGCACGGTGGTCGCGGGCCGCACAGTCTTCGAGGACAGATCGGGCGGCGACGGCACGGCCGGGGGAGCGTGAGACGTGGTTGAGGGGTTGGGGCTCGTCTTCGCTCTGGCATTGGCCGGCGGCTATCTCTGCGGATCGATCCCCTCGGGGCTGATCTTCGCGCGGCTTTTCGGCCTCGGCGACATCCGCAAGATCGGCTCGGGCAATATCGGCGCCACCAACGCGCTGCGCACCGGCAACAAGACCATGGCGGCGCTGACGCTTCTCGGCGACGTGCTGAAGGGCACGATCCCGGTCCTCATCGCCTGGCGATGGGGCGTGGAGGCGGCGGCAATCGCGGGGCTCGGCGCCTTTCTCGGCCATCTCTTCCCGGTCTGGCTCGGCTTCAAGGGCGGCAAGGGCGTCGCCACCTATCTCGGCATCCTCCTGGGCATCGCGCCGGTCGGCGTCCTGATCTTCGCCGCCGTCTGGCTCTCGCTCGCCTGGTTCTTCCGCTACTCCTCGCTCGCGGCCCTAGCCGCCACGCTCGTCGTGCCGATCGCCTATGCCGCGCTCGGGCTGACCGTTCCCGCGGCACTGATGGCCCTTCTCTCCGTGCTCGTCTGGATCAAGCACCGGGCGAACATCTCGCGGCTCCTCGCCGGCACGGAAGGGCGGATCGGAGCCAAGGGGTGAGCGAAGCGGGCCCGGCGCGACGTCCCCTTCGCCTGCCGCCGGAGACGCTTCTCGCCTGGCTCCGCCTCATCCGCAGCGAGAATGTCGGCCCGGCGACGTTCCGCGCCCTCGTCAACCGGTTCGGCGGCGCGCAGGCCGCCCTGGATGCGCTGCCCGATCTCGCCGCGCGCGGCGGGCGCAAGATCCGCGTCGCCCCGGCCGAGGCCGCCGAACGGGAGCTGCGGCAGGCCGAACGGCTGGGGGCGCGTTTCCTGTGCCTCGGCGAGAGCGACTATCCCCGTCTCCTGCGCCGCGAGGATCAGGCCCCGCCGGTCCTCGCTGTGATGGGCGACCTTTCCGTCCTGAACCGTCCCTGTATCGGCATCGTGGGCGCGCGCAACGCCTCGCTCGCCGGCATCAAGCTGACGCGCCAGTTCGCGCTCGACCTTTCGGCCGCCGGCTATGTCACGGTCTCTGGCCTTGCGCGCGGCATCGATGCCGCAGCCCACGAGGCGAGCCTTTCCGGCGGCACGATCGGCGTCTTCGCGGGCGGGCTCGACAAGCCCTATCCCAAGGAGAACCGGCCGCTGATGCGCAGGATCGCCGACGGCGGCGGTTGCCTCGTTTCCGAGATGCCCTTCGGCTGGGAGCCGCGCGCGGTGGACTTTCCCCGCCGCAACCGGGTCGTCGCCGGCCTTTCGCTCGGGCTTCTCGTGGTGGAGGCGGCGCTGCGGTCGGGCTCGCTCATCTCGGCGAGGCTCGCCGGCGAGATGGGGCGCCTCGTCTTCGCCGTGCCCGGCTCGCCGCTCGATCCGCGCTCCGGCGGCACGAACCGCCTGCTCAAGGACGGCGCGATCATCGCCACGGAGCCCGGCGACGTGATCGAGGCCCTGCGCCCGCTCGACGACCGCGCCGCCCCCTTCGATGCCGGCCTGGAGGAACGCGAGATGGTAGGACCTTTCGACGAACCCGCCGAGGGCGAGCGCGAGCGCATCCTCGAGGCGCTGGGGCCGACGCCAGTCGATGTCGACGATCTCATCCACCATACGGGATCGACGCCCGGCGCCGTGCAGCTCGTCCTTCTCGAACTCGATCTCGCCGGCCGCCTCGAACGCCACGCGGGCGGGCGCGTCTCGCTCCTGCCCTGACAGCGTCGAGGGTCCATCGACATCACTCTTGCGCGCCGGACGGTCCAAGCGGGAAAACACGATTGCCGTAGGCGACATTCTGGCCGATAAGCGCGGTTTGATTGCTCCGGAGGTCGCGCTCCTTGTCCGCACAGACTCTCGAACGCACGACGCGCGGCGGCCAGTGCCGCCGCCTGCTTCTCTCGACCGACTGGTCCCGCACCAGCCTCGGGCCGATCGAAAGCTGGTCGCCGGCCCTTCGCGCCATTGCCGACATGATCGTCGATTCGCCCGTGGCGAAGGTGCTGATGTGGGGTCCGGACCACCGGATGATCTACAACGACGCCTATTCGGTCGTCGCCGGGGCCAATCATCCGCGCGCCTTCGGCGCCTGCGTCGACGAGGTCTGGCCGGAGATCTGGGACTTCAACCGCGCCATACTCGCCGCGGGTTTCCGGGGCGAGGTGCAGTCCTATCTCGACCGTCATCTCGTCCTCAATCGCAATGGCCGGCCGGAGGACGTCTATTTCGACCTCTACTACACGCCGATCTACGAGACCGACGAGCGCGTCGGCGGCGTGCTCTGCACGGTGTCGGAGAACACCAACCGCGTTCTCGACCGGCATCGGCTCCACGAGAGCAACGAGCGCTTCCGCGCCGCCATGGAGGCCGTCCACGGCGTGTTGTGGACCAATTCCGCCGACGGCCGGATGATCGGCGAACAGCCGGGCTGGAGCGCGCTGACGGGCCAGAGCGAGGCCGAATATTCCGGCTTCGGCTGGGCGAAGGCCGTTCACCCGGACGACGTGACGGCCACGCAGGTCGCCTGGCTCAAGGCGGTGGAAACCACGACCCCCTTCGTGCACGAGCACCGGGTGCGCCGGCGCGACGGCAGCTGGGGCAGCTTCGCGATCCGCGCGCTCCCGATCCTCGACGGGCGCGGCACCGCCGCGCAATGGGTCGGCGTTCACACCGACATCACCGAGCAGCGCGCCGCCGAGGCCAAGATCCTCGAACATGCCGCGCTTCTGGAGCGCCAGATCGCCCATCGGCGCCGCGCCGAGGACCAGCTGCGGCAGATGAACGACACGCTGGAGACGCGCATCGCCGAGGCGATCGCCGAGCGGCGCGAGGCGGAGAAGGCGCTCGCCCAGTCCCAGAAGATGGAGACGATCGGCAAGCTCACCGGCGGCGTCGCGCACGACTTCAACAACCTGCTTCAGGTGATCTCCGGCAATCTGCAGCTCCTGTCGCGCGACGTGGCGGGAAACCTTCGCGCCGAGACGCGCGTCGCCAACGCGCTCGCCGGCGTCTCGCGCGGCGCCAAGCTCGCCAGCCATCTCCTCGCCTTCGGCCGTCGCCAGGCGCTGGAGCCCAAGGTCGTGAACCTCACGCGCTTCGTGCGCGGCATGGACGACATGCTGAGCCGGGCGCTCGGCGGCGGCATCGAGGTCGAGATCGTGGCGACCGCGGGCCTGTGGAACACGTTCATCGACCCGACGCAGGTCGAGAACGCGCTCCTGAACCTCGCCATCAACGCCCGCGACGCGATGGACGGTCTGGGACGCCTGACGATCGAGCTCGGCAATGCCAGCCTCGACGACGACTACGCCCGGAGCCACGAGGAGGTCCGCGCCGGCCAGTACGTGATGCTGGCGGTCAGCGACACCGGCAGCGGCATGAGCCCGGAGATCATCGAGAAGGTGTTCGAGCCCTTCTTCTCCACCAAGGCGGAGGGCAAGGGCTCCGGCCTCGGCCTCTCGATGGTCTACGGTTTCGTGAAGCAGTCCGGCGGCCACGTGAAGATCTATTCCGAGATCGGGCACGGGACGACCGTGCGCCTCTACCTGCCGCGCGCCACCCAGGCCGAGGATATCGAGATCGCCCCCGTCACGGGCCCGATCGCCGGCGGCACCGAGACGATCCTCGTGGTGGAGGACGACGAGGACGTGCGCGCGACCGTCGTCGATCTCCTCACCGAGCTCGGCTACCGCGTGCTCAAGGCGCCGCAGGCCCAGGCGGCGCTGAGCGTCGTGGAGAGCGGCGTGCCGATCGACCTTCTCTTCACCGACGTCGTCATGCCCGGCCCGCTGCGCAGCCCCGAACTCGCCCGGATGGCGCGCGAGCGCATTCCCGGCATCGCCGTGCTCTTCACCTCCGGCTATACCGAGAACTCGATCGTCCATGGCGGGCGGCTCGATGCCGGCGTGAACCTTCTCTCCAAGCCCTACAGCCGCGAGGCGCTGGCGCGGAAGATCCGGCACGTTCTCGCCAACCAGCAGCAGCGCAACGCGGCGGCCGCACAGGGCTCGGCCGACGCGCTCGGTTCGGTCGAAGTGCCCGGCGAGGCCGTTCGTCAGGCCGCATCCGCGCCCTCGCTCGTCCCGGCGGACGAGGCCGCCCCCGCGGCGGACAAGCCCGTCTGCGTGCTTCTGGTGGAGGATGACGGGCTCATCCGCATGAACACGGCCGAGCTCATCCAGGATCTCGGCCATGTCGTGGTGGAAGCGGGCAGCGCCGAGGAGGCCATGGCCGCGCTCCAGACGATGGAGATCGACGTCCTGGTGACGGACGTGAACCTGCCCGGCCAGTCCGGGCCGCAGCTGGCGAAGGAAGCCCGCCGGCTGCACGCCGCCATCGGCGTGGTCTTCGCGACGGGCGACCGTACGGTTTCGGGCATCGAGGCCTTCGGACGGCGCGCGAGCATCCTCAACAAGCCCTATGACGGGACGGGCCTCGAGCGGGCGATCGAAGCCGTGCTCGCGGACCCCGTGAAGGCGCCGGCCTGACGCCATCCTCCGCCCGGGCGAGGCCGGTGTGCGTCGCCTTGTCCGAATCCCGTCGTCGGTCCTTCAGGCCGGCGCCGCAGCGAGCCAATGTGCGATGCGCTTCTACGTCTCCGACCGCCAGCTGGACCACCGCCCCACGCAATACGGCGTGCACGGCCGCCTCGTGCGGCCGCTGGAGAATCCCGAGCGCGGCGAGACGCTGATCGCCTCCCTCCGGTCCCTCGGCCTCGATCGCAGCGAGCCGGAGGCGCCCGCGCGCGCGCTGCTCGAACGCGTTCACGCCGATCATTACATCGCCTTCCTCGAGACCGCCCATGAAAGGTTCCAGGCGCTGCCCAATGCGGGACCGGAAGTCCTGCCGAACGTGCACCCCTATTTCGCCGGGACCGGCGCGCTGGGCGCCCGTCCGAAGCCGCGCACGCAAGGGATTCTCGGGCAGGCCGGCTGGTATGTCGGCGACCTCTCCTGCGCGATGACCGCCCTCACCTATCAGGCCGCGCTGGCCTCGGCCGGCAGCGCCGTCTCGGCGGCTTCGGCCGTCGCCGGGGGCGAAGATGCGGCCTTCGCGCTCTGCCGCCCGCCCGGCCACCATGCCTATGCCGACCGAGCCTCGGGCTTCTGCTTCCTCAACAACGCGGCGCTCGCCGCCGAGCGCCTGCGCGAGCGGTTCGCAAAGGTGGCGATCCTCGACTTCGACACCCATCACGGCGACGGCACGCAGACGATCTTCTACGAACGCGGCGACGTCTTCGTCGGCTCGGTTCACACGGATCCGACGGCCTACTATCCCCATTACCTCGGCTATGGCGACGAGACGGGCGCGGGCGCGGGCCTGAACGCCAACCTGAACCTGCCGCTCGCCTTCGGCTCGGACGACGCGGCCTATGTCGCCGCTGTCGAGACGCTCGCCGCGGCGATCGCCGGCTTCGGGGCGGAGGCTCTCGTCGTCTCGGCGGGATGGGATGCGCATCGCGACGATCCTCTGTCGAAGCTCGACGTGACGAGCGCCGCCTATCCGCGCCTCGGAACCATTATCGGCGCCCTGAACCTGCCGACCGTCATCGTTCAGGAGGGAGGCTACTCGCTGGCCGCCGTCGCCGAGGCCGCGCCCGCCTTCCTCTCCGCCTTCCTCGCCGCTCGCCGCTGAGGCGCGCCGGCAACCCTTCTTCAGGAGCCGACCATGCCCACCGTCGCCGTCTTCGTCGGCTCGCTTCGCCGCGAGTCGCTCAACCGCCGCTTCGCCGAAAGCATCGCCGCGCTGGCGGGCGACCGCCTGCGCTTCGACATCGTCGATCTCTCCGACGTGCCGATGTACAACGACGATCTCTGGGCCGAGACGCCGGCGGGCGTCACGCGCATGAAGGCCGCGATCGAGGCGGCCGACGCGGTGCTCTTCGTGACCCCGGAATACAATCGCTCCTATCCGGCCGTCCTGAAGAACGCCATCGACTGGGCCTCACGGCCCTATGGCAGGAGCTCCTGGGCGGGCAAGCCGGCGGCCGTCGTCGGAACCAGCCCCGGCTCCCTCGGCGCGGCGGTGGCGCAGAACGAGCTGCGCAACATCCTCACGGTCGTCGGGCTGATCGTGATGGGCCAGCCGGAAGTCTATTTCCAGTTCAAGCCGGAGGCCTTCGAGGGGGCCGATGTCGTCGAGCCCGGTGCCCGGACGATCCTGAACCACTTCGTCGACGCCTTCGCCGCCTTCGTCGCCCGCACCGCGCAGCCGCGGCCGGCCGAGCAGCCCGACGCGACGCGCAGCTGAGGATCGGGCGTCAGACCGCCGCGCGTTTGAAACGACCCGTCTTGGCCGGCTTCGCGCGGCGGCAGCCCGTTTGGCGATTGAGCGTCTTCCGGCACCGCGTGACGTGACCCGAAGGGGCAGTCCATCGGCGGGTCGGTACCGGACACATGATCGGCCAGCCGGCGCCATGATGCGACGGCTGGCACCGACGATCACGCCGAGGCGGGCTCGAAATACATCGCCACGCCGTTGATGCAGTAGCGCAGGCCGGTCGGCGGCGGACCGTCCGGGAAGACATGCCCGAGATGGCTGCCGCACCGGCTGCAATGCACCTCGGTGCGGACCATGCCGTGGCTGCGGTCGATCGTCTCCTCCACCGCTCCCTCGACGGGCGTGTCGAAGCTCGGCCATCCGGTGCCGCTCTCGAACTTCTTGTGCGTCTCGAAGAGCGCCTGGTCGCAGCCGGCGCAGGTGAAAGTGCCGGGGCGCTTCTCGGCGAGGAGCGCACAGCTGCCCGGCCGCTCCGTGCCGTGGCCGCGCATGACGTGATACTGCTCGGGCGTCAGGCGCTCGCGCCATTCGGCGTCGCTGCGGGTGACGGGAAAAGTGGCATGGTCCATCGTGTCGTTCCTTCGCCTCTCTCGCGGGGCGACGGCGCCGCTGCGCGTCCCGTCAGCCCTCGCATGATGGACTGCATATAGGCATCGCGGCGCGACGGGTCAGGGTCGCGGCCGACTGCCGGTGCCGACGTCGCGAGACCGTGACAGGGCGCGTTCGCGGCTTGGCGCGGCATCCGGCTCAGTCCGAAACGAGCGCGATGCCGGCCTCGCGCATCGCGCGGCGGGCCGCGTCGAGGGAACCGTTCAGGTCGATCGCGCGGCTGGCGCTCTCGACGACCGTCACCTCGAACCCGGCCGCGCGCGCATCCAGCGCCGTCCAGGCGACGCAGAAGTCGGTGGCAAGGCCTGCCAAATAGACATGCGCGGCGCCGCGCTCGCGCAGGTAGCCGGCAAGGCCCGTGTCCGTCTCGCGGTCGGCTTCCCGGAAGGCCGAATAGCTGTCGATCTCGGGATGGAAGCCCTTGCGCAGGACGAGCTGGACGGGCGCGAGGTCGAGCCCGGCATGAAGGTCCGCACCCGGCTGGCCCATGATGCAATGGTCGGGCCAGAGAACCTGCGCCCCGTAGGAAAGGTCGATCGTCTCGAAGGGCGCGCGACCATGGCTGGAGGCGAAGGAGACATGCCCCGGCGTGTGCCAGTCCTGCGTCGCGACGACGATGCCGAAGCGAGGCGACAGGGCGTTGACGAGGGGCACGACCGCATCGCCTTCGGCGACGGCGAGCGCGCCACCGGGGCAGAAATCGTTCTGGACGTCGACGATGACGAGGGCGTCCTGCGGTGAGGCGGGTGTGATCGGCATGAGAGGACAATGCCATCGCGCGGGAACGGACGGAAGAGGCGCCGGCCTCGTCGCGCACCACGCCTGCCGCGCACGAAAAAGGCCGCCGGACGGGTGTCCGGCGGCCTTGCATCGTCGTGCTCGGCCGCGTCTGCCGCGGCGCGTCGACGGACTGGCTCAGTTCGCGACGACTTCGGCGCGCAGATCGGGCGTGCGCATCACCTCGACCTTGTCGCCGCGGCGGGTGATGTGCAGGTCCTTGGCCGCGGTGCCGGACTCGCCG
This sequence comes from Aurantimonas sp. Leaf443, assembly GCF_001425575.1. Classification (GTDB taxonomy): domain Bacteria; phylum Pseudomonadota; class Alphaproteobacteria; order Rhizobiales; family Rhizobiaceae; genus Leaf443. The sequence goes on along the minus strand of NZ_LMRD01000009.1, from coordinate 47,030 downwards.
GGAACCGAGACGATCGCGGTCTGGCCGTCGTTGAGGACGGTGGAGAAGCGGATCGCCCCGCCCTCTTCGCCGGACTTCAGCGTGGTGACGAGATGGAAGCCGTCGGCCTCCACCGTGTAGTAGGCGGCGCCGGAGACGGCGCCCAGATCGACGACCGTGCCGGCCATGGGCTTCAGTTCGTCGGCGAGGGCTGCGGTGGAGAGAAGGGTGAGCGCTGCTGCGGCGATGAACGACTTCATGGGGGACTTCCTCTTGGCTTCACGGCTTTCGAGGACGGACGCTAACGGCTTATGCTGCAGCGCACAACGACATGGCAGGCGTGCAAAAATGCACGCGCGGTTAAGATTAATCGAAGCATCGAAAGTCTCGATTGTAGTTTCGGGAGATCATCGCGGCGCACCATCGCCCGGACGACGCATCGGGACGCCGGCCGGGCAGCGTTGAAATCGCGTCGCGGCTCGTTAAGTGAGGCCTCGGTCGGCCCTCGATCTCTTCGCAGGCGCGACATCGGGGCCGCAAGCCGCTAGAGCATATCGCGGACAATCCGCCGGCGGGGCGCGCGCGCCATCAGCCTTCCTTGGAGACTGCGACGCATGAGAACCTCCATCCGCGTCTCGGCCGCCCTTCTCGGCCTTCTCGCAGCCGGCCCGGCCTTCGCCCAGACGCAGACCGCACCGACGACCGTGCCGTCCGAGGTGGTCGATCCCGGCAATCCGGGAAACCTCGTTCGCGTCTCCATCGGCGACTGGTCGGTGAAGACGGGCCTCGCGTCCGAACTCGGCGTGAAGACCTCGGCCCTGCCGATGACGGTGTCGGTCTCGCCCGAGATCGCCGCCCGCGTCTGCCCCCTCGGGCGCGACGATCTCGAACAGCAGAAGGTCGTCAGCGCCACACGCACCTGCGCCGCCAAGTCCGCGACGCCCGAACTGCGCGAAGCCGTCGGCCGGAACCTGCGCGCGCCCGAGTAAGGGCGGGCATCGGGGAGCGCGCCGGCCGCAGGCCGTTCGGGCCGCCTCACGGAAGAGGCGCCGTCCCCCGGGACAGGCTCCGTTCCCGGCTTGTCCGAGCCTTGCCGCCGGGCGTGCGCCCCGTTGCCCCCTGCCCTGTATCATCCTATGCCGATTGGGAAATCGGGTGCGATCGGTGGCGCTGCCACAGGATCGCCCCTTTTGTGGCCGTTGGAAGCGCGGCCGCACGTGCGGGAGGCAGGTCTTCCGAGCGACGCCACAGACATCTCATCGCCGGGTCGACCGGCATCGTTCCGGGCGCCGATGGTCGGCGCCGAATCGAGCGGCGTTTCGAGCGCCTGCGTGGAAGAGGCAACAGGATGCGCATCGCCGCCATCACAGCCCTATGCTTGGCCCTGGCCGGATGCGTCCCCTCGGACGGGCCGCAGGCCCTGATGTCCGTCGACGACGGCTACGACGACGACGCGCATTGCAAGAGCCTCCTCATGAAGCCAGGCGATCTCGTCTACGTCCAGTGCCGCCTCGCGATGCGCAAGACCTATCTCCAGTCCTACGCCTCCCGGAAGGCGACCATCGCCCGAGCGGCAGCCCCGACCCACGGGCAGGTTCCGGAAGACGTCGATCGCTCGCTGCGCAACGACGCGTTCTGCAACTACGACGAGAGCGTGAAACTCTCCATCCAGCCGGATGCGGAGGATATCCTTGCGGTCGGCGCCTACGACAAATGCAGCGCCACGCGTGAGCAGCTGCAGCAGGACATCTCGGCCTGGACGGGGGCGAACAGCGTGACCTTCACCCAGGGCGAGCGCGCGATCGTCATCGCACAGAACGTGGAAGCGATCCGCGAGGGCCGCGCCGTGGCCCGCGGACCGAACTACGCCGCCGGCGACCCCGCTCTCGCACCGCAATAAGGGGCGACTCACTCCCGCCGAACGCAGACCCGAGTCGGCCCGGATTGTTGCATTGCGGCAACGGCCTGTGGGCATTCGGCATCGAAACGGCGAAAGGCTCTTCCATCCTCGCGGAAGGTTGCAAGAATTAACGAAGGTTGAGCGATTTCACGGTCAAGGTGTGATCGGCTCACGAGAAGGCAGCGGAACGCTTCGAAAGTCAGGCAAACCAGTGGGTTGAATGGCCTTCGCAGTTTCCGCGCAAGCTCTTGTTTAGCTTGAGGGTAACGGGATCATATCTTGGGCGGACGGTGTGGCTTTTGCGCACTTGCCGCTATCGCCCAAAAGCAACAGGTTGCCGACGCACCGGCCGCAATAGCGTCGGGATCTTAAACTGCGGCATCAACCGTCAGGCACTGATAGGTATATCGTCATGAAGAAAATCGTCATCGCAACGGTCGCGTGCGTCGCTCTGGCTTCCTTCGCTGGTTGCATGGGCAAGGGCGTCGGCAAGGGCAAGGGCAAGGCTCCGGTTGCCGAGCCGATGGTCCAGGAACAGACCTACGTCACCAAGGGCTAATCCCCGGAACTCTTCGGGGGGTGCACGAGTTCATCGGTGCCCCCCGAACTCCTCCCCCCGGTTCATACGTTCGGTTTGCATGGGTTGTATCCTCCGCCCGGCAGGCCGGCTTTGCGTTGTTCCGCCGGAAGGTATTGGTCATGATCTTTCAAGGATGAAGCCATGTCTTCCCCTCTCATGAAGCTCCTCGCCGTCGGCCTTCTCTGCCTCGGCATTTCCGGCTGCAGCACGGCTTCGTCCGAATCGACCGCGATGGTCGGCGCTCCGATCTCCACCGCCTCGGCTTTCGCGCCCGCGCTGAACGCCACGGCCACCACCGTCGCCTATGCACCCGGCGCCGTCACGGCCGCCGAGCAGCTGCAGAAGCCCTACTTCATCGAATTCCGCGCCCGCTCCGCCGAGAGCTACGGGCACACATTCGTCGTGTTCGGCCGCCGCGACGCCCGCGGTCTCGTGCCGGTCGACGCCAACGGCGTCCTCGTGCCGGGCATGACCGAAGTCGCCGGCCTGCATCCGGCCTCCACGAGCTCGATCCCCTACACGCTCGGCCACGTCATCCCGGTTCCGTCCGAGACGGGCGCCAGCGACGGCGACTCGGAGGACGCCTACATCACGGCGCGCTGGCGCGTCGATCTCACCGAGGCCCAGTATCGCGACGTCGTCGCCTATATCCGCGGCCTGCAGGGCAGCTCGCCGGTCTGGCACGCCGTCCTCTACAATTGCAGCGCCTTCGTGGGCGACATCGCCAAGCACATGGGCTTCAAGGCCCCCAACCCGATGCTCTTCCCCAAGAACTACATCAACACGCTGAAGAGCATGAACACCTGATCTCGAAGCCTCATCGCTTCGACGAAGGCCCGGCCGCCGAAAGGCGCCGGGCCTTTTTCTTGTCGGACCCTCCGTCGGCGACATCCTGCCCCCCGACATGAAATTGCCACGTGCGCCGACAACGTATACATTGATCGCAAGGGGCGCCGCGTCGGCACCCGCATCGACAGGTCGGGGAATACACAATGAGCATCGTGAAGACGGATCGTCAGCTGCGGTCGCGCGCCTGGTTCGACAATCCGCACAATCCCGACATGACCGCCCTCTATCTCGAACGGTATCTGAACTTCGGCCTCAGCCAGGAGGAGCTCCAGTCGGGCAAGCCGATCATCGGCATCGCGCAGACCGGCTCCGACCTCTCCCCCTGCAACCGGCATCATCTGGAACTGGCCAAGCGCGTGCGCGAGGGCATCCGCGAGGCCGGCGGCATCGCCATCGAGTTCCCCGTCCATCCGATCCAGGAAACCGGCAAGCGCCCGACGGCGGGCCTCGACCGCAATCTCGCCTATCTCGGCCTCGTCGAGATTCTCTACGGCTATCCGCTCGACGGCGTCGTCCTGACGATCGGCTGCGACAAGACCACGCCCGCCTGCCTCATGGCGGCGGCGACCGTCAACATTCCGGCCATCGCCCTCTCCGTCGGCCCCATGCTCAACGGCTGGTTCCGGGGCGAGCGCACGGGGTCGGGCACGATCGTCTGGAAGGCCCGCGAGATGATGGCGGCCGGCGAGATCGACTATCAGGGCTTCGTGAAGCTCGTCGCCTCGTCCGCGCCTTCCACGGGCTACTGCAACACGATGGGCACGGCGACGACGATGAACTCGCTCGCCGAAGCGCTGGGCATGCAGCTGCCGGGCTCGGCGGCGATCCCCGCGCCCTATCGCGACCGGCAGGAGGTCTCCTATCTCACGGGCAAGCGGATCGTCGAGATGGTCGCCGAGGACCTGAAGCCCTCCGACATCCTCACGCGCGACGCCTTCCTGAACGCCATTCGCGTCAACACCGCCATCGGCGGCTCGACCAACGCGCCGATCCACCTCAACGCCCTCGCCCGCCATGTCGGCGTCGAGCTGACGATCCAGGACTGGCAGACCTATGGCGAGGAGATCCCGCTTCTCGTGAACCTCCAGCCCGCCGGCGAATATCTCGGCGAGGACTACTACCATGCCGGCGGCGTTCCGGCCGTGGTGAACCAGCTGATGGGCGCCGGCCTCATCGCCGAGGATGCGCTGACGGTCAACGGCCGCTCGCTCGGCGACAATTGCCGCGGCGCGATCATCGAGGACAAGAACGTCATCCGGCCCTTCGACCAGCCGCTGAAGACCCATGCGGGCTTCCGCGTCCTGAAGGGCAATCTCTTCGATTCGGCCATCATGAAACTCTCGGTCATCTCCGAGGAGTTCCGGGCGCGCTACCTCGCCAACCCCGAGGATCCGCAGGCCTTCGAGGGCCGGGCGATCGTCTTCGACGGGCCCGAGGACTACCATGCGCGGATCGACGATCCGGCCCTCGACATCGACGAGAGCTGCGTCCTCTTCATGCGCGGCGCCGGCCCCATCGGCTATCCCGGCGCGGCCGAGGTCGTGAACATGCGGGCGCCCGACTATCTCATCAAGCGCGGCATCTCCTCGCTCGCCTGCATCGGCGACGGGCGCCAGTCCGGCACGTCCGGCTCGCCCTCGATCCTGAACGCCTCCCCGGAAGCGGCCGCCGGCGGCGGTCTGGCGCTGCTGCGCACCGGCGACCGCGTGCGCATCGACATCGGCCGCGGCACGGCGGACATCCTGCTCGAGGAGGCCGAGCTCGAATCCCGTCGCGCCGCTCTCGCGGCCGACGGCGGCTATCACTATCCGCAGCACCAGACGCCCTGGCAGGAGATCCAGCGCGATCTCGTCGGCCAGCTCTCCACGGGGGCGGTGCTCGAGTCGGCCGTGCGCTACCAGCGGATCGCGCAAGGCGGCATCGACGGCACCGGAATGCGCGTGCCGCGCGACAACCACTAGACGGGGGCGCCCGGCGTGAGCGAGGACCCGGTATCCCTGGACGAACTCGCGCCGGACCCCGCATACGCGGCCCGGCCGGCGCCCGCCGAGCCGGGTTCGAGGCCCCGGCCGAGCCTTGCCGGGCTCGGCAAGGTCTCCGCCCGCGAGCGGGCCTATCGCAAGCTGAAGTTCCGCATCCTCGAGGGCGAATTGCCGCCGGGCACGACGCTTCTCGAATCCGAGGTCGCCGCCCTCCTCTCGATGAGCCGCACGCCGATCCGCGAGGCGCTGATCCGGCTCGAGGAGGAGGAACTCGTCGCGATCCGCCCGCGCCACGGCGTCACCATCCGCCATCAGTCTCCGGACGACCTGCAGGAAATCTACGAGGTCTTCTCCGCGCTCGAGGTCGCGGCCGCGCGCCTCGCGGCCGAACGGGGCCTCTCGGAGGCCGAGCGGCGGGACCTCGAAGAGCTGATGGCCGCGATGGAGGCGGCCACGCAAGAAGGCGCCATCGAGCGCTGGTCGACCCTCGACGACCGCTTCCATGCCGCCATCGTCGCGGCCTGCGGAAATCGTCGCCTGCAGGCGACGTTGCGCCTCTACTGGGACCAGCAATATCGGGCGCGCATGGCCATCGTGCCGCTTCGCCCGAGCCCCAGGACCTCCGATTGCGAGCACCGCGCCATCGTCGCGGCGATCCTGGCGCAGGACGCGGCGACCGCGGAGGCGTTGCATCGCGCGCATCGCCTGCGTGCCGACCGCATGGCGCTCGCGCTCCTTCGCGGGGAACCCATGCGCGGCTGAGCAGGCTCCGCCCTCGTCGCCGACCGATCCTGCCAAGCGCAACAGCAAAAGGCCCCCGCGTGATGACGCGGAGGCCTTTTCGTTTGCGATCGGGCCGAAGCCCGGACGGTGTCAGATCCCGTCGGGCGTCCCGGTCTCGACTTCGCCCGGCTCGACGAAATGGACGCGGTCGACGGCCGCGCGCGCGAAGGCTTCGGAGACATGGGCGAAGGCGCGCATCGCCTCGCCCTGCGTCCCGTCGTCCTCGGACGGCTCCAGCAGGAAGACGAGGAAGGCCCGGCCCGTCACCATGTAGTCCGAGCCGAACTCGAAGGGCACGAGTTCCTCGCGGTTCGGCAGGTTCGTGTCGATCACGCAGCGCCAGCGCTTGCCGCCCCGCGCCTCCGGCAGCTTGAAGTTCACCACGTCGTAATGGGCGTTCATGACGATGAGCATCGTGGCGTCCGTTCCCGGGCGCCGGATGCCCGTCGACTGCGCGCGGCCATCGAGCAGCACGCCGAAGCAGCGCGCGCCCTGATCCGACCAATGGTCGGAGTCGAACTCGGTGCCCGACGGCGTGATCCACGCCACGTCCTTGACGCCCAGTTCCTCGTCGAACGTCCCGTGCAGGAACTTGCCGCGCCGGAGCATCGGCAGGGACTGCCGCAGCATGATGAGCTTCTGGACGAACTCGGCGAGGTCCTGGCCCTCTTCCGTCACGTTCCAGTCGATCCAGCCGATCTCGTTGTCCTGCGCATAGGCGTTGTTGTTGCCGCCCTGCGTGCGGGCGAATTCGTCGCCGGCCAGGATCATCGGCGTGCCGCGCGAGAAGAGCAGCGTCGCGAACAGGTTGCGCAGCTGACGGAAACGGACCTCGTTGATCTCCGGATCGTCCGTCAGACCCTCGACGCCGTAATTGTTCGAGAGATTGTGCGAGTGACCGTCGCGATTGTCCTCGCCGTTCGCCTCGTTGTGCTTCTCGTTGTAGCAGACGAGGTCGTGCAGCGTGAAACCGTCATGGGCGGTGATGAAGTTCACCGACGCCCAGGGCTTGCGGCCGCGATTGTCGAAGAGGTCGGCCGACGCCGAGAACTTGGACGCGACGGCCGGGATCTTGCCCTCGTCGCCGCGCCAGAAGCTGCGCACGGTATCGCGGTAGCCGTCGTTCCATTCGGCCCAGCCCGGCGGGAAGCGACCGACCTGATAGCCGCCGGGACCGCAGTCCCAGGGCTCGGCGATGAGCTTGGTCTGGCTCAGGATCGGGTCCTGCTGGCAGGCGTGAAGGAAGGACGACTCCTCCGAGAAGCCGGTGGGCTCTCGGGCGAGGATCGTGGCGAGGTCGAAGCGGAAGCCGTCGACCCGCATGTCGCTCGCCCAGTAGCGCAGGCTGTCCGTCACCAGCTGCATCACGCGCGGGTGGCTGGTGTTGACGGTGTTTCCGGTGCCAGTGTCGTTGATGTAGTAGCGCTTGTTGTCCGGCAGCAGACGGTAGTAGGTCGCGTTGTCGATGCCCTTGAAGGAGATCGTCGGCCCCTTCTCGTTGCCTTCGGCCGTGTGGTTGTAGACGACGTCAAGGATGACCTCGAGGCCGGCATGGTGGAAGGCGGAGACCATCTCCTTGAATTCATTCACGAAGGGGCTGGCGAGATAGCGCGGATCGGGCGCGAAGAAGCCGATCGTGTTGTAGCCCCAATAGTTCCGCAGGCCCTTCTCGACGAGATAGCTGTCGTCCACAAAGGCGTGGATCGGCAGAAGCTCCACCGAGGTGACGCCGAGGCTCTTGATGTAGGCGAGGACGTCCGGGTTCATCAGCCCGGCGAACTTGCCGCGCTCCGCCTCACCGACCGAAGGATGGCGCTGGGTGAAACCCTTGACGTGGGTCTCGTAGAAGATGGTGCGCTCCCACGGGATGTTCGGCTTGCGCTCGTCGCCCCAGGTGAAGGCCTGATCGACGACCTGGCACTTGGGCACGAAGCTCGCGCTGTCCCGCTCGTCGAAGGAGAGGTCCTCGTCCTCGTGACCGATCGTGTAGCCGAACAGCGCGTGGTCCCATTTGAGCTCGCCCACATATTGGCGGGCATAGGGATCGACGAGCAGCTTGTTCGGGTTGAAGCGGTGACCGGCATCCGGCTCGTAGGGCCCGTGAACGCGGTAGCCGTAGACCATGCCGGGGCGGGCTGCAGGCAGGTAGCCGTGGAAGATCTCGTTCGTGTATTCCGGCAGTTCGATCCGCTCCAGCTCGACCTCGCCCTTCTGGTCGAAGATGCAGAGCTCGACCTTCGTCGCGTTGGCGGAGAAGACGGCGAAGTTCACGCCGAGCCCGTCCCAGGTCGCGCCACGCGGATAAGGACGTCCCTCCTGGATGCGGGATCTGCGCAGTCCCGGCTTGTTCAGGTAGAGCGACGCGGTGTTCGGCGTGATGTGGATCGTCAAGTGGGCGCTCCGGCAGTGGGGATCGACGCTAGACAAGCTTCCAGCCTTCGAATGGTTCCCCAGGGGCCTGCCGGTTGTTTGCGGCGCAGCAAACGATTCAGCCAGACATTGAGCACTCGCCCTGCGATTCCCTTGCCGAGGTCCCGCAAATCCCGCCGCGCCGCAACCCGCCGCTTGAGCCCCCCGCCGGTTTGCGCTAGGCGAAGCGGGTGGGGCCTGTAGCTCAATGGTTAGAGCCGGCGGCTCATAACCGCTTGGTTGCAGGTTCGAGTCCTGCCGGGCCCACCAGTCGATCCCCCTCCACAGCCCCGATCTCATCTGGCGCGGGCGCCACGGCCTCCACCGCTCGCGCCCTTATAGCTGGGGGCCCGGGGACGCCGTGCCCCGGGCCGCCTCGCGTCAGCCGTAGCTCGAGACGGGCGTGCCGGCGAGAGCGGCGATGTTGAGGAGGCCGCGGACGGAGACGCCCGCGGTGACGATGTGGGCGCAATTGCCCATGCCCATCAGGATCGGGCCGACTTCCAGGCCGTCGGCGACCGAGCGCAGGATGTTGCGCGCCGCGCCCGCCGCATCCGCGTTGGTGTAGACGAGGACATTGGCGGCCCCCTCCAGACGCCCGTCCGGGAAGAGGCGCTCGCGCAGTTCGGGGTCGAGGGCGGCATCCGTGTGCATCTCGCCCTCGTAGGCGAAGTCCGGCGCACGCGCGTCGAGGATCGCCAGCGCCTCGCGGGCGAGGCGCCCGGACCGGCTGTCGAAATTGCCGAACTGCGAGGACGAGCACAGGGCCACCTTGGGCTCGATGCCGAAGCGCCGCACGTGGCGGGCGGCCGCGACCATGGTCTCGGCGATCTGCGCGGCCGTCGGCTCGATATGGACATGGGTGTCGCACACGAAGAGCGGCCCACGATCCATGAGGATGAGCGACAGGGCGCCGACGGGATGCAGCGTCGCGCTCGAAAGGATCTGCCGGATGTCATTGAGATGGCGGAAATACTCGCCGATCGTCCCGCAGATCATGGCGTCGGCCTCGCCGCGATGCACCATGACCGCCGCGATGGCGGTGGTGTTGGTGCGGATGATCGTCTTGGCGAGATCGGGCGTCACGCCGTTGCGCTTCATCAGCTGGTGATAGTGAGTCCAGTAGTCGCGGAAACGGCTGTCGTTCTCGGGGTTGACGAGCTCGACATGACGGCCGGGCACGAGGTTGAGGCCGTCACGCTCGATACGCGCCTCGATCACCTCCGGCCGCCCGATGAGGATGGGCGTGCCCATCCCCTCCTCGCTCATCGCCTGCGCGGCGCGCAGGACGCGCGGCTCCTCGCCCTCGGCGAAGACGACGCGCCGGCCGCCGCGCCGGGCGGCCTCGAAGGCCGGGCGCATGACGAGCGCGGACTTGTAGACCTGCCCCTGCAGCTTTTCCTTGTAGGCGACGAGATCGACGGGGCGCGTGGCGACGCCGCTCTCCATCGCGGCCTTGGCGACCGCCGGAGCGATCGTCGACAGGAGACGGGGATCGAAGGGCTTGGGGATGAGGTAGTCCGGCCCGAAGGTGAGCCGTTCGCCCTGGTAGGCGAGCCCGACCTCGGCGGAGGTGGTGGCGCGCGCGAGATCGGCGAGCGCCTCGACGCAGGCGACCTTCATCGCGTCGTTGATCTCCGTCGCGCCGACATCAAGGGCGCCGCGGAAGATGAAGGGGAAGCACAGGACGTTGTTGACCTGATTGGGATAGTCCGAGCGCCCGGTGGCGATGAGCGCGTCGGGCGAGACCTCGCGCACGAGTTCGGGCATGATCTCCGGCGTCGGGTTGGCGAGCGCGAAGATGATGGGAGCCGGCGCCATCTTCGAGACCATTTCCTGCGTCAGCAGGCCGGGCCCGGAGACGCCGAGGAACAGATCGGCGCCTTCCATCGCCTCCAGCGTCGTCCGCTTGTCGGTGCGGATGGCGAATTCGCTCTTCTCAGGCGTCAGGTCGTTGCGCCGGTCGTGCACCACGCCCTTGGAATCCAGCATGGTGATGTTCTCGCGCTTCACGCCCATCACCAGGAACATCTTCAGGCAGGCGATGCCGGCGGCGCCGGCCCCGAGCGCCACGACCTTCAGATCCTCGAAGCGCTTGCCGGCCACGCGCACGGCGTTCGTCGCCGCGGCGGCCGCGACGATGGCCGTGCCGTGCTGGTCGTCGTGGAAGACGGGAATGTTCATGCGCTCGCGGCAGATCTTCTCCACGAGGAAGCAGTCGGGCGCCTTGATGTCCTCCAGGTTGATCGCGCCGAAGGTCGGCTCCAGCCGGCAGACGAGATCGGCCAGCCGTTCGGGATCGGGCTCGTTCACCTCGATGTCGAAACAGTCGATGCCGGCGAATTTCTTGAAGAGGACGGCCTTGCCCTCCATTACCGGCTTGGAGGCCTGCGCCCCGATATTGCCGAGGCCAAGGACGGCCGTGCCGTTGGAGATGACGGCCACGAGATTGCCCTTGGCCGTGTAGCGGCGCGCGTCGGCGGGATTCTTCTCGATCTCGAGGCAGGCTTCGGCGACGCCCGGCGAATAGGCGCGGCTGAGGTCGCGCCCCGTCGCCATGGGCTTGGTGGCGCGGATCTCGAGTTTCCCGGGCTTGGGGAACTCGTGATAGTCCAGCGCGGCCTGGCGATCGGCCGCCTTCTTCGCCTCGTCGAATGGCATCGTCTCTCCCGGTGATCTGCCCGGCCTTCGGACGATGTCCGTCCGCGGCTGAGACCCTTGTCGTTGCATGAGCGGGGTCGGTCTTCGCGTTCGGCGATTGCCGCCCGAAGGTCAAGCCTATCCCCGGCCGAGGATGCGGCCAAGCCGGCCTTCGTCGATGCGGTCGGCGCCCCCATCGCGACCCGCGCGGCAGGGCGGCGCCGAGCCCTTCGAGATCGTGCCGCAATGGAGCGATACAGAGAACGCTACCCTTCCCGAATCGGAGATCGCCTCTCGTGAGACCTGTCATCCTGGCCGCCGCTCTTCTGGGAGCCACCGCCCTCGCCGACGCGCCCGCCGCCCTCGCGCAGGATGCGGCGCCCGACCGGCCGCGCATCGACGTCACCGGCACCGGCGAGGCCAGCGGCACGCCGGACCTCGCGCTTGCGAGCTTCACGGTCCTGTCCGTGGAAGAGACGGCCCGCGCCGCGCTCGACCGCACGAACGAGACCATGGCGCGCGTGTCCACGGCGATGAAGGAGTTCGGCATCGAGGCGCGCGACCTGCAGACCTCGGACTTCGCCGTCTCGCCGCAATATCGCTACGACAACGACGACACGCCGCCCCAGAACCCGCCGGCGATCGTCGGCTACGAGGTGCGCAACACGCTTTCGGTGCGCGTTCGCGATCTCGCAAAGCTCGGCGAGATCCTCGACAAGGCGGTGACGCTCGGGGTGAACCAGGGCGGATCGCTGACCTTCGCCTTCGACGATCCGGCGGCCTTGCGCGAGGCGGCGCGGCGCGACGCGGTGGCGGATGCGCGGGCGACGGCGGCGGTGCTCGCCGAGGCGGCCGGCGTGACGCTCGGCGCGGTGCGCCATATCGAGGTCGGGACGGACGAGATGCCGCCGATGCCGATGCTGCAGTCGATGAAGCGCATGGACGCGGCACCCGCGCCCGCGGTGCCGGTGGAGACCGGCGAATCGACCGTTCGCGCAACCGTGCGGATGGAGTTCGACATCGCGCCGTAGCGGCGGGAAATCATCGCGGAGCATGGAAAAAGGCGGGCGGTGCCTCGAGCACCACCCGCCTTTCGTCGTTTCCGGTAAGGCCGCCTCAGTTGCGGAAGCTGATCACCGGGCAGCCGGGCGCGCGGGCGAAGCGCACCGTGGCGCGGTCGCCGCGCGAGCGGCCCTGGACCACGATGCTGCGGCGGCTGACATCGACGACGCGGGTGCGGCGAAGACCCATGCGGTCCGCCTTGTTCTCGGCCTGCTGCGGGCCGCAGACGGGCGCCGGGCGGTAGTGCGAGCGGCGGTCGTGACGGTCGTAGCCGCGGTGATAGTCGGGCCGCCCGTCGCCGATGGTGATCCCGAAGCGCACGTCCTGCGCGGCGGCCGGCAGGACGGTTCCGACGAGGCCCGTAGCGGCGATCGCGACGGCAAGGCAGGCGTTGCGGATGAAGGTCGTGACCATGATGTCCTCCGGGGTGGTTCGATTGATCTTGGGACCGAGATTAGAGCGCGCCGGCTGAACGCCGCCGGAAGGGCATGTTCACCTGCCGTTCATGCGGCGGTCTGGACATCGTGGCGTGCTGGGATCTGGCGTGGCGGGACCGGGCGTTCGACGAACTCCGAGCCCCTAGAACGACGAAAGCCGCCCCGGGGTTGCCGGAGCGGCTTTCGTGTCTGTGCGAATGCGGCGGTCGGGCCGCCCCGGTTCAGCTGTCGAGAAAGGACCGCAGCTTGCGCGAGCGGCTCGGATGCTTGAGCTTGCGCAGGGCCTTGGCCTCGATCTGGCGAATGCGCTCGCGCGTCACCGAGAACTGCTGGCCGACCTCTTCCAGCGTGTGGTCGGTGTTCATGCCGATGCCGAAGCGCATGCGCAGCACGCGCTCCTCGCGCGGCGTCAGCGAGGCGAGCACGCGTGTGGTCGTCTCGCGCAGATTGGCCTGGATCGCGGCGTCGATCGGCAGGATGGCGTTCTTGTCCTCGATGAAGTCGCCGAGATGCGAATCCTCCTCGTCGCCCACCGGCGTCTCGAGGGAGATCGGCTCCTTGGCGATCTTCAGGACCTTGCGCACCTTCTCCAGCGGCATGGCCAGTTTCTCGGCCAGTTCCTCCGGCGTCGGCTCGCGGCCGATCTCGTGCAGCATCTGGCGGCTCGTGCGCACGATCTTGTTGATCGTCTCGATCATATGCACGGGAATGCGGATCGTGCGGGCCTGGTCGGCGATCGAACGGGTGATCGCCTGCCGGATCCACCACGTGGCGTAGGTCGAGAACTTGTAGCCGCGGCGGTACTCGAACTTGTCCACCGCCTTCATCAGGCCGATATTGCCCTCCTGGATGAGGTCCAGGAACTGCAGACCGCGGTTCGTGTATTTCTTGGCGATCGAGATCACGAGACGAAGATTCGCCTCGACCATCTCCTTCTTGGCCTGCCGGGCCTCGGACTCGCCCTTCTTGACCATGTTGACGATGCGGCGGAACTCGATGATCTCGAGCCCCGTCTCGGTGGCCAGATTCTGGATCTCCTGCCGAAGGGCGCGAACGCCCTCCTTCTCGTTCTGGACGAATTTCAGCCAGCCCTTGCCGGAAAGGTTGGCGACGTGCCGCGTCCAGTTCGGGTCGAGTTCCGACCCCTGGTACTCGCGCAGGAACTCGTCGCGGCGCACGCCATGGCTCTCGGCCAGACGCAGGAGGCGCCCCTCGTTCGTCACGAGGCGCTTGTTGATGTCGTAGAGCTGGGCGACGAGCGCGTCGATGCGGTTCTGGTTCAGCGAAAGGCTCTTCACCGCGGTGATGAGGTCGTCCTTCAGCTTCTTGTAGGACCGCTCCTGGCTCGGCGATAGCGTGCCCTGAGCGGCGAGCCGGTTCTCGACCTGCTGGTCCTGCAGCTTGCGCAGGCGCTTGTAGCTGTCGGCGATGACGTCGAAGGTCGCCATGACCTGCGGACGGATCTCGGCCTCCATCGCGGCGAGCGACAGGGAGTTCTCCAGATCGTCCTCGTCGTCCTCCTCCTCCTCGCCGGGAAGGCGGGCGGAGGGCGGCTCGGTGGCGGGCGCGGGCGTTCCGTCGCCGTTGCCCATCGGGGCCTTGGCCTCGGGTCCGGCATAGGTCGCCTCGAGATCGACGATCTCGCGCAGCATGATGTTGCCGTCGTTGAGCTCGTCGCGCCAGATGATGATGGCCTGGAAGGTCAGCGGGCTCTCGCAGAGCCCGGCGATCATCGTCTCGCGCCCGGCCTCGATGCGCTTGGCGATGGCGATCTCGCCCTCGCGGGAGAGAAGCTCGACCGAGCCCATCTCGCGCAGATACATGCGCACGGGATCGTCGGTGCGCTCGCCGGCCTCGCGCTTGGGCGCGGCGGCGACCTGGGTCGAGCCGGCCTCGGCGACCTCGGTGCTCTCGCTTTCCTCGGCGGGCTGCTCTTCCTCGCCGCCTTCCTCGTCGTCCTCGACGACGTTGATGCCCATGTCGTTCAGCATGGCCATCGTGTCCTCGATCTGCTCGGACGTGACGTCGTCCGCCGAGAGCATCGAGTTGAGCTGGTCCATCGTCACGAAGCCGCGCTTCTTGGCGGCCTTGATCATCTTCTTGACGGCGTCATCCGAAAGGTCGAGCAAGGGGCCGTCGGGGGCAGAGTCGTTGCGCTCCTCGACCGGGGCTTCGCTCTCGTTGGCCTTTGTCGCCATGCGTGTCATTCTCCAGTTCGCGCGTCGCCGATCCGGCCTGCCACGGGGTCATCTCGAGAGATTCTGGCCGCTCGGCACGAAGGCGAACCGGAGTTCGTTCCTGCCACGCGACCGGTAAACGCCCGGTTAACCATACGCGGCCTGCCGCTTGACGTCGTAACGCCCGCTCGACCGCGGCCTAAAAATGGATGTTTCCCATAAATTTCAAGGCCACGACGCCGTTGCACGTCGTGTCACCGAAGCGTCAAGCCCTGTCAACCCCGCAAGACGGTTCGGATTCTGCGGTTCGAGCGCCTGTCGACCGCCGGCGGCAGCGCGTTCGGCGTGCCTTCGGCTCTTCGATCAGAAGGTCTTCACGGCTCGCCCCGAAAGCGTGCCGAAGCCTTCGATGAGGGCTTCCGTCCCCTCGACGCTCTCGATCTCCCGCTTCACCTCCAGCATATGGGCGTAGGCCTCGTCGCTCTGATCGCGCATCAGCGCTTCTTCGGCGATACGAAGTTCCGTATGTAGGGATCGGGACCGGTGATGCAAGTGGAGCGCCTGCCGCACCGCTTCCCGTGCGTCCTCCGGCGCCGCTTCCGCAAGGACAGGCCAGAGCCGCACCATGCGCGCCCTCGCCTCGAACAGACGAAAGAGATCGCCCGCGCCGCGCCGTTCGATCTCGGCGAGGAGTTCGCTCCGATCGTTCGTCGCCTTCTCCGCATGGATGTCGAGCACGACGGAGCGCAGCCGGTCGAGATCGCCCTCGGCGAGATCGAGCGCGGCGAAATAGTCGAACGCCTCCTCGATGAGGAGCGGATGATTGACGAAGCCCAGAACGATGGCGATCTCGCGCAGCGAGGAGGCCTGTCCGCCGCCGGCCGGGCGGGTGAGGCTGGAGCGCGACAGCCGGTCGGAGATGGGCGAGCGGCGCGTGCCGGCCGCCGCCGTGCGCCGCCCCTCGCCGCCCTGCCCGCGCGCCTCGCGCGCTCCGCCCTGGCGCTCGCGCGGCGCGCCCCGTCCGGCGCCCTGGCGCGCCGGTCCGAAGAAGGCGGCGAGGCGCTCGTCGGCATCGCGCAGGTAGTGGCGGCGCACGCTCTCGTCGCCGATGCGCTTGACGGCCGCCTTCAGCCGCTGCTCCAGATCGGCCCGCCGCTCCGGCGTGTCGAACACGCCCCCCGCCGTCTCGCGCATCCAGACGAGATCGGCGAGCGGACGCGCGGCGTCGAGCACCCCGCGAAAGGCCTCCGCCCCGCCGTCGCGCACGAGGTCGTCGGGATCCTTGCCCTCGGGCAGCATGGCAAAGCGCAGCGAGCGGCCGGGCTTCAAGCCGGGCAATGCCAGTTCCGCCGCGCGCCAGGCCGCCTTCTGTCCGGCCGCGTCGCCGTCGAAACACAGGATCGGCTCCTGCGCGGAGCGCCAGAGGAGGTCGAGCTGGCGCTCGGTCAGGGCGGTGCCGAGCGGGGCGACGGCGTTCTCGAAGCCGGCCTGCGCCAGCATGATCGCGTCCATGTAGCCTTCGACGACGATCACGGTCCCCGCGCTCTTCAGCGCCTTGCGGGCCCGTGCGAGGTTGAAGAGCACGTCGCCCTTGTGGAAGACCTCGGTCTCCGGCGAGTTCAGATACTTGGCCGAGACATTCGCAGAGAGCGCCCGGCCGCCGAAGGCGATGGGCCGGCTGGAAATGTCGAGGATCGGGAACATCAGCCGGTCGCGGAAGCGGTCGTAGGAGACGGCGGTGTTCTCGTGCACGACGAGGCCGGCCCCCTCGATCTCGGAGCGCGCGACGCCCTTGGCGGCCAGGTGCTCCTTCAGGCGGTTGCGCGAATCGGGCGCGTAGCCGAGGCCGAAGCTCGCCTGCGTCTGCAGGTTCATGCCGCGGTCGCGCAGATAGGCCCGCGCCTTGGCGCCGTCGGCCTCCTGGAGGCTCGCCTGGAAGAAGGCGGCGGCGATCTTCATGGCATCGAGGATGGTCGCCCGCGCCGCCTCGCGCCGCTCCGCCTCCGGGTCGCGGTCGGGCATCGCCAGTCCCGCCTCGGCCGCGAGGCGCTCCACTGCCTCGGGAAAGGAGAGGCCGTCGAGCTCTGTCAGGAAGCGGAAGTGATCGCCCGAGACGCCGCAGCCGAAGCAATGGTAGCGGCCCTTCTGGTCCTCGCAGTGGAAGCTCGGCGACTTCTCGCCGTGGAACGGGCAGCAGGCCCAGTGATCGCCCTTGGCCGGCTGGGACTTGCGCCGGTCGAAGACCACGCGCCGGCCGACGATCTCGGAGATCGGGATCCGGGCGCGGATCTCTTCCAGGAAGCTCGGCGGAAAGCGCATGGGGTCCTTGGGCTCGTCGCGACGGGTCCGGCGGTGGCGATCCGCCAGACTAGCAGACCGGCCGCCCGGCGGGGAGGTTTCAGGCCTTGGCGGCCGCGAGCAGGCGCTTCACCGAGGCGCTCGCCTTGGAGAAGTCCATCCCGCCCGCATGCTTCGCCTTCAGGACGGCCATGACGCGGCCCATGTCGGCGGGGCCCGTAGCGCCCGTCTCGGCGATCGCCGCGCCGACGGCGTCGTCGATCCCGGCCTCGTCCATCTGCGCGGGCAGGTAGGCCTTCAGGATCGCGATCTCCTCGCGCTCTTGGCTCGCGAGTTCGGGCCGGCCGTTCGTCTCGTAGATCCCCGCCGATTCCTCGCGCTGCTTGATCATCTTGGACAGGAGCGCCAGGATCTCGTCGTCGCTCGCCTCCGGCTTGCCGGCGGTGCGGTTGGCGATGTCGCGGTCCTTCACGGCGGCCTGGACGAGGCGCAGGGTGCCGGTGCGGCGCTTGTCCTGGTCGCGCATGGCCTGCTTCATGGCGTCGGTGATGGTCTGGCGCATGGTCATATCCGGTCCTTCCACGGTCCCCGCAGGGCTCGGCCGCTCGCGAGGGCCTTGCACATGGGCGACAGGACGGCGATATGCAATCGGATTTCGACAGTCCGCATCGCGCGTGACCCCCGGCATGGCCCCATGCCGCCCGGTCGCGCGCCGCCACGAACCCTTTGCGCGAGGCACGCCATGACCGAAGGCTGGACCAAGACCAAGCCGACCGCCCTTCTCGTCCTCGCCGACGGCACCGTGATTGAGGGAACCGGCCTCGGCGCGCCGGGCGCGGTGGAAGGCGAGGTCTGCTTCAACACGGCGCTCACCGGCTACCAGGAGATCCTGACCGACCCCTCCTATGCCGGGCAGATCGTCACCTTCACCTTCCCCCATATCGGCAATGTCGGCACCAATGACGAGGACCACGAGGACCTCGTGCCGATGAACGGCCGGGGCGCGGTCGGCGCCATCTTCCGCGCCGAGGTCTCCGGACCCTCCAACTACCGCTCCGCCGGCGATCTCGACGCCTGGCTGACGGCACGCGGCGTCGTCGCGCTTTCGGGCATCGACACGCGCGCCCTCACCGCCCTCATCCGCGAGAAGGGCGCCGTGAACGCCGTGATCGCCCATGCGCCGGACGGGGTCTTCGACGTCGAGGCGCTGAAGGCGCGCGCGGCTTCGTGGAGCGGCCTCGTCGGCCTCGATCTCGCCAAGGACGTCGGCACGCAGCAGACCGCGACCTGGCAGGAGGGCCCCTGGGCCTGGAACGTCGGCTACAGCACCGACGCCGAGCCGCGCTACACCGTGGTGGCCATCGACTACGGCACCAAGCGCAATATCCTGCGCCTCATGGCCGGCCAGGGCGCCAAGGTCGTGCTGATGCCCGCCACGGCGACGGCCGAGGAAATCATGGCGCACAAGCCGGACGGCGTGTTCCTCTCCAACGGTCCCGGCGATCCGGCGGCGACGGGCGCGTATGCGGTGCCGGTGATCCGCGAACTGGTGGAGAAGGACGTGCCGATCTTCGGCATCTGCCTCGGGCACCAGCTTCTGGCGCTGGCGCTCGGCGCCACGACCGAGAAGATGCATCAGGGCCATCACGGCGCCAATCACCCGGTCAAGGACTTCACCACCGGCAAGGTGGAGATCGTCTCGATGAATCACGGCTTCGCCGTCGCCGCCGGCTCGCTGCCGCAGGGCGTGGAGGAGACCCATCGCTCGCTCTTCGACGGCTCCAACTGCGGCCTGCGCCTCTCCGACAAGCCCGTCTTCTCCGTGCAGCACCATCCCGAGGCCTCGCCGGGCCCGCAGGACTCGCATTATCTCTTCGACCGCTTCTTCCGGCTGATCGACGAGCACAAGGCGAAAGCCGCCGCCTGAGCGCGGACGTCCAATTCGGCATGCAGCAACGCCGCCGGAGCATCAGCTCCGGCGGCGTTCGTATGTGAAGATCGCGCGAAACGGCGTCAGGCGGACAGGCGAGCGACCATGCGCTTCACCCAGCTGCGCACCCCGCAGCTGAAGGTGGCATGGCGGTGAAGGTCGTCGCGCTCTCGGTCCCCGCCGAAGGCCGACCGTCCGATGATGATGTCTGCAAGCATGGCTGCGCTCCTTCGCTGGCGTTGTTTTCCCGTGTGTCCGTGCGGCCTTACGACCCTCGTCCTCACTGTCGGTGATCGTCCACTGCAGATAAGATGCGCACTTCGTGCGCCATTACAAGATGGCAAAACGCGCACATCGTGCATTTTCTCTTTGCGGTTCGCGATTCATGCCGCTAACGAGCCGGCAGGCGGCCCAGCCTGTCCGGCAAGGCCGTTCTGCGGGCTTCGCCCCCACCTGACACCGGAACTCGAACGGAGAGACGCGCGATGGATGCCGATGCCTTCAAGGCCTGGCGCAAGAGCCTCGGGCTCAAGCAGAAGGATGCGGCCGACAAGCTCGGGCTGAAGAAGCGCGTCATCCAGTATTACGAGAAGGGCGACCGGGACGGGAAATCGGTCGAGATCCCGAGGACGGTCGAGCTCGCCTGCCTCGCCGTCTCGCTCGGCTACGAGCGCTACGACGGGCGCCGCCTGCCCTCCAGCGCGGCCGAGATCGCCGCGCCCTGACACGCTCGGGCGTGATCGGGCCTTTCGCCGCGCGCCCGCTTTGCCTATAAGCCGCGCTTGACCTTATATCCCTCGACCGTGCGACCCTGCCCTCCCGGCGGGGCGTCCGCGCGCGAGCGAGCCGACCGGACAGAGCCCGATGCCCAAGCGCCAAGACATCAAGACCATCCTCATCGTCGGGGCCGGTCCCATCATCATCGGCCAGGCATGCGAGTTCGACTATTCGGGAACGCAGGCCTGCAAGGCGCTGAAGGCCGAGGGCTACCGGATCGTCCTCGTCAATTCCAATCCGGCGACGATCATGACCGATCCCGATCTCGCCGACGCCACCTATATCGAACCGATCACCCCCGAAGTCGTCGCCAAGATCATCGAGAAGGAGCGCCCGGACGCGATCCTGCCGACGATGGGCGGACAGACGGCGCTGAACACCGCGCTCTCGCTGAAGCGCATGGGGGTGCTCGACAAGTTCGGCGTCGAGATGATCGGGGCGGACGCCGCCGCCATCGACATGGCGGAGGACCGGGCGCTCTTCCGCGAGGCGATGACGCGCATCGGGCTCGAGACGCCGAAGTCGCTCCTGGCCAACGCCACGGAGGCCAAGAAGGCCGACCGTCTCGCCTTCGAGGAGAAGAAGGCGACCGTCAACGCGCAGGTGACGGACGCCGCCGAGCGCGAAGCGGCGCTCGCCAGGCTCGAAGCCGACTGGCAGAATGGCGGGCTCGACCGCAAGCAGCGCTACATGGCCCGCGCGCTCGCCGCCGCCGCCGAGGCGCTCGAGGAGGTGGGCCTTCCCGCCATCATCCGCCCGTCCTTCACCATGGGCGGCACGGGCGGCGGCATCGCCTACAACCGCTCCGAATTCTTCGAGATCGTCGAAGGCGGGCTCGACGCCTCGCCGACGACCGAAGTGCTCATCGAGGAGAGCGTGCTCGGCTGGAAGGAGTACGAGATGGAGGTCGTCCGCGACAAGGCGGACAATTGCATCATCGTCTGCTCCATCGAGAACATCGACCCGATGGGCGTCCATACGGGCGATTCGATCACCGTCGCGCCGGCGCTGACGCTGACCGACAAGGAATACCAGATGATGCGCAACGCCTCGATCGCGGTGCTGCGCGAGATCGGCGTCGAGACCGGCGGCTCGAACGTGCAGTTCGCCGTCAACCCGGCGAACGGCCGCCTCGTCGTCATCGAGATGAATCCGCGCGTCTCGCGCTCCTCGGCGCTCGCCTCCAAGGCGACGGGCTTCCCCATCGCCAAGATCGCGGCCAAGCTCGCCGTCGGCTACACGCTGGACGAGCTTGAGAACGACATCACGGGCGGCGCGACCCCGGCCTCGTTCGAGCCCTCGATCGACTACGTCGTCACCAAGATCCCGCGCTTCGCCTTCGAGAAGTTCCCCGGCGCCTCGCCCATCCTGACGACCGCGATGAAGTCGGTCGGCGAGGTCATGGCGATCGGGCGCACCTTCCAGGAATCGCTGCAGAAGGCACTGCGCGGTCTGGAGACGGGCCTGACCGGCCTCGACGAGATCGAGATTCCCGGCCTCGTCGAGGCGGCGGGCGTGGGCACCGGCGAGAACCGCAACGCCATCCGCGCCGCGCTCGGCACGCCGACGCCGGACCGGCTGCGCATGGTCGCGCAGGCCATCCGCATGGGCACCTCGCTGGAAGAGGTCCACCAGATGTGCCGCATCGACCCGTGGTTCCTCGAACAGATCGCCGGCATCATCGCGATGGAAGGGCGCGTGCGCGAGCACGGGCTGCCCGCGGATGCCGAGAACCTGCGCATGCTCAAATCCATGGGCTTCTCCGACGCGCGCCTCGGCTCGCTGGTCGGCAAGGACGCGGCCGACGTCTCGCGCCTTCGCGAGCGGCTCGACGTGCACCCCGTCTACAAGCGGATCGACACCTGCGCGGCCGAGTTCGCCTCGCCGACGCCCTATATGTACTCGACCTACGAGAAGGCCTTCGCCGGCGCGGAGCGCTCCGAAGCCGAGGTCTCCGCCGCCAGGAAGGTCGTCATCCTCGGCGGCGGTCCGAACCGGATCGGCCAGGGCATCGAGTTCGACTATTGCTGCTGCCACGCCGCCTTCGCGCTGAAGGATGCCGGCTATGAGTCGATCATGGTCAACTGCAATCCCGAGACCATCTCCACCGACTACGACACGTCCGACCGCCTCTATTTCGAGCCGTTGACGGCCGAGGACGTCCTGGAGATCCTGCGCGCCGAGCAGAAGGCGGGCACGCTGCACGGCGTCATCGTGCAGTTCGGCGGCCAGACTCCGCTGAAGCTCGCCGAGGCGCTGGAACGGGCGGGCATCCCGATCCTCGGCACCTCGCCGGACATGATCGACCTCGCCGAGGATCGCGACCGCTTCCAGAAGCTCCTGATGAAGCTCGGCCTCACCCAGCCGCGCAACGGCATCGCCTATTCGGTGGAGCAGTCGCGCACCATCGCAGGGGAACTGGGCTTCCCGCTCGTCGTGCGCCCCTCCTACGTGCTCGGCGGCCGTGCCATGCAGATCATCGGCGACGAGGCCATGCTGCAGAGCTATCTGCTCGACACCGTGCCGGGCCTCGTCCCCGAGGACATCAAGCAGAAATATCCGAACGACAAGACCGGGCAGATCAACACCCTGCTCGGCAAGAACCCGCTCCTCTTCGACACCTACCTCTCGGAAGCGATCGAGGTGGATGTCGACTGCCTCTGCGACGGCACGAACACCTACGTCTCCGGCATCATGGAGCATATCGAGGAGGCGGGCATCCATTCGGGCGACTCGGCCTGCTCCCTGCCCGTCCACTCGCTCTCGCCCGAGATCGTCGACGAACTGGAGCGCCAGACCTCGGCGCTCGGACGCGCGCTGCATGTCGGCGGGCTGATGAACGTGCAATACGCGATCAAGGACGGCACGATCTACGTGCTCGAGGTGAATCCGCGCGCCTCGCGCACCGTTCCCTTCGTCGCCAAGTCGATCGGGCGCCCGATCGCCAAGATCGCCGCGCGCATCATGGCTGGCGAGACGCTGGACGCCGCCTTCGACGCCTATGGCGGCAAGACCGACGCCCGCAATCTCGGCCATGTCGCGGTCAAGGAGGCGGTCTTCCCCTTCGCCCGCTTCCCCGGCGTCGACACGCTGCTCGGGCCCGAGATGAAGTCGACCGGCGAGGTGATGGGCCTCGACCACCATTTCGCCCTCGCCTTCGCCAAGGCGCAGCTCGGCGCCGGCGTCGACCTGCCGCGCGCCGGCACCGTCTTCGTCTCGGTGCGCGACGAGGACAAGGACGGCATGCTGCCGGCCGTCGCCAAGCTCGCCGGCCTCGGCTTCAAGGTCCTGGCGACCGGCGGCACCGCACGATTCCTCGCCCAGAACGGCGTCGCGGCCGAGAAGATCAACAAGGTCCTGGAAGGGCGTCCGCATATCGAGGACGCGATTCGCAACAGCCGGGTCCATATCGTGTTCAACACGACGGACGGGCAGAAGGCCGTGTCGGATTCCAAGTCGCTGCGTCGCGCGACCCTGATGCAGAAGGTGCCCTACTACACGACGCTCGCGGGCATGAACGCTGCGGCGGCGGCTATCGAAGCCCTGCGGCAGGGCAATCTTGAAGTTCGGGCGCTACAGTCATATTTTGATCGCGCCTGACCTGATCCGTTCGGTCGAGATGGCTCCCCTCTCAGACCGGACCGCGTGATCGAAGACGGCACCGTTTCGCCGGGACCTCGCATCGGGGCCCCGGTGCGAGACGACGGATTGCCGATGTCATCACCGGCCCCCGTTCGGGACGGCCGGCGTCCTCCGTTCGACGTGTGATGATTCCCGATCGGCCATCCGCCGGATCGGGCTGAAGGAAATTGTTTCGGCCGATGGGCCGGACAGCGAAAGGTGAGACCATGGAAAAGGTCCCGATGACGGTCCGCGGATTCGACACGCTCCGCGAGGAGCTGCGTCGTCGCCAGCAGGAGGAACGCCCGCGCATCATCGCGGCGATCTCGGAAGCCCGCGCCCATGGTGACCTTTCGGAAAACGCCGAATATCACGCCGCCAAGGAGTCGCAGAGCCTCAACGAGGGCCGCATCTCCGAGCTCGAGGACCTCACGGCCCGGGCCGAGGTCATCGACGTCTCCAAGCTCTCGGGCGAGCGCATCAAGTTCGGCGCCACGGTGAAGCTCGTCGACGAGGATACCGACGAGGAGAAGGTCTACCAGATCGTGGGCGAGCAGGAGGCCGACGTGAAGTCCGGCCGCGTCTCCATCACCTCCCCCATCGCCCGCGCGCTCATCGGCAAGACCGAGGGCGACACGGTCGAGGTTTCCGCGCCCGGCGGCTCGCGCTCCTACGAAGTCCTGGAAGTGCGCTGGGTCTGAGCGCTCCGGAGGCGGCGCGGGCCTCCGCGGCACCGCTTCCTTCGCATTCCGGGACGATCTTCGAGGCCGGGCGCGGAACGCCCGGCCTTTTGCTTGCGAGAGGGCGCCTGCGGGCGAACGGACAGGGCATGCGGGCTGGGCGGATGCGGGCGCGGGACGTGGAGATCGTGGCGCCGAACCTCAAGCGGCGCCTTTCGGGCGTCACCTCCACCATCGTCCAGCTCCTGCCGCTGCAGGCGCACCGGCACGCCATCGCCTCCTTCGGCCCGGACGTCCTTCCCCCTTCGGTGCCGCGCCTGCCCTACCGCGCGCTTGCCGGGCTCTGGCGCCGGCCAGCCGGGCGCGCCCGCCGCATCTGGCACGCGCGGCGCAACACCGAAATGCTGCTCGGCCTCGTCCTGCGCGATCTCCTGCGCATGCCGCTGCGCCTCCTCTTCACCTCCGCCGCCCAGCGTCGCCACACGGCCTGGACACGCTTCCTCATCGGACGGATGGACGCGGTCGTCGCCACGAGCGGGCGCAGCGCCGCCTTCCTCGAACGGCCCGCGACGGTCGTGATGCACGGCATCGACCTCACGGCCTTCACGCCGGACGGTCCGCCGCCGGCGGGCCCGGTGGTCGAGGCTCTTGCCGGGCGCCGGATCGTCGGCTGTTCCGGCCGCATCCGGCACCAGAAGGGCACCGACCTCTTCGTCGAGGCGATGATCGCGCTCCTGCCGCGCCATGTCGGCTGGACGGCCGTCGTCACCGGACGCACCACGGCCGAGCACGCCGCCTTCGAAGCGGCGCTGAAGGCCAGGATCGCCGACGCGGGCCTGTCCGACCGCATCGTCTTCGTCGGCGAGGTGGACGACATCGCCGCCTGGTTCCGCCGCTTCGACCTCTATGTGGCGCCGCCGCGCAACGAAGGTTTCGGCCTGACGCCGCTGGAGGCCATGGCGAGCGGCGTGCCCGTCGTGGCCAGCGATGCCGGCGCCTTCCGGGAGCTCATTCGCGAAGGCGTGACCGGCGCCGTCGTCGCGGCCGGGGACGCCAAGGCGCTCACCGCCGCCATCGAGCCCTATCTCGCCGACGACGCCCTGCGCCGCACGGCCGGCGCCGCGGCGCTGGCGCATGTGCGCGAGCGGTTCCCGCTCCGGCGCGAGGCCGACGAACTCGCCGCCGTCTATGCCCGGCTCTTCGCGATGGACGACGCGGGCGGCGCGACCTGATCGGCGACGGCGCCGTCGAAATCGGCCACGTCGATCGCCGGCTTGCGGAACGTCACGTCGAGCGCGCGGCGCAGGTGCAGCGGCAGGAGCCCGAGTTGCGTCGCGAGCCGGCGCCCGAAGTAAGCCGGCTTCAGGCGCTCCCCCGCCATGCGCGGGCGCGGCTCGTGGATCTGCGTGACCGTCGCGATGCCCGGTTCGACGCCGAGACCGGCGAGGACATGCGCCTGGACGGCGAGCGCCGGCTCGGCCTGCGCCATGCGAACGCGGCCCGACCGGAAAAGGAATGCGTCGGACGGGGCCGCGTGGGCCTCGACGGCCCGCAGCAGCTTGCGCGCGCCGTCCGGCGAGACGAAATAGGCCGCCGAACCCGACTTGTCGCGGACGACCGGCGACAGGCGAAAGCCGTCATGGTTCGCCGACGCGCCGCGGAAGAACTTCGCGCGGCCGAAATATTCCAGATTGACGAGGTCGTAGGGCGGCGCCCCGGCCTCCAGGAACGCCGGCAACCGGTTCGAAAGCACGGCGTCGTCCTCCAGGATGACGAGGCCCGAGGGCTCGTCGCGGGCGCGGATCCAAAGCGCGCGGTGCGACAGGAGCAGCGCCAGCTCGATGCGCGTCAGCCGCCGCTCCCAGCGCGTCGAGAGCGTCTCGTATTGCGCGTCGGAGACGTCGGCGGCGGAAACGGCCGGCAGGCGTTCGAGATCCAGCCCGAGGCGGCGCCCCTGGGCTTCCATGAAGGCGCGGCGCTCGCCGGCGCGATCGAGATTGATATAGGCGACGGGGATGCTCCGCCGCTCGCCCGCGCGCTGCCGTTCCACCGGGATCTCCCTCATGCCATGCGCTCTTTGCACGGCTCGCCGTTGCAGCCGGGCAACCCCTCGTCTATTGAACGACGAGAAGCCGGACGCCATCTGGCGTATGTCGTTTCCATGAGGCCCGCCATGACCGAGCGCCATACCCAAGTCCTGATCCTCGGTTCGGGACCTGCCGGCTACACCGCGGCGATCTATGCAGCCCGCGCCATGCTCAAGCCTGTCCTGATCTCCGGATTGCAGGAAGGCGGGCAGCTGACCATCACCACCGACGTCGAGAACTATCCCGGCTATGCCGAGCCCGTCCAGGGCCCGTGGATGATGGAGCAGATGCGCGCGCAGGCCGTCAATGTCGGCACGGAGCTGGTGGGCGACCTGATCGTCTCCGCCGAGCTCGACCGGCGCCCCTTCCGCCTGACGGGTGACAGCGGCACAGTCTATACCTGCGACACGCTCATCGTGGCGACCGGCGCGCAGGCCAAGTGGCTCGGCCTGCCGAGCGAGGACCATTTCCAGGGCTTCGGCGTCTCGGCCTGCGCCACCTGCGACGGTTTCTTCTATCGCGGCAAGGACGTCGTGGTCGTCGGCGGCGGCAACACGGCGGTGGAGGAAGCCCTCTACCTCTCGCATATCGCCAAGTCCGTGACGGTCGTGCACCGCCGCGACGAGTTCCGCGCCGAGCGCATCCTGCGCGAGCGTCTCTTCGCCAAGGACAATGTCGAGGTGATCTGGAACGCCGAGGTCGACGAGATCCTCGGGGTCTCGACTCCGATGAAGTCCGTCACCGGCGTGCGGCTGCGCGATCGCCTCACCGGCGAGACGCGCGAGATCGAGACCCATGGCGTCTTCGTGGCCATCGGCCATGCGCCGGCGGTGGAGCTCTTCCAGGGCAAGCTGAAGCAGAAGGGCTCGGGCTATCTCTGGGTGGAGCCCGGCTCGACGCGCACCTCCGTTCCCGGCGTCTTCGCGGCCGGCGACGTCGCCGACGACGTGTACCGGCAGGCCGTGACCGCGGCCGGCATGGGCTGCATGGCGGCGCTGGAGGCGGAGAAATGGCTGGCCGCCCGCGAGGCGGACCAGGAACGGCAGGCAGCGGAGTAGCCGAAGGCGTGACGCCTTCTGCTGTTGGCCGTTCGGGGATGACGACCTATGGCTCTCGACTGGGATAAGCTCCGGATCTTCCACGCGGCTGCGGAGGCGGGGTCCTTCACCCATGCCGCGGACGCGCTCAATCTCAGCCAGTCGGCGATCAGCCGGCAGGTCGCCGCGCTGGAGCAGGAGATCGGCGTGCCGCTCTTCCACCGGCATGCGCGCGGCCTGATGCTCTCCGAGCAGGGCGAACTTCTCTTCCAGACTGCGAACGAGGTGTTGAAGCGCCTCGAGAACGTGCGCATGCAGCTCACCGAGACGCGGGAGAAGCCGACCGGCAAGCTGCGCGTCACCACGACGGTCGGCCTCGGCTCCGGCTGGCTGACGGATCGCGCCAAGGAGTTCCTCGAACTCTATCCCGAACTCGAACTGCAGCTCGTCTTCGACAACGAGGAGATCGACCTGACGATGCGCAAGGCGGACGCGGCGATCCGCCTGCGCCAGCCGCAGCAGCCCGATCTCATCCAGCGTCGCCTTTTCACCGTGCATCTCCACGTCTATGCGGCGCCCGCCTATATCCAGCGCTTCGGCACGCCCGAGACCGTCGACGATCTCGGCCACCACCGGCTCATCACCTTCGGCGAGCCCGCGCCCAACTACCTGCGCAACCTCAACACCCTGGAGACGATCGGCCTGCCCGAGGGGCAGAGCCGCAGCCCGATCCTGCAGATCAACAATCTCATGGCGATCCGCTCGGCGATCGAGAGCGGTATCGGGCTCGCGCTCCTGCCGGACTACATGATCGACAAGCGGGCGAAGCTCGTGCAGCTCCTGCCCGATCTCGACCTGCCGACCTTCGACACCTATCTCTGCTATCCCGAGCAGATGCGCTCGGCCGCCAAGCTGAAGGTGTTCCGCGACTTCCTGATCTCGAAGGCCCGCACCTGGTCCTTCTAGCCTCCCGTTCTCGACAAGGCCCCCGACCGATGGACAAGACGCCCGGCTTCGCGACGCTCGACACCGAGGAGGCCGCAAGGGCCATCGCCGACGGCGGCCATGTCGTGGTCGACGTGCGCGAGCCGAACGAGCTTGCCGCGAGCGGCAAGATTCCGGGCGCCGTCAACATCCCGCTCGGCCAACTCGCCGTGGCCCTAGACCCCGCCGACCCGCAACACGAGCCGCGGCTGACGGACGGCACGCCCCTCCTCTTCTACTGCGCGGCCGGCGGGCGTTCGGCCAAGG
Organism: Aurantimonas sp. Leaf443; assembly: GCF_001425575.1. Classification (GTDB taxonomy): domain Bacteria; phylum Pseudomonadota; class Alphaproteobacteria; order Rhizobiales; family Rhizobiaceae; genus Leaf443. The sequence continues at coordinate 18,551 of NZ_LMRD01000009.1, read as the reverse complement.
CCGCCGATCTCGCCGTCGCGAACGGCGTTTCGGACGTCTCCCATATCGCCGGGGGCTTCGGCGCCTGGCGCCGGACGGGCGGCGCCAGCGAGCCGGTGTGATCGTCGAGACGCCACCGCTCGTCGTCGCCATCGGCGACGTGCACGGGCAGTCGGACCTTCTGCGCCGCCTTCTCGGTGCCCTGCCCCGTCTGGAAGACGAAGCCGGCGCGGCCGCGGCCGTCTATTTTCTCGGCGACCTCGTGGATCGCGGGCCCGACAGTGCCGGCGTCATCGATCTCGTGATCGAGACACGGGAGGCACGCCCGGCCTCCCGCCTTCTCCTCGGCAATCACGACGAGTGGTTCCGGCGCTTCCTGAGCGAACCCGGTTTCGAGGAGGCTGAAACCTGGCTCGACCAGGGCGGACGCGAGACCCTCGCCTCCTATGGCCGGGGATCGTTCGATCTGGAGGCGGCCCGCCAGGCGATCCTGACCCTCCACCCGGCCCATCTCCAGCTCTTGGCGGAGGCGGCGCCGATCGTCCTCACCGAGCGCTTCGCCTTCGTCCATGCCGGCGTCGATCCATCCCGTCCGCTGCAGGCGCAGGACCCGCACGACTGCATCTGGATCCGCGCGCCCTTCATGAAGCATGTCGGGCGTCTGTCGCATGTGGTGATCCACGGACACACGCCGCAGAAGGCGCGCCGTCCGACGGCCACGGAGAACCGCCTCTCGATGGATACGGGGGCCTTCTTCTCCGGCATCCTCAGCGCCGTCGTCATCGAAGAGGACGGCCGCCGCCTGCGCTTCGTCGCCGCCACCCGTCGCGGCGTCGAGCCCATCGAGCCGGTGCGTCTCGACCGCGGCCTCGGCACCGTTCTCGACGCGTTCGGCTGACCCGGACCGCGGACAAAAAAAGGGCGGCTCGAGGCCGCCCAAGGTTTTGGCTGGAGTATCAGGTCGAAACCCGATGTCCGCATAATGCACGCCGATCGTTTCGGTTGCTTGAACGTCCCGGCGGAAGCGGCACGTCCGGCCCGCTCCTTCGTCCGATCCACGTCCCCGACACCCTGAGCCGCCGGGCCGGATCGTCCGCAGCGCGAAGCGGAACAGGCAACCAACCCCGGCATGCGGCGTTATGGCAGCGATCGTGAAGCGCCGGTTTTCGCGCTTCGCATTCTCGTTGCGGCGTCCGTCCCGGTGACGGTGCGTCGATTGTTCGAATCCAGGAGTTTTCAATGTTTGGCGACAAGCGAACCGTCTACGAGCGCCTCGGCGACGCCTTGGGCGATATCGGCGAGCGGATCGGCGACCTCGAGGAGCGGCTCGTCGAGCGGTTCGACCCGCGTCCTTCGCGCGCCGAACGCCTGCGCCGCGCCGTCTCGCGCAACCTGCCCTTCCACACCGAGAGCCACGGCCTCTCGCGCTACATGCCCGATTTCCTGACCGGCTGGTCGGTGCCCTCCTCCAGCGAGGCCCGCCGTCAGATCGCGACCCTGCGCGACGACGCCGGCGAGCGGCTCGACGACGCTCGCGGCTATCTCTCCCAGGCCGGCGACTACCTGCCGAGCCTGCGCCTGCCGCGCTCGACGAGCTTTCGCCGCGGCTACCAGACCCGCGGTGCGGTGGACAAGCTGCGCGACCGGCCGGAACTGACCGGCCTTCTCGTCGTCGGCGGCGCGGTGGCCGCGATCGGCGTCGCCTACTACGTCACGAAGAAGGTTCAGGATCATTCCGAGGAGCCGGACTACGAGGCCGTGCGTGACGACGGCTCGATCGAGATCCGCGACTACGACGCGATGGTCGTGGCCGAGACGGTGAAGAGCGGCTACCACGAGAAGGCGCGTCGCCTCGGCTTCGAAACGCTCGCCAACTACATCTTCGCCAAGAACCGCGCCGGCAAGAAGATCAAGATGACGACGCCGGTCCTGCAGCAGCTCGCCAACGGCGACGGCCGCACCAAGGGCTGGGCGGTTCGCTTCGTCATGCCGAAGAAGTTCACCCGCGCCAGCCTGCCCGAGCCCGGCTCCGCCGACGTGTCGCTGAAGGACGTTCCCGCCCGCCGCGTCGCCGCCATCCGCTTCCCCGGCAACTTCTCGGCCTCGCTCGCCAGCAAGCAGCTGATGACGCTCTACAACTATCTCGCCGACAACAATCTGAAGCAGAAGGGCGATCCGGAATACGCCTTCTACAACCCGCCCTGGACCCCGGGCTTCATGCGCCGCAACGAGATCCTGATCGAGATCGAGCGCTGATCGCCTGACGGTCTCTCCGCCCCCGGCGGAGTTGGATGGTCGAACACCCCGGAACCCCCGGCTCGGACACGAGCCGGGGGTTCTTTCGTATCGGCCCTGCCGTGCACGGGCTCGCCTCGGTCGCCGCAGCCGGCGATCCGATCCAAGCCAGGGGCCAAAGAAAAGGGCGACCTCTCGGTCGCCCTTCGCCTATGCCGTCATGTCGGTCCGAAACTACTCGGCCGCCTCGTCCGAGATCGCCGTCAGGAGACGATCGCTCTCGGCGCGGCCCGTCGTCTTGCGGCGGTCCTCGATGATGAGCTCGTCGCGCGAGGTCGCGATGCGGCGCACCTGCGTCATCATTCCGCCGGTGCCGGCCGGAATGAGACGGCCGACGATGACGTTCTCCTTCAGGCCCTGCAGAGTGTCCATCTTGCCGGCGACGGCCGCTTCCGTGAGGACGCGGGTGGTCTCCTGGAAGGAGGCCGCCGAGATGAAGGACGGCGTCTGCAGCGAGGCCTTGGTGATGCCGAGGAGGACGGGGTTGCCGGAGGCCGGCTTCTTGCCCTCTTCCTCGAGCTTCTCGTTCAGCTCCGCGAGCTCGATCCGGTCGACATGGTCGCCCGGAATGTAGCCCGAGTCGCCCGACTCCACGATCTCGACCTTCTGCAGCATCTGCCGCACGATGACCTCGATGTGCTTGTCGTTGATGAGAACGCCCTGGAGGCGATAGACCTCCTGGATCTCGTTCACGAGGTAGCTCGCCAGCGCCTCGACGCCCCGGATGGCCAGGATGTCGTGCGGCGCCGGGTTGCCGTCGAGGATGTAGTCGCCCTTCTCGATGATGTCGCCTTCCTGGAGATGGAACGGCTTGCCCTTCGGGATGAGATACTCGACCGGCTCGACGCCGTCCTCGTGCGGCTCGATGATGATGCGGCGCTTGTTCTTGTAGTCGCGTCCGAACCGCACGGTGCCGTCGATCTCGGCGATGACCGCGTTGTCCTTCGGCTTGCGGGCCTCGAACAGCTCGGCCACGCGCGGCAGACCGCCCGTGATGTCCTTCGTCTTGGCGCTTTCCATCGGAATACGCGAGAGCACGTCGCCGGCCTTCACGTCGGCGCCGGGCTCCACCGAGAGGATGGCGTCCACGGACTGGAAGTAGCGGGCGTCCGAACCGCGCGCCAGCTTCTGGATCTCGCCGTTCTTGCCCTTGATGACGAGAGCCGGCTTGAGGTCCTGGCCGCGCGGGCTCGCCCGCCAGTCGATGACGGCACGCTTGGTGATGCCGGTCGACTCGTCGGTCTGCTCGGAGACGGAGATGCCGTCCACCAGATCCTCGTAGCCCACCGTGCCGTCGAGCTCGGTGAGGACCGGACGGGTGTAGGGATCCCACTCGGCGATACGCTGGCCGCGACGCACCGTGTCCCCGTCGTCGACGAAGATGCGGCTGCCGTAGGTGACGCGATGCGAGGCGCGCTCCTTGCCGGCCTGGTCGAGGATGACGATGGCCATGTTGCGGCCCATCGCGACGAGCTTGCCTTCCGAATTGCGCACCACGTTGCGGTTGCGCACCTTCACCGTGCCCTCGTAGGAGGCTTCCAGGAACGAGCTGTCCACCACCTGCGCGGTGCCGCCCATGTGGAAGGTGCGCATGGTGAGCTGCGTGCCCGGCTCGCCGATCGACTGCGCCGCGATGACGCCGACGGCCTCGCCCATGTTGACGGGCGTGCCGCGGGCCAGATCGCGCCCGTAGCAGATCGCGCAGATGCCGGTCCGCACTTCGCAGGTCAGCGCCGAGCGGATCTTCACCGACTGGATCGAGGCCTTCTCGATCTTCTCGACATCCGGCTCCTCGATGGTGACGCCACCCTTGACGATGACCTCGCCCGACAGCGGGTGGACGATGTCCTCCAGCGCCGTACGGCCCAGGATGCGCTGCCCGATGGAGGCGACGACCTGGCCGGCATCGACGATCGGCTGCATCGTCAGGCCGTTCTGCGTCTGGCAGTCGGTCTGCGTGATGATGCAGTCCTGCGCCACGTCGACGAGGCGACGCGTCAGGTAGCCCGAATTGGCCGTCTTCAGGGCGGTATCCGCGAGGCCCTTGCGGGCGCCGTGCGTCGAGTTGAAGTACTCGAGAACGGTCAGGCCTTCCTTGAAGTTCGAGATGATCGGCGTCTCGATGATCTCGCCCGAGGGCTTGGTCATCAGGCCGCGCATCGCCGCCAGCTGGCGCATCTGGGTGGGCGAACCGCGCGCGCCCGAATGCGACATCATGTAGATGGAGTTCATCGGCTTCTGGCGGCCGGTCTCCTTGTTGAACTCGACGGCCTTGATTCGGGCCATCATCTCCTCGGCGATCTTGTCCGTGCACTTGGCCCAGGCGTCGACCACCTTGTTGTACTTCTCGCCCTGGGTGATCAGGCCGTCATTGTACTGCTGCTCGTATTCCTTCGCGAGCGCCTGGGTCTCGCCGATCATGCGAGCCTTGGTCTCGGGGATGACCATGTCGTCCTTGCCGAAGGAAATGCCGGCGGTGCAGGCGTGCTTGAAGCCGAGCTGCATGATCCGGTCGCAGAAGATCACCGTGTCCTTCTGGCCGCAGTGGCGGTAGACGGTGTCGATCATCCGCGAGATGTTCTTCTTCGTCATCAGCTCGTTGCAGATGTCGAAGGGAATCATGTGGTTCTTCGGCAGAAGCTGGCCGATGAGCATGCGCCCGGGCGTCGTCTCGTAGATCTTCGAGACGGGCTTGCCGTCCTTGTCGATCGTCTTGAACCGGCCGCGGATCTTGGTGTGCAGCGTCACCGCCTTGGTGAACAGCGCCTGCTCCAGCTCGCCGATGTCGGAGAAGACCATGCCCTCGCCGGGCTCCTTCTCGTTCAGGATCGAGAGGTAGTAGAGGCCGAGCACCATGTCCTGCGACGGCACGATGATCGGCTGGCCGTTCGCGGGATGCAGGATGTTGTTGGTCGACATCATGAGGACGCGCGCTTCCAGCTGCGCCTCGATGGAAAGCGGCACGTGCACCGCCATCTGGTCGCCGTCGAAGTCCGCGTTGAAGGCCGTGCAGACCAGCGGATGGAGCTGGATCGCCTTGCCCTCGATCAGCACCGGCTCGAAGGCCTGGATGCCGAGACGATGGAGCGTCGGGGCGCGGTTGAGGAGCACGGGATGCTCGCGGATGACCTCGTCCAGGATGTCCCAGACCTCCGGACGCTCCTTCTCGACGAGCTTCTTGGCCTGCTTCACCGTGGAGGAGAAGCCCTTGGCGTCGAGGCGCGCGTAGATGAAGGGCTTGAAGAGCTCGAGCGCCATCTTCTTCGGCAGGCCGCACTGGTGCAGCTTCAGCTCCGGACCCGTCACGATGACGGACCGGCCCGAATAGTCGACGCGCTTGCCGAGAAGGTTCTGGCGGAACCGGCCCTGCTTGCCCTTCAGCATGTCCGAGAGCGACTTCAGCGGGCGCTTGTTGGCACCCGTGATGACGCGGCCGCGGCGGCCGTTGTCGAACAGCGCGTCCACCGCCTCCTGAAGCATGCGCTTCTCGTTGCGGATGATGATGCCGGGAGCGCGAAGCTCGATGAGGCGCTTGAGACGGTTGTTGCGGTTGATGACGCGGCGGTAGAGGTCGTTGAGGTCCGACGTCGCGAAGCGGCCGCCGTCGAGCGGCACGAGCGGGCGCAGGTCCGGCGGGATGACCGGGACGACCGTCATGATCATCCATTCGGGCCGGTTGCCCGACTCCAGGAAGTTCTCGACGATCTTGAGCCGCTTCATCAGCTTCTTGGTCTTCAGCTCGGACGTCGTCGTCGCGAGTTCGGACCGCAGGTCGCCGGCGATCTTCTCGAGGTCCATGGAGCCCAGAAGCTCCTGGATCGCCTCGGCGCCGATGAGCGCGGTGAAGCTGTCCTCGCCGAACTCGTCGACCGCGATCATGTACTCCTCCTCGGAGAGCAGCTGGTGCTGCTTCAGCGAGGTGAGGCCGGGCTCGGTGACGATGTAGTTCTCGAAGTAGAGGACGCGCTCGATGTCCTTCAGCGTCATGTCCAGAAGCGTGCCGATGCGGCTCGGCAGCGACTTCAGGAACCAGATGTGGGCGACGGGCGCGGCGAGCTCGATATGGCCCATGCGCTCGCGACGCACGCGCGAGAGGGTGACCTCGACGCCGCACTTCTCGCAGATGATGCCCTTGTACTTCATGCGCTTGTACTTGCCGCACAGGCACTCGTAGTCCTTGATCGGACCGAAGATGCGGGCGCAGAAGAGGCCGTCACGCTCGGGCTTGAACGTGCGGTAGTTGATGGTTTCCGGCTTCTTGATCTCGCCGAACGACCAGGAGAGGATCTTCTCGGGGCTCGCCAGCGAGATGCGGATCGAGTCGAAGGTCTGCGGCGCGACCTGCGGGTTGAAGATGTTCATGACCTCTTGGTTCATGGGCTTTCTCCTCTTGGGGCACCGGGCCCCTCACCGCGGTGGCAGAGCCGACCGCTGAATTCCTCGAAGCGCGAAGGACCGGCACCCGTTTTCGGGCGCCGGTCCGGGGCAGCGCGAAGGCTGCGAACCGTTTCGGCTCTGTCTATTCCGCCGCGTCGGGCATCTGGTCGGGCGCCGGCAGCTCGGTCAGCGAGTTGGCCAGATCGACGTCGAGGCCGAGCGAGCGCATCTCCTTCACGAGCACGTTGAAGCTCTCCGGGATGCCGGACTCGAACGCGTCGTCGCCGCGCACGATCGACTCGTAGACCTTGGTGCGGCCCGCGACGTCGTCCGACTTCACCGTCAGCATCTCCTGCAGCGTGTAGGCCGCGCCGTAGGCTTCGAGCGCCCAGACTTCCATCTCGCCGAAGCGCTGGCCGCCAAACTGCGCCTTGCCGCCCAGCGGCTGCTGGGTGACGAGCGAGTACGGGCCGATCGACCGGGCGTGGATCTTGTCGTCCACGAGGTGATGCAGCTTCAGCATGTAGATGTAGCCCACCGTCACCTGCCGGTCGAAGGACTCGCCAGTTCGCCCGTCGTAGAGCGTGACCTGGCCCGAGCCGTTCAGCCCGGCCTTCTCCAGCATGGCGACGATGTCCGCCTCCACCGCGCCGTCGAAGACGGGCGTGGCGATCGAGACGCCGCGCTTCATCTGCTTGGCGAGCGTCAGCACCGAAGCGTCGTCGTAGGTGGCGACCTTTTCGTTGCGATCGCTGTCGCCCAGCATCTGCGCGATCTCGGCCCGCAGCGGCGCCACGTCGTGGCTGCGCTGATAGGCCTCGAGCATGTCACCGATCTTCCGGCCCATGCCCGCGCAGGCCCAGCCCAGATGCGTCTCGAGAATCTGCCCGACATTCATGCGCGAGGGCACGCCCAGCGGGTTCAGCACGATGTCGACATGCGTGCCGTCCTCGTTGAACGGCATGTCTTCCACCGGCACGATCCGCGAGACCACGCCCTTGTTGCCGTGACGGCCGGCCATCTTGTCGCCGGGCTGGATCTTGCGCTTGACGGCGACGAAGACCTTCACCTGCTTCATGACGCCCGGGGGAAGCTCGTCGCCCCGCTGCACCTTCTCGACCTTGTCCATGAAGCGCCGCTCGAGCGTCTTCTTGGCCTCGTCATAGACGTTGCGCAGATCCTCAAGCTCGCCCTGAAGCTTCTCGTCCTCGACGGCGAACATCCACCACTGCGAGCGGGAATACTCGGCCATGGCCTCGGGCGACAGGGCGGAGCCCTTCTTGAAGCCCTTGGGGCCGGCGACCGCCGACTTGCCGTCGAGCATCTCGACCAGACGGCCGTAGACGTTGCGGTCGAGGATGGCCTGCTCGTCGTCGCGGTCCTTGGCGAGACGCTCGATCTCCTCGCGCTCGATCGCCATGGCGCGCTCGTCCTTCTCGACGCCGTGCCGGTTGAACACGCGCACCTCGACGACCGTGCCATAGGCGCCGGGGGGCATGCGGCTCGACGTGTCGCGCACGTCCGAGGCCTTCTCGCCGAAGATGGCGCGCAGGAGCTTCTCCTCCGGCGTCATCGGGCTCTCGCCCTTCGGCGTGATCTTGCCGACCAGGATGTCGCCCGGCTGCACTTCCGCACCGATATAGACGATGCCCGCCTCGTCGAGATTCTTCAGCGCCTCTTCCGAAACGTTCGGAATGTCGCGCGTGATCTCCTCGGGTCCGAGCTTGGTGTCTCGCGCCATGACCTCGAACTCCTCGATATGGATCGAGGTGAAGACGTCGTCGGCGACGATGCGCTCGGACAGGAGGATGGAGTCCTCGTAGTTGTAGCCGTTCCACGGCATGAACGCGACGAGCACGTTGCGGCCGAGCGCCAGGTCGCCGAGATCGGTCGAGGGACCGTCGGCGATGATGTCGCCCTTCTCGACCCGGTCGCCCACCGTCACCAGCGGACGCTGGTTGATGCAGGTGTTCTGGTTCGAGCGCTGGAACTTCATCAGGCGGTAGATGTCGACGCCGGACTTGCCGGCCTCGAGATCGGACGTGGCGCGGATGACGATACGCGTCGCATCCACCTGATCGACGATGCCGCCGCGGCGCGCGCCGATGGCCGCGCCGGAATCGCGGGCGACGATCGGCTCCATGCCGGTGCCGACGAAGGGCGCCTCGGCGCGCACCAGCGGCACGGCCTGACGCTGCATGTTCGAGCCCATGAGCGCGCGGTTCGCGTCGTCGTTCTCGAGGAACGGGATGAGCGCGGCGGCGACCGAGACGAGCTGCTTCGGCGAGACGTCCATGAGGTCGACGTTCTCGCGCGGCGTCATGAAGACGTCGCCCTGGTGGCGGCAGACCACGAACTCGTTCTGGAACGTGCCGTCGTCGTTCAGGACCGCGTTGGCCTGCGCGACGTGGTGCTTGGACTCCTCCATGGCGGAGAGATAGACGACGTCGAGCGTCACCTTGCCGTCGACGACGCGGCGGTAGGGGCTCTCGATGAAGCCGTATTTGTTGACGCGCGCGAAGGTCGCGAGCGAATTGATGAGGCCGATATTCGGGCCTTCCGGCGTCTCGATCGGGCAGATGCGGCCGTAATGCGTCGGGTGCACGTCGCGCACCTCGAAGCCGGCGCGCTCGCGCGTCAGACCGCCCGGTCCGAGCGCCGAGAGGCGGCGCTTGTGGGTGATCTCCGAGAGCGGGTTCGTCTGGTCCATGAACTGCGAGAGCTGCGAGGAGCCGAAGAACTCGCGCACGGCGGCGGCCGCCGGCTTGGCGTTGATCAGGTCCTGCGGCATGACCGTGTCGATCTCGACCGAGGACATGCGCTCCTTGATGGCGCGCTCCATGCGCAGCAGGCCGACGCGGTACTGGTTCTCCATGAGCTCGCCGACTGAACGCACGCGGCGGTTGCCGAGATTGTCGATGTCGTCGATCTCGCCCTTGCCGTCGCGAAGGTCCACCAGCGTCCGGACGACCGCGATGATGTCCTCCTTGCGCAGGACGCGCACGGTGTCTTCCGCCTTGACGTCGAGGCGCATGTTCATCTTCACGCGGCCGACGGCCGACAGGTCGTAACGCTCGGCGTCGAAGAACAGCGAGCGGAACATCGCCTCCGCCGTCTCCATCGTCGGGGGCTCGCCCGGGCGCATCACGCGGTAGATGTCGAAGAGCGCGTCCTGGCGGCCCTCGTTCTTGTCCACGGCCAGCGAGTTGCGGATGTAGCCGCCGACATTGACGTGGTCGATGTCGAGGATGGAGATCTCGTCATAGCCCGCGTCGACGAGGACCTTGAGGGTCTTCTCGTCGAGCTCGTCACCGGCCTCGAGATACACTTCGCCCGTGGCGTGGTTGACCACGTCCTCGGCGAGATAGTTCGTGTAGAGGTCCTCTTCCGAGGCCCGCAGCCACTTGACGCCCTTCTCCTGCATCTGACGGGCCTGACGGGCCGTCACCTTCTTGCCGGCCTCGACGAGCACTTCGCCGCTGTCGGCGTCGACGAGGTCCGTCATCGCGCTCTGGCCGCGCACGCGCTCGACCGTGAAGGGCACGCGCCAGCCCTGCTTGTCCTTCTTCACCTGGACGATGTTGTAGAAGGTCGACAGGATCTCCTCGCCGTCCATGCCGAGCGCCATGAGGAGGCTCGTCACGGGGATCTTGCGGCGGCGGTCGATACGGGCGTGCACGATGTCCTTGGCGTCGAACTCGATGTCGAGCCAGGACCCGCGATAGGGAATGACGCGGGCGGCGAAGAGCAGCTTGCCCGAGGAGTGCGACTTGCCCTTGTCATGGTCGAAGAAGACGCCCGGCGAACGGTGCATCTGCGAGACGATGACGCGCTCGGTGCCGTTGACGATGAACGTGCCGTTCATGGTCATCAGCGGCATGTCGCCCATGTAGACGTCCTGCTCCTTGATGTCCTTGATGGACTTGGAGCCGGTATCCTCGTCGATATCGAACACGATGAGGCGCAGCGTCACCTTCAGGGGCGCGGCATAGGTCAGGTCGCGCTGACGGCACTCGTCGACGTCGAACTTGGGCTGCTCGAACTCGTACTTGACGAATTCCAGCATGGCGTGGCCGGAGAAGTCCGAGATCGGGAAAACGGACCGGAAGACCGACTGGAGGCCTTCGTCCGCACGTCCGCCCTCGGGCTCGTCGACCATGAGGAACTGATCGTAGGAGGCTTTCTGGACCTCGATCAGGTTCGGCATCTGCGCCACTTCGGGGATCGACCCGAAGAACTTGCGAACCCGTCTGCGACCGCTGAACGTTGTCGTAAGAGACATCGCCGCTCCTTCTCGTAACAGCGCCCTTGACCGAAGGGCTCGAACCATTGTCCCTACCCGCCGGAAGGGCCGGTCTCGCGCTGGTCCCGCGCAAGGCCTCGTCGTCCTCGGCCCGCGAAATCCTCCGCCCGCGTCTCCGCAGGGCCCGAAGCCGGGCCTTCCGAAGGCGCGCACGGCCCGATCCGGAGCCGCATGCCTCGACCCGCCGGCGGCGGGCCCGTCACGAGGCGGCCGGGGCCGCCCCATGTTCTTGGCCGGAGCACGGAAGGCGGAACGGCTGAAAGCCGTCCCGCCCCGTCATTCCGGTCGCAACCGTAGGGATGACCCTTCGATTACTTGACTTCGACCTTGGCGCCAGCCTTCTCGAGCTGGTCCTTGATCTTCGTGGCCTCGGCCTTGTCGACGCCTTCCTTGACGGGCTTGGGCGCGTTGTCGACGAGGTCCTTGGCTTCCTTGAGGCCGAGGCCCGTGATGGCGCGGACTTCCTTGATCACGTTGATCTTCTGAGCGCCGGCATCGGCGAGGATCACGTTGAACTCGGTCTGCTCTTCGACCTCTGCGGCCGGAGCAGCGCCACCGCCGGCAGCGGCGACCGCGACCGGAGCGGCGGCGGAGACGCCCCACTTCTCTTCGAGCATCTTGGAGAGCTCAGCCGCCTCGAGGACGGTCAGGCTCGACAGGTCTTCAACGATCTTGGCGAGATCAGCCATTGTAGTCTTCCTTCAGGTTCGAACTTCGAGTTGAGCAGCGAGGAACCGTCCTCAGGCCGCTTCGTCCTTCTTGGCGTAGGCCGAGAACACCCGCGCGAGCTGCGCGGCGGGCGCCTGGACAACCCCGGCGATGCGGGTTGCGGGCGTCTGGATCATACCGACCAGCTTGCCGCGCAGTTCGTCCAGCGAAGGCATGGAGGCCAGAGCCTTCACGCCGTCGGCGTCCAGTGTCGTCTTTCCCATCGCTCCGCCGAGGATGACGAGCTTGTCGTTCCCCTTGGCGAAATCGTTGGCGACCTTTGCTGCAGCAACCGCATCACGCGAATAGGCGATCAGGGTCTGGCCCTCGAACAAGGTCGAGATGCCTGCTGCGTCAGTGCCTTGAAGAGCGATCTTGGCCAGACGGTTCTTCGCGACTTTGACGGTGCCTCCGGCGACGCGCATCTTCGAACGAAGATCGTTCATCTGCGCGACCGTGAGACCGGCATAGTGGGCCACGACGACCGTTCCCGAGCCCGCGAAGGTCTCGTGAAGGTCAGTGACGAATTCGCGTTTTTCCGCTCTGTCCACTGCCTCTCTCCAGTAGGCCAAAGAACCTTTCGATCCTTCGGCCGGGTTGCCTTTTGCCGCTCGGGAGTCCCCGAACGACGCTCGGGAATCCTGTCCCCTCGGGCGATCCCGCATCGGCTCCTCGCGGAACCGAACGGCGGCCAAAGGCATTCGGAGGTTCGAACCGAAGCTTCGGGTGCGAGCACCCGGAAAATCCGGCAACCCCGTCTCATGCGGGCTTTCGTGATTAAGACGTCCGGCCGGAACCGAACCTCGCCCACAATCTCGGACAGGCAGTCAGGAGGCCCTGAGGCCCCCACGCGCCAAAGCCTTCGCTTCAGCGCATTTCGTTCGGCGAGGGGCGGATATAGGGACGCCCCTCGCCGATGTTAAGGGTCAGGCCGAGGCCTGGTTCAGGCTCGACGGGTCGATCTTGACGCCCGGGCCCATGGTCGAGGTGACGGCGACGCGCTGGACGTAGTTGCCCTTGGCGCCCGACGGCTTGGCCTTGATCACCGCGTCCGCGAAGGCGCGGATATTCTCGGTGATCGCCTTGAGGTCGAAGCTCGCCTTGCCGACGCCGGCATGCACGATGCCGGCCTTCTCGACGCGGAACTCGACGGCGCCGCCCTTCGAAGCCTTGACGGCCGCGGTGACGTCCGGCGTCACGGTGCCGACGCGCGGGTTCGGCATCAGGCCGCGCGGGCCGAGAACCTTGCCGAGGCGGCCGACGAGACCCATCATGTCGGGCGTCGCGATACAGCGGTCGAAATCGATCTTGCCGCCCTGGATCTGCTCGACGAGGTCCTCCGCACCGACGATGTCGGCGCCGGCGGCCTTGGCTTCCTCGGCCTTGTCGCCACGGGCGAACACGGCGACGCGGACCGTGCGGCCCGTGCCGTTCGGCAGGTTGACGACGCCGCGGACCATTTGGTCGGCGTGACGCGGGTCGACGCCGAGATTCATCGCGACTTCGATCGTCTCGTCGAACTTGGCGCTGGCGCGCGACTTGATCATCTCGACAGCCTCGTCGAGGCCATAGAGGTGCTCGCGGTCGATGCCCTCGCGGGCGTTGCGGATGCGCTTACCGGATTTTGCCATCGTCTCAGCCCACCACTTCCAGGCCCATGGAACGGGCGGAGCCTTCGACCATGGTCATGGCGGCGTCCACGTCGTTCGCGTTGAGGTCCTTCATCTTCTTCTCGGCGATCTCGCGAACCTGCTCGCGCGTCACCTGACCGGCGACGTCCTTGCCGGGCGTCTTGGAGCCGCTCTTCAGGTTGGCCGCCTTCTTGAGGAAGAAGCTGACCGGCGGGGTCTTCATCTGGAAGGTGAAGGACTTGTCCTGGTAGTACGTGATGACCACCGGGATCGGGGAGCCCTTCTCCTGATCCTGCGTCTGGGCGTTGAACGCCTTGCAGAATTCCATGATGTTGATGCCGCGCTGACCGAGCGCGGGGCCGATCGGCGGAGACGGAGTTGCGGAGCCTGCCGAAACCTGAAGCTTCAGCTGGCCCATGACTTTCTTAGCCATTGATACCTGCCTTCATCGTTGCGCCGGACGGAGCCGGCGGGGCGGACCGCGCGGAGCGATCCTTGCAAGTTGCGCGGTGCGAGGCTCCCGGCCGGCTTGTGCCGGTCCCTCTCCCGCGCGCTTCCCGGGCCGTGGCCCGGACTGCGGTCAGACCTTCTCGACCTGACCGAATTCGAGATCCACCGGCGTCGCACGCCCGAAGATCGACACCTCGACCTTGAGGCGCGCACGCTCCTGGTCGACTTCCTGCACGATGCCGTTGAACGAGGCGAACGGACCGTCGGAGACGCGGACCTGCTCGCCGATGTCGAAAGACATCATCGGCTTGGGCCGCTCGACGCCGTCCTGAACCTGGTTCAGGATGTGCTGCGCCTCGCTCTCGGAGATCGGCACCGGGCGGTTGTCCGGCCCGAGGAACCCGGTCACCTTCGGCGTGTTCTTGATGAGCGAGAAGACCTGGTCCGTCAGCTCGGCCTTGACGAGCACGTAGCCCGGGAAGAACTTGCGCTCGGCGTCGACCTTGCGGCCGCGACGAACCTCGACGACCTTCTCGGTCGGCACCAGGATCTTCTCGAACTTCTCGGACAGGCCCTTCTGACGCGCCTGCTCCTCGATCGACTCGGCCACCTTCTTCTCGAAGTTCGAATATGCGTGGACGATGTACCAGCGTGCTGCCATGGGAATTACAATGTCTCCTGCGACGTCCGCCTCAGAGGCCGCCATTCATGATGAATCCGACGGCGGACTGCAGCACGAGGTCGGCCACGAAGAAGAAGATGGCGGCGAACGCGACCATCACGAACACCATGATCGTCGAGATCACCGTCTCCTTGCGGGTCGGCCACGAAACCTTCGCGGTTTCCTGGCGCACCTGCTGGAGAAACGTGAAAGGGTTCGTCTTGGCCATACAGCGCTCACGGCTCAAGGCGCGTAAAAGGCTGGCTACCAGCCCCACGCGCCACGTGTCTGTCGGGCCGTGTTTAGCGCTGCGATGAATGATTCACAAGCCCCGCAAGGGCCGATGGAGAAATATTGCGGCTTTGTGAACGTGGTGCGATGGCAGGGGCAGTAGGGCTCGAACCTACGACCTGCGGTTTTGGAGACCGCCGCTCTACCAGCTGAGCTATACCCCTTCGTCACTCGCGAGACACCGATTAATCGCAGAGGCGCCGCTTGGCAAGTGGGGAATGCGGGGTGCCGCACGGGTGCCGTGGACCTTACGCCTCGCCCCTGGCGGCAAGGCGCTGCTTGCGCGTCCGCGGCTTCAGCCGCGCGAGCAGCCCCCGCAGGCGGCGTTGCGGGCGTGTCAGCACGATCAGCTCGTCCATCGCGCCGTCGCTCTGATCGAGACGCTGCGCCAGCACGTCCGACGCGACGGAGACGAGCGCGACCGGCTCCACCTGCGGAAAGCGCCGGGCGATGCGCTCGATCGCGGCCGTCTGGCCCGCTCCTTTCCGCGCCTCGCTCAGCCGTCCCTCCTTCGCCAGGAGGCGCTGAACGATCTGCTCGAAGGTCCAGTCGTGGTCGCGGAAGATCTTCCATTTCGCGCCGCGCTGGCCGGTGAAGCCGGCGAGCACGATCGTCGCATCGGGGAGCTGCTCCACCAGCCAGACGGCGAGCGCGAAGCCGCTGGAGGGCACGAAGGCGGGATCGTAGAACCCGTCGAAATAACCGGCGAGATCGAGATACCCGACGGGCCGGGGCCCGAAGTCGCCGCGCGGGCTGAAGCTCTCGCCGGAGGCAACGCGCAGGTTCACCAGCCCGAGGAAGGCCTCGCCACCGAAATAGCCGAGCACCGCGTCCACCTCGCGCCGATAGACGATGTTCGCCCCTGCCGCGCTGCTGCGGGCCAGGAGAAGCGCCGGCCTCTCGAAGGGCGCGTCCAGCACCTTGTAGACCTTGTTGAAGAAGACGAAGAGCGTGTCCGCGCCATGGCCCGCCGAAAGGGCCGCGATATCGACGTCGTCGCTGTTGGCGACGAGGACGATGGTGCGATAGCGCGCGAGGAGCGCGCGCCAGCCGGCATGGTCTTCGGGCAGAGCGGCGGTGGCCGGGCTGGTCGGTTCGGCGGTCATGATCGCACTCGCAAGATGGGTCGAAGACACGGGCGTGGCGCGCGACCCGGCGGGAGGGTCGGCAGGGCGCCACGCTTGTCCCGGATGGCACGGGAGAGTTCGCGCGATCCATACAGGGAGATCCGCGCACCCGCGATGGCAAGCGTCACGCGGTCTCCCGCGCGTCGCGGCGCGCGGAAAGCCGGCGCTCTCGCTCTGCAGGCGACTTGCGGACAGGCCGCCGCAAGGCTAGGCCCCGGTGGCATGGAAACCGAGATCGTGCCGAACGCCACGCCCTACCCCGTCCGCACCGCCGCCGACTGGTGCCGGATCGGCCGTCTGTCGACCCTAGACCGTCTGAAGCTTGCCCTTCGCGACTGGCGTCTCGCCCGCCGTCACGGCGGGGCCAAGGCGCCGTCTCTTCGGCACGTGGCGGGTTCGGGCGCACCGCCGGCAGACGGCGAGATCGTTCTCCTCTGCGTGATGCGCAACGCCATGGGCTACCTGCCGTCGCTTCTCGCGCATTACCGCGCCCTCGGGATCCAGCGCTTCGCCTTCGTCGACGACCGGTCGCAGGACGGGACGGGCGCCTATCTCGCGGCGCAGGACGACGTCGATCTCTACACGTCGCCCCTCACCTTCCGCCAGAGCGACGGCGGGCTGGAATGGCGGGACGAACTCGCCGACCTCTACGGCCGCGACCGCTGGTATCTCTCGATCGATTCCGACGAATATCTCGTCTTCCCCGGATGCGAGGAGCGGTCGGTCCACGCCTTCGTCGCCGATCTGGAGCGCCGCGGCGCCAAGCGCGCGCTCGCGGCGATGATCGATCTCTATCCGGACGGCCCCATCGGCGGCGGCGGTGGAGAGACGGCGGCGTTCACCGCGCCGACGCAGGTCTGCCCGCTCTACGACGGCTCGGGCTACACGATCGCCGACGACAAGCTGTGCACGGGCATCCGGGGCGGCCCTCGCCTGCGCCGCTTCGGCGCGAGCATGCGGCTGACGAAATTCCCGCTTCTCTTCGTCGACGCGCGGACGCGGTTCGCCAGCGGCTCGCATCACGCGCCCCTGCCGCTCGGCCGCAACTTCGCGCCGGTGCGCGCCGTCCTCCTGCATTTCAAGTTTCCGAAGGGGGCCGTCGCGCAGTTCCAGGAGATCGCGGCGGACGGCACGCATTTCGGCGGCTCGCTCTTCTACCGGCAGATCGTGGACCATGCCGAGTTCGGCGAGGACACGGATTTCCGCTTTGCCGGCAGCGAGCGCTTTGCCGGATCCGAAGCGTTCGTGCGCCAGGGCTTCATCGAGGACATCCGCGGGCCCGCCCGCCCGTGAGGCGGTTCGGCACGAGCTTCAGACCGCAGCCGCCTTCCTCATGTGGGCGATGAACGTGTCGATATGCACCGCCGGGCTGAAACTTGCCCGCGCGTGGCGCATCGCCCGCTCGCTGAAGCCCCGATACGCCTCCGGCGACGCCACGAGGCTCGCCACGGCATCGGCGAGGTCGCCCGGCCAGGGAAAGCGGGGCGGCCCGACAAGGCCGGGCGCCGAGGCGCCGGGCGCGCGGTCCTCGGGATGGAAGACCTGAGGGTAGACGTCGAGACCGTTGGCGCCGAACGTCACGAAAGCGTCGATCGGAGCATTGGCGGGCACGGAATGACCGGTGCGGCCCTCCTCGATCACGTCCGGCATGCCGTCGATGCGCGAGACGACCGCCGGCACGCCGAAGCTCTGCGCCTCGGCGATCACGTTGCCGTAGGGCTCGCGCAGCGCCGGGTGGAGGAGGATGTCGATCCCCTCGTAGAAGCCGGCCATGTCGGTGATCGAGCCGAGGAAACGCACGGCGTCGGCGATCCCGAGGGCTTCGGCCTGTGCGCGCATCGGGCCGACATCGTCTCCGGTGCCGGCCACGACGAGTTCGGTCTCGATTCCCTTGCGCCGCAGGTCGGACATCGTGTGAACGGCGAGGACGCCGCCCTTGAAGGCGCGCAGCCGGCCGGCGAAGCCCAGGCGCAGCGGGCGGGATGCGTCCAGCACGCGCGGCGCCATCGGCGGCAGCGCGTCGATCTCCCAGACCGCCGGCGCCAGGATCTCGATCGGCTTGGACACGTGCCAGAGCGTCTGCAGCATGGCGCGGGCGGCATGCGAGTTCGCGAGATAGACGTCGTAGGCCGAGGCGAAGCCGTTCCGGATGGCCTTCTCCTGCGGGAACCAGGAGGCGCCCCGCTCCCAGTAGACCGAGCGCGTTCCGCTCTTGGCCGCGATGCGAGCCATGTTGATGCTGGGAAAGCGGTTGATGTTGACGATGACGTCGAGGCCCATGCGGCGGGCGTAGCGGGCCTGCCGGCCGATGCGCAGCGGCTTGGGCACCACCAGTTTTCCGAGCCGACGGGCGTCGAAGGGCGGCGCGGCCAGACTGTCCAGCGCATCGACCACGAGCTGGTGCCGCGCCTCGAGGGCACGGTCGAACAGATGGGTCTCGATGCGCGGATCGTTGCGGGTCGCCACGAGAAAATTCGCGAACTGCTTCTCCACCCCGGCGAGCCGATCGACCGGCAGCTTCACGTCGAAAGCGATCTTCACCGGCCTCGTCCCTCGAAAGGAGCCTGAAACGACGATCGGCGGCGGGCGCACAGCGCCCGCCGCCGATTGCAGATCACAGAGGTGCGACCGTCGTCAGGCGACGATGGAGGCCACGATGCCGGCGCCGACGGTGCGGCCGCCCTCGCGGATGGCGAAGCGCAGCTTCTCTTCCATCGCGATCGGCACGA
>NZ_LMRD01000008.1 GCF_001425575.1 Aurantimonas sp. Leaf443 | reverse complement strand
CACTCCGATGTCCCCGCACCGATGGCGTGGAGACGAGTTCAAACATGGGTCAATTCTCGATGGAAAAACCGAAGCTGCCTGGGTCAGCTCTCAGTGGAAATCAACACACCTCCGCCACGCGCAGGCGGCGTTCGGGCGGGATCGGGCGCTCGGCGCCCGATATCGGTGAATGGTTCTGGATCATCTGAAAGGTCTCCGGCTCAGGCGTGACGCTGACGCCGGGTGAGCGTGGTGAGAGAGATGAGGAAGGCCGCCGCCGCCATGGCGGAGGCGATGCGGAAGGCGAACCGCAGGCCTTCCGCCACCATGTCGGGGGTGGCTGTCGCAGCATCACCGCCGACGGCATGGGCAAAGAGCGCCCCCATCAGCGAAGCGCCGGTGATGAGGCCGAGATTGCGGGCGAGCGCCAGCAGGCCGGAGACGAGCCCACGTTGTTCGGGCCGCGCGTCGGCCATGACGGCGGTGTTGTTCGGCGTCTGGAAAAAGGCGAGGCCAACGCTGATGAAGAGGATCGCGACGATATAGGTGGCGACCCCGCCGTCGAGCGACAGCCAGGACATCGCAAAGGCACCGACGGTGAACAGGGCGAGCCCGATGACCATGGCGAGCTTCGCGCCGATACGGTCGGCGACCGTGCCGGCCGGCACACCCATGATGGCGGCGGCGAGAGGACCGACCGTCATGACGAGGCCGACCATGCGCGTATCGAGACCAAGTGCCTTCGACAGGAAGAACGGCCCGAGAACCAGCGTCGCCATCATCACCGCATAGACGAGCACGCTCATCACCATGCTGAGCGAAAGCAGCGCATTGCGGAACATGGCGAGCTTCAGCAGCGGGGCGCTTGCCCTGACCTGCACGGCGAGGAAGAGGACGAGGCCGACGAGCGCGCCAAGTCCCAGCTGCAGAACCAGCGGCGAGCCGAAGCCCAACTTGCCGGAGAAGGTCATGGCCAGCGAATAGGCCCCGAGCGTCAGCGCCAGCAGGATCGTGCCGAGCCAGTCGAAACGCGCGGCGGGAACCGGATGCTTCGGCGCATCGATGGCGTTCGGCAGGTAGCGGCTGACCAGCAGGAAGGCCATCAGGCCGAAAGGCAGGTTCACCCAGAACACGGCCTGCCAGCCGAAGGCGGCCAGCGCCAGCGAGCCGAGCGACGGCCCGAGCGCGATGCCGAAGGAGACCATGGTGGAGAGAACGCCCATGGCGAAGCCGGCGCGTTCCCTGGGAAACACTTCGCCGACGAAGGCGAAGGACAGCGCCATCAGGATCGCGCCGCCGAGGCCTTGTCCGGCCCGACCGGCGATCAGGAGCGGCAGATTGTTGGACAAGGCGCAAAGAACGGAGGCTGCCATGAAGATGGCCAGCCCCCAGAGATAGAGCCGCTTCTTGCCAAGCTGATCGCCGAAACGGCCGACGCCCACGATAAGCGCGGTGACGACGAGCAGATAGCTCACCACCACCCATTGGACCGAGCCGAACTCGACGCCGAGATCCTTCACAAGCGTGGGCAGAGCGACGTTGATGATGTTGGTGCCGAGCTGGGAAAGCAGGATGGCGAGCGAGAGGCCGGTCAGCACCATGCCCGAATGGATCGGCCGGTGATGGGGGTGCGGCGCGTTCGAATGAGTGTGGGATGCCGGATGAGCGGCCCCCTGCGGATGGGGAGCCGGGGAATGGGCGGTGTGGGGCATATCTGGGGCCGATCGAAGATCTCCCTTTCGGGAGGGTTGGGTTTCGACCTTCGATAGATCCAGCCATGTATTGCATACAGTGCAATGTCGATATCATATGATTGCACCAAACGTATGAATGAGGGCCTGCCCGACAATGCCGACCAGGCCCGCAGCGAAGCGTCCTATCCCACAACTCGACATGAACCTGCTGGTGACGCTCGATGCGCTGCTGTCGGAAGGAAGCGTCGTGGGTGCGGCACAGCGGCTGAACCTCTCCGCACCGGCGATGAGCCGCCAGCTCTCCCGTATCCGCCATCTCGTCGGCGACCCGGTTCTCGTGCGCGCCGGGCGCGGATTGGTGCCGACGCCGCGCGCGGAAGCTTTGCGCGAACGCTTGCGCAGCCTCGTTACGGAGGCCGAGGCATTGGTGCGCGGTGACGACGAACTCGATCTTTCCCGGCTGGAGCGCACCTTCGTCATCCGCGCCAGCGACGGCTTCGTCGGCACCTTCGGCGCGGCGCTCGCTTCCCATGCCGCCCGCGAAGCTCCGCAGGTCCGGCTGCGCTTCGCCCATCAGGACAAGGAGGATGTCGAAGCCTTGCGGGAAGCCCGCGTCGACGCCGATATCGGCGTCATCGGCGCGATGGGACCGGAAATTCGACTACAAGCGCTGTTCCACGACCGCTTCATCGGCGTGGTGCGCCCCGGCCACCCACTGGGGGATGTGGTGACGCCCGAGAGCTTCGCCTCCTTCCCGCATGTCTCGGTCTCTCGGCGGGGGCGCTTCTCGGGGCCGATCGATGAGGCGCTTGCGGCGCTCGGGCTCGTCCGCCCGGTAACGATCGCAGTCGCCAATTTCAACGACGCCTTGGCGATCGTGCGGACATCCGATCATGTGGCCGCCGTGCCGGCCCGTCTCACCGAACCGGCGCGCGCCGGCCTTCACAGTTTCGAACTGCCGGTAAGAACCGATGCGCTCGCCATCTCGCTCGCCTGGCACCCGCGTTTCGACGCCGATCCGGCGCACCGCTGGCTGCGCGGCATCGTGCGCGAGGCCTGCGCCGACGAACGGTGCAGGCCTCGAACCGGCAAGTCGAAAGGATAATTCTGAGCGGCGGATCGGGCGGGATTCGAACTCGTCCAAAAGGAGGGCTGTAGCGTAGACGTAGTTCTCATCTTCGCCCGGCGCGGTGCGCCGGTTCGGTCGATTTCATCGGCGCGATGGACTGCTGGCGTGCCGAGGCATCGGGGGCCTTCCCGCGACAAGCGTTTGGAAAGGCGAGATGCCTCATATCGCCGGGAAGGCGTGGTCTTGATGCGCGGAAAGGCTCCTGGCGCGCGAGCGAGAGAATTGCGCATTCTTCTGCCGGTCGATGGGTCGATGCGATGGATCAGCTCGGGGCCCGCGTGCTCCTCGCATCCGGTGCGAGGGCGGTCGTCCACGGCCATGGTCCGACCGTGGACGGCCGTTGGACGGCCTCTGGCACGCGACGCGTCATGCGTTTCGTTCGGGGTCTTGCTGGATCGACCTCTCGGCGGCGGGCCTGACGAGGCACCGGTCGAGCCGCGTGCCGAACGGGATCCGCCCGGACGCGCGCTGTGCCGCATGATCGCGTCAGAGATCGAGAAGTCGAGTGGCCGAGGCGGCGTCGGCGATGAGGTGGGTGGCGAAGCCGCCGCGAAGCGCGGCGCCGAGGGCTGGGACGCGCTCGCTTCCCGCCGAGACGGCGATGCGGCGCGGCATGGCGCGAAGCCTCTCGAGCTCGATGCCGATGATGCGTCCGTCGAGGGGGCCGGGAATGGTCCGGCCGTCCTGCCCGATGAAGCGTCCGGCGATGACGGCGGCCGCGTCCCGCGCGCGGTAGAATGCAAGCTCCTCGAGCCCTGCGACGCCGGACTGGACGATGTGGCTTTCGGCCGTCGCGAGGCCGATGGCGAAGAGTGCCGTGTCGCAACTCGCAAAGCGCGTCAGATGCTGGGCGATGAGCGGCTCGCGCGACAGGGCCGTGACGAGATCGGTGCTCGACAGGACGGCGGGGGCATGGAGGTTGGCGCAGGCCGCGCCGAAACGGTCGGCGATGAGAGCCGTGCAGCTCTCGGCCGTGAAGCGGAACGGCAGCGCCATCGAGCCGATGAGCTGGACCACCGTCATGTCCGGATAGGACCGGCGCGGCAGAAGCTCGGCGACGCGGTGGATGGTCTCGCCCCAGGCGACGCCGAGGGTCGCGTCGGGCGCGACGAGATCGTCGAGCCACATGGCGGCAGCGCGCGCGACGCTTTCCAGAGGCGCCTCGGCGACGTCGGGCACGAGATAGACGCCTTCGAGCCCGTATCGCGCGGCGAGGGCCGCGGCCGCATGGGAGCGGGCGAGAACGGCGGGGTCGAGCGAGATCCGCACCAGTCCCTCGTCGCGGGCCTGGCGCAGATAGTTGTGGACGCTGGCGCGCGAGACGCCGAGCCGCTCGGCGATCTCGGCCTGGCTCATGTCCTCGACGAAATAGCCCCAGGCGGCGCGAACCATCGGGCTCTGGCCGGCGTCGAGCGAGGGGGTCGGCGCGACCGCCGACCCGGGCTTACGCACGGGCGGTCCGCCCGATGCCGCCGCCATGAAGCCCGCTGTCGCAGTCCTCCTTCGCGTCGTCCGGGGTCAAGGTCGCGCAAAGGCTGCGGTCGGGACGGGGCCGCTGCCGCATGGTTCAGGCCGCATCCTGCCGGCGCTCGGAGAATAGGCGAGCGATGGCCTCCTCGTCGGCGGCGACGACACCGCGCTCGGTGATGAGGCCGGTGACGAGGCGGGCCGGGGTGACATCGAACCCGTAATTGACGACGGGCGAGCCGTCCGGCGTCACCTGGAGCGAGGCGATCTCGCCATTCTCCGTCCTGCCGGAGACATGGGTCATTTCCTGCGCCCCACGCTCCTCGATCGGGATGTCCCGGCCCGATTTCAGAGAGAAGTCGATCGTCGGCGAAGGCAGGGCCACGAAGAACGGCACGCCGTTGTCATGGGCGGCGAGCGCCTTCAGATAGGTGCCGATCTTGTTGCAGACGTCGCCATTGGCGGTGGTGCGGTCGGTGCCGACGATCACCATGTCGACCATCCCGTGCTGCATCAGGTGGCCGCCCGTATTGTCGGCCACGACATGATGGGGCACGCCGTGATTGTTCAGCTCCCAGGCGGTGAGCGCCGCGCCCTGGTTGCGCGGCCGCGTCTCGTCGACCCAGACATGGACGGGAATCCCCGCCTCGTGGGCGAGATAGATCGGCGCGGTCGCCGTGCCCCAGTCGACGGTGGCGAGCCAGCCGGCATTGCAATGGGTGAGGATGTTGACGGGTTCGCCAGCGCCCTTGCCGGCCGCGATCTCGCGGATGAGGGCGAGGCCGTTCTCGCCGATCCGACGGTTGATCGCCACGTCCTCTTCCGCGATCTCCGCGGCGCGCGCCCAGGCGGCGCCTTCGCGCTCCGCCTCGGGCAAAGGCCGGAGCGCGTCCATCATCCGATCGAGCGCCCAGCGCAGGTTCACGGCGGTCGGACGCGTGGCGAAGAGCGCGTCGTACACCGTCTTCATCCGGGCGTCGGAGGCGTCGGCGTGCAGGCCGAGCGCGACGCCGTAGGCGGCGGTGGCGCCGATCAGCGGAGCGCCGCGCACCAGCATGTCCCGAATGGCGTGAACGGCGTCCTCCAGCGAGGCGAGGGTCGTCGTCTCGAAACGGTGCGGCAGGCGTGTCTGGTCGATGATGCCGACGCGGCCGGAGCGGCCGTCGGCCGGCTCGGCCTCGACCCAGATCGTGCGCGTCGGCTGTCCCTTGACCTTCATGTGGCGGCTCCAGAAAGGCTGGCGGCACGCCGGCAGGCGGCCGCGACGGTGGCGATGGTGCCGCGCTCGACGACGAGCTGGCGGGCGAGTGCCAGGGCGCGCGTCTCGCACGCCGCCCGCAGGGATGCCGGCTCGATCGTCTCGAGGTCGGAGACATGCGCGAGGCCGAGGATGCGCCGGGCCATCTTGGCTCCGGCAAAGCCGAGCGCGTCGACCTGCAGGCGGGCGAGGAAGGCGTCCAGCGCCTCCTGCGACGCATCGGCCTCACCCTGCGCCTCGAAAAGAGCGACCGGGTAGGCGTCGCCGCCTCGCTCCGTCCGCCAGAGTTCACCGAACCGCCCGGCAAAGCAGTCCCAGACGCGCGAGGCCTGGACGAGAAGCCAAGCCTTCATCTCCTCGGCGCCCGGCCCGTGCCCGTCCTGGGCGAAATGCGCGAGGAAGAGATTGGCCAGGAGGGCCCCGACATCGAAGCCCATCGGGCCGTAGAAGGCAAACTCGGGATCGATGACGCGCACGTCCTCGGCGCCGTCGGCATTCGAGACCATGACCGACCCGGTATGCAGATCGCCGTGGACGAGCGCCTCGGCCGAGGTCAGGAACTGCCACTTCAGATCCTGGATGGCGCGCTTCCATTCGGTGTCGGCACGCACGGCGGCCGCCGTCTCGTCGAGATCCGGGCTCGTCCAGCGGTTCAGCGGATGCACGCGGTAGGGATCGGTGAAGACGAGGTCCTCGGTGATCTTAGCGAGCGCCGTATTGGCGGAGAAGAGCGCCATCTCGCGCTTCTTCCGGGCGGCGGGAAGGTGGAGATCGGACGTGCGGAACAGCGTCTCGGCCATGAAGCGCCCGAGAACCGGCGCTGCCGTCTCGTGCCGCTCGCGGGCGGTCAGCGCCTTGCGCCAGATCACGTGGGTGGCGAGATTCTCCATGACGATGAGCGCCTGGGGACCGTCGAAGCGCAGGATCTGCGGCACGGCTCCGGCAAGCTGCGCCTCGCGCGCCAGCGCGGCATGCTCGAAGAAGGAACGCGACAGGGGCAGGGGCCAGCTCTCGCCGACCAGCCGCACGAAAGGCAGCGCCTGCTTGGCGCAGACCGACCCGGCGGGGCCTTCGACGATGTAGACGAAGTTCAGGTTGCCGTCGCCGACCTCGCGCACGCGCCAGTCCTCCGGGCGCCCGCCCAGCCGCGCCGCGACCTCCGGATAGGCCGCCAAGCGCAGCGCCACGCGGTCGAGCGCGAGCGGCTCGTAGGCCCCGTAGTCCGGCACGGCCTCCGGGGGTGCGTCCTTTTCCAGGGGTCCCGAATGGATCATGGCGCGGATCTCCCTTCCGCTGACATTTTTCAAATGGGTTTGACATAGGCCAGGGCTTCGAGCAAGTCTGTCGGCGAAAACGGCTCGGGAGAAGCCGGTTCGGGAGGAGATCAGCATCGTGCTCGGCGAACAGGCTGCGCATCGAAGCCCGGCCGCGGGAGACGCGCCCCGGCTTGCGCTGGAGGGGGTGACGAAGAGCTTCGGCGCCTCGGCGGTGCTGAAAGGCGTCGAGCTGACCCTTTGCGCCGGCGAGATCGTCGCCTTCATGGGTGCCAACGGCGCCGGCAAGTCGACGCTCGTCAAGATCGTCGCCGGCGTCCACGAGGCGTCCGCCGGCACGATGCGGCTCGACGGCCGCCCGTTCCGGCCCTCTTCGCCCTCCGACGCGCTGCGTCAGGGCATCGTCGTCGTCCACCAGGCGATCAACGACAATGTCGTCCTGTCGATGGACGTGCTGGAGAACCTGTGCATCGATCGGCTGTGCCGCGGCGGGCCGGTGATGTTCCGGCGCGGGCGTTGGCGCGCCGAGGCCGCGGCGATGGCGGAGCGCGTCGGCCTCGACGTGCCTCTGAACACGCCGGTATCCGATCTCTCGCTCGCCGACCGGCAGATGGTGGCGATCGCCCGGGCGCTCGGCCACGACCCGAAGCTCCTGATCCTCGACGAACCCACCTCGGCCCTTTCCGACTTCGAGGCCGAGCGGCTGTTCCGCGTCGTCCTCGACCTGAAGCGCCGCGGCGTGCCGGTCCTCTACATTTCGCACCGCATGGGCGACATCCGTCGCCTCGCCGACCGCATCGTCACGCTGCGCGACGGCGTGGTGACGGGCGACTTCGCGGCGCCCCTCGACTACGGCGCCGCCGTTCAGGCCATGCTCGGCCGCCAGCTCGCCAAGGCCGGCCATGCCCGCGTTCCCGGTGGGGAGGTGGTGGTGGAGACGAACGCCCTTCGCGTTGCGCCGGAGAGCCCACCCGTCTCCCTGTCGCTGCGCACCGGCGAGGTGACGGCCGTGGTCGGTCTCGTCGGGGCCGGCAAGACGGAGCTCGCCGAGTGCCTGTTCGGTGCCCGCCGCGCCGCCGCCGGAACGATCCTGCTCGACGGGCGCGTCTTCACTCCCGCCTCGCCGGGCGCGGCGGTCGCGGCCGGCGTCCACATGGCGGCGGAGGACCGCGCGGGCGCGTCTCTGGTCCCCGATTTCGACCTGTCGCAGAACGTCTCGCTGCCCTTCACACGCGCCTTCAGCCGCCTGGGCCTCCTCGGTCGCGCCGCCGAGCGGCGCCACGCGGCGGACTTCGTGCGGCGCCTCGGCATCGTCGCGCCCTCCGAGGTCGCGCCGATCGCGGCGCTGTCGGGCGGCAACCAGCAGAAGGTGGTTCTGGCCCGCTGGCTGTCGCGGCCCTGCCGCCTCCTGATCCTCGACGAGCCCTTCCAGGGCGTCGACATCGCCGCCCGCCGCGACATCGGCCAGGCGCTGCGCGAGACGGCCGGGGCGCGCGCGACGCTCGTCCTGTGCGCCGATCTCGACGAGGCCGCGGAAGTGGCTGACCGCATCCTCGTGATGAGCCAGGGCGCGCTCGTCTCGGAACACTTCGCCGGGAGCCTCGACCGCGAGGCCGTCATCAGGGACTTGTCGAAGACCATCCATGCCGAGCGCCATGCAGCCTGACCTCGCCCCGCCCGCCGCCGCCCGCCTGCCCGAGCGCCGGCGCGAATCCGTCGCCTTCAGGCCGCTCGCCGTGCGCTACGGCCTGGTGGCGCTTCTCGTGCTGATGGTCGCGTTCTTCGGGGTCATGGAGCCGTCCTTCCTATCGGTGCGCAACCTCGTCATCGTGCTCCAGTCCGTCTCGATCGTCGCGATCCTGGCGCTCGGCGTGACGGCGACGCTCGTCGTCGGCGGCTTCGACCTGTCGATCGGAGCGGTGGCGGCGACGAGCCTGATGACCTCGTCCTACATCATGGTCGTCTTCGGCGGCGGAACCGTCGCGGCGGTCGGCGCGTGCCTTCTGGTCGGGGCGCTCGTCGGCCTCGTCAACGGCCTCCTGATCGTGCGCCTCCGCATTCCCGATCTCCTGGCGACGCTCGGCATGATGTTCCTGCTGCTCGGGCTCCAGCTCATCCCGACGCAGGGTCGGTCCATCGCCAGCGGCATGACGATGCCCGACGGTTCGACCGCGACGGGAACCTTCGCGGCCACCTTCCTCGCGCTCGGCCGCTATCGCGTCTTCGATCTCGTGCCGATCTCGGTCATCGTGATGCTGGCGCTGGCTCTCCTCATCACCGTCTTCCTGACCTTCACGCGCTTCGGGCGCATCATGTACGCGATCGGCTCCAACGAGCGGGCCGCGCGCCTCGCCGGGGCCCCGGTCGAGGCCTACCGGATCGCCGCCTACATGATCTCGGGCGTCTTCGCGAGCGTCGGCGGCGTCCTTCTGGCCGCCCGTGTCGGACGTGGCGACGTGTCCTCGGGCAATTCGCTTCTCCTCGACGCCGTCGCTGCCGCGCTCATCGGCTTCGCCGTCTTCGGCGCCGGCAAGCCCAACGCCATCGGCACAGCGATCGGCGCCCTCTTCGTCGGCCTGCTTCTCAACGGGCTGACCATGATGAACGCGCCTTATTACGCGCAGGACTTCATCAAGGGCGCGGTCCTCGTCGCAGCCCTGATGTTCACCTTCGGCCTGTCCAACCGGCCGCGATGACGAAGACCCACAGGGAGGACCAACCATGACACGCATCACCCGGCGCCGGCTTCTCGCCGGAACGGCTCTGGCGCTCGGCGCGGCCGCCGCCGGCCTGCCGCTGTCGGCGTTCGCGCAAGGCGCGGCGCCCGCGCCCTTCGACGGATCGAAGACCCCGCGCATCGCGCTCGTGCGCTATCTGTCGACCGGCGACTTCTTCCAGGCCTATCTCTCGGGCGTCGAGCGGCAGGCCAAGGCGCTGGGCGTCGAGCTGCGCGTCTTCGACAGCCGTCAGGACGCCGCGCTTCAGTCCGACATGATGGACCAGGCGATCGGTCTGGGCGTCGACGGCATCATCGTCCAGCACGGCCTGACGGAATCGATGAAGCCCGCCGTCCAGCGCGCGCTCGACGCCGGCATCAAGGTCGTCGCCTTCGACGTCAATGTCGAGAACCCGGCGGTGCCGCAGGTCGAGCAGTCCGACAGGGACCTGGCCCGCCTCGCGCTGGAGCAGGCGATCAAGGACAATGGCGAGGATTTCGAGGCGGGCTACGTCTACGTGGCCGGGATCGCGCCGCTCGACCGGCGCGACGAGACCTGGAGCGAGTTCAAGGCGAAATATTCCGGCATCGAGGAGATCGCGCGCTGGGGCACGATGGACAATCCCATCGCCAATTCGGTCGCCAACCAGGCCTCGGCCGTGCTGCGCGCCAATCCGTCGATCCAGGTCGTCTTCGCCCCCTACGACGAGTTCGCCAAGGGCGTGAAGATCGCGGTGGACGAGGCGGGCATGTCCGGCGACATCAGGATCTATTCCGCCGACATCTCGACCGCCGACATCGCGGCGATGCGCGAGCCGGGCTCGGCCTGGGTCGCGACCGCCGCGACGAACCCCGCCGTCGTCGGCGAGGTTTCGGTGCGCGCGCTCGCCATGCTTCTGGCCGGCGAGAATCCCGGCGCCTCGGTGATCGTACCCCCGACCCTCATCACGCAGGCCCAGCTCAACGACCAGAACATCGCCAATATGGAGGAACTCTCCGCCAAGCTGCCGCAATTCGCCCATGCCGACGTCGCCGTCCCCGCCTGGATGAAGCTGCCGCCGCGTTGAGCGCCCCGAACCCGTCCGGCCGGACCATGTCTGCGCCGGACGGGGATGGGACCACCGGTCGTTTCGCACGCTGCGCAAGGACGGCCGGCGTCCCCCGGCGCGTGCGTTGCCCATCCCGCCTCCGGCGCAGCCCGCAGCGGCCGGCCCGCGTCGCCATCGATGCCGGTCCGGCCCGGCAACCGGCGCGTCCAGAACGCCCGGCGGCCTCCGGGTCCCCGGCTTGGTCATCGCCTTCGCCGTCATGGTCTTCGACCACGTCTATTCCATACAGCACGGCTCCCATCGCCCATCGCCCTGCGCCGTGCGGTCGTCACGGGACTCGGCGCGATCCTGCCGATGCTGACGCCCGTCATCCCGATGGCCGGCATCGCCAGTGGCGTCTTCATCCCGACGGAGGCGGCCGCGGTCGCAGGGTTCCGCGT
This sequence comes from Aurantimonas sp. Leaf443, assembly GCF_001425575.1. Lineage (GTDB taxonomy): Bacteria > Pseudomonadota > Alphaproteobacteria > Rhizobiales > Rhizobiaceae > Leaf443. The sequence goes on along the minus strand of NZ_LMRD01000008.1, from coordinate 461,074 downwards.
CCTCGCGCACGGCCGTGCCGTTTGGAAGCAGAAGGCATTGTAGGCGGCGATGCCGCCGCGGCCTTCGACGAAGATCATTGCGGTCTCCCGAGCCTTCATGCTTGGCGCTCGAGCCAGTGGTGGACGAGGGGCCGGGACGGTGGCGGGTCTCGTCTGCGTCGCGACCGGCATGGGGATCGACCAGTTCGGCCTTCCCGGCGGCATCCTCGACATTTCTGGAACGCACTTTTGCTGCGCCGAAGGCATTACCGCGGTGAGGGGCGACGGCTCGATCTCGGCGGCAAGTTCGGCGTCGGCGTCGGCGGCGGGCGTAACCGAGAGCGTGCCGTCGCCGGCGCGGAAGAAGACGACAGCGGCCATCGGGCCTCGATCCGGCTTCTGTCGGAAGCGGAAGACCATCGCCCGTTGACAGGCGACCGAAGCGTCCGGCGGCGTGCCCCAATCATCGCGCAGCTGGAACCATGGTGGCGGCATGCGCAAGCATCGTCCGCCCCTTGTCGGGTTGGTGGCGTCCGGCTCGCGGCGGGCTCGCGGCGGGGCCACGGATCGGCGGCTCTGAAGCGGGAACGGAGCTTGTGCGATAAGGATCGAAGCCGGTCCATCTCCGTAACGCCACGCCTCCGCGGTCCCGGACCACATCACGGTCAGCCATCGTGGGAGGACGAGACAGTCGCCTTGTGGAAAGGGCAGACGTCGTCCTCGAAGGGCACTCTCTTTCGACGAAACAGTGGACCTTCGACGATCCCCGGCGCACCGATTCTGTCCATGCGGAAATGGCGGAAATCTTTGCGGGCCGGATCCCATGCCACGAGATACCACAGCGGCGGTAGTATCAGCACAGCCTGCGGTTCCACCTCTCGGAGGGTTCCTGCGCCTTTGGCGTCCCGGTAATGGAACCTCAGGTGGAGCCGTTGGAGAAATGCGGTCTCGAACGCGGGCAGCAGATCCGGATCGATCGAACCCAGACCTGAAATGTCCTGCCTGGGTGACAGTTGTCCGATATAAAGGCAGTCGAGAAGCCGGCGCAGATCGCGTATCTTATCGACGGGCAAGGTCTTCTCGATCTTTGCGAGCCCTGTATCGGCAAGATTGGCAAAGGGAAGAGATCGGGCAGCGCGCATCGCCGCAACGCTGATGATCAGCGCGAAGACCTCCGTCACGCAGAGTCGTGTCGTGGTTTGCATCGATTCAGCATCGAGCTGAATCCCCCCGCCCCGGCCCGATTCCGAATGGATGACGAAGCCTTGGTCACGCAGCGCCGCGATGTCCCGCAGCACGGTTCGTCTGGATGCACCGAGCTCCTCGGCCAGTTCGTTGACGGTCGAGGTTCCGTTCCGACGCAGGATACGGACGATGGTGTCGTGCCGGAGGCGAATGTTCATGGGTGGAGAATAGCACATTCGGTGCCAAATTTTGGCACCGATTTCCTCTAGCTGGGTCGTCGCAAGCCAACACGGAGAGAGAACATGACCTCACAGAGCCGAGCATCCGCCGCCGCCATGCCGGTTATCGTCAACCCTTCCCACCTGCATGACCCCACACCGAACGGCTACAGCACGGCGGTCGTCACTCCGATGTCCGGTCGGCTGGCTTTCATCTCCGGCCAAGGCGGGCAGGATAGGACCGGCGCACTCCCTTCGGATTTCGGCGGACAGGTGAAACAGGCCTATGCCAATCTCGCTGCGGTGATAGCCGCACTCGGCGCTCGCTCGGATCAGGTCGTGAAACTGACAGTCTACGTGGTCGATCACGATATGTCGAAGCTTGGCGTATTGACTGAGAACGTGACGGGGATGTTCGGCACCAAGCTGCCTGCGCAGACGTTGGTTCCAGTGCCGAGGCTTGCCATCGAGCCTATGCTTTTCGAGGTTGAGGCCGTGGTTCTTCTGGACTGAACACCCGGACGAAGCGCCCTGGCGGCGCGTTACGTGCCGGGCGGCTGAGGTCGGCCGGCCTGTGGACGGGCCCTTCGGGACCGACCCTGCGATGCCGGAAGACGTTGAAGCGCCTCGCGGCAAAGGCCGAGACAGGCCGTTCCGAACGCGCGGCGGCATGACGCGCGGCGGTCGAGCGAAACCGGCCCCGTCCCGAACCGAAAGGAGACGCAGATGCCCTATGTCACGGGATGCGTGATCCCCGTCGAGCGATCGAAGCACGGGCGTTTCGCGCAAGAGGCCGCGACGGCGGCGCCGATCCTGCGCGAGCTCGGCGCCTCGAGCGTCGTCGATGCGATGGGCGACGACGTGCCGAAGGGCGTGTCGACCGACTTCTACCGCGCCGTCGCGGCCGGGGAGGGCGAGGACGTCGCCTTCGGCTGGGTCGTCTGGCCGGACAAGGCGACCTGCGACGCCGCCGAGACGGCGATGAGGACCGAGCCGCGCAGGGAGATGTCCGCCCTGGCCTTCGACGGGCGGCGCATGATCCTGGGCGGCTTCGAGCCGGTGGTGGACGAGGGGCCGGGCGGTGCCTTCGGCTATGTCGACGGCTTCGTCCTCGCCGTGCCGACGCACCGGCGCGAGGCGTTCGTGCGGCACTGCCGGGAGGCCGCGCTCGTGGTCCTGCGCCACGGGGCGACGCGCCATGTCGAATGCTGGGGCGTCGACATGCCCTCGGGCACGCTCACCGACTTTCCCCGTTCCGTGAAGGCCGAGCCCGGCGAGACGGTCTGCTTCTCCTGGATCGAATGGCCGGACAAGGCGACGCGCGATGTCGGGCAGAAGGGCATCGTCGCGCAGATGCAGACGGCGATGGCGGACGATCCGATGCCGTTCGACGGCAGGCGGATGATCCATGGCGGCTTCGCCGTCGTCGCCCGAAACGGGTGAACAGCGGCCGAGCGCCGTCCGGCCTGCGGGATCGCGCCCGGATCGCCCGGCGCGGCGGAGCGTCGGGCGCGGGTAGGCCCGGCCCGCAGGCCCCGGTCGGCGCGAAGGCGCAGGATCCCGCGATCCCCCCGCGGCGAAGGCCTGCTGGGAACGTCATAGTTCCCCTGGTCAATATTCGCCCAGGACTGCAAAACAAACAGGCTTGCATGTTTTGAAAATGGGAGCATTCTGTCGGTCATCGAAGGGTGTTCCATGCAACGCACGCAGGATCAGAAGAGCGCCGAGACGCGCCGGCTCCTCATGGAGGCGACCATCCGCCTCCTGCTGCGCCAGGGCTATTCGCGGCTGACGACGCCGGACATCTCGCTCGAGGCCGGCGTCTCGCGCGGGGCGCTGACCCATCACTTCGCCTCCAAGGAGGAGCTGATCGCCTCCGCCCTCGAGCACCAGCTGCGGCTGGTGATCGTGGAGATGAAGTCCTTCGTCGAGGAGTCCGTCGGCCGGCCGAACCCGTCCGACCTCGTGATCGACTATCTCTGGGAGCTGATGACGAGCGGCCTCTACTACACGACGCTCGAATACCTGCCGGAGCTGCGCCACAACGCGAGCTTCAAGGCGCGGATGATCCCGGTCGTGAAGGAGTTCCATTCGGCGCTCGACGAGGTCTGGGCGACGCTGGCGCGGCCCGAGGGCATCGATCCGGACCGCGCGCGGGTAATGCTCAACGCCACGATGTGCCTCATCCGCGGCATGGTCCAGCAGACCATCGTGCGCGACGACGCCGACTATTTCCGCGAGATCCTCGCCTTCTGGAAGGCGAGCCTTCGCATGCTTCTCCATCCGCGCGTGCCGCCCGCGGGCGCGCCGAGCGCACCGACCACAGGACAAGATCCAGCGTGAGCCTCCTTCTTCTCAAGAACGCCCGCATCGTCGACGGAACGCAGGACCGGCCGTCCGACGCCCTCGACGTCCTCGTCGAGGATCGCGTCATCCGCGAGACCGGCCCGTCCTTGTCGAGCGCTTCGGCGACCGTGATCGACCTCGGCGGCCTCACCCTGATGCCCGGCCTCATCGACTGCCACGTCCACGTCATCGCCGCCACGCCCGACCTCGGCGCCAATGCCGAGCTGCCGAACTCGCTCGTCGCGCTGCGCGCCGCCGGCATCATGAACGCCATGCTGATGCGCGGCTTCACCACGGTGCGCGATCTCGGCGGCGCCGACCACGGCCTCGTGCAGGCGGTGGAAGAGGGGGCCATCGTCGGGCCGCGGCTCGTGATCTGCGGCAAGGCGCTGTCGCAGACGGGCGGGCACACCGACTATCGCGGCCGCAACCATTCGCGCTCGGTCGACTACTACAGGGACCGGCTCGGCGCGCTGGGGCGCGTGTGCGACGGCGTCGACGAGGTGCGCCGCGTCTGCCGCGAGGAGATCAAGGGCGGCGCGCGCTTCATCAAGCTCATGGCCAATGGCGGCGTCTCCTCGCCCACCGACCCGATCGCCTTCCTCGGCTTCTCGCGCGACGAGATCCTGGCCGCGGTCGAGGAGGCGCGCAACGCGCAGACCTATGTCGCGGCCCATCTCTACACGGACGAGGCGATCCGGCGGGCCATCGAATGCGGCGTCGTCTCCGTCGAGCACGGCAATCTCGTGACGCCGCAGACGGCGCGCCTCATCCGGGAGAAGGGCGCCTTCGTGGTGCCGACCAACGTCACCTTCGACCGCCTCGCCAAGGACGGGGCCGCGCTCGGCCTACCGCCCGAATCCGTCGCCAAGATCGAGGACGTGCGGGGCGCGGGTCTGGAGGCGCTCGGCATCCTGCACGAGGCCGGGGTGATGATGGGCTACGGCTCCGATCTCCTCGGCGAGATGCACGCCTTCCAGTCCGACGAGTTCGTGCTGCGCGGCGAGCGCCTGCCGGCGATGGATGTCATCCGCTCGGCGCTCGGCGACGCGGCTCGGATCGTGGGGATGGAGGGCCGGATCGGCACGCTCGCCCCCGGCGCCTTCGCCGACATGATCGTCGTCGACGGAGACCCGCTGGCCGATCTCTCGCTCCTGACCGGGCAGGGCCGCCACATGCCGCTCATCCTCAAGGACGGCGCGCTCGTCAAGCAGTCCCGGCGCTTCTGAATCCGCGGCGAGGGCCGTTTCCCTCCATCTCCGAAAAGGCGACAGACATGAACTTCGACAGACGTCAGGCCCTGCAGATGATGGCGGCCGGAACGCTCGCGGCGGCGATGCCGCGCCTGGCCCTCGCGCAGGGCGCCGAGTACCGGATCGGGGCCCTGTGCCCGATCACGGGCGCCGGCTCGACCTTCGGCACCGGCATGCAGAAGATGATCGTGGCGGCCGCCGCCGAGATCAACGCCGCCGGGGGCGCGGCCGGCCGCACCTTCAAGGTCTTCCAGGACGACACGCAGACCCAGCCGCAGGCCGCCGTCCTGGCCGCCAAGAAGCTCCTGGAGGTCAACGAGGTGCAGGCGATCCTCGGCACCTGGTCCTCGGGCGTCTCGCTCGCGGTCGTCCCGCTGACCAACGATGCCGGCGCGATCCTGATGAACACGTCCGGCGCGCCCGCCCTCTCGGTCGCCCCCGCCAACGCCAAGCATCTCTCCTACCGCTTCCAGGCGACCAACGACCGCTTCGGCCGGGCCTTTGCCGAGATCGCCAAGCGCGAGGGCTTCAGGAAGCCCGCGACCATGGCCTTCAACAACGCCTCGGGCATCGGCAACACGGAGGGCTTCACGAAGGCCTGGACGGCGGCCGGCGGAACGGTCGAGAAGGCCGTCGTCTACGAGCCGAACCAGCCGAGCTACCGCTCCGAGCTGCAGAGCGTGCTCGACGGCGAGCCCGACGTCATCGTCATGGGCTCCTATGTCGCCGACACCGCGATCATCCTGCGCGAGTGGTTCCAGAGCGGGGCGACGAACAAGTTCATCGTGCCCAAATGGGCCTTCAACGCCGACACGATCGCCACGCTCGGCCCCGACGTCATGGCCAACGTCATCACGGTGGAGAGCGTCGCCAACGAGCAGTCGCCCGCCTTCGCCGCCTTCGACGCGCTCTACCGCCAGGAGATGGGCGAGCCGGGCACGGCCAACAACTACGCCGCCATGACCTACGACATGACCGTGCTCCTGGCGCTCGCCATCGAGGCCGCCGGCCCCGGCGCCGACAATGCGGCGATCAACGCGCGGATCATCGACGTGTCCTCTCCGGACGGCGAGGTCGTGACCTCCTTCGCGGCCGGCCGCGACGCGCTGAAGGCGGGCAAGTCGATCAACTACGACGGCGCCTCCTCGGTGCTCGACCTCGACGAGTTCGGCGACGTGACGCCGGACTTCGGCGCCTTCTTCATGGACGGCGAGGCCTTCGCGCGCCGCTACGTCGTGAAGATCTGACGCAGCCCGCGCCCTCGCGCGCCGATGCCGGCCACGCCCTTGGGTGGCCGGCATCCATCCAGGCCGTCGCAGCCCGGCGCGCCGGCCGGCGGCGTCCGGTCGCCCGACCGTCGCGCGCCTCTACCGGACGCGCCGCCCGCCGGGCCCGGCAAGGGGCGCGCCGTGCCCTGCCGCCGCCCTTTCCGGCCCCCTCCATCCAATCGCGGGACCCATGACAAGCTTCTTCGATCTGCTCCTGTCCGGGCTGATGTCCGGCCTGGTGATCGGGCTCGGCGCGCTCGCCGTCACTCTCGTCTTCGGGGTGGCCCGCTTTCCCAATGCCGCCACCGGCGACGTCATGTCGCTCAGCGCCTATGCCGCGCTCGCGGCCGCGGGGGCGACCGGCTCGATGATCCTGGGCGGCGCCGGCGCGCTCCTGGCCGGCCTCCTCCTCAACGTCGCCCTCTATCTCCTGATCTTCCGCAAGCTCGCCCATCGCAGCCCGGTCATGTCGCTGCTCGCCTCGATCGGCGTCGGCTTCATGATCCGCGCCGGTCTCGGCCTGCTCTACGGGCAGCAGCCGCAGGTCTTCCGCGTGCCGCTGACGCGCCCGATCGTCTTCCTCGACCTGCGGATCCAGCCGACCGACCTGAAGCTCGCCGGCGTCACGCTCGTCACGCTGATCGCAGTCTTCCTCATCCTGGAGAAGACGGCGATCGGCCGGCGCATGCGCGCCGTTTCGGCCGATCCCGCGCTCGCGCGCGTCTCGGGCATCGACCCGGTGCGCGTGATGCTCGCGCTCTGGGCGCTGGCCGGCGCGGTCTCGGCCATGGCGGGCCTCATCCTCGGCATGAAGACGGTGGTGACGCCCGACATGGGCTGGAACATGCTCCTGCCGGCCTTCGCCGCGGCCGTCCTCGGCGGCATCGGCCACCCGCTGGGCGCGGTGGTGGCGGGCGTCCTCCTGGGCGTGGTGCAGGAACTGGCGACCCCGTTCGTCGGCTTCACCTACAAGATCGCCGTCGCCTTCGTCGTCCTCATGCTCGTTCTCCTCGTGCGACCGCGCGGCCTGTTCGGCCGCCAGGACGGAGCCCGCTGATGGAAGCCTATATCCTCGCCGTCGCGATCTTCGTGGCGATCTACGCCCTCCTGACGCTCGGGCTGAACCTGCAATACGGTCTGACCGGCCTCACCAATTTCGGCCTCGTCGGCTTCTTCGCCATCGGCGCCTACGCGTCGGCCATCCTCTCCACGATGGGCTGGCCGATCCTCGTCGGCTTCGCGGCGGGCATGCTCCTGGCGGTCGCGGCGGCCTGGCCGATCGGCCTCATCGCCCTGCGCCTTCGCGACGACTATTTCGCCATCGCCACGCTCGGCTTCTCCGAGGTCGTGCGCGTCGCCATCATCAGCGAGCAGGAACTGACCGCGGGCGTGCAGGGCATTCCCGGAATCCCGCGCCTCTTCGCCTTCGCCGAGGCGCGCACCGTGCAGCCCCTTCTCGTCCTCGGCACGCTGCTCCTCGTCAATCTCGCCGTCGTCCTGGCCATGCGCCGCATCGCCCGCTCGCCCTTCGGCCGCATCATCGGCGCGATCCGCGACAACGAGGAGGCGGTCAGCGCGCTCGGCAAGGACCCCGCCCGCTTCAAGACGCAGGTTCTGATGGTCGGCGCGGCCCTCTCCGCGCTCGGCGGCAGCTTCTACGCCCATTACGTCGGCTACGTCACGCCCGACCAGTTCATCCCCCTCGTCACCTTCCAGATCTGGATGGCGATGATCCTGGGGGGCGCAGGCCGCATCTCCGGCGCGGTGATCGGCACGCTCGTCCTCATGCTTCTTCTCGAAGGCTCGCGCTTCCTGCCGGACGTCCTGCCCTTCGTCTCGGGCGCGGCCATGGCCGAGATCCGCATCCTCCTCGTCGGTCTCGCCCTCGTGCTCTTCACCCTCTACCGGCCCCAGGGCCTCATGGGAGACTTCACCCGGCGATGAGTCTCGACGTCAGCCATCTCATGAAATCCTACGGTGCCGTGCGCGTCACCGACGACGTCACCTTCTCGGTGCCGACCGGCGATCTCGTCGGGCTGATCGGGCCGAACGGCGCGGGCAAGTCGACCCTGTTCTCGATCGTCACCGGCTTTCTCGACGCCGATGCCGGCGAGGTCTCGTTCGACGGCCAGCCGCTGCGGCGCGTGTCGCCGAGCGAGAGGGCGCGCCGCGGGCTGGTCCGCACCTTCCAGGTGCCGCGCGAGTTCTCCCATCTCAGCGTGCGCGAGAACCTGATGGCGGCCGCGCCCGGGCAGGCCGGCGAGACGCTGGGCTCGCTCTTCCTGGCGCCCCGCCGCGTGCGGCGCCAGGAGGCGGAGCTCGGCGAGAAGGTCGACGCGCTCCTCGCCTTCCTCAACCTCGCGCGCGTCGCCGAGGTCTCGGCCGGCCAGCTGTCGGGCGGCCAGAAGAAGCTCGTGGAGCTCGGCCGCGCGCTGATGACGGGCGCGCGCACGATCCTCCTCGACGAGCCCTTCGCCGGCGTCAATCCGGTGCTCATCGAGGAAATCTCGGCGCGGGTGCGCGAGCTCAACGCGCGCGGCATCGGCTTCCTCGTCATCGAGCACGACCTCGGCGCCCTGTCGCGCCTCGTCACCACGCTGCACGTGATGGATCGCGGCCGGCTCATCGCCAGCGGGCGGCCCGCCGATGTCCTCGCCGATCCGCGCGTGCGCGAAGCCTATCTCGGAGGTCTGTCATGAGCCTTTTGGCGATCGAGGCCCTGACCGGGGGCTATTCGGAGGTCGACATCCTGAACGGCATCGACGTCGCGGTCGACGCGGGACAGGTCGTGACCATCGCGGGCACCAACGGCGCGGGCAAGTCGACGCTGGCCAAAGCCGTGGTCGGCCTCCTGCCGCGCGTGGGCGGGCGCATCCTCCTGGAGGGAACGGACCTCGCGCGCGTGCCCGCCGAGAAGCGGGCGGGCCTCGGCATCGGCTACGTGCCGCAGGTCGCCAACGTCTTCGCGCCGCTGACCGTCACCGAAAACCTGGAGGTGGTGGAAGGGGTCCGGGACCGGCGCGCCCGCATCGCCGAGCTCTTCGCCCTCTTCCCGGCGCTGGCCGAGCGCCCGAAGGCGCGCGCCGGCAGCCTGTCCGGGGGCGAGCGCCAGCAGCTCGCCTTCGCCCGCGCGCTGATGACGCGCCCGCGCCTCGTCGTGCTCGACGAGCCGACCGCGGCGCTCTCGCCCGCCCTCGTCGAGGACAGTTTCCGCCGCATCGCCGGGCTTGCCGGGCAGGGCACGGCGGTGCTCCTCATCGAGCAGCGCGCCCGTCAGGCGCTGGCGATCTCCGATGTCGGCTACATCCTCGACATCGGCAAGGTGGCGCTGAAGGGTCCGGCCCGCGCGCTTCTCGACGACGAGCGCGCCGCCAGCCTCTATCTCGGCCAGGCCCACGCCTGACGCGGCGCGGCGGCGGCTTCGGAAAGGCCCGCTCGACGCGCGGTGTCCGCGGCCGCCGCGCCGCGTTGCCGATCCCGCCCCGACGCGATAGGATGGACGCCATGTCGTTCGTTTCGAACAAGATGGCCTCGCTTCTCGCGACCCTCGTGGTCGTGGGCCTCGCGCTGCTCTGTTCGTCGGCGGCGCAGGCGCATGGCGCCCATGGTCCGGCGGCGGTCGAGGCGCCGGTGCGGGTCCTTGCCGCTCTCGAGGACCGCGCGGCGGCTTCCGGAACGGACGGCGACGAGGCCCTTCGGGCCGGCGCGACCGGATCGGACGACGCGGTCGGCGGCCACCGCACGGCCGGGACCACCTGCTGCGGGACGGGCATGGCGAATTGCATGGCCGCGACGGTCGGCAGCTCCGGCCGGGCGTTTGCGGCGCCGGCGCCCGCCTGCCACGACCCCGCCCGGCCGGCCGACGCCCTGCGCGGCGCCCCGGTCGACGGACTGATCCGGCCCCCGAGACCCACGGTCTGACAGTGCGGCCGGGCGCCTGCGCGCGCCCCGAGCGATGTTTCAGACCCTGGGGCCTTTCCCAATGTATTCCCGACTTGTGACCGCGGCCGTGCTGGCCGTCCTGACGCTTGCCGTGCCCGTGCGCGCCCACGAGGGGCACGACCACGGCGCCCCGCCCCCCGCCGCCACCGCGACGGCCGCGCCGCGCGCCGAGGCGCAGAGCGCCCTCTTCGAGCTGGTCGCGGTGGCGCGCGGCACGTCGCTGGAGATCCATCTCGACCGGTTCGAGACCAACGAGCCCGTCATCGGCGCGACGATCGAGGTCGAGACCCCCGCCGGGCCCGCCACGGCGACCGCCGAGGGCGAGTTCTACCGCCTCGACGCGCCCTGGGCCGCGCAGGCGGGCAGCCACGACCTCATCGTGACCGTCACCAGCGGCGAGGAGGCCGACTTCCTGACGGCGACCCTTGCCATTCCCGAGGCGCGGGCGCCCGTCGTGGCGCAGGCTCCGGGCTGGCTGGTCGGATCGGCGCTCGCGAGCGAGATGCGCGAGGCGCTCTCCGTCGACCTCAAGGCGAGGCTGTCGCGCAACGACCCCGCCCTTCTGGCCGTCGGGGCGCTGGGCTTCGCGCTCGGCCTCCTCGTCATGGCGATCCTGCGCCGCCGGGCCGTCGCCGCGATGGCCGCGGCGGGCGTCCTCGTCTTTCTCTTCGGCACCTCGGTGGCGCTGGCGCACGAGGGGCACGACCATGGCGCCCCGCCGCCCGCGGCACCGGCGCCGCTCGCCGGCGATCCGGCCGGGCGCGACCTCGCGCAGCGCCTGCCCGACGGCGCCGTCTTCGTGCCCAAGCCGACCCAGCGCATCCTCGCCCTGCGCACGGTCGTGACGGCGCCCGCCGACCACCGGCGCAGCGTCGAGATGCCCGGCCGCGTCATCCCCGACCCGAACGCCAGCGGCTATGTCCAGGCCTCCGTCGCCGGACGCCTGTCGCCGCCGCCGGGCGGCTTTCCCCGCCTCGGCGCGCGCGTGAAGGCGGGGGACGTGCTCGCCTACGTCGCGTCCTCCATCGAGACGATCGACCAGTCGGACCTCGCGCAGCGGCTCAGCGAGCTCGACCAGGCGATCTCCATCGCCGAGCAGCGGGTGCGCCGGGCGCAGACGCTGGTGAGGAGCGGCGCGGTCGCCCAGACGACGCTCGACGAGACGCGGATCGAACTCGAGGGCCTTCGCGACCGGCGCGCCGCGATCGACGAGGTGCAGGTGAAGCCGGAGGCGCTGGTGGCGCCGGTCTCCGGCGTGATCGCGGCCGCCGGCGCCGTCGCCGGGCAGATGACGCGCAGCGACGCCGTCGTCTTCCACATCGTCGACCCGACGCGCCTCTGGGTCGAGGCGCTGGCCTACGGCTCGTCCGGTACCTTCTCCACCGCTTCGGCGATGGGCGAGGGCGTGAAGCCTCTCGCGCTGAGATTCGAGGGCTCCGGCCTTTCCGACCGCTCGCAGGCGCTGCCCGTCCAGTTCAGCGTCGAGGGCCCCGCCGAGGGCCTGCGTCCGGGCCAGATGCTGACGGTTCTCGCGCAGACCGAGGAGACGCAGACGGGCCTCGCCCTGCCGCGCCGGAGCGTCCTGCGCGGCGCCAACGGGCAGGATCTCGTCTTCCTCCATGTCGGGGCCGAGCGCTTCGAGCCGCGCGAGGTGCGCGTCCTGCCGCTCGACGGCGAGCGGGTTCTGGTCGCCGCCGGCATCGAGGCGGGCAGCCGCGTCGTGACCGAGGGCGCCGAGCTCCTCAACCAGATCCGTTGAGGGCGCGTCCATGTTCACGGTCCTCGTCACGCAGTCCCTGCGCAACCGCATGCTCGTCCTGGCGATGGCGGCGGTGCTCGTCCTCTACGGCGCCTTCGTCTCGGCGCGCCTTCCCGTCGACGTCTTTCCCGACCTGAACCGGCCGACCGTCACCGTCATGACGGAGGCCGAGGGGCTCGCGCCGCCCGAGGTGGAGCAGCTCGTCACCTCTCCGATCGAGACGCAGATGAACGGCCTGCCGGGCGTCTCCCGCGTGCGGTCCGTCTCGGGCGTCGGCCTCTCCATCGTCTATGTCGAGTTCGACTGGGACACCGACATCTACCTGAACCGCCAGCAGATCGCCGAGAAGCTGGCGCTCGTGCGCAGCCAGCTCCCGCCCGAGGTCTCGCCGCAGATGGGGCCGATCTCCTCGATCATGGGGCAGGTCATGCTGGTCGCCGTGACGGCGCCCGACGGCGTGTCGCCGATGGCCTTGCGCGAGGCGGCGGACGCTTTACTGCGCCCGCGCCTCCTGTCCGTGCCCGGCGTCGCGCAGGTCATCCCGATCGGCGGCGAGGTGCGCCAGTATCGCGTCGCCCCGAACCCGGCCGCCCTGCGCGCGCTCGGCGTCACGCTGGACCAGGTCGAGGCGGCGCTGACCGCCTTCGGCGCCAACACGGGCGGCGGCTTCACCGATCAATATGCCCGCGAGTTCCTGATCCGGAACGTCGGCCGCAGCCTCAGCCTCGACGATCTGCGCAGCCTCGTCGTCGCGACCGTCGACACGCGGCCCGTCCTCCTCGATCAGGTGGCGGACGTCTCGTTCGGCGCGCGCCAGAAGCGCGGCGAGGCCGGCTATATGGGCCGGCCCGCCGTGATCGTCTCGATCGAGAAGCAGCCGGATGTCGACACCGTCACCCTGACCCGCCAGCTGGAAGCGGCCCTCGGCGAGGTCAGCGCCTCGCTTCCCGGCGGCATCGAGGCCGACCAGGTCCTGTTCCGTCAGGCCGACTTCATCGAGACCTCGGTGAAGAATGTCGAGACGGTGCTTCTGGAGGCCATCGCCGTGGTGGCGGTCGTCCTCTTCGCCTTCCTCCTCAACGTGCGCACCACCGTGATCTCGCTGACGGCCATCCCGGTCTCGATCCTGGCGACCGGGATCGTCTTCCACCTCATGGGCCTCTCCATCAACACGATGACGCTCGGGGGCCTCGCCATCGCGATCGGCGAGCTCGTCGACGATGCGGTGGTGGACGTCGAGAACATCTTCCGGCGCCTGCGGGAGAACCGCGAGCTCGGCAATCCGCGCTCCGTCTTCGACGTCGTCGTCTCCGCCTCGCAGGAGGTGCGCTCGGGCATCGTCTATGCCACCGTGATCATCGTCCTCGTCTTCGTGCCGCTCTTCGCCCTGTCGGGCATCGAGGGGCGGCTCTTCGCGCCGCTCGGCCAGGCCTACATCGTCTCGATCCTCGCCAGTCTCGTGGTCTCGATCACGCTGACCCCGGTCATGGCCTATTATCTCCTGCCGGGGCTCAAACGCCTCGACGAGCGCGAGAGCGCCCTCGTGCGGTGGCTGAAGGCCGGCAACCGGGCGCTGCTCGAGCGCGCCTTCCGCTGGCCGCGCGCGCTGATGGCCTGCGCCGCCCTGGCCGTCGGCCTGGCGGCCCTCGCCGCCACCGCCCTGCCGCGCGCCTTCCTGCCGCCCTTCAACGAGGGCACGCTGACGATCAGCATGGCCTTCAACCCCGGCATCTCGCTGGCGGAGTCGCACCGGGTCGGCCTCATCGCCGAACGCCTCATCCTGGAAGTGCCGGAAGTCTCCGTCGTCGGACGGCGGACGGGCCGCGCCGAGCTCGACGAGCATGCCGAGGGCGTGCACTCGTCCGAGATCGAGGTCGACCTCGAGACGGGCCGTCCCAAGACGGCGATCGAGGCGGACATCCGCTCGCGCCTGTCGGTCCTGCCGGTGTCGATCAATATCGGCCAGCCGATCTCGCATCGCCTCGACCACATGCTGTCGGGCGTGCGGGCGCAGATCGCGCTCAAGGTCTATGGCGAGGACATCGACACGCTGCGCAGCGTCGCCGAGAGCCTGAGGGGCCGCCTTGCGAGCGTTCCCGGCGTCGTCGACCTCCAGGTCGAGAAGCAGGTGCGCATCCCGCAGCTCGAGATCCGCATCGACTATGCGCGCGCGGCCCTCTTCGGCATCCAGCCGGCCAAGGTCACGCGGGAGCTGGAGCAGCTCTCCAACGGCCGGGTCGTCTCGCGCCTCGTCGACGGCAACCGCACCTACGACGTCGTCATGCGGCTCGGCGACGCCGAGCGCACGACGCAGGCCCTCGGCGATCTCCTGATCGAGACGCCGGCCGGCTGGATCCCCGTGCGCGAGATCGCCGAGCTGCGCGAGACCGACGGGCCGAACCAGATCCTGCGCGAGAACGGGCAGCGCCGCGTCGTGGTGCTCGCGAACGCCGCGGGCGATGCCGACATGGCGCAGGTCGTCGAGCGCATCCGGGCCGAGGTCGCCGGCGCGGCCCTGCCGCCCGGCTTCTCGACCAGCCTCGAGGGCACCTTCCAGGCGCAGGAGGAGGCGAGCCGCACGATCGGCCTCCTGTCCCTGGTCTCGCTCGCGATGATCTTCGCGATCCTCTACAGCCGCTACCGCTCGGCCGTGTTCACGCTGATCATCCTCGGCAGCATCCCGCTCGCCCTCATCGGCTCCGTCGCGGCGCTCTGGATCTCCGGCCAGCCCCTGTCGGTCGCCTCGATGATCGGCTTCATCACGCTGACGGGCATCGCGGCCCGCAACGGCATCCTGAAGATCAGCCACATCATCAACCTGTCGATCCACGAAGGGCTGCCCTTCGGGCGCGATCTCGTGATGCGCGGCAGTCTGGAGCGGCTCACCCCCGTCCTGATGACGGCCCTGTCGGCCGGCGTCGCGCTGGTGCCGCTGATGATCGACGCCGCGGCGCCGGGCAAGGAGATCCTCCACCCCGTCGCGGTGACGATCTTCGGGGGCCTCGTCTCCTCGACGCTGCTCGACACGGTCCTGACCCCGGTCCTCTTCCTGCGCTACGGCGAGAAACCGCTGAGGCGCCTCGTGGACGCCGCCCGCGCCGCCGCCCCGCAGGCCACCGCGCCGTCGCCGGGCGCAAGCCCCGCCCATTCCTTCTGATCCCGTCACCGGAGACCCGACCCCATGACCATCCGCACGCTGATCCTCGCCGCCGCCCTCCTCGCCTCGGGGGACGCCGGCGCCCACGAACCCCGCAAGGGGCCGAACGGCGGCACGCTCGTCGATGCCGGCGCCCTCCATGTCGAGCTCGTCGCGGCGGGAAGCGAGGTGAAGGTGTTCGTGAGCGATGCCGCCGACGCGCCGCTGCCGGCCGACGGCTTCAAGGGCACCGCGCTCCTCCTTCTCGGCGGCAAGCCCGCCCGGATCCCGCTCAGCGCGTCCGGTCCGTTCCTGTCGGGGACGCTCGCAAGCCCGTCCGAGGGGCCCGTCAAGGGAGCGGTCCAGCTCACCGGCCCCGACGGCAAGACCTCGCAGGCGAAGTTCGACTGACCGCAGGGGCGGCGGTCATCCGTCCCGGACCGAAGACGACCGGAGACCATCAAGGGAGAACACCGAGGGGACAGGTCCGGATCGCCGCCGTCGCCGCGCCTCTGGCGGCGGCCCAGGCAGAGGTCCCTGCCGCCATGCCCGGCGGACCTTCGGACGGGGCCGCGGAACGCCTCGCGGGCTGGATCGCGGCCGCCCGCGGGACCCGTTTCATGCATCGCCGGCGGAGGAGGGCAGGAGCCTTCCTCCGCCGGCATCTTCGTGATGCGATCGAAGGCGGCCGCCCGCGCCGGGGCGCGGTGGCGGCCGGTCGCGGCGCGGCGGTCAGGCCGCGGCGATGGCCTTCTCGATCTCGGCGCTCGTGTGGCCGGTGAGGTCCTTGGAGATCTCGCCGACGAGCACGTCCTTCAGCTTGGCATGGTAGTGCTTGCGCATCTCGCCGAGCGCCCGGGGCGCGGCGACGACGACGAGGTGCTTCAGCTTGCCCTCGACGGCATGCTTGTTGAGGATCGCCACGACGCCGGCGGAGAAGCCGTCCTCGTCCTGCGTGTCGTCGTCGGGATTGGCCGATGAACTGCTATGGCCCATGCCGCCGCTCTTGTTGTCGGTGTTGACCGCGACGTTCGGCTGGGCTGCGAGCTTCGGGTTCGCCGCGTCGCCCTCGTTCACGAACAGGCTGAGCTTCTGGCCGTCTGCGACGGCGACCGTCGCGCCCTGGGGAAGTTCCATCTCGTCTCTCCATCTGCCGCACGCGCCCGGCGCGTGCCCGATCGATCGGTGCGCCGATCCTTCATGCCTGCCCAACGCCGCCGGGGGCCAAAGGATGCGCGGCGCGCCCGTGATCCGCGGAGGAACCGGCCGCAAGCACGGACGGGTTAACGAATCGTGCTGCCCGCGGGCCCGGGATCGTAGATCGCTCATCAATTTTCTACCGCTATCGCTAGGGCATCATTTCCTCCCGGTGGACCCACGCGATGCGCCTCACGATTAGGACGAAACTTGCCGGTGCCTTCGGGGCCGTACTCCTCATGCTCGCCGTTTCCGGTTACCTCGGCATCGCCAGTCTCGGCTCGGCCAACGACACGATGAAGGACTTTGCCAAGGGTCCCTACACCCAGTCCAACCGCCTCGGCGAGATCGCGCGACGGGTCGAGACGATGGGGCGCTCGCTGAACGCACTTGTCATGGTTGACGACGACGCGCTGAAGCTCGAGCGCCGCAAGACCGTGGAAGATACCCATGCCAGCGTCGTGAAGACGCTGACCGAGTTCCGCGACGCCATCACCCCGGCGGAGACGGGGGCCGTGGCCGAGGCGAACGCGATCCTCGCCAATCTCCAGGCGTGGAAGGAGGCCGCCATCAGGGCGATGGACCTCTCGCAGCAGAATTCCATCGTCCGGGCGCTGGAACTCAACGCGCAGAAGGGCGGGCTTCTCGGGACCCGGATGCTGGAGCGCCTCAACGCCACGCGCCAGGCCATGCTCGCCGGCGGCTTCGACGGGCCGGCGCGCTCCATCAACGCCGACCTGCGCGTCGAACTGCAGACATTGCGCTTCCTGATGATCACGGCCGTCGCCGAGAGCGATCCGGCGCGGATCGATGCTGCAAAGCCAGTCTTCGCGGACGGGCTTGCGAGTTTTCGCAAACACTTAGACGATTACAGGGCTGCCGGCTTGGCCACACCCTTCGCGGTCCAGATCAACGAAGTCGCAGCTTCCGCCGACGAGCTGCTCGCCGTGATGCAGAAGATATTCGCGCTCGGCACCGTCAATACCGACGCCGAGGCCACCAACATCGCCATCAACACGGTGCGCCCGCTTACTCTGGAGATCAACAACCAGGTCGCCGATCTTATCGCATTCGAGGGCAAGGTGGCCACGGCCATGCAGGAGACGACCGAGAAAACCTACATCTCGACCAGAAACATGCTCGTAATCGTCATTGTCGTCGCCGTTTGCCTCGGCATCGCGGCGGCGTCCTGGATTTCGGTCTCCATTGATCGCGGGCTCAAGCTCGCCATGCACCACGCCCGCAAGATCGGCGGCGGCGACATTTCCGAACGCATCGCCCACAACTATCGCGACGAGATTGGAGATCTGCTGACGACGATCTGCCAGATGCGGGTGAAGCTGAACGAGATCGTCTCGGGCGTCATCGACTCGGCCGCGCAGGTGGCGAGCGGCTCGCGCCAGTCGGCGGCGACCGCCGAACAGCTCTCCTCGGGCTCGACCGAGCAGGCCGCAGCCTCCGAGGAGACTTCCGCCGCCGTCGAGCAGATGACGGCGAACGTGCGCCAGAACGCCGACAACGCCACGCAGACCGAGACGATCGCCCGCCAGGCGAGCGTCAGCGCCGAGAAGAGCGGCGAGGCGGTCTCCAAGGCGGTGGAGGCGATGCGCGCCATTTCCGACAAGATCCGCGTCGTGCAGGAGATCGCGCGCCAGACCGACCTTCTGGCCCTGAACGCGGCCATCGAGGCCGCGCGCGCGGGCACCCACGGCAAGGGCTTCGCGGTGGTGGCGTCCGAAGTGCGCAAGCTCGCCGAGCGCAGTCAGGCCGCGGCGACCGAGATCGGCGAACTGTCGAGCTCCACGCTCTCCATCTCCGACGAGGCCGGCCGCATGCTCTCCGCGCTCGTGCCGGACATCCAGCGCACGGCCGAACTGGTCTCGGAAATCTCGGCGGCCTGCCGCGAGCAGTCCGTCGGCATCGAGCAGATCAACCAGGCCATCACCCAGCTCGACCAGGTCACCCAGGCCAATTCGGGCGCGGCGACCGAGATGACGGCGACCGCCGAGGCCCTGTCCGGCGAGGCCGTGAACCTCAACGAGCGGACGGGCTTCTTCCGGCTGGAGGGCATGGGCCAAGGCGGCGCGGTCCACGCGCCGGCCCCCGCCGCGACCGTGACCGCGCTGCGGCCGGCCTCGCCGCCGAAGGCCGCCCCGGTCGCGGCGCAGGGCTTCGACGTTGATCTCGACGGAGGGTTCGAGCGACGCCGCGCCTGAGGCGCGCCGGTCTGAACGCCACGCCCCCAGATGGAACAGCGCCGTGCGTCGCCAGCCGCACGGCGCCGTCGTTTCGGCCCGGCGCCCTTTCGACGCCCGTCCGCCCGAACGGGGCAAACCGGAGGGGCGGACCGTTCCGACGGGAGCCGAGCGCTTCGTGACGCGTTGGAAGGGGCGTCGGACGGCGAGGGCGCGCCCCGCCCCTCGACGCCTCGAACCTCAAGCATCGCCGGAAGGAAAGCGCGTGAACGACCGCCCCAAAGTCACCTGCCACATGACCTCGTCCCTCGACGGCGGGCTCCATCCCAGCCGCTACACGAAGAGCCCGAAGGGTGTCGTGAAGGACTGGAGCGCGGCCTACGAGGGGATCCACGACGCGATTGCCGCCGACGCCTGGCTCGTCGGCCGCGTGACCATGGCCGAGATGGCCAAGGGCGCGCCGCACCCGCCGGCCGGGCACGGCGCGGTGGAGCGCCCGGTTCATGTCGCCCGCCGGGATGCGAAGACCTACGCGGTCGCGGTGGACCGCTCCGGCAAGCTGCATTTCGCCAAGGGCGATATCGGCGGCGATCCCGTCGTGGTGCTTCTGGGCGGCGGCGTCGAGGACCGCCACCTGGCGGAGCTTGCCGGCGACGGCGTGTCCTACATCGTGGCGGAGGGGCCGGAGATCGACCTCGGCACGGCCCTCGCGGTGCTGCGGCGCGAATTCGGGATCGGGCATCTGCTGCTGGAGGGGGGCGGGGGCGTGAACGGCTCGTTCCTCGCCGCCGGCCTCGTCGACGAACTGAGCCTCGTCCTGGCGCCGGCGCTGGTCGGGCGCGTCGGCGAGGAGACCATCGCCGTCTTCGGAACGGAGGGTCTCCAGGGCAAGGTCGAGCTGACCCTTCTCGGGGTCGAGACGCTGGAGCACGACCTCCTGCACCTGCGCTACGCCGTCACCCCCTCCTGAAGGCCGCTCGCCCCCGGCGATCGGCCGCGCGCGCCGGCGCGTGCTTTCGCGACCTGCCCCGGTCGCCGCTTCGCTCGCGAAAACACGCGCTTGCGCGCAGATCGGCCTTGTTGCGGGCGGAGCGCGTCATTAGAGGTGCCGCAGGAACGCCTTGGCAAGGCTCGAGCGACGGGGATGGCAGGCACAGTGCGGACGATCATTCCGATCATCATGGCGGGCGGCTCCGGCACACGGCTCTGGCCGCTGTCGCGCGAGACGATGCCCAAGCAGTTCATCCCCCTGATGGACGCGGGCGGATCGACGTTCCAGGCGACGCTGGAGCGCGTGAGCGGCCCGCAATTCGGGCCTCCGATCGTCGTCACCGGCAACGACTTCCGCTTCATCGTGGCCGAGCAGATGCGTCTTCTGGGCCGCGAGGGCGAGATCCTGCTCGAGCCCGAGCGGCGCGACTCCGCCGCGGCGGTTGCGGCCGGAACACTGAAGGCCATGGAGCGCGACCCCGAGGCGATCTGCCTCGTGCTGGCGGCCGACCACGTGGTGACGGGCACCGACGCCTTCGTCGAGGACTGCCTGCGCGCGGCGCGGGCCGCCGAGGACGGGCGCATCATGACGCTCGGCATCGAGCCGACCTCTCCCTCCGTCGCCTACGGCTATATCGAGGTCGGGGCGCCGCTCGGCGTCGAGGGCACGTTCGCGCTCGAGCGCTTCGTGGAGAAGCCCGACCGGGCGCGCGCCGAGGCCTATGTGGCGGACGGGCTCGTCTGGAACAGCGGCAACTTCCTCTACCGGGCGGACGCGATGATGGAGGAACTGCGCCAGGAGGCGCCCGACGTCGTCTCGGCCGTCTCGGCCTCGCTCGCCGCCGGCCGGCGGGATCTGGAATTCCTGCGCCTCGACGCGGACGCCTTCCGCCGCGCGCCGAAGATCTCGATCGACTACGCCGTGATGGAGAAGACGCGGCGGGCCGGCGTCGTGCGCGCCTCCTTCGGCTGGTCCGACGTCGGCTCCTGGGATTCGATCTACGACGTGAAGCCGGCGGACGCGCAGGGCAACGTCATCGAGGGTCCGGTCAGCGTTCTCGGCACCCGCAACAGCCTCGTGCGCTCGGACGGGATCCTGACGGCCGTCGTCGGGCTCGACGACGTGGTGGTCGTGTCCACCGCCGATGCCGTCCTGGTCGCGGCCAAGAGCGAGGCGCCCAAGGTCAAGGATCTCGTCGCCCAGCTCGTCGCGGCCGGCCACGAGGCCGCCACCGACCACCTGCGCATCCACCGGCCCTGGGGCTGGTACCAGCGCATCGACATCGGCGACCGCTTCCAGGTGAAGCATATCTGCGTCAAGCCCGGCGGCATCCTCTCGCTGCAGCGCCACCATCACCGCGCCGAGCACTGGGTCGTCGTGCACGGCACCGCCGAGGTGACGATCGACGGGACGGTGAAATACTATCACGAGAACGAGGCGGCCTATCTGCCGATCGGCTGCACGCACCGGATGCACAATCCCGGCAAGATCGACCTGAAGATCATCGAGATCCAGGTCGGCAGCTATACCGGCGAGGACGACATCGTGCGCATCGAGGACGTCTACGCCCGCCAGTAGCGGACGCGCCGCCCGGCCCGGACCGTGCGGCGCGCCTCGGCGCGCTGCATTCCCGCCGGGCGTGCAGCGGCCGACGGCGCGGCGCCGGGCGTTTGACGGATGACGCCTCGCCCGTTCGCTCCGCCAGCCCGTTCGGGCGTTTCGGCCGGCGCAGGCCGCCGGTTCAGAACTGGACGCCGCGGGTGAGGGCGCCGTCGACGACGAGATTGGTGCCGGTGACGAAGCTCGCCACGGGGCTCGCCAGGAAGACGGCGGCGTTGGCGATCTCCTGCGGGGTGGCCATGCGGCCGGTCGGGTTGAGGGCGAGCGAAGCGGCGAAGAGTTCGGGATTGCCGGCCTCGATCTGCGTCCAGACCCCGCCGGGAAAGTAGGTGTTGCCGGGCGACACGGTGTTGGCGCGGATGT
Source organism: Aurantimonas sp. Leaf443 (assembly GCF_001425575.1). Classification (GTDB taxonomy): domain Bacteria; phylum Pseudomonadota; class Alphaproteobacteria; order Rhizobiales; family Rhizobiaceae; genus Leaf443. The sequence goes on along the minus strand of NZ_LMRD01000008.1, from coordinate 439,622 downwards.
TCCGGGGCGCCAGGCGATAGGCCAACCCCTGCGTGTAGTGGATGAGGGCGGCCTTGAAGGCGCCGTAGGGGCCGGCGGCGAAGTCGATCTCGCGGCCCGAGACCGAGGCGATCGTCACGATCGAGCCGCAGTCGCTCTTCTCGAGGCTCGGCATGGCCGCGTCGACGAGGCGCACCGTGCCCAGTATGTCGGTCTCGAAGCCCTGTCGCCAGCTCTCCTCGTCGCTCCCGACGGCGAGCGCGCTGACATTGGCGACGACGATGTCGAGCCCGCCCAGCGTGCGCGCGGCCTCCTCCACGAAGCCTTTCAGCGCGGCCGCGTCCGAGACGTCGACGCCACGGCCGAGGGTTGAAACGCCGAGCCTGGCGAGATCCTCCGCCATGCTCAGCGCGAGCGCCCCGTCGCGGGCGCAGAGCGCGACATCCGCGCCCTCCTCGGCGAGCGTTCGGGCGATCGCGAGGCCGATGCCGCGCGTGCCGCCGGTGACGAGCGCCTTGCGCCCCTTGAGTCCCAGATCCATCGCCTGTCTCCATCCTGCCTTGCCGCGGCGCGCCCCCCTGGCGCGCCCCCGTGCGTGAGCGTCGCCGGGTTTCGGCCTCCGGCGCAAGCCGTCCGCGCGTCGCATCGCATGACTTGAAAACGCCGCTTGACAGCGGCGGGCGAACAGGTCAGCCTAACCTTTAAGCGCAGGGCAAGGCTGCCCAACAACGCGCCAGACTGATGACCCTCGATTTCGGCAACGGCGCCCCGCAGCATTTCCATGCTGAGGGGCTTGTTGCGTTGGACGGTGCGATGACAGGTTCGAGCATCCCGATCGGCATCCTCTTCTCGGCCACCGGCTCCTACGGCACGGTGGGGCGGACGATGCGCAACGGGGCGCTCCTGGCCTGCCGGCAGGTCAACGAGGCGGCCGGCTCCGGCCTGCGCCTCGACCCGGTCGTGGTCGATCCGCAGAGCTGCCTCTCGGCCTATGCGCCGGCGGTGGAGGCCATGCTGGGGCAGGGCATCCGCCACGTCGTCGGCTGCTACACGTCCTCCTCGCGCAAGGACGTCATCCCGATCTTCGAGAAGCGCGACGCGCTCCTGTGGTACCCCGCCCATTACGAGGGTTTCGAAAGTTCGGAGAACGTCGTCTACACGGGCTCGGCGCCCAACCACCACATCCTGCCGCTGGTCGAGTTCCTGGTCGCCCGCCACGGACGGCGCGCCTTCTGCATCGGGTCGAACTACATCTGGGCCTGGGAGAGCAACCGCGTCCTGCGCGACGAGCTGCTGCAGCGCGGCGGCAGCGTCCTGGCCGAGCGCTACCTGCCGGTGGGGGAGACGGATATGTCCCACATCGTCGCCGCCGTCCTCGACGCCGCGCCCGACTTCGTCTTCAACTCGCTGATCGGCGAATCCGCCTACGCCTTCTTCCGGGCTATGCGGCGGGAATGCCGGGCGCGCGGCATCGACCAGGCGCGCTTCCTGCCCATCGCCAGCTGCAACCTCTCCGAACCCGAGCTGATGGAGATCGGGCCGGAGGCGATCGACGGCCATCTCAGCTCCTCGGTCTATTTCGCCTCGGTCAAGAGCGAGGCCAATGCCGCCTTCGTCTCCGACTACGCCCGGAGCTTTCCCGACGGGCCGGCGGCCTCCGCCGAGGCCGAGGCCGCCTTCGTCGCCGTCAAGCTGCTCGCCAGGGCGCTCGGGGCCGCGGGCACGGCCGAGATCGGCGCGGTCCGGCGCTGCGTGGCCGGCCAGAGCATCGAGGCCCCGCAGGGCACGGTCTCGATCGATCCCGACACGCGCCACGCCTATCTCACCCCGCGCATCGGGCGCTCCCGGCACGACGGCCAGTTCGACATCCTGGTGGAGGCCAAGGCGCCGGTGCGCCCCGATCCCTATCTCGTGCGCTCCTCCGCCGCGCTCGAGCAGCCCATGCTGCAGCCTGCCCTGAGGGTCGTGTCATGAGCCTTGCCCGCCTCGTCCAGAACTTCAGCCAGCGCCGCGCCCTCGTGGCCTCGCCCGACCGGAGGGCGGTGGAGGCGCTGTCGGCGACGCTCGCCAAGCTCGGCCTCGAGGTGGAGGAGGCGACGGGCGCGCAGGCCTGCGAGGCGCTCCTTTCGGGGCTGGAGCCGGCGCGCGACGTCCTCTTCGTCGACGGCGACCTCACCGGTCCCGCGAGCCCCTTTTCCGCGCTGGCCGGCGCGCTGCCGCCCGCCCCCGTCATCGGCCTCGTCGGGGCCGAGGCGCCGAGCCGGCTGAAGGCGCTGCTCATGGCAGGCGCGACCGCCTTCCTGCAGAAGCCGGTCTATGGCGGGGCCGTCTATTCCGCGCTCTATCTCGGCGTGAACGAGCATGCACGCCGGGCCGCCCAGGAGGCGGCGATCGACGAGCTCCAGACGCGTCGGCGCCAGCGCCGCCACGTCATCAAGGCCGTGGTGCGAACCATGGCGCTGAGCGGCCTCGACGACGAGGCCGCCTACCAGATCCTGCGACGCGAGGCGATGCGCGAGCGTCTCGGCCTCGAGGCCTACTGCGAGCGCCTCGTCCTTGCCGCAGGAACACCGGACGACGAACCCGTCGCGGCCAAGCGCCTGCAAGCCGCGGCGGACTGACGAGCCCCCAACCCACGGAGACACGAGATGAAGACGCGATCCTCCGGCGCCCTCGCGGCGCTCGGAACACTTCTCCTATTGTCCGGCGCGGCCCTCGCCCAGGAGCCGATCAAGCTCGGCGTGCTCGAGGACCAGTCCGGCGACTTCGCCCTCGCCACGATCGGCAAGGTGCACGGCATCGAACTGGCGACCGAGGAGATCAACGCGGCCGGCGGCATCGCGGGCCGTCCGCTGGAACTCGTCGTCTACGACACCCAGTCCGACAACACGCGCTACCAGGAATTCATGCGCCGCGTGCTGCAGCGCGACAAGGTGGACGCCGTCTTCGCCGGCTTCTCCTCGGCCTCGCGCGAGGCCTACCGCCCGATCGTCAACCAGTTCGACGGGCTCGCCTTCTACAACAACCAGTACGAGGGCGGCGTCTGCGACGCCAACATGATCGTGACGGGCGCCGTGCCCGAGCAGCAGTTCTCGACGCTGATCCCCTACATGATGGAGACCTACGGCAAGAAGGTCTACACGATCGCGGCGGACTACAATTTCGGCCAGATCTCCGCCGAATGGGTGCGCAACATCGTCAAGGAGAACGGCGGCGAGATGGTCGGCGAGGAGTTCATCCCGCTCGGCGTCTCGCAGTTCTCCCAGACCATCCAGAACATCCAGGCCGCCAAGCCCGACGTCCTGGTGACGCTGCTGGTGGGCACCGCGCAGGCCTCCTATTACGAGCAGGCGGGCGCGGCCAATCTGAAGGTGCCCATGGCCTCCTCGGTCAATGTCGGCCAGGGCTACGAGCACAAGCGCTTCAAGCCGCCGAGCCTTGCCAACATGTACGCCACGGTGAACTACATCGAGGAGGTGGAGACGCCGGCCTCCAAGGCCTTCGTCGAGAAATGGCGCAAGAAGTTCCCCGACGAGCCCTATATCAACCAGGAGGCCGAGAACTCCTACACCGCCGTCTATCTCTACAAGCAGATGGTGGAGCGGGCCGGCGGCAAGACCGACAAGGAGGCGCTGCGCGCCGAGATTGCCAAGGGCGACGTCTGCTTCGACGCGCCCGAGGGCAAGGTCTGCCTCGACCCCAAGAGCCAGCACATGTCGCATACGATCTACCTCGCCAAGGTGGGCGAGGACCACTCGATCACCTTCCCGAAGGTCTGGGACGACATCAAGCCCTACTGGCTGGGCGAGGCGGGCTGCGACCTGACCAAGAGCGACCCGAGCGAGCAGTACACGCCCTCCAATCCGCCCGCCAAGGGCTGATCGCGCCACGGCCCGGCCGCCATGGCCGGGCCGCGGACCGCCCGGCGCCCGCGCGCGAGCCCTCGCAGGGCCTGCGCCGGGGCGCCGGCTCCCGCGCGGGCCGCGTCCCGCCCCGACAGTTCCAGCATCGGATGGCACGATGGACCTCCTCTACGGGGCCTTCACCTTTCTCTACCAGGCGGGCGACGCCTTCGCCTTTCTCGTCCTGTCGGCCTGCGGGCTGGCGGTGATCTTCGGCATGATGGGCGTCATCAACCTCGCCCATGGCGAATTCATCCTGTGCGGCGCCTACGTCTCGGCGAGCGCGGCGCGCATGGGCCTGCCGCTGCCGCTGGCGATCCTTCTCGGCGCGGCGGTCGCCGGTCTCGTCGGCATGGTGCTGGAGCGGGCGATCATCCGCCATCTCTACGACCGGCCGCTCGACACGATCGTGGCCACCTGGGGCGTCTCGATGATCGCCACGCAGGGCACGCTGATCCTTCTGGGCTCCTCGCTGCCGGGCACCGGCACGCCCTTCGGCTCCTTCGCCGTCGGTCCTTATTCCTATTCGGTCTACCGCCTCGTCCTGATGGGCTCGGCGCTCCTCCTGCTCCTGTGCCTCTGGCTGCTCTTCACCCGGACGCGCTTCGGCACGCTCGCCAGGGCCACGATCCAGGTGCCGCACATCGCCGAGGCGCTCGGCGTCAACACCAGCCTGATCTACTCGCTGACCTTCGGGCTCGGCGCCGCGCTCGCCGGGCTCGCCGGCGGCCTCTACGCCCCGACCATGACGCTGGTGCCCACCATGGGCAGCGCCTTCGTGGTGGAGGCCTTCGTCACCGTCGTCGTCGGCGGCGCCGACGTTTTCCTCGGCACCGCGCCCGCCGCCGCCATCCTCGGCATCGTCAAGGCCGCGCTCACCTCCTGGCAGGGCCAGCTCTTCGGCCAGATCGGGCTCCTCGTCGCGGTCATCGTCGTCATCCGGGTCCTGCCGCAGGGCCTGTCCGGCTTCCTCCTGCGCGAAAGGTCCTGACGGTGGCGCGCTCCTCCTCCAAGACGGCCCGCTGGCTGGCGCTTCTCGAAGGTCCGCAGACGCTCGGCAAGGGGCCGAGATTCTGGGCGCCCTTCGCCCTCGTCCTCGCCGCCGCCTGCGCCTATCCGCTCTTCGCGGACGGCTACGACGTCGGCAACAACGTGTATTTCTTCAACTGGACCTTCATGGCCATGGGCCTCAGCCTCATCTGGGGCTATGGCGGGGCGCTCTCCTTCGGGCAGACCGCCTTCTTCGGGGTCGCCGCCTATACCTACGGCATCATCTCCATCAATTTCGGCGACGCCTACGGGCTGACGCTCGTCGCGCTTCTGGGCTCGGTCGCCGTCTCGGCGCTGCTCGCCGCCGTGCTCGGCTACTTCCTGTTCTTCGGCCGCATCTCCGGCGTCTTCCTCGGCATCGTCACCCTCTCGGTGACGCTGGTGCTGGAGCGCTTCATGGCCCAGACCGCCGGGCCGGAATGGCGCGTGGGCGCGGCGCGGCTGAACGGCTTCAACGGCATGGGCGGCATGCCCTCGCTCACCATCCCCTGGCCGGGCGGCGACATCGCGCTCTTTCCCGACGTGCCGCTCTACTACATCACGCTCGCCCTCGTGGTGATCGTCTATCTCGCGCTGCGCATCCTCGTGAACTCGCGCTTCGGCAACGTGCTCGTGGCCATCCGCGAGAACCCGCAGCGCGCCGAGATGCTCGGCTACGACATCCGCCGCTACCAGCTGATCGCCTTCGTCGTGGGCTCGGGCCTCGCCGGCCTCTCGGGCGTCCTCTACACGTCCTGGGGCAACTACATCACGCCCGCCTCCATGGGCATGACGGCCGCCTCGCTTCCCATCGTCTGGGTCGCCGTCGGCGGGCGTTCGGATCTCACGACGACGCTGCTCGGCACGCTCCTCGTCCTCGCCGGCTTCCAGGCGCTGACGATCTACGGCAGCCAGTACGCGCTGGTCGTGATGGGCGTGCTCCTCGTCCTTACCGTTCTCGTCGCCCCGAACGGCATCGTGCATGCCGCCGGCACGCTCTTCTCCGGCCGCTTCCGGCGGCGCGTGACGGAAAGGGAGGCGCTGTGATGGACGCGATCCTCGAGACGCGGGCCCTGAACAAGTGGTTCGGCGGCCTGCACGTCACCGGCGGCGTCGACTTCGCGCTGGAGCGCGGCCGCATCCACTGCCTGATCGGGCCGAACGGGGCGGGCAAGAGCACCTTCTTCCGCCTCATCCTCGGCGAGCACCTGCCCACGAGCGGAGCCATCCTCTACGAGGGCGCCGACATCAGCCGCGAGAAGCCCTTCCAGCGCATCCGGCGCGGCATCTCCGTGAAGTTCCAGGTGCCCGGCATCTTCAAGGCGCTGAGCGTGCGCCAGAATCTGGAGATCGCGCTCCAGCACCACAGGAGCGCCGCCTCGCTCGGCGAGGAGATCGACAGGCTGCTGGAGTTCCTGAAGCTGACGGACGCCGAGCGCATGCTCGCTGGCAATCTCAGCCACGGCCAGAAGCAGTGGCTGGAGATCGGCATGGCGATCGCGCTCAAACCGCGGCTCCTCCTCCTCGACGAGCCGACGGCCGGCATGACGCCGGACGAGACCTTCGCCACCGGCGAGATGGTGCAGGCGCTCAACCGCGACGGGGTGACGGTGCTGGCCGTCGAGCACGACATGGCCTTCGTGCGCCAGATCGCCCAGGCCGTGACGGTGCTGCATTTCGGCAAGATCTTCGCGCAAGGCACGATCGACGAGATCGTCGCCGACGAACGCGTGGCCGCCATCTATCTGGGAGAGGTCCATGCGTAGGGAAATCCTCCTCAACACGGCCGGGCTCTGGTCGGGCTACGGCGGCAAGCCGGTGCTCCAGGGCGTCGACATGGAGGTGCGCGAGGGCGAGATCGTCGCCGTGATCGGGCGCAACGGCGTCGGCAAGTCGACGCTGATGAAGAGCCTGATCGGCCTCCTGCCCACCGACCGGGGCTCGGTCGTCTTTCGCGGCACGGCCGTCGACGCGCTTCCCGCGCACCGGCGCGCGCGGCTCGGCATCGGCTACGTGCCGCAGGGGCGCGACGTCTTCCCGCGCCTCAGCGTGCTCGAAAACCTCTCCGTTGGCGAGGCGATCAGCGGGGATCGGGCGCCGCGCGAGCGGCTGGAGCAGATCTTCTCCTACTTCCCGATCCTCGCCGAGCGCCGCGCCCAGCGCGCCGGCACGATGTCGGGCGGACAGCAGCAGCAGCTCGCCATCGGCCGCGTCCTGATGGGGGCGCCGGCCCTCATCCTCCTCGACGAGCTTTCCGAGGGCATCCAGCCCAACATCGTCCAGGACATCGCCCGCATCATGGTCGAGCTGAACCGCACGACCGGCGTCACGATCGTCTTCGTCGAGCAGAACATCGACATGATCCGCGCCATGGCCCAGCGCGCCTACGTCATGGACAAGGGCCGCATCACCGCCGAGATCGCGCCGGGCGCGCTCGACGACCGCGACGCGGTGCGTCGCTACCTCGCCGTCTGACCGCACGACATCTTCAAGCAGGGAGGCTCGCATGAGCTGGTTTCAGGACTCCTTCATGGCCCGCAAGGGCGTCGCCCGGGGCGAGGCGCGTTCGCAGCACGCCATCACCGAGGAGAGCCAGGGCAGGTACCACTATGTCTACGGCGCCTTCGCCGAGCCGATCCTCGCCGTCGATCCGGGCGCGGTGATCTCGGCCGAGACGCACGACGCCTTCGAGGGCGCGATCGCGACCGAACAGGACAAGCCGAGTGAGAAGCTGAACTTCCCCTTCCTCAACCCGCAGAACGGCCCGATCTACGTCAACGGCGCCGAGAAGGGCGATTGCCTGGCGGTGCACATCAAGAGCATCGTGCCGCGCGGGCCCCAGCCGCGGGGCACCACGGTCATCATGCCCGAGTTCGGCGGCCTCGTGCCGACCGCCGACACCGCGCTCCTCACCGAGCCGCTGCCCGAGCGGGTGAAGAAGCTGCATGTCGATGTCGAGACCGGCGTGCGGTGGAACGAGCGCATCACGCTGCCCTACGAGCCCTTCATCGGCACGATCGGCACCGCGCCCGAGATCGAGGCGATCTCCTCGCTCGTGCCCGACTACTACGGCGGCAACATGGACCTGCCGGACGTGGCGCCGGACGCGGTGATCTACCTGCCGGTCAACACGAAGGGCGCCTATCTCTTCCTCGGCGACTGCCATGCCGCGCAAGGCGACGGCGAGCTCTGCGGGGTTGCGATCGAGCATCCGACGGTGACGACGGTCCAGGTCGACCTCATCAAGGGCTGGACGATCAGGACCCCGCGCCTCGAGAACGAGCGCTTCTACATGACGGTCGGCTCCTCGCGCCCGATGGAGGACGCCGCGCGCGGCGCCTATCGCGAGCTGATCCGCTGGCTCGCCAGGGATTTCGGCTTCGAGGAGATCGACGCCTACATGCTCCTCACCCAGTGCGGGCGCATCCGCCTCGGCAACATGGTCGACCCGAAATACACGGTCGGCGCCTCCGTCCTGAAGACGATCGCCGGCACGCCGCGCTGATCCGCGCCCGGCCCGGCCTCCCGCGCAGCCGCGGGGGGCCGGGCGGCGCCGCCGCCCCTCGACCGCCGTCCTTCGCCTCGCGTCCGGATTCTCGCCATGACCGCTCCCTTCAAAGCCGCCGCCGTCCAGTTCGAGCCGACGATGTTCGCGAAGGCGCGCAATATCGAGGCGCTGCTGGCGCTCGTCGAGACGGCGGCCGAGGCCGGCGCGCGGCTCGTCGTGACGCCGGAAATGGGCACGACCGGCTATTGCTGGCACGACCGCGCCGAGGTCGCCCCCTTCGTCGAGCCGATCCCCGGTCCGACCACGCGGCGCTTCGAGGCCCTGGCGCGGGCCCGCGGCATCTACGTCGTCATCGGCATGCCCGAGGTCGATCCGCGGACCAACCTCTACTACAACGCGGCCGTCCTCATCGGGCCGGAGGGCGTCGTCGGCACCCACCGCAAGACCCATCCCTATATTTCCGAGCCCAAATGGGCCGTCTCCGGCGATCTCGGCCATCAGGTCTTCGAGACGCGGATCGGGCGCATCGCGCTGCTCGTGTGCATGGACATCCATTTCGTGGAGACCGCGCGCCTCGCCGGCCTTCGCGGCGCCGACGTCATCTGCCACGTCTCCAACTGGCTCGCCGAGCGAACGCCCGCGCCCTACTGGATCAACCGCGCCTTCGAGAACGGCTGCTATCTCGTGGAGGCCAACCGCTGGGGCCTGGAGCGCGGCGTGCAGTTCTCCGGCGGCTCCTGCATCATTGCGCCGGACGCCACGATCCTCGACGTGGTGGACGGCGGCGACGGCATCGCGATGGCCGAGATCGACCCGGCGCTGGCGCGCGCGCGCACGCTCTGGGGCGAGCCGATCCTGGAGCAGCGCCGGCCGGACCTCTATGCCGAGCTGATGACCAACACCTTCGCCTGGAATCCGCACGACTTCTTCCGCCTCTACGGGCACGAGCCGCTGCCCGAGGGCCGCAAGGCGAAGGTCGCCGTCGCCGAGATGGCGCCCGGACCGGACGTCGAGGCCAATCTCGCCGAGATCGGGCGCCTGGCCGCCGCCGCCGCCGATCTCGGCGCCGAACTCGTGGTCTTTCCCGAACGCGCCCTGACGGGCCTTGCCGACCCCGCCGCCGGCGCGGTGGAGGCGGGCGGGCGGGCGGTCGCCGCGCTCTGCGCCATCGCCGCCGACCTCAAGATCCACCTCGTCGCCGGCCTTGCCGAACGCGACGGCGAGGCCCGCTTCGACAGCGCCGCGCTCGCCGGACCGCACGGGCTCGTCGGCCTCTACCGCAAGATCCACCTGACGCGGGCCGACGCGGCATGGGCGCAGGCGGGCGATGCCTTCGCGGTCTTCGACCTGCCCTTCGGCCGGCTCGGCCTGATGATCGGGCACGATGCGAGCTTTCCCGAGACCGGGCGCATCCTGGCGCTGCGCGGCTGCGACCTCATCGCCTGCCCGGCGGCCGTGAAGGAGCGCTTCCATCTCGGCCACGAGGGCACGGCGGTCGCCCAGCCCGCGCCCATCCCGACCGGGGCGGACCCCCTGCACTGGCACCAGTACCGGGTGCGCGCGGGCGAGAACAACTGCTGGCTGGCCTTCGCCAACGTGCGCGCGCCGCTGGAAGGCTATCCGGGCCTCTCCGGCGTCTTCGGGCCGGACACGTTCCTCTTTCCCCGGCAGGAGGCGATCGTCTCCGGCAACGCGGCCGTCGCGGTGGCCGAGATCGACACGGGGACCGTCGGCGGCCCCTATCCGACCCATGTCGCGCGCCGCAAGGACCTCGTCCTCATGCGCCAGCCCCACCACTATCGCGAGCTCGTCGCCGCGCCCGCGGCCGGGTGAGGGCCGGAGGGGCGGCTTCAGGATTTGCCAACCATGCCGCGCAAGATCGGCGCATCGCGAGCGAACGGGAGTCGGCCGGAAGGCTGAGGAGCGCGTTAGGGCGGCCATGGAGATCGCCGCGAGGTGGCGATAGCGAAAACGAGTGTTCCCATGCGTTTCTCCCTGAAGACCCGGCTGGCCGCAAGCTTCGGCGCCGTGCTGATCCTCACCGCGGGCGTCGGTGCGATCGGCGTCCAGGCCCTGTCGGCGAGCGCCGACCGCTTCTCGCAATTCGCCGACCGGCCCTTCGAGCAGGTGCGCACCCTTTCGACGATCGACCGGGATCTGGAGCGGGTCCGCCGCATCGTGCGCACCGCGCTCGCCGCGCCCGCCTCGCAGATCGAGGCCCTGCGCGTCGAATACGAGGCCACCTGGGCCGAGATCGGCGAGAGCACGCAGAGCTTTCTCAAGGCCGTGCCGACGCGGGAGGGACAGGCCGAGGTCGCCGACCTCGCGCCGATGCTCCTCTCGCTCGAGACCCTGACCGACCAGGGCTTCGCGCTCGCCGCCGCCGTCGATGTCGACAGGACGGCCGTCGAGGGCACGGACGGGTCGCTGGCGACCGCCAAGACCTTCGCCGACGAGCGTCTGCGGCCGGCCGCCGAGGCCGCGCAGACCCGTCTGTCGCAGCTCGTGCTGCGCAGCCAGAAGGGGGCGGCGGACTTCGTCGAGGCCTCCGGCGCGACCTATCTGGAAACGCGCAACTGGCTGATCGCCCTCGTCGCGGCGGCGGTGGCGGTGGGCGCCGGGCTCGCCTTCTGGATGGCCGCCTCGCTGACGCGCGGTCTGCGGCAGATGGAGGAGCATGTCGAGCTCATGGCGTCCGGCGACCTTTCCCGGCGCATCGTCCACACGCGCAGCGACGAGATCGGCACGCTCCTGACGCGCCTGTGCCAGATGCGGCTGCGCCTTGCCGGCACGATCCACGCCGTCCGCGTCTCGTCGGCGCAGGTCGCCTCCGGATCCGCCCAGTCGGCCGCCACCGCCGAGCAGCTCTCCTCCGGCTCCACCGAGCAGGCCGCCGCCTCCGAACAGGCCTCGGCCGCGATCGAGGAAATGGCGTCCAACGTGCGCCAGAACGCCGACAACGCCACGCAGACCGAGACGATCGCCATCGAGGCCTCGCGCAAGGCCGAGACGACGGGCCTTGCCGTCGTCCAGTCCGTCGAGGCCATGCGCACCATCGCCCAGAAGATCATGGTGGTGAAGGAGATCGCCCGCCAGACCGACCTTCTGGCCCTCAACGCGGCCATCGAGGCGGCGCGGGCGGGCAGCCACGGGCGCGGCTTCGCCGTCGTCGCCTCCGAGGTGCGAAAGCTCGCCGAACGCAGCCAGGAGGCGGCGACCGAGATCGGCGAACTGTCGCGCTCGACGCTGACGGTCTCCGAGGAGGCGGGAACGCTCCTGGCCGCGCTCGTGCCCGACATCCAGCGCACGGCCGAGCTCGTCTCGGAAATCTCCTCGGCCTGCCGCGAGCAGTCGGTCGGCATCGAGCAGATCAACCAGGCGATCCAGCAGCTCGACCAGGTGACGCAGGCCAATGCCGGCGCCTCCAACGAGATGTCCGCGACCTCGCAGGAACTCTCGCAGGGCGCCGCGCGCCTCAACGAGCGGGCGGCCTTCTTCCGCCTGGACGACACGGAAGCGGACGCCGCGACGACGACGGCGGAGACGGGGCGCGACGCGCGCGGCCTGCAGGCGAGCGTCGCCGCCTTCGCCGCCGAGCGGGCGCCGGCCGCCGCAAGGGCGCCCGCGCGCCGCGCGGCAGGGCCTGCCAAGGCGGCGAACGCGCCCGCCACGGGCTTCGCGCTCGACCTGACCGACGAGCCCTTCGAACGGCTCAGCGCCTGACGGCGCCCCGAACCCGGCGGCCGCAGACCGTCCGCCGGGTTCGGGATCACCGGATGCGGTCCCGGGGCCTCGAACAGGGGCATCGTGCGGCGGCGGAGCGCGCGCGCTCCGCCCGGACCTGTCCTAGCGGACCACGAAGCCGTGGGCGAAGGGGTCGCGGTCGTCGATGAAGATCGTGTTGATGCCGGTCTGGCGCGCCCATCCGGCGATGGAGGGGACGATGGCCGGCCGTCCGCCGACGCTCGCCGCGGCCTCGACGCGGCCGCGGAAGAGCGAGCCGATGATCGACTCGTGCACGAACTCGTCGCCGACGGACAGTTTCCCCTTGGCGGCGAGCTGGGCCATGCGGGCCGAGGTGCCGGTGCCGCAGGGCGAGCGGTCGATCGCCTTCTCGCCGTAGAAGACGGCGTTGCGCGCATGGGCCTGCGGATCGAGGGCCGCGCCGGTCCACTGGATGTGGCTGAGGCCGCAGATTTGCGGATGCTCGGGATGGACGAACTCGTACTTGGCGTTCAGCGCGGCGCGCAGCCTGGGCGAGAGGCCGACGAGTTCGCCGGCCGTGAAGTCGGCCATGTCGCGGAAATTCTTCTGCGGCTCGACGATGGCGTAGAAATTGCCGCCATAGGCGACGTCGACGACGACTTCGCCGAGGCCCTCCACCTCGGCCGTCAGCCCCTCGGCATGGAGGTAGCCCGGCACGTTGGTGAGGCGCACCTCCTCCACGAAGCGGCCTTCCTGCGAATAGGTGATGTCCACCTTGCCGGCCGGCGCGTCGATCGAGAGGCGGCCGGGCTCGCGCGGCGTCACGAGGCCGTTCTCGATCGCCATGGTGATCGTGCCGATCGTGCCGTGGCCGCACATGGGCAGGCAGCCGCTCGTCTCGATGAAGAGCACGGCGACGTCGCAGTCCGGCCGGGTGGAAGGGTAGAGGATGGAGCCCGACATCATGTCGTGGCCGCGCGGCTCGTACATCAGCCCGGTGCGGATCCAGTCGAACTCGCGCAGGAAATGCGCGCGCCTTTCCAGCATCGTGGCGCCCTCGAGGCGCGGGCCGCCGCCCGAGACGAGGCGCACCGGATTGCCGCAGGTATGGCCGTCGAGGCAGGAGAACGTGTGGTTGGCCATGGGGTGGCTCCTAGGCGAAGCGTTGGGGCGAGAAGGGCGAGAGGTCGATCGCGGGCGCCCTGCCGGTGACGAGGTCGGCCACGAGCCGGGCCGTGCCGGCCGACTGGGTGAGGCCGAGATGGCCGTGGCCGAACGCGTAGACGATCCGCGGCGAGGCGCGCGAAGGGCCGATGGCGGGAAGCGAGTCGGGCAGCGAGGGTCGGAAGCCCATCCAAGGCCGGCCGCCCTCGGTCCTGAGGCCCGGCAGGAACTCGGCCGCCTTTCGCAGCATCGCCTCGGAGCGCCTGAAGTTCGGCGGCAGGTCGAGCCCGCCCAGTTCCACCGCCCCGCCGACGCGCAGCCCCGAGGAGAGGCGGGTGACGACGAAGCCGTGGCCGCCGAAGGTGACTTGCGTGCGCAGGTCGAAGGCGCCGGCCGGCAGCGTCGTGTTGTAGCCGCGCTCGGTCTCCAGCGGCACGCGCTCGCCGAGCGTCTCGCTCAGGCGGTGCGAGAAGGCGCCGGCCGCCACGACGACGCGGCCGGCCGGGCGCGGGCCCTCGGCCGTCGCGATCTCGACGCCTTCGGCAAGGGGCCTGAGCGCCCTGGCCTCGCCCCGCTCGATCCGCCCGCCCCCGGCCCGGAAGCGGTCGGCGAGCGCGAGCACGTAGTCCTTCGGGTCGGCGATCGAGAACCAGCCGGGCGTGAAGGTGCCATGGGTGAAGCGCGGGGAGAGGCCGGGCTGGATCTGCGCCATCTCGGCCGGGCCCATGTGGCGGAAGTCGATGCCGTGGCGCTCGCGTGCCGCCCAGCCGGGCAGCGAGCCCGCGAACTCTGCCTCGCTCTCGTAGACCTGGAGGTTGCCCTCGCGCCGCAGCATCCCGGCCGTGCCGGTGGCCGCGAGGAAGGGCTCCAGCTCCGCCTTCGACAGGTCCATCAGCGCCGTCTGCGCCGCCGTCGAGGCCTCGACGCGCGCGGGCGCGCAGGCCCGCCAGAAGCGGAGCATCCAGGGCGCGATCCGCAGGGCATAGGCCGGCGGCACGCTGAGCGGCCCGAGCGGGTCGAGCAGCCAGCGCGGCGCCTTCTTCAGGATGCCGGGCGAGGCGAGGGGCAGAATGTCGGTGAAGGCGAAGGCGCCGGCATTGCCCGCCGAGGCCCCGGCCGCCGGCCCCTCGCGGTCGAGGACGGCGACGGCAAGGCCCTCCGCCTGGAGAGCGAGCGCGGCCGAGAGGCCGACGACGCCCGCGCCGATGACGACGACATCGGGCCGTGGTCCGGAGGATGCGGCCATCTCAGTGCGTCGCCGCAAGGAAGGTCTGCGTCTGCGGGCGCTGCGGCGCCCCGAAGAGCTGCTCGGGCGGCGCGATCTCGGCCATGACGCCCTTGTGGAAGAAGGCGACGCGGTCGCAGACCTCGCGGGCGAATTCCATCTCGTGCGTCACGCAGATCATCGTCATTCCCTCTGAGGCGAGCAGGCGCAGCGTGTCCGGCACCTCGCCGACGAGCATCGGATCGAGCGCCGAGGTCACCTCGTCGAAGAGCATGCAGTCCGGCGACATGGCAAGCGCGCGGGCGCTGGACAAGCTCGGCATGACGACGCTCGCCCCGAGCCATGGCGAGCCGATCCTCGCCCTCTCGCCCTCTCGCCCTCTCGCCTTCTCGCCGGCGCGCCGCGCGGGCGCGCACGGCGCAGGAGGGCATCCGCCTCACTCCGGCCGAGACGGCGCTCCTCGACCGGCTGGAACGGGAGGGCCTCGACGCCGTGGCGTGACGGCCCTCCCGGCCCGTCTCAGGCCGCGGCGCGCTGGGCCGGGCTGCGACCCTCGGCCCGGCTCCAGTCGGCGTACCAGGTGTCGAAGAGGCGCAGCTGCGCCTCGGCATAGCCGCGCTGGCTCTCGCTCAGCGCGTCGCTCTCGTTGAAGTGGAGCGCGAAGGCCTCGTGGCCCTTGAGCACCATCATGTGCTTGAAGAACAGGACGAGGTCCGGCCCCTCGTCGAAGGAGGAGAGGACGGCCATGGCCTGTTCCAGCTCCTGCGCGTCGCGCCGCGCCTTGGCGTCGCCGGCCGCGGCGGCCCGCGAGAGGGCGCACAGGTGCAGGACCTCCTTGGGCAGCACGTTGCCGAGGCCGGTGATGGCGCCGGTGGCGCCGCAGTTCACGAAACCGTGGAAGACGGCCGTGTCGACGCCGATCATCAGCGAGACGTCGTCGTCGCGGCTGGTGATGGTCTCGGCGGCGTAGCGAAGGTCGGCCGGCCCGCCGAATTCCTTGAAGCCGACGAGGTTCGGATGGTCGGCGCGCAGCGCGAAGAACAGGTCGGCGCGCGTGGCGAAGCCGTAATAGGGGCTGTTGTAGATCACCGCCGGCAGGTCGGGCGCGGCCGAGAGGATAGCCTTGAAATGCGCCTTCTGGGCCGCCGGCGCCGAGCCGCGAGACAGGACGCGGGGGATGACCATGAGACCCTGGGCGCCGACGGACTGCGCGTGCGCGGCATGGGCGACGGCGCTGGCCGTGTTGACGGCCCCGGTGCCCACGATCACCGGCAGGCCCGCCTTCACGAGGCGCTCCACGCCCTCCATGCGCTGCGCGTCGGTGAGGAGCGGCCAGTCGCCCATCGAGCCGCAATAGACGACCGCCGACATGCCGGCCGCCACGAGGTCCTGTCCGGTGCGCACGAGCGCGTCGAAGTCGGGCGTGCGGTCTCCCTTGCAGGGGGTCATGAGGGCGGGAATGACGCCGGAGAAGATCTGGGCTTTCATCGAAGGGTCCTCGGTGGTCGGCGACGGCCCGATGGCGCGGTCGCGGTCTGGCTGGGAGACACTATCCATTTTTGCATTTTATTTGTCGACAAGAATTTCACCCCCTCATCAAAGGGTGATCTCGAGGCGGTCGCCGCGCGTGAAGAGCGAGCGGATCTGCTGCACGATCTGCTCGGCATGGGCGGCGGCCAGCCGGTCGCAGCGGTCGGCGTCGCGCGCGGCGATGGCGTCGAGGATCTCCAGATGCTCGTCCACGAAACGGCGCGGCAGGCGGTCCTCGTAGCTGTCGTAGTAGTAGCGCAGGATCCGGCGGCCCTCGTCGGCGAGGCGGCCGAACAGGCCGGCGAAATAGGGATTGCGGCCGGCTTCGGCGATCGCCAGGTGGAAGGCGGCGTTGGTGGCGATCATGGCGAGCGCGTCCTGCGCGGCGACCGCCTCGGCGAAGGCGTCCTGGCAGGCGCGGATGGCGGCGAGGTCGCCCTCCTGGTGATGCCGGGCGGCAAGGCGCGTGGTGACGCGGTACATGAGGACCAGCGCGTCGAAATACGGCTGCAGGTTCAGGAAGTCGATGTTCGACACCATGGTCGAGCGGTTGGGCAGCGTGCTGACCAGCCCCTCGCCCGAGAGACGCACCAGGGCCTCGCGCACCGGCGTGCGCGAGACGCCGAAGCGTTCGGCCAGCTGCACCTCGTCGATGAAGCTGCCGGGCGGCAGGACGAGGTCGAGGATCTCGTCGCGCAGCGCGTCGTAGACCATCCGGGCGCCCGAGCCGCGCTTGCGCTCCAGGAAGACGGCCTCGGGTTCTTGCGTCATGCGGCGGTCCTTCCGGGGGGCGGGGCGATGGGTTTAGGCCGGGCGCGAGGCGAATGCCAGCGCCGTCGGGACCGGGTGCGACCTCCGTCTCGACCCCCGTTCGGACGGTGATCCGGCACGATTCGCACGCGTATGTCGTTATCGGGATTGAAAGCAGACAGGGAACAGGGTCAACATTGCGGCGGGCCGGAGGGCAGGGATGGGTCAGGACGCACGAGGCGCCGAAGCATGCATGCAACGTCTGTCGCGGCGCCCTGACATGGGCGGGCCCGTCCGGGGAGCCACCCGTCGCGCCGCCGGCCAAGCCGCCGCGGCCTTCGCGGAGATGATGGCCCACGTGCCCGTGGGCGAGGCCGAGCGCGGCGCGCTGTGGCGGCAGATGACGGCGCCGAACCGCCACTATCACGATGCGGGGCATCTCGCCGACCTCTGGCGGCTGCATCGGGCCTACGGCGCCGAGGTCGATCTCGCCCGGCCCGAGGACACGTCCCTCATCGCCTGCGCCATCGCCTATCACGACGCGGTCGTGGTGGGCGGGGCCTGCGACAACGAGCGGCGCTCGGCCGAACAGTGGATGGCGGACCGCGCGGCGATGCCGGAGGCCGACCGGCTCTGGGTCGCCGAGACGATCCTGGCCACCGCCGACCACATGGGCAGCGGCGCGGCGATCTGCGGCGAGGCGGGGCGCCGGGCCCGCGCCCGCCAGTGGATGCTCGACCTCGACCTCGCTTCGCTCGGCCTGCCCTGGCCGCAATTCACCGCCAATACGGCCCGCCTGCGCCAGGAAGCGTCCCATCTCGACGACGCGCAGTGGCGCGGCGCGCTCGGCTGCTTCTTCTCCCGGCTCGGCGCCAGCCCCACCATCTACCGCCTGCCGCCCCTGCACGACCGCCTGGAGCGCCAGGCGCGCGAGAATATCGAGCGCTGCCTCGACAAGGTCGCCGCCGGCTGAGCGACCCGCGAACGGGCGCATCCGTCGCGCCCGCGGTCCCGGACCCTGCCGCCCGGTGCGAGGGCGGAGCCTGGTTCCGTTTCTCCCGACGATGCCCGGGCGGGCCGATCCGACCCGGATCGAGGACGCCCGGCCTACAGGTGAAGCGCGTGGCCGAGGGCGCGCAGGCAGGCCTCGTGCAGCGTCTCGCCGATGGTGGGATGGGCATGCACGGTTCCGGCGACGTCCTCCAGCCGCGCGCCCATCTCCAGCGCGAGGCCGAAGGCGGTGGAGAGCTCGGCGACGTCGCGCCCCACGGCCTGGAGGCCGAGGATGAGATGGTTGTCGCTGCGGGCCGTCACCCGCACGAAACCGTCCTCGGCGCCGAGCGTCATGGCGCGGCCGTTGGCATGGAGCGGAAAGCGCCCGGTGACGGTCTCCACGCCCGCCGCCCGGGCGGCCTGCGGCGAGAGGCCGACCGAGACGATCTCGGGATCGGTGAAGCAGACGGACGGGATGTGGCGGTCGAAGGCCCGGCGCCTGCCGGCGAGGATCTCGGCCAGCATCTCGCCCTGCGCCATGGCGCGGTGGGCGAGCATCGGCTCGCCGGTGACGTCGCCCACGGCCCAGACGTTGCGCATGGACGTGGCGCAGCGCTCGTCGATGCGGATGAAGGGCCCGGCCATGGCAAGGTCGAGCTGTTCCAGGCCGAAGCCCCGCGTGCGCGGCCGCCGGCCGGTGGCGACGAGGACGATATCGGCCGGCAGGACCGTGCGCGTCCCGTCCGCCCGCTCCGCCACGAGGCCCGCGCCGTCCGGGGTAAGCCCGGCCGCGCGGGTGGAGAGATGCAGCGTCACGCCGAGGGCGGGCAGGCGCCGCGCCACCTCGGCCGTCAGCTCCTCGTCGTAATGGGGCAGGATGTCGGGCGCGGCCTCCACCACGTCGACCGTCGCGCCGAGCTTGGCGAAGGCGGTGCCGAGCTCCAGCCCGATATAGCCGGCGCCCACGACGACGAGCCGGCGGGGCACGGCGCCGAGCGCCAGGGCGCCGGTGGAGGAGACGACGCGCCCCCCGAAGGGCAGCGTCGCCAGTTCGGCGGGCACCGAGCCGGTGGCGAGGACGAGATGCTCGGCGCGCACCGTCTCCGGCCCGGTGTCGGTCTCCACCCGGATCGTCTTGCCGTCGAGAAGCGTGCCGGCGCCGCGCAGGATCTTCACGCCGGCCCGGCCCAGAAGCCCCGCGACGCCGAGCTTCAGACGGTCGGTGATGGCGTCCTTCCAGGCCATGGTGGCGGGAAAGTCGAGGCTCGGCGCGCCCTGGCGCACCCCGAAGGACGGCTCGCGCGACGCCAGGGTCGCGCCGTGGAAGGTCTGCGCGGCGTGGATCAGCGCCTTGGACGGGATGCAGCCGACATTGAGGCAGGTGCCGCCGAGGAAGGCCTCCTCCACGAGCACGGTGTCGAGCCCGAGCTGGCCGGCGCGGATGGCGGTGACATAGCCCCCCGGCCCGCCGCCCAGGACCGCGATGCGGGTCGTGATCTCGCCCATGGCGGCCTCAGACGAACAGGGTTGCGGGCTCCTCGAGGAGCCCCTTGATGCGCTGGACGAAGCCAGCCGCGTCGGCGCCGTCGACGATGCGGTGGTCGAAGGAGGAGGAGAGGTTCATCGTCAGGCGCGGCACGAAGGTGGCGCCGTCCCAGACGGGCCGCATGACCTGGCGGTTGACGCCGACGATGGCGACCTCCGGCCGGTTGACGACGGGCGTCGAGACGATGCCGCCGAGCGCGCCGAGGCTGGACAGGGTGATGGTGGAGCCCGACAGGTCGGCGGCGGCGGCGAGCCCGTCGCGCGCGGCCTGCGCCAGACGGGCGATCTCGGCCGAGAGGTCCCACAGGTCGCGCGCCTCGGCATGGCGCACCACCGGCACCATCAGCCCGGCCGGCGTCTGCGTGGCGACGCCGATATGGGCGGCGCCGTAGCGGCGCAGGACATTGGCCTCGTCGTCGTAATGGGCGTTGAGCTGGGGATGGTCGGCGACGGCCCGCGCCATCGCCGTCATCAGGAAGGGCAGGAGCGTGAGACGGCCGCGCGCGGGGTCGCGGGCGTTCAGCGCCTTGCGCAGGGCCTCGAGGGCGGTGACGTCCACCTCCTCGACATAGCTGAAATGGGCGACGCGGCGCGTCGCCTCGGCCATGTTGGCGGCGATGCGCCGGCGAAGGCCGGTGACGGCGATCTCCTCCACCGCCTCGTTCGGCACCGGGGCGCCGGGCCGGGCGAGCGCCGGGCCGCCGCGCAGGAAGAGGTCGAGATCCTCGTGCGAGATGCGCCCGGCCGGCCCGGAGCCGCGCACCTGCCTCAGATCGACCCCGGCCTCGCGGGCGCGAAGGCGCACCGCGGGCGAGGCCAGCGGCTTCTCGCCGGGCGCGCGCGGCGCCCCGAGGCGCGGCGCCGGCGAGGCGGGCGACGTCGTCCGGCGTGGAGCGGCGGGCGCGGCGGGCGCGCGATGCGGGGGCGCAGGAGACGGGGAGGGCGGCACCGCCCCGTCCGTCGCAGTCGGAGCCGCCGGAGCGGACGGGGCGGACGGGGCGGCGGCGTCGGTCCCCTCCACCTCGAGGCGCACCAGTTCGCCGCCCACCGCCAGCGTCTCGCCGGCCGCCCCGCCGAGCGCCACGACCGTGCCCGCGCAGGGCGTCGGAATCTCGACCGTCGCCTTGTCGGTCATCACGGCGGCGAGGATCTGGTCCTCGCCGACCGTGTCGCCCACCGACACGTGCCATTCCACGATCTCGGCCTCCGCGACGCCCTCGCCGATATCGGGCAGCTTGACGATCCGCAGCGCCATGTCAGGCCTCCAGCGCTTCGCGCAGCACGCGGCCGAGGCGGGCGGGGCCGGGGAAATAGTCCCATTCCTGGGCGTGCGGGTAGGGCGTGTCCCAGCCCGTCACGCGCCGCACCGGCGCCTCCAGG
Organism: Aurantimonas sp. Leaf443; assembly: GCF_001425575.1. Classification (GTDB taxonomy): domain Bacteria; phylum Pseudomonadota; class Alphaproteobacteria; order Rhizobiales; family Rhizobiaceae; genus Leaf443. The sequence continues at coordinate 418,912 of NZ_LMRD01000008.1, read as the reverse complement.
TGGAAGAAGCAATGCTCCTGCACGAGCGCGGCGAGCTCGGCGCCGAAGCCCGAGGTCAGCGTCGCCTCGTGCACGACGACGCAGCGCCCGGTCTTCTCGACGGAGGCGACGATCGTCTCGAGATCGAGCGGCACCAGCGAGCGCAGGTCGACGATCTCCGCGTCGATCCCCGTCTCGATCGCCGCCGCTTCGGCCGTGTGCACCATCGTGCCGTAGGCGAGGACCGTCACGGCCGCCCCCTCCCGCCGGATCGCGGCCTTGCCGAGCGGCACGGTGTAGTGCCCGTCCGGCACCTCGCCCAAGGGATGTTTCGACCAGGGCGTCACCGGCCGGTCGGGATGGCCGTCGAAGGGGCCGTTGTAGAGGCGCTTGGGCTCCAGCACGATCACCGGGTCGTCGTCCTCGATGGCGGCGATCATCAGGCCCTTGGCGTCGTAGGGGTTGGAGGGCACGATCGTCTTCAGCCCGGCGACATGGGTGAAGAGCGCCTCGGGGCTCTGGCTGTGCGTCTGCCCGCCGAAGATACCCCCGCCGGTCGGCATGCGGATGACGAGCGGGGCGGTGAAGTCGCCGTTGGAGCGGTAGCGCAGGCGCGCCGCTTCCGAGACGATCTGGTCGTAGGCGGGATAGACGTAGTCGGCGAACTGGATCTCGACGCAGGGGCGCAACCCGTAGGCCGCCATGCCGATGGCCGCCCCCACGATGCCGAGCTCGCTGATCGGCGCGTCGAAGCAGCGGTTCTTGCCGAAGCGCTGCTGGAGCCCCTGCGTGCAGCGGAAGACGCCGCCGAAATAGCCGACGTCCTGCCCGAAGACGACGACCGCCGGATCGGCCTCCATGGCGGTGCCGATCGCGTCGCGGATCGCCTCGATCATCGTGCGCTTCACGGTTCAGACCCCCGCGTCCTGGCGTTGGCGCTTCAGGTGCGGCGGCATCTGCGCGTAGACATTCTCGAAGATGTCGCGCGCCGAGGGCTTGCCGCCGGCATGCAGCGTGCCGTGCGTCTCGGCCTCGCGCTGGGCCTCGATCACCGTCTCCAGCACCTCGGCCTCGGCCTGCACGTGGCGCTCGGGCGACCAGGCGCCTCTGGCGATCAGGTGCTGCTTCAGCCGGGCGATCGGGTCGCCGAGCGGCCAGGCCTCGGACTCCACGCGCGGCCGGTAGGCGGAGGGGTCGTCCGAGGTCGAATGGGCCCCGGCGCGATAGGTGACATATTCGATCAGCGTCGGGCCGAGATTGCGCCGCGCCCGCTCCGCCGCCCAGGAGGCGACGGCGTGGACGGCGAGATAGTCGTTGCCGTCCACGCGCAGCGCCGCGATGCCGAAGCCGTGGCCGCGCGCGGCGAAGGTCGCCGCCTCGCCGCGCGCGATGCCCTGGAAGGTCGAGATCGCCCACTGGTTGTTGACGATGTTGAGCACCACCGGCGCGTGATAGGTGGAGGCGAAGACCATGGCGGCGTGGAAGTCCGATTCCGCCGTCGCGCCGTCGCCGATCCAGCCGGCGGCGATCTTCGTGTCGTTCATGATCGCCGAGGCCATGGCCCAGCCCACGGCCTGGATGAACTGCGTGCCGAGATTGCCCGAGATCGAGAAGAAGCCGTGGCTCTTCGAGGAGTAGAAGATCGGCAGCTGGCGGCCCTTGAGGGGGTCGCTCTCGTTGGAGAAGATCTGGTTCATCATCTCGACCAGCGGATAGCCGCCGGCGACCAGCAGCCCCGCCTGCCGATAGGTCGGGAAGTTCATGTCGCCCGGCCGCAGCGCCGTGCGGAAGGCGCAGGCGACCGCCTCCTCGCCGAGATTCTGCATGTAGAACGAGGTCTTGCCCTGGCGCTGCGCCATCTGCATGCGCGCGTCGAAGGCGCGCAGCACCATCATGTGGCGCAGGCCCTCGCGCAGCGCCTCGTCGTCGAGCGCGCCCGCCCAGGGGCCGTGCGCGCGGCCCTCGCCGTCGAGGACGGTGATGATCGTGTAGGCGAGGTCGCGGATGTCCTGGGGATCGGCGTCGACGGGCGGGCGGCGCACGCTGCCGGCCGGCGGGACGACGAGATCGCTGAAATCGGGCTGGTCGCCCGGGCGCACATGCGGCTCGGGCACGGTGAGCGAGAGCCGGCCCTCCTCGCCCGCCCCGCTCATCGGGCGCCGCCCACGAGCGCGCGGGCCACGATCACCTGCATGATCTCGTTGGTGCCCTCGAGGATGCGGTGGACGCGCAGGTCCCGCAGGATCTTCTCCAGCCCGTAGTCGCAGAGATAGCCGTAGCCGCCATGGAGCTGCAGCGCCTCGTCGACGACGGCGAAGCACTCGTCGGTGACGAAGCGCTTGGCCATGGCGATGCGCATCGTGGCGTCCGCGTCGCCCCGGTCGAGGGCCGCCGCCGCGCCGTAGAGGAGGGCGCGCGCGGCCTCGATGCGGGTCGCCATGTCGGCGAGCCTGAACTGCAGCGCCTGGAACGCGTCGAGCCGGCGCCCGAAGGCGTGGCGCTCCGCCATGTAGCCGAGCGCCTTCTCCAGCGCCGCCTCCGCCCCGCCGAGCGAGCAGGCGGCGATGTTGAGGCGCCCGCCGTCGAGCCCCTTCATGGCGATGGAGAAGCCCTCGCCCTCGCCGCCGAGCCGGTTGGCGACGGGCACGCGGCAGGCGTCGAGGGAGACGGTGCGCGTCGGCTGCGCCTTCCAGCCCATCTTCTGCTCGTTGGCCCCGAAGGAGAGGCCCGGCGTGTCCTTCGGCACGACGAGCGCCGAGATGCCCGAGGCGCCCTCGCCGGAGGTGCGCACCATGGTCACGTAGAGATCGGACGTGCCCGCCCCGGAGATGAACTGCTTGGTGCCGGTGACGACGTAGGTCTCGCCCTCGCGCACCGCCCGCGTCGTCAGCGCTGCGGCATCCGAGCCGCAGCCGGGCTCGGTGAGGCAGTAGCTCGCCACGAGCTCCATCGAGGCGAGCTTCGGCACGAGGGCCTCGCGCAGGGCGTCCCCGCCGTAGCGGTCGATCATCCAGGTCGCCATGTTGTGGATCGACAGGAAGGCGGCGACGGAGGGGCAGCCGCGCGCCAGGGCCGAGAAGATGAGGACGGCGTCGAGCCGCCCGAGGCCGCTGCCGCCGAGCGCCTCGCCCGTGTAGATCGCCGCCATGCCGAGGCGCGCGGCCTCGCGCAGCGTCTCCAGCGGCAACTGGCCGGAGGCCTCCCAGGCCAGCGCATGGGGCGCCATCTCGGCGCGGGCGAAGTCGAGCGCCATCCCCGCAAGCTCGCCCTGCGTCTCGTCGAGGCGGAACGCCATCGCGTTCACGCCGCGCCGCCGCGCTGCCGGGCGCGACGGCCGGCAAGGGCTTCGAAGGGTCGGGCGAAGGGTCGGGTCATGCGGCAGGTTCTCCCAAAACTGCGCGAGACCCAGCCCATCATGCAGGGCTGCCGGAGTAAAGCCGGAAAAATGCTATGCGGAAATGCAGATCTGCAGGATGGCGACGAGAGACGAGGGCGGGACCGGGATGCAGTGGGACGATCTTCGCCATTTCCTCGCCGCCGCCAGAGCCGGCCAGGTGACGGCGGCGGGCCTCAGGCTCGGCGTCGATCAGGCCACCGTCGGGCGCCGCATCACCCAGCTGGAGCGCGATCTCGGCGTGAAGCTCTTCGATCGCGGGCCGCGCGGCTACGTCCTGACCGAGACGGGCCAGCGGCTCCTCGGGCTCGCCGAGGAGGTGGAGGCCACGGTCGGGCGGCTCGCCGACGCGGTGACGACGCGCATGCAGACGCTCTCGGGCTCGATCCGCATCGGCGCGCCGGAAGGGGTGGCGAGCCAGCTCATCAGCCGGGGCACGCTCGCGCTGTGCCGCACCAATCCCGATCTCGAGGTGCAGGTCGTGGCGCTGCCGCGCGTCTTCAGCCTGTCGCGGCGCGAGGTGGACTTCGCCATCGCCGTGCAGCGGCCCGAGCGCGGCCGGCTGACGGTGCGCCGCATCGCCGACTTCAAGCTGCATATCTACGCCGCGCCCGCCTATCTCGAGCGCCATCCGGTGCGCGACAAGGCGGACCTCCGGCGCTGCCGGGGCATCGGCTACGTGCCCGACCTCATCTTCAGCCCCGAGCTCGACTACATCCCGTAGATCGACCCGACGCTGGTGCCGCGCCTGACGAGCACCAGCCCGCATGTGCAGCTGGAATGGGCGGCGCAGGGGGCCGGGCTCTGCGTGCTGCCGGACTATCTCGCCCGCCGCCGCCCGGAACTGCGGCGCGTGATCCCCGACAAGGTCGAGTTCACGCGCACCTTCTGGCTCGTCATCCACGAGGACAACGCCCGGCTGGAGCGCATCCGCCGCTGCGCCGAGGCGACCTGCGCGGCGCTGGTGCGCGAGATCGAGGGCGGCGCCGAGGCGGAGCCGGCGCCGCTCTGAACCCGCCTCAATGCGGGCGCGAGAGGCCGGGCTCGGCGGAAAGCGCGCGCATGATGCCGCGCAGTTCGGCGAGCCCGCGCATGCGCCCGATCGCGGGATAGCCGGGCGTGACCGCCTTGTGGAGGTCGTCCAGCATGCGGTGCCCGTGGTCGGAGCGCATCACGATCGAGGCGCCGGGCGCGCGCCGCGCGTCCTCGGCCATCAGTTCGCGCAGCACCGCCACCATGTCGACGTCGCCGTCGAGATGGGCCGATTCATGGAAGCTGCGCGGATCCGCCTCGCGCCGCGTGGCGCGCAGATGGGTGAAGTGGATGCGGGACGCGAAGCGGCGCGCCATGGCCGGCAGGTCGTTGTCGGCGCGCACGCCGAGGCTCCCCGTGCAGAAGCACATGCCGTTGGCGGGCGAGGGCACCGCCTCGAAGAGCGCGGCGTAGTCGTCCGCCGTCGAGGCGATGCGCGGCAGGCCGAAGAGCGGGCGCGGCGGATCGTCGGGATGGAGCGTGAGCTTGACGCCGAAGGCCTCGGCCGCAGGCGTAACGGCCTCCAGGAACTCCACGAGATGGCGGCGCAGCCGCGCCGCGTCCACGTCGCGATAGGCGGCGAGCCTGTCGCGGAAGGCGGGGATGGTCATCGGCTCGGTGGTCGAGCCCGGCAGGGCGCTGGCGATGTTGCGGGTGAGGTCGGCGACCGCCGCCTCGTCCATCGCCTCGAAGGCGGCGCGCGCGGCCTCGCGCTCGTCGTCCGTATAGTCCGCCTCGGCGCCGACGCGCTCCAGGATGTGCAGCTCGAAGGCGGCGAAGGTCGTGAAGTCGAAGCGCATGGCGGTGGCGCCGGTGTCGGTCACGAAGTCGAGCTCGGTGCGGCACCAGTCGACGACGGGCATGAAATTGTAGCAGACGATCGGGATGCCGGCCCGCCCGACATTTTCGAGACTCGCGATCCAGGCCTCGATCTCGGCCCTGGCCGCCCCGCCGGTGCGCTTCACCGCATCGGGGATCGGGATGCTCTCGACCACCGACCAGACGAGCGGCACGCGCCCCGCCGGCGTCGTCTCGATGAGGGCGCGCCGCTCCTCGATGGCCTGCGCCGTCCAGACCGTGCCGATCGGCACCTCGTGGAGGGCCGAGACGACGTCGGTGGCGCCGACCTGGCGCACCTCGTCGAGCGTCACCGGTGCCTTCGGCCCGAACCAGCGCCAGCCTTGCCGCATGCGTCTTCTCCGTTTGAAAGCTGCCGACCGGCCCCGGCCGGTCAGGCGAAATAGGTGGGAAAGCGGTCGCGCAGCTGCGCGACGTCGGGAAGCACGGCGACGAGATGCAGGTCCATGGCGGCGCGCGCCGCCGCAGCGTCGCCGCGCACGATGGCGTCGCGGATCTCCTGGTGCTCGGCCATCACGCTCCGCATGCGCCCGAGGGCGGGCAGCGTCAGGCGCCGCGCGCGGTCGATCTGCACCTTCACCTGCATCAGGAGGCGCCAGATGCCGGGATGGCCGGCGATCGCCGCGATCTCGGCGTGGAAGGCCTCGTCTGCCTCGTGGAACAGGCCGAGCTCGCCGTGCTCGGCGGCGATGCGCTGGCGCTGGACGATCGTGTCGAGGCGCAGGCCGCAGCGCGGGTCGCCCGAGCGCGCCGCCGCCTCCACCGTGATCGCCTCCAGCGCCTTGCGCACCAGGACCGCCTCGGGAATGGCGTTGACGGGCACGCGCGAGACGAAGGTGCCCGACTGGGGGAAGACGTCGACGAGCCCCATCTCGGCCAGCCGGATCAGCGCCTCGCGCACCGGCGTGCGGCTCACCTGGAAGCGCTCCAGCAGCATCTTCTCCTGCAGCGGCGTGCCCGGCGGCAGTTCGAGCGAGACGATCTCGGACAGGAGCGTCTCGTAGATGAGGCCCGCCGAGGTGAGGCGGCGGCGCTCCGGGCCGGCCTTGCGGCGCGCCGCTGCCGGCAGCACCGCCTCCTTCGCGTCCGACATCGCCCTGGCTCCCTCGCCGTGTTCGCCCTCAATTGACATCCTAGTATATTAGTTGATAGGTCATGCCAAGCGCGGACCGCCGGGGAGGGCGGACGGCGGCAAGGGAGGACGAAACGCGATGGCGCTGAACCGGGACCGGCTCCTGCCGATCGAACCCGACGCACGGGCCGTCGCGCGCCGTCTCCTCGACGCCGTCGCCGATCTGCCGATCCTCTCGCCGCACGGCCATACCGATCCGCTCTGGTATGCCGACAACGCGCCGTTCCGCGATCCGGCGGCGCTCTTCGTCGTGCCCGACCACTACATCTTCCGCATGCTCTACTCGCAGGGCGTGCCGCTGGAGCGGCTCGGCGTGCCGCGCGTCGACGGCGGGCCGGTGGAGACCGACGGGCGGGCGATCTGGCGCCTCTTCGCAGACCATTACGCGCTCTTCCGGGCCACGCCCTCGCGCCTCTGGTTCGAGCATTCGCTGGAGACCGTGTTCGGCATCGAGGAGCGCCTGTCGCCCGACAATGCCGACGCGCTCTACGACGCGATCTCCGAGCGCCTTCGCGCCGACGACATGCGCCCGCGGGCCCTCTACGAGCGCTTCGGCATCGAGGCGATCTCCACGACGGACGCGGCGATCGACGACCTGGCCGCCCACGAGCGCACCCGCGCCTCCGGCTGGGCCGGCCGCGTCCTGCCCTGCTACCGGCCGGACGCGGTGATCGACGCCGACCGGCCCGATTTCGCCGCCTCCCTGGACCGCTTCCTGGAGATGACGGGGCAGGACCGGACCTATGCCGGCTATCTCGAGGCGCATCGCCGGCGCCGGGCCTATTTCAAGGCGCGCGGCGCGACCGCGACCGACCACGGCCATCCGACCGCGGCGACCGCCGACCGTCCCGCCGCCGAGGCCGAGGCGCTGTTCGAGCGCCTCGCCGCCGGACGGGGCGATCGGCGCGACGCCGAGGCCTTCCGCGCGCAGATGCTGACCGAAATGGCGCGCATGAGCCTCGAGGACGGGCTGGTGATGCAGATCCATCCCGGCTCCTGGCGCAACCACAATGCCGCGCTGTTCCAGCGCTTCGGCCTCGACAAGGGCGCCGACATTCCGACCCGCACCGACTACGTGCGCGCGCTGAAGCCGCTTCTCGACGCGGTCGGCAACGAGCCCTCGCTCACCGTCATCCTCTTCACGCTGGACGAGACCGCCTATTCGCGCGAGCTCGCGCCGCTCGCCGGCCACTATCCCGCCCTGCGGCTCGGCCCGGCCTGGTGGTTCTTCGACAGCCCGGAGGGCATGCGCCGCTTCCGCGAGACCACGACCGAGACGGCCGGTTTCTACAACACGGTCGGCTTCAACGACGACACGCGGGCCTTCCTGTCCATCCCCGCCCGCCACGACGTCGCGCGCCGGGTGGACTGCGCCCATCTCGCCCGCCTCGTCTGCGACGGGCGGCTCGACGAGGACGAGGCGCACGAGGTGGCGCTGGATCTCACCTACCGGCTCGCCAAGGCGGCGTACCGGCTCTGACGACCGGTCGGGCCGCGCGAAGGCGCGCTCCGGCGACCCATCAACCGGCCCGCGGACGGGAGACCGCGCTCGAGGGCCCCATCCGGGAGGAACGACCATGGACATCACCCGCAGACGTCTGATGACGAGCGCCGCCGCGGGCCTTGCCGGCGCGACGCTCTTCGGCGGCAAGGCCTTCGCCGCGCTCGCCAAGCCCTCCAGCCCCGTCACGATCACCGTCGTCGACGTCGCCGGCAATCTCGCGCTGACGCAGGCCGCCATGCAGCGCTACACCGAGATGAAGCCCGAATGGGCGAGCCGCATCGCCTTCACCAAGGCGCCGGCGCCCGAGCTGCCGGCCAAGCTGAAGGCCCAGCAGAATGCCGGCCGCCTCGACATCGACCTCGTCCTCACCGGCACGGACGCGCTTTCGGCCGGCCTCGACCAGGACCTGTGGACGGACCTTGCGCCCTACAAGGCGGACCTGCCGAACCTCGAGAGCGTCCTCATCCCCCAGGCCTTCAAGATGCAGGCCATGGCCAAGGACCGGGGCGTCGTCGTCTCCTACTACCCGTCCGGCCCGCTGATCGAATACATGCCCGATCGCGTGCCGACGCCGCCGACCTCGGCCGAGGAACTTCTCGCCTATACCAAGGCCAACCCGAACAAGTTCATCTACGCCCGGCCCTCCAATTCCGGCCCCGGCCGCACCTTCCTGATGGGCCTGCCCTATCTCCTGAAGGACGCCGATCCGCGTGATCCGGAGAAGGGCTGGGACAAGACCTGGGCCTATCTCGAAGAGCTCGGCCAGAACATCGAATACTACGCCTCGGGCACCACGCAGACCATGCGCGAGCTCGGCGAGGGCACGCGCGACATCGTCGTCTCCACCACCGGCTGGGACATCAACCCGCGCGTCCTCGGCGTCGTGCCGGCGGAGGCCAAGGTCGGCACGCTCGCCGGCTTCCACTGGGTGACGGACGCCCATTACATGGTCGTGCCCAAGGGCGTCTCCGACGAGAAGCTCGCCGTCCTCCTCGACCTCATGAACTTCATGCTGACGCCGGAAAGCCAGGCCTATGCCTACGACCAGGGCTATTTCTACCCCGGCCCGGCGGTGAAGGACGTGCCCCTCTCCATGGCGCCGCAGGAGAGCCAGGACGCGATCAAGGAATTCGGCCGTCCCGAATACGACACGTGGATCGCCGAGAACCCGCTGGAAACCCCGCTCGACGCCGACAAGATCGTCGCCGCCTTCCGCATCTGGGACGAGCGGATCGGCGCGAAGAAGAGCTGACGACGAGGGTGCGCGGGCGGCCCCCGCCGCCCGCCGCCCTTCGCCGCGCGCCCGCATCGGCGCGCGGCACCGGCCGCGGGGCCCCCCGCCGCCGCACGATGCGCCCGCGCCAAGCCGGCGCCCTGTTTCCCTTTCGAGCCGTTTCGGAGCCCTTCGCGATGAACGCCCATCCCGCCAGCGTGACGCAATCAGCCCCCCTCGGCTCGCCCAAGGCCGGCGGCGGCCGGCTGGAGCTTCTCGGCCTGCGCCGCTCCTTCGGCTCCTACAACGCGCTCGCCGGCATCGACCTCAGCGTCGAGAAGGGCGAGTTCATCGCGCTGCTCGGGCCGTCCGGCTGCGGCAAGTCGACGGCGCTGAACTGCATCGCGGGCCTCCTTCCGCTGACCGGCGGCGAGATCCGCCTCGACGGACGGCGCATCGACGAGCTGCAGCCCGAGGAGCGCGGCTTCGGCATGGTGTTCCAGAGCTACGCGCTCTTTCCGCACATGACGATCCGCAAGAATGTCGGCTTCGGCCTCGCCATGCAGGGCGTGCCGCGCGCCGAGGCGGAGGAGCGCGTCGAGAGGGCGCTCGACCTCGTGCGCCTGCGCGAGCAGGGCGACAAGCTGCCGGGCCAGCTCTCCGGCGGCCAGCAGCAGCGCGTGGCCATCGCCCGCGCCATCGTCATCCGCCCGCCGCTCGTCCTCATGGACGAGCCTTTGTCGAATCTCGACGCCAAGCTGCGCCTGGAGATGCGCGCCGAGATCCGCGCCATCCACGACGCCATCGGCTCGACCACGATCTACGTCACCCACGACCAGGACGAGGCGCTCTCGCTCGCCGACCGCATCGTGGTGATGAGCCAGGGCGTCATCCGCCAGGTCGGCAGGCCCGAGGACCTCTACGAGCGGCCGAACCATCTCGACGTCGCCGATTTCATGGGCTTCCGCACGAAGATCGAGGGCCGGGTCGTGGAGAGCGGCGGCGGGCGCACGCTGATCGAGGCCGATGGCGGGCGCTTCTGGCTCGAGCGGGCGGGCGAGGCGGGGCCGGGCGCGCCCATCACCCTCTCCATCCGCCCCGAGGATCTCGTCGCCGCCCGCGACGGCGAGGGGCTGAAGGCGAGCGTGCGCTCCAGCGAATATCGCGGCCGGGCCTATTTCGGCGTGGCGAGCCTTGCCGGCGGCGCGCCGGTCTATTTCCGCTCCGACGCGCCCGTGTCGAGCGGCGAGACGATCGTCCTCAACCCGGACCCGCAGCGCACGCTGATCTTCTCGGGCGCGGCGCGATGAGCGGGGCGACGCTCTCCGCCGCCCGCGCCGAGCCGCGCAGCTCGCTGCGCACGCGCCTCGCCGCCAAGGGCTTCGACGCCACGACGCTCCTCGTCCTGCCCGGCCTCCTCTCGATCCTGGCGCTCTTCGTCTATCCGTTCCTCTACGGGCTGGTGGATTCGATCACGCCCGAGACGGGAGCCTGGTACGAGAACTACCGGCGCTTCTTCTCCGACCCGTTCCTCTACGACACGATCGGCGCCACGCTCTGGCTCGCCCTGCCGGTGACGATCCTGAACCTCGCGCTCGCCGTGCCGATCGCCTTCCGGGTGCGGCTGATGCGGCGCCAGAAGCTCCTGACGATCCTTCTCGTCCTGCCGATCACGCTCGGCACGGTGCTCGTCGCCGAAGGGCTTCTCAACTTCCTCGGGCCGCAGGGCTGGTTCAACCGCACGCTGATCTTCACCGGCCTGCTCGACACGCCGCTGCGCCTCACCAACAACTACTGGGGCGTCTTCGCGTCGCTCCTCATCACCGGCTTTCCCTTCTCCTTCCTGCTGACGCTCTCCTACGTCTCGGGCATCGATCCGGCGATCGAGCAGGCGGCCGCCACGCTCGGCGCCAACGCCTTCGAGCGCTTCCGGCGCGTCTTCCTGCCGCTCCTGGTGCCGGGCCTTGCCGTCACCTTCTGCCTCGCCTTCGTGCAGGCCTTCGCGGTCTTCCCCTCGGCCGTCCTTCTCGGCGCGCCGGCGGGGCCGACGCGCGTCATCTCGATCGCGGCCTATTCGGCGGCCTTCGAGGAATACAACCACTCGCTGGGCTCGGCGATCGCGATCATCATGGGCGTCGTCCAGCTGATCGTCGTCCTCTGCGTCCTGGCGCTGCGCCGCCTGTTCTATCGCGGCCCCACCGGCGGAACGAAGGGTTGACCCCATGATCAGGGATCGCGGTCTCGGCTCCAAGCTCTGGCGCACGGGCGTTTGGGCCATCACCATCCTCTTCGTCCTCAACCTTCTCGGCGTCATCGCCGCCGTGGTGACGAACTCGCTCGCCACGCGCTGGCTCGGCACCTGGCTGCCGACCGGCTGGACGACGCGCTGGTATTTCGACGCCTGGCGCGAGTTCCAGCTGACGGAGGTGCTGCTCGTCACCTTCCAGATCGTCTTCCTCGTCACGATCCTGTCAGGCTTCATCGGCATCACCACGGCCTATGCGCTGGCGCGGCGCGAGTTCGCGGGCAAGCGCTTCGTCGTCCTCGTCTTCCTCCTGCCGCTCCTCGTGCCCCCGCTCACCTACGGCATCCCGCTTGCGACCCTTCTCTACCAGGTCGGTCTGGGCGGCACGTTCTGGGGCGTCGTCATCATCAATCTCGTGCCCTCCATCCCCTTCGTGGTGCTGGTGATGATCCCCTTCATCGAGCAGATCGATCCGCGCATCGAACAGGCCGCGCGCGTCTTCGGGGCGCGCACGGGCAGCCTCTTCCTGCGCATCCTCCTGCCGCTGCTCCTGCCGGGCATGCTGGCCGCGCTGCTCCTCGTGCTCGTGCGCACCATCGCCATGTTCGAGCTGACCTTCCTCGTGGCCGGCCCGACGAGCCAGACCCTCGTTGTCTCGCTCTACTACGCGGTCTTCGCGGCGGGCGTGCGCGCCTCGCAGTCGATCGACGCCATGGCCGTGGTCTACATGGTCACGACCCTCTTCTGGCTGGTGCTGGCGCTGCGCTTCGTCAATCCGACGCAGATCGTGGCCCGCGCCAAGCAGCCTTCGAACGCCCATTGAGACGCCGGATCATGACACGCCTTTCCAACCAGACCCTCGACGCCTTGGCTCCCGGCGTGGAGCGACCCGGCTACGACCGCTCGGCGCTGAAGCCCGGCCTCGTCCATCTCGGCCTCGGCGCCTTCCACCGCGCCCATCAGGCCGTCTATACCGAGAGCGTTCTGGCCGGGGGAGACCTGCGCTGGGGCACGGTCGGCGTCTCCCTGCGCTCGCCCGACACGCGCGACGCGCTGGCCCCGCAGGACGGGCTCTACACGGTGGCGGTGCGCGACGGCTCCGGCGACCGGTTCCAGGTGATCGGCGGTCTCGTCCGCCAGCTCGTGGCGCCGCAGGACCCGGCCGCGGTCCTGGCCGCGCTCGCCCATCCGGACGCGCGCATCGTCTCCCTCACCGTCACCGAGAAGGGCTACTGCCACCGCCCGGCGACGGGCGAACTCGACGAGGCCCATCCCGACATCGTCCACGACCTGGCCCACCCGGAAGCGCCGCGCTCGGCGCCGGGCTTCCTCGTCGAGGCGATCCGCCTGCGCCGCGAGGCGGGCCTTGCCCCGCTCACCGTCCTCTCCTGCGACAACCTTCCCTCCAACGGCCATACGGTGGCCAAGGTCGTGCGGCGCCTCGCCGAGATGCGCGACGGCGACCTCGGCGCCTATGTCGCGCAGACCATCGCCTTTCCCTCCACGATGATCGACCGCATCGTGCCGGCGACGACCGACGCCGACCGCGCGCTGGTGGCGGGCGCGCTCGGGCTGGAGGACGCCTGGCCGGTCATGACCGAGCCCTTCACGCAATGGGTGGTGGAGGACGACTTCCCGAGCGGGCGGCCGGACTGGGCGAGCGCCGGCGTCACCTTCACGACGCAGGTCGGCGCCTTCGAGACGATGAAGCTGCGCCTCCTCAACGGCAGCCATTCGACGCTCGCCTATCTTGGCTATCTCGCCGGCCACGAGACGGTGGCCGAGACCATGGCCGCGCCCGGCTTCGAACCCTTGGTGCGCGGGCTGATGGAGGAGGAGGTCTCGCCGACCCTGCCAGAGCTCGCCGGCTTCGATCTCGACGCCTATCGCCGCTCCCTGCGCGAGCGTTTCCGCAATCCGGCGCTGCGCCATCGCACCTGGCAGATCGCCATGGACGGCTCGCAGAAGGTGCCGCAGCGACTTCTCGGCACGATCCGCGACCGGCTGGCGGCGGGCGCGCCCTTCGATCGGCTGGCGCTCGGCCTTGCCGCCTGGCTCGTCTACGCCACCGGCCGCGACGAGGCGGGCGCGGCGATCGACCTGCGCGATCCGCTCGCCGATCGGCTGAAGGCGGCGCTCGGCGCGGCGGCGACGCCCGCCGGCCTCGTCGAGGCGGCGCTCGGCTTCGGCGAGGTCTTCGGACAGGACCTGCCGGCCTCGCCGGCCTTTCGCGAGACGCTCACCGCACGGGTCGCGGACCTGCGCGCCAAGGGCGCGGCGCGGACCGTGCGGGACTTTGCCGGCTAATTAAGACAAGCGGCGGCGCTCGGCTCGAGGAGCCCGCGCCGCCGCGCTCGCGATGTCCGGGGCTGCCGGGCCTCAGGCGCCGAAGGCGTAGAAGGCCGGGCGCTCGGGCATGGCGACGGGCTCGATGGCGCCCGACCCTTGCGCCTTCACGCAGGCATCGGCCGCGACGGCCGCCGCAAAGCCGTCCCAGGCGGTCGGGCCGGAGGCCGTGCCCCTGGCGGCGGCGGCCAGGAAGTCCTTCAGCTCCACGTCGTAGCTGTCGATGAAGCGGTCCTTCCAGTCGACGAGGATCTCGTTGGAGAGCCGCGCGCCGGAGCGCGTCTGGATCGACATCGGCTCGGGCAGCCGGGCGATGCCCGTCTCGCCGACGATCTCGCACTGGATGTCGTAGCCGTAAACGCAGTTGACGAAGATCTCGACGTCGATGCGCACGCCCTTCACCGTCTCGATCATCACCACCTGCGGGTCGCGCAGGCCCTCGCGGGCGTTCGGGGTGCGGCGCGGGAAGACGACCTGCACGCTCCGGTAGTCGTCGTCGAGCAGCCAGCGCAGGACGTCGATCTCGTGGATCAGCGTGTCGTGGATGGCCATGTCCGTCGTGTAGTTGGCCCCGACCGTCGGGTTGCGATGGGCGCCGTGCACCATCAGCGGCGCGCCGATGGTCCCCGCGTCGATCATCGTCTTCAGCATGCGGTAGCCCGCGTCGTAGCGGCGCATGAAGCCGACCTGGACGAGGCGGCGCCCGCCGGCGATCTCGGCCTCCACGATGTTGCGGCAGCCTTGCGCGGTCGTGGCGAGCGGCTTCTCGCAGAAGACGGGCTTGCCGGCCTTCACGGCCGAAAGGACGTCCGGCTCGTGCGCGCCGCCCCAGGAGGTGACGAGGACGGCGTCGACCTTGGGCGAGGCGACGAGTTCGGCGCCGGTGGCGAAGACCTCGCCGTCGAGGTCGAGGGCGGCGAGCGAGGCCTCGGCCGCGCCGCGGTTGACGTCGCTGACGGCGACGATCGCCCCGCCCGCCAGCGTCTGCGTGATGCGCCGCATGTGGTCGCGCCCGATGGCGCCCGTTCCGATGACGCCGATATTGACGGTCATTGTGCCTGTCCCCCGAAATGCTTGTCGATATAGTGCTGGATGCGCTCGCGCATGAAGCGGCCGGACGCGTCGGCGCGCTCCTCCCAGCCGAAGACGCAGGCCGTGACGATGCCGTCGAAGCCGACCGCCGCGAGCGAGGAGAAGAAGAGATCCCAGTCGATCTCGCCGTTGCCGATGTCCATGTGCTGATGCACCGTCACCTTCGCGCCCGGCGGGTTGACGATGTAGCGAAGGCCCGACGAGGCGCGGTGGTTGTAGGTGTCCGCCACGTGGACATGGGCGATGAGGGAGCCCGCGTCGCGGATCATCCGCCCCATGTCGTCGCCGAAATGGAACGTGTGCGGCGCGCAGTAGAGGAACTTGACGTTGTTCGAGCCGATCGTCTTCAGCATGTCGATCGCCGGATGCAGCGTCTCGCACCAGTCCTCCGGGTGCGGCTCCATGTTGAGGGTGACGCCCTCCCGCTCGAAGACGGGCACGAGCTCCTCCATCGAGCGCCACCAGGCGGCTTCGGAATGCTCGTGGGAGAAGGTGCCGCCGCAGCAGCTGGAACGGTGCGAGCGGTCGGGCGAGGGGCCCCGGCCGAACTCGGAATTCATCGTGTCGCAGTCCAGGGCGACGGTGGCGCGGATCGCCTCGATCCAGTAGCGCACGGCGGCCTGGCGCTCGTCCTCGTGCGGGCTCGCCCAGCGATACATCGGCAGGACCGAGGCGAGCTTCACGGAATGGTCGGACAGCGCCTTCCGGAACTCGGCGACGCGCTCCCTGTGGGCGCGCGGACGCACCCACCAGGGGAGGAGGTCGTCGCGCGGCGACAGCTCGATATGGTCGTAGCCGAGCTCCGCCGCCTTGCGGCAGAGCTCGTTCAGCGGCAGGTGCCGGTGCATGTAGGGATCGAGGGCGATCTTCATGGATGTCTCCTCCCGAGACGGCGAAGGGGCGAGCGGCTCGGCGCCTGGCGGCTCAGCGCCTGTCGAGGCCGGCCTCGGCGGCGAAGGCCTTGAGCGAGCGGTGGCCGAGGCTCTGGTAGTCGAGCGGGTTGCGCAGGGCCGAGTCCTGCTCGGCCTCGATCACCAGCCAGCCGTCATAGCCGTGCTCGGCGGCGATCCTCAGGACGGGCACGAAGTCCACGACCCCCTCCTGGTCGCCCGGCACGGTGAAGGCCCCGCGGCGCACGCCCTCCAGGAAGGAGAGGTTCTCCTCCAGCACCGCGGTCGCGATGTCGGGCCGCACGTTCTTGGCGTGGATGTGGCGCACGCGGGCCATGTGCTTGCGCGCCACCGCCTCCGGGTCCGCCCCGCCGAACCAGGCGTGGCCGGTGTCGAGGAGGAGCTTGGTCGCCGGGCCCGTCGCCGCCATCAGCGCGTCGATCTCCGCGCCCGTCTGGACGATGGAGCCCATATGGTGGTGGTAGACGAGGTCGATCCCCTGCGCCGCGCAGAAGGCGGCGAGCTCTTCCAGCCTGGCCCCGAAGGCCTGCATCTCCTCGGGGGAGAGCACCGGCCGGTCGCGGAACACGGCCTTCGTGTCGTCGCCATGCACCGTGTTGGAGCATTCGCACACGATGCAGACGGTCGAGCCGTTGGCCTTCAGGAGATCGAGATGGGGCTGGATCGCCGCCGTCTCGGTCTCGACGTCGTTGACGAGGAGATTGGTCGAGTGCCAGCCGGACACGAAGACCAGCCCGTATTCGGCGAGCTTGGCCTTCAGCGCCTCGGGGTCGGAGGGCATGAGATGGCCCTTCTCGATGCCGTCGAAGCCGATCGTGCGGCAGTCGGACAGGCAGTCCTCCAGCGTCAGATGCGCGCCGATGGAAAAGTCGTCGTCGTTGGACCAGGCGATGGGATTGGTGCCGTAGCGGATCATGGGAGCCTTGCTGGCGTGCGTTGAAGGGTCGTCGGGCGGCGTGGTCGACTGGGCGGGACACCGAAACGGCCGTCTTCTCCCCTGCGGGGAGACGTGGCCGGCAGGCCGATGGGGGCGGCAAGTCAGTGCCGTCCGGCGGTGGAAAGATCTTGCGAAGCGTCGCCCCGGCTTCGCCGACCCCTCATCCGCCCTTTCGGGGCACCTTCCCCCGCAGGGGAGGAGAAACCGCGCCCCTTTCGGCGAGGTCGAGGCTGGCCTCACCCCAATCGCTGGAACGCCCGCGCCTTGTCGTAGGCCGCGCGGGCCCGCTCCACCGCCGGCCGCTGCGAGACCTGCGGCACCGCCACGTCCCACCAATGGCCGCCGGCGGTGGTGGTGGCGAGATGGTCGGTGTCGATGACGATCACCGTGGTGCGCGGCTCGTACTTCGTCTCCCGCAGCGCCTGCTCGAGTTCGGCGATGGAGGCGACCTTCAGGGCATGCGCGCCCATGGAGCGGGCATGGGCGGCGAAGTCGATCCGCGGCAGCTCCACGTGGTGCGTGTCGGCCAGCATGTTGTTGAAGTTCGCGCCGCCGCATTCCATCTGCAGCCGGTTGATGCAGGCGTATCCGGCATTGTCGAGAAGGACGATCGTGAATCTCGCGCCCGCCATGATCGACGAGGCGATCTCCGAGTTCAGCATCATGTACGAGCCGTCGCCGACCATCACGACGATGTCGGCCTCGGGCCGCGCCAGCTTCACGCCGAGGCCGCCGGCCACCTCGTAGCCCATGGTCGAGAAGCCGTATTCCATGTGGTAGCCGCCCGGCGCCTCGGCCTGCCAGAGCTTGTGGAGTTCGCCCGGCAGGCCGCCGGCGGCGCAGACGAGGACCGTGTCGGGACCGTTGCGCGCCCGGTGCACGGCGCCGATCACCTGGGCGTCGGAGGGAAGCGCGGCGTTCGTCGGGGCGATGGCGGCGTTGGCCGCCTCCATCCAGCGCGCCTTGCCCTCCTGTGCCCGCGCCGTCCAGGCGGCGTCGACCCGGTGGCCGGACAGCGCCTGCCCGAGCGCTTCCAGCCCGACGCGCGCGTCGCAGACGAGCGGGGCGCCATCGTGCTTGCCGGCGTCGAAGGGCTGGACGTTGAGGCCGACGATCTTCAGCCCGGCGTCGCGGAACAGCGCCCAGGAGCCGGTGGTGAAGTCGGCGAGCCGCGTGCCGACGGCCAGGACGAGGTCGGCCTCCGCCGCCCGTTCGTTCGAGGCCGACGAGCCGGTGACGCCGATGGCGCCCATGTTGAGCGGGTGCGAATGGGGCAGGGACGACTTGCCGCCATGGGTCTCGGTGACGGGCAGGCCGAGCCCCTCGGCGAAACGCGCGAGCGCGGCACTCGCGCCCGAATAGAGGACGCCGCCGCCGGCGACGACGATCGGCTTCCTCGCGGCGCGCAGGAGATCGACGGCGGCGGCAAGCTCGGCCTCGTCGGGGCGCGCGCGGCGCGGCAGCCAGACCTTCTCCTCGAAGAAGCTCTGCGGATAGTCGAAGGCCTCCGCCTGCACGTCCTGGCACAGCGCCAGCGTCACCGGGCCGCATTCGGCGGGGTCGGTCAGCACCTGCATGGCCCGGCGCAGCGCCGGCACGATCTGTTCGGGCCGGGTGATGCGGTCGAAATAGCGCGAGACGGGCCGGAAGCAGTCGGTCGCCGAGACCGTGCCGTCGCCGAAATCCTCCACCTGCTGGAGGACGGGATCGGGCAGGCGGTTCGCGAAGACGTCGCCGGGCAGGAGAAGCACCGGCAGGCGGTTGGCATGGGCGAGCGCGGCGGAGGTCACCATGTTGAGCGCGCCCGGGCCGATGGACGTGGTGCAGGCCATGAAGCGGCGCCGGAAGCTCGCCTTGGCGAAGGCGACCGCCGCATTCGCCATGCCCTGCTCGTTCTGGGCGCGGTAGGTGGTGATCTCGCCGCGCACGCCGTGAAGCGCCTCGCCGATGCCCGCCACATTGCCATGGCCGAAGATCGCGAAGACGCCGCCGAAGATCGGCACGGTCTCGCCCTCGATCACCGTCATCTGGCGCGTCAGGAAGCGCGCCACGGCCTGCGCCATCGTCAGGCGTACCGTCGGTCTCGTCATCGTCCGCATCCTCCCGCGGCGCATGCGCGGCGCCGCCCTGTCCATGCTCTGTGGTCGAAATCCCGCGCGCGGCCCGCTCCCGGCCGAGGCGCGAGGGCCGGGCGTCAGGCCGCCAGCGTCGCGCTCGGGCTTTCCCAGAGCCGCGTCAGCGCCTCGAAGCGCGCCGCCATGTCGGCGACGGCCGCCTCGTCGTCGATCTCGCCGGCGAGCCAGGCGCGTGCCGCGTCGACCCAGATGGTGCGCCCGACCGCGAAGCCCCGCACGGTGCGCGCGCCCCGCGCCGCGGCGAAGCCCTCGCGCAGCGTCTCGATGGAGGCTTCGAGCCCGAGCAGCATGACGCCGCGGCAGAGCGGGTCGCGCGCCTCGATCACCCGGTCGATCGCCTCGAAGGCGCGGGCCGAGGCCTGCGGCTCGAGCTTCCACCAGTCGGGTTTCAGGCCGGCGTCGTAGAGTTCGGTCAGGACGTCGGAGACCGTCGTCTCGCCGAGCGGTCCGTTCTTGCCGGCGATGATCTCGATGAGGATGTCGCGGCCCACCTTGCGCGCCGCCTCGTAGGCCGCGCGCAGCGTGTCGATCTGGCGCGCCTTCAGCTCGGCCGGATCGTCCGGGTGGTAGAAGCACAGGACCTTGATGCAATGGTCGAGCGGCCAGTCGATCAGCCGGCTGCCGAGATCCTGGCTGAATTCGAGGCGCAGGGGGCGCGACCCCGGCAGTTCGATCGGCTTGGCGATCCAGAAGTCGGGCGCCTTGGCGGCGGCGAAGAGCGCCTCGCGCCCATGCTTGTCGTCGAGGAGCATGCCGAAGCCCGGCCGCCCGGCCGCCACCCGCATCGCCGCCTTCACCGCCAGGACCTTGAAGGCGGGAATGCGCGCGAGCGCCTTTGCGTCGGAGCCTGCGAGGTCCTCGATCTGCATGCGGTGGTCGATGGCGAGCGCCATGATCCGCGGCACCTGCCGGCGGCGCGTCGTCGCCCAGTGCACGTGGTTGATCGCCGCGTCCCGGCGCAGGGCGCGCTCGGGACTGCCGTTCTCCAGGAAATACCGCAGCTCCGTCCAGGTCGGGATCTCGGGCGCGCAGAGGAGGCGCGAGACGGCGAAGGCGCCGCAGGCATTGGCGAAGGTGGCGGAGGTCTCGTGCGGCTCGCCGGTGAGCCAGCCGCGCAGGAAGCCGGACAGGAAGGCGTCGCCGGCGCCGAGCACGTTGTAGACCTCGATCGGGAAGCCGCGCCCCACGATCCCGTCCTCGAGATCGTCGGAGATCGCGCCGTCGTAGACGATGCAGCCCATCGGCCCGCGCTTGAGGACGATGGTCGCCGCCGACAGGGCGCGGATGGTCTTGAGCGCGGCCAGGAGATCGCTCTCGCCGGAGGCGATCAGCACCTCCTCCTCCGTGCCGACGATGAGGTCGCAGTCGGCCAGAAGCGCGCGCATATGCGCCGAGACGGCCTCGGAGGCGATGTAGCGGTTGTCGCCCGCGTCGTGGCCGGCAAGACCCCACAGGTTCGGCCGGTAGTCGATGTCGAGGACGACCTTGGCGCCGTTCGCCTTGGCGAGCCGCATCGCCTTCTTCTGCGCCGCGTCCGTGTTGGGCTTGGAGAAATGCGTGCCGGTGACGAGGACGGCGCGGGCGCGCGCGATCAGCGCCTCGTCGACATCGGCCTCGCAGAGCGCGTTGTCGGCGCAGTTGTCGCGGTAGAAGAGGAGGGGGAAGGACGTGTCGCTCTCGACCGAGAGGATGGCGAGCGCGGTCAGGCGCTCGGGATCGGTGACGATGCCGGACGTGTCGACGCCCTCGCGCGTCAGCTGCTCGCGGATGAAGCGGCCCATCTGCTCGTCGCCGACGCGGGTGAGGAGGGCCGAGGTCAGGCCGAGCCGGGCGGTGCCGACGGCGATGTTGGTGGGGCAGCCGCCGACCGACTTGGCGAAGCTGCCGACGTCTTCGAGGCGGGTGCCGATCTGCTGGCCGTAGAGATCCACGGAGGCGCGGCCGATGGTCACGAGATCGAGGGGCGTCGCGGACTGGCTCATGGTGGATCCTCCCTTTCCGGCTCCCGTGATGAAACAAATATTCCATCTAAGGTCAAGGCGGATTTTACGTTCTATTCAGTCCCCGAGAATCTGGCGCCGCTCGCCGACGGCCACCGTCAGCGCCATGGCGAAGGTCATCGTCGCCGAGAGCAGCCGGAAGCCCGCATGGTCGGCCTCCACGAGCTCGAACCACTCGCGCGAGGGTTCCACGAGCGGCGAGAACGGGCTGTCGGTGAGGGAGACGACCGGCACGCCGCGCTTGGCGAGCGCGCGGGCCTGGGCGACGGATTCGGGCGCATAGGGCGAGAAGCTGACGACGAAGGCCGCGTCGCAGGGGCGGGCCAGCGCCAGGATGTCGTCGTCGATGCCCGCGGCCGTGCCGGCGACCTGGCAGCGCAGGCCGAGCTTGCCGAAGGCGTAGGCCATGTAGATGCCGATCGGATAGGAGCGCCGGCGGGCGACGAGATAGATCGTCTGCGCCCGCGCCAGGATGTCGACGCCGCGCTCGAAGGCCTCCAGGTCGACGCGGGTGGCCAGGCCCTCCAGCGAGCGCTGCGCCGCGCCGACGAAGCCGAGGAGGATGGAGGGCGGCTGGCTCTCCTCGCCATGCAGCATCTTCAGGCGCTCGGTGTAGAGCGGATGGCGCTCGCGCAGCCGGTCGCGGAAGAGCTCCTGCAGGCTGGAAAAGCCCTCGAAGCCGAGCGCCTGCGCGAAACGCACGAGGGTGGAGGGCTGGACGCTCGCCTGCGCGGCGATGCTCGCCACCGTGCCGAAGGCGATCTCGTCGGGATGTTCCAGCGCGAAGGCGGCGACCTCGCGCAGGCGCTTGGGCAGCGTGGCGTTGCGCGACAGGATCTCGGCCCTCAGCGCCTCGAAGTCGGAGGGCGGCGGCAGGGCGGGCGCCTCGTCGGTCTGCGGAGGGGGTGTCGGTGCGGGCATGGGGCGGCCGATCCTGGCGGGGGACTGGGTCCCATTCGTCGTCCGATGCTCTATCCATTCCCGCGCGCGCCTGCCAGAGCGCCGGGCGCGCCGGCGTCTCCTCCCGGGCCCTGCGTCAGACGCCGGCCTCGACGAAGGCCATCGAGGCGCGGAGCGAGGCCTCGATGCCGGCATCCTCCTGGACCTCGGCCGCGAAGGGCTCGAACGAGAAGGGCCCGCGAAAGCCCGCGGCCCGCAGCGCCGCGATCTGCGCGACATTGCCGAGCCGGTCGGCTTTCCCGACGAGGACGCGGTGGGCGTCGAGCATCCGGGAGAGCGCGAGCGAGGCGTCCTCGACGCCGGAAATGTGGACGAGGCCGGTGAGCGCGGGGAACATCTCGCTCTCGCCCGCCAGCGCGTGGTGGAACGTGTCGTGGACGAGCTTGAAGCACGCCCCGCCCGGCGTTTGCGCGATCGCCTCGGCCGCCTCGCTCTTGAAGCGCAGCGAACAGATCTCGAAGCCGAGCGGCTCGACGAGGCCGGTGATGCCGGCCCGGGTCAGGATCGGGGCGAGCCCCGCCAGCGCTTCCCGGAGGTTGTCCTGCCGGCGCCCGTCCCCGGTGTTCGTGCCGTCGTTCAGCGGCACGAGGACGAGGCCCTCGGCGCCGCAGGCGCTCGCATAGGCCGCGAGCCTCTCGGCGGCTTCGGCCCGCTCTTCGGTCCAGATGTTGAACGGGTAGAGGGCGTTGATCGAGGCGATCGTCAGCCCGTGGCGCCCGGCCGCCTCGCGCACCGCCTCGGGCGGCGTGCCGTCGGCGATGGCGTTGCCGGCGAGGTCGTTGCGGATCTCCACCGTGCCGATGCCGAGCCGACCGGCGAGGGCGAAGAACGCCTCGAGCGGGAGCTTCGGGGCCGCCATGTGGTTGAGGGCGAAGGAGAGGGTCGTCACGTCTGGCGTTCCCTGAAGGATCGTGGCGCCTCGGAAGGCGAAGGGGCGGGGTGGCGCCGCGCCGCTTCGGCGGGGCGCGGCGGGGCGTTCAGCGCTTGGCGCGCTTCTTCTGGCGGTAGACGTCGGTGACGACGGCGGCGACGATGATCATCCCCTTGACGATCTCCTGGTAGTAGGCGTCGACGCGCAGGAAGGTGAAGCCCGAGGTCATGACGCCGAGGATGATCGTGCCGATGACCGTGCCGGTGATGCGCCCGACGCCGCCGGCCAGCGACGTGCCGCCGATGACGGCCGCCGCGATCGCGTCGAGCTCGTACATGACGCCCATGCCGGCCTGCGCGGTCTGGGCGCGCGCCGCCGTGACGATGCCGGCAAGGCCCGCGAGCATGCCGGCGATCATGTAGACCTTGACGAGATGGGCCTCGACATTGATGCCCGAGACGCGCGCGGCCTGCACGTTGGCGCCGATCGCGTAGGTGAACTTGCCGTAGCGCGTGTAGCGCAGCGCGACGTGGAAGATCGCGGCGACGGCGAGGAAGACGATCACCGGCCAGATGCCCGAGCCGATGAAGTTGAACTGCTCCGTCAGCCCCGAGACCGGCTGGCCCTTGGTATACCACTTGGACAGGCCGCGGGCCGAGACCATCATGCCGAGCGTGGCGATGAAGGGCGGGATCCTGGTGCGCGCGATGAGCTGGCCGTTGATGAAGCCCGCCAGCGCCCCGATGGCGATGCCGACGAGGATCGGCACGATGGCCGGAAGGTCGGTGAGCGAGGGATAGAGCGCGCGGCTCCAGGTGGAGGACTGCGCGAAGCTCGCCGCCACCATCGCGGTGAGGCCGACGACCGAGCCCGAGGAGAGGTCGATGCCGCCGGTGATGATGACCTGCGTGACGCCGACGGCGATGATGCCGATCACCGAGACCTGCAGGATCATGATGGTCAGGCGCTGCTGGTTCATCAGGAAGCTCTGCCCGACCGTCAGCCAGCCGAGCAGCTCGTAGACGAGCGCGATGCCGACGAGGACGAGGAAGATGCTGAGCTCGGGCGGCACGCGGCGGCGCCGGACGGCTTGCGCCCGCGTCGTGCCCGCGGTGGCCAGATCGGTTGGGGTCATCGTCGCGTTCTCCCTTTCGCCGGGCCATCGCGCCGGCATGCTCGCCCTCGGGCGCCCCGGCCGGGCCGGGGGGCTTCAGCTGGCGGCCAGTTCCATCACCTTGATCTGCGTGGCTTCGGCGCGGTCGAGGAAGCCGGTCACGCGGCCCTCGTGCATCACCATCACCCGGTCGCTCATCCCCAGGACCTCGGGCATTTCCGAGGAGATCATGACGACCGCGACGCCGTTTCGGGCGAGCTCGGTGACGAAGCGGTGGATCTCCGCCTTGGCGCCGACATCGATGCCGCGCGTCGGCTCGTCGAGGATGAGGATGCGCGGGTCCGTGAGGAGCCAGCGGCCGATCAGCACCTTCTGCTGGTTGCCGCCCGACAGGTTCTCGATCCGCTCGTGGAGGTTCGGCGTCTTGACGCGCAGCTTGGCCGACATGGCCTCGCAGGCCCGGGACAGCTTCTCCTGCGAGACGAAGCCGGCCCTGGTGAAGCGGTCCTGGAGGACGGCGAGCTGCATGTTCTCCTGGATGTCGAGGACGAGGAAGCAGCCGGTGTCCTTGCGGTCCTCGGTGAGGAAGGCCATGCGATGGGCGATCGCGGTCGTCGGGCTGTCGATCCGCACGGGCGCGCCGTCGATGGAGATCGTGCCCGAGGAGGCGGGCGTGACGCCGAAGATCGTCTCGGCGACGTTGGAGCGCCCCGAGCCGACGAGGCCGGCGACGCCGAGGATCTCGCCGGCGCGCACCTCGAAGGAGACGTCGCGGAAGACCCCGTCGAGCGTCAGATTCTCCACTTTCAGGAGGACCTCGCCGATCGGCACCTCCTCCTTGGGAAACATCTGGGTGATCTCGCGCCCGACCATCATGCGGATGATGTCGTCGCGCGTGACCTCGCTCGAGGCGTGCGTGCCGATATACTTGCCGTCGCGGAAGACCGAGAACTCGTCGGCGATCTCGAACAGCTCGCTCATCTTGTGCGTGATGTAGACGATGCCGATGCCCTGCGCGCGCAAGCTCCGGATGATCGTGAACAGATGGCCGACCTCCGTCTCGGTCAGCGCCGAGGTCGGCTCGTCCATGATGAGGACGTCGCTCTCGTAGGAGACGGCCTTGGCGATCTCGACCATCTGGCGGTTGGCGACGGAGAGCTCGCCCACCAGCGCCTGCGGGTCGAGGCCGATGTTGAGACGGTCGAACAGCGCCTGCGTCATGGCGTCCATCGTGCCGTGATCGACGAAGCCGAAGCGGTTCTTGGGCTCGCGCCGGATCCAGATATTCTCGGCCACCGTCATGAAGGGCATCAGGTTGAGCTCCTGATGGATCATGGCGATGCCGTTCTCGAGCGCGTCGAGCGGCGAGGCGAGGCGCACGTCGATGCCCTTCAGCCGCACCGTGCCCCGGTCGGGCGTGTAGATGCCGGCGAGGATCTTCATCAGCGTCGACTTGCCGGCGCCGTTCTCGCCCATCAGCGCGTGAACGGTGCCGCGCCGCAGCCGGAACGTCACGTCGTCGAGCGCCACGACGCCGGGAAACTCCTTGCGCACGCCTTCGGCCGTCAGGAGGAACTCGGCGCCGGGCACGGCGCCGGAGCGGCGCACCGCCTTCATCGTCTGGGGGCTGAGAACCATGCGGGTCGTCCCTTCGGGTCGAGCGTCGGTCTGCGCGGGGCGGGCGACGGTCCGCCCCGGAGCCCTGGCGCCGGGCGGGCTTGCGATGCCGCACGGGCCCCGGCGGCGCCGGGACCCGTCGGCGCGGTCAGTTCTTGGCCGTGTAGGTCGAGAGGTTCTCCCTGGTGACGAGCTCGAAGGGCACGAAGGTCGACGTCGCGACCGCCTCGCCCTTGGCGAGCTTCAGCGCCGCGTCGACCGCGCCCTTGCCCTGGCCGGCCGCGTTCTGGAACACGGTGACGTCGAGATCGCCCGCCTCCATCGCCGCGAGCGCGTCCTGCGTGGCGTCGATGCCGGCGACCACGACCTCGTCCATCGACTTGCCCGCCGCCTTCAGCGCCTGGATGGCGCCGATGGCCATCTCGTCGTTGTTGGAGATGACGGCGTCGAACTCGACGCCCGCCGAAAGCCAGTTCGTCACGAGGTCGGCGCCCTGGGTGCGCGACCAGTTGGCGGTCTGCTCCTCGACGATCTCGATGCCCTTGCAGGCGTCGGTGGCGACCACGTCCTTGATGTCCTGCGTGCGCATGCGCGCGGCCTGGTTGGAGAGTTCGCCCATCATGACGACGGCCTTGCCCTTGCCGCCGAGCATCTTGCAGACTTCCTGCGTCTGCAGCGTGCCGGACTCCTTCTCGTCGGAGGCGACGAAGGCCTGCTTCTCCGGCAGCTGGTCGAGATTGGCCGGCTGGCGGTTGACATAGACGAGGGGGATGCCCGCATCCGCCGCGATCTTCGACATGGCGGCGGTGGCGTCGGTGTCGACGGGATTGACGATGATGGCGTCGACGCCCGAGGCGATGAAGTTCTGGATCTGGCTCTGCTGCTTGGCGACGTCGTTCTGGGCGTCCTCCACCTGCAGCGTCACGCCGTCGAGCGTCTCGGCGTAATCCTGCATGCCGCCGCGCAGCACGGTGAGGAAGTTGTCGTCGAACAGCGCCATCGACACGCCGATCGTCTCGGCCTGCGCGGCCGTGGAGACGAGGGCGGCGAGCGCCGTGCCCAAGAGAAGCTTCTTCATGGTCATTTCCTCCCGCTTCGGCCGCCGCGTCGCTTGGCGGCGGGCCTTCGTTCCGTGATCAGGGCGCGCGCCCTCGCTCCTCCGCGAGAGGCACGGCCGGTGTGATGGGATGTCCGGTCGGATCGTCGCCGTCCCGGCGGCTAGACCCGGGCCGCGAGCCCGCCGGCCTGTCAGGCCGGGATCGGCCGGGGCATGGGGAAGCGGCGGGAGAGAGCCGACACGAGCTCCGCCTTCGGCATCTTCGACATGACCTCACCTCCCCGGTAAGCCGGGGGGGCGACGGGCTCTGCGCCTCTTTTCGCCGACCGGCCTTGTCTGAATGGAACGAATAATTCATTTTATACGCATGGTCAACCAGACATTCCATTTTGACCGTCTCGAGGGAAAGAGGAAACGCCATGTCCAGGCTTCATCGAAAGCCCGCCGCCGCGCGCGGGCTCGTGCACGACGTGACGCCCCGCAGCGCGGGCTGGGGCCATGTCGGCTTCGCGCTGCGGCGCCTTGCCGCCGGCGAGCGCTTCGAGGGCGACACGGGGGATCGCGAGCTCTGCCTCGTCCTGGTGAGCGGGCGGGCGCGGGCGAGCGTGGAGGGCGCGGATTTCGGCGCGTTCGGCGAGCGCATGTCGCCCTTCGAGGGCCCGCCGCACGCGCTCTACCTGCCGGCCGGCACGGCTTTCGCCATCGAGGCGCTGACGGATCTGGAGGCCGGCTTCTGCACGGCGCCGGGCGCCCCGGGCTTCGCGCCGAAGATGATCGCGCCGGGCACCCATCCCCAGACCGTGCGCGGCAAGGGCACCAACACGCGCTACGTCACCAATATCATGCCCGAGAACGACGCGGCGGCGCACCAGCTCCTCGTGGTGGAGGTCGTCACGCCCGGCGGCCACACCTCCTCCTACCCGCCGCACAAGCACGACCGCGACGCCCTGCCGGACGAGACCTATCTGGAGGAGACCTACTATCACCGGCTGAACCCGCCGCAGGGCTACGCCTTCCAGCGCGTCTACACCGATGCCGACGAGACCGGCGCGCGCGCCCTCGACGAGGCCTTCGTGGTGACGGACGGCGACGTGGTCCTGGTGCCCGAGGGCTACCACCCGGTCGCCACCGTCCACGGCTACGACAGCTACTATCTCAACACGATGGCCGGCCCGCGCCGGGCCTGGAAGTTCCACAACGAGGCGGACCACGCCTGGCTCTTCTCGGGCGTGTGAGGAATCCGCGCGGCGGCCCGTCCCGCGCCATCGCCGGGCGCCGCGCGAAGGGCCGGGCGGCGGCCCGCGCCGGGCCTATTTCTCCGCCTTGTCCTTCGGATCGAAGGCGATGAAGAAGGACCAGACCGCATAGGCGGTGACGGCGACGGCAAGACCCAGCCAGAGCGGGTCGCTGCCGTTCCAGACCTCGAAGCCGACGAGGGAAAGGCACACCGCGAGGATGAGGAGCCGCACCCAGAGCGGGTTGTAGAAGGGGTTGTGCCGGTCCTGCATCGTCGTCTCCTCGCTCTGCGATGTCCGGCCGAAACGGCCGCGCTGCGCCGCCGGATCATCCTTCGGTGCCCCGCCCGGCGGGTGTCCGCCGCGCGCCGCTCCTGCCTCTAGCAGGGGTTCCGGCCCGTGTGGATGCGAAAGTCGCCGACCCTCGTCCCCGGCCGCCCCTCCAGGCGGCCCCAATCGCCCGCCCCCTTCCGCGCCCTCGTCCGGCCCCGGGGGCGACCGGCAGCCATCCGTTCCGCGCCCGCCCCATCGCGGTGGGCGCGGGGCGCCCGCGGGCGGACCGGAGCCGGAAGGCCCGGCCGTCCCCGTCATCGAGGAGGAGACAGGACATGATCGTCGGGACACCGAACACGCGCCGGCCCCTGCGCTGGGCCATGGTGGGGGGCGGGCGCGGCAGCCAGATCGGCTATATCCACCGCGCCGCCGCCGCGCGCGAGCGCGCCTTCGAACTCGTCGCCGGCGCCTTCGACATCGACGCGGCGGCCGGCCGCGCCTTCGGCGTCGAGCTCGGCCTCGATCCCGGCCGCTGCTACGCAACCCACGCGGCGATGTTCGCCGCCGAGGCGGCGCGCGCCGACGGCATCGAGGCGGTGTCGATCGCCACGCCCAACAACACCCATTTCGCCATCGCCAGGGCCGCGCTCGAACACGGGCTGCACGTCGTCTGCGAGAAGCCGCTCTGCTTCACGCTGGCGCAGGCCGAGGCCCTCGAGGCGCTCGCGCAGGCGCGCGGCCGCGTCGTCGGGGTCACCTATGGCTATTCCGGCTACCCGATGATCGAGCAGGCCCGCGCGATGGTGGAGAACGGCGATCTCGGCGAGATCCGCCTCGTCAACCTGCAGTTCGCCCACGGCTTCCATTCGCAGGCCGTGGAGGAGACGAGCCCGGGCACGGCCTGGCGCGTCGATCCGCGCTTTGCCGGACCGAGCTACGTGCTCGGCGACATCGGCACCCATCCGCTCTACATCTCGCAGGTCATCCTGCCGCACCTGAAGATCCGCCGTCTCCTCTGCGCGCGCCAGAGCTTCGTGAAGAGCCGCGCGCCGCTGGAGGACAACGCGGTGACGCTGATGGAATACGACACCGGCGCCTTCGGCACGCTCTGGGCGAGCGCGGTCAACGCGGGCGGCATGCACGGGCAGAAGGTGCGCATCGTGGGCGCGAAGGCCAGCCTCGAATGGTGGGACGAGCATCCCAACCAGCTGAGCTACGAGGTGCAGGGCGAGCCGGTGCGGCTCCTCGATCGAGGCATGCCCTATCTCTATCCGCAGGCGCGGCAGGACGACCGCATCGGCCCCGGCCATCCCGAGGGCCTCTTCGAGGGCTGGGCCAATCTCTACTACCGCTTCGCCATCGCCATGGAGGCGAGCGACCGGGGGGAGGGCGAGCGGCTCGAGGGCCTGCGCTTTCCCGGCATCGAGGCGGGCGTGGAAGGCGTGCGCTGGGTGGAGAATTGCGTGCGCTCGGCCGACCTTGGCGGAGTCTGGGTGGACTACCGCTGACGGCGCCACGAAAAAGGGCCGGCAGCTCGCGCCGCCGGCCCGTCGCGCCCTCAGGCGCTGAGCTTCTCGAACCCGTCGTCGAGCTGCAGGTCGATGCCGTTGCCGGCGCGGGCCTGGGCGGCGGGCGCGGGCGAGGCGGCGGGCCTTGCGGCCGGCCGGCGGCTCGGCTCGAAGCGCTGGGCGCTCGCCTGCAGGGACCGCACGTCGAGCGCGGGCAGCGGCTCGGCGGCGACGGCGCCGGACGTCAGGCGGAAGAAGCCGGCGCGCTCCTTGAGGCGGCGGGCCTCGGCCGAGAGCTGCTCGGCGGTCGCCGACATCTCGTTGGCGGCGTCGGCATTGGCCTGCGTCACCTGATCGAGCTGCTGGATCGCCTGCGCGTTCTGCTGCGTCACCTGCTCGAGCTGGCCGAGCGCCTGGTTGATCTGCTCGGCGCCGATATTCTGCTCGCGGCAGGCCGCCGAGATTTCCGAGACGAGCTCGGAGGTGCGGCGGATGTCGGGCACGAGCTGGTGCAGCATGCCGCCCGCTTCCTCGGCGACGGCGAGCGTCTCCACGGAGAGGGAGCCGATCTCGAGCGCCGCCGAGGCGGACCGCTCGGCGAGCTTGCGCACTTCCGAGGCGACGACCGCGAAGCCCTTGCCGTGGGTGCCGGCGCGCGCGGCCTCGATGGCCGCGTTGAGCGCCAGAAGGTCGGTCTGGCGTGCGATTTCCTGCACGATGGCGATCTTCTGGGCGATGACGCGCATCGCCTCGACCGACTTGGCGACGGCCTCGCCGCTCCTCTCGGCGCTGACGCTCGCCTGGCTGGCGATCCGCTCGGTCTGCGTGGCGTTCTCGGCGGTCTGGCGGATATTGGCGGCCATCTCCTCCATGGAGGAGGAGGCCTGTTCCGTGGCCGCCGCCTGCTCGTTGACGCCGGAGGACAGGCGCTGGGAGGCCGCGGCCTGCTGGGAGGCGGCGGCCGAGAGCTGCTCGGCGGTGATGGCGGCCTGCTGCGAGCCGGCCGAGACCTGGCCGGCCGAGCCGGTGACGTCGGAGACGATCTCGACGAGCTTGGAGTTCATGGAGCGCATCTCCGTCTGGAGACTGGCGATCTCGTCCGAGCCCTTCGGCTCGATCGTCTGCGTCAGGTCGCCGGTCGAGATCGAGCGGGCGAGCGACACCGAGCGCTGCAGGCCGGTGGAGATCGAGCGGGCCATCCAGACCGCCGCGGCGGCACCGACGAGGAGCGCGCCGGTCAGGATGCCGAGAAGGAGCATGCGCGTCTGCGAGAAGGTCGCCGCCGCCTCTTCGAGGAAGGACTGCGCCCGCTTCTCGGCATAGGCGGTGACTTCGTCGAAGCGCTTGTCGAGGGCGAGCGCGAGGGGAAGCTGGCGCGTCTGGATCAGCGTCTCGGCCTTGGCAACGAAGTTCTGCACGCCGATATCGGCGCCCGAGCGCAGGATCGGGACGAGCGTGGTCCACTGCGACTGCAGCTCCGCGACGTCGCGCTGCAGGGGCGGCGGCACGAGGCCCGAGAGGTCGGCGAGATCGCGCTGGATGGTCTGCGACGCCTTGTCGAGCGCCTCGCTGGCGGCAACGATCTCGGCCGTATCGCTGAGGACGAGGGACTTCACCATGTCGAGCCGCGCCTCGCTCGCCAGATATTCGATCTCGGAGAGACGCTCGCGGGCCGTGGACGCCTGGGCAAGGGTCAGAGCCTCCTGCAGGCGTCTCACGGTGGTGCCGAAGGCCGCGGCCTTGTCCTCGCTGGCGACGAGCGCGTTCTCGATGGCGGCGGGATCGGCGGCGCGGGCTGCCGTCATCGCTTCGTCCGAGGCCGCCTTCAGCGCCTGGATCTCGCCGTTGAGGCCGTTGAACTGGGCCTTGCCCTGCTCGCTCATGGCGGCCGTGAGCCGGTCGAACTGCGCGGTGAGCGTCGTCCAGGCCGTCTGGTAGTTCTCGACCGCCGTGCGGTTGACTTCGGGATCGCTGGAGCCCAGCGCCTGCGCGATGGCGCGGCGCGAGGTCTGGAGATTGGTCTGGATCTCCTTGGCCGCCGACACCTGGACGAAGGGGCGCTGCGAGAACTCGGTCAGCGTCTGGTTTGTCGAGGAAAGGCTCGTCAGGCCGAAATAGCCGACGGCCCCTGTCAGAATGAGCACGCCCCCCCGAAGCTGGCCGCCAGCTTCTTCGTCATCGTTACACGCACGGAGATCCCCATCTTTGCCCGAGAACACCACGTTTCGTGGCGCAACGACCTTGAGGGGTAAGGCCTTAAGCTGACGTGAGCCGTGGGCCCGCCTTCGTGATTTTGTTAGGCCGACCCGGCCGGGCCACCCGGTCGGGCGCGTGCCGGCACGGAGCGCGGATCCGTGGCCGCGACCGGACCGGCCGGGAGAGGCGCCGCCGGGTAAAACATGGCAGGCACAAGCAAATTTTCGTGAGGGGCGGAACCGCGTCGCGCTCCGCGTCGCCGCGCAGCGCGGTTCCACGCCCGGTTGCAACGGCCGCGATGCATCGGTCTCGCTCGGGCTGTCGGCAAAGGGTGCGCGCTTTTGTCGCAGTCCCGATCCGATCCTGTCGATCTCGTGACGATCGTCGGACGGACGCATGACGGCACCCGATGGGCGGATCGGCCCGCCGGCGCTATCTCATGTGGCCATGCCGCCCGCCCTCCGCCTCCTCGATCCCGTGCCGCTCGACCGCGCCGCCGCGAGGCGGCTCTGGATGCGGGCGCAGCGTCTCGATTCGCACGCGCCCTTCGGCGACGGCCCGCACGCCGTCAAGGCGGCGGTGGAGCATCTCGGCTACGTCCAGATCGACACGATCAACGTGGTCGAGCGCTGCCACCACCACATCCTCTATTCCCGCATCCCCGCTTATCGCCGCGCCGATCTCGATACGGCGCAGCGCGAGCATCGCAGCGTCTTCGAATACTGGACGCACGCCCTCTCCTACGTGCCGGTGCGCGATCTTCCCTTCTTCCTGCCGGAGATGAAGCGCCGCCGAAGCGCGCCGGCCGCCTGGTTCGGCGCGGTGACCGCCGCCGAGCGCGCCCGCGTCATGAAGCGCATCCGCACCGAGGGCGCGCTGACCCTCCGCGACATCAACGACGACGTCCTGGTGGAGAAGACCCATGCCTGGGCGAGCCGCAAGCCGTCGATGCGCGCGCTGCAGCAGCTGTTCCTGGAGGGCGCGCTGACGGTCTGCGAGCGCCGGGGCATGCTCAAGACCTACGAGCTGATGGAGCGCCATTTCGGCTGGGAACGCCGGCCGCGCATGGCGAGCGAGCGCCAGGTTCTCGACTATCGCCTCGACCGGGCCCTGCGCGCGCAAGGCCTCGTCAGCCTCGATTCCGTCTGCCATCTCGATGCGCCCGGCAAGGGGCCGATGCGGGCGCTCATCGAGGCGCGCGTCGCCCGCCGCGCCTTGGTGCCCGTCGCGCTCGAGGGAGCCGACCGGCTGGAGCACTGGGCCCGGCCCGAAAGCCTGGACGCCCTGCCGGCCGAGGCGGTCGCGCCGCGCGTGCACATCCTCTCGCCCTTCGATCCCCTGATCATCCAGCGCCGGCGCCTCACGCTGTTCTTCGGCTATGCACACCGGTTCGAGGCCTATGTGCCGGCGCGCGACCGCGTCCTCGGCTATTTCGCGCTGCCGGTGCTCGTCGGCGACCGGGTTGCGGCGGCGATCGACATGAAGGCGGACCGGGCGGCCGGACGGCTCGTCCTGCGCCAGCGCACCGATTTCGGGGCTGCGCTCGGCCCCGACGAGCGTGTCGCGCTGGACGAGGCGCTCCATCGCTTCGAGCGGTTCCAGCTGGCGCGCGGCGACGAGGGGGCCAGGGCTTCGCCGGATCCGGCGGCGGGCGCCTGGGATCTGCCGCCTGCGGGCGGCGCATGAAACGCGGCCGGCGCGCCCCGCGTCGAGCGGGGCGCGCCGGCCGGACGGTCCGGATAGACCGGACAGGCTGGATCAGGCGCTCTGACGCTCGAACGCGTCGCCAAGCTGCAGATCGACCCCTTGCGTCGAGGCCGGCCGCGAGGCGCGTTTCTGCGCAGGGGGCGCGGCCCGCACGAAGGCCTGGGCCTGGGCCTGCAGGGCGCGCACGTCGCCGGCGCGCTCGCGCGGCTTCAGGTCGCCGAGCAGCGCCACGAATTCGGGCGGCAGCGTGCCCGGAAGCGCGTCCGCGTCCGTGCCCAGATGGAAGAAGCCGACGCGCGTCTCCAGATGCTCGGCCTCCATGGACAGTTCTCCCGAGGTCGCCGACATGGCGTTGGCGGCCCCCGCATTCGCCTGCGTCACCTGGTCGAGCTGGATGATCGCGTCGTTGATCTGGTCGATGCCGACCGACTGTTCGCGGCAGGCGGCGGTGATCTCCGAGACGAGTTCCGAGGTCTGGCGGATGTCGGGCACCAGCTGGTCGAGCATGCGGCCGGCCTCCTCGGAGGCGAGCAGCGTCGACTGGGAGAGCGCGCCGATCTCGGTGGCGGCGTGCTGGCTGCGCTCGGCAAGCTTTCGCACCTCGGAGGCCACCACCGCGAAACCCTTGCCGTGGCTGCCGGCGCGCGCCGCCTCGATGGCCGCGTTCAGCGCCAGGAGATCGGTCTGGCGCGCGATCTCCTGCACGATCCGGATCTTCTCCGCGATGGCCTGCGTCGCTTCCAGAGACTTGGCCACCGCCTCGCCGCTGCGCGCGGCGTTGATCGAGGCCTGGCCGGCCATCCGTTCGGTCTGCGTGGCGTTGTCGGCCGTCTTGCGAAGGTTGGCCGTCATCTCCTCGACGGCCGCGGAGGCCTGCTCGGAGGCCGCCGCCTGCTGCGTCGATCCCGAGGAGAGAAGGTCGGCGGCCTGCGAGGCGTTGGCCGAGCCGGAGGCGACCTGTTCGGAGGACAGCGCGACATCGCCGATGACGGCGCGCAGCTTCAGGCGCATCACGCACAGGTTCGACAGGAGATCGCCGATCTCGTCGCGGCGGTTGTGGACGATGCGATGGGACAGGTCGCCTGAGCCGATGCGCTTGGCGTTCTCGACGGCCTGCCGAAGCCCATGCGAGAGATTGCGGCCAATGGCGAAGGCGAGACCCGCGCCGAGCGCGAAGACCGCGGCCAGCAGCGAGAGGAGCACGAACTCGTTCTGCCGGTAGAGGTTCTCCGAGCGCGCCAGGAAGCCCTGCTTCGCGGTTTCGGTGGCCGTGTCGAGCGCGTCGAGGCGCTCGGCGGCCGAATGGGCGAGGGGCTCGAGCCGCGTCTCCAGAAGGGTCCGCGCCTTGCCCTGCCAGTTGGCGACGCCGATCGCGGCGAAGCGGCTCAGCGTCGCGGAGGCCGTGTTCCAGCTGTCGGCGAGCGCCGAGGCGGAGGACAGGCCGGGCGTGGCGGCGAGCGTCTTCAGATCGGCCCGGATGCTGGCGTCGGCCGCCTTGAGCTGGCCGTCGGCCACCGCGATCTCCTCGTCCGCCGACAGGACGATCGTGCCGAGCATGGCGATCCGGGCCGCCAGCGCATTGGCGTGGATGCGCGCCAGAAGCGCGTCCGAGGCGGGAGTCGTGAAGGTCCCGGCGGCGGAGGTTTCCAGCGCGGCGAGGCGCTTCAGGAAGATGTCGAGCGCGGTCGCGCTCTCGCGGAAGGCGTCGAGCGCGGCGCTCGCCTCGCCTTCGACGCCGGCGGCGAAGGTCTCGTCGGAGACGCGGCGCAGCTCGTCGAGCACCGGGCGCAGATCCTCGAAGCTGGAACGGGCGGCCGGCTCGAGCGCGGCGAGCACGGCATCGCTATCGGCGGTCAGGTTGCGCCAGACGTCGGCGTAGGAGGCCTCGGCCTCGCGGCGCAGCTGCGCGCTGTCGGAGACGATCGCCACCATGACGCTGCTCTTCAGGTTGAGGAGCCCGTTCTGGAGTTCGCCGGACTTCTGCACGAGCGTCGCCGGTCCCTGCGCGAAGGAGCGCAGCGCCTCGTCGCCGGAGACCACGCTGCGATAGCTGACGAGACCGACCACACCCGTCATGACAAGAATTGCCGCGAAGCTCGCACCGAGCTTCCAGCGAACAGAAATGCGCATTGATGAAAAGACCTTCCGATTTGCGGATCGGTCGCACCCTGACCAAAAAAGAATAACAATTGATGCACCGGGATGTACATCTTGTAATATACTATAAGAAATACGAATTATAGCACGATTGCGAAAACAGAACACTTCATTGCGTTGTTCTATACGGAAGTCTAATTGAAAGCATTACTTACAATAGCATTTCAATGGCTATTATGGCGGTTGAGCGCCTGGGCGAGCGTCTGCGTCGGCGTGCAGCCGAAGCGCGCCTTGTAGCGCGCGGAAAAGTCGCTGGCGCTGGTGAAGCCCCAGCGTGTGGAGACCTGCGAGATGCGCGTGTCCGGACCGGCGCGCGCGAGTTCGTCGCGCACCAGGTCGAGGCGGCGCTCCAGGATGTATTGGATCGGCGTTCGGTCGATCTCCTTGCGGAAGGTCAGCTGCAGCACGCGCACGCTGACGCCGGCCGCCGCGGCGATCTCGGCGACCGTCATCGGCGTCGCCAGATGCGCCTCCATATAGTCGCGCGCCCGGCGCACCACGCGCGAATGCGCCGGCCCGGCCGCGTCGGGCTGGGCATGCGCGTGCATCGGCCAGGAGGAAAGGAACTGGTGCAGCATCAGCTCCTCCAGGAGGGGATAGAACAGGTCCGCCCCCTCGGGCGATCGCGACAGCCGCCGGTGGACGCTGCGCAGCGTCGCGGCGAAGGCGCGCACGGCCCTCGTGTCGAAGGCCACGACGGGTTCGAACGCCAGACGCACCGGCGCCGGCCGGCCTTCCAGGGTCTCGAAGGCGGCCCTGAGATGCCGCTGCGGGATGGAGCAGCTCAGCGCGTCGAAGGCGGGCGACATCGTCGCGACATTCATCGCCTCGAAGGGCAGGGCGATGCCGTGGCCGGTCTCGGCGACGAACTCGCGACCCCCGTCGATGCGCGTCATCCGCCCCTTCAGCAACAGGCGCACGGACAGGACGTCGATCTCCGCCTTCGGCCGCGACTTGAAGCCGCTCGTCGAGCGCGTGCGCCACAGGTTGACCTTCCGGCTGTGGAGCCCCTCGATCGACAGGTCGAGTCCGGCCCGGCCCTGCGGCCGGAACTGGACGGGCAGGAAACCGATCTCGTTGAGCGCCTCCGTGTCGTCCGCCCGTCCCGCCTTCAGCGAGAACATATGGAGCGAAGCCCGCAGCCCGAACGTCCCGTTCTCTTCGCTCAAAGCCGTCTTTCGCCTTCCGCCGCGGATGCGCGGTCCCCAGGGTTTCTAGCTAGGCGCAACGGGCACCGGCCGCCAGCGGTTTGCGCTTCGAAGACGGGCCCTTGCGCGGCGTTGGCGCGAAAGTGACGGAGGCTTCGGCGGATCGATGGCCCGCCTGTCGCGTTTTGCGACGGGCGGAGCTCGCGCGGCGTGGAAAAAATCGCCTCCGGCCCCGCGTCGCGCATGATCGGCCTTGCGGGCCGGGGGCGGACGCGCTTGAACGCACCCCATCCGCCCGACCGATCGCGGGGCGCAGGAACGCGCGATCGCCCGCCCGACACAGAAGGACCGAATCGATGGCTTCCAAGCTCGAACAGCTCCGCGAGATGACCACCGTCGTCGCCGACACCGGCGACATCGACGCCGTTCGCGCGCTGAAGCCGGTGGACTGCACGACGAACCCGACGATCGTGCTGAAGGCGCTCGGCACCCCGGCCTTCGCCGGCGCCTTCGACGAGGCGCTCGCCTGGGGCCGGCGCCAGGGCGGTTCGTCCACGGGCGTCGCCAACGCGGTCGCCGACCGCCTCGCCGTCTCCGTGGGCAGCGCGCTCGCCGAACTCGTGCCGGGCCGCGTCTCCACCGAAGTCGATGCCGACCTCTCCTTCGACATCGAGGCCTCGGTCGAGCGCGGCCGGCGCATCATCGCCGACTACGAGGAGCGCGGCGTGCCGCGCGAGCGCGTCCTCATCAAGCTCGCCGCGACCTGGGAGGGCATCCGCGCCGCCGAGATCCTCCAGAAGGAGGGCATCGACTGCAACCTGACGCTGATCTTCAACCGCACCCAGGCCATCGCCTGCGCCGATGCGGGCGTCTTCCTGATCTCGCCCTTCGTCGGCCGCATCATGGACTGGTACGCCAAGTCGACCGGCAAGACCTACACGGCCGAGGAAGATCCGGGCGTGCTCTCGGTGCGCTCGATCTACGATTACTTCAAGTCGAACGGCATCCGGACCGTCGTCATGGGCGCCTCCTTCCGCAATGTCGGCGAGATCGAGGCGCTCGCCGGCTGCGACCGGCTGACGATCTCGCCCGCCCTCCTCTCCGAGCTTGCGGCGAGCGAAGGCCCGCTGGAGCGTCGCCTGTCGCCCGAGCGCGCCGAGAAGATCGAGCCGATCGCGCTCGACGAGGCCTCCTTCCGCTGGGCGATGAACGAGGACGCGATGGCGACCGAGAAGCTCGCCGAGGGCATCCGCTCCTTCGCCAAGGACCTGCGGTCGCTGCGGGGCCTGGTGGAAGAGCGCCTGGCCGAGCGCCCGGCCGCCTGACGGAACGGGCGGCGGGCTCATCCCCGCCGCCCCGGCCCACGGGGTTTTCCGGGAACGGGCCTTCCCAAACGCGGCGCGGACCCGATCTGTGTCGGTCAAAGAAGCCGACGGGAGTGCTGCGCCTTGAGCATCGGTCTGATCGCCCTCCTCGACGACGTGACGGCGCTGGCCAAGGTCGCGGCCGCCTCCATCGACGACGTCGCGGCCCAGGCCGGGCGTGCCGGCATCAAGGCGGCGGGCGTCGTCATCGACGACGCGGCCGTGACGCCGCGCTACGTGACGGGCTTCAACGCCGCGCGCGAACTGCCCATCGTCTGGCGCATCGCCGTCGGCTCGGCGCGCAACAAGATCCTCTTCCTTCTGCCGGCCGCGCTGCTCCTCTCCTTCTTCGCGCCCTGGGTCATCACCCCGCTCCTGATGATCGGCGGCGCCTATCTCGCCTACGAGGGCACAGAGAAGGTCTACGAGGCGCTGGTGCCCCACAAGGCGCATGCGCACGAGGCCAAGGTGGGCGTCGCCCCCCAGGACCCCAAGGCGCTGGAGGAGGCGCGCGTCGCCGGCGCCATCAAGACCGACTTCATCCTCTCGGCCGAGATCATGGCGATCACGCTCGCCTCGCTCCCCGAAGGCTCGGTCTTCATGCAGGCGGCGGTCCTGGCGGTCGTCGGCCTCGGCATCACCGCCGTCGTCTACGGCGCCGTCGCCCTCATCGTGAAGGCCGACGACATCGGCGTGGCGCTCGCCGCCTCGCGATCGACCTCGCCGCTCGCCGGCCTCTGGCGCGGCCTCGGCCGCGGGCTCGTCACCGGCATGCCCGTCTTCCTGAAGGTGCTGGCCGTCATCGGCACGGCGGCGATGATCTGGGTCGGCGGCGGCATCGTCCTGCACGGTCTGGAGACCTACGGCCTGTCCGGGCCGGCCCATTTCGTCCACGATCTCGGCGTCTCGGCGGGCGCCCTCGTGCCGGCGATCGGCGGCCTTCTGGAATGGATCGTCTCGGCGGCGGGCGCCGGCGTCGTCGGCCTTGCCGTCGGCGCGATCCTCATCCCGCTGACCGCCTTCGTAATCGCCCCGCTCTGGCGCGCCGTCTCCGGCCTGTTCGGACGCGGCAAGGCGGGTCCGGCGACGCCCGGCCACTGAGCGGGGGGCGGCACGACCCGCATTGCCGGCACCGAAAGGCGGTGCCGCTGCGGCCGGCGATGCGCTAGGAGATCCGCCGGACAGGAGCACCGGGGGACCCATGGCCATGGACCGCGCCATCACCATCGTCGGGGCCGGCCATGCCGGCTTCCAACTCGCAGCGGCACTGCGACAGGCGGGCTTCGCCGGGGCGCTGACGCTCGTCGGCGACGAGGCGGACCTGCCCTACAACCGCCCGCCGCTCTCCAAGGCCTTTCTCGCCGGCGCCGCCGACGAGGCCGGGCTCGCCTTCCGCCCGGCGCCCTGGTTCGCCGAACACCGCATCGACCACCGCGACGGCCTGCGGGTCGCCGCCATCGATCGCGACCGCCGCACGCTGCGCCTGGCCGACGGGTCGGACCTCGCCTATGACCGCCTGGTCCTGGCGACGGGCGCGCGCAACCGCCGCCTTCCCGTGCCGGGCGCCGATCTCGAAGGCGTCCTGATGCTGCGCAGCCTCGAGGAGGCGCGGCGGGTGCGCGGCGCGATGGACGGCGCGCGCCGGGCCGTCGTCGTCGGCGCCGGCTTCATCGGGCTGGAATTCGCAGCGACCGCCGCGCTCAAGGGGCTGGCCGTGACCGTCGTCGACGTCGCGCCGCGCGCCCTGTCGCGCGTGCTCTCGCCGGAAGCTTCGAGCGCGGTCGAGGCCTATCACCGCGCGCTCGGCGTCGATCTGCGCATGGGCGCGGGCATCGCCGCGCTCGAAGGGGAGGGCGGGCGCGTCGCGCGGCTGCGCCTCTCCGACGGGCGGGCGGTGGAGGCCGATCTCGTCGTCGTCGGCATCGGGGTCGTTCCCAATGTCGAACTCGCAGGCGATGCGGGCCTTGCGATCGGCGACGGCATCATCGTCGACGAGACGCTCGCCACGAGCGATCCCGCCATCTTCGCGCTCGGCGACTGCGCGCGCGCGCCCAATCCGCACGGGGCCGGGGAGACCGAACGGCTGGAATCGGTGCAGAACGCCAACGATCAGGCCCGCGCGCTCGCCGCCCATCTCACCGGCGCGACGATGCCGGCCGTTCCCGTCCCCTGGTTCTGGAGCGACCAGGGCAAGGTGAAGATCCAGATGGCGGGGCTCGCGGCGGCGGCCGACGCCGCCGTGACGGCGGGCGGGCCGGCCATGCCCGGGGCGGCCGGCGATCCGCCCCAGCTCACCGTGCTGCGCTTTCGGAACGGGCGCTTCGTGGCGGCCGAGACGCTGAACCGGCCGGGCGACCACATGGCCGCCCGCGCGCTCCTCGCCCGCGGCGCCGGCCCGTCGCCGCAGGAGGCGACGGCGCCCGGCTTCGAGCTGAAGGCCTACGCCAAGTCCCGCTGACGGGCCGGCCGCGCTCAGCCGTGCGGCTGGGCGAGGAAGAAGCGCGCCATGGCCCGGCTCGCGTCGGGGCCGGCGGGATCGGTATAGGTGCCGGCCGCGCTGCCGCCCGACCAGGCGTGCGGGCCGCCATGCAGCGTCCAGGTCTCCAGCACCACCCGGCCCGACCCGTCGGTCTCGACGCGGCGGCTGTAGGCGCGCCCGCCGGGCGCGGTGCCGGTTTCCTCGCGCGCCTCCAGCGCGTGGGGCCCGCGCGCCCCGTGCGCCACGGACTGGGCATTGGCCGGATGGACCGTCGCGTCCTCGTCGCCGTGGAAGACGATGGTCGGGATGGGGGCGGCGCCCGGCGCGCGAGGCCTGGCGGGCGCGCCGTTGCGCATGGCGGAAAAGGCAGAGCCCATGTCGCTGGCCGCCCCGCAGGCGAGGCCGGAATGGACGCCGACGGCGCGAAAGAGGTCGGGATAGGCCGCCCCCATGATCGCGGCCTGCGCCCCGCCCGCCGAAAGGCCGGCGACGAAGACGCGGCCCGCCTCCACGGCGAAGTCGCGCTCGATGTCGCGCACGATGCCGGCGATCAGCGAGGGCTCGCCGCGCTCGCGGCCCTGATCCTCGGGCTTGAACCAGTTCCAGCATTTCGAGGCGTTGGCCGCCTTGCTCTGGGCCGGCCAGGCGACGAGGAAGCCGTGCTCCTCGGCGACCTCGTTCATCCGCGTGCCGGCGGCGAAATCCTCGGGCGACTGGGTGCAGCCATGCAGCATCACGACGAGCGGCATGGGAGCCTCGCGATAGGTGGAGGGCACGTAGAGCCGGTAGGCCCGCGTTCCGGCCATGCCCGTATGGTCGAGGCTCTCGAAGCGCGCGCCGGGCGCGAGCTTCGGCTCGGGCGCCGGGGCCTTGGCGCCGAGGCCGCCGGGAAGCTCGAAGGGCATCTTCTTCAGCCCCGCTCCGAGCCCCGCCCCGAGCCGCGCCGCCATGTCGCCGAGGGCCGAGAGGTCGGGGCCGGCATGGGGCATGCGGGGCTGGCCGGCCGGCGCGTCGCGCTCCGTCCCGACGGCGGGCGCCGCACGGCCGGTCAGGGCGGCGAGCGCCTCGTCGAGGCGTCCGGCCCGCGTGAGGCGCGTCGCCTCCAAGAGGGCAGCTTTCGAAATCGGGCTCATCGCATCGTCCTTCCGGCGTGGTGTCGGTCCTCGCGCAAGGATCGGCTGACCCATCAGATGGGGGTCTCATGCTGCGATGCAATATGAACCGGGAAAACCGTTCGCCGGCGTCGGCCGCGATGCGCAGGCAGGGGGGGACGAAGCGGCGGTTGCCGGCTGCGCGTCGCCGGCACGTTGCCGGGAAGCGTCCGCCACCCGGGCGACCTTCGGCCGGCACGGTCCATGCGCGGCCGCTGTCCGGCGCGATGGGCCCGAACGCGACGGGCTGCGACGCTCAGCCGTCCTTCAGGACGACGCGCTCCAGCGTGCTGGCATCGTAGGGCTTGGCGATGAGCGGCCAGGTCGTGGGGGCGACCTTCACATAGCCGGAGACAAGGACGATGCGCAGCGACGGCCAGCGTTCGGCGGCGATGGCCGCGAGGTCCGGGCCGGACAGGCCGGGCATGCGGCAGTCGCTGAAGAGGATGTCGACATCCGGCCGCGCCTCGAGCACGGCGAGCGCCTCGTTGCCGTTCGAGGCTTCCAGGACCTCGAAGCCCATCTCCTCGAAGAGATCGACGGCGTTCATGCGCACCAGCATCTCGTCGTCCACGACGAGGGCCACCTTGCGCCCGTCCTTGGACGTCGGGCGTCCGGAGAAATCGGTCGTCAATGACATCGTCTCGGTCATCCCGTCATGCGCGAACGGCGCCAGGGCCCGTGTGGCCGATGCCGTTCCTTGCGTTGCAGTGCCGAACCCATGGACCCTTCGGCAGTCGTCAAACTTGCGGCGGCGCGATAGGTTCCAGCCGGAGGCAGCTTTTCCCGCCCGCCCTCGCCAGCCTGCGGGCGCGGGGTCTATAAGGGCGGCGCAACATCCTTCGGCCCGCCCTCGCCATGTCTCTGCCCACGCCCCGCTCCTCGCCCGCTCCCGAGGCCGCCGACGCCGCGCCGCGCGGGCGCTGCGTGGAGGGGCGCGATTTCATGCTGCGCGCCGCCACGCCCGCCGATCTGGAGCGGCTGCTCGAGATCGAGACCGCCGTCTTCGACGCGGACCGCATCTCGCGCCGCTCCTTCCGCAATCTCCTGTCCGCCCCGAGCGCGCTGATCGTTCTCGCCGAGACGGTGGAGGCGCCGGCGGGCGGGCCGCTGCTCGGCTATTGCGCGCTGCTCTTTCGCCGCTCCACCGGCCTTGCCCGCCTCTATTCGCTGGCGGTGGCCAAGACCGCGGCCGGACGCGGCGTCGGGCGGGCCCTTCTGAAGGCCGCCGAGCGCGGCGCCTACGAGCGCGACCGCTTCGCCCTGCGCCTCGAGGTGCGCGAGGACAACGCGCCGGCCATCGCGCTCTACCGCTCGGAGGCCTTCCGGCCCGTCGGCCGCTATCTCGACTACTATGCCGACCGC
This sequence comes from Aurantimonas sp. Leaf443, assembly GCF_001425575.1. GTDB lineage: Bacteria > Pseudomonadota > Alphaproteobacteria > Rhizobiales > Rhizobiaceae > Leaf443. The sequence goes on along the minus strand of NZ_LMRD01000008.1, from coordinate 375,932 downwards.
ATGTCGGCGCTGCGCTTCGAGAAGACGCTGCGCGGCGAGCGCCCGCTGGAGACGGGCGTGCCCTATTACCACCAGACCACCGACTTCACCTGCGGCGCCTGCTGCCTGATGATGGCGCTGGCGCGCGACGTGCCGGGCGTCGTGCTCGATCCGGTGCTGGAGATCCGCCTGTGGCGCGAGGCGACGACGGTGTTCATGATGTCGGGCCCCGGCGGCTGCGAGCCCTACGGGCTGGCGGTGGCGGCCCACGAGTTCGGGCTCGACGCCGAGATCCACGTCTCCGAGCCCGGCGACCTCTTCCTGGAAGGGGTGCGCAGCCCGGAGAAGCAGAAGGTGATGGCGCTCGCGCAGGAGGACTTCCGCCGCCGGGCCGAGGGATACGGCATCCCCGTCCATATCCGGCCCTTCCAGATCGACGACCTGCGGGCCGCGATCGCGGCCGGGGCGACGGCCGTCGTCCTCGTCTCGGGCTATCACATGTTCGACAAGAAGGTGCCGCACTGGGTCCTCGCCCATGGCGATGATGGACGGCATATCGTCGTCCACGACCCCTGGGTCGAGGACGAGCGGGGCGAGACGGTGGCGGACGCGGCGAGCCTACCCATACCCTATGCGGTTTTCGACCGGATCGCGCGCTTCGGCAAGGTGGGCCTTCGCGCCGCCGTCTTCCTCTCGCCGCGCCCTGGCCGGGCGAGGCCCCCGGCCAGGGCGTGACGGCGCAAGCCCGCCGCGCCGCCATGTCCGTCCCATCCCGTTCCGCCCTCTGAGGTTCCCAGCCGATGTCCCAATGGGTCGTCCTCGTCGGGCGCGCGTCCGATATCGAAAACGGCGCGACGCCGCACAAGATCATGACGAGCCGGGACTATCTCGCCCGGCCGGGCCTCTTCCGCGGCCAGCGCCCCAAGCTCATCAACCTCTCGCGCTCCTACGCCTATCAGAGCCGGGGCTACTACGCCTCGCTGCTCGCCGAGGCGCGCGGCCACCGCGTCATCCCCTCCGTCGAGACGATGATCGACCTCTCCGAGCGCAAGCTCTACGAGAACGCCCTGCCCGAGCTCGACGCAGCCCTCGCCAGGGCGCTGGAGAAGAACGCGGCCGAGCCGGCGGCCGCGGCCGGCAAGGGCGGCAAGCCGGCCGCGCCGGCCGGCAGGAGCAAGGGCGAGGCGGCGCCGGGCTTTCTGCCCGCCTCGCCCATCCGCATCTATTTCGGCTTCGCGCGGGACCACCGGCTCGACCGCTTCGCCAAGCTCCTCTTCGACTGGTTCCGCGCTCCCGCCCTCGAGGTGCATTTGGAACCCGGCACCGCGCGCATCCGCCGCATCGCCTTCGCCTCGATCGGCAAGCTCGACGAGGCCGAGCTCGTCCGCCTCCATGCCGACCTGGAACGCTACACGGCGCGCGAATGGCGCGCCGCCAAGGCCAAGACGCCGGCCAAATACGTCTTCGCCACCCTTTACGACAAGAACGAGGACCTGCCGCCCTCCTCGGTCGAGACCCTGAAGCACTGGGCGAAGATCGCCGCGCGCCAGGGCGTCGACGTCGAGCCGATCACGCGCCGCGACCTGGCGCGGCTCGCCAATTTCGACGCGCTCTTCATCCGCGAGACGACCTCGATCTCCAACCACACCTACCGCTTCGCGCGCCGCGCGATGCAGGAGGGCATGCCCGTCATCGACGACCCGATCTCGATGATCCGCTGCACCAACAAGGTCTATCTGAACGAGCTGATGGCCGCCAACGGCGTGGCGACGCCGGCCTCGGTCATGATCGGCGGGCGCGAGGATCTGACGCGGGCCGCCGACGAACTCGGCTTCCCGATGGTGCTGAAGATCCCCGACGGCTCCTTCTCGCGCGGCGTGAAGAAGGTGGGCGACATGGCCGCGCTCGAGGCGCTGGCGGGCGCCTGGCTGGAGGACAGCGACCTCCTCATCGCGCAGGAATACATGCCGACGCGCTTCGACTGGCGCATCGGCGTGCTCGGCGGGCAGCCGCTCTTCGCCGTGCAGTATCTCATGGCCAAGAGCCATTGGCAGATCATCAACCACGAGGCGGGCGGGCGCCCGCTGGAGGGGGGCTTCCGCTCCTTCGCCCTCGGCCAGACGCCGCCGCACGTGCTCGACGCCGGCCTCAGGGCGGCGCGCTGCATCGGCGACGGGCTCTATGGCGTCGACCTGAAGGAGACCGACGACGGCGTCTTCGCCATCGAGATCAACGACAATCCCAATCTCGAGCACGGCGTGGAGGACCAGGCGGAGAAGGACGAGGTCTGGACGCGCCTGACGCGCTGGTTCATCGACCGGATCGAGACCTGACGCCCCGCCCGGCTCGAAGGCTCAGGCCGCGCTGGCCTGCCGTACGGCCGCGCCCTCCGGCCCGGCCGTCTCCCGGCCGGTCTCCTCGCGCCCCGCCTCGTCCGGCACGATGCCGAGATCGATCGCCACGCGGTTTCGCCCCGCCGCCTTGGCGCTGTAGAGCGCGCGGTCGGCGCCCTCCTGCAGCACGGACCATTGCGTGGCGCTGGTGCCCGCCACCGAGAGGCCGATGCTGACGGTGACCGGCAGGCGCAGGCCCTTCCAGACGATCTCCTCGCTCGCGAGCGTGGCGCGGATCTCCTCGACGAGGCGCACGGCGCGGCTCGCCTGCGGCCCCGGCACGAAGATCACGAACTCCTCGCCCCCGAAGCGCGCGAAGATCTCGCCGTGTCCCAGACGCCGCTCGACGATGGCGGCGAAGGCGGTCAGCGCATGGTCGCCCGCCGCGTGGCCGAACTGGTCGTTGAGGCGCTTGAAACGGTCGAGATCGAGCACGGCGAGCCCGTCGCCGGCGCGCGGCTCGGGCGGCACGAGGTCGAAGAAGCCGCGCCGGTTGGCGGTGCCGGTCAGCGAGTCCGTCACCGCGACGCGCCGGTGCTGCAGCTCGGTGCGCTCGCGCACCATCGAGCTGACGAAGGCGGCCAGCCCGTAATTGATCGTCAGGAGCAGCGCGAAGCCGGTCGTCGCCGAGATCGGCGGCGCCCAGCCGAGGAGGTCCGGCGCGACCTGCAGGGCGTAGATGGCCGAGCCGGCGAAGAGGCAGAGGGCGAGCGGGCCGCGCGAGGGCAGGGGTTCCACCCGCCGGCGCCAGGCGATCGAGAGCCCGCCGACGAGGAGGATGCCCGCGCCCGCGGCGTGGAAGACGAGCGAGCGCAGCGCCGCCTCCATCGTGCGGTCGAGCGTCAGCGCGAAGGCGACGAGGGCAAGGCCCGCGCAGATCAGGCTCCAGTGCCAGCGCAGCGGACTGTCGAGGCGCTGGAGGCCCTGGAGGAGGAGGATGTCGCCGAGAAGGCAGACGGCGAGGACCGATTGCGTGGCGAAATCGGGCAGCGCGGCCTCGAGGATGTTGAGGCCGCCGAGCGCGGCGCCGAGCGAGAGGAGGGCGAAGCCGAGGGCGATCCGCAGCACGCCGGCCGGCCGGCCGGCGCGCAGCCACAGGTGAAGCAGCGAAGCGGCGCCCGCCACCAGCGAACTCTGATGCAGGAGGAGGACAGTGCCGAGATCGAGGGACGCCATCGTATGCCAACTCCAGGGATCGGCGTCGCGATCGATGCCACCCGAGAAACGCACGAGCTCCGCGAATGGATTGGAAGCCGGCCGACAGCTTGCGGCCACAGGGTTAAGGCAAGGTTTCCGCCCGCCCGGGGTCCCCCGGCGGAAGGAAGCGCCCGCCCGCCGCCTGCCCGCCCGGCCGCCGCCCGCCGCCCGAAGGTCAGGCCGGCGGCGCGATGTCTTCGGTCAGCGAGGCGAGGCCCTCGCGGAAGGTCGGGTAGCGCAAGGCGTAGCCCGCCGCCTTGAGACGGGCGTTCGAGACGCGCTTGTTCTCGCCGTAGAAGCTGCGCGCCATCGGCGTCAGGGTCGCCGCGTCGAAGGGAATTTCGGGCGGCGGCGCAATCCCGGCCATCGCGGCGGCGTGGGCGACGACGTCCTGCGGCGGCGCGGGCTCGTCGTCGGTGACGTTGAAGACGCCGCCGAGGCGGCGCTCGGCGAGGAAGGCGAGCGCGCCGGCGATATCGGCGACATGGATGCGGTTGAACACCTGGCCGGGCTTCACCAGCCGCTTGGCCGTGCCCTTGGCGAGATTCACGAAACTGTTGCGGCCGGGGCCGTAGATGCCCGACAGGCGCAAGGTGGCGAGCGGCACGCGGCGCGTCTCGGCGACGCGCGCCCAGGCCTCCTCGGCCGCCACGCGCTCGCGCGAGCGGGCCGAGACCGGCTTCGGCGCGCTCTCCTCGTCGACCAACGCGCCGTCGTGGTCGCCGTAGACGCCGACGGTCGAGAGATAGCCGATCCATTCCAGCGCGGGACAGGCATGGGCGATCGTGTCGGCGTGCCAGCGCAGGACCGGATCGCCCGGCGGCTGGTTGGCCCCGCCGACGGCCGCGCCCGGAGGCGCCTCGTGGCCGGGCGGCACCGAGACGAGGAGATGGGTCGCGCGGTTGAGCGCGGGCGCGATGCCCTCGCCCGGGCCCGTGCCGTCGTAGACGAAGGGCCGAAGGCCATGCGCGGCGAGCCGCGCCGCCTTCTCGGGCGAGCGCACGGTGACGCCCTGCACGCTGTCCCGGCTCAGCGTCTCGACGAAATGCGCGGCCGAATAGCCGTGGCCGAAGACGAAGAGATGCATCGTCTCAGGACCGCCGGTGGAGCCGGCCGACCGAGCCCACTTCCAGGCGGCCGATGCGCAGGCGGCCGATCTCGGCCTCCCCGACGCGCGCCTTGCCGACCGAGAGCCGCCCGATTGCGAAGGCGCCGATCGCGACCGCGCCGATGGCGAGCGCCCCGAGCGCCAGGGCCCCGACGGCGCCCGCCCCCAGCGCCTCGCTCTCGCGCCGGCGCGTGCGCCGCAGGAGACGATGCGCCTCCTCCCCGCTCCAGGACAGCGCGCGCCGCGCCTCCTCCACGCGCGTCTGCAGCGTCTCGCTCGCGGTCTTGATCGCCCGCGCGCCGGCTTCGGCGGCCGTCTTGCCCGCGTCCGCCGCGCGGGCGGCGACGTCGTCAGTCTTCCTGCGCCAGAACATGCCACTCGCTCCGAACCATCGCGTCCTCCTCGTTATGGAGGGCGTCGGCGCGTCTTTCCAAGGCGTCGCGCGCAGAAAGCCGCGCCAGCGCCCAGACCGCCATCGCCCGCACCAGGGGCGCGGGGTCCGCAAGGCGCGCGAGGACGGCCGGCAGGAGCTCCGCCTTGCCGGAATTGCCGGCCGCCACGAGACAGTTGGAGACGAACTTGGCGTGCCCGACGCGCTTGATCGGCGAGCCGGAGAAGAGCGTCCGGAAGCCCGTCTCGTCGAGGGCGAGAAGATCGGCGAGCGCGGGCGCCTTCAGGTCCTGCCGCGCCACGAGCTTGGCCTCGCGCGCCGAGACCGCGAACTTGTTCCAGGGGCAGACGGCGAGGCAGTCGTCGCAGCCGTAGATGCGGTTGCCCATGGCGGCGCGGAAGGCGCGGGGAATGGGGTTGCGCGTCTCGATCGTCAGGTAGGAGAGGCAGCGCCTGGCGTCGAGCTGGTAGGGCTGCGGGAAGGCGTCGGTCGGGCAGGCGGTCTGGCAGGCGGTGCAGGAGCCGCAGAGATCGCGGCCCGGCGCGTCCGGGAGAAGGTCCAGCGTGGTGAAGACCGAGCCGAGGAACAGCCAGGAGCCGAAGTCGCGGCTGACGAGATTGGTGTGCTTGCCCTGCCAGCCGAGCCCGGCCATCTGGCCGAGCGGCTTCTCCATGACGGGCGCGGTGTCGACGAAGACCTTCATCTCGCCCTGGCCCGCCCTGGCGAGGAGGCGCTGGCCGAGCTCCTTCAGCCGGCCCTTGATGACGTCGTGATAGTCGCGGTGGCGCGCATAGACCGAGATCGCGCCGCGCTCGCGCCTTTCCAGGATGGAGAGCGGGTCCTCGTCCGGCCCGTAATTCATGCCGAGAACGAGGATCGAGCGCACGTCCGGCCACAGGGCCCGGGCCGAGCGGCGGCGCCCGGCCGTCTCGGGCAGCCAGTCCATCGTGCCGTGCCGTCCGGCTTCGACGAAGGCGTCGAGCCGGTCGGCGGCGGTCACGTCCCCCGTTCCCGGCGCGACGCCGAACGCGTCGAAGCCGAGCCGAGCGGCGTCCGTCCTGGCGAAGGCCTTGAGGGCGTCGGGTGTCATGGCCCCCGTATAGCGGGGCGAGGGCGGGGCGGCGAGCCCGCGCCCGTCCGCCCCGCCCGCCTGTTTCATACCGCCGCTCCTTCGGACAGACCTGTCCGAAGGAGCAAGGCAAGCCCGAACGGGCGTCCGCCCTCATGGGCGGAACCTTCGTTCCGATGAAGTCAGAACGAAGGCGCGATGGTATCAGAGCCCGGTCATGGCGAGCTGCGCGGCGGTGTAGCGCTCGCCCGTCACCTCGCCCTGGATGCCGGCGATCTCCTCGATCTCGGCCGGCGTCAGTTCGATCTCGGCGGCCGCCGCGTTCTCCTCCAGATGGCGGATCTTGCGCGCGCCCGGGATCGGCACGATGAAGTCGCCCTGCGACAGGACGAAGGCGATGGCGATCTGGGCGGGCGTGGCGTCCTTCGTCTTGGCAAAGCGCGCCAGAAGCTCCACGAGCCGGGCATTGGCCTCCATCGCCTCCTTCTGGAAGCGCGGCAGGTTGCGGCGGAAATCGGTCTCCGAGAGGTCCTCGGGCTTGGTCACCGCGCCCGTCAGCCCGCCGCGCCCGAGCGGCGAATAGGGCACGAAGCCGATGCCGAGCTCCTTCAGGACGGGCAGGATCTCCGCCTCCGGATCGCGCGTCCACAGCGAATACTCGCTCTGCACGGCGGCGATCGGATGCTCGCGATGGGCGCGCCGGATCGACTGCGCGCCCGCCTCCGAAAGGCCGAGCGCGCGCACCTTGCCCTCGCGCACGAGATCGCCCATCGCCCCGACCGTCTCCTCGATCGGCACGGACGGGTCGACGCGGTGCTGGTAGAAGAGGTCGATGCGCTCCACGCCGAGGCGCTTCAGCGAGGCCTCGCAGACGCGACGGGCGTTGTCCGGCCGCCCGTCGACGCCCGCCATGCGCGCCGCGCCCTCGCCTTCGGCCGCGATCCTGAAGCCGAACTTCGTGGCGATGATCACCTGGTCGCGTCGTCCGGCGAAGGCCTTCCCCAGGAGGATCTCGTTCGTATAGGGGCCGTAGACCTCCGCCGTGTCGAAGAAGGTCACGCCGATGTCGATCGCCCGGTGCAGCGTGGCGATGGCCTCCGCCTCGTCCTGCCCGCCATAGGCGTGGCTCATGCCCATGCAGCCGAGGCCGACGGCGGAGACCTGAAGGTCCGTCCCGAGTTTGCGCGTCTTCATGAATGCTCCGATGCTGGTCGTATCCGATGGTGACGCGAACTTGGCGCAGGACGGCTGGGGAGGAAAGCCGTACAATGGCGCATGCCGTGTTCGACTGGATTCATCGATGGACCGCGCCGACTTCCCCCGCCTCGCCGTCCTGTCCAGCGTCGCGCGCCTGCGCAGCTTCCGCGCCGCGGCGCGCGAACTCGGCCTCTCGCCGTCCGCCGTCAGCCATTCCGTCGCCAAGCTCGAGGAGCGGCTCGGCGTGCGGCTGGTGGCGCGCACCACCCGCGCGGTCTCCACGACGCCGGAGGGCGAGCGCCTGCTCGCGCGCATCGAGCCGGCCTTCCTGGAAATCGATCAGGCGATCACCGAGACCGGCCTCGCCGCGCCGGTGGCGCTCGGCCCCTTGCGCATCGCCGCCCCGATGTCGGCGGTGCATCTCGTCCTGATGCCGCAGATGGCCGGTTTCGTCGCCGCCCATCCCGGCGTGGTGCCGGAGATCGTCGGCGACGACGGGCTCAGCGATCTCGTCGCCGAGGGGCTCGACGTCACCGTGCGCCTCGGCGAAAGCCTCGATGCCGACATGATCGCGGTGCCGGCCAGCGCGCCGCTCACGCTCGCCGCCGTCGCCTCGCCCGCCTATCTCGCCCGTCACGGCACGCCGGCCTCGCCCGAGGACCTGTCGCGCCACCGCGCCGTCCACCGCCGCTTTCCCGATGGCGGCCTCTATCGCTGGGAGTTCTCGCGCGCCGGGCGCGCCGTCACCGTGCTGCCGCCCGCGGCGCTGGTGGTGAACGGCGACGAGATGGCGCTGGCGGCGGCCGAGGACGGGATCGGCATCGCCATGGTGCTCGCCCCGCGCGCGGCGCCGCGGCTCGAAGAGGGGCGGCTGGTGCGGGTGATGGAGGACTGGTGCCCGCCTTTCCCCGGCTTCCACCTCGCCTATCCGACGCGCCGTCAGATGCGCCCGGCGCTGCGCGCCTTCGTCGACCATTTCCGCTTTCGCTGAGGCGGGCGCCGGGTCACCCCGATAGGAGAACGGCGAAGAGCCCGACGAGGGCGACGAGATGGAGAAGAAGGATAGCGCCGAGCCGCGTGCGGAACGGCTCCTTGCGCGTCTTGTGGCGGAGCCCGCGCTGCGCGATGACCGTCCCGGCGCCGCCCCCGAGAAGGGCGAGCGCGAGAAGCGTCCTCTCCCGGATGCGCGGGGCGCGCCGTCCGGCCCGCGCCTTGTCGATCGCCATGGCCGCATAGGCGAGGAGATTGATCGCCGCGGCATAGAGGACGATGGCGAGGGCGAGACGGGCGTTCATCGGGATTTCCCGGTCGTGAGCGGACGCATGGCGCGCCGGACCGAAGGCGCAGGCGCGCTCGCGCGGAGGCCGGAGCCCTAGAAGTCGAGCTCGGCGTAGTGATGCACCGGCGGCACGCCGCGGATGCGCTCGGCGAGAAGCGGGCGGAAGGAGGGGCGCGACTTCAGGCGCATGTACCAGTCCTTGGCCGCCGGCTCCTCGTCCCAGGCGACCTCGCCGAGATAGTCGAGGATCGAGAAAGCCGCCGCCGCCGAGACGTCGGCATAGGAGAGGCGCGGGCCGGCCAGCCAGTCGCGGCTCTCCGCCAGCCAGCCGAGATAGCGCATGTGGTGCTTGAGATTGGCGCGCGCGGCGCGGATGGCGGACGCGTCCGGCGGGCCGCCGCCTTCCTGCGCCTTCATCTCCAGCTTGAAGATGCGCTCGCGCACGAGATAGCGCGTCACCTCCGCGTCGAGCTTGCCGAGGAACCATTCGGTGAGCCGGCGCGCCTCGGCGCGCTCGATCGGCTTTTCCGACATCAGCCGCCGCTCGCGCTGGAAGGCGCCGCGCGTCTCGTCGAGATATTCGGCGATCACCATGCCCCCGACCATGGCGGGCCCGTCGTCCTCCTGCATCACCGGCAGGGTCGCGGCCGGGTTCAGCATCAGGAACTCGCGCCGCCGCTCCCAGGGGCGCTCCTCCACGAGCTCCATCCGCTCGCCGTACTCGTCGAGCACGAGCCTGACGAAGCGGGAGGCCGCGGACATCGGGTGGTGGTGGAGCTTGAGCATGGAAGGCGGTTCGATGGCTCGCGTCCGGCCCGGCAGGCCGCGGCGCAGGAAAGGGGCAGGTCCGGAACGGCGGCGAGGGCCGATCCGGGCCCCGCGCCGTTCAAAGTGACGCCAAAGGATCAACGGATCCTCAACATCGCTCCAGTCAGCGGCGACATAGCAGTCCTGACGCGCGCTGCAAGGGCCGGGGCCGGGCCGCCGGGCGGGGCGGGCGCCCGGACGGCGCGCCGCCGCTCGCCTTCACAGGGGCGCCTTCCGGCGGTATTGCAGCGCAGCACGAAACGGCCAGTCCGGCGTCAGCCCGGGCCGCTACAAGCGCCCGCGGCGCCCATCTCGAGGAACGTTCATGGACATCGCATCCGTCGCCGACGCCATCGCGCTCGGCATCGTCGAGGGGCTGACCGAGTTCATTCCCGTCTCCTCGACGGGGCATATCCTCCTTCTCGGCCATTTCCTCGGCTTCCAGTCCACCGGCCGCGTCTTCGAGGTGCTGATCCAGCTCGGCGCGGTGCTGGCGATCCTGATCGTCTATTTCCAGCGCCTGTGGCAGCTCTTCGTCACGCTGCCCAGCAGCCAGAAGAGCCGCCGCTTCGTCCTCGGCATCCTTCTCGCCTTCCTGCCGGCGGCCTTCTTCGGCGCCCTGGCGCACGACTTCATCAAGCGCGTCCTGTTCGAGACGCCCGAGGTGATCTGCGTGGCGCTGATCGTGGGCGGCATCCTCCTCCTCGTCATCGACCGCCTGCCGCTCGAGCGGCGCTATACCGACGTGATGGACTACCCGCTGTCGCTCTGCCTGAAGATCGGCCTGTTCCAGTGCCTCGCCCTCGTGCCCGGCACCTCGCGCTCGGGCGCGACGGTCGCCGGCGCGCTGCTGATGGGCACGGACAAGCGCTCGGCGGCGGAGTTCTCCTTCTTCCTCGCCCTGCCCACGATGGGCGGCGCCTTCGCCTACGACCTCTACAAGAACCGCGACGCGCTCTCGGCCGACGATCTGGGTCTCGTCGCCATCGGCTTCGTGATGGCGCTGCTCTCGGCGCTCTTCGTCGTGCGGCGCCTCCTCGACTTCGTCTCGCGCCACGGCTTCGCCCCCTTCGCCTGGTGGCGCATCGCCGTCGGCACCGTGGGCCTGATCCTCCTGATGACGGCAAGCCCCGCCCCGGTCGCCGCGCCCGCCGCCGCCGGCCTCTCCGACGCCGCCCCCGGTTCCTCGCAGCTCGCCGAACGCGGCGAGCGCCTCACCGACCACGGCGCCCCGATCGCGCGCTAGGTCGTCGTCGCCCGCGCCCGTCCCGCGGATCGGTGCGCCCGCGGCCGGTCTGCGGCGGTCTCCGGGAAGGAAACGAACGAGGCGGCCGCGAGGACGCAGGGCGCTTCCGGCATGCGTCCGGCCCTCGGCCGCCTGCCGCTCAGTCCCGGCCTTCCTGCGCTGCGTCTTCCTCCGCGTCGCGCGGCGGGGGCGGGGCGAGGCGGCGGGCGAGGTCCATGGCGGTGCCGGAGAAGGTCGCGCCGCGCTCGCTCGCGCGGTAGCATTTCCAGAGGCCCGTCTTCTTGTCGCGCTTCCAGCCGGCGGCGGCGACTCTGGCCTCGGCTTCCGTCTCGCCCCGCGTCTTGAAGGCCATGGCCCGCTCCCTTCCTTTCGCGGGCGCCCGCCGCTTCGGGTCGGCGCGCCGCCTTGTCTCGCCGCCTCTTTGCCCTGCCGCGGGGCATGGCTGCAAGCCGGGATGCGCCGTCCGGGGGGCGCGCCTCGATTGAGCCGAAGCGGCGGCTGTGCCATAGGCTGGCGTGAGGGAGGGCATGCTGCCATCCGCGTGGCCGGTCCACGCCGCCCCGCTGCCATCCGAAGGAAGATCCGATGCCGTTTGCCGCCACGAGCGCGCCGCTTGCCAAGGCCCTAGCCGAGCGCGGCTACGAGACGCCGACCCCCGTCCAGGAAAACGTGCTCAAGCCCGAGACCGAGGCGCGCGACCTCCTCGTCTCGGCGCAGACGGGCTCGGGCAAGACCATCGCCTACGGCATCGCCATCGCCGCCACGATCCTCGGCGAGGCCGAGCGCTTCGGCCAGGCCGGCGATCCGCTGGCGCTGATCGTGGCGCCGACGCGCGAACTCGCCATCCAGGTGACGGCCGAGCTCGCCTGGCTCTATGCCGACGCCAAGGCCGAGGTCGTCACCTGCGTCGGCGGCATGGATCCGCGCGCCGAGCGGCGCAAGCTGCAGGCGGGCTGCCACATCGTGGTGGGCACGCCCGGCCGCCTGCGCGACCATCTGGAGCGCGGCGCGCTGCAGATCGGGGCGCTGCAGGCGCTCGTGCTCGACGAGGCGGACGAGATGCTCAATCTCGGCTTCCGCGAGGATCTGGAGTTCCTGCTCGAGGCGACGCCCGCCGAGCGGCGCACGCTCCTCTTCTCGGCGACGCTGCCCAAGACCATCATGGCCATGGCCAAGCGCTACCAGCGCGACGCCCTGCGCATCGAGGTGGCGCGCGGCACGTCCGGCCATGCCGATATCGAGTATCGCGCCGTGCGCATCGCGCCCAACGAGATGGAGCACGCGATCGTCAACGTGCTGCGCCATGCCGACGCGCCGAGCGCCATCGTCTTCTGCAACACGCGCGAGGCGGTGCGGCACCTGCATTCGGGCCTGCTCGAGCGGGGCTTCCAGGTCGTGACCCTGTCGGGCGAGCTCGGGCAGAACGAGCGCAACACGGCCATGCAGGCGCTGCGCGACGGACGGGCGCGGGTCTGCGTGGCCACCGACGTCGCCGCGCGCGGCATCGACCTGCCGAGCCTCGGCCTCGTCATCCATGCCGACCTGCCGAGCGACGCCGAGACGCTGCAGCACCGTTCGGGCCGCACCGGCCGGGCCGGGCGCAAGGGCGTCTCGGTGCTGCTCGTGCCCATTTCGCGCCGCCGCAAGGCCGAGCGCCTGATGGCCGAGGCGCGCATCAACGCCACCTGGGGCGGCGCGCCCTCGGCGGAGGAGATCCGCCTGCGCGACGAGGAGCGCCTCCTCACCGATCCGATCATGGACGTGATGGCGAGCGAGGAGGAGGCCGCCTCGGCGAAATCGCTGCTCGAGCGCTTCTCGCCCGAGGTGATCGCCACCGCGCTGGCGCGCCTCTACCGCGCCCGCCTGCCGGCCCCCGAGGACGTGTTCGATCCCGGCTTCGGCCCGGACAAGCGCGGCACCGACTTCGCCGATGCCGGCGAGCGCCGCGCCAAGCCCGGGCGCGAGATGGCGAGCGTCTGGTTCCACATGGATGTCGGCCGGCGCAACAATGCCGACCCGAAATGGATCCTGCCGCTGCTCTGCCGCCGGGGCAAGATCACGCGCCAGGAGATCGGCGCGATCAAGATCTACGACCGCGAGACGAAGTTCGAGATCGCCGAGGAGGTGGCGCGCCGCTTCGCCTCGGCCGCGCGCGTCAGCGCCGAGGACGACATCACGATCACGCCCGTCGAGGGCGGCTTCATCGCGCCGGCCTCGGCCGAGCGCGGGCGCAAGGGCCCGGGCGGGCCCGGCGGCAAGCGGCCCTTCCACAAGAAGGACGGCGGCAAGCCCGGCGGACGCCCGGCCGGCGGGCCCGGCGGCGACACGCGCGGGCCCCGTCCCGACAAGCGCCGCGCCCGGCCCGCGCAGGGCTGACGGCACGGCGCCGGCGCCCGTCGCAGGACCGGCGCCGGCCCTTCGAGAGCGCATGGCGCGTCGCGGCCCGCCCGGCATGGCCGGCCCGATCTCGATTCCCGCGCCCATCGTTTCGCCTTCCTCGTGATGTCGGTGTCGCCGCGACCGCGGCCGCCGTCCGGCCGGCGGAATCGACATCCGGACTTGCGAGGGGACGGCGCGCGACGGCGCCGTGAATGAGCGCGAATGATCAGAGCGACCCGGCACGGCGGCTTCCTGGCCGCCCTCTTCCTCTGCCTCACCCTTCTCCTGGCGCCGCCGGCGGCCGCGCAGGGCGGGGGGGACGCGGCGAGCGATCCGGTCGTCGCCCTCGACCGGCAGACCGACGAGTTCGCCGCGATCACCAAGGCGGCCGCCGGCAACGGCGACGTGGCGCAGAAGGCCGAGCTTCGCGACCGCGCCATGGCAGTCGGCATGGCCGCCAACGCGGCGGTGGCGCTTCTGGAGCCGCAGCTCGTGGCGATCGACGCGCGCATCGCCGAGCTCGGCGAGGCGGGCGACGCCGAGGCGCCCGACATCAAGGCCCAGCGCGACAAGCTCGCCGAGGATCGCGGGCGGCTGGACTCGGCGATCAAGCGCGGGCGCCTGCTCGCCGCCGACGCCAAGGACACGATCGACCAGCTGATCCAGGAGATCAACGAGGCCTTCAACCGCGACACGTTCAAGCGCGTGGCCTCGCCGCTCTCGCCCGAACTGTGGCGCGCGGGCGCGCGCACGATCGACGACGATCTGGCAAGGCTCGGCGACTTCATCCGCTTCTCGCTCGTCACCATCTCGGCCAGCGACCCCGCGCCGCGCATCACCGTCATGTCGGCGGCCCTGGCGCTGGCGCTGTTCCTCATCCTGCCGGCGCGCCGGCGGCTGCGCCTGGCGGGCCGCAACTTCGCCATCGCCCAGGTGCCCGCCTCGCGCGCCCGCCGCTCGGGGCTGGCGCTGTGGTTCGTCGTCGTCGGCACGCTCACCTCCGCGCTCGCCTTCGTCCTCGTCTATTTCGCGATGAACTGGTCGGGGCTCCTGACGCGCGGCACGCGCCCGCTCGCCGAGGCGCTGACGGCGACGGCGGCCGTCGGCTCCTTCGTCATCTCGCTCGGCGCCGGCCTCCTCCTCGTCGGGCAGACCTCCTGGCGCCTCCTGCCGATCAGCGAGGCGGCGGCGCGGCGCCTGCGCTCCTATCCCGGCCTCACCGCCGTCCTGACCTTCTTCGGCGTCTTCCTGGTGGAGGGCGCGCGGGCCGTCGGCGTCAGCCAGACCGGCGCGATCTTCGTCAACTACCTCGTCGCCTTCACCTATTGCGGGCTCATCGTCTCGGTCCTCGTCAGCCTCAGCCGGCAGCGCCGGCTGGAGGGGGAGGCGCGCGAGCCGAGCGCCCAGACGACGCTCGTCACCCTGGCGACGCTCGCCGCCTGGATCGCGGTCGCCGTCAGCCTGATCGCGGCCCTGCAGGGCTACGTGAACTTCGCGCTCTTCCTGTCGCGCCAGACGATCTGGACGGCGATCGTGGCGGCGGCGACCTATCTCCTGCTCGTCGTCGTCGACGACCTGTGCACCACGCTCTTCTCGGCCGAGAGCCGGATCGGGCGCTCGCTGCACACCGGGCTCGGCCTTCGCAAGACGCAGGTCGGCCAGCTCGGCGTCGTGCTCTCTGCGATCCTGCGCATCGCCATCCTCGTCCTCGCCGCGCTCCTCCTGTCCGGCCCGCTCGGGCCCGGCGCCTCCTCGCTCTTCTACCAGTTCGGCTCGACGGCCGAGATCACCGTCGGCGGCTTCACCATCGTGCCGGGCGCGATCCTGAAGGCCATGGTGGCGCTGACGGTCGGCATCCTCCTGATGCGCGCCGTGCGGCGCTGGCTCGACGAGCGCTTCCTGCCGGCGACCGACCTCGACCCCGGCGCCCGCAACTCGGTCTCCACCATTGTCAGCTATGCCGGCATCATCCTCGCCGGCTTCTGGGCGCTCTCGGCGCTCGGCATCGGCGTGGAGCGCATCGCCCTCGTCGTCTCCGCGCTCTCGGTCGGCATCGGCTTCGGCCTCCAGGCGATCACCCAGAACTTCGTCTCCGGCCTGATCCTCCTCGCCGAACGCCCCGTGAAGATCGGCGACACGGTGCGCATCGGCACCGACGAGGGCGACGTGAAGCGCATCTCGGTGCGCTCCACCGAGATCCAGATCCCCGACCGCTCGACGCTGATCGTGCCCAATTCCGAGCTCATCACCAAGACGATCCGCAACATGACGCTCGCCAATCCGCTGGGGCGCATCCAGATCGCCTTCTCCGCGCCGCTCGACGTGGACGTGAGCGCCGTGAAGCGGCTGATGCTCGACATCTACGCCCGCAACGAGACCGTCCTCGCCGAGCCCGCCCCGTCCATCTTCATCGACGCGATCGAGGGCGGGCAGGTCGCCTTCAAGTCCTTCGCCTTCGTGTCGGGGCCGCGCGTCGTCTATTCCACCCGCAGCGCCATCTTCTTCGAGATGCTGGAGCGCTTCCGCGCCGAGGGCGTGCATCTGGTGGCGCCGCCGGCGGCGTGACGCCCGCCCGCCGCGGGGCTTGACGAAGCGCCGTTCGGATTGTGCCTAGCGGGGAGCGGCGACGACGGCGCGCCGCCTGGAATCCGGCCGCGTCCGCCGCCGGAAAGGAGGTCTCCTTGCTCTTCGGTCTCTTCGCCATCCTCCTGTGCCAGCTGGCCGGCGAGGCCGTCGTGCGCGGTCTCGGGCTCCCCGTTCCCGGGCCGGTCGCCGGCATCGTCCTCCTCTTCTGCGGCCTCGCGCTCGCCGACCGGCGCCGCCGCGCGGGCGCCGGCGCGGCACACGGCTCGGCCCCGGTCGGGGGCGCGGCGGACGGGCTCCTGTCCTATCTCGGCCTCCTCTTCGTGCCGGCCGGCGTCGGCATCGCCCAGTCGACGGGTCTGATCGCCCGCAACGGCCTGCCGATCCTTCTCGTCCTCGTCCTCTCGACGGTTGCCACGCTCCTCGTCACGGTCTTCGCCTTCCTCCTCGTGCGCCGCCTGCAGGGGCGAAGCGGGCCGGCGAGGGAGGGCGGAGCGTGAGCCCGGCCTCGATCTTCGAGCTCTGGGTCTATCTCGCCGCGAGCCCGCTTCTCTGGCTGACGCTGACGATCGGCGTCTTCCTCGGCGCGCGCCGCGTGGCGCGGGCCTGCGGCAACCACCCGCTGGTGAACCCGATCCTGCTCTCGATCGCCGTCCTCGTCGCCATCCTGGCGGCGACCGGCACGCCCTACGCCACCTATTTCTCGGGCGCGCAGTTCGTGCATTTCGCGCTCGGCCCGGCGACGGTCGCGCTGGCCGTGCCGCTCTACCGCAACCGCGCCCTGGTGCGCGCCACGCTCCTGCCGATCCTCGCGGCGCTTTTCGCCGGCACCTTCGCGGCGGTCGGCTCGGCGGTCGGGCTCGGCCTCCTTCTGAACGTGCCCGGCCCGCTGGTGGCCGCGCTGGCGCCCAAATCCGTCACCGCCGGCATCGCCATGGGCATCGCCGCGCAGATCGGCGCCGACCCGGCGCTGACGGCGGTCTTCGTCATCGCCACGGGCATCATCGGCGCCATCCTGGTGACGCCGCTGATGAACGCGCTGCGCATCCGCGACTTCGCCGCGCGCGGCTTCGCCGCCGGGCTCGCCTCGCACGGCATCGGCACCGTGCGCGCCTTCCAGGTGAGCGACGTGGCCGGCACCTTCGCCGGGCTCGCCATGGCGCTGAACGGGCTCGTCACCGCGCTCGTCGCCCCGCTCGTCCTGTCGCTGCTGCGCTGACCGCGCGGGACGCAGGCCGCCGGCGCCGGGCGCGAGGGCCGCCCGCCCGCTCCGCCGCCTCGCGCGACCCTTCTAGCGCGGAGCGTGATAGACGAGCGCCCGGTCGACCGAGAGCATGGCGCGATGCAGGATCGAGGCGCCGCCGATCGCCGCCCCGTCGAGACCGAGCGCCGACAGGCGCACCTGCGGCACCGGCTGGCCGGGCATGACATGGGCCGCGAGCGCCTCGGCGATGACCTGCGGCCCGTAGGCCGAGACGGCGGCGACGGGGCCGCCGAGGACGATGCGCTGCGGGTCGAGCAGCGCCGTCAGCCCGGCGAGCGCCCGGCCGAGTTCGGCGCACCAGTCCCTGGCCGTCCTCAGCGCCGCCGGCTCGCCCGCGGCGAGCCGCGCCAGCATCGCCTCCAGCGTGTCGGCGGACCCGCCGTGGAATCGGTGGCGCTCGAGCAGGGCCCCGCGCCCGACATAGGCCTCGAGCGAGCCGGGGATCACGCCGGCGCAGGAGAAGCCGGCGCCGCCGAGCGGCAGATGGCCGAACTCGCCGGCATAGCCGTGATGGCCGCGCAGGAGCACCCCGTCGGCGACGACGGCGCCGCCGATGCCGGCATCCATGAACACGTAGGCCGCGTCGCGCACCGCCTCCCCGCCGCCGCCGCGATAGAGCTCGGCCATGGCGAAGGCGTTGGCGTCGTTCTCGACGGCCAGATGCGCGACCTCCGGAAAGGTCTCGCGCAGGCGCGGCAGCACCGGCACGTTCGACCAGCCCAGGATGGGCACGCGCACGACGACGCCCTCCTTGTCGACGATGCCGGGCACGGTGACGGCGATGCCGCGCACGCTCTGCCGCGCGCCCAGCGCCCGCAGGATCGCCGCGGCCTGGGCGAAGGCCCGTTCCACGACGCGTCCGGGCGCCTCGTCGAGCGCGAAGGCCTCGTGCTCCTCGGCGATCTTGCGCGCCTCCAGGTCGATGACGACGGTGCTGATGCGCCCGACGCCGATATCGGTGCCGACGAAGAGCGCGTGGTTCGGGCGAAGGCGCACGAGCGTGCCGGGGCGCCCGGTGCGCGCGGGCACGCTCGCCGAGGCCGGCACCGTGGCGGGGCCGGGATCGCTCTCGCCCTCCACCATCAGCCCCTCGTCGACGAGGCCGGCGACGATGGCGCCCGCCGTCGAGCGCGTCAGGCCGAGTTCGCGCGCCAGCGTCGCCCGGCTCATGGGCCCGAGCGTGAAGACGGCGTCGAGGGCGCGGATCTCGTTGATGTGGCGCACGGCGCGGGGCATCGACATCGGCGGCAGCTTTCCCTTGGCGATCGTCGGGGGAGGGCGGGCGAGGCCCGCCTGGGTCCCGCCGCGATCGCTCGGCCCGCAGTATCGGCCTGTCGCACCGCAGCACAAGTGGCGGCGGACAGGCCATTGACACCTACGCGCTCCTATGTTTGTTTTCAATCCAAACAAACTGGCGCCGGAGGAGGCGCCGGTCTGTGGGAGGGCCGGCACTGGGGCCGGCCAGGGGAGGAGACATCGATGAACCGCTTTCTCACCGCGTCGGCGCTCGCGCTGACCATGGGCGCCTTCGCGCCCGCCGTCGTTCCGGCCGCGGCCCTCGCGCAGGAGCAGACGGTCGAGGTGCTGCACTGGTGGACCGCCGGCAGCGAGGCCGCGGCCGTCGGCGTCCTGAAGGACGACCTCGCCAAGAAGGGCGTCGCCTGGCAGGACATGCCGGTGGCCGGCGGCGGCGGCGAGGCCGCCAACACGGCGCTCAAGGCGCGCGTGGCGGCCGGCAACCCGCCGACGGCCGCCCAGCTCCTCGGCATGACCGTGCGCGAATGGGCCGGCGAGGGCCTTCTCGGCGACCTGACGGCGGAAGCCGAGACGCAGGGCTGGGGCGACGTCCTGCCCACCGCGATCAAGGATTTCGCCGTCGAGGACGGCAAGTGGGTCGCCGTGCCCGTCAACATCCACCGCCCGAACTGGCTCTGGGTGAACGCCAAGATCTTCAAGGACAACGGCCTGACGCCGCCCAAGACCTGGGAGGAGTTCAACACCGTCGCCGACGCGCTGAAGGCCAAGGGCATCACCCCGCTCGCCCATGGCGGCCAGCCCTGGCAGGACACGACCGTCTTCGACGACGTGGTGCTCGGCGTCGGCGGCCCGGACTTCTACCGCAAGGCCATCATCGAGCTCGACGAGGAGTCCCTGACCTCCGACACGATGGTCAAGGTCTTCGACCAGATGCGCAGGATCCGCGGCTATGTCGATCCCGGCTTCTCGGGCCGCGACTGGAATCTGGCCACCGGCATGCTGATCCGCGGCGAGGCGGCCATGCAGCTGATGGGCGACTGGGCCAAGGGCGAGCTGGTGAAGGCCAATGTCACGCCCGGCGAGGAGATCCTCTGCCTGACGGCGCCGGGCACGGAAGGCGCGTTCCTGTTCAACACCGACTTCTTCGCCATGTTCGACGTCGGCGACGCGCAGAAGGCGGCGCAGGCCTCCTTCGCCGAGAGCGTGATGGCCAAGGACTTCCAGGAATCCTTCAACCTCGTGAAGGGCTCCATTCCCGCCCGCACGGATGTCTCCGGCGACAAGTTCGACGCCTGCGGCAAGAAGTCGATGGCCGACATCAAGGCCGCCGAGGGCGCCAAGACGCTGATGGGCTCGCTCGCCCACGGCCATGCCCAGCCGGCCGCCATCCAGCGCGCCATCTTCGACGTCGTGACGCAGCACTTCAATTCCGAGATGTCCTCGCAGGACGCGGTGAAGGCGCTTCTGGCCTCGGTCCAGGCCGCGCAGTAACGCGCCGCCACCGGGGCGCAGGGCGCTTTCACGCGCCCTGCGCCCTTCGCGCCGAGCCTTGCCGCGTGTCCCTCCCCACGCGGCAAGGCCGGTCCCCGCCCGTGCTCACCGGACCGGACCCATGGCCACATCGCGCTTCTCCACCCGCATCCTGCCGAAGATCGTGCTGTCGCCCTCGCTGGTGCTCCTGATCGTCTGCGTCTACGGCTTCATCGCCTACACGACCGTCCTGTCCTTCACGGGCTCCAAGCTCCTGCCGCGCTACAACTTCGTCGGCTTCGACCAGTATGTGCGCCTCTTCGACAATCCGCGCTGGGCCATCGCCGTCGAGAACATGGCGATCTTCGGCGTGCTCTACATGGTCTTCGCCACCGCGCTCGGCCTGTTCATCGCCATCCTGATGGACCAGAAGATCCGCGCCGAGGGGGCCTTCCGGGCCGTGTTCCTCTATCCGATGGCGCTCTCCTTCGTGGTGACGGGCGTCATCTGGCAATGGCTGCTCAACCCGACGCTCGGCCTCGAGCACATGATGCGCGGGCTCGGCTGGGAGAGCTTCTCCTTCCAGTGGCTCGTCGATCCCGACAAGGCGATCTACACGATCGTCATCGCCGGCGTCTGGCAGGTGACGGGCTTCGTGATGGCGCTGTTCCTGGCCGGCCTTCGCGGCATCGACACCGAGATCCTGCGCGCGGCGCGGATCGACGGCGCGCCGCTCTTCAAGGTCTACACGCGCATCATCATCCCGGCGCTGCGGCCGGTCTTCCTCACCGTCTTCGTCATCGAGGCCCATCTCGCCATCAAGAGCTACGACCTCGTCGTCTCGCTCACCAAGGGAGGGCCGGGCGTCTCCACCGAGCTCCCCTCGACCTTCATGTATTCGGTCGCCTTCACGCGCAACGAGCTCGGCCTGGGCGCCGCCAGCGCGGTGGTCATGCTGATGACGCTCGCCGCGATCATCATTCCCTATCTCTATTCGGAGCTTCGCGATGAACGCGCAGAGTGAGGCGGCGATCACCGCCCCCGCCGCGGCGCCGCTCGGCATCGCGCCCGCCAGGCACCCTGCGAGGCCGAAGCCGAAGCGGCGCCGGCTGGCCGGCACGCTCTTCGTCTATGGCTGCCTCCTGGTCCTGGCCGCCTTCTTCGTGTCGCCGCTCGTCTCCATGGTCTTCACCTCGCTGAAGTCGCTGGAGGAGATCCGCTCGGGCACGCTCCTCTCGCCGCCCGCCGCCCCGACGCTCCAGGCCTGGGCCAATGTCTGGGGCACGGCCTGCATCGGCGTCGCCTGCGAGGGCATCAAGGGCTATTTCGTCAACTCCTTCCTGATCGTCGTGCCGGCCACGCTGATCTCGGTCGCGCTCGGCGCGCTCAACGGCTACGTGCTCACCAAGTGGCGCTTCCGCGGCGACCAGCTCCTGTTCGGCCTGATCCTCTTCGGCTGCTTCATCCCCTTCCAGATCGTCCTGATCCCGATGGCGCAGACGCTCGGCTTCCTGAATCTGGCCGGCACGATCCCGGGCCTCGTCCTCGTCCACGTCGTCTACGGCATCTGCTTCACGACGCTGTTCTTCCGTAATTATCTCGTCACCATCCCCGACGAGATCATCAAGGCCGCGCGCGTCGACGGCGCCGGCTTCTGGACGATCCTCCTGCGCATCCTCCTGCCGATCTCCTGGCCGATCATCATGGTGGCGATCATCTGGCAGTTCACCTCGATCTGGAACGATTTCCTCTTCGGCGTGTCCTTCGCCGCCGGCCCGGCGCAGCCCGTCACCGTGGCGCTGAACAATCTCGTCAACACCTCCACCGGCACCAAGGCCTACAACGAGGACATGGCCGCCGCGATGATCGCGGCGCTGCCCACCATCCTCGTCTACGTCGCCGCCGGTCGTTACTTCGTGCGCGGCCTCATGGCCGGCGCGGTCAAGGGCTGAAGCACGTGGCAAGTCTCGACATCTCGCACGTCTCCAAGAGCTTCGGCTCGGTCTCGATCCTCAAGGACATCGACATCGCCATCGAGGACGGCGAGTTCCTCGTCCTCGTCGGCCCGTCCGGCTGCGGCAAGTCCACGCTCCTGTCCATCGTCGCCGGGCTGGAGGAGCTGACGACCGGCTCGATCGCCATCGACGGGCGGCCCGTGGAGGGGCTGGAGCCGAAGGAACGCGACATCGCCATGGTGTTCCAGTCCTACGCGCTCTATCCGGCGATGACGGTGGGGCAGAATATCGGCTTCTCGCTGGAGATGAGCGGCGTGCCCAAGGCCGAGCGCGTCGCCAAGATCGGGCAGGTGGCCGAGCTCCTGCAGATCACCCATCTCCTCGACCGCAAGCCCGGCCAGCTCTCCGGCGGCCAGCGCCAGCGCGTCGCCATGGGCCGGGCGCTGGTGCGCGAGCCCAAGATCTTCCTCTTCGACGAGCCCCTCTCCAATCTCGACGCCAAGCTGCGCGTGGAGATGCGCACCGAGATCAAGAAGCTGCACCAGCGGCTGCGCGCCACCATCGTCTACGTCACCCACGACCAGATCGAGGCCATGACCATGGCCACGCGCATCGCGGTGATGAAGGACGGCATCCTGCAGCAGTTCGGCACGCCCGAGGACATCTACGAGCGCCCCGCCAACGTGTTCGTGGCGACCTTCATGGGCTCGCCGGCGATGAACCTCGTGCCGGTGCGCGCCGTGCCGCGCGGCAACGGCCTGGCGCTGGCGCTGGAGGGCGGCGACACGGAGCTTCCCTATCCCGATGCCGGCGCCTTCGAGCGCGTGAAGCCGGGCGAGGCGCTGCTTCTCGGCCTGCGTCCCGAGGCGATCTCGCTCGAGGCGCCGGGCGGGGACGGCGCGCGGCTCGACATGGCCGTCGAGGTCGTCGAGCCGACCGGACCCGACATCTTCGCCGAGCTGAAGGCCGGCGAGCGGCCGATCATGGCGCGCCTTCCCGCCGGCACGCGTCTGTCGCCCGGCGAGCGGCACGCCTTCTCGATCGATCTCTCCAAGGCCTGCCTCTTCCGCGCCGAAAGCGGCACGGCCGTCTGAGCCTTCGCCGGACGGGCGACGCGCGACGCTCAACGCCTCCTCCCACCGCAGGCGCATCCCGCGCCCGCGGCGCATCGACCCCTCGCAACAGTTCACAGGACCCAAGCCCCATGGCCAAGAAGGAAGAGAACCGGCTGCGCGTCGGCGTTCTGGGCGCCGGACAGATCGCGCAGTCGGCGCATTTCGAGAGCTGCACCAAGGCCGCCAATGCAGATCTGACCGCCATCTGCGACGTCGCCGACGACCTGCTCCAGCGCATGGCGATCGTGCACGGGGCGAAGAAGACCTTCTCCGACTACGACGCGATGCTCGCCGATCCCGAGATCGACGCCGTCATCATCGCCACCGCCGACGCCTTCCACGTGCCGGCCTCGATCCGCGCGCTGCAGGCCGGCAAGCACGTCCTGTGCGAGAAGCCGGTCGGGCTCACCGTCGAGGAGGCGCTGGAGCTGAAGGGCGTCGTCGAGGCCTCCGGCAAGGTCTTCCAGGTCGGCCACATGAAGCGCTACGACGCCGGCCTCCAGGCCGCCAAGAGCTTCATCGACGATGAGATGGGCGCCCTCGTCGCGCTGAAGGCCTGGTATTGCGACTCCACCCACCGCTATCCCATGACCGACGCGGTGCAGCCGCTGATCGTCACCAGCGCCAATGCCCGCAAGCCCTCCGCCAACCCCAAGGCGGATCTGCGGCGCTACTACATGCTCGCCCATGGCTGCCATCTCATCGACACGGCACGCTATTTCGCCGGCGACATCGTCTCGGTCGAGGCGCGCCTGTCGGAACGCGCCGGCATCTGGTGCTGGTTCGTCGACGTCGAGTTCGCCTCCGGCACGCTCGGTCATCTCGACCTCACCGTCGCCGTGCGCATGGACTGGCACGAGGGCTTCCAGATCTACGGCCAGAACGGCTCGATCCTCGGCAAGACCTACAACCCGTGGTACTATAAGTCCTCCGAGGTCGACATCTTCCGCGAGGCGGACGGGGCCACGCACCGCGTTCTGGGCGCCGACGGGCATTTCTACCGCCGCCAGGTGGAGGGCTTCGCGCGCACCGTCCTCGACGGCGCGCCGATGAGCGGCGCGAGCGTGGAGGACGGGCTCGCTTCGGTGCGCGCCATGGTCGCCATCGCCCGCTCCGTCGAGACGGGATCGCGCGTCGCGCTCGCCGACGTGACGGGGGGCGTGTGATGAAGCTCGGCATCTTCGCCAAGACCTTCCCCGGCACCGACCCGAAGACGGTGCTGCGGGCGACCCGCGAGGCCGGATTCTCGGCCGCGCAGTACAACATGGCCTGTTCGGGCCTTGCCGCCATGCCCGACGCGATCTCCGAGGACGAGGCGCGGGCCGTGCGCGAGGCGGGGCTCGCCGCCGGCGTCGAGATCGTCGCGCTCTCCGGCACCTACAACATGATCCATCCCGACCGCGCCGTGCGCGAGGCCGGGCACCGGCGCCTCGAGACCCTCGCGGCCCGCGCGGCGGCCATGGGCACGCGGCTCGTGACGCTGTGCACCGGCACGCGCGACCCGCACGACCAGTGGCGCGAGCATCCCGGCAACCACGAGCCCGACGCCTGGCGCGATCTCCTGGAGGCGATGGCCGTCGCCGTCGCCATCGCCGAGCGCCACGACGTCGATCTCGGCATCGAGCCCGAGCTCGCCAATGTCGTCGACGGCGCGGCCAAGGCGAGGCGCCTCGTCGACGAGATCGCGAGCCCGCGGCTGAAGATCGTGCTCGATCCGGCCAACCTCTTCGAGACGGCCCCGCTCGAAGAGCAGCGCCGGCTGGTCTCGGAGGCGGTCGACCTCCTCGGCGACCGCATCGCCATGGGCCATGCCAAGGACCGGACTGCCGCCGGCGGCTTCACCACGGCCGGGCAGGGCGTCCTCGACTATCCGCATTATCTCGGCCGCCTGAAGGAGATCGGTTTCACCGGCTCTCTCGTCACCCACGGGCTTTCGGCCGACGAAGCGCCGGGCGTCTCGGCCTTCCTGCGCGGCGCGCTCGGCGAGGCGGGGCTCGAGGTGGCGCCGTGACGGGCCTCCACGTCTCGAAGGCAGACGGCGCCCGTCTCGTCCTCGACGATGCCGGGGGCGACGGCGCGCCCGTCTTCTTCCAGCATGGCCTGTGCGGCGATGCCGGGCAGACGCGCGAGGCCTTTCCGGCCGATCCGGCCTTCCGCCGCCTGACCCTGGAAATGCCCGGCCATGGCGGGTCGCAGGCGGGTGACCCCGCGCATTATTCCATCGCCCGCTTCACGCAGGACCTCGCCGACGCGATCGAGGCGCTGGGCGCGGGCTCGGTCGCCGTCGGCGGCATCTCGATGGGCGCGGCCATCGCGCTGCGCCTCGCCGTCACGCGGCCCGACCTCGTGCGCGGCCTCGTGCTGGCACGCCCGGCCTGGGTGACGGCCGCGGCCCCCGACAACATGGCGCCGAACGCCGAGGTCGGCGCGCTTCTCGCGACCCGTTCGCCGGAGGCGGCGCGCGCCGCCTTCCTCGAAGGGGACACCGCGCGGCGGCTGGCCGAGGAGGCGCCCGACAATCTCGCCTCGCTGAAGGGCTTCTTCTCGCGCGAGCCGATCGCCGTGACCGCCGCGCTCCTGCGCTCGATCTCGGCGGACGGGCCGGGCGTGACGGACGCGCAGATCGCGGCGCTGTCCCTGCCGGTCCTCGTCATCGGCCACGCGCGCGACGCCGTCCATCCGCTGGCCCATGCACAGGCGCTCGCCGCCGCCATTCCCGGCGCGAGGCTCGCCCGCATCACCCCGAAGGCCGTCGACAAGGCGGCCTATGTCTCAGACATCCACGAGGCGCTCGGCGCCTTCCTGAAGGATCTGCCCCGATGACCGACAAGACCGCCTGGATCGACGCGCTGCCGAGCGACCGCCTCATCTGCGAATATTCCGTCTGGTCGGCCGATCTCGTGCGCCTCGCCGACGACATGGCGCGCATCGACCCGCATGCCGACATTCTGCATATCGACGTCGCGGACGGGCATTTCGCGCCGGCCTTCCTCTTCTTCCCCGATCTCGTCGCGGCGATCCGCAAGGTCTCGAAGAAGCCGATCCATATCCACCTGATGATCGCCGATTCGATCGTCCTGTCGCAGATCGAGCAGTTCGCGGAAGCCGGCGCCGACCTCATCTCGTTCCATCTCGAGAACGAGGCGGTCGCCGAGGCGGCGCTCGCGCGGCTGGACGAGCTCGGCGTCGCCGCCGGCATGGTGCTGCGCGTCGAGACGCCCGTCGCGGGCATCGAGCGCTTCCTCCCGCGCCTTCGCTTCGTCACGCTGCTCGGCACGGCCATCGGCGTGAAGGGACAGGGCCTCGACCCGACGGCCTGCGACCGGCTGGCGCAGGTGAAGCGCATGATCGAGGCGTGCGGCGCGCCGCATCGCATCGTGCTCGCCGCCGACGGCGGCATTCGCGAGACCACCGTGCCGCAGCTGCGCGCGGCGGGCGCCGAGACCGTGGTGCTCGGCTCGCTCGCCTTCGGCGCGCCCGATCTCGCCGCCCGCACGGCCTGGCTTCACGGGCTCTGAGCGGCCGGAAAGGACGGGACCGATGCGATCCCTGGCGATAGGCCTCGATCTCGGCGGCACGCAGATCCGCGGCGCCCTCGTCGACGCCGAGGGCACGATCCTGTCGCGCCGGGCCGAGGCGACGCCGGCGAGCGCGGGGGCGGCGGCGGTCGTCGCGGCGCTCGCGCGCGTCGCGCAAGAGGTGGGCGCACAGGCGCGCGGGGCCGAGATCGTCGGTCTCGGCCTCTCGGCGCCCGGGCCCCTCGACGCCGAGAAGGGCCTGGCGCTCGCCACGCCCACCATCGCCGGCTTCGTGGACTTTCCGCTCGCCGCCGAACTCTCCGCCGCGACCGGCCTGCCGGTGCGGCTGGAGAACGACGGCATCGCCGCGGCGATCGGCGAATGGCGCTTCGGCGCGGCGCGCGGCCTGGGCAACATGGTCTATGCCACCGTCTCCACCGGCATCGGCGGCGGCGCGGTGGTGGACGGGCGCGTCCTGCGCGGGCGCATGGGCATGGCCGCCCATATCGGCCACATGACGGTGGTGCAGGGCGGCGAGCGCTGCGTGTGCGGCAATGCCGGCTGCTTCGAGGCCTATGCCTCGGGCACGGCCTTCCTCGCCAAGGCCCGGCGGCTCGCGACGCTCGACGCGGGATCGGCGCTCCACGCGGCGGGCGCGGCGCTGACGGGCGCGGCCGTCTTCGAGGCGGCGGCGGCGGGCGACGACCTGGCGCGCCGGCTCGTGGACGACGAGGCGGAGATGCTGGGCCTCGGCTTCGTCAATCTCCTGCATCTCTACAGTCCGCAGATGATCGTCGTCGGCGGGGGCATGTCGCATCAGTTCGCGGCGCTCGGCCCGGCGATCGCCGCCTATGTCGCGCGCAACGCCCTGCCGCCCTTCCGCGACGTGCCGGTGGTGCGCGCCGCGCTCGGCGACAATTCCGGCCTCGTCGGCGCCGGCGCCATCGCCTTCGAGGCGGCGGCGCCCGCGCAAAGGCGCCTCAGCGCCGCCGGCTGACCGTGCCTCAGCGGCGCTTGAAGGCGTCGGCGAGGGCGGCGCCGAGACCGCCCATCTGGGGCGCGGCGGGCTTCGCGCCGCCCTCCTCGCCGCCCTTCCGGCCAGTCCCGCCCCGGCCGCCACGGGCGCCCTTGTCCGGCTCCGGCCGGTCCGCGCCGCGCGGCGGCCGGGCGTCCTGACCCTCGGCTTGCGTCTTCATCGACAGGGAGATGCGCTTGCGCCTGGCATCGACCTCCAGCACCCGCACCCGCACGACCTGACCGGCCTTCACCACGTCCGCCGGGTCCTTCACGAAGCGGTCGGCGATCTGGGAGACGTGGACGAGCCCGTCCTGGTGCACGCCGATATCGACGAAGGCGCCGAAGGCGGCGACGTTGGTCACCGTGCCCTCCAGCATCATGCCGGGCTTCAGGTCGCCGATCTCCTCCACCCCCTCCGCGAAGGTCGCGGTGCGGAAGGCGGGCCGCGGGTCGCGGCCGGGCTTCTCCAGCTCGGCGAGGATGTCCTTCACCGTCGGCAGGCCGAAGGCCCCGCCGACGAAGGCTTGCGGATCGAGCGCGCGCAGCGTCGCGCTGTCGCCCATCAGGGCGCGCACGTCCTTGCCGGCGGCCGCCACGATCTTCTTGGCGACGGGATAGGCCTCCGGATGGACGGCCGAGGCGTCCAGCGGCTCCGGCCCGCCCTGGATGCGCAGGAAGCCGGCGCATTGCTCGAAGGCCTTGGGGCCGAGCCGCGGCACGTCGAGAAGCTTGCGGCGGGTGCGGAACGGGCCTTCCTTGTCGCGATGGGCGACGATGGCGCCCGCCAGGACCGGGCCGATGCCCGAGACATGGGCGAGAAGGGCGGGGGAGGCGGTGTTCACGTCGACGCCGACCGCGTTCACCGCATCCTCCACCACGCTTTCCAGCGCGCGCGAGAGGGCGCCCTGGTCGACATCGTGCTGGTACTGGCCGACGCCGATCGCCTTCGGGTCGACCTTGACGATCTCGGCCAGCGGATCCTGCAGGCGGCGGGCGATGGAGGCCGCGCCGCGCAGCGACACGTCGACGCCCGGCATCTCGCGCGCGGCGATCTCGGAGGCCGAATAGACGGAGGCGCCGGCCTCCGAGACGACCACCTTCTGCGGCCTGGCCCCGGGCAGGGCGGCGATCATCTCGGCGGCGAGCTTCTCGGTCTCGCGGCTCGCCGTGCCGTTGCCGATGGCGATCAGCTCCACGCCGTGCTTCTGGACGAGCGCGGCCAGCGTCGCGCTCGCGCCCTTCACGTCGTTGCGCGGCTGGAACGGGTAGATGGTGGCCGTGTCGACGAGGCGGCCCGTCGCGTCGATCACGGCCACCTTCACGCCGGTGCGGATGCCGGGATCGAGGCCCATCGTGGTCTTGGCGCCGGCGGGGGCGGCGAGGAGAATGTCCTTCAGGTTGCGCGAGAAGACCCGGATCGCCTCGGCATCGGCGCCTTCCTTGGTCTGCGCCATCAGGTCGGCGGTCAGATGCGGGTGGATCTTCTGGCGCCAGGCCCAGCGCGCCACGCCCGCGAGCCACGTGTCGGCCGCCGAGCCGCCGGTCGTGCGCACGCCGAACTGGCGCGCGATCATCGCCTCGACCGGCTTGACCGGCGAGGGATCGTCGGCGTCCACCTCGAGGTCGAGCGTGACGACGCCCTCCTTGGCGGCGCGCAGCAGCGCCAGGACCCGGTGGCTCGGCGCGCTCGCCCAGCGCTCCTC
Organism: Aurantimonas sp. Leaf443; assembly: GCF_001425575.1. Taxonomy (GTDB): domain Bacteria; phylum Pseudomonadota; class Alphaproteobacteria; order Rhizobiales; family Rhizobiaceae; genus Leaf443. The sequence goes on along the minus strand of NZ_LMRD01000008.1, from coordinate 347,005 downwards.
GTGGTCGAAATAGTCCGAGAACTTGGCGCCCGCCTCCTCCTTGCCGGGCACGACGCGGGCGCGAAGGCGCGCCTTCTCCACCAGATGCCGGCGGATCGCGCCGACGAGCGCCGGCGTCTCGGCCATGGTCTCGGCGACGATGTCGCGCGCGCCCTCGAGCGCGGCCTTCACGTCGGCCACCTCGGGCGTGACGAAGCTTGCCGCCAGCCTCGCGGGGTCCGCCGTCCGGTCGGCGAGGATCGTCTCGGCGAGCGCCCCGAGCCCGCGCTCGCGCGCGGCGTCGGCGCGGCTGCGCCGCTTGGGGCGGAAGGGCAGATAGAGGTCCTCGAGCGCCACCCGCGTCGTCGCCGCCTCGATCGCCGCCCCCAGCGCCTCCGTCATCTTGCCCTGCTCGGCGATGGAGCGGCGCACCGTGTCGCGGCGCGCCTCCAGCTCGCGCAGATAGGCGAGGCGCGTCTCCAGCGTGCGCAGCTGCGTGTCGTCGAGCCCGCCGGTCGCCTCCTTGCGGTAGCGCGCGACGAAGGGAACGGTGGCGCCGGCGTCGAGCAGCGCGACGGCGGCCGCCACCTGCTGGGCCCGGGCGCCGATCTCGCCGGCGATGATGGTCTCGATGCCGGGACGGGCGGGGGCCATGGGCGTCTCCTTGAGGTCGGGCGCCCGGGATTAGCCCCGACGCGCCGTCGGCCGCAAGCGGCAAGGGCGGGCGCGGGGGCGCTCGCCGGGCGTCCCGAGCCCTGGCGCGAGCGCCCGCGCGTCGCCCGGCATCGCAAGGGCCGGCCCAGGCGGGCCGGTTCGTCGGCGGGCCGGTCCGCAGGCGCGCAAGGATAATCTCCGGCAACCGACGGGTTTGAAATCCCGTTCCTTCAGGCGCGGGCGCCGATCGCCCACCTATGGCGCGACCCCGCTCCCCGCTGGAAGGACCCAAAACGATGAAACGCCTCCTCGCCGCCGTGGCGCTCGCCGCCCTCCTCGCCGCGCCCGCCGCCGCCGGCAGCCTCAAGGACATCCAGGCCGCCAAGGTGCTGCGCATCGGCACCGAGGGCACCTACGCGCCCTTCACCTATCACGAGGCCTCCGGCGCGCTCGTCGGCTTCGACGTGGAGATCGGCCGCGAGATCGCCAGGCGCCTCGGCGTCGAGCCGCAATTCGTCGAGGGCAAGTGGGACGGGCTCATCGCGGGCCTCGCCTCGGACCGCTACGACGCCGTCATCAACCAGGTCGGCATCACGCCCGAGCGGCAGGCGCGCTTCGACTTCTCCGACCCCTACATCGTCTCGCGCGCCGTCCTGATCGTGAAGGAGGGCAACGACGCCATCGCGTCCTTCGCCGACCTCAAGGGCAAGCGCGCGGCGCAGTCGCTGACCTCCAACTACGGCAAGATCGCGGAGGGCGCCGGCGCCACGCTCGTGGGCACCGACGGGTTCGACCAGTCGGTGCAGCTCGTCCTCACGGGCCGGGCCGACGCCACGATCAACGACAACCTCTCCTTCCTCGACTTCAAGAAGCAGAAGCCCGACGCGCCGGTGACGGTGGTGGCGACGCAGGAGGACGCGGCGGCCTCGGGCGTCATCGTCCAGAAGGGCAATCCCGAGCTGACGGCCGCGATCAACGAGGCGCTCGCCGAGATGAAGGCGGACGGCACCTACGAGACGATCTCGCAGAAATATTTCGGCGCCGACGTCTCGCGCTGACGCGCCTTCTTCCGCAACGCCGGCACCGCCCTATCCTTGCCGAAGACTTCGGGGGCGCGTCGCCGCCCCCGGGGATCGCCCCGCTCCTTCGCCAACGGCGCCGCGGCGTTCGTGCCTTCCATGGGGGCCCGGCGTCCTGGCCAGGGCGCGCGGGCGACCCCTGAACCCGACCGGATCGGACCGCCGTGCCGCCCAGCCTGCAACTCATGCTCGACTCGCTCTGGCCGCTCCTGCGCGCCGGGCTCGTCTTCACCGTGCCGCTCGCGGTCCTCTCCTTCGCCTTCGGTCTCGGCATCGGCTTCGCGGTCGCCGTGATCCGGCTCTTCGCGCCGCGGCCGCTCGCCGCGATCGCCGCGGCCTATGTCTGGTTCATCCGCGGCACGCCGCTCCTCGTGCAGCTCTTCGTCATCTTCTACGGCCTGCCGAGCGTCGGCATCCTGATCGACGCCTTTCCCGCCGCCCTCATCGGCTTCTCCTTGAGCGTCGGCGCCTACACGTCCGAGATCATCCGCGCCGCGCTTTCCTCGATCCCGAAGGGGCAGTGGGAGGCGGCCTATTCGATCGGCATGACGCCGCGCCAGGCCATGCTGCGCACGATCGTGCCGCAGGCCGTGCGCGTCGCCGTGCCGCCGCTGTCGAACTCCTTCATCTCGCTGGTGAAGGATACCTCGCTCGCCGCCGCCATCACCGTGCCCGAGCTCTTCCAGGAGGCCCAGCGCGTGGTGGCCGCCACCTACGAGCCGCTGATCCTCTATATCGAGGCGGCGCTGATCTATCTCGCCTTCTCCTCGGTCCTCACCCTCCTGCAGAGCCGGCTGGAGCGGCGTTTCGCCACCTATGGCGGCTTCCTGGAGAGACGCCCGTGATCGCCCTGTCCGGCATCGTCAAGCGCTTCGGCGACAACACGGTCCTCGACGGCGCCGGCCTCGTGGTGGCACAGGGGCGCGTGACGGCGCTGATCGGCCCCTCGGGCAGCGGCAAGAGCACGCTCCTGCGCTGCGCCAATCTCCTGGAGATCCCCGATGCCGGCCGGCTCGACCTCGACGGGCTGAGCGTGACCTTCGGCGGCGGTCGCCTTTCGCAGAAGGACGTGCTCGCCGTGCGCCGCAGCACCGGCATGGTGTTCCAGAACTTCCAGCTCTTCCCCCATCGCAGCGTGATCGCCAATGTGATGGAGGGGCTCGTCACCGTGCTGAAATGGCCGCAGGAGAAGGCGCGCGCCCGCGCCGCCGCGCTGCTGGAGCAGGTGGGCATGGCGCAGAAGGCCGAGGCCTATCCCGCGACCCTGTCCGGCGGCCAGCAGCAGCGCGTCGCCATCGCCCGGGCGCTCGCCGCCTCGCCCAAGCTCCTCCTGTGCGACGAGCCGACCTCGGCGCTCGACCCGGAACTGGCCGCCGAGGTCGTCGAGGTGCTCGGCGATCTGGCCGCCGGCGGCATGACCATGCTGATGGCGACCCACGACCTGCGGCTCGCCCGTCGCATCGCCCACCACGTCGCCTTCCTGCAAGGGGGAGGCATCGTGGAGGAAGGGCCGCCCGAGGCGATCTTCCAGGCGCCGCGCGATCCGCGCACCGCCCGCTTCGTGCGCACGCTGACGGGCGCCTGAGACGGGGGAAGGCGGCCGGCGGGACCCGCGCGCCGCCTGTCGCCGTCAGCCCATGACGAGATCGGCGATCTCGACGGGGAAGCGCCGCACCCGCCGGCCCGTCGCGTGCCAGACGGCGTTGGCGACGGCGCCGGCCGTGCCGGTGATGCCGATCTCGCCGACGCCCTTGATGCCGAGCGCGTTCACATGCGCGTCGTCCTCGTGCACGAGGATCGCCTCCATGGCGGGAATGTCGGCATTGACCGGCACGTGATACTCGCCGAGATCGGCGTTCATGATCCGCCCGCTGCGCCTGTCGACGCTGGCGCGCTCGTGCAGCGCGAAGGAGACGCCCCAGATCATGCCGCCGAAGAGCTGGCTCTCCACGAGGCGCGGGTTGATGACGCGCCCGGCCGCGAAGGCGCCGACGAGGCGGGTGACGCGCATCTGCCCGAGATCGGGATCGACCTTCACCTCGGCGAAGACCGCGCCGTGGGCGTGCATGGCATAGGCCTCGCGCGCCTGCGGATCGCCGCCGCTCTTGCCCGTGCCCTCGATCGTCTCGACGCCAGCGCGGCGCATGATGGCCGAGACGCTCTCGCCGCGGCTCTCGTCGTCGCGCCGCATGAGGCGGCCGTCGCGCGCGACGACGCCGACATTCCCGGCGCCGAAGAGCGGCGAGGCCTCGTCCTGCGTCGCGATCGCGGCGAGTTTCGCCACGATGTCCGCGCCCGCCGCGTGCAGCGCCATGCCGGCGGTCGCCGTGTGGCCGGAGCCGCCGGCGATGCCGGCATCGGGCAGGTCCGAGGTGCCCGCGTTGAACGCCACGGCGTCGATCGGCAGGCCGATCGCGTCGGCGGCGATCTGGGCGAGCGCCGTCCAGGCGCCCTGGCCCATGTCGTGGGCGCCCGTCTCCATCACGCCGGTGCCGTCGGCGCGCAGGAGCCCGCGCGCCCTGGCCTCGAACATGAGGGCGGGGAAGGTCGCCGTGCCCATGCCCCAGCCGGTGAGGAGCCCGTCCCCGTCGCGCATCGTGCCCGGGCGAAGCGGGCGCGCGTCCCAGCCGAAGCGTTCGGCGGCCCGGGCGTAGCATTCGCGCAGGGCCTTGGAGGAGAAGGGCTTGCCCGAGATCGGCTCGACCGTCGCATAGTTGCGCAGGCGGAAGGCCAGCGGGTCCATCCCGGCCGCCTCGGCCGCCTCGTCGATGGCCACTTCCAGCGCGATCGAGCCCGTCGCCTCGCCGGGCGCGCGCATGAAGAGCGGCGTGCCCGTGTCGATGCGCACCGCCTCGTGCGAGGTCTTCACCGCGCCCGCCGCATAGAGCGTCTGCGAGATGTCGGAAGCGGGCTCGAAGAAGTCGTCGAAGCGGCTGGAGGCGGTCTTGGTATGGTGGTGGAGCGCCGTCAGCCGGCCGTCGCCGTCGACGCCGAGCCGCAGCGTCTGGCGCGTCTGCGCCCGGTGGCCGACGGGCCCGTACATATGCTCGCGCCGCAGGACGAGCTTCACCGGCCGGCCGACGAGCCGGGCCGCCAGGATGCCGAGCACCTGCGGGCCGGAGATCATGCCCTTGGAGCCGAAGCCGCCGCCCAGGAACGGACTGCGGATGTGGATGTCCTCGGGCGCGATGCCGAAGAGGCCGGCGATGCGCCCCTGCGCCATGGCCATGCCCTGGCTCGGCGTGTCGATCGACAGGCGCCCGCCCTCCCAGGCGGCGACGATCGCATGCGGCTCCATGGCGTTGTGATACTGCGCCGCCGTCTCGTAGACCGCCTCGACGCGGTGCTCGGCGGACCGAAAGCCCGCCTCCACGTCGCCGCTCGCCGCCTCGGCGGGATGGCCGGGGCCGACGACCTCCGGCACGAAGCCTTGCGCCGACAGGTCCGTCTCCACCGTTTCCGTCTCGTAGACCGGCGAGAGCCGCGCCGCGCCCTCGCTCGCCGCCTCCAGCGTTTCGGCGATCACCACGGCGATCGGCTGGTTGGCGTAGCGCACGCGATCGTTCTGCAGGAGATCCAGGCGGAACATGAAGCCGTGATGCTTGGCGTCGGGATCGAGCGCCAGAGTCGGCCGGTTGGCCGGCGTCATCACCTCGACCACGCCTGGCTGGGCGCGCGCGGCCTCCAGGTCGAGGGAGACGACGCGCCCGCGCGCGATGGCGGCGACGGCCAGAACGGCGTGCAGCATGCCGTCCGGATGGTTGTCGGCGGCGTAGCGCGCGCGCCCCGTGACCTTCAGCATCCCGTCGCGCCGCGTCAGCGGCTGGCCGATGCCGGAGCCCTGGCGCAGGCGCGGGCCGCCCGGAAGAATCTCGGTCTCAGACATGGGAGGCACCTCGGGTCTGCGGGGCGAAGGGGGAGGCGGGAAGGGCGGGCAGGCGCTCGGGCGTGCCGGCGGCGGCCAAGGCCAGCGCGCGGACCACGATGCGCCGGCCGAGCTCGATCTTGTGGGCGTTGTCGCCGGAGGGGACGGCCTCGTCGAAGGCGACCCTCGCCGCCGTCTCGAAGGCCTCGGCGTCCATTTCGGCGCCGACCAGCGCGGCCTCCGCGCCATGGGCGCGCCAGGGCTTGGGCGCGACGCCGCCGAGCGCGATCCGCGCCTCCGCGATCCGCCCGCCCTCGACGCGCAGCATGGCCGCCGCCGAGACGAGGGCGAAGGCGTAGGAGGTGCGCTCGCGCAGCTTCAGATAGCGCGAATGCGCGGCGAAGGCGGCGGCCTCGGCGGGCAGGCGCAGCGCGACGATCATCTCGCCGGGCGCCAGCGCGGTCTCGCGCTCGGGTGTCTCGCCGGGCAGGCGGTGGAGGTCTTCCAGCGCCATCTCGCGCCGCCCGGCCGGACCCTCGATCTCGAGGATCGCGCCGAGCGCCACCAGCGGCACGCAGAAATCGGACGGGTGGGTGGCGATGCAGGACGGGCTCCAGCCGAGCACGGCATGGCCGCGGTTCTCGCCCTCGCGCGCGTCGCAGCCCGAGCCCGGATCGCGCCGGTTGCAGGCGCTGGCGGGGTCCATGAAATAGGCGCAGCGCGTGCGCTGGAGGAGGTTGCCGCCGACGCTCGCGGCGTTGCGCAGCTGCGCGGAGGCGCCGGAGAGGAGCGCTTCGGCGACGGCGGGGAAGCGGCGGGCGAAGGCCGCGTCATGGGCGAGCGCGGCGTTCTTCACCAGCGTGCCGATGCGCGTCGTCCCGTCCGCGAGCGTCTCGATGCGGCCAAGGTCCGGCAGGTGCGTGAGGTCGACGAGACGGGTCGGACGCAGCGCATTGCCCTTCATCAGGTCGAGGAGATTGGTGCCGGCGGCGAGATAGGCGGCGCCCGGATGGCCTGCCGCCGCGACGGCCTCGGCGATCGTGGCCGGGCGCACGTAGTCGAACTCGATCATGCCGCTTCGCCTTTCTCGGTCGGGGAGGTCGGTCGCGCGCCCATCTCGGCCTGCGCCTGGAGCACGGCCTGCGTGATGCCGGCATAGGCGCCGCAGCGGCACAGGTTGCCGCTCATGCCCTCGCGCACGCGCTCGGGGTCGTCGCCCGCCTGCCCTTCGGCGATGAGCCCGACCGCGCTCATGATCTGGCCGGGCGTGCAGAAGCCGCACTGGAACCCGTCATGGTCGATGAAGGCGGTCTGCACGGGATGGAGGCGGTCGCCCTCGGCAAGCCCCTCGATGGTGCGGATCTCGGCGCCGTCGTGGCTGACGGCGAGCGCCAGGCACGAATTGACGCGCCGGCCGCCGACGAGGATGGTGCAGGCGCCGCACTGGCCGCGATCGCAGCCCTTCTTGGTGCCGGTGAGATGCAGCCGCTCGCGCAGGAGATCGAGCAGCGTGACGCGCGGATCGTCGAGCTCGATCTGTCGAGGCTCGCCGTTGATCGTCAGGCGGAGAGAAAATTTCATGCGGTCACCCGTTCGATGGTAACTCGGGACCCGGCGCCCGCTGCCGCTCGACGAGCGGCAAGGGGTCGGCCGGCGATGGCGCCCCGCCGCTCGCGCGTTCGCGGGGGCGGATGGCGGCCGGGCGCTGCGCGTGTCTCGCGGCGCCGGGATTGGAACGATTATATGGAGGCCGCCTCCGTTTACAAGGGGCGGGCCTTCGCAAGGCGGGAGATGGCACGCCGGATGACGACGGCAACACGCAAACCGCGGGCGGATTCGGCGCGAAACCGCGAACGGCTGCTCCTGTCGGCGGCCGAGGTCTTCCGCACCGGCGGCGGCGCGGCGAGCCTCGAGGCCGTCGCGCGCCATGCCGGCGTCGGCATCGGCACGCTCTACCGCCATTTCCCGACGCGCGAGGCGCTGTTCGAGGCGGTCTACCGCCGCGAGGTGGAGCAGCTCGCCCAGCTCGCCGAGGACCTGTCCGGCGGCGACGACCCGGTCGGCGCGCTGCGCCGCTGGCTGCATGCCAATATCGCCCTCGTCGCCACCAAGAAGGGCATGCTGGCCGCGCTCGCGCTCGCCGTCGACGGCTCCAGCGATCTCTACGCCTATTCGCGCGTGCGCCTGACAGGGGCGATCGCCAGGCTCCTCGAACCGGCGGTGAAGGCCGGGGCGCTGCGCGGCGACGTCGAGGCCGAGGACATTCTCCACACGCTGGTCGGCATGTGCCTCCTGCGCAAGGAGCCGGGCTGGGAGGACACGGTGATCCGCCTCGTCGACATCTTCCTCGACGGCCTGCGCCTGCGCCCGGGCGGCGCCGCCTGAGACGCGGTCGCCGTCGACCGGCCCCGGGGGTCGAGCGCTTCCCGCCGGGTCTTTCTGCACCCGGCGCGGCGCTTTCGCCGGGGGCCGTGACCGCCCGCGGGACGGACCGCCGTTCAGCCTGTCGCGCCGGACGCACCGTCGCCGATCGAGCGCTTCAGCTTGGCCCGCGCGGTCGCCAGATGCGCCTTCAGCGCCGCCTGCGCCTCGCCGAGGTCGCGGGCGCGCAGCGCGGCGATGTAGTGGAGATGCTCGCCGAGCGCCAGCCGGTTGCGCTCGGCCTCGTCGCCCCGGTTCCACGCATAGGTGTAGTGGAAGAGCGCGGAGACGCCGTTGTAGAACTCGATCATGTAGCGGTTGCCCGAGGCCTCGTGCACGAGGCGGTGCAGGCGCTCGTCGAGGGCGGGAAACGCGCGCGCGCGCGCCTCGACGCGCGACAGGAGATCGCGATGCTCGGCCTCGAGCGCGGCCAGCGCCGCGAAGGCCGGGTCCCGCGCCGGCCTCGCGATCAGCTGCGCGGCGGCGCGCAGCTCGAACATCTCGCGCACCTCGTAGAGATCGTCGGCAAAGCCCGGCGTGACGCCGAGAAACATCCAGGCACTGTTCGGCCGGCGCTCGATCAGCCCGAAGCGCTGGAAATGGGCGAGATACTCGCGGATCGTGGTCGTCGACGTGCCGAAGCGGCGGGCGAGCTCGGCGCTGTTCAGCGTCTGTCCGGCCCTGAAGTCGCCCTGCAGCAGCCATTCGGTGAAGCGGCGCTCGACCGACTGCGCCACCGTCAGCGTCTGCGTCTCGGGAAAGCCGTCCTCCGCCCGCGGCCGGCGCAGGAGCAGAAGGGCGCCGCCGTCCTCGGTGAGGATGCCGGCCGCGCCGAGCGCCGCCAGGACCGCGCGCACCGTGGTGCGGCTGACCCCGAGCCGCGCGGACAGTTCGGTGCGCGAGGGCAGGCGCTCGCCGGGCTCGAGCGCGGCGAGCAGTGCCAGGCAGCGATTGTGCGCGCCCTTGAAGACCGCGTTGCCCTTCATGCGAGACCCGTCGTTCCGCGCCGATGACCGCCGCCTGCCTGCCCGGACTTTTTACATAAGGGACGCTTGACCCGGAAGGGCCGGGGCGTTCTATTTATACAAAGGACGGCGCGTCGCGAAGGCGGCGTCCCCTGCCCGTGGCCGAGGGCACGGTCCGGCGCGGGAGGGGAGGCCCGCCGCCGCCGAGCCGGGCCGGCGCCTGTCGCGGGCTTCGTCTCCCGGGAGTTTCCAAGATCATGACCGCCCCGCGCACGCTCCGCCTCCACGAGGCCGACAACGTCGTCATCGCCATCGACAGCCTGCCCGCCGGGGCGCCGCTCGAAGGCGGGCTCGCCGCGGCGAAGGCCGTGCCGCGCGGCCACAAGGTGGCCGTGGCGCCGATCGCGCCGGGCGAGCCGATCCGCAAGTTCGGGCAGATCATCGGCTTCGCGAAGGTCGCCGTGGCGCCGGGCGACTGGGTGCACGAGCACAATGTCGAGATCCACGAGTTCGACCGCGACTACGCCTTCGCCTCCGAGGCGAGACCGGCGACGGGCCTCCTGCCCGGCGAGGAGCCGGCCTTCTTCGAGGGCTTCCGCCGCGCCGACGGGCGCGTGGGCACGCGCAACTATATCGGCATCCTGAGCTCGGTGAACTGCTCGGCGACGGTCGTCGACTTCATCGCCGACGAGGTGATGCGCTCGGGGCTTCTCGCCGACTATCCCAATATCGACGGCGTCGTGCCCTTCACCCACGGCACCGGCTGCGGCATGGGCTCCAAGGGCGAGGAATACGACCTTCTCGCCCGCACCCAGTGGGGCTACGCCACCCATCCCAACTTCTCGGCCATCCTCCTCATCGGCCTCGGCTGCGAGGTCTTCCAGATCCCGCGGCTGAAGAAGACCTACGGCATCGCCGAGGGCCCGCATTTCCAGAGCCTGACGATCCAGGAGACCGGCGGCACGCGCAAGGCGATCGCCTCGGGCGTGGCCAAGATCGCCGAGATGCTGCCGCTCGCCAATGCCTGCCGGCGCGAGCGCGTGCCCGCGTCCGAACTGACGCTCGCCCTGCAATGCGGCGGCTCGGACGGCTATTCCGGCCTCACCGCCAATCCCGCCCTCGGGGCGGCCGTCGACATCCTCGTGCGCCAGGGCGGCACGGCGATCCTGTCCGAGACGCCCGAGATCTTCGGCGCCGAGCATCTCCTGACGGCGCGCGCCGAGAGCGAGGCGGTGGGCGCCAAGATCGTCGACCTCATCGACTGGTGGCGCGACTACGCCGCGCGCGCCGGCGGCGAGATGAACAACAATCCCTCGCCCGGCAACAAGGCCGGCGGGCTGACGACGATCCTCGAGAAGTCGCTCGGCGCCGTCGCCAAGGGCGGCAGCACCACGCTGCGCGAGGTCTATCGCTACGCCGAGCGCGTGGAGACGCGCGGCTTCGTCTACATGGACACGCCGGGCTACGATCCCGTGGCCGCCACCGGCCAGGTGGCGGGCGGGGCCAACGTCCTGTGCTTCACCACCGGGCGCGGTTCGGCCTATGGCTGCAAGCCGACGCCCTCGATCAAGCTCGCCACCACGACCGACCTCTACACCCGCATGGAGGAGGACATGGACATCAACTGCGGCGACGTGCTCGACGGCGTCTCCATCGAGGAGAAGGGGCGCGAGATCTTCCAGGTCATCCTGGACACGGCCTCGGGAAAACGCTCCAAGTCCGAACTTCTGGGCTATGGCCGCCACGAATTTGTGCCGTGGCAGCTCGGCGCCACGATGTGACGGCGAAGGGGCGCGTGACCATGGGCGGCAGGATCCTGTGCATCGGCGAATGCATGGTCGAGCTGAAGCAGGCCGGCCAGGCCGACCTTTTCGGCAAGGGCTATGCCGGCGACACGTTCAACGCCGCCTACTACGCGCGCCAGTTCCTGCCCGCGTCCCGCAAGGTGGACTATCTCACCGCCGTCGGCACCGACCTCGTCTCGCGCGAGATGCTGGCCTTCATGGAGGGCGCGGGCGTCGGCACAGGCTTCGTGCGCACGGTCGAGGACCGTATTCCCGGCCTCTACATGATCCATCTGGAGAAGGGCGAGCGCAGCTTCTCCTACTGGCGCTCGGCCTCCGCCGCCAAGGCGCTCGCCGACGATCCCGCCCATCTCGCCCGCGCCGTCGGCGCGAGCGACACGATCGTCTTCTCCGGCATCACGCTCGCCATCCTCGCGCCCGACGCGGTGGACCGGCTGCTCGACGCCCTGTCCGGGGCGCGCGACGCGGGCAAGCTCGTCGTCTTCGATCCCAACATCCGCCCGCGCCTGTGGGACGGGCGCGCGCGCATGCTGGAGACGATCTCGCGCGGGGCCCGCGCCGCCACGCTTCTGATGCCGAGCTTCGACGACGAGACGCGCCATTTCGGCGACGCCTCGATCGCAGAGACCATCGCGCGCTATCGCGGGCTCGGCGTGGCCCATGTCGTCGTCAAGGACGGCGAGAAGGGCGTGACGCTCGCCTTCGAGGGCAAGGAGACCCGCTTCGTGCCGGCCGCCCCCGTCGCCCGCGTCGTCGACACGACGAGCGCCGGCGACAGCTTCAACGGCGCCTTCCTCGCCCGCTACGGCGAAGGCGAGGCGCCCGAAGCCGCCGCCGCCTTTGCCGCCAACGTCGCCGCGCGCGTCATCCAGCACCACGGCGCGCTGGTGCCGCGCGAAAGCCTTGTCGACGCCGCCTGACGGGCCTGCGACGGGCCGGATCGCCGAACGGGACGGCCGGCACGGCGGCGCGATGCGCGCTTGCGCGGGGGCGCCGGATCGGAAATGGTCCGGCCCGATCTCCGGGAGCGGCACGGCTCCCTCGTCCAGGGACTCACGTGGAGCTTCGATGAGCGCGGTTTCGACACGCCTGTTCTGCCCCCAGGCGCTTCTTCCCGGCGGGTGGGAGCGGGACGTCGCGATCGGGATCGACGCGCAAGGCCGCATCGCGGACCTGGCGACCGGCGCTTCGAAGTCCGGATGCGAGATTCTGGCGGGGCCGGTCGTTCCCGGGCTCGCCAATTGCCATTCCCACGCCTTCCAGCGCGCCATGGCAGGCCTTGCCGAGTGCGCCGGCGCGGGCGAGGACAGTTTCTGGACGTGGCGGGCCGAGATGTACCGCACGGTCGGCCTGATGGGGCCGGACGACGTCGAGGCCATCGCGGCCAAGCTCTATGTCGAGCTCCTGAAGGGCGGCTTCACGCGGGTCGCCGAGTTCCACTATCTCCATCACGGCCCGGACGGGACGCCCTATGCCGATCCGGCCCGGACCTCGCTCTCCATCCTCGCCGCGGCGGGCGAGGCGGGGATCGGGCTGACGCATCTGCCGGTCTTCTACGCCCATGCCAATTTCGGCGGCGCGGCGCCCGGCGAGGGGCAGCGGCCCTTCCTGCACGATGTCGACGGGTTCCTGCGCCTTCTGGAGCGCCTGCAGGCCCCTTGCGAGGCCGCCGGCGCGACGCTCGGCCTCGCGCTGCACTCGCTGCGCGCGGCGACGCCCGGCGAGATCGCCGCGATCCTCGCCGCCGAGGCGACGGGCGGGCCGATCCACATCCATGTCGCCGAGCAGGAGCGCGAGGTCGAGGACTGCCTCGCCTGGAGCGGGCGCCGCCCGGTGGACTGGCTCGTCGACGAGGCGCCGGTCGACGCGCGCTGGTGCGCGATCCACGCGACCCACATGACGCAGGGCGAGACGGCGCGCCTTGCCGCCTCGGGCGCCGTCGCGGGTCTGTGCCCGGCGACCGAGGCCAATCTCGGCGACGGCATCTTCCCCGCCACCGCCTTCCTGAAGGCGGGCGGGCGCCTCGCCATCGGCACGGACAGCCATGTCGCGACGAGCGTCGGCGAGGAGCTGCGCCTTCTCGAATACGGCCAGCGCCTGCGCGACCGGCGCCGGGCGCGCCTCGCCTCGGGGCCCGGCGCCTCGGTCGGGCGCACCCTGTTCGACGCCGCGCTCGCCGGCGGGGCGCAGGCCTGCGGCGCGGGCCTCGCGGGCCTGCAGCCGGGCGCGGCGGCCGACCTCCTCGTCCTCGACGGGGCGGACCCCTATCTCGCGACCGCGCAGGGCGACGCTCTCCTCGACCGCTGGCTCTTCGCGCTCGGGCCCTCGGCGGTGCGCGACGTTCTCGTGGGCGGGCGCTTCGTCGTGCGCGAGGGGCGCCATGCGCGCGACGAGGCCATCGACGCGGCCTTCCTGAAGACGCTGCGCCGCCTGCAATGACGGGCACGACCGTCTCCCTCGACGAGAGCCCGGACGCGGCGGCCATCGCAGCGCTCGCCCGGGGCGCGCGGCTCGAACTCGGCCCCGCCGCGCGCGCCCGCGTCGCGGCTGGCCGGCGCATCGTCGAGGCCCTGTCGGAGCGCGGCATCCGGGGCTACGGCATCAACACGGGCGTCGGCGCGCTCTGCGACACGATCATCCCGCTCGAGGAACAGCGGGCGCTGTCGCGCCGCATCCTCTTCAGCCATGCCTGCGGCCTCGGCGCGCCGCTCGGGCGGGCGGAGACGCGGGCCGTCATGGCGGCGCAGCTTTCGGGCTTCGCCAAGGGCGCGTCCGGCGTGCGGCCGGAACTGGTGGAGGCGCTCGCGGCGCTTCTGAACGCCGACCTCCTGCCGCTCGTGCCCTCGCGCGGCTCGGTCGGCTATCTCACCCATGCGGCGGCGATCGGCCTCGTCCTCATCGGCGCCGGCGCGGCGATCGGGCCGGACGGCGCGCGGCTCGCCGGCGGCGCGGCGATGGCGGCGATCGGCCGGCAACCCCTGGTGCTGGAGGCGAAGGAAGGGCTCAGCCTCGTCAACGGCACGCCCTGCTCGACCGGCCTTGCCTGCCTCGCGCTCGACCGGCTCGCGCGCCTTCTCGACTGGGCGGACGCGGCGGCGGCCATGACCTGCGAGAGCCTCGGCGCGCAGGCCGGCGCCTTCGACGCCGAGACGCTCGCCCTTCGCCGCTCGGACGGGCTGCAGGCGGTCGGCGCGCGGCTGCGCGCCCTCCTGGCCGGCAGCCCGCTCGTCGCGGCGCGCGCCGGGCGGCGCACGCAGGACCCGCTCAGCCTGCGGGCCGTGCCGCAGATCCACGGCGCGGTGCGCGACGCGCTGGCGCAGGCCCTGCCCGTGGTGGAGCGGGAACTGGCGAGCGTCACCGACAATCCGGCCGTCGGCGGCACGCCGCAGGCGCCTGAGGTGCGCTCGCAGGCCCATGCCGTCGCCGCCGCCCTGGGGCTCGCGCTCGACGGTCTCGGCGTGGCGGCGGCCGAGCTTGCCGCGATCGCCGAGCGGCGGATCGACCGCCTGGTGAACCCGCTCGTCAGCGGCCTGCCGGCCTTTCTGGCCGAGGCGGGCGGCACCTTCTCCGGCTTCATGATCGCCCAGTACACGGCGGCCGCGCTCGTGGCGGAGAACCGGCGCCACGCCCTGCCGGCGAGCCTCGACGGCGGCATCACCTCCGCGCTCCAGGAGGACATGCTGACCCACGCGACGCCGGCCGCGGTCAAGCTCCTGGCGATCCTCGACAATCTGCGCGACGTGATCGCCATCGAGCTCCTGGCGGCCGCGCAGGCCTACGAGTTTCAGGCCGGCGGGCGGGCGCCCGGCACGGACGCGCTCTACGCGCGCATCCGCGCGCTCGTGCCCGCCTATCGCGACGACCGGCCGCTGAGCGGCGACATCGCCGCGCTCGGCCCGCTTCTCGAATCGCCCGCCTTTCCCGGCGAAACGATGCGGCCCGCCTTCGGGTGAAGGCGGGCCGCGCGTCTGCTGCGCGATGGGCCTTCGGCCTTACTGGAGGCCCTTCTCCTTCAGGAAGTCGCCGGCGACGACGTCGTAGCTCTCCTGCTTGGCGAGCCGGCCGTTCATCTTGACGAGATCCTCCGTCGTCAGCGCCGCCGAGATGGCGTCGAGCGTCGCCGTCACCGTCTCGCTCGCCTTCGCGCTCGCCAGCACCGGCACGATGTTCTGCGCGGGGAAGAGGTTCTTCGTGTCCTCCAGCGCCACGAGGTCGCTCGCCTGCATGGCGGGATCGGTGGAGAAGAGGTTGGCGGCCTGGACCTGGCCGTTGACGAGCGCGGTCAGCGTGAGCGGGCCGCCGACGTCGAGGGCGCGGAAGGACTTGAACTCGAGCCCGTAGAGGTCCTTCAGGCCGACGATGCCCTCCTTGCGCGTCTTCCACTCGGGCGGTCCGCCGAGCACGAACTCGCCGGCGACAGGCGCGAGATCGGCGATGGTCTTGAGATTGTGTTTCTGCGCGGTGGCGCGGGTGACCACGACGGCGTCCGAATCCTGCGCCGGCGAGGGCGTCAGCATGGTCACGCCCTCGGGAAGCGCCGCCTTCAGCGCGGCCGCGACCTCGTCGGGCGAATGGGCCGTCGCGGCCTTGTCGAGATAGCTCAGCGCGGCGCCCGCATATTCGGGCAGGAGGTCGATCGAGCCGTCGAGAAGCGCGGGCATGTAGACCTCGCGGCTGCCGATGCTCATCTTGGTGTCGACCTCCACGCCCTTGGCGGCGAGCGCCTTGGCGTAGATCGTGGCGAGGAGCTGGCTCTCGGGGAAGTCGGCGGAGCCGACGATCAGCGTCGTCGCGTCGGCGCGGGCCGGGGTCTCGGGCGCGAGCGGGTCGATCGCGAAGGCCGGCAGCGCCGTGAAGGCGAGGAGCGCGAACGCGCCGATCGTGGTCGTCATTCGGTAGGCCATGGGGAAGGTCTCCTTGAACGGAACTCTAGGGGTGATGCGTCGGGCCATGGATCACGCGCGCGCCCGCTGCGGGCGGCGCGTGAGGCCGGGTGAGACGGCAAGGCGCGAGGCGAGGCCGATGACGAGATCGACGGCGAGCGCCAGAACACCCACAAGTACGGCGCCCGCGGCCATCTGGTAGTAGTCGTTCTGGGCCCGGCCATCGATGATGAGCCGGCCGAGGCCGCCGAGCGACACGTAGGCGGCGATGGTCGCCGTCGAGACGATCTGCAGCGTGGCGCTGCGCAGCCCCGAGAAGATCAGCGGCAGGGCGCAGGGCAGCTCGACGCCCAGAAGCACCTGCCAGGGCCGCTGGCCCATGCCGCGCGCCGCGTCCACCGCCGACCGGTCCACCGCCGCGATGCCGGCATAGGTCGCCGTCATGATCGGCGGCACGGCCAGCACCACGAGGACGATGAGGCTCGGCACGACGAAGGCGAGTTCCGAGGTGAAGACGGGGCCGAACAGGATGACGAGGAGCACGATCAGCCCGAGGCTCGGAAGCGCCCGCAGCGCGTTGGCGAGCCCCGCCACCACCACCGTGCCGCGCCCGGTATGGCCGACATAGAGGCCGATCGGCAGGGCCACGAGGCAGGCGGCGGCGAGCGCCGCGCCGCTATAGGCCAGATGCTGGAGGACGAGGGTGGGGATGGCGTCGCTGCCGCGCCAGCGGGCGGGATCGGCGAACCAGGCGGCGAGTTCGGCCAGCATCGCTCAGCGCCCCTTCGGCTGCCAGGGCGTGAGGCGCCCGGCGAGGAAGAGGACGAGCGCGTCGAGCAGCGCGGCGAGGAGGACGCACAGGACGATGCCGGTGACGATCGGCGTCAGGAAGCGCAGCTGCAGCCCCTGCGTGAAGAGCGTGCCGAGCTGCGGCGTGCCGACGAGGGCCGCCACCGAGACGATCGACACGTTGGAGACGACGGCCACGCGAAGCCCGGCCGCGATGACGGGGACGGCGAGCGGCAGCTCCACCTTGAGGAAGCGCGCCGGCGCGCGGTAGCCCATCGCGTCCGCCGCCTGCCGCACGTCCGGCGAGACGGTCTCCAGCCCGTCGCTGACCGTGCGCACGAGAAGCGCCACGGCGTAGACCGTCAGCGCCACGACGACGTTCAGCGGATCGAGGATGCGCGTGCCGAGGATCGCGGGCAGGAGCACGAAGAGCGCGAGCGAGGGGATCGTGTAGAGGAGCCCCGCCGTGCCGAGCAGCGCCTGGCGGAAGAGGCCGGCGCGCTGCGCCAGCCAGCCGAGCGGCAGGGCGAGCAGAAGGCCGATCGCGACGGGCGCGAGCGAGAGGCCGAGATGCCAGAGGAACAGTTCGAGGATGCGACCGGATTCGCGCGCGAGCCAGTCGAGCCTCATGGGCGCGGCCCGATCCGCCCCTGGCGTTCGGCCTCGATGGCGGCGGCGATGGCCGGCAGGGTGACGGTGCCGGCGAGTTCGCCGGCGGGCGTCACCACGACGCCGCGGCCGGAGGGGGCGCTGAGCGCGGCGTCCAGCACGTGGCGCAGCGTGCCGCCCTCGGGGGCGAACGTGCCGCTGAGATTGAGGTCGCCGTCGCGCAAGGGGGCGCGCAAGGTCTCGACATCCGCCCAGCCGAGCGGGCGGCGCGCGGCGTCGGTGACGAGCAGCCAACGGTCGAGCGCCACGCGGCGCGCCTCTTCCGGCGCCGTGCCGAGCGGGACGGCGGGCTCGGCGCGCAGCGCCAGTGTCCCGTCGATGCCCGCGAAGCTGAGGAACCGGTAGCCGCGGTCGCGGCCGATGAAGTCGGCGACGAAGGCGTCGGCGGGGCGCGCGAGGAGGTCGCGCGGGCTGGCGACCTGCGCGAGCCGCCCGCCCGTGCGCAGCACCGCCACCTGGTCGCCGAGCTTCAGCGCCTCGTCGATATCGTGCGTGACGAGGATGATCGTCTTGCCGATCTCGCGCTGCAGGCGCAGGAACTCCTCCTGCAGCTGGCCGCGCACCACGGGATCGACGGCGCTGAAGGGCTCGTCCATCAGCATGAAGTTCGGGTCCGAGGCGAGCGCCCGGGCGACGCCGACGCGCTGCTGCTGGCCGCCCGAGAGCTGCCAGGGATAGCGGTCCGCGAAGGCGGCGCTGAGGCCGACGCGCTCCAGGAGGTCGTGCGCGCGCCGCAGGGCCTCGGCCTTCGGCACCTTGTTGAGCCGCGCGGTGGTGGCGATGTTCTGCACGACGGTGCGGTGCGGGAAGAGGCCCGCATGCTGGATGACATAGCCGATGCGCCGGCGAAGGCGCGCCACGTCCATCCGCTCGGTCGGCTCGCCGTCGAGCAGGATCGAGCCGGAGGTCGGCGCGATGAGGCGGTTGACCATGCGCAGCGAGGTCGTCTTGCCGCAGCCGGACGGGCCGACGAGGACGGTGAGCTTGCCCGTCGGCGCGACGAGCGACAGCCCGTCCACCGCGACGCTTCCCTGATAGAGCTTGGTGACGGCGTCGAAGGTGATCACGGCAGGACCCTCCGGCGGGGAAGCGCTCCGGCCGAAGGGGTCGGCACCGGCGCGGCGACGCGGAGGGGCGCCCGCGCGGCGCCGCTCGCGGCGGCGTTCGGGCGCAGGGTGGCACGCGGGAGGCGGGCCCGCAACAGGCCATCGGCACAGGACGAACCGGCCCGCGCACCCGCCCGGACGACGCCTCGCGCGGCGCCGATGCCGCCGGACCGCGCTGCCGGGACGGGCCGCCGCCGCGCCGGGACCGGGCGGCCCCTCACAGATACCGTGCCAGGATGGTCTTGACGTCGACCCGCGCCTTGAGGCGCGCGGCGGCCAGATAGGTGCCGCCGAACTTGCGTTGCAGGAAGAGCGCGTCGACCGGGGGCAGGCGCCAGCCCTCCCGCTCCTGCGCGAAGGCCATCCCGTCCTCGCGCAGGCGTCTGAGGATCGTGGCGTCGCCGAAGTCGAAGACGTCCGTCGCCAGAATCGGCTCGAGCGCGGTCTCGAAGGTGGACAGGACGTTCTGGCGGTGTCGCGCGGGCACGCTCTCGTCGAGGAGGCCGAGCTCCAGGAGCGCCCGCTCGCTCGCCTCGCGGTCGCGCGAGAGCCCCGCCAGGGCGAGCGCGCGGCAGCCGGCGGCAAGCTCGGGCGGGAAGGCGCGCGTCGCGCCGAAATCGAGGAGCACGACGCGCCGCGTGGCCGGGTCGTAGCGGTAGTTGGCGAGATTGGGGTCGGTCTGCATGAGGCGGAAGACGAAGAGCTCGCGCAGCGCCAGATCGACGAGAAGCGCCCCGACCCGGTCGCGCTCGGCCTGCGGCGCGCTCTCCAGGCTCTCGATCGGCCGGCCCTCGGCATAGGACATGACGAGGACGTCCGGCCGGGTCAGGTCGCGGTGCACGCCGGGCACGACGACATGCGGGTCGCCCGAAAGAAGCGCGCCGAACCGCTCCAGGCAGTCGGCCTCGCGCTCGTAGTCGGCCTCCTCGTGCAGCTGGCGCTTGGCCTGGTCGAGAAGGGGCGCGACGTCCAGATGGGCGGGCACGAGACCGGAGACGCGCAGGAGCAGGGCGACGTTGTCGACGTCGCTGTCGATGCTGCGCCGCACGCCCGGATACTGGATCTTCACGGCGAGATCGCGCCCGTCGCTCGTCTGGGCGCGGTGCACCTGGCCGATCGAGGCGGCGGCGACGGGGCGGAAGGCGAAATAGTCGAAGCGCTTCTCCCATCCCCTGCCCCAGGCCCGGTCGAGCACGGCCTGCACCTGCGCCCGCGGCATCGGTTCGGCGTCGGCGCGAAGCCGCTCCAGGATGGCGGCGAGCTCGGGCGGCAGCACGTCGCCCGCCTCCATGGACAGGAGCTGGCCCATCTTCATCGCCGCCCCGCGCAGCCGGGCGAGCTGGTCGGTCACCTTCAGGACGTTGGCGGGCGTCATCAGGAGGTCTTCGAGGCGCGGCCGGCGCCCGCGCGCGACCTCGGAAAGACCGTCGAGCAGCATGCCGCCGGCGACCCCGCCGGCCATGGAGCCGAGCCGCGCCAGCCGCCAGAGGCGGCTCGCGGGAACGGTGGAGCCGCCGGGCGGGCGAGAGCGAGGCGCCAAGGATGCGAGCCTTTGTTCGATGAACGGCGCGGCGCTGCGGGAGGCGCGCCGATGACGCGACCTATGGCGCGCGGACGGGGCCGGCAAGCGGCGGCCCCTGCGACGCTTCGTCTGCCCGGCGGGGCGGCACCGCGCGGGTTCGGCCCCGGCGCGCAACCGTGCTAGAGCGGCGGCGGGCTTTTGCGGCAGGAAGAGGCGTTCCATGGGCAACCGGGCAGATCGGCGGGCGACGGCCAAGATCGCCAGACAGGCGATGAAGCGGGCGAAGACGCCGACCGAGGGCGCCATCCTGCGCGCGGCGGCGGCCTTTGCCGGGGACGGCCTCGTCGGGGAGCTCGGTCCCCACGTCTCCGCCCCCGATTTCGACGAGACCTGGGAGCGGCTCTCGGACGACCTGCGCGACATTCTCGACGCCGACTTCCCCGACTTCATGGTGCAGGCCTATGTCGAGGCCGGCGGCGGGCTGTCCGAGGAGGGCGCCACCGTCACGCGCCTCGTCCTCCTGCCCGTCAGCGGTCCGCGCGCGCGCGTCCTCGCCTTCGCCGGGGACGGGGCGGAGATGGCCCGGCTGGCGTCGTCCCTGCGCGAGAGCGGCGTCGTGCCGGAGGCCGGCGCCTGCCTCGTGCAGCCGGGCCTCGTCCTGCCGCTCGCCGCCTTCGCGCCGCAGGCGACGACGCCCGGACGCGTGCGGGCGCTGCATGACGGCCTCGTCGCCCGGCTTTCCGGCGGCGAGGCCGGCAAGGCTCGTCCGCCCTTCGAGCCGGGCCTCGAAGAGGGCCCCGGCGAGGAGATCGTCTTCGGCGCGCTGGCCGCCCTCGAGCGCGTGCCGCTCGGCGCGCTTCCGGGCCCGCCGACGAGCGAGGAGGCGCTCGAGGCCGAGGACATGGCCCGCGCGGCCGCCCTCGAGTCCTGGCACGATTCCTACGCCGCCGAACTCGACGGCCTGTCGCTCGGCGCGCCCGTCGACTGGCCGGCCTGCGCCGCCGCGCTCGCCTTCGAGACGCTGCGCGTGGCGATCGAGACGGCGCGCCCCGGCACCGCGCGGCCGGATGCCGCGCCCGACACGCTCCATTGCGGGCCGACCTCGGACGGCGCGTCGCTCCTGGCCTGCGCCGTCTTCGGCAGCGTCGCGGTCGGGCCCTTCGCGGTGCCCGCCGAACTCGTCTGGTTCGACGCCGACGCCTTCTTCGACGCGGCCGAGGCCTATGCGGGCGCGCTCGCCGAGCACGAGGACGACCGGCCGGTGCTCGCGGCGCTCCTCTCGCGACCCTGACAACGGCCGTCCGGCGTTCATGAGCCGGCTCACCGATGCGCCTGGGCTGCCCGCCGTCGCGGCGAATGGACCCAGGCGCGGCGGATCGCGGATCGCCGCGCGCCGCCGGCGCGTTCCGCCGGCACCATCAGGGAGTTCACGTCATGGCAATGTCCGACAAGGCCCGGTCCATCCTCGTCTTCGCCGCCTATCACCAACTGTCCAGCGGCGAGCGGGTGCGCGACGTCGTCCTCGCCGACGGCGCCGGCCACAAGGCCGATTCCGGGGGCGTCGCGGAACTGGAGGAGGCGGGCCTCCTCACCGTGGACGGGGATCGCGGGCGCCTCAGCGAGGCCGGCGAGGCGATGGTGGAGGCGATCCTCGAAGCCGTGCGCGCCGCCGGCTGAGACGGGCCGTCTGCGCCGCGCCCGGCGATGGCGGTTGCATCGCCCGCCGCGAGCGTGCAGTCCTTGCGCGGGGAGACCTGCGCGACCGGACGCATCCGAAGCAGGCGGCGCGAGGGGGACCCCGGAACGAGGGGATGGAGCGTCCCGGCAAGCGCCGGGCGCTCCTGGCGGTGGCGGATCGAGGGAGCGGCGCGATGGATCTCCTCGGCATCGGCTCCCACTTCGCGCAGACCTTCCTCCTCGCCTTCTCCGCGCTCTTCTCCATCGTCAATCCCCTGAGCGGCGCGCTGCTGTTCCGCCAGCTCACCGGCGGGCGCACGCATGACGAGCGCCTTCTCCTCGCGCGGCGCATCGGCCTCTATGCGGGCGTCGTGATGCTGGGCGCGCTCTGGGTCGGCGTCTATGTCCTCAACTTCTTCGGCATCACGCTGGCGGCCCTTCGCATCGCCGGCGGCCTCGTCGTGGCGGCGACTGCCTGGTCCATGCTGTCGACGCCCGAAGAGCGCCAGGAGCGCAAGGAGAGCCAGGCCGGCGAGGCCATGCATGCGGACGACGTCGCCTTCTTCCCGCTGACCATGCCGATGACGACCGGCCCCGGCACGATCTCGGTCGCCATCGCCCTCGGCTCGAACCGCCCCTCGGGAAGCGCGCCGCTCGCCGCCTTCCTCGCGGCGACCTCGCTCGCGGCCCTCGCCGTCGCGGTTCTCGTCTGGATCGCCTACCATTTCGCCGATACGGTGACGGATCTCCTCGGCAATGCCCGCACCCAGATCGTCAGCCGCCTCGCCGCCTTCCTGCTCCTGTGCATCGGCGTCCAGATCATCCTGAACGGGGCGATCGACGCCATGCGCGCCTTCCCGCTCGCCGCCGGCTGACGGACGGTCCCGAGGCCTCAGACGGCCTCGGCGAGGCGGCTCCCGCCGTCCGTGCGGAACTGGTCGAAGAGCGCGCAGACGAGGTGCACGAAGGGGCGGCCCTCGCGCGTGAGGCGCAGCGTCTGGCCCCTCGTCTCCAGGAGACCGTCGGCGACGAAGGGGCGCAGCAGCGCCAGCTCGTCGCCGTAGCGCGCGGCGCGCGGGCCCAGATCGACTGAGAAGTCGCATATCAGACGTTCGATGATCGCGCCGCGCTCGCGGTCCTCGGGCGAAAGGGCGTGGCCTCGCGCCGTGGCGAGCCGCCCGGCCGCCACGCTCGATCCGTAGGCCGCGAGGTCCGGGACGTTCTGCGCGTAGCCGCCGGGCAGGCGCGAGATGGCGGAGGCGCCGAAGCCGACGAGATTGGGCGCGTCGTCGTCGGTATAGGTCTCGACGTCGCGATGCAGGCGCCCGTTGCGGGCGGCGACGGCCAGGGGGTCGCAGGGCCGGGCATAGTGGTCGATGCCGACGGCGCGGTAGCCGTGGGCCCGCAGCGTCCTGTCCACCGCCTCGGCCCGGCGCACCCGCTCCTCGGCCGCCGGCAGGGCGTCGAGCTCGATGCGGCCCCGGTCGGGGCGCGCGGTCGGCAAAGGGGCGTCGGCGTGCAGGACGAGACGGTCGGGCACGAGCGCCAGCGCCTCGCGGCAGGCGCGCACGAGTCCGGCGCCCGTCTGGTGCGGCAGGCCGTCGGCGATGTGGAGATCGAGCCGGCGGATCCCGGCGCGCCGCAGCATGGAGGCCGCCGCCCGCGCCGTGCCGAGCGGCCGTTCCCGCCCGCTCGCGGCCCGCGGCGCCGGATCGATGTCCTCGATGCGAAGGCTCGCCCGGTTGACGCCGAGCGCCGCGAGCGCCGTGCAGAAGGCGGGATCGAGCAGGTCGGGATCGAGCGCGATCGCATGGTCGAGCCCCGGCGGGAGCTGGAAATGTCCGGCGAGTTCGCACAGCACGGCCGCGAGCCCGCGAGCCCCGAGGATCTCCGGCATGCCGCGGCCCCATGCGATGCGCGAGACGGGCAGGCGGGCCTGAAGGCCGGCGGCGACGAGGGCGATCTCGGCCCGCAGCGCCGCCTCGTAGCCCGCCGCCGCCGCCGTCCGGGGCGCCGCCTCGGCCTGCTTGGGCGCGGCGAGAAAGACCGAGACCGGCCGGCCCGGATCGAGCGCCCCGAGCCAGGCCGCGGCCTGCCGCGGCCCGACGGCGGGCGAGAAGTCCGCCACCGCCGGATAGGACGTGTAGCGCGGCACGCTGAGCCCGGCGAGGCGCCGCACGAGGTCCGGTCTCATGGCGTTCGGTCGGCGTCCGCCCGCTCGCCCGAGGGAGTGGCGGGCAAAGCCGAGAGGCGCCGGTCCTCGCGCATCTCGAACCACATGGCGTTGAGGATGGCGAAGGCGCAGGCGAGGCCGACGCCGAGGGTCCAGGAGAAATACCACATCGTCCGCAGGTCCCTTTCAGTAGGCGTTGGGGTTGCGGCCGATCGAGGCCGCGGTCACGGGCCCGCGCATCACGCGGTAGACCCAGGTCGTGTAGGCGAGGATCAGCGGCAGGAAGACGACGGTCGCCACCAGCATCACGAAGAGCGTGAGATGGCTGGACGAGGCGTCCCAGACCGTGAGGCTGACGTCGGGCGCGGCCGACGAGGGAAGGAGGAAGGGAAAGAGCGACAGGCCCGCCGTCGACACGATGCCGAAGATCGCCGCGGCACCGGCGAGGATCGCGGTCCGCCCGGCCCGCGCTCCGAGCGCCGCTCGCGCGAGAGCGAGCCCCAGGAGCCCGAGCGCCGGGGCGGCGAGCATCCAGGGATGGCGCCCGTAATTGGCGATCCATGCGCCCGTCTCGCGCGCCACCGTCTTGGCGAGCGGGTCGGAGGGGGCCAGCCTGTCCTGCACGCTCGTGACGACATAGCCCTCCATGCCGAAGGCGACCCAGAAGCCGCCGAGAACGAAGAGGCCGAGCCCGGCCAGCGCGGCCTTGCGGCCGAAGTCGCGGGCGCGTTCCGCGAGCAGCCCCTCGCAGCGCGCGGCGATGACGGCGGCGCCGAGCGTGACCACCATCGCGACGCCGAGGAGGCCGCACAGGAGCGCGAAGGGGCGCAGGAGCCCGAAGAAGCTGCCGGCGTAGCTCGCGCGCATCGTCGCGTCGAGGCCGAAGGGCACGCCGAGGAGCACGTTGCCCACCGCCACGCCCGAGATCAGCGCCGGCACGAAGCCGCCGACGAAGAGCGCCCAGTCCCAGGCCTCGCGCCAGCGCCGGTCCTCGATCTTGCCGCGGAACTTGAAGCCCACGGGCCGCAGGATCAGCGCCAGGAGGATCGCGATCATGGCGAGGTAGAAGCCCGAGAAGCTCGCCGCGTAGAGCGCCGGCCAGGCCGCGAAGATGGCCCCGCCGCCCAGCACGAGCCAGACCTGGCTGCCCTCCCAGGTCGGGCCGACGAGGTTGATGAGGACGCGCCGCTCCGCGTCGCTGCGCGCGGCGAAGGGCAGGAGCGTGCCGATGCCCAGATCCGCGCCGTCCATCACGGCCCAGCCGATGAGCAGGATGCCGAGGAGCGCCCACCAGACGAGCCGCAGCGTTTCGTAGTCGAGGGGGATGCTTGTCATGGTCGTTCGGCCTTCGGTCAGCGGTGTTCGGGACGGGCGGCGGCGCCCTGGGGGATCGCGGGCGATCCGCCCGCCGCCCTGCCGAGGAGAGAGGTCTGCGAGGGGCCGGCCTTGATGACCTTCAGCATCAGGATCACCATGACGATGGCGAGCGCGGTGTAGAGCGTCAGGAAGAAGGCGAGGCTGATGGAGAGGTCGGTCAGCGTCAGGTCCGAGGCCGCGTAGAAGGTCGGCAGGACGCCCTCCACCACCCAGGGCTGGCGGCCGTATTCGGCGAGGAACCAGCCGGCCTCGATGGCGATCCAGGGCGTGGGCAGCGACAGGAGCGCGATCCACAGGAGGGGGCGGCTCTCGCCGAGCCTGTGGCGCGAGGCGAGGACGAAGGCCGCCGCGAAGAAGACGATCATGTAGAGCCCGCAGACCACCATCAGGCGGAAGCTCCAGAAGAGCGGCGCGACGCCCGGCACCGTGTCGAGGGCGGCCTGCGTGATCTCCTCCGGGCTCGCCTGCGTCACGTCCTCGCGGTAGCGCTTGAGGAGGAGCGCGTAGCCGAGATCCTTCCAGGTGGCCTCGAAGGTCTGGCGGGCCGCCCTGTCGCTGCCGTCGGCGCGGATGTCCTGGAGCGCCCGGTAGGCGACGAGGCCGTTGCGGATGCG
Source organism: Aurantimonas sp. Leaf443 (assembly GCF_001425575.1). Taxonomy (GTDB): domain Bacteria; phylum Pseudomonadota; class Alphaproteobacteria; order Rhizobiales; family Rhizobiaceae; genus Leaf443. The sequence continues at coordinate 321,427 of NZ_LMRD01000008.1, read as the reverse complement.
CGTGCCGGCGAGTTCCACGAGGTCGAGGATGCCGGGGATCTCGCCGGAGATCGAGCGCGTGGCGATGAGGCCGAGCGCGTAGGGCACCTGCACCTGGAAGCTGTTCTCGCCGTCGCCGGGAATGGCGAAGAGGGTGAAGCCGGCCGGCGCGGGCTCGGTGTGCCACATGGCCTCCATCGCCGCGAGCTTCATCTTCTGATGCTCGGTCGTGGTGTAGCCGCTCTCGTCGCCGAGGACGACGACCGAGAGCGCCGAGGCGAGGCCGAAGCTCGCCGCCACCGCCATCGAGCGTTTGGCGAGATCGGCGTGGCGCCCTGTCAGCAGGAACCAGGCGCTGACGCTCATGACGAACATGGCGCCCGTCACGTAGCCGGCCGAGACGGTGTGGACGAACTTGGCCTGCGCCACCGGGTTGAACACCACGGCCATGAAGTCGGTGATCTCCATGCGCATCGTGTCGGGGTTGAAGCGCGCGCCGACCGGATTCTGCATCCAGCCGTTGGCGATGAGGATCCACAGCGCCGAGAAGTTGGCGCCCAGCGCCACCAGCCAGGTGACGCAGAGATGGCCGACGCGCGACAGGCGGTCCCAGCCGAAGAAGAACAGGCCGATGAAGGTCGCCTCGAGGAAGAAGGCCATGAGGCCCTCGATGGCGAGCGGCGCGCCGAAGACGTCGCCGACATAGTGGCTGTAGTAGCTCCAGTTCATGCCGAACTGGAATTCCATGACGATGCCGGTGGCCACGCCCATGGCGAAGTTGATGCCGAAGAGCGTGCCCCAGTAGAGCGTCATGCGCCGCCAGATCTCGCGGCCGGTCATGACGTAGACGCTCTCCATGATGGCCATCAGGAAGGACAGCCCGAGCGTCAGGGGCACGAAGAGGAAGTGGTACATCGCCGTCGCCGCGAACTGGAGTCGCGACAGGTCGACGACCGTCATGTCGATCATGGGTCTGCCCGCCTTTTTGGAATGCCGGCCGCTCCCGGCTGGAGCCCATGCCTTAGGACCGCGCCGATCACGGCGCCTTGATCGAAATCAATGCTCCCGCGCGGCGCCCTGCCTATCGCTTCGGGCGACGGATCGAGGGCGGTGGCGGCATGGACGGGGCAGGGCGGGCGAAGGGCGACGAGGGCGGCGGCGCGCCGTCGACGCGGGACGAGCGACGCTGGTTGGGAACCCTGCGCCGCGACGGCGGCTGGCCCCTGTCGCTCGCGCTCGCCCTTCCGCTCCTCTCCGGCCTCGTCCTCCTCGGACAGGCCGCGCTCCTCGCCGCGCTCCTCCACGCCGCGATCGCGGACGGGCGGCCGCTCGAGGCGCTGGTGCCGGATCTGGCGCTCCTCGCCGCTCTTCTGGGCCTGCGGGCGCTCCTCTCCTATCTCGGCGAGCGGGCGGCCGTGGCCGGAGCCGAGCGCGTCAAGCGCGTGGTGCGCGAGCGTCTCTTCGCGGCGCTTCTGGAGCAGCGTCCGCACTGGACGGCGCAGCGCGCCTCGGGCGCCCTTGCCGGCGCGCTCTGCGAGCAGGTGGAGGCGCTCGACGGGTTCTTCGCGCGCTTCCTGCCGGCCATGGTCGCGGCCGCCGTGCTGCCGCCGGCCTTCGCCCTCCTGGTGCTGCCGCTCGACTGGGCGGTCGGGCTCCTCTTCCTGGTGACGGCACCGCTCGTGCCGCTCTTCATGGCCCTGGTGGGCTGGGGCGCCGAGGCCGCCGGCAAGGCGCAGGCGCTCGCTCTCTCGCGCCTGTCCGCGCGGTTCGCCGACCGGCTGCGCGGCCTCTCCACCCTCCTCGCCTTCGGCCGGGCGCAGGCGGAGGCGGACGAGATGGGCCGGATCGGGGAGGAATGGCGCGCCCGCACGATGGGCGTCCTGCGCATCGCCTTCCTCTCCTCGGCGGTCCTCGAATTCTTCGCGGCGCTCGGCGTGGCGGGCGTCGCCCTCTATGTCGGCCTCACCTTTCTCGGCCTCGTCGATCTCCATGCCGGCACGCTGACGCTGGAGACGGGGCTCTTCTGCCTCCTGATGGCGCCGGAGGTCTATGCGCCGCTGCGCCAGCTTGCCGCGCACTATCACGACCGCGCCGGCGCGATGGCCGCCGCGGGCGAGATCGCCGCCGCCTTCGGTGCCCTGCCGCCGTCCTCGCCCGCCGCCGAAGCGCCCGCCGGGGCAAGCACGCCGGCGCAGGGCGCGCTCGGCGTCGCCGTCGGCGGGCTGCGGCTGTCGACGCCCTGCGGCACGCGCCGCCTGCTCGACGGCGCGGACCTTACCATCCGCCCCGGCCTTCGCGTGGCGCTGCTCGGGCCGAGCGGCTGCGGCAAGACCACGCTTCTCGAGACGCTGGCCCGGCTGCGCGAGGCGGACGGGACGGTGCGGCTCGGCGCCGTGCCCTTGTCCGAGATCGCGGAGGCGGCCTTTCGCGAGCGCGTCGCCTTTGTCGGCCAGCGCCCGCGCCTCTTCCACGGCACCATCGCCGACAATATCCGCCTCGGGCGCCCGCAGGCGGGCGCGGCGGCCCTGCGCCGGGCGGCCGAGCTGGCCGAGGTCGACGCCTTCGCCGACCTGTTGCCCGGCGGGCTCGACGCGCCCGTCGGCGACGGCGGCCTCGGCCTTTCGGGCGGCGAGGCCCAGCGCGTCGCGCTCGCCCGCCTCTACCTGCGCGATCCCGGGCTGATCCTTCTCGACGAGCCGACCGCCCATCTCGACCGGGCGACGCAGGAGCGCGTCCTCGACAAGCTCCTGACCTTCGCGGACGGGCGCACGCTCCTCCTCGCCACCCATTCGCCCGCGGTCGCCGCGCGCATGGACCTCGTCCTCACGCTGGAGGGCGGCCGGCTCGTCGCGGCGCCTCCCGTCGGGGGCCTTCGCCGCTTCGCCCTCTGCGAGGACGCCGCATGAACGCCCTTCTCTCCTTCCGCCCGCTCTTCGCCCGCCGCCGCGGCGCCTTCGCGCTGGCGCTATGCCTGTCGCTCGCCACGCTCCTGTGCGGCGTCGCGCTCCTCGGCGTCTCCGGCTGGTTCCTCACCGCCGCCTCGCTGACGGGGCTCGGCGCGGCCTTCAACCTCTTCGGCCCCTCGGCGGCCGTGCGCGGCCTCTCCTTCCTGCGCATCCTGTCGCGCTACGGCGAGAAGCTCTCCGGCCACGAGGCGACGCTCGGCACGCTCGCCGACATCCGCCAATGGCTGTTCCGCGCCCTGATGCCGCGCATCTCCCGCATCGAGCGCGACATCCGGCACGGCGACCTCGTCTCCCGGCTCGTCGCCGACGTGGAGGCGCTGGACACGGTGTTCCTTCTCGCCGTCGGGCCGATGGTGACGGGTCTCCTCGTCGGCGCTTCGGTGACGGCCCTCCTGGCCGTTCTCCTGCCGGGCGCGGCCTTTGCCTACGGCGCGGCGATGGCGGGCGCGGCGATCCTCGTGCCGCTCGCCCTCGCGGCGGCGACGCGGCGGGCGGGCTCGCAGGCGGTCCTGGCCTGCGCGCGCCTTCGCCAGCTCGGCCTCGACGCGCTGGACGGGCATGACGATCTCGTGGCGCTCGGCGCGGTCGAGAGCGCGCGGGCCGAGTTCGGGGCGAGCGTCGCAACGCTCGGGCGCATCCGCCGGCGCATCGCGGCCCGGGCCGCCCTCGCGCTCGCCGCGATCCAGCTCCTTGCCGGGGCCGCGCTCATCGCGACGCTCGCCGCCGGCCTGGCCGCCCATGGCGCGGGCGCGCTTTCCGCCCCGCTCCTCGTCGGTCTCGTGCTCGCGGTGGTCGGCAGTTTCGAGGCGGGCGCCGGCACGGTGCGCAGCGTCGCCCGGCTCGGCGCCTCGATGGCCGCGGCCGAGCGGCTGCGCGAACTCGCCGCCCAGCCCCCCGCCGTGCGGCCGGCGCCGATGCCCCGCGCCGTCGGCTCCGCGCGCGCGCTCGCCTTCGAGGGCGTGAGCTTTTCCTTCGCGCCCGGCCGCTTCGCGCTGCGGGACGTCGACCTTCGCGTCGCGCCCGGCGAATGCGTCGTGCTGCAGGGGCCGAGCGGCGCCGGCAAATCGACGCTCCTACGCCTCGCCCTGCGGTTCGAGGACCCGACGCGCGGCACGGTGCGCGTCGGCGGCACGGACCTTCGCGAGTGCGATCCCGACGATCTCCACCGCCATGTCGCGCTGCTCGAACAGGGCGCGCCGGTCTTTCTCGGCACGATCGAGGAGAACCTGCGCATCGGCCGGGCGGATGCCGGCCCGGACGAACTCTGGGCCGCGCTCGGCGCCGCCCGCCTCGCCGCCTTCGTGCGCACGCTGCCGGAGGGGCTCGCGACCTTTCTCGGCGAGGGCGGGCGAACGCTGTCGGCCGGCCAGGCGCGGCGGCTCTGCCTCGCCCGCGCGCTTCTCTCGCCGGCGGGCATCCTGCTTCTCGACGAGCCGACGAGCGGGCTCGACCGGGAGACGGAACGGGCCTTCTTCGCCGATCTGCGCGGCGCCGCGGCCGGGCGCACCGTGGTGATCGCGACCCATGCCGACGTGCCGCCGGGGCTTGCCGACCGCATGGCGACGCTGCGCGGCGGTGTTCTGGACGAGGGCTGAGGGGCGGGGCGGTATCAGGCCCGCAGCGTGCCGGCGACCGCCTCCAGCGCCTTGCGGTCGCGGATCTCCACGAGGCGCGCGTCCGGCAGGTCGATGAGGCCCTGGTTGCGCAGCTTGGTGAAGGAGCGGCTGACCGTCTCGATCGTGAGGCCGAGATAGTCGGCGATGTCGGCGCGCGACATGGGGATGGCGACGGGGTCGGCCGGCAGGTGATGCTCGACCGCGCGCTGCGAGAGCATGAGGAGGAAGGTGGACAGCTTCTCGACCGGCGCGAGGCGGCCGAGGATCATCTGGTTCTCGCGCGAGCGCCGCAGGGCGGCGCGGGTGAAGGCGAAGAGCCGGTCGTTCAGTTTGGGAAAGCGCACGGCCAGCGCGTCCATGCCCGCCACGGGGAAGGAGCACAGGGCCGAGGGCGTGACGGCCTCGGCGCTCGCCGAATAGACCCCGTCGTCGGCAAGGCCGAGGAAGTCCCCGGGCATGAGGAAGCCGGTGATCTGCCGGCGCCCGTCGGGCAGGCCGTTGACGAGCCGCAGCATGCCGGAGGTCAGGCTGTAGACGCGCCGTCGCGGCTCGCCCTCCTCCACCAGCGTCTCGTCGCCGGCGAGCCGGCGCGCCGTCATGATGGATTCCAGCGCGCCGATCTCGTCCGGCTCCAGCGCCGCGCAGACCGCCATGGTGCGCACGTCGCAGGCGTGGCAGGCCCCGCAGGCGGCGCGATGCCCGGCATGCGGCACGGCGGGGTCGATCGTCTTGAGCAGGATCATGGCCGCGACTGTGGGCGCTCGCACGAAAGCTTGCAAGCCATTCCTTTGGAGGGCTTATGTTTGAGCGGCGGGCAGCAGATCGAAGATCTTCGCCTCGCCTGTTCTTTCGGGGTACCACCGTCGCGCGTCCGGCGCCTCGGCCGCCGGCGCGTCTCGCGTCCGGCCTGTTCAACCTCCGCGTCAGGCTCTAGGCTCGCCGTCGTGCTGGCCGCGGACGGGCGCGGCGCTTGCCGAAGGGGGATTTCGAGATGCGGCCGAGACTGCGTGGACCCGTTGCCCTCATCGTCGCGCTCGCGATCGGCCTCGCGCCGCTCGGGCCCGTCCAAGCCGCCTCGCCGGCGCCCGCCAGGGGCGAGCACGGCATGGTGGTGACCGCGCAGCATCTCGCCTCCGATGTCGGCATCGAGGTGCTGAAGAGCGGGGGCAACGCCGTGGATGCGGCGGTCGCCGTCGGCTATGCGCTCGCCGTCGTCTATCCGACGGCCGGCAATCTCGGCGGCGGCGGCTTCATGACCATCCGCCTGAAGGACGGGCGCACGACCTTCCTCGACTTCCGCGAGCGCGCGCCGCTCGCCTCCACCAAGACGATGTATCTCGACAAGGACGGCAACCCGATCGAGGACGCCAGCACGCGCGGCTATCTCGCCGTCGGCGTTCCCGGCTCGGTCGCCGGCTTCGAGAGGGCGCGCCAGACCTACGGCACCAAGCCGCGCGAGGCGCTGCTGGCGCCCGCCATCCGCCTCGCGCGCGAGGGCTTCGTGCTGGAGCCCGGCGACGTCGCCGCCTTCGCGGAGGGCAACGACCTGCTGGCGAAGGATGAAGCGGCGGCCGCGATCTTCCTGAAGGACGGCCGGCCGCTGGAGCTCGGCGCGACGCTGCGCCAGGACGATCTCGCCGCCTCGCTCGAGGCCATCGCGCGCGAGGGGCCCGACGCCTTCTATCGCGGCGCCATCGCCGAGCGGATCGTCGAGGCCAGCCGGGCCGGAGGCGGCGTCCTCGCGAAGGCCGATTTCGAAGCCTATGCGGTGCGCGAGCTGGAGCCCGTGACCTGCTCCTATCGCGGCTTCGAGATCGCCTCCTCGCCGCCGCCCTCCTCGGGCGGGGTCATCATCTGCGAGATCCTCAACGTGCTGGAGGCCTATCCGCTCTCCTATCTCGGCGCCGGCTCGGCCGAGACGACGCGCCTCATGGTGGAGGCGATGCGCCACGCCTTCGTCGACCGAAACGCCTCGCTCGGCGATCCCGATTTCGTCGACAATCCGGTCGAGAAGCTCCTCAGCAAGGCCTATGCGCAGGAGATCCGCGACAGGATCGACCCGTTCAGGGCGGGCGTCAGTGAGGACCTGATGCCGAAGGGCTTCGGGGAATCGACGGAGACGACGCATTATTCGATCGTCGACGACGCGGGCAACGCCGTCGCCGTCACCTACACGCTGAACGGCTCCTTCGGGGCGGGCGTGGTGGCGCCGGGCACGGGCATCCTCCTCAACAACGAGATGGACGACTTCACCGTCAAGCCCGGCGTGCCGAACCTCTACGGTCTCGTGCAGGGCGAGGCCAACGCGATCGAGCCACGCAAGTCGCCGCTCTCCTCCATGAGCCCGACCATCGTCTCGCGCGACGGAAAGCCCTTCATGGTCATCGGCAGCCCGGGCGGTTCGCGCATCATCACCATCACGCTGGAGGCGATCCTCAACGTCGTCGACCACGGCATGGACCTGCAGGAGGCGATCGACGCGCCGCGCATCCACCACCAGTGGCTGCCCGATAAAGTGTATATGGAGCCCTTCGCCCTCTCGCCCGACACGCGCCGCATCCTGGCCGGCATGGGCTACGACGTGGCAATCGATCCCGACTGGACGATCTGGGGCGAGGCGGCGGGCATCCTCGTCGGCGGCGAAAGCCTCGCCGAGGTCGAGGCCGGCACGGGCGCGCGCTACACAGGCGCCATCGACAGCCGCGCCGCGGCGGGCAAGGCCGTCGGCTACTAGCGGCGCGGTCCGAGACGCAGCCGGAACCCGGCCGTTCGCTCTACGGGCGTTCCCACGCCGTGCGGGGCGTTCCGCCTCCCGGTCGCCTCGCCCCGTCACCGCACGCCCCGAGGCCTCGGCCGAGAAGGGCCCATGCGCGATGCGTCGGCTCGGCCGGCGCCGCTTGGGAAGGGGCGGCCCGACGCGCCGGCATCGCGCTCGGTTCGTTCCCGTGCCCTTCCGCCTCCGGTTGCAGGACGGACCATCGAGGGCCGTTTGACAAGTGTTGATGATATCGATAACAAAAGCGAGCCGAAGACGGGCTGGGAGGCTGACTTGGCGGAGCTTGAGTTCAGGAACCTGCAGAAGCGGTTCGGCGGCACGCCGGCCCTGACGGGCGTCGGCTTCGCCATGCGCTCCGGCGATGGCGCGCCGCTCCCCGTCGTCACCAAGGCCAATGTCCAGTTCGACGGCGGGCCGGACAACGCCTTCGACCCGCAGAACGGCTATCGCGACGCCTGCAAGGCCCTCTGGGGCGTGAGCTAGCCCTCGCAGACCCGGCGCAGGGCGGTCGTCCCGCCCTCCGCCAATCCCCGCCGACCTCCCGCCATCGATCCCCGGAGCCTTCCATGTATATCCGCTGCGCCTTCTTCCGCGGCCGCGCCAAGCCCGGCCGCGAGGCGGAGTTCACCGCCTATGTCCGCGAGCGGCTCGTGCCGCTCTGGACCCGCTTTCCCGGCGCCGAGGAAGTGCGCATCTGGCGCCAGGAGGAGTCCGACGTCGCCGACCCGCATCTGGAGATGGTCCTCCAGGTCCGCTACCCCTCGCGCGAGGCGATCGAACTGGCGCTGGCCTCCGACGTGCGCTACCGCTCGCGCGAGGTGACCAAGGGCCTCCTCGAGCTCTACGAGGGCGACATCTTCCACACGGTCTTCCGGGCGGACGACTATCCGCTTCCCACGGACTGACACCGGCGCGCGCGCGCGGATCGACCGGTCGGGCCGGCCCCCGCGGCGCCGTGAGAGGCTCGAGCGCCGCGCGGGCCGCCACCGCGCGGCCCATTGTGAAGACGCGCCGTTCCCGACGCGCGCCGGTCAGAGGGGGCCTGCCATGTCCGACACCTACATCGTCCACGATCCGCGCTTCTCCGCCCTCTTCATCGGGCATGCGCGGCTGGAGCGGCTGTGGACGGGCGGGCGCTGGCTGGAGGGGCCGGTCTACGTGCCCGCCGCCAAGTCGCTCCTCTTCTCCGACATTCCGAACGACGCGCTGATGCGGCTCGACGAATGCGACGGCTCCGTCGGCGTCTTCGAGCGGCCCTGCGGCTTCCACAACGGCCACACGCTCGACCGGGAGGGGCGGGTGATCGCCTGCGAGCACGGCGGCCGGCGCATCTCGCGGCTCGATCACGACGGCATCTGGCGCGGCCTCGCGGACCGGTTCGAGGGGCGGCGCCTGAACTCGCCCAACGACGTCGTCGTGCATTCCGACGGCTCGATCTGGTTCAGCGACCCGACCTACGGCATCGATTCCCACTACGAGGGCCATCGCGCCAGCCCCGAACTCTCCTCCTGCGACGTCTACCGGCTGGATCCGCGGACGGGCGCGATCGAGGCGGTCGTCACCGACATGCTGCGCCCGAACGGCCTGTGCTTCTCGCCGGACGAGCGCACGCTCTACGTCTCCGACACCGGGCGCACGCACGATCGCGACCACACGCCCTGCATCCGCGCCTATGCGATCGGGCCCGACGGGCGCCCGGGCGAGGGCCGCCATTTCGCCGCCTCGCCGAGCGGCTTCTTCGACGGGTTCCGCAGCGACGACCGGGGCCATCTCTGGGCCTCCAATGCCGACGCGGTCTGCGTCTACGCGCCGGACGGCACGCATATCGGCTCCATCCCCGTGCCCGAAATGGTCTCGAACCTGTGCTTCGGCGGCCAGAAGCGCAACCGCCTCTACATCACCGCCCAGACCTCGCTCTACGCGATCTACGTCAACGCCCATGCCTGCGGCTTCGCCGACTGACGAGGCGGGACCGACGCCCGCGCACGGAACGGGCTTGCATCGCCCGTCCCGTCTGTTATCGATATCACGACATTCGCCCCGCCCCTGCCGCCGGAAAGCATCGCCATGAGAGCCGCCGTCATCCACGCCGCCCGGGACCTGCGCCTCGACGAGCGCGCCGAACCCTCGCCCATGCCCGGCGAAGTCGTCGTGCGCTTCGGCGCCGGCGGCATCTGCGGGTCCGACCTGTCCTACTGGTCGAAGGGGCGCGTGGGCGACTTCGCGCTCCAGGAGCCGCTCGTCCTCGGCCACGAGATCTCCGGCGAGATCGAGGCGCTGGGCGAGGGGGTCTCGGGCCTGGCCGTCGGCCAGCGCGTGGCGGTCAATCCGAGCCGGCCTTGCCTTCACTGCGACTATTGCCGCGCCGGGCGCTCGAACCTGTGCCGCAACATGCGCTTCTTCGGCTCGGCGGCGATCGTGCCGCATGTGCAGGGCGGCTTCTCCGAGCGCTTCGTCTGCCGCGCCGACCAGGCCGTGCCCGTGCCGGCGGACATGCCCTTCGAGAAGGCGGCGCTCGCCGAGCCGCTGTCGGTGGCGATCCACGGCATCCGCCGCGCCGGAGAGCTTCTCGGCAAGCGCGTCCTCATCGCGGGGGCCGGGCCGATCGGCCTTCTCCTGGCGCTGGCGGCGCGGCGCGTGGGCGCTGGCACCGTCACCATCACCGATCTCGTCGACGAGCCGCTGGCGCTGGCCCGCCGGGCCGGCGTCGACGAGGGGATCAACGTGGCGGCCCATCCCGAGCGGCTCGCCGCCTACGAGGCGAACAAGGGCACGTTCGACGTGGCGCTGGAGGCGACCGGCTCGCCCGCCGCGCTCGCCTCGCTCTTCCGCGTCGTGCGTCCCGGCGGGCGCGTCGTCCAGCTCGGCATGATGCCGCCGGGCGACAGCCCCGTGCCCGTCAACATGCTGATGGCCCGCGAGATCGACTTCGTCGGCGCCTTCCGCTTCTCCGGCGAGTTCGAGACGGCGGTGGACTGGCTGGTGCGCGACCGGATCGACGTGGCGCCCGTCATGTCGGCCCTGATGCCGATGGCGCGGCTCGACGAGGCCTTCGCGCTCGCCGCCGACCGGCGCCGCGCCATCAAGGTCCATCTCCACTTCTGACAGGGCCGGAGGCCGCATCCCCGTGTTCACGCGCAGCGCCCTGTTTCTGGGACGGATCGAGGAAGGGCGCGAGGCCGAGTTCTTCGAGATCGTCGAGACCGGTCTCGTGCCCGTCTGGCGCCGCATGCCGGGCGCGCTCGATCTTCGGGTCTACCGGCCCCGGCGCGCCGAGGCGGGTGCCCCGCCGATCGTCCTGATGCAGGAGATCGACTATGCCTCGATGGCGGCCGTCGAGATCGCCGAGGCCTCGCCCGTGCGGGCCGAGGGCGCGCCGGTCGTGGCGCGCCTGATGACGATGTTCGTGGGAGAATTGCGCCATGTCGTCTACGAGCGACAGGCCTGAGCCCCGCATCCCCAGACACAGACGAGCCGCCCGGACCCATGCCCGCCACCCCCAAAAAGCCGACCATGCGGGACGTCTCGCGCCTGGCCGGCGTCTCCACGATGACGGTGAGCCGGGTCCTCGCCGATCCCTCCATCGTCTCGCAGGAGACGCGCGCGCGCGTCCTGGCGGCGGTCGAGCAGCTCGGCTACGTGCCGGACCTCGTGGCCGGCTCGCTCTCCTCGCGCCGCACCAACTTCGTCGGCCTCATCCTGCCGACCCTGACCAACAGCAATTTCGGCGACACGGCGCAGGGGCTCGCCGAGACGCTCGGCCCGGCCTACCAGCTCCTCATCGGCTACACGCTCTACCACCTCGCCGAGGAGGAGCGCCTCGTGCGCGCCCTCCTGTCGCGCCGTCCCGAGGCGCTTGTCGTGGCCGGCTCCATCCACACCGGCGCCACGCGGCGCATGCTGACCAATGCGCGCATCCCGGTCGTCGAGATCTGGGACCGGCCGGAGCCCCCGCTCGACCGGGCGGTCGGCTTCTCCAATTTCGAGGCGGGCCGGGCCGCCGCGCGCCACCTGATCGGGCTCGGGCATAGGCGCATCGCCGCCTTCGGCTCGGTCGTGGGCGAGGACGTCGCCGACCATCGCGGCGAGGCGCGCCTGCAGGGGTTCGCGGCCGCGCTGAAGGATGCCGGCCTGTCGGACGCGCTCGTCCTGCGGCTCGGCCATGCGCCCGTCTCCTACGAGCACGGCGCGGCGGCCATGGCCGCGCTTCTCGACCGCGCGCCGGACGTCGAGGCCGTCTTCGCCGTCTCCGACGCCTCCGCCTTCGGCGCGATGATGGAGTGCCGGCGCCGCGGCATCGACGTGCCCGGCCGCGTCGCCGTCCTCGGCTTCGGCGATTTCGAGATCGGGCGCCAGAGCGAGCCGCCGATCTCGACCGTGCGCGTCGATGCCAAGGCGATCGGCGAGCGCACGGGGCGCCTCCTCCTCGATCTCTTCGAGGGCAAGTCGGGGGCCGCGGTGCCGGTCTCGCAGGATATCGGCGTCAGCGTCGTGGCGCGGCGCACCACGATCGAGGCGAAGGCCGCGCCCTGCGCGGCCGCAGCAAGGCAAGGAGACGGCGATGGTCGATAAAGCAGGGATCGGGCGCGTCGGCATCGTCGGCGTCGGCGTCATGGGCAGCGCCATCGCCGGACGGCTTCTGGACGAGGGGATCGCGCTCGTCCTGCGCGACCGCGACGCGCGGAAGCTGGCTCCGCTCGCCGCGCGCGGCGCGAGCGTCGCCGCCTCCTCGCAGGCGCTGATGGAAGCGTGCGACACGATCGTCCTCAGCCTCAACACGGCCGAGATCGTGGAGGCCGTCCTCTTCGGCGCCGAGGGGCTCGCGGGCTTCGCCGGGCCCGGCAAGCTCCTCATCGACATGTCGAGCATCGACCCCAAGGCGACGGCGGCGATGGCGGCGCGGCTGCGCGCGCAGACCGGCATGGCCTGGGTGGACGCGCCGCTCTCGGGCGGGGCGCCGGCGGCGGCGCAAGGGCGGCTGACGCTGATGATGGGGGGCGCGGAGGCGGATGTCGAACGCGCCCGCGCCGTGCTCGGCTTCGTGGCCGCCAACATGAGCCATATGGGCCCGGTGGGCGCCGGCCAGACGACCAAGCTCATCAACCAGGTGCTCTGCGCCTGCACCTTCATGGCCGTGGCCGAGGCGACGCGCCTGGCGCTCGATGCCGGCGTCGACGCGGCGAAGATCCCGGCCGCGCTCGCGGGCGGGCGCGCCGACAGCCGCATCCTGCAGGAGTTCATGGGCAAGATGGCCAGGCGCGACCTCACCCCGACCGGACGCATCGACAACATGCTGAAGGACCTGGAGGCGGTGCAGGCCTTCGCCATGGCGCTGCGCACGCCCATGCCCGTCACGAGCCTGATCGCCGACCTGCACCGCATGATGGTCGCCGCCGGCATCGGCGCCGAGGACAGCGCGGCCTATATGAAACTGTTCGATTTCGGGCGCCCGCACGAGGCGGCCTGAGGCGATGGACCCTGAAACGCAGAGCGTCGGGAGCGACACATGAATGAGAGCGGGGCGGACCTCGGCGTCCTCGGCATGGGAACGATGGGCGCCAATCTGGCGCTGAACTTCGCCGACAATGGCGGCTTCACCGTCGCCCTCTTCAACCGTACGGTGGAGAAGGCCCATGCGGTGCGCGAGGCCAACCCGGCGCTCGCCGGACGGCTGGTGCCGACGCGCTCGATCGCCGAGTTCGTCGCCTCCCTGAAGGCGCCGCGCGTCGTCGTCCTCATGGTCAATGCCGGGCGCCCGGTGGACGAGCAGATGGCGCAGGTCCTGCCGCATCTGAAGGCGGGCGACATCCTGATCGACGCCGGCAATGCCGATTTCAACGACACGGTGCGGCGCGACCGCGAGACGGCCGGCACGGGCGTGCATTTCGTCGGCATGGGCGTCTCGGGCGGCGAGGAGGGGGCGCGCCACGGTCCCTCGATCATGGTCGGCGGGGACAAGGCGGTCTGGGAGCGGCTGAAGCCTCTGCTGGAGCCGATCGCGGCCCGCTACGAGGGCAGCCCCTGCGTCGACTGGCTGGGGCCGGACGGGGCGGGGCACTTCGTCAAGACGATCCACAACGGCATCGAATATGCCGACATGCAGATGATCGCCGAGGTCTACGGCATCCTGCGCGACGGCGTCGGGATGGAGGCGCCCGCCATGGCCGCGATCTTCGCCGACTGGAACACGCGCGGCCTCTCCTCCTATCTCGTCGAGATCACCGCCGTCACGCTCGCCGAGATCGACCCCGAGACCGGGCGCCCGCTCGTCGACCTCATCGTCGACGAGGCGGGGCAGAAGGGCACGGGGCGCTGGTCGGTGATCGAGGCGCAGAAGCTCGGCATCGGCGCCACCACGCTGGAGGCGGCCGTCTCGGCGCGCGGCCTCTCCTCGCGCCGCGCCGAGCGGGCCGCCGCCGCCGGCCTCTTCGACATCCGCACCGAGCCCGCCGCCTTCGAGGCGGACGCGGCGGGCCTTGCCGAACTGGAGGCCGCGCTCGAGACCGCCAAGCTCATCGCCTATGCGCAGGGCTACGCCACGCTCGCCGAAGCTTCCCGGGAGTTCGGCTGGTCGCTGCCGCTCGGCGAGATCGCCCGCATCTGGCGCGCCGGCTGCATCATCCGCTCGCGCTTCCTCGACGACATCACGCAGGCCTACGAGGCCGGCGGCGGCGAGGTCGTGAACCTCCTGCAGGCGCCCTCCTTCCGGCGCCTCGTGGAGGAGGGGCAGGCGAGCCTTCGCCGCGTGGTCGCCAAGGCCGCGCTCGGCGGCCTGCCCGTGCCCGCCCTCTCGGCCGCGCTCGCCTATCTCGACGACTACCGCCGCGCGCGCGGCACCGCCAATCTCACGCAGGCCCAGCGCGACCTCTTCGGCGCCCACACGTTCCGCCGCCTCGACGCGGAGGGCGTCTTCCACCACCGCTGGCCCGCCGTATGACGCCGGCCCCTCGCGGCCCCGCGCCGCCGCCGCCTCGCCCGGGCGCAGGGCCAGAAACAGTTTGCCTCCCGTGGCAAGCGATGATACCGATAACAAAACGACGGACATGCGCGGCCTGTCGCCCTGTCCTGGAAGCGGAACGCGAGCATGTCCCTGAAACTCTTCGATCTGACCGGCCGTCGGGCGCTCATCACCGGGTCCAGCCAGGGCATCGGCTATGCGCTCGCGGAAGGCCTGGGACGCGCCGGGGCGTCGATCGTCCTGAACGGGCGGCGCCGCGAGGCGGTGGAGGAGGCGGCGGCGCGGCTGGCATCGGAGGGCATCGCCGTCGATGTCGCGATTTTCGATGTGACCGATATCAACGCCGTTCGCGACGGCGTCGAGCGCATCGAGAGCGAGATCGGCGCGATCGACATCCTCGTCAACAATGCCGGCATCCAGCGCCGCGCGCCGCTCGAGACCTATCCGGCCGAGACCTGGTCGGAGATCATGCGCGCCAACGTGGATTCGGTCTTCTTCGTGGGCCAGGCCGTCGCCCGGCACATGATCGCCCGCGGACGCGGCAAGATCGTCAACATCGCGAGCCTCCAGGCGCAGGCCGCACGCTATTCCATCGCGCCCTACACCGCCACCAAGGGCGCGGTGCTGAACCTCACCCGCGGCATGTGCACCGACTGGGCGCGCCACGGGCTGCAGGTCAACGCGATCGGCCCCGGCTATTTCGAGACGCCGCTGAACCAGGCGCTCGTCGACGACCCCAAATTCACCGAATGGCTGAAGACGCGCACGCCCACCGGGCGCTGGGGCCGCGTGGAGGAGCTGCAGGGCGCGGCGATCTTCCTCGCCTCGGCCGCGTCCGACTTCGTCAACGGACAGATCGTCTATGTCGACGGGGGCGTGCTCGCCACCCTCTGACCCGACATCGACCGCAAACAACCTTCTGGGAGGAATGGACATGTTGCATCGACTGAAGACGGCGCTCGGCGCCGGCGCCCTGGCGCTCGCGCTGATCGCCGCCACGAGCGCGGCCCCCACGAGGGCCGAGGCCGCGAGCCTCGCCGACATCCAAAGCCGGGGCACGGTGCGCATCGGCGTCCTGACCGGCGCCCCGCCGATGGGCATGATCGACAGCCAGGGCAACCCGACCGGCTACGACGTCGACGTCGCCAATCTCGTCGCCCAGTATCTCGGCCTGCCCGTGCAGCTCGTGCCGCTGACGCCGCCCGCCCGCATTCCCGCGCTCCAGACCGGCCAGGTCGACTTCCTCGTCGCCACGCTGGCGCCGACCGGCGAGCGCGCCAAGACGGTGATGTTCACCGCGCCCTACTCGGCCTTTAACATGGTCGTCGTCTCCGGCCCCGACCAGAAGTTCGAGAGTCTCGACAGCCTGAAGGGCAAGCGCATCGCGGTCAATCGAGGCTCCTCGCAGGAGGCGGCGCTGCGCCGCGCCAATGTCGAGGGCCTGGAGATCGTCGTCTACGAGGACGATTCGACCTCCGCGCAGGCGCTCCTCTCCGGCCAGACCGACGCCACCGCCCTGCCGTCCACCGTCGCCGACGGCCTGATGAAGCAGATGCCCGACGCCAAGCTGCAGGTGGGCTTCACCTTCTTCCGCCAGGGCAATTCCATGGCGGTCCTGCCGACCGACTTCGAGCTGCACCAGTATCTCAACACCGCGATCTACCTGATGAAGGTCTCGGGCGATCTCGACAAGATCGCCGTGAAGTGGACGGGCGCGCCGCTGCCGCCGACCCTGCCGAGCTTCTGAGCCGGGCCCGGCCCGTCGCCTTCGCCCGGCGGCCCGCGCAGGCGGGCCCTTCGCCCCTCGCACGATCCGTCCGCCCGGCCCCTTGAGCCGGGCGGCGATCGCCCCGGGATGTCCCCATGAACTACACGTTCCAGTTCGGCGTCCTCGCCCAGTATCAGGACCAGCTCCTGAAGGGCCTGTGGCTGACGGTGCAGATCTCGGCCTTCGCCATCGTCGTGGGCACCGCCTTCGGCATCCTCCTCGCCTCGCTGCGCTCGATGGGCGGGAGGCCGGTGCGCTTCCTCGTCGACGCCTATGTCGAGCTGATCCGCAACACGCCCTTCCTCGTCCAGCTCTTCATCATCTATTTCGGCCTGCCGGGCATGGGCTTTCGCGTCGGCGCCGTCACCGCCGCGCTGATCGGCATGACCATCAACCTCGCGGCCTATTCCACCGAGATCATCCGCGCCGGCATCGAGGCGGTCCACAAGTCGCAGATCGAGGCCGGCGAGGCGCTCGGCTTCACGCAGATCCAGATCTACCGGCACGTCGTCATCCTGCCGGCGATCCAGAAGGTCTATCCCGCGCTCTCATCGCAATTCGTGCTGATGATGCTGGCCTCCTCCATCACCTCGGCGATCTCGACCGGCGAACTGACGGCGGCCGCCTCCTTCGTGCAGTCGCAGAGCTACCGCTCCTTCGAGGTCTATATCGCCGTCACGATCATCTATCTGGCGCTCGCCCTTCTCCTGCGGGGGCTGCTGGCGCTGATCGGGCTCTGGCTCTTCGGCCGCCGCACGGCAAAAGCCGCCGTGCGCCCCGTGGTGGAGGCGTCGGCCTGATGTTCCGCTCCTTCGGCCAAGACGAATTCATCTTCCTCGTCCAGTCCCTGCAATGGACGCTGATCCTCACCGCGCTCGCGCTGGCGGGCGGGGGCGTCGTCGGCTTCCTCGTGGCGCTCGCGAGGGTCTCGGTCTGGCGCTGGCTGCGGCTTGCGGCCTCCGTCTACATCCAGGTCATCCAGGGCATTCCGGTGCTGATGATCCTGTTCCTGTCCTATTACGGGCTGAGCCTCATGGGCTACCAGCTGCCGCCGCTGGTCGCCGCCGGCGTCTCCATGACGATCTACGCCTCGGGCTATCTCGCCGAGATCTGGCGCGGCTCCATCCAGTCGGTCCCCAAGCAGCAGTGGGAGGGGTCCGAATCCCTCGCCATGACGCGCTGGCAGCAATATCGCCACGTCGTCCTGCCGCAGGCGGTGCGCATCTCGCTGCCCTCCACCGTCGGCTTCGCGGTGCAGGTGGTGAAGAACACCTCCATCGCCTCGCTCATCGGCTTCGTCGAGCTCGCCCGCGCCGGCCAGCTCATCAACAACGCGACGTTCCAGCCCTTCCGCGTCTTCCTCGTGGTCGCCGCGCTGTACTTCGCCGTCTGCTACCCGCTGTCCCAGCTTTCGCGCTGGCTGGAGAGGAGGCTTCATGTCGGAAGTCGTCATTGACCGCGTCCACAAGAGCTTCGGCGCCGTCGAGGTCCTGAAGGGCATCTCGATGACGGTGGGGCGCGGCGAGGTCACGGCGCTGATCGGGCGTTCGGGCTCGGGCAAGTCGACGCTGCTGCGCTGCGTCAACGGGCTGGAGAAGATCAATTCGGGCTCGATCGAGATCGCCGGCCACAAGGTCAGCCGTGACAAGGCCGCGCTTCGGGCCCTGCGCCGCGACGTCGGCATCGTGTTCCAGAGCTACAATCTCTTCCCGCATCTGACGGTCGGGCAGAACATCATGCTGGCCCCGCGCATCGTGAAGAAGGCGGCCAAGGGCGAGACGCGCGCGATCGCCGAGGAGGTTCTGGCGCTGGTCGGCCTGTCGGAGAAGTTCGACGCCTATCCCGACGAGCTTTCCGGCGGCCAGCAGCAGCGCGTGGCCATCGCCCGCTCGCTCGCCATGCGCCCGAGGGTCATGCTCTTCGACGAGGTGACCTCCGCGCTCGACCCCGAACTCACCGGCGAGGTGCTCGCGGTGATGGAGACGCTCGCGCGCGACGGCATGACCATGCTCCTCGTCACGCACGAGATGGGCTTCGCCAAACGCGTGGCCAACACCACCGTCTTCATGCACCAGGGCCGCATCCACGAGGCGGGGCCTTCGGCCGAGCTCTTCGCGAGCCCGAAGACGCCGGAAATGGCGCAGTTCATCAAGGCCGACATCAAGTGAAGGCCGATCCGGAAGGTCCCATGTCCCAGCCAATGCCGAAGACCGCCGAGATCCTGCAGCTCTGCCCGCTCCTGCCCGCTCTCGAGGCGGCGCTCGCCGAGCGCTTCACCGTGCACCGCCATTTCGAGGCTGGGACGCAAGGGCGGCTCGATGCGCTCGCCCCCGCCATCCGCGGCGTCGTCACCGGCGGCCATATCGGCATTTCGCCCGATCTCGCCGCGCGCCTGCCCGCGCTCGAGATCGTCGCGATCAACGGCGTCGGCTTCGACAAGGTCGATCTCGCCGAGGCGAAGCGGCGCGGCATCCGCGTGTCGAACACGCCGGACGTCCTCACCGAGGACGTCGCCGACCTCGCGATCGGCCTGATCGTCGCGCTTCTGCGCCAGATCGTGCGCGGCGACGGCCATGTGCGCGCCGGCGCCTGGCCGAAGGGCGATCTCGGCCTCGCCAGCAAGGTCTCGCGCAAGCGCGTCGGCATTCTGGGCCTCGGGCGGATCGGTCTTGCGATCGCCCGGCGCCTCGAGGGCTTCGACGCCGCGATCAGCTACCACAACCGCAACCCGCGGGACGACGTGCCCTATGCCTATGTCGCCGACCCGCGGGCCCTCGCCGCCGGCTGCGACATCCTCGTCGTCGCCGCCGCGGCCTCCGCGCAGACCCGCGACATCGTCGATTCGGCGGTCCTGAAGGCGCTCGGCCCCAGAGGCTTCCTCGTCAACGTCGCCCGCGGCTCGGTGGTCGACGAGCCCGCCCTTCTCGCGGCGCTCGAGGCCGGCGAGATCGCCGGCGCCGGGCTCGACGTCTTCGCCGACGAGCCGAACGTGCCGGCCGGCTTTCTCGGCCTGCCGAACGTCGTCCTCACGCCGCATATGGCGAGCGCCACGCACGAGACGCGCCAGGCCATGGCCGATCTGGTTCTGGCCAATCTCGACGCGCATTTCGCCGGGCGGGACCTGCCGACCGCGCTCGTCTGAGCGCCGCGCGTTCGGAAGGGCCCGTCCTGGCCGCTTTCCGCGGCCGGACGGCGCCGGGCCCCACCGGCGCGCGTCCTCGCTCCGTCAGCCCGCGTAATCCGCGTCGCTGACGGGCTCCATCCACTCCACGACCGTGCCGTCGCGATGTTCCTGGATGGCGATGTGGGTCATGGCGGTGGTGGGGCCGGCGCCGTGCCAGTGCTTCTCGTCCGGCGCGAACCAGACGACGTCGCCGGGCCGGATCTCCTCGACCGGTCCGCCCTCGCGCTGCACAAGGCCGAGCCCCTCCGTCACGATCAGCGTCTGCCCGAGCGGGTGCGTGTGCCAGGCGGTGCGCGCCCCCGGCTCGAACGTGACCCGCGCCGCCGCCCCGCGCCGCGCCTCGTTGGCCGAGAAGAGCGGGTCGATGCGCACGGCGCCGGTGAACCAGTCGGCGGGCCCCCTGGCCGAGGGCCGCGATCCGTTCCGCGTGATGTCCATGGCGTGCGATCCTCCTTCGAGAAAAACGGCCCGTCCCTTACCCGTTCCGGCCGTCCAAGGCCGCGCCCGGTCCTCGATCGGGGGCGCCTGCCGGCGCGCCCGTCACATCATGGTGCCGGAATTGCTGTCCTGCGGATGGGCGCCCGGCTTGGTGAACTGGCCCTCCGGGCGGAAGCGCACGAGATAGGTCGGCAGGATGGCGGCGAGCGTGCGCGGCTCGATGCCGAAGGCCTCGAAGGTGCGCTTCTCGGCGATCGCGCTCTCGGAGACGACGTTGTCGCGCTGCAGCTGCACGACCTGGTCGGGCGTCAGCGGCGCGCCGGGCAGGTACTTCATCACCTCGGCCATGCGCGCGGCGAGGCCGAAGGGCAGGGTGACGAAGCCGCGCTTGCGCTCGATCTCGGCGAGCATGAGCTCCATCATCTCGCGGAAGGTGAGGACCTCCGGTCCGCCGAGCTCGTAGATGCGCCCGCCCGCCACCCTGGCGTCCACGCAATCCGCCACCGCCTCGGCGACGTCGCCGACATAGACCGGCTGGAAGCGCGTCGTGCCCCCGCCCAGAAGCGGCAGGACCGGCGAGAAGCGCGCCATGTCGGCGAAGCGGTTGAAGAACTGGTCCTCGGCGCCGAAGACGATGGAGGGGCGCAGGATGCGCGCCTGCGGCACGGTCTCGAGCGCGGCGCGCTCGCCGCGGGCCTTGGAGCGGGCATAGGCGCTCGGCGAGGCCTCGTCCGCGCCGATCGCCGAGACCTGCGTCAGCGAGGCGTCGACGGAGCGGGCGGCCTCCGCCACGGCCCTGGCGCCGGCCGACTGCAGCGCCTCGAAGCTCTGACGCCCGCTCTCGGCGAGGACGCCGACGAGATTGACGACGTGATGGGCGCCTTCCACCGCGCGGTCCACCGACCAGCGATGGCGCAGGTTCGCCTGGATCGGCATGACCTGGCCCATATTGCCCGCCGTCTGCAGGTGATAGGCCAGATCCGGCCGCCGGCAGGCGACGCGGATTCGATGGCCGCGCTTGGCGAGCGCGCGCACCACGTAGCGGCCCAGAAAGCCCGAACCGCCGAAGATCACCACGGTGGCCTGCGTATCGATCGTCATCGCGATGCCCTGTCGCCGTACGGGGCGGCCGCCGGGCCGCCGCCGAAGCCTCTTCACCTGTCGCGCGTCATAGACGCTTCGCGCCCCGAAATGAAGGCGCATCGCGTCGCGCCACCGCCGCGACGCCCTGGGGCCTGCGACAATCGTCACCGATGGCCCCAACCCGGCGTTGACAGGCCGCCAGCCACCCCTTAAAGCCACCCCCGTGCCCAGGTGGCGGAATTGGTAGACGCGCACGGTTCAGGTCCGTGTGCCGCGAGGCGTGAAGGTTCGAGTCCTTTCCTGGGCACCAATTCCCCTGATGCGTCAGGGAAGCCCCAAGTTTTCAGCGACAGGCCCGTCGGGGCCGCGCTTTCTCAACTTTCCAAAAGATAGAGCCTTTCGTCCGACATCCCTTCGCGTGACGCGGGCGATGGGCGCGCCGTGACGGCTGTCTTGCGGGCGTGGGCGGGCAGAGGGCGCAAGATGTCGCGCTCCCGCCCGCGCCGCGCGGGTCTCAGGCCTGCGTCTGCGGCAGGCCGGCCTCGTAGAGGCGGCGCTCCTCGCGCCAGAGGTCGGCGAAGTCGACGCTCTGCCAGTCGTCGAACCAGGGGCCGCCATTGGTGAAGTGGATGGCGTTGGGCACGCGCTCGGGGCGGGGATATTCGCCTTCCAGGAAGTTCCAGGTCAGATCCAGCGCGCCGATGAGCGTGTCGTCGGGGATCCAGGAGAAGCGGTGGAGATGGGCGGGGCTCGCCGCGTTCACCACGTCGGGCGTCAGCGCCTTCACCAGCGGATGGGCGTTGTTGAAGAGGATGAAGGACGACCAGTTCTTGCGGGGGTAGCTGGCCTGCGCCTGCCCGTCCATCTTCACCGCGTTGGCCGGCACGTAGTCGTGCTGCACGACATGGACGGCCTTGGACCGGTCGAGGCCCTTCACGAGGCCGAGAATGTCGGTGGTGAAGAGGAAGTCGCAATCGACGAAGATCGTCCAGCCGTCATGGGCGGCGATATAGGGCACGAGGAAGCGCGTCAGCGAGAATTCGGTGGCGGCCTTGTCGGCCGGCCGCGTGTAGAGGCCGAGCTCGCGCAGGCTCGCCTGCTTCAGCGGGTGGATCTCCAGGGGCCCGCTCGCATGGCGCAGGAGCGAGGCGCGGCAGACCTGCCAAGCGATGTCCTCGCGCGTGTCGTAGCCGACATAGATCTTCAGGTGGTCGCTCATCGTCTCTCTGCCCTGCCGTTCTCGTCCATGGGGTTCGGCCGCCCGGCCGGGCGGCGATGGCCCTGGCGGGGCCCTTGGCCCTTCGCTACACCGCGCGCCCGGCTTTATCGAGGCCTCGGCGCCGCCCGGCAGGCCCGCCTCACACGATGCCGGCGGCGAGCAGCATGTGCATGGTGAGGACGCCGACGATGCGCTCGCCGCTCACCACCGCCAGCGCGTTGACCTTGTGCCGGCTCATCAGCGCGAGCGCCGCGCTGCCCAGCATGTCCGGCGCGCAGCTGACGGGCCGGGGCGTCATCACCTCGCAGACGGGCCGGGCGAGGAAGTCGCCGCGCAGATGGCGGCGCAGGTCGCCGTCGGTCACGACGCCGAGGACGCGGTCCTCCTCGTCCACCACGAAGGCGCTGCCGAGGCTGCGCGTCGTCATCTCGATGACGGCCGCGCCGAGCGTGACCTGCGGCCCGACGGCCGCGATGTCGGGCGCCCGCCGCATCAGGTCGCCGGCCGTGCGCAGGATGCTGCCGAGCTTGCCGCCGGGATGGAAGCGGTGGAAATGGGCGGGCGTGAAGCTGCGGCGTTCCAGGAGCGCGATGGCGATGGCGTCGCCGAGCGCCAGCTGCAGGAGCGTCGAGGTGGTGGGCGCCAGCCCGTGCGGGCAGGCCTCCGTCACCTTGGGCAGCGCCAGCACGAGGTCGGCGGCGCGCCCGAGCGTGCTGTCGCGCTCGCTGGTCACGGCGACGAGCGGCACCTGGTAGCGGCGGGTGTAGCTGGCGATGTCGCCGAGCTCGCGCGTCTCGCCCGACCAGGACAGGGCGAGGACGAGGTCGTCGCCCGCCACCATGCCGAGATCCCCGTGGCTCGCCTCGGCCGGATGCATGAAGAAGGCCGGCGTGCCGGTGGAGGCGAGCGTGGCGGCGATCTTGCGCCCGATATGGCCGCTCTTGCCCATGCCGCTGACGATGACGCGGCCGGACGAGCCGAGCACGAGATCGACGACCTGCGAGAGCGCGGCGTCGAGCCCGTCCGCCAGCGCCTCGCGCAAGGTCGTCATCCCCGCGATCTGGACGTCCAGCGTGCGCAGCGCCGATTGCGTCACCGTGGCGAGGCCGCCGTCGGAGGCGATCTGTTCGGGAAGCTGCGGCATGTCACTCGTCTCCATCGCCATTGCGGGCGGATGCCGCGGCGTGCGCCGTCGCAGGTCGTCCGCGGCCGGCGCTGCGGGCACGCGCCCGTTTACAGGACTTGGCGCGGGGATGGAACCGGAGGCCTCAGCGCGTCTCGGCGCCCGTGGGGGCCGGCGGCAGGAAGGCGGCCGCCAGACGCCCGGCGAGGATGCCGAGCGCGGCGCCCAGGGCCTTGAAGGCGGCATCCTCGAAATGGGGATGGCGCGTGGCGGACAGGAACTGCAGCGCCTCGATGCCGAAGGCGGCGAGCGGCAGGAGGGCCAGGAGCCACAGCCAGCGCCCGGGATAGGCGAGGGCGAAGACGGCGCCGAGCAGCGCGAAGGCAAGCGCCCGGTCGGCGTTGACGGAGATCTCCGTCGCCGGCCGCAGGCCGATCGGGCACAGGGTCACGAAGACGATCGCGGCGAGAAGGCCCCAGGCGAGGAGGGGGACGGTGGTCCGGTGCTTCATCGTCTCGCCCCTTACTGTCGCGAAAGTGTCATATTGCCTAGCAGCATGGCGATTGCGGCGGGGTTGAGATCGCCGGCCCGCGGTCTTCCATCCTGCCGCGAAGACCGGACAAGCCGGAAGCGGGCACGACGACCCTTCCGGGGGCCGTCACGGCGCTGCGGAAGTGCCTCGACCGGAGGGGGAGGGCGCGGCCCGCGCCGGGCGCGGGGCCTCGCCGCTTGGCCGGGTGCGGTTTGGCGCGCGATGGTCTATGAGCCGTCGCCAGTGGCGCCGGACGGCCCGGCGGGCCGGCGGGGTGCACCGGCGTGGTCGAGGCGGCGCCCGCAAAGGCGGACCGCCGGGAGGAGATGAGGATGGAGAGCGCAGCCAACAGTGGCGGCCGGGTCGTGGTCTTCGGCTCGATCAATGTCGATCTCGTCTGCCGCGTCGAGGCGATCGCGCGGCCGGGCGAGACGGTGCTGTCGCCGGGCTACGAACAGTTTTTCGGCGGCAAGGGCGCCAACCAGGCGGTGGCCGCCGCGCGGGTGCTCGGCGGGGCGCGCGTCGCCATGATCGGCGCGATCGGCCCGGACGAACTCGGCGGCGCGGCGCGCGCCAATCTCGAAGGGGAGGGGATCGATCTCTCCGCCCTCGCCGTCCTCGACGCGCCGACGGGCTGCGCCTTCATCGTGATCGACGCTTCGGGCGAGAACGCGATCACGGTGGCGAGCGGCGCCAATGCCCGGCTCGGCGGGCTCGACCCGGCGCATCTGGCCCCGGGCGACGTGCTGGTGCTGCAGATGGAAGTGCCCAAGGCCGCCTCGATCGAGGCCGCGAGGGCCGCGCGCGCGCGCGGGGGCCGGGTCGTGCTCAACCTCGCGCCCGTTCCCGCCGACCTCTCGGCCGCCGATCTCGAGCTCCTCCTGCCGCTCGCCGACGTCCTCGTCGTCAACGAGACCGAGCTCGAGGCCGTGGCGCGGCTCCTCGCCTTGCCCGGGCCCTTCGAGGCCGAGGCCAAGGCGCTCGTCTCGCGCTTCGCCATGACGCTGGTGGCCACGCTCGGCGCGCAAGGGGCGCTGGTCGCGCGCTCCGGCCTGCCGCCCGCCCGCGTGCCGGCGCTGCGCGTGGAGCCGGTGGACACGACGGGCGCGGGCGACACGTTCGTGGGGGTGCTCGCCGCCGGGCTCGCCGAGGGGCGCGACTTCCGAGAGGCCACGGCCCGCGCGGTGGCCGCCGCCTCGCTCGCCTGCCTCGGCCTCGGCGCGCAGACGGCCATGCCCGGCCGGGACAGGATCGACGCGGCGCTCGGCCTCTAGCGGCGCGCCGCGCGCGCCGGGCGGGCCGCGGCCTCGCTTCGACCGAGACCGCGCCTCCGGGTGGCGCGGGCCGGCAAAAAGCGGCATATGCGAGGGGATCGCGACGCGCGCCGCCCGGCCTCAACCTCCGGGCGGCGGCCCGTCGCCGAGCCGACCGGACGCCGATGATCTCCCAGAAAGCCAAATACGCCCTGCGCGCCCTCATCGCCCTCGCCCGTTCGCAAGGGGCGCTCGTGACGGCCGAGATCGCGCAGGCGCAGGCGATCCCGCGCAAGTTCCTGGAGCAGATCCTTCTCGACATGAAGCGCGTCGGCCTCGTGCAGAGCCGGCGCGGCAAATTCGGCGGCTATGCCCTGCTGAAGCCCGCCGAGGAGATCACCTTCGGTCAGGTGCTGCGGCTGATCGACGGGCCCATCGCGCCGCTGCCCTGCCTCAGCCGCATCGCCTACCGGCGCTGCGACGACTGCGGCGAGGAGGAGTCCTGCGAGATCCGCCGCGTCTTCGCGCGCGTCGCCGAGTCGGCCCGCGCCGTGCTCGACGAGACGACGATCGCCGATGCCATGGCCGAGCCCGGCCTTCTCGACGATCTCGGCCAGAGCCGCGCGGTCGCCGCCGCCCACTGACGCTCGCCCCGGCCGCGAACCGGACGGGCCTTCCCGCAGCCGGGCGGGCGCGTCGTCGCGGACCCGCGCCCCGCACCGCGTTCGCCCTCTGCGCGAAGGTCGAAACGGGCCTCGCGGCGCCGCCGGGCGGCTGTTCTGCTCGTCTATCCCGCGTCATCGAAACATCGCAGGAGCCGCTTCCACGGCCTTCGCGCATCGAAGATTTCCGACATGCTTAACGCCACCTTGGCGGGTGGCCCGCGCCATTGTCGAGGGCGCGCAGGCCTTTGACGGAAACTCCGTGGCATTCGAACGAAATCTGACTCTCTTGACAATCCATATCAATCCGATCGAGATTATCTTCATACAGGACAATCCTGATGGAGACATCGATGACCGGCTTTCGCATGACCCTTCTGGCGGCGCTCGGCGCGGCCAGCCTCCTGGCGAGCCCCGTCGCGGCGCAGACCCTCCTCAACGTCTCGTACGATCCGACGCGCGAGCTCTACAAGGATTTCAACGCCGCCTTCTCCAAGCATCGCGAGGCCGAGGGCAAGGAAGCCGTGACCGTGCAGATGTCGCATGGCGGCTCGGGCAAGCAGGCCCGCTCGGTGATCGACGGGCTGGAGGCCGACGTGGTCACGCTCGCGCTCGAGGCCGATATCGACGCGATCGCGCAGAACTCGAAGAAGCTTCCCGAGAACTGGCGCTCGCGCCTGCCCAACAACTCCGCGCCCTACACGTCGACGATCGTCTTCCTCGTGCGCAAGGGCAATCCGAAGGCCATCGCCGACTGGGGCGATCTGGTGAAGGACGGCGTCGAGGTCATCACCCCGAACCCCAAGACCTCGGGCGGGGCGCGCTGGAACTACCTGGCGGCCTGGGCCTGGGCGCACGAAAAGTTCGGCGGCGACGAGGCCAAGGTGAAGGCCTATGTCGGCACGCTCCTCTCCCACGTGCCGGTGCTCGACACGGGCGCGCGCGGCGCCACCACCACCTTCGTCCAGCGCGGCATCGGCGACGTGCTGCTGGCCTGGGAGAACGAGGCCTTCCTGGCGCTGGAGGAACTGGGGCCCGACGATTTCGAGATCGTCGTCCCCTCCGTCTCCATGAAGGCCGAGCCCTCCGTCGCCCTCGTCGATGCCAATGTCGACGCCAAGGGCACGCGCGAGGTGGCGACCGCCTATCTCGACTATCTCTACTCGCCCGAGGGCCAGGCCATCGCCGCCAAGCACTATTACCGGCCGTCCAGGCCGGACTCGGCCGCGCCCGAAGACCTGAAGCGCTTTCCCGAGCTGAAGCTCGTCACGATCGACGATCCGATGTTCGGCGGCTGGAAGAAGGTGCAGCCCGACCATTTCGGCGATGGCGGCGTCTTCGACCAGATCTATAAGCCGGCGAACTGATCGCCCGATGACCGTCCTCTCCCTTCCAGGGATCCGGCGCCCCAGCGTGGTGCCGGGTTTCGGCCCCGCGCTCGGCTTCACGCTCACCTATCTCTCCCTGATCGTGCTCGTGCCGCTCGCCGCGCTCGTCATGCGCGCCGCCGGCATCGGCTGGGACGGGTTCTGGACGCTCGCCACCGACCACCGCACGCTGATGGCGCTGCGGCTCTCCTTCGGCGCCTCGCTCGTCGCGGCGCTGATCAACACCGTCTTCGGCGTTCTGCTGGCCTGGGTGCTGGTGCGCTACCGCTTCCCCGGCAAGCGCTTCGTCGACGCCATGATCGACCTGCCCTTCGCCCTGCCGACGGCCGTCGCGGGCATCGCGCTGACGGCGCTCTACGCGCCGAACGGCTGGATCGGCCAGATCCTGACGCCGCTCGGCATCAAGGTCGCCTACACGCCGCTCGGCGTCGTGGTGGCGCTGGTCTTCGTCTCGCTGCCCTTCGTGGTGCGCACGGTGCAGCCGGTTCTGGAGGAGGTCGACCTGCAATACGAGGAGGCCGCCGCCACGCTCGGCGCCTCGCGCCTGCAGGCGGTGACGCAGGTCGTGCTGCCGACGCTGGCCCCCGCCGTCACGACGGGCTTCGCGCTGGCGCTCGCCCGCTCGGTCGGCGAGTACGGCTCCGTCATCTTCATCGCCGGCAACATTCCCGGCGTGTCCGAGATCGCCCCGCTCCTCATCGTCATCCGGCTGGAGGAGTTCAACTATGCGGGTGCGACGGCGCTCGCCTGCATCATGCTGGCCATCTCCTTCGCGATGCTGCTCTTCATCAATCTCGTTCAGGCTTGGAGCCGGAAGCGGTATGGTCATGGCGTCTGAGACGAGCCTCGCACTCGACATGAGCGGCGCCCGCCCGTCTCCCGTCGCCGCCTTCGACGGGGGCACCGGCGCGGTGCCCGCCTTCGGCGAAGGGAGCCGCGCCGTGCCGCGCCGCAGGCCGAGATCGCCCACGTCCGAATCGCCGGGCATGCGCCGGCTGCTGATCGGCATCGCCGTCGCCTTCCTGGCGCTGGTCCTGTTCCTGCCGCTGGCGCTGGTCTTCGTGGAAGCCTTTCGCGGGGGCGTGGCGCTCTATCTCGAGTCCATCGTGGAGCCGGACGCGCTCGCCGCCATCCGCCTGACGCTTCTCGTCGCTGCCATCGCGGTGCCGGCCAACTGCGTCTTCGGCCTCGCCGCCGCCTGGTGCGTGGCGAAGTTCGAGTTCCGCGGCAAGAGCCTTCTCACCACGCTGATCGACCTGCCCTTCTCTGTCTCGCCGGTCATCTCGGGCCTCGTCTACGTGCTGCTCTTCGGCGCGCAGGGGCTCCTCGGCCCCTTCCTCGTGCGCAACGGCATCGAGATCGTCTTCGCCGTGCCGGGCATCGTCCTGGCCACCGTCTTCATCACCGTGCCCTTCGTCGCCCGCGAGCTGATC
Organism: Aurantimonas sp. Leaf443; assembly: GCF_001425575.1. Taxonomy (GTDB): domain Bacteria; phylum Pseudomonadota; class Alphaproteobacteria; order Rhizobiales; family Rhizobiaceae; genus Leaf443. The sequence continues at coordinate 293,049 of NZ_LMRD01000008.1, read as the reverse complement.
CCGCTCATGCAGGAGCAGGGCACGGGGGACGAGGAGGCGGCGATCTCGCTCGGCGCCAGCGGCTGGCGCACCTTCCGGAGCGTGACGCTGCCCAACGTGAAATGGGCGCTCCTCTACGGCGTGCTCCTGTGCAACGCCCGCGCGATGGGCGAGTTCGGCGCCGTCTCCGTCGTCTCCGGCCATATCCGCGGCGTCACCAACACGATGCCGCTGCATGTCGAGATCCTCTACAACGAATACGCCTTCTCGGCCGCCTTCGCCGTCGCCTCGCTCCTCGCCCTTCTCGCCCTCATCACGCTCGGGCTGAAGACCGTCCTCGAATGGCGCTACGCCGACGGCCTCAAGGCCACGCGCGGCGGACACTAGGCGCCGCGCGTCCCTTCGGACGCGCGCGACGCTCCGACCTCTGGCTCCACGCATCGGGCTTTCCGCCGATCGGGTTCGATCGCCGGGCCGATGCCGAAAGGACTCCCCCATGGAAATCGCCGTTCGCAATCTCGCCAAGGACTTCGACCGCTTCCCCGCGCTGCACGACGTCTCGCTGGACATCGGTTCGGGCGAGCTGATCGCCCTGCTCGGCCCCTCGGGCTCGGGCAAGACGACGCTCCTGCGCCTCATCGCCGGGCTCGAGTTCCCGACGCGGGGCACGATCCGCTTCGGCAACGAGGACGCCTCGCTTAAGAGCGTGCAGGAGCGCAATGTCGGCTTCGTCTTCCAGCACTACGCGCTGTTCAAGCACATGACGATCGCCGAGAATATCGGCTTCGGCCTCTCGGTGCGCCCGAAGGCGACGCGCCCGCCCGAGGCCGAGATCCGCCGCCGCGCCCACGAGCTTCTCGACCTCGTGCAGCTGTCGGGCCTCGGCCAGCGCTATCCGAGCCAGCTGTCGGGCGGTCAGCGCCAGCGCGTGGCGCTCGCCCGCGCGCTCGCCATCGAGCCGAAGGTCCTCCTCCTCGACGAGCCCTTCGGCGCGCTCGACGCCAAGGTGCGCAAGGAACTGCGCCGCTGGCTGCGGGACCTGCACGAGAAGACCGGCCACACGACCGTCTTCGTCACGCACGACCAGGAGGAGGCGCTGGAACTCGCCGACCGTGTCGTCGTCATGAGCCAGGGCCGCATCGAGCAGGTGGGCGGGGCCGACGACATCTACGACCGGCCCGCCTCGCCCTTCGTCTTCTCCTTCATCGGCGCCTCCAACGCGCTGCCGGTGGAACTGCGCGGCGGCACGGTCTTCCACGCGGGCACGCCGATCGGCCCCGGCGACGGCTCGCTGCCGGACGGGCCGGCGCAGATCTTCCTGCGCCCGCACGACCTCGTCGTGGCCGAAGGCGGCCCCGGCACGCTGGCCGGGCGTGTCACCGCCTCGCGCCGCTCGGCGGGCACGCGCGTCGTGGAACTGGAGCTTCTCTCCGGCGGCGAGCGCCTGGAGGTGGAGGTGCCGGCCGATGCGCCGTCCGCCGTCGCCGGGCCGATCGCGGTGCGGCCGCTGAAATGGGCGCTCTTCCCCGCCGCGGCCTGACGCCGCCAGGCCGCGCCCGGCTCCGAGCCGGGCGGCGCCCGCCCCTGACCTGACGCTCCGGGTCCATCCCCGCGATGCGGGACGCCGGGCGGCAGATGCAGAGACACGTCGGTCCCGACGCGCGGCCCTATGACGCGATCGTGAGGGCGGGGCACCCGCTCTTTTACGCCTGTGCTTGCGCGTTAAACGTCTCGTCCACACCCTCACCATAGTTTGCTTGCATTCCCCGGCGCACCGCGTGTCGCAAGTCTGCACTACTGTTGCGGATTTCGATGCGTTAAGCCCCGGACGAAGGCAGCTTCCCGGCCCGCCCTCGGGCGCCCGCCGTCCCGCCCCGCGCGGGGAGACGGGCACCCGAAGGCGCGCGGGCGAAGTCCGGACCCATCCTGAGAGCGAGCGGCCGAACCGCGGCGCATGGACAACGAAGTGAGGACAGAATGACGTTCACCCCCCGCACGATCAAGGCGCTCGGCGCGGCGACGCTCATGGTTCTGGGCCTTTCCGCCGCCCCGGCGGTCGCGGCGCAGTGCGGCAACGACGCGTCCGGCTTCTCGGCCTGGAAGCAGCAGTTCGCGCAGGAGGCCATGGCCTCCGGCATCTCGCAGGGCACGATCCAGTCGGCGCTGGCCCCCACCGCCTATTCGGCGCAGGTCATCAAGCTCGACCGCAACCAGCATTCCATGAACATCTCGCTCGAGGACTTCATGGCGCGCCGCGCGCCGGCCTCCTTCGTCACCAAGGGCAAGAAGATCATCCGCGACAACGCGCAGGTGCTCAACGCCATGGAGAAGAAGTACGGCGTCCAGAAGGAGATCGTCGTCGCCATCTGGGGCATGGAGACGGGTTTCGGCGCCAATTCCGGCAACATGAACATCTTCTCCTCGCTGGCCACGCTCGCCTATGACTGCCGCCGCTCGGACTTCTTCGCCGAGGAGCTGCTCGCCGCGCTCGCCATCGTCGACCGTGGCGACATGCGCCCGAGCCAGATGAAGGGCGCCTGGGCCGGCGAGATCGGCCAGACGCAGTTCCTCGCCAAGAACTACCTGCGCTTCGGCGTCGACGGCGACGGCGACGGGCGTCGCGACCTCATCAACTCGCGCGCCGACGTCCTGTTCTCGACCGCCAACTTCCTGCGCCAGCACGGCTGGCAGCCGGGCGTGGGCTACCAGCAGGGCGAGGGCAATTTCGGCGTGCTGCGCGACTGGAACCGCGCCGGCGTCTACCAGAAGGCGCTCGCGCTCTTCGCCTCCAAGCTCGAGGGCTGAAGGCGGGACGGGACGCCGAAGGGCGTTCCATCGTCGCAGACGCAAAAACGGCGCCCCGGTCCGAGAAGGACCGGGGCGTTTTTCGTGCGCGCTCAGTCGCCGTCGAGTTCGGGATAGGCGCGGAAGAGGCCGTCCTCGTTGAACGGGAGGCGGCGGTCGCTGGCGAGATAGTCGGCAAGGCGCGGATCGTCGGCGACGCGGTGATGCAGGGCGAAGATCGCCGGCACGTCGGGGCGCAGCGTCGCAAGCCGCCGCGGAAAGGCGTAGGCGAGACCCTCCAGCGTCTGGAAGAGCGCCAGATCCGCATAGGTGAGGCTGTCGCCGACGAGATAGCCCGACAGGGTCGGATTGTCGGTGACGCAGCGCTCCAGGAAGCCGAGATATTTCGGCATGCGCTCGTCGCGGAAGGCCAGCGCCCGCTCCTGCGCGGCCTCCGTCTGCTCCTCGTAGTAGCGCGAGACGCCGAGCGGGTGATGCGTGTCGTGCACCTCGTCGACGAAGTCGGCGATGGTCATGGCGATGGCGCGCGCGGCGAGCCGGCTCGGCGCATCGGCCGGGGCCAGCCCGTGCTTCTCGCCGAGATGGGCCGTGATGAGCGCGCTCTGCCACAGGAGCGTGCCGTCGCTCTCCACGAGGACAGGCGGCGCGAAGGGCGCGGGATGGCGCTCGGACGACTGCAGGAAGGCGAGCATGGCGTGGACGCCCCCGCCCTTCTCCTCCGGCAGGCGCGCGACGTCGCGATAGGGAACGCCCGCCGCCTCCAGGACGAGGCGCACATATTCGCCGCGGCCGGGGATCGCCGGCCAGTAGTAGAGATCGACGCTGTCGGCGTGAACGCTCATGCCGGGAGATCCGCTGCCGATTTCGGCTGGTGGATGGGGCAGCCGTTGGTGCGCGCGCGCAGGTCCGAGGACATTTCGTAGGCGGGCTTTCGCACGCGCATGATCGAGCCGAGCGGCCGGTGCTCGGCCAGCCCGTTCCAGGGCGAGAAGGACATGGCCTCGTCGATCCCGGAGACGCGCGGTGGATCGTAGGGGTCCTGCGGCTCCACGGTGATGCGCGCGACGGTGACGTGCGGGCTCTTGTCCTCCGGCCAGACGGTGCTGGAATCCTCCAGTGGCATCGAGGCGGGGTCGGTGAGAAGCTGCACGCGCAGGTCCCAGCTGCCGCCATGTTCGCGGAAGAAGGCGCGCACGGCCTGGCGCAGGGCGTCGGGATGGGCGGTGATGTCGACCGGCCGGTCCGTCAGCGCCTTGAGTTCGGGCGAGGCGGGCGCGAGCGAGACCTTGCCCATGTAGCGGCCGTGAAGGAGCGGCGCCTGGCTGTGGAACGTCTCGCCGAGAATATGGGTCGCGGGATGGCCGCCGAGCGAGAGGAGCGTGCCGCTCTTGCCGCCCGCCGCCTCCACGAGGCTCTCGGCGCCGCGCAGCGCGGTGGAGAGCGCGGATTTCAAGACCTGCGGCGTGTCGGTCGTGGCCGCCAGCAGCTTTAGCGTGGCCAGGAACTTGCGCGCGTTGGGCGCGGTGAAGGCCGGCGCGTTGATCATCACGAAGTCCTGCACGCTCTCGCCTTCCGAGCCCGGCAGGCGCTCGCCCTCGACGCCGACGATCTTGAGCGCGAGGCCGCGCGGCAGCGAGACGGAATCCTTCAGGACGTCGCCGGGATTGGTCGAGAAGCGCAGCACCGCCCCATACGTGCCGGGTCTGGCGAAGAGACCCTGCGCATAGGGTTCGGCCAGGTCTGGGAGGACGTCGAGCCGGCCGGTGAGAAGACCGTGGCTCTTGGCATGGACGGCGCGCACGGCGCGGCCCTCGTCCCGGACGACCGTCTCCATGATGGAGCGCATCGTCTCGACGAGCTCGCGGGCGGTCTCGGCCTCGTTCTCCTCCTCGATCTCGAAGGCGGGGTCGTAGGGCACGGGGCGTGAGGTGGCGGCGTCGAGCACGGGCACTGTCTCCGAAGGTTGTAATCCCTCCAATCCGCGACGCGCCCCCGGCGTTCCCGCGCTCACGCCGCCTTGAGACAGGAAAACGCCCCGGCCGCGGGGCCGAGGCGTGGTGTTTCGACAGCGGATGCGACGGGTCAGGCCGCCATCATCGTGTCCTCGGGGGCCTTGGCGCCCGTCATCAGCGCCACGGCGTCCGACATGGTGGCGCTGCGCGGGTCGATGACGCAGAGCCGCTTGCCGAGGCGGTGGATGTGGATGCGGTCGGCGATCTCGAAGACGTGCGGCATGTTGTGCGAGATGAGGACGATCGGCAGGCCGCGGGCGCGCACCTCGAGGATGAGGTCGAGCACCTTGCGGCTCTCCTTCACGCCGAGTGCGGCCGTCGGCTCGTCGAGGATGAGCACCTTGGAGCCGAAGGCGGCCGCGCGCGCCACCGCCACGCCCTGGCGCTGGCCGCCCGACAGCGTCTCGACCGGCTGGTCGATGTTCTGGATCGTCATCAGGCCGAGTTCGGAGAGCTTGTCGCGGGCGATCTTGCGCATCTTGGGCTTGTCGAGCATGCGCAGATACTGGCCGGCGAAGCCCTCGCGCCGGATCTCGCGGCCGAGGAACATGTTGTCGGCGATGGAGAGGGCCGGCGACAGCGCGAGCTGCTGGTAGACCGTCTCGATGCCCGCGTCGCGCGCGGCCTGGGGGTTGGAGAAGTTGACCGGCGTGCCGTCGAGGCGGATCTCGCCGGAATCGGGCACGACCGCGCCCGAGACCGCCTTGATGAGCGTCGACTTGCCGGCGCCGTTGTCGCCGATGACGGCGAGGATCTCGCCGGCGCGCAGGTCGAAGTCGGCATTGTCGATGGCGACGACCTTGCCGTACTTCTTGTTGAGGCCGCGGGCGGAGAGGACGAGTTGCGGGTTCATGCCGACACCTTCCGGATCCACTGGTCGGCCGCGACCGACAGGATGATGAGCGCGCCGACGGTGAGCTGCGTCCACTGCGGGTCGGTGCCCCAGATGCGCAGGCCCATGGCGAAGACGCCGACGATGAGGGCGCCGATCAGCGTCCCGAAGACCGAGCCGCGCCCGCCGAAGAGCGAGGTGCCGCCGATGACGACCGCGGTGATCGACTGGATGTTGGCCTCCTGGCCGGAGGTCGGCGAGATGGAGCCGATGCGCCCGATCAGCGCCCAGCCGGCGAGGCCGCAGATGAGGCCGGCCACGACATAGACCGAGATCAGCGTCTTCTGCGTGGAGATGCCCGACAGGCGCGCCGCGTCCGGATCGTCGCCGATGGCGTAGACGTGCCGGCCCCAGGCCGTGTTGTTGAGGATGTAGAAGAAGGCGCAGACGAGCAGCACCATGAAGACGGCGCCGTAGCTGAAGGTCGTCGAGCCGATGCGGAAGGTCTCGCCGAGGAAGCGCAGGAGCGGCGCGTTGGCCTCCACGTCCTGCGCGCGGATCGTCTCGTTGGCCGAGTAGATGAAGTTGGTGGCCAGGAAGATCGACCACGTGCCGAGCGTGACGATGAAGGGCGGCAGCTTCAGCCGGGCGACGAGGAAGCCGTTGATGAAGCCGCAGAGCGTGCCGACGGCGAGGCCGCACAGAAGCGCCAGCGGCGCGGGCAGGCCGAGCTTGACGGCGAACTGGCCCATCACGACCGAGGAGAGAACCATGATGGCGCCGACCGAGAGGTCGATGCCGGCGGTGAGGATGACGAGCGTCTGCGCGACGCCCACGATGCCGACGATCGTCACCTGCTGCAGGATGAAGTTCAGCGTCTGCGGCGAGAAGAACCGGCTGCCGAGCATGAGGCCGAACACGGCGACGCTGAGCGCCAGCACCATGACCGGCACCATCGTCGGGTTGGCGTGCAGGAAATGCTGCAGCCGGGCGAGCGCCCCGCCGCCCCGGTCGAACTCGGCGACGCGCGTGTCGCCCTTGGCCGCGACGGCCTCGAAATCCGCCGCGCTCTGTCGTGTGGGCGCGCGCGGAGGCGTCCCGGATGTCTCGGTCATGACGGTTCTCTCCCTGGCGGAATTCGTTTCAGGCGTCCCGCTCTGCGCGAAGTCTGCGCCAATTCACGAGCATCGGCAACGACGCGCGCCGGGTCCGCGGAGCGGTGCGGCAGGCCCTTGGGCGAGGGTGCCCGGCAAGGGGCCTCGCATCCGCCGCGCCGGGGCCTGGAACGGGCGCGGGACAGTCCCGTGGCCGGGCGCTTCCACGCTGGCGCGGCCGGGGCCGGGGCCGGGGCCCGCCCTGGAGCGGCCCCCGTGATCGGGACGAGGCGGACGGGCCGCCGCAGGGGAGGCGGACCGCCGAGCCTGAAGGGCCCGGGGTCCGCCGCCAGGGCTCAGCCCCAGCAGGCCTTCATCGCGTCGGCCGAGCTCATCGACTTCACGCCGTCCGCCGGCTTGTCGGTGACGAGGTCGACGCCGGTGTCGGTGAAGTTCAGGCCCTCGGTCGCGGCGGGCTTCTCGCCGGTCTTGACGAACTTGTCGACGGCCTCGACGCCCATGGCCGCCATCTTCAGCGGGTACTGCATCGAGGTCGCGCCGATGACGCCTTCCTTGACGTTGGCGACGCCCGGGCAACCGCCGTCGACCGAGACGACGAGGACCTGGCCGTCCATGCCGGCGGCCTTGATCGCCTCGTAGGCGCCGGCGGCGGCCGGCTCGTTGATCGTGTAGACGACGTTGACGCCCGGATCCTTCTGGAGAAGGTTCTCCATCGCCGTGCGGCCGCCCTCCTCGTTGCCGTTGGTCACGTCGTGGCCGACGATGCGCGCGTCGTCCTCGTCGCCGATGACGTTGATGTCCTTCGTGTCGATGCCGAAGCCCTTCATGAAACCCTGGTCGCGCATGACGTCGACGGAGGGCTGCGAGGGGTTGAGGTCGAGGAAGGCGATCTTGGCGTCGGCCGCCTTGTCGCCGAGCTGGGCCTTGGCCCACTGGCCGATGAGCTCGCCGGCGGTCAGGTTGTTGGTGGCGAAGGTGGCGTCGGCCGCGTCGATCGGCTCGAGCGAGGTGTCGAGGGCGATGACGAGCATGCCCGCGTCGCGCGCCTGCTTCAGCGAGGGCACGATGGCCTTGGTGTCGGAGGCGGTGATGAGGATGCCCTTGGCGCCGGCGGCGATGCAGCTCTCGATGGCCGCGACCTGGCTCTCGGTGTCGCCGTCGATCTTGCCGGCATAGGACTGCAGCTTGATGCCGAGTTCCTTGGCCTTGGCCTCGGCGCCTTCCTTCATCTTCACGAAGAACGGGTTCGTGTCGGTCTTGGTGATGAGGCAGACGGTGCCGGCGTCCTGCGCGAGGGCAGGGGAAGCGGCAAGGCCGACGAGGCCGGTGAGCGCGACCGAAGCCAGAAGCGTGCGGATGTTCATGTGGATCTCCTCCCGAGAGATGCCGCGGCTGGGCAGGCGCCGTCGTGCATGGTGGGTCGACCTCCCTGCCGGACCCGTCCCATTCAAGGAACCACAACCGCCGGCCGCCTGTCAACAATAATAAATCACGTGGATTTATTTATTGACCCGGGCGGGGCGACGTGGAAATCTGCGAGGCGGGAGAAGAGGATGGCACGGTCCCGGCCTTCTGGGAAGCCGATCGGTACCGCCTCTCGGGCCTCCTGCGGCGATCGGGCCTGTCCCGCATCGCCGAGGGGGCATCAAGGCCGGGCGATCGGGCGACGCGCGCCCTCGGACGCCGGGCGCGCGGACGGATCGAGAAGCGGGGGGAACGAGATGGCGGAGCCGCATATAGCTGCAGGACCGGACCGCGACGGGGGCGTGACCGCCCCGGCCGCCGTCCCGCTCGCCACCGACGAGCGCATGCGCGGCTCCAACCAGTCGGGCCTGCGCGCCCATAACGAGCGGGCCGTGCTCTCGCTGATCCGCCGCCACGGCGAACTCGCCAAGGCCGACATCGCCCGCCGCACCGGCCTCTCGCCGCAGACCGCCTCGGTCATCATGCGCGCGCTCGAGGCGGAGGAACTGGTGCTGCGCGAGAAGCCGCGCCGCGGGCGCGTCGGCCAGCCCTCCATCCCCATGCGCCTCAATCCCGACGGCGCCTTCTCGCTCGGCCTCAAGATCGGCCGGCGCTCGGTCGACCTCGTGCTGATGGATTTCGTCGGCGCCATCCGAGGCCACGAGCGGCGCACCTACGCGCTGCCGCGCGTCGCCGAGATCCTCGCCTTCGTCCAGGAGGCGGAGGCCCGGCTCGTGCAGGCGCTGAGCCCGCGGCTGCGCCCGCGCATCTTCGGCCTCGGCGTCGCCATGCCCTTCGAGCTCTGGGCCTGGGGCGAGGAGATCGGCGCGCCGGCCGGCACGATGGACGAATGGCGCAGCGTCGACATCGCCGCCGAGCTCGGCGCCCTGACGGGCAAGCCGGTGGAACTCACCAACGACGCCACCGCCGCCTGCGCCGCCGAACACGTCTTCGGCCAGACGACCTCCAACGACTATCTCTACTTCTTCGTCGGCGCCTTCGTCGGCGGGGGCATCGTCATCGCCGGCGACGTGGTGGTGGGCCGGTCCGGGAATGCCGGCGCGCTCGGCTCCATGCCCGTGCCGCGCCGCGAGGGCGGCTTCGACCAGCTCATCAACTTCGCCTCGATCCACGTCCTGGAGAAGATGATCGTCGCCGAAGGGGGCGACCCGCAGGAGATCTGGCGCTCGGAAGCGGCCTTCGAGAGCCTCGGCCCGTTGCTCGATCGCTGGCTGGAGACCTGCGCCTACGGCCTCGCCTATGCCATCGTCGCCGCCGCCTCGGTCTACGACTTCGAATGCGCGGTGATCGACGGCAGCTTTCCCCCGTCCGTGCGCGCCCGGCTCGTGGCCGCCACCGCGCGCGCCATGGGCACGCTCAAGCGCGAGGGCCTGACGCCGGTGGACGTGCGCCCCGGCACGATCGGCTCGCCCGCCCGCGAGATCGGATCGGCCAGCCTGCCCTTCTTCGCCCGCTTCCTCCTCGACCACCGCGTGCTCTACACCGACAAGGGCTGAGGGCGCGCGACGCCCGTCCTTACCCGCCCGCCTGCCAGGCGCGCACCGCGTCGAGCGGCCAGACGAGCATGAGGACGTTGAGGGTGAGGTTGTCGCGGATGAGCGCGCCGACCACGATCTCCAGCACCAGCGTGATCGCGACGCTCCAGGCCACTGGCAGGCGCGAGGCGAGCCAGAAGCCGAGCGCCATGAAGGAGAGATCGGCCATGGAGTTGAGGACGCTGTCGCCGAAATAGTCGAGCGCGATCGTGGCCGCGCGGTAGCGCTCGATCACGGCCGGCGTGTTCTCGGCGATCTCCCAGGCCGCTTCCACGAGGAGGGCGGCGAGGAAGCGCAGGCCGAGCGGGCGGTTCGGCAGGAGGAGATGGGCGAGCCCGTAGAAGATCAGCCCGTGGATGAGATGGGAGGGCGCGTACCAGTCGGCGATGTGCTGGGAGTTTTCGGAACTCTGCACCACGCCGTGCCAGAGCTTCACCGTCCCGCAGGGGCAGATCGGCGTGCGGCCCATGGCCAGAAGGATCGCCGCCGTGGCCGCGGCGATGCACAGGGCCGCGAGCGCGTGGCCCGCCGAAAGGCCCCGCCGGGATGGGGGGATCGCCCCGACCTTCGCCATCGATCTCTCCGCTGGACTGGGGCGCGCGCCGCCCCATCGGTGGGACGGGGCCGCGCGCCGGGAACGGCCGGCGCTACTGCGCCTGCGTGATCCGGTCTTCGGTGAAGGGCTTGTAGGCGCCGTTCGCCTTGCCGAGATAGTCGGCCACCGTCTCCTCGAGCGAGGGACCGTAGTCGTAGGCCTTCATGCCCTTCTCGGCGAAGACCTTGTAGCCGTCGCCGCCGCCGCGCATGTAGTTGTTGGAGACGACGAGATAGACCTTCTCGGGGTCGAGCGGCACGAAGGCCGATCCTTCCTTCACCTCCACCGAGACGATGCGCTCGCCCTTGGGCTTGCGCGGATCCCAGGTGAATTTCAGGCCCGCCACCTGGGGAAAGCGCCCGGCGAGCTCTTCCACGCTGCCGACGCCGTTCTCGAGCGCGGCCTTCAGGTCGGCCCCCTTCAGTTCGAAGGTCGCGAGCGTGTTCTGGAAGGGCAGGACGGTCAGCACCTCGCCCATCGTCACCTCGCCCGCGTCGATCGAGGCGCGAAGGCCCCCGCCATTGGCATAGGCGATGGTCACGCCCTGGTCCTTCACCCGGTCCAGCATGGCGTCGGCGACGAGGTCGCCCATCTCGCATTCCCTGACGCGGCAGGTCTCGCGCGAGCCGTCGATGGGCGCGGTCGTGGAGGCCACGACCTTGGCGCGGATCTCCTCCAGCGGCTTGCCGAGCTCGGCCACCCGCGCCTTCATCGCCGCGTCCTCGGGCACGTTGGAATCGAGGAGGATCGGCTCGCCCTTGGCCGAGGTGACGCGGCCCTTGTTGTCGAAGACGAGATCGAGCTGGCCGAGATACTTGGAATAGGCATAGGCCTGCACGATCGGCACCTCGGTGCCGTCCGGCGAGCGCACGAGGGTGGGATAGGCGCCGCTCGCGGCCTTGTCGGTGTTGGAGAGGAGCGTGTGCGTATGGCCGCCGACGATCACGTCGATCCCGTCGACGGCGGCGGCGATGCGCTTGTCGATCTCGTAGCCCGAATGGCTGAGAAGGACGATCTTGGTCACCTCGTCCTTCGTCAGTCTCTCGACCTCCGCCTTCACCGCGGGGATCGGGTCGAGGAAGTCGATCGTCGGGCCGGGGCTCGCGATCTCCGGGTTGTCCTGCGGCGTCAGGCCGATGATGCCGATGCGCTCGCCGCCCTTCTCGACGACGGTGGAGGGCAGGACCGACTTGTGCAGCTCGGGCTCGCGCGTGGTGTCGGCATTGGCCATCAGGACGGGGAAGGGCAGCATCGCGACGAAGGGCTCCAGCACCTTCGGCCCGTCGTCGAACTCGTGATTGCCGACGGCCATCGCCTCGTAGCCGGCGGCCTTCATGAACTCGGCGGCGGCCGCGCCCTTGTACTGGTTGTAGAAGAGCGAGCCCTGGAACTGGTCGCCGGCGTCGAGCACCAGCGGGTTCTCCACCGTCGCGCGCTTGGCCGCGATCGCGGCGACGACGCGCGCATAGCCGCCGAAGCAGGCCTTCTCCTCGATCTCCTTGGCCGAGCAGGTGCTGTCGTATTTGTTGATCGGCTCGGCGCGGCTGTGGATGTCGTTGGTGTGGAGGATCGTCAGCTTGAAGTCGGCGAGCGCCGGCGCGGCGCCGGCGCTGGACAAAGCGAGGGCGGCGGCGATGCGGGCGAGCTTCGTCATCGAGGATCTGTCTCCAGGGCTGCGGACCGTTCCTTGCGAGGTCTATCGCCGGACTTCAGACCAGCGCAAGCCATCCGTCCCATGGAGGAGCCCGAACTTCCTCCGCGGAAGCAGCCGCGCGGACACGCGATGCGTGCCGGACCACCGATGGGATCGCCATGAGCCTTGCGCGCGCCGCGGGAAACGATGCCGGGCCTTCGCCCTTCGAGCCCGCCCCGCCGGCGCCGGACGCGCCCGCCGGCCCGCCGCTCGTGGAGGCTTTGCGCCGCCGCGGCTTCCTGGCGCCGCCGACGCGACGGCGACGCGGCGCCGCATCCGGTCCGGCGCGGGGAGAGGCCCTTTCGGCAGCGCTCGCCATCGTCGAGCGGCAGGGGTGCGGCGAGGCCAATCTCGCGCGCATGGGCGACAAGGACATCCTCCTCGCCGAGGAGGGCGACGCGTTCGTGATGTATGCGCGGCGCGGGCGCTCGCTCGTCGCCCTCGGCGATCCCGTCGGCAATCGCGAGCGCCTGCCGGGGCTCGTGGAGCGCTTCGCGGCGCTGGCGCGGGCCGAGGGCGCCCGGCCGGTCTTCTACCAGGCCTCGCAGGAATTTCTTCAGGCCGCCGCCCCCGCCGGTCTGCGCGGCTACAAGCTCGGCGAACAGGCCCTCGTCGATCTGCCGGGCTTCGACATGAAGGGCGGGCGCTGGGCGAACCTGCGCCGCGCCACCAACCGTGCCGAGCGCGACGGGCTCGCCTTCGCCATGGTGGAGGCCGGCGGCGTCGCCGCGCTGATGACCGAGCTGGAGGAGGTCTCGCGCCAGTGGCTCGCCCATCACCGGGCGCGCGAGAAGGGCTTCTCGCTCGGCACGTTCGATCCGGCCTATCTCGCCGGCCAGCCCGTCGCCACGATGCGCTTCGAGGGGCGGCTCGTCGCCTTCGCCTCCGTCCTGTCGACGCCGGTGAAGGGCGGCGCCTTCATCGACCTCATGCGCTTCGCGCCGGGCGTCCATCGCGGGTTGATGGACCTCCTCTTCGTCCGGATCATCGAGACGCTGCGGGCGGACGGCTTCGCCACGCTCAATCTCGGCATGGCGCCGCTGAAGGGGATCGCCGAGGCGCCGGGCACGCCGGTCTGGAACCGCGTCGGGCAGGCGGTGTTCGAGCGCGGCGAACAGTTCTACAACTTCAAGGGGCTGCTCGCCTTCAAGGCGAAGTTCGAGCCGCGCTGGGAGCCGCGCTTCCTGGCGGTGCCCGCCGCCTCCAATCCCTATCTCGCCGCCATGGACGTCGCCATCCTCATCGGCGGGGGCCTGCGCGGCGTCCTCGGCAAGTAGCGCGCCGCCGGAGGGCTCCGGCGACGCGCGACGGGCACCGGACGTCAGCCGCGCGCGAAGCGGGCGAGGTCGGCGTTGAGCCGGTCGCGTTCGGTATAGTGCAGACCGTGGGCGGCGCCCTCGTAGACCACGAGCTCCGAGCCCGCGATCATCTCGTGCGCCCGCTGTCCGGAGACCTCGAGCGGCACGGTCTTGTCGCCCGAGCCGTGGATGACGAGCGTCGGCACGCGGAAGTTCTTCGTGTCGGGCCTGAAGTCGGTGGCGGAGAAGGCCCTGACGCAGTCGAGCGTCGCCTTCGGGCTGGCCTGCAGTGCGAGCCCCTGCGTCCAGTCGAGGAAGGGCGCCGAGAGCGAGAAGTTCAGAAGGCCGGCGCCGTAGAAGGCCTTGCCGAAATCGTGCAGGAAGTTCGGCCGGTCGGCGCGCAGGCCCTCCACGAACTCGTCGAAGACCGACTGGTCGACCCCGTCCGGATTGTCCGGGCCCTTCAGGAGATAGGGCACGACGGAGGAGACGAGCACCGCCTTGCCGACGCCCCGGCCCTGGTGGCGCGTCATGTAGCGGGCGACCTCGCCCCCGCCCATTGAGAAGCCGACGAGGACGGCGTCCGACAGGTCGAGCTCGTCGAAGACCGCCGCGAGATCGTCCGTCATCGTGTCGTAGTCGTAACCCGTATAGGGCTTGCCGGACCGGCCGAAGCCGCGCCGGTCGTAGGAGACGACGCGAAAGCCCTGCTCGGCGAGCGGGATGGCGTTGTACTCCCACATTTCCGACGAGAGCGGCCAGCCGTGGACGAGAACGATCGTGCGACCGGTGCCCCAGTCGTTGACGTGGATCGGGGTGCCGTCGCGGGCGGTGATCGTGGGCATGCCGGTCTCCGGGAACTACGTTTCGCTCCCGGCAGAACGGAAGACGGCGCGGACGGTTTCCCGTCTCGCGCCGCCGTGATCGCAGATTGCTTGGCCGCGACGCGATGCGCGCGGCCCGTTTCTCAGAAGAGGTCGAGCGAGAAGCGGTGCGAGACGCCGAGGCCGACGCGGAACTGGTCGGCGCTGCCGGCGTCCACCACCGGCGAATCCTTGGCGTCGCTCACGAGGCGCTCGTAGGAGGCGTCGGCCCGCAGGAACCAGTCGGTGAAGACCTCGTACTTGGCCGAGGCCGCGACGCCGACCGACTTGAAGCCGCCATCCGCCTCGTAGGCGTCGAACTTGCCGCCGCTGCGCGCCGCTTCCGCGGCGCTGACGGAGAAGTACTCGTCCATGTAGCCGGAGGAGGCGAAGGTGGCGAGCGGGCCGGCCTTCAGCTCCCAGGCCTCTGTCGGACGCGCGATGAGGTTGCCGCCGACTTCGCCGATGACGCCCTCGGCACCGCCGAACGCGTAGCGGCCGGCGCCGTAGATCTCGGCATAGTCCCACTCGTAGCTGGCCTTGAGGCCGATCTCGTAGGTCGCGTCGACGTCGTTCAGGCCGACGAGGTCGTCCTCGTCGCGCTCGCCGGTATAGCCGAAGGAGGGGCCGATGGAGAAGCCGCGCCCGTCCTTGCCGCCGAAGGCGCCGATGCCCGGAATGTTCAGGTATTCGAGGTCGATGATCGGCGAGACGCCGAAGTCCACGTCGTCGGAGCCCTCGTAGGAGGGGACCATGATGCCGGAAATGCCGAGCTCGATGACGATGTCGCTGTCGCCGTAGTCGTTGGCGGCCGTGACGAGGGGCGCGGGGGCCGCCTCGTAGGGGCCGACCGTCGCGTCGGCGGCGAGCGCCGCGCCCGGCAGGGCGAGAAGGGCGAGGAGCGGCAGGGAGAAGCGGGAGATCATGGCATCGAACCTGAGAGCGTCGTTGTCCGCAGATGTCGGGAACTCTCCTGTCCTGGCAAGGTGTTCCGTCCGCTCCCTCGCGCTTCGCACGATGCGCGTTGCGCTTTGGCCACGCGTGGCGCGGGGGCAACAGGCACCGAAGCGCAAGGCGCGGGCCCCTCGACACGCAGACCCGCGCCGGACGGTGTGGAGCCGGACGCGATCGACCGCGGCGGGCCTCGCCTTGCGGGCGCGCGCCATCCTTGCCAAAACTCCGCCCCAGGGACCGCCGCGAACTCGCGCGGCTTTCGGGAGGACGACACATGAACAGACGCCGCTTCGGCACCGCACTCGCCGCCGCCACGCTCCTTGCAGGCACGCTCGGCCTTGCCCTGCCCGCCGCCGCGCAAGGGTTTCCCGAGAAGCCGGTCACGCTCGTCGTGCCCTTCGCCGCGGGCGGATCGACGGATCTCGTCGCGCGCACCATCGCCCAGGCCATGAGCACCGAACTCGGCCAGCAGGTCCTGGTCGACAACAAGGGCGGGGCGGGCGGCAATCTGGGCGCGAGCTTCGTGGCGCAGGCCCAGCCCGACGGCTACACGATCCTGATGGGCACGATCGCCACGCACGCCCTCTCCGCCTCGCTCTACGCCAAGCCCCCGTTCGATCCCGAGAAGGACTTCGCCCCGATCGCCTGGCTGGTGACGGTGCCGAACGTCCTCACCGTCAACAAGGACTATCCGGCGAAGGACGTGAAGGAGCTGATCGCCCGCCTCAAGGAGAAGCCGGGCGAGGAGACCTATTCGTCGTCGGGCAACGGCACGCCGCTGCACCTGTCGGGCGAGCTGTTCAAGTCGATGGCCGGGGTCGACATGGTGCACGTGCCCTATCAGGGCTCGGGGCCGGCGCTCGTCGACGCGATTTCCGGCGCGGTGCCGATCAACTTCGACAACCTGCCCTCCTCGACCGAGCATATCCGCTCCGGCCAGCTGCGGGCACTGGCGGTGACGACGAAGACGCGCGCCGAAAACTTCCCCGACATCCCCACGATGGAGGAAGCGGGCGTGCCGGGCTACGAGACCAACACCTGGAACGCCTTCTTCGCGCCCGCCGGCACGCCGCCGGAGGTGATCGCGCGCCTCAACGAGGCGGCCAACAAGGCGATCCAGGAGCCGGCGGTGAAGGCCCGCCTCGCCGAGGTCGGCGCGACCGTCGTCGGCGGCACGCCGGACGAACTCGCCGCCCACGTCAAGAGCGAGATCGCGCGCTGGAAGCCGGTCATCGAGGCCTCCGGCGCCCGCATCGAATAGGGGCGCCGACCCCGCGAAGGCCGGTCCCGACCTGCACAGGGCCGTTCCCTCGGGAGCGGCCCTTCTCGCCCCGCCCTTCGGCAGGGGTCCAGAAACAAAGAAGGCGGCGGGGAAGACCCCGACCGCCTTCTTTCGCCAAGCCCCCGCCGGCGCAGTGCCTCGAAGGATGCTACGACCTTCGCAAGAAGAGACTGCCGCTCCAAGCTTAACCGAAGCTTAATGCTGCGCTCCGATATGGTTCTACTTGGCGTTCCTCAAGCAGCCGCGAAGGCGGCGAGGATGCGCGCCCAGGACCGCTGGCCGCGATGGAACGAGCTCATCTCGTATTTCTCGTTCGGCGAATGGATGGCGTCGTCGGCGAGCGCGAAGCCGATGAGGAGCGCCTCCATGCCGAGCCGCTTGCCGAAGAGGCCGGCGACGGGAATGGAGCCGCCCATGCCGATCATGGCGGCGGGCTTGGGCCACTCGTCCGAGAGCGCGGTGCGCGCCTTGCGCAGGAAGGGCGAGTCGATCGACAGCTGGATCGCCGGCGAGGCGCCGTGCTCGGCGAAGGTGGCGCGGCAGTCGGCCGGCAGGCGCTCGGTGACGAACCGGCGGAAGGCGGCGCGGATCTTCTGCGGGTCCTGGTTCGAGACGAGGCGGAACGAGATCTTGGCGAAGGCTTCCGCCGCGATCACCGTCTTGAAGCCGGCGCCGGTATAGCCGCCCTCGATGCCGTTGAACTCGGCCGTCGGGCGCGACCAGACCTGTTCCAGCACCGAGCGGTCCCGCTCGCCCGCCGGCACCGAGAGGCCGATCTCGCCGAGGAACTCGTCCTGCGAGAAGGGTAGGCCCTTCCACATCGCATCCACCTCCGGGTCGAGTTCCTCCACGCCCTCGTAGAAGCCGGGGATCGTCACCCGGCCGCTCTCGTCGTGGATCGCGGCGAGGATCTTCGACAGGACGCGGATCGGGTTCTGCGCCGGCCCGCCATACTGGCCCGAATGCAGGTCGCGGCTGGCAGCATGGATCGTCACTTCCTCGCCGACGAGCCCGCGCAGGCTGGTGGCGATGGCGGGCGTGTCGCGGTCCCACATGCCGGTGTCGCAGATCAGCGCGACGTCGGCGGTCAGCTCCTCGCGATGGGCGTCGAGGAAGGGCACGAGCGAGGGCGAGCCGGACTCCTCCTCGCCTTCGAGGAAGATCGTCACGCGGCAGGGCAGGGCGCCGGTCTCGGCCTTGTAGGCGCGGCAGGCCTCGATGAAGGTCATCAGCTGGCCCTTGTCGTCCGAGGAGCCGCGCGCCACGATGCGCTTCGTCCCGTCCGGCCGCTCGCTGACCACGGGGTCGAAGGGCTTGGACGTCCACAGATGCAGCGGGTCCACCGGCTGCACGTCGTAATGGCCGTAGAAGAGGACGTGCGGCGCGCCCTGCGGCCCGTCGTGATGGGCGACGACCATCGGATGGCCGGGCGTCTCGCGCAGCGAGGCGGAAAAGCCGATGGCCGAGAGGTCGTCGGCCAGGAACTGCGCCGCGCGCCGGCACTCCGTCGCATAGGCCGGGTCGGTCGAGATCGAGGGAATGCGCAGGAGATCGCAGAGCCGCTCCACCGACCGGTCGAGATTCATGTCGATGCAGGTGAGGATACTGTCGAGTTCGGCCATCGGAAATCCTTCGGGCAGACGCGTTGAAGGCCCGGTCTAGACCATCGGCGGGCGAGGGGCCAAGCGGCGCGCGGCATCGGCCGGAGCGCAGGGGAGGAAGCCCATGGAGCGACGGCGCATCGAGGCGCGGTGGCGCGAGGCGACGGGAACGGGCCTCGAACAGCTCGCGCTGACGATCGGGGCGGAGGGCATCGCCGCGGAAGGTCTCGTCCTCGGCCCCGCCGGCGGCGCCGGCTCTCCCCTTGGCGTCGAGGGCAGGGCCCTGCGCTACGCGCTCGTCTGCGACCCCGGCTGGACGCTGCGCCGCGCCACGATCGCCCGTCTCGGCGGCGAGACGCTCACCCTCCTGCGCGGGGACGACGGCTCCTGGCACGACGGCGAGGGCCGGCGGCTTCGAGGACTTGACGGGGCGATCGATCTCGACCTCTTCGCCACGCCCTTCACCAACACGCTGCCGATCCGCCGGCTCGGCCTCGAGATCGGCGAGAGCCGCGATCTCGTCATGGCCTTCGTCGATCTCGACGCCCATGGCCTGACGGTTGCGCCCGCCCCCCAGCGCTACACCCGCCTCGCGCCCCGCCTTTGGCGCTTCGAGAGCCTCGACGCCGACTTCACGCGCGATCTCCTGGTGGATGGAGAGGGGCTGGTGGTGGACTATCCCGGATTGTTCGAACGGGTTGGCTGAGCGTCGCTCTGTCCTTGTCGCGACGCTCACGTCGCCTTTGCGAGACGCTTCGTCATCCGCTCGGCGACCGCCTCGCCGCCCGTGGCGCGCAGGCCTTCGATGGCGCCCAGATAGTCGCGCGGCTCACGGTTCTGGCTGAGCTTGGACTTCGCCAGCGTCCTGGTGATCGCGATCCGGAAGGCGACGACATTGCGGAGCATCTGCTCCATGTAGTCCGCCGGTGCATCCGCCATGCGCCATGCGTCGGCCCCGTTCACGCGCCGCTCGTGTGCGCGGGTGAGGAGGCCGACGGCGGCGCGCTTGGAGCGCTCGTCATGCTGGAACGCGATGGCCCCGTAGATGTGGACGACCCGATAGTTCCAGGTCGGCACATGGCGGTGATGCTCGGGCTTGGACGGATAGAAGTTCGGCGAGACGTAGCCGTCCTCGCCCCGGAAGATCGCGAGGACTTCCGACCCGTCCGCGACGAGACGGTGCATGTCGTTGGCGAGGGCGACATGGCCGACGAGCGCGTTCTCCGGTCCGCAGAGAAGGGGGATGTGATTGGCGATCAGGCCTTTCGTCGTCTGCGCGACGATGCAGGCGAGCGGGGCGGTCTCGATCACGGAGGCAATCTCGCGAGCGTCGATCTCGAAGAAATGCGGAGGAATGTACATGCCCTGGGCCCGCTTCTGGATTCCATCTCGTCAACTCATACGATGATCCTGTCGCCGGTCCCAATGAAGACGTGATGCGAATCCTGCCGATCACGGGCCATGTCTCATTGGATCGAGGTTCGTCTCCCCATTCGGCAGCATCCTTTGCGGGTGTCTTTGCCGAGGCCGATGCCGATGCCGGACAAGGCCGATCGAGCGATCTCAGTCGGCCTGCCTCGTCACGCTCCTCTTGCTCACGCCCCCGAGACGCGCCAGATCGCCTCGTCGCTGTCGTCTCCGGGCAGCGCGAGCGGATTTGCCGCATCGGCGGGCAGGACAGTTCTCCCGCCATGGAGAACCGGGTAGACTGACGACATGACGGAGCTTCTGGAACATGCGGTGAAGACCGCCCGCGCGCTCTCCCCCGAACGGCAGGACGATCTCGCCCGCATCGTCCTGGCCTATGCCGGCCATGCCGAGCCCGTGATCGAGTTGAGTGCCGAAGAGGAAGCCGACCTGATCGAGGCGCAGGCCGAGATGGAGCGCGGAGAGTTCGCGTCGGAGGAAGAGGTCGAGGCGGTCCTGTCGAGATTTCGCGATTGAGGCTGCGCTACCAGAAGCGTGCGCTCAAGCCGATCGAAACCGCTCTGACCTTCGTCGCGCATCGTTCGCCCCAGGGCGCCGCCCATATCGAGGCGAGCCTCTCGGCGGCGATCGGGCTGATATCGCGGCATCCTCATTGCGGACGGAAGACGCCGATACCGGGCGTCCGGCGCTTTTACCTGACGCCCTACCCTTATTTCTTCAACTATTTCGCAGGCGAAGAGGAAATCGTGGTCCAGCGGTTTCGCCATGCCGCGCGAAAGCCGCTGTCCTTCGAGGCACGCTGAAGTTCAAGCCAGTGGCCGGCGACGGCGCAGGAAGCCCGAAGGTTGGGCTTCGTGCGTCCGGTCGGCTTATCCCCTCACGCGCCTTTCCTCACGCCCCCGTGACGCGCCAGATCGCGTCGCCCACGTCGTCGGCGACGAGCAGCGAGCCGTCCGGGCCGATGGCGACGCCGACGGGGCGGCCGTAGGAGGCCTTCTCGTCGGGCGAGAGGAAGCCGGAGAGGATGGTGCGCGGCGGGCCGGAGGGCCTGCCGTTCTCGAAGGGCACGAAGATGACCTTGTAGCCCGAGAGCGTCGAGCGGTTCCACGAGCCGTGCTGGCCGACGACCATGCCGTCGGGAAAGCCCGGCAAGGTGCCGGCGGGGAGCCAGCACAGGCCGAGCGAGGCCGTGTGGCCGCCGAGCGCGTAGTCCGGGCGGATGGCGCGCGCGACGAGGCTCGCATCCTGGGGCACGCGGTCGTCGACGGTCTGGCCCCAGTAGCAATAGGGCCAGCCGTAGAAGCCGCCGTCCTGGACCGAGGTCAGGTAGTCGGGCGGGGTCTCGTCGCCGATGCCGTCGCGCTCGTTGACGACGGTCCACAGGGTGCCGGTCGTCGGTTCGAGGGCGAGGCCGACCGGGTTGCGCAGGCCCGAGGCGAAGATGCGGGCGGTGCCGCTCGCAAGGTCCAGCTCGTAGATCGCCGCGCGCCCTTCCTCCACCGCCATGCCGCTCTCGGCGATGTTGCTGAGCGAGCCGACGCCGACGAAGATCCTCGTGCCGTCCGCGCTCTTCAGGAGGCTGCGCGTCCAGTGGCCGCCGGGCTTGAACGTCGTCAGGCGCCGGCCGGGCGCGGCGATGCGATCGGCGCCCTCTTCGTAAGGATAGGCGAAGACGCCATCCGTGTTGCCGACATAGAAGGTGCCCTCGTGCAGCGCCATGCCGAAGGGCTGGTTGAGTCCTTCCATGAAGGCGCCCTGCGTCTCCGCGACGCCGTCGCCATTGCGGTCGCGCAGGAGCGTGATGCGGTTGGGGCTGTCGCCGAGCGCGGCGGCGCGGCGCATCGTGGCGTCCATCGCATAGTCGAAGACCGACTTGATGCCGCCGGGAACGCTGAGCGCCTCGGCCACGAGGACGTCGCCGTTCGGCAGGACCTCGATCCAGCGCGGGTGCTTCAGGCCCATGGCGAAGGCGTTGACCTTCAGGCCGGGCGCGGCGTCCGGCACCTGGCCGGGGCTCCAGCCGCGCGCGGTCGGCATCTTCAGCGTCGGCAGCGCGCCCTGCGACTTGGCCGGCGGGATGGCCGGCGCCGGGCCGACGGCCGGATCGTGCGCCTCGTCGCGCATGCGCCGCACGAGGATGGACGCCGCGCCGACGGCGGCGACGCCGCGGGCAAAGAGGCCGGATATGGTCATGTACGCTCCCCGGCGGCGCGCCCGATCGAAAGGCCTCGGCGCGCCGCATCTTCCACCAGGACAGGCCCGCTCGCTGTCGCGGCGAGGCCTCGATTCCGTTCGCTGCCAATCTAGAGCAGTCGATGTCCGCTTGGAACCGGCGTCCGCCATCCGCGCGTGCGACGCCCGCTACCTGGAGCGAACGCCATCAAGGCCGATGGAAGCCGAACTACATCGAAGGGGGAAGGAGCGAAGGGACCGCCGCGGCCTGGAGGGGGATACACCGCGACGGCCCTTCTGCTTGTCGTGAACGGAAGGTCCCGGAGAGGGGGAAAGGGACCGGACCGCTCTTACCCCGACGGAGAAGCGGGGGACATGCTCCCGCCGGGTCCGGCGCATCGCGCGCCGTCCCACTCAAGATGAGCCGGGGGTGGGGTGAAATCAAGGCTTCAACGGCAAAAGGGCGTGTCACATGGATGTGAGCACGCCTTACAAGTTCGACAGGTGACATGAACCCCGGCCCGAAGGCAAGAGGCCGGGCCGGGATCGGCCGCTTCGGGGTCGCGCTCGTGCCTGCGAAAGCGGCGGGCCGCCGCGTCGGCAGGGGGCGTCGCGGGCCGGCCGGATCGTCGCCCGTGCCGGTGGCGGGACCCTGGGCGAGGGCGCGTCGTCCCGCCCGCGGCAAGGCCCCGTCCGGCGGGCGGGGCCTTGCCGCCGGTGGACTCCCCGCCCGTCTCCCCTTAAGCCCTCGCGGGGACCGGCGAAGGCGCGGACGCGGCGGGCCGGCAGGCCGCGCGGCAGGGGTCGCGCCGCCAGGGACCCCGTTCGCACGAGAGAGGCACGACATGAAGCCAGGCGACCATCTCTTCCTCGTCGATGGCTCGGCCTACATCTTCCGTGCCTATCATGCGCTGCCGCCGCTGACGCGCAAGTCCGACGGCACGCCCGTCGGCGCCGTCTCCGGCTTCTGCAACATGCTGTGGAAGCTCGTGGAGGAATCGCGCGACACCTCGGTCGGCGTGGCGCCCACCCATTTCGCCGTCATCTTCGACCACTCCTCGACCACCTTCCGCAACGCGCTCTACGACGGCTACAAGGCCAACCGCGTGGCGCCGCCCGAGGACCTCGTGCCGCAATTCGCGCTCATCCGCGAGGCGGTGCGCGCCTTCGACCTGCCCTGCGTCGAGAAGGAAGGTTTCGAGGCGGACGATCTCATCGCGACCTATGCGCGCCTCGCGGTCGAGGCGGGCGGCGACGTCACCATCGTCTCCTCCGACAAGGACCTGATGCAGCTCGTCGGCCCCAAGGTCGTCCTCTACGACCAGATGAAGGACAAGCGCCTCGGGCCGCCGGAAGTCTTCGAGAAGTTCGGCGTCTTCCCCGAGAAGATGATCGATCTCCAGGCGCTGGTCGGCGACACGTCCGACAACGTGCCGGGCGTGCCGGGCATCGGCCCCAAGACGGCCGCCCAGCTCCTGGAGGAGTTCGGCGACCTGGAGACGCTGCTGGCGCGGGCCGGCGAGATCCGCCAGGCCAAGCGGCGCGAGAACCTCATCGCCTTCGCCGACCAGGCGCGCCTCTCCAAGCGCCTCGTCACGCTCGACCAGGACACGCCGCTCGACGTGGGCCTCGACGATCTCTTCATCCACGAGCCGGACGGCGAGAAGCTCGTCGCCTTCCTGAAGGCGATGGAATTCACGACGCTGACGCGGCGCGTCTCGGCGACGCTCGGCACCGACGCGTCGAGCGTGCCGGCGCAGGAGATCGCCGTCGACGGGCCGGCGCGCGGCCCCGACCTCGATCCCGCCGCGGCAAAGCCGGTCTCGGGCGAGGGCACGGTCCTGCCCTTCACGCCGCAGGCGCTCGCCGAGGGGCGCCGCGCGGCCGCGGCCGGCGAGGCGTTCGACCGCAACGCCTATCTGACGCTTCGCGACGGCGATGCGCTGAGCGCCTTCCTGGAGGAGGCGCGCGAGACCGGGCTCCTGGCCTTCGACACAGAGACCGACCAGCTCTCGGCCATGCGCGGCGGGCTCGTCGGCCTGTCCCTCGCGGTCGCTCCCGGCCGCGCCGCCTATGTGCCGCTCGCCCACGTGCCCCCCGGCGCGCCCGCCGATCTCCTGACCGAGGACGCCCAGAAGGACGCCGTCGGCGCGCAGATCCCGCTGGAGGAGGCGCTCGCCATCCTCAAGCCGTGGCTGGAGGACGCCTCGATCCTGAAGATCGGGCAGAACTTCAAGTACGACTATCTCGTCATGCTCAGGCACGGGATCGAGATCGCGCCCTTCGACGACACGATGCTGATCTCCTACGCGCTCGACGCCTCCGCCTCGCTCGAAGGGCACGGCATGGACGAGCTGTCCGAGCGCTTCCTCGGCCACAAGCCGATCTCCTACAAGGACCTGTGCGGCTCGGGCCGCACGGCGCGGCCGATCGCGGCCTGTCCGATCGAGGCCGTCACCGAATATGCCGCCGAGGACGCGGACGTGACCCTGCGCCTCTGGCGCGTGTTGAAGCCGCGCCTCGTCGCCGAGGGTCTCGTCTCGGTCTACGAGCGCCTGGAGCGCCCGCTCGTCCCCGTGCTCGCCCGCATGGAGCAGCGCGGCATCGCCGTCGACCGGCAGATTCTGTCGCGCCTGTCGGGCCGCTTCGCGCAGAAGCAGGCCGGGCTGGAGGCGGAGATCTCGGAAATGGCCGGGGAAAGCTTCAATCCCGGCAGCCCCAAGCAGCTCGGCGAGGTGCTCTTCGGCAAGCTCGGCCTGCCCGGCGGCCGCAAGACCAAGACCGGCCAGTGGTCGACCGACGTGAAGGTGCTGGAGGATCTGGCCGCCGAGGGCCACGAGCTGCCGCGCCGCATCGTCGACTGGCGCCAGCTCAGCAAGCTGAAGGGCACCTATACCGACGCCCTGCCGCTGCACATGGACGAGGCGGGGCGCATCCACACCTCCTTCTCCATGGCCTCGACGACGACGGGGCGCCTGTCCTCCTCCGAGCCGAACCTCCAGAACATTCCCGTGCGCACCGAGGAGGGGCGGGCGATCCGCACCGCCTTCGTCGCGCCCGAGGGCACGCGCCTCGTCTCGGCCGACTACAGCCAGATCGAGCTGCGCATCCTCGCCCATGTCGCCGACATCCCGCAGCTGAAGGAGGCCTTCCGACTCGGCCAGGACATCCACGCCATGACCGCCTCCGAGATGTTCGGCGTGCCCGTCGAGGGCATGGCGCCGGACGTGCGCCGGCGCGCCAAGGCGATCAACTTCGGCATCATCTACGGCATCTCGGCCTTCGGCCTCGCCAACCAGCTCGCCATCGGCCGCGAGGAGGCGGGTCTCTACATCCGCCGCTATTTCGAGCGCTTCCCCGGCATCCGCGACTACATGGACGCCACCAAGGCCTTCGCCAAGCAGCACGGCTATGTCGAGACGCTGTTCGGCCGGCGCGCGCACTATCCCGACATCCGCTCGCCCAACCCGTCCGTGCGCGCCTTCAACGAGCGCGCCGCGATCAATGCCCCGATCCAGGGCACGGCCGCCGACATCATCCGCCGTGCCATGATCCGCATGGAGCCGGCGCTGAAGGAGGCGCGCCTGTCGGCCCGCATGCTCCTGCAGGTGCACGACGAACTCGTCTTCGAGGTGCCCGAGGAGGAGGTGGAGGCGACGATGGCGCTGGTCAAGGACGTGATGGAAGGGGCGGCCGCCCCGCGCGTCGCCCTGTCGGTGCCCATCGAGGTCGAGGCCAAGGCCGCGGGCGACTGGGAAGCGGCGCATTGACGCGGGCTCCCGGCGGAAAACCGTGCGATCCGAAGGACATCACGAAGCATTCAGACACGGCGCGGTTGCCAGCCGGTGGCCCTCGCCTGTAGAGATTGAGGATAACCGTTTTTCGGCGCCGTCCGGGACCCATTTCGCCCCGCGCGTGTTGCAGATCCACGGGGTTCGAAATGGTCCGGTCCCCGGGTGTCAACGCTTGCGCGGCAATGGAGTCTCGATGGATCGACCCGACAGCGAGCCGGTCTCCGAATACGGCATGCCGCAGGGCCTGTCCGCCATGGCGCTCGCCAAGGTGCCGCTGGCGCTCGTCCTGACGAACCCGCACCTGCCCGACAATCCGATCATCTACGTGAACCGCGCCTTCGAGAACCTCACGGGCTACAGCGCGGCCGCCGCCATCGGGCGCAACTGCCGCTTCCTGCAGGGCGAGGCGACGGACCCCTCACATGTGCGGCGCATCGGCGAGGCCCTGCGCGCCGAGCGCGACCTGTCGATCGACATCGTCAACTACCGCTCGGACGGCGTCGCCTTCACCAACCGCCTGATGATGACGCCGCTGCACGACCGCGACGGCCATCTGCAGTGCTTCCTCGGCGTGCAGCGCGACATCAGCGCCGAGCAGACCGTTCGGACGAAGGATTCGAAGGCCCTCGACGCCGCTCTCGGCGAGGTGCAGCACCGCGTCAAGAACCATCTGGCGATGATCATCGGCATGATCCGCATGCAGGCGCGCGCGCGCACGAGCGCCGACAGCTTCAACGCGCTCGCCCGGCGCATCGAGAGCCTGCAGCTCCTCTACCAGGAGATGACCGAGGCGGGCGTGGCCTCCTCCAGCGACCGCAGCGTGCCGCTCGGCGCCTATGTCAGCCGCATCGCCTCCACGATCGGCCATCTCGACGGCCGCCGCTCGGTGCGCGTCAATGTCGACTGCGACGCGATCGACGTCTCTGTCGAGCAGGCCGCGCGCATCGGGCTGCTCTTCTCCGAGCTCCTGACCAACGCGCTGAAGCACGCGTTCGAGGGGCGCAGCGAAGGGCTGGTCGAGGCGCGGCTGAAGATGCTCTCCTCCGGCGTCATCCGCCTCTCCATCACCGACGACGGTGTCGGCCTGCCGAAGGGCAGCAGCTGGCCCTATGCCGGCCCGAAGCCCGAGCCGCTGGACGAGGCGGCCGTGCGCGAGATCGAGGCGTCGATCGAGACGGAGGAAGGCCCGCAGGGCGAGCCCAACATCGCCCGCGAGATCGCCCGCTCCCTCGAGGGCGGCGACGAAGCGGGGGCCGGCACCGGCACGGACGTCGTGGAAGCGTCGGCCGGGGACCCGCGGACGCGGGACGAGGACCGGGAGGCGAAGTCGCATCTGGGCGGGCGCATCGTCGTGTCGCTGGTGCGCGCGCTCGATGCCAGGCTCAACGTCAATTCGGCGACCGTCGGCACCACGGTGACGGTCGACATCCAGCCGGAGGACGCCCGATGAGCGCGGACACGTCTCTCGACGCGGCGCGGGAGCGGCTGATCGTCGGTCTCGACGTCTCGACCTGGGCCGAGGCCGAGGCGATCGTCGACGCGCTGGGCGACGAGATCACCTGGTACAAGATCGGCTACCAGCTCGCGTTCGCCGGCGGCCTGCCGCTGGTCGGCGAACTCGCGCGCGCCGGCAAGCGCGTCTTCCTCGACCTCAAGCTCCTCGACATCTCCAACACGGTGGAGAAGGGCGTGGAGAGCGCCATGGCGCTCGGTGCCTCGATGCTGACGGTCCACGCCTATCCGCATGCCATGCGCGCCGCGCGCCGCGCCTCTGAGGGCAGCGCGCTGACGGTGCTGGGCGTCACCGTCCTCACCTCGCTCGACGAGGCCGATCTCGCCGAAGCCGGCTACGGCCTCTCCATCCCCGCCCTCGTCGAGCGGCGGGCGCTCGCCGCGCGCGAGATCGGCATCGGCGGCGTCGTCGCCTCGGCCGAGGAGGCGGCGCGCCTGCGCCCGCTCGTCGGCGACGAGATGGCCATCGTGACGCCCGGCATCCGGCCCGCGGGCGCGGCGCCCGGCGACCAGAAGCGCGTGGCGACCCCGGCCGCCGCCCTTCGCGACGGCGCCTCGCATCTCGTCGTCGCCCGGCCGATCGTGGCGGCCGAGCGCCCCGCCGAGGCGGCGCGCGCCATCCTGCGGGAAATGGCCGGCGTCCTCGCCTGACGCGGGCGCCCGGAAGGCATCGACGCCGCGCGTCGCCTCGCGTTGGCCGCGCCGCGCGCCCGTCCTATATCCGGGGCACCTGAAGCCCGGGACAGAAGGATCAGCGTCGATGGCCAAGGCCTATTGGATCGCCCGCGTCGAAGTCGAGGATGCCGAGACCTACAAGGACTACGTCTCGACGGCCGCGCCCGCCTTCGCGCGGTTCGGGGCGAAGTTCCTGGCGCGCGGCGGCGCGGTGACGGAACTGGAGGGCGAGGCGCTGGGGCGCAACGTCGTCATCGAGTTCGAGAGCGCGGCGGCCGCCAAGGCCTGCTACGACAGTCCGGAATACCAGGCGGCCAAGGCGATCCGGCAGCGCTGCGCGCGGGCCGACATGATCGTCGTCGAAGGCGTGCCGAGCTGAGCGACGCGCCGACCCCCGGCACGGGACGCAGGGCCTTCAAGGGCTTCGGCCCCAAGGGCTACCGCATCCGCGTGATGGAGCCGGGCGAGGCGCCGCATCTGCATGGCGTGGCGCGGGAGGCGACCGGACTGCTCGTCGCCGCCGGGCGGTCGGAGCTCGACGGGCCGCCGCCGCCTCTGTCCGCCTTCGTGCCGAAGCTTCTTGGCCACGACGCCTATGTGGCCGAGGACAAGGCGAGCGGCACCCCGGCCGGCTTCGCGCTCGGCCTCGATCTCGGCGATCTCTACTGGCTGGCCGAACTCGCGGTCCATCCCGCCCACGGCCGGCGCGGCGTCGGCACCGCGCTCCTGAGGGCGGTGACGGAGCGGGCGCGCTGGTCCTTCCATCGCGCGCTCGGCCTCTCCACCTACGAGACGGTGCCGTTCAACGCGCCCTTCTACGCGGCACGCGGCTTCGTCAAAGTTTTGCGTAAGGACTTGAGCGCATTGTTGGAGGAACGCCTCCTCCGCGAGACGCCGCCGGGCGCCGACCCGGCCGACCGGGTCGTCATGATCCGCTGGCTGTGACGGAGGCCGACGCGAGGGACGAATCGGATCGCATCGGGGAATTGTGCATTGCAGCATAATTCTGTATCAGGAAGAAGGGCATTAAGCGGGAGTCGATGTTGTACCACTTCTACGAATGGAACCATGCGGCCCTCACGCCCCTGCGAGCCGTCGCCGACGCCACGAGGCTGTTCTACAAGAACCCGCTGAACCCGCTGTCGCAGACGGCGGCCGGGCGGACCATCGCGGCCATGGCCGAGGTGTTCGAGCGCACGACCCGCGTCTACGGCAAGCCGGAATTCGGCCTGAACGAGACGGTGGTCGACGGGCAGCGCGTGCCGGTGGCCGACAAGGTCGTCTGGGAGAAGCCCTTCGCCAGGCTCCTGCGCTTCGAGCGCGAATTGCCGAGGCGCACCAAGCGCGACCCGCGCTTCCTGATCGTCGCCCCCATGTCGGGCCACTATGCCACGCTCCTGCGCGGCACGGTGGAGGCGCTCCTGCCCTATGCGGACGTGCACATCACCGACTGGACGGACGCGCGCAAGGTGCCGCTGGCCGCCGGGCGCTTCGATCTCGACGACTATGTCGACTACGTCATCGAGATGCTGCAGTTCCTGGGGCCGGACACGCATGTGATCGCCGTGTGCCAGCCGGCCGTGCCCGTGCTCATGGCCGTCGCGGTGATGGAGGAGGCGCAGGATCCCGCCGCCCCCGCCACGATGACGCTGATGGGCGGCCCGATCGACACCCGCATCAACCCGACCGCGGTGAACAAGCTCGCCGAGGAGAAGGGGATCGACTGGTTCCGCCAGAATGTCGTGATGCCCGTGCCCTTCCCGCAGCCCGGCTTCATGCGCATGGTCTATCCCGGCTTCCTGCAGCTCTCGGGCTTCATGTCGATGAATCTCGACCGGCACATGATCGCGCAGAAGGACTTCTTCTGGCACCTCGTGAAGAACGACGGCGACCTCTCCGACAAGCACCGCGAGTTCTACGACGAGTACAACGCCGTCATGGACCTGACGGCCGAGTTCTACCTGCAGACGGTGGAAGAGGTCTTCATCAAGCACTCGCTGCCCAAGGGCGAGATCACCCATCGCGGCAAGCGCGTGGACACGACGAAGATCGTGCGCACCGCGCTCCTGACCGTCGAGGGCGAGAACGACGACATTTCCGGCGTCGGCCAGACACGCGCCGCCCACACGCTCTGCGCCTCGCTCTCCGACGACAAGCGCGTCCACTACCTGCAGCCCAAGGTCGGCCATTACGGCGTCTTCAACGGCTCGCGCTTCCGCGCCGAGATCGCCCCGCGCATCGTCGACTTCGCGCTGACGCACGGCACGACGCACAGCGAGGCGGCCCTGCCGCGCAAGGCGGCCGTGATCGAACACGCGCAACACGCGGAAGCGGCGCCCGCGCCGGAGCCCGTCGCGGTCGAGGCGGTTTCGGCGCCGGAGCCCGAAGAGGCCCGTCCGCTGCCGGTCGCGGCCGAGGCGCAGGCCGATACCGGGCCCGAAGCGTCCTTCGTTAAGGCGCCCGAGCCGGCGGCCGAGAGCGAGCCAGACGCCACGGCCGCAGAGGCCGAGGCGCCGGCACTCGGCGAGGTCGTTCCGGCCCCCGAGGCGTCGGCCGAAGCCGAGCCGGCCCATGCGCACGAGCAGGCCGAGCCCGCGGCGGACGTCCTGACCGCGGAGGCCGCGGTCGCGGTCGCGGCGGCCGGACAGATCGTCGCCGAGCCCGCGCATGCCGATGCCGCGCCCTTCGTCTTCGCCGATCCCGTCCATGCCGGCGAGCCGACGCTCGCGATCGCGCCGGACGAGACGGCGGCCAAGCTCGTGGCCGAGAGCATCGTCGCCGAGACGAAGGCCGCGCCGAAGGCCAGGACCGCGCCGACCGCCCCCAAGCCCGCCCGCACGAGCCGCCCGCGCCGCCGCTGAGGCGCGCGCCCGCCCGCGCCTTGCGCGGGCGGCGGTCGGAGCTGAAGCCGCACCCGCAGACGAAGAAGGCCCGCACCGTCGCCGGTGCGGGCCTTCTGCATGTCAGGGCCGTCCGTCCGTCCGCAGTGCGGTCAGTCCTCTTCGTCCATCGCCGCTTCGTTGATGCCGCCGAGCGCGAGATCGCTCATCGTGTCGTCGCCGTCATAGGTCGCCTCGAGGCATTCCTCGAGCTTCTCCGCGTCGTCCTCGAGATCGAGGCGCTGGGCGAAGGCGAGAACGCAGCCATAGCCGGCGATCGCGTAATGGGCCATGCGCTGGTACTGGGTGATGATCATCGCGTCGCGCGCGTCCGGATCGGTGATCTCCTCCTCCAGCGCATGCGCGCGGGCCTCCTTCACGAGGCCCTCCATGCCGCGGCAGAACTCGCCCTTGGGGTCCTTGCCGTGGCCCTCGAGGATCTCGGCCAGCACCTTCATGCCGTCGCCGATGCCCTCCACGCCTGCCTTCAGCGCGTTCTTCAGGTCCTCGTCATGCGCGGCCTCGGCGAGCTCCTGCGTCACTTTCGCCGACTGACTATTGGCGCTGTAGAGGTCCTGCAACTGGTCGAGATAGATGTCTTTGAGATTGGCGAGCGCCATGAGCTTCCCCTTTGCCGTCCGGTGTGTCCGGTGAGGGACAATCCCGGGGAAGCGCGCCCGTTCCATGGCGGAAGGTCGGGCCGGCGAAGAAGAGCCCGCGCCGGCATCGCCGGGCCTGTGCCCGCGCGCGTTCAGGACTAGGTGGAGTGACATGGACCAATCCCCGCGATCGCGCTTCAACCTCGGCCTGCCGGCCTTCGTCACGCCCATCCGCGAAAGCCAGCGGCTGCGGCTGGCGACGCTCGTGCGCCTGCGCTGGCTGTCGGTGGCGGGGCAGACGGCGGCCTGCGTCTTCGTGGCCTGGGGCTTCTGGTGGCCCTATCCCGTCGGCTGGTGCTTCCTCCTCATCGCCGCCTCGGTCGCGCTCAATCTCTTCCTGACGCTGCGCTATCCCGCCAGCCGTCGCCTGTCGTCGATGGCGGCGAGCGCCGTCCTCACCTTCGACATCCTGCAGCCTTCGGGCCTGCTCTTCCTCACCGGCGGCATCCAGAACCCGTTCGCGGTCTTCCTGATCGTGCCGGCCGTCATCGCCTCGGCGACGCAGCCGCCCCTCACCACGGTCTTTCTCGGCGTCCTCGCGGTCGCCGCCTCCACCCTCCTCGTCTTCTTCCATCTGCCGCTGCCCTGGCCGACGGACGCGCATCTGATGCTGCCGCAGCCCTATGTCGGCGGCCTGTGGTTCGCCATCGTCACGACGCTCGTCTTCTCCGCCATCTACATCTACCGCGTGGCGGCCGAATCCCGTGCGCTCGCCGACGCGCTGGGCGCGACCGAACTCGTGCTCCAGCGCGAGCAGCATCTCTCCGCCCTCGACGGGCTCGCGGCCGCGGCCGCCCACGAGCTC
Source organism: Aurantimonas sp. Leaf443 (assembly GCF_001425575.1). Taxonomy (GTDB): domain Bacteria; phylum Pseudomonadota; class Alphaproteobacteria; order Rhizobiales; family Rhizobiaceae; genus Leaf443. Next base: position 261,076 of record NZ_LMRD01000008.1, on the reverse strand, counting down.
GGCACGCCGCTCGCCACCATCGCCCTCGTCGCCAAGGACATGGCCGCCAGCGCCGGCCCCGGCGGGGCCCATCGCGAGGATGTCGATCTCCTCGTCGAGCAGTCGGAGCGCTGCCGCGAGATCCTGCGGCGCCTCACCTCGCTCTCCTCCTCCTCCGAGGAACATCTGGCCCGCCTGTCGCTCCTGTCGCTGGTGGACGAGGTCGCCGAGCCGCACCGCCATTTCGGGGTCTCGCTGGATGTCGCGGTGGCCGAGCGCGAGGGCGCCGAGCCGGCCTCGCGCCGCAATGCCGGGGTCGTCTACGGGCTCGGCAATATCGTGGAGAACGCCGTCGACTTCGCCGCCGAGACGGTGGTGATCGAGACGGGCTGGACGGGCGAGGAGGTGCGCATCCGCGTCCTCGACGACGGGCCGGGCTTCGCGCCGGAAGTGCTGGCGCGCATCGGCGATCCCTATATGTCCGACCGCGACAGCCAGCCCCACCGCACCGGCGGCGGCCTCGGGCTCGGCCTCTTCATCGCCAAGACGCTCCTGGAGCGCACGGGCGCCGCGATCCGCTTCGGCAACCGCACCGACCGCCAGGGCGCGCTCGTCGAGATCGTCTGGCCGCGCGCCGTCTTCGCCGCCACGCGGCCGGCATTGCACGACTGAGCCGCGCGTCTGGCGGGACCTTTCTCGGCATCTGCCGCGCGGACGAGCCCGAAAGCCTCGATCGGCGGGATGCGTCTCGTCCTTTAGTCCCGATCGCCGTCCCGAAGGCACCGCCGCCCTTCACGATATGCGTGAGGGGCCGGTCGCCGCGTTGAAGGATCGGCGGGAGGTCTCCAGATTGGAGAGGATCCAGAGAAGACGAACGAAATCCGCCCGAGGAGACAGCCATGGTCATGGTCAGCGAAGACCTCTCCGCCCCGCCGCTCAAGATGAAACTGCCCGCCGGCGACAGGTCGCTCCTGCTGGTCGACGACGACCGTCCGTTCCTGCAGCGCATGAGCCGGGCGCTGGAACAGCGCGGCTTCGAGGTCGTGACCGCCGAGAGCGTGGCGGCCGGGCTTGCGGTCCTGCGCGCCCGAGCGCCGGCCTATGCCGTGGTCGACATGCGCCTTCTCGACGGAAACGGGCTCGACGTCATCGAGGCGCTGCAGCGCGCGCGCGACGACGCGCGGGTCGTGGTCCTCACCGGCTACGGCAATATCGCGACGGCGGTGACCGCCGTGAAGCTCGGCGCCATCGACTATCTCGCCAAGCCCGCCGACGCGGACGAGGTGATCGGGGCCCTGATGCGCGACTCCGGCGACCGCGCCGAGCCGCCGGAAAACCCGATGTCGGCCGACCGGGTGCGCTGGGAACACATCCAGCGCATCTACGAACTGTGCGACCGCAACGTCTCGGAGACGGCGCGCCGCCTCTCCATGCACAGGCGCACGCTCCAGCGCATCCTGGCCAAGCGCGCGCCGCGCTGATCGAAGCGCCTGTCGTCGGAACGCTCGGAAAGGCCCGCCCGTCGCGGGCCTTTTTCATGGGTGCGGCCTCGAACGCCTAGTGCGCGCCGTCCTCTGCCGCGCCGGGCTCGGCCATCGGGTCGATGCCCTCCAGCGGGTTCCCGCCCGTGTCCTCGTAGGCGAAGATCGCGCAGGCCTCCTCGTTGGAGGTCGGCACCGCCGTGCCCTCGAAGGCGGCGAGGATGACGCCGGCATCGTCGACATCCTGGCTGGCGCTCCAGATGGCGAGATAGGTCGCCTCCGCGCCGCACAGGCGGTTGCCGTTGAGAAGAACGGGATTGCCGGGCGTCGCCACCCGGTAGACCGAGGCGCCCATCGTCTCGCCGTCGACCTCGATCGTGTCGGCGACGAGGTCGGAGAAGGCGAGCGTCGCGCCGGTCTGGAAGGTCACCTGCCGGTCGTCGATCTCGAGATCGCCGGTGATGGCCATGGCCGTGTTGCTGACCGCGATCCAGCGGTCGGCGAGGACGGGATCGGCGGTGCCTGCGAGAAGGACGGCGACGAGGGCGAACGCGGCTGCGAGCGGGCGAGGGGACATCGGATCGACCTCCGGAAGGGGACGGGCGCGGGCTGGCCGCGGCAGGCGCCGGGCATCCCACGCGGCGGGGGCCTTGTCGAGCCATCCGGCGCCCCGTTCTCAGCCGGGACGGTCAGGTCCCGAGCGGCTCGCCGGTCATGAAGGGATTGGCCGCCCATTCGGCCTGGAGGAGGCGGTCGGCGGACAGGCGCCCGAAGCGCAGCGTCAGCGCGCGGCGCGTCGCCGGGGCGAGCTTTTCCTCCGGCGCCTCGCGCAGGATCTCCGCGCCGTAGCCGTCGGACAGGATCAGCCCGCAATCCTGCGGGAAGATCGCGAGCGGGACACCGGGATGGGTGGCGAAATAGAGCCGGTCGCAATGCTGGCGGTAGCTCGGCCATTTTCGGTCGACCCGGAAGTCCTCGATCGAGGTCTTGATCTCGACGATCGACACCTCGCCCTTGTCGGAAAGGCAGACGAGATCGGCCCGGCGGCCCGAATCCAGCGGCATCTCCGGCAGGACGGCGATGCGGTTGGCGATCATCAGCCTCTGCACGCCGCGCCGGACCATCAGCGCCCGTTCGGACTGACGGCCGTCGACGAGCGGATCGCGGGAGAAGGGCGAGACGAGGGGCATGGAAGAGAGATAGCCGGCCAGCGCGCCGTCGATCAAGCGAAACCCGAACGGACAGGGAACGTGCGACAGGCTGACTCGGCGCCGGGCCGCGATGCGTGCCGCGGCATGGCCGCTCCGTGGAGGGGCGGGGTCAGGCCCGGCGGCCGGCGGTCGCCCGCCGGCCGAGGGATGGGGTTCACGCCGGAGCGTGGACCCGTGTCCTCGAGATCTCCTCGAGGATGGGGCAGTCGGGTCCGCTGCCCCCGTGACATTGCTCGGCGAGCGTCGAAAGCGACCGTTTCAGGGAGTTGAGCTCCTCGATCTTGCGGTCGATCTCGGCCATCCGCCGGCTGGCGATTCGCTTCACGTCCTCGCTGCGCCGCGCGCCATCCTCGTAGAGAGCCAGCAGTCGCCGGGCCTCTTCGATCGAGAAACCGAGAGAACGCGAGCGCTGCAGGAAACGCAGAAGATGAACATCGCGCTCCTGATAATTGCGGTAGCCGTTTCCCGATCTGGCAGGCCTGACCAGCCCGACTTCCTCGTAATAGCGGATGGTCTTGGGCGGGAGCCCAGACAATCTGGACGCCTCTCCGATATTCATGGAAAGCCCTCATGCGTCATGCTGTCGTCCCAACGGGGCCATAGATGTTGTTCGAGGCACCGTGCGTCAACTGTGACCGTGCGGCAACAAGTATTTGTTTAACCACGTCGTGTTCCAATGCGCTCATTGCCTCCACGGTGGGCGCGCGGCATATCGAAGAGGTGGTTTCCGATGGGCCCTTCGCGTACCGCGTGCTTTGCCCGGCAGACGGCTCCAACCCATCACTCCAACTTGGCTTACGTGATGACTTCGATGAAGATTGCCCTGGCCGGCCTCGCCGTGCTCTCGACCGCCGCCATGTCGGGCTGCGCGAGCTCGAACCAGCAGGCTCAGATTTCCCGTGCTCCGGTGAGCATGGCCTATACGGCGCCGGCGCCGATGACGGGCAGCAGCCTGGCGACCGTGAACGCCATCGGCTACGGCGCGACGGTGGACGACGGCTTCGCGCTGCCGGCCATCCCGACCGACCGCATCGACCCGCAATATCTGCGCCAGCGCGTCACCTTCGAGGAAGGCCGCAACTACCCGGCCGGCACCGTCGTCGTCGATACGCCGAACCGCTTCCTCTATGTCGTCGAGAACGACGGCATGGCCATGCGCTACGGCATCGGCGTCGGCAAGACGGGCTTCTCCTGGGCGGGCGAGGCCAATATCCGCAACAAGCAGCATTGGCCCAAGTGGTTTCCGCCGGCCGAAATGATCGACCGCAAGCCCGAGCTCGAGCCCTATCGCACGGGCATGGAACCCGGCCTGACCAACCCGCTCGGCGCCCGCGCGCTTTATCTCTACCAGGGCGGCAAGGACACGCTGTTCCGCCTGCACGGCACGCCGGAATGGTGGACCATCGGCACCGCCGCCTCCTCGGGCTGCATCCGCCTGATGAACCAGGACATCATCGACCTCTACGAGCGCGTTCCCATGGACGCCCGCGTCGTCGTCAAGCAGGGCCGCGAGCGGCTCGCGCAGCGCTAGGCGCTCACGGGGCGCCGGCCCGTCCGGCGTCATCGCAAGTTTCAAGGCGGGGGACCGTCTGGCCGGACGCTTCGGGGGAAGCGTCCGGCCGTTTCGTTTCTGGTGGGGCCGCGACGGCCCGTCGCCGCCGGGGATGCGGCGCGCCGTCGCGCGATGTTCCGCTCAGCTCCGGTCGCCCGGCCCGCGCGGCGGAAGCGGCGCGGCGGCGCGGATGAGGAGCGCCAGAACCGCCGCGTTCAGGATGTGCCAGAGGAAATGCGTGCCGAGCGGCAGCGCCTCGCAGATCGGGCCGTCCGCCATGCGGAAGGCGAGCGACACCGTGAAGACGGCGCCCGCGCCGAGCACCAGCGTCTTAGCAGGCCTGCCCGCGCAGGCCAGCCATGAGCCGATGCCGAAGAGCGCCAGAAGCGCCCCGGCATAGGCGGCGGACGAGCCGAGGATCGGCGAGAGGGCCGGCTCGAGAAGGATCGACAGGCCGAAAAACGCCGCTGTGCCGCCCAAGGCGGCCGCCTTGCCGAGCCCGACGAGGCGATGCAGCGCGAAGCCGAAATAGGCGTGGATGAACACGGCGATCGGAACCGTGTCGGCAAGCACCGACCAGCGGTTGGCGAAGGTGTGGAAGAGAAACGATCCGACGCCGATCACGCCGGCCAGCGCGGCGAAGACGATCAGCGCCCGGCTCTGCGGGAAGCGGCGATGCAGGACCCATCCGAAGCCGGCGGCGAGCAGGAAGGCGAGGTTCGACGCGGCGTTGACGGGCTCGGCCCACAAGGCGGCGCTCGTGCGCTCGCAATAGGCGTCGATCGCCTGCGTCCACTCCATCACCGAAACTTCGCCATTCCACGCGCCTTATCGAGGCTTGTCGAGGCCAGGGCCCGGCTCGGCCGTATCATCGGCTCCGACAGAGACGGCCGAACCCTGTGGATCGCGGCCAGACCTTCGGGCGGCCATCGCGACCCCCGGTCGGCGCGATCTGTCAGAGGGCGCGGCCGCTTGGCCGCGCGCGAGTCTCGCCTCAGGCCTCGACGGGACGCCGGGCCGTGTCGATGTCGAGCGGGTCGTGGGCCGAGACGGCGCCGGCCGCCTGCGCGGCGGCATAGAGCTGGTCGATGTCCTGCGCGCGCAGGAAGGGACGCCCTTCCAGGGTGCGGCGGCGCCGGCCGCCGGGGCCGGTCTCGACGACGGTCGGTATGGCCGTCTCGCCGCGCATGGCGCGTTCGCCGAGATCCTCCGGCGTCGTCCGCTCGAAACGAAGGGTGGTGGTCAGCCATTCGATCATGAGGGCGCTCCGGTGAGGTGAGGGGCCGTCCGAAGGGCAGGATACAGCCTTTGGACGGGAGCGAAACGGGGGCGGAGGGTGCCCGTTCCTGGAATCTTGCGATTTCATTAAAACGTCATCGTCGCACCCCTGTCGCGGGCGCTTTTCGCGGCTTTCGCCCGGCCGGTCAGGCGCCGGCCCAGAGCGTGGCGGAGGCGACGAGACCGTAGCGGGCGAGCTTGCCGAGACCGACGAGGAGGACGAAGATCCATAGCGGAACGCGTGCGAGGCCCGCCGCCACGGTGAGCGCGTCCCCCACCACGGGCAGGAAGGAGAAGGGCAGGGCATAGAGGCCGAAGCGGCGGAACAGCGCCGTGCCGCGGTCGAGCGCCTTCTGCGAGACCGGGAACCAGCGGCGGTCGCGGAAATGCTCGATGGAACGCCCCATCGCCCAGTTCACCACCGAGCCGAGCGTGTTGGCGAGCGAGGCGACGAGGATCGCGGTCGCGGGATCGCCCCCGCGCAGGAGAAGCGCCGCCAGCACCGCCTCCGAGGCGCCCGGCAGCACGGTCGCCGAGAGGAAGGCGGCCGCGAAGAGGCCGGCAAGGCCCGCCGTCTCGCTCAAGACCGGCCGCCTTCGGCCGCGTGGCGACAGGGCGCTTTTTGCGCGGACCGATTGAAGCGCGAAAACACCGTCACCATCTCGAAACGGTCATGCCAACGACAACCCACGGGGAAGCCGCCCATGCTTCGCCATCGTGGCCATTCGAGAGGAAGAAGACTGCGATGACTTCGCACGCACTGATCCGTCCGGCCTGGACGCCGGCGACCATCGCTCTGATGGTGCTGGGCTTCATGGTCTATTGGCCGCTTGGCCTCGCCGTCCTCGCCTATATTCTCTGGGGCGACCGGCTGGAAGCCTTCCGCACCGACGTGAACCGTTCGACGGACCGCTTTCTCGGCGCGTTCCGGCGCTCGGGCGCCCGCGTGCCCTTCGCCGCGGCCCGCACCGGCAACGTCGCCTTCGACGACTGGCGCGACGCCGAGCTCGCCCGGCTCGACGAGGAGCGCCGCCGCCTGAACGAGGCGGCCGCCGAGTTCGAGTCCTATGCCCGCGAGCTGCGCCGCGCCAAGGACCAGGAGGAGTTCGACCGCTTCATGACCGACCGTCGCCGCACCGAGCGGTCCTCGGACGTGACGCTGGACGGCCGCCCGGCCTGATCGGCCGCGATGTCGGGACGACCGGAGGCGGTCCCGCGAGGGGCCGCCTTCTTCGCGCCTCTCCTGCGGGCCGGGCGCCGTGCCGGCGTCCGGCCATCGCCGCGCAAGGGGCGGGGCGCTAGACTGGATCCCATGCCGATTCGCCTGCCCCAGTTCCTGCGCGCCCGCCGCCCCGCCATGCCGGACCGGGTGGAGATCGACGGCGGCTCCCTGCCGGTGACGGTGCGCCTCAACGCGCGGGCGCGGCGGCTGATCCTGCGGCTGGCGCCCGGCGGGGAGGGCGTGGTCGTCACGCTCCCGCGCGGCACGGCGCCGGCGGCGGTGGCAAGCTTTCTCGAGCGCCATCGCGGCTGGATCGAGGACCGGCGGTCGCGGCTCGGCGGCGCCATCCGCGTCGAGCCCGGCGCGGTCCTGCCCTTTCGTGGCCGCGCGCTGCAGCTCGTGGGCGATCCCGCGCCCCGCCTCCTGCGGCTGGAGGAGGGCGAGGACGGTCTTCTCCTTCGCGTCGGCGGCGAGCCGCAGCGCTTCGCCCGGCGCGTCGGCGACTTCCTCAAGCGCGAGGCGCGGCGCGATCTGCAGGCCGCCGTCGACCGGCATGCGGCGAGCGTCTCGCTGCGCCCGGCCTCGCTCAGCCTGAAGGACACGAAGAGCCGCTGGGGCTCCTGCACCAGCGACCGCCGGCTCGCCTTCTCCTGGCGCATCGTGATGGCCCCGCCCTTCGTGCTCGACTATCTCGCCGCCCACGAGGTGGCCCATTTCGTCGAGATGAACCATGGCCCGGCCTTCTGGGCGCTGTGCACGCGCCTGTGCCCGCGCACGCAGGAGGCCCGCGCCTGGCTGAAGCGCGAGGGCGCAGCGCTCCACACGGTGGACTTCCGGCCCGCCCCGTAGCTGCGACGGCACGCCGGCCGCGCCATGCCTTTACAAGCCCTTCGCCGGGGCGCGATATGGCGCCGGCCGCCTCTGCGCCGGCCGGGATACGGACGAGGGACGGAACGCGTGCAGCGACCCGACGTGAAGATCTGCGGCCTCTCGACGCGCGAGACGATCGACGCGGCCCTGTCGCGCGGCGCCTCGCATGTCGGCTTCGTGCATTTTCTGAAGAGCCCCCGGCATCTCGACCTGCGGGCCATGGCGGAGCTTGCCGGCCATGTCGGCGCGCGCGCGCGCACGGTCGTCGTCACCGTCGATCCCGACGACGGGCTTCTCGACGAGATCGCCCGCCTCGTGCGGCCGGACATGATCCAGCTCCATGGCAGGGAGACGCCGGAGCGCGTGGCGGCGGTGCGCGCCCGCACCGGGCTCGGCGTCATGAAGGCGATCTCCATCGGCACGCCCGAGGACGTTGCGGGCGTGGCGCGCTACCGCGAGGCGGCCGACCGCCTCCTTCTCGACGCCAAGCGGCCGAAGGATTCCGTCCTGCCGGGCGGCAACGGCGTCTCCTTCGACTGGCGCCTTCTCGCCGCGCTTGACCCGGCGCTGGCGCCCATGCTTTCCGGGGGGCTCGACGCCGGCAATGTCGGCGCCGCGCTCGCGATCGCCCGGCCCGCCGGGCTCGACGTCTCCTCCGGCGTCGAGAGCGCGCCCGGCGTCAAGGACGTCTCGCGCATCCATTCCTTCTTCGACGCGCTGGAACTGGCGCTCGGAGGCCAAGACAGGGCCAGAGCCTCGTGACCATCGAACCGCAGCCGAATTCCTTCCGCGCCGGACCCGACGAAGAGGGCCGCTTCGGCCTGTTCGGCGGTCGCTTCGTGGCCGAGACGCTGATGCCGCTGATCCTCGATCTCGAGGCGCACTGGAAGCACGCGCGCACCGACCCGGCCTTCAAGGCCGAGCTCGACAATCTCAACACGCATTATACAGGCCGCCCCTCGCCGCTCTATTTCGCCGAGCGGCTGACCGAGCATCTCGGCGGCGCCAAGATCTATTTCAAGCGCGACGAGCTGAACCACACGGGCAGCCACAAGATCAACAACTGCCTCGGCCAGATCCTGCTGGCGCGGCGCATGGGCAAGACGCGCATCATCGCCGAGACGGGCGCCGGCCAGCACGGCGTCGCCTCGGCCACCGTCGCCGCCCGCTTCGGCCTGCCCTGCGTGGTCTATATGGGCGCGACCGACGTCGAGCGGCAGGCGCCCAACGTCTTCCGCATGAAGCTCCTCGGCGCCGAGGTCGTGCCCGTCACCGCCGGCCACGGCACGCTCAAGGACGCCATGAACGAGGCGCTCCGCGACTGGGTGACCAATGTCGAGAACACCTACTACCTCATCGGCACCGCCGCCGGCCCGCACCCCTATCCCGAGCTGGTGCGCGAGTTCCAGTCGGTGATCGGCAAGGAGACGCGTGAGCAGATGATGGCCGCCGAAGGGCGCCTGCCGGACATGCTCGTCGCCGCCGTCGGCGGCGGCTCCAACGCCATCGGCCTCTTCCACCCCTTCCTCGACGACCGCGACGTGAGGATCGTCGGCGTGGAGGCGGGCGGCAAGGGGCTCGACGGCGAGGAGCACTGCGCCTCGCTCACCGCCGGCTCGCCGGGCGTGCTCCACGGCAACCGCACCTATCTCCTGCAGGACGGCGACGGGCAGATCAAGGAAGGCCATTCCATCTCGGCCGGCCTCGACTATCCGGGCATCGGCCCGGAACATTCCTGGCTGAAGGATTCGGGCCGCGTCGAATACGTGCCCATCATGGACCGCGAGGCGCTCGACGCCTTCCAGCTCCTCACCCGCCTCGAAGGCATCATCCCCGCGCTCGAGCCCGCCCACGCGCTGGCCGAGGTGATCAAGCGCGCGCCGACCATGGGCCGCGACCAGATCATCGTGATGAATCTCTGCGGCCGCGGCGACAAGGACGTGTTCACGGCGGCCAAGCACCTGGGCGTGGAGCTGTGAGCGAGGAGGGCGGCGCCCGGACAGATCCGGCCGACCGGACCGAAGCGGCGTACGAGACGCTGCTGAACGCCCGGTCGATCGAGATCGAAGGTGCCACCCTCGCCAAGATCCTTCTGCTCCTGCGCAAAGTGGTCAATTCCCAGAGCAATTCCTTGCTGCTCGTCGGCAAGGCCGTCACGCAGGAATTGAGCGGCGAGGATCTCCGGTGATCCTCCGAGGAGATTTCGAGTTCGATGAGCCTGATCGACGACATCGCGGTCGAACTGGCCCGGGAGGCGAAGGCCCGCGATGCGTGAGGCCGGTCGCAGCCCGTTTCAGGAAATCGCCGGCGGCAAGACGGAACTCACGGACCTCATGGCGCGGGTCGATGCCCGCCTCAAGGCAGGCGACGGCACGGGAGGCGGGAGCGGCATGGAAGCGCGGGTTGCAAGGCTGGAAGCCAATGTCGAGCATATCCAGCGCGACGTCTCCGATCTGCGCCAGGATTCGCGCGAGTTGCGCAACGACATGCGCGACGTCCGCGAACGGCTCGTCAGACTGGAGGAAAAGGTCTCGCATCTTCCCGGCAAGGGGTTCATCACGTCCGCCCTTCTCGCCACGCTGGCCGTCGTGACCGGGCTCATCGTGTTCCAGTCGCGGATCGAGGCCTATGTGACGGGGCGCCCCGCACCGCTCCCGCCCGTCCAGACCACACCCTGAATGACCGAGGCCTTCCCCGCTCGGGCGCGTCCGCCGTCCGCGCGGGAGAGAGGGTCGCCAACGACGCGCCGGCGTCTCGACCGGCGCGCAAGGGAGGAAGGCCGACCATGAACGGCGCCGAAAGTCTCGTCCGCACGCTGCTGGCGTCGGGCATCGACACCTGTTTCGCCAATCCCGGCACGAGCGAGATGCATTTCGTCGCCGCGCTCGACCAGATTCCGGGCCTGCGCTGCGTGCTCGGCTTGCAGGAGAATGTCGTCACCGGCATGGCGGACGGCTACTGCCGCATGGCGGAGAAGCCCGCCGCCACGCTCCTGCATTGCGGGCCGGGCCTCGCCAACGGTCTCGCCAATCTCCACAACGCCCGGCGCGCGCGGAGCGCCATCGTCAACATCGTCGGCGACCAGGCGACCTATCACCGCCCGCACGACGCGCCGCTGACGGCCGACACGGATGCGCTCGCCCGCACCGTCTCGGCCTGGACGCGCACGACGGCTGAGGCCGGCGATGTCGGGCGGGACGCGGCGATCGCCGTACAGGCCGCGCGCGCCCATCCCGGCCAGATCGCCACGCTGATCCTGCCCTCCGACGCTTCCTGGAGCGCCGGCGGGCGCGTCGGCGAGGCGCTCGGCGCCCCCGCACCCGCGCCGCTCGATCCCGGCGCCGTGGAGACCGCCGCGCGTCTCCTGCGAAACGGCGGCCGCACGCTCCTGCTTCTGGCCGGCAGCGCGGCTCTGGCGCCCGGCCAGGGGCTCGCCCACCGGCTGGCGCGGGCGAGCGGGGCCGGCGTCATGTTCGATTTCGTCAACGCCCGCATGGCGCGCGGCCGCGGCCGGCTGGCGGCGGCGCGCGTGCCCTACGCCATGAGCGAGGCGATCGCGGCGCTGGCGCCCTTCGACACGATCCTCCTCGTCGGCGCCAAGCCGCCGGTCGGCTTCTTCGCCTATCCCGGCCTTCCCTCCGTGCAATACGCCCCGACGGCGCGCCTCCACGTCCTGTCGCGCCCCGAGCAGGACGGCGTCGCCGCGCTCCAGGCGCTGGTGGACGTCATCGGGGCGCCCGAGGCGCCCTTCGAGGCCTCGGGACCCGCGCCGGAGCCGGCCCGCGGCGCGGTGACGCCGGAGGCCTTCGCGCAGACGCTCGCCGCGCTGATGCCGGAGGAGGCGATCGTCTCGGACGAGAGCATCACCTTCGGCCGCGCGCTTCTGGGCGCCACCCACGTCGCCGCGCCGCACGACTGGCTGCAGCTCACCGGCGGGGCCATCGGCGACGGGCTGCCCGTGGCGACGGGGGCGGCCATCGGCGCGGGCGCCGCGCGGCGCGTGGTGAGCCTCCAGGCGGACGGCTCGGCCATGTATTCGCTGCAGTCCCTGTGGACGCAGGCGCGCGAGAACCTGCCCTGCACGACGATCGTCTTCTCGAACCGCCGCTACGAGATCCTGATCGGCGAGTATCGCGCCGTCGGCGCGACGCCCGGCCCCACCGCCATGGACATGCTCGATCTCGGCCGCCCCGATCTCGACTGGGTGAAGCTGGCCGGCGGCATGGGCGTGGAGGGCGCGCGGGCCGAGACGATGGAGGCCTGCGCGGACCTCATGCGCCACAGCTTCGCCCGGCCCGGCCCCTTCCTCATCGAACTCGCGATCTGAGGCGCGCGGGGCCGGGCGCTTGAGTTCGGGCCCCCGTGTCAGTATTCGACGCGAACGACAACACGCGGTCCGGCGGCCCCGCCGGCCGGTCCGAAGGTCCCTTGCGAAAGCTTTCCATGACCGACCGTATCGAACGACGCTTCGCCGAGCTCGCCAGCCAAGGCCGCCCGGCGCTCGTCACCTTCCTGATGGCCGGCGACCCGGACCTCGAGACGGCCTTTCAGATCATGCAGGGCCTGCCGGCGGCCGGGGCCGACCTCATCGAGCTCGGCATGCCCTTCTCCGATCCCATGGCCGACGGGCCGGCCATCCAGCGCGCCGGGCTGCGGGCGCTGAAGGGCGGCATGACGCTGAGGAAGACGCTCGAGGTCGTCCGGCGCTTCCGGGCCGAGGAGGGCGACACGCCGGTCATCCTCATGGGCTATTTCAACCCGATCTACATCTACGGCGTCGAGGCCTTCGTGGCCGATGCGAGGGCGGCCGGCGTCGACGGGCTGATCGTCGTCGACCTGCCGCCGGAAATGGACGACGAACTCTGCCTGCCGGCGCTCGCCGCCGGCCTCAACTTCATCCGGCTCGCCACGCCCACCACCGACGACAAGCGCCTGCCGGCGGTGCTGAAGAACACGTCCGGCTTCGTCTACTACGTCTCGATCACCGGCATCACCGGCTCGGCCGCGCCGGATGCGGGCAAGGTCGCGGCGGCGGTCGAGCGCATCAAGCGCCACACGGACCTGCCGGTCTGCGTCGGCTTCGGCGTGCGCGGCGCCGATCAGGCGCGCGAGATCGGGCGCGGGGCGGACGGCGTCGTCGTCGGCTCGGCCCTCGTCCAGGCGCTGGAGACCTCGCTCGCCGAGGGCAAGGCCGGCGCGGCGACGCCCGAGGCCGTCCTCTCGCTGGTGCGCGAGATCGCCGGCGGCGTCGCCGCGTCCCGCACGCCCGGCGCCTGACGAGCGGGACGCGGGCCCGGCCGGGCAGGGCTCTCGTGCCTGCCGCCTTGCGGATGCCCGCGTTTCGCGCCATGTGAAGCGCTGACGGCCCGGCCGCGCCCTTTCGGGGCGCCCGGCGCTCCTTTCCGGCGGCCGCGATCCCTCGAAGAGACAGGGGCGGCGCCCAGCTGCGGGACACGACCTCCTTGAACTGGATCACCAACTACGTCCGCCCGAAGATCTCCAGCCTGCTCGCGCCGCGCGAGACGCCGGAGAATCTCTGGATCAAGTGTCCCGAGACCGGGGAGATGGTCTTCCACAAGGACCTCGAGGCCAACCAGCAGGTCATTCCCTCCTCCGGGCACCACATGCGCATCACCGCCAAGGAGCGCCTGCGCTTCTTCATGGACGAGGGCGCCTACGAGAGCGTCGAGCTGCCCAAGGTGCCGCTCGACCCGCTGAAGTTCCGCGACGAGCGCCGCTACACGGACCGCCTGAAGGACAGCCGCGCCAAGACCGGCCTCGAGGACGCCGTCCTCGTCGCGCTCGGCGCCATCGAGGCACTGCCGATCGTGGCGGCCGTGCAGGACTTCTCCTTCATGGGCGGCTCGCTCGGCATGGCGGCCGGCGAGGCGATCGTGACGGCGGCCGAGAAGGCCGTCGAGCATCACCGCCCGCTCGTCCTCTTCGCGGGCTCGGGCGGCGCGCGCATGCAGGAGGGCATCCTCTCGCTCATGCAGCTGCCGCGCACCACCGTGGCGGTGGAGATGGTGAAGGAGGCGGGGCTTCCCTACATCGTCGTCCTCACCAATCCGACCACCGGCGGCGTGACCGCCTCCTACGCCATGCTCGGAGACGTGCATATCGCCGAGCCCGGCGCGCTGATCGGCTTCGCCGGTCCGCGCGTCATCGAGCAGACCATCCGCGAGAAGCTGCCCGAGGGATTCCAGCGCTCGGAATATCTGATGGAGCACGGCATGGTGGACCTCGTCGTGCACCGCCACGAGCTGAAAGGCACGATCGCGCGCCTCCTCAAGGTGCTCCTGCACCGCGAGGGCGCGGCGGGGGCCGTCGGCGAGGTGGGCCCGCTCGGCGAGCCGGAGGCGCTCCGGCCGGAAGCGGCGGAGTGAGCCGCCGGTCGATTCCGGGCGCGGGAGACGGGCGTCCATGACGAAGACATCGCTCGCCGCCGCGAGCATCGAGGCGCTGATGGAGCGCCACGACAAGGGCATCGACCTCTCGCTCGACCGGGTGCGCCGGCTTCTGGCCGTCCTCGGCGATCCGCAGAACCGCCTGCCGCCGGTGATCCACGTCGCCGGCACCAACGGCAAGGGCTCGGTCACCGCCTTCTGCCGCGCCATTCTCGAGGCGGGGGGCACGTCCGTGCACGTCCACACCTCGCCCCATCTCGTCAACTGGCACGAACGCTACCGGCTCGGCCGCAAGGGCGGCCCCGGCCAGCTCGTGGACGATGCCGAGCTCGCCGAGGCGGTCGAGACCGTGTCGCGCGCCAATGACGGGCAGCCGATCACCGTCTTCGAGATCCTGACGGCGGTGACCTTCCTCCTCTTCTCGCGCCATCCCGCCGAGGCGGCGGTGCTGGAGGTCGGGCTCGGCGGGCGCTTCGACGCGACCAACGTGATCCAGCGCCCGGCCGTCTCCGTCATCACCTCGGTCTCGCTCGACCACCAGTCCTATCTCGGCGACCGGGTGGAGCTGATCGCCGCCGAGAAGGGCGGCATCATCAAGAAGGGCACGCCGCTCGTCATCGGCCAGCAGAGCGAGCCCGTCGTGCTCGAGGTGCTCACCGCCATGGCCGACCGGGTGGGCGCGCCCGTCATGGCCTATGGCGAGGGGTTCTTCGCCTACGAGGAGCGCGGGCGGCTGGTCTACCAGGACGAGGCGGGCCTTCTCGACCTGCCGCTGCCGCGCCTGCCGGGCCGCCACCAGATGGTGAACGCCGCGACGGCGATCGCCGCGCTCCGCCATGCGGGCTTCGCCCCGAGCGACCGCGCCATCGAGGCGGGCATCGCCCAGGCCGAGTGGCCCGCCCGCCTGCAGCGCATCACCTCCGGCCCGCTCGCGCGCATCGTCACGCCCGGCGCCGAGCTCTGGCTCGACGGCGGCCACAATCCGGGCGCGGGCGCGGCCATCGCCGAGACGATCGCCGACATGGAGGACAAGGTCCAGCGCCCGCTCTTCCTCATCGTCGGCATGCTGCGCACCAAGGATCCGATCGGCTTCTTCGAGGCCTTCTCGGGCATGGCGCGCCACGTCTTCACCGTGCCGGTCGACGCGTCCGACGCCGGCTTCGAGCCCGACGACCTCGCCGACGCCGCGCTCGACGCGGGCCTGGACGCCGAGCCCTGCGCCAGCGTGGAGGAGGCGCTGCGCCTCGTCTCGACCAACTGGCAGGCGACGCCGGCCCCCCGCTTCCTCATCTGCGGCTCGCTCTATCTCGCCGGCGCGGTCCTCGCCCAGTCGGGCCTCGCGCCGCGATAGACGCGCCGCCTTGCCACGGCGGTCCGCCCGCGGACGGGCGAGGCAAGCCCCCGCGCCGGATCGCCGTGCCACGTCTTCCAGCGGCAACCCCTCGCGCCCCGGCACGGGCCGAGGATGACGCAGCGAAATTAGAAGTCATGGTTATATTATAAATTCTATACGACCATGCTTCTGCTTGGCGATGGTACGACATCCTCTCGCATCAACCTCAGGATGCTGAAGATTATCGCTTCGGTCTAACGGCGAATTTACGAGATCGTGGGAAGGTCCGGCAAAGTCTGGAGTCTCGACATGCGTTCGCCGGCAAGAATTCTGCGTTGGTTCAGGATCGGCTCGGTGGATTCCGAGTTGGCGATGGCGCAATACGGCGAATTGCGGCGCCAGATTCCGTTGCTCTATGCTCTCCTCAGCGTCAATGCGGTGGCCGTCGCCTATACCCATCAGGCGGTCGCGCCGCCCGTGATGAGCACGTGGATCCCGGCCTTTCTCGTCTTGGCCTGCCTCGCGCGCCTCGCGATGTGGCTGCTGCGGCCGGCCAAGGCCGTGGCGCCGGGCGAGGCCGTGACGCTGCTGCGCCGCACCACCATTCTCGGAACGGTCCTGGCGCTCGCCTTCATCGTCTGGTCGCTGAAGCTCGGCGACTACGGCGGCGAGCGCGAGCACGCCCATGTCGCGCTCTTCATCGCCATCACCGTGATCGGCTGCATCTTCTGCCTGATGCATCTGCCGCAGGCGGCCCTCGTCGTGACGATCGTCGTCACCGGCCCCTATCTGGCCTATTACGTCGCCGGCGGGGACTCGGTCTATCTCGCCATCGCCATCAACATCGTTCTCGTGACGATGGTGATGATCCGCGTGCTCCTCAACAGTTTCAGGGGGTTCGAGACGCTGATCCGCACGCAGGCCGAGACGACGCGCCTGAACCGGGAGGTGACGCTCCTCGCCCATACCGACATGCTGACCGGCCTGCCCAACCGGCGCCTGTTCTTCGCCGAGCTGGAGAGCGAGCTGGAGCGCTGCCGGGACGCGGGGACGGAATTCGCCCTCGGCGTCATCGACCTCGATCGGTTCAAGGCCGCCAACGACACGTTCGGCCATCTCCTCGGCGACGAGGTGCTGGAGACGGTCGGCCGGCGGCTGCGGGCCGTGTTCGGACCGGAGCGCATGGTCGCCCGGCTCGGCGGCGACGAGTTCGCCTTCTTCCTCCCGGCAAGGGGCGATGCCGCCTGCCGCCTCGCGGACGAGGCCTGCATCGCCCTCTCCGAGCCCTTCCGCTTCGGCGACGTCACCATTTCCATCGGCGCCTCCTGCGGCGTGGCGACGACGCGCGACGTCCATGGAACGGCGCGTTCGCTCTACGAGGGCGCCGACTACGCGCTCTACAATTCCAAGAACTTCCGGCGCGGCCTCGCCACCCTCTACTCGGCCGAGCACGAGAACCGCATCCGGTCCGAACGGGCCATCGAGGCGGCGCTGCAGGCGGCCGATTTCGAGGCCGAGACCGAGATCCATCTCCAGCCCATCGTCTGCGTGCGCCGCGGGACGGTCCTCGCCGTGGAGGCGCTCGCCCGCTGGACGAGCCCGCGCGTCGGCCCGGTGCGGCCCGACATCTTCATCCCCCTCGCCGAGCGCACCGGCCGCATCCACCGCCTGACGCTGACGCTTCTCGCCAAGGCGCTCGCCTGTCTCGACCGCCTGCCGGGATCGACGAAACTGTCCTTCAACCTCTCGGCCCACGATCTGACCAGCGGCGAGACCGTCCTCGGCATGGTCTCGCTGATCCGCGCCTCCTGCCCCGATCCCTCGCGCCTCATCCTGGAACTGACCGAGACGGCCGTGCTGCGCGACTTCTCGGCGGCCGAGGACGCCATCCTTCTCCTGCGCGCCCTCGGCGTGCAGATCGCGCTCGACGACTTCGGCACCGGCCAGTCGAGCCTGAGCTACCTGCACCGGCTGCCGATCGACAACGTGAAGATCGACCGCAGCTTCCTCATGGGGTCCGGCACGCCCTCGGGCCGCCAGCTCCTCACGGCCATCGTCGCCCTCTGCAAGTCGCTGAACATGCGCTGCATCGCCGAGGGCGTGGAGGAGGAGGCGCAGCTCGCCGTCCTGTCGCAGATCGGCTGCGACGCCTATCAGGGCTACGTCTTCGCGCGGCCGATGCCCTTGGACGCCTTCCTGGCCGAGTTCGCGCCGGCGATCGAGACGCAGGACGCCGCGCGGTAGGACCGGCGGCGGGCCCGTGCTTCGGGGCCACGAAAAAGGCCCGGATCATGCGACCCGGGCCTTGTGTCGTTCTCTCGGGAAAGGCCGTTCAGGCGGCCGAGTTCTTGATCCAGTCGACGAGCTTGGACTTCGACTGCGCGCCCACCTGGACGGAAGCCGGCGCGCCGTTCTTGAACATGACGAGCGTCGGGATCGAGCGCACGCCGAACTGGGCCGCGATATCCGGGTTCTCGTCGATATTGACCTTGGCGATATGGACGGCGTCCATCTCGTTGGAGATCTCCTCCAGGCTCGGCGCGATCATCTTGCAGGGGCCGCACCACTCCGCCCAGAAGTCGACGACGACCGGCTTGTCGCTCTCCAGGACGTCGGACTTGAAATTCGAGCTGTCGATCTTCTTGGTGGCCATGGAACGGCTCTCCGGATTGTTGAAGCCCTTAGGTAGAAGTGCGCCCCCCGCAAATCAAGCGGAGGCGCTTTCGTCTCCCCCGTCCTCTACGGCAGGCGCGAGGGCCGGCCGGCGGGCGAGCGCCTCGTCCAGAAGGTGGGCCGCGACGGGGATGAGGCGCGGCGCCTCGGTGAAGAGGAGCGCGGCCTCGATCGCGCGGCCCGGATAGAGGGGCTTGAGGATCTCGCGATAGAGCGCCAGCTGCACGATGTAGCTGGCGGGCACGGTCTCGAGCCGCGCGGGCGGCGGGCGGTTGGTCTTGTAGTCGACGATGAGGACGCGCGTCGGCGAGACGGCGAGCCGGTCGATCGTGCCGCTCACGAGATAGCGGCGCCCGGCAAGCGTCACCTCGCCGGTGACGGAGACCTCCGCCCGGCTGCCCGGCGCGAAGACCGGCGCGAAGGCGGGCTCGGCCAGCACCTCCAGCGCCTGCTCCACCAGCCGCGCCCGGTCGCGCGGCGTCATCTGCGCGGCCGCGCCCTCGGCATAGTGCCGCGTGGCCTCCTCCCGGCTCTCGGGCGCAAGGTCGGGCAGGACCTGCAGAAGCCGGTGCACGACCAGGCCGCGGCGGATGGCGAGCGAGGGCTGCGCGTCCCCGCCGAGCACCGGCGAGACGAAGCCCTCCGGCCCCGGCGGCGCGGGCTCGGGTCCCGTCTCCACCTCCATCGCGCCGGCGGCCGAGGAGGGCGAGAGCGGACGGGGCGCGGGCTCCTCCGGGGGAAGGGGCGACAGGTCGATGACGCGGCCGGGCGCGCCGGCCTGCGGCCCGGCCGCGGGCGGGGCGGATGCGGCGGGCTCGGGATCCTTGCCGAAGCGCCAGCCGAGCGGCTCGCCCTCCGCCTCGCCGAGCGATCGGCCGCTGTCCTGCAGCGCGCGCGTGACGAGGTCGAGCCAGGTGCCCTCCTTCGTGCCGTTCGCGCCGGACAGGCCGCAGACGACGAGCCGGTCGGCCGCGCGCGTCATGCCGACATAGAGGAGGCGGCGATATTCCTCCTCGGCGAGCGCGCTCTCGCGCGCCTTGAGCGCGGCGACGGTCGCCGTCTCCAGGCTCTTGTCGGCGCGCCAGAGATAGCCCGGGGCGAGATCCGGCGGCAGGCCGGGCATGCCGACGAAGGGCATGAGGCGGGCGCTGTGGCTGGCGCTGAAGGCCGCCGAGCCGGGATCCACCAGGAACACGACCGGCGCCTCCAGGCCCTTGGAGGCATGGACGGTCATGATGCGCACCTCGCCGCGCCCGTGATCCATCTCGCGCTTGATCTGGGGCGGGGCGGCCTCGAGATCGGCGAGGAACCCGTCGAGCCCGGTGCGCCCGTCCTCCTCGGCCGCGAGCGCGAGGTCGAGAAAGGCGTCGACGACCTCGCCCGCGTCCTGGCCCAGCCGGGCCGTCAGCGCCCGCCGCCCGCCCTCCGGGCCGAGGAGCCGGGCATAGAAGGCGAAGACCGTCTCGAAGCCGGCGCGCCGGCGCAGCGCCTCCAGGCGCTCCAGCGCGAGGCGGGCCTTTTCGAGAAGCGAACCGGCGGCCGCGTCCGCCACGAAGTCGGGTACGCGCGCCGGCCCTTCCTCGCCGGCAAGGCGCCGCAGGCCGAGCGAGAGATGCTCGCCCGGCTCGCGCGACAGGGCCAGCGCCATCAGCTCGTCGTCGGACAGGCCGAAGAACGGGCTCTTCAGAACGGCCGCGAGCGACAGGTCGTCCTCGAAATTGGAGACGGCGCGCCCGAGCGCCATCAGGTCCTGCACGGCGATATGGTCGGTGAGGATCAGGCGGTCGGCGCCGGCGATGGGGATGGCGCGGTCGCGCAGCGCCTTGGCCATGGCCTCCACGAAGGCCGAGCGCTTGCGCACGAGGACGAGGACGTCGCCGGGCCCGAGCGGGCGGGTGCGGCCCTTGTGCTCGATGGGCTGGCCGAGCCATTGCGCGATCTGGTCCGCGATGCGCCGGGCGAGACGGTGAGCCGGCGCACTTTCGGGCTGGTGGTCGACGGGCAGGAGCCAGTCGTCCGGCGGCGGGCGCGTGGCGGCGGAGAGCGCCGGCCAGATCTCGACGAGGCCGGGCGCGCCGGCGCGCGCCGTCTGGTGCGTCGGCACCGCGCCGCTCTCGGTCAGGCCGCGCCGCGCCTCCGGCGTCTCGAACACGGCGTCGACGGCCGCCAGCACGTCCGAGGCGGTGCGGAAGGACTGCGTCAGCTGCACGCTCTCGAAACGGGCCTCGGCGGCGTCGGCGCGCTGGCCGATGGCGCGGCGCTCGTCGGCGAACATGGTCGGCGAGGCGCCCTGGAAGGAATAGATCGACTGCTTCTCGTCGCCGACCGCGAAGACGGTGCGGATGCCGCCGCGCGCCGTCTCGCCGGTGAAGAACTCCTCCACCAGCCCGCGCATCACCTCCCATTGCCGCGGGCTCGTGTCCTGCGCCTCGTCGATGAGGACGTGGTCGATGCCCTGGTCGAGCTTGTAGTGGACCCAGGCGCTGGCCGAGGCGCGCGACAGAAGGTCGGCGGTGCGCACGATCAGATCCTCGAAGTCGAGCATGCCGCGCTGGCGCTTCAGGTCCGCATAGTCGCGCTCCAGCTCGTCCGCCACGACGAGCGCGGCACGCGTCGCCCGGAAGAGGCCGATGGCCGAGAGCGCCGCCTCGGCCGCCGCCAAGGCCGCGACGGCCACTTCCAGCCGGTCGGCGAGATCGGGCATGCCGGCGGCGACGGCCTTGGTGGCGAGGCTGGAGAGCTTGTAGGGGCTGCCCTTTTGGGTGAGGCAGAGCGTGCGCAGGGCCCGGTACCGCGCCCGCCCGTCCGCCGCGCCGGCCAGCTCGGCGAGGCGCTCGGCGAGCCTTGCGTCGGTCGGCTTGTCGCTGGCGCGCGCGAGCAGGGCGAGCCGTTCGACGGCTTCGGGCTCGAAGCCCGGCGGGGTCTCGAAGGCGGCATGGACGAGCCCCTCCTCGGCGCCCGGCGAAAGGTCCAGCGCGCGCCGGAGCCGTTCGATCGCCCCGCCGATGCCGCCGGCGCCCTCGATATGGCGGCGCAGCCCGTCGCGGCGCGCGACGATCTCGCCGATGAGCTCGTCCAGCCCGGCCTCGCCGCCGATCTCCAGCGCGAGCGCGAAGGCCGCGTCGAGGCTCGGCACGGGCTCCTCTCCCGCCTCCGGGGCCGCCGTCCGCTCGCCCGCCCCGGGCGCCGCGCCCGTGATGAGGCGGCGCCGCGCCTCGGCGAGGAGGAGCGCGCCCTGCGTCTCGTCCAGCACCTGGAAATGGCCGGGCACGCCCGCCTCCAGCGCGAACCGGTGCAGGATCGCCTCGCAGAAGGCGTGGATCGTCTGGATCTTCAGCCCGCCCGGCGTCTCCAGCGCCTTGGCGAAGAGCCGCCGCGCCTCGGCGAGCCGCTTGGGCGAGGGCGCCGTCCCTTCCAGCGCCGCGATCTCGGCGGCAAGCTCGGCCGCCGGGAGCGTGGACCAGCGGGCGAGGCGCGAGAAGACGCGGTTCGACATCTCCGCGGCCGCCGCCTTGGTATAGGTGAGGCACAGGATGCGCGAGGCCTCCGCACCCGACAGGAGCAGCCGCACCACGCGTTCGGTGAGGACATGCGTCTTGCCCGAGCCGGCATTGGCCGAGACGAAGACCGAGCGGGCGGGATCGGAGGCGAGCGCCTGGCGCTCGCGCGTGAAGGCCGAGACCTCGAAGCTCATGCGCCCGCTCCCTCGCCCTCGCCGCCGTCCTCGGTGCCGACGCTCCATTCGCGGGCGCGGGCGAGATGGTCGTAGTCGCCGGTGAAGTCGCCGCCCTTGAAGGGGCGGGCGCGCGAGCGGAAGGGCGTGTCGGGCGAGAGATAATGCGCGGCAAGGCCGCGGAAGCGGAAGAGGGCCTCCGCGCCGAGCTCGGGCGCCGAGCGCGCCGGCTCGCCGCGCCCGCCCTCGGTGGCGAGCCGTTCCTCGGCCATGCCGCGCTCGCGAAGGCGCACATAGAGGAGGTCGGCGACCGGAGCGGGATCGATCCCCTCGAAGGCGCCGGCCTCGGCCATGGCCGCCTCCAGCGGCAGCTGCGGGGCGAGCAGCGAGCGCGCCTGCTTCACGCTCGGCTGCGAGCCGGTCTTGTAGTCCCGGATCTCCAGCCGGCCGTCCGCGAGACGATCGATGCGGTCGGCGAAGCCGCGCAGGCTGACGCCGAGATCGGCCAGATCCAGCGTGCCGCCGCATTCGGCGACGCGCCTGCGGTCGCGGCGCGGCCCTTCCACGGCGACGAAGTCGCGCGCGAGCGCCTCCATGCGCGGCCACCAGAGGGCGTCGACCTCGGGGGGCAGGGCGGCCTTGTCGAAGAGGTCGCGCGCCAGTGCGAGCAACGTCGCCGCCGCGTCCGGCGCGGCGAGGTCGAGCCCGCCGATCACGGCCTGCGCCAGAACCTCGTGCAGCAGGCTGCCGCGGTCGCGCGCGCCGTGCGAGCGCATGAGTTCGGGCAGCGGCTCGAGCTTCAGGATGCGCCGCGCGTGGACGGCGTAGGGGTCGCGGATGAGCGTCTCCACCTCGGTGACGGAGAAGCTGCGCGGGCGCTTCTCGCGCGGCGGCACGGGGGCGGGCGGGGCGACGCGCGGCACCGGCCCCGCCGCGTCGAGGCCGCGCGCATGGGCGAGGAACACGGCGCCGGCCGCGCGCAGCCGCTCGGCCTCGGCCGGGCCGGCCACGGCCAGGAGCCGCTGCAGCCAGCGCGAGGGCACGCTCGGCGCCCCGCCCGCCCGGCGCGCGCGCGTCAGCACCACCTGCGGCGCCCCCATCGCCATCCAGACGTCGTGGGCGGCAAGCCCGATGCGCCGCTCGGGCGCGGGCAGGGCGACGGACAGGCGCATCGGCCGCGACAGGAAGGCGTCGCCGCGCGCGCCGGAGGGCCAGGTGCCCTCGTTGAGGCCGCCCAGCACGATGCGGTCGACGCTCTGCAGGCGCGCCTCGAGCGCGCCCCAGACGAAGGCGCGCGAGGAGAGGCCGCCGCGCGGGCGCACCGTCTCGCCGGCGACGAGCGCGGCGAGGACGTCCGGCACGTCGCGCGCGGCGAAGGTGAAGCCGGTGCGCGGCGCGCCGGCGAGGGCGGAGAGGAACCCCGCCATGGCCTGCCCCGCCTCCTCGGCGTAGAGCGCGCCGGCATCGCCCTCCGGGTCGCGCGCCAGCGCCTCCAGCGCGCCGACGAGGACGGGCACGAGGTCGGGCAGTTCGAGCCGTTCCGCACCGCGCAGCGCCGCAAGCGGGCGAAGGGCCTCGGCGAGCCGTTCGGCGAGCGTTCCGCCGAGATCGCGCTCGGTTTGCGACAGGAGCGCCACGGGACGGGCGATGCGCAGGCGCTCCTCCTCCACGCTCGCCTCCAGCGCGCGGCGTCGTTCGCCGAAGACGGTGGCGAGCGTCATCGCGTCGGGCAAGCCCACCGTGCCGCGCAACGCCAGCATTTCCAGGGTCCGCGCGCCGCGCCGCGCCTCGCCGGCGCCGAGCCCCAGCCGGGCGAGCGGATGCTTCAGGAGTTCCACGAGCACGATCGGATCGCCCGGGCACAAAGCGGCCTCGACGGCCGCCTTCATCAAGGTGCCGGGCGCGGTGGCCGCGAGCGGACGGCCGGCGGAATCGTTGGCCTCGATGCCGAAGCGGGCCAGTTCCGCCACGACGCGGCGGGCGAGCGAGCGGTCGGGCGTCACGAAGCCGGCGCGCGCGTTCGGGTCGGACAGCGCCTCGCGCATGGCGACGGCGACGGCCAGCGCCTCCTGCCGCTCGTCCTCGGCCTCCACCAGCGAAACGGCGGCCAGCGCCTGCGGTCCGTGCCGGCCGGGCGCCTCGGCCCAGCGCTCGGTGGTCCTTGCCGGGCGCATCGCGTCGGAGACGAGCGCCTCGCGGGCGCGCAGGGGCGCCGGCGGCTCGCCGCCGAGCGGGCGCACGTCCTCGCGCGCGACGCCGAGCGCCTGGAGAAGCCGCTTCAGCCCGTCCTGCGGATGCCCGGAGGCCGCCGCGTCCCCCTCCTCGCCGATCGCGGCAAAGCCCTCCGGCTCGAGGTCGCGGTCGAGGCCGGGCAGGACGAGGGCGCCGTTCGGCAGGGCGGCGACGGCGGCCATGAAGCGCACGAGCGGCGGCGCGCTGGAGGTGACGCCGGCGACGACGACCGGGCCCGTCGAGCCCTGTTCGGTCAGGCGGCGCGTTTCGGCCGCCAGGAGCGCCTCGTGCGCCCGCGCCGCGGTCGTCAGCCCCGCCTCGGCCAGCGTCCGCGGCCAGTGTCTGGTGACGATGGAAAGGAAGGCGAGCGTCAGGCGCCACCAGTCGGCGAGGTCGTCGGGGGCGAGCGTCTCGATGCCCGACAGCGAGGCGCCCTCCTGCTCCACCTCGTCCATCAGGGCGGCGAGATCGCGCGCCAGCCACAGCGCGTCGGCGGGCGAGGAGGGCAGCACGGGCTCGGCGCCGCCGAGCGCCTTCAGATCCTCGAGCGCGGTCAGCCGGCGCCATTGCCGGACGAGCCGCGCGAGGCGCAGGTGGCGCTCGGTCGGGTCCATGACCGGCAGGAGACCGAGGCCGGCCGCCGCGTCGAAGCGCAGGGACGGGTCCTCGTCGGCGCCCAGGACCCGGATCGCCGGCAGGATCGCCGAGCGACCGCCCATCGCCTCGCCGAGGGCCGCCGCGAGCGCGCGCGCGGCGCGGCGCGAGGGCACGTGGATCGTGGCGCCCGCCAGCGCCAGAGGGTCGCCGCCGGGCGCGAAGCCCGGCACGAGCTCGCCCGAGAGGAGCGCGGCGGCGAGCGTCGGGAGAAAGGGCCGGGCGGGGGGAATCGAGAAGACGGTGGCGGACATGGCGCCAGTCTAGAGCATCGGACGGCAAACAGAACCGGGTCCCGTCCGTCGTCCGATGCTCGCGGGACTTGCGCGGGACGCGGACAGGTCGCGTGCCCGCAGCGAAGGCGTGCCGGCGTCAGGCCGCGCTCGACAGGACCACGGTCTCGGCGATGCGGATGGCGGGCGGGGTGCCGACGGTGAGCCAGAGCCCGCCGAGGCGCACGCCGAAGAGCCGGTCGCGCTCGATCGCCTCGTCGAAGATGCGGTTCAGCGAGAAGGGCTCGGCCTCGCGGCCGGCGAAGACCTCCGGCTTCACGATGGCCGCCCCCGCATAGATGAAGGGCGACATGTCGCGCTCGGCCACGCGCGCGAGCCGGCCTTCCGCGTCCATCGCGAAGTCGCCGCGCCCGTCGTAGCCGGTCGCCTGCGCCATGTCGGCGATGAGGAGGCACACGTCCATGCGCGCGGGGTCGAAGAGTTCGGCCATCAGCTCCAGATTGTTGCGGTAGCCGTCGATCCAGAACGTGTCGGCGTTCATCACGTAGAACGGGTCGGGCCCGAGCTCGGGCAGCGCCTTGACGATGCCGCCGCCCGAATCCAGCAGCGTCTCGCGCTCGTCGGAGATGACGATCTCCATGTCGCGCCGCTTGCGCAGATGGGCGCGCATGAGATCCGGCAGGTAGTGCACGTTGACGACCGTGCGCGTGACGCCGGTGCGCGCCAGAGCGTCGAGCCCGTAGTCGATGAGCGCCTTGCCGCGCACTTCGACGAGCGGCTTGGGGATGGTGGAGGTGATCGGCCGCATGCGCTTGCCGAGGCCTGCGGCGAGCATCATGGCGGTGCGGGGCGTTTGGACGAGGGGCATGGACGGTCGCGTTTCGTTCAGATGGAGGCCGCCTCGTCCTCGCCCGCCGTCAGCCCCCAGTCGGCGTAGAGGGCGGCGAGGGCGGCGAGCGAGGGATGGCCGAGCGTACGGCTGAGATAGGCCCTTATGCGCGGGATGTGACGCAGATATTGCGGCTTGCCGTCGCGTTCCAGGAGGCGGACGAAGATGCCGAGGATCTTGGAGGCGCGTTGCGCGCCCATGATCGCATAGGCGCGCTCGAACTCGAAGGGCTCGAAGCCGGGCTCGGCGCGCCGCCGCGCGACATAGGCCGAGACGAGCCGCGCCTCGAGCTCGGGCGCGATGGTGACGCGCGCGTCCTGCGCCAGCGAGGCGACGTCGTAGGCGACGGGGCCGATCACCGCGTCCTGGAAGTCGATGAGGCCGATGCGCGCGCGCCCCGTCTCCCCGGGACGCCAGATCACGTTGGGCGAATGGAAGTCGCGTAGGACGAGGCCGGTCTCGGCGGCGCGCAGCTCGTCGAACAGTCCGGACCAGATCTCGGTGAAGAGCGCGCGCTCCGAAGCGCTCGCCGGCCGTCCCATGACGCGCGGCATGTACCAGTCGAGCACCAGCTCGACCTCGATGCCCATGGCCCGCCGGTCGTAGGCGGGCACCTCGTAGGGCGTGCCCCCCGGCACGGCGAGCGTCGCGGGGAGGGCGGCGGCGTGAAGGTCGGCAAGGCACAGGACGGCCGCCTCGTAGCGGTCGGGCACCGGCCGGCCCTCTTCGTCCAGCAGCGTCTCGCTGCCCAGATGGTCGAGGAGGAGGAGGCCGGCGGCAAGGTCGGCATGGCGGATCGCGGGGGCGGCGAAGCCCGCTCCGGTCAGCGCCTGCGCCACCGCCACGAAGGGCACGACGTCCTCGGCGAGATGGGCGATGCGGCTGTAGGGCAGGCCGTCGCGGATCGGCGGCCCGTCCGGCTGGCGCGGGCTGTCCATCAGGACGAGCGTCGCCGGGACGCCGCCCTCGGTGACCGCGACCGTCTCGTAGCGCCGAGCCGAGGCGTCTCCGGTGAAGGCGCGGCGCGGGGCCTCGCCGAAGCCCGCTTCGCCCAGAAAGTCCCGGATGGCGAGGCTTCGCGCGAGGCGCGGGCCCGCCTGCGGATCGGCCGCGATCGTGGCGATGCGCCCGCCCTCGGGGCCGGCCTCGAGGGCGATGGAGATCGTGGCGCGGGCCTCGACCTCGGGCGCGCGCTGCGGCCATTCGACGAGGACGATCCCATCCTCGGCCGCTTCCTCGAAGCCGAGCTCGTCGAGCTCGCCCGCCCCGCCGAGGCGGTAGAGGTCGAAATGGGCGACGGGCGGCGTGCCGTCATAGGTGTGGACGAGGGTGAAGGTGGGGGAGGGCACGTCGAGCGTGTCGGAGCCGGCGAGCGCGCGGATCGCGGCGCGCGCCAGCGTCGACTTGCCGGCGCCCAGATCCCCGCCGAGCGCCACGACGTCGCCGCGCGTCAGCGCGCGCGCCAGATCGGCGCCGAGCCGGCGCGTCGCGGCCTCGTCGGGAAGCGCGAGGCGGGCGCGCAAGGCGCGGGGGGCGTCAACGGCGTCGGCCATGCGAAGGGCGTTTCCCGAGCCGCTCATTCGGCCGCGTGCTCCAGATAGGGGTGATGGTGCGGCGTGCCGCCGGTGGGCTTCGCCCCGCCCGCCGGCAGGCGGCAGACGACCGTGGTGCCGCCGCCCTTGGCGGTGCGGATGGCGACCTCGCCCTGGTGCAGCTCCACGAAGCTCTTGACGATCGACAGGCCGAGGCCCGCGCCCGACTGGCGCCCGCCCACGGGATTGGCCTCGAAGCGCTCGAAGATGCGCCCGATCTGGTCCTCCGGGATGCCGGGGCCGCGGTCGGTGACGGAGAAGACCACGTCCTCGCCCTCGCGCCGGGCGACGAGATCGACCGTCGAGCCCGAGGGCGCGAAGTTGGCGGCGTTGGAGAGGAGGTTGAAGAGCACCTGGATGAGCCGGTGCCCGTCGGCGCGCATCGTCTCGCCGGCGCCCGAGATGTCGATGCGCAGCGCGATCTCGTGCTCGGCCAGCCGGTCGCGGATGCCGTCGGCGGCGTGCTCGACGGTGCGCGCGATGTCCACGTCGGCGAGGTCGAGTTCCATGATCCCGGCGTCCACGGTCGCCAGATCCAGGATGTCGTTGACGATGGTGAGGAGGGCCGAGGTGGAGGTCGCGATATAGTCGAGATATTGCGACTGGCGCGGCGTCAGCGGCCCGGTCTCGGGCGAGCGCAGGAGGGCGGAGAAGCCGATGATGTTGGTGAGCGGCGAGCGCAGCTCGTAGTTCACGTGCTGGACGAAGTCGTTCTTGATCTGGTTGGCCTGTTCCAGCGCCTCGTTGCGCTCCAGGAGCATGCGCTGGGCGACGCGGGCGTCCGAGACGTCGGAGAAGGTCAGCATGGTCTGCCCGTTCGGCAGCGGCACCGCGCCATAGGCGAGGATGCGACCGTCCGACAGGGCGACCTCGCCGGTCTGCGTCTCGCGCCCGTCCTCGTCGAAGGCGGTGACGGCTTCGCAGAAGCCCTGCCAGCCGGCGCCCTGCCCGTCGGGGGAGGGCAGCATCTCGACGCGTGCGAAGCCCGGCAGCGTGTGGATGCGCGGGCGCGTCTGCAGATACTCCCCGTCGAAGCCCCAGAGTTCGGCGAAGCTCGGGTTGGACAGGCGCAGCCGCCCGTCGCCGCCGAACACGGCCACGGCCTCGGAGAGATAGTCGATCGTCTCGCGCTGCAGGCGGATCGTGGCGCGCACCTGGCTTTCCAGCTCGAGCTTCTCGGTGATGTCCTCGAAGACCCAGGTCGCCCCGCCCTGCGGCTGGGGCGTGGCGATGACGCGCAGTGTGCGCCCGTCCGTCAGGTGCCACATCGTCTCGGTCGGCTCTGTGGCGCGGTAGGCGGCGAGATCCTTCTGGTGCAGCTCGCTCTGGAAGTAGTTCTCGGTCGGCAGCGTGCCCTGCGTGCGCAGGTGGTCGAGCAGCGAGAGATGGTCGGGATCGGCCTCCAGATAGGCGTTGGTGAGGTTGAAGAGGCGCTGGAAGGCGGCGTTGTGATAGACGAGGCGCGTCTTCTGGTCGAAGCGGGCGACGGCCGTGGTCAGCTGGTCGAGCGTCTCGGACTGGCTGTCGATCGTCTGGCGCAGCTCCATGCGCACCTGCTCGGTCTCCGACACGTCGATGGCCAGCCCCGCCGAGCCGAGCGGCCCGGCGCTCTCCACGACGCGGAAGTTGCGCCGGTCGGCGGCGACGACGGTCGAGATCTTCTCGTCGAAGCGGCCGCCGGCGCGAAGGCGCGCGGCGCTCGCCTGCCGGTCCTGCTCGGTGAGGAACTCCACCTGGCGCGTCAGCGCCTCGGACGCGCTCCGCGCGTCGACCGCGCGGGCATAGGCCTCGTTGATCCAGACGAGCCGGCGCTCGCCGTCGCGCAGCCAGACGGGGATCGGCGCGGCGTCGAAGAGATTCTGCATGGTCTCGATCGTGGCGAGCGCGCGCTCGTTCTCGATCTCGAGTTCGCTGAGCCGCTCGCGCAGGCCCGCGAGCTGCGTGAAGCGCAGCACCGCCAGACCCCCGACGGTGCGTCCGCGCACCTCGATGAGGCCGGCCTCGCCGAGATCGACGACCTGCGAGAAGGGCTCGGCCCGCTCGCGCAGCGCCACCACGGCCTCGGCCAGGCCCTGCGCGCTCGCCCCGTCCATCCAGTCGCTGAAGGCGAGGAAGCCGCGCTCGTCGGCCGGCACGCGGCCGGCGCAGTCGAGCTGGCCGACGATCTCGGGGCGCGCGCTGCCCGAATAGATCACCAGCCGCTCGTCCTCGGCCGCCATCAGCGCGGCGCGTTTGTCCGCCTCTGCGCGCGCCTCGGAGAGTTCCAGGCGCAGCCGGTCGGCCTCGGCCACGGTCAGAGCGCGCTGGCGCATGAGGAAGACGGTCGTCAGCATCGCGGTGCCGACGAGCATGGCCAGAAGCGCCAGATAGACGATGTCGGTCGGCGTCATCAGCGCGAAGGGGGAGGCGGACTGGGCCGCCGCCGGGCCGGCGGAGACAGCGAGCGCCAGCGCGACGGTGGCGGTGCCCGCGGCGCATGCCCCGCCGGGCGCGCCGCGCCAGGGCGCCGGGCGCCTCGAAGCCCGTGCCGCCGCCGCGCCATGGCTTCGCCGCGTCCGGCGCGCGCTCGCGCCTCCGGATCGATCAGCCTCGTTCATTGGGTCGTCCCTCGTCGTCCGCATCGGGTCCCCGCGACGCGGATCGCGCCGCGCAGGATCGGCGGGGCGCCCCGATCCACCTTCGGAGAGCCCCACGCGGGAGAATTTACCCGACCCGCCCCCGCTCGCAATGCGCAGATGAGCAACGGTTAAAAAAAAGCAGCGGCCCGGCGCTTTTCTGCGCCGGGCCGCTGCCCGAAGTCCTGCCGGGCCGGAGCCCGTCAGTAACGGTAATGTTCAGCCTTATAGGGGCCTTGCGGGGTCACGCCGATATAGTCGGCCTGCTCCTTGGTGAGTTCGGAAAGCCTTGCGCCAAGCTTGCCGAGATGCAGGCGAGCAACCTTCTCGTCGAGATGCTTGGGCAGGACATAGACTTCGTTCTTGTACTGTTCACCCTTGGTGAAGAGTTCGATCTGAGCGAGCGTCTGGTTGGTGAACGAGGCCGACATGACGAAGGACGGATGGCCGGTCGCGTTGCCGAGATTGAGGAGACGGCCTTCCGACAGGAGCAGCATGCGCTTGCCGTCCGGGAAGGTGATCATGTCCACTTGCGGCTTGATGTTCGTCCAGGTGAGGTTCTTGAGGGCGCCGACCTGGATCTCGTTGTCGAAATGGCCGATATTGCCGACGATCACCATGTCCTTCATGGCGCGCATGTCGTCGAGCGTGACGACGTCCTTGTTGCCGGTGGTGGTGATGACGATGTCGGCCGTCGGGGCGGCGTCCTCGAGCGTCACGACCTCGAACCCGTCCATCGCCGCCTGCAGCGCGCAGATCGGGTCGACCTCCGTCACCTTCACCCGGGCGCCGGCGCCCTGCAGCGAGGCGGCCGAGCCCTTGCCGACATCGCCGTAGCCGCAGACCACGGCCACCTTGCCGGCCATCATCACGTCGGTCGCGCGGCGGATGCCGTCGACGAGCGACTCCTTGCAGCCGTACTTGTTGTCGAATTTCGACTTGGTGACGCTGTCGTTGACGTTGATCGCGGGGAAGGGCAGGAGCCCCTTCTTCTGCAGCTGGTAGAGGCGGTTGACGCCCGTCGTCGTCTCCTCGGTCACGCCCTTGATGGCGTCGCGCTGCCTGGTGAAGAAGCCGGGCGTCTCGGCCATGCGCTTCCTGATCTGGGCGACGAAGATCTCCTCCTCCTCGTTGCCGGGATTGGACAGGACGTCCTCGCCGGCCTCGGCGCGCGCGCCGGTGAGGATGTACATCGTGGCGTCGCCGCCGTCGTCGAGGATCATGTTGGAGGGCTGGCCGTCCGGCCACTGGAAGATGCGGTCGGTATAGTCCCAGTACTCGGTGAGGCTCTCGCCCTTCACCGCGAAGACCGGCGTGCCGGTGGCGGCGATGGCGGCGGCGGCGTGGTCCTGGGTGGAGAAGATGTTGCAGGAGGCCCAGCGGACCTTGGCGCCCAGCGCCTGCAGCGTCTCGATGAGCACGGCGGTCTGGATCGTCATGTGCAGCGAGCCGGTGATGCGCGCGCCGGTCAGCGGCTTCTGCGCCCCGAACTCCTCGCGGCAGGCCATCAGGCCCGGCATCTCGGTCTCGGCGATGTCGAGTTCCTTGCGGCCCCAGTCGGCGAGGGAGAGGTCCTTGACGATGTAGTCGGCAGACATGGCGGTCCATCCTTGGCGCGAAACGGGTGAGATCGGCGGGCGGGACCCCGCGATCGCTCGCCCGTCGTCTACCAGCCGGCGCCGGTCGGAGCAAGAGGACATAAAGATGTCCTTATATCTTGATCCGAATATCCTGAAGCGGATCTGAAGGCCGCTACATCTCCTCGCCGAAGCGATTGGCCACCAGGGCCTCGATCGCGTCGAGCGCGGCCTGCGCCTCGCGGCCGGTCGCGGACACGTCGATCGTCGTGCCCTGGCTCGCCGCCAGCATCATCAGGCCCATGATCGACAGGCCGCCGACGGTCATGCCGTCGCGGCTGATGCGAACGTCCGCGTCGAAGCTCTCGGCCGTCTGCACGAACTTCGCCGAGGCCCGGGCATGCAGGCCGCGCTTGTTGACGATGAGCAGCGTGCGCGGGGCAGGGGCTGCGGCCTTGGCCTGCGGGGACTCGGTCATTTTCCGCTGAGCACCCGGCTGGCGACGTTGATGTATTTGCGGCCGGCCTCCTGCGCGTCGACGAGCGCCTGGGCGATCGGCTTGTCCTGGCGCACGCTGGCGAGCTTGATGAGCATGGGCAGGTTGACGCCCGCCAGAACGTCCACCCGCTCCCCGTCCATGACGGAGATGGCGAGGTTGGAGGGCGTTCCCCCGAACATGTCGGTGAGGATGATGACGCCGGCCCCGCGGTCGGCGCGCGCCACGGCGTCGACGATGTCGTTGCGCCGCTGTTCCATGTCGTCCTCGGGGCCGATCGAGATCGTCTCGAACGCGTCCTGCGGGCCCACGACATGCTCGGCGGCGTTCTTGAACTCTTCGGCGAGGCGGCCGTGGGTGACGAGCACCAGTCCGATCATGCGGTGAACGCTTCCGATGCCCCGGCCGACGCTGCGGCGTTTGTCGATTTCCCCTCCCGGACCGGGCTCAGCCTGAGGGGCGTGGGGGCGTATCTTGTCATTTAGCCCTCCTTTCGCAAGCCAAATGATGCAGGCGCGAAGAATGGAGCGGGCACCGTCCCGCGCGCGCCACACTGGAACGGTTCGAATCTGCCGCCGCGCGAGGCCGGGGTCGGCGCCTCACGGCGAGAGCGCGTAGCCGTTGGCCGCCAGGGCGACGAGAAGCCCCGCGCCGAAGGCCGCCTCGCGGCGCGCCAGCGCGATGCGGCGCACGCGGCGGCCGAGCAGCGTCTCGAAGGGCTCCTGCGGCAGGCGCTCGATCTCCCCGGCGGGCAACAGGTCGACAAGGAGGCGGAGCGGCGCGTCGCGCACGACCGGCAGGCGCAGAAGCCCGGCGCCCGAGACCTCGATCAGCCCCTCGATCGCCTCGGGCGCGCCAAGGCGCAGCGCCTCACCGTCTCCGGGGGCGATCAGCACGCGGTCGTCCGAGACGAGGCCCGCCTCCAGCCCCGCCTCCCGCCCGCGCTGCAGCGCCAGGAGGCAGAGCGAGGACTTGCCCGCGCGCGCCGGGCCCCGCACCAGGACGGCGCCGGGCCCGAGGAGGATGGCGCTGCCATGGACGTTCAGCCCATCCGGCCCGAAGGGGAAACGCGTGGCCTGCGGGCTCATGCCGCCGGCAGCGAGACGATGAAGCGCGCGCCGGCGACCCCGCCCGGCGCGGCCTGGTCCTCGATGTTCTCGGCCCGCAGCGTGCCCCCGTGCGCCTCGACGATCTGGCGCGAGATGGAGAGGCCGAGGCCAGAATTCTGGCCGAAGGCCTCCGCGCCCGGGCGGTCTGTGTAGAAGCGCTCGAAGATGCGCTCGATCGCCTCGGCCTGGATGCCCGGCCCGTTGTCCTCCACCACGACCTGCAGGCGCGAGCCGCGCCGGCGCAGGATGACGCGGATGCGCCCGTCCGTCTGCGGCAGGAAGGAGCGGGCATTGTCGATGAGATTGGTGAAGACCTGCGACAGGCGCAGGTCGTGGCCCTCGACATGGGCGGGCGGGCGGGCAAGACCGAGATCGAGCTCGATGGCGGCGCTGCGCCCCGACTTCGTATGCGCCCGCGCCCCGTCCACCACCGACTGGAGGAGCGCGGAGAGGTCCACCGTGCGGGCGATCTGGCGGGCGAGCTCGGCGTCGAGGCGCGAGGCGTCGGAAATGTCGGTGATGAGCCGGTCGAGCCGCTTCACGTCGTGCTGGATGATGCCGAGCAGCTTCTCGCGCGAGACCTCGTTGCGCGCCAGCGGCAGCGTCTCCACGGCCGAGCGCAGCGAGGTGAGCGGGTTCTTCAGCTCGTGGCTGACATCGGCCGCGAAGCTCTCGATCGCGTCCATGCGGGCATAGAGGGCGTTGGTCATGTCGCGAAGGGCGGTGGCCAGATTGCCGACCTCGTCGGCGCGGTCGCCGAAATCGGGAATGGCGGCGCGCTCGTCCACCCCGCGCCGCACGCGGATCGCGGCCGCCGAGAGGCGGCGCAGCGGCGTCGCGATCGTGGAGGCGAGAAGGATCGACAGGACGATGGTGACGAGCGAGGCGACGGCGAAGACGCGCACGATCGCCATGCGCTCGGCCTGCACGATCTTGTCGATGTCGCCGCCCTGCGTCGACAGCATGAGGACGCCGAGGACGGCGCGGAAGCGCTGGATCGGCACGGCGACGGAGACGATGAGCTCGCCCGTCTCGGTGGCGCGCACGACGGTCGCGGGACCCCCGGTCAGCGCCGTCATCACCTCCGGATAGGTCGTGCCCGAGCCGCCGGGCGTCTCGCGGTAGATCGGCAGGTCGCCGCGCTGGAAGAGGCGGCGGACGAATTCGTCGGCGCGCTCCAGGAGGCTCTGCTCCTCCTCGGCGACCGGCGGCAGGTCGTAGCGCAGGATCTGGCCGCGCGAATAGAGATGGCGCGAGTCGAGGATGAGATTGGCGTCGCGGTCGTAGAGGCGCGCGCGGGTGCGCGTCGGCGAGATGAGGCGGCGCAGGAGCGGGGCGACGCGCTCGGGATTGATCGGGAAGTCCAGGCTGTCGGCCGATTCGGCGCCCGGCGCCAGCGTGTCGCCCGCCTGCAGCTCGAGGAGGCGCTCGGGATCGAGCGTGATCGAATTGGTCTCCACCGTCGCCGAGGAGGCGATGGCGCTGGCGATGATCTCGCCTTGCGTCAGGAGGCTCTCCACCCGCGCGTCGATGAGGCCGGCGCGGAACTGGTTGAGATAGAGAATGCCCGAGACGAGGACGATCAGCGCGATCAGGTTGAGGAAGACGATGCGCCGCGTCAGCGAGGAGAAGATGGAATGCCCGAGGAGGCGCCGGGCGCGCAGCACCACGCGGCGGATGACCGGCAGGCGGCGGATGCGGCGCGGCGAGAGCCGTTCGCGCCGGCGCGCGCGCGGCTCCGGCGGATCGTCGCCGATCCCGCCGTCCTGCGAGACGGAGACCATCGCGGACCCGTCAGACTTCGCGGAAGCGGTAGCCGACGCCGTAGAGCGTCTCGATCATGTCGAAGTCGTCGTCGATCGCCTTGAACTTCTTGCGTAGCCGCTTGATGTGGCTGTCGATCGTGCGGTCGTCGACATAGACCTGCTCGTCATAGGCCGCGTCCATCAGCGCGTCGCGGCTCTTCACCACGCCCGGCCGCTGGGCGAGCGCGTGGAGGATGAGGAACTCGGTCACCGTCAGCGTCACCGGCTGGCCGCCCCAGGTGCAGGTGTGCCGCTCCTGGTCCATCACCAGCTGCCCGCGCTCCAGCGAGGTGTCGGGCACCGGCACGCCGTTCTTGGGCAGACCCTCGCGCGGCTGGCCGCGGCGCAGGATGGCCCGCACGCGCTCGACGAGGAGGCGCTGCGAGAAGGGCTTCCGGATATAGTCGTCGGCGCCCATCTTGAGGCCGAACAGCTCGTCGATTTCCTCGTCCTTGGAGGTGAGGAAGATCACCGGCAGGTCGGATTTCTGGCGCAGCCGGCGCAGGAGCTCCATGCCGTCCATGCGCGGCATCTTGATGTCGAAGATGGCGAGATTGGGCGGGCGGGACTGAAGGCCTTCCAGCGCCGAGGCGCCGTCCGTGTAGGTCTCGACCCTGTAGCCCTCGTTCTCGAGCGCGATCGAGACCGACGTGAGGATGTTCCGGTCGTCGTCGACGAGGGCGATGGTGGGCATCTTGCGTTCTTTCTCCTTCTGTCCCGCGCGGCGCCGGGTCGGCGCGTTGCGGGCAGGCCTTCCGGCCGGACGATGCGCACCCCGTGCGGGCCGCGCGTCGCGCCTTCACGTCGGGCGCGCGTTCGCCCTCATGTCGATCGGCAACAATCCGCGCAAAATATGACGGAGCCTGCCGTTTTGCCGGTCATGGGTGCCGATTTGCCCTTGACCGATCAATCCCTATACACCCTGCCGCCGGGAAAGGCGACCGGCGCGCGCGGGGGCTTGCCGCCATGCTCGAATGCCCGTGCGGGAGGGCCGCAAGCCCGCGCCCGCAAGGGCGTGCCAACGGGCCGGGGAAGCGCGCACCGCCCGCCGGCCCGCCGGCGCCTAGAGGTCGATCTTGCGGTTCTCGCCGACATCCGGCCGGTCCTGCCCGCCGAGATAGGCCTTGGCGAACTCGTAGGCCTGCGTGACCTTGTTGGCCTTCACGTCCCAGATCTCGGCCATGTGTGGATCGATCGACAGGACGACGACGCTCGGGTCGTCCTTGCCCTGCGGGAGCCAGGCCTCCGCCTCCGCGTCCCAGATCTCCGCGACGCTCGCCCGGTCCGTGAGGATGCGCGCCGTGCCCGAGACGGAAAGATATCTGCCGTGTTTGGAGAAGGTCGCGGCGACGGACGAATCCGCCTCGATCTCCTCGACCTTGTGCGAGGGGCGCTCGGTGAGGAAGCGGATCTCGCCGCCGGCCTTCGGGATGCGCGGCGCCATCGGGCGGGCCCGCAGGGCGCCTCCGTCCCGCGTCACCACCATCGCGGTGTCGAACTCCCTGACGAGCGTCCAGAAGGCGTCGGTGTCGGAATGCGTCATGATCGATCCTCTCGCAGGTTGTGGCGCGCCCTTTCGCGGCGGTCGCGCCCGGTCGAAGCCGTAATGCGGCACCGGGCGAAAAGTGCCTTCGCAGGCGGCATCGGCTGCCGGATCGGGCGGCATTCTCACGCTTTGCGGAGGCGTTCGGGAGCGCCTGGCGACGCGACGTCAAAAAAACTTCACACGACCGAACCGATTTAGACCGGCACACGAAACGATTGAACCGGCGCCACCAAGCCGTCTAAACCGATTAGATCATTGATATGACTGGCATATCGCCTTTCGCGTCGCTTGTTTGAGCCCGTCAGTCGCAGTATTTGTGGCTCGTCGCGACGCTGGACCGAACCGGCCATGATCTGTCGCGACTTCGACCGGGCGGCCCAGCCGTCCGGCCCTGAAGCCAGGACGGGAGACGGCGCGGTGGATGAAATCGGCGTGAGGAACATCAAGCAGGGCATCGAGACCACGGGCCTGTCCGATCTCGCGTCCATCCGCTGGAACATGGGCGCGACGGAGCTCGTGGAGACCGCGCTGCGGCGCGGCGAGGGCCGGCTGACGGCGCATGGCGCGCTCGTCGTGACGACCGGCAAGCACACGGGCCGTTCCGCCAAGGACAAGTGCGTGGTGCGCGACGCCACGACCGATCCGGCCATCTGGTGGGACAACAACCGCGCCATCGAGCCCGAGGCGTTCGACACGCTCTATTCCGACATCAAGGCCTTCGCCAAGGGCCGCGACCTCTTCGTGCAGGACCTTGTCGGCGGCGCCGATCCGGCCAACGCGATCAAGGTGCGCGTCGTCACGGAATATGCCTGGCACGCGCTGTTCATCCGCAACCTGCTCATCCGGCCGACGAGCGCCGAACTCGCCGATTTCGTGCCGGAGCTGACGATCATCGACCTGCCCTCCTTCACGGCCGATCCCGAGCGCCACGGCTGCAGGTCCGAGACCGTGATCGGCTGCGACTTCACCAACAACGTCATCCTCATCGCCGGCACCTCCTATGGCGGCGAGATGAAGAAGTCGGTCTTCACCGTCCTCAACTACGTCCTGCCGCAGAAGGGCGTCATGCCCATGCACTGCTCGGCCAATGTCGGGCCGGACGGCGACGTCGCGGTGTTCTTCGGCCTGTCGGGCACCGGCAAGACGACGCTTTCGGCCGACCCCAAGCGCACGCTCATCGGCGACGACGAGCATGGCTGGGGGCCGGACGGCGTCTTCAACTTCGAGGGCGGCTGCTACGCCAAGACGATCAAGCTCTCGGCCGAAGCCGAGCCGGAGATCTTCGCCACGACCCGGCGCTTCGGCACGGTGCTCGAGAACGTCATCCTCGACGAGGACCGCGTCCCGGACTTCGACGACAAGTCGCTGACCGAGAACACCCGCGCCGCCTATCCGCTGCATTTCATCCCCAATGCCAGCGAGACCGGGCGCGCCGGGCATCCGAAGAACATCATCATGCTGACGGCCGACGCCTTCGGCGTGCTGCCCCCCATCGCCCGGCTGACGCCGGCCGAGGCCATGTACCATTTCCTCTCCGGCTACACGGCGAAGGTGGCGGGCACGGAGAAGGGCGTGACCGAGCCCGAGGCGACCTTCTCGACCTGTTTCGGCGCCCCCTTCATGCCCCGCCATCCGTCCGAATACGGCAATCTCCTCAAGGCGCTGATCGCCGAGCACGGGGTCGACTGCTGGCTGGTCAACACCGGCTGGACGGGCGGCGCCTACGGCACCGGCCAGCGCATGCCGATCAAGGTGACGCGCGCGCTTCTCGCCGCCGCCCTCGACGGCTCGCTGAAGGACGCCGAGTTCCGCACCGATCCGAATTTCGGCTTCAAGGTGCCGGTGGCCGTGGACGGCGTTCCCGCCTCGATCCTCGACCCCCGCTCGACCTGGGCCGACACGGCCGCCTACGACGCGCAGGCCCGCCGCCTCACCGAGATGTTCTCGCGCAACTTCGAGAAGTTCGAGGCGCATGTGGATGCCGACGTGATGGGCGCCGCCCCCGGCCTCGCGCTCGCCGCCGAATAGCGTCTCGCGGGTCTCGGGAGGAGCTGCGACACGCCGAAAGGCCCGCCCGGGGAAACCCGCGCGGGCCTTTCGCCTTTTGCCTCCCGGTGCTGTAAGGCAGGCGGCCCGCGCGGGGTGCCGTCCGGCCCTCTCGGGGAGCCCGGAGGCTCGATGCCGCGAGGGCTCGGACGACGGGCGGGGCGGAAAGGCGCGGCGATCATGATATTCTCCGAGGGCCTGCGCGTCTCGTCGCGCGTGACGATCCCCGAGGCG
Organism: Aurantimonas sp. Leaf443; assembly: GCF_001425575.1. Taxonomy (GTDB): domain Bacteria; phylum Pseudomonadota; class Alphaproteobacteria; order Rhizobiales; family Rhizobiaceae; genus Leaf443. Next base: position 222,369 of record NZ_LMRD01000008.1, on the reverse strand, counting down.
GATCTCGAGGAGGCCTTCGTGCGGGCCGGCGGCCCCGGCGGGCAGAACGTCAACAAGGTCTCGACCGCCGTGCAGCTGCGCTTTCGCGCCGCCCAATGCGCGGTCCTGCGTCCCGACGTCCTGGAGCGGCTCCTGGCGCTCGCCGGGCAGAGGGCGACCAAGGACGGCGACGTGCTCATCGAGGCCTCGCGCTTCCGCACGCAGCTGCGCAACCGCGAGGACGCGCGCGAGCGCCTCGCCGACCTCGTGCGCGCCGCCCTCGTGCCGCCCGCCCCGCCGCGCAAGAAGACGCGCCCCTCGCGCGGCGCCATGGAGCGGCGTCTTCAGGCCAAGAAGGGCCGCTCCGACGTCAAGCGCATGCGGGGGCGGGTCGACGACTGATCGCCCCGTCACGGGCTGCGTTCGCTCCGCCCGGACGGATTCGGCGGCGCCGGACCGCGCGCGATAAAGCCCGCCTGACGCATCCGTGATGGCGCGTGACGCATACATTCTTGCCCGGCTGCGTATCTCCTCACGACCTCGACGAGGTTCAACGATACAACGGGAGACGTATCATGAAGACCCTTATCCGCACCGCGCTCGCCGCGACCCTTCTGGCCGGCGGCAGCCTCGGCCTTTCCGGCGCGGCCTTCGCGCAGAGCGAGATGCCGATGGTCGGCGGCGCGCCGATGGACCCGGCCAAGCCCATTCCCGACAACGCCTCGAAGGCTTCCAACCTCACGACGCTGGTCGCGGCCGTCAAGGCCGCCGGTCTTGCCGAGACGCTCGGCGGCACAGGCCCCTTCACCGTCTTCGCGCCGACCAACGAAGCTTTCGAGAAGCTGCCCGCCGGCACGGTCGACACGCTGCTGAAGCCCGAGAACAAGGCGACGCTCACCAAGATCCTGACCTATCACGTGGTCCCCGCCAAGGCGACGTCGGAAGCGGCCATGAAGATGGTCAAGGACGACGGCGGCATGCACAAGGTGAAGACGGTGGCCGGCGAGGAGCTGACGCTGTCGATGGAGGGCGACAAGCTCGTCGTCACCGACGCCAAGGGCGGCAAGGCGACGGTGACGCAGGCCGACGTGATGCAGTCGAACGGCGTCGTCCACGTCATCGACGCCGTCCTGATGCCCTAAGGCCTCTCGCCCGGCCCGTTCGTGCCGGGTGCGACGCCATGAAATCCTCCCGCGCCGTCGAAAGACGGCGCGGGAGCCCCATGTAAGGCGTACCAGACGAGCGGGCGCGACGCGTCGGCCGGGATCGGACGGGCCTCGCCGGTGTCGGGCGCCCATGCCCCCGCCCTGGCGCGAGACGATCCGGCCCGTCGCTCAACGAGGCGGGAGTGACCCCATGATGAGACGCGGTTTCCTGAAGACGGCGCTGGCCGCCGTCGGCGCCCTCGGCGCCGCATCCTTCCTGCAGCGCCGCGGCGAGGCGGCAGAAGGCGACTTTCCGGTGAAGCTTGCGCCGGAGGCCTGGAAGGCCAAGCTGTCGCCCGACCAGTATGCCGTCCTGCGCGAGGAGGCGACCGAGCGGCCCTTCTCCAGCGCCTTGAACGAGAACAAGCAGGCCGGCCTCTACGCCTGCGCCGGCTGCGACAATCCGGTCTATTCCTCGGCGACGAAGTTCGATTCCGGGACCGGCTGGCCGAGCTTCTACGCCCCGGTCTCCGAGCGGGCCATCGGCTCGACCACCGACTACAAGCTGATCTACCCGCGCACCGAGGTGCATTGCGCGCGGTGCGGTGGCCATCTCGGCCATGTCTTCGACGACGGCCCGCAGCCGACCGGCAAGCGCCATTGCATCAACGGCGTCGCGCTGACCTTCAGGCCGGGCGCCACCACCATCGCCTCCTGAAGCCCTCGGCCCTGGCTCGCGCGGGGCGCGCAGGCGGGGCGTTTTGCGATGCGTTAAGCTTCGCGGCCCATCATCGGCGCGGAAGTTGCAGGACGAGGAGAGGTCCGGACCGTCAGGAACATTGAAGCCCGTCCTTTCCGGCCCCATATTCGTGGTCGGGAGGGTGCCGCCAGCGGGCTCTTCCGAAGGAGTCGCTTGTTAAGGACCTGACGTTTCATGAGCCGGATGACGCCGTTCTCCAGCCCCCTTCTTCTCGGCTTCGACGGCGTCGAGAAGACGCTGGAACGCATTGCCAAGGGCGGAGACGGATATCCGCCCTACAATATCGAGCGGGTCCGCCCTGCGGAGGGCGAGGACCGTTCCTACGACCTCATCCGCATCACCCTCGCGGTCGCCGGATTCGGCGAATCCGAGCTGGAGGTGACGGTGGAGGAGAACCAGCTTCTCGTGCGGGGCAAGCAGGCCGACGACGCCTCTCGCGAATACCTGCATCGCGGCATCGCCGCGCGGCAGTTCCAGAAATGCTTCCTCCTTGCGGAGGGCATGCGCATCACGGGGGCGGAGCTGCGCAACGGGCTCCTCTCGATCGACCTCGCCAAGCCAGAGCCGGAACGCGTCGTCCGCAAGATCAAGATCGCGGTCGCCGACTGACGGGACCGCTTCGTTTGCCTCGAAAGGAGACGATCATCATGGGCCATCGCACCCTCACCGTGACGCCGACCGATCTCGCCGCCATCGGCGAAGGTCATCTCGCCTATCTGCGCCGCATGTCGTCCGACGACATCCGCGCCAAGTTCCCCGCCGCGCAGTCCATCCGCCCGGGCCAGAATCTCTGGGCGCTGTTCTCCGCCGACGGCACGCCGCTCGCCGTCTCGGACGATCGCGGCTCCATCCTCGAAAGCGCCTCGCAGAACGAGCTGGAGACGCTCAGCCTCCATTGAGCGTCGGCCGCAGCCCGCCGCCGGGACGACCGCGCCGATCCCGGCCGTCGGTCGCCCGAGACGGAGCCCTAGAATGCAGGAAAGCCCGTCGGCGGATCTCGCCGGCGGGCTTTTCCGTTCGTGCGGGCCTCGGCCCTGGCGATCAGGCCGCGTTGCGCGATGTGTGGTTCGTCATCAGCGCGTAGATCGCGCCGGCATCGTGCGTGTGGCGGATGCGCTCCACCGTCTCGCTCTCGCGCAGGAGCCGGGCCACCTTGGACAGGGCCTTCAGGTGCTCGGCGCCCGAACTCTCGGGTGCCAGGAGCATGAAGACGAGGTCGACGGGCTGGTCGTCGAGGGAGTCGAACTCCACCGGCCGCACGAGGCGGGCGAAGAGCCCGACGATGCGGTCGAGCCCGTCGAGCTTGCCATGGGGAATGGCGATGCCGTTCCCCACGCCCGTCGAGCCGAGCCGCTCGCGCTGCAGCACGGTCTCCAGGATCGCCTTTTCGGGCAGGCCGGTGATCTCGCCGGCCTTGTGGGCGAGTTCGTGCAACAGCTGCTTCTTGGAAGCGGCCTTGACCTCGGGAAGGATGGCGGCCGGCGCCAGCAAGCTGTCCAGCTCCATCCGTTCGCCGCCTCTGCCTGTTACGCCCATCGGACTGCCCATCTCAACCTTGCCGCGAGATCAGGCAAGGGCCTTCATGGAGGAAGGGTCGACCCAGCCGTAATTCCCGTCCGCCCGCTTGTAGACGATGTTCACATCGCCCGTGCCGGCATTTCGGAAGACGACGACCGGACTGTCCTGGCGGTCGAGCTGCATGACGGCGCCGGCGACGGAGAGCGTGCCGACCTTCATCGAGGTCTCGGCGATGATGGCGGGCGCGTAGTCCTCGGGGACCTCCTCCTCCTCGTCGGGGATCGGCGCCATGACGGCATAGGCGATGTCCTCGCGGGCCATGCCGTTGGAATTGCCGTGATGGTCCTTCAGGCGGCCCTTGTAGCGGCGCAGGCGCTTTTCGATGCGCTCGGCCGCGTCCGCGAAGCTCGACTCGGGCTCGTGGGCCTGACCCGTGGCCTGGAAGACCACGCCGCTGTCCAGGTGGAGCACGCAGTCCGTCGCGTAGCGCGAGCCTTCGCGCGTGACGACGACCGTGCCGGAGAAGTTTCCGTCGAAATACTTGCCGATCGAGTCGCCGATGCGCTCCTCGATCCGCGCGCGGAAGGACTCGCCGACATCCATGTGTTTGCCCGAAACTCGAAGACTCATCGCGGGAAGCTCCTTAGAGAAAACCGTCGCCGCCGTGACGCCTCGCAAGGGCGCACGACATTGATCTCGGTTGCGGCGTCGATCCGCCGCTGGGACGGTCCGTTCCCGGCAGGGCGCCGAATGCCAGCGACGGCATTGGAAGGGTGGCGCCTTCTAGGAACGAACCGCATAGCTGTCAACGCGCAAGGCCATGGGCGATTTCCCTGCTCGTGCCGGAAATCGCCGATTTCGCCCCTGGCGTCCCCGCCTGCGGCAGGTCGCCCGCAGGACGGGCGCGCGGTCCGGCGGAAGCTGCGCCTGGACACGTTTCGCCGCCAAGGGGACGGCGCAACGACCGGGCGGGGCGCCCGTTCACGAGGCGAGACGCCGGGCGTTCATCTCGCGCCGGCGCTGGATGGAGGAGGCGATGCCGAGCGCCTCGCGGTATTTGGCGACCGTGCGGCGGGCGAGATCGACGCCCTCGCGCTTCAGCGCCGCCGCGATGTCGTCGTCCGACAGGACCTTGCCGGGGCCCTCGGCGTCGACGAGGCCGCGGATGCGATGCTTCACGCTCTCGGCCGAATGCGCGTCTCCCCCGCTGACCGAGGCGATGGCGACGGTGAAGAAGAAGCGCATCTCGAACGTGCCGCGGGGTGTGGCCATGAACTTGTTGGCGGTGACGCGGCTGATCGTCGACTCGTGCATGCCGACGGCCTCGGCCACCGACATCAGCGTCATCGGGCGCAGCGCGCCGATGCCGCGCGTCAGGAACCCGTCCTGGCGCCGCACGATCTCGCCGGCGACCTTCAGGATGGTGCGCGCCCGCTGGTCGAGCGAGCGCACCAGCCAGTTGGCCGATTGCTGGCACTCGCCGATGAAGGCCCGCTCGTGATCGGCGACGGCGCCCGCCGCGATCGTCTCGGCATAGTGATTGTCGACAATGACGCGGGGGAGGGCCTCGGGATTCAGCTCCACCTGCCAGGCGCCGTCCGGTCCCTCGGTCACGATGACGTCGGGCGTGACGGGCTCGGCCCCCTCGCTGGCGAAGGCCTGGCCCGGCCGCGGGTCGAGGCCGCGGATCTCGGCGAGGATCTCCAGGAGGCCCGCCTCGTCCTCGCCGGTCAGCCGGCGCAGCGTGGCGAAGTCGCGCCGGGCGAGGAGGTCGAGATTGTCGAGGACGGTGGCGATGACCGGATCGTAGCGGCCGAGGCGGCGCAGCTGCAGCGCCAGGCATTCCGAGAGGTCGCGGGCGAAGAGCCCGGCGGGCTCGGCCTCGCCCTGCAGCCGCGCGAGCACCAGGGCGACCCGCGCCTCCTCCGCGCCGAGCGCGGCGGCGAGCTCGGCGATGTCGATCCGCGCATAGCCCGCCTCGTCGAGCTCGTCGACGATGGCGGCGGCGATGAACAGGTCGCGCGGGTCGGTGATGGCATCGCGCGCCTCTCCGAGCGCGTGTTCCTGGAGGGAGGGCGCGCCGGCGCCGAAATCCTCGATGCCGCCGTCGAAGGCAGGTCCGCCGGAGGGCAGGGACGGCAGGGGCCCGGTCGCCTCGCCCCGGGCCGCAAGGCCGGCGTCGCGGGCGGGATCGGGCACGGCCTCGAAAGCGTCGTCGAAGGCGGCGGCATCGTCGCAGGCGCCCGTCAGGGGCGTCTCGCCGGCCTCCGCCGGGCCAGGCGCCGCCTCGGCCGCCTCGCCGGTCCAGTCGGTGTCCGGCCCGCTCTCGCCCGCCGCGTCGACGGCGATGAGCGGGTTGCGCTCGATCTCGGCGTCGATGAAGGCCTGCAGTTCGAGCTGGCTGTATTGCAGGAGCCGGATCGACTGCAGGAGCTGCGGCGTCATCACCAGCGACTGGGACTGGCGCAGTTGGAGCTTGGCGGACAGAGCCATCGTGACGCGACCCTTCGACTGGGCTCCGGGCCTCGCGCCGCGCCGCCGGGACGGTCGCGGACCGTGCCGAACGGGCGCCGCGGGGACGATCCGGGCGGCTCCAATCAAACTGGTCTGCTTCTTGCATGTCAATCGCGCCCCGGGGTCCGGGGCCGGCGAAACGGCGCTTTTTTCGCCGGTCTGCTTAAAAGGTGAACTGGTCGCCGAGATAGAAGCGGCGCACGTCGACATTGTCGACGATCTCCTGCGGCGTGCCGTGCGTCAGCACGGCGCCGGCGTGCATGATATAGGCCCGGTCGATGAGGCCGAGCGTCTCGCGCACGTTGTGATCGGTAATGAGCACCCCGATGCCCCGCTTCGTCAAGTGGCGAACGAGACTCTGGATGTCGGAGACCGCGATCGGGTCGACGCCCGCAAAGGGCTCGTCGAGCAGCATGAAGGTCGGCTTGGAGGCGAGTGCGCGCGCGATCTCGCAGCGCCGCCGCTCGCCGCCCGAGAGCGAGGTCGAGGCCTGCTTGCGCAGATGCGCGATGTGGAACTCCTCGAGCAGCTCGGTCAGCTCGCGCTCGCGCGTGTCGCGGTCCGGCTCGACGATCTCGAGCACGGCGCGGATATTGTCCTCCACCGACAGGCCCCGGAAGATCGAGGCCTCCTGCGGCAGGTAGCCGATGCCGAGGCGCGCCCGGCGATACATCGGCACGGCGGTGATGTCGTGCCCGTCGAGCGTGATGCGGCCTGCATCCACCGGCACGAGGCCGGTGATCATGTAGAAGCAGGTCGTCTTGCCCGCGCCGTTCGGCCCGAGAAGGCCGACGGCCTCGCCGCGCCGGACCGCGAGGCCGACATCGTCCACCACGCGGCGGCCGCGATAGGTCTTGGTGAGGCCGGCGGCGATCATCGTGCCGGACATCTCCTCCAGCGTCAGGCCGCCATGGGTGAAGTCGGCCGAGCCGGACAGGGCCTGCCGGTCCGCGGGCTCGCCGGCGCGCGGGCGAGGCGTGCCGCCGAGGGCGGTCGGCATCGGGCGGGCGTCGATCGCCATGGGGCTCAGTTCGCCTGGTCCGCGCCCGGCGTCAGCATCAGGCGCACGCGCCCGCCGGCCGCCGGCTTGGTGCCGCCCGGGCAGTTGCGGTTCTCGAGGCGGGCGACGCCCGAATCCATCTTGATCGTCAGGCGGCAGCCCTGCGCGACGTTCTTGCCCTGCGTCAGGACGACGTCGCCGGTCATGGTGACGAGCTGGGTCTTCATGTCGAAGGTCGCCTGCTGGGCGGTGGCGATCTGGTCGGCCGAGCGCACGTAGACCTTCTCGGTCGCCTCGAGCCGGTCGATCTGGTCGGAGCCGCCGGGCAGGGCGCCGGGCGTGCCGGCCTCCGGCGCGGCCTGACCCTCGGCGCGGTTGGCGCCGCGCTTGTAGGTGACGACGAGCTTGCCCGTCTTCAGCTCGGTCGGGCCCTGCTGCACGGTCACGTCGCCGGTGAAGGTCGCCATGGCCTTGCCGTCGTCGACGTCGAGCTGGTTGGACTCGATGGAGATCGGCTGGTCGCCCTTCACCTGCAGGCCGGTGAAGCTCTGGCCGAGGCCGGGCGAGCCCTGGGCCGAGGCAGGCGCGGCGCCCAGCGCGGCGAGGCCGCACAGGGCAAGGGCGAGGCGGCCGGACAGGGGGCGCGCGCGGAACAGGTTCAGGCCCATGGGTTACTCGCTCTTCAAAGCCTGCTTCTGCGGCCGGTCGGTGTCTTCGGGATGGAGAATCATCTTAACGCCGCCGCCGAAGGAAATCACCTTGCCGCCCGCCTCGATGTCGACCGAGCCGGAGCTGATCGTCTGGCGGGCCGTCTCGATGAGGACGGGGCCGGTGCCGGCCATCGCCCCGTTCCGGATGTCGATCCGCGCGCCCTGGAGGGCGATGGAGACGCCGCTCGTGGTGTCGACGGTGATGTCCCGGGTCAGGTTGAGCGATTCGGTCTTGGGATCGTAGAAGCCGGAGGCCGCCACGATGTCGGCCTTGGTGTCGTCGTCGATGTTGACGCGGGCGCTGACGCCGTCGAGCGTGATGCCGCTGCCGTTGAGCGCCTGCGTGGCCTGGCGCGCGACGAGCTCGTAGGGGCGGTTGCGGCTGTCGATGCCCGACATGCGCGGATCCTGCATCACCACCTGCCCGTCGCGGATCGTCGCGCCCGAGAGCGACACGTCGCCCGGCAGGGCGCGCGCGAGCCAGGTGGCGGCGATGCCGCCCACGACGATGACGACCGCCACCAGCGGCAGGCCGATCTTCATCGCGCCGACGAGGCGCGAGTGGCGGCGGGCCCGCTGGAACTCGCGGCGCTGGCGCATCTCGCGGTCCGTCGGACGCGCGTCGTCGACCTCGTCGCCCGGAAACGCGTGGTTGGGATCGAACGACGGGTTCAAAAGGGACGGACCTCCGGTGCCTGGACCTGCCGCCCATGCGGCGGCTCATGCCTGCTCGCAGTGCAATATGGGGATTTTGCGTCGGGCGCCATCTTTCTTCCGATTCTTCCCAAACGCAAGCTTGCCTTCGGAACAGGCCCCGCCGCTTGTGGCCCCCGAACGATATGGGTATCGCTCCTGACGCCAAACTTGCGTCACGGAGCCGAACACCATGGTCCAGTCTGCCGACGAGCTGATCGACCGGCGCCGCCTGCGGCGCAAGCTCGGCTTCTGGCGCGTCGCCGCGATCCTGGCCGCCGGTGCCGCCGTCGTGGCGCTGCCCTTCGCCACGGGCCTCGCGCAGAGGGCCTCGCCCGCCCTCGGAGACCAGATCGCCCGCGTCGAGATCGAGGGGCTCATCACCGAGGACGACGATCTTCTGGAGCTCCTGGAGGAGCTGAAGGACGACGCGAGCGTCAAGGCGCTGGTCCTGCGCATCGACTCGCCCGGCGGCACCACGGTGGGCGGCGAGACGATCTACGAGGCGGTGCGCGCGATTGCCGCAACCAAGCCCGTCGTCGCCGAGGTCGGCACGCTCGCCGCCTCCGCCGGCTACATGATCGCCGCCGGCACCGACCATATTGTGGCCCGGCGCACCTCCATCGTCGGCTCGATCGGCGTGATCTTCCAATATGTCGACGCCTCCGTTCTCCTCGACAAGGTCGGCGTCGCGGTGAACGCCATCAAGTCCGCGCCGCTGAAGGCCGAGCCCTCGCCCTTCGCCCCGGCGCCGGAGGCCGCCAAGGCGATGATCTCGCGGCTCGTCATGGACACCTACGACTGGTTCGTCGCCCTCGTCGCCGAGCGTCGCGGCCTCGGCCTGGAGGCGACGCGCATCCTCGCCGACGGTTCGATCTTCTCCGGCCAGCAGGGCCTCGACGCCAAGCTCGTCGACGCGCTCGGCGGCGAGGGGGAGGTGCGGCGCTGGCTCGAGGAGGAGCGCGGCGTCGCCAAAGGGCTGGAGATCGTCGACCGCGAGCCGAAGGATTCGGGTCCCGGCTTCCCGCTCCTGGGCTCGGCGCGCAGCGCCCTCTACGGTCTCGTCGGTCTCGATCCCAAGGCCCCGGACCTCTCCACGGCTCTCGCACGGGAAGCCGGTCACCTTGACGGGCTGGTGTCGCTCTGGCAGCCTCGTTAGCAAGCGACGGATCGCAATGAGGTTTCGCCCGCCACCGGCGGGCGGGGCCGCGTTGGCGCACCGTCAGGTCGGGCCGCTTCGGCCGTCCTTTTCCGGGAGGGGTTCCGGGCGGACGGCGCCGGGCGGACGGCCCGGTGCGCGGGGCGCCGGGCCGGGAAGGCCGCGCTTCGCGCCGGGACCACCGGCCGTGTCGACGGATCGTCGGTGGGCGGCGGTCCGGCCGACGACATCATCGCCGGGCCCCAAGCGGCCCGGACCCAAGGGGGTAATGCCGTGATCAAGTCCGAACTCGTCCAGGCGATCGCCAGCCGCAATCCGCATCTCTACCAGCGGGACGTGGAGACGATCGTCAACGCCATCTTCGACGAGATCATCGACGCGCTCAGCGAGTCCAATCGCGTGGAGCTGCGCGGCTTCGGCGCCTTTTCCGTCAAGAACCGTCCCCCGCGCTCGGGCCGCAACCCGCGCACCGGCGAGGCGGTGGAGGTGGAGGAGAAGTGGGTGCCCTTCTTCAAGGCCGGCAAGGAACTGCGCGAGCGCCTGAACGACGGCGACTGAACCGGCGACCGGGCGACGACGAGCGCTGCGGGGCCGAAGCGCCGCGCGCGCCGCAGCGCCCGGCGGGGCCGCCGGCCCGCCGCCGACCGGGCCGGCCGCGACCGGGGCGCGATGGCAGACCGGCTCCGCCGGTGCCCCGGACGCGCTTATCGCGCGGCGCGGCCTCGCGATGGATTGACGCCGGCCCGCGCGACCCCATAGTTCCGCCTCAGACCGCGCGCCGCTTCTCCCCCGTCGGGGCCCGCCTCGCGGGATCGAAGGCCAGAGGATCCATGATCTCCAGACTTCTCTCCATCGTCATCCTGGTGCCGCTCGCCATCGTCCTGGTGGTGTTCTGCGTCGCCAACCGCCAGAGCGTGGCGATCTCGCTCGACCCGATCGGCACCATGCCGCAGCTCGCGCTGCAGGCGCCGATGTTCATCCTCCTCATGGGCGCCGTCATCCTCGGCACCGTGCTCGGCGGCATCGGCACCTGGTTCACGCAGGCCCATTACCGCCGCAAGTCCTGGAAGCGCAAATACGAGGTCGAGAAGCTGCGCCGCGAGGCCGACGAGGCCAAGGCGCGCCTCAAGCAGGCGCAGGAGGAGCGCGCGAGCGCGCAGATTTCCGCCGCCTCCGCTGGCCTGCCCGCCCCGCGCCCCGCCATGGCCATCGGCCACAGCGCCTGACGCCCGGCCTTGGCGGATGCCCTCGCGCTCGGGCGCGGGGGCCGGACTGAACCGGGCGCGCGGACCGGACTGAAAAAGGGCCGCGCATGGGCGGCCCTTCTGGCGTCGACAGGCCGGGAGAGTGGGTTTCAGGCCGTCTCGCCGAGCGGCTCGGCGCCGGCGGTGCCGCCCGAGACCTTGGCCGCGAAACAGTCGAAGAACTGCGCCGAGAGCTTCTTGGCCGTGGAATCGATCAGGCGGCCGCCGAGCTGGGCGATCTTGCCGCCGACCTGCGCCTCGACCGTGTAGGTCAGAATCGTCGCCTCCGGCCCGTCCTCGGCCAGATGCACCTTGGCGCCGCCCTTGGCGAAGCCCGCGATGCCGCCCTTGCCCTCGCCGACGATCGAGTAGCCTTCCGGCGCCACGATGTCCTCCAGCCGCACCTCGCCGGAGAACTTGGCCTTGACCGGGCCGATCTTGGTGACGACCGTCGCCGCCATCTGGTTGTCGCCGGTCATCTCCAGGCTCTCGCAGCCGGGAATGCAGCTCTTGAGCACGTCCGGGTCGTTCAGCGCCTCCCACACGGTCTGGCGCGGTGCCGGCAGGCGGTATTCGCCCTTGAGATCCATGATGCGTCCTCCCTCTTGTTGGCCGGCCGGTGCCGCGAGCGGCGGGTGCGGCCGTGCTGCGTCATGTCTTGACCCTTTTACCGGTTTTGCCAAGGCGAAGGGGAAGCGCTAAGGAGCCCCTTGAACCAAAGAAGGATGGAGGTCGGGGCGTGGCGCGAGTGCGGCGGCCGGAACGGGGACCGGCCTCGAAGGCGGGCCGCGGCGACAGGACGGGCGGGCCGCGGGAGCATCGTCCCGGCGGCGAGGCGCCCTCGCGCGCGGCAAAGCCCGGCCCGCGCGCGGATGCGCGGCCGGAGGCCCGAAACCCGGCGCCGGCCGGGACCGCGCCCGAACGCCTCGTCCTGCCCGCGCCCGCCGGAGCGCTTCCCGCAAGCGTCGCCCCCGTCATCCTGACGCTCGAACCCTCGCCCGACTACGCGCTCCTGGATTCGGGCGCCGGCGAGAAGCTCGAGCGCTACGGGCCGCTTACCGTGCGCCGCCCGGAGAACCAGGCGATCTGGCTGCGCCGGCTCGCCGCGCGGGACTGGGACGGCGCCGACGCGATCTTCACCGGCGACATCGACGAGGAGGGCGCCGGGCGCTGGCGCTTCCCGAAGGAGCCGCTCGGCGAGACCTGGCCGCTCCTGCAGGACGGGCTCTCCTATCACGGGCGCTTCACTTCCTTCCGCCATGTCGGCGTCTTTCCCGAGCAGGCGGCGCACTGGTCCTATGCGGCGGGCGCCATCGAGCGCGCCGGGCGCCCGGTGCGGCTTCTCAACCTCTTCGGCTATACGGGCCTCGCCTCGCTTCTCGCCGCGCGCGCCGGCGCCGAGGTCACCCATGTCGACGCCTCGAAGAAGGCGATCCTTTGGGCTCGCGAGAACCAGGATCTCGCGGGCCTTGCCGACCGGCCGATCCGCTGGATCTGCGAGGACGCGGTGCGCTATGCCGAGCGCGAGGTGAAGCGCGGCAGCCGCTACGACGCCATCCTCCTCGATCCGCCGAAATTCGGCCGCGGGCCCAAGGGCGAGGTCTGGCAGATCTTCGACGACCTGCCCTATCTCATGGCGCTGATGCGCGCGCTCCTCTCAGCCCGGCCGCTCTTCGTCATCCTCACCGCCTATTCCATCCGCTCGTCCTTCTACGGCCTCTCGGCCCTGATGCAGGAATGTTTCCGGGGCGCCGGCGGCACGGTGGAGGCGGGCGAACTCCTCATCCGCGAGGCCGGCGCCGAGCCGCGCCTCCTCTCCACCTCGCTCTTCTCACGCTGGACCCCGACCCCATGACCGACAGGGCGCCGACCGGCGCAAGACCCCCGCACCAGCCCACGAAGGCCCCCGGCCGGGTGAAGGAGATCGCCAGCGTCTCAAACCCGATCGTCAAGGACATCCGCGCGCTCGGCCAGAAGAAGCATCGCGACGAGACCGGGCTCTTCCTCGCCGAGGGGCTGAAGCTCGTCATCGACGCGCTCGACGCCGGCTGGGAGATCGAGACGCTCGTCGTCGGCAAGGCGGCGCTGTCGGGCGAGCTCCTGTCGCGCACCGCCGCGCGCACGGTCGCCGCAGGCGCCGACCTCGTGGAGGCGAGCGCCAAGGTGCTGGAGGCCATCACGCGGCGCGACAACCCGCAGAGCGCCGTCGGCGTCTTCCGGCGCCGCCTGTCGCGGCTCGACAGGATGGCGCCCGCCGCGGGCGGCCTCCTCGTCGCGCTCGACCGGGTGCGCGATCCCGGCAATCTCGGCACGATCCTGCGCACGGCGGACGCGGCCGGCGTCTGCGGCGTCGCGCTCGTGGGCGAATGCACCGACCCGTTCGCGCTGGAGACGGTGCGCGCCACGATGGGCTCGATCTTCGCCGTGCCCATCGCCCGCGTCACGGAGGCCGAGTTCCTGAACTTCCGCTCCACCTTCAAGGGCCTCGTCGCCGGCACCCACATGGAAGGGGCGGTGGACTACCGCACGCCCGACTACGGCGCCAGGCCCGCCGTCCTTCTCATGGGCAACGAGCAGGCCGGCCTCTCGCCGACGCTCGCCGCGGCCTGCGACACGCTCGTGCGCATTCCCCAGGCCGGACGCGCCGACAGCCTGAACCTCGCGGTCGCCACCGGCATCATGATCTTCGAGGCCCGACGGAAGGCGCTGACGCTTTGACGAAGACCCTCTTCGCCCGCAATCTGCTCCTCGTCCTCGTCGCGGTCCTCGCCGACCAGGCGATCAAGTGGCTCGTCGTCGCCACCATGCCGCTCGGCGACCTGATCGAGCTCCTGCCCTTCCTGTCGCTCTACCACGCGCGCAACACCGGCATCGCCTTCTCCATGTTCTCCGGCCTCGACGACCTGTGGCTGGCGCTCCTGGCCGGCCTCGTCCTCGTCGCCGTCCTCTGGGTCTGGTGGAAGACCCCGCGCGAGCGCCTCGTCTCCCATCTCGGCCTCGCGATGATCGTCGGCGGGGCCATCGGCAACCTCATCGACCGCGTCTTCCTCGGCTATGTCGTGGACTACGTCTATTTCCACACGCCCGTCTGGTCCTTCGCCGTCTTCAATCTCGCCGACGCCTTCATCTCGGTCGGCGCGGCCTTCATCCTCTTCGACGAGTTCGTGCTGGCGCCCCGGCGCGCGCGCGCCGTGGCGGGCGAGGACGGCCGCAAGGCTTGACTTGGCGCCTCTTCGCGCTCTGTGCCGGAGAGACGAACGAGCCCTGGTAGGGCGACAAGGCCGCGCCGGCTCGATGCGGCCGGCCGGGAGGAGGCGCAGGCCATGGCGGACGAATTCAAGGCGATCCTGATCTCGCGCGACGAGGCCAAGGTCCAGTCCGTGGACGTGGTGACGCTGACGCCTGACGACCTGATGGACGGCGACGTCGACATCGCCGTGGAGGCGACGACCGTCAACTACAAGGACGGGCTCGCCATCACCGGCCGCTCGCCCGTGGTGCGCCGCTGGCCGATGATCCCCGGCATCGACCTCGCCGGCACCGTGATCCGTTCGCGCAACGAGGCCTGGACGCCGGGCGACCGCGTCGTCCTCAACGGCTGGGGCGTCGGCGAGGTGCATTACGGCGCCTATGCCGGCCGCGCGCGCCTGAAGGGCGAGTGGCTGGTGCCGCTGCCGCAGGCCTTCACGCCGCTGCAGGCCATGGCGATCGGCACCGCCGGCTACACGGCCATGCTCTGCGTGCTGGCGCTCGAGCGGGCGGGCCTCGTCCCGTCGCACGGGCCGGTGATCGTGACGGGGGCCGCCGGCGGCGTCGGCTCGGTCGCCGTCGCGCTCCTCGCCCGGCTCGGCTGGCACGTCGTCGCCTCGACCGGCCGGCCGCAGGAGGCGGACTATCTCAAGGGCCTCGGCGCCGCCGAGATCCTCGACCGCGCCGAACTCTCCGAGCCCGGCAAGCCGCTCGGCAAGGAGCGCTGGATCGCCGGCGTCGACGCGGTCGGCAGCCACACGCTGGCGAATGTCCTCGCCCAGACCTCGCGCGGGGGCGCGGTGGCCGCCTGCGGCCTCGCGCAGGGGATGGACCTGCCGACGAGCGTGGCGCCCTTCATCCTGCGCGGCGTCTCGCTCCTGGGCGTCGACAGCGTGATGGCGCCGCGTGCGCTGCGGCTCGAGGCCTGGGACAGGCTGGCGCGCGACCTCGACCCCGCCCGGCTGGACGCGATGACGACGCGGATCGGCTTCGACGAGATCGTCGAGACCGCGCATGCGATCGTGGACGGGCGCGTGCGCGGCCGCGTCGCGGTGGACATGGCGTGACCGGACCGGACGGCGAAGGGCGGCCCGACATCCGGCGCCCGATCTCTTCGGAGGCAGACGCGATGGCGGACTTGCGCCGGCGCGCCGGCGTCATCAAATCTTCGTCATGGGGCCTTAGAGCGCTGGGGCAAGGCTGGAGGCCCGACGCCGGAGGTTCGAGATGCTTGATGTCGTCGCGAAGGGTCGCCCCGATCTCTTCGGTCCGTTCCTGGCCCGCCTCGGTGACGCCATGAGGGACGCGCTGCCGGACCTTAACCGGCCGACGCGCTTCGGCGCCGCGCCGCTTCTCGGGCGCATCGGCTCGCTGGAGGTGCGCCTCGCCCGTTCCGTGGCCGAGGTGAAGGCCTCGCAGCGGCTGCGCTACCACGTCTTCTACGAGGAGATGGCCGCCCGCCCCTCGGCGCTCCAGCGCATGACGCATCGCGACAGCGACGCCTTCGACCGCTGGTGCGACCATCTCCTCGTCATCGACACGGCGCGGCCGGGGCAGGCCTCGGACAGGATCGTCGGCACCTACCGGCTCCTGCGGGGCGAGCGCGCGGCGCTGGCCGGCGGCTTCTACACCGCGCAGGAATTCGACATCGCGCCGCTTCTCGCCCGCCATGCCGGCATGCGCTTCCTGGAACTCGGCCGCTCCTGCGTGCTGAAGGACTATCGCGGCAAGCGCACGGTCGAGCTCCTGTGGCAGGGCATCTGGGCCTATGTCCTGGAGCACCGCATCGATGCGCTCTTCGGCTGCGCCTCGCTGGCCGGCACCGATCCCGACGCGCTCGCCCAGCCGCTCGCCTTCCTGCGCGAGAACGCCGCCGCGCCCGCGGAATGGCACGTGCGCGCGCAGGAGAATCGCGGCACGTTCCTGGACGAGGGCGTGGCCAGCGGCGATGCGCGCCGCGCGCTCGCCGCCCTGCCGCCGCTCCTGAAAGGCTATCTGCGCCTCGGCGGCTATGTCGGGGAAGGGGCGGTGGTGGACCACCAGTTCGGCACGACCGACGTCCTCGTCGTCCTGCCGCGCGAGCGCATCAACCCGCGCTATATCGGCCATTACGGCGCCGA
This sequence comes from Aurantimonas sp. Leaf443, assembly GCF_001425575.1. Taxonomy (GTDB): domain Bacteria; phylum Pseudomonadota; class Alphaproteobacteria; order Rhizobiales; family Rhizobiaceae; genus Leaf443. The sequence continues at coordinate 206,278 of NZ_LMRD01000008.1, read as the reverse complement.
CGCCGGCCGCTTCGCCGCCTGAACCGAGCGGGGCAGGGGCCGAGATCCATATGCGACGGCGGGGCGCGCCCGACCCGTCGCCGGCCGTGCTCGCCGGTCGAAAGGGTTCAACCGCCGGACCGCCGGCCGCCCCACCGTCTTCCCGACAGGGACCGCGACCCGACGCCGGCGCTCCGCCTATTGGCCGACGCGCACGACGGAGCGGGTCTTCAGGTCCACGATGACCGGGCGCCCGTCATAATAGAAGTAAGCCAGCGAATCGTTGCCCTCGATCTTCACGAGCGAGACCGACTGCGGCACCGAATCGCCGGGGGCGGGCGGCTGCGGCAGGTGGGCATTGTCGGTCGGGTGCGAGACGGCGTAGTCGAAGACGTTCTGCGCGGCCGCGGGGCTCATCCACAGGGCCCCGGCGGCGGCGAGCGCGAAGAGCGTGGCTTTGAGGGTCCTGGGCATGGTCGGTCGTCGTCCCTTGATGCGCGGGCCGCACGACCCGAAGGAGCCCTCATAGCCCCAAGCGGATGAACGCAGCCTGACGGGCCTTAAGATGGCGCAGCCGTCGCCGCGCTGCAACGGCGCGCGCTGCAGCGCCGTTCCGCACCGCCGACGGGTCCTGCGCGCGCGGCGCGGGGCTTTCGCAAGCGCCGGCCGGCGGTTAGAGCATCGGGGCGCCGGCCCGCCCGGCGCCAGATCGAGGATTTCCGACCGCCGCCATGGACCAGGCCGCCGCTCCGACGCCGATGATGGCGCAATATATCGAGATCAAGGCGGCCAATCCCGATTGCCTCCTGTTCTATCGCATGGGCGATTTCTACGAGCTGTTCTTCGAGGACGCGGCCGAGGCCTCGCGCGCGCTCGGCATCTCGCTCACCAAGCGCGGCAAGCACCTTGGCGAAGACATCCCGATGGCCGGCGTGCCCGTCGTCTCGGCCGACGACTATCTCAACCGCCTCATCGCGCTCGGCCATCGCGTCGCCGTCTGCGAGCAGGTCGAGGACCCGGCCGAGGCGAGGAAGCGCGGCTCCAAGTCCGTCGTGCGGCGCGACGTCGTGCGCGTCGTCACCCCCGGCACGATCACCGAGGAGACGCTGCTCGAGCCCGGACGGCCGAACGAGCTGATGACGCTGGCCCGGCTCGGCGGCCAGGGGCAGGGCGCCGCCTTCGGCATCGCCGTCGCCGACCTGTCCACCGGCGACTTCCGCCTGCAGGAGACGAGCGCCGAGGCGCTGGCCGCCGACATCGCCGGCATCGACCCGGCCGAACTCGTGCTGCCCGACGCGCTCTTCCACGACGAGGCCTTCCGCCCGCTCTTCGCGCGCCTCGGGCGCCGCGCCCGGCCCGAGCCCGCCGCGCTCTTCGAGGGGGCGACGGCCGGCGAGCGGCTCTGCGACTTCTACGGCGTCTCGACGCTCGCCGGTTTCGGCGCCTTCTCGCGCGCCGAGCTTTCCGCCGCCGCCGGTCTCCTCGCCTATCTCGGCAAGACGCAGCTCGCCGCGCGCCCCGCGCTGAAGCGCCCGCGCAAGGTCGAGGCCGGCTCGGTCATGGCCATCGACCCGGCAACGCGCGCCTCGCTGGAACTGACGCGCACGCTCTCCGGCAAGCGCCAGGGCAGCCTGCTCGGCGCCATCGACCGCACGCTGACGGGCGCCGGCGCCCGGCTTCTCGCCGCCCGCCTCGCCGCACCCCTCACCGGCGTCGCCGCCATCGAGGCGCGGCTCGAAAGCGTCGCCTTCCTCGTGGCGGAGACGGCGGCGCGCACGCGCCTGCGCGCCTTCCTGAAAGGCCTGCCCGACACCGAGCGCGCCCTCTCGCGCCTGTCGCTGCAGCGCGGCGGCCCGCGCGACCTCGCCTGCCTGCGCGACGGGCTGGCGGCGGCTTTCGAGATCGAGGCGCATCTGGCCGGCCTCGACCTGCCGGCGGAGCTTGCCGCCGCGCGCGCCGGCCTTGCCGGCCTGCCGCGCGATCTCTTCGCCCTTCTCGACGGGCTCCTCTCGCCCGAGGTGCCGCCCGCCCGGCGCGACGGCGGCTTCGTGCGCGCCGGGGCCCTGCCCGCGCTCGACGAGGCGAGGACCCTGCGCGAGGATTCGCGCCGCGTCGTCGCCGAACTCCAGGCGCGCTACGCCGCCGCGACGGGCGTGCGCTCCCTCAAGATCAAGCACAACAACGTGCTCGGCTATTTCATCGAGGTGCCGGAGGCGCAGGCCGGTCCGCTGACGACGGGCGAGGCGAGGGCCACCTTCTCGCACCGCCAGACCATGGCCTCGGCCATGCGCTTCTCCAGCGTGGAACTCGCCGATCTCGAAAGCCGCATCGCCGGCGCCAGCGCCGAGGCGCTGCGCCTCGAACTCGAGGCCTTCGACGCGATGGAAAAGGCCGTGGCCGCGGCTACCGGCGCGCTTCAGGAGGGCGCCGCCGCGCTCGCCGTCCTCGACGTCTCGGCGGCTCTCGCCGATCTGGCCGTCGCCGCGCAATGGTGCGCGCCCGAGCTCGACGAAAGCGCCGCCTTCCGCATTGAGGCCGGGCGCCATCCCGTGGTGGAGGCGGCCTTGAAGGCGGGGTCGGGCGATCCCTTCGTCGCCAACGACTGCGACCTCTCCCCGCCGCCGGGCGCGCGGGACGGCGCGATCTGGCTCCTGACCGGCCCCAACATGGGCGGCAAGTCCACCTTCCTGCGCCAGAACGCGCTGATCGCCGTGCTGGCGCAGATCGGCGCCTTCGTGCCGGCGGCCCGCGCCCGGATCGGCGTCGTCGACCGCCTGTTCAGCCGCGTCGGCGCCTCGGACGATCTGGCCGAGGGGCGCTCCACCTTCATGGTCGAGATGGTCGAGACCGCGGCGATCCTCAACCAGGCCGGCCCGCGCTCGCTCGTCATCCTCGACGAGATCGGGCGCGGCACCTCCACCTATGACGGTCTGTCCATCGCCTTCGCCGCCGTCGAGCACCTGCACGAGGTCAACCGCTGCCGGGCGCTCTTCGCCACGCATTTCCACGAGATGACCGCGCTGTCCGCCAAGCTCGGCCGGCTCTCCAACGCCACGATGCGCGTGAAGGAATGGCAGGGGGAGGTGGTCTTCCTGCACGAGGTGAAGCCCGGAGTCGCCGACCGCTCCTACGGCATCCAGGTGGCGCGGCTCGCGGGGCTTCCGGCCGCCGTCGTCGCGCGCGCGCGCCATGTCCTGGCCGAGCTGGAGAAGGGCGGCTCGGGCGGGCGGCGCATCGCCGTCGTCGACGATCTGCCGCTCTTCTCCGCAGCCCTCGCCCGGGCCGAGGAGCCCAAGGCCCCGCCGGCGGCGGCAGCCCTGTGGGAAGCGCTCGGCACCGTCGATCCCGACGCTCTGACGCCGCGCGAGGCGCTGGAGGCGCTCTACCGGCTGAAGGCCGTCGCCGGGCGCTGAGCCTTGACGCAGCCGCGAGCGGGACCGTGGCCGAGGGCACACGCGGGCGCGAAGGCGTTTGCGCAGGTGCTCACAGGCTTGTGAATTTCTGATCGCGAACGAATTGTCGCGCCCCCCATTTCCTCCCCGGATGGTTGCCGTGGGCCGACCGGCGCAGGCGACCCGCAGAAGGACGAACAGCGAACTCTCCCCCTGTCATCGAAGACCAGAGATTCAGGAGCAGACAGATGCGCAAGACCCTCGCAGCCCTCGCCTTGATCGCGCTCGCGCCCCTCGCCACCAGCGCCTATGCGCAGAACTCGCAGGCCCAGGCCGAAGGCGAGCCCGTCGCCCCCGCCATGTCGGGCGTCGACACCATGTCCACCAACAGCATCTCCTCCGACATGCCCAAGATCGTCCCGCCAGAGAGCGACGACGACGGCGGCATCCTCGTGCCGGGCTCGGGCGCCGACTTCTACAAGTCGCCCTCCCAGCCGGAGAACGACGCGCAGGAGGAGGCGATCACCAACGATCAGCAGCCCAACCCGGTCGACGCGCAGTAAGACCGGCGCCGGCATTCGACATGGTCGCGCAAGAGGCCGTCCTTCGGGGCGGCCTTTTCGCGTGGCAGGTCAGGCCGCGGCAAGGCGCGCCGGCCGATCCTCGGGCCAGGCGCGCGCGGGGGCCGGCGTTTTCTCGCGCCCTGGCCGCAAATGGTCTATAGGGCCGCTTTCCGTCACGTGAGGGGCCGGGACCGATCGATGAACAAGCTGGCGGCGCCGTCTTCCCTGTCCTATCAGAGCGGGCCGAACGAGCGGCTTCTCGCGCCCCTTCTCGATGCCGAGGCGCTCAGCCGCGACCTCGAGGCGATCGCCGCCGCCGATCCGGCCGGCGGCGCCGGCCAGGAGGCGCGGGCCGCCCTTCTCGCGCGCCTCAAGCTCGCCATCCGCGACGGGCGGCGCATCGCCGAGGAACTCCTCTTTCGCGACGGCGGCGGCCTCCTGTGCGCCCAGCGCCTCGCCGCCCTGCAGGACGCGCTGATCCGCGCCGTCCACGACTATGCGCTGCGCCACGTCTGCCAGTCCTCGAACCTCTCCAGCGGCGAGCGCATCGCCATCGTCGCCGTCGGCGGCTACGGCCGCGGCACGCTGGCGCCGGGGTCCGACATCGATCTCCTCTTCCTCCTGCCCTACAAGCAGACGGCGCTGAGCGAGCAGATCGCCGAATATCTCCTCTATGTCCTGTGGGATCTCGGCTTCAAGGTGGGCCACGCCTCGCGCACGGTCGAGGAATGCATCCGGCTGGCCCGCGCCGACTTCACCATCCGCACCTCCATCCTGGAGCGCTGGCTGGTGGCGGGCGACGAGGCGCTGTTCTTCGAGCTCGGCACGCGCTTCGACGCCGAGGTCGTGGCCGGCACGAGCCAGGACTTCATCGCCGCCAAGCTCGCCGAGCGCGGCGCCCGCCACGCCAAGCTCGGCAACACGCGCTATCTCGTCGAGCCGAACGTGAAGGAGGGCAAGGGCGGCCTTCGCGACCTGCACACGATGTTCTGGATCGCCAAGTACCACTACCGCGTCAACGCGCGCGACGACCTCGTGGAGGCCGGCGTCTTCTCGCGGCGCGAGGCGCGCATCTTCGGCAAGGCGGAGGATTTCCTCTGGGCCGTGCGCTGCCACCTGCACTTCGTCACCGGCAAGGCGGAGGAGCGCCTCTCCTTCGACGTGCAGCCCGAGATCGCCAAGCGCCTCGGCTACAACACCCATCCCGGCCAGAAGGACGTGGAGCGCTTCATGCGCCACTACTTCCTGATCGCCAAGGATGTCGGCGACCTCACGCGCATCTTCTGCGCGGTCCTGGAGGAGGAGCACGCCAAGGAGGCGCCCGGCCTTCGCAATTTCGTGCGCTCGCTGCGCAGCCGCGCCAAGAAGATCCCCGGCACGATCGACTTCCACATCGACAACAACCGGATCAACGTCGCCTCGCGCACCGTCTTCCAGAAGGACCCGGTGAACTTCATCCGCATCTTCCGCCTCGCGGCGATGCACGACCTCGAATACCACCCGGACGCGCTGAAGCTCATCCGCCGCTCGCTGCGCCTCGTGGACGGCGCCCTGCGCGAGAACCGCGAGGCCAACAGCCTCTTTCTCGACGTCCTCACCGACCGGCGCAATCCCGAGCTGCATCTGCGCCGCATGAACGAAGCCGGCGTCCTCGGCCGCTTCATCCCCGAATTCGGGCGCATCGTGGCGATGATGCAGTTCAATATGTACCACCATTTCACGGTGGACGAGCATCTCCTGCGCTCGATCGCCGTTCTCTCGGAGATCGAGCAGGGGCGGCTCGGCACCGAGCTGCCGGTCTCCACCGACTTCATGGCCTCGCTGAAGGACCGCACGGTCCTCTACGTGGCGCTCCTCCTGCACGACATCGCCAAGGGCCGCCCGCAGGACCACTCGACCGCGGGCGCGGCCATCGCGCGCGAACTCTGCCCGCGCCTCGGGCTCGACGCGCGCGAGACCGAACTCGTCGCCTGGCTGGTGCAGGACCATCTCGTCATGTCGATGACGGCCCAGCAGCGCGACCTCTCCGACCGCAAGACCATCCTCGACTTCGCCGAGCATGTGCGCACGCTCGAACGCCTGCGGCTTTTGACCGTCCTGACCGTCTGCGACATCCGGGCCGTGGGCCCGGGCGTGTGGAACGGCTGGAAGGGCCAGCTCCTGCGCACGCTCTATTTCGAGACCGAGCCGACGCTGACCGGCGGCTTCACGCGCACCACGCGCCAGGAGCGGCTGGACGCGGCCAAGATGCGGCTCGGCGAGCGCCTGTCGGGCTGGGCCGAGGGCGAGCGGCAGGCCTATCTCGACCTGCACTATCCCAACTACTACCTGACCGCCTCGCTGGACGAGCAGGTGCGCCATGCCGAGTTCATCCGCGGCGCCGGCACCGGCGGCCAGCCGCTCGCCGTGGAGGTCTCGACCGACGCGTTCCAGGGGCGCACGCAGATGATGGTTCTGGCGCCCGACCATCCCCGCCTCCTGTCGATCATCACCGGCGCCTGCGCGGCGGCCGGCGCCAACATCGCCGACGCGCAGGTCTTCACCATGACCGACGGGCGCGCGCTCGACCTCCTCACCCTGAACCGCGAATTCGTCGACGACAGCGACGAGCTGCGCCGCGCCCAGCGCATCGGCGCCAGCATCGCCAAGATCCTGCGCGGCGAGGAGGCGATGCCCGACCTCATCGCCCGCCGCAAGCCGACGCGCGCGCACGAGCTCTTCACCCGCCCCCCGCGCGTCTCCATCGACAACGAGCTCTCCAACAAGTTCTCGGTCATCGAGGTCGAGGGGCTGGACCGGCCGGGCCTCCTCTCCGACCTCACGGGCGCGATCTCCGACCTCAATCTCGACATCCAGTCCGCGCACATCTCGACCTATGGCGAGAAGGTGGTCGACGTCTTCTACGTGACCGACCTCGTGGGCGCGAAGATCTCCAGCGAGGCGCGGGCCGAGCGCATCGAGCGGCGGCTGGAGGCGGTGTTCGAGAACCCGGACGGCGAGGCCTCCTCGCCCCTGCCGATGCCGGCCACGCGCGCCTTCGGCATGGCGGGCTGAGGCCCGGTGCTGTAAGCCGCGCCATCCGGGGCGGCCGGACCCCGCGCCGCTCCCTCGCCGTCGCGCCCTTCAAGGGCCGACGGCCGACCCACCGGAAACGGCACGAGAGCATTCATGGGACTACTCGCCAAGTTCGCCACCGTCGGCGGCGCGACGCTCTTCAGCCGCGTCTTCGGCTTCGGGCGCGAGATGATGATGGCCTCCGCGCTCGGCGTCGGGCCGGTGGCGGACGCGTTCAACCTCGCCTTCCGCTTCCCGAACCTCTTCCGCCGGCTCTTCGCCGAGGGCGCCTTCAACGCCGCCTTCATCCCGCTCTTCGCCCGCTCGCTGGAGGAGGACGGGGAGGGCGGCGCGCGGGACTTCGCGAGCGAGATCTTCTCCACGCTCTTCGTCGTCCTGACCGTCCTGACCATCGCGGCGATGATCTTCATGCCGAGCCTGGTGCGCACGATCATCGCGCCGGGACTCGGGGCCTGCGTCGACGATCCCTCGCTCGGCGGCAACGTCCTCTCCTGCGCGGAGCGCTTCGAGATCACGGTGCTCTTCTCGCGCATCATGTTCCCCTATCTCGCCTGCATGTCGCTGATGGCGATGGTCTCGGGCATCCTCAACGCCTTCCACCGCTTCTTCGCGGCGGCCGTGGCGCCGACCATCCTCAACATCGTGCTCATCGCCGTCCTCGCCTACGGCCTGTGGCAGGGCGCCGACACGACGCGGCTGGGCTTCCTGATGAGCTGGGGCGTTCTGGTGGCCGGCCTCGCGCAGCTCGCGACCGTGACGGTCGCCATGCGCATGGCCGGCTTCTCCGTGCAGCTGCGGCGCCCGTGCTGGACGAAGGGGCTGCGGCGCCTCCTGGTGCTCGCGGGACCGGCCGCCCTCATCGGCGGCATCACCCAGATCAATCTCTTCGTCGGCCAGGCGATCGCCTCCTTCAAGCCGGGCGCCGTCTCCACGCTGCAATATGCCGACCGGCCCTACCAGCTGCCGCTCGGCATGGTGGGCGTGGCCATCGCCGTCGTGCTCCTGCCCGAGCTTGCCCGCGCGCTGAAGGGCGGGCGCCTCGCCGAGGCGCAGCATACGCAGAACCGGAGCCTGGAATTCGCGCTCTTCCTGACGCTGCCGGCGGCCGTCGCGCTCTTCGTCATCCCCGAACCGATCATCCGCGTCATCTACGAGCGCGGCGCCTTCGAGCCGGCCGCCACGGGCCTCGTCGCCTCGGTCCTCGGGCTCTACGCGCTGGGCCTGCCGGCCTTCGTGCTCATCAAGGTCTTCTCGCCCGGCTATTTCGCCCGCGAGGACACGCGCACGCCCATGGTCGTCACGCTCCTGTCGGCCGGCGCCAACACGGTCCTCTCCGTCCTCCTGTTCTGGTGGATGGAGGAGGACGGCATCGCGCTGGCCACGACGCTCGCCGGCTGGCTGAACGCGCTGCTTCTCTTCCACGGCCTGTGGCGCAAGGGGCTCTGGGCGATCGACCGCCAGCTGATGAAGCGGGCCTCGCTCGTCCTCCTCTCCTCGCTCCTCATGGGCCTCCTCCTCCTCTACCTGAAGGATGAGTTCGGCCTGTGGATGAGCTCGGGCGCGCCGCTGCATCTGCAGGTCGCCGCGCTCGCCATCCTGATCGCGGCGGCGATGGCGACCTATTTCGGGCTCGTCTTGGCGACGGGCGCCGTCGACCGCACGATGGTGACGGGCCTCCTGAAGCGCCGGCGCGGCAAGGCCAGGCCCGCCGGCAAGCCCTGACGACCCGCCGGCGCGGCCCCGGCGCCCTATGGCGCCGGGGCTCGCGGGCCGTTCAGGCGATTCCTTCCTCGGCGAGCGCGGCCTTGACGGCCGGGCGGGCGGAGACCGCCGCCATGAAGCGCGCGACATTCGGGAAGGTCGAGACGTCGAGGCCGGCCGCCGGCGCCCAGCGCAGCACGGTGAAGGCGTAGGCGTCGGGCGCGGTGAAGGTCTCGCCCATCAGGTAGGTGCGATCCGCCAGCGCCGCGTCGAGGAAGCCGAGACGCCGCGTCAGGTGCTCGCGCTGCGCGGTCTTCGTGGCCTCCGGCGTGTTCGGCTTGAAGAAGGGGCTGAAGCCCTTGTGCAGCTCCGTCGCCACGAAGGCGAGCCATTGCTGGGCGCGGTAGCGCGCCGTCTCGCCCGCCGGCGGCATCAGGCCGCTCTGCGGCCCGGCATCGGCGATATACTGCACGACGACCGAGGCCTCCGTCAGAACCGGCCCCTCGCCGATGTCGAGCGCCGGCACGTAGCCGTTGGGGTTCACCGCCGTGTAGTCGCCGCCGTCCTGCATTTCCTTGCGGGCGAGATCCACCGGGACGAGGTCGATCGCAACGCCCGCCTCGCGCGCCACGATATGGGGCGCGAGCGAACAGGCGCCGGGCTTGTAGTAGAGCTTCATGGAAAGGGATCCTGCCGATTTCGGGGCCCGACCCCTCGCATGGCGCCTCGCGCGCTGGCAACGCGCCCGGCCGAAGACGCAGCGTTCAGCGTCGCGCGTGCCCGCCGGACGTCGGCTCGCCCGCGAGGAACGGCGCGATCGCCGCCGCCACCGCGTCGGGAAACTCCTCGTGCAGCGACAGGCGCCCCTTGGCGAGCCGCAGCGTGGCGACGCCCGGCAGGGCGGCCAGCGCCTCCATCTCGGCGCGCGACTTCGCCGGCGAGCCCTCGCCGAGGACGACGAGGATCGGCACGCCGGCGCGCCGGGCGAGATCGAGGAAGGCCTCGCGGCTCGTCACCGGATCGAGCGCGCCGGTCACGAAGCGCACCGAGGCGTGGCGGGCGCCCTTCGCCGCGGTCACGGCCCTCTTCTCGGCCATGCGGGCGCCCGACAGGAAGGCTTCGTCCTCGAAGACGTGCTCGCGCGTCATCTTGGCGATCATCGGGCCGCTGACATTGAGGCGGTAGAGCGCCTGGCCGGCGAGCGGAGCGTCGACCGCGGCGCGAAGGCGCGCGAGCCAGGGGGGGCGCCGGTCCTTCAGCATGGTCGGGAAGGGCCCGCGCCAGGTGGGCGCGACGAGGACGAGCCGCTCCACGCTGCCGGGATGCTCGGCCGCCTGGCGAAGCGCGTAGGTCGCCGCATGTCCCGCCGCGACGATGGCCTTGGGCGGGGCCGGCAGCGCGGCGAGCGCCTGTTCGAGGAAGGCGCAGAGATCGGCCGGCGCCCAGTCGGCGCGGCGCTTGGGCGCGTCGCCGAAGCCCGGCCAGTCATAGGCGAGGGTGCGGAAGCGCTGCGACAGGCGTTCGGCGAGCGGGGCCATCTCGCGGCGCGTCGAGATGGTGGAGAGGGCCGGCAGGAGAACGAGCGTCTCGCCCGAACCGCTCTCGTCGCAGTCCACCGTCTGCCGCGATCCCGCCACCGTCACCTCGATCGATCGTTGCATGGCCAAGGCCCTTTCCCAGTTCCTCCCGCCGCAGATAAGGCACGGTGTGCCGGATGAAACGGCCGAGGCCCCGACAATCGCCGTGACATGCCGCCTCGCCCGTTGCGCCCTCCTCGTCGACGATTGCGACCGCGCCATCGAACGGTCCGGGCGTGCGCTCGGCTTGGCGCTCCTGGCCGACACGCCGCTCGGCCAATTCGAGCGCTGGGCGACGAGGGGCGCGCCCGGCGGACGATTGCGTCCGCTTCCGGGGAGGCGCCCCGCCGCGAGCCCTGCGGCAGCCCGGCGGTCCTCGAAGATCCCTGGGACCATCGCCGGGATCTCGCGGAGCCCCGCCCGCCCGCTTGATCGCGATGCCCTGCTCTGCCATGAACCGGCGCCCATGATCCTCGCCGACGGGGCCCTGCCGCCTCGCCCCGGAGCCTGTCCATGTCCGCCATCACCCCCCGCGTCTTTTCCGGCGTCCAGCCCACCGGAAACCTGCATCTGGGCAACTATCTCGGCGCCATCCGCCGCTTCGTGACGCTGCAGGAGAGCCACGACTGCCTCTATTGCGTGGTGGACCTGCATTCGATCACCGCCCAGCTGGTGCACGAGGATCTCGCCGGCCAGACGCGCTCCATCACCGCCGCCTTCCTCGCCGCCGGCATCGACCCGAAGCGCCACATCGTCTTCAACCAGAGCCGCGTCTCCGGCCATGCCGAGCTCGCCTGGGTGTTCAACTGCGTGGCGCGCATCGGCTGGATGAACCGGATGACGCAGTTCAAGGAGAAGGCCGGCAAGGACCGCGAGAACGCCTCGCTCGGCCTTCTCGCCTATCCCTCGCTGATGGCCGCCGACATTCTCCTCTACCGGGCCACGCACGTGCCGGTGGGCGACGACCAGAAGCAGCACCTGGAGCTGACGCGCGACATCGCGGTGAAGTTCAACAACGACTTCGCGGCCCGCATCGAGGCGCTCGGTCTCACGACGGACCTGCCGGCCGAGGCGCCGGACGCCGCTCCCGCGCGCGGCTACTTCCCCGTGACGCAGCCGCTCATCGAGGGCGCGGCGACGCGCGTGATGAGCCTCAAGGACGGCTCGAAGAAGATGTCGAAGTCCGACCCGTCGGACCTGTCGCGCATCAACCTCACCGACGATGCGGAGGCCATCTCGCGCAAGGTGCGCAAGGCCAAGACCGATCCGGACGCCTTGCCCTCGGAAGCCGAGGGGCTGAAGGGCCGGCCGGAGGCCGACAACCTCGTCTCGATCTACGCCGCGCTCGCCGGGCGCCCCGTGGCCGAGATCCTCGCCGAGTTCGGCGGCCAGCAGTTCTCCGCCTTCAAGCCGGCGCTGGCCGATCTCGCCGTCCACGTCCTCTCGCCCATCACGGAAGAGATGCGGCGCCTGGAGGCCGATCCCGGCCATATCGACGCGGTGCTGAAGGATGGCGGCGAGCGCGCCGGCGCCATCGCCGAGGCGACGATGCGGGACGTGAAGTCCATCGTCGGCTTCCTGCACGGCTGAGGGCGACGCTCCGTCTTGCCGGAGCGTCCGCCTTTCGCCATCTTGCCGCCATGGTATCGAAACGAATTGGCCGGGATGCCGGCGGCAAGCGCAAGTTCCTCGCGATCATCGACGACACGCCCGAATGCGGCCGTGCCGCCGCCTATGCGGCGCGGCGCGCCAAGGCGAGCGGCGGCGGCTGCGTCCTCCTCTACGTGATCGCCCCCGGCGACTTCCAGCACTGGCTGGGCGTCGAGAAGATCATGCGCGCGGAGGCGGCCGAGGAGGCGCAGGCGCGCATCTCCAGGGTGGCCGAGGACCTGCGCGAGAGCGTCGGCATCGAATCCGAGCTCGTGGTGCGCGAGGGCAAGGCGATCGAGGCGATCGACGCGCTGATCGAGAACGACCGCGAGATCGCCATCCTGGTTCTGGCCGCCAGCGAATCCTCCGAAGGCCCGGGACCGCTCGTCTCCTCCGTCGCGGGCAAGGGCGCGGCCTTCCCGATCCCCGTCACCATCGTGCCCGCCTCGCTCACCGACGAGGAGATCGCCAGCCTCTGCTGACGATCGGACGGCGGGCGTTCTTGCGCGCTCCGCCCGCTGCGCCTATCTCAAGGCATGGCTGCGGGAGGCCGGCCGGCGCTGGGGCCCGGCGGGCCCGCCCGCCGGGGCGCCGACATGTCAGGCGCGGCCCGCCCCACAGACGCGATAGGATTGGCCCGATGTTCATCCAGACCGAAGCGACGCCGAACCCCGCGACGCTGAAATTCCTGCCCGGCAAGGTCGTGCTGGAAGAGGGCACGGCCGAGTTCCGCGACACGGCGGACGCCGCCGAGCGCTCGCCGCTCGCCAGCGCCCTCATGGCGGTGCCGAACGTCACGGGCGTGTTCTTCGGCTACGACTTCATCACCGTCACCCGCGAGGGCGCCGAGTGGCAGCACCTGAAGCCGGCGATCCTCGCCGTCATCATGGAACATTTCATGTCGGACCGGCCGGTCATGGCGCATCGCCACGGCGGCGTGCACGTGCCCGACGACGGCGATGAGTTCTTCGAGGAGTCACAGGCCGGCACGGTCGCGACCATCAAGGAACTCCTGGAGACGCGCGTGCGCCCGGCCGTCGCGCAGGACGGCGGCGACATCACCTTCCGCGGCTTCCGCGACGGCACGGTCTATCTCAACATGCGCGGCTCCTGCGCCGGCTGCCCGTCCTCCACGGCGACGCTGAAGCAGGGCATCCAGAACCTCCTGCGCCATTTCGTGCCCGAGGTGGAGACCGTCGAGGCGGTGGAGGCGGCCTGAGCCGCAGCTCGCCGCCACATCGCCCCGCGACGCCCGAGGCAAGGGCGCGATCCCTTGCGGCCGCGCCCGCGCAAGACGCTTGCGGCGCGCGCGCCGAGCGCCGATAGAGCCTCGCATGTCCTCTCTCGTCCTTGCCGTCGACACGGCCTTCGACCGCTGCTCGCTCGCCCTTCTCGACGCGCGTTCGGACGCGATTCTGGCGCTGCGCGAGCCGCCGATGGCCAAGGGCCATGCCGAGGCGCTGATGGGCCTTCTCGCCGAGGCGCTGGCGGAGGCCGGCGTCGCTTACGGCGATCTCGGCCGGCTGGGCGTGACGGTCGGTCCCGGCTCTTTCACCGGCGTTCGCGTCGGCGTCTCGGCCGTGCGGGCGCTGGCGCTGGCGCTCGCTATTCCCGCGGTCGGCGTCACCACGCTGGAGGCGATGGCCGCGCCCTATCGCGCGCGCGGGCGCGCCGTGCTCTCGGTGCTCGACGCCAAGCGCGGCGAGTTGCATGTGGCGCTCTATGCGAGCGAAGGCGCCTGTCTCGCGCCTCCCGCGGCGATCGCGCCGACGGCGCTGGAGGCGTTCGTCGGCGGCGCCCTCGGCAAGGGCGAGCCCTTGCTTCTCGTCGGCTCCGGCGCGTCCGTGGCATGCGAGCATCTGGGCCCCGGGCGCTGCGAGATCGGCCTCGAGGCCGCGCGCGTCGAGATCGCCGCGCTCGCGCGCCTGTGCGCCGCGCGCGCCCCGGACGGCCCGCCGCGACCGCTCTACCTGCGCTCGGCCGACGCCAAGCCGCCGGCGCCCTCCGGCCTGTTCGGGGCCGCCGGTCCGGGGGCGGCATCGTGACCCGCCGGGCCCGGCCCTTCGTAGGCCGGAAAGGATTTCTCGCTATATTGGTGTGGAGCGCCGCAAGGCGGCCGGGCGAGGCGGAGGAGCTTCTGCCGGCGAGGGGTCGCGGATATCGAGGCGCGACGGGGAGGAGAGGGAGCGATGTACTGGTATCTGCCCTTTGTCTGGACCCTGTCCTTCTGGGAAGGACTGACGGGCGGCGGCCCGCCGCAGGTCGCCCCGCTCGAGGATGCCGATCTCGACGAGGCCGCCGAGATCCATTCGCAGGCCTTCGACCGCGCCTGGACGGGCGAGGAACTGGCCGCGCTCCTGCGCCAGTCCGGCAGCTTCGGCTTCGTGGTCAAGCCGACGGGCGGCACGCGGCGGGCGCTTCTGGGCTTCGTCCTCGCGCGTCTGACGCAAGACGAGGCCGAGATCCTCACCATCGCCGTCTCAAAGGGCGCGCGCGGCCAGGGCATCGGCCGCATGCTGATGGACGCCGTGCTGCGCCATCTCCATGCCGAGCGCGCGACCTCGCTGTTCCTGGAAGTGGACGAGGAGAACATCCCCGCCCGCAAGCTCTACGCCCGGCTGCGCTTCGAGGAGGTCGGCCGGCGGCCGGCCTACTACAAGGGCAAGGACGGCCGGCGCACCAGCGCCTTCGTGCTGAAGCGGACCTTCGAGCGCTGAGAGCGCCGGTCCCTTCGGGGGGCCGCCCGTGATCGGAAAGCTGCGCGTCGCGCTGGTGGCGGCCGTCCTCGTGGCGATGACGCTTCTGCTCATGCCGCTGCAACTCCTCGCCACCCGCCGGGGCTGGCCGCTGGCCGCCCGCCTGCCGCGCCTGTGGCATCGCGTCGCCTGCCGCGTCGCGGGCCTGCGCGTCACCGTCGTCGGCGCGCCGGCGCGCGGGCGCCCGCTGCTCATCGCCGCCAACCACCAGTCCTGGGCCGACATCATGGTCATGGGCGCGGCGGCCGAGATCTCCTTCATCGCCAAGGCCGAGGTGCGCAGCTGGCCGGGCTTCGGCCTGCTCGCCCGCCTCCAGCGCACCGTCTTCGTGGAGCGCGAGGCGCGCCGGCGCACCGGGCACCAGGCTGATGCCATCGCCCGGCGCATGAGCGCGGGCGACGCGATGGTGCTCTTCGCCGAGGGCACGACCTCGAACGGCAATCTCGTCCTGCCCTTCAAGACCTCGCTCTTCGGCGCCGCGCAGGCCGCGCTCGCCCATTCGGGCGCGGACACGGTGATGGTCCAGCCCGCGGCCATCGCCTACACGCGGGCGAACGGCCTGCCGCTCGGGCGCTACGCCCGCCCGATCGCCGCCTGGCCCGGCGACGTGGCGCTCGGCCCCCATCTCCTCGCCTTCCTGAAGGAGGGCGCCATCGACGCCGAGATCCGCTTCTGCGAGCCGATGCCCTTCACCGCCGCCTCCAACCGCAAGCTCGTGGCGGCGACCGCCGAGCGGGCGGTGGCCCGGGCGCTCGCCGAGGCGCTGTCGGGCCGCGCGCCGGGGCAGGCGACCCCGACCGTCTCGCCATCCGCAAAAGACCCGACTTGCTAAGCCGCCATCCCGGCGTGATATAGAAGGAGAGGAAGGGTCGCACGGTATGAGCGCGTAACGGGCGGCCTGTCTGCAAGTTCGCTCCGCGCGGAACTTCCATCCGCGGCGGGCGGCCGCTTCTGTCCGGGGTGGGAGCACCCGTCCGACGGGCAGGTCTTTGAAGGGCGCATGACCGACACACGCGAAGACACGATCGGCACACGGTCCAATGCCCGCAAGGTCCATATCCGGACCTACGGTTGCCAGATGAACGTCTATGACTCGCAGCGCATGGGCGATGCGCTGGCGGGTGAGGGCTACCGGACGACCGAGACGATCGAGGATGCCGACCTCGTCCTCATCAACACCTGCCACATCCGCGAGCGCGCCGCCGAGAAGATCTATTCCGAGCTCGGCCGCATCCGCGTCCTGAAGGCCGAGCGCGCCCGCGAGGGTCGCCCGCTCACCGTCGGCGTCGCCGGCTGCGTGGCGCAGGCCGAGGGCGCCGAGATCATTGAGCGGGCCTCGATCGTCGATCTCGTCATCGGCCCGCAGACCTATCACCGCCTGCCGCAGGCGCTGGAGCGCGTCTCGCGCGGCGAGAAGGTGGTCGACACCGACTACGCGCTGGAGGACAAGTTCGAGCACTTGCCGGCCACGGAGCCGGCCGCCATTCGCGCGCGCGGCGTCACCGCCTTCCTTACCGTGCAGGAGGGCTGCGACAAGTTCTGCACCTTCTGCGTCGTGCCCTACACGCGCGGCGCGGAGGTCTCGCGTCCCTTCGCGCAGGTCCTCGACGAGGCCCGCCGGCTGGCCGCGTCCGGCGTGCGCGAGCTGACGCTGCTCGGCCAGAACGTCAACGCCTGGTCCTCGAGCGACGCGGCGGGCGGCACGGTCGGGCTCGCCCATCTCCTGCGCGCGCTGGCCGGGATTCCGGGCATCGCGCGCCTGCGCTACACGACCTCCCATCCGCGCGACATGGACGACGATCTCATCGCCGCCCATGGCGACCTGCCGGCGCTCATGCCCTATCTGCACCTGCCCGTGCAGTCCGGCTCCGACCGCATCCTGAAGGCGATGAACCGGCGGCACACGGCGGCGGACTATCGGACGCTCCTCGATCGCATCCGCGCCGCACGGCCGGACATCGCCCTGTCGGGCGACTTCATCGTCGGCTTCCCCGGCGAGACGGAGGCCGATTTCGAGGCGACGATGGACCTGGTGCGGGCGGTGAACTACGCCTGCGCCTTCACCTTCAAATATTCGCCCCGGCCCGGGACGCCGGGCGCCAACCTTCCCGATCATGTGCCCGAGAGCGTCATGGCCGAGCGGCTCGCGCGCCTCAACGCGCTGATCCGCGAGCAGCAGGACGGTTTCGCGCGGAGCCTCGTCGGCGCGGCGCTGCCCGTCCTCGTCGAGAAGCCCGGCCGCTACGCGCATCAGCTCGTCGGCCGCTCGCCCTATCTGCAGCCCGTCGTCCTGCCGGCCGGTGCCGGCGCGATCGGCGACGTCGTGACGGTGACCATCGCCGGAACGCTGACCAATTCCCTGGTCGCCGAAGGCGCCCATCCCGACGAAGCCCCCGCGAGGTTGACGGCATGAAGGCAGTGCGAGGCGTGGCGCCGGCCTCCGGCGCGTCGGACATGGCCCATATCGCCCTGTCCTTCGAGGACAACCGCCTGGCCTCGGCCCTGTTCGGCCAGTTCGACGAGCATCTCGCGCTGATCGAGCAGAAGCTCGGCGTCGATGCGCGCGCGCGCGGCAACAAGGTCGAGATCCGCGGCGACGCCACTGCCTGCAGCCAGGCGCGCCGGGCGCTCGACCATCTCTATTCCCGCCTGCAGACGGGCGTCGACATCGGCCAGTCCGACGTCGAGGGCGCCATCCGAATGGCGATCGCCGAGAACGACCAGCTCGTGCTGCCGACGCTGGAGGCCAAGGGCCGCCTGTCGCTCGCCCAGATCTCGACGCGCCGGCGGACCATCCATGCCCGCACTCCGACGCAGGACGCCTATATGCGGGCGATGGAGCGCTCCGAGCTCGTCTTCGGCATCGGCCCGGCCGGCACCGGCAAGACCTATCTCGCCGTCGCCCACGCCGCCCAGCTCCTGGAGCGCGGGCAGGTGGACCGCATCATCCTGTCGCGTCCCGCCGTCGAGGCCGGCGAGCGCCTCGGCTTCCTGCCGGGCGACATGAAGGACAAGGTCGACCCCTATCTGCGCCCGCTCTACGACGCGCTCTACGACATGATCCCCGCCGAGAAGGTCGAGCGCCTGCTCGTCGCCGGCGCCATCGAGATCGCGCCGCTCGCCTTCATGCGCGGGCGCACGCTGGCCAATGCCGCCGTCATCCTCGACGAGGCGCAGAACACGACCTCGATGCAGATGAAGATGTTCCTGACGCGCCTCGGCGAGAAGGCGCGCATGATCGTCACCGGCGATCCGAGCCAGGTCGACCTGCCGCCCGGCCAGAAGTCGGGCCTCGTGGAGGCGCTGCGCATCCTGGAGCCGGTCACGAGCGTCGTCACCGTGCGCTTCGAGGCCAAGGACGTGGTGCGCCATCCGCTCGTCCAGGCGATCGTCGAGGCCTACGAGGAGGACGTGCGCGCCCGCGTGGCCGCGACGCGTCCCGCGGACGCCTGATGCCCGACGGAGACCAACGATCCGCCGCCTTCCCGAATCTCGCCCTGGCGCTCGGCGTCGAGGACGAGGCCTGGGAGGGCGAGGGGCTCGGCGACCTCGAGGCCTTCGCGCGGCGCGCCATCGAGGCGGCGCTGCAAAGCGCCCGCATGCCGGCGGGTCTCGCGAGCGAACTCTCCGTCACGCTGGCCGACGACGGGACGGTGCGCGCGCTGAACGCCGAATGGCGCGGCAAGGACAAGGCGACCAACGTCCTCTCCTTCCCGCTCGTCCAGCTTGCCGTCGGCGACGTGCCCGGCCCGCTTCTCGGCGACCTGATCCTCGCCCACGAGACGGTGGCGCGCGAGGCGCGGAGCGAGGGCAAGCCCTTCGCCCATCATTTCACCCATCTTCTCGTGCACGGCCTCCTGCATCTTATCGGCCACGACCATCTCGTCGAGGCGCAGGCGGAGGCGATGGAAGCGCTCGAGATCGAGATCCTCCGCGGTCTCGGCATTCCCGATCCCTATGGCGAGGCGGCCGAAGAGGCGCCCGCGAGAAACGCGAAGAGAGCTTGAAAGCGTGACCATGACGATGGATGTCCCCGTGCCCGGCCGCAGCCGGGACGCCGCCGCCGAAGGCGCGGCCGAACGCGGCGTTCCCGAGGACCGAAGTCGGACCGGCGGGGAAGGGCGGGGCGACCGCCGCTTCCTCGGCGGTCTGATGCGGCGGCTGAGGCCGCGCCTCCCGAGCCTTGCCCGCGAGGACCTGACGCAGGCCCTGTCCGAGCCCGAGGCCGGCGAGGGCGCCTTCTCGCCCGAGGAACGGGCGATGCTCAACAACATCCTGCGGCTGCGCGAAGTGCGCGTCGAGGACATCATGATCCCGCGCGCCGACATCAAGGCGGTGGAGGCGAGCGCCACGCTCGGCGAGCTCCTGCGCCTCTTCGAGGCGAGCGGCCATTCGCGCATGCCGGTCTACGGCGAGAGCCTCGACGACCCGCGCGGCATGATCCACATCCGAGACGTCATCGGCAAGATCGCCAAGTCGCCGCGCCCCGCCGGCTACCGCCTGCCGAACGGCCTGCCCGCGCCCGCCGCCCCGCCGGGCGCGGCGGCTCCCGCCGGCCCGCCGCTCGACCTTCGCCAGATCAACCTCTCGCGCCGCGTCAGCGAGCTCGGCATCCTGCGCAAGGTGCTCTTCGTGCCGCCCTCCATGCGGGCCGCCGTCCTCATGGCGCGGATGCAGGCGACGCGCACGCAGATGGCCCTCGTCATCGACGAATATGGCGGCACGGACGGTCTCGTCTCCTTCGAGGACGTGATCGAGATGGTCGTCGGCAATATCGAGGACGAGCACGACGACGAGGCCGCGATGATCG
The DNA here is from genome assembly GCF_001425575.1 of Aurantimonas sp. Leaf443. GTDB lineage: Bacteria > Pseudomonadota > Alphaproteobacteria > Rhizobiales > Rhizobiaceae > Leaf443. Next base: position 186,775 of record NZ_LMRD01000008.1, on the reverse strand, counting down.
TGGAGCGGGGCGACGGCATCTTCTACGCCGACGCGCGCGCCGATCTCCTGGACGTGCGGGCCGTCATCGGCGAGGACTTCGACATCGACGCCTATCGCGACGAGGCCGACACGGTGGGGGGCCTGCTCTTCTCCGAACTCGGGCGCATTCCGGCGCGCGGTGAGGTGGTGCAGGCGGTGCCGGGCTTCGAGTTCCAGGTGCTGGACGCCGATCCGCGCCGCGTGCGGCGCCTGCGCATCGTGCGCCTGCGCTCGGGCGAGAAGCGGCGGCGCATCGTGGAGGCGCTCGGCCAGTCGCCCGACGCCTAGCGCGGGACGGGGCGGGCGATCGTCCCGCCGGTCGCGCCTGCGGGTCTTCGCAAGGGGCGCCGCAGCGGCCTTTCGCGCCGGCCCCGCGCAAGCCCCGCATCCTCTTTTCTTGAGGGTGCGGTCCGGCTTGGCTAGAGAGGACGGGCCTTGGCGCCCGTCTCGACGGCGCGATGGTCGTCCGGGACCGTTGAGAGAGGTCGTCGCCCTTGACCGCAATCGCCTATCGAGACCGCAGGGGCTTCGTCGCGCGCCGCCTGGAGCGTCTCGCCGGCGCCGTCGTCCTTCTCGACGGCTGGCGCCGCGCCGCGCTGGCGCTCGTGGCCGGCGCCTTCGCCGTCCTGGCGCTGCCGCCCTTCAATTTTCCCGCTGTCGCCTTCGTCAGCTTCCCGCTGCTCGTCTGGCTTCTCGACGGGGTCGGCGTGGAGCCGGGCTCGCGCTGGCGCTCGGTGCGCTCGGCCTTCGCCTGCGGCTGGTTCTTCGGCTTCGGCTATTTCGTGGCGGGCCTGTGGTGGCTCGGCGCGGCCATGATGGTGGATGCCGGCAGCTTCGCCGTCTTCATCCCCTTCGCCGTCCTCGGCCTGCCGGCGGTCCTGGCGCTCTTCTACGGGGCGGCGGCCGCGCTCGCGCGAAGCGTCTGGAGCGACAGCGCCTTCCGCCTCTTCTCGCTGGCCGGGTCGCTGGCGCTCGCCGAATACCTGCGCGGCATCGTCCTCACCGGCTTTCCCTGGAACGAGATCGGCCTCATGGCCGCCCCCGTGCCCGTCGCCATGCAGACGCTCTCCCTGGTCGGCCTGCACGGGCTGACGCTGATGGCGGTCCTCGTCTTCGCCGCGCCCGCCGCCCTCGTCGACCGGCGCGGCGCCCGGCCGGTGATCGCGATCGCGGTCCTTCTGGCCCTCTTCCATCTCGGCTTCGGCGCCTGGCGCCTCGCCGCCCATCCCACGCGCTTCGTGGAGACCGTCGACCTGCGCGTGGTGCAGCCGAACATCCTGCAGGCGCTGAAATGGGACGCGGCGGAGGCCGAGCGGATCTTCGACCGGCATCTGACGCTGACCACGACGCGCCGCCCGCCGCAGGAGGCGGGCAGGCCGGCGCCGGCATCGGCCAACGTGTCCGGCGCGGGCGCCAAGGTGATCGACGTCGCGGCCGCCACGACCGAGCGCCGCACGCTCGTCGTCTGGCCGGAATCGTCCTTCCCCTTCATCCTCACCCAGACGCCGGAGGCCATCGCCCGCATCGCCGACGCGCTCCAGCCCGGCGAGACGCTGATCGCGGGCGCCGCCCGCATCGAGGGCGAGGATCTCGACCGCGACCCCGTCTACAATTCGGTCTACGTGATCGACGACCAGGGCGCGATCCTCGACGCGCGCGACAAGGTTCATCTCGTGCCGTTCGGCGAATACTTGCCGCTGCAGTCCTTTCTCGAAGGTCTGGGCCTTCGGCAGCTGACGGACCTGCCCGGCGGATTCTCGGCCGGCGGAACGCGCAGCCCGGTGCCGCTCGCGGGCGCGCCGTCCTTCCTGCCGCTCGTCTGCTACGAGATCATCTTTCCCGGCGAGATCGCGGCGGGCGAGGGGGCGGAGAGGCCCGGCTTCCTCGTCAACGTCACCAACGACGCGTGGTACGGCGCAACGCCCGGGCCCTATCAGCACTTGCGCCTGGCCGAGGCGACGGCGGTCGCGTTCGGTCTACCTCTGGTGCGTAGCGCGAATACGGGTGTATCCGTCGTGACGGACGCGTATGGTCGTCTCGTGGCAGGATTATCTCTGAATTCGACGGGAACTATAGAGGTTCTCTTACCCGAAGCGGCGGATGCGACGATCTATGCAAGATTTCGCTATATTCCATTTTGGGTTTTATTCGCAATGACATGTGCGGTTGCGGTGGCGTCTTTGTGGACGATGCGCGCGAGGATTGATTGACCGCCTTGCGGTAGGCGCTTAACCCGGTTTCCTTGGACGTTGGGGGAAATCGTCCAGCGGGGCGGCAACGCACTGCATCCGTGACGAGTCGGGGCCTCGGCCTCGTGCAACGCGGGCGTATACGAGGGGCAAGCAAGTGGTCGAGAACAAGAAGAAACCCAATCCGATCGATCAGCATGTCGGGTCCCGGGTGCGTCTGCGCCGGACCATGCTGGGAATGAGCCAGGAGAAGCTGGGGGAAAGTCTAGGGATCACCTTCCAGCAGATCCAGAAATACGAAAAAGGCTCCAATCGCATCGGCGCCAGCCGCCTGCAGCGGATTTCCGAAGTGCTCAACGTCCCGGTGTCCTACTTCTTCGAGGACGCGCCGGGCTCGGGCGGAGCGGGCGGCCTGCACGAACCCGCCGCGCCCGACTACGTGGCCGACTTCCTCTCCTCCTCCGAAGGCCTGCAGCTCACCCGCGCCTTCATCCGCATCTCCGATCCCAAGGTCCGGCGCCGCATCATCGACCTCGTGAAGAGCTTCGCGGACGCCGCCGAGGCGGACTCCAAGGCGGATGCCAAGGCCGAGGCCAAGGTCGAGACGAAGGCCTGACGCCTGCCCGAAGGCCCGCCGCGCCACCGGCGGGCGGACGCCGCGGCGGCTTGCCACGACCGGGCCGCGGGAACCACGGCGCCCTCATGCGGGCGGCACGACCGCCCCGCCGCCCTTTCGCCTTGACCTTCCCGCCGGATTATCCCAAAGCCTCGCGCCGACAGGGCCGACCGCGCCGCAGGGCATGGGCGGCCCGACGCTTGTGTCCGGCCGGGTCGCCGGCACGTCCGGACGGCCGCCGCTCCACGCGCGCCGGAGCGTCACGACAAGAGGGTCTGAGAAGCACCATGCGCAGCGACTACCTGTTCACGAGCGAGAGCGTCTCGGAAGGCCATCCCGACAAGGTCTGCGACCGGATCTCCGACGAGATCGTCGACCTCGTCTACAAGGAGGCCAAGAAGGGCGGGGTGGACCCCTGGGCCGTGCGCGTGGCCTGCGAGACCCTCGCCACGACGAACCGCGTCGTCATCGCCGGCGAGGTGCGCCTGCCGCCCTCGCTGATGAAGAAGGGCAAGGACGGCAAGGAGGTCATCAATCCCTCCAAGTTCAAGTCCGCCGCGCGCAAGGCGATCCGCGACATCGGCTACGAGCAGGACGGCTTCCACTGGAAGACCGCCAAGATCGACGTGCTCCTGCATTCCCAGTCCGCCGACATCGCGCAGGGCGTCGACAAGGCGTCCGACGCCGACAATTCCGAGGGCGCGGGCGACCAGGGCATCATGTTCGGCTATGCCTGCCGCGAGACGCCCGAGCTGATGCCGGCGCCGATCTTCTACGCCCACAAGATCCTGTCGCTGCTCGCCAGCGCCCGCAAGTCCGGCACCGGCGAGGCCGCCGGCCTCGGCCCCGACGCCAAGAGCCAGATCACCGTGCGCTACGAGAACGGCGAGCCCGTGGCGGTGACCTCGATCGTCCTGTCCACCCAGCACACGGACGAGACCTGGGATTCGGCCAAGGTGCGCACCGTCGTCGAGCCCTATATCCGCGAGGCGCTGGCCGACCTTCCGATCGACGAGAGCTGCGTCTGGTACATCAACCCGACCGGCAAGTTCGTCATCGGCGGCCCGGACGGCGACGCCGGCCTCACCGGCCGCAAGATCATCGTCGACACCTATGGCGGGGCCGCCCCGCATGGCGGCGGCGCCTTCTCGGGCAAGGACACGACCAAGGTCGACCGCTCGGCCGCCTATGCCGCGCGCTACCTCGCCAAGAACGTCGTCGCCGCCAAGCTCGCCGAGAAATGCACGATCCAGATCGCCTACGCGATCGGCGTCGCGCAGCCCGTCGCGGTCTATGTCGACCTGCACGGCACCGGCCACAAGGTGACCGAGGACGACGTGGAGCGGGCGATCCGGCAGGTGATCGACCTGTCGCCGTCCGGCATCCGCCGCCATCTCGACCTCAACCGCCCGATCTACGCCAAGACCTCCGCCTACGGCCATTTCGGCCGCAAGCCCGGCCGCGACGGCTCCTTCTCCTGGGAGAAGACCGATCTCGTGCCCAAGCTCAAGGCCGCGATCGCGGGCTGAGGGCGATGGTGGAGAACGACGCGCCGGCGAGTTTCCGGCGGCGCGAGGCCTTCTACGGCCGGGTGAAGGGGCCGCGCCTGCGGCCCCGCCAGGCCGGGCTGATCGACGAGGCGCTGCCGCGCCTGCGGCTCGACCTCTCGAGGCCCGCCCCGTCCGATCTGCGCACGCTCTTCGCGGCGCCGGTCTCGGCCGTGCGCCTGGAGATCGGCTTCGGCGGCGGCGAGCACCTGCGCCACGAGGCGGCGCGCCATGCCGGGACGGGCTTCATCGGCGTCGAACCCTTCGTCAACGGCATGGCCAAGATGCTGGTCGCTCTGGACGAGACGCCGCTCTCGAACCTTGTCCTCTACGACGACGACGCGACCTTCCTCCTCGACTGGCTCCCCGAAGCGAGCCTCTCGGGCGTCGATCTCTTCTACCCCGATCCCTGGACCAAGCAGCGCCACTTCAAGCGCCGCTTCGTGAGTGCGCGCAATCTCGAGCGCTTCGCGCGCGTCATGCGGCCGGGCGCCCTGTTCCGCTTCGCCTCCGACATCGACACCTACGTGAAGTGGACGCTCGCCCATGTCGGGCGGCATGCCGGCTTCGAGGAACTGGAGGGCGAGACGCGCGCCACCCCCTACGAGGCCTGGCCTGGGACCCGCTACGAGGCCAAGGCCTTTCGCGAGGGCCGCGCGCCCGCCTACCTCACCTTCCGCCGCCTGTGAGGGGCGGCCCGCCGCGCTGCGCAGGCGGCCGGCGGGGACGGACTTGCGGGATCGGCGGAACGGGTCTATAGAGCATCGAAATTCTCTGCGGTGGAAGCGTGAGAGTGGGTCCCCCCGGTCCCGCTCTTTTTTATTGCCTTCTCGCGGCGGGAACGGTGCGGCACGGCCGGGCCGCCCGTCTCGTGGATCCTGCCCCGCAGGCAGCCAACAGGATGCGACGCCGCCGAGGCGCCCGCGTCCGCGAAGGGACGGCCAGACGAACGTGACGGACAGCCAAGAGCGCATCGTGAAGGAGCAGGGTCTCGAAGCCCGCTTCGCCGCCATCGTCGAGCCGGCGATCGAGCAGATCGGCTATCGTCTCGTGCGCGTGAAGATTTCCGGCCTCAACGGCATGACGGTGCAGATCATGGCCGAGCGGCCGGACGGCACGATGGCGATCGAGGATTGCGAGGCGGTCTCCAAGGCCATCTCGCCGATCCTCGACGTGGAGGACCCGACGGACAAGCCCTATCATCTGGAAGTCTCCTCGCCCGGCATCGACCGGCCGCTGGTGCGCCGGAGCGACTTCGAGGTCTGGGCCGGCTTCGTGATGAAGCTCGACACCAATCGCATCGTCCACGACCGCAAGCGGTTCCGCGGGCGCGTCGTGGCGGTCGGCGCCGACTCCATCACGCTGGAGCGCGACCAGCCGGCCTATGGCGAGGCGACGAGCGTGGAGATCCCGCTCGATGCCGTCGGCGAGGCGCGGCTCGTCCTGACGGACGACCTGATCCAGGCCTCGCTGAAGGCCGACAAGGCCGCCCGCAAGGCGCGGGGTGCGGCGCCGCTCGAGGGCGAGGACGACGACGAGACGGCGGCGGACGAGACGCCGGACGTGGCCACGAAGCATTGACGGGCCGGCGCCGCGCACCGGACCCCGGCGCGCGCGGCAGGGCCTGAACGAACGGGACGGGCGGCACCGGCGCTGAAGGCGCCTGCGGTGCGGACCCTCGACGAGGAGTGAACGACAATGGCAGTCAGTGCGAACCGGCTCGAGCTTCTGCAGATCGCGGACGCCGTCGCGCGCGAGAAGTCGATCGATCGCGAGATCGTCATCGGCGCCATGGCGGACGCGATCCAGAAGGCCGCGCGCTCGCGCTACGGCCAGGAGACCAATATCCGCGTCGACATCAACACCAAGACCGGCGAGATGAAGCTGCAGCGGCTTCTGGAAGTGGTCGAGGAGGTCGAGAACCCGAACACCCAGATCTATCTGGAGCTCGCCCGCGACAAGAACCCGGACGCCGAGCCGGGCGACTTCATCGCCGAGCAGCTGCCGCCGATGGATTTCGGCCGCATCGCCGCCCAGTCCGCCAAGCAGGTCATCGTCCAGAAGGTGCGCGACGCCGAGCGCGACCGCCAGTACGAGGAATTCGTCGGGCGCGTCGGCGAGATCGTCAACGGCACGGTGAAGCGCGTCGAATACGGCAACGTGATCGTCGATCTCGGCAAGGCCGAGGGCATCGTGCGCCGCGACGAGCAGATCCCGCGCGAGCTCTTCCGCTATGGCGACCGCGTGCGCGCCTATGTCTACGACGTGCGCCGCGAGCCGCGCGGGCCCCAGATCTTCCTGTCGCGCACCCATCCCCAGTTCATGGCCAAGCTCTTCACGATGGAAGTGCCGGAGATCTACGACGGCATCATCACCATCAAGGCGGTGGCCCGCGATCCCGGCTCGCGCGCCAAGATCGCCGTCGTCTCCAGCGATTCCTCGGTCGATCCGGTCGGCGCCTGCGTCGGCATGCGCGGCAGTCGCGTCCAGGCCGTCGTCGGCGAGCTGCAGGGCGAGAAGATCGACATCATTCCCTGGTCGCCGGACGCCGCCTCCTTCCTCGTCAACGCGCTGCAGCCGGCGGAAGTGGCCAAGGTCGTGCTCGACGAGGACGCCGAGCGCATTGAAGTCGTGGTCCCCGATGACCAGTTAAGCCTGGCGATCGGCCGTCGCGGCCAGAACGTGCGCCTCGCCTCGCAGCTCACCGGCTGGGATATCGACATCCTGACCGAGCAGGAGGAGTCCGAGCGGCGCCAGAAGGAATTCGCCGAGCGGTCCGAGATCTTCATGGAGGCGCTGAATGTCGACGAGATGGTCGGCCAGCTCCTCGCCTCCGAGGGTTTTGCAACGGTCGAGGAAGTGGCCTATGTCGATGTCGGCGAAGTCGCCGCCATCGAGGGTTTCGACGAGGACACGGCCGGCGAGATCCAGGCCCGCGCCCGCGACTATCTCGATCAGCGCGAGGCCGAACTCGACGCCCGGCGCGTCGAACTCGGCGTCGACGAGGATCTGAAAGAGATCGACGGCCTGACGACGGCCATGCTGGTCGCTCTCGGCGAGGCGGAGATCCGCTCGGTCGAGGACTTCGCCGGCGCCGTCGCCGACGACCTGATCGGCTGGACCGAGCGCAAGGACGGCGAGACCAAGAAGTTCGAGGGCGCGCTCTCCAAGTTCGAGATCTCGCGCGTCGATGCCGACCGCATGATCATGCAGGCGCGCCTCATGGCCGGCTGGATCACCGAGGAGGACCTGAAGGGTCCCGAGCCCGAGACCGATGACGAGGAAGGCGAGGCCTGAGGCCTGCCGCGTGACCGGCGCGGATCGCGCCGCCGGCCCGTCCTTCGAGGGGCCGGACGAGGAGATGGACGAGCTGGTGAACGGGCGCATGTGCATCCTGTCGCGCGCGCGGCTCCCGGCGGACGAGATGATCCGCTTCGTGCTCGGCCCGGACGGCACGGTCGTCCCCGACCTGAAGCGGCGTCTTCCGGGGCGCGGCGCCCATGTCGAGGCGCGCCGGGCCAGTCTCGAGGAGGCGGTGCGCCGCAAGCTCTTCTCGCGGGCCTTTCGCCGCGAGGCGGGCGGCACGGCGGGGCTCGCGGACCTGGTCGACGCCCTTCTCGTCGCCTCGACGCTCGGCTCGATGGGGCTCGCCCGCAAGGCGCGCCAGCTCGTCACCGGGGCGACCCGCGTCGAGAGCGCGCTGCGCTCCGGCGAGGCCCTGGCCCTCATCGCCTCGCGCGACGGGTCGGCGGACGGGGTGAGAAAGATGGAATCCGTGCGTCGCACGGCCGCATCGGCGCTGGGGATCGAGATTCCCGCCTATCGTCCGTTTTCGACGGACGAATTGGGTTTGGCGTTGGGTGGGGGGAATGTGATACATGCAGCCATCCTTGCCGGCGATGCGGGTTTGGCTGCCGCGAAGCGTCTCAGCGCTCTCGCACGATACAGGGGTGAAAACCCTGATAGCGATTCCCCGCAAGAGCCCCTCTAGGGCCGCAGGGAACGGCGTCTGAGACTGACGAAGAGCGCCCCGATCGAGACGCTCCTGGTACGGATGAAGCGCGCGGGAGCGATCCTGCGCAGGAAGCGGAAGCGTAGATGAGCGATACCAAGTCCGGCGACGACAAGACGCTGAGCGTGACACCGAAGAAGACCTTGTCCCTGAAGCCGGGCGGCGTGCAGCAGCAGTCCACCGTGCGTCAGAACTTCTCCCATGGCCGCACGAAGAACGTCGTGGTCGAAACCAAGAAGCGGCGGCTGACCAAGCCCGACGAGGTGGCGCCCGCGGCGACGCCGTCGGTCGCGGCCGGCCTGAAGCCGCGCCCCGCCGAGGCCGCGCCCGCCGCCGCCGCGGCCGTGCCGAGCGTGCCGACCCCGGCTCCGGCCGAGCCGCGCGCCGCGGCCGAGACGCCGGCCGCCGCCGTTTCGCGCCCCTCGGGCACGAGCGTGCCGCACAATTCCGGCCGCCCGCCGCAGATCCAGCTCGGCCCCAAGCCGGGCTCCCAGCCGAAGGCCGAGGAGACGGTGGCCGAGGCCGCGCCCGCCGCGCCTCAGCCCGTCGCCGACGAGCAGCCGGTCGCGCCCCAGGCCGCCACGGCCGAGACGCCGAAGGCCGCCGAGCCCGCACAGGCTGCAGCGCCCGAGGCGGCGGCTCCCGAGCCCGCCGCACCCGTCGCCGCGACGCCGGCCGAAGCCGTCGCCCCGGTCGTGACGCCGGCGCCGGCCGCGTCCGAGGCTCCGGCGCCCCAGGCACAGACATCCCAGGCACCGGCGGCACCGCAGGCGCCCCGCGCCGCGGCGCCTTCGGCTCCGCGCGCGCCGTCCTCGGCGCCCGCCGGTCGCACCGGCGCGCCCTACGGCAACCGTCCCGGCTCCTCTCAGGCGCCGCGCAGCGGCGGTGCGCCCGATCGCGGCGCGGCCGGCGGCAACAACCGTCCCGGCCAGGGCTCCGGCCAGGGCCGCCCGGGCGGTCGCGACGACCGCCGTCCGGCGCCCGCCGCCCAGGCCGGCGCCCGCCAGCCGCGCGGTGCCGTCCTGTCCGATCTCTCCTCGCGCGAGATGGATGCCCGTCGCCGCGCGCTCGAACTGGCCCGCCAGCGCGAGGTCGAGGACCGTCGCCTGTTCCAGCTCGACGAGGCGCGCCGCATCGCCGACGACGAGCGCCGCCAGCGCGAGATGGCCGAGTCCGAGGCCCGTCAGGCCGAGGAGGCCGCCCGTCTGGAGGCCGAGGCCGCCGCGCGCCGCAAGGCCGAGGCCGAGTCGCAGCGCCGTGTTCCCGCCCGCGGCGCCAACGCCTCCGCCACGCCGGCTAGCCCCGCCGACGCGGAGGCCGCCGCCGCGCGCACGCCGGTCGGCGAGCGCCGCCGCCGCGTGACGACGACGGAGGAGGACGACAGCGCGAGGGCCCGGATCGCCACCGGCCCGCGCCGTGCGCCCGCCAAGCCCGCCACGACCCCCGAGGCGGCCAAGCCCGCCCGTCCGGGCCGCGACGACGGCCGCCGCAGCGGCAAGCTGACGCTCGACAAGGCCCTTTCGGCCGACGAGGGCGCCCGTGGCCGTTCGCTGTCGGCGATCCGTCGCCGTCAGGAGAAGTTCAAGCGTTCGCAGCAGAACCAGCCCCGTGAGAAGATTTCCCGCGAAGTGATCATTCCCGAGACCATCAGCATCCAGGAACTCGCCAACCGCATGTCCGAGCGGTCGGTGGACGTCATCAAGTTCCTGATGGCGCAGGGCCAGATGATGAAGCCGGGCGACATCATCGATGCCGATCTCGCCGAGCTGATCGCCTCCGAATTCGGCCACACGGTCCGCCGCGTGGCGGAGTCGGACGTCGAGGAGGGCATCTTCAACGCCGTCAACAACCCCGATCGCCTGGCCTCGCGTCCGCCTGTCGTGACGATCATGGGCCATGTCGACCACGGCAAGACCTCGCTGCTCGACGCGATCCGCCAGACCAAGGTCGTCTCCGGCGAAGCCGGCGGCATCACGCAGCATATCGGCGCCTACCAGGTCGAGCACGACGGTCACAAGATCTCGTTCATCGACACGCCGGGCCACGAGGCCTTCACGGCCATGCGCGCCCGCGGCGCCAAGGTGACCGACATCGCCATCCTCGTGGTGGCGGCCGACGACAGCGTCATGCCGCAGACGATCGAGTCCATCAATCACGCCAAGGCGGCGGGCGTGCCCATCATCGTGGCGATCAACAAGATCGACAAGCCGAGCGCCGATGCCCAGAAGGTGCGCACGCAGCTTCTGCAGCACGAGGTCTTCGTGGAATCGATGGGCGGCGAGGTGCTCGACGTCGAGGTCTCGGCCACCAAGGGCATCAATCTCGACGGCCTGCTCGAGGCCGTCCTGCTCCAGGCCGAGGTTCTCGACCTGAAGTCGGATCCCGAGCGCCCGGCCGAGGGCTCGGTCATCGAGGCCCAGCTCGACAAGGGCCGCGGTCCGGTCGCGACCGTGCTCGTCCAGGCCGGCACGCTGCGCCAGGGCGACATCATCGTGGCGGGCGACGAGTGGGGCCGCGTGCGCGCCCTCGTCACCGACAAGGGCAAGACGCTGAAGGAGGCCGGTCCCTCGATGCCGATCGAGGTGCTGGGCATGCAGGGCACGCCGCAGGCCGGCGACCGCTTCGCCGTGGTCGAGAACGAGGCCAAGGCGCGCGAGATCTCCGAATATCGCCAGCGCCTGTCGCGCGAGAAGCAGGTGGCCAAGAATGCCGGCCAGCGCGGCTCGCTCGAGCAGATGATGAGCCAGCTGCAGGACACCGGCCGCAAGGAGTTCCCGCTGCTCATCAAGGGCGACGTGCAGGGCTCGATCGAGGCCATCGTCAACGCCCTCGACAAGCTGGGCACCGACGAGGTGCGCGCCCGCATCATCCATTCGGGCGCCGGCGCCATCACGGAGTCGGACATCTCGCTGGCCGCGGCCTCCAACGCCGCGATCATCGGCTTCAACGTGCGCGCCAACACCCAGGCCCGCCAGGCGGCCGACCGCGACGGCATCGACATCCGCTACTACAACATCATCTACAATCTCGTGGATGACGTGAAGGATGCCATGTCGGGCCTCCTGTCGCCGGAGCGTCGCGAGACCTTCCTCGGCAATGCGGAGATCCTGGAGGTCTTCCAGATCACCAAGGTCGGCAAGGTCGCGGGTTGCCGCGTCACCGAAGGCAAGGTCGAGCGCGGTGCCGGCGTGCGCCTCATCCGCGACAACGTCGTCATCCACGAGGGCACGCTCAAGACGCTCAAGCGCTTCAAGGACGAAGTGTCGGAGGTCTACGGCGGCCAGGAATGCGGCATGGCCTTCCAGAACTACGAGGACATCCGCCAGGGCGACGTCATCGAGTGCTTCCGCGTCGAGCACGTGGCGCGCAAGCTCTAGCGACACCGGACCAGACCGGAGGAGCGCGTCCGGCCCCGCCGGGCGCGTTCGTCGTATGGGCAGACCCCGTCCAGGCTCCTCGCGAGCCGGGCGGGCGCCCCGGCGGCCGCCGCGCCGCCCCCGCCAACCGACCACGAAAGAGACATCGCCATGGCCTCCCCCAAGGCAAAGGGTCCCTCCCAGCGCCAGCTCTCCGTGGGCGAGAAGGTGCGCCATGCCCTGACCGAGACGCTGCAGCGCGGCGACATCCAGGACCCGCTCCTGGAGAAGGCCGTCGTCACCGTCACCGAAGTGCGCATGACGCCCGATCTCAAGCTCGCCACCGCCTATGTGACGGTGCTCGGACAGAGCGACATGGATCCCTTCGTCAAGGCGCTGAACAACCACGCGAAATATCTGCGCGGCCGGCTCTCGCCGGCTTTGCGCCAGATGAAGTACATGCCGGAAGTCCGCTTCCGCGAGGACGAGAGCTTCGACAACTATGCCCGGATCGACGCGCTCCTGCGCTCGCCGGAAGTGCAGCGCGACCTCGGCCCGGACGACGGCGACGACAACGAGGAAACGAACTGATGGCACGGCGCGGCAAGAAGCCGAAGGGACGCCCGATCAACGGCTGGGTGATCCTGGACAAGCCGAAGGGCATGGGATCGACGGACGCCGTCGGCAAGCTGAAATGGCTCTATTTCGCCCAGAAGGCCGGCCATGCCGGCACGCTGGACCCGCTCGCCTCCGGCATGCTGCCGATCGCCTTCGGCGATGCGACCAAGACCGTTCCCTTCGTCATGGACGGGCGCAAGGTCTATCGCTTCGCCGTGCGCTGGGGCGCGGAGACGACGACCGACGACACCGAGGGTCCGGTGGTGAAGACCTCCGACATCCGTCCCTCCGCCGAGACGATCCGCGCCATCCTGCCCGACTATACGGGCGAGATCACGCAGGTGCCGCCGAGCTTCTCGGCCATCAAGATCGACGGCAACCGCGCCTATGATCTCGCCCGCGAGGGCGAACTGGTCGAGATCGCCGCGCGCACCGTCTCGGTCCACCGGCTGGACCTCGTCTCCATGCCGGACGAGGCGACGAGCGTCTTCGAGGCCGAGTGCGGCAAGGGCACCTATGTGCGCGCCATCGCCCGCGACATCGGCCGCGATCTCGGCTGCTACGGCCACGTGATCGACCTGCGCCGCATCGCGGTCGGCGCCTTCGGCGAGGCCGACATGGTCAAGCTCTCCGACCTCGAGCTCGCCGCCGAGGAAGGGCTCGAGGTCCTCGACGAGGCCGCCTTGGAATCGGGCGCCAAGGCCCGGGTCGTCGATTTCCGTCCCCTCGACGAATATATCGTCACGCCCGAGGCGGCGCTGTCGGATCTCTACGAGGTGAACCTCACCGACGAGCAGGCCGGCCGCGTCCTGTCCGGCAATCCCGTGTTGCTGCGCGGGCGCGACGCGCCGGTCTTCTGCGAGGAGGCCTATGCCGTCGGCCACGGCCGGCTTCTGGCGCTCGGCGCGATCGAGGAAGGCGCCTTCCATCCCAAGCGCGTCTTCGGCGGACGGGGCTGACCGCCCGGACCCGGCCGCGCGGCCGGGGGGGAACGCGCAGGGCCGGGCCGCAGTTAAGGGCCCGACCAGCCGGCCCCGTCGGCGAAAGGGGAGCGTCCGGCATGATCGATCCGCAGGCCAAGGCCGTTCTCGACGACCTCGCCCGCCGCAAGGCCGCCCAGCCCGCGCCGGCGGACGGTCGCGAGGCGCTGGCAAAGGCGCGGGAGATGACGGACGGCCTTGCCGATTTCGGCGCGCCGAAGGTCGATCTCGCCTCGGTCGAGGATCTCGACTGTCCAGGGCGCGGCGGCCCGGTGCCCGTCCGCCTCTATCGCCCCTCCGATCGCAGGCCGCTGCCGCTTCTCGTCTGGTTCCATGCCGGCGGGGCGATCGCCGGCTCGATCGAGGTTCATGACGAGCCCTGCCGGGCGCTGGCGGCGGAGAGCGGCTGGGCGCTCGCCTCGGTCGGCTATCGCCTCGCCCCCGAGCATCCCTTTCCCGCCGCCCTCGACGATTGCCGCGACGCGGTGGCCGCGCTCGTCGACCGCGCCGCCGCGCTCGGCCTCGATGCCGGGCGCCTTGCCGTCGGCGGCGATTCCATCGGCGGGCTCTTCGCCGCGCGCGTCGCGATCCTGGCGCGCGGCGGGGGCGGCCCGGCGATCGCGGGCACGCTGCATCTCTATCCCAACACCGACCTCACGCCCGATCGCGCCTTCGCCTCGCTGGAGACGGAGGAGGGCAATGTCATGACGCGGGACTCGCTTGCCTACGAGAACGACCTCTTCGTGCCGGACCGCGCAGCGCGCGCGACGCCCGCCGTCTCGCCGCTGCTGGAGCCCGACCTGTCGGGCCTGCCGCCGGCCCTCGTGGTCACCTGCGAGCGCGATCCCTTGCGCGACGAGGGCGAGGCCTATGCCGAGCGTCTTTCGCGCGCCGGTGTGACGGTGACCCATGTGGCCTTTCCCGGCATGATCCACGGCTTCCTGCAGATGGGCGGGCGCATCGATGCGACCGCGAGGCTTCGCGCCGAGGTGTCGGCCTTCCTGCGCGCCCTCGCCGGCTGAGGCGCGGGGCCGCGGGCGCGCCGCTTTTGCATTCGCCGGCAAAATCGCCTATAGGGACGTCAGCGAAGTTTACGCGCCTCGCAAGGGTGCGCCTTTTCGCGTTTCATGGCCCTCGCTGGACGACATCCCGGCCTGGGCGACCCAACCCTCACGATCACCAGAAAGGGATACGATGTCGATCACGCTCGAGCGTAAGGCCGAACTCGTCAAGGAATACGCGACCAAGGAAGGCGACACCGGTTCGCCCGAAGTGCAGGTCGCGCTCCTCACCGAGCGCATCAACAACCTCACCGGCCATTTCAAGGACCACAAGAAGGACAACCACTCCCGTCGTGGTCTCCTGAAGATGGTCTCGCAGCGCCGCCGCCTTCTCGACTACGTGAAGGCCAAGGACGAGCCCCGCTACCAGTCGCTCATTGAGCGCCTGAGCCTGCGCCGCTGATCCGAACCGGCAGCCGGCGGATCGCTCCGCCGCCTGCCGCCCGGCCGCCCGACAGGGCGGCCCGCACGACCAGGCTCCCCGCGGGGAGCCGCCGCCGACGGGCCGAACGGCCCGCCCGCCGCTTCTGACGAGCGGCCCGACTGCCACGAACGAGACCCAGAGCGGCGCCCGGCGACAACGCGCCGGCCGCTCGAAATCTCGGGCACCGCCCGGCGAAGGCCGGCGGTGCGACCGCCCGAACGGTCATGGGGCAGGATTGCCGGAGGCTCGCCGGCCGAATTTCCGCATTTGCGTGCGGACCCTCGCCGACCCGAGCCTCCCGCCGTCTTGCCCGTGACGCGTTTGACGACGCCAAAGGCGCTCCTGCGCCTCGCCCGAAGGGTGGGGCTTTGCGCCACGAAGGAAGGCAAGTTCCAAATGTTCAATACCCACAAGGTCGACATCGACTGGGCCGGCCGCCGGCTCACCCTCGAGACCGGCAAGATCGCGCGCCAGGCCGACGGCGCCGTGCTCGCCACCTACGGCGAGACCACCGTGCTCGCCACCGTCGTCTCCGAGAAGAAGCCCAAGGTCGGCTTCGACTTCTTCCCGCTGACCGTGAACTACCAGGAGAAGACCTACGCCGCGGGCAAGATCCCCGGCGGCTTCTTCAAGCGCGAGGGCCGTCCCTCCGAGAAGGAGACGCTCGTCTCCCGCCTCATCGACCGCCCGATCCGCCCGCTCTTCGCCGCAGGCTACAAGAACGACACGCAGGTCGTCGTCACCGTTCTCCAGCATGATCTCGAGAACGATCCGGACGTCCTGGCCATGGTCGCGGCCTCGGCCGCCCTCACGCTGTCGGGCGTGCCCTTCATGGGCCCGATCGGCGGCGCGCGCGTCGGCTATATCGGCGGCGAGTACAAGCTGAACCCGCATGTCGACGAGATGGCCGAGTCCAAGCTCGACCTCGTCGTCGCCGGCACCGAGGACGCCGTCCTCATGGTCGAGTCGGAGGCGCACGAGCTGTCCGAGGAGATCATGCTCGGCGCCGTCATGTTCGGCCACAAGGGCTTCCAGCCGGTCATCGACGCGATCATCAAGCTCGCCGAGCATGCCGCCAAGGAGCCGCGCGAGCACGTCGTCGCCGACAATTCGGCGGTCGAGAACGAGATGCTGCTGATGGCCGAGGGCGAGCTGCGCGCCGCCTACAAGAACACCGACAAGATGGCCCGCTATGCCGCCGTCGACGCGGTGAAGGCCAAGGTCATGGCGCACTTCCTGCCCGAGGACGGCGAGCCCAAGGCCGCCAAGGAAGTCGTCGGCGCCGTGTTCAAGGAGCTCCAGGCCAAGATCGTGCGCTGGAACATCCTCGACACCGGCAGCCGCATCGACGGCCGCGACCTCTCCACGGTGCGCCGCATCGAGGCCGAGGCCGGCGTCCTGCCGCGCACCCACGGCTCGGCGCTGTTCACGCGTGGCGAGACGCAGGCGCTCGTCGTCGCCACGCTCGGCACCGGCGAGGACGAGCAGTTCGTCGACGCGCTGACCGGGACCTACAAGGAGAGCTTCCTCCTCCACTACAACTTCCCGCCCTATTCGGTCGGCGAGACCGGCCGCATGGGTTCGCCCGGCCGCCGCGAGATCGGCCACGGCAAGCTCGCCTGGCGCGCCATCCGCCCGATGCTGCCGGCCAAGGAAGCCTTCCCCTACACGATCCGGGCCGTCTCCGAGGTCACCGAGTCGAACGGCTCGTCCTCCATGGCCACCGTCTGCGGCACCTCGCTGGCGCTGATGGATGCGGGCGTGCCGCTCGCAAAGCCGGTCGCCGGCATTGCCATGGGCCTCATCAAGGAAGGCGAGCGCTTCGCGGTCCTCTCCGACATCCTGGGCGACGAGGACCATCTCGGCGACATGGACTTCAAGGTCGCGGGCACGGAAGCCGGAATCACCTCGCTGCAGATGGACATCAAGATCCAGGGCATCACCGAGGAGATCATGAAGGTCGCTCTCGAGCAGGCCAAGGGCGGTCGCGTCCACATCCTGGGCGAGATGAACAAGGCTCTCGGCACGGCGCGCGCCGAGCTCGGCGAGTTCGCGCCGCGCATCGAGGTCATGCAGATTCCGACCGACAAGATCCGCGAAG
The DNA here is from genome assembly GCF_001425575.1 of Aurantimonas sp. Leaf443. GTDB lineage: Bacteria > Pseudomonadota > Alphaproteobacteria > Rhizobiales > Rhizobiaceae > Leaf443. The sequence continues at coordinate 169,851 of NZ_LMRD01000008.1, read as the reverse complement.
TGATCGGCTCGGGCGGCAAGGTCATCCGCGAGATCGTCGAGAAGACCGGCGCCAAGATCAACATCGAGGACGACGGCACGGTGAAGATCGCCTCCTCCTCCGGCAAGGAGATCGAGGCCGCCAAGAAGTGGATCCACTCGATCGTGGCCGAGCCTGAAGTCGGCGAGATCTACGAGGGCACGGTCGTGAAGTGCGTCGAGTTCGGCGCCTTCGTGAACTTCTTCGGCTCGCGCGACGGCCTCGTGCATATCAGCCAGCTCGCCGCCGACCGCGTCGCCAACACCAAGGACATCGTCAAGGAAGGCGACAAGGTCTGGGTGAAGCTCATGGGCTTCGACGAGCGCGGCAAGGTCCGCCTGTCGATGAAGGTCGTCGACCAGAAGACCGGCCAGGAGCTGAAGAAGGACGCGCAGGACGACGCGGCGTAAGCCGAACGTCCCCGTCATCCCATCCCGAGAAGGGCGCGCGGCGAAGGTCGCGCGCCCTTTTTCGTACCGGGCGCCGGCCTCCCCAGGCAGCGGCCGGGGCCGGTCCCCTCGCGCCCGCATCGCCCTATTTCCCTCGCGCGACAGTTGACGGAGACTCGAGCCATGCGCCTCTTTCTCATTCCCGCCTTCGCCTGCGACGAAGCGCTCTACGAGAGCGTCGTCGAACTCCTGCGCGCCGATTTCGACTGCGCGGTCTTCGTCGCGGAGGCGCCGACGCTGCGGGAATGCGCCGACGCGCTCCTGGCCGAAGCCGGTTCCGGGCGCTTCCTGGTCTGGGGCACGTCCTTCGGCGGCCATGTCGCGCGCGAAGTGGCTCTCGCCGCGCCCGGGCGCGTCGCCGGGCTGATCGTCTCGGGCGCGGGCGCCGCCGCGCCCACGGACACCGCGCCCTTCGAGGCGCGGCGCGCGGCCATCGCCTCGGGCGATCCCTCGCTTCTCTTGGAGGAGATGGCGCGGGGCGTCGTCTTCGAGCCCGAGGGAAGGGGCGAGGCGGCGGCGGACCTCTTCCGCGCCATGGCGGCCCGCGCGCCGCTCGAACGCCTCTCGGCGCAGAACGAGGCCCTGGCGGGCCGGCCCGACCGGATGGCCGACCTCGCAGGCCTGCCCGTGCCGACGCTCCTCCTCTGGGGCGCCGAGGACGGGTTCTCGCCGCCCGCCGCCGCCGAGGCGATGCGCGCGGCCATGCCCGATGCGCGATGCGTCGTGATCGAGGACTGCGGTCACCTGCCGAGCCTCGAATCGCCCATGCAATGCGCGGCCGCCATCCGCCGGCGCTTCGTCGCCGGGGCCTGACGCCGCGATCGGCCGGGCATCCTCGCCGACCCGTTGACATCGCCGCCGCCGCCGCCCAAGTTCGCCGCACCCGAGGGGAGTTCCGGCAGGGAACTGAGAGGCCGACGGCCGCCGGAAACGGCAAGGCGCGCGGCGACCCGACGAACCTGATCCAGGTCATGCTGGCGGAGGGACGGGTGGTCGCGGCTCCTCCCGCGGCCGCAGGCCGGGCATCCGGCACGATCCGCCATCATGACCGATTCCGCCGGGCCGCCGAAGGGCGCCCCGCGAAGGAGTTGCCATGCCGAGCGGCGCGGCCGAGCGCGGCCAGTCCCTGAACCTGCCGATGGGCACGCCCGCCGGCGTGGAGTCCCTCGGGTCCGTCGCCGTGATCGGCGCGGGCGTCTGCGGCCTCGTCGCGGCGGTGCGCGCGGCGCAGGCGGGCGCCGCCGTGACGCTGCACGAGGCCTCGGACAGGCTGGGCGCCGCGGCCGCCTCCTGGCTCGCCGGCGGCATGCTCGCGCCCTTCTGCGAGGCCGAGAGCGCGCCGGCCGCGATCGTGGCGCCGGGCCTTGCCGGCATCGCGTGGTGGGCCCAACAGGCCGTGGGCCTCGAGCGCCGCGGCACGCTCGTCCTGGCGCCCGCGCGCGACCGCGCCGAACTCGCCCGCTTCGCCCGCCGCACGCGCGGGCACGAGCGCCTCGACGCCGCAGGCCTCGCCGCCCTCGAGCCCGATCTCGCCGGGCGCTTCGAGGAGGCGCTCTTCTTCGCCGACGAGGCCCATCTCGACCCGCGCCGCGCCATTCCCGCCCTTGTCGAGCGGCTGGAGGCGCTCGGCGGGCGGCTCGTGCTGGGCTCGGCGCCCGACCCGCGCGAGGTCGCGGCCGACCGGGTCCTCGACTGCCGCGGCCTCGCCGGCGGACCGGCGTTTCCCGGCCTTCGCTGCGTGCGCGGCGAGATGGCGATGCTGCGCGCGCCGGACGTCTCCCTGTCGCGACCCGTGCGCCTCCTCCATCCGCGCCATCCTGTCTATGTCGTGCCGCGCGGCGACGGGCGCTTCATGGTCGGCGCCACGATGATCGAGGCCGAGGACGGGCGCGCCGTGACGCTGCGCTCGGCCGTGGAACTCATGAACGCCGCCTATGCGCTGCACCCGGCCTTCGCCGAGGCCGAAGTGCTCGAACTCTCCGCCGGGCGCCGCCCGGCTCTGCCCGACAACCTGCCGGCCGCCTTGCACGAGGGCCGCGTCACGCGCCTCAACGGCCTCTACCGGCACGGCTTCCTCCTCTCCCCCTGGCTCGCCGGCGAGGCGTTGGAAAAGGCCTTGTCGGGCTCGACGACGAAGGGACGACCCGCATGAATGTCACGATCAACGGCGAGGCGCGCCTGGTGGAGGCCACCACGCTTCAAGCTCTCCTCGCGGAACTCGGCCATGCCGCCTCGATCGTCGCCACCGCCCGCAACGGGGAGTTCGTCGCGATCTCCGAGCGCGGCGAGACGCGGCTCCGGGAGGGCGACCGGATCGAGATCCTCGCCCCGATGAAGGGCGGCTGACGATGGCGCCCCCGACGGACGGTCTTTCCATCTACGGCACGCGCCTCGCCTCGCGGCTGATGCTCGGCACCGCGCTCTACCCGTCGCCGCAGGTCATGGCGGACGCCGTCGCCGCCTCGGGCGCCGGCATCGTCACCGTGTCGCTGCGCCGCGAATCCGGCACGCTGCGCGCGGGCCAGAATTTCTGGGACCTCGTGCGCGGGCTCGGCGTCGCGGTCCTGCCCAACACCGCCGGCTGTCACACGGCGCGCGAGGCGGTGACGACGGCGAAGATGGCCCGCGAGGTCTTCGGGACGAACTGGATCAAGCTCGAAGTCGTGCGCGACGCCGAGACGCTGCAGCCCGAGCCGTTCGGCCTCGTGGAGGCCGCGCGCCTTCTTCTGGGCGAGGGGTTCGAGGTCCTGCCCTACATGACCGAGGACCTGTCGCTCGCCGACCGGCTGGCGGAGGCCGGCTGTCGCGTGCTGATGCCCTGGGGGGCGCCCATCGGCTCCGGCCTCGGGCTCAACAACCGCTACGGCCTGCGCCAGCTGCGCGCCCATTTCCCGGAGATGACGCTGATCGTCGATGCCGGGCTCGGCCTGCCGAGCCATGCGAGCGCCGCCATGGAACTCGGCTATGACGGCGTTCTCCTCAACACGGCCGTCGCCAGGGCCGGCGACCCCGTCGCCATGGCGCGGGCCTTCGCGCGCGCCGTCGAGGCCGGCCGGCTCGCCCACGAGGCGGACCCGATGGAGGCGCGCGACATGGCCGCGCCCTCGACGCCCGTCCTCGGCCTCGCCAGTCTCGGAGACCTCGCATGACGGAAATGACTTTGCCGGCTAATAGGATCGTGCTCGACCCGTTCTATCTCATCGTGCCGGATGCCGAGACGGCCGCCGCCCTGGTGCCCGAGGGCGTGAAGCTCCTGCAGCTTCGCGCCAAGGGCATGGACGAGGCGCGGCTGCGCGCCGAGATCCGCGCCACGCGCGATCTCTGCGCCGCCCATGGCTGCACGCTCGTCGTCAACGATGTCTGGCGCCTTGCCATCGAGGAGGGCTGCGATGTCGTTCATCTCGGCCAGGAGGATCTCGCCGAGGCGGACCTTCCCGCCATCCGCGCCGCCGGCCTCGCGCTCGGCCTGTCGACGCACGACCGGGCGGAGCTCGAGACGGCGCTCGCCGCGCGGCCGGACTATGTCGCGCTGGGGCCGATCTGGGAGACGCGGCTGAAGGCGATGGCCTGGGCGCCGCAGACGCCGCAGCGTCTCGCCGAGTGGCGCGAGGCGCTGGCCGGCCTGCCGCTGGTGGCCATCGGCGGCATCACCGTGGAGCGCCTGCCGGAGGTCTTCGCCATGGGCGCCGACAGCGCCGCCGTCGTCACCGACGTGACGCTGGCGCCGGACCCGAGGGCGCGCTGCCGGCAATGGCTCGCGGCGACGCGGCGCTGGGCGCGACCCCCGGCCTGAAGGCGAAGAGCCCCGCGGCCCGGTTCCTCCGGTGCCGCAAGGCTCTGTCCTGGTCGAACGGCGTCGGTCGGCGGGGCCCTCAGGCCTCGGCGTCCTCGCCCTTGTCGCCTTCCAGGATCGCCTTGCGCTGTTCCTGCGCCTTCAGCTCGTCGAGCGCGGGCATGGACATGACGTTGTAGCCCGAATCCACGTAGTGGATCTCGCCGGTCACACCATTGGAGAGTTCCGACAGGAGGTAGAGGACCGAGCCGCCCACTTCCTGGATGGTCGTGTTGCGGCGCATGGGCGAGTTGCGGCGCTGATAGTTGAACATCAGCCGCGCGTCGGAGACGCCGGCGCCCGCGAGCGTGCGCACGGGGCCGGCCGAGACGGCGTTGACGCGGATGTTGCGCGGCCCGAAATCGGCCGCGAGATAGCGCACGGAAGCCTCGAGCGCGGCCTTGGCGACGCCCATGACGTTGTAGTTGGGCATGACACGGGTGGCGCCGCCATAGGTCATGGTGACCATCGAGCCGCCCTGCGTCATCATCGCCGCCGCGTGGCGCGCGACCTCGGTGAAGGAGTAGCAGGAGATCATCATCGTGCGGGTGAAGTTCTCCCGCGTCGTGTCGGCATAGCGCCCCTTCAACTCGTTCTTGTCGGAGAAGGCGATGGCGTGGAGCACGAAGTCGAGCGTGCCCCATTCGGCCTTGAGCGCGGAGAACACCGCCTCGACGGAGGCCGAATCCTCGACCTCGCAGGGCAGCACGATGCCGGCGCCGATCTCGGCGGCGAGCGGCTTCACGCGGCGCCCGAAGGCCTCGCCCTGATAGGTGAAGGCGAGCTCCGCGCCCTGGCCGGCCAGAGCCTTGGCCGCGCCCCACGCGATCGAGTTGTGGTTCGCGACGCCCATGATGAGCCCGCGCTTCCCCTTCATCAGGTCGCCCATGCGGCTCACTCCGTCACGCGTTGGAAGACCAGGCATGCATTCGTGCCGCCGAAGCCGAAGGAATTGGAGAGGATGCGGTCGACCTTCGCGTTGTCGATCCGCTCGCGCACCACGGGAACGCCCTCGAACTCGGGGTCCAGCGTGCCGATATGGGCGCTCTTGGCGATGAAGTTGTCGCGCATCATGAGGAGCGAGTAGATCGCCTCCTGCACGCCCGTGGCGCCCTGGCTGTGGCCGGTCAGCGCCTTGGTGCCGGAGATGTGCGGGATCCGGTCGCCGAACACCTCGCGGATCGCCATCACCTCCATCCGGTCGCCGACGGGCGTGGCGGTGGCATGCGGGTTGATGTAGTCGATCGGCCCGTTCACGCCCGCCAGCGCCTGGCGCATGCAGCGCACCGCGCCCTCGCCGGAGGGCGCCACCATGTCCGCCCCGTCCGAGGTCGCGCCATAGCCGACGATCTCGGCGTAGATCTTCGCGCCGCGCGCCTTGGCGTGCTCGTATTCCTCCAGCACGAGGACACCCGCGCCGCCGGCGATGACGAAGCCGTCGCGGTCGGCCGAATAGGGGCGCGAGGCTTCCGAGGGCCGGTCGTTGTAGCCCGAGGAGAGGGCGCCCATAGCGTCGAACAGGACCGACAGGGTCCAGTGCAGGTCCTCGCAGCCGCCGGCGAAGACGATGTCCTGCTTGCCCCACTGGATCATCTCCGCGCCGTTGCCGATGCAATGGCTGGAGGTCGAGCAGGCCGAGGAGATCGAGTAGTTCACGCCCTTGATCTTGAACCAGGTGGCGAGCGTCGCCGAGGCCGTGGAGGACATGGCCTTGGGCACGACGAGCGGGCCGACCTTGCGGGGGCCCTTCTCGCGCGTCGTGTCGGCGGCCTGGACGATCGCCTGGGTCGAGGCGCCGCCCGAGCCCATGATGATGCCGGTGCGCTCGTGGGAGACCTCGGCCGGCGTCAGGCCGGAATCGGCGATCGCCTGCTCCATCGCCACGTGGTTCCAGGCGGTGCCCCCGCCGTGGAAGCGCAGCGCCCGCCGGTCGAGCACCGTGGTCGGGTCGAGCGTCGGCTTGCCGTGCACGTGGCTGCGGAAGCCGAGTTCGGCATAGTCGGGCGCGAAGACGATGCCCGATCGCGAGTCCTTGAGGGACTGCGCGACCTCCTCGGCATCGTTGCCGATCGCCGACACGATGCCCAGTCCCGTCACGACGACACGTCTCATCGTCCAGCTCCCTTGTCCGTTCCGTGCATCAAGGCGAAGCGTGAAGGCCGTCAGGCCTCAGCGCCGTCCTCGTCCTTGAAGAGGCCGACCCGAAGGTCGCTTGCCCTGTAGATGATCTCTCCGTCGGCCTTCATCCAGCCCTGCGCGATGCCGAGTTTCAGCCGCGAGCGCATGACGCGGCGGAAATCCACGCCGTATTCGACGAGCTTGACCTTCGGCGTCACCTGGCCGGTGAACTTCACCTCGCCGACGCCGAGCGCGCGGCCGCGCCCCTCCTCGCCCAGCCAGCCGAGATAGAAGCCGGTGAGCTGCCAGAGCGCGTCGAGGCCGAGGCAGCCGGGCATGACCGGGTCGCCCTCGAAATGGCACTTGAAGAACCAGAGGTCCGGATCGACGTCGAACTCGGCGCGCACCGAGCCCTTGGAGAACTCGCCGCCCTCTTCCGTCAGCTCGGTGATGCGGTCGAACATCAGCATCGGCGGCAGGGGCAGCTGGGCATTGCCCTTCCCGAACAGCGTCCCGTGACCGCAGGCGAGGAGATCGTCTTTGTCGTAGGATGACTTGCGTGTCGCCATTTCGGTCCGTTTCCGCCTCTTGCGTGCCCATCCGGTCTTCTCGGCCGAAGCCGGCCGGTTCGCGAGCGGCTCTAGCACGCCTCGCGCGCCGCTGGAAACCATGGGCGCACGCCGCGTTAACCCCAATGGCGGCCGGCGGGACATTTTTCCGCTTCCCGCCGCCCCCGCGCCCGGTGCATGAGGCGTCGGCCGAAGGACCCGTCCCGTCCAGATCCCGCAGGAAGCCGCGCCATGACGCTTCGCAGCCCGCTCGCGTGCCCCATCCCGGCCGTCCTCGCCGCCGTTCTCCTGGCGATCGCGCCGGCGCCGGCCGCCGCCGCCTCCGGCTGGCTTGCGGCCGCGGGCGCGGCCGGCTTTGCCGTCGACGGCGACTTTTCGGGCCTGCACGTCTCCTGCCGCGAGGCGGGCGCGCCGCGCCTCGTCTTCGGTCCCTTCGCCGGGCGGTTCGACATGTCCCACCGCCATGCCGTCATCGTCGATGTCGACGGCACCGCCTTCCGCATGGAGACGCGGGCGATGGAGGACGCGGCCGGCGGCACGCGGTTCGTGCGCGCGGGCAGCATGGCCGAGTTCGCCCCCCTCGTCGCGGCGCTGAGGGCGGGGCGGGCGGCGGAAGTCTCCTCGCCCGCCGGCCGCTTCGCCCTGCCGCTGCGCGGCTCGGGCAAGGCGCTGGCGGCGCTGGAGGCCGCCTGCCGCTAGTCTCCGGCGCCCATGCCGCGACGCGGCATTTGTTTGATGGCAAGCTCTCGTCTATATCATGGGGACGACGGCCGCGCTCGCGGGCCGTGTCGGAACGATGGCCCGCGAGTGCGGGCGCCCATGATCGATCGGTGGCATTGAAGAAATGGACACGCGCACCCGCACCCAGTCCTTCTGCGTTTTCGAGCGGCTGCGCTCGGTCGGCCTTCGCCCGACCCGTCAGCGCGTCGCGCTCTGCAACCTGATGTTCGGCGCCGGCGACCGCCATCTGTCGGCGGAGACCCTGCACGAGGAAGCGCACAAGGCCGGCGAGCCCGTGTCGCTCGCCACCGTCTACAACACGCTCCACCAGTTCACCGATGCCGGCCTCGTGCGGCCGATCTCGGCCGAGGGGCAGCGGACCTATTTCGACACGAACACGTCCGACCACCACCATTTCCTGGTGGAGGACGACAACGCCATGATCGACATCCCGGACGGCCAGCTCTCGCTCGGCATGCTGCCCGAGCCGCCCGAGGGCATGGAGATCGTCAATGTCGACGTCGTGGTCCGCCTGCGCCGCAAGCGCCCGCAGGCCTGACGCGCCGCGACGCCGCGCCATCGTGGAACGCGCCGCCCGGCCCGGTGCCGCGGCGGCGTTTCGCGTTTCGGCGTTTCCCGGAAAGTCACGGCCCCGAACGACGATCGCCGGGGCGAGCCCGGCGATCCTGCCTGTGCGAGGTGAGAAGAGCGCCGAGCCGCTCGTCGGAGGGACGGGGGCCTCGGCCTGCGGCCGTCAGAAGGCCTCGCCGGGATAGACGCCCCAGATCTCCTCCTGGCGCACGTAGCCCTCGCGGCTGGAGACCTCCAGCTCGCACCAGCCGGCATTGCATTCCTTGACCTTGGCGACGACGCCCGGCTCCATCTGCGCGACCAGCGGCGCGTCGATGGCCGGCTTGGCATGCACGTCGATGACCGTCGCCTTGCCGGCGAGCCAGGGCGCGGCGATGGAGGTCCGCTCGCCCGACAGGAGCGAGTGGTAGACCCAGCCTTCCGTGCCCTCCGAATCGCGGATGCGGCGCCACAGGTCGAATTCCTGGACGATCTCCACCGGCAGGCCGCCCTTCAGGTAGAGCCAGGAGACGGGATAGTCGCGCCCCGGGCCGATGCGCAGGTTCACCCGGCTCGACTTGAGGCTGACATAGCGCGGCAGCGGCAGCTTCGAGGAGGAGCCGACGGGCAGGGCCGCGACCTCCTGCGAGGCGCCTTCGCCCTCGCCTTCGTCCTGCGCTTCGGGGGCCTGCGGCGCCGGCGCGGCGGCCTCGGCGGGCTTGGCCGCCAGGCCCTCGATCACGTCGGCCGGGCTCTGCGGCGGCGGCATGGCCGCGCCCGTGAGCGCGATCGTCGCGGCGAGGAGGAGGGCGCTGAGCGGGGCGGCGTGCGGCATCGGGGTCAAGGTCCTTCTCGGGTCGTCCTCGCTCCCGCCGAGCGCGCGCGAGGCGGCCGCCGGGCGAAACCTTTTGTCCGCGCCCGTCCGGCTTGCTAGGAGCGGCGGGAGCGCTCCTTCGGCCGCCGGCTCGAACTATCGCGATTCTTGCTTAACAAGCTCTTAGGAGGCGGTGCCCCGCATGACGACGCGACCCCGGCCCCTCGTGATCCTGACCCGCCGCCTGCCGGAGGCGACGCAGGCGCGCATGGCCGAGCTCTTCGACGCGCGCTTCAACGTCGACGACACGCCCTTCAGCCAGCCCCAGCTCGTGGCCGCCCTGCGCGAGGCCGACGTCGTCGTGCCGACCGTCACCGACCGCATCGACCGCGCCATGATCGAGCAGGCCGGGCCGCGCCTGAAGCTGATCGCCAATTACGGCAACGGCGTCGACAATATCGACGTGGAGGCCGCCGCCGCCCGCTCGATCTTCGTCACCAACACGCCGAACGTCCTCAGCGAGGACACGGCCGACATGACGATGGCGCTCATCCTCGCCGTGCCCCGGCGCCTCGTGGAGGGCGGCACGCGCCTCACCGGCGGGCAGGACTGGCCGGGCTGGTCGCCCACCTGGATGCTCGGGCGCCGGCTCGGCGGCAAGAAGCTCGGCATTCTCGGCATGGGCCGCATCGGCACGGCGGTCGCCCGGCGCGCCAAGGCCTTCGGGCTGCAGATCCACTACCACAACCGCCGCCGCGTCGATCCGCGCACCGAGGCCGAGCTCGGCGCGACCTACTGGGAGAGCCTCGACCGGATGCTCGCCAACATGGACATCCTCTCGGTGAACTGCCCCTCGACGCCGGCGACCTTCCACCTCCTCTCCGCCCGGCGCCTCGCCCTCATGCAGCCGCACGCCTTCGTGGTGAACACCGCGCGCGGCCCCGTCATCGACGAGAAGGCGCTGGTGCGGCTTCTGGAGCAGGAGAAGCTCGGCGGCGCCGGGCTCGACGTCTTCGAGGAGGAGCCGGCCATCGACCGCAAGCTCCTGCGCCTGGCCGAGGCGCACCGCGTCGTCCTCCTCCCGCACATGGCCTCGGCGACGCTGGAGGGGCGCCTCGACATGGGCGAGAAGGTCATCATCAACATCCGCACCCTGATGGATGACCACCGCCCGCCGGACCGCGTTCTGCCCTCGCGTCTGTGAACCGCGCGACGGCCGTTGCGCCGGCCCGCCGGGGCGGGCACACTCCCTCCGGGCATCATCCAAGGGGAGGCGGGCGCGCGGATCGGGGCATACCCCGGCGGTCGGGCCCGAAGACGCGCATGGGCCTGAAGGCGATCGACCATATCCGCGAGGTCGAGGCGGCGATCCTCGGCAAGGGGTCGCGGCGGGACGCGGCGGTGACGGATTCCTGGCAGCGCTGCGTGGAGAGCCACCGGCTCGACCCCTCGCGCGCCTGCGAGGCCTATATCCTGCCCGAGTTCCGGCTGCGCGAGCATCGCGACGCCTCCGAGGATCTCATCCGCACCGCCCGCTCGGGGCTGGAGACGCTGCACCGGCAGATGGCGGGGCAGGGCTACGTGCTGATCCTGGCCGACGCCAAGGGCGTGGCGGTGGACTTCCTGGGCGATCCGACCTTCGACAACCAGCTGCGCAAGGCCGGGCTCTATCTCGGCGCCGAATGGTCCGAGCCGCGCGCCGGCACCTGCGCGGTCGGCGCCTGCATCGCCACCGGCGAGGCGCTGACCATCCACCAGAGCGACCATTTCGACGTCACGCACACGCCGCTCACCTGTTCGGCGGCGCCGATCTACGACGAGGCCGGGCAGCTGACCGCGATCCTCGACATCTCCGCCCTGCGCTCGCCCGAGGCCAAGATCAGCCAGACCCTCGTCCTGCACATGGTGAGCGCGACGGCCCGGCGCATCGAGCTCGCCAATCTCATGGCGCGGGCGCGCGGCGAATGGGTGCTGCGCTTCTCGCAGTCGCCCGAGTTCCTCGACGTCGACCCGGAAGGGGCGGTGGCCATCGACGGCTCCGGCCGCATCACCGGCCTCACCCACGCCGCGCGCCGCCTCCTGTCCGCCTCCGGGGACGCGGGCGAGCCCGTGCTCGGACGCCCGTTCAGCGACTTCTTCCAGTTCGATCTCGACGACCTGCCGGCGCTGACCCGCGGCCAGCCGACCGAGAACCGCCTCCTCACCGCCCATGACGGCGCCTGCGTCTTCGCCCATGCCATCGCCCCGCAGACGCGCCTGCGGGCCCGCCGGCACGAGAGCGCGAGGCCGACGCCGCTCGACCTCCTCAGCGGCGGCGATCCGGCGATGGACGCCGTCGTGGAGAAGGCCAGGAAGCTCTGCGACAAGCCGATCGCCGTCTTCATCGAGGGCGAGACCGGCACCGGCAAGGAGCGGCTTGCCCGCGCCCTCCACGACAGCCGGCGCGGCGCCAAGGCCTTCGTCGCCGTGAACTGCGCGGCGCTGCCCGAGGGCCTGATCGAGGCCGAGCTCTTCGGCCATGCGCCGGGCGCCTTCACGGGCGCGGGCCTGCGCGGCCGCAAGGGGCTGATCGAGGCGGCCGACGGGGGCACGCTCTTCCTCGACGAGATCGGCGACATGCCGTTCTCCCTGCAGTCGCGCCTCCTGCGCGTCCTCTCCGAGCGCGAGGTCGTGCCGGTCGGCGGGCTGACGCCGGTGCGCGTCGACCTGCGCGTCGTCTCGGCCACGCATCAGGATCTCGGCCGCCTGGTGCGCGAGGGGCGCTTCCGCGAGGACCTCTACTACCGTCTGAACGCGGCGACGCTGCGCCTGCCGCCCTTGCGCGAGCGCGCCGATCTCGACTGGCTGATCGACCGTCTCCTCGCAGGCGACGCCGAGGGCGGCCCTGTCTCGCTGGAGCCGGAGGCGCGCGCCGCGCTCCACGCCCACGACTGGCCGGGCAATATCCGCGAATTGTGCAACGCCGTGGCGCTCGGCCGGGCCCTGTGCAGCGGCGGGCGCATCGCCCGCGCCGACCTGCCCGACCATCTTTCGTCCGGCCCGGCCCGCCTTCGCGCCTGCCCGGAGGCCGGCGGCGAGGGGGAGGCGGCGGCGCTGCGCCGGACGCTGGAGGCCTGCGGCTGGAACGTCTCGCGCACCGCGCGCCATCTCGGCGTCGACCGCACGACGGTCCATCGCCGCATGGCGCGGCTCGGGCTCGCGGCGCGCCACTGAGGCGCGACAGCGGCGCCACACCTGTGGCGCGCAGCGGTGCCGGCCGGCGCGCTTCCTCCGTCAAAAACCCTTCGCGCGCCGCCTTTCGCAAGTCCCGTCCCGATTGGCACCGTCCTTGCAATCCTTTCCCGAGGGAGGACGAACATCATGATCAACGATCTCGACGGCGTGCGCGCCGTGGTGACGGGCGGGGCCCGCGGCATCGGGGCGGAGATGGCCAAGGGCCTGGCCGCGGCCGGCGCCCGCGTGCTCGTCGCCGATCTGAACGAGGAGGCGGCCCGCGCCATGGCGGCCGCGATCGGCGGGGAGACCATCGCCTGCCGGGTCGACGTGCGCGAGCGCTCGAGCGTGCGGGCGATGATCGAGACGGCGGCGGCGCGCTTCGGCGGGGTCGACGCCGTCTTCAACAATGCCGGCATCGCGCAGGTGCGCCCCTTCCTCGACATCACCGAGGAGGACTGGCGCACCGTGATGGACGTCAACGGGCTCGGCGTGCTCATCGGCATGCAGGAGGCCATCCGCCAGATGAAGCGCCAGGGCACCGGGGGCTCCATCGTCAACACCGCCTCGATCGCCGGCAAGCAGGGCTACGAGCCGCTGGCGCACTATTCGGCCTCCAAGTTCGCGGTCGTGGCGCTCACGCAGGCCGCCGCCCGCGCCTTCGGCAAGGACGCCATCCGGGTCAATGCCATCTGCCCGGGCGTCGTGGCGACCGATATGTGGAAGCTGATCGACCAGGGCTTCCGCGACAACGGTCTTTCCTCGTCCGAGAACGAGGCCTTCGACGGTTTCGCCGCCGGCGCCGTGCTTGGCCGCGCCTCGCGCCCCGACGACATGGCGGGCGTCGCCTGCTTCCTCGCCGGCAAGGGCTCGGCCTTCATGACCGGCCAGACGCTGCTCGTCGACGGCGGCATGGTCTTCGACTGAGGTCCCGACATCCGTTCCGCCGCGCCCGCGGGTGCGGCGCCATATCCATTCGCGAAGGGCCGGGAGGGCCGTTCGCAACGGGGCCGGGCCATCCCGCCCCGTCATCGTCAAAGGAGGAGACTGCATGAGCGAGACCCTTGAAAAGCCGGTGCAGACGAGCGACGCGCGCCGCAAGGCGGAAGCCTGGCTGGCCGAGTTCGAAGGCGCGCTGACGTCCGGCGACGTCGTGGCCGCCGCCGACCTCTTCGCCGAGGTCAGCTTCTGGCGCGACCTCGTCGCCTTCACGTGGAACATCCGGACGGTCGAGGGCCGGGCCGGGGTCGCCGACATGCTGTCCCATGTCCTCGACGGCGTGCAGCCGCAGAACTTCCGCCTCGCCGAGGAGCCGACGGAGGAAGGGGGCGTCGTCACCGCCTGGATCGAGTTCGAGACCAAGGTCGCGCGCGGCGACGGGCTCCTGCGCCTGAAGGACGGCAAGGCCTGGACGCTCCTGACCGCGATGACCGAGCTGAAGGGCTTCGAGGAGCCGATGAGCGAGCGCCGCCCGATGGGCGCCGAGCACGGCTCGCAGGCGGGCCGCAAGAGCTGGAAGGAGAAGCGCGAGGAGGAGGAGAGGACGCTCGGCTACGAGACGCAGCCCTATGTCCTCATCGTCGGCGGCGGCCAGGGCGGCATCGCGCTCGCCGCGCGGCTGCGCCAGCTCGACGTGCCCACCATCGTCATCGAGAAGAACGACCGGCCGGGCGATTCATGGCGCAAGCGCTACAAGTCGCTCTGCCTGCACGATCCCGTCTGGTACGACCACCTGCCCTATATCGACTTCCCCAAGAACTGGCCCGTCTTCGCGCCGAAGGACAAGGTCGGCGACTGGCTGGAAATGTACACCAAGGTCATGGAGCTCAACTACTGGACGCGCTCCACGGCCAAGAGCGCCCGCTTCGACGACGAGAAGGGCGAGTGGGAGGTCGTCGTCGACCGCGACGGCGAGGACGTCGTCCTGCGGCCCAAGCAGCTGGTGATGGCGACCGGCATGTCCGGCAAGGCCAACATCCCAAAATTCAAGGGCATGGAGCGCTTCAAGGGCGAGCAGCAGCATTCCTCGCAGCATCCGGGGCCGGACGCCTACAAGGGGAAACAAGTCGTCGTCATCGGCTCGAACAATTCGGCCCACGACATCTGCGCCGCGCTCTACGAGGGCGGGGCGGACGTGACCATGGTGCAGCGCTCCACGACCCATATCGTGAAGTCCGACAGCCTCATGGAATATGGGCTCGGCGACCTCTATTCGGAACGGGCGCTGAAGGCGGGCGTGACGACCAAGAAGGCGGACATGATCTTCGCCTCGCTGCCCTACCGCATCCTCCACGAGTTCCAGATCCCGGTCTACGACAAGATCCGCGAGGTCGATAAGGACTTCTACGCCGATCTCGAGAAGGCCGGCTTCCGGCTCGACTACGGCACCGACGGCTCGGGCCTCTTCATGAAATACCTGCGCCGCGGTTCGGGCTACTATATCGACGTCGGCGCCAGCCAGCTCATCATCGACGGCAAGATCAAGCTGAAGGCGGGCCAGGTCGAGGAGATCACCGAGACCGGCGTCAAGCTCGACGACGGCACCGAGCTTCCCGCCGACCTCATCGTCTACGCCACCGGCTACGGCTCGATGAACGGCTGGGCGGCCGACCTCATCAGCCAGGAGGTCGCCGACACGGTGGGCAAGGTCTGGGGCCTCGGCTCCGACACGCCCAAGGACCCGGGCCCCTGGGAAGGCGAGCAGCGCAACATGTGGAAGCCGACGCAGGTGGAGAACCTCTGGTTCCACGGCGGCAACCTCCACCAGTCGCGCCACTATTCGCAATATCTCTCGCTGCAGCTCAAAGCCCGCAAGGAAGGCCTGCCGACGCCGGTCTACGGGCTGCAGGAGGTCCATCACAAGGGCTGAGAACGCTCCTCCCGCCCCGGCCCGGAGACGTCGCGTCTTCCGGGCCGGAGGCCGCGCGCTCAAGGCCCGCGCCGATTCTTTTCACGATCCCGTCAGGACGCGGTGAACAAAACGTCCTGTGGCCCGTTCTTCCGGCGGGACATATCGCAACGGGTTTTTCGGGAGTCGACAATGCTCGGTTGGGCCATCACCTTCCTCATCATCGCGCTGATCGCGGCCGTTCTCGGCTTCGGCGGCATCGCCGGCACGGCCGTCGGCATCGCGAAGATCATCTTCTTCGTCGCCATCATCCTCTTCGTCGTCTCGCTGATCTTCGGCCGCCGTCGCGCGATCTGAGGCTTTCAGCGGAGCCATGACAAAAGGCCCGGGGCGCGATGGCGGCCCGGGCCTTTTCACGTCCTGCCTTCAGCGCTCCGTCAGAGCGAGGCGGGCACCAAGGCCCAGGAATGCGGCGGCGAATGCCCTGCGCAACCCCGTCATGACCGCCGGACGAGAGAGGATACGTTCTCGCGCCGCTGCCGCGAATGCCCCGTACAGCGCGAAGACCGCGAAGGTCAGCCCCATGAAGACGAGGCTGAGTTCGACCATCTGCAGCAGTGCCCCCGGCGCTTCGGTCGACACGAATTGCGGCAGAAAGGCAAAGAAGAAGATCGACAGTTTGGGATTGAGCAGGGTGACGAGGACGGCGGAGACGATGACGTCGCGATCCGACCGTAGGGACGCGTCCCGCTCGATCCGCAAGGGTCCGTGCTCGTTCAGCGTGTGCCACGCCATGTAGAGAAGATAGGCCACCCCCGCATATTTGATGATCTCGAAAGCGAGCGCGCTGGCATGAAGCAGCGCGGCGAGCCCTGTGATCGCGGCCAGCATGTGTGGGACGATGCCGAGCGTGCAACCGAAGGCGGCGACCATCGCCGCTCTGGTGCCGCGAGTCAGGTCGGCCGCGAGCGTGACGACGACGCCCGTGCCGGGCGACGCGATGACGATGAGGGATGTCGGAAGAAAGTCAGGGCTCATCAGGGGGCTCCGCTGAACGGCCGTCGTCGGTTGCCTCACCGGAGGATTGTCCTGCAACTGCCGCGACAATCCCATCGATTTCTCGATGCGGGGAGGGAGGGCGCAGCTGGTCCTCTTTCCGGATGGGGTCAGGTCCGGCCCGGGCGCAGGCCTGCCCATAAAACACACAGTGCAATTTGCGAGGGCACGTTCTACGCTTCGGGTCGCCGCAAGCTGGATGCGGCGTTTTCCGAGCGAGGCTGCCGATGAGCCGTGTGTCCGCCCTCCACCCCGTCGACGCGCGGCCGGGTGCGCCGCAGCTCTGGCCGCTCGCCTTGCAGCACGTCCTCGTCATGTATGCGGGCGCGGTCGCCGTGCCGCTCATCGTCGGGCGGGCGCTGAACCTGTCGCCGCAGGACGTCGCCTTCCTGATCTCGGCCGATCTCTTCGCCTGCGGGATCGCGACGCTCATCCAGTGCGTCGGCTTTCCCGGCGTCGGCATCCGCCTGCCGGTGATGATGGGCGTGACCTTCGCCTCCGTCGGGCCGATGCTCGCCATGGGCGCGACGCCGGGCGTCGGGCTCCTCGGCATCTACGGCGCGGTGATCGCGGCGGGCGTCTTCGGCATTCTCGTCGCCCCGCTCGTCGGGCGCATCCTGCCGCTCTTCCCGCCGGTGGTGACGGGCACGGTCATCCTCGTCATCGGCATCTCGCTGATGCGCGTCGGCATCAACTGGGCCGGCGGGGGCGTGCCGACCTTGCGCAAGGTGCTGGAGACGGGCGAGGCGGTGCAGGTGGCCAACCCCGCCTATGGCGCGCCGACGGGCCTTGCCATCGCGCTCTTCGTGCTCCTCGTCATCCTGGCGCTGGTGCGCTGGGGGCGCGGCTTTCTCGCCAATGTCGCGGTGCTCCTCGGCATCGTCGCGGGCGCGCTCGTCGCCACGGCGCTCGGCCTCATGCAGTTCGACAAGGTGGCGGCCGCGCCCTGGTTCGGGCTGGTCCTGCCCTTCCATTTCGGGGCGCCGCAGTTCCACCTCGTGCCCATCCTCACCATGTGCCTCGTCATGATCGTCGTCATGATCGAGTCGCTCGGCATGTTCCTGGCGCTCGGCGACATCACCGGCAAGGCGGTGGACAAGGCGGCGCTGACGCGGGGCCTTCGCGCCGACGGCGTCGGCACGCTGGTCGGCGGCGTCTTCAACACCTTCCCCTACACGTCCTTCTCGCAGAATGTCGGCCTCGTGGGCGTCACGGGCGTCAAGTCGCGCTGGGTCACGGCGGCGGGCGGCGCCATCATGCTGGCGCTCGGCCTGATGCCGAAGATGGCCGCGCTGGTGGAGGCGGTGCCGGTCACCGTCCTCGGCGGCGCCGGCCTGGTCATGTTCGGCATGGTGGCGGCGACGGGCGTGCGGATTCTCGCGGGCGTCGACTATGCCGGCAACCGCAACAATCTCTTCGTCGTCGCCATCTCGATCGGCGTCGGCATGATCCCGCTCGTCGGCCCCGGCTTCTTCCACGCCCTGCCGTCCGGTCTGCAGCCGCTCCTGGAATCGGGCATTCTTCTGGCCACGCTGATGGCCGTGGCGTTGAACGCCTTCTTCAACGGCGTCTCCGGCGAGGCCGAGGCGCGCCGCGCGACGAGCCTCGCCTCGCGGGCCGCCGACCACGCCTGAGCGGGCGGATGCGCGGGAGCGCTCAGGCGGATGCCTCTGCGCTCCCCCCGTCCCTGCCGCGCCGGTAGCGGATCGTCTCGAAGCGCATCGCCAGGAGATCGACAAGGAGGAGCCGCCCGACCAGCGGCTCGCCGGCGCCGGTGACGAGCTTGACGACCTCGGCCGCCGCCAGCGTGCCGAGGACGCCGGTCGTCGTGCCGAGAATGCCGGCCTCCGCGCAGGAGGGCACCATCCCCTCCGGCGGGCGCTGCGGGAAGAGGTCGCGGTAGCGCGGCAGCGCGCGCCCGTCCGGCCCGACCTCGTGCGGCTTGAGCACCGTCAGCGAACCCGAGAAGCGGTTGACGGCGGCCGTCACCAGCGGGCGCCTAAGGCTCTCGCAGAGATCGGCCATGGCATAGCGCGTGTCGAAATTGTCCGAGCCGTCGACGACGATATCATAGGCGGAGACGATCGCCGGGCCGTTCTGCGGATCGAGGCGCAGGTCATGGGCGACGAACGCGACATGCGGGTTCAGCGCCGCGACCCGCTCGGCGGCCGAGGCGAGCTTCGGGCGGCCGATATCCTGCGTGCCGTGCAGCACCTGGCGCTGCAGGTTGGAGAGCGAGACCGTGTCGTCGTCCGCCACGCCCAGGGTGCCGATGCCGGCGGCCGCGAGATAGAGGACGACGGGCGAGCCGATGCCGCCGGCGCCGACCACGAGGACCTTCGCGCGCTTCAACGCCTGCTGGCCCGCGCCGCCGATCTCGGGCAGCACGATGTGGCGGGCGTAGCGGGCGATCTCGTCCGAGGAGAGCGGTGTCTCGCTCATGGCAACTCCGGTGCTCGGGGCGGAGGGAAGGGCTCGCCGACGCCTTCGGCGGTCGTCGGGTGAAACTGCGCCCGGCTGCCGAGCGCGGAGAAGAGGTCCATGTCCGTGCCCGTCATGAAGGCCTGGACGCCCAGCGTCTCGACGATGTCGAACAGCGCCGCGCGCCGGCCGGGATCGAGATGGGCGGCGATCTCGTCGAGGAGGAGGATCGGAGAGAGGCCGGAAATGCGCGCGACGAGGCGGGCATGGGCGAGCACCAGGCCGACAAGGAGCGCCTTCTGCTCGCCCGTCGAGGAGAGGGCGGCGGGCATCGCCTTGCCGGCATGGGAGACGAGGAGGTCGCCGCGATGGGGGCCGGCGAGCGTGCGCCCGGCCGCGCGGTCCTCGAAGCGGCCCTCGGCCAGCGACAGCCGCGCCGCGTCCTCCAGATCGGCCGCCGGCCGGTCGAGCGCCATCGCCCCGTAGCCGCTGGTCAGCGCCAGCCCCGCCTGCGGGAAGGGACCGGAGGGGCCGGCCTCCAGGATCATCCCGGCGAGCAGCGCCACGAGTTCGGCGCGCGCGAGCGCGATGGCGATCCCGAGCTCGGCCATCTGCGCCTCGACGCCGGCGATCCAGGCATCCTCGCGCCGGTGCTCCGACAGGAGGCGGTTGCGCTGGCGCATGGCGCGCTCGTAGTCGGCCGCGCGCCGGCCGTGGCCGGGATCGACGGCGAGCACCAGCCGGTCGAGGAACTTTCGCCGGTCGCCCGCCGGGCCCGTGAAGAGCCCGTCCATGGCCGGCGTCAGCCAGAGGACGCGCAGGAGGTCGAGCAGCGCCTCGGCGCGGTCGGGCACGGTCTCGTCGATGCGGATGAGGCGCGTCGGGGAAGCCGCGTCCGGGCGGAGCTGCGTGGCGATGCGGCTCTCGACGCCGTTCGAGACGATCTCGGCGCCGACCGAGAAGCCGCCGGAGCCGTCCTTGCGGGCGAGATCCTGCGTCACCGCGCGGCGAAGGCCGCGGCCGGGCGAGAGGAGCGAGAGCGCCTCCAGGAGATTCGTCTTGCCCGACCCGTTCTCGCCGGCGAAGACGACGAAGGGCCGGGTGAAGGCCAGGCGCAGGGCGGCGTGGTTGCGGAAGTCGACGAGGCGCAGCACGCTCACGCGCACGAGCGGCGCCGGCGCCTCCGGCCCGGAACCGGTCGCAGGCACGAGCCGCGCGCTGGAGGAGACGGTCGTCGTCTCAGACCCGCATCGGCATGAGAACGTAGAGCGTGCGCGCGTCGCCGCCGTCGCGGATCAGCGTCGGCGAGCCGGGATCGGCCAGCATGAACACGGCCTCCTCGCCCGAGAGCTGGCCGGTGATGTCGAGGAGATACTTGGCGTTGAAGCCGATCTCGATCCCGTCGCTGTCGTAGCCGACGGCCAGTTCCTCCGTCGCCGTGCCCGAATCGGGCGAGTTCACGGTCAGCACCAGCTGTCCGTCGCCGACGGCGAGCTTCACCGCGCGCCCGCGCTCGGAGGAGATGGTGGAGACGCGGTCGACGGCGGCCGAGAAGCTCTGCCGGTCGAGCGTCAGCTCCTTGTCGTTGCCGGTCGGGATGACGCGCTGATAGTCCGGGAAGGTGCCGTCGATGAGCTTGGAGGTCATCACCACCGCGCCGATGGAGAAGCGGATCTTGGAATCGGAGAGCTCGACGCCGATCTCGTCCTCCGCGCCGCAGTCGCCGAGGAGCTTCTGCAGCTCGCCCACCGTCTTGCGGGGCACGATGATGCCGGGCATGCCCTCCGAGCCGCTGGGCGCGTCCATCTCCGCGCGCGCCAGGCGATGGCCGTCGGTGGCGACCGCGCGCAGCTGCAGCGTGCCCTCCGTCTCGATCGTGTGGAAGAAGATGCCGTTCAGATAGTAGCGCGTCTCCTCCGTCGAGATCGCGAACTGGGTGCGCTCGATGAGGCGCGCGAGTTCGCCCGCCTTCATCCTGAAGGCGTGCGAGAAGGTGCCGGCGGTGATGTCGGGGAAGTCGGATTCGGGCAGGCACTGGAGGCGGAAGTTGGAGCGCCCGGAGGAGACGGTCATCTGGTTGCCGTCGGGATTGGTGGCGAGCTTCACCTCCGAACCGTCCGGCAGCTTGCGCACGATGTCGTAGAGGAGGTGGGCCGGAACGGTCGTCGCCCCCTCCTGCTCGCCGAGCGCGGGCACGCCCTCGGTGATCTCGATGTCGAGATCGGTCGCCTTCAGCCGCAGCGCCTCGCCCTCGGTGCGCAGGAGCACGTTGGACAGGATCGGGATCGTGTTGCGCCGCTCGACCACGCGATGGACATGGGCCAGCGACTTCAGAAGATTGGACCGTTCGATGATGATACGCATGGAAGGACGCCGTTTCATTCGGGACGGGCGCGGCGGCGGCCCGGCTTTTCAGGCCGCGCCACCGCGCAAGGAGTGGAACCTTGTAGAACAGACCGCAGCCGGAACAAAGCGGCGCTCTCGGCGCGCCGCGCCTTTCGCCCGCGCAGGGTAAACGGGCGGCGGTCCGGCCGATCGTCCCGACCCCGGCGGCCGGGCCGGCAGGGCAGGGCGGCGGCCGGAGCGGGCCGCCCTCGCCCTCACTCCTCGATCATGCGGCGGATGATGTCGAGCTCCTCGGAGAGCTTGGGATCGGCCGCCCGCTCGCCCTCGATCTTGCGCACGGCGTGCAGCACGGTCGTGTGGTCGCGCCCGCCGAACCTGCGGCCGATCTCGGGCAGCGAGCGGGGCGTCATGGTCTTGGCCAGATACATGGCGATCTGGCGCGGGCGCACGATGGTGCGGGTGCGCCGGGCCGAGAGGAGGTCGGTGCGCGACACGTTGTAGTGGCGCGAGACGAATTTCAGGATGTCCTCGACGCGCACGCGCCGCTCGCCGCTGGTGCGCGTCAGCTGGTTGAGGAGATCGTCGAGATGCTCGGCTGAGAGCGGCTGGCCGAGCGAGTGGCGGAAGGCGATCTGGTTGAAGGCGCCCTCGAGATCGCGGCCCGAGCCCGCCACGCGCGTGGCGATCGTCTCCACGACCTTCTCGGGAATGGCGAAGCTCGGATCGTCCCGGGACAGCATCTCGGCGCGCGAGGCGAGCATGGCGCGGCGCATCACGAGGTCCGGCGGGGCCATTTCCAGCGTGACGCCGCCGGCCAGGCGCGAGCGCACGCGCGGGTCGAGCGATTCCAGCTCCACGGCCGGCCGGTCGGCGGCGCAGATGACCTGCCGGGCCGAATCGATCAGCGCGTTGAGAAGGTGGCAGAACTCCTGCTGCAGCGAGCGCCCCTGCAGGAACTGCACGTCGTCGATGATGAGGATGTCGATGCCGCGCAGCGTCTCCTTCAGCTCGAGCGCCTGATTGTCGCGGATGGCGGTGGCGAAGCGCCACATGAAATATTCGGCGGTCAGATAGACGACGCGCGGCGCGTCCTCGCGCCGCGTGGCGGCATTGGCCAACGCCTGCAGGAGATGCGTCTTGCCGAGCCCGACGCTGGCATGGACGAAGAGCGGGTTGAAGCGCACCGATTGCGGGCCGTTCTCGGCGATCGCCCGGGCGGCGGCGAGCGCCACGCGGTTGGGCGCGCCTTCCACGAAGCTCTCGAAGGTGAAGCGCGGATCGAGCGGCGAGCCGAAATCGGTGGCGCTGCGCGGCGTCTCGGCGCGCGCGGGCGCCGCAGCGGCGGGGGCCGCCGCCAGCGCGAGGCGCTCGCCGGGGGTTCCCACCGCATTCGCCGGCAGGTCGGGCAGGGCGCCGGCCATGGGCTGGCGAAGGGTCACGCCGCCGCCGCGCACGGCGCTGCGCACGCACAGGTCCACCCGCAGCGTGCCCGGCACCTCTTCCTTGAAGATCTCGGTCAGGAGGTCGCGGTAATGCGACTGGATCCAGTTGCGCAGGAAGGCGGTCGGCACGGAGAGCTGGCAGACGCCGCGCCCGACCGAGTCGAGTTTCATGCGCTGGAACCAGCTCGTGTAGATGTCCTGGCCGAGCTGCGCCTTCAGGCGCGCGGCGACGCGGTCCATCACTTCCGAGCCGGTGCGTGCCGCAGGTTCAGTGCCCATATCGCCCGTTCCCTGGCTGGTCGTCCGATACTCGTTGGCGACGGGTGCGCTCGCCGGCCGGATCGCCGGCGCGGCGAAGCCGCCGGCGGGCCGGCGCGTGGGGGTCATTTCTGGGCCCATGGGAGACCCTCCGCCTTCCAGCCCGCCGAGAGACCGCGATGGCCCTCGCCGTCGACCGGTCCCTCGAACCCGTCGAGCACGTTGAAGCAGTTGATGTAGCCGCGCGCCGCCATGGCCGCCGCCCCGCCCATCGAGCGCACGCCCGACCGGCAGAGGAAGTAGAGTTCCGAGTTCTTGCCCGCGCCCGCAGCCCGGATCTCCGCCTCCACCTGGTCGGCGAAGGCGGACGGGTCGACATTCATCGAAGGGTAGCGCTGCCATTCCACGAGGATCGGCGCCTTGCCGATCGAGGCCAGGACCGGCAGACCGACATAGGTCCACTCGGCCACCGTGCGCACGTCGATCAGGAGGGCGTCGGGGGTCTGGCCGAGGGATTGCCAGCAGGCCCCCGCGGTCACGTCCCCCTTGTAGTGTGAAGTCATGGCAAAAATTCCCCTCGTACCGCGCACCAGGGGTGCCGGCCTGAAAAGGTTTGGAAAACCTTAAATTCGATCGCGCTTGTCGGGACCCTTAACGAAAACTTTCGTTGTCAGGCGTCTGGCGAGGCGTTCCGACGATCCGCTTTGGTAAATGACGCGAAAAACCTTTGGAAAACATTCCGCTCGCCGTCATTCATCTACCGTCCCCGCAGTCCGCATCGGAAATTATGAAACCGGGCCGGGGACGGCAAGGCGAGTCTTCAGGGAATCGGCGAAAGCGCGGCAAATCCGTGACGCGCCGGCCACCACCGGCACGCGGCCGCGCCGGTTAAGGCACTGGCACCCCTGACGATCCCTCCTCTTTCAAGGGCTGCGGCAGGTGGTGCGACAAGATAATTTTAGCCAAACCGGCCGGTCCGCTTGACTCAAGGACTCGCGTTCGGAGTTTTCACAGGCTTTTTTTATGAGCTCAGTGACTTCCTGTAACGGTCTGATCTAAAAACGATTTCCGTGGCGCCGCGGGAGGTGCCCGGAGGTTTCGCGTCAAAGTCGTGACGCTGGCATGACGGAGGGGGCGTCAAGCGCAAACTGCGTGCGAATCGCAGTCGGGCAACGATCGCGCGAGCGTCCGGATTTGCCGGAAGGAGGGCCGTTGAGCGGGGATCGCGGCCGTGAGCGCCCCGGCGGCCCGCGCGCGAGACCCGTCGCTCCCGTGCCGTCCCCCGCGCGCGCAGGGTGCGGGGACGGCAGGGCGGCCCTGCCTCCGCCGCGGCGGCGCCGTCCCGTTCGCGGCGGTCGGCACGGCCGAAAACGCAGAAGGGCCCGGCAAGATGCCGGGCCCTTCGATGCAGGTCGGTCGCGGTTCGGACGGTCGCAGGCCTCAGGCGGCCGCGCCGACGCCCTTCACGCGGTGGGCCAGACGCGCGATCTTGCGCGAGGCGGTGTTCTTGTGGACGACGCCCTTGGAGGCGGCGCGCATCAGCTCGGGCTCGGCGACCTTGAAGGCGGCGACCGCGGCATCCTTGTCGCCGGAGAGGATCGCCTCCTCCACCTTGCGCAGGAAGGTGCGCACGCGCGAGCGACGGGCGATGTTGACCGCGGTACGGCGGGCGATCTTGCGCGTGGCCTTCTTGGCCGATGAGGTGTTGGCCATCTCAGTCTCTCTCGTTCAGCGTGTCTGATGAGCGCGGGCGACGTGATCGGGCCGCGCATAAAACAGGGCCGGCGCCCGAAGGACGCCGCCGAAGATGGGGCCTTATAGGGGTGGCCCCGCCGGACGTCAATCCTCGTCGCCGTCCCGGACCCGCCTGCGGCAGGCCCGGCGCGTCATCTCTGGCATTGCGGGCAGAAGAAGGTCGAGCGGCCGGACTGCACGAGGCGCGCGACGACGCCCCGGCAGGCGGGGCGCGGGCAGGGCTCGTCCTCGCGGTCGTAGACGGCGAAGCGATGCTGGAAATAGCCGAGCGAGCCGTCCGCCTGGCGGTAGTCGCGAAGGGTCGAGCCCCCCGCCTCGATCGCGTCGGCGATGGTGGCGCGGATCTCGGTGGCGAGCCGCTCCAGGCGCTCCGTCGGCCGGCCGTCGGCGCGCACCAGCGTTCCCGCCGCCCGGCGCGGGGAGAGCTTCGCCCGCCACAGCGCCTCGCAGACATAGATGTTGCCGAGCCCGGCGACGATGGTCTGGTCGAGCAGCACCGCCTTCAGCGGCGCCGCACGTCCCATGAGGAAGGGCGCGAGCGCCGCCCCGCTCAGCGCGTTGCCGGTCGGCTCGATGCCGAGCCGGGCGAAATGGCGATGCGTCTCGAACTCGCCGCTGCCCAGCAGCGTCATGGAGCCGAAGCGGCGCGGGTCGTTGAAGACGATCGTGGCGGGCGTGCCGTCCGCGCGCGTCAGGGAGAAGCGGACATGGTCGTGGAGGCGCGCTTCCGAACGAGGGATGTGGAAGGCGCCTGGCACGAGCGTTCCCTCCGGCACCTCGATGCGGAAGGAGCCGGACATGCCGAGATGCATGGCGAGCCGCTCCTCGCCCGAGAGGTCGGCGAGGAGATATTTCGCCCGCCGCGAGAGCGAGAGGATGCGCCGGCCCGCCAGCCGCTCGCCGAACCGCTCGGGGAAGGGAAAGCGCAGGTCCGCCCGCGCGAGCGCCACCGCCTCGATGCGCGCGCCCTCCATGACGGGGGCGAGCCCGCGACGGACCGTCTCGACCTCTGGCAATTCGGGCATGTTGGCTTAAGTCCTGCACGACGATAAGAGGGCGCAGCGCGGCCCTGTCCGCGGTGGCGGCGGCGCGGGGACCCCCCGCGTCCTATCATCTTGGGCCGGCCTTCGCGCGCGGCAAGAAGCGAAGGGCCGACGAGATGTCGCGAGCGCGAGTGACCGGTGCCGAGGCGATGGAGACGAGCTACGGCTTCTCCACGGTGACGGGACGCGAGGAGAAGCAGGCGCGCGTCAACGAGGTCTTCCATCGCGTGGCCGAGCGCTACGACCTGATGAACGACCTCATGTCCGCCGGCATGCACCGGGTGTGGAAGAACGCCATGGTCGCCATGGCCTCGCCGCCGCGGCGCGCCGACTGGCGCTTCGTGGACGTGGCGGGCGGCACCGGCGACGTCGCCTTCCGCCTCGTGGAGGCCTCCAGCCGGCGCGCCACCGGCACGGTGCTCGACATCAACGCCTCGATGCTCGGCGTCGGCGCCGAGCGGGCGGCAAAGCGCGGCCTTTCCGACAACCTCACCTTCGTGGAAGGCAATGCCGAGGCGCTCGACCTGCCCTCGAACGTCTTCGACGCCTATACGATCGCCTTCGGCATCCGCAACGTGCCGCGCATCGACAGGGCGCTGGAAGAGGCCTTCCGGGTGCTGCGCCCGGGCGGGCGCTTCCTGTGCCTGGAATTTTCCGAGGTCGACATGCCCGGCCTCGACCGGCTCTACGACGAGTGGTCCTTCAAGGCGATCCCGCGCATCGGCGAACTCGTGACGCGCGACCGCGAGTCCTACGAATATCTGGTGGAATCGATCCGGCGCTTCCCCAATCAGGCCAATTTCGCGGCCGCCATCGAACGGGCCGGCTTCGAGCGCGTGACCCATCGCAACCTGTCCGGCGGCATCGCCGCGATCCATTCCGGCTGGAAGCTCTAGAGCGGACGAGACGTCCCGCTCCGCCAGAGATCCACCAAGACACGAGAGACGACAGACCCTTCCGTGGCCAATCCCATCTCCGGCACCTTCGCGCTCCTGCGCGCCGTCTTCGTCCTGGCACGCGAGGGCGTCTTCGCCTCGTTCCCGCGCGAGGGCCTGCCGGCCGGACCCACGCTGGCGCTGACGCTCGCCTCGCTCATCGCGCGCCGCTCGGCGGGCGAACGGGCGAGAAGCGAGAGCCTGTCGCGCGCGCTCAACCGGCTCGGGCCCTCCTATGTGAAGCTCGGGCAGTTCCTGGCGACGCGGCCCGACATCGTCGGGCTGGAGATCGCCACCGAACTCGGCTCCCTCCAGGACAAGGTGCCGCCCTTCCCCCGGGCCGAGGCCATCGCCGAGATCGAGCTGACGCTCGGCCGGCGCATCGACGACCTCTTCGTCGATCTCGGCGAGGTGGTGGGGGCTGCCTCGATCGCCCAGGTCTTCAAGGCGACGGTGCGCACGCCCGAAGGCGAGAAGTTCCTGGCGGTGAAGGTCATCCGGCCGGGCGTGCGCCAGCGCTTCCAGCGCGAGCTCGACGCCTTCGCCTTCATCGCGCGGCTCCTGGAGATCTTCGTGCGCTCGGCGCGGCGCCTGCGGCCCGTGGCCGTCGTCGAGACGCTGGCGCAGGCGACCCGCATCGAGATGGATCTGCGCCTCGAGGCCGCCGCCTCCTCGGAAATGGCCGACAACATCGCCGAGGACCCGGGCTTCCGCGTGCCCAAGGTCGACTGGGAGCGCACCGGCCGCGACGTCCTGACGATGGAATGGATCGACGGGATCAAGATGAACGACGTGGCCGCGATCGCGGCCGCCGGCCACGACCTGCCCCTCCTCGGCGCCACGGTCGTGCAATCCTTCCTGCGCCATTCCATGCGCGACGGCTTCTTCCACGCCGACATGCATCCGGGAAACCTCTTCGTCGATGCGGACGGCAAGGTCGTGGCGGTCGATCTCGGCATCGTCGGGCGCCTGTCGCGCGATTCCCGCCGGTTCCTCGCCGAGATCCTCTACGGCTTCATCAAGCGCGACTACCAACGGGTGGCCGAAGTGCATTTCGAGGCCGGCTACGTGCCGCGCGGACAGGACGTGATGAGCTTCGCGCAGGCGCTGCGCGCCATCGGCGAGCCGATCCACGGCCAGCCGGCCGAGACGATCTCGATGGGCCATCTTCTGACGCTGCTCTTCGAGGTGACCGAGCTCTTCGAGATGCGCACGCGCCCCGAACTCGTGCTCCTGCAGAAGACCATGGTCGTCGTGGAGGGCGTGGCGCGCTCGCTCGATCCGCGCTTCAACATGTGGGTCGCCGCCGAGCCGGTGGTGACGGACTACATCCTGCGCGAGCTCGGCCCCGCCGCCAAGCTGCGCGACGCCAAGGAGGGCCTGGACGCGCTCCTGCGCGTCGCCCGCCGCCTGCCCGACTTCGCCGACGGGCTGGAGATCCTCGCCAAGCAGATGCCGGACCTCATCGAGAACGGCATCCACATCAACGACGACGACCTCATGGAACTCGCCAAGGAAGGGCGCGTCGCCATCGCCATCGGCCATGTCGCCCAGATCGTCGCCGCCGCCGCGCTCGTGGTGATCGCCTGGAAGCTGACGGTCGGGGGGTGAGGCCGGGGTTCGTTGCGGGGAGAGGGGACCCTGCCTATGCTCTGGGAACCTGAAGCGTGCCGACGGCTTTCGACGAAGAGACTGCGATGGGTGATCTGACGATCCACGGAATCGACGATGACGTGATCCGGCGCCTGGAACTGCGCGCCGCTGCGAGGGGACGTTCGCTCGACGACGAGTTGCGCCTCTCCCTCGACCGCCTCAGCCGGGACGAGGACCGGTCCGCAGGACGCGTGAAAGGCGAGGCGTCCGACGACGAGCGCGAGGCGCGCCTTCGTCGTATCCTCGCGCTGGGACGACCGCTGGACGCGCCTTTCGATCTGAAGGCCTATTCGGACGCCTTGTCGGACGGGACGGAATGATCGTCGTCGACACGTCGGCGATCGTCGCGATCCTGCAGGGCGAGCCCGAAGCCCGTGCGATCGCCGAATGCGCGGACCGGCAGCCGGCCGTCATGTCCGCCGGCACGGCCGTCGAGCTCTCGATCGTCGTCCTCTCTCGTTGGGGCGAGGACGGGTTGCTGCGCATCCGCGCCATCTCGTCCGAACTCGCCCTCGAGATCGTCCCGGTCGACGCGCTTCAGGTCGATCTGGCCACGGACGCCTACCGGCGCTACGGCCGCGGCTCGGGGAGCCCGGCGCGCCTCAACTTCGGCGACTGCTTCTCCTACGCGCTCGCGCGCGCCCTCGACAGGCCGCTCCTCTTCAAGGGCGACGACTTTCCCCACACGGACGTGACGTCCGCGCTAGGTTCCTCATGACACTCGCCGGCAAGCGCATCCTTCTCGTCGTCGGCGGCGGCATCGCCGCCTACAAGGCGCTCGACCTGATCCGTCGCCTCCGTGAGCGCGGGGCGAGCGTCGTGCCCGTGATGACGGCGGGCGCGCGCGAATTCGTCACCCCGCTCGCGGTCGGCGCGCTGTCGGGCGGGCACGTCTTCACCGATCTCTTCGACCGGCAGGACGAGCAGGATGTCGGCCATATCCGTCTCGCGCGCGACTGCGACGCGGTGCTCGTCGCCCCCGCCACGGCCAATCTGATGGCGCGGGCCGCGGCCGGCGCAGCCGACGATCTGGCCGGCGCGGTGCTCCTGGCGACGCGCGCGCCCGTCCTCATGGCGCCGGCGATGAACCCGGCCATGTGGAGCCATCCCGCCACGCGCCGCAACGCCGCGACGCTCGCCGCCGACGGCATCGCCTTCGTGGGGCCGGCAACGGGCGAGATGGCCGAGGCCGGCGAGGCGGGTGCCGGGCGTCTCGCCGAGCCGCTCGGGATCGTCGCTGCGCTGGAGGCGATGCTCGACGCGCGCGCTTCCCGCACGGCCGGGGCGCGGCCGACGCCGGACGGACCGCTTACCGGCCGCCGCATCCTCGTCACCTCCGGGCCGACGCACGAGCCGATCGATCCCGTGCGCTACATCGCCAACCGCTCCTCCGGCCGCCAGGGCCATGCGATCGCCGCCAGCCTCGCCCGGCTCGGCGCGAGCGTCCATCTCGTCAGCGGGCCGGTGACGATCGCAGATCCCGAGGGCGTGCGCGTGACCCGCGTCGAGACCGCGCGCCAGATGCAGGCGGCGGTGGAGGCGGACCTGCCGGCGGACGCCGCCGTCTTCGTCGCCGCCGTCGCCGACTGGCGCGTCGCCGAGGAGGGCCTTCGCAAGATGAAGAAAGGGGAGGGCGGCCCGCCGCCCCTCGCCCTCGTGGAGAATCCCGACATTCTCGCCGGCGTCGGCCACGGTTCCAGCCGGCCGACGCTCGTCGTCGGCTTTGCCGCCGAGACGCACGATCTCATCGCCAATGCGCGGGCCAAGCTCCTGCGCAAGGGTGCCGACCTCATCGTCGCCAACGACGTCTCGCCCGGCACGGGCGTGATGGGCGGCGAGGAGAACACGGTGCATTTCGTCACGCGCGAGGGCGTCTCCACGCTGCCGCGCCTGAAGAAGGAAGCGGTCGCCGACGCGCTGGCGCGCTGGATCGCCGAGGCGCTCGGCCAGAGACCGGGGGAGCCCGCATGACCCGTCCCGCCATCGCCGTCCGCCGCCTTCCCCATGCGAAAGGGCTGGAGCTTCCCGCCTATGCGAGCGCCGGGGCGGCCGGGGCGGACCTGCGCGCGGCCCTCGAGGCGCCGCTCGTGCTTGCGCCCGGCGCCCGCGCCCTCGTGCCGACGGGCCTGTGCTTCGCGCTGCCGGAAGGATACGAGATGCAGGTGCGCCCGCGCTCGGGACTGGCCGTGCGCCACGGGGTCACCGTCCTCAACGCGCCGGGCACGGTCGACTGGGACTATCGCGGCGAGGTGATGGTCGCGCTCGTCAATCTCGGCACCGAACCCTTCGAGATCCGGCGCGGCGAGCGCATCGCGCAGGCCGTGGTCGCGCCCGTCTGCGTGGCGACCTTCGCCGAGGTCGAGGATCTCGGCGAGACGGTGCGCGGCGCGGGCGGCTTCGGCTCCACGGGTCGAGGCTGACCCCCTATCGCGCGAGCAGGCCGTGCCCGCCGGCGGCCGAGAGGCGGTAGCGCCCGCCCTCCGCCTTGAAGGCCGTGAGGACGACGCGGTTCCGGCCGCCCTTCTTGGCGGCGTAGAGATTGGCGTCCGCCTGCCCGTAGAGCGCCGCATAGGTCTGTGCGGAGGCCGAGAACGAGCCGCCGATGCTGACCGACAGGGGCGCCCGCGCCGCGCCGCTTCCAACGGAGAGACGGGCGATCGTGGCCCGGATGCGCTCGGCGACGAGGGCCGCGCTGTCCTGGTTGGTGCAGTTCAGCGCGATGGCGAATTCCTCGCCGCCGATGCGCCCCACGATGTCTCCGCCCCGCAGCGAGCGCTTGAGGGCCGCCGCGATGCCCACCAGCGCCTGGTCGCCGACCGGATGGCCGAGACGGTCGTTGATGCGCTTGAAGTGGTCGGCGTCGACGACGAAGAAGGCGAGGCCGCCCTGCGTCGCGCGGAGGTTCATCGCCTCCATGCGCCGCCGGAACTCGGCCTCGAACCCCTTGCGGTTGAGGACGCCCGTGAGCGGATCGGTGACGGCCACCCGGTGCAGCCCGGAATTGGCCTTCAGCAGCTTCTGCAGGCGCAGGCTGGCATAGAGCATGAAGGGCAGGCCGGTCGCCAGCGTGGCGAGAAGCGCGAAGAGCATGGCCCGCAGCACCACCGTCTCGCCGAGATCGGAGAAGCCGTAGAAGGCCGCCGCGACCGCGCCCACGCACAGGCAGCCGGCGAGGACGAGAAGTTCGGCGATCAGGGTCTGCATCTGCCGGAAGGCGACGGACATGACATCCACTCCCTTGGGCTGGAGAGGCCGGAAGCGGCCGGTAAGCCGTCATTCATCGGCCGCGCGCGTTAAGGTTCCCTTCATGCGATTCCTAAGATGCCGCCGCACCGCCGCTTTTCGAGACGGGGCGGGGCGGGCGGGCGCGCTCGCTTTGCCGGCCGCGAAGGCGCATCATCCGCACGGCCCCGTGGCGGCCTTCGGCAAACCTATTCCCTGCCGGACGGGCGGATTGGATCGCCGGGCCTCAAAAGCGCGGGCGAGGCGCGCTATCTTCACCGCAAAGCCGACTCCGCACGGCGGAGCGAGGGACCGCGAAGGGAAGGACGAGACCCCATGGACACGATCTCCAACGAGACCCCGCCCCGCACGAAGGGCCGCGGGCGCATCTACGATTCCATCATCGACACGATCGGCGACACGCCGCTGGTGAGGCTCGACAAGCTGGCGCGCGAGAAGGGCTCCAGGGCGACGATCCTCGCCAAGCTCGAGTTCTTCAACCCGATCGCCAGCGTCAAGGACCGCATCGGCGTCGCCATGATCGAGGCGCTCGAGGCCGCCGGCCGCATCCAGCCCGGCCGCACGACGCTCGTCGAGCCGACCTCCGGCAATACCGGCATCGCGCTCGCCTTCGCGGCCGCCGCCAAGGGCTATCGCCTGATCCTGACCATGCCCGAGACCATGTCGATCGAGCGGCGCAAGATGCTGCGGCTGCTCGGCGCCGACCTCGTCCTGACCGAGGGTGCCAGGGGCATGAAGGGCGCCATCGCCAAGGCCGAGGAACTCGTCTCCGAGATCCCCGACGCGGTGATGCCCCAGCAGTTCGAGAACCCGGCCAACCCGCAGATCCACCGCGTCACCACGGCCGAGGAGATCTGGAACGACACGGACGGCAAGGTCGACATCTTCGTCGCCGGCATCGGCACGGGGGGCACGATCACCGGCGTCGGGCAGGTGCTGAAGAGCCGCAGGCCCGAGCTGCGGGTGGTGGCGGTGGAGCCCGAGGCCAGCCATGTCCTGTCCGGCGGCGCACCCGGCCCGCACAAGATCCAGGGCATCGGCGCGGGCTTCGCGCCCGCGATCCTCGACCGCGAGGTCTATGACGAGGTGGTCCAGATCTCCAACGAGGAAAGCTTCGAGACCGCGCGCCTCGTCGCCCGGCTCGAGGGCGTGCCCGTCGGCATCTCTTCGGGCGCCGCGCTCGCCGCCGCCCTCAAGGTCGGCGCGCGCGAGGAGAATGCCGGCAAGACCATCGTCGTCATCATCCCCTCCTTCGCCGAGCGCTATCTCTCGACAGCGCTCTTCGAGGGCCTCGTCGACGAGGAGGAGCCGAAGGCCCCGCCGCGCGGCGCGCCGTCGATCTGACGCCCCGGATCGTCAGCCCCGTCCGATCCCGCCTTCGCGCCGGGATCGGACGGGCGCCGGATCCGCGCGGTCGCCGGTGACGCGGCCCTCGCGCTTGCCGGCCGGCGCACCTGACGCATCTTGTCTCGCGGTGCGGGATGCCATCCGCATCCGTTCCGCGCTGCGAGGCCGCTCATGCAAGACCCTTCCTTCCAGGCCTCCGAGCAGTTCCTGAGGACGCTCGCCGACCGGGCCGCGCAGTTCCTGCCGAATCTCTTCGTCGCCGCGCTCATCCTCGTCGCGGGCTTCCTCCTCGCGCGCTGGCTGGGGAGCCTCGTCACGACCGCCTTCGCGCGCGCCGGCCGGCTCGACCCGACGGTGCGCGCGCCGCTCGTCTCGATCGTGCGCTACGGCGTGATCGTGCTGGCGCTCGTGGCGGCGCTCGGGCAGGTCGGGGTCCAGATGACCTCGCTCCTGGCGGTTCTCGGCGCCGCGGGCCTTGCCATCGGCCTCGCCCTGCAGGGCACGCTCGCCAATATCGCGGCCGGCATCATGCTGCTCTGGCTGCGGCCCTTCCGGGTGGGCGACTACGTGGAGACGCAGCTCATCGCCGGCACGGTGCGCGAGATCGGGCTCTTCGTCTGCCATCTGGAGACCTATGACGGGCTCTTCGTCTTCGCGCCCAATTCCACGCTTTGGAACGTCTGGCTGCGCAACCATTCGCGCGCCGGCCACCGGCTCTTCGCCTATCAGGTGACGCTGGCGCGCGCTCTTCCCTTCGAGGAGGCGCGCCGGGCGCTGGAGGGGGCGGCGCGCGAGACCCTGACCGCCGGCCGGGCGCCGACGGCCGAGCCGCTGGCCTTTCTCGACCAGCTGGGCGCCGACAGCCAGATCGTCACCCTGCGCTGCATCGTCGCCGCGGCCGAGGCGGGCGCCGTCCTGCATGCCCTGCCGGAACGCATGCGCGCCGGGCTCCTGACGGCCTTCGGCGAGGCGGGCGGGCCCGTGTCGATCCAGCGCACGGTGCCGGGCGACGCCGACCCGGTGCGCTATGTCGGAGCCGCCCGCGCTGCCTGACCTCGGGCGCGAGGACCGGACGCCCGTCCGACCCGGTCCTGCGGACGGGCCGGTCTCGTCCGAACGGCCGGGCGCCCGCGACCGCCGGCTCCCCGAAACGACTTCGGCCCGCGGATGCGTTCGAGCGCATCGGCGGGCCGTAAGACAGGGCGAAGCCGCTGGAGGCCGGCGAACCGGCCTCGGCGGCGAAGGGGGTGGATGAGCACCCGGTCTGCCGGCCGAAGATCGGCACGGCAGGGGAAGGGTCAGTCGCGACCGCCGGCGCCGGCGCCTGCGCGCGGAGCACCCGCACCCGGCGCGCCGGGACGGATCTTGCGCTTGGCGGCGGGCAGAAGGCCCTCGCGCTGCGCCTGCTTGCGGGCGGCCTTGCGGGCCCGACGGATGGCGTCCTGCTTCTCGCGGACGCGGCGCTCGGACGGCTTCTCGTACGCCCGGCGCGCTTTCATCTCGCGAAACACGCCTTCGCGCTGAAGCTTCTTCTTCAGGACCCGCAGGGCCTGATCGACATTGTTGTCCCGGACTTCGACTTTCAATTCGTCTCCTTCACGAGAGAGGGTTGAGGGGCGTCAAAGGACGCTTGCTAGGCCCTTGATCGCCGGCGATCAATAGAAATCTTACGCCGTGGCCCGCTTCTTGCGGGGCGCGGCCTTCTTCTTGGCGGGAGCGGCGCTCTTGGCCTCTTCCGCCGCGACGGCTTCCTGCGCGAGGCGCAGGGCCTTCAGGCGGGCCGTCTTCTCGTGCGTCGCCTTGACCTCGTCCGCGATGATCATCGTCGCCGAACCCTTGGCACCGCGCTCGGGCGGTGTCGCGAAGGCGGCGTCGGCACGGCTGCGTGCGGTGGCCGACTTGTCCATCCTGGCTCTCGCTTTCGTAAAGGGCGAGACGCCGGACAAACGCGAAGCCGGGATCCTGCCGGGGTGCGGCATCATGCCGGGCCCTTGTGGGAAAGGCGCCGCGGCGTTGTCGCCCCGGCGCCTTCGTTTCAGGTCGAGGGCCCGGGGCTCGAGGAGCCGTCGGGCCGAAGCTCAAGCCTTAGGCGAGCTGGATGTTGACGGCCTTGGGGCCCTTGCCGCGGGCGTCGGGCTCGACGTCGAAGCGGATCTTGTCGCCCTCGTTGATGCCCGAGAGGCCGGCGCGCTCGAGAGCCGACACGTGAAGGAACACGTCCTTCGCGCCGCCCTCGGGCGTCACGAAGCCGAAGCCCTTGGCGGAATTGAAGAACTTGATGGTGCCGGTCTGGCTCATGATTTCGACCTTTCGTCGACTGCCACCCGAATGACTTGCTGGGTGGCGGGAAGACGGCGCGGGATCCGCGACGGACTTCCGGTTTTTGGATGCGCGACGGCAGACCTTGCGGCCTGTCGAACACGCGGGTGGTTTCGGAAGTTCACGTCGTGTCGGTGAAAGGTGGCGTTCCACGGGAGCGCTTCGGCCGTGTGCCGGAGCGGGCGCCGTCATTGCGGCGGCAGTGGAGCGTCGACCAGACCCGGTCAGCAAATGCCCGAGCCCGCTATATGCAGCTTTTCCGCCGCCACTGCAAGGGAGGGGCCGCCCGGGCGCCCGGATGAGACCCTGTTCTCCCGTGTTACCACCTCACCGGCGCCGCGACACGCGCATCGGCAGGCCGCCTTCGGGCTGCACGGTGATGCGCTGCACGACGCCGGGGGGCGTGGCTTCCTCGTAGTCGAAGCGCAGGTCTCGCAGGAGGCAGGCGAGCGCGATCACCCCCTCGTGCAGCGCGAAGCTCGCCCCGATGCACACGCGCGGGCCGACGCCGAAGGGCAGGTACTGGAAGCGGTCGATCCTGTCGCGATTCTCCGGCAGGAAGCGCGCGGGGATGAAGTGGTCCGGCCGGTCCCACAGCATCTCGTGGCGATGGATGAGCCAGGGCATGACGAGGACGGTGGCGCCGGCGGGAATGTCGACGCCCGGCGCCGCGTCGCGCTGGAGCGCCGTGCGGTTCAGCGAGGGGGCGGGCGGATAGAGCCGCAGCGCCTCCTCGAAGGCGGCCCGGGTGTGGACGAGCCTGGTCAGGTAGTCGTCGGCGCTGGTGAGCGTGGGCAGCAGCGCGTCGAGCTCGGCCTCCACCTTGGCGCGCTCGTGCGGGGCCTGGCTGAGGAGATAGAGCGTCCAGGCGAGCGAGCGGGCCGTCGTCTCGTGGCCGGCGCCGATGAAGGTGATGATGTTGTCCTCGATCTCGGCCGAGGAGAGGCCGTCCGCCTTCAGGAGGAGCGTGAGGAGGTCGTTCGGCGCCTTGTCGCCCTCGCGCGCCAGGAGATCGCGCCGCCGCTGCATCGTGTCGGTGATGAGGCGGCGGAAATAGGCCATGGATTTGCGCCCGCGCAGGCGCCGCAGACGCGGCAGGAAGGCGGGCGCGCCCAGAAGGTCGAGCGGGTCGACGCGCCCCATCGAGCTGAGGAACCCTTGCGTGGAGCGCGCGAAGCTTTCCGGGTCGCCGGCGATGTCGTCGGTGAAGAGCGTCGCCTGCAGGATGTCGAAGGTCAGCAGCGTCATCTCGTGGCCGGCGTCGACCTTCTGGCCGTCGCGCGCCTCGAGGCGGGCGCCGAAGGCGGCCGAGCGCGCCTCCATCGTGCGGGTGAAGCCCGTGATGTTGCGCGGCGTGAAGACCGGGGCGATCGCCTTGCGCGTGCGCCGCCAGAGCGCGCCCTCCGCCGTCAGGAGGCCGTCGCGCAGGAGCGGGCGCAGGAGGCGCTGGCGCAGCGGCTGCATCACGTAGTTGGCCGCGTTCTCCACGAGGCAGTGCCGGATCGCCTTCGGATCGTTGATGACGATGTTCGGCACGCCGAGCCAGGAGCCGACGATCACCGGCTCCTTGAAGGCCCGCGAGCCCCAGATCTCGATCGGGTTGCGCGAGGCCGTGCGCAGGAAGCCGACGAAGCCGAGCGGCTCGGTATGGGGCACCGGGGCGGGGGCGCGGAAGGGAGCGGGGGTCGTGTCCATCGGGCAGGGATCCGGTGAGGGCGGGGCGTCGCGCGGCGGCGCGGCGCGTGGCGAGGGGCCGCGGCGGCAGGGCGCAGCGTGCCGGCCGCCGTCCGGCGCATATGGGAGGCGCGCGCCGCTGCGTCGAGCCGGCGCGGCGCCGCGCCACGCCGCGGCCCGGCGCCTGGAAAGGCGTCGCGGCGCTATCATTGCGCGCGCGCGATCC
This sequence comes from Aurantimonas sp. Leaf443, assembly GCF_001425575.1. Taxonomy (GTDB): domain Bacteria; phylum Pseudomonadota; class Alphaproteobacteria; order Rhizobiales; family Rhizobiaceae; genus Leaf443. The sequence continues at coordinate 132,982 of NZ_LMRD01000008.1, read as the reverse complement.
TTATAAAGGGGTCACCTGCGCCGGCCCGTCATCGGGCGGGCGGGTGCGCGGCTCTGCCGCGCCGCAAGCGACTGAAGGAACCTCATGAGCCAAGCCCCGCTGCCGCCGATCGACGAACCGAGCCTCGGCGTTCCCGCCGAATACGGCGCCGACTCGATCAAGGTCCTGAAGGGCCTCGACGCCGTGCGCAAGCGGCCGGGCATGTATATCGGCGACACCGACGACGGCTCGGGCCTGCACCACATGGTCTACGAGGTGGTCGACAACGCCATCGACGAGGCGCTGGCGGGCCACGCCACCCATGTCACCGTGACGCTGAACCCGGACGGCTCCTGCTCGGTCACCGACAACGGCCGCGGCATCCCGACCGACATCCACACCGGCGAGGGCGTCTCGGCGGCCGAGGTCATCATGACCCAGCTCCATGCCGGCGGTAAGTTCGACCAGAACTCCTACAAGGTCTCCGGCGGCCTGCACGGCGTCGGCGTCTCGGTCGTCAACGCGCTCTCGGTCTGGCTGAAGCTCACGATCCGCCGCAAGGGCAAGATCCACGAGATGAGCTTCACCCACGGCGTCGCCGACGGGCCGCTGAAGATCGTGGGCGAGGCGGGCGAGGAGACCGGCACGGCCGTGACCTTCCTGCCCTCGCTCGAGACCTTCAGCGGCGTGACGAATTTCGACTTCGGCACGCTGGAGCACCGGCTGCGCGAACTCGCCTTCCTCAATTCGGGCGTGCGCATCATCCTCACCGACCGGCGCGGCGTCGACGAGAAGCGCACCGAGCTCTTCTACGAGGGCGGCATCGAGGCCTTCGTGCGCTATCTCGACGCCAACCGGAAGCCCTCGCTCGCCAAGCCCATCCAGGTGATGGCCGAGCGCGACGGGATCACGGTCGAGGCTGCGCTGTGGTGGAACGACAGCTACCACGAGAACGTGCTCTGCTTCACCAACAACATCCCCCAGCGCGACGGCGGCACCCATCTCGTGGGCTTCCGCTCGGCGCTGACGCGCCAGGTCATCGGCTATGCCGACAGTTCGGGCATCTCCAAGAAGGAGAAGGTCTCGCTGACGGGCGACGACTGCCGCGAGGGGCTGACCTGCGTCCTCTCGGTGAAGGTGCCCAATCCGAGCTTCTCCTCCCAGACCAAGAACAAGCTCGTCACCGCCGAGGTGCGGCCCGTGGTCGAGAGCGCCATGAACGAGGCGCTGTCGAGCTGGCTGGAGGAGAACCCGAGCGAGGCCAAGATCGTCGTCGGCAAGGTCATCCAGGCCGCCGCCGCCCGCGAGGCGGCCCGCAAGGCGCGCGACACGATCCGCAAGGACGTGCTCAACGTCTCGACCCTGCCCGGCAAGCTCGCCGACTGCCAGGAGAAGGATCCGGCGAAATCCGAGATCTTCATCGTCGAGGGTGATTCCGCCGGCGGCTCGGCCAAGGGGGCGCGCTCGCGCCAGAACCAGGCGATCCTGCCCTTGCGCGGCAAGATCCTGAACGTCGAGCGCGTGCGCTTCGACCGGATGATCTCCTCGGACCAGATCGGCACGCTGATCACCGCGCTCGGCACCGGCATCGGCCATTTCGAGGGCGCCGGCTACGGGTTCGACGCCGACAAGCTGCGCTACCACAAGATCATCATCATGACGGACGCCGATGTCGACGGCGCCCATATCCGCACCCTGCTCCTCACCTTCTTCTTCCGGCAGATGCCCGAGCTCATCGAGCGCGGCCATGTCTACATCGCCCAGCCGCCGCTCTATAAGGTGACGCGCGGCAAGCAGAGCCAGTACCTGAAGGACGAGCGGGCGCTCGAGAACTACCTGATCGAGGGCGGCCTCGAGGACGCGGTGCTGACGCTGGGCTCGGGCGAGAAGCGCTCGGGCCGCGACCTTCGCGCCGTCGTGGAGGACGCGCTGTCGGTGCGCCAGATCCTCGCCGGCCTCCATTCGCGCTACAGCCGGCTCGTCGTCGAGCAGGCCGCCATCGCCGGCGCGCTGAGCCCGGCCGTCGCCGACGACCGCGGCGAGGCCGAGGTCATGGCCGACCGGATCGCCAGGGCGCTCGACGCGGTCGCCGAGGAGACCGAGCGCGGCTGGATCGGCGAGGCGACCGGCGAGGGCGGCTATCGCTTCCAGCGCACGCTGCGCGGCGTCCTGGAGGTGCAGAACGTCGATTCGGCCCTCATCCACTCGTCCGACGCCATCGCCCTCCACCGCCTGTCGGAGCGCCTGAACGAGGTCTACGAGACGCCGACGGTCCTCACCCGCAAGGATGTCGAGCGCCGCCTGACCGGCCCGCTCGACCTCCTGACCGCCGTCTTCGAGGTCGGCCGCAAGGGCATCTCGCTGCAGCGCTACAAGGGCCTCGGCGAGATGAACGCCGAGCAGCTCTGGGAGACGACGCTCGACCCCGAAGTGCGCACCCTCGTCATGGTCCGCATCGCCGACGCCACCGACGCCGACCAGCTCTTCACCCGCCTCATGGGCGACGAGGTCGAACCCCGCCGCGAGTTCATCCAGGACAACGCCCTGCAGGTGTCCAACCTCGACATCTGACGCAGGCGATTGTAGCGAGGCCCGGGACGCCGCCTCCCGCCGGGTCGGTGTCCGACCCGGATCCGAGCCCGGCGGTCCGAGAACGCACGGGCCGTCGCGGCGACCGGGCGGCTCCGTCAGTCGAGCGCGGCGAAGCGTTCCACCGCGTCGGTCGGGCCCGACACGATGAGCAGGTCCCCCGGGTGGACGACCGTTTCGGGCCTCGCATAGTCGAAGTCCGCGTTCGGCCGCTTCACGCCGACCACCGTGACGCCGTGCCGCGAGCGCAGCGCGCTCTCGGCCAGCGTCCGGTTGTGGCTCTCGCGGGGCGCGCGGGTCTTGACGATCGCGAAGCCGTCGTCGAACTCGATGAAGTCGATCATCTTGCCGGTGGCCAGATGGGCGACGCGCTCTCCCATCGCGGCCTCCGGATAGACGACGTGGTGGGCACCGGTGCGCTCGAGAAGCCGCCCGTGCCGCGTCGTCACCGCCTTCGCCCAGATGTCCGGCACGCCGAGCTCGCTGAGCGCGAGGACCGTCATCAGGCTCGCCTCGATATCGGTCCCGATGCCGACCACGGCGCATTCGAAGTCGGCGACGCCCAGCTTGCGCAGCGTCTCGACATTGGTTGTGTCGGCCTGGACCACATGGGTCAGCCGGTCGGCCCATTCCTGGACCAACGTGCCGTCCTCGTCGACGGCCAGCACCTCGTGCCCCAGGCGCACGAGCGACTCCGCCACCGCGCCGCCGAAGCGTCCGAGGCCGATCACCGCAACGCTTCCCTCCCGATCGCCACGCCTAGCCAATGATGGGTCTCTCCTCGGGATAGTGGTAGGGGCGCCGTCCGGCCTTCAAGGCCAACCCCGTCGCGAAGGTTATGGATCCCACCCGGCCGAGAAACATCAGGACGACGAGCACGATCTCCCCGGAGGGCGGAAGCTGCGCCGTGATGCCCGTCGAGAGGCCGACGGTCGCGAAGGCGGACACGACCTCGAACAGGATGGCCTCGAGCGGAAAGTCCGTCACGCTCTCGAGATGGAGCGTCGCCGCCGCCACGATCACGATGGCGGTGACGACGACCGCAAGCGCCTGCCGCTGCACATGCGGGGACACGCGGCGCCGGAACGCGACCGCGTCCGGCTCGCCCCGGATCTCGGACCAGACCGTCAGGAGCAGCACGAAGGCGGTGGAGACCTTGATGCCGCCCGCCGTGCCCGCGCTGCCGCCGCCGACGAACATCAGGGCGATCGTCACGAGGAGCGTCGCGGACGTGAATCCCGCGACGTCGAGCGCGTTGAAGCCGGCGGTGCGCGAGACCACGGAATGGAACAGCGCGCCGAGCACGCGCTCGTGGACCGGGGCGCCGCCGAGCGTCGAGGGGTTCGACCACTCGTAGCCGAGGACGGCAAGCGTGCCGAGGACGAGCAGGACCGCCGAACCCACGAGCGTCGCCTTCGTGTGGACCGTCCATCGGGCCGGCTGTCGGTTGCGCCAGAGGTCGGCGATCACCGGGAAGCCGATGCCGCCGAGCACGACCGCAAGCATGACGGGGCCGAGGAAGAGCCAGTCGGAGGCGAAGCCGACGACATTGTCGCCATAGGTCGAGAAGCCGGCATTGTTGAAGGCCGAGACCGAATGGAACAGGCCGTTCCAGACGGCGTCCGGCCAGGGTTCCCCGTAGGCGAGGCGAAGCCGCAGCGTCAACGCGATCCAGACGAGGATCTCGACGGCAAGGGTGACCACGAGGATCAGTCGGAGCGCCGGGGCGATGTCCCCGATGGAGAGGACGCGGGTCTCGGCGAGGGCGACGAGGCGGGTACGCAGGCCGAGGCGACGGCTGACGAGGACGCCGAGAAGCGTCGCCCCCGTCATGATGCCGAAACCGCCCACCTGGATCAGGGCGAGGATCACGGCCTGCCCGAAGGGCGTCCAGTAGGTGGGGGTGTCGACGACGACGAGGCCCGTGACGCATGCCGCGGAGGTCGCGGTGAACAGAGCCGTCATGACGTCCGCGCCCCCGGGACCGGTGCGGGCGACCGGCAGCATCAGGAGCGCGGTTCCGACGGCGACCGCGATCGCGAAGGACAGCGGGACGAGGCGTGCGGGATGGCGGAGATGATCCCTCAACGCGGGGACGGGTCCGCGGCGAGCCTGTGACCGGGATGGCGGATGCGTGTGTGCATGGGTCGAGGATACCCCGTCGGTGTCCGTCCGCCAGGCCCGGGCGAATCGTGGGGCCGACGCGAAAACTCGTATGGATCCTTTATGCCGATCCGGTCCACTTGGGGAGCGATCCCGAAAGGAGGGCTCGCATGTTCGACCTGATCTACCTGGCCGTGGGGCTGGGCTTCTTCGCCCTGATGGGCGCCTACGCGCGCTGGGCCGGGCAGGCCTGACGATGTTCGACCTCGTCCTCGGCGGCGCCGTCGCGCTCGCCCTCGCCGGATACCTCGTCTACGCCCTCGCGCGTCCCGAGCGGTTCTGATCCCGTCCCGTCTCTGAAAGGCACGTGCCATGACCGTCGTCGGCTGGCTGCAGATCATCCTCATCCTGGCGGCCGTGGTCGCCTTCGCCGTCCCGCTCGGCACCCATATGGGCCGCGTCTTCGCGGGCGAGCGCACCTTCCTCGCCCCCGTGCTCGGCCCCGTCGAGCGCGGCTTCTACCGCGTCTCGGGCATCGATCCCGCCAGAGAGCAGGGTTGGCTCGCCTATACGCTGGCCATGCTCGCCTTCAACGCGGCGGGCTTCCTGCTCCTCTATCTGTTGCTCCGCTTCCAGTCCTTCCTGCCGCTGAACCCGCAGGGTCTTCCGGGCCTGTCGCCGCATCTGGCCTTCAACACGGCCGTGTCCTTCGTGACCAACACGAACTGGCAGAGCTACGGCGGCGAGACGACCATGAGCCATCTCTCGCAGATGGCCGGTCTGACGGTTCAGAACTTCCTCTCGGCCGCGACCGGCATCGCGCTGGCCGTCGCGCTGGTCCGCGCCTTCGCGCGCTCGGGCGCCCGGACCGTCGGCAATTTCTTCACCGACATGACGCGCGCCACGCTCCACGTCCTCCTGCCGCTCGCGCTCGTCACGGGCCTTGCGCAGGTGGCCATGGGGACGCCGCAGACCTTCCAAGCCTCGGCCACGGTGAAAACGCTCGAGGGCGGCGCGCAGACGCTGGCGCTCGGCCCCGTCGCCTCGCAGATCGCCATCAAGCAGCTCGGCACCAATGGCGGCGGCTTCTACAACGCCAACGCCGCACACCCTTACGAGAACCCGTCGCCGCTCTCGAACGCGCTGACGATCTGGCAGATGCTCGTCGTCTCGACCGCGCTGGTCTTCGCCTTCGGCCGGCTGATCGGGGACCGGCGTCAGGCGACCGCGATCCTTTCGGTGATGGCGCTGCTCCTCGTCACGGGCATCGGCGTGGCCTACTGGGCGGAGGCCGCGGGAACGCCGGTCCTCGCCGCCGCCGGGCTCGACCCGTCGGGCGGCAACATGGAGGGCAAGGAGGTCCGTTTCGGCCTCGCCGCCTCCTCGATGTTCGCCGCCGTCACGACGGGCCTGTCGGACGGCGCGGTCAACGCCATGCACGGCTCGTTCACCCCGATCGGCGGCATGGTTCCGATGGTGCTGATCATGCTGGGCGAGATCCTGCCGGGCGGGGTCGGCTCTGGCCTCTACGGCATCCTCGTGATCGCCATCGTCTCGGTCTTCGTGGCGGGCCTCATGGTCGGGCGCACGCCGGAATATCTCGGCAAGAAGATCGAGGCCAAGGAGATGAAGATGGCGATCCTCGCGATCCTCGTCCTGCCGACCGCGATCCTCGGCTTCTCGGCGGTCTCCGCCGTCCTGCCCATCGCCCTGTCGGGCCTCGGCAATGCCGGGCCGCACGGCCTGTCGGAGATCTACTACGCCTACGCCTCGGCGGCGGGCAACAACGGCTCGGCCTTCGGCGGCCTGTCGGCGAACTCGCCCTGGTGGAACACGACGCTGGGTCTCGCCATGCTGCTCGGTCGCTTCGCCTATATCGTGCCGATGATGGCGATCGCCGGCTCGCTCGTCGAAAAGCCCAAGCTGGCGCCCTCGAGCGGCACCTTCCCGACGCACGGACCGCTCTTCGTGGGGCTCCTCGCCGGCATCATCCTGATCCTCGGCGGCCTCCAGTTCTTCCCGGCCCTCGCCCTCGGCCCCATCGCCGAACAGGTGCAGATGCGGGCCGGCAAGACCTTCTGACGCCCTCCCGACGCCTTCCGGGCGGCCCGACACGACGCGCCGGGCCGCCCGGCCGATCCGTCCCCCATTCCCGTCGGTCCCGTCCGGACCCGACCACAAGGACATTCCCCATGGCTGCCAAGGCCGCAACGTCCACCCTCCGGCCCGACCTCGTCGGCCGGGCCACGGTCGACGCCTTCAAGAAGCTCAATCCCGTCGCCCTCATGCGCAACCCGGTGATCTTCGTCACCGAAGCGGTGGCGGCGGTCGTCACCGTCCTCTTCGCGCGCGACCTCCTCGCCGGCCATCCGCTCCTCTTCACCGGCCAGATCATGGCCTGGCTCTGGTTCACGGTGCTGTTCGCCAACTTCGCCGAAGCCATCGCGGAAGGGCGCGGCCGGGCGCAGGCCGACTCGTTGCGCAAGGCGCGCACCGACACGGTGGCCAAGCGCATGGCCTCGGCCAAGGACCGCACCTTCATCCGGCCCGTCTCGGCGCTCGACCTCAAGGTCGGCGACCACGTCCTCGTCGAGGCCGGCGACCTCGTGCCGGGCGACGGCGAGATCGTGGAGGGCATCGCCTCGGTGAACGAGGCGGCGGTGACGGGCGAGTCCGCGCCGGTGATCCGCGAGGCCGGCGGCGACCGCTCGGCGGTGACCGGCGGCACCACCGTCGTCTCCGACTGGCTCGTCGTTCGCATCACGGCGGCCGCGGGGTCCTCCTTCCTCGACCGCATGATCGCGCTCGTCGAGGGCGCCCAGCGGCAGAAGACGCCGAACGAGCTGGCCCTCACCATCCTCCTCGTCGGCATGACGCTGATCTTCCTCGTCGCCGTCGTCACGCTGACCGGTCTCTCGGCCTACAGCCGGGCCGTCCTCTCGGTGCCGATCCTCGTCGCCCTGCTCGTGACGCTGATCCCGACGACGATCGGCGGCCTCCTCTCGGCCATCGGCATCGCCGGCATGGACCGCCTGATCCGGCACAACGTCCTCGCCATGTCCGGCAGGGCGGTGGAAGCGGCGGGCGACGTGGACACGCTCCTCCTCGACAAGACGGGCACGATCACCTTCGGCAACCGCATGGCGTCGGAGTTCGTCGCGGTGCAGGGCGTGACGGAGATCGAGGCCGCCCGGATCGCGGTCCAGGCCTCGCTGACGGACGAGACGGCGGAGGGGCGCTCGATCCTCCTGCTGGCCCGGGAGACATATGGCATCGCCGTTCCCGACGCGCCGCAGGCCGACGCCACATTCGTCCCCTTCTCGGCCGCGACGCGCCTGTCCGGCGTCGACCGGGGCGGCGGGCGCATCCGCAAGGGCGCGGTCGACGCGATCCGCGGGTTCGTGCGCGAAAGCGCCGGAAGCGACGTTGCCGAGCCCGCCGCCTTCACGGCCGCCGTCGAACGGATCGCCAAGTCCGGCGGCACGCCCCTCGGCCTTGCCGAGAACGGCCGCTACATCGGCGTCATCCACCTGAAGGACGTCGTGAAGCCCGACATCAAGGAGCGGTTCGCCGAGCTGCGCCGCATGGGGATCCGCACCGTGATGGTGACCGGCGACAATCCGGTGACCGCCGCCGCCATCGCCTCCGAAGCCGGCGTCGACGACTTCATCGCGGAAGCCACCCCGCAGGACAAGCTGAACTACATCCGCAACGAGCAGCGCCAGGGACGGCTCGTCGCCATGTGCGGCGACGGCACCAACGACGCGCCCGCGCTCGCCCAGGCCGATGTCGGCGTCGCCATGCAGACGGGCACCCAGGCCGCCCGCGAGGCCGGCAACATGGTGGACCTCGATTCCGATCCGACCAAGCTGATCGAGATCGTGGGCATCGGCAAGCAGCTCCTGATGACGCGCGGGAGCCTGACCACCTTCTCCATCGCCAACGACGTGGCGAAGTACTTCGCCATCATCCCGGCGCTGTTCATCGCGGCGATCCCCGAACTCGGCGTCCTCAACGTGATGCGCCTCGCGACGCCGGAAAGCGCGATCCTCTCGGCGGTGATCTTCAACGCGCTGGTCATCGTGGCGCTGATCCCGCTGGCGCTGCGCGGCGTGCCCTACCGGGCGATGGACGCCGCCACCGTCCTGCGCCGCAACCTCCTGATCTACGGCCTCGGCGGCATCCTCGTGCCCTTCGTCGGCATCAAGCTGATCGATCTCGCCGTCTCCGCCCTCGGCCTCGCCTGAACCTTTTCACGGATCTCTTCCCATGCTCTCCCAACTGCGCGCCGCAGCCACGCTCCTCGGCATCCTCACGATCCTCCTCGGGATCCTCTACCCCGCCGCCATGACCGCGATCGCGGGCGTCGCGATGCCCGAGCAGGCCCATGGCAGCCTCGTGACGCGTGACGGGCGGCCGGTCGGCTCCTCGCTGATCGGACAGGCCTTCACGCAACCGGAATACCTTCAGGGGCGCCCGTCGGCCGCCGGCAGCGGCTACGACGCCTCCGCCTCCTCGGGCACCAACCTCGGCCCCACCAGCGCCAGGCTGGCCGAGCGCCTGAAGACCGACGGCGCGGCGATGACATCCGCGACGGGCGCGAGCCGGCTTCCGGCCGACGCGATCACCACATCCGGCTCGGGCCTCGACCCGGACGTCTCGCCGGCCTATGCCGACCTCCAGGTCGCCCGCATCGCGGGGGCGCGGGGCGTCGAGGCCGACATCGTTCGCCGCGTGATCGCCGCCAACTCGGCGAGCCGCACGCTGGTCGTCCTCGGCGAGCCGCGCGTCAACGTGCTGGCCGTGAACCTCGCGCTCGACGCTGCCGCCCCGATGCCGTCGGCCCCTGCCGCCGGCACGCCGACGGCCTCGGTCGCGACGCCGGCGAACTGACGTTTCCCGCGGTCCGGGCAGCCCGACCGCACCGCTTGCCATGGCGGCGCGGAGGAGGGCCCTCCGCGCCGAACCCCGTTTCCGGGTCGGCCGCCCGGCCCCCGGCCAGATCCGGACCCAAGACGATGCAGGACGACGCGCCGCGAGCCTCACCGGACGCCCTTCTCGCCGACGCCGAGCGCGAGGGACGGGGCAGGCTGCGGCTGTTCCTCGGGGCGGCTCCCGGCGTCGGCAAGACCTACGCCATGCTGGGCGCCGCGCGCGCCGCCAGGGCCGGGGGACGCGACGTCCTCGTCGGCATCGTCGAGACGCATGGCCGCGCCGACACCGAGGCCATGGTCGCCGACCTCGAGGTGCTGCCGCGCAAGTCTATTCCCTACAAAGGGCGGCTGGTCCCCGAGTTCGACATCGACGCGGCGCTCGCCCGCCGCCCGCAGCTTCTCCTCGTCGACGAATACGCCCATTCCAACGTCGAGGGCTCGCGTCACGCCAAGCGCTGGCAGGACGTCGCCGAATGCCTGAAGGCGGGCATCGACGTCTGGACCACGATGAACGTCCAGCATATCGAGAGCCTGAACGACGTGGTCCAGCGGATCACGGGCGTGCGCGTGCGCGAGACCGTGCCCGACCCGACGCTGGAGATGGCCGACGAGATCGTGCTCGTCGATCTTCCGTCCGACGAGCTGATCCGGCGGCTGGCCGAGGGCAAGGTCTATGTCGAGGACACGGCCACCCGCGCGACGCAGAACTTCTTCAGGCCATCCAACCTCACCGCCCTGCGCGAGCTGGCGCTGCGCCAGGTGGCGGCGCAGGTCGACAGCGACCTCGTCGAGCGCATGCAGGGCGGGGCGATCGAGGGCCCCTGGGCGGCCGGCGAGCGGCTTCTCGTCTGCATCGGGCCGGACGCGCAGGCCGAGCGCCTCGTGCGCGAGGGCAAGCGCCTTTCCGACCTTCTCGACGCGCCCTGGTTCGCCGTGACGATCGAGCGTCCGGGCACGACGCCGGAACCGTCCGACGCGTCCCGTCTCCACGCTTCCCTTCGACTCGCCAAGAGCCTCGGCGCCGAGACGCACAGCCTGGTCGCGAGCGACCTGCCGGCCGAGATCCTGCGCTTCTCGCGGTTCGAGAACGTCACCCGGATCGTCGTCGGCAAGGCGCGGTCGCGCCGCCTCAAGCTGCCCTGGTCCGAGGGGAACCTCGCCGATGCCCTCGTGCGCCGGGCAAGGGGCGTCTCGGTGCTCGTCCTGACCGAGAGCGGGGCGGCACCGCGCCGGGACTGGCCCTGGCCGGAGGCAGGGAGCCGGATCGGCTACGGAGCGGCCGTCGTCTCCGTCGCCCTCGCCACCCTCCTCGGCACGGAGCTGGTCCGCCACGTGTCGCTTCCCAACGTCTCCATGCTCTACCTGCTGGCCGTGCTGGCACCCGCCCTGCTCTACGGCGTCTGGTCGGCGGTGTTCGCCTCGTTCCTCTCGTTCGGAGCCTACAACTTCTTCTTCATCGACCCGCGGGGCACGTTCACCGTCGCACGGCCGCACGAGGTCCTGGCCTTGATCATCTTCCTGATCATCGCCGTCGCGATCTCCGCGGTCGCCGGGCAGGCCCGCGAGCAGATGCGGGCCTCGGCCCGTCGCACCCGGGCCGCCCGGCGTCTCTACGAGTTCACCCGCACCCTGTCGGCGCTTCCCGACGTCGGGGCCGTCGCCGATGCGGCCGCGACCGAAATCAACGCGGCGACCGGCAGGCCGGTGACGATCCTGCGGCCGGACGGGGAGGACCTTGCCATCGCCGCCGCCTGGCCGCCGGACGACCGCCTCGACGTTCCCGCGCGGACCGCCGCGCGCTGGGCTCACGAGCATGGCGAGACGGCAGGGGCCGGGACGCAGACGCTTCCCTCCAGCGGCTGGACGTTCCTTCCATTGACGGTTCAGGACAGCAAGGTCGGGGTCCTCGGGATCGAGCGGCCCGCCAATGCCGGCCCCCTCGACGCGGAGGTCGGGACGCTCCTCTCGGCCTTGGCGGAACAGACCGCCGCAGCCCTCCACCGCGCGCTCCTGTCGACCGAGATGCGCAGCGTGCGGACGGCGGCCGAGACCGAGCGCGTGCGGAACATCCTCCTCGCCTCGATCAGCCACGACTTCCGCACCCCGCTCGCCTCCATCCTCGGCTCCGCCACGGCGCTGATCGAGTATCGCGACCGCCTCGACGTCGCCGCGCGCGACGACCTCCTCGCCCAGGTGCGCGACGAGGCGCTGCATCTCGACCAGATGGTCCGCAACCTCCTGTCGATGACCCGCCTGGAGGCGGGGGCGCTCGAGATCACCAGGGACTGGGTCGACATCCGCGAGATGCTGGACAGGCAGGTCGACCAGGCCCGCCGACGCGGCGCGACCCAGCGCTTCCTCGTCGACCTGCCGTCGCAGCCGATCCTCGCTTACGGGGACGGAACGCTCCTCGACCAGGCCGTCGGCAACGTCGTCGGCAACGCCGTCAAGCATGGGGGGGCGAACGCCACCGTGACCCTGCGGGCGCGGGCGGAACCCGGCACCGTCGCGATCGAGATCCGCGACGACGGACCCGGCGTCCCGCCGGACCTGCGCGCGCATGTCTTCGAGAAGTTCACGCGGCTGCGCGCCTCGGCTGCGGATGGCGGCGACAGCGCGGGCCTCGGCCTTGCCATCACCAGGGGCATCGTCGAGGCGCATGGCGGCACGGTCGAACTGCTGCCTCCCGACGCGTCCGGCCCGCGCGGGGCCGCCTTCCTCATCCGCCTGCCTTCCGAACATCCGGCGACGCCATGACCCAGCCCACCATCCTCGTCGTCGACGACGAGCCCGCCATCCACCGCTTCCTCAAGCCCGTCCTGACCGCCGAGGGCTATCACGTCGTCCAGGCCCGGACGGCGACGGACGCTCTGAAGCTCGCGGCGGACGCGCGGCCCGATGCGGTGGTGCTCGACCTCGGCCTTCCCGACCTCGACGGCAAGGAGGTCATCCGCCGCCTCCGGCGGGACTCGGCCGTGCCGATCGTGGTCCTGTCGGCGCGCGACCGGGAGACGGAGAAGGTGCAGGCGCTGGACCTCGGCGCCGACGACTATGTCGAGAAGCCGTTCGGGGTCGGGGAACTGATGGCGAGGCTGAGGGCGGCCCTGCGGCACGCGAAGCCGAGGGCGGACCAGGGCATCCTCGCCGCGCAGGATGTCGAGGTCGACCTTGGCGCCCATGTCGTCAGGCGGGCCGGCTCGCAGGTCCGCCTCACGCGTCGCGAGTTCGACGTCCTCGCCGTGCTCCTGCGCAACGCCGGGAAGGTCGTCACCCACGCCGAGCTCCTGCGCGAGGTCTGGGGATCGGCGAATGCGGGCGACACCCAGTACCTGCGCGTCTATGTGGGGCAGATCCGGCAGAAGCTCGAGCACGACCCGGCCGCGCCGCGCCTGATCCTGACCGAACCCGGCATCGGCTACCGGCTGGTCTGAGGGAGGACGGCAGGGCGCCGACGCGCCGGTGCCTGCCGGGCACGATGCGCGGAACCTGTGCCGGGGCGCATCGGGACGCTCCCGGTCTCGCGCCCGTCAGGGTCGATGGCGCAGGGCGTCCACGACGAGCGAGAAGGCGGCGGAGGGCTGACGGCGGCTCGGGTAATAGAGGTAGTAGCCGGGGAACGGGTCGCACCAGTCCGCAAGCACGCTAACGAGCGCGCCCGAGGCGACGAAGGGCTCGACATAGTCGGCGGGAAGGTAGGCCAGTCCCAACCCCTCCCGCGCGCCGAGCCGTGCCAAGGCATTCGAGTTGACGAGGAGCTGCCCTTCGACGCGCACGTTCAGGCCGCGCCCCGCCTTCTCGAACTCCCACACCGCCCAGCCGCTCGTCGCCGTGTAGCGCAGGTTGATGCAATTGTGCCCGGCGAGGTCGTGCGGCGTCTTGGGCGGCGGGCGTTTGGCGAAGTAGAGGGGCGAGCCGACGATCGCCATGCGCATATCCGGCGAGATGCGGACGGCCACCATGTCCTGCGCCACCGTCTCGCCGAGACGGACGCCCGCGTCGAAGCGCTCGGCGACGATGTCGACGAACCCGGCGTTGACGCTGACCTCGACCTTCAGGTCGGGGTAGTCCGGCAGGAGCCTGGCGACGGCCGGCAGGACGATGGCCTCCGCCGGCGTGTCGCCGACGGTGATCCGGACGGTGCCGGCGGGCTTGTCGCGCAGGTCGGTCAGCGCCGCCAGCCCGGCTTCGATCCCGTCGAAATGGGAGGTCACCGAGCGCAGGAGCCGCTCGCCGGCCTCGGTCGTGGAGACGCTGCGGGTCGTGCGGTTGAGGAGACGCAGTCCCAGCCGTTCCTCGAGTTCGCGCACGGTCTGGCTGAGAGCGGGCTGCGAGATGCCGATCTCCTTGGCGGCGCGCGTGAAGCTGCCCGCCCGGGCCACCGCCAGGAAAGCGAGGAGGTCGCCGACGTCCTCCCGCTTCATTGATAGGCTCCACCTATAACCACAAGCGGAACCTAGCGACTAATCGGCAGGGACGTAAGGGCCTAGCTTCCCCCTCGAAGCCGACCGCAAGCCGCGGACGAACTCGGGACGGGACGGTGAAGATGGATATGACCCTCGACAGGCGGCAGGTCCATGCCCGCACGGCCTGGAGCGCGGTGTTCTCCATGGCGCTCTGCGTCGCCCTCCTGATCGCGTCCGAATTCATGCCCGTCAGCCTGCTGACGCCGATGGCCGCGGGCTTGAACGCCAGCGAGGGGCAGACGGGCCAGGCGATCTCGATCAGCGGCCTGTTCGCCGTCGCGGCCAGCCTTCTCGTCACGACGGCCGCCGGGAGGCTGAACCGCAAGTGGGTGCTGGTCGCGATGACCGGCCTCATGCTGGGATCGCTCGTTATCGTCGCCGCCGCGCCGAACTTCGCGACCCTCATGGCGGGTCGTGCCCTCCTCGGCATCTGCATCGGAAGCTTCTGGGCCCTGGCGACGGCCGTGATCATGCGGCTCGTGCCCGCAGCCGAGGTGCCGCGCGCGCTCGCCGTCCTGTATGGCGGCCAGGCCATCGCGGGCGCCTTCGCGGCGCCGATCGGCAGCTATCTCGGCGGCCTATTCGGCTGGCGCGAGGTGTTCTGGGCGCTGGTTCCCCTCGTTGCCGTCAACCTCGCCTGGCACGTCGTCGCGCTGCCCTCGCTCGAAGCCCGCGGCCGGCAGGATCTCCGCTCGCTCTTCGCCCTCCTGAAGCGCCCCCACTTCCGGCGCGGCCTCCTCGCCTCCATGCTCTCCTGGGGCTCGGCCTTCACGATGTTCACCTACCTGCGCCCGTTCCTGGAAGAGGTGACCGGCGCGGATGTCGCGACCCTCTCGATCCTTCTTCTCGTCCTCGGCTGCGGCGGCTTCGCCGGCACCTGGGCGGCGGGGCGCTTCGTGACAGGACGCGTCGCGCCGCTCCTGAAGCTCCCGGCCCTCGTCATGGGCGGCGTGACGCTCGCCCTTCTCGGCGTCGGCGGCTCGGTGATCGGCACCGGCATGCTCCTCGCCCTCTGGGGCGCGATGAACACGGCGATGTCGGTGATCTGGATGACCTGGATGTCGCAGACTGTCGACGACGCGCCGGAGGCGGGCGGCAGCCTGATGGTGGCGGCGATCCAGGCCTCGATCCTTCTCGGCGCCGTGATCGGCGGCCTGCTGCTCGACGGCTTCGCGGTGCAGGCGACCTTCCTCGGCAGCGTCGCTCTGGCCGCCGTCGCGCTCCTCCTCATCCGCGACGGTCGCAGCCTTCTGAAGCCTGCCTGACCTCTCTCCCGGCCGCATCGGTCGAAGGCCGATCCGGGAGACGGCGTCCCATACCCATCCCCATCCACGACCCCAAGGAGACGACCCATGACGACCCGTTCCAACGCGCCCGCCACCCGTGGCCACCGGCTCGGCCTGCGCAACGCCAGCGCCGGCGTCCTCGTCCTTTGCCTCGGCGCCCTCGTGCCCGCGGCCACTATCGCGCCCACGGCGGCCTTCGCTCAGGATCTCTCGCGCGGCGCCGACAACTTCTACCGCAGCGACCGCGTGAGCGTTCAGCCGATCACCTTCCGGACCCAGTACGGGACCACCGTCGCCGGCAATCTCTTCGTCCCGAACGACCTGGACCGCTCGGCGGATCATCCCGCCATCGTCGTCGGCCACCCGATGGGCGCGACGAAGGAGCAGAGCGCCAATCTCTACGCCACGAAGATGGCGGAGCAGGGCTTCGTCACCGTCTCGCTCGACCTGCCCTACTGGGGCGGCAGCGAGGGCGAGCCGCGCAACGCCGTCGCGCCGGAGCTCTACGCGGAAGCCTTCAGCGCGGCCGTCGACTATCTCGGCACCCGGGATTTCGTCGACCGCGGCCGCATCGGCGCGATCGGCATCTGCGGCAGCGGCTCCTTCGTGATCTCGGCCGCCAAGATCGATCCGCGCATCCGCTCCATCGCCACCGTCGCCATGTACGACATGGGCGAGGTCAACCGGACGGGGCTCGGCAACTCGGTTTCGGCCGAGCAGCGCCGTGAGACCATCGAGGCGGCGATCGCGCAGCGCTGGGCCGAGGT
This sequence comes from Aurantimonas sp. Leaf443, assembly GCF_001425575.1. Classification (GTDB taxonomy): domain Bacteria; phylum Pseudomonadota; class Alphaproteobacteria; order Rhizobiales; family Rhizobiaceae; genus Leaf443. Next base: position 116,861 of record NZ_LMRD01000008.1, on the reverse strand, counting down.
CGACGGCGGCGAAGTCGCGGTGGCCGGCGGAACGGACCTCGAGCTGACCGCCGAGACCCACCCGATCCAGCGTGAGTTCTACGACTTCTACCGCACGGCGCGCGGCGCGTTCACCCCCGAGGGCGCCTCCGACCGGCGGACCACGAAGCCGACGGTCTCGTCGAACGTGAAGTTCATGAACTTCTACCCGTTCGAGGACATCGAGACGATCGCCCGGCCGATGCTCTTCATCTCCGGCGACCAGGCGCATTCCAGGGAGTTCTCGCAGAAGGCCTACGATCTGGCCTCCGAGCCGAAGGAACTCCTCTGGGTCGAAGGGGCGGGTCACGTCGACCTCTACGATCGTGTCGATCTCATCCCGTTCGACCGGCTGACGCGCTTCTTCCGGACGAATCTCGCCGATCAGGAAGCCAGCCTGCAGCCGTAACCCGAAACGACGAGCGGAGGAGGGCGCCCGCCGGCGCGCTCCTTCCGCCGCCGAACACGCCGGAGACCGAACGCATGCTGAGGACCATCATCGCAACGGCGGCACTCCTTGCCGCGACGGGAGCCGCCATGAGCCAGGACCGCATCGAGATCGCATCGCCCTTCAGCAGCGTTACCGCCACCATGGAGGACAACGCCGCCGCCGCGGCCCTCCTGGAGATGCTGCCGCTGCGCATCGAGATGCGGGACCATCTCCGCCAGGAGAAGACCGGATACCTGCCGTCGGCCCTCCCGCAAGCGGCGCGTCAGCGCGCGTTCGCGGCTGGAACGCTCGGCCTCTGGAGCTCGGGCGACTTCGTCATCTACTACCGGGACGGACGCGTGCCTCGGCCCGGCATCGTCATCCTCGGACAGGTCGAGGGCGACGTGTCTATCTTCGATCGCCCCGGCGAGGTGACGGTCGAGATCAGCCGCGCGGACTGACCGCCGCCCCGGTCGGTGCCGGTTCGCAGCCTGCCCCCGGGGCCCCTGCGGGACGCGGTCCTCGCCCTGTCCTTCGGGCCGCCAGCGTGACGTAACATACAGTAACCTACTTCAGGACAAGGCGCTCTTCCGTGACACTCCAGCCCGAACGGACCGGCGGATTTCCCGCCTGCCCGCAAGGCCATGGCGAATGTCATCCACCTGGACCCGCCCTCTAGCGGTCGTGACTGCCGCACTGGTGGCGGCATCCTGCGCAGGCCACCCCAAGGGTGTCATGACGCCCGTCGCCCTCGCGTCCCGATCGCCGACGGCGGTCCAGGTCGAGATGCTGGTGGCGACCACGCGCCTGGCGTCGAACAACCCGTCGACCCTCTTCAACGGGGAGCGCAGCCCGCAGCCGTCGCTGACCGACATCACCGTCTCGATCCCGGCCGGCTCCGGCCGCAAGATCGGCGACGTGCAATGGCCCGAGCGACTGCCGCCCAATCCGGAGACGGATTTCGCCGTCACCTCCGTCAACGCGATGACGAGCGCCGAACAGGGTCTCGACTGGTTCAGGCGGCACGGCAAGGGGGGCCACGCCCTCGTCTTCGTTCACGGCTTCAACAACACCTACGAGGACGCCGTCTTCCGGTACGCGCAGATCGTCCACGACTCCGGCGCCGACGTGACGCCGATCATGTTCACCTGGCCGTCGCGGGCCAAGCTTCGGGACTACAACTACGACAAGGAGAGCACGAACTTCTCGAGGACCGCCTTCGAGAACACGCTGCGCTATCTGGCACGGGATCCGTCGGTGAAGGACATCACCGTCCTCGCCCATTCCATGGGAACGTGGCTCGCGATGGAGTCGCTCCGGCAGATGGCGATCCGGGACGGCCGGGTCGACCCGAAGATCGTCAACGTCATCCTCGCCTCGCCCGACATCGACGTCGACGTGTTCGCCCGCCAATTCGTGGAACTGAGCGAGCCGCGTCCGAGATTCACGATCTTCGTGTCCCAGGACGACCGGGCGTTGGCCGCATCGCGGCTGATCTCCGGCAATGTCGATCGCCTTGGCAGGATCGACCCGTCGGCCGAACCCTACAAGGCGAAGCTGGAGCGCGCGGGCATCACCGTCGTCGACCTCACCAAGCTGAAGACCCCCGACAGCCTGAACCACGGCAAATTCGCGGAGAGTCCGCAGATCGTCCAACTCATCGGCGGCCGCCTCGCGAGGGGGCAGACCCTCTCGGGCAAGGATATCGGTCTCCTGGAGGGGGCGACGGTGCTGGTCGCGGGAACGACGGCCGCCGTCGGAGCCGCGGCGGCGACTGTCGCCACCGCGCCGATCGATGCCGCCAATGCGGCCGCGACAGGGACGTCCCGCGCGGCGGACGGACGCGAGCTCGAGCGCATTCTCGAAAGCGAACCCTCGCAGTCGCTCGTGCCGGGCCGCGCGAAGCCGACGACATAGGACCCCGGTCGCGACCGGCCCGCTCCGTTCAGGCGGTTCGTCTCGCCGCTCGCCCCTCAAGGCTTCGCGACGCCATGCAATCCGAATGGAGGGCCCGCGAAGCGTCGGTTCATCGGATGCGCCAGTGTCATGAGGAGGCAAGGACCATGAGTTCGCACGCGACGGCAGGCCCGGAAACCACGGGCCGCGGATGGCGCTTCAAATGCGGCGTCGCCCTGTTCTGCCTGATGATCGTGATGGTCCTGCTCATCCCGGTCGCCGCGGCGTCCGGACTGTCGCCGAGCAAGGTCGCCACCGTCACCGGCGTGATCTTCGTCGGCAACAAGATCATCCTTCTTCTCACCATCGCCGTGATGGGCAAGGCCGGGTTCCAGGAGCTGAAGGGCATCATCGGCGGCTACATGCCCCGTCTCAAGTCCGACGGCATCGTCAGCCCGACCCGGCACGTGGTCGGTCTCGTCATGTTCTGCCTGCCGATCTTCACCGCATGGCTGGAGCCCTATCTCGACGCGGTCGCGCCGGGGCTGCGGCCGAACCTCTGGCAGCTCCAGTTGCTGGGCGACGTGATGCTGGTCGCCAGCATCTTCGTGCTCGGGGGCAACTTCTGGGAAAAGATCCGGGCGCTGTTCATCCGCACGGCCAGAGTGGCCGATCCCGTGTCGGATCTCGGCTGATCGCGATGACCGACCGGGGAAGCCGCATGTCGGCGGGCGACGTGACCCAAACCGGACCCGTCCGGGACAAGGAGCCGGACATTCGCGGGAGCAATCCGTTGAGGCCCGTCGCGATTGCGGTCGTCCTTCTGGCCACTGTCCTGATGGTGGTGGCGATCTTCGTGGAGCGGCGGACGCCGTCCTCCTCCCAGGCGACTGTGCAGGCCTATGTCGTCGGCATCGCCCCGGAGGTCGCCGGCCGGGTTGTCGAGGTCGGAGCGGCCGACAACTCGAGGGTCGCGCCCGGCCAGATGCTCTTCCGGATCGACCCGCGACCCTACGAGCTGGCGGTGGCTCAGGCCGAGGCGCGTCTTGCTCAGGTCGGCCAGACGATCGGTGCGTCGACGGCCTCGGTCGATGTCGCACAGGCCAAGGTGGTGGAAGCGCGGGCGGCGCGGAACAACGCCGAGGAGGAGGCGAACCGCGCCGAAGAGCTCGTCAAGCGCAAGGTCTCTCCGAAGGCCAAACGCGATACGGCCGTGGCGGAACTGGAGCAGCGGAATGCAGCCGTGGTCGCGGCGGAGGCGTCCCTGGCACAGGCCCGCGAGGCTCTGGGCCCCGCGGGCGACAACAACCCGCAGCTTCAGGAAGCGCTCGCCACGCTCGAGCGCGCCCAACTCGATCTCCTGCGCACGACCGTCATCGCGCCGGCGGACGGGGTCGTCACGAACCTCCAGCTCTCCGTGGGCAGCGTCGTCGGCGCCGGGCAGAGCGCGATGACCTTCATCGACGTGAACACGATCTGGGTGACGGCCGCCTTCAAGGAAAACAGTCTCGAAAGGATCGCCTCCGGCAGCCGGGCCGAGGTGCTGTTCGATGTCCTTCCCGGCAAGCTGTTCGACGCGACGGTCGAAAGCGTCGGGCTCGGAGTGGCTCAGGGCAGCGTCGATCCGCGCACCGGTCTTCCCAAGGTCTCGACGGAAAGCGGCTGGATCCGGACACCCCAGAGCTTTCCCGTGCGCCTGACACTCGACGACGGCCTTCCGAAGGGCGTCCGCTACGGGTCGCAGGCCAATGTCGTCGTCTACACGGGCGACCATCCCGTCACGAACGCCGTCGGGCGCTACTGGATGCGGCTCGTGTCGTATCTCACCTATGCCAGCTAGCGCTCGTTCATCCGGCGCCCCTTCTCCAACCGTCGCGCCGGCGACGCGCAAGGGGCTGCGGATCGCGCTTGCGGTATCCGTCGGCTTCACCTGGGCGGTGGCGTCGGGCGACGTCATCCCGTTTCTCGGACCGTTGTTCGCGGCACAGTTCCTGATCGCAAGGTCACGACCGCTCCCGATCGGCAAGGCGGCCGGGATGCTCCTCGTCGTGCTGGTCGCGGGATCGATCCTCGAGTTCGTCACCGTGGCCACGGCGGAGCGCCCCCTGGTCCTCCTTCCCCTGCTCGGCCTGTTCTTCTTCGCCTGTTTCCACGCCCAGGCGAGCGGCAAGGGCGGCGCGGCCGTCTTCCTCATGCTGGTGGTCGGGATCATGATCCCGCTGCTGACGATCCTGCATCGGGATCTCGGATCGTCCGCCCTTGCGATCCTCGCCCATGGCATCGGGACCGGGATCGTCCTCGCCTGGCTGGCCCATGCCGTGCTTCCCGACCGAGGCGGGGTCGACGCGGCTCCGGCGGCGCGGCTCGTTCATCCGCGCCCGACGGCCCGCGCTGCCGCCGATACGGTCATCCTCCTCCTGATCGTCACCATCTGCCTGATCAAGGACGAGTGGGCGACGGCGATGGTCATTCCCATCACCGTCGCCTCGATCCAGACCCAGGTCGACATCTCCGCCGGCGCGCGCGCCTCCGTCGGCCTCGTCCTCGTCAATCTGCTGGGAGGGATCGCGGCTTCGCTGGCCTTCGTCCTCCTCGAGATCCGTCCGTCGCTCCTGTCGATGGTCGTGCTCGTCTTGCTTGCGGGCCTCGTCTTCGGCGGGAGGGCGGCGCTGCCCTCAGCGAGCGCGAAGGTCCATGCGGGAGCGCTCACGACGTTTCTCCTGATCTTCGGGGCGGGTGTCTCGCCCCTTCCTGGGACGGCGGCCGAGTCCTTCTCCATGCGGATCGGCTACATCGTCGTCGCCATCGCCTATGCGATGCTCATGGGCGCGCTCCTGTGGCCGAGGTCACGTCCGGCCTCCCGGTCGCTCCAGACCTTGGAGGTCGCATGATGCGCTGGAGGTCCGTGTGGCTGATCCTCGCGGTCGTATGCCTCGGCGCGTCAACCCCGAGAGGCATGGCTCAACCTGCACCGCAGCAGGCGAAGATCGAGGCGCTCATCGAACTCCTGAACGATCCCGAGATCCGGTCGATCCTGGCGACGAAGGCACCCCAGGCGGCGGATGTCGTGCCCGCCGCCGAAAGACTTGACGCCCCGCCTCCGACGGCATCGGTCCTGTCGAGCGTCACGGCCTTCGAGGCGATGGTGCGCGGGCGTTTCGCCACGCTGAAACGAGCCATCCCCCGCATTCCCGCCGAGATCGCTGGCGCCGCGCGGATCGTGTCCCGGGACATCAACGCGGGCCGGCCCGGCAAGGTGATCTTCATCCTCGCGATCCTCGGCGCGATAGGCCTGTGCGGAGAGACACTGGTTCGACGTGCCTTGAGATCGACGCGCGCGGCCGACGAGGTCGGCGCTCCCGCGTCGAGCAGTGCCCTTCTCGGTGAGATCCTGCCTCTCCTGGTCTTCGTGGTCGTGACCGTCGGCACTTTCCTGAGCTTCGGCTGGCCGCCTTTGCTGCGCCGCGTGGTCCTCACCTACCTCTTCGCCTTCATCGCCTTGCGCATCGTCCTGGCCGCCGTGAGGCTGGTGGCGACATTGGGCCGGCCGGCTGTCGCCGTTCCACCCAGCGGCGCCGTGCCGATCTCCGACGACGAGGGTCGGAGCCTCTACTGGTCCCGCAGGATCCGTGTCTTTCTCGGGTCCTTCCTGTTCGCCTGGGCGACCGTGAACCTGTTGCCGGACCTCGGCTTCTCGAGCGAGGTGATCCAACTCGTCGCCTACGCATTCGGCCTCGCCCTGCTCGCGATCGCGACCGAAGCCGTCTGGCGTCGGCCCGTGGCAACGGGCCGCCATGTCCCTGCCACGAACGTCCTTCTGACCCTCTATCTCGGGCTTCTCTGGCTGGTTTGGGTCGCGGGCTTCCACGGGCTGCTCTGGCTCGGCATCTATCTCCTCGTCCTTCCGCCGATCCTGTCGGCCACGGGTCGCGCGGCGGCATCGCTGGCGGAAAGGCGCGGGTCGGTCGGACTGTCGGGTGCCGTGATCAACGTCCTGATCGTCCGCGGCGTCCGGGCCCTGGTCATCGCGCTCGCCATCGGCTGGCTGGCCTATGCCTGGCGGTTCAGCGTGGCGGCGCGGGCCGGCGGGGACCGTTTCGAGACCCTCATCGGGGGCATCCTGCAGGGCCTCGTCATCCTCCTGGTCGCCGACATGCTCTGGCAGGTCTGCAAGGCGATCATCGAGCGGCAGGTCCAGACATCCGACGCGACGGCCTCCGCCGCGGGGGCGGCCCGCAAGAGCCGATTGCGGACCTTGCTGCCGCTCTTCCGCAACACGCTCGCCGTGTTCATCGCCGTCGTGACGGTGCTGACGGTGCTGTCGGGACTCGGCATCGCGATCGGCCCCCTGATCGCGGGCGCGGGCATCTTCGGCGTCGCCATCGGGTTTGGCTCGCAGACGCTCGTGAAGGACATTCTCAGCGGCGTCTTCTTCATGCTCGACGACGCGTTCCGTGTCGGCGAGTACATCCAGAGCGGCAGCTACAAGGGCACGGTCGAATCGTTCAGCCTGCGCTCCGTGCGCCTGCGCCACCACCGGGGGCCGATCTTCACCGTGCCGTTCGGCGATCTCGGCGCCGTCGAGAACATGAGCCGGGACTGGGTGATCGACAAGATGACGATCAACGTCACCTACGACACGGATGTCGATCTCGCGCGTCGTCTCATCAAGAAGGTCGGCCAGGCGCTGGCCGCCGATCCGGAGTTCGCCGCGAACACGATCGAGCCCTTGAAGATGCAGGGCGTCGATAGTTTCGGCGACTTCGCGATCGTCCTCAGGATGAAGCTGATGACGAAACCCGGCGAGCAGTTCCGGATCAGGCGCAAGGCCTTCGTGATGATCAAGAAGGCGTTCGACGAGAACGGCATCAAGATCGCGACGCCGACGGTCCAGGTGTCAGGGGATGACAAGGGGGCAGGGCCGGCGGCCAGCGAGGCGATGCGCCTGCGCAAGACCCACGAGGCGCAGGCCGTGGCGGCCGACGGGGTTTGACCGGGAAACCGGCCCGTCCGAACTTCGCCTTGCGCGGAGAGGATCAGCCGGGCGGCAGACTGTCGGCGACCGTGGACGATGGCTGCTCGTCGGGACCGTCTCGCGGCTCGAGACCGGCCTTGCGCAGGCCGGCGAGGATGCGGGCCCTGTCCTGCGGGCGTCCCAACCGCGTCTCCAGTTCCGTGGTGAGGTTGACGAGATAGTCCGACCCCATGAGGGCGAACGCCCGGCTTTCCCGGCGGGCCTCCTCCGTCATCCCGCGCTCGGCATGGATGATCGCCGCCACCACGTGGAACAGCGGGAACTTCTGGATGTCGGCCCGTTGGATCTCGGACGCCGCCTTCTCGTAATTGCCCAGCATGTAGTTCGCCAAGGCCAGGGCACCCCAGGAGTAGCCGGAGGCATTGGGATTTCGCGACAGCGCCTCTTCCATGATGGCCGCGCCGCGTTCCCATTGTCCGCTGAGGGCAAGGCGGCTTCCGAACTCGCTGAGCAACTCGGTGTCGTTGGGATTGACCGCCAGCGCCCGCTCTCCCACCCGCAGCGATTCCTGCGGCTGTCGATAGAAGAACAGGGCCGTCATCAGCGCCTGCAATCCCCTGGCGTTTTCCGGGTCGAGTTCGACGGCTCGTTTCGCCGCCTGAAGCGCTCGATCGACGGCCGTCAGAGCGTCGGAACGCCGGTTGTATCGGAAGCGGTCCTCGTCGAGATAGACCATGGACAGCATGGCCCATGCGGTCGCGTAGCCTGGGGAACGCGCCACCGCGTCCTCGAGACAGGATCTGACGTCGGCATGCTGCGCGGCGCCGAGATCGGAGCGGTAGGCGTAGAAGCGCAGCGTGCAGGCATAGGCACCGAGGCCGTCGGGAGGCGGTTGCGCCGTGTCGGTCCGGGCGATGATCCCGTAGGGCTGGGCGATGGCGGTCGCAACCTTGTCCGCCACCTCCTTCTGGATGGAGAAGAGGCTTCGGGCATCGAGGTCCCCGTCATAGGTCGTGGACCAGAGGATCGCCCTCGATGCCGTCTCCATGAGTCTTGCCGTGACGCGGACCTGCCGGCCTGCTACCCGGACGCCGCCCGCCAGGATGAACCGTGCGCCCGTTTCGACGACGGGAACACGGTCGCCCGAAGCGTCCGGCGGGGGGGCGAAGGAGTCCCGGCCGAACACCTTCAGTTCCTTGAAGCGCGGAAGGGCGGTCAGGAGTTCGTCCGTCAGGCCGGCCGCGTAGAGCGCGGCCTCCGGTCCTCCCCCGAGATCCGAGAACGGGGCCACGACGAGGGTGGGGCCCCCCGGGGCGAAGCTGCCGACAGGGTCGTTCGTCATCGGCGGCGGCGCGATCCACCACGCCAGGGCGACTGCGATGCCGGCGGCACCGAGTGCCGCCGAGGAGGCCGACACGGCGATGCGGCCCCTCCGCCGCGTCCGTTCGACCGCGATTTCGGGCGCCTGCGGGCCGGACGCGGGAGCCTCGGGCGGAACGGCGGCCGACAGCCAGGAGAAGGTTGGAACATAGCCGCCCTTGGCGATGTCGATCCGGATCGGGTCGGCGTTCCCGGCGGCCAGGTAGTAGAGTTCGAGCGCCCGCCTCAGCCGGCCCGCCTCGATCCGGACGACGGGGTCGTCCTGCGAGAAGTCCTCGCCGCGCCCGAACACTTCGGTGGCGATCGTGTAGCCCTTGATCCGCTTCCCGCGTCCGGCAAGGGTCTCTTCCGTCACGTACCGGAGGAAAGCCCCGCAGCGCCCGGCTCCGGGGAATGTCGGATCGGCGACGATACGCTGGACCTGCGCGCGAACGTCTTCTGCACTCGGAGGGGCACGCTCCTTGGCAGCTTGCATCGGCGTCTGCATGGGACCGCCTTTCGCCGGGTCATCTGCGCTCCGGCGCCGCATTTAGCGCCCGGCAATGACCCAAGGTCAAGCAGGCCCGCTCGTCGGCCTTCGCCCCCTGCCGTCGCCGCGAGGCATCGGACGTCGGGCGCACGACGTCGACCCTCGCCGGGGCGCGCTCGATCTCCCCTTTCAGGTCCTCGACAGACAGTGCTGACCCGCATGACCGTTCGCCCCGTTCCGGGCGCCGAGAAAGCCGAACGGGACGGTCACGGGTCGTCTGCGCATCCTGTCCTCCACGACGGATCGGGCGGGTCCGAGAGAGGGTGTCTCATAACGATTGTGACCCTTCGCCGCCCGTGCGAGGCCGGTTGCATTTCAGAAAAAGTAACTTTATAACATTTCAACAAGCCGGAAGCCGGAAGCCGGCAACGAGGCGCGACGCCGTCGACCCGCCTGCAGCCAACGGGACCATGCATGCTCGACCGAACCGGCCACATCGCGACTTGTCCGGCGCGCGACCCTTCCCGCGTCGTCCGGCCTTCCGCGCTGCGGGCCTCGGCGCTTCGGCGTCTGGCCGTCGTCGCGGTGCCGGTCGCCGCGCTGTGGATCGCCGTCGCCCTGGCCTTGGATGTCCTCCCATGACCCGGCTCCCCACGCCGGCCGTACGGCTTGAGGACCTCACGGTCGCCTACCGGCGCCATCCCGCGGTCCATCATGTCTCCGGGGCCTTCCGTCCGAACTCGCTGACCGCGATCGTCGGGCCGAACGGAGCGGGCAAGTCGACCCTTCTCAAGGCGATCATGGGCTTCCTCCCGGCCGCCGAAGGCGTGATCCATCTGGATGGCGTGCGCCGGCAGGATGTCGCCTATCTGCCCCAGGCGAGCGAGCTCGACCGGTCCTTCCCGATCACGGTCGCCGACCTCGTCGCGTTGGGCGCCTGGCGGCAGGCGGGGGCGTTCGGATCCATCCGCGGCCGCGCGCTCGACCGCGTCCTCGGGGCGATCGAGAGCGTCGGGCTGGAGGGCTTCGAGAACCGGACCATCGGCACGCTGTCCGGAGGCCAGCTCCAGCGCGCCCTGTTCGCGCGCGTTCTCGTGCAGGACGCGCGCCTTCTCCTTCTCGACGAGCCCTTCACGGCCATCGACACGCGCACGATGATGGATCTCCTGGCGGTCGTGCGCCGCTGGCACGGCGAAGGGCGCACGGTGATCGCGGTGCTGCACGACCTGGCGCTCGTGCGGGAGCATTTCCCGGACACGCTCCTCATCGCGCGCGAACTCGTGGGATGGGGCGCGACGGCCGACGTCCTGTCGCCCGAGCGGCTGCGTGAGGCGCGGGCCCTGAGCGAGACATGGGCGGAGGATCCGCGCTTTTCGATGCCGAGCGCGGGCGCCGGGCACGGCCGGCGGAGCGCGGCATGACCGTTCTCCAGTCCGCGATCCAGATCGCCGTGTCGCCCTTCGTGGATTACGGCTTCATGCGCCGGGCGCTGGCCGGCTGCCTCGCGCTCGCCTTCGGCGCCTGCCCGCTCGGCGTCCTGCTTGTGCTGCGACGGATGAGCCTCGTCGGCGACGCGATGAGCCACGCGATCCTGCCGGGCGCCGCCGTCGGTTTTCTTCTGGCAGGCTTTTCGCTCTTCGCCATGACCGTCGGCGGCATGGTGACGGGCCTGGCGGTCGCCGTCCTGGCGGGCCTCGTCTCGCGCTACACCCCGCTGCGCGAGGATGCGAGCTTCGCGGCCTTCTACCTGTCCTCGCTCGGGCTCGGCGTCCTCCTCGTCTCGGTGAACGGCTCCAACATCGACCTCCTCCACGTCCTCTTCGGCACGGCGCTGGCGATGAACGATCCGGCCGTCCTGCTCATGGCGTCGATCTCGACGGTCACCATGATCGCCCTCGCGCTCCTCTACCGGCCGCTGATCGCCGAATGCCTCGATCCCGGCTTCCTGCGCTCGGTCGGCGGGGGCGGAGGAACCGTCCACATGCTCTTCGTGACGCTGGTCGTCCTCAATCTCGTCGGCGGGTTCCAGGCGCTGGGGACCTTGATGGTCGTCGGCATCATGATGCTGCCGGCCGCGTCCTCGCGCTTCTGGGCCGAGACCGTGCCGGGCCAGATGCTGGTCTCCGCCGTCATCGGCCTCTGCGCCTCGATCGTCGGGCTCCTGGTCTCCTACCACCGGGACCTGCCGGCGTCTCCGGCCATCATCCTGTCGGCCAGCGCCGCCTACGCCCTCTCGGTCCTCTTCGGCCGCTTCGACAGCGTCGCGGCCCGTACCGTGCGTCGTCCGCACCTCCATCATTGATCCATCGCAGAAAGGTCCCTCCATGCGTCTGTCCAAGATATCGCTGGCGCTTGCGTTGTCAGGCACGATGTTCGCCCTCGCGTTTCCGGCGCGGGCGCAGGAGCCCGTCAAGGTCGTCGCCTCCTTCTCCATCCTCGCGGACATGGTGAAGGAGATCGGCGGCGACCACGTGGCGCTGACGACGCTCGTCGGGCCCGACGGCGACGCGCATGTCTACGAGCCCACCCCCTCGGACGCGCGCGCCGTCGGCGAGGCGAAGGTCCTCGTCGTGAACGGCTTCCAGTTCGAGGGCTGGCTTCCGCGCCTCGTCGACGCCGCCGGCTTCAAGGGCCGGCAGGTCGTGGCGACCGCCGGGCTGGAGCCGATCGCGATCGATGCCGAGGAGGAAGAGGGGCACGACCACGGCGCCGCGGAGACCCGTGACGGGACGGCGCACGAGGCATCCGGGCAAGACCATGCGCACGAGGCGGCGGAAGCGGGGCACGAGGGTCACGACCACGGCGCCAACGATCCGCATGCCTGGCAGGATCTGTCGAACGGGATCGTCTACGCCCGGAACATCGTGAAGGGTCTTTCCGAGGCCGATCCGGCGAACGCGGCCGACTACAAGGCCAAGGGCGACGCCTTCATCGCCGATCTCGAGGCGATGGACGAGCGCGTGAGGACGGAGCTTGCCGCCATTCCCGCCGAACGCCGCAAGCTCGTCACCTCGCACGACGCCTTCGGCTACTTCGCGAGGGCCTACGGCATCGCGTTCATCGCGCCCGAGGGCGTCTCGACCGAGAGCGAGGCGTCGGCGGCGGACGTCGCCAGGATCATCGACCAGATCAGGGCCGAGGGCATCTCCGCCGTCTTCGTCGAGAATGTCAGCGATCCCCGCCTCATCGACCGGATCGCGGCGGAAACGCATGCCCGGATCGGCGGGACGCTCTATTCCGACGCCCTGTCCGGTCCGGACGGGCCGGCCGCGACCTATCTCGACATGTTCCGCAACAACATCGAGCAGATCGTGAAGGCGCTGAAGACGAGCTGATCGAGGCGCGATCCCCGGAGCCGCTCCGACGCGGCTCCGGGGCCGCGGCGGTCTCGCGCGATCCTTGCCCGGCGCATCTCCGGTACCACCGTTTCGCAGCCGCCGGGCGCCCGGACAGGGCGTAGGATGGCCGATCGCCCGAGCGCTCCAGCCCGCGCAGATCGGACCCGCGAGACCGGATGGACCATTTCGGCGAGGACGGCGGCAGACGAGCGCCTCGGGCAAGCCCGGAGCCGCGCTTCCATGCCCAAGGCTTCGACGAGGTCCTTCGAACGGTCGGGGGGCGCCTCGGGGGCCTGACCTCGGGCGAGGCGGCCGCAAGGCTCGAGGTTCACGGACCGAACGAACTGCCGGATGCCGTCCGCGTCCATCCGGTGCTGCGCTTCCTGGCGCATTTCAACAACGCGCTGATCTATTTCCTCCTCGCGGCGGCCCTGGCGACGACGCTGCTCGGCCATGTCGTGGACACGACCGTCATCGTGGCGGTCGTCCTCGTCAACGCGATCGTCGGCTTCGTCCAGGAGGGCAAGGCGGAGAAGTCGCTCGACGCGATCCGCGACCTCGTCTCGGCGAAGGCCGAGGTCATGCGCGACGACGCGCGCGGAAGCGTCTCGGTGAAGGCTCTCGTTCCCGGCGACATCGTCCTCCTGGAAGCCGGCGATCGCGTCCCGGCGGACCTGCGCCTGATCCGGGCCCATTCGCTCCTGATCGACGAGGCGATCCTCACCGGCGAGTCCGCGGCCGCGCAGAAGCAGGCCGCGCCCGTGCCCGCCGATGCCGATCTCGGCGACCGGCATTCCATGGCCCATTCCGGCACGATCGTCGCCGGGGGACAGGCGGCGGGCGTCGTCGTGGCGACCGGGCTCGACGCGCAGATCGGGCGCATCAGCGCGCTCCTGCGAAGCGTCGAGACCCTGACGACGCCGCTGGTGCGCGAGATCGACACGTTCGGCCGGGGATTCACCGCCATCGCCATCCTCGCCTCGGCGGCGCTGTTCGTCCTGGCGGTGACGCTGCGCGGATATGCCTGGACCGATGCGCTTCTCGCCGTCGTGGCGCTGGCCGTCGGCGCCGTGCCGGAAGGCCTTCCGGCGGTCATCACGATCACGCTGGCCATCGGCGTGCAGCGCATGGCGGCCCGCAACGCCGCGATCCGCCGTTTGCCGGCGGTCGAGACGCTGGGCGCCACGTCCGTCATCTGCACCGACAAGACGGGCACGCTGACCCGCAACGAGATGACCGCGCGCCGCGTCGAGCTGCCCGGCGCGAGCCTGACGGTGACCGGCATCGGCTACGTGCCCGACGGCCATCTGGAAGGCGTGCCCGACGGCTCCGAAGGGCAGGGCGCGCGGGACGCGAGCCGGGCGCTCGTCCTGGCGGGGCTGCTCTGCAACGATGCCGATCTTCGCACCGAGGACGGACGCTGGACGGTCGCCGGCGACCCGATGGAGGGCGCGCTCGTGGCGCTCGCCGTCAAGGCGGGCCTGCGGCCGGACGTGATCCGGCGGGACTGGGACCGGCTCGACACGATCCCGTTCGATGCGGGGCATCGCTTCATGGCGACCCTCAACCGCGCGCCGGACGCCGGCCGGACGATCTTCGTCAAGGGCGCCCCGGACGAGCTTCTGGGGATGTGCGCCCTCCAGTCCGCGCCGCACGGCACGGCACCGCTCGATGCGGCCGACTGGACGGAGCGGATCGCCGTCGCGGCGCGAAGCGGCGAGCGCGTCCTCGGCTTCGCGTCCAGGCGCGCGGCCCCCGGTGACGACGCGCTCGACCGCGAGGATCTGAGGAACGGGCTGGTGTTTCTCGGCCTCGTCGGCTTCATGGACCCGCCGCGCGAGGACGCGAAGGCGGCGATCGCCGAGTGCAGGTCGGCCGGGATCGAGGTCAAGATGATCACCGGCGATCACGGCGCGACCGCCGCCGCCATCGCCGCGCAGCTGGGCCTCGGCGACGGGCGGAGCGTCGTGACCGGCCGCGACCTCGACGCGCTCTCGGACGAGGAGCTGCGGCGCGTCGTCGCCGATGCGAGCGTCTTCGCCCGCACCGACCCCGCGCACAAGCTGCGCATCGTGCGCGCCCTGCAGTCGACGCACGCGGTCGTGGCCATGACCGGCGACGGCGTGAACGACGCTCCGGCGCTGCGGCAGGCCGATGTCGGGATCGGCATGGGGGTGAAGGGAACCGACGCCGCCAGGGAAGCGTCGGAGATGGTTCTCCTCGACGACAATTTCGCCTCGATCGTCGCCGCGGTCCGCGAGGGACGGGTCGTCTACGACAATATCCGCAAGGTCATCGCCTGGACGCTGCCGACGAACGGCGGCGAGGCGCTGACGATCGTCGCGGCGCTCCTGTTCGGTTTCACCCTGCCCGCGTCGCCGGTGCAGATCCTGTGGATCAACCTCGTCACCGCCGCCACGCTCGGCCTCGCCCTCGCCTTCGAGCCCGCGGAAGCCGGCCTCATGGAGCGCAGGCCCCGGCCGTTCGGCCAGGGGCTACTCACGCCCTACATGATCTGGCGCATCGCCTTCGTCTCGGTCCTGTTTCTCGGGGCGACGCTCGGCGTCTTCTTCAACGCGCTCCACGACGGCGCCGACCTGGAACTTGCCCGGACCATGGTGGTGAACACGCTCGTGGTGATGGAGATCTCCTACCTCTTCAACGTCCGCTACCTCCACATGACCTCGCTCACATGGCGCGGAGCGGTCGGCACCGACGCCGTCATCGCCGCCGTCCTCGCCGTCGTCGCCGCCCAGCTCGCCTTCACCTATCTGCCGGTCATGCAGAGCCTGTTCGACACCCGCCCGATCGGTCTTCGGGACGGGCTGCTGATCCTGGCCGTGGGCCTCGGCGTTATGCTCGTCCTGGAGATCGAGAAGATCGCGATGCGCAGGACGGGCTGGATGACGGTCTGAGACCATCCGCCAGCCGGTGGCCGGCCCCCCGGCGAAGACACGAGAAGGAAGGCTCCGCCATGACAGACCCCACGAGAACGCCGCGCGGCACGCCCTTTGCGCCGGGCGAGGACCTCGGCCTCATCGACCGATACTGGCGGGCGGCGAACTACCTGTCCGTCGGCCAGATCTATCTCCTCGCCAACCCGCTCCTGCGCGAGCCGCTGCGGGCCGAGCACGTCAAGCCGCGGCTTCTCGGCCATTGGGGGACGACGCCGGGCCTCAACTTCGTCTACGCGCATCTGAACCGCGTGATCCGGGCGCGCGACGTCTCGGTTCTCTATGTCTGCGGACCCGGCCATGGTGGGCCCGGCATGGTCGCCAACACCTATCTCGAAGGCTCCTACAGCGAGATCTATCCGGAAATCCCGCAGGACGCCGAGGGCATGGGCAGGCTGTTCCGCCAGTTCTCGTTTCCGGGCGGGATTCCCAGCCACGCCGCGCCCGAGACGCCCGGCTCCATCCACGAGGGCGGCGAACTCGGCTACGCGCTCGTCCACGCCTTCGGGGCGGCGCTCGACAATCCGGACCTCGTGGTGGCCTGCGTCGTGGGCGACGGCGAGGCCGAGACCGGGCCGCTCGCGGCCTCGTGGCATTCCACCAAGTTCCTCAACCCGCGGACGGACGGCGCCGTCCTGCCGATCCTGCATCTCAACGGCTACAAGATCGCCAATCCCACGCTCCTGGCCCGGATGAGCGGCGACGAGCTGCGGAGCCTCTTCGTCGGATACGGCTACGAGCCGATCTTCGTGGAGGGCAGAGAGCCGGTCGCGATGCATCGGCTGATGGCGGCGGCGATGGACGAGGCCTTCGATCGCATCGCCGCGATCAAGGCGGCTCCGATCGGCGAAACGGGCTCGGCCCGGCCGCGCTGGCCGATGATCGTGCTGCGCAGCCCGAAGGGCTGGACGGGCCCCGCCGAAGTGGACGGCAAGCGCGTCGAGGGCTTCTGGCGCTCGCACCAGGTGCCGATCTCCAACGCCCGCCAGGACGACGACCACCGGCGCCTGCTCGAAGACTGGCTGCGCAGCTACGGGCCCGAGGACCTCTTCGACGAGGACGGACGGCTGCGGCCGGACCTCCAGGCCCTGGCGCCGACGGGCGAGCGCCGCATGGGCGCCAACCCCCATGCCAATGGCGGCAGGCTGCGGCGCGAGCTCGGACGGCCCGCCGTCGACGGGTTCGCCGTCGAAGTGCCCCATCCCGGGGCCGCCACGGCCGAGGCGACGCGGGCGCTCGGCCGATATCTGCGCGCCGTCCTGGAGATGAACGCGCAGGCGCGCAACTTCCGGATCTTCGGGCCGGACGAGACGGCGTCCAACCGGCTCGACGCCGTCTTCGAGGCCACCGACCGGGTCTGGATGGACGGCATCGAGCCCTACGACGTCTCGCTCGGGCGCGAGGGCCGCGTCATGGAGGTGCTCAGCGAGCATCTCTGCCAGGGCTGGCTGGAAGGCTATCTCCTGACCGGGCGGCACGGCCTCTTCTCCTGCTACGAGGCCTTCATCCACATCGTCGACTCGATGTTCAACCAGCACGCCAAGTGGCTGAAGGTCTCGCGCGATCTGCCCTGGCGGGCGCCGATCGCCTCGCTGAACTATCTTCTGACGTCCCATGTCTGGCAGCAGGACCACAACGGCTTCAGCCACCAGGATCCCGGCTTCGTCGATCATGTCGTGAACAAGAAGGCCGACATCGTGCGCGTCTACTATCCGCCGGACGCCAACACGCTCCTCTGCGTGGCCGACCATTGCCTCGGCACCTACGACCGGGTGAACGTGATCGTGGCGGGCAAGGCGCCGGCGCCGCAATGGCTGACCATGGACGAGGCGAAGGCCCATTGCGCCCGCGGGGCCGGCACCTGGCTCTGGGCGGGAAGCGCCGGGGAAGGGGAGACGCCGGACGTCGTCCTGGCCTGCGCCGGCGACGTGCCGACCATCGAGGCGGTGGCGGCGAGCGAGCTTCTGCGCGAGGCGCTTCCGGCCCTCAAGATCCGCCTCGTCAACGTCGTCGACCTGATGGGCCTGCAGTCGCCGGACCAGCATCCCCACGGGTTGACCGACGCCGCGTTCGACGCCCTGTTCACGACGGACAGGCCCGTGATCTTCGCCTATCACGGCTATCCCGCGCTCATCCATCGCCTGACCTACCGGCGCGCCAACCACGGCGGCTTCCACGTGCGCGGCTATGCGGAGGAGGGGACGACGACCACGCCCTTCGACATGCTGGTCCTCAACGAACTCGACCGTTTCCATCTCGCGCTGGAGGCGATCCGGCGCCTTCCCGGCCTCGGCGCGCCGGGCGCGCTCGCCGCGCGCCGGTTCCGGGCGAAGCTGGAGGAGCACCGCGCCTATATCGTCGAGCACGGCGAGGACATGCCGGAGATCGCCGGCTGGCACTGGCCGCCCGGGGAAGGGGAGGATGCGGGTGACTGACCGCCGCGACCCGGACCGGCCGGACAGCCGGTCCCCGCATTCCCGCGCGAGGGCGGTCCTCGCCCTCAACGCCGGATCCTCGAGCATCAAGTTCGGCCTCTTCACGCAAGGCGGGGGCGGGGCGCTCGTCCGCCTCGCCCGGGGCATCGTGGAGGAGGCCGGACCGGAGCCTCGCCTCGCCATCCAAAGCGGGTTGGGCGCGACCGCGCAAGAGCGGCGCCTGCCGGCCGGAGCGGGGACGGACGCCGTCCTCGAGGCCCTGCTCGCCACCGTCGACGACCGGCTCGGCGGGACGCCCTTGACGGCGGTCGGGCACCGGGTCGTGCATGGCGGGCGGGACTTCGACGGGCCGGCGGTCGTCGATGCCGACATCCTCTCGGCGATCGACCGCCTGACGCCGCTGGCGCCGCTGCACCAGCCGCGGTCGGTCGAGCCGATGCGGATCGTGGCGGCCCTGCGCCCGGGCCTTCGCCAGGTCGCGTGCTTCGACACCGCCTTCCACCACCACCTCGCCCCGCCGGTCAGCCGCTACGCGATCCCGCGGGCCTACGAGGACGCGGGCATCCGCAAATACGGGTTCCACGGCCTGTCCTACGAGTTCGTCGCGGGCCGACTGGCGGAGATCGCGCCCGACCTGTCCGCGGGACGCACCGTCGTGGCGCATCTGGGCAACGGGGCCAGCCTCTGCGCGATGCGGAACGGGCGGAGCGTCGACACGACGATGGGCTTCTCCGCCCTCGACGGGCTCGTGATGGGCACGCGCTGCGGCGCGCTCGACCCGGGCGTCGTCCTGCATCTGCAGACGGCGCACGGTCTGTCCGTCTCCGAGGTCGAGGACCTCCTCTACCGCCGGTCGGGGCTGCTCGGCGTGTCGGGCCTCTCGGGCGACATGCGTGTCCTCGCCGGGAGCGAGGATGCCCGGGCGCGGGAGGCCGTCGACCTGTTCGCCTTCCGCGTCGCCCGCGAGACGGCGGCGCTGGCAAGCACGCTGGCGGGCCTCGACGCGCTCGTCTTCACCGGCGGCATCGGCGAACACGATGCGTCGGTCCGCGCCGAGATCTGCCGGCGGCTGGAATGGCTGGGCCTCGCCTGCGATCCGGCGCGGAACGCGCGCGGCGACACCCGCATCGACGCGGCCGGCAGCCGCGTCGCGGTCCTGGTGGTCCCGACGGACGAGGAGTCGGTGATCGCCCGATACGCGATGGAACTCGGCGGCGGCCGGAAGGCCCTCGCGCAGGCCTGACGCTTCGAACCGGCGGGACGGTCCGCGTCGCGGTCATCCCCTCGTCGTCACCAGGCCGCGCCCTCGAGCGCGTCGAGCGGGATCTTGAGATAGCGGCGGCCGTCGTCCTCGGGTTCCGGCAGGCGGCCGCCGCGGATGTTCACCTGGAGCGCGTGAAGGATGAGGTTGGGCATGGCGAGATCGCGGTCGCGCGCCTCGCGCAGTCGGACGAAGGCCTCGCGCGTCGGCGCCTTCACGAGGTGGATGTTCGTGCGCCGCTGCTCCTCCACGCTCGATTCCCAGGCCGGCTCGCGCCCGCCCGGCTGGTAGTCGTGGCCCG
This sequence comes from Aurantimonas sp. Leaf443, assembly GCF_001425575.1. GTDB lineage: Bacteria > Pseudomonadota > Alphaproteobacteria > Rhizobiales > Rhizobiaceae > Leaf443. Next base: position 97,404 of record NZ_LMRD01000008.1, on the reverse strand, counting down.
TGAAGACGCGCGTCTCGCCGGGAAGGGCGAGGATGCGCTGGATGCTGTCCCAGAGCGCCCCGGCGCTGCCGCCGGGAAAGTCCGCCCGCGCCGTTCCCCCGTCCGGCATGAAGAGCGTGTCGTGGACGAAGACGGCGTCTCCGACCCGGTAGGCGATGGAGGCGAGCGTGTGGCCGGGGGTGAACAGGACCTCGGCCTCGAGCTTGCCGATCGTGAAGCGCTCGCCGTCGGAAAAGAGGCGGCTCCATTGCGAGCCGTCGGACGGGCAGCATCCCTCGATATGGTAGAGGCTCTGCCAGAGCGCCTGCACCTCTCGCACCTTCTCGCCGATCGCCGTCGGCGCGCCCGTGCGGTCGTGCAGGTATCCGGCCGCCGAGAAATGGTCGGCATGGGGATGGGTGTCGAGGATCCACTCGATCTGCAGCCCCTCGCGCTCGATGAAGGCGAGGATCTCGTCGGCCGAGGTCGTGGCGGTCGCGCCGGATTTCGGGTCGAAGTCGAGCACGGGGTCGACGATGGCGCAGGCCTTGGTCTGCGGATCGGCCACGACATACTGGACGCTCGAGGTGCGCTTGTCGAAGAAGCCGGTGACGACGGGCGTGCCGGCGAGGCGGGACGGTGTCGGCGATGCCATGCGATGTCTCCTTGCGGCGGGTCGGACCGGGTCCGGATCAGGCGATGAGGGCGCCGAGCCCCCGGGCGACGATGAAGAGGCCGACGCCGACGACGAGGCCGGCGAAGGCAAGGCCGAGGGCCTGCTTGCGGGCGGCCAGACGCGTGCCCAGCGCGGACCCCGCCCATCCCCCGGCAAGACCGCCCGCCACGAAGAGCGCGGCGACCGGCCAGTCGACGAGGCCGGACAAGGCGTAGCTGCCGGCCGTCGCCGCGCCGAAGGCGGCCACGCCCACGAGCGAGGTGCCGATGGCGTAGGCGAGCGGCATGCCCGTGGCGAGGACGAGGCCGGGCACGATGAGGAAGCCGCCGCCGATCCCGAAGAAGCCCGAGAAGAGCCCGACGGCAAAGCCGATGCCGATCAGCAGGGGAAGAAGGCGGCGCGCCGTGTCCCAGGTGAGCCGCACGGCCGGATCGCCCTCCGTCCCGCGCCGGCGCATCATCGCCAGCCCGACGCCGATCATGACGAGACCGAAGAGCGCCAGGAGCCGCTCGCCGTCCATCGCCTTGGCGGCGGCCGCGCCGAGAAGAGAGCCGAGGACGCCGGCGGCGGCGAAGACCGCGGCGCAGCGCCATTTCACCCGGCCGCCGCGCGCATGGGGCACGAGGTTGCCGAGCGCGCTGGCCGCGACCGCGACGGCGCTGGTGCCGATCGCCACATGCGGCGAGGCGATGCCGACGACATAGACGAGGAGCGGCACCGCCAGGATCGAGCCGCCGCCGCCGAAAAGGCCGAGCACGAGGCCGACGACGCCGCCCGATCCGGTGGCGGTCGCCAGCGTCTGGGCGAGCGCCGTCATGCGTCGGCCCCCGCGCTCGTCGCGGCGCCTTCCCGGGCGGCGGGCGGCGCGAGCGTCAGGTGGAAGATCGCCATGCCCGCCACCATGGATCCCGCGAAGAGAAAGGCCGGGCCGAGGCCGAAGCCGAGGGCGGCGAGGGCGGGGCCGGGGCAGAGGCCGACCAGGCCCCAGCCGATGCCGAAGATCGCCGCGCCCGAGAGAAGGCGGGGATCGAGATCGCGCCTCGTCGGGATCTCGAAGGACCGAGCCAGGGCCGGACGGGCCATCCGCCGGGCCAGCGCGAAGGCCGGGGCCGAGACGAGGATCGCCCCGCCCATGACGAAGGCGAGGCTCGGGTCCCACGCCCCGAAGACGTCGAGGAAGCCGAGGACCTTGGCGGGCACGACCATCTGCGAGACGACGAGCCCGATGCCGAAGACGAGGCCGGCGAGGAGGGCGACGAGGATGCGGGCCATCGGTCAGGCTCCCAGCACGTGGCGGACGACGAAGACGGTGGCGGCGGCCGTGGCCATGAAGGTCAGCGTGGCCGCGATGGAACGCGCCGACCCGCGCCCGATGCCGCAGACCCCGTGGCCGCTGGTGCAGCCCGACCCGAGCCGCGTGCCGAAGCCGACGAGCAGTCCGCCGACCACGACTATCGGCCATGCGGCATCGACGGCGATGGCGGGAAGGTCGTACCCCGCGAGCGCCAGCAGCGGCGCGGCGGCCAGAAGCCCGGCGAGGAAGGCGGCCCGCCACCCGAACTCACCCGCCTTCGGGCGAAGGGCACCGTCGAGGATGCCGCTGATGCCCGCGATGCGCCCGTTGGCCAGCAGCAGCAAGGCCGCCGACAGGCCGATCAGAAGGCCGCCGCCGAGCGCGGAGACAGGCGTGACGTCACTCATCCGACATCTCCCGGGGTTCGGTTTGGAAGAGGGGCGGCGCCGCGGAGGGGGCGGCGTCCTTGGGCGGGCAGAACAGGCCGCGCAGGGTGGAGAAGAGCGCCACGATGCGGGGGTCGCAGATCCGGTACCAGAGGGTCTGGCTCTCGCGACGGTAGTCGACGATGCCCTGGTCCTTCAGGACGGTCAGGTGCTGCGACAGGGCCGATTGCGACAGGCCGACGGCTTCGGCCAGCGCGCCGACATTGGCCTCGCCCAGCTCCAGGAGCTTGCACAGGAGCATCAGACGGCGCTCGTTCGCGACCGCCTTCAGCACGGCAGCGACCTCCGCGGCCTTCGCCTCGAACTCCTGCAGATCGTCCATGCGGATCTCTCCCTTGAATATGAGAGATATCTAATACAGAAAACTCTAATATTCAACCGCCCGGTTCGGTTCGGCGTCACGAGCGTGCCGCTCCCGATCGTCGGGTCTGCCGATGCCGGAGTGTTCTTCGCCCGGTTCGGTTCGGGCTCGAAGCGCTTGCGCGCAACTCGCCGTCACCCGGCCCGCCGCCATGCGCATCGGGATCGCGTCCCGGATCGTGTCAGACGCCTAGAGGCCGGCCACCGGGCTCGAATGCGCCGGCCATGGGCTGTCGGCGACAACCGCGTCCTCGTGGCGGTGGACGCGGTTGCGGCCGAGGCGCTTGGCTTCGTAGAGGGCGAGGTCGGCCTTCTTCAGGGTCGCGGCGATGCTCTGTCCGGGCGCTGCGGCGGCGATGCCGATGCTGATGGTGACGGGGGGCACGCGCTCGCCGTCCAGCCCCGCCTCGATGCCGGCGCGCAGCTTCTCCGCGATCGTCCCGGCGGCGGGAACCGAGGCGTCGAGCAGGATCGCGAATTCCTCGCCGCCGAGCCGCGCCACGAGGTCCGAGGCGCGCACGTTGCGCCGCAGGGTGCGGGCGAGCGCGCACAGGACGACGTCGCCGACATCGTGGCCGAACCGGTCGTTGACGTCCTTGAAATGGTCGATGTCGATGAGGAGGACGGACAGGCTGCGGCCCTCGCGCTCGGCCATGGCGAGCCGGTCCGGCGCCGTCCGCTCGAAATGGCGGCGGTTGGAGAGGTCGGTGAGGGGATCGGTCGTCGCCTCCCGCACATTGCGCGCGGCATCGGCGATGCGGTTGCTCTCCGAGCGCAGGAACAGGCCGAACAGCACGACGCCGAAGGCGTTGACGAGGGCGACCGGAAGCATCGCCCGCCGGATCACGGACAGCATGATCTCGGGGGGCAGCAGAAAGAAGGAGGCGCTCTGGCAGGTTCCCATGAGCGCGAGAAGCAGAAGCGGGCCGAGGCCCCCGCCCGCGCTGAGCCGCGCCGGCAGGCGCGTGAACGCGTAGCCCGCCATGCAGGCGAGAGCGATCGACACGACGCCGGCATGGGCGCCCATCCCGCCGATCTGCAGCCGTGCCCCGGCCGTGAGAAGGCCCGCGATGAGGCAGGCCCAGCCGCCGCCGAAGGGCGCGGCGAGGACGAGCAGGACCCCGCGCGCGTCGACCACGACCCCGGGCGTGACGACGAAGGGATGGAACATGACGAGCGATGCGGCGATGCCGAAGACGAGGCCGACGCAGACGCGCCGCAGGCGTTCGGGCAGGCCACGGACGATGGCGCCGTACAGCATCGTGACGAGCGCGAGGACGCCGAGCCCTTCGACGACGCGCACGATCAGTTGAAGCTCCTCCACAGGCCCCTCCCGATCACCTGAGCACGACAACGCGGCGATCCCGCGAATCACCAGACGATTTCGCTCGCAAATCATTCATGATGACTTAACTTCGTGTACGGCTCGCGGAATCTCGCCTTCCTGCGCGCTTCGGGCCGGCGACGCGTTCGGTATCGGTGTCCTCTCTCGGGTCGGGGTCTCGTCGTGTCGGCTTCCACTGCGCGAACCTGGTATCCCCAGGCCTATTTCGCCCATACGATCGACGACAACGGAGTGCTTCACCGCCTGAACGAGACGGGCGGGCTCGCCGTCTCCTTCGAAAGCGCGGAGCGCGACGCGGTCGATCTCAGCATCTCGGGCAGCCAGTCGGAGAATTTCAGTCTCTGGACGACGCGTTCGCGCACGGGCTTCGTCACGCGTCCGAAGATCACGAACGATCTCTACACGATCCGGATCGTGGAATCGGGCCGCATGGTGCGCCGTGATCTCGACGAGGACCATGTCGGCACGTCCGGCATCGGCATGTTCGTCTCGTTTCCGCTGATGCGCAACGAGGAGGCCTCGCGCGACTTCCGCGCGATCAGCGGCACCATCACCCACCGGCGTCTCCTGGACTGCTGCCGGGCGCTCGAAGGGGAGGAGGTGGAGGACGTGCCGCGCCTGCGGCCGCTGGTGGAGATGCACACGCCGCCGCTGCGCGCCTTCGCGCACGTGTTCGCCCTGATGCATCGGCGCACCGCCGACATTTCGCGGCACGACGACCTCTTCCACCCGCTTCTGGAGGAGATCCTCGTCTACCAGCTCCTGACGGCCTGGCCGCAGATCTCGCCGGCGCCGCGCCGCCGCGCGCCGGCCTCGGCCGCCTATGTGAGCCGCGCGGTCGACTTCATCGACGCCAACCTCGCCGCGAGCTTCACCCTCTCCGACATCGCCCGGGCCGCCGGGGTCTCGGTGCGCTCGCTGCAGCTCGGCTTCCGCAGCGAACTCGACACGACGCCGGTGCAGTTCGTCGTCGCCCGCCGCCTCGAGCGCGCCCATGCCGACCTGCGCGCGGCGGCCGGGACGGGAGCGACGATCTCGCAGATCGCCCGGCGCTGGGGCTTCGCGCATATGAGCGATTTCAGCCGGCGCTACCGCCTGAAGTTCGGCGTCACCCCGTCCCGCACCTTCCGGGGGCGCTAGGCCGCGCCGCCGTCGAAGGCGAGCTGCACCTTCACCGCCTCGCCCGGCGCACGCTCCAGAAGCGCGAAGGCTTCGGCGGCGTCCGCGGCGACGAAGGTGTGGGTGATCATCGCGGCGGCATCGACCCGGCCCTCGGCCAGCCATTCCACCACCTGCGGCAGGAGGCGCCGGTTGAGGCGCGAGCCGACGATCGTCGCCTCCTTGCCGACGAGGCGCTGCTGGACGAGGGGCGAGGGCTCGGGCGAGAAGCCGAGAAGGCCGATGCGGCCGGCCGGCGCCACCACGTCCAGCGCCTCGGCGAGGAGCGCGGGCACGCCCGCCCCGTCGATCACCACGGTGGGCCCGAGACCGTCCGTCTCGCCGGCGACCGCCGCGGCGACGCTCTCGCGCGCCGAATGGATCACCCGGTCGGCGCCGAGCGCCGCCGCGCGCGCCAGCCGCCTCTCGTCGAGATCGGCGACGAGGACGCGGGCGCCGTGGAGGCGCGCCACCTGCAGCACGGTGAGGCCGACCGTTCCCGCGCCGTAGACGAGGACGCTGTCGTCGGGCCCGCAGCCGGTGTTGCGCAGGACGTTGGCGGCGACCGAGAAGGGCTCGGCCATGGCCGCGACGGCGAAGGAGAGGCCGGGCGGCACCTTCACCGCGTTCGCCTCCGGCAGCACGAGCTCGGAGCGGAAGCCGCCGTCGCGATGGACGCCGAAGACCTCGAGCCGCGCGCAGACATTGGGCCGGCCGATGCGGCAGGGATGGCAGCGTCCGCAGGCGAGAACGGGATCGGCGACGACGCGCTCGCCGACCGAAAGCCGCGTCACGCCGGCCCCAAGCGCCGTCACCGTGCCGGCGAACTCGTGGCCGATGATGCGCGGATAGACCGCGAACGGGTTCGACCCGTGCAGGATGTGGAGGTCCGAGCCGCAGATGCCGCCGCGCGCGACGGAAAGGCGGATCTCGCCGGGCCCGGGCGCGGGACAGTCGGTCTCGCGCAGGGCGAGGCGATGCGGGGTCTCGACGGCGATGGCGACCATCGGCGGGCTCCTTTCGATCGGCGCGGCGCAAGGCTCCGCCGGGCGCCGGCGCCCGGCCGACGGTCCGGCGGGCGATGCGTCGTGACTAGCGGATGAGACCCATCTGGGTCGGCAGCCAGAGGGTGACGGCCGGCACGAAGGTGATGACGATGAGCGCCAAGAAGAGCGGCACCAGCCAGGGCAGGATCGCCATCGTCGTTCGCTCCACCGAGAGCTTGGCGACGCGCGAGAGCACGAAGAGGACCATGCCGAGCGGCGGGTGGAGGAGCCCGATCATGAGGTTCAGCGTGATGATGAGGCCGAAATGCACGGGATCGATGCCGAGCCGGAGCGCGATCGGCAGGAGGATCGGCACGATGATGGTGATGGCCGCGATCGTGTCGAGGAAGCAGCCGATGACCAGGACGAGGACGTTGACGAGGATGAGGAAGACGATCCAGTTGTCGGTGACCGCGAGGATCGCGTCGCTCATCAGCTGCGCGGCCTGGCTGACCGTGAGGAGCCAGGCGAAGACCGAGGCGGCGGTGACGATGAACAGAACCGAGGCCGTCGTCTCGATCGTGTCGAAGCTCGCCTTGGCCAGGCTGCGGAAGGTCATCGAGCGGTAGCGCACGAGGCCGAGGAAGAGCGACCAGATCACCGCCGCGACCGCGGCCTCCGTGGGCGTGAACCAGCCCATCGTCATGCCGCCGATGAGGATCACCGGCGTCATCAGCGCCATCACGGCCGAGAAGTCGAAATACCAGTCGAGCGCGACGAGGATGGCGAGCCCGACGAGCACCGCCATGTTGAGCGAGAGCACGAAGGTGAGCGCCCAGATGAGGAGCGGCACGGCGAGGACGACGAGCACCTCCACCGAGGCGCTGAGGAGCTTGGCCATCTCGAAGGGCGCATCCGAGCCCCAGCCGCGCCGGCGCGCGAAGACGGCCACCGTCACCATCATCAGGAGCGTCATGACGACGCCCGGCACGATGCCGGCCATGAAGAGCGCGCCGATCGAGACATTGGCCATCATGCCGTAGATGACGAAGGGCAGCGACGGCGGGAAGATCGGCCCGAGCGTCGCCGAGGCGGCGGTGACGCCGACGGCGGCCTCCACGGGATAGCCGTGGTCCTTCATCGCCTTGATCTCGATCGTGCCGATGCCCGCCGCGTCCGCGAGCGCGGTGCCGGACATGCCGGAGAAGATCACCGAGCCGATGATGTTCACCTGGGCGAGGCCGCCCTTCATCCAGCCGACGAGCGCGACCGCGAAGGCGTAGATGCGGCCGGTCACGCCGGCGATGTTCATCAGGTTGCCGGCGAGGATGAAGAAGGGAACGGCGAGGAGCGGGAAGCTCTCCACGCCGGCGATCATGCGCTGGGCGATGATGATGTCGGGCGCGATGCCGTAGACGAGGAGATAGAGTCCGGAGGCGACGAACATGGAGATCGCGACCGGCAGGCCGACCAGCATCAGGGCGAGGAAGGAGCCGATGAGGAGTGTCATGGCGGTCAGGCTCCCGAGCCGTCGAAGGCGCCCGGGCGCTCCAGGACGGAATAGCCCCGCCGCGCGTTCTTCCAGGCGACCTGGAGCGAGCGCAGCAGCATGAGGACGAAGGCGGCGAAAACGGTGTAGAAGACGATCGAGCGCGGCAGGTCCACCGTCACCATGCGCTCGCGCGAGACGATGTTGACGTAGCGCCAGAGCAGGACGCAGGCATAGGCGAAGAAGCCGATGCGCACGAGGTCGACGAAGGTGGAGAGAAGGCGCGCCAGGGCCTTCGGCATGTAGTGGTAGAGGACGTCCACCTGGATGTGGCGCGACAGGCGCGTGCACATGACGGCGCCCAGGAACACCACCGCCACGAGGCAGTTGATCGCGATCTCCTCGGTCCAGGCGAGACTGTCGTTGAGGACGTAGCGGGTGAAGAACTGCAGGAAGACGCAGAGCGCCATGCCCCAGAACACGGCGAGACCCACCCAGTCCTCGACGGAATAGGGCGAGAGGTCGGGCGGGCCCTGATCCTCCTCGAAGGCGTGGGCGAGTTCCTCGCCGGTGATGGGCGTATGGTTTTGCGTGGCCACGAGCTTCTCCCGCGGGCGGCCGCGGGCCGTCCGTCAACGATCGCAGGAAGGAAAGGGGGAGGGGCCGGTCGCGGCGGGCGCGGCCGGCGAAGCGACGGGGTGAGCCGGCTTAGCGGATCGCGCGGATCGCGTCGTAGTCGTCCTTGCGGTAGCCGTATTTCTCGAGCGGCGCGCGCTCGGCGACCGCCTTCTCGAACCCGGCCTTGTCGACCTCCGCGACGTCGATGCCCCGGCCGCGGAAGGTCTCGACCAGCGCGGCCTCGCGCTCCTGCACGATCTTGGTGGCGCGCGCGGCGGCCTCCAGCATTACTTCCGAGAAGATCGCCTTGTCCGCGTCCGTCAGCGAGGCCCAGCGCGACTGCGAGACGACGGTGTTGAGATGGTCGGTGATGTGGCCGGTCAGGGCGATATGCGACTGGACCTCGTAGAACTTCTTGGCCTCGATCGTCGTCAGCGGGTTCTCCTGCGCCTCGACGGTGCCGTTCTGCAGGGCGAGATAGACCTCCGCGAAGGCGATCGGAGCGGTGTTGGCGCCGCAGGCCTGGGGCATGGCGAGATAGGCCGGCACGTCCGGCACGCGCATCTTCACGCCCTGCAGGTCGTCGCAGGTCCTGACCGGCTTCTTCGCCGTCGTGTGGCGCGTGCCGTAATAGGTGACGGCCGCGATATGGTGGCCGGAGGCCTCCTCGTAGCCGGCGGCGAGCCGCTTGAAGACGTCGCTCTTGGTATAGGCCAGGAGATGGTCGGGATCGCGGAAGATGTAGGGGTAGTAGGTGACGCCGATGGGCGCGAACTCGCGGGCGGCGAAGGAGGAGCCGGAAATGATGATGTCGACCGTGCCGAGCGTCAGGCCCTGGTTGATGTCGGCTTCCTTGCCGAGCTGCGAGGCGGGATAGACCTGGATCTCGTAGCGCCCGTCCGTGCGCTTCCTGATCTCCTCGGCCGCCCAGAGCGTCTCGGTGTGGAAGGGCTCCGTCACCTCGTAGACATGGGCCCAGTTCAGCTTGGTCTGGGCGCTCGCCCCGCCCGTCAGGGCCGCCAGGCCCGCCAGCGCGCCGAAGGCGCCAAGTACGCTGCGTCGTGCGATCATGTGATGTCCTCCCGTTGTTTCTGTTCGGTGGAGCGTGTGGGCCTCCCGCCCGCTCCTTCGGCGTCTCCCTCGCCGAAACTCGTCTGGAACCGTTTCTGCGATTCCTGCAGGTGGCGCCGCATCGCGGCTTCCGCGCCCGCCGGGTCGCCCGCCGCGATCGCGTCCCGCACCGCGCGGTGCTCGACATGGGCGAGGCGCCAGCTTTCGTCGGTCTCGAAATATTGCGACAGGCGCGCGAAATAGGGGGTCAGGCGCTGGTCGAAGAGGTCGCCGACGAAGCGTTCCAGCACCGCGTTGCCGAGGACGCCGGCGACCGCGACATGGAACCGGCGGTCGTGCGCGACGGCCTGCGCGGTCACGTGCGGGCCGGCCTCCATGCGCGCGAGCGCGGCGTCGAGCGCGGCGAGGGCCTCGGGCGTGACGCCGGCGGCGGCCTGCCGGGCGATGGCGCTTTCCACGACCTCGCGGGCGCGCAGCACCTCGAAGGGGCCCTCGATCTCGCCCGCGCCGGCCTCCAGCGCCTTGCGCTGCGGCCGGGCGACGTAGATGCCGGACCCGACGCGGATGCGCACGCGCCCCTCCACCTCCAGCGCGATCAGCGCCTCGCGCACGGTGGGCCGGGAGATGCCGAGCCGCTCGGACAGTTCGCGCTCGGTCGGCAGCCGGTCTCCGACCGAAAGCCCGCCCTCCTCGATCAGCCGGCGAAGCTGGTCGGCGACCTGACGGTAGAGACGGCGCGGCTCGATGGCTTCGAGGGGCATGGCGTCGGGAAGCCCCTCCCAAGGCGTCCGCAACCGGTCAATTGATCTGACCAATTTCTCGGACTGTCTCGGAAAGGCCGGGCCTCGTCAAGCGGAGCCTCGCGCAAAAGTCGAGCGGGACGGGGGCCGCCGCGCGGCCGCGATCCGGCGGGCGCCCTTCATCGGGAGAGGGAGGATCGAGACGGGCGACCGGAACCCGGCGCCTGGCCGGAGGCGGCGGGTCGCTCCGCCGGCCCGGCCCGCCGTCCCTCAGTCGCCGAGCTTGACGGCGAGGCGCGCCATGAGGGCGTCGAGTTCCTCAAGGTCGCGCGCGGCAAGGCGCGGACCGGGATGGCGCACATGGGCGCTGGCCAGGGCGCCGCGCCGGCGCAGGATCTCCTTGCGCAGGGCGAAGCCGAAGCCGAGCTGCTGTTCGTGGCGCAGGATCGGGAGATAGAGGTCGAACGTGTCCTCGGCGCCCTCGACATCCCCGGCGAAGAAGCGCGCGCAGACCTCGACCAGCATTTCCGGATAGGCGAAGCCCGTCATCGCCCCGTCCGCCCCGCGCGCCAGTTCCTGCGGCAGGTGCAGCCCGCCGTTGCCGCACAGGATCGAGATCCGCCGCCCCTGTCCCGCATCGGAGCGCTCGCGCAGCCTGGTGATCTTCGTCAGGCCCGGCGATTCCTCGTGCTTGAGCATGACGAGGTTGGGGAAGGCGTCGACGAGGCGATGGAGGACGGCGACCGAGGTCGCGACGCCCGTCGTCTGCGGATAGTCCTGGTAGCAGACGGGAATGTCGGCAAGGCGCGAGAGGACGGTCTCGAAATAGGAGAAGACCTGGTCGTCCGTCTTCAGGCCCGCGATGGGCGCGACCATGATGCCGGCGGCGCCCGCCTCCATCGCCGTGTTGGCGAAGCGCACGAGATTGTCGGTGCCCGGATTGCTGGCGCCCACGATGACCGGGTGCGAGCCGGACAGGCGCGCGAGGAACCGCGCCATGAAGGCGCCCGCCTCCTGCGGCGTCAGCTTCGTGGCCTCGCCCAGGATGCCGAGGATGGTGAAGCCGGTGACGTCCTTGTCGACGTAGAAGTCGACGAGCCGGTCGGTCCCTTCGAGATCGAGGGCGCCTTCGTCGGTGAAGGGCGTCGGCGAGATGACGAACACCCCGCTCGTGGTCTCGTCGATCCGATGATTCGTCATGGCAGGCCGTCCGGCAGGAAGAGGAGGGGTCGAGGCCGCAGCTGGCAGCGGGTCCGCCGTCTAAGCTAGGGGCGCGCCCCGTGCCGGCGAGCCGTCCCGTTCCGCCCGGCCGGTCTCGAGGCCCGGGACGCCCGCCGGCGACGGCGAAAGCCGCGGCCGGCGCCCCTCTTCGAGGCGATGCCGACCGCGGCGCAGGATGGGGCGAAGGGCCTGCGGAACGGTCGGGGCGGTTCTGCCGCGCCCGACCGGAGCCTTCGGTTATTCCGCCTGGATGCCGCCCTTCTCGATGACGTCCTTCCAGCGCGCCATTTCCTCGCCGAGATAGGCGGCGAACGCGTCGTTGGAGTTGCCGACGACCTCGAAGCCGAGTTCCCCGAACTTGGAGACCGCGGCCGGCTCCTTGAGCGAGGCCTGGATCGCCTCGTTCAGCTTGGCCTTCACCTCGGTCGGCAGGCCCTTCGGCGCGGCCACGCCCTGCCAGGAGTTCACCACCACGGTGGGATAGCCGAGTTCGCTCAGCGTCGGCACGTCCGGCAGAAGGGGGTGGCGCTGTTCGCTGGTCACGGCGAGGGCCTTGAGCTCTCCGGCCTTCACGTAGCCGAGGATGGCGCCGAGATTCTGGAACGAGACGTCGACATGGCCCCCGAGAAGGTCGGTCTGGGCCGCCGATCCGCCCTTGTAGGGCACGTGGACGCCTTCGGCCCCGACGGCCTGCATGAAGAGCGCGGCCGTCAGATGGTCCGAGGACCCGGTGCCGGACGAGGCGAAGGTCACGCCGGCGGGGTCGGCCTTCATGCGCTCGACGAGTTCGGCCACCGTCTTGGCCGGGTCCTGCTTGGCCGCGACGAGGACGTTGGGCGTGCGCACCGCCACGGTCAGGAGATCGAAGTCCTTGATCGGGTCGTAGGCGAGGTTGCGCTGGAGATAGGGGTTGGTCGCGAAGGTGCCGAGCGAGGCGATCATCAGCCGGTAGCCGTCCGGATCGGACTGCGCCACTTCCGTGGCCCCGATGGAGCCGGTGGCGCCGGGCTTGTTCTCCACGAGCACGGTCTGGCCGAGCGCCTTGGCCATGCCGGCCTCCATGAGGCGCGCGGTCGTGTCGGTGGCCCCGCCCGGCGGGAAGGGCACGACGATGGTCACGGGCTTGTCGGGATAGGTCTGGGCGAGAGCCGGGGCGCCGGCCGCGGCCAGAAGGGCGCAGCCGGTGACGGCCAGACGGGCGAATAGCGATGTCATGCCTTGTTTCCTCCCAGAAACGGATGCTCGCGAAGGACCGGGTCTGCCCGGCCGTGGCGAGGGTTGCGGCGTCCTTCCCCCGGCCCGCGCCTCCTTGCGCTGCGGCCGGCGGCCTGTCTCCTCGGCTAGCGGACGAGACAGGGCTTCTTGTTGTCGAAGCGCCAGTCCGGCACGAGGAACTGCATGGCCGCGGCGTCGTCGCGCGCCCCCAGACAGTGATCGAGATAGAGGCGGTGGGCGGCTTCGACGCGCTCCATGTCGAGCTCGACGCCGAGGCCCGGCCGCTCCGGCACGGCGACGTGTCCGTCCACGATGGGGGGCGGCTCGAGGGTCAGTCGCTCCGTCCCGTCCTGCCAGATCCAGTGGGTGTCGAGGGCCGTGACGCGGCCGGGCGCCGCCGCCCCGACATGGGTGAACATGGCCAGCGACACGTCGAAATGATTGTTGGAATGGGAGCCCCAGGTGAGGCCGAAGGCCTGGCAGAGCTGGGCCACGCGCACCGAGCCCTGCATGGTCCAGAAATGCGGATCGGCCAGCGGGATGTCGACCGACTGCAGCTGCACGGCGTGGGCGAGCTGGCGCCAGTCCGTCGCGATCATGTTGGTGGCCGTCGGCAGGCCGGTGGCGCGGCGGAATTCCGCCATGACCTCGCGGCCCGAATAGCCGTTCTCGGCGCCGCAGGGATCCTCGGCATAGGCCAGCACGTCGCCGCGACCCTTGCAGACGCGGATCGCCTCCTCCAGCGACCACGCCCCGTTCGGATCGAGCGTCACGCGCGCCTCGGGGAACCGGCGCTTGATCGCCGCGGCCGCCTCCATCTCCTCCTCGCCGGCGAGGACGCCGCCCTTCAGCTTGAAGTCGCGGAAGCCGTAGCGCTCCTGCGCCGCCCGCGCGAGATCCGCGACGGCCTCGGGCGTCAGCGCCTCCTCGTCGCGCAGGCGCGTCCAGTCGTCCACGGCGCCTTCGCCGGCGCGATAGGGCAGGTCGGTCTTGCGCCGGTCGCCGACATAGAAGAGGTAGCCGAGCATCTCCACGCGGTCGCGCTGCTGGCCTTCGCCCAGAAGCGCGGCGACGGGAACCCCGAGATGCTGGCCCAGGAGGTCGAGCAGCGCCGATTCCAGCGCCGTGACGACATGGATGGTCGTGCGCAGGTCGAAGGTCTGAAGGCCGCGGCCGCCGCTGTCGCGGTCGTCGAACGTGCTGCGCACCCGGTTGAGGAGCGCGTTGTGGTCGCCGATGGAGGCGCCCAGCAGGAGAGGCGCCGCCTCCTCCAGCGTCCGCCGGATCGCCTCGCCGCCGGGGACCTCGCCGACGCCCACATGGCCGCTGTCGTCCTCGACGATGGCGAGGTTGCGGGTGAAGAAGGGCGCATGTGCCCCCGACAGGTTCAGGAGCATGCTGTCGCGACCGGCGACGGGCACGGCGCGCACCGAGACGATGCGCGGCGCGCGCGATGCGAGTCGGGCGACCGAGCCCTGGTTCATGGCGTTCATGGGTTCATCCTCCCGTGTGGGGCGGCGCGGCCGGCGCCCGCCGCCCTGTCGCGATCCGTCAGGCGGCGAGGGAGGTGCGGGGCACCCGGGCTTCGGCCGTCTCGATCAGCGCCTTCAGTTCGGCCCGTTCCGCCGGGGTGAGGTCCGTCAGCGGCGTGCGCACCGGCCCGCCGGAACGCCCGATCGCGTCCACGCCCGCCTTGACGATCGACACCGCATAGCCCCGGCCACGGTCGCGCAGCGCGATATAGGGCAGCACGAACTCGCGAAGCTCCGTCGCCACCGTCTCGCGGTCGCGGGCCCGCACGGCCTTGTAGAAGTGCAGCGCCCATTCCGGCATGAAGTTGTAGATCGCCGAAGAATAGGTCGTCACGCCCATCTCCAGATAGGGAAGGGCGAAGGTCTCGGCGGTCGGCAGGCCGCCGACATAGGTCAGGCGGTCGCCGATCCGGCTGGCGACGCGGGCCATCAGCTCGAGATCGCCGACGCCGTCCTTGAAGCCGACGAGGTTGGGGCAGCGCTCGCAGAGCCGGGCCAGCGCCTCGGGGCCGAGAACGGCGTTGGCACGGTTGTAGACGATGACGCCGATGCCGACCGCGCGGCACACGGCCTCGACATGGGCGGTCAGGCCCTCCTGTCCGGCTTCCGTGAGATAGGGGGGCAGCAGCAGGAGCCCGTCCGCCCCGGCGCGCTCGGCGGCCCTGGCGATCTCGACCGCGATCGCCGTGCCGTAGCCGCAGCCGGCGATCACCGGGACGCGCCCGTTCGTCTCGACGACGGCGGCCCGCACCACGGCCTCGACCTCGGCCGGCGTGAGGGAGAAGAACTCGCCCGTGCCGCCGGCGGCGAACAGCGCCGCCACGTCGTAGCCGAGGAGCCACGCGCAATGCGCGCGGAAGGCGGCTTCGTCGAAACGGTTGGCGCCGTCGAACTGCGTGATCGGGAAGGTCAGGAGACCCGATCCCACGGCGGTGGCCATCGAGGCAGGAGAAAGGTTCGTCATCGCTCGGCCTTCAGGTTCCAGTCCGGTCACGTCGGTCGGCCAAGTCCATTGGCCCGTCGGTCCAGGAAGCGCCGCGTTCGGCGGCTCGTGGCAAAGGGGTAGACCGATCCTTCGATGTGGTCTAACTCAAAAACTGCATCGATTGATGCACGGATTGGATCGATGTTCGAGCTCAGCCAATTGCGCTGCTTCGTGGCGGTGGCGGAAGAACTTCATTTCGGGCGCGCCGCCACGCGCCTGAACATGACGCAACCCCCGCTCAGCCGGCAGATCCAGCTTCTCGAACATTCCCTGGACGCGCGGCTCCTGGAGCGCTCCAGCCGCGTCGTGCGGTTGACGCCGGCCGGGCGCGCCTTCCTGCCGGAGGCGCGGCGCATCCTGCGCCTGGCGGACAGTGCGGCGAGCTGGACGCGCCGGGTCTGGCGCGGCGAGGCCGGGACGCTGCGCCTCGGCTTCACCGCGGCCTCCGGCTACAGCCGCATGCCCGCCCTGCTCGATCTCCTGCGCCGGCGCATGGCCGGGATCGACGTCGTGCTGCGGGAGATGGTGACCCATGCCCAGCTCGAAGGGCTCGACAGCGGCATTCTCGATGTCGGGCTCCTGCGGGCCCTGCCGCCCGGCTCCAGGCATGCCAGCCTGCCGCTCGCGCCCGAGGCGCTGGTCGTGGCGCTCCACCGCGACGATCCGCTCTCCTTGCGGGACGACCTGCGGCTGGCCGATCTCGAGGGCTGCAACCTCATCGGCTATTCGCCCGACGCGTCGAAATATTTCTTCGAAGTGACGAGCGGGCTTCTGGATCGGGAGGGGCTGCGGCCGACCATCGTGCAGCAGGTCGGCCAGATCCACACCATGCTGGCGCTCGTGGCCGCCGGTTTCGGCGCCGCGCTCGTGCCGGAGAGCGCCACCTGCCTGCGCATGGAGGCAATCGCGTTTCGGCCGCTGGCGACCGAGCCCGCCAAGCCCGTCGAACTGATGATGGTCTGGCGTCCGGGCAACGAGAACCCCGCCCTTGCCGCCTTCATCGACACCTACAGGGCCGAGGCCGAAGGCGGGGAGGCCTCGGCCCGCACGCCGCGTCAGACCGGGCTCCTTCCGCCCGGGCCCGGCGAAGGAGGCTAGATCGGGAGGCCCGACAGGTCGWCCGCGAGGGGCCTGCAAGGCGCGGGGGGGGGGGCGATGGCCGCGGCCGCCGTCCTACGGATCGACCCCTTCCAGGGCGGGCGCCAGGAGAACGGGGCCGGCGGCCCTGTCGCCCAACGCGTCCCCCGGATTGCGCAGCGGACAGTCCGTCTGCGACAGGCATCCGCAGCCGATGCATCGATCGAGATGGTCGCGCAGGGCGGTGAGGCCGTCGATGCGCGCCTGGATGGCCCCGCGCCACTGCGCGGCCATCGCGCGGACCTCGGCGGCCGTCGGGGTCGTTCCGGGGGGAACGGAGCTGAGAAGCGCGGCGATCTCGCCGAGCGGGAACCCGAGCTTTTGGGCGACGCGGATGATGGCGATGCGCCTCAAAACGTCCCGCGAGAAGCGACGCTGGTTGCCCGTGCTCCGCATCGCGCGCACGAGGCCCTTGGCCTCGTAGAAATGCAGCGTCGAGACGGGAATCCCGCTGCGCCGCGCGACCTCGCCGACGGACAGAACGGGCGCGACCTGTGCCACGGCGATCGTCATCGAACCCCTCTTGACCTCAACCAAGGTTGAGGTTGTCTAAGCGGTGTCGGCCTGCCGATGCAAGCCCCCCGGTCTCGGCCGAGCCGGGGTTTCCCGAAGCCGACGTCTCGCCGCGACGAGCGCGTCTTCGAACGGACATGGCGCCCGACGCAGATGGAAACGACGAAGACGATCGCCCTTGTCAGTGGGGCCAACCGCGGGATCGGATATGCGATCGCGGAGGGCCTTGCCCGGCGGGGCATGACGGTGCTCCTGGGATGCCGGGACCTTGCGAAGGGCGAGGCCGCCGCCCGCGCCCTGCGCGACAAGGGCCTCGACCTGCGGCCGGTCCAGCTCGACACGACCGACGAGGCGAGCGTCGCCTCGCTCGCCGCGACGATCGGAAAGGACGACGGCCGCCTCGACGTCCTGATCAACAATGCCGGCATCGGTCTCGACTTCGTGGAGACCCTGTCCGTGACCGAGCGGCTGGTCCGCACGCTCGACGTGAACGTCGCGGGAACCGTCCGCCTGACCGAGGCCATGCGGCCTCTTCTTCAACGCTCCGCCCGGGGCCGCATCGTGAACATCTCCTCGGAACTGGCGTCCTTCGCCCTCCGGTCGGACCCGAACTGGCAGTTCGCGACATTCGAGCTGCCCACCTATGCGGCGTCCAAGGCGGCGGTGAACGCGCTGACGGTGAGCTATGCCCGCTCGCTCGCCCGGTTCGGCATCAAGGTCAATGCGGTCTGTCCCGGCTATACCGCGACCGAGTCGACGAACTTCGCCAGCACGCGCATGCCGGACGAGGCCGCGGTGATCGCCGTCGCGATGGCGACGCTCGGCGAGGACGGGCCCACCGGCTCCTTCGCGAACGATGCGGGCGAACTGCCGTGGTAGGGCGCCGCTCGACCGGGTCGGAGCGATCGCGCCGATCGTCTCCGTCCCGATCGCGGCCGGTGCCGGCGCCCGCCTGATGCGCCTGCTCGGCCACCGTGCCGAACGCGCCCGGTGGAAGCCGGTTCGGCGCGCCGGGCCGGGCCGCCCGCCATGCCCCGGCGTCGCCGGGCGAGGCACGAGACGGCGCCGGAGCGAACCGGCCGTGCGACGCCGTCCGCTCAGGTCCGGCGCCCATCGCGGGCCGCCGCGCCGCGCCTGCCGGGAATGGCCGCCGTCGCGAGGGCCGCGATGAGGCCGACCAGCGCGAAGGCGTAGAAGTTCCAGGCGGGGTCGACGCCGAGGGCGGCGACGTAGCCGCCCAGAAGCGGTCCGCAGAAGGCGCCGATACGGGCGAAGGACAGGGCCCAGCCCGTGCCGCCGGCCCGCACCCGCGGGCTGAGATACTGGGCGAGATAGCCCGTCAGGATCAACGAACTCGACACGCTGCCGAAACCGGCGACCGCGACGAAGGCGTAGTTCATCCAGATCGAGCCCTGGAGCGAGAGGGCGGCGATGCCGGCAGCGCCGACGAGATAGGTGAGGACCACCGTCCGGCGCACCCCGAAGCGATCGGCCAGGCGGCCGAGCAGGATGCCGCCGATGGCCGAGGTGAAGGAGAAGACGGCGAGGAACAGGAGACTGTCCCCCAGGTCGTAGCCGCTGCGCCGCATGATCTGCGGCAGCCACTGGCCGAGCCCGTAGACCAGGAGGAGACCCATGAAGAGCGCCGTCCAGAAGGCGATCGTGGCCCGGGCGTTCTGCGAGGCGAAGATTTCGCCGAGGATCGCGCGCCAGCCGATCGGCTCGCCGACCTTCGCGCGCGGCGCGGGCACCGGCAGGCCGAGCCGTGCGGCAAGACGGGACGCCTTGGCCGTCCGACCCTTCTCGACGAGGAACTCGAGGGATTCGGGAAGCAGCCAGAGCATGAGGGGCACGATCAGGATCGGCAGCGCCCCGACGAGGACGACGGGACGCCAGCCATGCTCGGGCAGCAGCCAGCGACCGACGACGGCGGCGGTGAGGATGCCCAGCGAATAGCCGGAATACATCAGCCCGTAGTTGAGGCTGCGCCGATGCGCAGGCGAGTATTCCACCGTCAGCGCGGCGGCGATCGGGATGATGCCGCCCAGACCCAGCCCCGCCACGAGTCGGAAGAGGCCGAACACGAAGGGACTGGGCGCCATGGCCGTGGCCGCCATGCACAGCGTGAAGAGGGAGAGGCAGGCGACGAAGAGCGGCTTGCGTCCGTAAAGGTCGCTCAACGTCCCCACGAGGAGGCCGCCGATCAGCATGCCGACGACGGTGTAGCTGCCGAGGGCGCCGAGCCCGATGGGGGTGAGGTTCCAGCCGGCCTCGGTCGCCAGCGCGGGCAGGACGGCGCCGAGGACGCCGACATCGTAGCCTTCCGTCAGGATGGCGAGCCAGCACAGAAGCAGCACGAGGCGCGTCGTGCGCCGCGCGCCCTCGGGCCAGGCGGCCGTCAGGGGGTCGGCGGCGGCGGGAAGCGGGATGGCCATGCGCGTGTCTCCGGGAGGAAAAAGAGGACGAGCGGGGAGGGGCGTCGTCGCCCGGTCCCGCGCTCCTGTTCAGAAGATGCCGGTCTCCTGCGCGACGCGGCGGTAGGCGGCGCCGGCGGTGAAGCCGCCGTCGATCACGATGTCCTCGCCGGTGATGAAGCCGGAGGCGTCGGAGGCGAGGAAGAGCACGAGGTCCGCGATCTCCTGCGGGGCGCCGGAGCGGCGCATCGGCGTCATCTCGATCATCGGCTGGAGATGCGGGCTGTCCTTGTTCAGCTCGGTGACGACGAGGCCGGGACAGACGGCGTTGACGCGGATGCCCGCTCGCGCGAACTCGAGGGCCGCCGATCGCGTCAATCCGCGCAAGCCCCATTTGGAGGCGGTGTAGGCGGGGTCGTAATGGCCGGAAAAGCCGCTGTTCGACGCTATGTTGACGATCGAGCCGCCGCCCTGCGCCATCAGCGGCACGACCGCCTGGATGCCGAGGAAGGCGCCCGTCAGGTTCACGTCGAGAACCCGCCGGAAGGCCGCGAGCCCGGTCGAGGAGACGGTGGTGCGGTTGATGATGCCGGCATTGTTGACGAGGATGTCCAGCCGGCCCTTCCAGGCGCGGCACGTCTCCACGGCTTGCGCCCAGTGCTCGGGATCGGTCACGTCGAGGGGCTGGAAGCGCACGTCGAGCCCTTCGGCCCGCAGCGTCGCCGCATGGGCCTCGCCGTCCTGGGCGAGCACGTCGCCGATGAGGACGCTCGCGCCTTCGCGGGCGAGGAGCGCGGCTTCCGCCGCGCCCTGGCCGCGCCCGCCACCGGTGACGATGGCGACACGCCCGCAAACGCGCCCGCTCACGCGGGCCTCCGATCGCGCGCGGCCACCGTGCGCTGGCGCTGCTCGCCGAGGCCCTGGATTGCGAGGCGCATCTCCTGGCCTTCGGAGAGGAAGACCGGAGGCTTGAGGCCCAGCCCGACGCCCGGCGGCGTGCCGGTGGCGATGATGTCGCCGGGCTCCAGCGTCATGAACTGCGACAGGTAGGAGACGAGACGGGCGACGCCGAAGATCATGGTCCGCGTGTTGCCGGTCTGGCGGCGCAGCCCGTCGACCTCCAGCCAGAGGTCGAGGTCCTGCGGGTCGGGCACCTCGTCCCGCGTCACCAGCCAGGGGCCGACGGGGCCGAACGTGTCGTGGCTCTTGCCCTTGGTCCACTGGCCGCCGCGCTCGGACTGGAAGGCGCGCTCGGACACGTCGTTGACGAGGCAGTAGCCGGCGACGTGATCCAGCGCGCCCTCCTCCGCGACGTATTTGGCCGGCGCGCCGATCACGACGCCGAGCTCGACCTCCCAGTCGGTCTTGGTGGAGCCGCGCGGGATCTCGACATCGTCGTAGGGGCCCGAGAGCGCGCTCGTCGCCTTCATGAAGACGATGGGCTCGGGCGGCGGCTCCTTGCCGGTCTCGCGCGCGTGGTCCGCGTAGTTGAGGCCGATGCAGATGAACTTGCCGGGACGGGCCACGCAGGGGCCGATCCGCGCGCCCGCGGGGGCGAGCGGCAGGCGGCCGGGATCGAGCGCGGCGAGCGCTGCGAGCGAGGCGGGCGACAGGGCCGCCCCGTCGATCTCGGGCAGGATCGGGAAGAGGTCGCGGATCGCGCCGTCCCGGTCGATGAGGCCGGGGCGCTCGGCGCCCGGCTCGCCGAAGCGAAGGAGTTTCATGGAAAAGGGCCTCCCCGTCAGCGCGCCGGGGCGACGTAGCCGACGAGGATCTCGTCCGGCACGTCGTCGAGGTTCACGACGACGTTGTCGGGCGTGCGACAGGTCATCCAGACCAGCTCTTCCGTCGTCGACATATTCACCTCGACATGCGGCATGAACGGGGGCACGAAGACGAAGTCGCCCTCCGCCATGTCGATGAACTCCTCGTACCGTTCCCCCCAGTAGATGCGGCCCTTTCCCTTCAGCACGTAGCCGCCGGTCTCGGCCTCGCCGTGGTGGTGGGGCAGCGAGCGGTAGCCCGGCTCGTTCGAGACCTTGCCGAACCAGATCCTGGTGGCGGGCGTGTGCTGCGGGCTGACGCCGGAAATGCGCCTCGCGCCGCCGGACTGGCCGGTGCCGGCATGTTCCTGGTCCTTGCGGGTGACGATGGGCTTGAGCGATGCCGTCATGGGGATCCTCCGGGGCGCGGCGCTCGGGCCGCTTCGAGTGGAAAGGCTTTGCGATATTAGTTTAGATGTCAAGTAATTGGCGGCGGGCCGGCTTGGCAGGGCCCGTGGCGACTGGCATAGCGAAGGCGAAGGCAGGGAGAGCGCTGGGCGAAATGAGTGACGCGCCAAAGGTCTGGATCGATGCGGAGACCAAGATCGCCGATGCCGTGGGCGACGAGCACGACCAGCTCCGCCTCTGGCTTCGGCTCTACAGCGTGTCGCGCCTGATCGAGAACGAGGTGCGCCGCCGGCTCCTCTCCGAGTTCGACACGACCTTTCCCCGCTTCGACATCCTCTCCCAGATCGAGCGCGCACCCGACGGGCTGAACCTCGGAGAGCTCTCCCAGCGTCTCATGGTCTCTCCGGGCAACATCACCGCCGTCATCAAGCGGCTCGTCGACGACGGTTTGATCCGGCGCGAGCAGAACCCCGAGGATCGACGCGAGAGCTTCATCCACATGACCCCGTTCGGCCGTGCCGCCTTCGCCAAGATGGCGCGGTCGCACGAGGGATGGATCCGCTCGCTGACGGCGGGGCTCGACCCCGCCGAGACGCGCCAGATGCTCGGGCTCCTGCGCAAGATGAAGGGCGCGACCCGGCAGGCGCTGACCGACGGGGTCAGCTCGGACCGGGAATGACGGCGCTCGCCACGATCTCGATCTTCGCCCGGTCCTCCATGAGAGCCACCACCTGCACCGCCGCCATCGGCGGGAAATGGCGGCCGATGATGGCGCGATAGGCCGCTCCGATCCGCTTCATGCCCGATCGGTAGGCCTCGCGGTCGGTGAAGTACCAGGTCATCTGGACGATGTGTTCGGGCTTCGCGCCGCCCTCCTGGAGGACGCGCACGATGTTCTTCAGCGCCAGCTCGACCTGATCGACGAAATCGTCGGAGGGGAAGCTGCAGGTCTCGTCCCAGCCGATCTGGCCGCCGACCTGCAGAAACGTGCCGCGGGCCTTGATGCCGTTGGCGTAGCCGATGGGCTTGGCCCAGCCTTCGGGCTGGAGGATCTCGTGACTCATGCGGCGGGCTCCAGATAGCGGGTCAGGCCGGCGCGCACGTCGTCCGGCCAGGGTGTGGACCTGTGGTTCTCCAGCGAGGTCGCGACGATGCGCTGCCGGACGGTCCAGATCGTCCGCCCGCGCACGCTCACCACCGTTTCGAGGTCGAGCGAGGCGCGTCCGATCGCGCGCACGTGGACGGCGAAGTCGAGAACGTCGCCATAGGTCGAGGGCGCGACGAAGCTCACCTCCAGCGTCACCGTCGGCAGGCCGATGCGGCGCTCGAACATCAGCGTCTTCCAAGGGACGCCGAAGCTCGCGAACATCGCCTCGTTCACATCCACCAGCATGCCGAAATAGGCCGGGTGGTAGGCGATTCCCGTGAGGTCGCAGTCGCCGAAGCGGAGCGGCTTGGATTGGGTGAAGGGCATTGGACGGGGTCCTTTCAGCCGGCCATGACCTCGCCGCCGGAGACGGCGACGGCCTGGCCCGTGATGGCGGAGGCGCAGGGGAGGGCGAGCCAGAGCACGGCGTGCGCCACCTCGGCGGGCGAGACGAGCCGTCCTTGCGGGTTGGCCGCGGTGAATGTCTTCAGGGCCTCCTCGCGGCTGCGCCCGGTCTTCTCGACGATGCGCTGCACGGATTGGGCGACGATCGGCGTGTCGGTGAAGCCGGGGCACACCGCGTTGACGGTGATCCCGGTCCTGGCCAGTTCCAGCGCCAGCGCCCGCGTCAGGCCGACGACGCCGTGCTTGGCGGCGCAGTAGGCGGAGACATAGGCATAGCCCGTCAGCCCCGCCGTCGAGGCGACGTTGACGATTCGCCCGCCGGCCCCCAGCGATCGAAGATCGGGCAGCACCGCCTGCGTCACGTTGAAGACGCCGGTGAGATCCACCGACAGGACCCTGGCCCAGAGATCGGCGCCCGTCTTCTCGAAGGGCGCGCTCGGCGCCTCGCCCGCATTGTTGACGAGGATCGAGACGGGGCCGAAGGCCTCCCGCGCCGTCTGAAGCCCGGCGGCGATGGCCGCCGTGTCCGTCACGTCGAAGCCGGAGGCGACGAAGGCGTCGCCGCCCAGCCGTTCGGCCAGCGCCCGCAACGGCGCCTCGCGCCGCCCGGCCAGCGTGACGCGGGCGCCGGCCCGGCGCAGCCGCTCGGCGATCGCCGTGCCGATCCCCGAGCCCGCGCCCGTGACGAGCGCGTGCCGTCCGGCGAGCGGAGCTTCGGCGCTCACTGCGCCGCCGCCCGTTCGAGATTGGTCTCGAACTGCCGCTTGGCCGAGTGGTACTGCCTCGGCCAGGGCACGGAGCGGATGCCGATCCTGGCGGCCTCGCGCAGCGTCCAGGCGGGGTCGGCGAGATGCGGGCGGGCGATGGCGCAAAGGTCGGCGCGGCCTGCCGAGATGATGGAATTGGCGTGGTCGGCCTCCGAGATCGCGCCGACGGCGATCGTGGGGATGCCCACCTCGTTGCGGATCTTGTCGGAGAAGGGCGTCTGGAAGAGGCGGCCATAGACCGGCTTCTCCTCCTTCCAGACCTGACCGGAGGAGCAGTCGATCATGTCGGCGCCGGCGTCCTTGAACATCCGCGCGAAGATCGCCGCGTCCTCCGGCGTGTTGCCGCCCTCGAACCAGTCATGGGTGGAGAGGCGCACGGAGATCGGCCGGTCCTGCGGCCAGGCCGCGCGCACGGCGCGCAGGATCTCCAGCGGATAGCGCGCCCGGTTCTCGTGGCTGCCGCCATAGGCGTCCTCGCGCCGGTTGGTGAGGGGCGAGAGGAAGGAGGAGAGGAGATAGCCGTGAGCGCAGTGCAGCTCCAGCCAGTCCACTCCGGCCTCGGCCGCGCGGCGCGTTGCGGCGACGAAGTCGGCCAGCACCCGGTCCATGTCGGCCCGGTCCATGGGTCTCGGCACGGCCGAATGCGCGAGATAGGGAAGGGGTGAGGCCGAGACGAGCGGCCACGCGTCCTCGCCGAGAGGCTCGTCGATTCCCTCCCAGGCACGCTTCGTCGCGCCCTTGCGGCCGGCATGGCCGAGCTGGATGCCGAGCCTTGCGTCGCTATTGGCGTGCACGAAGTCGGCCAGGCGCTTCCAGCCCTTCGCCTGGTCCTCGTTCCACAGGCCGAGACAGCCCGGCGTGATGCGGGCGTCCGGCGACACGCAGGTCATCTCGGCGAAGACGAGCGCCGCGCCGCCCATGGCGCGGGCGCCCAGATGCACGAGATGGAAGTCGTCGATCAGTCCGTCCCTGGCCGAATACATGGCCATGGGCGACATCACGATGCGGTTCTTCAACGTCACGCCCCGGAGCGTGAAGGGGGTCAGCATGGGCGGCAGCGGCCGCTCGCCGTCCTTGGCCGGCACGCCCGCCCGGGCCGCGAACCAGCGCTCGAAGCCCTCAAGCCATTCGGGGTCGCGCAGGCGCAGATTCTCGTGGCTGATGCGCTGCGAGCGCGTCAGCATGGAATACATGAACTGATCGGGCGCGAGCTGGTCGGCATAGCGCTCGCCCACGACCTCGAACCATTCCATGGCGTTGCGCGCCGCGTTCTGGATGCGCGCGACATCGACGCGCCGGATCGCCTCGTAATCCCGAAGGACGGCCGCGATGGCATCGCGCTCATGGCCGTGGGCGTTGAACTGGCGCGTCAGCTCGATCGCGTCCTCGAGCGCCAGCTTGGTGCCCGACCCGATGGCGAAATGCGCGGTATGGGCGGCGTCGCCCATGAGGACGACGTGGCTGCGGCCGTTGAAATGGCTCCACTTGCCGCAGATGAGGCGCGAGAAGTTGAGCCAGGCCGAGCCGCGCATGTGCCGCGCGTTGGTCATCAGGGGCGCGCCCTGGAGCGTGTCGGCGAAGAGGTTCTCGCAGAAGGCGATCGACTCGTCCTGGCTCATCGCCTCGAGCCCGTGCGCGGCGAAGGCCTCCTCCGTCGTCTCGACGATGAAGGTCGAGGTCTTGTCGTCGAACCTGTAGACATGGGCCTGGAACCAGCCGTGTTCCGTGCGGCGGAAGTCGAAGGTGAAGGCGTCGAAGAGCTTGTCGGTGCCGAGCCAGACGAAGCGGTTCGGCCGCTTCACGAGGTCGGGCTCGAAGATGTCGGCGTATCTGTTGCGCACCTTCGAGTTGAAGCCGTCGGAGGCGATGACGAGATCGGCGTCGGGGAAGTCCTCGTCGCCGTTCACCTCGGTCTCGAAACGCAGGTCCACGCCCAGCGCCTCGCAGCGCTCCTGCAGGATGTTGAGGAGCTTCTTGCGCCCGATGCCCACGAAACCGTGGCCGGTGGTGCGCAGCCGCTCGCCCTTGAAGATCAGCTCGATATCGTCCCAGTGGTTGAACGCGTCCTCGATCCGGGCGGCGCTTTCCGGATCCCACTCGCGCATGGCGACCATGGTCGCGTCGGAGAAGACGACCCCCCAGCCGAACGTATCGTAGGGCCGGTTGCGCTCGACCACGGTGACCGAGTGCTCCGGATGGTTCTTCTTCATCAGGAGCGCGAAATACAGACCGGCGGGACCGCCGCCGATACAGACGATGCGCATGGTTGGGCCTCCTGGACGGGGGATCGATGCGGGAAGAAGATTTAGACCTAAAATAATTTGCCGAGCGGGCGCGGTCAAGGCGTCTTTCGAAATATCTGCATCTGCATCGGAATTGTGCAGGCGCTTGCCGAGGCGAAGAGCAGGCGGAGTCCTGTCCCCCGGCCAATTACCGCACGAGCCGCCTATCGAAGAGGAAGGTCGACGATTTCTCGCGAAGGCGATGCTTGCATTTTCACTTATCGCTGGTCATCCTCCGATCGCGCGACACGCTGCCGCGGTGCCGCGATCCCCCCAGTCCCTTCCCTGAGGTCGCCCATGTCCGCCGCCGAAAGCCTGTCGAGTGTCGCCGCCGCCCTTGCGTCCGGCGCGATCGAGGTGATCGATCTGACCGCGCCGCTCGGTCCCGATACGCCGGTGCTCCATCTCCCGCCCGAGTTCGGCCGGAACACGCCGGCCTTCAGAATGAACGAGATCTCCGCCTACGACGCCAACGGTCCCTGGTGGGCCTGGGGCTGGATGGAGCTCGGCGAGCATACGGGCACCCATTTCGACGCGCCCGCCCACTGGATCTCCGGTCGCGACCGGCCCGACAACACGACCGACAGGCTGCCGGCCAGGGACTTCGTCGCCCCCGTCTGCGTGATCGACTGCTCCGCCGAGGTCGCGGCCGACCCCGACTTCGTGCTGACGGCGCAGGGCGTGAGGGCGTGGGAGGCGGAGCATGGCGAGATCCCCGCCGGGGCCTGGGTCTTCATGCGGTCCGACTGGTACCCGCGCAACGCGTCCGCCGAGACCTTCCTGAACGGCGGCCACACGCCGGGCCCGAGCGTCGACTGCATCCGCTATCTCGTGGAGAAGAACGTGATCGGCTGGGGCAACGAATGCGTCGGCACCGATGCCGGCATGGCCCATTCCTTCGACCCGCCCTTCCCGGCCCATCATCTTCTACTGGAACAGGGCCGCTACGGGCTCGCCAGCCTCGTCAATCTCGACAGGCTGCCGCCGACCGGCGCGCTTGTCGTCGCCGCGCCCCTGAAGATCGTGAACGGCACGGGCAGCCCGCTGCGCGTCATCGCCCTTGCGCCCAGGACCTGACGGAAGGGCGGGCGCGATGGAACGGCAGGTGGACTACGTCATCGTCGGCAGCGGCATCAACGGGCTGGTGGCCGCCAGCCTCCTGGCCCGGCGCGGGCGCAAGGTCGTGCTTCTGGAGCGCAACGAGCGTATCGGCGGCTGTCTGCGCACGGAGGCGATCACGGAAGCGGGCTTCGTCCACGACGTGATGGCGACGACCTTCGTCCTGTTCACGACCTCCCCGGCCTATGCCGTCCTGAAGGAGGATCTGGCGGCCCGCGGGCTGGAATTCGCCGACGCCTCCCATCCGACCGGCGTCCTCCTGCCGGACGGGCGCCACGCGATCCTGTCGCGCGAACGCGCCGCCAATGTCGCCGCGCTCGACGCCCTTTCCGACGGCGACGGAGCGGCTTTCCAGGCCGACATGGAGCGTTTCGCGGGCGATGCCGGCTTCATCTTCTCGCTTCTGGGCAGCGCGCTCTGGTCGCGCGCCACGCTGAAGACCGTGGGGCGCGAGCTGCTGCGCCGCGGCCCGCGAGGCCTGGCCGCCTTCTTCGGCGAGGCCATGGTGGACGCGCGCGCCCATCTCGAGACGACCTATGGGTCCGAGACGGCCCGCGCCCTCTTCGCCCCCTGGGTCCTGCATTGCGGGCTCGGGCCGGAATCGACCTTTTCCGGCGAGATGGTGCGCGTCATCGGCTTCGCGCTGGAGGCGGCGGGCGCCCCGGTGGTGAAGGGCGGGGCGGAGACACTCCTCACCGCCTTCCGCCGCCTGATCGAGGACCATGGCGGGGAGATCCGCACAGGGGCCGACGTCGAGGAGGTCCTGCGCAACGCCAGGGGCGAGGCCGAGGGCGTGCGTCTTGTGGGCGGAGCCGTCCTTCGCGCCGGCTCCGGCGTCATCGTTTCGGCCGCGCCGGGCCAGCTCTACGGCCGGCTTCTGCCCGGCGAAGGCCTGCCGGCGGAGATGAGGGAGAGCGCGCGGCGCTACCGCCACGGCAAGGGCAACATGCAGATCCACTATGCCCTGTCGCGTCCGCCGCGCTGGTCGGCGCCCGAACTCGGCAAGGTCGCGCTCCTGCATCTGACGCCGGGGCTCGACGGCGTGTCGCGCGCGGTGAACGAGGCCGAGCGCGGGCTTCTGCCGGCCGAGCCCACGATCTGCGTCGGCCAGCCGGCGATGCTCGACCCTTCCCGCGCGCCGGCGGGCGCCTCCGTCCTCTGGCTCCAGCTTCCCGAGGCGCCGCGCCACATCAAGGGGGATGCCGCGGGCGTCATTCCCGCCCCCGCCGGCGGTGCCTGGACGCCCGCGCTGCGCGAGGCCTATGCCGACCGCATCGAGGCCGTGCTCGCCGCCCATATCGACGGGTTCCGCGGGACGTTGCTCAGGCGCGTCGCCTACTCGCCGGCCGATCTGGAGCGCCTCAACGTCAATCTCGTCGGCGGCGATCCCTATGGCGGCGCCTGCGGCGTCGACCAATTTTTCCTCTGGCGGCCCTTCAAGGGCTCCGTTAATCATCGGACCCATGTCCCGAAGCTCTACCATATCGGAGCTTCCACCCATCCCGGGCCGGGGCTCGGCGCGGGATCGGGCTTCGCGCTCGCGCAAACCCTAAGGTAGGTCATGGTCGGCAGGTATCGTCGCGGTGTTCTGGGCAGCGCGAACGAGCGGAAGGGCGCGATCCCCTCCATGGGCGAACTGGGGCTCAACCACTTCGCTCCCTACCTGCTCAACCGCGTGGCGGCGCGCTGGAACGCCGATATGTCGGACGAGCTGAAAGCCTTCGACATGACCACCGCCAAGATGCGGATCCTCGCCATCCTCAGCGTCTCCAACGGCCTGGCGATCAACGAGCTCAGCGTCTACGCCGTCACCGAGCAGTCCACGATGAGCCGGACCCTCGACGCGATGGAGGAGCAGGGGCTCGTCCTGCGCACCCCCCGCGCCGACGACGCGCGCGTGCGCGAGACCTCGATCACCGAAAAGGGCGCGGCCGCCTTCGCCGCCGTCTGGCCGACCATGTACGAGCGCTTCTCGCAGATGTTCGAGGGCGTTTCCGAAGAGGAATACCAGACCTTCGTCGCCCTCCTGCACCGCATCCTCGGCAATATCCGCCGCAACGACCTGTAGGCCGGCCTGCGAGGCGGGCACTCGCCGCGGCGGGCGCGACCGCGCCGGCGCATCCGCCAGATTTCATGCAAATGCCTATTATTGATGCGCTCTGATCCCGTATATTGGACGAGAAAACGGCGAAATCTGTTTGACACCTTTCTAAAAAGCATGATTATGCATGGATATTGAAGCTGCTCGGTCGGCTTCCCTTCTCCTCCTCAACATAAGGGCGGTCCATGGCGGAACGGTCTTTCGTTCGCGAAGTCGAAGAGCTGAAGCTCGGCGAGGGCGACGTGTTTCGCGGCGAGGGCATCCTCGCCATCACCAAGGCGCTGCTTCAGTCCGGCGTCTCCTATGTCGGCGGCTATCAGGGATCGCCGATCTCGCATCTGATGGACGTTCTGGCCGACGCGCGCGGCGTGATGGACGAACTCGGCGTCCACTTCGAATCCTCGGCCTCGGAAGCGGCGGCGGCCGCCATGCTCTCGGCCTCGGTCATGTATCCCGTGCGCGGCGCGGTGACCTGGAAGTCGACGGCGGGCACCAATGTCGCCTCCGACGCGCTCTCCAACCTCTCCTCGGGCGGGGTGACGGGCGGCGCGCTCGTCATCGTCGGCGAGGATTACGGCGAGGGCTCCTCCATCATGCAGGAGCGCACCCACGCCTTCGCCATGAAGTCGCAGATGTGGCTTCTGACACCGCGCCCCAACCTTGCGTCGATCGTGGAAGCGGTGGAAACGGGCTTCGAGCTCTCGGAGGCCTCGAACACGCCGGTCCTGCTCCAGGTCGGCATCCGCTCCTGCCATGTCCATGGCGAGTTCGTCGCCAAGGACAACAAGCGTCCCGCCTTCACGCTGCGGGAGGCGGTCGAGAACCCGAAGCGCGACCTGAGCCGGATCGTGCTGCCGCCCGCCGCCTATCTCCACGAGACCGAGAAGCTAGAGAAGCGCTGGCCCGCCGCGGTCGACTTCGTCGCCCGCCGCAAGCTGAACGAGCATTTCGGCCCCCGGACGGGCCGCGTCGGCCTGATCCTGCAGGGCGGCCTCTACAACAGCACGATGCGCGCGCTCCAGCATCTGGGCCTTGCGGACGTCTACGGCGCCAGCGCGGTGCCGCTCTATGTCCTCAACGTCTCCTATCCGCTGATCGACGCGGAACTCGTCGCGTTCTGCGCAGAGAAGGACGCCGTCCTCATGATCGAGGAAGGCCAGCCCGAATATATCGAGCAGGCGGTCAGCCTCGTCCTGCGCCGCCACGACCTGCAGACCAGGCTCGCCGGCAAGGACGTCCTGCCGCGCGGCGGCGAATACACCGCGCAGGTTCTCGCAAAGGGCCTGGCCGCCTTCCTCGAGACCCATGCGGCCGAGCTTCTCGGCAACCGTCCGCCGGTGCCGAGCGCCGACGCCGTGCTGGCCGATCCGAAGGTGACGGCGCTGAACGGGGTGGTGCCGGCGCGGCCCGCCGGCTTCTGCATCGGCTGTCCCGAGCGGCCGATCTTCGCGGCGATGAAGCTCGTGGAGAAGGAGCTCGGGCCCCATCACGTCTCGGCCGATATCGGCTGCCATCTCTTCTCCATCCTGCCGCCCTTCAACATCGGCGGCACGACGATGGGCTACGGGCTCGGGCCGGCCTCGGCCTCGGCCTTCAACGTGGACGCGAAGAAGCGCCCCATCTCGGTGATGGGCGACGGCGGGTTCTGGCACAACGGCCTCAGCACCAGCGTCGGCAACGCCGTCTTCAACAAGCAGGACGGCGTGATCATGGTGGTGGACAACCACTATGCCGCCGCGACCGGCGGGCAGGACATCCCGTCCTCGCGCGCAGAGAACCCCGACCGCTCCACCAACAATTCCATCGTGACGGCGGTGAAGGGCGTGGGCGCCAGATGGGTGCGCCATGTCGACCGGACCTACGACGTGGCCCGGATGCGCGACACGCTGAAGGAGGCGCTGACGAGCCCGGAAAAGGGGCCGAAGGTCATCGTCGCCTCGTCCGAATGCATGCTCAACAAGCAGCGCCGGGTGAAGCCGATCTTCGCCAAGGCCGTGCGGAACGGCGAGCGGGTGGTGAAGGAACGGTTCGGCGTGGACGAGGACGTCTGCACCGGAGACCACGCCTGCATCCGCCTGTCGGGCTGCCCCTCGCTGTCGGTCAAGCACACGGCCGACCCGCTGAAGGACGACCCGGTCGCCGCGATCGACAACGGCTGCGTCGGCTGCGGCAATTGCGGCGAAGTGTCGGAGGCGGCGATCCTCTGCCCCTCCTTCTACAAGGCCGAGATCGTGTTCAACCCGACGAAGACCGACCGCGTCCTGGCGCGCCTGCGCGCCCGCGTCATCGGCTTCCTGCAGCGCCGGCGCGACGTGCGCCGCGTCGCCTTCGCCTGAGGAACGAGCGCCATGACCGTCCATCAGAGCTTTGCACAGGGCACGACCCCAGCGCGCCTCTCGACCGACAAGCCGCTCTCGCTCGCCATCCTCGCCATGGGCGGGCAGGGCGGCGGCGTCCTGGCCGACTGGATCGTGGCGACCGCGGAAGGCGCGGGCTGGGTCGCGCAGTCGACCTCCGTTCCCGGCGTCGCCCAGCGCACGGGCGCGACGATCTACTATCTCGAAATGCTGCCCGGGCGGGATGGGCAGGCCCCGATCCTGTCCCTGATGCCGACGCCCGGCGATGTCGACGTGGTGCTGGCCGCCGAGTTCATGGAAGCGGGCCGCTCCATGCTGCGCGGGCTGGTCACGCCCGACCGCACCACCCTGATCACCTCGTCGCACCGCTCCTATGCGGTCGGCGAGAAGGAGGTGCCGGGCGATGGCGTCGGCGATCCCGAGAGCGTCGTGACGGCGGCCGGCGTCGCGGCCAAGCGCATCGTCGCCTTCGACATGCAGACGCTGGCCGAGAAGAACGGCAGCGTCATTTCCGCCACCATGTTCGGAGCGCTCGCCGGCTCCGGCCTGCTGCCCTTCCCGCGCGAGGCCTTCGAGGCGGCGATCCGCGCCGGCGGAAAGGGCGTCGAGCCGAGCCTGAGGGCCTTTTCGGCCGGCTTCGACCGTGTCGTCGGCGGCGCGCGCGAGATCGTGCCGAAGGCGCCGGGCAAGGATCTGCCCGAGCCCCCGGCCCGCGTGGGCGTGCCCGCGCTCGACGCGCTGCTCGCCCGGATCGCCGCGCTTCCCCGAACGGCGCGCGCCATGGCGTTTGCCGGCGTGAAGCGCCTCGTGGACTATCAGGACACGGCCTATGCGGGCGAGTATCTGACGGTTCTCGAGGCGCTCCACGCGCTGGATCGCCGCCATGGCGGGGCGGGGAAGGAGTGGAGCTTCACGCAGGGCGCCGCCAAGTATCTCGCCGTCGCCATGGCCTATGACGACGTGCTGCGGGTCGCCGACCTCAAGACCCGGAGCGCCCGCACCCCCCGCATCCGCCGCGAGGTGGGGGCGAAGGACGATCAGATCCTCGGCCTCACCGAATACATGCATCCGCGCATGGAGGAGGTGGCGGGGACGCTGCCGGCCCGCATCGGGCACGCGATCGAGGACCGGCCGAAGCTCTTTTCCGCGCTCGACAGGCTGGTCAATCGCGGCCGCCGCGTGCGCACCGACCGCATCCACTGGTTTCTGGCGCTCTATCTCGTCGCCGGTCTCAAGCGCTTCCGCCGAGGCTCGCTGCGCCACGAGCGCGAGGCCGAGCACTGGAAGCGCTGGCTGGACGGAGCGTGCGCGGTCCTGCCGGAGAACTACGACCTGGCCGTCGCCATCCTCTCGGCCCGCCGCCTCGTGAAGGGCTATTCCGACACGCATGCGCGCGGCCATTCCAAGTTCGACCGCGTCCTGTCCGCCGTGCCGCTGCTGCGCGGGCAGGCCGATGGCGGCGCGTGGCTCCATCGCCTGATCAAGGCCGCCCTTCTCGACGAGGAGGGCAAGGCGCTCGACGGCGCGCTTCTGACCGTCGCCTCGGCCTACGAGCCGAGCTGACGGCGCGGCATGCCGGGTCGCCTGACGGGTCCGTCTGGCGCGGGTGTAGGATGAAAGCGTCGAGTGAAGCGACGGGAGTCGGATGGATGCCGGATGCGTCGCAGCCGCTGGATCGCTTCCGCCGGTTCCTCACGACGGATATCGACGAGGCGCGAAACGAGGTCTCGCGCGTCTTCTGCGACCATCGGCTGATATCGAGGGCCGGCGACGGCCCCCTTCGCGCCTGGCAGAACGCGGTGCGCATGGGGCCCGTGACCCTCGCGGCGATGGGCTACGGCGCCGATGTCGAGATCGATCCCGGCACGCTGAACGACTTCTACCTCGTCATGCTGCCCTATGCGGGGCGTGCCAGCGTGCGCCACGGGCGGGAGCAGGCGGTGGCCTGCCCCATGCAGGCGACCATCCTCACCCCCGATGCGGACACGCGGATGCGCTGGTCGGCGGACTGCGCGAAGCTGACGGTGCGCATCGAGCGGGAGGCGCTGGAACGGCAAGTGCCCCTCATGCTGGGCGGGGCCCCGTCGACCCGCATCGACTTCCAGCTGGCCATGCCTCTGACGCAGGGCGGCGCGCATTGGTGGCGCATGGTCAAGCTGGCGATGGAGGGACTGGAAAGTCTTGGCGAGCCCCGGAGCCCGCTCGCCGCGAGCCTGCACGCCTCCTTGCTGATGACCTGCCTGATCGAGCACCAGCCGAACGCCCACAGCGCGCGGCTGGCGCGGACCGCAAGTCCCGCCGCGCCGCGCCATGTTCGTCTGGTCGAAGACTATATCGAGGCGAATGCCGAGTAGTGCTCGAACGTCGCCTGCAGGAAGGCGCCGTCGACCGGCCGGTCGCCATGCTCGACGATCGCGTCGCGATAGAGGGCGGCGCAATGGCTGGCATTGTTGGCGCCCTGTCCGGTGATGGGATCGTTGAGGCAGACGCTGTCGCCCATGCCGAGGGCGAGCGCCCCGGAGGGCAGCGTCAGGATGGGCTTGCGCACGGTCGGCGGGAAGCGGCCGGACAGGACGCCGAGATCGTCGGTCAGCACCACGTCCTTCGCCCGTTCGTATTCGGCCGGAACGTATTGCCGGAGGATGCGCAGGCTCTCGGCCAGGTGCTCCTGGGGCGTGCGGACATCCCCCCAGCGATCCATCGGCCCGCCGGGAAGGCCCTCGAAGACCATGATCTCGCAGGGGCCGCTCAAGGTCAGGGCGGGGAAGACAAAATATTCGCCGATGCCGGGAACGAGGTTGAAGTTGACCGCCGAGTGCGGGGCGCGCGGCTTCATGCCGTGCACGTAGGTCAGCGCCAGCGCGCGCTGCGGCTTGTCGAAGGGCGAGCGCTCGCCATCGCGCTGGAAGAGCTTGCCGATCTCTCCCTTGCCCGAGGCGACGATCACGAGATCGCATTCGCGATGCAGCGCTTCCAGATCGTCGAGGCCCGCGTCGAGGATGCGCAACTCCCCACCGGCGCGCTCGAACTCGTCCATCCAGCGCGGCATCTTCACCCGCTGGTCCACCGAGCGGGCCGGCTTGTCGAGGCGCGAGGACCAGCGCAGGGCCGTCGTGCCGTCCTGAACGAGCGCGAACTGGATGCCCTCGACCGGCGGCGCATCCTGCCAGAAGTCGATGCCGAGCGCGCGCTCGTTGGCGAGCGCCCGATCGAACATGCACTGGCTGGACGTCACGCGACCCCGGGCGATCTGGTCGGCGGTCTGGTTGGAGACGAGGACCACCTCGTAACCGTCCTGCAGCAGGCCGAGTCCGAGCTGCAGACCCGCCTGCCCCGCGCCCACGATGCCGATCTTCCTCATGCGACGGTTCCTTCTCCCTGCCGAAGACGAGGGGATCGTCGCAAATCCATCACGCAGCGCTATGCGCGGACCGCAGCCTTTATCCGCCGAGCGCCGAAGAGTTGAGGTCCGAGGAATCCGGGTTCGCAAGGAAGGGACCGAGGCCCCGGCCGGAAACAGGTCGCACGCCGCGGTCGTGACCTGCCGCCTGTCGCTCGACGACGCCCGCCGCAGTCATCGCGAAACAGGGCGCCACGACCAGGAACGCCAGGCCCCGCAGCGTCAGGGCGAAAGGCGAGCGGTCACCGCCTCGAGCGAGGCGGCGAGGTCGCGCTCGATCGCCGCCAGGGGAACCGGCATCGCCTGTCGCAGGGGGCGCGCGTCGGGGCCGCGATGGATGCGGGAGGGCAGTTCGATGCTGACCGGCAGGTCGGGATAGTCCCGAAGCGCAGCTAGGATGCGGTCGCAGCCGATCGTGCCTCGTCCGATGGCCGTGAAGAACCAGCCGGCCTCCTCGCGGATCAGATCCTTGATATGGGCATGCGCCGACGCCGGCAGGGCCTCGATGGCGTCGCCCGCGAAGTCCGCCAGCATCGGCCGGTGCGAGGCCGTGTTGGCGGCGTCGTAGTTGAGCTTCAGATAGGGCGAGGCGAAGCGGCGGACGAGGTCGAGGCCGTCGGCGGCCACGTTGAAGAGATTGTCGCTGCCATCGCCCGGATTCTCGAGCGCGATGACGACGTCGAACCCCTCGGCCCGTCGCAGGAGGATGTCCATGTTGCGCCGGAACGCGCCCTCGCGCGCTCGCGCGGCGGCATTCGTGCAGATGATGCGCGCGCCGATATCGGCGGCGAAGGCGAGCCGGCCCGTGAAGACCTCGACGGCGTCCGGCAGGCCGAGATCGATGTGGCTGGAGACCGCGTGGCAGCCGAGCCCGGCCTCCCGAAGCGCCCTCCGATAGGCGGCGACGCGGCTCGGCAGGAAGGCGGTCTCGTCGAACGGCTCCGTATAGCCGACGATGAAGGCGGGCTCGACATGGCTGGCGCCGATGCGGGCGAGGCTCTCCAGCGCCACCGGCAGGGGATGCCCGTCATAGGGCGCCGCCGAGACGGACACGATGCGCCCGCTCAACGCGACGGCCCCGAGCGGACGGTTCCCGTGCATCGGCCTTCAGCCGGGTCAGACCTCGTCCGGCGCCTCGTCCGCATGTCCCATGTCCTCCTCGACCCCGCCGCACGGTCCGTCCTGCGCCGCGCGCGCGCAAGCGCAAAGAATTCGGCGGTGGATGAAAGGGATTCATGTGGGGCAGGCGCGAAGCGGGCGAACTCGCTTGGCCGGGCCGTGCAGAGGCGTCAGCGTGGCTTCGGCGCCGCGACGCGGGTGGGGGCGTCGTCGTCCGGTGGCAGGGGCTGGCCGAGTTCGCCGGCGAGCCATTCGGCGAAGCGTCGCGCCAGCCGCCGCTGCGAGCCCGAGCGCGGATAGGCGAGGACGTGCCCGATGTAGCGGATGTCCTGCGCCCGCCCCGCCAGCGGAGCGACGAGGCGGCCGCTTTCGAGCTCGCGCTGGGCCAGGCGCGTCGATTCCAGGGCGACGCCGAGACCGTCGGCCGCCGCCGCGATGGCGAGGAAGGAGCGGTCGAAGCTCATGCTGTGAACCGGCGTCGCGGAGAGGCCGTTGGCGGCGTACCAGTCCGGCCAGCGCACCTGCTTGGTGTCGCTGCGGATGAGCACATGCGCCTGGAGGTCGGCCGGCTCGCGGATGGTCGCGGCCATGGCCGGCGTGCACAGCGGCGTGACGACCTCGTATCCGAGCGGCACGGTCACGAGGTCGTCGCCGCGCGGCGTGCCGTAGACGATGTCGGCGTCGAACTCGCCGTCGGTGAACCGGACATATTCGGTGCTCGCCGCGAGCCGGACCTCGATGCCGGGATTGGCGGCGAGGAATTCCGGCAGGCGCGGCGACAGGATCTGCGCGGCGAAACTCGGCGCGCTGTGGAGGCGCAGCAGTCGCGCGCGGTGCGAGGACACGAGTTCGATGCCCCGGCGCAACTCGTCGAAGGCGGAACTGGCCCGGCGCATGAGCGTCTCGCCGTCGCCCGTCAGGTGCACCACGCGCCCGGAGCGGTCGAAAAGGCTCGTTCCCAGCGCCCGTTCGAGCTTGAGGATGGCATGGCTGACGGCGCTCGCCGACAGGCCGAGCTCGGCGGCGGCGGCGCGGAAGGAGCCGAGGCGGCCGGCGGCCTCGAAGGCACGGATGGAGGTGAGCGAGATGCCGTTGAGCATGATGACAGATGAAGCAGATTCAACTTGGCATGTAAACTTCGCGTTTGCGGTCTCATCCGGCTTGGTGAAGATGAACAGCGGAGGAACCGGCTCGGGAGCGCCGGCACCGAACACACCGAAGCGAGAAGACGGATCGGCCGCAGGGCGCGACGACGCGCGGCCGTTCGTCTGGGAGGACGATCAAGATGTTGCTGACCGGCAAGACAGCCGTCATCTCGGGCGCGGCGAGCCAGCGTGGCATCGGACGCGCCACCGCCGAGCTCTTCGCCGAGCACGGCGCGCGCGTCGCCATTCTCGATCTCGACGAGGCCGGCGCCAAGGAGGCGGCCGCCTCGCTGCGGGGCGAGGGCCATATGGGCCTTGCCTGCGACGTGACGTCGAAGGCCTCCTGCGAGGCCGCGGCGAAGGCCGTATCGCAAGCCTTCGGCGGCGCCGACATCCTCATCAACAATGCCGGCATCACACAGCCGGTGAAGACGCTCGACATTTCCGAGGCGGACTGGCACCGGATCGTCGACGTCAACATGACGGGCATCCTCTTCCTCAGCCAGGTCTTCATTCCGGGGATGAAGGCGAAGGGCGGCGGATCCATCGCCTGCATGTCGTCGGTCTCCGCGCAGCGCGGCGGCGGTATCTTCGGCGGACCGCATTATTCGGCCGCGAAGGCCGGCGTCCTCGGTCTCGCCAAGGCGATGGCGCGCGAGTTCGGTCCCGACGGGATCCGCGTCAACTCGGTGACCCCCGGCCTCATCCAGACCGACATCACCGGCGGCAAGCTGACCCCGGAAATGCGCACCGACATTCTCAAGGGCATTCCGCTCGCCCGTCTCGGCGACGCGGTCGACGTCGCGCGGATCTATCTCTTCCTCGCCTCCGACCTCTCCTCCTACGTCACGGGCGCCACGATCGACGTCAATGGCGGCATGTTGATCCACTGAGGACGGATGCGATGACCACGGCCGCGCCGCTTTCCAACGTCTCGCTCGAGGAGCGCGCCTATCGCATCCGCCGCAACGCGGTGCGCATGGGCGAGGTGCAGGGCCAGGGCTATGTCGGGCAGGCGCTCGGCATCTCCGATGTCCTGGCCGTCTCCTACTTCCACGCGCTGAGCTACCGCGCGGACGATCCGGCCTGGGAGGGGCGGGACCGCTTCCTCCTCTCGATCGGGCACTATGCCATCGCGCTCTACGCGGTCCTGATCGAGGCCGGCATCCTGCCGGAGGACGAGCTGGAGACCTACGGGTCCGACGAGTCCCGCCTGCCGATGTCGGGCATGGCGGCCTACACGCCGGGCATGGAGATCACGGGCGGCTCGCTCGGCCACGGGCTCGGCATCGCCGTCGGCATGGGCCTCGGGCTGAAGCGCAAGGCCTCCTCCGCCTTCGTCTACAATCTCATGTCCGACGGGGAGCTCGGCGAGGGCTCGACCTGGGAGGCGGCGATGTCGGCGGCCCATCACGGCCTCGACAATCTCGTCTGCCTCGTCGACTTCAACGACCAGCAGGCGGACGGCCCCTCCACCAAGACGCTGTCCGCCGAGCCGGTGACGGACAAGTTCGCGGCCTTCGGCTGGCATGCCGAGCGCGTCGACGGCAACGACATCCACGCCGTGCGCGAGGCCTTCGACCGAGCCCGGCGCCCGGCCGACGGCAAGCCGCGGGCGCTGGTCTTCGATACGCGCATGGGCAAGGGCGTGCCCTTCCTGGAGACCCGCGAGGTCACGCATTTCATCCGCGTCGAGCCGCACGAATGGCAATTGGCCCTGCAGGCCCTGGACGAGGGACATGCCCGATGAGCCCTCGCAAAGCCGCACCCGCGCCCCGCGATCCCGCCAAGCCGCGCCTCACGACCTCGGCCATGATCGCCTCGATCGCCGGCGAGGGGCAGCGCACGAAACCGGCGCCCTTCGGTCATGCGCTGGTCGAACTGGCCAAGACGCGCCCCGATCTCGTCGGCCTGACCGCCGATCTCGGCAAGTACACCGACCTGCACATCTTCGCCAAGGCCCATCCCGACCGCTTCTACCAGATGGGCATGGCCGAGCAGCTCCTGATGAGCGCTTCGGCGGGACTGGCGCGCGAAGGCTTCCTGCCTTTCGCCACGACCTATGCCGTCTTCGCCTCGCGACGGGCCTACGACTTCATCTGCATGGCGATCGCGGAAGAAAACCTGCCGGTGAAGATCGTCTGCGCCCTGCCGGGCCTGACGACCGGCTACGGCCCGAGCCATCAGGCGACCGAGGACCTGGCGATCTTCCGGGGCATGCCGAACCTGACGATCGTCGATCCCTGCGACGCGCTCGACATCGAGCAGGCGGTGCCGGCCATCGCCGCCCATCCCGGTCCCGTCTACATGCGTCTCCTGCGCGGGCAGGTGCCGCTCGTTCTCGACGAGTACGACTACACGTTCGAACTCGGCAAGGCCAAGCTCCTGCGCGACGGGCCCGACGTGCTCTTCATCTCCGCGGGTCTGATGACGATGCGGGTGCTCGAAGCCGCCAAGGAACTGGACGCGCTCGGCATCGGCGCCGCCGTTCTCCATTCGCCGACGATCAAGCCGCTGGACGAGGCGACGATCCGGGCGGAGGCATCGCGCGGCGACCGGCTGGTGGTGGTGGCGGAGAACCACACCGTGATCGGCGGTCTCGGCGAGGCGGTGGCCGGAACCCTTCTGCGGGGCGGGCATGCACCCCGCTTCCGGCAGATCGGCCTGCCCGACGAATTTCTCGACGCCGGCGCCCTGCCGACGCTGCACGAACGCTACGGCCTTTCGACGCCCGCCATCGTGCGGCAGATCCGGAACTGGCTGGCCTGAGGGAGAGGCCGGGCGCGGGAGGCGCCCGGACCGTTCTCAGGATCTCGACAGGCGGTGCGCCCTCGAAAGGGCGCGCCGGTGAAGACGACCGCGAACTGGGAGGATCGCACGCATGACCGACACGACCCGAACCATCACCCGCCGAACCATGCTTCTTGCGGGAGGCGCGCTTCTCGCCGCGCCCGCCATCCTCGGCTTTCCGCGCGGCGCCAGGGCTGCCACCACGCTGACGCTCGGCCACAATGCGGCCCCCGGCAATCCGCGCGGCACGGCCGCCGACGAGTTCGGCCGGCTCGTCGGGGAGAAGACCGGCGGAAAGTATGCCGTCCGCGTGGCCGGCGCCGAGCAGCTCGGCAACGAGCAGTCGCTT
The DNA here is from genome assembly GCF_001425575.1 of Aurantimonas sp. Leaf443. Lineage (GTDB taxonomy): Bacteria > Pseudomonadota > Alphaproteobacteria > Rhizobiales > Rhizobiaceae > Leaf443. Next base: position 57,073 of record NZ_LMRD01000008.1, on the reverse strand, counting down.
CTGACCAGCCTGCGCACCGGCGCCATCGACATGACCGTCAACAGCCAGGGCTCCTGCTCGGCGCTCGTGCCCGAGATCGCCGCGCTCGGCCTGCCGTTCCTGTTCGCCGACAGCGCCGCCGCCTTCAAGGTGCTGGACGGGGAGACCGGAAAGGCGCTCGGCGAGCGCTTCGCGACCGTCAACATGGTCCCGCTCGCATGGTGGGACAACGGCATCCGGCACATCACCAATTCCAAGCGCCCCATCGCCACGCCCGCCGACCTGAAGGGCCTGACGATCCGCACGCCCCCGGATCCGATGACGATCGACATCTTCAACACGCTGGGCGCCTCGACCGAGCAGATCAGTTTCGGCGAACTCTACATCGCTCTCCAGCAGGGCGTGGTCGACGGACAGGAGAACCCGCTCACCAACATCGCGAGCTCCAAGCTCTACGAGGTCAATCCCTTCATCAGCCTGTCGGGCCACAAGTGGGAGGTCTCGCCCTTCCTGATCTCGCAGATCACCTGGGCGCGCCTGTCGGCCGAGGACAAGGCGGCGGTCCAGGCGGCGGCCGACGAGGCGACCGCGATGCAGCGCGGCCTGATCCGGGACGCCGAGGCCAAGCATTTCGCAACCTTCAAGGCCGACGCGAAGCTGAAGATCAACGAGGTGGACAAGGAGGCCTTCCGCCAGGCGTCCGCCCCGGTCGCCGAGATCTGGAAGGCGAAACCCTTCGGTGCTTTCGTGAGCCAGCTCATCGACGCGGCCAAGGCCTGATCGATGAGCCCCCGTCCCAACATCGAGGCGGCGGATCCCGAGCGAGTCACGGGCGTCGAAGGTCCGCCCCATCCGCCCAGTCCCCCGCTCTCGCTCGCGGACGGGTTGGACCGCATCGTCTCGGTCCTCGCCCAGGCCATCGTGGTCGTGACCGGCTGCGCCCTCCTGGCGCTGCTCCTTGCCAATGTCGTCGCCCGCTACACGCTGGGCGGCGGCTTCTCCTTCGCGCAGGAACTGCCCGAACGCATCTTTCCGTTCTTCATCATGGCGGGCGTCGCTCTCGCCGCGCAGCGCGGCGGGCACATGGCCGTCGAGCTCCTGCCCGATCTCCTGGGCCGCCGCGGCAGGCAGGTCGTGCGCATCCTCGCGCAGCTCTGCGTCGTGGCCGGCCACGGCGTGCTGGCCGTCGTCGCGCTCGACGTCGCCGGAATCTCCTGGATCGACCAGAGCCCCGTGCTCGGGCTGCCCGCCAGTCTCAGCTACTATGCGATCGCCGGCGGCGCGGCGGCCGTGATCGTCGCCACGCTGGCGCTCATCCTGCGCCTCTTCGTGATCGGTCCCGAGGCGATGCCGACGCCCAATCCGGAGGAACTCGGGCTATGAGCCTCGTCCTCGTCCTTCTCTTCTGCCTTCTCATGCTGCTCGCCGTCCCGGTCGGGCACGCGCTGATCATCGCCTCGGGCATCGCCATCTACTTCTTCGGCGGCCTGCCGCTGTCGATCGTGGCCCAGCAGCTCTACCAGCAGACCCAGTCCTTCCCCATGCTGGCGCTGCCCTTCTTCATGCTGGCGGGCACGCTGATGCTCGGCGGCAAGCTCGGCGCGGAGCTTCTCGCCTTCGCCTCGAAGGTCATGGAACGCTGGCGCGGTGGCCCGCTCGCCACCACCGTCGTCGCCTCGGTCGTCTTCGGCGGGGTCTCGGGCTCGGCCGTCGCCAATGCGAGCGCGCTCGGCTCGGTTCTCATTCCCTGGCAGAAGAAGCAGGGCTATCCGGCCGCGCTCTGCGCCGCCAACAACTCGACATCGGCCATCATCGACATCCTGATCCCGCCCTCGATCCCGCTGATCCTCTATTCCCTGGTCAGCGGAACCTCCATCGCGGATCTCTTCACCGCCGGTCTCCTGCCCGGCATCCTTCTCGCGGGCGGCCTGCTCCTCACCTGCAACTGGATCGCGCGCCGCCGCGGCTTCCGGGCGCCGGAGAAGTCGGCGGGCCTTCGCGAACTCGGACGGCTGGCGCTCCTGTCGAGCCCGGCTCTCCTCCTGCCCGTCCTCATCATCCTCGGCCTGCGCTTCGGCATCGCCACGCCGACCGAGATCGCGGTCCTGGCCGTCGCCTACGCGCTCGCCGTCAGTCTCCTGATCTATCGCGACATCACCTGGCGGCGCTTCCAGGACAACATGATCGAGGCGGGCGTCGCCACGGGCGTCGTGATGCTGGTGATCATGGGCAGCGCGGTGGTCGGCTGGATCCTCACCTTCGACCAGGTGCCCGAGCGCTTCGCCGAATGGATCGGGGCCACGATCGAGAACCCGATCCTGATCATCCTGGCGATGAACGTGCTGCTGCTCGTCGTGGGCATGCCGCTGGATCTGCCGCCGGCGATCCTCCTGCTCGGTCCGATTTTCGTGCCGCTCGCGGCGACGATCGGCATGGACCCGGTGCAGCTCGGTCTCGTCATGGTTCTCAATCTCGGCATCGGCCTCTACACGCCGCCGATCGGCACGACGCTGTTCATATCGACCTCGATCGCCCGATCGACGCTCGGCGCCACGACCCGCGAGCTCTGGCCCTTCTTCCTCGTCTCGATGATCGTTCTCGCGATGATCAGCTACATTCCGGCCTTGACGCTCTACTGAGCGGTCGGGGCACCCACGAAAACCCGTCCTCGGCGCCGGCGCCGAGGATGCGCGCAAGGAACGCCAGCCATGAAGACCATCGCATTCGTCGGCCTGGGATCGATGGGCCTGCCGATGGCGGCCAATCTCGCAGCGAAGGGCCATGCCGTGTCCGGCTACGACATGCGGGCCGATGCGCGCGCGGCTCTGGCAGAGGCGGGCGGGCGGGCGGCGCGAGACATCGCCGATGCCTCGGCGCAGGCCGAAGCCCTGATCCTGATGGTGGTCAACGCGGCGCAGGCCGAGAATGTCCTGTTCGAGGCCGGCGCCCTCGAACAGCTCTCCCCCGATGCCGTGGTCTGCCTCATGGCGACCTGTCCGCCGAGCGAGGTCGCGGCCATCGCCGCCCGGGTGGAGGCGAGCGGACGGCGGTTCGTCGACTGTCCGGTGTCCGGCGGCGTCGTCGGCGCGCGTGCGGGAAGCCTCACCATCATGGCGGCCGCGCCCGCGGCCGTGTTCGACGAGATCGCCCCCGTCCTGCGCGCGATGGGCCAGAGGGTCTTCCATGTCGGCGAGCGCGCAGGGCAGGGCGCGACCGTGAAGGCGATCAACCAGCTCCTCTGCGGCGTTCATCTGGCGGCGGCGGCCGAGGCGCTGGCGCTCGGACTGAAGGTCGGCCTCGACGCCGCCGTCCTTCTCGACATTGTCGGCTCGTCGGCGGCGTCGAGCTGGATGCTGAAGGACCGGGGCGAGCGCATGCTGCAGACCGAGCCGGAGGTGACCAGCGCCGTCGACATCTTCGTCAAGGATCTCGGGATCGTCATGCAGGCCGGACGCGACGCGAAGGCGGCCCTGCCGCTCGCCGCCACGGCTCACCAGCTCTTCCTCTCCGCGTCCGGCGCCGGCGACGGCGCCCTCGACGACAGCCAGGTCATCGGCGCCTATAAGCGCCTCAACGCCATTTCCTGAGACACGACTTCGGAGGTCGGCCGGTTTCGAGGCCACGATCTGTCCGTTGCGGGAGATCGTCCCGATGCCGCGTTCCGAGCGCGGACGGCAACGCTGGCGCGCGTTTCGCCTGGCCCTTCGCCGACGCCACCGACCCGGCGATCGCCTCGGCCGTCCCCGTCGAGGCCGCTCCTGCAGCGAGCGGCCGAACGCTCGCCTTTGCAAGCCGAAGCCGACGATCCGGTCCGGTCGGTCCGTGTGACGCGGTCTGCCGCCATCGGACAGACGAGACGGCTTCTCGAACCGTCGATCGGCCCGCTCGAACACCGGTCGAGGGGGTGGTGCTGAACGATTGAGCACTTGCTGACCACTATTGGATCAGCGAGGAGCCAAGAAATCGTTGCATGCATCGAGGCTCTGTGTAAGCATTCGCGGATGGATCGCACTCCCGCTCTTTTCCGGACGTTCGGCCGCCGCTCTCAGGTGGCGGGTCGCGGCCGTTCGGCGAAGCGGCGGCGCAGCGCGCGCTGGTGCTCGAGATCCTCGCGCCTCTTCGTCGTTCTCCTCTCGGCGATCCAGGGATCAACACGTTGATCTGACTGCGCAATAGGCTCTCCGAGCCGCGCGGCCGCCTGCCCTTTCCCATTGACAGTCCTGCCGCACCGGTCTGCGATCGCGTGCCGATCGACTGCGCTCGTTACCTCGTGTCGCCGGGATGACCCCCTGCACGCGCATGATCCCCTTTACTCTGCAATCGGAGATTTATGCATGAGAATCGATCGGCGTCGCGCTTTATACATGGTCGGCGGAAGCATCGTGGCGATCGGCGCCAGTCGGAGCGCGTCCGCGCAGGATGCGCGCGAAATGGTGATCGTGACCTATCCGGGCGCTCTCTCCGCGCCGCATCGCTGGCTCGCCGACCAGATCGAGGCGCGCCATCCCGGACTGTCCATCCGCCTCGTTCCCTCCGACAGCCAGGACATCGTCGCCCAGATCAAGGCGGCGCAGGGTTATTCGCCCTACGACGCCGGTCCGAACGACGAGCCGCCCCACCTCATCGGCATCGCCGAGGGCTATCTCGCCAGGCGGGACGACGCGGCGATCCCGAACCTTGCCAACGCCTATCCCGAACTCGTCGAGAAGGGCGGCGGGTTCGGCGTGCCGGCGACCTATTCGCTCGTCGGCGTCGCCTACAACACCGATCTCGTGGAAACGCCGCCCCAATCCTGGGCCGATCTCTGGCGGCCGGAGTTCCGCGGCAAGATCGGCATCGCCCGAACCTCCTCCAATCTCGGCCTCGCGACCCTTGCGATCGCCGCCAAGACGCATGGGGGATCGGAGCGCGATCTGGAGATCGGATGGTCGAAGCTGCGGGAGCTGGAGCCGCGCGCGGCCCGATCCCCGGCGGCGCTGACGCAGATGCTGGAGCGCGAGGAGATCGCGATCTGTCCCCTGTGGAACAACAACACCGCCTCGGCGGCGCAGAAGGGCCTGCCGATCGCCTTCGTGAAGCCCGAGCCCGGCGCCGTCGCGATCATCTCGTTCGTGTCGGGCTTTGCGAATTCCCGCTATCCCGAACTCGTGGCCGAATGGATGAACGGCATCCTGAGCCCCGACTATCAGGCCCGCGCGGCCGCCGCTCCCTTCTACTTCGGCCCGACGGTGAAGGGCGTCGACGTTCCGCCGGAAGCCGCGCCCTACACGCCGTCCAGCCCCGAGGAAGTCGTGGCTCTCCAGACGATCGACTGGCCGAGCATCGTCCCGGTGCGCGGCGAACTCGTCGAACGCTTCGACCGCACCTTCGCCATCTGATCCGCCGCCCTCGTTCAAGGAACAGCTCCCGATGATCCTCTCCACCAACCGCCGCCGCTTCCTCCAGTCCGGCGCCGCGCTCGGCGCCAGCCTGGCCCTGCCGGGCGTCCTGCGCGCGCAGGAGGCGCGCGAACTCGTGATCGTCTCCTTCGCGGGTCAGCTCCAGGAGCCGCACCAATGGCTCGCCAAGCGCATGGAGGAGAAGCATCCCGGCCTCGTGATCCGGCTGGTCCCGTCCGAAAGCCAGGACGTGGTGGCGCAGATCAAGGCCGCGCAGGGCTTCTCGCCCTATGACGCGATGCCGAACGGAGAGCCGCCGCATCGCATCGCGGTCAGCGAGAAATACATCCAGCCCCTCGATCCCGCCGCGGTGCCGAACGTGGCGAAGGTCGCGCCGTCCTTCCTGGAGAAGAGCCAGGGCCACGGGGTGCCGGTGAGCTATTCGCTGATCGGGATCGCCTACAATTCCGATCTCGTGAAGACGCCGCCGACGCGCTGGGAAGACCTCTGGGCCGAGGCCAACCGCGGCCAAGTCGGCATTCCCCGTGCCTCGTCCAATCTCGGCCTGGGCTTCCTCGTCGCCGCCGCCAAGACCTTCGGCGGATCCGAAGGGGACCTCGCTCCGGGCTGGACCAAGCTTCAGGAGCTGCAGCCCAAGGTCGGGCGCTCGCCGACCCAGCTTCTGCAGATGCTGGAGCGCGAGGAGATCTTGATGGCGCCGATCTGGAACAACGATGCGGCGGGCGCCGCGGAAAAAGGCCTGCCGATCGCCTTCGTGAAGCCCGAGCCCGGCCCGATCGCCGTCATCTCCTTCATGTCGGCCATCGCCAACACGCGCTATCCCGACCTCGTCAACGAGTGGATGAACGGCCTCCTGTCGCCCGAATACCAGGAGATGGCGGCCGGCGCGCCCTACTTCTTCGGGCCCACCGTCCAGGGCGTCGCCGTGCCCGAGGCGGCGCGCGCCTACACGCCGGCAAGCCCCGAGGAGGTCGCCGCGCTCCAGAGCGTCGACTGGTCGGTGATCGCGCCCCAGCGTGGCGCGATCGTCGAGCAGTTCGATCGCCTCTTCGCCTCGTGAGCGCAATGGACATCCTGGATCGAAAGCCGATGCTGGAGGATGTCGGGCGCCAGCCCGCCGTCCTGCGGAGCCTTGCCGCGCGCGGGCAGGCGTTTCGCGCGGCGGGCGCGAGCCTCGGCGGTCGGCAGGGGCGCGTCTTCGTGACGAGCTGCGGCGACGGCCTCTTCGCGGCCGAGGCGGCGAGCGCCTTCGCGGGGCGTCTCGGGCTCGACTGGCACGTCGCCGGGCCGCTGGATCTTCTCGTGCGAGCGGACGAGCTGAGGTCGGGCGACCGCGTCGTCGCCATTTCCATGTCGGGCAATGTCGACCGGACGGTCGAGGCCGCCCGCATGGTCGAAGCCCGCGGCCTGCCGATCCTGGCTCTCGTGAACGGGGAAGGCGGCAAGCTCGGCGCCATCGCCAAGGCCCGGATCTCGCTCGACCTGCCGGACATCGCGCCGTTTCTCTGCGGCACGGCGAGCTATACGGCGACGCTCGCCGCTCTCCTCCTCGTCGCCGAAGGCATGGCCGGAGGCAGCGCGCTCGATCTTTCCGCGCTCGCGCCGGCCCAGGAGGCCGCCCTCGCGGCCTCGGGCCCGCTTGCCGCCGCCATCGCGAAGAGGGATTTCTCGGGGGCCCGCCTTCTGTCGTCCGGCGCCGAGCGCGGCACGGTCGACTACGGGGCGGCCAAGCTCGTCGAACTGACGCGCCTACCGGCCTGGAGCGGCGAGCTGGAGGAGTTCGCCCACAGTCAGTACTGGGCCATGCCCGCGACCGATCTGGTCGTCCTTGTCGCGACCCATCCGGTGCTGGCCGAGTACGCCCGGGAATCGGCCAGGGCGCTCGCCGCGCTCGGCGTCTCGACGCTGGCGATCGACACCGCATCGGCAGGGATCGAGACGGCGACGTGGCGCGTCACGCTGCCGTCGACGGAGCCCGCCCTGGCGCCGCTCGTCTCGGCCCTGCCGCTGCAACGCCTCGCCTACGAACTGGCGCTCGCCGCCGGGCTCGATCCGAACACCCGCCTGCACCTGAAGAACGACGAGACGCGCTTTCGCGTCAGCCGCATGCTGACCCGCCGTTCCCTGATCGGCACGGGCCTGTGATGGCGAACCCTGCCTCCCGCCTCCTCGTCGCCGGCTACCTGTCGGTCGATACGGTCGTCCAGCCCGACGGGCGAGGGCGTCGGCAGGCCGGGGGCGCAGCGCTGTTCGCGGCCTTGGGCGCCCGCCATGCGGGAGCGTCGGTCGATCTCTGCGCCTCGGTCGGAAGCGACTATCCCCCGCAATGGCTTTCGGCGCTCGATGCGGTCGGGATCGGTCTGGCCGGCGTCGCCCGCAAGGCGGTGCCGTCGCGCTGGGCGCAGATCCGCCACGAGGCGGACGGCGCGCGGCGCTCCACCCATTTCGGCGACCCGCGATGGTGGGAGGCGAGCGAGCGCCACGCGCCGGCTCTGCCGGACGATCTGGGGGGCTGCGGTCTCGTCGTCGCCTGCCCGATGCCCGCGACGGCGCTCGAGGCGCTGCTCGACGCGGCCGAGGTCGCCGGCCTGCCTGTGGTGGCCGATCTCAGCGAGGCCTTCGTGCGCGAGGAGCGCTCCGCGATCCTCGCGCTCGTGCCCCGCCTTGCCGTGCTCGCGCCGAGCCGCGAGGAGACGCGCCTTCTCCTGCCGGACCTTTGCGACGACGAGGCGGCGCGGCGCCTCGCGGAGCTCGGGCCGGCGGTGCTGCAGAAGCGTGGCGCGCAAGGGGCCTACGGCGTCGAGGCGGGAGGCGGCGACGGATGGCATCTGCCGGCGCCGGCCGCCCGCCTCGTCGACCCGACGGGCGCCGGCGACGCGACGGTCGGCGCCTTCGCCGGCGCCCGGCTCGCCGGCGGCGATCTGCGCGGGGCGGCGCAGGCGGCTCTCGCCATCGGCGCGCTCGCCGTGTCCGGCCACGGCGCGGCCGCCCTGTGCCCCGCACTCCACCCTTTTCCGGTCATTCAAGCCATGCAGGGAGTCCTCGCGCGATGAGCCAGCTCGTCATCGAGAACGTGTCGAAGGAGTTCGGAGCGCTGAAGGTCCTTCAGTCCTGCGATCTCTCCGTCGAGAAAGGCCAGGTCGTCACGCTGCTCGGACCTTCGGGCTGCGGCAAGACCACGCTTCTGCGCTCGATCGCCGGCTTCCTGAGGCCGGATGCGGGCCGGATCCTCGTCAACGGCCAGGACATCTCGCATCTGCCGCCGAACCGGCGCGACGTCGGCTACGTCTTCCAGAACTACGCGCTGTTCCCGCATCTGACGATCCGCGACAACATCGCCTACGGCCTGACGATCCGGCGCCGCCCGCGCGAGGAGATCCGCCGGCGGGTCGAGGAGGCGCTGGCGCTCATCGCCCTCGCACCCTTCGCCGACCGCTATCCCAAGCAGCTTTCCGGCGGCCAGCAGCAGCGCGTGGCGATCGCGCGCTCGCTCGTGCTCGAGCCGGAGGTCCTCCTGCTCGACGAGCCCTTCAACGCGTTGGACGCCCAGCTTCGTCTCTCGATGCAGATCGAACTGCGCAAGCTCATCGACCGCGTCGGCATCACCTCGATCTTCGTCACCCACGACCAGCAGGAGGCGATGACGCTGTCGGATCGCATCGCCATCATGCGCGGCGGGCGGATCGAACAGCTCGGCGCGCCCCTCGACATCTACGATCGGCCGCGGACGGACTTCGTGGCCGACTTCATCGGGCGCGCCAACCTCGTGCCGACCAAGATCGCGGGCGGGCGCACAAACTCGCCCCAGGCGATCGCGACGACCCTGCCGGACGGTCCCGCGACCCTCGTCGCGCGGCCCGAGAACATCGAGATCGTCGTCGGCGGCGCGGTCGGCTGGCCCGGCACGATCGGCTTCTCGACGGCGCTCGGGCCGGTCGTCGAATACGAGATCGACTGCGGCCTCAGGGAGCCGATCCGCGCCGCCATTCCCCGCCAGGCGGGGCGCGCGCCGCTCGAGCCCGGAACGCTCGTCACGGCACGGATCCGCGACGAGGCGGCGGCCGTCCTACTGCCGGGCCGCGCGGCGGAGGGAGCGCCTCTCCATGTCTGACGCGATCCTGGCCGCGCCGCGCCCGCGCGGCTTTTCCCTCGCCCGCTTCCTCGAAGGCGGCGGCATCTGGCCGGCCGTGCCGGCGCTTCTCTATCTTCTCGTCTTCATGGTGGCGCCGATCGCGACGCTTCTGACCTTCGGCTTCGTGACGATCGAGCGCGGCGCCATCGGCGACGGCGGCTTCACGCTGCGCCACATGGCGACCGTCCTGTCCGACCCGCTCGTCTGGCGGCTGATGGGGCGCTCGTTCTGGATCGCCGTCGTCTCCACCGCCCTGACGCTCGTGCTGGCCTATCCGGTCGCCTATGCCTACGGCCATCTGAAAGGGCTTTCGCGCACGCTGCTCCTCGTCGCGATCATCTCGCCGCTTCTGACGAGCGCGCTCGTGCGCACCTATGCCTGGATCGTGATCCTTGGCGGCCGGCGCGGACTCCTGAACCAGACGCTCCTGTCGCTGGGGCTCGTCGACCAGCCGCTGCAGCTTCTCAACACCTCCACGGCGGTCGTGATCGGCATGACGCAGATCCACCTGCCGTTCATGATCCTGCCGCTGCTGGCCGTCCTGTCCGAGCGCGACCGGCGCTTCGAGGACGCCTCGCTCAATCTGGGCGCGAGTCAGGTCTCGACCTTCTTCCGCGTCGTGGTGCCGATGTCGATGCCGGCGATCGTGGCGGGCTTCGCCCTCGTCTTCGCCGTCTCCTACACGAATTTCATCATCCCGCAGCTCCTGGGCGGCGGCAACTACTCGACGCTCGCCGTGCAGGTCTACGAGCAGACGATCGTGGTGCTCGACTGGTCGCGCGGGGCCGCCCTCGCCACGCTTCTCCTCTCGACTTGCTTCCTCTTCGTCTTCGCGATCGTGGCCGTCGGCAACCGTCTGACGCGCTGGAACGAGGTCCGCCGATGAGCGCCCTTCGCCAGACCCACGATCTCGGCGACCGCCTCGCCCGGATCGGCTTCGTCGCGCTGACGGCCTTCTCGCTCCTGCTCCTGGTGGCGCCGAGCCTGATCGTCATCGCGATCTCGTTCGAGCCCCGCGCCTACATCGCCTTTCCGCCCTCGGGCTTCTCGCTGCGCTGGTACGGCGCGGTGTTCCAGAACCAGCAGCTCATCGACTCCGTCCTGGTGTCCTTGCGCATCTCGCTCATCGTGATGCTGATCTGCCTGGCGCTCGGCATTCCCGCGGCCTTCGCCAGCGTGCGCGGCCGCTTCGCCGGAAAATCCGCGCTCAACGCCGTCCTCCTGTCCCCGCAGATGATGCCGGGCATGGTGATCGGCATCGCCTCGCTCTTCTTCGGCGCCTACATCGCCTTCCGGGCGTCGGACCTGATGCTCGTCCTGTCGCTGTCGGTGTTCTGCCTGCCCTTCGTCGTGCGGATCGTGATGGCCCGGCTGGCCGGGCTCGACCCGCTGCTCGACGAGGCCAGCGCCAATCTGGGCGCCGGCAGGCTGACGACCTTCTGGCGGGTGACCATGCCCCAGATCGCCCCGGCCGCCTTCGCCGCCGCGGCCTTCACCTTCATCGAGGCCTTCGACAACGTCACCGTCTCGCTCTTCACCTCCGACGTGCGGGCCCGGCCGCTGCCGGTGGAACTCTACTACCTCGTCCAGTTCGACTCCTCGCCGATCATCGCCGCCATCTCCGCGCTCGAGATCGGCCTCTCCTTCCTCGTCATGCTGGTGATCGCCAAGGCCGTCGGCCTCGATCGTCTCGGCCGCTGACGCTCCCACCGCCTTTTGAGAAGACACGCATGACCGACTTCACGAGCCGCCTGAAGAGCCTGACCGCCGAGCCTTCCCGCGACACGCCGGACGATGCGGCACGCCTTTCGCGCGTCGAGCGCACCCGCACCGAGTTCTTCGGCCAGGGCGCGGCCATCAGGCAGACCCTGGCGGAAGCCGCGGCACCCCTCTCCGCCCTGTCGGCGGCGCTCGAGGGCCGCGCCCTCACGCGCATCGTCGTCGCCGGCTGCGGCGACTCCTGGTTCGCCGGCGTCGCCATGCGGCATGCGCTCGAAACGGTGACGGGCCTGCCGGTGGAGGGCGCCCAGGCGCTCGACTTCGCCTGCTACGGCGCGCGGGCCGGAGGGTCCGGCACCCTGTGCATCGGCATCTCCTCGGGCGGCAACACGCCGGCGGTGATGGGGGCCCTTCGGGCGGCCAGGGAGCGGGGGGCCTATTGCGTCGGCATCTCGAACACCGAGGACAGCCCGATCCTGACGGAATTCGACGCGGCCCTGATGGTCCGCGCGACCCGCAAGGGCTGGCCGACCCAGTCCACCAACGCCACGATGGCGCTCCTCGTCGCGCTCGGCCATGCCGTCGCTCCCGCGTGCGCAGCGGGCGAGGCGCTGAAAGCCGAACTCGCGACGCTGCCCGCCATCATCGATCGCGTCTCGGCCGAGCTCGACGCCCCGGTCGCCGCGCTCGCCGAGCGCTGGGCGATCCGCGACCTCGTGCTCTTCACCGGGCTCGGTCCGAACTTCGCCGCCGCCGCCATCGGCGCCGCCAAGCTGCGCGAACTCTCGCCCGTTCACGCCTTCGCGCTGCCGCTGGAGGAATATCACCATTATCGCTCGCAGAAGGCGGGCGACCCGATCGTCCTCGTGGCGAGCGACGAGGCAAGCCTGGAGCGCGCGCTCGACACCGCGCTCGTCGCCGAGCATGTCGGGGGGCCGCTCCTGGCCATTCTCTCGCAGGCGGCGCCCGACATCGAGTCCCGCGCCGAAGCGGTCGTCCGGCTGCCCAAGACCTCCGCCGCCCTCGCGCCGATGCTGTCGATCCTGCCGCTCCATCTTCTCGCCTACCATTTCGCGGTCGCAAGAGCCGCGCGGGGCCTCGGTGCGCCCGCTCGCGCGGCGGCCTGACGGCAGATGGTGCGGCTCTTCACGGCCGGCGGCATCATCGTCGACACGGTGGTGGCCGCGGACGGCACGCTCGGCCCCCAGACGATGGGCGGCAATGCCGTGTATTCGGCCGCGGGAGCCCGGCTCTGGCTCGACGGCGTCGGCATCGTCGGCCGGATTCCGGCGAACTATCCGCGTCGCTTCCTCGATCGACTGGCGGCCTGCGGCATCGACATCTCCGCGGTCCGGCACGAGACGGCGGAGGTCCGCGAAGGCGAATGGTTCCTCTACCGCGCCGACGGCAGCCGCGCCGACCATCTCCATTCGCCGATGGATCGGCCGCTTCCGGCAGAGCCCGGCCGGCGCCTGTCGCCGGACGAGGTCGCCCGGCTGGAATCCCGCCTCAAGAGCCGGTCGAGCGAGGGCGCGACCTTCGCGGCCTTCCGCCGCCGGCATCCCGTCCGTCTGGCGGACGTGCCGCAGGCCTGGCTTCAGGCGGGCGGCGCCCATCTGGCGGCCAATCTCGTCGCCGAACAGATGGACATGGCCCATGCGCTGTCCGGGCGCGGGATCGCGGTGACGCTGGATCCCGGCTCGAACGCTCTCCTCCTGCGCGAGTGCGTGGCGGACGTGATGAAGGCGGTCGCCGCCTTCCTGCCGAGCGAAAAGGAACTGCGCGACCTCGCCCCGGGCGCCGCCCCGACCGAGGCCCTCCGCGCTCTTCGGAAGGCCGGCCCGGCGCTGCTCCTCGCCAAGCTCGGCGCGCAGGGCTCGCTGCTTCTGGAAGGGGAGGGCGACACGGTCGCCTTGCCCTCCGCCCGCGTCGTCGCCCTCGATCCGACCGGGGCGGGCGACGCCTTCTGCGGCGGCGTGCTGGCCGGACTGGTCCTGACCGGCGATCCGCTGCTCGCCGCCTGCATGGGCACGGTGTCGGCGTCCTTCGCCGTGGAAGCGTTCGGCCCCTTCCACATCGCCGGGACCGCCCGTTCGGCCGCGCGACACCGCCTTTCCGCCTTCCTCGACTCCCTCGACCCCTCGCTTTCCCAGCGCCTTCGCGCGCCGCTCAGCCTGATGGACCCTTCATGAGCTTCTTTCCCGTCGCCGGCGCCGCCGATCCCTTCGTCGTCGCCGCCCTCCATCTGCCCGACCTGTCGGTCGGCCGGGATGTCTCGATGGCGTTCCTGGAGGACTACGTTCTCGCCAACACGCAGGTTTTCGTCGGAGCCGGCATCCGCCGGATCATGCTGCAGGACCAGACGCGCCGGAAGGGCGCGGCGAGCGCCGAGACGATCGCCGTGACCGCGGCGCTCGGGCGCATGATGAAGCGCGAACATCCCGACCTCTCGCTCGGCATCATCGTCCAGGCCCACGACGCCGTCGCCCCGCTCGCCATCGCCCATGCCAGCGGCGCCGATTTCGTGCGCCTCAAGATCTTCGTCGGCGCGGCGATGACCCTGGAGGGCACGCGCGAGGCGCTCGCCGTCGAGGCGCGCACCTATCGCCACCGGCTCGGCCGCGACGACATCGCCATCCTCGCCGACGTCTTCGACCGCACCTGCGTGCCCCTCATCGACATCTCGCCCGAGGAGGCGGCGAAGGGCGCGGTCAAGTTCGGAGCGGACGGCCTCGTCATCACCGGGGCGACCTTCGACGACAGCCTGTCGCGCATCCGCGCCGCGAAGACGTCCGGCGTCCGGCGCCCGATCCTTCTGGGCGGCAGCGTGACGCAAGACAATATCCGGGCGACGCTCGAGGTCGCCGACGGGGCCGTCGTCTCCACCGCCCTGATGAAGGAGGATGCCGGACGCGCCGACATCCTCCACTGGGACGGCGCCAAGACGCAGCGCTTCATGGACGCGGCACGGGCGGCATGAGCGCCACCGATCGCGATTTCGCCGGCTATCGCGGCAGGCCGCCGGCGATCCGATGGCCGAACGGCGCGCGGCTTGCCGTCTCCGTGGTCGTCAATGTCGAGGAGGGGGCCGAACTCTCCCTCGGCATGGGCGACGAGCGCAACGAGACGATCTACGAGGCGGTGGAGGGTGTCGAAGGCGCGCGCGACCTCTGCATGGAAAGCCATTTCGAATACGGGACGCGGGCCGGCTGGCCGCGCATCCGCCGCGCGCTCGCCGAGCGCGGCGTGGCGGCGACGCTGAACGCCAACGGCCGGGCTCTGGCCCTTTCGCCCTGGCTCGCCGAGGATGCCGTCGCCGACGGCCACGAAGTCGCCGCCCACGGCTGGCGCTGGGAGCGGCATGTCCATATGGGCGAGGCCGAGGAGCGCGCCGCGATCGCACGGGCCGTCGCGGCGATCGAGGCCGCGGCGGGAACGCCGCCCGTCGGCTGGCACACCCGCTCGGCGACCAGCGAGCGCACCCGGGCGCTCCTCGTCGAACACGGCGGCTTCCTCTACGATTCCAACGCCTACAACGACGATCTGCCCACCATGGCCGAGCTCGGCGGCAGGTCGCATGTCGTCCTGCCCTATGCCTTCGACACCAACGACATGCGCTTCTTCAACCGTGGCGGCTTCACCTTCGCGGAGGATTTCTCGCGTTACTGCATCGCCGCCTTCGACCGTCTGTATGCCGAAGGGGCGCAGGCGCCCCGCATGCTTTCGGTCGGCCTGCATCTTCGCATCATCGGCCGCCCGGCGCGGATCGGCGGGCTCGAAGCCTTTCTCGATCACGCGCTGGCCCATGACGGCGTATGGTTCGCGCGGCGCGAGGCGATCGCGCGTCACTGGCGCGCCGGTCTCGGCCTCGAACCCTGGGCGCCCGGGCCGACACATCCAGGCTTCGCGCCGTGAACCGCGATCTCTTCGGCTATGGCGGCCGCTGGCCCGATCTCTGCTGGCCGAACGGGGCTCGCCTTGCGGTCTCGCTGGTCGTCAATTTCGAGGAAGGCGCCGAGAACCAGGTCGGCGACGGCGATCCGCGCTCGGAACCGATGGGCGAGGTTGTGTCGGTCGTCGAGCCGGGCCGGCCGGACAAGGGACAGGAACAGATCTTCGCCTATGGTCTGCGGGCCGGCCTCTGGCGCATCGCCGACGCGTTGGAGCGGGCCGGGATGCCCGCGACCGTCTTCTTCTGCGGGCGCGCCGCCGAGCGCTCTCCCGAACTCGCCCGCATTCTGGTGGAGCGCGGTCACGAGGCGGCCTGTCACGGCTGGCGCTGGCGCCCGCATGCCGACTACGAAAGTCCGGAGGCGGAAGGCGCCGACCTCGACCGCTGCGCGGCGGCGATCGCGCGGGCGACGGGCGAGCGCCCGGTGGGCTTCTTCTGCCGCGGTGCCGAAAGCCCCTGGACGCGCGGACTTCTGGTCCAGCGCGGCTATCTCTACACGTCGAACGGCTTCGACGACGATCTGCCCTATCGCGACGGGGAAACCGGGCTTCTCGTGGTGCCCTACGCGCTCGACACCAACGACATGAAGTTCTTCCATCCGAACGGCTTCGTGCGAGCGGTGGAGATGGTGGACTATGTCCGCGACGCGCTCGATGTGCTGGAGGCGGAAGCGGCGCGCGGGCAGGCGCGTCTCCTGAACCTCGGCTTTCACCTGCGCATCGTCGGCCGGCCGGCGCGCTTCAAGGCCCTGCAGGCGATCCTCGACGAGCTGCAGCGGCGGCGGGACCGGCTGTGGATCGCGCGGCGCGCCGACATCGCCCGCGCCTTTCTGGCGGCGAGCGCATGACGCGTCTGGCGCTGATCAACCCGAACACCAGCCTGGCGACGACCGAAGCGATGCTTGCCATCGCCCGCGAGGCCGGTCCCGGCATCGTCGTCGAAGGCTTCACCGCGCGTTTCGGCGCGCCGCTCATCCTCGACGAGGCGGCTTTGGGAAGGGCTGCCCTCGCGGTGGAGGATCTTGCCGCCGACGTCGCCGATCATGACGGCGTCGTGGTCGCGGCCTTCGGCGATCCCGGGCTCGCCGCCTTGCGCCGGCGCCTCGCGCGTCCCGTGACGGGTATCGCGGAGGCGGGGATGAGGGAGGCGGCGAGCGGTCGTCGACGCTTCGCCGTCGCCACCACGACGCCGGAGCTCGTCGGCGCGATCGCCCGCGCCGCGCAGGGCCACGGTGACGGCGAGCTTTTCCTCGGCACCTTCCTGACATCGGGCGCGCCGATGGACACGATGGCCGATCCGGACCGGCTCGCCGCCGCGC
Organism: Aurantimonas sp. Leaf443; assembly: GCF_001425575.1. GTDB lineage: Bacteria > Pseudomonadota > Alphaproteobacteria > Rhizobiales > Rhizobiaceae > Leaf443. The sequence continues at coordinate 40,574 of NZ_LMRD01000008.1, read as the reverse complement.
TGGGCGACGCCTGCGCCCGAGCGGTCCGAGCGGGCGCCGAAGCCGTCGTCGTCGGCGGCGGGCCTCTCGCCCGGGCCGCGCGCGCCCTTCGCGGGTCGGTCGGTGCGGAGCTGATCGAGCCCGTGCCGGCCGCCATCCGCCTCGCCCTCGCCCGCATGGAGAACGCCCGGTGACCACGACGATCGTCGAAGCCGACCACATCCTTCTGGGCTTCACCGCCGAAGGCGCTCCCGACCTCGTCGAGAACGGCGCGCTCCTCGTGGAGAACGGCGTCGTTCGCGAGGTCGGCGACCGGGCCGGGTTGCAGCGCTCCCATCCGGACGCCGGACGCGTCGGCGGGCGCGGCCAAGTCGCAATTCCCGGTCTGGTGAACGCCCATCACCATGTGGGGCTGACGCCGCTGCAGCTCGGCTCGGCCGATCATCCGCTGGAGCTCTGGTTCGCCAGCCGCCTCGCCCTGCGCGACGTGCCGGCGCGGCTCGACACGCTCTATTCCGCCTTCGAGATGGTCGCCTCCGGGGTCACCACCGTCCAGCATCTTCATTCCCGCGCACCGGGGGGACCCGACGCCGTGCTCGCCGCCGCCGGCGCGGTCATCGACGCCTATCGCGAGATCGGCATGCGCGCCTCCTACTCCTTCGCGCTGCGCGACCAGAACCGGCTCGTCTACGAGGCCGACGAAGCCTTTCTCGAGCGCCTGCCGCCCGATCTCAGGCCCGCCATGGCCGCCTACTTCCGACGGTTCGCCCTGCCGCTCGCCGAGCAGGTCGCGGTGTTCCATGCCCTGCGGGGCCGATATGCCGGAGAGGATCGCATCGCGATCCAGATCGCGCCCTCGAACCTTCACTGGCTGTCGGACGCCGCCCTCGCCAGCGCTGCCGAGATGGCGGCCGAGACGGGCGCCCCGGTCCACATGCACCTTCTCGAGACGCCCTATCAGCGCGCCTATGCGAGCAAGCGGACGGGCGGGTCCGCGCTGGAGCATGTCCATCGGTTCGGGCTCACCGGGCCTCACGTCACGCTCGGCCACGGGGTCTGGATGACGCAGGCCGACATCGACCTGTGCGCCGGAACCGGCACGCGCATCTGCCACAACTGCTCGTCCAACTTCCGGCTGAAGAGCGGCGTCGCGCCGTTGAACCGCTTCACCGCGCACGGCATCCCGGTTGCCCTCGGCATCGACGAGGCCGGGATCAACGACGACCGCGACATGCTGCAGGAGATGCGGCTCGTCCTCAACGTCCACCGGGAGCCCGGGATCGACAGTCCGCATCCCAAGCCCGCCGACATTCTGCGCATGGCGACAGAGCACGGTGCCGCCACGACGCCCTTCGGCACGCGCATCGGCCATCTCCGACCGGGCGGCGCGGCCGACATCGTGCTGCTCGACTGGAACCGCCTGACCTACCCGTACCAGAATCCCGAGATCGCGCTTCTCGACGTGCTGGTGCATCGCGCCAGGCGCGAATGCGTTCGGACCGTCCTCGTCGCCGGAGAAGTCATCTACGAGGCCGGCATCTTCACCCGCGTCGATCGGCCGGGAACCCTCGCGGACATCGCCCAGAGAATGGGCTTGCCTCTCGACGGCGCCGAGAGGGAGCGCCGCCAGCTCGCAGCGGCGGTGATGCCGCATGTCCGAAGCTTCTACGACGGTTACATCGACGAAGCCTTCGGCCCGCCCCACACGAGACCCAACGCCTCGGCCTGAAGCGGCCCGTGATCGACCCGTATCGCCGACCTTCGAACGGCCGTCGCGACACCTGATCGTCCGGTCTTCTGCCTCGGGCAAGGAGTGGCGATGGACATCAGGAAACGGAGATCGGATCCTTCGGGACAAGCGCGATTGCCATCACCGCGACGGCCACCATCGGCCTCACGAGCCGAGCTCCCGCGGTTCCGGTCCGGTATTGCTCCGAGGATTGGCAGCAAAGACGCGGCTGTGTCGGCGGGCATCTCGGCCCCTGTCGGCGCCCGCTGGTTCCGAAAGGCGGCCGGCATGACACCGGCAATGGTCAGGCCGTCGGCCAAGCCGTTTTTCGGACGGTATCTGGCGTTTGCCGAGCGCGAAGAGATTGCGCTTCTTCGTGTCCGGCTCTCGTCGAGACGGAAGATCGGGCGCCACAGTGTCGATACCCCGATGCCAAAGTCTTCCGCGACCTCGCGCTGCGTCCGGCCGCTCGCCTCGACCTGACGCACGGCCTCCTCCTGAAAGTCCTTCGTGAATCGTCCCTGCGCCTCTGCCATGGAGTTCCTCAGGCAGCATTGAGAACGCTCCACTTTCTCGAGGCAAGTCCAGTCATCGCGGCGGTCGGTCTCACGGTGAGGTCGGCAAGCAGCGTGTTGAGCCGCCGCGCCATGTAGGCCGCTTTGTGATGGTCGGACAACCGAAGTGAGAAGGAGAGGCGGGCTTGCGGAGGCACCTTCCGGAAGCGCGTCGGCACGCGAGCGCGCCAGTAGAAGGTGTGGCCGCGCCGTTCGAGATTGCTTGTGTCATGCCGAGTCGCCACCGACCGGACCCCTTGAGCCGCGAGCCCGAGGAGACGCCGACGGGCATCACCTGTGGGCTACAGGTTTGGGCACATCGCGTGGCGAAAGGGCCGAGAGGATTCTCAGCCGCCGAAAAAACAATAATTACAGGAGCTTGCTGTATGCTGGCTGGGGAACCTGGATTCGAACCAGGACTAACGGAGTCAGAGTCCGCTGGTCTACCGTTAACCTATTCCCCACCGGGCGCCGAGCGCCTTGGTGAGGGGCGTATAGCGAATGGCGGCGGCTGTGTGAACCCTCCGGGCGAAAAAATCGGGTGCGGTGGCGGCGTCTCAAGGCGCGGGGTGGAGGCGCGGGCTCGAAGGAGCGGGAGGGGCCTGCCGGAAAAGGCTGAAAATGCGGGCGGATGGGCGGCTTGTGCTCGCACGAAGGCTTGATACACTCCGCGCCAACAACATGAGATACGAGGCGCAGGCGCCCGCCTTCGGGCCGCGCCGCGCCGGAAAGTCAGACGTGCGCAACCATGATCGCGAGGGAGGCGGGCTTCCCGCGCCCCTTGCCCAAACGGAACCGCCGGGGCCGGAGACCGTCCTGCGACCCAAGGGCGCCCGAACGGACGGCCCGTCGCACGGTTCGCGGCGAGGCTTCGTGACGGCCGAGCGGGGGGCGGACGACGCGTTCGCCGAACCCTCGGGCGGGCGTGATGGAAGCGTCTTCGAACCGGGCGTCCCGTCCGGCCGCGGCGCCACCTCGCGCGCGGGCGAGGCGGGCGAGGCGGGCGCTGCGCGACGGCCGGACGGCCCGACGAACGGCTCGCGGGCCGCCTCCGATCCGATCGCGCCTGCGCCAGACGCCGCGTCCCGGCGCGTTGCGCGGGCGTCGCGTCCGGCCGCTTCCGACGGATCGCAATCGCCATTCAGGGATCGGCGCCCGGCCGGCTCGCAAGCCGGAACCGCGGTGCAGTCCGCCGCTGCGCCGCGCGCGCCTGGGGAGCGCGGGGAGACCCGCGGCGGCTCCGTCGCCTCGGCGAAGCCTTTGTGGGGCGAGACGACGGTCGAGGCCCAGCCCGCCGGGCGCCGTCGCGGCAAAGGATTGGGCGGCACGGCCGACGAGGGCGCCGCCCGCCGCGATCAGGCGTCGGGACCCGGCGAGACGCGCGACGGCGATCCCTTGACCAAGCGGCAGCGCCGGCGTCGCCGCAAGGCGGCGGGATCGGGCACGGATGCGGGCGCGAGCCGGGATGGGCGCGCGCGGGCCGCGGGCGCGGCGTCGGCGCTCGCGGGCGAGCCGCCGGCACAGGCGTCGCGCAAGCCGCGGCGGCGCAAGCGGCGCGGCGCGCCGGGACATGCGGCAGCGCCGGGTACCGGGCCGCAGGAAGCGGCGCCGCGCGGCCAAGGCCATGGACAGCCGACCGGCCAGGCCGTCGGTCCCGCCGAGGCCAGGGGGGCTATGATCGCGCGCCAGCCCGCGGGCCACGCTGCCATCCGGCCCGCGCCGGACGGCACGGCACCGCGGCGCGCGGCGAGCGACGCGCTCTCCGAGGCAAGGCCGCCCGAGCGCCCACCCGTCTATGCCGCGCTCGATCTCGGCACCAACAATTGCCGCCTTCTCGTCGCCATGCCGACGCGCCCGGGCCAGTTCCGCGTCGTCGACGCCTTCTCGCGCATCGTGCGGCTCGGCGAGGGTCTGGGGCGCACCGGCAGCCTCTCGGGCGGGGCGATGGACCGCGCCGTCGCGGCGCTCGGCATCTGCGCGCAGAAGCTGGCCGCGCGCGACGTGCGCGGGGCGCGGCTGATCGCGACCGAGGCCTGCCGGGCGGCGGCCAACGGCGTGGAGTTCATCGAGCGGGTGGAGAAGGAGACGGGCCTCTCGCTGGAGATCGTCAGCCGCGAGACCGAGGCGCGTCTCGCGGTCTCGGGCTGCGGCTCGCTGGTCGATCGCGGCGCCTCGGGCGCGGTCCTCTTCGACATCGGCGGCGGCTCCTCGGAGATCGCGCTGCTCGACCTGCGCGGGGGCATGTCGCGCCGGCTCGCCAGCAATATCGTGGCCTGGACCTCGCTGCCGACGGGCGTCGTGACGCTGGCCGAGAAGCATGGCGGACGCAACGTGACGCCCGAGATCTTCGAGACCATGATCGCCGAGACCGTGGCGCTGATCGAGGGCTTTCCCGACCGCCACAAGCTCGATGCCATCGTGGGCGGGCGCAACTTCCATCTTCTGGGCACGTCCGGCACGGTGACGACGCTCGCCGGCATCCATCTGAAGCTCGAGCGCTACGACCGCCGGCAGGTGGACGGGCTGTGGCTGACCTCGGAGGAGGCGGACGAACTGGTCGCCCGGATCGCCTCCTGGAGCTTCGAGGACCGCGTCGCCAACCCTTGCATCGGCAGCGACAGGGCCGATCTGGTCCTGGCGGGCTGCGCGATCCTGGAGGCGATCCGGCGCGTGTGGCCGGCGCCGCGCCTGCGCGTGGCCGATCGGGGCCTCAGGGAAGGATTGCTGACGGAGATGATGGTGGCGGACAATGCCTGGCGGCGCGCCGACGCGGTGCGAAGGGCCGCCTCGTGAGCGGGGGGCGCGGCGACGACCGCGGGCTCTTCGTGCGCGTGAAGAAGAACAACAAGCTCAAGGCCTCCTCGCGCGCCTGGCTGCAGCGCCAGCTGAACGACCCTTACGTGAAGCGCGCCAAGGCCGACGGCTATCGCTCGCGCGCGGCCTACAAGCTCGCCGAGATCGACGACCGCTACCACCTTCTCAAGCCGGGCATGCTGGTGGTGGACCTCGGGGCGGCGCCCGGCGGCTGGTGCCAGATCGCGGCCGAGCGCATCGGCTCGACGGTGGACGACCTGCGCGTCGTGGGCATCGACTATCTCGCCGTCGAGCCCGTGGCCGGCGCGACGATCCTGGAGATGGACTTTCTCGACGAGGCCGCGCCCGCCCGCCTCATCGAGACGCTGGGCGGCGCGCCGGACATCGTCCTGTCGGACATGGCGGCGCCCACGACCGGGCACCGACGCACCGACCACCTGCGCACCATGCATCTGTGCGAGGTGGCCGCCGATTTCGCCGTGCGCACGCTGAAGCCCGGCGGGCATTTCCTCACCAAGACCTTCCAGGGCGGCACGGAGCAGGATCTCCTGACGCTCCTCAAGCAGTCCTTCGCCACCGTCCACCATGTGAAGCCGCCTGCGAGCCGCGACGGCTCGGTGGAACTCTACGTCCTGGCCAAGGGCTTCAAGGGCAACCGGCCGGAGGAGCGCGAGGCCGAGGCGCCGGCGCCCGACTGGCGCGACGATCCGCGCGGCGAGGACTGAAGCGCCGGCTTACCTCTTGCTTTCGGCTCGCCCGGCGGCGCTTCGGGGCGTGCCGTCGAAGAAGGCATCCCGCAGAACGGGGCGAGGCCGATGTCTCGCCCGGTCAGGCTCGCAGGGCCGGGGCGCCGGTCCGGCTGGCGAGACGGGTCGCGGCCGACAGCGCGGACGAAACGCCCAAGGCGACGACCGGCAGGACGACGACGAGGAGAGCCGGACCGAGGGCCCCGCCGCCGCTCGCGAGACCGTCGCTGACGAGGCCGACGACGAAGGGGCCGAGGCCGAGGCCGAAAAGCGTGGCGGCCGCCAGCATCAGGCCGGTGACGGCGCCGCGCACCGCCGGTTGCGCCAGATCCTGCAGGGCGGCGAGGCTCGACGGCGCCGCGGCGCCGATGGCGGCGGCAAAGCCCGCAAGGCCGAGAAGCGCCGTCGGCAGGCCGGGCGCCAGCGCGAAGAGCGCGAGGAAGGGGGCGCCTGTCGCGAGCGCACCCGCGCCCACGAGGAACGGCGCCGCCCGGCGCCGCCGCGCGCCCGCCGCATCGACGAGCCCGCCGCCCGCCAGATGTCCGCAGATTCCCGCGAGCACCATCACGCCGCCGGCCGCGAGCGCGGCACTCGCCGGCGCGAGGTCGAAGCGGCGATGCAGGAGGGTCGGCGCCCAGGCCACCGTGCTCTGCAGGACGAGGACCGTCGCGCTCATCTGCAGGAAGAGCCGCAAGGCGAGCGGGCGCGTGGCTCGAAGGGCGGCCAGCGCGGCTGCGTGGCGGCGATCCGCGCCGGTCGGCGCCGTGCGGGCTCCGTCCGGCGGCCGGCTGGCGAGAAAGGCGGCGAGCGCCAGCGCGTTCAGGATCAGGGAGAGGAGGATCACGAGACGCCACGGCTCGATCGCGCCCGGCCACGGCGTGCCGCGCGAAAGCGCGGCGAGGACGGCGCCGCCGCCGATGAGGGCTGTCGCCCGCCCCGCCACCGCGCCCGCGGTGAAGACGGCGATGGCGCGCCCGTGCGCGCGCGCCGGGAAGGACTGGACCAGGATGGGCAGGACGCAGGGCTGCAGCACCGCCTGGCCGAGCCCGACCACGAGCGAGGCGGCGAAGAGGGCGGAGAAGCCGGGCGCCAGGGCATAGGAGAGGATGCCCATGCTCCAGAGGCCCAGTCCGGCGGCGAGGAGGCGGCGGCGGTCGAGGCGGTCGGCGAGGAGGCCCGCGGGAACGACGGCGAGGGCATAGAGGAGGGCGAAGCCCGTGCCCTGCAGCAGGCCGAGCTCTGTGTCGCCGAGGCCGAGGCTCGTCTTGATCGGGGTGAGGAGGAGGCTGAAGAGGTTGCGATCCATGGTCGCGACGACGTTGCAGAGCGACAGCGCGAGGACGAGGCCCGCCGGCATCCCCGGTTTCATCGTCCTGCCGCCCCGCCGGTCACGCGAGCGTCCGCAACCAGGTCTCGAAATGCGAGCGCCGGGTCGGTTCGAGGGCGGTGCGATCGGTGCCGTCCGCGCGGAACCGGCCCGGCGTGGTGCCGTAGGTCTGGGTGAAGAGGCGGCTGGCATGGCTGCCGGAGGCGAAGCCGGCCTGAAACGCCAGCTGCTCGATGCTGGTCGCGCGTCCGCCGGCATGGAGGAGCGAGGCCCGCAGCCGGGCGACCCGGCGGTCCTGGATGTAGCGGGAGACGCCGCCCATCGGCTTGAACAGGGCGTAGAGCTGCGTGCGCGAGACGCCGGAGAGATGGGCGACGATCGCCGGCGCCAGGTCGCGCCGGCCCAGATGCGCTTCCACCACGAGCCGCACCCGCTCGAGGATCTCGACCGTGTCGGCCTTGTCGAGCCCGTCGTCCTCGCGCCGCAGCGCCAGCGCCAGTCCGGCCTGGAGAACGCGCACCACGCCGGCGGGGTCGCTGGTCGTCTCGGCGAGACGGCGCTTGACGATGGAGACCATCACGTCCGCCAGAAGCGCGCCCTGCGCGGTGTCGAGGACGGTGCCGTGCAGGCCCATGGCGTGGATGGTCGCATGTTCGACGATGTCGCGCGGCACCGAGAAGGTGAGGATCCGCGCGTCGAAGGCGAGGGTGCGTTGCGGGCGCGTGAGGTCGAACACGGCGATCTCGCCGGGTCGGACCTCGCGCGCGCCGGTCGCGAGCTCGATCCGCATCCGGCCGGACAGAACGAGCTGCAGGGTGAAATGGGTGAAGCCGTCGGCGCGCACGCGGGTTGCCGTACGCTCGTGCGCGACGTCGTTGAGATGCCGGTCGAAGAGGACGAGCCGGTCGAGGAGCCTGGCCTCGAAGCGCGCCTCGAACCGCGCGCCGACGCGCTGGACGTCCGAGCCGACGGCGTAGAGGTCGTGATAGGCCTCGAAGGGATCGGCAAGATCGGGATTGCGGCTGTCGAACGCGAAACGCGCGAACGGCGGATTCTTCATGGGCGACCTCGTGACAAGCCAGCACGGAATGCGGCTGTCGGCCCGAAGTTGCAGACCTTCGCGACGGGACACGCAAAGCGAGGGTGCCGGCGGGACGCTCGGACAAGCTTGCGGGATGCTCGGACATGGAGACGGCCCGTCCGAGACGCTATGATCGACGGATGCTCCGGGTGGCTCATGGCCGATGCTCTTCGCTCCGGCCGGGCGCGTGCAGACCGGGGCGGGAGCCCGTCCTGTCGCGGGCGCGCACCGTCTTGCGGGTGCTTGAACCGCTGGGAGAACCGCATGAACCAGAAGACGCTTGCGGATCTTCTCTTGATGGTGCTGGACCTTCGGCTCGCCGGCCGCGGGCCCGCCGAGCGCCTCGCCCAGCGCCTGCCGGCCGAGCGGCTGCACGAGATCGCGGACATGCTGGAGGCGATCGTCGACCGGGACGGCCCGATCGAGACGGCCGAGGCCCGGCCCGCCAATGACAGCCGGCCCGGCCCGGCCCACCGCACCCGGACCGCCTGACCGCCGGCCCCAGGGCATCGGACGACACATGGGATCCGGTTCTGTCGACCCAGGCCGCCCGCCCGCTTGGTCGCCCCGCCTGACCGCCGGCCGTGGCCCCCGCGGCCGGCCCGGCGTCACTCGGCCGGCACGCGCCGGCCGGCCACCTCGTCGCCCGCCTCGCGCCGCAGGCCGAGAAAGGCGAGCGCGGCCGAGACGGTGACGACGCCGACGACGAGGAAGGCGGCGTGGAAGTCGGCGAGCGTTGCCGCCTCGCGGCCGCCCATCAGCATGCCCGCCTCCAGGATGCCGCCGGCCAGCGCGACGCCGAGCGCGACGGAGATCTGCTGCACCGAGGCGAGCATGGCGGTGGCGTCGCCGGCGCGCGCGGGCGGCACGTCGGCGAAGGCGAGCGTGTTGATGCCGGTGAAGAAGAGCGAGCGGAAGAAGCCCCCGACGAGCAGGAGGACGAGGACGAGCGCGATCGGCGAGGCGGGGTCGAAGAGCGCGAGCGCGCCCATCAGCGAGCCGCCGAGGATCGCGGCCGCGATCAGCGTGGTGCGGAAGCCGAAGCGCTTGAGGATCGGCTTGGCGAGGAACTTCATCATCATCGCCCCGCCGATCGAGACGGAGGAGACGAGGCCCGACTGGAACGGCGTGTAGCCGAAGCCGAGCTGCAGCATCAGCGGCAGCAGGAAGGGCACCGCGCCCGAGCCGACGCGGAACAGGATGCCCGCGCTCATCGCCGCGCGCAGCGTGTCGGTGCGCAGCAGCGAGAGGCGCAGCAGCGGCTCGGGGACGCGCCGCGCGTGGCGCACGAAGAGAAGGCCGCTGACGAGACCGGCGCCGGCCATGGCAAGGCCCACGGCCGGCGGCAGGGCGGGCAGCGAGATGACCGAGAGGCCGAAGACGAGCCCGGCGCAGGCAATGCCCGACAGCACGAAGCCCGGCGCGTCGAAGGAGACGCCGCGCACCTTCTCCACCCTGGGAAGATAGACCGTCGCCAGCCAGATCCCGGCGATCCCGATCGGCATGTTGATGAGGAAGATCCAGCGCCAGTCGGCATAGGTGGCGATGGCGCCGCCGATGGGCGGGCCGACCAGCGGGCCGATCAGGGCGGGGATGGTGAACCAGGCCATGGCGCTGACGAGCTCGGACTTGGGCGCGGCGCGCACCAGGAGCAGGCGCCCGACCGGCGTCATCATCGCCCCGCCCATGCCCTGCAGGAAGCGCGCGGCGACGAAGCCCGTCAGGCTGTCGGCCATCGCGCAGGCGAGCGAGCCGGCCATGAACACGGCGATGGCGAGGCGGAAGACGAGATTGGCGCCGTACCGGTCGGCAAGGCGGCCGGAGATCGGGATGAAGGTCGCCAGCGACACGTAGTAGCTGGTCAGCGCCAGCTTCAGCGCGATCGGGCTCGTGCCGATATCGGCGGCGATGGCGGGGAGGGACGTCGCGATCACCGTCGAATCCATGTTCTCCATGAAGAGGGCGACGGCGAGGACGATCGGGACGGTGCGTTTCAAGTCTGGACTTCCCGGCAGAACGACGAAAGATAAGCGTGGCTTAGCGACGCGTAGAAATACCCATGGCGGCGCTTGGGCAAGGGCCGGCGGCACGCCCCTTCTCAACTGTGCGTGTCGGCCGTTGCCGGGAGCGGCGCGAACCCCAGATCGGGCTCGAGGCCGCGTCGGCAAGGTGCGGCGTCGCGGCCGCGACGCTTCGCGCGCGCCGGCCGGGAGAGGAACGCCCGGTGTCGGGAGCGGGGCCTTGCCGCGCGGCAAGGCCTTTCGCAGGCCGCCCTTCGGCCTGTCACCGGGGCTCATATCGGACGGGCGGCGCGCGCGCCGCCGCAGCGACAAGGATCGACCATGGACGAGACACGCGACGCAAATCGCCCCTACGACCGGCGCAGCGCGCTCAAGATCGCGGCGGGCGCTGGCGCCAGCGCCGCGCTCCTCGGCGCCGCCGGTCCGGCGGTCGCGCAAGGGGCGGCCGCCACAGCCGCTCCCGCGGCACCGGGCGCCACGGCGCCGGCCGAGCGCACCGGCACGCCCGGCTGGCATCGCTTCACGATCGGCGAGGCGCGGGTGACGACGGTTCTCGACGGGCTGCGCCCCGGCGAGGGCCCCTTCCCGACCTTCGGCGCCGACCAGTCGCAGGAGGCGATGGGCGCGCTGATGAAGGCGAATTTCCTGCCCGAGGACCGCTTCGTCAACGGCTTCACGCCGGTCCTGATCGAGACCGGGGACGATCTCGTCCTCGTCGACACGGGATTTGGCGAGGGCGGCGCCAAGAACGGGCTCGGCCGGCTGGTCGAGCGCATGGGCGCGGCCGGCTACGCGCCCTCCGACGTCACCGTCGTGGTGCTGACGCATTTTCACGGCGACCACATCCAGGGCCTCGTCGCCGGCGGCAGGCCGACCTTCGAGAACGCCCGCTACGTGGCGGGCGCGCGCGAATACGAGTGGTGGACCTCGGACGAGGCCAAGGCGGGCGAGCGCAAGGACGGTGCCGCGCTCGTCGAGAAGCTCGTCGTGCCGCTGCGCGAGAAGATGACGCTCGTGAAGGAGGGCGACACGGTGGTGCCGGGCCTCACCGCCCTGGAGGCCTTCGGCCATTCGCCGGGCATGATGGTGTTTCGCCTGGAAAGCGGGGGCAAGGCGCTGTGGCTGACGGCCGACACGGCCAACCACTTCGTCGCCTCGCTGCAGAAGCCGGACTGGCAGGTGCGCTTCGACCAGGACAAGGCCATGGCGAGCGAGACGCGCCGGAAGGTCTTCGACCGCATCGCGCAGGAGAAGGCGCCCTTCATCGGCTTCCACATGCCGTTCCCCGCGGTCGGCTTCGTGGAGAAGATGGAGGACGGCGGCTATCGCTACGTCGCCGCCAGCTACCAGTTCGACATCGACGGCGACGCCTGAACCGGTTGCGGCGCGCGCGCCTCTCGCGGGCGCCGCGCCGTTCGCATCTGCGAAGCCGCCGCTTCCAAAGCGGCGGCCGCCATGCTACCAGCCCTTGCCATTCCTCTGCCGCCGGCGCCCCAGCCGGCCCGACCTCGCAAGGACCGGCATGGCCCGCATCATCGAGACCGCCACGGGCGGAACGGCGCTCACCTTCGACGACGTGCTGCTGATCCCCGGCCATAGCCAGGTGATGCCCGGCCAGGTCAATGTGCGCACGCAGATCACCCGCACGCTCAAGCTCAACATGCCCATCATCTCCGCGGCGATGGACACGGTGACGGAATCGCGCCTCGCCATCGCCATGGCGCAGGCCGGCGGCATCGGCGTCATCCACCGCAACCTCACGCCCGAGGAGCAGGCGAAGGAGGTGCGGCAGGTCAAGAAGTTCGAGAGCGGCATGGTGGTGAATCCCGTCACCATCGGGCCGGACGCCACGCTCGGCGATGCGCAGGCGCTGATGCAGCGCTTCTCCATCTCCGGCATTCCCGTCGTCGACAATGGCGGCGCGGGCGGCCAGACGCGCGGGCGCCTCGTCGGCATCCTCACCAATCGCGACGTGCGCTTCGCCTCCGATCCCGCACAGAAGATCTTCGAGCTGATGACGAAGGAGAACCTCGTCACGGTGGGCGAGAGCGTCGACCAGGAGGAGGCCAAGCGCCTCCTGCACAAGCACCGGATCGAGAAGCTCCTCGTCGTGGACGCGCAGGGCCATTGCATCGGCCTCATCACGGTGAAGGACATCGAGAAGTCGCAGCTGAACCCGAACGCGGCCAAGGACGGGCAGGGCCGTCTTCTGGCCGCGGCCGCCACCAGCGTCGGCGAGGACGGGTTCGAGCGCGCCGAGCGCCTGATCGAGGCGGGCGTCGACCTCATCGTCGTCGACACCGCCCACGGCCATTCGCAGCGCGTCCTCGACGCGGTGACGCGGGTCAAGCGCATGTCGAACGAGGTGCAGGTGATCGCCGGCAACGTGGCGACGCCCGACGGCACCAGGGCGCTGATCGACGCGGGCGCGGACGGCGTGAAGGTCGGCATCGGCCCGGGCTCGATCTGCACGACGCGCATCGTGGCCGGCGTCGGCATGCCGCAGCTTTCGGCGGTGATGGGCGCGGTCGAGGCCGCTTCCGCCGCCGGCGTGCCGGTGATCGCGGACGGCGGCATCAAGTTCTCGGGCGATCTCGCCAAGGCGCTGGCCGCCGGCGCCTCCGCCGCCATGGTCGGCTCGCTGCTCGCGGGCACCGACGAGAGCCCCGGCGAGGTCTATCTCCACCAGGGCCGCTCCTACAAATCCTATCGCGGCATGGGCTCGGTGGGCGCCATGGCGCGCGGCTCGGCCGACCGCTACTTCCAGGCCGAGGTGCGCGACACGCTGAAGCTCGTGCCCGAGGGCATCGAGGGCCAGGTGCCCTACAAGGGCCAGGTCGGCGCCGTCCTGCACCAGCTCGCCGGCGGCCTTCGCGCCGCCATGGGCTATGTGGGCGCCGCGACCTTGGAGGAGTTCCGCGAGAAGGCGCAATTCGTGCGCATCTCCAATGCGGGCCTGCGCGAAAGCCATGTCCACGACGTGACGATCACCCGCGAGAGCCCGAACTATCCCGGCTCCGGCGGCTGACGCCGCCCGCGGGCGCCGCCTTCGCGGCAGGGGCGCCCGCTCTCCGGCGGTCCGTCAGAGCCGCTCGGGCATCATCGGGCCGGTCTTCGCGAGCGCGCGCCGCAGCGCGGGTTCCCGCGAAAGCCGGTGCCAGTAGGTGAGGACGTCCGCGTAAGGGGCGAGCGCGCCGGTCTTCTCCGCCATGGCGAGGAGATAGGCGAACTGGATGTCGGCGAGCGTCAGCCCGTCGCCCATGAGGTAGCGTCGCTCCGACAGGACGGCGTTCAGATAGGCCATGTTGCGGGCGAGCTCGTCGCGCATGCGCGCCTCCATCTCCGCCCCGCTGCGCGCGGCCCAGAACGAGGCGATGATCGAGCGGGCGAAGGAGCCTTCCGCGCCGTCCAGCCATTCGTCGTGGCGGGCATGGTCCTGCGTGCCGGGCTCGGGCGCGAAGCGCCCGCCGGCATAGTGCTCGTTGACGTAGCGCAGCACCGCCGAGGATTCGGCGAGGACGAGGCCATCGTCCTCGATCACCGGCGACTTGCCGAGCGGATGGAGCGCCTTGAGGGTCTCCGGCGCGCGATAGGCCTCGGTCCGGTCGTAGGTCCGAAGGTCGTAGGGCGTGCCGATCTCCTCCAGCAGCCAGACGACGCGCACGGCGCGGGAATAGGCGAGGCTGTGCACGACGATCATCATTGGTCTCCACGTTCGGGCCGGGCCGGTCCCCGCGTCCCGGCCCTGCCGGGCCAGCGGGCTTCGGGCGCAGGTCTGCCGGACCTCGTCGGCCAAGGGCGTTCATCCGCCGCGGGACGGTAGGTTGCGCATGGCGGCGCCGCGTCGAGGGAGGGCGGGCGAATTGGTCGGCGTGGCGCCGAAGCGCCGGCCTGCGGCGTCAGGCGGCGGCGACCGTCCGGCCCATCGCCGCGTGAAGCGCCGCGGCGTCGGCATAGAGGCGCACCGGCACGTCGCCGCGCCGCCCGCGGATGTCGGCGGTGAGGCGCGAGCCCGCCCCCTCGCCGAGCGCGGCCGCTTCGGCGAGCGCTTCCGAGACGCAGACCGGGCAGTCCTCGGCCTTGGCGATGCCTTCGAGGCGGGCGGCGGTGTTGACCGTGTCGCCGAGCGCGGTGAAGGCGGAGGCGGCGGCGAGCCCGCCGCCGATGCGCCCTAGAATGGCCGGGCCGCAATGCAGGCCGACGGCGATGCGCAGCGGCGTCTCCAGTTCGCCCTCGAGTTCGGCGTTCAGCGCGTCGATGACGGCGAGCATTTCGGCGGCGGCCGCCACCGCCTTGCGCGCGCCCGCCGGCAGCGGCTCGTCGATGGAGAACAGCGCCATCATGCCGTCTCCCATGAACTTGTCGACGACGCCGCCGTGACCTTCGACCGCGCGGGCGACGCGGTCGAAATAGGCGTTGAGGAAATGCACGACGTCGTAGGCGAGGCGCGTCTCGGTGAGGGCGGTGAAGCCGCGAAGGTCGGCGAACATCACCGCCACCTGCCGTTCCATGCCCCAGCGATAGGGGTCGGACGCCGAGGCCGGATCGTAGATCTCGCCGGCATTGACGAGCATGCGCACCTCGATATCGGCGCGCGGCCGCGTCTGGCAGGCCAGGCGCACGTCCGGCGGGGCGGAGATGCGCTCCAAGAGCCGCGCCTCGGCCGGCGCGGGCGGGTCCAGAAGATCCTGCCCCGACAGGACCTGCACGCGGCAGGTGGAGCAGCGCGCCCGCCCGCCGCAGGCCGAGGCATGGGCGAGGCCCGCCTCGCGGCTGATCTCCAGAAGCGTCGGCCCGTAGGAGGCCCGCATCGGCCGCTCGCCGCGATAGGTCACGCGGAACTGCCCCTGCAGCCGGTCGAGGAGCGGGCGCAGCGCGACATAGGCGCCGAGCGCGGCGACGAAGAGCAGCGAGGCCAGACGGATCTCGGCGGTCCAGTAGCCGATGGCCTGGACGGCCGGCAGCGGCAGGAAGCGGCGCGGCAGGTCCTCGGCGATGACGAGGCGCGAGGCGCTGACGAAGCCGGAGATGGCGAAGACGAGGACCGCGACCGCCGCCCAGCCGAGATAGGGCGCGACCTTGGCGTACCACGGGCGCAGGCGCCACCAGAAATGCAGGCCCACGCAGCCGTGGATCCAGACGACGGCGAGAAGCAGCGTCTGGCGCACGATCTCGTTCGGCCAGGCGAGCGTCAGGAGCTGGCGATAGCCGACCTCCTGGCCGAGCAGCATCTCCGTGCCGCGCGTCGCCGCGATATGGGGCAGGAGGAGGGCGGGCACCGCGAGCCCCGTGGCGATCTGCACGACCTGCCAGGGCGGCAGACGCCAGGAGCGCCGGTCGATCGTCTTGGCGAGGACGAGCGCGACATGCAGGAGGAGCGCGCCGTAGAGCGCGACCGTGCCCACCGGATTGCCCCAGACGATCCGCTTGACGCGCGCGCCCTCGGCCATCGCTTCCAGCGAGATGTTGCCGAGCCCGTGATTGACGAGATGCATGCCGGCATAGGCGAAGAGGACGAGGCCGGAGGCGAGGCGCAGCGAGGCGAGACTGGGCAGCGCCCTGCGGGCGCGACGCAGCGCGACGAGGCGGCTCTGGGCCGGCGCCTCCTGCGCGCGGCGCCTGCGGGCGGCCTCGCGCAGCTGGGAAAAGGTTCGTTCGAGCGTCAAGGCCGCGCGTCCCCGCGATGGATGAAGGCGCTCCGGGAGCGGGGCGACGGCGCGTCGGCCTCCTCGAGACGATGACCGGGCATTGCGCCGCGTTCGTGGCGGCCGTCAAGTCCGCGCCCGGCAGCTCAAGTCCGCGCCCGGCAGCTACAGCATCGCGGGCCGTGCTGCGCAAGATGGCGGCGCCCCGCGCCGGGACCCTTGCCGGGCGGGGCGAGGGGCCGGATCTCCTACGCCCCGCTGCGCTCCTCGCGCAGGATCTGCGCCAGCGCCTCGAAATCGCGCCGGCGCGCCGTGGAGGGGCGGAAGGCGAGCGCGATGGTGCGCGACGGGGAGGGGGGCGCGAAGGGCAGGATCGCAAGGCCCCCGCGCCCGCGCTCGTCCTCCACCGCCATCTGCGGGATGAGCGTGGCGCCGAGGCCGCCGGCGACCATGCGCAGGATCGTCGCAAGGCTCGTCGCCCCGAAACCCGAGCGCTCGCCGGGATCGGCGATGCGGCAGATCTGCAGCGCCTGGTCGCGCAGGCAGTGGCCTTCCTCCATCAGGATCATGCGTTCGCCGCGCAGCGTGGCCGGGTCGACGGCGTCCGCGAAACGGCCGGCCTCGCCCTCGGGCACGGCGAGATGGAACACGTCCTCGAAGAGCGGGAGGGTTTCGAGGCCCCTCTCCTCCACCGGCAGGGCGAGGATGGCGCAATCGATGTCGCCGGCGTTCAGATCGTCGATGAGACGATCGGTCACGCTCTCGCGCACCCCGCAGTCGAGGGAAGGGTGGTCGCGCGTCAGCCGGGCCAGCACGCGCGGCAGGAGATAGGGCGCGACGGAGGCGATCATCCCGAGACGCAGGCGCCCCGTGAGAAGGCCGGCCCCGGCGCTGGCGAGGCTCTCGAGCTCGCGCACCTCGGCAAGGACACGCGCCACCCGCGCCCCCACGAGGATGCCGTCGGCGCTCAGCTGCACGCCGGCCGGCCCGCGCAGGAAGAGCGGCCCGCCGAACAGTTCCTCCATCTGCGCGATCTGCGCCGAGAGGGCCGGCTGCGATATGTTGAGGCGGCGCGCGGCGCGGCCGAAATGCAGCGTCTGGGACAGGGCCTCGAAGTAGCGCATCTGGCGAAGGGTCATCATCGCCATAAGCTAATCCGATCGCAACCTCTTGGAAATACGATTGGAGATTATCGCCCGAGCGCCTATGTATGTCTGGAACCATTCCAGCGAGGGAAGCTCCCGATGGCTGACAAGCCCATTCTGACGACGACGGCCGGCGCTCCGGTCCCCGACAACCAGAATTCCTGGACCGCCGGCGAGCGCGGCCCGGTGCTGCTGCAGGACTACCAGCTGATCGAGAAGCTGGCCCACCAGAACCGCGAGCGCATCCCCGAGCGCGTGGTCCACGCCAAGGGCTGGGGCGCCTTCGGCACGCTGAAGATCACCGGCGACATCTCCAAATATACCAAGGCCAAGGTGTTCCAGCCGGGCACCGAGACGCCGATGCTGGCGCGCTTCTCGACGGTCGCCGGCGAGGCGGGCGCCGCCGATGCCGAGCGCGACGTGCGCGGCTTCGCGCTGAAGTTCTACACCGAGGAGGGCAACTGGGACCTCGTGGGCAACAACACGCCGGTCTTCTTCGTCCGCGACCCCTACAAGTTCCCCGACTTCATCCACACGCAGAAGCGCCACCCCAAGACCAACATGCGCTCGCCGACGGCCATGTGGGACTTCTGGTCGCTCTCGCCCGAGAGCCTGCATCAGGTGACGATCCTGATGTCGGACCGCGGCCTGCCGATCGACCCGATGCACATGAACGGCTACGGCAGCCACACGTTCTCCTTCTGGAACGACGCGGGCGAGCGCTACTGGGTGAAGTTCCACTTCAAGACCCAGCAGGGCCACAAGCACTACACGAACGAGGAGGCCGACCAGGTCATTGGCAAGACGCGCGAGAGCTACCAGGAAGCGCTCTTCGGCGGCATCGAGAAGGGCGAGTTCCCGCGCTGGACCGTGCAGGTCCAGATCATGCCCGAGCTCGACGCGGAGAAGACCCCGTACAACCCGTTCGACCTCACCAAGGTGTGGCCGCATGCCGACTATCCGCCGATCGACGTCGGCGTGATGGAGCTGAACCGCAACGCCGAGAACTACTTCGCCGAGATCGAGAACGCGGCCTTCTCGCCGTCCAACATCGTGTCGGGCATCGGCTACTCGCCCGACAAGATGCTTCAGGCGCGCGTCTTCGCCTATGCGGACGCCCATCGCCACCGTCTGGGCACCCATTACGAGACGATTCCCGTGAACCGTCCGAAGAACGAGGTGCACCACTATCACCGCGACGGCCAGATGAACGTCTTCGGCGGCATCAAGACCGGCAATCCGGACGCCTATTATGAGCCGAACTCGGTGAACGGCCCGGTCGAGCAGCCCTCCGCCAAGGAGCCGCCGCTGCGCATCCACGGCGACGCGGACCGCTACAACCACCGGATCGGCAACGACGATTACGGGCAGGTGACGGCGCTGTTCAACCTGTTCGACGCCGGGCAGAAGGAGCGGCTCTTCGCCAATCTCGCCGCGGCGATGAGCGGCATTCCCGAGGAGATCGCCGAGCGCCAGCTCGCCCATTTCAAGCGGGTCCATCCGGACTACGAGGCGGGCGTGCGCCGCGCCCGCGCCGCGCTGACGGGCCGCGAGCCGGCCATCTCGGTCACTGCCGAGACGCCGCAGCAGGCCGCCGAATAGGCGACCTTCGCAACGCATGACGAAGGGCCGGGAGCGATCCCGGCCCTTTGCCGTTCTGCGCCCGTCCATCGCTCTCGTCTTGTTGCGGGGCCCGGTCGCGCCTATCCTTGGGCGCAAACGGGCACGGAGACCTTCCATGGGTTCGATCTGGACGCTTCAGGATGCCAAGGACAGTCTCGCCGCCGTGGTCGAGGCCGCGCAGAAGGGCGAGCCGCAGCGCGTGACGACGGAGGGCGGCGAGGCCGTCGTCGTCGTCTCCGCGCACGACTACGAGCTGATGTCGAAACGGCCCAAGACCTTCGTCGAGCATATTCTGGGCGCGCCCAAGCTGCCCGAGGGCTGCGAAGACCTATTCGAGAAGCGAAACCCGATGGAGCTCGAACTCGCTCCGCGCGAGATCGACTTCGACTGAGCGATGTACCTTCTCGATACGATGGTCATCTCCGAAGGGTTTCGTCCGAGGCCCGTTCAAAGTGTCGTGGACTGGCTGGAGCGCACCGATTCCGAGCGGCTCTTCGTCAGCGTCGTCAGTTTCGGTGAAATCGAGGCCGGCATCGAAAAGCAGCGTGGGCGGGACGTCGAAGTCTTCAGGCGTCTGGAGGACTGGCTTGACGAGACGCAAGTCGACTATGCGAAGAGAACGCTGCCGGTCACGACGGCCGTCGCCATGCGCTGGGGGCGGCTCGTCACCAATCTGCAGCGCCGCGACATGGACCTCCTCATCGCCGCGACCGCGCTGGAGCACGATCTCGTCGTCGCCACGCGCAACATCCGCCATTTCGAGCCGACCGGCGCCAAGCTCTTCAACCCCTACGAAGCCTGATCGATTGACCGTTCCACGCACCCGCCATCCCGCCCGCTCCACCGGCCGGGGAGTTCTCCCATGCGCCTAGGCGGACGCATCGCCGCGGCCGTCGAGGTGCTCGACGACATGGCCGCCCGCCGCCGCCCCGTGGCGGACGCGCTGAAGGACTGGGGCCTCTCGCATCGCTTCGCGGGTTCGGGCGACCGCTCGGCCATCGGCAATCTCGTCTACGACGTCCTGCGCCGCCGCCGCTCGCTCGCCCATCGCATGGGCATGCCGGACCACGCCGCGCTCGTCTACGGCGCGGCGCTGGAGGCTGGCGGCCTGTCGGCCGAGGCGCTCGGCGAAGCGCTCGAAGGCGACCGGTTCGCGCCGCCCCCGCCGCCCCGCGAGGTCATCGACCGCTTCCTCGCCGGCCATCTCGACGCGGCGCCGGGGCCGGTCAGGGCGGATGTGCCGGACTGGCTGGAGGCGCCGCTCGCCGAGGCGCTCGGCGCCGACTGGGTGGCCGAGACCGCCGCGCTCTGCGACCGGCCGCCGCTCGACCTGCGCGTGAACACGCTGAAGGCCTCGCGCGCCGATGTGGAAGCGATGCTCACGCCCTTCGCGGCGGCACCGACGCCCCTGTCGCCCCTCGGCCTGCGCATCGCGCCGATCGAGGGGGCGGGACGCCATCCGAACGTGCAGGTGGAGGCCGGCTTCCAGACCGGCCTCTTCGAGATCCAGGACGAGGGCTCGCAGATCGCCGCGCTCCTGTCGGGCGCCGCGCCCGGCGAGCGGGTGCTGGACCTTTGCGCCGGGGCCGGCGGCAAGACCCTGGCGCTTTCCGCCCTCATGGAAAATTCCGGCGCCCTGCATGCGACCGACGCCGACCGCCAGCGCCTGGCGCCCATCTACGAGCGCCTGGCGCGCGCGGGCGCGTCGAACGTCATCGTCCACGCGCCGCGCGAGGATATCGCCGCGCTCGAGGGCACGATGGATCTCGTCCTCGTCGACGCGCCCTGCACCGGCACCGGCACCTGGCGCAGGCGGCCGGACGCCAAGTGGCGGCTGAGCCAGGGCCAGCTCGCAAAGCGCATGGAGGAGCAGGACAAGGTGCTCGCCACCGCCGCGCGCTTCGTGCGGCCGGGCGGGCGCCTCGCCTACATCACCTGTTCGGTGCTGCGCGCGGAGAATGCCGCGCGCGTCGAGGCCTTTCTCGCGGCCCGGCCGGACTTCGGGCCCGCCGACGCGGCGGCTCTCTTTGCGACCGTCTTTCCCGCCGGCCGCGAGGCGATCTTCGTCGAGCCGGTCGCGACGGGCTCCGTCCTCACGATGACGCCGCGCCGCACCGGCACGGACGGCTTCTTCTTCGCTCTCCTGACAAGGACCGGCTCGTGAAACGCTGGGGCGCCCTTCTTCTCTTCCTTCTCGTCTCGCTCGGCGGCGGCCTGCTGATCGGGGCGAACAACGTGCCGGGCGGCTGGTACGAAGGGCTGAACAAGCCCTGGTTCAACCCGCCGGACTGGGTCTTCGCGCCGGCCTGGACGGTGCTCTACATCCTCATCGCCATCGCCGGCTGGCGCGTCTGGCGGACCGGAGAGAGCCGGCCGAAGGCGCTCTGGGCGCTCCAGATGGCGCTGAACTTCGCCTGGTCGCCGCTGTTCTTCACCGCACAGGCGCCGGGTCTGGCGCTCGCGGTCATCCTGGCGCTACTCGCCGCGATCCTCGGCTTCCTGGCCGCCACCCGCGCCCGCGAGCCCGTCGCCTTCTGGTGCTTCGTGCCCTATGCGGCCTGGGTCGCCTATGCGAGCCTCCTGAACCTTGCCATCGTTCGGCTGAACTAGCGGGCCGGCATGGCGAAGAGTTCCTCCGTCCCATGCCCCGGAGTAACGAATCGGCCTTGCATTTGTCCCGCACTTTCCTAGAAGTCCGCCATGACAGCGCATCCCGACACCGTCCTCATCGTCGACTTCGGCTCCCAGGTCACGCAGCTCATCGCGCGGCGCGTGCGCGAGGCCGGCGTCTATTCCGAAATCGTGCCGTTCCAGCTCGCGGCGGAAGGCTTTGCCCGGCTCTCGCCGAAGGCGGTGATCCTGTCGGGCTCGCCGGCCTCGACGACGGAGGAGAATTCGCCGCGTGCCCCGCAGGCGATCTTCGAGGCGGGCATTCCGGTCCTCGGCATCTGCTACGGCCAGCAGACCATGTGCGCCCAGCTCGGCGGCCATATCGAGGGCGGCCTGCATCGCGAGTTCGGCCGCGCCTTCGTCGAGGTCCAGAAGGCCTCGCCGCTCTTCGAGGGCATCTGGGCCGAGGGCACGCGCCATCAGGTCTGGATGAGCCACGGCGACCGCGTCACCGCGCTGCCCAAGGGCTTTTCCGTCGTCGGAACCTCGCCGGGCGCCCCCTTCGCGGCCATCGCCGACGAGGCGCGCCGCTTCTACGGCGTGCAGTTCCATCCCGAGGTCGTGCACACGCCGGACGGCGCCCGGCTGATCTCCAACTTCGTCCACAAGATCGCAGGCCTGCCCGGCGACTGGACCATGGCCGCCTTCAAGGAGCAGGCCATCGAGGAGATCCGCGCCAAGGTCGGCAAGGGCCGCGTCATCTGCGGCCTGTCGGGCGGCGTCGACAGTTCCGTCGCGGCCGTCCTCATCCACGAGGCGATCGGCGACCAGCTCACCTGCATCTTCGTCGATCACGGCCTGATGCGGCTGAACGAGGCGGAGGAGGTCGTGACCATGTTCCGCGATCACTACAACATCCCTCTCGTCCACGTTCAGGCGCAGGATCTCTTCATCGGCGCGCTGGAGGGCGAGGTCGACCCGGAGGTCAAGCGCAAGACGATCGGGCGCCTGTTCATCGAGACCTTCGAGGCCGAGGCCGCCAAGATCGGCGGTGCCGAGTTCCTGGCCCAGGGCACGCTCTATCCGGACGTGATCGAGAGCGTCTCCTTCACCGGCGGGCCCTCGGTGACGATCAAGTCGCACCACAATGTCGGCGGCCTGCCCGAGCGCATGAACATGAAGCTCGTCGAGCCCTTGCGCGAACTCTTCAAGGACGAGGTGCGCGTCCTCGGCAAGGAACTCGGCCTGCCCGAGCGCTTCGTCGGCCGCCACCCGTTCCCCGGCCCGGGCCTCGCCATCCGCTGTCCCGGCGGCATCACCCGCGAGAAGCTGGAGATCCTGCGCCAGGCGGATGCGATCTATCTCGACGAGATCCGCAAGGCCGGCCTCTACGACGCCATCTGGCAGGCCTTCGCCGTGCTCCTGCCGGTGCAGACCGTGGGCGTGATGGGCGACGGGCGCACCTACGAGTTCGTCTGCGCCCTGCGCGCGGTGACCTCCGTCGACGGCATGACGGCCGACTTCTACTCCTTCGACATGGAATTCCTCGGCCAGACCGCGACGCGCATCATCAACGAGGTCAAGGGCATCAACCGGGTCGTCTACGACATCACGTCCAAGCCCCCCGGCACGATCGAGTGGGAATGATCCCGCCTTCGGCCTCTCGCTAGACGCGGAAGCCCAGGCCCGGCGCGCCGCCCTTTCGATCGCGGCGTCTCGACAGGGCTTGGTGCCCGGTGCCATGCTCGTCGGACGGATCTGGGAGGGCCGTCCAATGAACCGTTCTATCCCGACACGCCGCGTTTCGCGCGGCTTCGATACGGGCGCGGCGTCGCCCGTCCGGCCGCAGGGCGCCGCCATCCGCCGAAGCGGGCGGGGCGCCGCTCGGCTGCGGCAGGGGAGGGCGTCTTGAAGCTCGCCTCCCTCAGGCACGGGCGCGACGGGCGCCTCGTCGTCGTCTCGCACGATCTGACGCGCGCGACCGACGCGTTTCTGGTCGCGCCGACCCTGCAGGGCGCGCTCGACCGCTGGAGCGAGGCGGGACCACGCCTCGGCGATCTGGCGACGGCGCTCGAACTCGACACGGTGCCGTCCTTCCGCTTCCACGAGCACGACTGCGCCGGCCCTCTGCCGCGCAGCTACCTGCGGCTTCTGGTCGACGCCGAAACAGACGCGCGGGAGGTCCGGCCGGCCGCGGCCGACCTCTGCCTCGGCGCGCGCGACGCGGCGGAGGTCGAGAGGGGCGCCGGGAGCGGCCTGCCGGGCCTCGCCGTCGTGACCGGCGACGTGCCGATGGACGCCTCGCGCGCGGCGGCCACCGAGGCGATCCGCCTGATGATGCTTTCCTCCGGGACGGCCGGAGAGGGCCCCGGCCGCTTCTCGCCCGTGGCGGTGACGCCCGACGAGTTCGATGCCGCCTTCGCCGACGGCCGGCTCGACCTGCCCCTGCTGCGCTCCCTCGACAACCATGCCTTCGAGCCGCTGGGATCGCCGCCCTTCGACATCGCCGGCCTCCTCGCCGCCGCCGCGGCCGCGCGACCCTTGAGGACGGGCACGATCGTGGAGATGCGCCTTTCGGCGTCCGGCGAAGGGCGCAGCCTGCGGCTGGAGATGCGCGACGCGCGCGGGCGCTCGATCTTCGGGGCGATCGAACAGGGCGTGCCGGCGACGGCCTGACGGGGATCGGCCGGATCGCGGTCCGCGCGCGCGGGACGGCGGCGGGCGAGGCCGCGGACCGCGCTTCAGGCGGCCGTCGCCACCGCCGGTTTCGCATTGTCCTCGACGCGATTTCGGCCGAGGCTCTTGGCCCGGTAGAGCGCCCTGTCCGCCTCGCCGAGCAGGCAGTCGGCGTCGCGCGTCCTCTTCTCGCAGAGCGCGATGCCGATGCTGACGGTCGCGCGCGCCGGCGAGCCGTCGAGAAGGCTCGCGACCTGGAACCGGTCGCAGATCGTCTGGGCGCTCGCCCGTGCCGCCCGTGCCCTCTCGCCGAAGAGGAGGGCCGCGAATTCCTCGCCGCCGAGCCGGGCGAGCGTCACCTCGGGGCCGAGCGCCTCGCGCGCGACGCTCGCGAAGAGCTTCAGCACCTCGTCGCCGGCCGCATGGCCGTGCCGGTCGTTGATCGACTTGAAATGGTCGAGGTCGAAGGCCAGCAGCGCCACGGGGCGCGCCTCGGTCTTCAGGAGGCGCCGGCATTCCTCGAAGAAATAGAGGCGGTTGCCGAGGCCGGTCAGGAAGTCGGTGCGCGTGGCCGTGAGCAGCTGGCCGTGGATCTCCTCGCGCAGGAGCGACAGGAGCGTCATCGGCATGGCCACGGCGTAGAGGCAGCCTTCGAAGAGGGTGGCGACGGCGGTGATCTCGAGGGTCTGCGGGCCGTATGCCAGTTCGACGAAGGGCACGACGAAGACGCGCGCGAGATAGAAGCCGGCATGGATGGCGGCGATGGCGATGCAAAGACTGCGCGAGCGCTGGCCGCGCAGCGCCTCGCTCGTGACCAGCAGCCAGACGAGGGCGACATTGGCCAGGGCGACGCCCAGGGAGCCGTAGTAGCGCCAGAGCAGGAGCTCGTTTCCGGGGCCCCAGACCGCCCAGCCCGCGGCGAAGGCGACGAGGCCGGCGATCATGGCGCGGCGGAAGGATCGGCCGTCGAGCAGCGCCACGCCGTGGGCGATGAGGAGATAGGCGCCCGCCGACATGACGCTCGACGTTGCCGAGCCGAGGCGCACGGGCAGGAACTCGCGGCAGGCGATGGTGATGCAGCTGATGGCGAGGATGGCCGAGCCGCCGGCCCAGGCCTCGATCGCGCGCGCGCGCCGGGGAAACGCGGCCCGCTCTCGAAATGTCATCCCCGCGACAAGGCAGAGAAGGCCGATGACGAGATAGTAGAGGGTCTGCAGATCGACATGCAACGCCATGGATTCCGCCCCGTCGACCGGTCACTCGTCCTCTTCGCGATGAATTTCGATAGTCCGCAAACCTTCATGATTCGGTAAAGGCCGGGCCGGGGCCGGGCGCCTGCCGCGGCGCGGGACGGATCGCGCGGGCGCTCAGCGGATCGTCGCGGTCTTGCCGCCCCCGCGGCCCGGAGGGGGCGCAAGGCCCGGCGCACAGGCGGTCCGGCGGGGCTCGACGGGATGGAGCGGCTTCCCGGGACGGGCCCATCGGCATGGGGCGGCGTCAGGCGAGGTCAAGGCCGCAGGTCACGGGATATTTATCGTCACGGCTAACCCGCTTGTCGCGCCGGTGGTCCGTGGCGTTCCTGGCGCCGTCACCGCGGGGCTGCGTCGCCCCGCCAGCCGAGGGCCGCGCCGATCTCGGCGGCGGCGGCGGCGACGCGCGCGGCGAGCGCGCGCAGGCGCGCGTCGTCCATGTAATGCGCCGCGCCCGTCAGGCTGATCGCGGCGACGATCGCGCCCGAGGCGTCGCGCACGGGGGCGGCGACGCAGCGGATGCGGTCCTCGTTCTCCTCGAGATCGAAGGCGACGCCGTTCTCGGCATAGGCGCGCATGCGCTCGCCCCAGGCGCCGGCGCCGTCGGCCGGCGGGGCGGCGGCGCAGGCCCTCGCCCAGACGTCGGGCGAGGCGTCGAAGATCAGCGCCTTGCCGAGGCCCGTGGAGGCGAGCGGCTGGCGCTCGCCGATCTTGGAGCGGATCTCGACGCGGCGCCGGCCCGGCACCTTGTCGAGATAGACCGCGAACAGGCCCTCGCGCTCGCCCAGATGCACCGTGTCCTCCGTCTCCTCGGCGAGGCGCTCGAGAATGGGGCGGGCCACCTGCACGAGCGGCCGCTGCGCCTTGGCGCGGTCTCCCAGCGAGAGAAGCTTGGGGCCGAGCCGATAGCCGTGCGCGGGGTCGAAGACGAGATAGCGCGCCTCCACCAGCGCCGAGGCGAGGCGGTGGGTGGTGGAGCGCGAGAGGCCGAGAAAGGCGGCGATGGCGGCAAGGCCGCTGCGGCCCTCGCCCACCGCCTCGAGGACGGCGAGCCCGCGCAGCAGCGTCTGCGCCCCTGCCGGGCCCGCGGCCGGCGAGGGCTCGCCTGCCGGCTCCCTGTCGTCCTCTCTCATCGCCATGCCTTTCGGGCGGCCCGGCGCCGCGCCGTCAGTAGGTCGCCCGTCCGCCGGACGTGTCGATCACCGAGGCGGTGGTGAAGGACGCCTCGCGGCTGGCGAGCCAGAGGATGGCGGAGGCGTTCTCCTCCACCGTGCCGAAGCGGCCCATCGGGATCTTCGAGAGCATGTAGTCGATATGGGTCTGCGACATCTGCTCGAAGATCGCCGTCTTCACCGCGGCCGGCGAGACGGCATTGGCGGTGACGCCGGTGCGGGCGAGCTCCTTGCCGAGCGACTTGGTGAGGCCGATGACGGCGGCCTTGGAGGCCGAATAGGCCGAGGCGTTCGGATTGCCCTCCTTGCCGGCGACGGAGGCGATGTTGACGATGCGCCCGTAGCCCTGCGCGACCATCGTCGGCACCACCGCCTTGTTGCAGTAGAAGGTGCCGTTGACGTTGACCTCCATCACCCGGCGCCAGGCGTCGGCCGGATAGTCCTTCACCTCGACATTCGGACCCGTGATGCCGGCCGAGACGACGAGGACGTCGATCCGCCCGAAGCGCTCCATCACCGCGCGCGTCGCCGCCTCGACGCCGGCCTCGTCCGACTGGTCCACCCGGGCGCGGTGGGCGGCGAAGGACGCGCCGTCCAGCGCCTCCTGCGACACGTCCCAGACGACGACCGTGGCGCCCTCGGCCGTCATCCGCTCGGCGCAGGCGCGGCCGATGCCGGCCGCCCCGCCCGTGACGATGGCGACCTGACCCTCGAAGCGCGCGGCCGTCACCGCGCGTCCTCGGGCAGGCGGCGCCATTCGACGACGGCCTGCGACTGGGTGCCCAGGCCCGCGATCGACAGGTCCATCCGGTCGCCCGCCTTCAGGAAGAGCGGCGGCTTCATGCCGTCGCCGACGCCCGGAGGCGTGCCGGTGATGACGAGGTCGCCCGGCAGGAGCGTGACGAAGCGGCTGACATAGGCGATGAGCTCGGCGACAGGGAAGATCATCGTCTTCGTGTTGCCGGTCTGCATGCGCCGGCCGTTGAGGTCGAGGCTCATGTCGAGCGCCTGGCAGTCGGCGATCTCGTCCGTCGTCACCAGCCAGGGGCCGGTCGGCGCGAACGTGTCGTGGCCCTTGCCCTTCGACCATTGCGAGCCGCGCTCCTTCTGGTTGAAGCGCTCGGACACGTCGTTGACGATGGTGAAGCCCGCCACGTGGTCGAGCGCGTCGGCCTCCTCGACATAGCGCGCGGTGCGCCCGATCACGACGCCGAGCTCGACCTCCCAGTCCGAATGGACCGAATCCCTGGGCAGCATGACCTCGTCGTTCGGGCCGGTGAGGCTCGACAGCGCCTTCATGAACATGACCGGCTCGGAGGGGATCGGAAGGTTCGATTCCTTGGCATGGTCGGCATAGTTGAGGCCGATCGCCACGATCTTGCCGATGCCGGCCACTGGGACGCCGAGCCGGGGCGTGCCCTCAACCTTCGGCAGGCTCATGGGGTCGAGGGCGGCGAGCCTGTCGAGTTCGGCGCGCGACAGCGCCTCGGGCGTCACGTCGGCGATATGGCCGGAGAGATCCCGGATCGTGCCGTCGGCGGCCATCAGGCCGGGCTTTTCCGAACCACGCGGCCCGTAACGCAAGAGTTTCATGCCGTTCGCTCCCTGCGGCGCCGCCGATGAGGGGCACGGACGGTCGAGGGCGCCATCGTCCGTCCCATATGTTGAGACGAAAGGCTAGCAAATGGGACGGCAGCGCGTCAACGCGCTGCAGGGCCTCGGCAGGCGCGCCCGATCGCGGCGGTTCCTGCCGCTACTGGAAGAACGGCCAGACGAGCGCGATCATCGGCGTGCCGACGACGACGACGAGGACCGAGAGCGGCAGGCCGAGACGCCAGTAGTCGCCGAAGCGGTAGCCGCCGGGCGCCATGACGATCGTGTTGCACTGGTGACCGATGGGCGTGAGGAAGTCGCAGGCCGCCCCGAGCGCCACGCCCATCAGGAACGGGTCGGGATTCATCTTCAGGTCGATGGCGATCGAGGCGGCGATCGGCGCGAGCATGAGCACGGTCGCGGCATTGTTGAGGAAGGGCGTCACCGCCATGGCGATGAGGATGACGACCGCGAGCGCGCCGGCCGGCGGCAGGCCCGACAGGAGGGGCGACAGCCAATGGGCGATGAGGTCGGTGCCGCCCGTCGTCTGGATCGCCTCCGAGACGGGGATGAGGGCGGCGAGCAGCACGATCACCGAGGCTTCCACCGTGTGATAGGCCTCCGTCATGCTCATCACGCGCAGGAGGAGGAGGATCACCGCCGTGCCGAAGAAGGCCATGGCGGCGCTGACGATGCCGAGCGCCGTCATCGCCATGGCGATGCCGAGGATGGCGATCGGCAGGAAGCTGCGGCGCGAGCGGCCGAGCACGATCTGGCGCTCGGCGAGCGGCAGGACCTTGAGCGCGGCGAGCGCCTCCGGCACGCTCTCGGCGGTGCCCTTCAGCACCACGACGTCGCCGGCGCGCAGCTTCAGGGAGGAGAGGCGCTGGCCGATGGGCAGGCCGCCGCGGCTGACCGCGAGCAGCGTGACGCCGTGGCGATCCTGCATCGCAAGGCCCGCCGGCGTCTTTCCGATGGCCGGCGACTGCGGCGTGACGACGCCCTCCACCACGCTCTCGCTCTCCACGTCCGCCACCGGAACGCCTTCCGTGCCCGACAGGCGAAGGCCGGCCCGCTGCACGGCGCGTTCGAGGTCCTCGGGCTCGCCGCCGAGGAGGAGGTGGTCGCCGGCCTGCAGCACGAGGTCCGGCGAGGGGATGAGCCGGCGGAAGCGCTCGCGCAGGACGAAGCGCACCTGGATCGTGCGGTCGGCCATGGTCTCCAGCGCGGCGACGCTCTGGCCGGCGAAGGGCGAGCCGTCCGGCACCAGCGCCTCGGCCGTGTAGGCGTCGAGCGCGAAGGAGGCGCCGAGCGAGCCGCCGGGCTTGCGCTTGGGCAGGAGCCCGGAGCCGAAGGACAGGAAGACGAAGCCGACGAAGGCGATGACGAGACCGACCGGCGCGTAGTCGAACATGCGGAAGGGCTCGCCCGACACGTCGACGCGGATCTTCGAGACGATGATGTTGGGCGAGGTGCCGACGAGGGTGACGAGCCCGCCGATCAGCGAGGCGAAGGCCATCGGCATCAGGAGGCGCGAGATCGAGGTCTGCGAGCGCTTGGCGACCTGGGCGGCGACCGGCATGAAGATGGCGAGCGCGCCGATATTCTTGGTCACCATCGACATCAGCATCGTCGCGCCGACCAGGATGGGCACCTGGGTCCTGGCCGTCTTCATGTGCGGCAGGAGCGGGCGCATCGCGTCCTCCACGATGCCGGAGCGCGCCACCGCCGCGCTGATGACGAGGGCGGAGGCGACGATGACGACGACGTCGTCGGCAAAGCCGGCGAAGACCCGGTCGGCCGGCACGATCCCGATCGCGAAGCCGGTGGCGAGCGAGGCGAGCGCCACGAGGTCGTAGGGCAGGCGACCCCAGACGAAGGCGGCCACCGTCAGCGCGACGAGGGCGAAGGCGAGCGCTTGGTCGAGGGTCATGAAGATCCGGTCCGGGGAGAAAGGAAGGCGGAAGAAGAAATAGATGCGCCCCGACGCGGGTGAAGCTCTTCTCGTCGAACGAAACGGGTCCACCTTATCCGCACGCGGGCGTGTTCGCCCCGTGAACGTCCGGTTCTGGAAAGGCCCTCTTCGACATGCATGATGGTGCGCGCCCGCAGGGCGGCAATAGCGGCTCATTCGTCGAACGGCAGTCGCGCCGTCCGCTGGTCGCCGGGGCCTTCCTCGTCCTGACGATCCTCGTCTTCGCCTGGACCGTGTTCGACGTCTGGTCCAAGGGGCGCCAGACGCGCGACCAGAACGAGCTGGTGGCCTCCGTCCAGCGTCTCGTCTCCACCGTCACGACGATCCAGAGCGCCCATCGCGGCTATGTCATCAGCGGCGACGAGAGCTTCCTCGCGCCCTATCGCACCGCGATCCAGACCTTTCCCGACGACCTCGTCGTCCTCCAGGACGTGCAGGCGCGCAGCGGTCCGCCCTCGGACGCCTTCTCCGCCGTCCTCCAATACGCCAAGGAGCAGGTCGCCTTCGCCGCCGACGGCATCGACCAGCGCCGGGCCGACGGGTTCGAGACCGCGGCCGAGACCGTGCGCCAGGGCGACGGCAAGCGCATCATGGACGCGCTGCGCGACCGGGCGCGTGAGGTGATCGCGGAAGCCAACGGCGAGATCGCGAGAATCGCGGCCGAGACGCGGCGCACGAGCGTCATCCAGGCCATCGCCTTCGCCACCATGGTGGCGCTCGCGCTGTGGATGTCGCTCCTCGCCTGGCGGCGCCAGAAGGAGAGCCGCGCCACGACCGAACTGATGGAGGGGCTCCTGGAGAACGCGCCCGTGGCCATCGGCTTCCTCGACGCCTCGCTGCGCCCCTTCCGCTCGAACGCCGCGTTCGACGCCATCGCGCGCGACTCCGCCGGCGTGCCGCTCTGGGCGGTGGACGACGGCGCGCGCGCAGCCATCGAGCCGCTCCTGCGCAGCGTGATCGCGCAGGGGCGCACCCATTCCAGCCTCGACATCGACCTCTTCGCCGACCGGCCGGACGCGGAGCGCCGCTCGCTCATCCTCAACGCCTTCCCCGTGACCCTGCAGGATCCGGGGCGCGAACGGGGCGTCGGCCTCGTCCTCATCGAGACAACGCGGCGCAAGCAGGCCGAGCGCCGCCTGCGCCATACGGAACTGCGCTTCCGCTCGCTGGTCGAGGCCTCCACCTCGATCGTCTGGGCCGCGCCGCCGAACGGGCGCTTCTCCGCGCCGCAGCCGGGCTGGATGGAGTTCACCGGCCAGAGCGCGGACGAGCATCTGGGCACCGGCTGGATCGAGGCCGTGCATCCCGACGACCGCGAGATGACCATGCGCCTCTGGTCGGCGGCCCTCGCCGAGCGCAAGGTCTACAACGTCCAGCACCGCCTGCGCCGGCACGACGGCGAGTGGCGCGCCATGTCGGTGCGCGCCGTGCCGATCCTCGACGACGCGGGCGAGGTGTCCGAATGGGTCGGCACCCATACGGACGTGACCGACCTCAAGGCCATGCAGCAGAAGCTCGGCGAGACGGGCGCGCAGTTCGAGACGCTGGCCGACAACATCCCGCAGCTGGCCTGGATGGCCGATCCGGACGGCAGCATCTTCTGGTACAACAAGCGCTGGTTCGACTATACCGGCAAGACCCTGGAGGAGATGCGCGGCCGCGGCTGGCGCGACGTGCAGCATCCCGACCACGGCAAGCGCGTGGAGGATAATTTCGACCGGTCGCTGTCGGACGGCGACGTCTGGGAGGACACGTTCCCGCTGCGCGGCGCCGACGGCACCTTCCGCTGGTTCCTCTCGCAGGCGACGCCCATCCGCGACACGGACGGGCAGATCGTGCGCTGGTTCGGCACCAACACCGACGTCACGCGCCAGCGCGCCGTGGAGCAGGAGCTGGAGGCCGCGAAGGAAGCGGCCGAGAACGCCAACCGCGCCAAGAGCCAGTTCATCGCCAATATGAGCCACGAGCTGCGCACGCCGCTCTCGGCCGTCATCGGCTATGCCGAGATGCTGGAGGAGGAGGTCGAGGATCTGGGCGAGGCCCATCTCCTGGCCGACCTGAAGAAGATCGAGGGCAACGCCCGCCATCTCCTGTCGCTCATCAACGACGTGCTCGATCTCTCCAAGATCGAGGCCGAGCGCATGGACCTCTATGCCGAGACCTTCGCCGTGGAGGACGTCGCGCGCGAGGTCGCCTCGACCGTCGGCTCGCTCCTCGACAAGAAGAACAACGAGCTCGTGCTCGATCTCGGCGCGAATCTGGGCTCGGCCCATACCGACCAGGTCAAGCTGCGCCAGTGCCTCATCAACCTTCTCTCCAACGCCTCGAAATTCACCGAGAACGGCAAGGTGACGCTGAAGGCCCGCCGCGCGCCGGACGACGGCCGCGACTGGCTGACCTTCGAGGTCAGCGACACGGGCATCGGCATGACGCCCGAACAGGTGGAGAAGCTGTTCCAGCGCTTCACGCAGGCCGACGCCTCCACGACGCGCAAGTTCGGCGGCACGGGGCTCGGCCTCGCCATCACCAAGGCCTTCTGCGGGCTTCTGGGCGGCGATATCGGCGTGCGCTCGCACGAGGGCGAGGGGTCGATCTTCACCATCCGCATTCCCGCCGACGTGGCCGAGCCGAAGGTGGACGAGGAGATCAAGCACCTGCCCGACGGCTCGAAGGGCCAGTCGGCCGGGCTGGTGCTCGCCATCGACGACGACCCGAACGCGCGCGAGCTCGTCACGCGCTTCCTGTCGCGCGAGGGCTTCGCCGTGCGCACGGCGTCCGACGGCGTCTCGGGCCTGGAGATGGCGCGCGCCATCCGGCCGAACGTCATCATCCTCGACGTGACCATGCCGCGCATGGACGGCTGGGCGGTGCTGACCGAGCTGAAGGCCGATCCGGTGCTGGCGGGCATTCCCGTGGTGATGATCACCGTCATCGACGAGCACAATCTCGGCTACGCGCTCGGCGCCTCGGACTATCTCCTGAAGCCCGTCGAATGGGACCGCCTGAAACGCGTCATGTCGCGCTACCGCGCCGATGCCGACGCGCTGGTTCTGGCCATCGACGACGACGCTGACACGCTGGCGCGCTTCTCCACGATGATGATGCGCGAGAACCTGCCCGTCGTCACCGCGCCCAACGGCCGGATCGGCCTCGAGCGCGTCGCCGAACGCATCCCGACCCTCATCCTGCTCGACCTCGTCATGCCCGTCATGAACGGGTTCGAGTTCCTGCAGGCGCTGCGGGCCAACCCCGAATGGCGCACGATCCCCGTCGTCGTCCTCACCTCCAAGGATCTCACCGCCGACGAGTGGCGCCGCCTCCAGTCCGATGCCGACCAGATCCTGTCGAAGGGCGAGGTGGCGCTGAAGGACCTTGCGGCCGAGATCCGCGTTATCGTCGAACGAGGGGAGGTCGGCGATCCCCCGATCCCCTCCCTCCGGGCACCAGACCAAGAAGTGGAACCGCTTTCATGACCCGCATCCTGCTCGTGGAAGACCACGAAGAGATCTGGGATTTCCTGTCGCGCCGGCTGAAGCGTCGCGGCTTCGAGGTCATTCTCGCCCATGACGGCCAGGACGGGGTCGACAAGGCGCGCGCCTCCAATCCCGACATCGTGCTGCTGGATATGAACCTGCCCGTGATGGACGGCTGGACCGCCGCGCGCACGATGCGCGCCGACACGTCCATGCCGCGCATGCCGATCATCGCGCTGACGGCGCACGCCATGTCGGGCGACCGCGAGAAGACGCTGGCGGCCGGATGCGACGACTATCACGCCAAGCCGGTGGACTTCTCCAAGCTGCTCGCCCAGATCGACGCGCTGCTGCCGGCGGGTGCGGCCGCGGAGGCGACGCCCTCGTGAGCTTCGAGTGGCTCTGGCGAAGGGCCGCCAACGAGGCGGGCCCGCGGGACGGCCATGTCGCCGAACTCGAGGCGCTGCGCTTTTCCGATCCGGTCCCGAAGGAGGGCGCGGCCGCCAGGGCGCCCGCCTCGCTGCGCAATCCCGCGCAGGCCCGCCGCGCGCTTCTGGAGGAGCGTCTCGCGGCCAAGCTCCTCGGCGCCCATCTCGACAACCGTTTCCAGACCTCCTCGCCGCTCGTCCTCAATCTCGGCCATTACGGCGAGGTCCATTCCGCCATCCTCATGGGGGTCGCGGCCGGCGCGCTCGTGGCCGTCGGCGAGACGAACGCGGCCGCGCGGCTCCAGGCGGCGGAGCGGCTGCGCAAGGCCGGCGCCGAGGACCGCCAGATCGCAGCGTTCGAAACCGCGATGGCAAGGCCCGCGGCGCTGGCCCCGCTTTTGGACTCGGCCGTCTCGGCGGGCCTGTCGGGCCAGGCCTATGCCGTGGCGCTCGTCGTGCAGCCGCGCCGCACGGATCTGGCGCGCCTGCACCTCGCCTATATGGCGGCCCGGCTCAAGCTCGGCCCCGAGATCGTCGGCAGCCTGACGCGGCGGTTCAGGACTTAGGCGGCGCCGCCCGGGCAGGAGTCCGGTCGGTGGGCACGGCCATGGACCGGCCGCCGCCGCACTGTCGGCTGCGAGCGCTCAGGCCGAGAGCTCGCGCAGCGCCGTCTCCACCGTCTTCGTCTCCAGAAGCAGCTTGCGCGAGAGGTCGGACAGGGTCACCCAGCCGACCATCGCGCCGTCGCGTTCGCGCACGGCGAGGCGGCGGATGTGGTGGGCCGCCATCAGGTCCATCGCCGCATCGAGATCGTCGTCGGGCGAACAGGCGATGAGCGGCGTCGAGAGGATGTCGCGCGCCGGCGTCGTCGCCGGATCGAGGCCGCGCGCCACGACCCGGTAGAGGATGTCGCGGTCGGTGACGACGCCGAGCGGCTCCTCGGCCGTGCCCACGGGCACCGCGCCCACGTCGAGATCGCCCATCAGCTCGGCCAGCGCCTTGGCCGAATCCTCGGGCGCGGCGAAGTCGACGAAGCGGCTCATGATCTCAGAGACCTTCATGCCGGTCTTGTCCTGTCGAGCGAGGGGAGGGGGCCTGCGGTCATGCGGCGATCGAGGCGCTGGCGTTCTCGCCGGTCCGCGCCTCGACCGTCTCCAGCCGGCCCTTCGTGCCGTCGATCGTCGACAGGCGCAGGATCGCGTCCAGCGCCTCGTTGAAGGTCGTCACCAGCGCATCGGCATGCACCTTGCGCCGCAGGTCGCCGACCATCTGGCTGTCGCGCTCGCGCCAGATGCCGATGACGATCTTGGCGCCCGGCGCGATGCGATGGGCCTCGCGCACGGCGGCGCGCAGATGC
This sequence comes from Aurantimonas sp. Leaf443, assembly GCF_001425575.1. Lineage (GTDB taxonomy): Bacteria > Pseudomonadota > Alphaproteobacteria > Rhizobiales > Rhizobiaceae > Leaf443. The sequence goes on along the minus strand of NZ_LMRD01000008.1, from coordinate 5,376 downwards.
AGGACGCTCAAGGGTTCGAGGAAGGAGAGGACCACGAGCGCGACGCCCTTGGCGTCCTCGCGCGTCGGCCGGCGCTCGCGCAGCGCCTTCCAGGTCGTCATGCGCGCGCCGAGCCCGTGCTTCTCCACGACCTGCCGCAGCATCTCCGTCAGCGGCTCGTCGAGCTCGCTGACGCCGGCGACGCACACGACGGGCGCATCGCTGCGGAAGGCGGGCGCCAGCTCGTCGCGGCGCTTGACGATGCGCGCCACTTCCTTGTCGGGCCCGGCCGCGTCGACGGCGGCCGCCGCCTCCGCGTTGAGCTTGCCGCCGCGCGGCAGCGGGCTCGCCTGCCGGTCGAGCCGGTGCACGAGATCGAGGGTCGAGCCGCGCAGCATTTCGAGGCGCGGGCCGGTGACGGCGAAGCGCGCCACGTCCTCGTGGGCGAGGCGCAGCCCCTCCAGCGCCACCTCGTCGTAATAGGTGGCGAGCGCGCGCTCGCGCAGGAAGGCGTTGGCCTGCTCGGCCGCCTCGCGCGAGGAGCCCGTCAGCATGCGCTGGTAGAAGATCTGCGCCGGAGACAGTGCCGGCCGGTCGCCGAAGATGACGTCGATCGTCGACAGGCGCGGCACGTAGCGGCCCATGACGACGAGGCAGATCGTCAGCGGCGTCGCCAGGACGAGCCCGACCGGACCCCAGAGAAAGGCCCAGATCGCCGCTGCCAGGATCACCGCGATCGGCGAGAGCCCGCTCGTGTGACCGTAGAGAAGCGGCTCGATGACATGGCCGAGGATCGGCTCGACCGCCAGGAAGAGCACCGCGGTCCAGATCACCATCGACCAGCCGGGATCGACGGCGAAGGCGAGCGCCAGCGGGAAGGCCGCGCCGATGATCGCGCCGACATAGGGCACGAAGCGCAGGATGCCGGCGAGGATGCCCCAGAGATAGGGGCTCGGCACGCCGATGAACCAGAGGCCGGTGCCGATGACGATGCCGAAGAGCGTGTTGACGGCGAGCTGCGTGAGGAGAAGGCGCGAGAGGCGCCGTGCGGCGTCGTCGATGGCGGCGGTCGTCTGCTGCAGGTCGTCGGTGCCCGCGAGGCGGATGAAGCGGTTCCGCAGGTCCTCGCGCTGCGCCAGGATGAAGCAGGCGAAGATGAGGACGATGCCCACCATCGCCAGCGGATGCAGGAGCGGCGAGACGATGGTGGAGATGGTGGCGAGCGTGCCGCCCGAACCGTTGTCGAGCGTGACGAGCGTCGGCTTGGCCGCCTCGCGCGCATCCTGCACGCGTTCGTTGCTGCCGAGCGTCTCGAAATCGGTGGCGAGTTCCTGGATGGTCTGGAAGGCGCGGCCCATGGGCCCCGTGCCGTCCGAGGCGCTGGCGAGCGTGCGGATCTTCTCCTGCATCGTCGTGCGGTAGGCCGGCAGCTCGCCGGCCAGCGAGGCCAGCTGGTTGGCGACGACCATGCCCACGATGCCGATGACGACGACGGCGGCCACGACCGCGCCGGCGATCGCCGCCCCCTGCGGCAGTTTCATGCGCTGCAGCGCGTTGACGATGGGCGCGAGCGCGAACGAGAGGAGGATGGCCAGCGCGAAGGGAACGAAGATTTCGCGGCCGAAATAGAGGATGACCGCGAAGATCAGAACCAGCATCGACACGGCGAGCGCGGTATAAAGCGGCAGCGCGCGCCGCAGCATCTGGGATGAGACGATGTCCACGAAGCTCTCCGAAGGCCTTAAAATTCGCCCCTTCCTGCGCAGATAGTCCGGCGGCGGAGAAAGGGGATAGGCCTCGCCTTCGTCATCGCGTCGCCAATCGCCGATTTTTCGATGCCGCGCCGGCGGGTTCGGCCGTCGCCCGCGCCTTCAGCTGCCGAATTCGGCCGGCAGTTCGCCGAAGCGGGCCAGGATCGTCGGCTCCTCCAGGAGTTCGCCCGTCTCCTCGTCGGCGATCTGCTGGAAGGCGACCGCGCCCGCATAGCGCTCGCCGTCGCGCCCGGCGCGCGCCACGGCCTGTTCGGCCGTGCGGAACTGGTTGGGCGACACGGGCACGAGCTTGCGCCCGCTCTTCTGGAACCCTTGCGCGATGAAATAGGTCTTGGCCGGCATCGGGTCTTCCTTCGCTGTCGAGCCCCGTCATAGCCGGGCCGGCCCGCCCTGTCTCGGCGACCGCGCGTGGCCCCGGGGGCACGGAGGCTCGCGGATCAGGGGCGGATCAGGGATGGCGGTGCGTCGGGTCGATCCAGGGCACGGTCTGCGGGGTCTCCACCGGCTCGATATCCGTGATGTTCACCACCACCGCCTCGTTGTCCGAGCGCACGAGCACGCACATCAGCGGCTCGTCCGGATTGGCGTTGATCTCCTGGTGCGGCACGTAGGGCGGCACGAAGATGAAGTCGCCGGGCCCCGCCTCGGCGACGAATTCCAGCCGATCTCCCCAGCGCATGCGCGCCCGGCCGCTGACGACGTAGATCACGCTTTCCAGGCTGCCGTGATGATGCACGCCGGTCTTGGCGTCGGGATCGATGCGCACCGTGCCCGCCCAGAGCTTCTGCGCCCCCACCCGCGCATGGTCGATCGCCGCCTGCCGGAGCATGCCCGGCGTCTGCGGCGTGTTGGCGTCGAGCCTGTCGCCGGGGACGACGCGCACGCCGTCGTGTTTCCAGCGCGGCTCCGTCGTTTGCGCCGTGGTGTCGTCGCTCATGTCGTCTCTCCCTGTCGCGCCCCGCATCAGGCCACCGCCGCCATGGCCTGGGGCCGGGCGCCCGCCAGCGGCACGAGGAGGCGGGCCTTCAGGCCGCTCGGCGCATAGTCCAGATGCAGGACGCCGCCGAGTTCCTGCTCGATGCTGGCATGGATGAGGCGCGAACCGAAGCCCCGCGCGGTCGGCGCCTGCAGGATCGGGCGCCCCTCTTCGACCCAGTCCAGAACGAGGGCGCGGGACTCCTGGAAGGCCTCGCAGCGCCAGGAAAGGCTGAGCCGCCCCGCGGCGAGCGACAGCGCGCCATGCTTGGCCGCGTTCGTCGCCAGTTCGTGCACCACCATGCCGAGCGCCAGCGCCTCGCGCGCCTTGAGGACGACGTCCTCGCCCGACAGGCTCACCTGCGACTGCGCGTAGGGGCGCAGTTCCCCGTCCACGATCTCCCGCAGGCTCGCCCCCTCCCAGCCGCCGCGCGTCAGCGCGTTGTGGGTGGAGGAGAGCGCCAGGAGCCGCGCCTCGAAGTCGCGGTTGAAGGCGGCCGGGCTCTCGGCGCGCTTGGCCGTCTGGCGCGAGATCGACTGGACGGTGGCGAGCGTGTTCTTCACGCGATGGTTCAGCTCGTCGATGAGCAGGCGCTGGCGCTGCTCGCTCTCGATGATGCGTGTCATCGCCTGATGGCGTTCGGTCACGTCGATGACGACGCCGACCATGCGGCGCGGCCGCCCCGAGCGGGCCTTCAGCGTGCGCCCGCGGGCGTTCACCCAGCGGCCGGCCTCGGCGAGCGGATATTCCACGTCGTAGTCGGTCCCGGAGCGGATCGCCTCGGCCATGGCCCGGGCGCGCTGCTCGCGGCTCTCCGGCGCGATGCGCTCGAGCGCCTTCTCGAAGGTGAGATCGTCGGCGGCCCCAAGGCCGAAGATCGCCTTGCCGGTGTCGGAGATGTGGAGCGTGAAACTGCGCAGGTCGAGCTCCCAGTAGCCCACCCCGCCCGCCGCGAGCGCCGCCTGCAGGTTTCCCCGCTCGTCATGGAGGGCTGCCATCAGCGCCACGAAGAGGATGAGCGCGGTCGCAGCCGCCACCGCCACGGCGAGCGCGTAAGGCGGCGTCGCCGCGGAGGCGGGCGCGTCCGCCGCAGGCGTCAGCCGCAGGGCGGCCATCGCCGTATAGTGCATCCCGACCACGGCGAAGCCGAGCATCGTGGCGGCGAGCGCCTGCGAGCCCAGCGAATGCTGGCGTCGCGCGGCGAAGAGGGCCCCGATCGAGGCGATGACCGAAAGGAGGAACGAGGCCGCCACGAGGCGCCCGTCATAGCCGAGCGAGACGGCCGTGCGCAGCGCCGCCATGCCCGTGTAGTGCATGAGGCAGATGCCGCCGCCCATCACGATGCCGGCTGCCACCACGCGCGGCGTCGACACTGTCTCGGCGGAGGCGAAGAAGAAGGCCCCCGCCGTCGAGCCGATGGCCAGAAGCAGCGACAGGGCCGTCAGCCAGGGATCGTAGGCGACCGCCGAGCCCGGATCGAAGCCGAGCATGGCGACGAAATGCATCGACCAGATGCTGAGGCCCATGACGAGCGAGGCCGCCGCCAGCCAGCCGAGCCGCGCGCGCCCGAAATTCCCGGCGACGCGGCGCAGAAGATCGAGCGCCGTCCACGAACCCAGGACGGCGACGCCGAGCGAGAGCAGGATGAACAGCGGATGGTGCGCCATAGGGTGCATGCTGGCGTCGGTCCCCCTTCAGATGCGAGGCCTCCGGGGAGTTCCCCGCACAGTCCCGGACGCCGCTTCTTCGACCATATCCGGTTCGTGCCGGCGTTTCCAACGGGCCGCCGTCCCGGTTTCGGAACCGCACCACGACGGCATGCGCGACGAGGGCGACGAGAGGAGGACGCTGCGAAAGGCATCCATGCCGGTCGGAACGCCCGGGGGGAGGGGAGCCGGACGGGCGCCGGAGGAGGCCATGCGCCCTCCTTGGTCCGGAGGCGGCCCGGAGCTCGGCGCCCATCCCACGCTCCGGTCCTGCAACCTGTTGGCTTGTCTCGACGTTTTTCCGATCCGTCGTTTTTCTCGACATTTTTGCGACGTCTGTGTTGNGGAGGAGGCCATGCGCCCTCCTTGGTCCGGAGGCGGCCCGGAGCCCGGCGCCCATCCCACGCTCCGGTCCTGCAACCTGTTGGCTTGTCTCGACGTTTTTCCGATCCGTCGTTTTTCTCGACATTTTTGCGACGTCTGTGTTGACAGGTTTGGTTGGTGGGTCCTATAAGCCGCTCATCGACGACGGCGGTGGCGCCGGGGCGGCCCTGGGGTCGCCGGATTGACTGGCTGGGAACGAAGGTTCCGGGGCGGTCGGCATCTGCGCCTCCATCGTTTGTGGTTTTCTAGAGAGTTGCTCGTGATGGGCCTCTTACGGGGAGTGGCGAAGTATTGCCGCTGATCCGGCGTGGGTGGTGACACTCCCGTGTTGTTTGACAATTGGATATTGAGAAGAAAGAGAAGCGTGGGCGGCGGAATGGTCTGCTCGGGGCTTTTGGGGGTCCTATCCTTTGGACTTCTGGGGGTATCCCGGAGAGATGAACCGGTTGTCGCACGTTTCGGTATGAGAGTGTACGAGCTCTGGTCTGGTTTGCCGTGAGGTGGGCTGGATGCAGGGCGGATGGATCTGGATTGAGGGCTTGGTTGGCTTTGCGGCTGG
>NZ_LMRD01000007.1:582500-699723 GCF_001425575.1 Aurantimonas sp. Leaf443 | reverse complement strand
AAACTCGGAACTTGACCAAGGCCTGACCAGCCCAACATCGTCAAAGCCGGGTCAGTTCTTGATGGAAATCCTGGGTCAGCTCTCAGTGGAAATCAACAGTCACCCTGAAGGAGGTCGCTCGTAAGGCTTCGACATACCTTTTTGGTAATGCGGCAATAACCACTCTTCCCGCTGCCGTTGTCCCCATAAATGAGCGTTATGCCGTCTGTCGCAAATGAAAGCTTCTGGTCAGACGCGATCCGCCCGAGATTCGTCACAGGTCCCAAAGAGCATAAAAGTGCACGTGGACCAGCAATTGGCCCGAATGTCAGATGGTCCCCTGTTAGATGAACATGGTCCAGCTGGACTTCCCCCAGAAGTCCTGCGGCTGCGCGAACACGTGCCTCGATATCACTGCGATCAATCGTACTGATATCGTGGCCAGGCGATTGAGCGTGTCGCCGAAGGGCGTCGCGGGCCCAGTCGGGCTGCTTGTCGATCCAATTCAGGAACCCGGTCTCTTCGCTCATGAATGATTTAGATCACTCACGGTTCAATTATTCCAGTCGCTAGCTCAGGTTGTCCTCAACATTTTCCAATAGTAAAAATACCGAAAGACTTCAATTCCTTAACGGCTAGAATGTCAAAGTCCTATAGTCGCTAAGGGTCTAAACAAAAGATCAAGAGTCGAGAGTTTCTGCAATTGAACTGGTGTATAATGATTTTGCCGAAGTAGCCGTATAAATCGCTTTTCTTACGTTGTCTTTCATCAGATCAAGTATACGGAAATAAGAGTCAATCTCGGCTACGGCAACAATCCGGCGGTAAATATTGGGATTGTCCTCAGCATACCTTGCCAGGCCCTTCAGTTTAGGGAGAGCGTCGGCGAATTGAATGCCATGCGGATCAACGATGTCTGCCACTATAGTTTTATCGCCAAGTTGCGAAAAGAAAATGAAGTCTGGGCGAACTATCTTTATATCGTGACCGTCTTCGTATGTGATGCCTAGGGATTCCTGTGCCGCCCTATCGGGGTTGCGATACCATGCAACGTTGCCTTCCCGCTTCAGTTCAGCGTGTAGAACTTTTTCTTCCCACGATGAACCAAATTCCATCGGGAATGCACCTTTACTGTCGCAAAGAAGGTGTTTCTCAAATCGAGGCAAAGCGCGCTCTGTGCCGTTCGGCTCACGTACGGTTGTTGCCTGTATCCAAGCCTTGGGTCGGGCAATTTCAACGTCCAACGGGTGAGCACTCAACTCTCTGATCTGTCGATATGACTCCTGCCGTTCGTCCGTAAGGGTCTTGATAGCGCCTTTGTGTTTGGTCAGCCATTCGTTTGCCAACTTCTCAGCTTCTGCATCTATCTCTGGACCGATGGCCGATACCAGACCAAGGGCGGCAATGGTAGTGTGGGCGTCGATCAGGGCCGCATCCTCATCTTCGCTTTCGCTGGCTTGGGCTACGACGTGCTCGGCATATGTCCTTGCGATATCGGGGCTGAAAATGCGGCCAGCCCGTCTATAGGCGTCTTCAATAACAGCGTAGTCAGCAGCCTCCAGAAAATCATCGAAGCTCTTCTTCCCGGTTTTCATATCAGTTTTTACCGATTGGCCTTCCACCTCAAGAACCGATTGTCGAGCCTTCGTAATTTCCTGCGCGTATTTGACCTGAGCGTTGTCCAGAGCCTTGTGCAAGACCGCATGGGCCTTCCTGCCAGCGCCGGGAAGCAGTCCGTCCGCTGCGAGTTCATGGGCCAGAATAGTAAGCCTCTTCACGGGGCGAGACTGCCGCTTCGGCAGTGACTGGGAAGGCAGGGAAACCAACTTCACCCAAACATCTTCCGGAATGGTCGGATTCGGCTTCAAGTCCACCGGATTGATGAGAACGCGACCCGTCGCTGCCTCTTCCCCGAATTCACCACCCTTGGTGAGGTAGTCAACGACTTCTTCCGCTGTCGTCTTGTTGAACCGGGGCAAAAGGCAATCGACGGAATTCAGTATATCATTGCCTGGGATGCGGCGGGCAAGCGGTGTTCGCACCATACGGCCCAGAAGCTGCGTGATGTGAGTTTTGTCCGTTGCCGCACGGAACGAAACCATCACTTCGGCGCGTGGGCAGTCCCAACCTGTGCTGATGGCGTCCTTCGCAATTAAAATGCGAATGTCTTTCGTTTCCTGAACGCGCTGTGGCTCAATATAGGGAATGCTGTAGCTGCCAAATGTTTCGGTCCTGTGCTCGCCAAACACGTTTGCAACGCACCCCGGATGTAAGTCTGACCATGTTGCGAAGATCGTCTCCAGCGCCTTGCCAATCTCGTTGTGATCCGGTGAGTTAGGCACTTGTAGCACCATAAGCGGAACCACGGTGAAAGCTTCGCCCTGCTGTTCGGCGTAGGTATTCCATGCCTCGGAAATCGCCTTCAGCTTGTTGGTGCCACGGCGTAACAGGACTGTTGAGAAGTCGCCTTTGTCTTCGTCTGGCACATCAAGAATGATTACATCCTTGATAAGCCCGGAATCCTGCACCTTTTTCGTATCGACAACCACGTTAGAGAGGGTGTCACGGCCTTTTGCTCCCTCCATCGCCTTGTTGAAGCGTTCGACGGTTGCGGATATGCCCCAGACAATCGGAATGCCGGGAACAGATCCGGTGCCATTTATAAGCTGCTTGACGATGGTCGGCTTGCCGTCACCGTTTTTTGCTTTGGTCTCTCCCATCCCGCGATGCGCTTCATCGAGCACAAGGTGGAGCGTCAAATCTGGGTGTTCGATGGTGTTCTGGATGATGTCCCAAATCGTGAAAGCGCGTGCATCCGGCATGGGAAGTCGCTCATCCTTGCCTTCGCCTGCATCGTGACCACGCACAAGTAAGCTGTTCTTGCCTAGCTTCTGCGTATTGAGGAAATAGACTTTCCCCGGTTCAAGGCTGTCACGATTAAAGGTGTTTTCGATCGTCACGAGGTCCGAAACGGTCAGCTTGTCGGATGACTGATTCAACCGCCATTTAGATTGCTCGTTCAGAGATGGATCATCGCTAAACCAGATAACCACCGCGCCTGGGTCGGCTTCGACATTGAACTCGTCATTGCCAAAGAACAGCGCTTCAAAAACGGCTGCTGCCATAACAGTCTTGCCCGCGCCTGTGGTAGCGGTGAGCGAGAAGGCATGTTTATCGCCATCCTCGCGCCAACGCTTGCGGGCCTTTTTCAACCTGTCGAGGACGTCTTTGACAGCTTCTTCCTGATAATCTTTAAGGGTGAATTTCATTTTTCAACGACCCATCGAAAACCGGAAGTTGGTGAGGTAGGATTCGTAAAGCCGAACCGGCTCAATCGTGTCAGGCATGCTGCGGATAATGGTTTGGAAGCGCCGTTCGTCGTCCGTGACGATGAAGGCCACGCGAATGCCATTACTGTTCTTGATAGCCTTGACGAAGGCAGCAGCGTCATCAAGATCGATCAGCAAGCCGTAGGTGTTTGCCACCTCCCAGCCTTGCGCGGGAAGATTCTCAATGCGCGTCCCCTCGCTGCCTGCTCGCATCCACAGAAGTGGGGCGATCCGCTCGAAGGCTCGGTTGTGGCTGACGGCAACCGGCGTCTCGTAAGTCAGCGTGAAGAACTCAGCGTTCTCTTCGAAGCCTTCTGACATTGGAAATTCGTCAGTGAATTTGTAGTAACCTGCGATGTCCTTTCCCTCCGACGTCTTTCCTGTAATCGCCGCTTTAATCCGAGGCTTGGTGATGTAGTCGCAAATACCCCATTTTTCCCAGTTAGCATCGCCGGGGCGGAGGTTCTGAGAGCGAAGAGCGGCATGTTCATCTGCGGCTACTTCGTTGTTGGTGATCGAAATACATTGACGACGCCCGTCGTCTTGACGGTTCAATCGCATTATGGCGTGTGCTGTTGTGCCGGAACCGCTGAAGAAATCGAGTACAGTTGCCGACAAATTTTCTGCGACAAATAATCTAAGCACATCCTCTACAGCATAAAGTGATTTCGGAAACGGAAAGTTCCGCCCAGGTATTATTTCTCGCAGCAGCATGGACCCATGTTCACTAGCACTATGACTCACATTGTCCCAAACTGTTCGAGGCGCTGATCTACGCCCTCCGTCCTCCTTGAAGTAAACACGCAGAGTTCCATGATTATTGTGTCCTTTTACAACAAGGCTTCCGTCCTCGATGGCTTTCAGCTGTTCAGAAGTAAGATAGAAAATTGGGAATTGGTTCTTTTCAAAATTCACCTTCCCAACCCTAACTGCGCCCATTTTGAGTAGTGACCTGAGCGTCTCTGGAACGACAGACCACCGACCATCGCCGCCGTTTGGCCGAGGCGTCGGCCATACAGGATGTAAGCCCTTGGGCGGCGTGTAATCGTTCGGACCTTTTTCAAGTGGCAAGGGTTCGCCAACTTGAGCAATTCTTCCTGAATTGTCGAAAAGGATCGGATAGAAGGCTCCCGGCGATTTGCTTCGTATTCCGTTTGCGCCTGTTCTAGTCAGGCCGCGCCATCTAACTTCCGTGCCTGCGCTTCCCTCTTTGATTTGCCCCTGTACTTCTGCGGCCCCAAACAGGCAGACAAATATATATTCATCAACGCGCGAGAGCCCGTCACGAGGCACCCCTTTCGGATTGATCACCGAAGAGATCATTTGAATGCGCGCTTCTGGAAATGACTGCTCCAGTAGCAATCCGAGACGGAGATATTCCTTTTCGTCTATTGTGGCTATGAGAACTGAATTTCTTGGATTGAGAAGTTCTTTGGCTATGAGGAGCCGCCGCTCAATCATCGCCAACCACTTTGAATGTCTATAGAGGTCTTCCTTTTCCACATAATCGTTGTTGTATTTCCAGTCCTTCGCGCCGGAATTGTAGGGGGGATCAATATAGATGACGTCTATCTTGCCGCGATGTGTGAACGTGAGCGCCTCAAGCGCATGGAAATTTTCACTGTTGATGATGGTATGAAACGGTTTTTCTCCTCCGTGCTTTACCTTCCCGGTGCTTATAAGGCCGGGGTAGATGAAGTCCTTGAATTCAGCCACTACAATAAGGTCCACAACCGCAATTTTTTGTCGCTCGGATTGAGCTGTATCCAGCAATTCAAGTTGTGCGGTTTTCTTGTCGCCAGTCCCTTCCAGCTTCAACACTTTCCAAAGCCTTTGATCGCCTTTGGCCGTCGTGGCGCGCGGGGGTAGGATGCGAACCTTGTCACCCTTGCGAATAGGCCTGCCGGGAAGCTCCACGTTTTCCGGACGATGCCGCTCGAAGTTCAGACCGAAGGAACGTCGAGAAGAGAGTACCTTGAATTCGTGTTCAAGCTCTTGTCCAAGCGCAGGGTCTTTGTTCTTTGCTTGCGCAAGCAACTCTGTTAGTCGAGACACGGAATTATCCTGCGATTTACGTCTTGATTTCAGTGATAAGGGCTGCGATACGATAGCTACAAAACAACCTTATGGCGATATAACCTCAACGGATATCCACAGAGGTTGCGACGCGGCATGACGGGCTCGTTTCGTTGATGTCTCTGATTGCGCTCCACCACCTCGAATCACCATAAAGCACAGCCGAGTATGACGGCGGTAGTGTCCCGGTTCCAGCAGCGCTGCCGCGCCCGAGCACGACGGGGATTTGGCGCAAAGAGCGAAGCTGACGGACATGCCTTTGTTCGATCCTACGGGAGGCGACAGCGAAGATTCCTTCGTCCCGAACGCCTACTCCGCAATCGTGCAAGCGAGCGGCGATACAATCGTTGCGCTCGGGTGAATAGGACGGATCGAACGTGGCCGCGTTCGCCGACTGCGGTGCAGGCGGAGAGTGAAATCCCGCTAGCTTAATAGGGGATGAAGAGGAGAGCAGAATTCTGCGGTCGTCGTCTCAAGCGAGAAGGCATGGTGCGGTTCTGGGGCGGCAATAGCCCTGGTCGTGTTTCAGGGCGGGAAAGCCCTTACGGGTATCCGAGCGGCGGACGGTTTGGCCGCTCGGGAGAGTCTGGGATGGCAAGGGGCAGGAAGGGCCCTTCCTCATGGGGGTACATGGGGGAAGATTGAAGTCTCCTCCTGTCGCGATGAAACGTCGGACGTTTCACTGGCGCAGACAAGGCTCGATGCCGACAGATGCGCCCTGCTGGGGGATGCAACGGGGGCGCGCAGCGGCCCCCTTGCCAAGTGGGCGCGGTACTACCGCGCACATCTTGCACTTTTCGCTACTGGCTCCGCCGACGCTAAGGCTTTCCATATCGCTGGGGCGGTGACGCTGCTTTGCTTCGGTTGGGAACTTGGCTCGACGGGCTGGTTTTTGTGCTGAATACGGGCTGCTCTCGATTGATGCGTTTAACGTGGATCGGTGGCTAAAAGGCTGGCACAATCTCCTTCGAGGAGACGCCCCATGGCAAAGAACACGATCTGTATCTGGTACGATAAGGATGCCGAAGCCGCTGCCCGGTTTTACGCAGAGACGTTTCCCGATAGCCATGTGACCGCAGTTCACCGTGCCCCTGGCGATTATCCGTCCGGCAAAGAGGGTGACGTGTTGACGGTCGAGTTCACCGTTGCCGGCGTCGCGTGCCTCGGCCTTAACGGCGGGCCGACCTACACGCATACAGAGGCATTCTCATTTCAGATCGCCACCGAGGATCAGGACGAGACCGACCGCTATTGGAATGCGATCGTCGGCAACGGCGGACAGGAGAGCGCCTGCGGCTGGTGCAAGGATCGCTGGGGCATCTCCTGGCAGATCACGCCGCGCATTCTGACCGAAGCGATCGCGGCGGGTGGTGACGAAGCCAAACGAGCCTTCGCGGCGATGATGGAAATGGGCAAGATCGACGTGGCGGCGATCGAAGCGGCGCGGCGGGGCTGAAGGCGATTTTCGTTCAGAATGGAATGACCCCGTGTTCCGCGATCTGACGCTCCTGCTCATCGCGTGCGGCATGCCATTCCGCCTCCGTCAGATCATTGTCCATCCGATCACAGACCGCCGTTGCCAGTATGCCGGACATGGTCGCTTCGATGTCGTCGCTGGTGGCCTCAAGGAACCGCAGGACTTCGTCCGGCAGTTCCAGCGTGACGGTGACGAAACGGGGAGGCTTCACGGATGCTCTCCTTTTGCAGGGGACCCCAACGATATAGTGAACGACTACAGAACGATCCCATAACGGGCGATCAACGCCCGGTCCCGCTCGAACATTTCCGCTTCGAGGCGGTCGAACGGTTCGCGCTGATCGGCCATGCGGTCCCAAATCTCCGCGTCCAGGGCAAACCTTTCGCGAAAGTATGCTGGCGCGGCGTGTCCGTAGTGCTTGATGATCTCAGCGGAGGCCGGGTTGCGGCTTCTGGTGGATGCCGCCAAGGTCCGCAGGAACTCAGGCGTGAGATTTTCCGGCAGTGGGAACGCCAGCGCGGATATGGCGGAACCTCCGGCCGCTCCGGCAGTCGCTGCCGCCAACATTCCGGCAAGCACGGTGCGCCGCGTGGTCATGGTCAGCCTCCATTCGTCACGAAGACAATGGTACGTGAGGCTTTGTCCGTCGTGAATCCCGCGCCGGGAAATGTGATGGGCGAAACGGTCGGCAGCTTACGGGTCGATGCCTTCCGGCCATTCACGCGCGCCGTGTTGGACGAAGAGGATTTCGATGCTGTCGGGCTGGACGCGGTAGGCCACGATGTAGGGCGTGCCGGGTATGACCAGTTCACGCGTGCCGCGTATTTCCCCGGTACGACCAATGAATGGATTGGCGGCGAGCAGAGTGGCGGTCTTGGAATGGATGTCGTTGACGATCCGGGCGGCGGCGCGTGGGTTGCGCTCACCGATATAGTCGCCGATGGCCGCAAGCTCCGCGAGATAGCGTCTGGTCCAGGCGATCCGCACCGGCGGGATCAGGCCTGGCTGTATTTGTTGAGGACGGTCGCGATCTCTTCGTCGGTCGCGAACTCGCCCCGATCTGCATCTTCGATGCCGGCCTGAACGCCGGCTTGCCAGCGTTCCTGCCACGCCAGTGAGCGGCCATGCGCAAGCGCGTCCTCGATAATCTGAGCGCGGGTGCGGGTCGAACGCTCGGCCAAAAGGTCGATACGACGGCTAAGATCGTCCGGGAGTTCTAGGGCTCTGGTCATGTGTTAATTGTGCCACAACCCGCCTGGGGCTGCCAGTGGTTTCGGGCTTCCTGACCCACAACCGCAGGCGGCCATTGAACTCTGTCGCTTCCCACCTGTTCTCGAAACACGAATCGTGGCGGAGGGGAGAGGCGGATGGGCAAATACATTTTGGTTAGGCCGGGGACTTTGAGCGCCTATATGCGCGCCGCATCTGTCGCCGAACGATCGTGATATGATTTTCGTGATGTTCGATCACCTTCGCGATCGATGCCGCGTCGCCCGCAAAGTAGGTGCGAGCGTAATTCATAAAGAACCGGCAGCTCAGAATGTCCAGTTCATGCAGAAGTTGAGACTCATTGCGCATCGGTTCGTTGAGGCGGCCGGTGATACGAACGACGCGTTTTATATGATGAAGAAAGATCATCGGCGGAAGCGAGTAGTGCGCGCGAAACTGGAACTCTCCCAGCATTTCGTAGTAATTGCCGGCTGTCAGTCCCCTTCTCGCTTTCACCTGCCTCGTGACTTGCGCTAGCGGATCGAGACTGTGATAAATTTCTTGGATAAGCGCGCCGATTTCGCTGTCGTCATCGAGAGCTGCTTCAAACCAAAAATTCCCGGTGGGATAAGGGAACTTTGAAATGCGCTTCCGCAGCAGACGGTAAATCAGATAAACGGTTCTCGAAGCAGGAGGGTCGCGCATGACGGTTTTCGAGCGTCGAATGAACGCGGCGGCTGTGAGCCCTTCCGCGTAACCAAGCAGGATGTGCTCGATCTGGCGATCGCTGTTTTTCTGTCCGCGGAGATAGCGTCCCTTGCTGGTCATAAGCGTAAAATGTGCGGTCAAGCGGGCGCATGTCCATGAGCATTTTCCGCCACGGCAAGACCTTCGCTAACCGCTTAAAATTGTTGATACTTTTATATGCCGCATGCTTCGGAAGCGAGGCTTGTGGTGCTAGAGTCCTGTGACCTCTCGGCTTGCAGCGTTGTCGGTGTTAGCTCCATATAACCAATGACAGAACTGATGAAGAAATAGGAATTTGTTCTTGTAGTGTTCTCATATTTGTGAGTATGATGCGGAACGATACTGATTGATCTTGGATCGGCTGAAAGCCGGCAAGTTTAGTCGATTGCTCTGGCAATCTGATCGCTATCAAAAACCTTATCGGACGGACCAAGCCGGCGCCATGCCAGCGGCGCAATCCGTTCGCGCGCCCTACGGAAGGAGGCGATTATGACGACCGACCAACACACACCCTCTTCCCAAGGTGACCGCGAGGCGGTTTCACCGATCGCCTCGATGGCCGATTTCGACCCTGCGGACTATCGACCTTATCTCAACGGTCTCGAACTCAGCGACGAGCAGGCCAGCGAGCTGCTGCGCATTCTGTGGGACATGATGCGCATGTGCGTAGAGATGGACATCCCGGCAGAAAGCTGGGGGCAGATTGTCTCGCCCCTCTTCCTCGCTGCCGCAGCCGATTCGCCCGAGGTAGACTAGCCGATCCTGAACCGGAGACACCGCCAACTCACACGATGCCAGCCATGAAACATCCATCGCCAACCATCGGCGCGCAACAATACCAAACGCTGATCTATTGCCGCGTCTCCAGCAAAAAGCAGGAGCGCGAGGGCGACGGCCTCGCCTCACAGGAAACGCGCCTGCGCGATTACTGTCAGCGTTCGGGCCATACGGTTGTCCGGGTGTTTCGCGACCAGCTCACAGGCAGCGAGAGTCGCCGGCCTGGTCTGCGGGAAATGCTGGCTTTAGTCGAAGCGGACAAAAAGGCTCGCTACCGCATCGTCTTCGACCATCTCGATCGCTTTACCCGCGACTTCTACGTCCACGCCGATCTTCGCCGGACGATCGCGAAACTCGGCGCGATCCTGGAAACGCCGGCCGGGGTGCTCGACGACCGCTCGTCTTCGCGGTTGATGGAGCATGTCACCGTGGCCTTTGCCGATTATCATCGCGTGAACAATGCGGAGCAGACGGTCAACCGGATGCAGGCGCGCCTTCAAAACGGCTTCGCCGTGTTCGCTGCGCCGTCCGGCTATGCTTATGAGCGCGTGGCCGGCCTCAATGGCCGAGTGCTAGTACGCCAGGAGCCGGCGGCATCGGTTGTAGTCGAAGCGCTCGAAGGACACGCCTCAGGCCGCTTCGAAAATCAGGCGGACATGCAGCGCTTTCTCGAACAGCATCCGCTTTATCCAAAGCCGAAGGATGGGCGGGTGCCGCACCAGCGCGTCGGCGACATGCTTCGGAACCCGATCTATGCCGGGTATGTCGAAAGTCCGAAATGGGGCGTCAAACGGCGTAAGGGTCACCACGAGCCGCTGATTTCTTACGAGACCTTCCAACGCAACCAGGACCGCCTGAACGGCTTGCGCATGACTTACCGCACCGATCTCAGCCAGGATTTCCCGCTGCGCGGCTTTGTCGTCTGCGATGATTGTGAGGGACCGCTAACGGCGTGCTGGTCGATCAGCGGCAGCGCGCAGAAAAAGCGGCATCCGTACTACCAGTGCCCGAAGAAGGGCTGCGCCAGCTATGGCAAGACCATTCGCCGCGATCTGATCGAGGGCGAGTTCGAGGCCATGCTCCGCAGCGCCCGGCCGCAGCCGCAACTGTTCGCCGTGGCGACAGCGATGCTCAAGGATTTGTGGACGCGCAAGCAGTCAAACGTCGCCGGCGAGCAGAGGGCGCTGAAGGCCAGCCTTGCCAAAATCGAGGCGCAGATCGAACAAGCGGTTGAGCGGATAATCGAAACGAGCGTGCCGGCCGTGAGCCGTGCGCTCGAACAAAAGGTACAGAAGCTGACCAGCGAGAAACTGTTGGTCACCGAGAAGATCGAGAACTGCGGCGCGCCGCAGGGCGACTTCGAGCGGCGAGTTAGAACGGGCCTCGCGTTTCTCGCGAACCCTTGCAATCTCTGGGCTACGGGGCGAATCGAAGACCGCCGTTCGGTGCTCAAACTGACCTTTGGCCAGAAGCTGCGCTACAAGCGCGGCGAAGGCTTTAGAACGCCCGATCTTACCTTGCCATTCAAAGTGTTAGCGGGATTTTCCGGTGTCGAAGTGAGAATGGTGCACCCGACAGGATTCGAACCTGTGACCTCTGCCTTCGGAGGGCAGCGCTCTATCCAGCTGAGCTACGGGTGCCCGGAGCGCGCCGGCCCGGAGGGCGGGGCGTGGATGGACGGTGCATAGCGTATCGGCGGGCGGCGGGCAAGGAAGGAGAGCGGCGGGAGTGACCTTGCCGCCGCGCGCTCCATCTGTCCCCTCCCACGACAGGGAGTGACGGGACATGACGAGCGACGAACTGATCCTGGCGAGCCGCCCGACCGGCCTGCCGGGCGCGGAGAATTTCACGGTGCGGCAGGTGGCCCTGCCCGAGCCCGGCGAGGGCGAGTTCCGGGTGCGGGTGGAGGTGATCTCGCTCGATCCCGCCATGCGCGGCTGGATGTCGGAGGGGCGCTCCTACGTGCCGCCGGTGGAGATCGGCGCGGTGATGCGCGCCTTCGCCGCCGGCACGGTCGAGGCCTCGCGCCATCCCGGCTTCCCCGAAGGATCGAGCGTCGTCGGCATGCTCGGCGCGCGCAGCCACGCCCTTTCCAACGGCGAGGGCGTCTATCGCATCGAGCGCGCGCGCGCGCCCATCGAGCGCTGGGTCGGCGGGCTCGGCATGCCGGGCATGACGGCCTATTTCGGCCTCCTGCGCATCGGCCGGCCGAAGGACGGCGAGACGGTGGCGGTGGCGGCCGCGGCCGGCGCCGTCGGGCAGATCGTCGGCCAGCTCGCCAAGCTGCACGGCGCGCGGGCCGTCGGCATCGCGGGCGGGCCGGAGAAATGCCGCCTCCTCACCGAGACCTTCGGCTTCGACGAGGCGGTGGACCACCGCGCGCCCGACATGGAGGCCCGCCTCAAGGCCGCCTGCCCGAAGGGCATCGACGTCTATTTCGAGAATGTCGGCGGGCCGATCGCCGATGCCTGCTATCGCAACATGGCCATGAACGGGCGCGTGCCCGTCTGCGGCATGATCTCCACCTACAACGGCGAGTCGACCGAGGGCCTCAGCCTCGCGGCCTACCGTTCGATCCTCGTCAACCGCCTGACCGTGCGCGGCTTCCTCATCTTCGACTTCGCCGCCGATATCGAGGAGGCGCTGACCAATCTCGGCCGCTGGCACGAGGAGGGACGGCTCGTGATGCGCGAGGACGTGCGCGGCGGCGGCCTTGGCGCCTTCGGCGCGGTGCTGAGCGACCTCTATACCGGCGCCAACACCGGCAAGCTCGTCCTGAAGCTCGACTGACCCGGCCGGCCCCGCGACGGCAGACGACGGCGGGGCCGTCGCGGGGCCGGCCTTCGCTCGATGGGCGACGACCGATGCGCACCTGCGCGCGGCCCGTAGCGCGGCGGGGCGGCAAGACGCCGAAGGGTCCGCGTGCCGCCGGTCTTCAACGACGCTTCGGCCGGGACACCGTCGGCGGCCAGCCGGCCGCCGGCCGCAGCTCGGCCCCGTCACGCGGGACCGGGCCTCCGGTGCCGCCGGTTGCCGCCCGATCAAGCCGGACTTTCGGCGCGACGGTCGACGGGCCGCAATGATGAGCCGGCTTATGGTCTATGCGGCGAGGCGCGAGCCGGGTCCCGCGAGGCCCGTCGCGCGATCGCTTTTCCGCCGCACCGCACCCGGCCGTCGCGGCGCTTTTGACATGGAAGGGCGGATCGCTATGGTGCCCGCGCCCGTCGGTTCCATGGCCGGCGGCCCGATCCGCGCCGCCCGACGCCAGCCGGCGCCGGCCTTCCAGCCCAGACCTTGCGAGACCCGAGCCCATGACCGTGCGCGTGCACAAGGGGGACCTCCCCGACCTCTCCCGCTACACCGGCCCGGTCGCCATCGACACCGAGACGCTCGGCCTCGACACGCGGCGCGACCGGCTCTGCGTGGTGCAGCTCTCGCCCGGCGACGGGACGGCGGACGTGGTGCAGATCGCCAAGGGCCAGCGTTCGGCGCCCAATATCGAGGCGCTCCTGCGCGATTCCACCAAGCGCAAGATCTTCCACTACGCCCGCTTCGACGTCGCCGCCCTCTACCACGCCTTCGGCGCGATGACGGACGGCATCTTCTGCACCAAGATCGCCTCGCGCCTCGTGCGCACCTATACGGACCGGCACGGGCTGAAGGATCTCGCGCGCGAGCTCATCGGTGTCGATCTCTCCAAGCAGCAGCAGTCCTCGGACTGGGCGGCCGAGACGCTCACCCAGGCGCAGGTCGACTACGCCGCTTCCGACGTCCTCTATCTCCACGACATCATGGGCGTTCTCTACAAGCGGCTGGAGCGCGAGGACCGGATGGAGCTCGCCAATGCCTGCTTCGCCTTCCTGCCGACGCGCGCCCGGCTCGACCTCATGGGCTGGGACGAGACGGACATCTTCGCCCATTCGTGACCGGGTGCCGGCAGGACGGCGCTGCCCTCCAGGCGATGAACGACGCTTCGGGCGCCCCGGCGCATCCGGCCCGGCCCGCCCGAAGCTGGGAGGGGCTACTTGCCCTTGGAGGAGGAAGACGGCGTCAGCCCGCCCTTCAGCGAAGGGGCGGCGGCGACCGTCTTGGCCTTTTCCTTCTTGGGCTTGCGCACTTCCTTGGAATTGCGTCGCTTTTCCTGGACCATGGGAGCGCCTTTCGTCACCGGAGGATCGGCGCTGCCAGCGCCGGCCGGTCGTCGTCCGTCGCGGAGACTCCAGCCCCACAGGCGTGCGCCTTTTGCCGCCCGGGTTCAAGCGCGATCGTCGAGGGTGCTGGGCCGGGCATGGCGCAGAACCGTCACCGGGCAGTCCGAAGCCGTCCCGAGGCGCCCCTCGGAAAGACTGCATCCGCGCGTGACCGCGCGCGGCGTCAGCGCCTCGGCCGTTTTGGGATGTCCTTGGCCTCGCTGGCCAGCGCTCCGATCTGCCGGTCCGCCTCCAGGCGCCGACGCTCCCTTCGCCGCGCATCGAAGGCGGCATATTCGTTCGTCGCATGGCGGTCGGCATCCGCCTTCGAGATCGCGCCGCCGCCGACAAGGACCGTGCGGCCGAGACTGCGCAGCTGACGGTCGAGCAGCGTCTCGACATCGCGCATGACGATCAGCCGCCCCATCTCGAACTGGTCCTCAAAAATGTCGAGGAGGATGGTCGTCAGCCGGTTCAACTCCCGGATCTCGCCCTCGGCAAGATAGTTCTTCGAGACGGTCACGTCGCCCTTGCGGATCTCGTCGTTCGGCCAGGTCCGCAGGCCCATGTCGGGCGCATCGGCGTCGGCGCGCGCGGCGACGATCTCGGCGGGCGTATGGGACGTCACGGCATGGACGAGCTTGGCCTGCAGGCGCCGGAAGAAGGTGCCGGCCGCCTCCGACCGGCTTTCGTAGTCCTGGCACATCGAACAGATCGTCCGCAGTTCCCGATAGACGTTCGCTTCGTCGGAGCGGATGTCGCGGACGATCTCGCGCAGTTCGGCGATGCGATCGGCGCTCTCGGGCTGCTTGAGCCGCAGCGCGTCCACCACGAAGCCCTTCGTCGCGAACTGCACGAGCACGCCCGTCGCCCAGCGGCGGAAGACGGTCGCCTGCGCCGAGGAGACGCGATAGCCGACCGAGATCACCATATCGAGGCTATAGAGGGTTGCAGGACGACCGTTGGTTGTTTGCACTTTTTGCAAAGAAGTCGCTTCGTCGAGTTCGCCCTCCAAGATCACGTTGGAAATATGTCGCGAGACGGTCGATACGTCCCGCCCGAACAGCTGTCCGATCTGCGCTTGCGTCATCCAGAGGGCGTCGCCCTCGTAGCGGATGTCGAGGCGCAGGCCCTTGTCCGTGCCGTAGACGAGGAAGCGGTCGCCGGTGGCCTCGTCCTCCACGAGGCGGACCGGCTCGATCGGGTCATCCTGCATGCGCCGCCTCCCGTTCGGATCCGGAACTTCATGCCGCGTGCGCCGAGACTCCGGCAGGACGGGCATCGTCCAGGAATGGACAAGGGCGCGGGACGCGTCAACTGAGGCGCGAAACGCCCGATAGGCGAGCGTGGAACCGGGCGATAGCGGGATCAGGGAGAGGATTTGGTGGAGCCGAGGGGGATCGAACCCCTGACCTCTACAATGCCATTGTAGCGCTCTCCCAGCTGAGCTACGGCCCCATCACGTGCCGGCGGACCGGCGCGGGCGAAGGGCGTCTGGTGCGCCCCCCGTCTTGTGTGGGCGGGTCTTAATGAAGCCCGCGGGGACGGTCAAGCGCTAATCGCACCGGCCGTCCAACTTCCTCGGCGCCGCCCCGCGTCCCGTGTCGGCACGGGGGGCGCGGCGCCCGTTTCGCCGGGCCTTGGCCTCAGCTGTCGTCGTCGTCGTCGCGCCCGCCGCCGATCACGTCGGAGAGGTCGTCGTCCTCCTCGTCCTCGTCGGGCAGGAAGGCGTCGTCCGGCTCGTCGTCGGCCTCGTCCACGTCGTCGTCGTCGATGTCGGGCAGGTCGTCCTTGGCGGTGCCCGCCTCCTCTTCCTCCACCTCGGAGAGCGAGACGGTGTTGGGCGTGCCCTCGATCTCGACGGTCTCGACCTCCTCCTCCTCCTCTTCGGCCTTGGCGGGCTCCTTGCGGCGCGTGTCCACCTCGAAGAAGGAGCGGGGATAGGACTTGCCGGTATAGGGCGAGACGACCGGGTCCTTGTTCAGGTCGTAGAACTTGCGGCCCGTCTCCGGGTCGATGCGCTTGGTGCCGAGTTCGGGTTTGGCCATGTCTGCCTCGTCGTCAGGAAGGGTGCCGCCCGGCGTGGCGCCGGAGGGAGAAGGGCTGGGTCCGGCGGCTGGCCGCCTCGGCCGTCGGGCCGGCGCACCGCGCCGCGCAAGGGCCGGGACCGACGCCTGGAACCATCGGAAAATCGACCGGTCTGATACGGGCTCCCCGGAGCCTTGTCAAAGAATGCCTCGCGGGGGACGCAGGGGCAGGCGGGCGCGGCGCGTGGCGGGGCGCGGGCAGGCGTGGTACTGGCGCCTTCGGCCCGTCGGCGCGGCGGCGGGCCCGGCAATCATCAGGAGAAGCGCGATGGCGGATCACGGGGGCGCGGCACGGCCGCTGACGGCACGGGCGGGGTCGGCTCTGAAGGGCAGCGCGAAAGTGCCGGGCGACAAGTCCATCTCGCATCGCGCCTTCCTGTTCGGGGGCCTGGCCTCGGGGCGCACCCGCGTCACCGGCCTTCTGGAGGGCGAGGACGTCGTCGCCACCGGCCGGGCCATGCGGGCCATGGGCGCGCGCATCGAGCGCGACGGCGAGGCCTTCGTGGTCGAGGGCGTGGGCAATGGCTGTCTCCTCGAGCCCGAGGCCCCGCTCGATTTCGGCAATGCCGGCACCGGCGCGCGGCTGACGATGGGCCTGGCCGGCGCCTACGATTTCGGCACGACCTTCGTCGGCGACGCCTCGCTCTCGCGCCGGCCCATGGGGCGCGTGCTCGACCCGTTGCGCGAGATGGGCGTGCAGGTCGCCGCGCGCACCGGCGACCGCCTGCCGCTGACGCTGCGCGGGCCGCGCGTGGCCGCGCCCATCGAGTACCGCGTGCCGATGGCCTCCGCGCAGGTGAAGAGCGCCGTGCTGCTGGCCGGGCTCAACGCGCCGGGCGTCACCACGGTGATCGAGCCGGTGATGACGCGCGACCATACCGAGAAGATGCTGGAGGGCTTCGGCGCGCGCATCGAGGTGACGACGGACGCGGCCGGCACGCGCACCATTCGCCTC
The DNA here is from genome assembly GCF_001425575.1 of Aurantimonas sp. Leaf443. Classification (GTDB taxonomy): domain Bacteria; phylum Pseudomonadota; class Alphaproteobacteria; order Rhizobiales; family Rhizobiaceae; genus Leaf443. The sequence goes on along the minus strand of NZ_LMRD01000007.1, from coordinate 682,897 downwards.
GAGGGCCAGGGCGAGCTCACGGGCGTTGCCGACTTCACCGTGCCGGGCGACCCCTCCTCCGCCGCCTTCCCGATCGTGGCGGCGGCGATCGTGCCGGGCTCGGACGTGACGGTGACGAATGTCCTGATGAACCCGACGCGCACCGGCCTCGTGACGACGCTTTTGGAGATGGGCGCCTCGATCGAGATCCTGAACCCGCGCCGGTCGGGCGGCGAGGACGTCGCCGACCTTCGCGTGCGCCATGCCCCGCTCGTCGGCGTCACCGTGCCCGAAAGCCGCGCGCCCTCCATGATCGACGAATATCCCGCGCTCGCCGTCGCCGCCGCCTTCGCGCAAGGGCGCACGGTCATGGTCGGCCTGGAGGAGCTGCGCGTGAAGGAGAGCGACCGGCTCGCCGCCGTCGCCGCCGGCCTCGCCGCCAACGGCGTCGCCCACGAGGAGGGCCGCGACAGCCTGACCGTCACCGGCGACCCGGACGGGCGCGGCTATGGCGGGGGCACGGTCGCCACCCATCTCGACCACCGCATCGCCATGAGCTTCCTCGTCCTCGGCCTCGCCTGTCCGAAGGGCGTGACGGTGGACGACGCGCGCATGATCGCCACGAGCTTCCCCGAGTTCGAGAGCCTCATGGCGGGCCTCGGCGCGGTGCTGGAGCCGGCCAAGCCGGCGGGCTGAGGCGCCCGCATGGCCGGCCTCCTCGCCCTCCTCTTCTTCCTGCCGATCTCCTTCGTCTACGGCCGCCACCGGGCGCGCCGCGCGAAGTCTGGTCCGGGCGGGCTGAAGCGGCGGCTGGCCGCGCTCCTGCCCCTGCCGCTCCTCGTCGGCGCCTGCCTCGGCCTCGCCGTCCTCTTCCATGCGAGCGGCGAGGGCACGCTCGGCGGGGGCGCGGCGATCTTCTCGACGGGCAACGGCGTCGTCGACGCCGGCCTTCGGACGGCGCGGCTCGTCGGCGATCTGGCGCTCGTCCTGTTCTTCCTGTCCCTGCCCTTCGTGCTCGGCAGCGCCGTCGCCGCGCTCCTCCTCGTCCTCGACGCGCGCGGGGTCCGCGCGATCCCCGCCGAAGCGCCGGAGCCCCCGCCGGCCGAGGGGCGGGACTGAGCCGGCCCGCGCCTCAGGCGATGCCCTCGGTGCCGGCGAGATGACGCACCAGCGCGTCGGCGAAGCTGCGAACGACCGGGCGCATGTAGCGCACGGACGGATAGGCGAGCACCATCTCGGCCGGCCGAACCTCGTGGTCGGGCAGGATGCGCACGAGCCGGCCCGCCTCGAGGTCCTCGGCCACGAGAAGGCGCTGCACCGGCCCGCAGGCATGGCCGGCGAGAAGCGTGCGCACCAGCACCTCGGCGTCGTTGGTATGGATCGCCGGCCGCACGGGAACCTCGATCGCCGCGCCCTCGCGCAGGAGCGTCAGCACCCGGCGCTGCGACAGGACGTTGCTCGTCGTCACCAGCCGCAGGGACGCGAGGCGCTCCGGCGTGTCGATCGGCCCGAAGGCGTCGAGAAAGGCGGGGCTCGCCACGAGCAGCCGGTCCACAGACCCCAGCCGGCGCACCACCACGTCCTGCGCCTCGGGCCGACCGTAGCGGATCGCCATGTCGAAATTGTCGTAGACGAGATCGATCACCCGGTTCTCCAGGATGAGGTCCACCGAGACGGCGGGGTGATCGCGCTGGAAGTCCATCACCAGCGGATGCACGATCTTGGCGCCGATGCAGCACTGGGCGTGGATGCGCAGCCCGCCCTCCACCTCGCCCGCGCCGCGGCTGACGCCCTCCAGCGCCGCGTCGATCGCCGCAAGCCCCGAGCGCGTCGCCTCGTAGAGCGCCTGGCCGGCCGCGGTCGGCCGCACGTGGCGGGGCGAGCGTTCGAGGAGCCGGGCGCGCACGCGGGCCTCCAGGCCCGTCATCTGCTTGGAGATCGCCGGCTGGCTGACGCCCAGATCGTGGGCCGCCTCCGTCATCGAGCTGCGTTCCACGATGCGCACGAAGGCCCGCAGGGCGGCGGTCAGGTCCATATCCCATTCCTCCAGGTTATGAGCCGTATAGCCCAATTCCCATTGCTCATGGTAGCAGGCTCTGCAGGATAGGGCGGCGAGAGCCGCCCGGCCGCCGCATCCGCGCGCCCCGAGGCGCGGGAGCCGGCCGGTCGCAGGGTTTGGAGAAGGGCCGCATGACGAGACGCAACCTCACGAGACGCACGTTCCTCGTCCTCTCGGCCTCCGCCGGCGGCACGCTGGCCGGCTGCACCACCGCGCTCCAGCCCCGGCCCTCGTCGCTGGCGCTCGCCGCGCCGCCCGTCCGCGTTTCCGCCGCGCCGCCGCCCGCCCCGGCCGCAGCCGCCCCCACCGTGCAGCGCACGCCCGAGCTCGACGCCTGGTTCGCCGCCCGCGAGGATGGCGGCCACACGATCCCCGCCGTGCCCTACTGGCGCATGGACCCGAAATTCTTCCGCCAGCGCGTCGTCGATCCGACCGGCGAGCCGGCGGGCACGGTCGTCGTGGATACGCCGAACCGCTTCCTCTACCTCGTCGAGCCCGGCGGCATGGCGCTGCGCTACGGCGTGGGCATCGGCCGCGACGGCTTCGCCTGGGGCGGCGAGGGCGTCATCCACTGGCGCCAGCCCTGGCCGCGCTGGAAGGTGCCGGCCGAGATGGTGGCGCGCAAGCCCTCGCTCGAGATCTACTCCGTCGCCAATGGCGGGATGGCGCCCGGCGTGGACAACCCGCTCGGCGCGCGCGCCCTCTACATCTTCCAGAACGGCCAGGACACGCTCTACCGCCTGCACGGCACGCCCGAATGGGACAGTATCGGCGGCGCCAATTCCTCGGGCTGCGTGCGGCTCGTCAACCAGGACGTGATCGACCTCTACGACCGCGTGCCGCATCACGCCCGGATCGTGGTGCACCAGGCGCCGCTGATGGCGGCCGTCGGCGCCGCGGCCTGAGACCGCCGCGCCGTCGCGACGACCGTTCCCGGCGTCGGCCGCGCGGCGCCAGCCCGCGCGGCGCTTGGCGTCTCGTCGGATGAGACGCCCCGAAGGCCCGGTTCGACGGCGGGCCGGCATGAGGCGGCGCTCGCGCGAGAGGCGGCGCGCGCGAGAGGCGGGCGCGCCGGATTTGCGCGCCCGCCCGCGGCGGTGATAGGGGGGCGCACGCCGCAAGCCCGAAAGAGCCCATGCCCGCATTCACCATCGCCATCGACGGCCCGGCCGCTGCCGGCAAGGGCACGCTCGCCAAGCGCCTCTCGGCGCATTACGCCCTGCCCTATCTCGACACCGGGCTCCTCTACCGCGCGGTCGGGGCGATCGCGGCGGCGGGCGGCGGCGATCTCGACGATCCCGCGGCCATGGCCGCCATCGCCGCGGGGCTCGACGCCGCCCTCATCGAGGAGGAGCCCCTGCGCGGCCACGAGGCCGGCGAGCGCGCCTCGCGCGTCGCCGCCCATCCGCCCGTGCGCGAGGCGCTGACGGCCTTCCAGCGCGCCTTCGCCGCCCGGCCCGAGGGCGCCGTGCTCGACGGGCGCGACATCGGCACGGTGATCTGCCCGGACGCGGCGGTGAAGATCTTCGTCACCGCCAGTCCCGAGGTGCGGGCGCGCCGGCGCACCGACGAGCTCCTCGCCAAGGGCCGCGACGTCGACTACGCGCGCATCCTCTTCGAGGTGCGCCAGCGCGACGCGCGCGACGCCGGGCGCAGCGTCGCGCCGCTCAAGGCCGCCGAGGACGCGCACTTGCTCGACACGAGCGCTTTGGATATAGACGCGGCATTCCGAGCGGCGTGTCAGATCGTCGACGGCGCCCTTTCGCGGAGATAGCGAAGCCGGGGTGGTCTTCCCGAGCGAAGGCCGCCCGTCTTCCGCGTTCCAGCCCGCGAAGGCGCTCCGCGATCCTCGCCAGGCCGCCGGACGCATGCCGGACTACGCGTCGCCGTCGATCCATCGCGCCGGGCGGGCCTCCCTTCGACAAGGGATCTCCCGCCGCCCCTGCCGCCGCAAGGCCGCCGGGGCTGGATCGGCCGGCCACGTGCCTTCGAACACCGACCCCGGGGCGGCAGGCCCCACGGCGCTTCGCATCCCAGCCTCAGGAGGCCGGATGCTCCCAAGGAGAACGAATGTCTAACGCAAGCCCGACGCGCGAGGATTTCGCCTCGCTTCTCGAAGCGTCGTTTCACGAGCAGGACGTCGCGGAAGGAACGGTCGTCAAGGGCACCGTCGTCGCGATCGAGAAGGACATGGCCGTCATCGACGCCGGTCTGAAGGTCGAGGGCCGCGTGGCCCTCAAGGAATTCGGCGGCCGGATCGGCGGCGACCTGAAGGTCGGCGACACGGTCGAGGTCTATGTCGAGCGCATCGAGAACGCCCTCGGAGAGGCCGTGCTCAGCCGCGACAAGGCCCGCCGCGAGGAGAGCTGGGTCAAGCTCGAAGAGAAGTTCAACCGCAACGAGAAGGTCGAAGGCCAGATCTTCAACCAGGTCAAGGGCGGCTTCACGGTCGATCTCGACGGCGCGGTCGCCTTCCTTCCCCGTTCGCAGGTCGACATCCGTCCGATCCGCGACGTGACCCCGCTGATGAACACGCCGCAGCCCTTCCAGATCCTCAAGATGGACAAGCGCCGCGGCAACATCGTCGTCTCGCGCCGCACGGTCCTCGAGGAGAGCCGCGCCGAGCAGCGTTCGGAGATCGTCCAGAACCTCGAAGAGGGCCAGACGGTCGAGGGCGTCGTCAAGAACATCACCGACTACGGCGCCTTCGTCGACCTCGGCGGCATCGACGGCCTGCTGCACGTCACCGATATGGCCTGGCGCCGCGTCAACCATCCGACCGAGATCCTGCAGATCGGCCAGACCGTCAAGGTCCAGATCATCCGCATCAACCAGGAAACCCACCGCATCTCGCTCGGCATGAAGCAGCTCGAGGCCGATCCGTGGGACGGCATCGGCGTGAAGTACCCGATGGGCGTCAAGGTCACGGGCCGCGTCACCAACATCACCGACTACGGCGCCTTCGTGGAGCTGGAGCCGGGCATCGAGGGCCTCATCCACGTCTCGGAAATGTCCTGGACGAAGAAGAACGTCCATCCCGGCAAGATCCTCTCGACCTCGCAGGAAGTCGAAGTGGTGGTGCTCGAGGTCGACCCCAACAAGCGCCGCATCTCGCTCGGCCTCAAGCAGACGCTCGCCAACCCCTGGGAGACCTTCTCCGAGCGCTTCCCGACCGGCACGATCGTCGAGGGCGAGGTCAAGAACAAGACCGAGTTCGGCCTGTTCATCGGCCTCGAGGGCGACGTGGACGGCATGGTGCACCTCTCCGACCTCGACTGGAACCGTCCGGGCGAGCAGGTCATCGAGGAGTTCAACAAGGGCGACATCGTCAAGGCGCAGGTTCTCGACGTCGACGTCGAGAAGGAGCGCATCTCGCTCGGCATCAAGCAGGTGGGCGGCGACGCCTTCGTGGAAGCGGCGGAAGCCGGCGACCTGCGCCGCGGCGCGGTCGTGACCTGCGAGGTCACGGCGGTGAACGACGGCGGCCTGGAAGTGAAGATCGTCGATACCGACTTCACCTCCTTCATCCGCCGCGCCGATCTCGCCCGCGACCGTGACGAGCAGCGCCCCGAGCGCTTCCAGGTCGGCCAGAAGCTGGACGCGCGCATCACGCAGTTCGACAAGAAGGCCCGCCGCGTCGGCGTGTCGATCAAGGCGCTGCAGATCGCCGAGGAGAAGGAAGCCGTCGCACAGTACGGTTCCTCCGACTCCGGCGCCTCGCTCGGCGACATCCTCGCCGCCGCCCTCAAGGGCCGCCAGGACGACGAGTAAGCCTCTCCCCGGCGCCTTCGGGCGCCGGACGGACGTCCGACAGGACAAGGCCCGCGCGGAGCGATCCGCGCGGGCCTTTTCGTTCGGGCGTGGCGCCGGCGCAAAGGGCCGGGGCGGAAGACCGTGGTGCCGCCGGCGGCCTCGGGGGCGCGAGGTGCGGGCAGCGCGGTCGCGGCTTTCGAGCGCGCGGCGGCGGCACGGGCGGGCACGCGCGCGAAGGCGGCCGCAGCGGCGCGACGCCGATCGGCTGCGCCGCCCCCTCATCGCCCCGCCGGAACGTCGCCCCGCAGGGGAGAAGCGGGCGGCGCGAGCCTGGCGTTCGAGGGCTCGGGATGTGCGCTGCCTCGACGCGCGCCGGTCTTCTCTGCGGAGCGTTACGCCCTGGACCGCCGAAGCGGGCGCGCGACGCCGCTCCGGCGGCGGCGCGCGTCCCTGTGGCCCTACCCGTCGATCCCCACGCCCTCGCGGGCGAGCCAGCGCTGGTCGATCTCGGGCAGCGGCTCGCCTTCGATGGCGGCCTCGAAGCCGCGCAGGCGCTTGTAGATGGAGAGGAGTTCGACGATCACCGTCCAGGAATTGACGAGATACTGGAAGGAGGAGCGCACCTGGTCGAAGGCGTTGAGGATCTGGTTCATCGCGCCGAGCGTGATGGCGCCGACGACGATGGTGGGGCCGAGGATCAGCATGGGGAAGATGTTGTCGGCCTGCAGGTAGCCGATGCGGGCGACGTTGAAATACATGTAGTGGAAATACAGCCGGAAATAGTTGCGGCGCACGTTGGCGAAGAGCTCGGCCACCGTCGGCGGCTGGGCGCGGCTCGCGTCGTCCTCGCCGTAGACGAGCTCCTTGCGGTAGGCCGCCTCCACCCGCTGGTTGCGGAACTCCAGGCCCGGCAGCTTGATGCCGACGAGGGCGAGGAAGCCCGTGCCGAAGGCCGACCACAGGATCGCCGCCCAGACGAGCGCATAGGGCACCTGCCCGATGATCGGCAGCGTGGTGACGTTGGCCGAGAGGACGACGAGGACGGGCAGGAAGGCGATCAGCGTCATCACCGCGTCGATCAGCCGGACGCCCAGCGACTCCACCGTGGTGGAGAAGCGCATCGTGTCCTCCTGCACGCGCTGCGAGGCACCCTCGATCTTCCGCAGCTTCGACCAGTGGGCCATGTAGTAGTTGTTCATCGCCGTGCGCCACCGGAAGATGTAGTGGCTGACGAAGAAGAGGTTCAGCACGGAGATGGTGATGGCGAGGAAGGCGATGCCGGCAAAGGTCAGCATCTCGCCGTAGAATTCCGCGATCGTCACCGGCCGCGTCTTGGCGAGGGCGGCCTGGATGAGATCGTAGAACGGCCCGTACCAGGCATTGATGGCGACGGAGACCTGCACCTGGAAATAGGTGACGAAGATGATGAGCGCCGAGCCGAGGATCGACCAGTTCATCCAGGGATGCGGCGCGTAGAGGCGCCAGAACGCATAGAACAGCCCGACGAAGACGGCGAAATAGACGTAGAACCACAGGAAGGGCGCCGACCAGAACACCGTGACCCCGACGATGGGCGGCACGTCCTCGGGCCGCGGCGGCAGGCCGAACAAGGCGCCGAGCCCCTCGCCCACCGTGTACCAGAGCCCGACGGCGACGAGCGTCCAGACGACCACGGACCAGAAGAAGGGCTTGGGGTTCGGGAAGAAGGAGACGAACACGGGAAGGCAGGTCCTTGTCGGAGTTCGGCGGGCGCGGACCCTTCGGCCGCGCCATGCCAGTCTAGCGAAGATGGCGCGCGGGCGGCATTAAATGGCGGTCATGTGGCGCCCGGCCGCCCGGCCGCGTTTCACGTGAGACGCCCGCCGAACGCGCGTCAGATCTTGCGCAGCGCCACCTGGTCGACGAGATGGTCGCGGCCCTTGCGCAGGATGAGATCGGCGCGCGGGCGCGTCGGCAGGATGTTCTCGTGCAGGTTCCGCGCGTTGATCGTCGTCCAGAGCCGCTCGGCGATGGCCAGCGCCTCCTCGTCGGAGATCTTGGAATAGCGGTGGAAGAAGGCGCGCTCGTCGCGGAAGGCCGTCTCGCGCAGCTTCATGAAGCGCTCGATATACCAGCGGCGGATGTCGTCCTCGTCGGCGTCGATATAGATGGAATAGTCGAAGAAGTCGGAGACGAAGGGCACGGCCTTGCCGTCCTTGGGCATGTCGCGCACCTGCAGGACGTTCAGCCCCTCGAAGACGAGGATGTCCGGCCGGTCGATCGTCACGCGCTGGCCGTGCACCACGTCGTAGACGATATGCGAATAGACCGGCGCCTGGACATGGCGGGCGCCTGCCTTCACGTCCGAGAGGAAGCGCAGGATGGCCGAGACGTCGTAGCTCTCGGGAAAGCCCTTGCGCTGCATCAGCCCTTCCGCCTCCAGCACCGCGTTCGGGTAGAGGAAGCCGTCGGTCGTCACCAGCGCCACGCGCGGCGAGGTCGTCCAGCGGCCGAGGAGCTCGGTGAGGATGCGCGCCGTCGTCGACTTGCCGACGGCGACCGAGCCGGCGATGCCGATGATGAAGGGGGTCTTCGGGCCCGCCGCGCCGCCCGAGAGGAAGGTCTGGCGCTGGCGGAAGAGAAGCTGCGAGGCCTCGACATGGGCGTAGAGAAGCCGCGACATGGAGAGGTAGATGCGCGACACCTCCTCCAGATCCACCGGATCGCCGAGCGAGCGCAGGCGCCGCACCTCCCCTTCCGAAAGGGTCAGCGGCGTGTCCGCCCTGAACTTCGCCCATTCGCGCGCCGAGAAGACCCGGTAGGGCGAGAGGCGCGAGGGCGTCAGCTGGTCCAGCATCAGGCCTGCCCTTGCGGGCGGCGCGCCTTTTCCTGCAGCCCGGTCTCGGCCGTGCGCCGCTCGAGTTCCTCCATCACCGCCGAGAGCGGCACGTTCGACAGATGAAGCGTCACGAGGAGATGGTAGAGAAGGTCGGCGGCTTCCGAGGTCAGCTTCTCCGGCGTCTCGGAGACGGCGGCGATCACCGTCTCGACGGCCTCCTCGCCGAGCTTCTTGGCCGCTTTCGCCGGCCCGCCCGCCGCGAGCCTGGCCGTATAGGAGGACGGGTCGGCGGAGGCCGCGCGCTGCGCGACGATCCTCTCGAGGTCGTTGAGGTCGAAAGTCGTCATGGGGTGCCCTTGGCCCGTGCGAATTTTCATTGGCATGCCGGGCGGCGAAGGGCAATCCACGCCGCGCCGCCGCTTCGTGACGGCCGTGCGACGATCCCGCCCGTCGCGGCGCTGCCGGCGGGCCGCAACCGTGGGGCGAGACGGCCTCGGCCCCGATCAGGCGTCGAGGCGCATGGGGATGCCGGCGGCCGCCATATGCGCCTTGGCCTCGGCGATCGAATAGGTGCCGAAATGGAAGATCGAGGCGGCGAGCACGGCGCTCGCATGCCCCTCGATGACGCCCGCCACGAGATGATCGAGCGTGCCGACGCCCCCCGAGGCGATGACGGGCACGGCCACCGCGTCGGCGACGGCGCGCGTCAGGCCGAGATCGAAGCCGGCCTTGGTGCCGTCGCGGTCCATGGAGGTGAGGAGGATCTCGCCGGCCCCGAGCGCCACGACGCGCCGGGCGAAATGCACCGCGTCGAGCCCGGTGGGCCTGCGCCCGCCATGGGTGAAGATCTCCCAGCGCTCCGCCTCGCCGGCGGCCGAGACGCGCTTGGCGTCGATGGCCACGACGATGCACTGGTTGCCGAACTTGTCGGCGGCCTCCGCGACGAATTCGGGCCGCGCCACGGCCGCCGTGTTGATCGAAACCTTGTCGGCCCCGGCGAGCAGCAGGCGGCGGATGTCGGCCACCGTGCGCACGCCCCCGCCCACGGTCACCGGCATGAAGCAGGCCTCGGCGGTCCGCGCCACCACGTCGAAGATCGTCTCGCGGTCGTCGGAGGAGGCGGTGATGTCGAGGAAGCAGAGCTCGTCCGCCCCCGCCGCGTCATAGGCCTTGGCCGCCTCGACGGGATCGCCGGCATCGACGAGCCCCTCGAAATTGACGCCCTTCACGACGCGCCCGTCCTTCACGTCGAGGCAGGGAATGATGCGGGATTTGAGGCTCATGCGGGTTCGCTCCCCTGCCGGTCGCGTCGACGGTCTGCGGGCGGCGCGCCGCCCGCCCCTCTTGAGGCCGCTCGGGCCTCCCGCGTCAAGCACCAAGGCGGGGCGCCCGTTGCCGGACCGCCTTCTTTCGAGGAGGCCCTGCGACGGCGATCTGAGCCGGACGCGCAACGCTGCGGTCCCGACCTGAGAGAGGTCGCCCGGGCCGGGATTTCGAAGCCGCTGTCTGCCGGCCCATCCTCGTCGGCCCGAAAAGGCTTGATCGCCCGCCGTCGAGAGCCCATGCCCTGCGCCTGCCCGTTTCGTGGCGCAAGGGAAGGAACGAGGCCATGGAGGCTGGGCCGTATAGCCGGGTCGTCGAGACGCCCGGCCTGTCCATCGCCTGCCGCGATGCCGGCGGGCCGCCGGGGGCGCTGCCGCTTCTGCTCCTGCACGGCGCGGTGCAGACGGCGCGCATCTGGGACGGGCAGTTCGAGGCGCTGGCCCGGCACCGGCGCGTCGTCGCGCCCGATCTTCGCGGCCATGGGGAGACGGCGGCGGACCCCGCGACGATCTCGGTGGAGCGCATGGCGCGCGACGGGCTGGCGCTGCTCGACGCGCTCTCCATCGAGCGGGCGGCGGTCTGCGGCGTCTCGCTCGGCGGCATGGTGGCGCTGGAAATGGCTGCGCTGGCGCCGCGGCGGGTGGAGGCGCTCATCGTCGCCAACACGCCGCTGGCGCTCTCCCTGAGCCCGCGCCTGCGCGCCGCGCTGGAAGCGCTCGGGCCGCAAAGGGTGCTGAAACCCGCCTTCGCGCTGCTCGGCCGCAGGCGCACCGGCGCGCTCGGCCTCGCCGCCGCGCGCCACCTCTTCGGCAAGGGCTGGGTCGGCCCCGAGACCGAACGCCATTTCGTCGCCGGCTTCGGTTCGATGGACGAGGCGGCGATCCTCTCCACCTATGCCGCGATCGTGGCGGCCGATCCGGCGCGGCTCCTCCCGCTCGCCGCCCCTTGCGTCATCGTGCTCGGCACGCACGAGACCGGCCTCGTGCGGCGCCACGCCGCGCTCATCGCCGAGCGGCTCGGCCACGCCCGGATCGTGACGCTGGAGGGCGGCCACGTGACGAGCCTCGACAGCCCCGACGCCTTCATCGCGGTGGTGGAGGCGTTTCTGGCGAGCGAGGAGGCTCATCCCTCGCCGCAGATCTGACGCTCGGGCCATTGCCGGGCGACACACAATCCGCCGCCGGGCGAGGCGGACAGGACGCAGGCCCCGCGTCTTCCGCGATCCCGAAGGCGGCGGGGACGCTTCGGGACACGCTGCGGGTCCGAGACCGCGCCGACGGGTGCGCCGACGCGGCCCGACCGATCCCCAGATCGCCGATGCCTGCCGGCTGCGGCGCTCGCGCGGTCCCGGCCGGCTTGGCCCATGGCGGCGTTCCGCCTGCGCCCTTCCAGCTTTGCCGGCTTACCGGAAAGCGCGGCCCCATTCGTCCAGAATGGGATAGCGCCGCTCGATCTGCGTCGCCCAGGAGAACACAGCGAAGGCGTCCGGATGGTCGGGATCGAGGCCGTAGTCGATCTGGGCGATCTGCATCGGCGACATCTTCAGGACATAGGCCAGCAGGTGGAACTGCTCGCCCCAGGCCTCGGCGTCTCCGTTCGTGTCGAGATCGGGCCGGGGCCGCGGTTCCGGGTCCTGCATGCGCCTGTCTCCCCTCCGGCGAGGCCCGGACGTTCCAGGCCGGCACGGTCCATCCCGGACGGATGACGGCCGTTCGATCTCAGCCGGCTTCGCCGGCCAGCACGCGCAGCGCCTCGGCGGCGTCGATGCGCCCGTCGTAGAGGGCCCGGCCGGAAATGGCGCCTTCGAGGCGCGCGGCGTCCGGCATGGTCAGGCGCACGACATCGGCGATGGAGGCAAGGCCGCCGGAGGCGATGACGGGGATCGACACCGCGTCGGCGAGGTCGATCGTGGCGTCCCAGTTGATGCCGGCGAGAATGCCGTCGCGGTCGATATCGGTGTAGATGATGGCGGAAACGCCCGCATCCTCGAAGCGGCGCGCGAGATCGACGGCGGTCAGCGCCGCGGTCTCCGCCCAACCCTCCACCGCCACCTTGCCGCCCTTGGCGTCGATGCCGACGGCCACGCGCCCGGGAAAGGCGCGCGCCGCCTCGCGCACGAGGGCGGGATCGCGCACCGCCACGGTGCCCAGGATGACGCGCGACAGGCCCGTGGCGAGCCAGCGCTCGATATCGGCCATGGTGCGGATGCCGCCGCCGAGCTGCACCTTCATCTCGGTGCCGACCGCGGACAGGATCGCCTCCACCGCGCCCCCGTTCACGGCCCGGCCCTCGAAGGCGCCGTTGAGATCGACGACGTGGAGATGGTCGAACCCGTCGGCGCGGAAGGCGCGGGCCTGCGCGGCCGGGTCCTCGTTGTAGAGCGTCGCCTCCTCCATGAGGCCGAGCTTCAGGCGCACGCAGGCGCCGTCCTTGAGGTCGATGGCGGGGAAGAGAATGGGCATGGAAGAGGTCAGCTCAGGAGAGAAGCGCCGTGGCGATGGCGCGGAAGACGTCGGAACCGCCGATGGCCGCCGCCAGGGACGGCGACGAGAAGCGTCCAGAGGGCGGTGGAGACGATGCCACTCCAGACGGCGAACCGGAAACCCGACTTCGCCTCGATGCTGCGTTGGATGGACTGCGCCTGTCGCAGAACCTCGTTGCTGAGGGCGTCGCGCTGGATCGCGGGCGTCGCGGCCTCGACATAGACGTTGCCATAGTCGCTCAGGAGGTCGAACGCCCTTTGGCGAAGCGTCTCGCGCAGGCCGGGTGTCAGGTAGCTCGAGGTGACGGCCGAGATTTCCTCGCGCGTCGGAGCGCGGTCGGCGTTCTTGCGCTTGTAGTCCACGATCCAGTCGCGCTTCTGGCGCTTGTAGAGCGCGTAGGCGACGAGACCTGCGATGTCGAGATCCGGGCCGCTCTCGTCGACGAAGGCCTCCAGGACGCGGTTGTAGTCCGCCCCGGCCGACGAACCCGGACTGTCGATCATCGACCGTATTTTTCCAGATATCGTTTCGAGGCGTTCTGCAGCGCCCTTTCGTGAACGCTGCGATCGACCTGGCGCAAGATCGTGCCGTCCGGAAGCCGAATGTCGGTGAAGACGCCTTGACCGGCCTTCGCGGTGCGCAGCGAATAGACGACCTTCGGCTTGGTCTCCTTGGAGTCCTTGACGCTGTTCGTCATGAGAGCGTTCCTTCGAGCGACGCGGCCCGGCCCAAGATAGCATCTTCGCGTGGCCCCGCCACGGGCCTCACGGCTTCCAGGCCAGGAAATTGGCGAGGAGGGCGAGGCCGAGGCGCTGGCTCTTCTCGGGGTGGAACTGCGTGCCGGCGACGTTGTCGCGCGCGACGATCGCGGTGACCGGGCCGCCATAGTCGGTGGTGGCGACCACATCCTCGGGGCGGAAGGGCACGAGGTGGTAGGAATGCACGAAATAGGCGTGCAGCCCGCGCTCGCCCGTCTCGATGCCGGCCAGGAGCGCGTGCGGCTGTTTCACGTGGATCGTGTTCCAGCCGATCTGTGGGATCTTCAGGGCCGGATCGTTCGGCACCATGATCTCGACATCGCCGCCGATCCAGTCGAGCCCCTGGCTCACGGTCTTTTCCAGCCCCCGCGTCGACAGGAGTTGCATGCCGACGCAGATGCCGAGGAAGGGCCGGCCCTTCTCCTCCACGGCCTCGCGCAGCGCCGCCTCCAGGCCCGGCACGGCCGAGAGGCCGGCGCGGCAGTCGGCATAGGCGCCGACGCCCGGCAGGACGAGCCGGTCGGCGGCGGCGATCTCGGCCGGGTCGCTCGTCACGAGGACGCGCGTCGGCGATCCGCCCTCGCGCGCGGCGCGCTCGCAGGCCTTGGCGGCCGAGCGCAGGTTGCCCGAGCCGTAGTCGATGATGGCGAGCGTCTGCATCAGCGATCCCGCATGGCGTCAAAGAAGCGGTTGCCGCCGGGGGCGCGCGCGATCGCGGCGGGAGCGCGCCAGGGCAGGAGCCGGCGGGGCGGAGCGGCGGCGGCGGCGAGCGGGTCCGCGCCGGCATAGTAGCGGATCTCGGCCTCGGCCCGGCTCTCGGCCTGGATCGCGGCCGTCTCGCGCCAGCCCTCGCGGGCGAGCTTGGCGGCGCGAAGGCGCGGACCTTCCAGGGCGACGAGGAGACCGAGCAGGACCGGCAGGACGGCGCCGGGCAGAGCGAGCTGCGGCACGCCGGCCTCCATCGCCATGAAGGCGAGCGAGAGGACGAGCGCGCCGGCGCCCGCGAGCCAGAGCCGGTAGCGCCAGAGCCAAAGGAAGGTGAAGAGGAAGGCGAAGACGGAGAAGCGGTCGCGCAGGAACAGCGCCTCTGCGCTGCGCTCCTCCTCCACGCCCGGCGGCTCCATCACGATGTAGCGGGTCAGCGCCATGGGGCCCTCACGCGAGCGTGCCCTTGGTGGAGGGCACGAGATCGGCCTGGCGCGGATCGATGGCCACGGCCTCGCCGAACACCCGCGCCACCGCCTTGAAGCAGGTCTCCGCGATATGGTGGCAGTTCTGCCCGTAGAGATTGTGCACATGCAGCGTCACCCCGGCGTTCTGCGCCAGCGCCTGGAAGAATTCCTGCACGAGCTCGGTGTCGAACGTGCCGATCTTGGGCCGGGAGAACTCGGCCTTGAAGACGAGGAAGGGCCGGCCCGAGACGTCGATCGCCGCGCGCGTCAGGCACTCGTCCATGGCCAGATCGAGCGAGGCGTAGCGGCGGATGCCGCGCCGCTCGCCCAGCGCCTTGCGGATGGCGAGGCCGATGGCGATGCCCGTGTCCTCCACCGTGTGGTGGTCGTCGACATGGCGGTCGCCGCGCGTCTCGATCTCCATGTCGATCAGCGAATGGCGCGAGAGCTGGTCGAGCATGTGGTCGAAGAAGCCGACGCCGGTGTCGATCGTGGAGCGGCCGGTGCCGTCGAGATCGACGCGCACGCGCACCTGCGTTTCCTTGGTCACGCGCTCCACGCGCCCGTCGCGCCGTCCGGCCGTCTCGCCCATCGTCATGCCCTCGCCTCGCCTTGGCCGCTCCCTTACCATCCCATCGGCCCCCGCGCGAGGCCATGGCGCCTCGCTTGGCAGCGTCGCCCCGGCGCACCACATGGGGCCCGAACGCAAGACGCGCAGAGCGCCGGGCCGGCGCGACGAGGACGAACGGCAATGATGGAACGACACGACCCCGCGCAGATGTATTCGACGACGATCGTCACCGTGCGCAAGGGCGGCAAGGTGGTGGTGGCCGGCGACGGGCAGGTCTCGCTCGGCAACACGGTGATGAAGGGCAATGCGCGCAAGGTGCGGCGCATCGGCAAGTCGAGCCAGGTCCTGGCGGGTTTCGCGGGCGCCACGGCCGACGCCTTCACGCTCCTGGAGCGGCTGGAGGCCAAGCTCGAGCAGTATCCCGACCAGCTGACGCGCGCCTGCGTGGAACTCGCCAAGGACTGGCGCACCGACCGCTACCTGCGCCGCCTGGAGGCGATGATGATCGTCGCCGACGCGAAGGTGACGCTGACGCTGACGGGCAATGGCGACGTGCTGGAGCCCGAGGGCGGCGTGATGGCGATCGGTTCGGGCGGCAACTACGCGCTCGCCGCCGCCAAGGCGCTCGCCGATACCGATTTCGGCGCCGAGGAGATCGCCCGGCGGGCGATGAGGATCGCCGGCGAGATCTGCATCTACACCAATGGCAACGTCGTCCTGGAAAGCCTCGACGCGGCGGAATGAGGAACCGGCCCGCCGGTCCGCCCGCGCTCTCCGGCGGGCCCCGCCCTCACTCGAAGATCGGCACGTGCGGGGCCGCGTCGCGCGGCAGGAGGCCGGTGAGGCGCGGATCGTCGGCGATCTCGATCGTCTGGCCGCGCGGAGCGAAGCCGGAGCGGCGGTAGAACTCCATCGCCTTCGGGTGGTCGAGCGTGTTGGTGTGCAGGAAGAGCCGTTCGATCGGCCGCGAGAAGGCCGCCGCGATCGCCCGGTTCATCAGACGCCGCGCCTGCCCCGTGCCAACGAGCCGCGCCGAGACGCCGAAATAGACGAGCTCAGCCGCCGCTCCCATGCGGAAGTCGAGCTCGGCCATGCCCTCCGCCACCCCGTCCACGGTGAGGACGTGAAGCTCCAGCGCCGGATCGTCCAGGAGCGCCTGCAGGCGCTCGCGCGACAGGACGAGCCGCCCGTACCACAGATGCGGCGCGCCGATGCGGCGATAGAGGTCGAGATAGGCATCCACGTCTGCGCGCGTCACGACCTCGATCGTGCCGCCGAGCCCCGGTGCCTGCGCCCGCGGGGCGGGCGCCCGGCCCATGTCGAGAAACGTCGCCACCGCCGCGATCTTGCCGCGCGGCACCGCCGTCATCGGGCTCGGCTCGTTCGTCTCGGTCATCCTCAAGGCCCCTTCGCGCGATCGTCGCTCCTTGGCGCGCGGGGGCGGGAGAGGTCAAGCGCCTCCGCTTGCGATCGCCGCCCGGGCCCCCGCCGCGAAAGCCGCCGTCCCGGCGGAACGGCGCTTCCGCGCCCGGCGTTACGCCTTCGGTGCGCACCCGTTTTCCCCCGAGGAGGTTCCCATGACCGCAGGCCAGGACAGCCCGAAGCCCGCCCCCGCCGGCAAAGTCCCGGATGCCGGGACGAGCCCGATGGAGGCGCAGAACAACCACATGGCGCATCAGAGCGTGCCCGGCCCGAAGGACGGCGTGATCACCGGCGCCGAACCGTCCGAACTCGGCCGTCACGTGGAGAAGGACAGCGCCCGCCGCGACTGAAGCACGCCGCGCGAGCGCCCGCGATGTTTCACGTGAGTCAGTCGCGGGCCGTCAGGCGGCGGCCCGCGCGGTCTCGGCGTCGAGCCGGGCGAGCGCCTGGCGAAGCGCGGCGACGACCGTGCCGTCGACGGCCGTGCCCGTCTCCGCGTCGAGGATGGCGAGCGCCTTGGAGAGCGGCATGGCGGCCCTGTAGGGGCGGTCGGCCGTCAGCGCGTCGAAAATATCGGCGACGGTGACGATGCGCGTGTCGAGATCGATCTCGACCGCCTTCAGCCCGCGCGGATAGCCCGTGCCGTCGAGCCGCTCGTGATGAGAGCCGCCGATGCGGGCGAGTTCTGCGAAGGGCGTGATGCGCGCCAGGATCGCCTCCGAGAGAGCCGAGTGGCCGCGCATGGAGACCCATTCCGCCTCGTCGAGCTTGCCGTTCTTGTCGAGGATGGAGTTCGACACGCCGAGCTTGCCGATATCGTGCAGGAGCGCGGCGCGCTTCAGGCGGCGGCGGCGCTCCACGTCGTAGCCCATGACCTCGGCGATCATGTCGGTGAAGAGCGCGACGCGCTGCGAATGGCCGCTGGTGAAGGGGCTCTTGGAATCGACGACGCCGGCGAAGGCCTCCGCGATGTCGTCGAGATAGTCCTCGTCGACGGTGGCCGCGAGACGCGCGGGCTCGAGATCGAGCACGTGCTCGGCGATGCGCGGATCCTCGAGTCCCGCCCAGAAGGCCTCGTCGCCGGCAAGCGTCTCGAAGAGCGCGACGAGATGGGGATCGAACCAGGTGCCGGCGCGCCGGGCGACCTCCGCGACCGCCGCCTGCCGCCCGCCGATGCGGTGGAAGACATCGGCGATCTGCGCCAGGAGCGCCACCCGCGCATAGAGGGGGATCGCCGTGCCGCCGAGCCCCGCCGGTCGGCCGAGCCCGTTCCAGTGCTCGTCGAGGCTGGAGATGCCGAGCGCCACGCGCTCGGAGAAGCGCAGCGTGCGGGCGATGGCCGCGCCCCGCTGGCAGCGCGTCTCGATCATCTCCTGCGCGATCTCGCCGCCGTTGCGCACGATGTGGACGAGGGCCCGGAAACGCTCGGAAAGCCCGGCCTTCAGCCCCGTCTGCTGCAGGATGAAGCGCAGGACGCGCGCCAGCCCGTCGTCGAGCTCCTTGAAGTCGCGCTTGAAGGCGAGATCGTCGGCCAGATACAGTTCGCAGATGCGCGCCGCGTTGGACGAGCAGCCGAGGTCCTTCAGGAGCAGCGTGTAGTAGAGCTCGCAGGTCTCCGCCTCGCCGAGGCCGAGATGGCGGGCGAGATGGATGCCGATATAGGCGCAGCGGATGCAGTGGCCCGGCGGCTGGCCCTCCGTCATGTCCAGCGCCTGCGAGAGGGCGCCGAGCACTTCGGCAAGGCGCATCGTCTGCGAGGGGGCGCGCCCCCGATCCTCCGGCATGTCCGCGATCCCGCTCGTCTCCGTCATGGCCGGACCATGGCAGGAACGGGTAAAGGAGCGCTCAAACGCGCGCCGCGAAATGTCGCGATGCTCAGGCGTTCGCCGTCCCCGGCGGCGTGACGACCCGCAGCGTGAGGCTCACGCGGCCGCCGTTCTTCAGGAGGGCGGAGGTCATGGGATAGACCCGGTCGATGCCGTGATGGGCGAGCCGGCCTTCGCCGCCGAGCACCACGACGTCGCCCGATCTCAGCCGGATCGAGGTGGTGCGGCCGCCGCGCGCGGTCTCGCCGACGCGGAAGAGCGCGTCGTCGCCGAGCGAGACGGAGAGGACGGGGGCCGACAGGTCGGCCTCGTCGCGGTCCTGGTGGAGGCCCATCTTGGCGCCCTCCTCGTAGAAGTTCACGAGGCAGGCCTCGGGCGCGCGCTCGCAGGCGGAAAGCTCGCGCCAGAGCGACAGGAGGATCTCCGGGATCGCCGGCCAGGGCGCGCCGGTCCCGGGATGCAGCGGCTGGTAGCGGTAGCCGGCGCGGTCCGAGACCCAGCCGAGCGCGCCGCAATTGGTCATGCGCACGGAAAAGGGCTTTCCCGTGCGCGGCATCTGCGGCCGGTAGAGCGGGGCTTGCGCCACCACCGCGCGCACCGCCTCCAGAAGCGCGAGCTGCGCCTCGCGCGAGAGCGCGCCCGGCACGTGGCGCACGCCGCGCGGCAGGACGGTCACCGCGCCCAGGGGATGCTCACGAGAGATAGCCGAGCTGGGCGGCCAGCGCGACGGCGTGGGTGCGGTTGGAGGCGTCCATCTTGCGCGTCGCCGCCGACAGATATTGGGAGACCGTATATTCGGAAAGGCCGAGGATGATGCCGATCTCGGCGGAGGTCTTGCCGAGCATGGCGAGCTTCAGGCAGTCGCGCTCGCGGCCCGAGAGCGGGTTGCGCCGGCGGTTCTCCTCGAAGCGGCAGGCGGCCAGCATGCCGAAGAAGGCGAAGGCGAAGAGCTGCAGCTCGCGCACCGTGGCCTCGCCCGGCGGGGCGTGCGGGCCCGCGAAGGAGAGCGCGCCCGACAGGGCGCTCATCCCGTGCACGGGCAGGATGACGCCGGAGAGATAGCGCGCCTCGGCCACGAAGCGGGCGGCGGGGGACGGATCGGCCTCGTCCGTGCCGAACAGCGTCTCGGCGTCCCAGACGAAGGGCATGGGGTCGGTGCGCAAGGGGCCGAGCACCAGCTTGAAGCGGTGGAGGCCGGCCTGCTCGTAGCCCTTGGCGAAGGCGGGCGGCCAGTTGCCCATCACGAGGCGCGTGGCGAGCGCGTTGTCGTCGGTGGAGGGCAGCGTCAGCACGGCGGCATGGGTGAAGCCGCAGGCCGCGCCCGCCTCGCACAGGGCGCCCTTCAGCGCCTCCTCGCACCAGGGCTGGGGAAGGGCGGCCAGACGGGCGAGCGCCCCCGTCATGCCCGGCCGGCCGGCGCCGCAGCCGCCCGCGGCAGGCCCGGCGCGCGGCGCAATGCGGGCGCGGGGCGGGAGGCGGTCTGGCTCGGGTTCGGTTGCGCCATGGGCTGGGGGCCCTCTGGTTCGGGTCGCGGGAAGCGCGGCGGTTCGGGAGGCGAACCGGCGAATCGGCTGGGCCCGATCGTAGCTCAAAACGCCGCCCTGCAAAGCACGAAGGGCGGCCAAAATGGTGGAGAAGCCCGCCCGCGCCGGGCGTTGCGGCCACAAGACGCTGGCCGGTTTGCGAAAATTTCCCGCCTTGCCCTCTTCGCTTTTTCGGCATCGCCCGCGCCCTCCGGCGGCGGGGTCTTGTTCAAGGCCCGCCCAAGGACCAGATCATCGGGCGATCGCCCCTTCTCTCCCACCCGGCGCCTCCGAAGGGCCCGGGCTCCCGAGGCCGGCGACGGGTCCGCCCCTGCGGCGGCCCGCCCCGGCCCTCACATGACGGACCGACATGACCGACTTCTCCCCCCGCGAGATCGTTTCCGAGCTCGATCGCCACATCATCGGCCAGAACGACGCCAAGCGCGCCGTCGCCATCGCGCTGCGCAACCGCTGGCGCCGGCTGAAGCTGGACGGGAGCCTTCGCGAGGAGGTGAGCCCGAAGAACATCCTGATGATCGGACCGACGGGCGTCGGCAAGACGGAGATCTCCCGCCGCCTCGCACGATTGGCGGGCGCGCCCTTCATCAAGGTGGAGGCGACGAAGTTCACCGAGGTCGGCTATGTCGGGCGCGACGTGGAGCAGATCATCCGCGACCTCGTGGAGGTCGGCATCGGCCTCGTGCGCGACAGGAAGCGCGACGAGGTGAAGGCGAAGGCCCACCAGGGCGCCGAGAACCGCGTTCTGGAAGCGCTCGTCGGCAAGACGGCCTCGCCCGCGACGCGCGAGAGCTTCCGCAAGCGCTTGCGCGACGGCGAGCTCGACGAGAAGGAGATCGACATCGAGGTCTCCGACACCGGCAGTCCGCTCGGCGGGCTCGACATTCCCGGCATGCCCGGCGCCAATGTGGGCGTCCTCAACCTGTCGGAGATGTTCGGCAAGGCGATGAACCGCACGAAGCAGCGCCGCACCACGGTGAAGGACAGCTACGCCCTCCTCATCGCCGAGGAGTCCGACAAGCTGATCGACCAGGAGCAGATCGTGCGCGAGGCGGTCTCGACGGTGGAGAACAACGGCATCGTCTTCATCGACGAGATCGACAAGGTGGCGAACAAGGACGGCGGCATGGGCGCGGGCGTCTCCCGCGAGGGCGTGCAGCGCGACCTCCTGCCGCTGGTGGAGGGCACGACGGTCGCCACCAAGCACGGGCCGGTGAAGACCGACCACATCCTCTTCATCGCGTCGGGCGCCTTCCACGTCTCCAAGCCCTCCGACCTCCTGCCCGAACTGCAGGGCCGCCTGCCCATCCGCGTCGAGCTGAAGGCGCTGACCCGCGACGACTTCCGCCGCATCCTCACGGAGACCGAGGCCTCGCTCATCAAGCAATATGTGGCGCTGCTGCGCACCGAGGACGTGACGCTCGAGATCACCCCCGACGCGATCGACGCCATCGCCGACGTCGCCGTCTCCCTCAACGGCTCCATCGAGAATATCGGCGCCCGCCGCCTGCAGACGGTGATGGAGCGCATCCTCGACGACATCTCCTTCGAGGCCCCCGACAAGGGCGGCCAGACGTATACGGTGGACGCGGCTTACGTGCAGAAGGCGATCGGGGGCATCGCGGGGGATGTGGATCTGTCGCGGTTTATTTTGTGAGGGGGGGCGGTTTGATAACGATCTGATCGAGGCTCCATCTTCCGATACACAGAAGGAAATGCACGAGTTTGCCTACACCGCTTCAGGGATCGCTCGGCCAACTGCGTGTGTTTGTAAAATGGGATTGTTTTTCGAAGTGCAACTGCCTATCAATTGTGAGATCCAACCGCTAGTTGAGAAGCGCAATATTTATGGGTATAGGCGAACTAGTCTGCGGCAAACCCGACGCCGAATGGTCTGCATCAGACACTTTCATTCACTATACAAGCTTGTTGAATAGGTTTCACGAAAAGCTAAAGGAATATCGAGCCGATCTAGCAAAGCCTGAAGCGGCTATGTTTGCAGCGTTTTGTGCTCGCGTGATATTGGAGAACTCGGCAACCATTCTTTCGGGCCGTCTTGATCCATTTCGAATGATGGCTATTCGAAGTTTTCAGTCTCAGAGAGACTTCGATCATGGAAAACAGTTGAAAGCAGGCTATAAATGGACCCCAGATGTTGTCCCTATGGAGAACGAGACGAATATTTGGAAAAAGGACGTAGAAGGTAGTAAGTTGAGTAGGGCGTTATTTTCTCCTTACTTCGAGGAATTATTCTGGCGGCCGGCATTTACAAATGCCGTCGACTACGTGGATGACAATGGCTTCGTTAGAAGCGAGCTAATGCAGACGATGGAACCAGATCAATTCATTGGTCGCATGAAATCGGAATTATCACGTCTGTATTCAGTGCTCTCGAAAGGAGTCCACTGGGACTATCTCGCACCAGAGGCTATACTTGATCCAGATACGTTGCTGGTGGCGCTTGATGACAGTCAGTCTTATGTTGCGCTGTTAGCATTTACGTCACACTTCATACCGACATCATATGGTCGAATCGCAAAGTCACAAGCGTATCAATTATATAGCGAGATTTAGAAAATGACTGATGTCGGACTAGATGAAAATTTTGATGCCGGGCTGATACTTGCGGCCGAGGAATGGCCACTCGACGCCTTTGACGCCCATCATAGTTTTTCGAACTATGATGAAAGCATAATTAGGAAACTCTCAGCGCATGGGCCCGTCCTAATTCGCGGCGGTCGTGGAAGCGGAAAAAGCGCTCTACTCATTGCTGCTCATAAGCGTATGACAGAGAAGAAAAACGTCTTTTCCGTTTATCTTAGCTTGCGGTATCTACCACTACTGCAAACCGATGGTGAGGAGTATATCAAGCATTTTTGTGAAATACTATCAAACAAGATCCAATCTGATTTAAAAATCAATAACTCAAGCATTGATTTTGTGAGAGCAGAGAGTTTAACAGAACTGCAGCGCGGACTTGCAGACCTATCGGCAGCGGTAGGTCAAAGAATAATACTTCTGTTCGATGATGCGGCTCACATTGGTCGCGAGAAGCCGCTTGAAGTATTCTTTGATCTTTTTAGGACACTGTCCAGCAATACGATTTCTTGCAAAGCCTCCATCTATCCCGGCGTTACTAAATTTGGAATTCGTTTCGACATATTCAATGATGCCACGGTAATTGACGTTGCTCGACTTGAGACGAGTGAAGTCGAAAACCATTTTGTTGACGTTCTTAGGAGGAGGTATCCGAGTTTAGCCCATAAGGACATATACTCTGATCGACTTACCCTTGAAATGTTTAGCGGGATACTTGCTCGGGCTTTAGTCGGCAATATGCGCGCGTACATTCTTGCATGCAACCGATTCGTGGATAAAGAGAAGATATCTATTCCTGATCTAAACGCTTGCTTACTCAATATGGCGACTGACTACTACTGGCCGTTAATGGAGGAGGTCGCTCCAAAACTTGGACAGTATGAGCCGTTTATAGACACTGCGACTGATATCTTCACACAACTTATCGACGTGGCATCGAAAAGCAACCCCAGCCGGCAAAGTCCCTCTGAAAGAGTTTTGGTTCACCGCGCAATGGTAACAAAATTTGCAAAACCTTTTGAGATACTTGAGTATCTTGGTTTCATAGGTAAGAGAGATGCTTCACGGGCTCTGAAGTCCGGCGGCCGAGGCCCTGTTTATGCTGTAAATCTGTGTAGTTTACTGGAGCAGGTTCAGGGTAAGCGGATGACGTTAGAGATGATGAATGACTGGCGATCGGCCCGGACTGATGCTACTGAAATACATGTGAACTCCGATGTTTTCGGCAATATCGCGCTCCCCAGTCTTCCTTCGGTGGACACTCTAGGTATACTAGAGAAGCCTCTCAAATGGATTGAGAAAGGAAACATGTATCCCTATGGGCTCACGCCAGGAAAGATTAGCCTGTTTGTAGCAGCAGGATATGAGACCATTGGCGAGTTAGTTGGGGCAGACGATGCGAAGCTCATAGCTATTGATGGCATTGGCGACAAAACAGTAAAGAAGGCTCGTGACCTTGCCTATCAGGCTGTTTGGATGTAATGGTTCTGCAAATACCCGTTATGTAGTGAAAATTTTCGGGCCTTCGTACTGATTTTAACTCCCCTCAAGCCGCCACCGCCTCCCCCACGCCAATCCCGAACGGCACGACCCTGACCGCGCCCCGTCGGTCCGCGATCGCGACCGACTGCGGGGGCACCGCGCTCCATTCGCTGGCGTTGTCGCCGCAGGGTTCGGAGGCGACGATGAGGCCCTGGCCGCGTTTGCGCAGGTACAGGGAGGGCGGCTGGCGGTCGCTCGACCAGCGGAAGGCGTAGAGGCGCTCGCCGTCGGTGTGGACGGCGGCGAAGCGCAAGGTGGCGGCCGGGGCGATGCGGGCGATGGCGGAGAGCGCGCCGGCATAGGCGGCGACGGGGTTGCGGTCGGCGCCCGCGGCCATGGCGGCGAGGAAGATGGCCTCCGAATCGCTCGTGCCCTTGCGGTGGCGGTAGAACGGATCGGCGATCAGCCCGTCCACTTCGCGGCGCAGCGTCTCGTAGCCCTCGATCTGGCCGTTGTGCATGAAGAGGTGCCGCCCCAGCGTGAACGGGTGGCAGTTGGCGGTGGAAACCTCGCCGGAGGTCGCCGCGCGCACATGGGCGAGGAAGAGGCCGGAGCGGATCTGGCGGCAGAGCGAGGCGAGGTTGGCGTCCGACCAGGCGGGCAGGATGCCGCGATAGAGGCCGGGCTCGGGCCGCTCGCCGTACCAGCCCGTGCCGCAGCCGTCGCCGTTGACGATCGTGCGCGCCTCGCGCGCGGCGAGCGACTGGGCGACGAGCGAGCCCTTCGGCTCGATCAGCACGGCGTCGAGGAAGACGGGCGGGCCGGCATAGGCGACGAGGCGGCACATGCTTGGTTTCGTTCTTCGCAAGGTTCGAGGGCGTGTCGGGGCGGTGGAGGCAAGTCTCGGGCCGCGAGCCTGACCGGGGCTTGCGCGGAGCGGGATGGCGCGCAGGAAGCGCGCCGCCTGTTGCCCTTCGCCCACGCCGGGGAGAGGCGCCCAGCCGGCAGGGCGCGGTGCGCGCGATCTTGCGGCGGGCGCGAAGATGGGTCATCGCTCCGCCCGGCCCCGCCCGGCGGGGTCATCGCGCGGCCGGCGCGGGGGGCGAGACCGCCTCGCCCGGCCTGTCAGGCAGGGCGGCGTGCCGCCGTCAGGGAGAGTTTCGATGAGCGACATCTGGTTCCGCACCGGGGAGGCGACGGTGCTCGCCGCAGACGGCCAGTTCACCGACGCCATGCCCGAGGTGCTGATCGGCTCCGTGCGCGGCCCCGTCGGCCAGGCCTTCGCCTCCATGATGGGCCAGGTGCAGGGCCACACGCGCATGTTCGTGGTGCGCGACATCAACCAGATGGTCCGTCCGGCCACGATGATGACGACCAAGGCGACGATCGAGAGCCTCGCCTATGTCGAGCTTCTGGGCGGCGTCGTGCAGGGCGCGACGGGCGACGCCATCGTCGACTGCCTCATCGAGGGCATCCTGCCGAAGGATCAGGCGGACGAGATCTGCATGATCGTCATGATCTGGCTCGACCCGCGCTGCGCGACGCACGAGACCCTGGACCTGAAGGACCTCTACCGCACCAATTACGAGGCGACGAAGCTCGCCATCTCGCGCGCCATGACCGGCGAGCCGAGCGTCGAAACGCTCATCGCCAACCGGACATCGGTGCGGCACTACGCGCTGGAAGGCGTGCTCGACGGGGAATGACGCGGCGCAGAGGCCGCCACCTTCTCCCCCCAAGCGCCCCTATCGGCGCCGGCGGGCCTTGATCGCCGCCTGCGCCCGCTCGCTGGCGGCCTCGAGTTCGGCGAGGAGGTGGACGACGTCCTCGCGCGAGAGCGTGGCGATGGTCTCCGAGAGGCGGTTGGCGAGCGCCGTCGCCTCCGGCCCGAGGCCCGCTGTGCCGACGCTCACCTTGGGGTGGGAGAGTTCGGCGAGCCGCTGCAGCTCCTCCGCCTCGTCCCAGATGACGTTGAGATAGCCGATGATGCGCTGCAGGAGCTGCCAGGTCGGGCGCCCGCGCCGCCCGTGCTCGAGGGCGGAGAGATAGGCGCTGGAAACGCCGATGGCGGCGGCCATCTCGCGCTGCGTCACGCCCTTCTGGCGCCGGAGCGCGCGCACCTTCTCGCCGAAGGGCGTCACGGCCGGCGCCTCAGCCGCACGTAGAGCGCGCCGTCGCCGCCGTGATGGCGCTCGGCCGGCTCGAAGCCGGAGACGTAGCGGCGGAATTCGGGCGTCTCGAACCAGTGCGGCACGACCCGGCGCAGCACGCCGCGCGCTCCGAACAGCGCTCCCCCGCCCCCGCCCCGCCCGGTGATGACGAGGACATGCCGCAGGCCTTGCGCATGGGCGCGCGACAGGAAGCCGAGCAGCGCGTAATGGGCGACGCCTTGCGTCATCTCGTGAAGGTCGATCCGCGCCTCGATGGGCAGGCGGCCCTTGGAGAGCTTGCGCCGCACCGGCTTCTCGATCGGGTGGAGGCCGAGCGGGCGCGGCCCGGGCGCGGGCGCGGCCGGCAAGGGCGCGGCGGGCGTGCCCGAGAGCGCCTTCTCGAAGGCGGGGCCGAGCAGCGCCTCGTCCTCCTTCTCCTGCGGCGGCACCGCCTTGCCCGGCAGCGGGCGCACCGAGCGGGCGACGCCCGCCCAGAGCCGGGCGTCCTCCTGCGAGAGCCGGCCGCGCTTCACCGCGACAGGCGCGCGGCGAGCGGCGCCGGCGCGAGGAGATGGAAGGCCGCGCGGTGGCGCACCGCGCCGGCGAGCGCGCCCGCCTCGGAGCCGGAGCCGACGAAGAGATCGGCCCGCGCGGGGCCGAGGATCGCCGAGCCCGTGTCCTGCGCGATGCAGAGGCGCCGGAAGGGGCGCTCCTCCACGAGAAGCCCCGGCGCCGAGACGAAGAGCGGCACGCCGTAGCTGTGCAGGAGCCGGTCGACGGCGATGGAGGCGAGCGGCGTCAGCGAGACCTTGGCCGCGCCGACGGGCCCGAGGCTCTCGTCGGGCACCTCGAACCGGGAGAAGAAGATGAAGGAGCGGTTGCGGTCCAGCACCTCGCGCAGGCGCTCGGGATGGGCGGCGAGCCAGCGGCGGATGCCCGCCATGTCCGCCTCCGCCAGCGTCAGCGCGCCGGTCTGGACGAGATGGCGGCCGATGGCGGTGAAGGGATGGCCGGTCTTGGCCGCATAGCCGACGCGCATCGTGCGCCCGTCGGTCAGGCGCAGCCGCGCCGAACCCTGGACATGGACGAAGAAGGCCTCGACCGGGTCCTCCAGCCAGGCGATCTCGAGGCTGCGCCCCTTCAGGAGCCCCGCCTCGATGGACGCGCGGTCGGGGTACTCCTCCAGGAGCCCGCAGGGCTTGCGGCGGGCGAAGCGGAACTCCGGGTCGAAGCCCGGCGGCCGGTTGACGTCGTCGACCTTCACCAGATCCTCGGGCGGCGCGTAGAGCGGCACGCGGAAGCGCGCCGTCTCCACCGGCGAGGCCTCCGCCACCGGCTCGTAATAGCCCGTCAGAAAGCCGGGCTCGGACCCTGTCGCCTCGGGCGGTCGGATCTCCAGGAGCTCGAACTCGGTCTCGAAGAAGGCGCGGGGGTCGGAGGCGCCGGCGAGCGCGCGCCGCGCCGCGCCGTGATAGGTGCTCCCCTCGATGCCGAGCGCGCCCGTCGGCAGGGCGCCGGACAGAAGCCGCGCGGCGCTCGCCCGGAACGCGGAAAAGGCCGGCGCGGGATCGAAATCGCGCCAGCCTTCGAGGGCGGAGAACGGCAGGGGGCGGAACGTCGTCATCGCCGGGCCCTCGGAAGCGTCAGGCCTCGTCTTCGGACTCGGTGCCGACGAGCTTCCAGTTCGGGTCGCGCGAGCGCGTGTCGCGGGCGAAGGTCCACACGTCCTTGACCTCGACGACGGTCTCGGGATCGCCGTCCACCACCTCGCCGCTCGGCTTCACGACGGCGGAGATCAGCTGGGAGACGATGCGCACGGTGACGAAGGCCTCGCGGTCCTTCAGCTCGGCCGCCACGAGGCTGGCGTCGTCGATGCCGACGAAGGAGGACTGCATGCGCTCGCCGCGCCCCTCGCGTTCGGCGATGGCGCCCTCGAAGCCCTGGAACACGTCGGCCGAGAGAAGGCCCTTGAGAAGCTTGCGGTCGCCGTCGGCGAAGGCGGTGACGATCATCTCGTAGGCGACCTTGACGCCGTCGAGGAAGCCGGCGGGGTCGAAATCGGGATCGGCCTCGCGGATGCGGCGCAGCTCGGCGTTGAGCGGCGTGCCGGGGGCGGCGACCTTGTCGATCGCCTCGAAGCCGGTGGGCGCGGCCATCGGCCCCTCGCCCGCGCGGCGCTGCGGCAGGGTGATGACGTTGCCGCCGTCATTGGCCCCGGCCGGCGGCTCCACGCGCTCGGGGCGCGAATAGGGATCGAAGGGCGGCCGCTCGTTGCCGGTCCGGCGCCCGAGCACGTTGCGCAACTGGAACAGGACGATCGCCGCCAGCACGATGAAAAAGATCGTCCCCAAACCCATGTCGCGCCGTCGTCTCCCCTGTGTCGCGTCCGTGTCGCGGATCTATGTCGCGTCCGTGTCGCGGACCTCTCCGCCCCTTCGATATAGAGAGCGTGGGCCCAGCATTCAATTTCCCTCGTCGGCTTCCTATGTTCGGAGCAACCGGCGCCAACTGAGGCCCCGCGGCCGAGACGCCCCGAAGGCGACGGCCGGGGGGCGCGGCGCTTCCGCCCCTTTGCGGGGGCCAGCCCCACGGAGCCTTGCCGAGCCGATGCCGCTCATCCTCATCCCGATCCTCCTCCTCGCCATGCCGCTCGTCGAGATCGGGGGCTTCATCCTCGTCGGCGACTGGCTCGGCCTGTGGCCGACGCTCCTCCTCGTCGTCCTCTCGGCGATCCTGGGCGCGGCCCTCCTGCGCCGGCAGGGCATCGCGACGCTGCGCCGCATGCAGGGCGAGATGCGCGCCGGCCGCGTGCCGGGGCGCGAGGCCTTCGACGCGGTTCTGATCGGCATCGCCGGCATGCTTCTCCTGGTGCCGGGCTTCGTCAGCGACATCTTCGGCCTCCTCCTCTTCGTGCCGGCCGTGCGCCGCATGATCGGCACCGCGCTCGCCCGCCGCGTCGTGGTGGCCGGCTCGGCGACGATGGCCCGCCGCCCCGGGGCGCCCCATCCGTCCGGCCCGGCCGTGATCGACCTCACGGCCGCAGAGATCGGCCGCGGTCGCGACCCGAACTCGCCCTGGACCCGCGACGGCACGGACGACGAGACCGGACCGCGCACGCTGCACTGACCGGGCGCCCGTCCGACCGGCCCTGCGCGAGGGCCCCGTGCGGGCGGATCCGCAGATCGCGCCGGCGCCTTGTCTCTCCCCGCCCCAGATGCTAGCGCTCGCGCCCGAAAGCGCCCCGGCGGACGGGTTCGGCGGGCGCCATGCCGCCGGCCGGACGGCCGGGACGGCCCGCCCGAGGGGCGCAGCGACAAGGGAGCGATCATGTCCGAGGTCAACAACCAGGCGAACGGCGCGGGCGCCGGGGCTCCGGCCGCCGCCGTCAACGTCCTCACCCAGTATATCCGCGACCTCTCCTTCGAGAGCCCGCACGCGCCGGGCGTGCTGCGCAGCCAGCAGCGTTCGCCCTCGATCAATATCGGCGTGAACGTCTCGGCCAATCCGCTCGGCGGCCCGCAGGCGAGCGAGGGCGAGTTCGACGTGCGCCTGACGCTGAACGCCAAGGCCGGCGAGGGCACCGAGCTCCTGTTCAATGTCGAGCTCGAATATGGCGGCGTGTTCCGCCTCACGGGCATCCCGCAGGAGCATATGCTCCCGGTTCTCTTCATCGAGTGCCCGCGCCTGCTCTTCCCCTTCGCCCGCCAGGTCATCGCGGACATCACGCGCAACGGCGGCTTCCCGCCGCTGATGATCGACCCGATCGACTTCGCCGTCCTGTTCCAGCAGCGCATGGCCGAGGAGCGCGCGCGCGCGCAGGTCCAGACCACCAACGCCTGAGGCGCCTTTCGCCGATCTCCGGAAGGCCCCGTGCGGCGACGCGCGGGGCCTTTTCCGTGTCTCAGGAGGCCTTCTGCGCCGCCTCGTCCGCAGGCTCCAGGAGCTTCATCCAGGCCGGCGAGGAGCCGAGCGTCGCCACGAAGGCGCGGTGGCGCGCCGCCTCCTCCGGCGTCAGCCGGGATGCGAGCGGGGCAAGGCGCTGGGGCACGGCGATGCGCTCGTTCGCCCCGCCCGGCTCGCGCCCGTCCACCACCACGAGCCCGAGGGCCGACTGCCGGCCGCCCAGGAGTTCCAGATAGACGTCGGCCAGGAGCTCGCTGTCGAGCAGCGCCCCGTGCTTGGTGCGCTTGGACGTGTCGATCGAGAAGCGCGAGCACAAGGCGTCCAGCGTGGCGTTGGCCATCGGGAACTTGCGCCGCGCCATGGCCAGCGTGTCGACGATGCGATCGGCCTCGATCGGCGGGCGCTCCAGCCGAGCGAGCTCGGCATTGAGGAAGCGCAGGTCGAAGGTCGCGTTGTGGGCGACGAGCCTGGCGCCCCCGAAAAAGGCCTCGAACTCCTCGACGATCTCGCCGAAGGTCGGCTTGTCGGAGAGCATGTCGTCGGAAATGCCGTGGACGCGGAACGCGTCGGGATCGACGCGGCGCCCGACCGGGCGGACGTAGCGGTGGAAGACCTTGCCGGTGGGCACGTGGTTCCACAGTTCCAGCCCGCCGATCTCGATCACCCGGTCGGCCTCGAAGTCGAGCCCGGTGGTTTCCGTATCGAAGACGATCTCGCGCATGGAAGGGCCTTTGTCGGTCTGGCGCCTCCCTTGTCCTCCCTCGCCGGGCCGCGGGCAAGCGGAGGACGGCAACGCCGCCGGCCTTTCCACATCGGGATCGCCTGCGGCTACGCCTTGGGCGCGATGCGCCTACGATACCGCCCGGGGTCCTTGGCGAAACTCCCCACGATCCGCTCCACCGCGGCGCGCGTGGTCTCAAGGCTCGTGCCGGTGTCGATGACGATGTCGGCGCGCCGGCGCTTCTCTTCGTCGGGCACCTGCTTGGCGAGAATGGCGGAAAAGCGGTCGGGCGTCATGCCGGGCCGGGCGAGGACGCGGGCGCGCTGGATCTCGGCCGGCGCGGAGACGACGGCCACCGCGTCGCAGCGCGCCTCCCCGCCCGTCTCGTAGAGGAGCGGAATGTCGAGGACGGCGAGGCAGGCGCCGCTCGCCCTCGCCGCGTCGAGGAAGCGCGTCTCGGCCGCGCGCACCAGCGGGTGGACGATCGTCTCGAGCCGGGCGAGCGCCGCACTGTCGTTCAGGACGGCCTTCGACAAGGCCGCGCGATCGACGACGCCCCCGCTGACCGTGCCCGGAAAGGCGGCCTCGACCAGCGGCGCGGCCGCGCCCGCATAGAGCGCGTGGACGGCTTCGTCCGCCGAATGGACGGGCACGCCGAGATCGCCGAACATGCCGGCCACCGTCGACTTGCCCATGCCGATCGAGCCGGTGAGGCCGAGGACGATCATCCCGCCGCCTCGATGTCGGCGACGATTCTCGCGCGCAAGGGCTCGTCGACGGCGGGGCGCGTGCCGAACCAGCGCTCGAAGCCCGGCACCGCCTGGTGCAGGAGCATGCCGAGCCCGTCGGCCGTCGAGAGGCCCCGCGCCCGGGCCGCCGAAAGGATCGGCGTCTCCAGCGGCACGTAGACGATGTCGGTGACGAGCGCGTGGTCGGGCAGGGCGGAGAGGTCGACGCCCTTTTTCGGGAACCAGTCGGGCAGTTCGTCCTCCGGGTCGGCCTGCGGGATGGGCGCGGTGTTCACCAGGAGATCGGTGCCCCGCAGGAGGCTCTCGCGCTCGTCCTCGCCATGGGCGGTGACGACGGCGCCGAAACGCTCGGCCAGCGCTCTCGCATTGTCGAGCGTGCGGTTGAGGACGCGGACGCGCGCCACGCCGCGCGACAGGAGCGCGTGGATCACCGCCCGCGCCGCGCCGCCCGCCCCGATCACCGTCGCGGTCTCGGCGTCGGACCAGCCGGGCAGGCGCTCGTCGAGATTGGCGGCAAAGCCGTAGGCGTCGGTATTGCCGCCGACCAGCGTGCCGCCCTCGAACCACAGCGTGTTGACCGCGCCGATCGCCTCCGCGTCGCCGTCGCGCCGCGCGGCGGCCTCGAAGGCC
Source organism: Aurantimonas sp. Leaf443 (assembly GCF_001425575.1). Lineage (GTDB taxonomy): Bacteria > Pseudomonadota > Alphaproteobacteria > Rhizobiales > Rhizobiaceae > Leaf443. The sequence goes on along the minus strand of NZ_LMRD01000007.1, from coordinate 650,959 downwards.
GCCACCTTGTGCGGGATCGTGACGTTGCCGCCGACGAAGCCCGCCTCGCGCATCGTGGCGAGGAAGGTCGCGATCTCCTCCGGCGGCACGCCGACGCGCCGGTAGCTGCCCTCGAGCCCGTGGCGGGCGAGCCAGGCGCCGTGGATGAGCGGCGAGCGCGAATGCCAGACCGGCCAGCCGGTGACGAAGGCCTTCGGGCCCGTGGGCTCGGCGGCGCGGCGCGCGGGGTCGAAGATCGAGCCCTCGCCGCGTGGAAGCGGCGCGCCGCTGACATAGGGTCTCGGGGTCCAGTCCGTCTCAGCCATCGATGGCGCCCTTCTCGCGCAGAGCTTTGAGCAGCGGCAGCAGCGGCAGGCCGATGATGGCGAAGAAGTCGCCGTCGATCCGCTCCATCAGCTGGATGCCCTCCCGCTCGATCTGGTAGGCGCCGACGCTCGTCAGCGCCCGCCGTCCGGCGGCCGCCAGATAGCGGCCGACGAAGCCGGGGTCGAGGGGTCGCATCGTCAGCGACACGGTCTCGACATGGCGGAAGAGGACCGCGCCGTCCCGCACGAGCACCACGGCGCTGTGGAGCTGGTGGGTGCGGCCGGAGAGCTTCAGGAGCGTGCGCCGCGCCTCCTCCATGTCGGCGGGCTTGTGCAGCACCTCGTCGCCCAGCGCCAGCGTCTGGTCGGCGCCGATGACGAAGGCGCCGGCATGGCGCTCGGACACGTCGCTCGCCTTGGCCTGCGCCAGCACTTCGGCGACGTCGGCGGGGGTCGCGCCCGTCTCCTTCAGCGGCGCCTCCAGCGCCCGCTCGTCGAGCGTGCTCGGCTCGACGACGACGTCGATGCCGGCATTCTTCAGGAGCTCGCGGCGATGCGGGCTGGCGGAGGCGAGGATGAGGCTGTGGGCCATGGGGCCGCTCCTTCGGGCTCGAAACGCTCGAGCGTCCGCGCTCGAGATAGGGGCAGCCTGCGCGCAAGGCCATGGGGCGCCTCGACGGGACTCGATTCTGGGGGTCGGCGCAAGGCCTTTCGCCCGTCATCCCTGGGATTCTCGGGGGGCCTGTGGGAAGAGCCCGATTGTCCCCAGGGCCGGGCCGGGCCGGGGCGAAGCGGTGGGAAAGGGGGCCCGTCGTCCACAGAGCGCCATCGCCGGGCGCTTGTGGAAAGGAGAGCGGGACTTGCGGGACGGCCCGGCGAAGCGCGCGCGCCGTCCAGGGCTTGTCCACAGGCCCGGCCGTTTTCGGATCTGCCGCAAGAGGCTGAAACGTCTCGGCTTTTGCGATCCATCCCCGCTTGCCGTCCACGCCGGGGAGTCCTGTCCCGCCGCGGCGTTGGATTTTCGCCGCGCGGCCGCCATCTAGGGGCCCTTGTGAATTCCGGCTATCCACCGAGTCATAGAACCAGAATCTCGATCTCAATAGATTTCATTTCTAGAAGGGAGCCCTGATGGGCCAGCGCAAGCTTCTCCGCGTTCTCGACGGGGAGACCGTGTTCCCGCCTCCGATCTGGCTGATGCGGCAGGCCGGCCGCTATCTGCCGGAATATCGCGAGACGCGGGCCAGGGCCGGCGGGTTCCTCGACCTCTGCTACAATCCCGACTTCGCCACCGAGGTCACCCTGCAGCCGATCCGCCGCTTCGGCTTCGACGCGGCGATCCTCTTCTCCGACATCCTCGTCATCCCCGACGCGCTGCACCGGGGCGTCCGCTTCGAGGCGGGCGAAGGGCCGAGGATGGAGCCGATCCGTCCCGCCGAGATCCAGGACCTCGACCCGTCGGACGCCGACACGCATCTCGCCCCCGTCATCGCGACGGTGGCGCGCCTGCGCGCCGAGCTTCCCGAGGAGACGACGCTGATCGGCTTCTGCGGCGCGCCCTGGACGGTGGCGACCTACATGATCGCCGGGCGCGGCACGCCCGACCAGGCGCCCGCCCGGCTCTTCGGCTACCGGAACCCGGAGGAGATGCGGGCGCTCCTGTTCCTCCTGGCCGAGATGAGCGCGGACTATCTCGTGCGCCAGCTCCAGGCCGGAGCGGACTGCGTGCAGATCTTCGACAGCTGGTCGGGCGTCCTCGACGAGGCGAGCTTCGAGGCCTATGCCGTCGCCCCCGTCGCGCGGATCGTCGAGAAGGTGCGCGCGGCGGTGCCGGGCGCCAAGATCATCGGCTTTCCCAAGGGCGCGGGCGCGCTGCTCTCGACCTATCGGCAGAAGACCGGCGTCGACGCGCTCGGCCTCGACTGGGGCGTGCCGCTGTCCTTCGCCCGCGAGCTGCAGGCGCAAGGGGCGGTGCAGGGCAATCTCGACCCGCTGCGCCTCATCGCCGGCGGGCAGGCGCTCGAGGAGGGCGTCAGGGCGATCCTCGACGGCCTCGGACAGGGCCCGCTCGTGTTCAATCTCGGCCACGGCATCACGCCGGACGCGCCGATCGCGCATGTGGAGGCGCTGCTGCGGCTGGTGCGCGGGGGCTGACGGCGAGGGGCGCGGCGGCGGAGCGCGATTGGCTTTGGCGGCGGCGAAGGCTAGATCGGTTCCAGACGCCCTCCCCTTCCCGCGAAAGCCCTGTCCCCATGAGTTCCATCGCCACGCCGCCCGCCAAGGACCGCTCGGGCATGATCGCCGGCATCGCCGGCCTCCTGCTCGCGCTCGTCCTGTTCCTCCTCGTGCCGGTGGAGGGCCAGCTCTGGGTGCAGTCGCTGCACATCGTGGCCGTCATCGCCTGGATGGCGGGCATGCTCTACCTGCCGCGCCTCTTCGTCTACCATGCCGAGGTCGGCCCCCGCACGCCGCAGTCCGAGACGTTCAAGGTGATGGAGCGGCGCCTGCTGAAGGCGATCATGCTGCCGGCGATGATCGTGACCTGGGTGGCGGGCGCTTGGCTCGCCTACACGATCTACGGCTTCCAGTCCGGCTGGCTGCACGCCAAGATCCTGCTCGTCGTCGCCATGAGCGGTCTGCACGGCTACTACGCCGCCTCCGCCCGGCGCTTCGCCAACGACATGAACGGCAAGTCGACCAAGCACTGGCGCGTGATGAACGAGGTGCCGACCGTGCTCCTCGTCCTCATCGTCATCCTCGTCGTGGTGAAGCCCTTCTGAGGCCATTGCGCGCCCGCCGCCGGACCGGCTAGGACAGCCGCCGGCGGCGCCGGCCTTCCGCCGATCCGGGGAGACGGGCATGAACGAGGCGAGCGGCGGCAGGACGACCTGCCTCGTGACGATGGGGCCCTCCGGCACCGGCAAGACGACGACGGCGACCGGTATCGCCGCGCGCCTCGGCTGGGTCTTCGCCGAGGCCGACGACTTCCACCCCAGGGCCAATATCGAGAAGATGTCGGCCGGCATCCCGCTGACCGACGAGGACCGCTGGCCCTGGCTCGCGCTCATCGCCGGGTGGATCGACGAGCAGGCGGCGGCCGGGCGCGACTGCGTCATCACCTGCTCGGCGCTGAAGCGGCGCTACCGCGACGTCCTCAGAGGCTCGCAGGCGCGCGTTCGCTTCGTGGAGCTATGCGCCTCGCCCGATCTCGTCGAAGCGCGCCTGCGGGCCCGCCAGGGCCACTACATGCCCGCTTCCCTCCTCGCCTCCCAGTTCGCCGACTTCGAGCCGCTGGAGGCGGACGAGGACGGCGTCGAGATCGGCGTCGACGCGGCGCCCCCGGAGGTCGTCGCGCGCGCGCTGGCCGCGCTCGGCCTCGCCCCCGCCGCCTGAGGCGCGTTGCGCCGGCGGCTCCCGCCGCCCCCCGCGCCTCTTGCGTGGCGGGCCGCCAGCCGGTATATCAGGCCCACATCCCGCCTTTGACGAAATGCGCATGCGTGCCGACCCGGTGCGCGAGACTCCTGCCGAAGAACACGTCCCGTGTCCGGCGACAGCGCTTTCCCTCTCCCGACTTCAGCGCCCGTCCCCGCCGCTCCGAGGCGGGCGGACGGCGCTCCAAAAGAGCCTTACGAACCCGAATGAAACTTCAGGACCTGAAGAACAAGAGCGCCCCCGAGCTCATCGCCTTCGCCGAGGAGAACGCCGTCGAGAACGCGTCCGTCCTGCGCAAGCAGGAGCTCATGTTCGCGATCCTCAAGCAGCTCGCCGCCTCCGAGGTCGAGATCGTCGGCGAGGGCGTCGTCGAGATCCTGCAGGACGGGTTCGGCTTCCTGCGCTCGCCCGACGCCAACTACCTGCCGGGCCCCGACGACATCTACATCTCGCCCTCGCAGATCCGGAAATTCTCGCTGAAGACCGGCGACACGGTGGAGGGGCCGATCCGCTCCCCGAAGGAGGGCGAGCGCTACTTCGCCCTTCTCAAGGTCAACACGATCAATTTCGACGATCCCGAGCGCATCCGCCACAAGAGCCATTTCGACAATCTGACGCCGCTCTATCCGAACGAGCGCTTCAAGATGGAGCTCGGCGATCCGACCAAGAAGGATCTCTCGGCCCGCGTCATCGACCTCGTCGCCCCGCTCGGCAAGGGCCAGCGCGGCCTCATCGTCGCGCCGCCGCGCACCGGCAAGACGGTGCTCCTGCAGAACATCGCCCATTCCATCACCGCCAACCATCCCGAGTGCTACCTCATCGTCCTGCTCATCGACGAGCGGCCCGAGGAAGTGACGGACATGCAGCGCTCGGTGAAGGGCGAGGTCGTCTCCTCCACCTTCGACGAGCCGGCCACGCGCCACGTCGCCGTCGCCGAGATGGTCATCGAGAAGGCCAAGCGCCTCGTCGAGCACGGGCGCGACGTCGTCATCCTCCTCGATTCGATCACCCGTCTCGGCCGCGCCTACAACACGGTCGTCCCCTCCTCCGGCAAGGTGCTGACCGGCGGCGTCGACGCCAACGCCCTGCAGCGCCCCAAGCGCTTCTTCGGCGCGGCGCGCAACATCGAGGAAGGCGGCTCGCTGACGATCATCGCCACCGCCCTCATCGACACGGGCAGCCGCATGGACGAGGTGATCTTCGAGGAGTTCAAGGGCACCGGCAATTCCGAGATCGTGCTCGACCGCAAGGTCGCCGACAAGCGCATCTATCCGGCGATGGACATCCTCAAGTCCGGCACGCGCAAGGAGGATCTCCTCATCCAGCGCTCGGACCTGCAGAAGATCTTCGTCCTGCGCCGCATCCTCGCCCCCATGGGCACGACGGACGCGATCGAGTTCTTGAACGACAAGCTGAAGCAGACCAAGAGCAATTCGGACTTCTTCGACTCCATGAACACCTGAGGGGCCTCGTTCCCTCGGTCGAAGACGTCACGGCCCCGCCTTCCCGGCGGGGCCGTTTTCGTTCGGGCGCACGCGTCCCGCCGGCGCGGGGTCGCGGGCGGTGGCGAGCGATCCCGTCGCCGCCGCCGGCGGTCCCCGCGTGCGAACCGCGCGGCGATGCTCTAAGGACGGACGATCCATCGCCCCGCCCGGAGGCCGCCCGCATGTCGCAGACCCTTCCCGCGCCCGCCGAACGGGTGCTCGCCGCCGCCACGGCGCGCGGGCTGAAGATCGCCATCGTGGAGACGCGAGCCTCCGCGCGCTCGGCGGAGGAGGCGGCGGCGGCCGTCGGGGCGCAGGTCGGGCAGATCGTCAAGAGCCTGGTCTTTCGCGGCGCCTCCAGCGGGACGGCGCATCTCCTTCTCGTCTCGGGCGCGAATCGCGTCGACGAGGCGGGTATGGAAGCTCTTGTCGGCGAGGCGCTGGAGCGCCCGGACGCGGCCTTCGTGCGCGCGGCGACCGGCTTTGCCATCGGCGGCATCCCGCCCTTCGGCCATGCGAGCCCGCTGCCGGTCTTCATGGACGAGGATCTCTTCGCCCACGCCACCGTCTGGGCCGCCGCGGGCACGCCGACGCATGTCTTCGAGACCGTGCCGCTTCAGCTGCGCAGCGCGACCGGCGCGCGCGTCGGCCGCGTCAAGCCGGCCTGACCTCGTCGAACGGTGCCGGACCCGCAAATCCGGGATGACAACGCGCGACCGCTTCGCCGCGGCCTTCGCCCCAGACCAGCCTCACGAGGACCCCGGATGAGCGACACCGACTGCCGCATCACGATCGACGGAGCCGCCTTTCCGGCACGGTTCGAGACGGCGCGCGCGCCCAGGACCGTGGCGCTGTTCCGCGCGCTCCTGCCCTACCGCCAGCGCATCATCCACGTGCGCTGGAGCGGCGAGGCCTGCTGGATCCCGCTCGGCAGCACCGATTTCCCCCTGCCGCCGGAGGACGCCACCTGCCACCCCGCGCCCGGCGAGATCCTGCTCTATCCCGGCGGCGTCTCGGAGACCGAGATCCTCCTCGCCTACGGCCCCTGCGCCTTCGCCTCCAAGGCCGGGCCGCTCGCCGGCAATCCGCTCCTGACGATCACCGCCGGGCTGCCGCGCCTTGCCGAACTCGGCCGCGACACGCTGTGGAGCGGCGCCAAGGAGATCGTCTTCGAGGCGGTCTGAGCCTCAGTCCGGGCCGGAGCCGGACAGGAGCAGGGCGCGCAGGCCGTCCGCGTCGTGCACCGGCGCGCGGCAGGCGCCGGCCTCGCAGAGAAAGGCCGCCGGGCGCCCGTCGAGCTGGACGGCGGCCATGGCGAGACGTCTCGGCAGGTCGGCCGGCGAGAGCGCGAAGAGATCGAGCCGCGCGGGATCGACGCTATCGAGGGCCACCGCCCGCAACGCCTCGCCGCGCGGATCGCCCGGGCCGGAGAAGATCGCGAGCTCGCGCCCGCGCCGCAGTCGGTCGACGGCCGAGACGAGAGCCGGCACATGCAGTCCGCCCGAGGCGACGCGGCCGGCGGCGGCCTGCGCCGCGCGCAAGGCGCGTTCGGAGAGCTCCGCCGAGCCGCTCGCCTGCGCCAGAAGCGCCAGACCCTCGACAACCAGCGCCGTGCCGCCGGGCACGGCGTCGTCGCCGTCGCCCCGCAGCCGCAAGGGCACGTCGGTGGCGTCCAGGGCCGAGAGATAGTGCCCGCCCGCCCCGTCGCCGTGGAAGCGCTCCAGCGCCTCGGCATAGCGATGGCCGGCCTCGAGATAGGCCGCGTCGAGCGTCGCGCAGAAGAGCATCGCGCTCGCCCCCATCAGCGCGCCGTAGTCGCCCGAAAGCGCCGGGCTTGACGCCTTGCCGCCGCGCGCGGCATGGCAGAGGCGGCCGTTCGGATGCATCTCCCGTTCCACGAAGGCGAAGGCCTGCCGGGCGAGACCGAGCGCCCGCCCGTCGCCGAGCACGCGCTCGGCCTCCACGAGACCCGCGATGGCAAGGCCCGACCAGTCGGCGAGGACCTTGTCGTCGCGCGCCGGCGGCGTGCGCGCGACTCTCGCCTGGAAGAGCTGCGCCCGCTCCGGCGCGAAATCCGCGGCGGCGTCGATGCCGGCCGGATGCAGCCGGTGCAGGACGTTGCTGCCCTCGAAATTGCCGCTCTCGGTCACGTCGTAGGCGGCGCGGAAGGCGCGGGCGCGCTCGCCCAGCACGGCGTCGACCTCGGCCGCGGCGAAGGCGTAGAAGGCGCCCTCCTCCAGATGGCCCTCGGCATCGAGACTGTCGGCGTCGAGCGAGGCGGCAAGGCCCCCGCCCGGCACGACCATCTCGCGTGCCAGCCAGTCCACCGTCTGCGACAGGCGGTCGACGAAGAGCCGCTCCCCCGTCGCCCGCGCGCCCCAGGCGAGGTGCCTGAGGAAGGCGGCGTTGTCATAGAGCATCTTCTCGAAATGCGGCACGAGCCAGCGGTCGTCGACGGCATAGCGATGCAGGCCGCCGCCGAGGTGATCGTAGATTCCGCCGAGGCAGAGAGACTGCAGCGTGTGCAGGAAGGCCTCGCGCCGGCTCGCCGGCCCGTCCGGAAACCCCGAGCGGGCCAGGACCTCGATGGTCGGGGCGTTCGGAAATTTCGGCGCGCCCTTGAGACCCCCGAGGACGGGGTCGATCAGCGTCTCGACGCGCGCCGCGAAGGGGGCGAGCGCCAGCGCGTCCAGCGAGGCCGTGGCGGAGGCGCCCGCCAGCGTGCGGTGGAGATGGGCCGTCATGTCGGCGGCGCTCTTCTCCAGGGCGTCGCGCCGGTTGGCATAGGCCTCGGCCACCGCCTCCAGCACCTGCGGGAAGCCCGGCCGCCCGAAGCGCGGCTCGGGCGGGAAATAGGTGCCCCCGTAGAAGGGCGCGCCGGTGGGCAGGAGGAACATGGTCAGCGGCCAGCCGCCCTGCTCGCCCATCGCGTGGAGCGCGCTCATGTAGATCTGGTCGATCTCCGGCCGCTCTTCCCGGTCCACCTTGATGCAGACGAAGAGGCGGTTGGCGATGGCGGCCGTGGCCTCGTTCTCGAAGCTCTCATGCGCCATCACATGGCACCAGTGGCAGGCGGCATAGCCGATGGAGAGGAGGATCGGCCGGTCGAGCGCCCTGGCCCGTGCCAGGGCCTCCGGCGACCATTCCATCCAGTGCACGGGATTGTCGCGGTGCTGCTGGAGATAGGGGCTCAGCGCCTCGCCGAGCAGGTTGCGATCCTCGTTCCGCTCCATGATCGTCCCTCCCGCCCTTGCTCCGTTCGCTCCGGCAAGGGTAAGGCGCTCAAGGTCCTCGAACAGGGCGCGCGGCGCAAAGCCCTGCGTCGCGACCCGGTTTCGAGCCCGGGCGGCCTTGTCCGGCCTCCCGCCTCCAGCGCCCGCGAAAGGCCGCGCCATGTCCCGCGACAGCAAGGTCGAGACCATCGTCGCCCTATCCTCCGGCGCGCTGCCGAGCGGCATCGCGGTGCTGCGCGTCAGCGGCCCGGCCGCCCGGGGGGTCGTGACGGCGCTTGCCGGATCGGTGCCCGCGGGGCGCCGCGCCGGTCTGCGGCGCATCCGGGACCGCGACGGCGCGACGCTCGACCGTGGCCTCGTCCTGTTCTTCGAGGGCCCGGGAACGGCGAGTGGCGAGGACAGTGCCGAATTCCACCTTCATGGCGGCCGGGCCACGGTCTCCGCGGTCCTTGCCGCCGCCTGCGCGCTGCCGGGCGTGCGGCTTGCCGAGGCCGGCGAATTCACCCGCCGCGCCTTCGAGAACGGGCGCATCGACCTCACCGAGGCGGAGGGGCTCGGCGATCTCCTCGCCGCCGAGACCGAGCGCCAGCGCCGCGCCGCGCTCGACCAGGCCGACGGCAGCCTGCGCCGCCTCTACGAGGGCTGGATGGACGCGCTGACGGGCATGCGCGCGATGATCGAGGCGAGCCTCGACTTCGCGGACGAGGGCGACGTGGGCGAGACGCTGGATCCTGGCACGGCGCGGGCGATGGCGCGGCTTCTGGTGGAGCTGGAGGCGCATCTCGACCGCGCCGAGCGCGGCGAGATCCTGCGCGCGGGCTTTCGCGTCGCGATCGTCGGGCCGCCCAATGCCGGCAAGTCGAGCCTGATGAACGCGCTCGCCCGGAGAGACGTCGCGATCGTCACGCCCGTTCCCGGCACGACGCGCGACGTTCTGGAGGTGACGCTCGATCTTCGCGGCATTCCCGTGCGCCTCTTCGACACGGCGGGTCTGCGCGAGACGGACGACCCGGTGGAGGCCATCGGCATTGAGCGGGCCCGCCGCACGATGGACGCCGCCGATCTCGTGCTCTCGCTCGTCCCCGCCGATGCGCTCGAAGAGGCGGCCGGTTTGTCTCACGTGAAACATGCGGTCGTGGATGGCGAGGCGGCGAAGCCGACGCATCTGACGGTCCTGTCGAAGGCGGACCTGGCGAAGCGGCCGGTTCCCGACAGCTGGCCGGCCCTCTCGACGCGAGACGGGACGGGCCTCGAATCCCTGCTCGCCCATATCGCGGCGGCGGCGTCCGAAGGCATCGGCGAGGAGCCCCTGCCGCTGCACGAGCGCCATCGCGCCCTCCTCGGCGAATTGCGTGACCTCCTGCGCGAGGCGCTGGACCATCCGGACGACGCGCCGGAACTCCAGGCCGAGCGCCTGCGCGAGGCGGCCGACCGGCTCGGCCTGCTGACGGGACGGCGGGGGGTGGAAGACCTTCTCGACATCGTCTTCTCCCGCTTCTGCATCGGAAAATAGCGCATCACCAACGAGGCCCGACCCCCGCCATCCGCGCCGCGACGGCCGCCGACGCGGATGCGATCGGTGCTTGCTCGCGCCTCCGCCGACCGCCCGCCGTCGCCTTCGATTGACAGGCCCGGCCGGCTGCGGCTTAACCGAAGCCATGACCCAGTCCCGTTCCGATCCTTCCGCCGACGTCGTCGTCATCGGCGGCGGCCATGCCGGCACCGAGGCGGCGGCGGCGGCCGCGCGCGCCGGCGCCCGCACCGTCCTTCTCACCCATGCCTTCGCCACCGTCGGCGCCATGAGCTGCAATCCCGCCATCGGCGGCATCGGCAAGGGGCATCTCGTGCGCGAGGTGGACGCGCTGGGCGGCCTGATGGGCGAGGCGGCCGATGCCGCGGGCATCCAGTTCCGCCTCCTCAACCGGCGCAAGGGCCCGGCCGTGCGCGGGCCGCGCACGCAGGCCGACCGCAAGCTCTACAAGGCCGCGATCCAGGACGCCGTGCGCCGGCAGGCCGGGCTGGAGGTGATCGAGGGCGATGCCTTCGATCTCGAACTTTCCGCCGAGGGCTGCATCTCCGCCGTCCTCCTTGCAGACGGGCGGCGCATCGCCTGCGGCGCGGCTGTGCTAACCACCGGAACTTTCCTCAACGGCCTCATCCATATCGGCACGTGGACCGTGCCCGCCGGGCGCGTCGGGGAGGCGCCGTCGGTCGGCCTGTCCGCGACGCTCGCGCGCCTCGGCCTTCGCCTCGGGCGCCTGAAGACGGGAACCCCGGCGCGGCTCGACGGGCGCACGATCGACTGGGCGAGCCTCGAGATGCAGAAGGCCGACGAGGACCCCTCGCCCTTCTCCTATCTCACCCGCGCGATCACCGTGCCGCAGATCGAATGCGGCATCACCCGCACGACCGGCGAGACGCATCGCATCATCCGCGAGAACCTGTCCCGCTCGGCCCTCTATGGCGGGCGCATCGAGGGCACGGGGCCGCGCTACTGCCCGTCGATCGAGGACAAGATCGTCAAGTTCGGCGATCGCGACGGGCATCAGGTCTTCCTGGAGCCGGAGGGGCTGGACGATCCGACCGTCTATCCGAACGGTCTCTCGACCTCGCTGCCGGAGGACGTGCAGGCCGCCTTCCTGCGAACGCTGCCGGGGCTGGAGCGCGTGTCGATCCTGAAGCCCGGCTATGCCATCGAATACGACCATGTCGACCCGCGCGAGCTGCGGGCGACGCTGGAGGTCCGCGCCGCCAGGGGCCTGTTCCTCGCCGGTCAGATCAACGGCACGACCGGCTACGAGGAGGCCGCGGCGCAGGGGCTGCTCGCCGGGCTCAACGCCGCGCGCCGCGCCGGGGGCGGGGAGCCGGTGACGATCGGGCGGGGCGAGGCCTATCTCGGCGTGATGGTGGACGACCTCACCCGTTCGGGTGTCAGCGAGCCCTATCGCATGTTCACCTCGCGCGCCGAGTTTCGGCTCTCGCTGCGCGCCGACAATGCCGACCGCCGGCTGACGCCGCTCGGCCTCGGCTGGGGCCTGATCGACGCCTGCCGGCATTCCGTCTTCACCGCCAGCGAGGCGGCGCTCGACGAGGCCCGCGCGCGGCTGGAAGGCCTGACGCTGACGCCGAACGAAGCGGCGGCCGCAGGTCTCGCGGTGAACCAGGACGGACGGCGGCGTTCGGCCTGGCAGCTCCTGTCGCAGCCGGATATCGACCTCGCGCGTCTCGTCGCCCTCTGCCCGGAGCTTTCCGCCCTGCCCCCGGCCGTCGCGGAGCGCATCGAGATCGAGGCGGCCTACGACGTCTATCTCGACCGGCAGCAGCGCGACCGCGATCGCCTGCGGCGCGACGAGGGCCGGGCGATCCCCGCGGATCTCGATTTCGACACGATCAAGGGTCTGTCCAACGAGCTGCGGCACAAGCTCGGCACGCGGCGCCCGTCCAGCCTCGCCGAAGCCGAGCGTATCGATGGCATGACGCCGGCGGCGCTCGCTCTCATCCTCGTCGCGCTGCGGCGCCTGGAGCTTTCCGATGCGGCCTGAACCGTCCAAAGCCAAGCGGGCCGGAAAGATTCTGGAGAAGAAGAAGGCCCCGCCGAAGACGAAGCCGCTGCCCCGCGCCGAGTTGCTGGCGCGTCAGGCCGAGGGACGCGCACTTTTCCTGTCAAGCCGCGATGTTTCACGTGAAACCATGGAGGGGCTCGACGCCTATGTCGATCTTCTCAACACGTGGCAGGCCAAGATGAACCTCGTCGCGGAGTCTACCCTTGCGGAGGTCTGGACGCGGCATATCGCCGATTCCCTCGTCCTCGCCGATCTGATGCCGGCCTTCGAGCTGAATGTCGATCTCGGCTCCGGCGGCGGTCTGCCCGGCATCGTGCTCGCCATCGCCCGGCGGAACCAAGGCGGTCGTGTCGATCTCGTCGAGAGCAACCAGAAGAAGGCGGCCTTCCTGCGAGCGGCCCAGCGGACGCTCGGCCTTTCCGGCACCGTCCATGCTGCACGCATCGAGGAATGCGGCGCCGTGCTGGGCGCGGCCGACACGATAACGGCCCGCGCTCTCGCCGCCCTGCCCGATCTTCTCGCCCTCGTCGCTCCGCATATCAGGGCAGACACGCGCTGCTTCTTCCACAAGGGTCGGCTGCACGAGGAGGAAATGGCGCTTGCCTCTGCCCAATATCGTTTCGGCGTGGTACAGCACGAAGGCGACGGCGGCGACGGATCCACGATCCTGGAGATCGCCGATATCGCTGTGGCCTGAAACGGACAGGCCGAGATTGTTTCACGTGAAACGATTCGGCAGGTCTCGGTTGACCGGCCGGGACGGTGGCACGGTCTATTCGATAGGCTGTGGGTGACGATTTTGGGGACCGGGGTGCCGATGCGCATCATCACCATCGCCAACCAGAAGGGCGGAGTCGGCAAGACGACGACCGCGATCAATCTCGCGACCGCGCTGGCGGCCGTCGGCAAGCGCACGCTTCTGGTCGATCTCGACCCGCAGGGCAACGCCTCCACGGGTCTCGGCATCGAGAAGGACGACCGGGAAACCTCGTCCTACGACGTCCTCATGGAAACGGCCTCGATCACGCAGGCCGCGATGAAGACGGCCGTGCCGAACCTCTCCGTCATCGCCTCGACGCTCGACCTCCTCGGCCTGGAGATGGAGATCGCCGGCGCCACCGGGCGCGCCTACCGGCTGCGCGACGCGCTCCATTTCCATCAGGTCGAGAACGCGCTGTTCGACTTCGTGCTGGTCGATTGCCCGCCCTCGCTGAACCTCCTGACGATCAACGCCATGGCGGCGGCGGACGCGATCCTCGTGCCGCTGCAATGCGAGTTCTTCGCGCTCGAAGGCCTGAGCCAGCTCCTGCAGACCGTCGATCAGGTGCGCGACAGCCTGAACCCGGCACTCGAACTCCATGGCATCGTGCTGACCATGTATGACGGACGCAATAATCTGGCGAGCCAGGTGGTGAAGGACGTGCGCTCCTTCATGGGCCCGCGCGTCTACGAGACGATCATCCCGCGCAATGTGCGCGTCTCCGAGGCGCCGTCCTTCGGCAAGCCGGCCATCCTCTACGACATGAAATGCTCGGGCAGTCAGGCCTATATCAAGCTTGCCTCCGAGATCATCCAGCGCGAGCGGGCGCTGGTGGCGGCTTGAGAGATCCGCGCCCTGGCGCCTGGTGCCTCGCCCCGAACCGTGACGACGACCGACCGCCCGCAGAAGGGGATGTGACATGACGGAAGACAGATCGCGGCAGCGTCTGGGACGCGGCCTCGCCTCTCTCATCGGCGCCGGCGTCGCCGAACCCCGCCGCGCGGTGCCGGGCTTCCCGGATGCGCCCGCCGCGCCGAGCGAGATCCCGGCGGCGGAGCGCTACGTGCCGCTCGACCGCATCGTCGCCAACCCGTTCAATCCGCGCAAGACCTTCGACGAGGCGGAACTGGCGGAGCTCGCCTCCTCCATCCGCACGCATGGCGTGGTGCAGCCGCTTCTCGTTCGGCCCCGGCCGGGCGTGGCAGGCGCCTTCGAGCTCGTGGCCGGCGAGCGTCGTCTGCGCGCGGCCAAGCTCGCCGGGCTCACCGAGGTGCCGGTCGTGCTGCGCGAGATCGGCGACCGCCAGTCGCTCGAAATCGCCATCATCGAGAATGTCCAGCGCTCCGATCTCAACGCCGTCGAGGAAGCGCTCGCCTACGAGATGCTGATCGACGAGCACGGCTACACGCAGGCCGATCTGGCCGAGGTGCTCGGCAAGAGCCGCAGCCACGTGGCCAACACGCTGCGCCTCCTGAAACTCCCCGACAGCGTTCGCGCCATGGTCGCCGCGGGCACGCTCTCGCCCGGCGCCGCGCGCACGGTCGTGACCTCGCCCGATCCCGAGGCGGCCGCGCGGGCCATCGTCTCCGGCGGCCTCAGCGTGCGCGAAGCGGAGGATCTCGCCCGCAACGGCGCTCCCGTCTCCGCGCCCAAGCCGCGCGCCAGAAGCCCGAAGCCGGCGGAAGCCAAGGACGAGGACACGCTGGCGCTCGAACGCCTGCTCAGCGAGACGCTGGGCATGGAGGTCGAGATCACGCTGAAGGGCGAGCGCGGCTCGCTGCGCATCGACTATGCCGATCTCGAACAGCTCGACGAGATCTGCGGCCTGCTCCAGACCCATCGCCGGCGCCGACCGGACGAAGGCCCGCGCGTGCGTGAACTCTGACGCTCCCTCGCCGGGTCGCGCGGTCCGCTGTTCGGACTCACGTGAAACAAAAGAGCGGTGTCTCGGAAACGGGGCGTCCCCGCCGCCTTGCCTGACGGCGCTCGACCTTTCAGGCCGTCCCTCGGATCAGCCGCGCGTGCGTCGGCGGGCCGTTTCCACCGCGATATCCATCATCAGGCGCCGGGTGATCGTCTCGGCGAGCGCCGCCTCGCGGCGGGCGGCGAGAATGTCGGCCTCGATGCGCCGCAGGAGCTGCGAGATCGCCTCGAGCGGCCAGGCGCCGAGCGCGGCTTCCATGGCCGCCTTGCGCCGGAAATGCGGGCGTGCGCGCTCGACCACGCGGCCGACCGTCTCGCCGTGCCGCTCGACGAGTTCGCGCATCGCCTGCAGCTGCTGGAAATAGCGCAGCAATCCCTGCTGCAGCGGGAACAGCGCGCCGCCGGCCTGCGCCATGCGCTCGATGAGATGGGGCAGGCGCTTGACCTCGCCGCCGACCGTGGCGTCGATCGTCTCGTCCAGCGTGTCGGCCGAGACGTCGCCGACGAGATCGCGCACCATCTCGTCGGTGATCTTGTCCATGCCATAGGCGTAGACGCAGAGCTTGCGCACTTCGCCGCGCGACAGGCGACGGTCGGCACCGAGACGGGCCCGCAGGCTGTCCCGCGCGTCGCGGTCGATGGACAGATGCGCCTCGCGCAGTTCCTCGTCGATCATCTGGTCGAGCGCGCGGCCCTCGTCGGGATAGCAGGGCAGCGCCATGGCGGCCCGGCCCTTCTCGGCCGCCACGCGCAAGGGCGCGCTCTTCTTCAGGTCGCCCGCCTCGATCACGAGGAGCGCGTCCTTCGGCGGCCTGGCGCCGAGTTCGACCACGGCCTCCGACAGCGCCTTCATCGCGCCCGAGCCCGCCCGCACGCGGATGAGCCGTCGCCCGCCGAACATGGAGATCGTGCCGACCTCGTCGAAGAGCCGGCCGATGTCGCGCTCGGCCTCCTCGGCCGTGAGGGTCGCGACGGCGAACGGATCCGAGGCGTCGACGCCCGAGAGGGCCGCGATCTTCTCGGCGCGTTCGGAGACGAGCCCGGCATCGGGCCCGTAGAGAAGGACGACGGGAAAGGACGTGTCGGGCCGCGAGAGGAACGCGTCCACCTCGCCGGCCTTCTTCTGGGCCATCGCGCCGCCTCCCCGCGCCGCGCCGTCAGCGCGTGCGGTAGGTGGAGCCCGCGGTGATCCGGCCCGTCACGTCCTCGGGCTGGAGAAGCGGGGCGAGTGCGGCGCCGGCGGCCCCGGGGCGGGGCCGGCGCAGGTCCGCCGCGATGGCGAGTTCGATCTCGGCGGCGATCTCGTCGCCCGCCTGCTGGCGCGCGTCCAGGACGGCGCGCGAGACGGCGTAGAGCTGGCTCGTGCGGTCGTAGGGCGTCGCCGTGGAGCGTTGGCCCCGGCCGATCACGACCTTGTCGGAGAGACGCACCACGCTGTAGCTCGCGTTCAGCCGGTAGATGGAGGCGGACGGTACGCCGCCCGGCGCGATCTGCGTGTTGCCGGAGGCGCCGAAGGCCGTCAGCCGCACCTCGTAGAGCGGGTTGGAGGCGGTCGTCCCGCCATTCAGGCGGAACAGGAGCGCGTTGCGCACGATCTGCGTCGTGCGGTCGTTGACGTCGGCGACGGCGAAGCGGCCGCGCAGGGCGTTCATGCTCGTCTCGGGCGCGCCCGGCGCGCCGGCGCTCATCGGACCGTTGGAGCCGTAGAGGGGACCGGACGTGCAGCCGGCGAGGCCGGCCAGCGCGAAGGCGGCGAAGAGGGCGGACCGGCGACGGCCGCGATCAGACCACGACATTGATGATTCTCCCCGGGACGACCACGACGCGCTTCGGGAGGGCCCCGGCGAGTGCGGCGCGCACGACCTCGAGATCGAGCGCGGCCTTTTCGATGTCAGCTTTGCCGGCGCTCGCCGCCATGGTCAAGTCGCCGCGCTTCTTGCCGTTGATCTGGACCGGCAGGGTGATCGTGTCGTCCACGAGCATGGCCGGATCGACCTCGGGCCAGGGGGCGGCGGCCGCGAGGCCCGGGGCGCCAAGCGCGCTCCAGCACTCTTCGGCGAGATGGGGCATCATCGGCGCGACGAGCCGCACGAGGATGCGCAGCGCCTCGCGGGCGGCGGCGCGCTCGGGCGCGGGGCTTTCGGCGTTCAGGCCCGAAACGCCCGAGGAGAGCGCGTTGACGAGCTCGTAGAGCCGGGCGACCGCCTTGTTGAAGGCCAGACGCTCGATGTCGTCGGCCACGCCCGCCGCCGTGCGATGCGCGGCCCGGCGCAGCGGCGAGGCGGCGTCGGCCTCGCCGTCCGTGCCGAGATGCGGTGCGGTCTCCGAGACGAGGCGCCAGAGGCGCTGCACGAAGCGGTGGGCGCCCTCGACGCCCGCCTCCGTCCAGATCACGTCGCGGTCCGGCGGGGAGTCGGAAAGCATGAACCAGCGGGCCGTGTCGGCGCCGAGACTTGCGATGATGTCGTCGGGATCGACGACGTTCTTCTTCGATTTCGACATCTTCTCGATGCCGCCGATCTCGATTGGTCCGCCCGTGGAGAGGCGCGTCGCCTTCCGGCCCCCCTCCCCCTCGACGATGGCGACATCGGAGGGCACGACCCATTCGCGGCCGTCGCGATAGGTCTCGTGCACGACCATGCCTTGCGTGAAGAGGCCCTTGAAGGGCTCGTCGACATCGACATGGCCGCATTCGCGCATCGCCCGCGTGAAGAAGCGCGAATAGAGGAGATGCAGGATCGCGTGCTCGATACCGCCGATATACTGGTCCACCGGCAGCCAGGCATTGGCGATCTGCGGATTGGTCGGCTCGGCCTCGTGCGGCGCGGTGAAGCGGGTGAAGTACCAGGAACTGTCGACGAACGTGTCCATCGTGTCCGTCTCGCGCAGGGCCGCGCCGCCGCATTGCGGGCAGGTCGCCTGGCGCCAGGTCGGATGACGGTCCAGCGGGTTGCCGGGCTTGTCGAAGTCGATGTCCTCGGGCAGCACGACGGGCAGGTTCTCGCGGGCCTCCGGCACCACGCCGCAGGCCTCGCAATGGAGGACCGGGATGGGACAGCCCCAGTAGCGCTGGCGCGAGATGCCCCAGTCGCGCAGGCGGAAATTCACCTGCCTCCTGGCCTGCGGCGCACCGAAGAGATCCGTGCCCTCCAGCCGCTGGGCCACGGACTCGAAGCCCTCGTCCGGCGTCTTGCCGTCGAGGAAGCGCGAGTTGAACAGCGTGCCCTCGCCGTCATAGGCGACGGTGCCGACCGCGAAGCTCGACGCGTCCTCGCCACCCGGCAGCACGACGGGCGTCACGGCCAGATCGTACTTGCGGGCGAAGTCGAGGTCGCGCTGGTCATGGGCCGGGCAGCCGAAGATCGCGCCGGTGCCGTAGTCCATCAGGACGAAGTTCGCGACATAGATCGGCAGCGTCCAGGACGGGTCGAACGGGTGCACGGCGCGAAGGCCGGTGTCGACGCCCTTCTTCTCGGCCGTCTCGATCGCCTCGGCGGAGGTGCCGGTGCGTCTGGCCTCCTCGTTGAAGGCGGCGACGGCCGGGTTGGTGCGCGCGGCGGCGAGCGCCAGCGGGTGGTCGGCGGCGATCGCCAGGAACGAGGCGCCGAAGAGCGTGTCGGGCCGCGTGGTGAAGACCTCGAGGTCGCGCGCCTCCCCTTCCGGCTTTTCCAGCGCGAAGCGCAGGAGCAGGCCCTCCGAGCGGCCGATCCAGTTGCGCTGCATGAGGCGCACCTTTTCCGGCCAGCCCGGCAGCGCGTCGAGCGCGGCGAGGAGATCGTCGGCATAGCGCGTGATGCGGAAGAACCACTGCGTCAGCTCGCGCTGCTCCACCTCGGCGCCCGAGCGCCAGCCGCGCCCGTCGATCACCTGCTCGTTGGCGAGCACAGTGTTGTCGACCGGGTCCCAGTTGACCTTCGACTTGCGGCGATAGGCGAGGCCCTTCTCCAGGAAATCGAGGAAGAGCATCTGCTGGCGGTGGTAGTAGCCGACGTCGCAGGTGGCGAACTCGCGGCTCCAGTCGAGCGAGAGGCCCATGGACTTGAGCTGCCCGCGCATGGTCGCGATATTGGCATAGGTCCATTCGCGCGGATGGACCTTGTTCTGCATGGCGGCGTTCTCGGCGGGCATGCCGAAGGCGTCCCAGCCCATCGGGTGCAGGACGTTGAAGCCCTTGGCCCGCTTGTAGCGCGCCACCACGTCGCCCATGGCATAGTTGCGCACGTGGCCCATATGGATGCGGCCGGAGGGATAGGGGAACATCTCCAGCACGTAGTATTTCTCGCCCGGCGCATCGTCCTTCGTCTCGAAGAGCTGCGCCTCGTCCCAGGCCTTCTGCCAGCGGGGTTCGGCGATGCGGGGATTGTAGCGTTCTGAGGCCATGCTTCTTCAACTGACGGAGGGGCGGGCGGACAAGGCGGCCGGGATCTGGGTCTTCGACGCTGACTTATCCCGTGACCCGAGCGCGAGACAACAGATAAGCGGCGCTCGCGGGGACGGCGATGCCGCGAAATGCCAGGAGAGGCGCAAAGACGACATGGACGAGGATCTTTCCCACCGCTACGCCGCCGTGAAGGCCGCCCTCGAGGCAGCCGCGAAAGCCGCCGGCCGGACGCCGGACGCGGCCGCCCTCGTCGCCGTCTCGAAGACGCACGGGCCGGAGGCGATCCGCCCGGTGATCGCGGCGGGACAGCGGATCTTCGGGGAGAACCGCGTGCAGGAGGCGAAAGCCAAATGGCCTTCCCTTCGCGCGGAGACGCCCGATCTGGAACTGCGGCTGATCGGCCCGCTGCAGTCCAACAAGGCGGGCGAGGCGGTGGCCCTGTTCGACGTGATCGAGACGGTGGACCGCGAGAAGATCGCCGCCGCGCTCGCCGCCGAGATGGAGCGGCAGGGCCGGCGCCTTCGCCTCTACGTCCAGGTCAACACGGGCGAGGAGCCGCAGAAGGCGGGCATCGCGCCGGGCGAGGCGCTGGCCTTCGTCGAGCGCTGCCGCACCGTGCACGGGCTCGCGATCGAGGGGCTGATGTGCATTCCCCCCGCCGAGGATGATCCGGCGCCGCATTTCCAGCTTCTGGCGCGGCTTGCCCGTCAGGCCGGGTTGGAGAGGCTCTCCATGGGCATGTCCGGCGATTTCGAGACGGCCGTCGCCCATGGCGCGACGAGCGTGCGCGTCGGCTCGGCGATCTTCGGGCAGCGCGAGGCCTATGGCGGCTGAGCCGGGCGGCGGATCGTCGCCCGCGACTTCATAAGGGTCCCGACATACATTGCGCGAAGCGCGAGGCCGTGGTCCACGCTCGTCCCCGAAAGTTTCACGTGAAACGAGGTCGGCCATGGCCGTGTCGAATGCCGAGACCGCCGCGACGGAGCGACTCGCTTCCCTGCTGCGCCATGCGCATGCCACCCTGCAGCCGGGTCCGGCGCTCCGCCTGTGGACCGGGGAGCGGCTCGGGCCCGAGACCGGACCAGCCCTTGCGCTGAACGATCCGCTGGCGCTCTCGCGTCTCCTGACGCGCCCGCGGCTCGAGACGATCGTGGAGCTCTGGGTGGAAAAGGCCATCGATGTCGAGGGCGGCTCGATCTTCGATCTGGCCGCCGCGCGCGGGACGGGGCGCACCAGGGGCGCGCTGAAGCGCTTGGGCCTCGCGCGCCTCGCGCGCCTTCTGCCGACGCTCGTCGCCCTGCGCCGGGCGGACCGGGCGCGCGGGCGCGAAAGCCGGCTCACCGACGGGTCCGATGCCGGCGCCAGCGGCTCGACCCAAGGCGCGATCCAGTTCCACTACGACGTGTCAAACGCCTTCTACCAGCTCTTCCTCGACAAGCGCATGCTCTATTCCTGCGCCTATTTCGACGGCTGGCACGGTGATATCGACAAGGCGCAGACCGACAAGCTGGAGATGATCTGCCGCAAGCTGCGGCTGAAGCCCGGCGAGCGCATGCTCGATATCGGCTGCGGCTGGGGCGGGCTCCTGATCTACGCGGCGCAGACCCATGGCGTCACCGGCCACGGCGTGACGCTGAGCCAGGCGCAGTTCGACATCGCTACCGCCCGCGTGCGCGAGGCCGGCCTTTCCGATCGTATCACGATCGAACTGAAGCCCTTCCAGGCGCTGACCGGCACGTTCGACAAGATCTCGTCCATCGGCATGTTCGAGCATGTCGGCTTCGCCCATCATGACGCGTATTTCTCCGCCGTGCGCAAGCTGCTCGTGCCGAAGGGCCTCTATCTCCACCACACGATCGCGCGGCCCGCCAAAGCGAGCCTCAAGGCCTTCCGACGCGGCACGCCCGAATACCGGGCGATCGTGCGCTACATCTTTCCCGGCGCCGATCTCGATTTCATCGGCCACTCGCTGCAGCAGCTCGAGGCGCACCGTTTCGAGGTGCATGACGTGGAGAACTGGCGCGAGCACTATGCCCGCACCTGCCGCCTCTGGGCTGAACGCCTGTCCGCGCGCATGGACGAGGCGGTGGCCGAGGTCGGCGAGCCCCAGGCCCGGCTCTGGCTCCTCTACCTCGCCGGCGTCTCGCTGGGCTTCGAGCGCGGCACGCTGATGATCAACCAGACGCTGGCCTCGCGGCGCGCCAAGGGCCTCTCCGGCCTGCCGCCGACCCGCGCCGATCTCTATCGGCCCATGGGCGGGTGATCCGAGGTTCGAGCGCTTCGGGCTGAACGGCGGTGCCAGCGGCGCCCGAACTGCCTTCGTCGCCCCCGCGGGGAGACGTGCCCGGCAGGGGATGAGGGATGTCGGGCGCCAGACGCGGCGCGCCGAAGCGCCTTACCGGACGCTTGCGTCCCTCGTCCGCCGGCCGGCATCGTCTCTCGGGACGGGAAAGGGAGACGTCCGGCGCCGAGCCCCTGCAGGAGTTTTCCGCGCTGCGAGATTCAGGAAAAAGCGAGATCCCCGACGGTGCGCGCCGCAAGCAATGGCATCACGCTGGGTCCGCTTTTCCATCCGCTCCGATCGGCTCCTGAAAGCACAAAAGGCCGCCTCTCAAGTCAATGAGAGGCGGCCCCGTGAAGTCTGCCATGCCGGAGGTCGCGAAGACCCTTACCGGGATCGCATATCTCTTACGCTTCGGAAGGAGACTGCTCCGTCGAACCCGCGAGATACAAAGACCCAACCGGCATTTGGAAATCACTCGACATTGGATCACCTCCTTCCATTACGTTGAACACGAGAAGAGTATGGGGCGATAAATGCGGCACTGCAAGGGCACGCGGAAAAAAGCGTCAGGTTGACGCAAGGTGGAGTTTCTAAACGGCTTGCCCCTTGAAACCCGAGCGTTCGCCGACACGAAGGACCGATCCGGCCCCCTCGTGCGAACGGGGCGCGCGATGCCGCCGGTGAGGCGGGCCGCGCCGCGCAGGACCGGCGGCAGGGGCGGCACGGGATGGCACAAGGCGGCGCGATCCCTGCCCGCCCCGTCCCGCTCGCCTCCGCCGGGCCCTTGCCCTGTCCCCTACCCTTTCCGGTTCTGGCGGTTCTCCACGAGGTCGTCGACCACCGCCGGGTCGGCGAGCGTCGAGGTGTCGCCGAGCGCGCCGAAATCGTCCTCCGCGATCTTGCGCAGAATGCGGCGCATGATCTTGCCCGAGCGCGTCTTGGGAAGGCCGGGCGAGAACTGGATCTTGTCGGGCGAGGCGATCGGGCCGATCTCGCTGCGCACATGCGCGACGAGCTCCTTCTTCAGCTCCTCCGAGCCCGTCTCGCCGCCCATCAGCGTCACGTAGCAGTAGATGCCCTGCCCTTTCAGATCGTGCGGATAGCCGACGACCGCCGCTTCCGAGACCTTGGGATGGGAGACGAGCGCGGATTCCACCTCCGCCGTGCCCATGCGGTGGCCCGAGACGTTGAGCACGTCGTCCACGCGGCCGGTGATCCACCAGTAGCCGTCCTCGTCGCGCCGGGCGCCGTCGCCGGTGAAGTACTTGTTCGGATAGGTGGAGAAATAGGTCTGCTCGAAGCGCTCGTGGTCGCCGTAGACCGTGCGCATCTGGCCGGGCCAGGAGTCGGTGATGCAGAGATTGCCCTCGGTCGCGCCCTCGAGCACGGCGCCCTCGTTGTCGACGAGCTGCGGCTGCACGCCGAAGAAGGGGCGCGTCGCCGAGCCGGGCTTGAGGTCGGTGGCGCCCGGCAGCGGGGTGATGAGGATGCCGCCGGTCTCGGTCTGCCACCAGGTGTCGACGATCGGGCAGCGCTCCTCGCCCACCACGCGATAGTACCAGGTCCAGGCCTCCGGGTTGATCGGCTCGCCGACCGAGCCCAGCACCCGCAGCGACTTGCGCGAGGTGCCCGTCACCTTGTCGTCGCCCGCGCCCATCAGCGCGCGGATGGCGGTGGGCGCGGTGTAGAAGATCGAGACCCGATGCTTGTCGATCACCTGCCACATGCGCGAGGCGTCCGGATAGTTCGGCACGCCTTCGAACATCAGGGTCGTGGCGCCGTTGGCGAGCGGGCCGTAGACGATGTAGCTGTGGCCCGTCACCCAGCCGACATCGGCCGTGCACCAGTAGATCTCGCCCTCGCGGTAGTCGAAGACGTATTCATGCGTCATCGCGGCGTAGACGAGATAGCCGCCGGTCGTGTGGAGCACGCCCTTGGGCTTTCCCGTCGAGCCGGACGTGTAGAGGATGAAGAGCGGATCCTCGGCGCCCATCGCCTCGGGCGGGCAGTCGGCGGAGACCGTCTCGCGCGCCTCGTGCCACCAGACGTCGCGGCCTTCGCTGACCGCGACCTCGCCGCCGGTGCGCTTCACCACGATCACCGTGTCGACGCTCTGGCCGGCCTTCGCGGCGATCTCGATGGCGCGGTCGGCGTTCTTCTTCAGCGGCACCTTGCGCCCGCCGCGCAGGCCCTCGTCGGCGGTGACGAGGACGCTGGAGCCGGCATCCTCCAGGCGGTTGCCGAGCGCGTCCGGCGAGAAGCCGCCGAAGACGACCGAATGGACCGCGCCGATGCGCGTGCAGGCGAGCATGGCATAGGCCGCCTCGGGGATCATCGGCATGTAGATCGTGACGCGGTCGCCCTTCTTCACGCCGCGGCTCCTGAGGACGTTCGCCATGCGGCAGACCTCCTCGTGCAGCTCGCGGTAGCTGATGGCGCGGCTTTCGGCCGGATCGTCGCCCTCCCAGAGGATCGCCGTCTGGTCGCCGCGCGTGGCGAGATGCCGGTCGATGCAGTTGGCCGAGACGTTCAGCGTGCCGTCCTCGAACCACTTGATGGAGACGGCGCCGGGGGCGAAGGACGTGTTCTTCACCTTGGTGAAGGGCGTCATCCAGTCGATGCGCGCGGCCTTCTCGGCCCAGAAGCCGTCCGGGTCCGTCACGCTTCGGGCGTACCATTCCCGGTAGGTCGCGTCGTCGATGCGCGCCCCGGCCTTCCATTCGTCCTTCACGCGGATGGTGCTCATGCGGATGTCCTCCCAGACGCCGGGCCGGCGCGGGGCCGGTCTTCGCGCGCGAACTTACGGGAAAGGCTCGGAACGGGTCCAGCCTTGCAGGCTTCATACTTTTGAGGGACGGCGGCGCCTCAGAGCTTGTCCTCGGCGCGGGCGTAGAGCCGCTCGTCCGCCCGCTCGGAGAGGGGGCCGCCCAGCGTGTCCTCGATATAGAGCTCCTGCACGAGACGCTTGACCACGGCGACGAGGGGCACGACCAGCGCCACGCCGATGAGGCCGAAGAGGACGCCGAAGACGAGCTGGGCGCCCAGCGTCAGCGCCGGGGGCAGGGCGCTCGTGTAGCGCTGGGCGATGGGCTGGGCGACGTTGCTCTCGATGCCCTGGATGACGACGTAGACGAGGAGGCCGTAGAGGGCCATCTGCGGGCTGTCGGCAAAGCCGGCGAGCACGATGACGACGCCGGCAACGAAGGGGCCGAGCGTCGGCACGAAGGCCAGGAGCCCGGCCTGCAGCGCCAGGAGGAAGGTGCTGGGCATGCCGATGAGCCAGAGGCCGAGAAGCGTCACGGCGAAGATCGTCACCATGGAGATCGCCTGTCCCGCGAGCCACAGGACCAGTTCGTGCGCCGAGAGCACCACCGCCTCCTCGATGCGCGGCCGGCGGTGCTTCGGGAAGAGGCTGACGATGCCGCGCCGGTAGAGGCCGGGCTGCCAGGAGATGAAGATCGCCAGGAACAGGAGGATGAGGAAGTTGCCGAGCCCGCCGAGAACGGAGAAGGCGGTCTGCGAGGCCGAGGAGAAGAGGCCGGACGGGTTGGGCAGGAAGGTCTTCAGCTGGTCCGGATCGAAGCCGCCGATGCCGGGGAGACCGATGCTCTCCAGACGCTGGGGCAGGCTGGAAAGCTGGCCGTCGACGAGATCGAGAAGGTCGGAGAACTGGTCGACCAGCGCCAGCCCGCCCCAGGCGAGCCCGCCGGCGAGAAGCCCGAAGACGAGGAGGACGGTGAGGACGAGCCCGGCCGTGTGCGGCAGGCCCAGCCTGCCGAACCCGTTGGCAATGCCGGTGAAGACCGAGGCGAGCACCATGCCGCCGAAGATCAGGAAGAAGGCCGAGGAGGCGAGGAGCACGCCATAGGCGACGAGCCCCATCGCCAGCGCGATCCCGAGCGCGATCACCACCCGCCGCGCGAAGGCGGCGTCGCCGTCGATCCGATCCATGTGTCCCCGCCTGCCGCAACGATGTTGGCAAAGCGAGCGGGACGCCGATTGGTTGCGTTTTCGGGCGCGCAAAGCGCGTGGGTCGAGCCCGCGCCCCGTGCGAGGCCTACACAAGCGGGGCGGGGACGCGTATAGCCGGTCGCAAATCCCCTTCGGCCTGTGGACCTGCGTGACCTCCCAACCGTGGCCGGGCCTGCCGCGATCGTTGCGGCGCGCGCGGCGCGCCCGGGCGGGGCAGGGGACGCACGTGAAAGGACCTTGCGAATGCGCGCCATTTCCAGAGGGCGGCCACCGGTCGCGGCGACGATCCGGGCGGCGGCGCGATGAGCCGGGCCTCGGACGCGGGCGCGCAGCGCCCCTATCTCTCGCGGCGCACCTTCGCCATCATCTCCCACCCGGACGCCGGCAAGACCACGCTGACCGAGAAGCTGCTGGTCGCCGGCGGCGCCATCTCCATGGCGGGCGCGGTGCGCGCCAAGGGCGAGTCCCGGCGCGCGCGCTCGGACTGGATGGAGATCGAGCAGAACCGCGGCATCTCCGTCACCTCCTCGGTGATGACCTTCGAGCGCGACGGGGTGACGTTCAACCTCCTCGACACGCCCGGCCACAGCGACTTCTCCGAGGACACCTACCGCACGCTGACGGCCGTCGACAGCGCCATCATGGTGATCGACGCGGCCAAGGGCATCGAGGCGCAGACACTCAAGCTCTTCGAGATCTGCCGCCTGCGCGACATTCCCATCATCACCTTCGTCAACAAGGTGGACCGCGAGGGCCGCGACCCGTTCGAGGTGCTGGACGAGATCGAGGAGAAGCTCGCGCTCTCCGTCGCGCCCGTGGTCTGGCCGGTCGGCCAGGGCTCGGCCTTTCACGGCCTCTACGATCTCGCCGCCGACGAGCACCTGACGATCGCGCAGGGGCGCACGGGGCTGCAGGACACGGTGCGCCCGATGTCGGGCCCGCGGGACGAGCGGCTCGACGCCACCGTGCCGCCGGAGATCCTCTCCGAGTTCCGCGACCAGGTGGAACTCGCCGCCGACGGCTACGCCGCCTTCGACCCGGAGAAGTACCGCGCCGGGCACCTGACGCCCGTCGTCTTCGGCAGCGCGCTGCGCAGCTTCGGCGTCGACCAGCTCCTGAAGCTCGTCGCCACCCACGCGCCCTCGCCGCGCCCGCAGCCGAGCGATGCGGGGCCGGTGGACCCGGCCGGCGACAAGGTCTCCGCCTTCGTCTTCAAGGTGCAGGCCAACATGGACCCCAAGCATCGCGACCGCGTGGCCTTCGTGCGCTTCTGCTCGGGCCATTTCCAGCGCGGCATGAAGCTCGACCACGTGCGCTCGGGCAAGCCGATCGCCGTGTCGAACCCGATCTACTTCTTCGCGCAGGAGCGGGCGCTCACCGAGGAGGCCTTCGCCGGCGACGTGATCGGCATTCCCAACCACGGCACGCTGCGCGTCGGCGACACCTTGACCGAGGGCGAGCGCTTCCGCTTCACGGGCCTGCCCTCCTTCGCGCCGGAAGTGCTGCGGCGGGTGCGGCTGGAGGATTCCATGAAGGTGAAGCAGCTGCGCCGGGCGCTGGACGATCTGGCCGAGGAGGGCCTGACGCAGGTCTTCCGCCCCGTGCTCGGTTCCAGCTGGATCGTCGGCGTCGTCGGGCCGCTGCAGCTCGACGTTCTCGCCTCGCGCGTTGCGGCCGAATACAAGGTGGAGGTCTCCTTCGAGGCCGCCCCTTACGCCGTCGCGCGCTGGATCCGCTCCGACCAGCCGGGCGCCGTCGCCAAGTTCGTCAAGGAGAACACGATGAACGTGGCGCTCGACCGCGACGAGAGCCCCGTCTTCCTGCCGCGTTCGGAATGGGACCTGCGTTACGCCGTGACCCAGCATCCCGAGCTCACCTTCGACGCCACGCGCGAGATCGTCGGCTGATCGCGGCCGTGCCCGCCCGGCCCGCCGCCCGCCCGGCGGCAGGCAGGGCGTCGTGACGGTCCTCGTCTATGCCGGGGCGGCGCTCGCCGAGATCGCCGGCTGCTTCGCCTTCTGGGCCTGGCTGCGGCTCGGCCGCTCGGCGCTCTGGCTGGCGCCGGGCCTCCTGTGCCTCGCGCTCTTCGCCTTTCTCCTCACGCGCGTGGAGAGCGAGGCGGCGGGCAGGGCCTATGCGGCCTATGGCGGGGTCTATATCGCGGCCTCGCTCCTCTGGCTGTGGCTCGCCGAGGGCCATCGACCGGATGTCTGGGACGGGGCGGGGGCGGCGATCTGCCTCGCCGGCGCGGCGCTCATCCTCTTCGCGCCGCGCGGCTGACGCCGAGGCCCTCGCGCGGGCCGGCGGACGGTCGATCTCAGCCGCGGCCGAGCAGGCGCTCCATCAGGCCGGCGTCCGCGCCCGGCGCCGTGCCGTCGCACCAGTCGCGCCGCTTGCCGCCGCCATAGGCGCCGACGAGGCCTTCGCGCCGCAGCGTGGCGGCGATGTCGGGCACGTCCTGCGTGGAGAGATCGGCGAGGACGCGGCCGAAATACTTGTCGCCCTCGATATCCGTGAGCTTCACCCGCCCGGTCTGCAGGAGGGCCACCAGACGCGCGCGCGCGGCCTCGGCCGCCTCGCGTTCGCCGTCGCATTTGGCTTTCAGCTCCGGCGCGTCGACGCCGCGCAGGCGCACGGCCGTGTGCACCGTCTGCATCGGCCAGACGAAGGCTTCCACCTCCACCGTGTCGCCGTCGCGCACCTTCACCACCGCCGCCTCCACCGGCCCCGCGATGCCGCGCGGCGGCTCGCCGGCCGTCGTGGAGGAGGCGAGGAGATGAGCCGACAGGAGCGCCGGCAGGGCGAGGACACGGATCATCGAATCCCAGGGGGTATGAGGACTATATTCTTATAGAGCCGACCCCCGTCCCGATCAAGCCCGTCCCGGTCGGCCATGCGCGCGGCCGGCCAGCGATGGTCCTGCGCCGCGCGGCGTCAGAAGTCGGAGATGATGCCGTTCTTCTCCCAGTCGCCGTAGCGCACGGGCTCGGGGCCGCCGCGGCCGCCCTGTTCGGGCGGGCGGGTGGCGGGATCGACCTTCACCGCCTCGTTCGCCGCGCGGCGGGCGGCGGCTTCGGCGAGGGCGCGCTCGGCCGCCGGCGAGAGCGCGCGCGGCGCGGCCTCGGGCTCGGATGTCGTCTCTTCGGCGGGGAGGGGGGCGTCTGCCATGATCGTCTCGCGTTGGGAACGGAGCTTGAGATAGGCGCGGGGCGGCGCTTTGTCAGGAGGCCCGCCCCATGGCGCGGCGCCGCCGCCTCCTGTAGAGGCGCGAGGGGACCGGCTGCGGGTTTCGATTGAACTGGTCCGCGCCGTCTCCCATCTTGGAAGCCGAGGACCTGACGGGAGCGCCCGGTGTCCAGGAGGTCCCTGCCCCGCGTCCCGGCTCGGGCGCCCGGTCGCACGAGGTTCGACGCGCCATGAACATGATCAAGACGGCGATGCTTCTCGCCTTCATGACCGCGCTCTTCATGGGCATCGGCCTTCTGATCGGCGGGCGCGGCGGCATGATGGTCGCCTTCCTCCTCGCCGCCGGCATGAACCTCTTCTCCTACTGGAACGCCGACAAGCTGGTGCTGCGCCTGCACCATGCGGTGGAGGTGGACGAGCGCACGGCGCCCGAATACTACCGGATCGTGGCCGGGCTCGCCGCCAGAGCCGGTCTGCCGATGCCGCGCGTCTACGTGATCCGCCAGGACCAGCCGAACGCCTTCGCCACCGGCCGCAATCCGCGGAACGCCGCCGTCGCGGCGACGACCGGCCTCCTGGAGCGGCTGACGCCGCAGGAAGTGGCCGGCGTGATGGCGCACGAGCTCGCCCATGTGCAGAACCGCGACACGCTCATCATGACACTGACCGCGACGCTCGCCGGCGCGATCTCCATGCTCGGCAACTTCGCCTTCTTCATGGGCGGCAACCGCGACAACAACAATCCGTTCGGCTTCGTGGGCGTCATCCTGGCGATGATCGTCGCGCCCTTCGCGGCCATGCTGGTGCAGATGGCGATCAGCCGCACGCGCGAATATTCCGCCGACCGGCGCGGCGCCGAGATCTGCGGCGAGCCGCTCTGGCTCGCCTCGGCGCTCGCCAAGATCGCCGCCGCGGCCGGGCGCACCGTCAATGTCGAGGCCGAGCGCAATCCGGCCACGGCGCATATGTTCATCGTCAATCCGCTCAACGGCCAGCGGATGGACAGTCTCTTCTCCACCCATCCCGACACCGAAAACCGCATCGAGGCGCTCCGCTCCATGACCGATATTTCAGGCGGCGGCCCCGCCGCCGCTCCGACCGCCCCCGCGCGCCCGGCCGCCGGACCCTGGAGCGGCCGCGTCGCCGGAACGGCGCGCGGGCCGCGCCCGACCGGCGCCCCGCGCAAGGGGCCCTGGGGTTGAGCCCGCAGGACAAGGGCCGGCGCGGGGGCAATTTCGACTCCACCCGTTCGGCGCCGCGCAAGAAGCCGCTGCCGCAGCGCCCGCGCGCGGTGGAGGACATGCCCGACGGGCGCACGGCCGGCGACCGGCCGGGCCTCGGCGCGCGGCTGGTCGCGGCCAAGCTCCTCGCGGCCATCGTCGACGCCAGGACCTCCGCCGACGGGCTTCTCGATCCCGGCAACGGCCAGCCGGGCCTGCGCGCGCTGGAGCCGCGCGACCAGGGGCTGGTGCGCGCCATCATCCTGACGGCGCTGCGTTTCCGCGGCTCGATCGACGCCGCGCTGCTCGCCTGCCTCGACCGGCCGCTGCCGCCGAACGCGCAGGCGCTGCGCCATCTCCTGCATGTGGGCGCGGCGCAGATCCTCTATCTCGACGTGCCGGACTCGGCCGCGGTGGACCTTGCCGTCGCCAGCGCGCGCGTCGATTCCCGCAGCCAGCGCTTCGCCTCCATGGTCAACGCCGTCCTGCGCCGCCTGTCGCGCGAGAAGGAGACCCTGCGCGATGCCGGCGACCCGGCCGCCAACATGCCCGCCTGGCTCGGCCGGCGCCTTCTCGACACCTATGGCGAGGCGACGCTCTCGGCGATCGCGGCCGCGCATCTGACGCCCGCCCCCCTCGACCTCACCGTGAAGGGCGACCCCGCCCTCTGGGCGCAGCGCCTCGGCGGCGTGGCGCTGCCGACCGGCACCGTGCGCATCGCCGCCTTCGACGGTCCGGTGACCGGCCTCGAGGGTTTCGCGGAGGGCGAGTGGTTCGTGCAGGACGCGGCCGCCGCGCTGCCGGCGCGGCTCTTCGGCGACCTCTCGGGCAAGCGCGTCGCCGACCTCTGCGCGGCGCCCGGCGGCAAGACGGCGCAGCTCGCGCTCGCCGGCGGGCGCGTGACGGCGCTCGACATCAACGCCAACCGCCTGAAGCGTCTGCGCGAGAACCTCGCCCGGCTCGGCCTCGAGGTCGAGACGAAGCTCGGCGATCTCGGCGCCTTCGAGCCGGAGGCGCCGTTCGACGCCGTCCTCCTCGACGCGCCCTGCTCCTCCACCGGCACGATCCGCCGGCACCCGGACGTCGCCTATACGAAGGACGCGGCGGAGATCGAGAAGCTCGCCGGCGTCCAGGCGCGGCTCCTCGACGCCGCCGCCCGGCTGGTCGCGCCCGGCGGCACGCTCGTCTTCTCCAACTGCTCGCTCGATCCCGTCGAGGGCGAGGCGGTGGTGCGCGCCTTCCTCGCCGCCCATGGCGACTACGCGACCGATCCCGTGCGCGCCGAAGAGGTGCCGGGTCTGGCCGAGGCGGTGACGGGGGAGGGGTGGCTGCGCACGGTGCCGGCCATGCTGGCCAACGAGGACCCGCGCCTGGCCGGCCTCGACGGCTTCTTCGCCGCGCGTCTGCGCCGGGCCTGAGACGGAACGGGGAGGGCCGCCCGTCCCGTCCCGTCCTGTCCCGTCCCGCCGCGCCTGCGTCCCGCTCCGTTGCGGAGGCGGCGCCTGCGGCGCCGGCAGGCTTGCGCGGGGCTGACCGGCCGACGCCTGCCCGGATCGCGCGGTTAGGGAAGTGTTTACCACGATCCCCGACTGTCGGGCCTCGATCCGGCAGCGGCGCGCGTCCCCTCGTTCGTCCGCTCCGGCCCCATCCTGGCGATCCGCCGCGGGAGCGATCCCGCCCTGACGGGACGGACGGCATGACCGCGATCCTCGCCGAGAAGCCGCTTCTGGCGGCGCTGACCCTGCGCGAAGCCTGGCGGCGCCTGCGCCGGCACCTGCATGTCTCCGCGCCCTTCGCCCCGAGCGTGCCGGCCGCGCTCACCGTTCTGCCGCCGAGCCTTCGCGCGGGCCGCGCGGCGCAGGCGGAAGCCATCTATCTCGGCACCTTCTCCTTCGCCGACGAGACCATCGCGACGGGCCGCGACGGCGTGTTCCGGGCCCGCGGCGTCTCCCTCGCCGCGCAGGCCGAACTCCACGCCTTCGAATGGCTCGCCCATCACGCGGCGGCCGGCCATGCGCTCGCCAGCCAGAACGCCCGCAGCCTCGTCGACGACTGGATCGCGCTCGGGCGGCAGGCGCGGCGCGGGCCGGCGAACGAGCCCGACGTCGCCGCGCGCCGTTTCATCGCCTGGCTCGCCCATGCCGACATCGTGCTGCGGGAAGGGGATCTCGCCTTCTACCGCCGCTTCATGCGCTCGCTGGCCGCGCAGGCCCGCCACCTGCGCCGTGCCCTCCACGAGGCGCCGGAGGGGCTGGCGCGCCTGCGCGTCCTCATGGCGCTCGCCTATGCCAGCCTCTGCCTGCCCTCCACCGTGCTGCGCATCCGCGGCGCGGCGCAGGAGCTCGGCGAGGAGCTGGACCGCCAGATCTTTCCCGATGGCGGCCATGTCTCGCGCGATCCCTCCGCCCTCGTCGCCATCCTCGCCGACCTCCTGCCGCTGCGCGAGACCTATGTCGGCCAGGGCCAGCCGGTGCCCAAGGGCATCTATTCGGCCATCGACCGCATGCTGCCGGCGATCCGCTTCTTCCGCCACGGCGACGGGACGCTGGCGCTCTTCAACGGCGCCGGCGTCTGCGACACGGCGCTCGTCGACGATCTCGTGCGCTTCGACGAGACGCTGGGCGAGCCCATCGTGCATGCGCGCCAGTCCGGCTATCACCGGCTCGCCGCGGGCGCCGCGCGCCTCGTCTGCGACACCGGCTGCCCGCCACCGGCGGCCGTCTCGGGCCGGGCCCATGCCGGAACGCTCGCCTTCGAATTCTCCTGCGGCCCCGAGCGGCTCGTCGTCAATTGCGGACGCCCGCTGACGGGAAGCGGCGACTGGCGCCGCCTGTCGCGCGCCACCGCCGCCCATTCCACGCTGACGCTCGCCGACCATTCCTCCGCGCGCTTCTCCGGCTCGCCGACGCTCGACCGCTTTCTCGGCAGCCCGCTCGTCTCCGGCCCGAGCCAGGTCGCGGTGGAGGAGGAGGGGCATAACGGGCTCGCCGTCACCGCCACGCATGACGGCTACGAGCGCACCTTCGGCGTCTTGCACGAACGCTGCCTGGAAATGGCGCGCGACGGCTCGGCCCTCTTCGGCCGCGACCGGCTGCTGCGCGGGCTCGCCGCCGCCCACCAGCCGGCGCTGAAGGCGCGGCAGGCGACGCTGCGCTTCCACCTTCATCCGCGCGTCGACACGCGCCGCACGGGCCACGGGTTCGAGCTGACGGTCGGCGACCAGCGCTGGCTGTTCGACTGCGACCAGCCGAGCGAGGTCGAGGACTCGGTCTTCTTCGCTCTGGAACGAGGCCCCCGCCGCACGCGCCAGATCGTGGTGAGCTTCGAGGCGGGCCATCCCGACGGCGCCGCCTGGCGCTTCGAACGGCTGCGCTGAGGGGAACGGCCCGGCGCCCTCTGGTGTTGCGCCCCGTATGAGACCCACGCTCGCCTGCCTCCTCGCAGCCCTTGCCTGCCTCCCCGCCTGCGGCATGCAGCGGGCGGTGGGCGTCCTTCCCTCGACGCTGGACGATCTCGCCGACCGGTCCGCCGCAGCCCGCGAACGGCCGGGCGAGACGGTGCCCCCGCCAGTCCGCTGAAAGTCCGCCGGTGCGATGTCTCACGTGAAACATCGTGGGACAGCGCCGTGGAATGGGGAGCGGGCACGGCCTTCGGCCTTGTCCGGGGCGCGAGGCGACCGTATCAGGTCGGCCATGATCCCGGCCGGCCGACAGACGCGCCGTCCGGCCGCCGACAACAGGAAGGCCGCTCCCCATGTCCGTCAAAGCCAATGCCACGCCCGCGCCGGACCGCCTGACGCCGAAGCGCGCGCTCCTCTCGGTCTCCGACAAGACGGGACTGGAGGATCTCGCCCGGTCGCTTTCCGCGCGGGGCATCGAGCTCGTCTCCACCGGCGGCACGCGCCAGGCGCTGGCGGCGGCGGGCCTTGCCGTGCGCGACGTGTCGGAGCTGACGGGCTTTCCCGAGATCATGGACGGGCGCGTGAAGACGCTGCATCCGGGCGTCCATGGCGGGCTCCTCGGCATCAGGGGCGACGCGACCCACGCGCAGGCGATGGAGACGCACGGGATCGCGGGCATCGATATCCTCGTCGTGAATCTCTACCCGTTCGAGGAGACGCTGGCGGGCGGGGCGGACGCGGCCACGGTGGTCGAGAATATCGACATCGGCGGGCCGGCCATGATCCGCGCCGGCGCCAAGAACCACGCCTATGTCTGCGTCCTCACCGATCCGGCCGATTACGGCGCGCTCGTCTCGGCGCTCGAGGCGGGCGAGGGGACGGTGGACCTGGCGCTCCGCCGGCGCCTCGCGGGCAAGGCCTTCGCGCGCACCGCCGCCTATGACGGCGCGGTCGCCGGCTTCTTCGCCGCCGCGCAAGGGGAAGGCGAGATCCCCCGGCACCGCAGCTTCTCCGGCACCCTGGCGCAGGGCCTTCGCTACGGCGAGAACCCGCACCAGTCCGCCGCCTTCTACCGCACGGGCGAGAGCCGGCCGGGTGTCTCGACCGCGCGCCAGCTGCAGGGCAAGGAACTCTCCTACAACAACCTCAACGACACGGACGCCGCCTTCGAGCTCGTCGCCGAGTTCGACCCGACGGCGGGCGCGGCCGTGGCCATCATCAAGCACGCCAATCCCTGCGGCGTGGCGCAAGGGTCGAGCCTCCTCGACGCCTATCGGAGGGCGCTCGCCTGCGACCCCGTCTCGGCCTTCGGCGGCATCGTCGCGCTGAACCGGCGTCTCGACGCGGAGGCCGCCCGCGCCATCGTCGAGGTGTTCACAGAGGTCATCATCGCGCCCGAGGCGGACGAGGAGGCGATCGCCATCGTCGCGGCCAAGAAGAACCTGCGCCTTCTCGTGACCGGCGCCCTGCCCGATCCGCGCCAGGCGGGCACGATGGTAAAGTCGCTCGCCGGCGGCCTCCTCGTGCAGTCGCGCGACAACGGGGTCGTCGACGAGCTCGACCTTCGCATCGTGACGCGACGCGCTCCGGGCGAGCAGGAGATGGCGGACCTGAAATTCGCCTTCCGCGTCGCCAAGCACGTGAAGTCCAACGCCATCGTCTATGCCAGGGAGGGCGCGACGGTCGGCATCGGGGCGGGCCAGATGAGCCGGGTGGATTCGGCCCGCATCGCCGCCCGCAAGGCCGAGGACGCGGCGCAGGCGCTTCTCAAGGAGCGCTCCGGCGCCGAGATCGCCGCGGGGATGGCCGCCGGCCACGCGACCCGCCCGCTGACGCACGGCTCGGTCGTGGCCTCCGACGCCTTCTTCCCCTTCGCCGACGGCCTTCTCTCGGCCATCGAGGCGGGGGCCACCGCCGTCATCCAGCCGGGCGGCTCGATGCGCGATGCCGACGTGATCGCCGCCGCCGACGCGCATGACGTCGCCATGGTCTTCACGGGCATGCGGCACTTCCGGCACTGAGAGCGCGCGGGCCCGGGGCCGGTCAGCCCCCGCGCCGCCGCTCGTCCGGCACCGTGACGAGGAGGGCGGCGCCGGCGGCGAAGAAGAGGACGAGGACGGCCATGCCGGCTCGGGCGGCCGTCTCCGGATCGGTGCGGCCGGCGAGAAACGCGGTGACGAGCGAGACGCCGAGCGTTCCGAGAAAGGCCGTGGCGCGCCCGGTGAAGGCGTAGAGGCCGAACCAGCGGCCGGATTCCTCGGCCGGGATCATCGTCGCGAACAGGGCCCGCGAGGAGGCCTGCACGGGACCGAAGGCAAGGCCGACGAGGAGGCCGAAGAGGAGATAGGCGCGCTCGGCCGGCGTGGCGAAGAGGCCGGCCGGCGCGCCCGCCCCGGGCGCGAAGTCGAGAAGGCCGAAAAGGGCGCTGCCGGGCCGGGTCGAGACGAGGCCGAGCGTGGCGAGCGTCAGCGCGGCGAGACAGGCGAGGATCACCGCGCGCGAGCCGAGCCGCGCGTCGAGCCGGCTGGCGACGAGACAGCCGAAGACGGCGGCGACGTTGAGGAGGATGCCGAAGAGGCCGCTCTCGACGATCGACCAGCCGAAGAGCCCGGCCGCGAAGGCCCCGCCGAGGACCAGGAGCGCGTTGACCCCGTCCTGGTAGAGCATGCGGGCAAGGAGGAAGCGCAGGAGCGGGCGGCGCTGGCCGAGCGCGGCCAGCGTCCGCTTCAGATCCCCGAGACCGGCGCGAAGGCGGGGGCGGAGCGCCGTCCGCTTCGCCCGGTCCCGGCCGTCCGGCACCAGCCACA
Organism: Aurantimonas sp. Leaf443; assembly: GCF_001425575.1. Lineage (GTDB taxonomy): Bacteria > Pseudomonadota > Alphaproteobacteria > Rhizobiales > Rhizobiaceae > Leaf443. The sequence continues at coordinate 615,012 of NZ_LMRD01000007.1, read as the reverse complement.
GCATCGGCAGGAGGAAGGCGAGATACCACAGGGCGGCTAGCGGCGCCGTGGCGCGCGCGCCTTCGCCGGCGGCCAGATCGAGCCCGAAGAGCGGCGGGAGCCCGGCGATCGTGCGGCCGGTGCCGGGCGAGGCGGCGAGGAAGACGAGGGCGATCACCAGCGCCGCCAGCCCGCCGAGATAGCCGAGGCCCCAGGCGACGTTCGAGACGCGGCCGATCTCGCCGGCGCGCACGAGGCGGGGCAGCATCGCGTCGTTGAGGACGATGGAGAGTTCGGCCGCGATCTGCGCGGCGACGATCAGCGCCCCGGCGACGAACAGGCTGGAGCCGGGCGCCGCCCGCCACAGAAGGCAGAGGGCGGCGACCTTGAGGACCGCGAGCGCCGCGATCCAGCGCTTGCGCGCGCCCGCCCGGTCGGACAGGGCGCCCGTGAGCGGCGACAGGATGGCGACGAGGATGCCGGCAAGCGTCGCGGTCGCGCCCCAGGCGGCCTGGCCGGTGGCGATGTCGGGCGCGAGCTCGGAGACGAAATAGGGGCCGAAGACGAAGGTGAGGACGACGGTGAAGAAGGGCTGGGCGGCGATGTCGAAGGAGATCCAGCCCCAGACGGCCGGCCGGGCGAGCGCGCCGGGCGGCGCCCCCTCGGGCCCGGTCGCCGCGTCGGGCTCCGGCGCATTCGTGGTCACGCGGCGCCCGTGACGGCGGGACGGGCGCCGGCGTCGGGACGGCGCAGCGGCCAGCCGCCCTCGCGGCGCGACAGGACGGTCACGGGATCGCCGACGCGCAGCGTGCCGGCCGCGCGCGGCACCGCGTTCCAGCCGAAGAGGACGCCCCGGGCGCGCCTGTCGGCGGAGAGACGGATGCGCGAGAGGCTGTCGATGGGCTCGGGCCCCTCCGGCTCGCCGCTGATCTGGTCGATCGTGGTGACGATGCAGCGGGCGCAGGGCTTGACGAGGTCGATCACCGCGTCGCCGACGGCGATGGTCGCCCAGCCATCCTCCTCGAAGGGCTCGAGCCCGGAGACGACGAGATTGGGCCGGAAGCGGCTCATCGGCACGGCCTCGCCGCCATGGGCGACGATCTCGCGGTTCAGGCCTCGCAGCGAGGCCTCGCTGGCGACCAGCAGCGGGAAGCCGTCGGCAAAGCCCACCGGCGTGTCGCGGTCGATCCAGTCGCGCGAGACCGAGCGGCGGGCGGCCCCGTCGAAATGGACGAGGCGCAGCGGCCGCCCGAACCAGCGCGACAGGGCGTCATGGTCGGCCTCGCCGGCGAGCGCGGCCTCGACCGTGTCGGTCCAGATCCGCACCGCGAGCCGCGCCTCGCCTTCGGGATGGGGCACGAAGCGCTCGCCGCCGTCCCCGCCCTCCGCGTCTCCCTCGCCATCGTAGGAGAGATGCAGACCGTCGGCATCCTCATGGGCGGAGAGGCGGGCCAGCGAGGGCATCTCGCGCTGAGAGACGAAGCGGCCGGCCGCGTCGACGAGAAGCCAGCGTCGGTCTCCGGCCAGACCCGCCGGCTCGAGCGCCGCCTCGGCCATCGGGATGGCGCGTGCGCCCTTCAGCGGGTGGATGTGGAGGGCGGTGAGTTGCATCGGTTCGCTCCCGTCGCGTCTGCCCTCGGGATAGAGCGGAAGCGGGCCGGGGTCGACCCGATTTTCGCGGGTCCGGCGGATCCGCGCAGGCCTGCGGCGGGCGGGCCGTTCAAAGCCGGGTAGCGAGATCGGCCGGACGCGGCCGGACGCGGCTGTTCGCGCCTTCGCACGCCGCGGGCCGCGAGGCGACCGGCGACAGTTCGAGGCGCCGGACGGGCGGCGAGGAGGCCGCCGCCCGTCCGGCAGTCACGGCAGCGCCGATGAACCGCCCCTTCGAGCCGCGGAGCGGTGCGGGAGGAGGCGGAGCGACGCGCGGCGGAGGCCCGGACGGGTCATTCCGCCGCGAGGTCCGCCAGAAGGCCGGCGGCGACGGTGAGGCGGGCGACGGAGGTCTCGCCGGAGCCGGCAAGGGCGGCGATCTGGCGGGAGATGCGCTCGACGCCGTCGCGGTGGCTGTCGGCCCAGCCCTGGGCCGTCCCGTAGCGCGAGAGGGCTTGCGCGGTGAGGCGGCGTCGGGCGCCGGCGATCTGGCTGTCGGCGCGCATGAGGGCGAGGATCTCGTAATAGTCGCTGGGACTGAGGCCCCCGAGCGCGCTTTCGAGGCGGCCGATCTCGAAGAGGCCGGTGACGGCGAAATAGGCCTCGATCGTCTCCTCGAGCCCGGTGTCTGTTTCACGTGAGACAGAGGCGATGTCGGGAATGAGGGCGAGGAGCGGCAGGAGCGCGATCTCCTCGGCCAGATCCCCGGGCACGCCGGCCTCGGTGAAGCGGCTTCTGCGGGCGGCGATCTCCTCGCGCGAGCGTTCGCTCGCCTTGTCGAAGAGCGTGCCGCGCAGGCGCTGCAGCCCGTCGCGCAGCGAGACGACGAGGCTCGTCAGGCCCTCCTCGAAACGCCCGTTCTGGATGTGCCAGTAGGTGGCGCGGGCGAGGAACCGGCCGATCTGCGCGTAGAGCTCGTTCTGGATGGCGCCGGGCACGGCCGCGTCCAGCGCGTCCACCCGCTCGATCAGGCTGCGCGCGTCGAGCCCGTCATGGGCGGCGACGAAGGCGCGCACGATGCGGCCGGGCGAGGCGCCGGTGGCGTCGCGCATCACGGTGACGAAGGTCGTGCCGAGCCGGTTCACCGTCTCGTTGGCGAGCACCGTGGCCACGATCTCGCGCGCGAGGCGGTGGCCGGCGATGTCATGGGCGAAGCGGTGGCGCATCGGGGCGGGGAAATAGTCGGCGAGGCGATCCTCCAGGTAAGGATCGTCCGGCAGGTCGCTCGCCACCACCGCGTCGAAGAGCGCGATCTTGGCATAGGCGAGCAGCACGGCGAGCTCGGGCCGGGTGAGGCCCTTGCCCGAGGCGCGAAGGTCGGCGATGGCGCCGTCCGTCGGCAGGTATTCGACGGCGCGGTTGAGGCGGCCCTCCTCCTCCAGCACCGTCATGAAGCGGGCCTGCTGCGAGAGGCCGGCCGCCCCGCGCCGCTCCTCCAGCGAGAGGGCGAGCGTCTGCTCGTAATTGTTGGCGAGGACGAGGTCGGCCACCTCGTCGGTCATGGAGGCGAGGAAGGCGTTGCGCTCCTGCGGGTCGAGACGGCCGGCCTCCGTGGCGCTCTTCAGCGCGATCTTGATGTTGACCTCGACGTCGGACGTGTTGACGCCGGCCGAGTTGTCGATCGCGTCCGTGTTGATGCGCCCTCCGCCCCGCGCGAAGGCGATGCGGCCCTTCTGGGTGACGCCGAGATTGGCGCCCTCGCCGATCACCTTGGCGCGCAGCTCCTCGGCGGTGACGCGCAAGGGGTCGTTGGCGCGGTCGCCGACATCGGCATTGGGCTCGCTGGCGGCGCGCACATAGGTGCCGATTCCGCCGAACCAGAGAAGGTCGACGGGGCTCTTCAGGATCGCGGCGATGACCTCCGCGGGCGTGCCGGAGCGCCTGTCCCAGCCGATCGCCTCGGCGGCCTCGGGCGAGAGGCGGATCTCCTTCTGGCGGCGCGAGAAGACGCCGCCGCCGGCCGAGATCCTCGCGGCGTCGTAGTCGGCCCAGGAGGACCGGGGCAGGGCGAAGAGGCGGGCCCGCTCCTCGAAGGAGGTCTCGGGGTCCGGGTCCGGATCGATGAAGATGTCGCGATGGTCGAAGGCGGCGACGAGCCTCGCCTGGCGCGAGAGCAGCATGCCGTTGCCGAAGACGTCGCCCGACATATCCCCGCAGCCGGCGACGGTGAAGGGCTCGGCCTGGATGTCGAAGGCCTTGTCGCCGCCCTTCAGCTCGCGGAAATGGCGCTTGACCGCCTCCCAGGCGCCGCGCGCGGTGATGCCCATGGCCTTGTGGTCGTAGCCGGCCGAGCCGCCGGAGGCGAAGGCGTCGCCGAGCCAGAACCCTTCCGAGGTGGCGATGGCGTTGGCCGTGTCGGAGAAGGTCGCCGTGCCCTTGTCGGCGGCGACGACGAAATAGGGGTCCTCGCCGTCATAGGCGCGCACGCGCTCGGGCGTCTTCACGCCGGCGCCGACGATCGTGTCGGTGACGGAGAGGAGCGAGGCGATGAAGACGACATAGGCCGAGCGGCCGGCGGCGAACCACGCGTCGCGGTCGGAGGCGTCCGGCAGGCGCTTGGGGTAGAAGCCGCCCTTGGAGCCGACGGGCACGATGACGGCATTCTTCACCTGCTGGGCCTTCACGAGGCCGAGCACCTCGGTGCGGTAGTCCTGCGCGCGGTCCGACCAGCGAAGGCCGCCCCGCGCGACGGGGCCGAAGCGCAGGTGCACGCCCTCCACGCGGGCGTCGAAGACGAAGATCTCGCGATAGGGCACGGGCTCGGGCAGGCCCTCGACGGCGGCCGAATCCAGCTTGAAGGCGAGCGCGGGCTCGACGGCGCCGGGCTGCGAGGCGGGGTCGGAGGAGAGGCCGTCGACGGCGTAGTAGTTGGTGCGCAGCGTGGCGAGGATGGCGCCCAGGAAGCGGCGCAGGATGCGGTCGTCGTCGGCCGAGGAGACCGCGTCGAGCGCCTCGATGACGGCGTCGTAGAGGTCGAGCCCGCCGCGCTCGGCCGCGCGGCGGCGGGGGCCCGGCTCGATCGCGGCATCGACGGGGCCCGCTGGCGGCGCGTCCGGCGAGAAGGCGCGCTCGAAGAGTTCGGCGAGGCGCTGCGCGATCTGCGGCTGGCGCACGAGCGCGCCGGCCAGATAGTCCGGCGAATAGGGAAGGCCCGCCTGGCGCAGGTAGCGCGCGTAGGCGCGCAGCATGTTGGCGCGGCGGTGGTCGAGCCCGGCGGCGAGCACCAGCGCGTTGAACCCGTCATTCTCGATGCGGCCGGCCGAGACCGCGGCGAAGGTCTCCTCCAGGGCCACGCCCTGGTCGGACAGGCGGATCGGCCCGCCGCGCGGCAGCGAGAGGTCCATGTCGTGCAGGAAGACGGCGCCGGCCTGCGGGGCGACGAGGCGGAAGGTGCGCTCGGACCCGACCGAGAAGCCCATCGCCTCCAGGATCGGCACGCGGGTGGAGAGATCGACGGGCTCGCCGAGATGGTAGATCTTGAGGCGCAGCACGTCCTCGCCGTCGCCCGGACGGCGGTAGAAGTCGATGGAGAGGGGAGCGTCCGCCGTCAGGCGCGAGACGACCGAGACGTCGGTGACGGCCTCCTGCGGGGCGACGAGGTCGCGATAGCTGTCGGGCAGGCCCGGCACGTAGGCGGCGAGCGCGCGGGCCCCGTCCCGGCGGCGCAGGGCGGCGTCGAAATCGTCCTCCCAGTTGCGCGCCATCTCGGCGATGCGCTGCTCGAGCCCGTGCGGATCGACCATGGGCGTCTCGCCGCCGCGCCGGCCCACGATGAAGTGGACGCGGGCGAGAAGGCCCTCGGGGAAGGCCGGATAGTAAGCCGAGACATGGCCGTCGTAACGCTCGGCCAGAAGCAGGCCGATGCGCTCGCGCAGGCGCGAATCGTAGCGCTCGCGCGGCACGAAGACGAGGACGGAGACGAAGCGGTGGAAGCGGTCGATGCGCGGCAGGACGCGCACGCGCGGACGCTCGCCGAGCTCGACGACGGTCGCGACGAAACGCTCCAGCGTCTCCGCGTCGATCTGGAACATCTCGTCGCGCGGATAGGATTCCAGCGCGTTCAGAACGGCCTTGCCGGAATGGGAGCCGGGGCGGAAGCCGGAATCCTCGATCACCGTCTGCGCCTTGCGGCGCAGATAGGGAATGGTGAGGATCGACTGCGTGTAGGCCGAGGAGGTGAACAGGCCGACGATCCGAAGTTCGCCGGCAAAGTTTCCGGCCGCGTCGTATTCCTTGATGCCGACATAGTCCATGTAGGCGCGCCGATGGACCAGCGAGCGCGAGTTGGCCTTGGTGACGACGAGCGGCTCGGGCGCGTTGAGGAAGGCGCGGATCTCGGGCGTCACGGTCAGCGGCCGGCCGGCGCGGCCGAGGATTCGCACGTCGGGATCGGAGAGGATTCCGAGGCCCGCATCGTCGCGCCGCTCCAGCGCCTCGCCCTCGCCCGCGTCGTGATAGACGTATTCGCGCGCGCCCAGGAAGATGAAGTTGTCGTCGCGCAGCCATTGCAGGAAGGCGGCGGCCTCGCGCACGCGGGCGGCCTGCGCGGAATCGGCCAAGGCGGAGGCGCGCTCGTGCATGGCGGCGACGGCGTTGTCGACCCGCGCGCGCATGGAGGAGAAGTCGCGCACGGCCGCGCCGACCTGCACGAGGATGCGGGACAGGGCGGCGCGAAGGCGCTCGGTGTCCTCGTCATCGGTCGCGGCGACGACGGTCTGGATCAGGCTGACGCGGTCGTCGCCCTCGAAGCTGCGGTCGGAGACGCGCGAGGCGGCGAAGCGCTCCATCGACCCGTCGGCCCCGCGCGAGACGTCGAGGATGGGATGGGAGACGGCGCGCAGCCCCGCCGCCCGTTCGGCGATCTCGGCCATGACGCTGTCGAAGAGGAAGGGCATGTCGTCGTTGACGATGGTGACGACGGCGAGCGGGGCGTCCGGCCCGTTCGGGTCCTCCACCGTCTCGATGCGCACGATCGGCGTGCCCGGCCGGTGGGCCTTCAGCGCCGCGAGACCGGCGCGCGCGGCCGCCGCGAGGACGGCCGGGTCGAGGCTCGCCAGATCCTCGGCCGGCGGGCGCGCGAAGAGGAGCGGCACGAGAGCGGCCTCCGGCGTGGTGCCGCCGGCGGCCCTTGCGATCGCTTCCAGCCGTTCGGCCTTGCCGGGATCGATCTCGGTCAGCATGTCGTCGTCTCCTGCGGCGTCCGTCGCGCCGGCCCGTTCGCGCGCTCGCGCCGGGCCCGGCCTCGTGGGTCCATGGATCCCGATCGGCGGCGGCGCCGCTGCCGGGGCCTCAAGAGTAGCGTCTTCCCGCAGGACTTCCATCGCCTGGATTGCGGGGCGCCGTCAGATCTCGACGAGCCGGTCGGGGAGTTCGTTGACGTCGGCGGCGCCCGCCGGGCATTCGGCCCGCAGGATGGCGCCGGCGGCCGCGATGGCGGCGACGAAGCCGTCGGCGGCGCGCCCGTCGCGCGCGGCCTCGGCGAGATCGCGCACGATGGCGTCCCAGCGCTCCTGCGGGACCTTCGAAGACAGGCCCTCGTCGGCGATGATCTCGGCATGGTGCTCGGCCTCGCCGAGGAAGATCAGGAGGCCGGTGCGCCCGCTCGTGCGGTGCAGGCCGTGGGCGAGGAACTGGGAGCGGGCGAGCGCGCTGGCCCGGGCGCCGGCGAGCGCCCGCGGCACGAAGGCCATGCGCAGGGACGGCACGGCGGCGAGGATCGCGAAGGACAGGGCGGCGAGCGCGATCTGGCCGAGGACGAGCGTCTGGCCGGAGACGGTCTCGCCGCGCGCCGCGGCGAGGAGGGCGGCGAGCGCGGCGGCGGCGAGCGAGGTGCCGAGCGCCACGAGGCCGGCGACGGAGAGATAGGTGCCGGCGCCGCGCGCGAAGACGGCGTGGATCTCGCCCGCCGTGCCGCGCTCGGCCGCCGCGATGGCGGCCGCGACGCGGGCGTGGTCGTCCGGGCCGAAGACGAGACGGGCCATCACCAGCTCCCCGAGGATCCGCCGCCCCCGAAGGAGCCGCCGCCGCCCGAAAACCCGCCGCCGCCCGACGAGCCGCCGCTGAGACCGCCGCCGAAGCCGCCGCCGAACCCTCCGCGCCGGGCCGAGCCGGAGGAGAGGGCGGCGTTGCCGAGCGTCCAGACGATGCCGAGCCAGCGGTAGCGGTTCGGCCCGACCTTCACCCCGCGCCGGCGCGCCATGCGGGAGAGGAGGAGGCCGCCGAAGATCAGCACCCAGATGCCGAAGAAGAAGACGGCGAAGAGCGCCTCTTCGGGGCCCCCTTGCGCCTGCCAGCCGGCATTGCGCTCGGCGCGGGCCTGAAGCTCGGCGGCGTCGCCCGACAGGACCTGGAGGATCGCCTGCGTGCCCTTCTCGATGCCGCCGGGATAGTCGCCGGCCTTGAAGGCGGGCAGGAAGATGCCCTGCACGATGGTGGAGGAGAGCGCGTCGGTGAGCGTGCCCTCCAGCCCGTAGCCGACCTCGATGCGCAGCTTGCGGTCGTCGCGCGAGACGAGGAGAAGGACGCCGTTGTCCTCGCCGGCGCGCCCGAGCGCCCATTGCCGGGCGAGGCGGTTGGCGTAGTCCTCGATCTCGTAGCCCTGCAGATCGGGCACGGTGGCGACGACGACCTGATCGGAGGAACGCTGTTCGAAGGCGGCGAGAGCCTCTGTCAGCGAGGCCTCGAGCGCCGGGGGGATGAGGTCGGCGCCGTCGACGACGCGCCCGGTGAGGGCGGGAAAGGTCTGCGCGAGGGCCGGGGCGGCGACGGGAAGGAGGAGGCCGAGGAGACCGACGAGGAGCGCGGCGCCCGCCCGCCGCCTTCGCCGGGGCGCCGGGACGAGGCTCATTTGCCGAAGTCGACGGCGGGCGGCGTCTCCGCGCCGGCCCGCGCGGTGAAGGGCGCCATCGGCTCGGCGTCGCCATAGAAGATCGCCGCGATCCAGCGGCCGGGAATGGTGCGGAGCTCGGTGTTGTAGACGCGCACGGCCTCGATATAGTCGCGCCGGGCGACGGCGATGCGGTTCTCGGTGCCCTCCAGCTGGCTCTGCAGGGCGAGGAAGTTGGCGTTGGACTTCAGGTCCGGATAGGCCTCCACGGAGACGAGCAGGCGCGACAGCGCGCCCGAGAGCCCGTCCTGCGCCTCCTGGAAGCGCTGCACGGCGGCGGGATCGGTCAACTGGCCGGCGTCGATCGTGGTCTGCGTGGCCCGGGCCCGCGCCTCGACGACGGCGGTGAGCACGTCCTGCTCCTGGCGGGCATAGCCCTTCACCGTCTCCACGAGGTTGGGGATGAGGTCGGCGCGGCGCTGATACTGGTTCTGCACCTCGGCGAAGGCGGCCTGGGCGCGCTCCTGGTAGGTCGGCACGGCGTTGATTCCGCAGGCCGAAAGGAGCGGCGCGAGGAGAGCCGCGACGAGAAGGGTCCAGAACGGGCGCTGCGGGGCGGAGCGAAACCGGACCGGACGGGCCCCGGAGGTTGCGGCGGGCAGGGCGGTCACGGGCGTCTCCCAATGGTAGGCCTTGCGAAAGGTAGCGCGGCACCCTCCCATCTCCAAGCGCCATTGCCCTGCGGCCCGTTTCAGGGCAGACCTTTCGCCCATGAACACGCACGACGAGGACGCGAGGCGGGCGCGCGAGGCGAAGGCGATCCTCGAGCGCATCCGCCAGGAGACGGAGCCGCAGGTGGGCGCGCACACGCAGGCCATGGCGACGCGCACGCGCGACCATTTCTCCGGCCGCGACGATCCCTCGGACGACCGGATCGAGATCCTCGGCAAGCGCATCGGCCGCTCGCTCTCCGTCGTCGGCTTCGTGGTGCTGGCGCTCCTCCTCGCCTCGCAGGTCTTCGCGCCGTGAGGCGCAGCGCTCCGACGCCGGTCGGGACGATCTCGGAATGGAACCGCCGATGAGCCGCACCGATGCGAGGCCGCACAGGGACCGGCCGGCCGTCGTCTCGATCTCGAGCCATGTGGCGCGCGGCACGGTGGGCAACCGGGCCTGCGTCTTCGCGCTGGAATCGCTCGGCTTTCCGGTCTGGTCGGTGCCGACGGTGACCCTGCCCTGGCATGCCGGGCACGGGCCCTCGACGCGCATCGTGCCCGCGCCCGGCGAGTTCACCGCGCTGATGGCCGATCTCGCCGCCTCGCCGCGCCTCTTCGAGGTGGGCGCGGTCATCACCGGCTATTTCGGCGCCACCGAGCAGGTGGAGGCGGCCGCCGCCTTCGTGGAGGCGGCCAAGCGCGCCAATCCCGACCTCCTCTTCCTCTGCGATCCCGTGACGGCGGATCGTGGCCGGCTCTACCAGCCGGAGGCGACGCTCTGCGCCATCCGCGACCGGCTGCTGCCGCTCGCCGACATCGCCACGCCCAACCGCTCGGAGCTGGAGTTCCTCTGCGGGCTGGAGCTTTCCGACAATTCCCACCTCATCGAGGCGGCGAGCGCGCTGGGGCCGGCGAGCGTCCTCGTCACCTCCGCCTATCCGATGCTGCGCGGGGGCATCGGCAATCTCCTCGTCGACGGGTTCCAGGCGCTGCTGGCCGAGCATCGCGAGATCGACGGGGCGCCGAACGGCGTCGGCGACCTGACGGCGGCGGTCTATCTGGCGCGCATCCTCGCCGGCCTGCCGCCGGAAAAGGCGCTGCAGACGACGACGGCGACGGTGTTCGAGATCCTGGCGCGCACGATCAAGCGCGGGGCGGACGAGCTGACGCTGGAGACCGATCCCGACAGCCTGAAGCACCCGATGGCCATGGTGCAGATGCGCCGGCTCACCCATCCGAACGGGAACCGCCGGGCTTGATGGGACCGGGCCTGGAGGCGCCGGCGCCGGGCGCGGCCGCCCCGGCCTTCGGGGCGAGCGCCTGCGCCGGCGGCTGGCTTCTCGTCGCCGCGCCCGGCGGACCGGGGAACTGGGCCCGCGTCTTCCCGCGATTCGCCTTCCTCGCCGACGCCCTGCCGGAGGGCGCGCGGCTTGCCGTCGGCGTGCCCATCGGCCTGCCGGCGCGCATCGAGGGGCCGGGGCGCTCGGCCGAGAAGGCGGTGCGGGCGGTGCTCGGCGGCCGGCAGTCGGCGGTGTTCTCGACGCCCTCGCGCGGCGCGGTGGAGGCGGGCGCGGGGCCCTTCGCGGACGACCTGGCGCGGCGCGAGGCCTATGCGCGGGCGGGGGCCGTGGCGCGGGCCACCTCGCATCCGCCGCGCGGCGTCTCGATCCACGGGTTCCGCCTGTTCCCGCGCATCGCCGAGCTCGACGCCGCGCTGCGCGCCGACGCGGCCTTGCGCGCGCATGTCTTCGAGAGCCATGCGGAAGCCGCCTTCTGGGCGCTGAACGGCGAGCGCCCGCTCGGCTCGCCCCGGACCGTGAAGGGCGTCGCCGACGCGGCCGGCCTTCGCGAGCGCCGCAGGCTCCTGGAGGCGCAGGGCTTTGCCGCGGGCGTCCTGCATGGCGCGCCGCCGGCCGGCGCCGACATCCTCTCGCTCGCCGACGCCTGCGCCCTCTCTCTCGTCGCCCGGCGCATCGCGCTGGGGCGCGCACGCGCCTTTCCGCCGGGCGAGGAGCGCGACGAAGCGGGCTTGCGGATCGCCATCTTCGCCTGAGGGCGACGTTTTTAGTGGATTGTGGGCCACAACGACGCAATTTGGTTTCAATTCGCGCGATCGGCGCCTTGCGAAGGCGGGCCGGCGTCCCCCCTTATGGCGCAAAGGCCGGCAAGGATGCCGGGACGATCGACACAGCCGGGGGAACGAGCCTTGATCAGTGCACGCATGACGACGGGTGCCGCGCTCGCGGCCCTTCTGGCCGCCGCGGGGTGCTCGAGCTCGGGGACCTCGCAGATGTCGCGGGCCATTCCCGCCCTGCCGGCCGCGCCCGCCGGGCAGGTGACGGCGAACCAGCTGCCGCCCCCGCCCCCGCCGCCGCCGCCGGCCCCCGCGACCGAGACGGCGAGCCTGACGCCCACCCCGCCGCTCGGCGAGACGCCGGCCGCCGCGCCCGCCTCCACCGAGCCGCTCTCGCGCAACTCCGTGCTCGGCGCCTACAAGGTGACGACGACGGGCGGCAACTGCCAGATCATCCTCTCGCTCACCAAGTGGACCGGCGGCTACCGCGCCGCCTCGCGCGGCTGCCCCGGCAACGTCGCCGACGTGACCGCCTGGGACGTCTCGGGCAGCCAGGTCGTGCTGAAGGATTCGGGCGGCGGGCAGGTGGCGAGCCTCTCCTCCTCCGGCGGCTCGCGCTACGAGGGCCAGACGACCGGCGGGCAGACGATCAGCCTCTACCGCTGAACCGCCGTCGCAGGAGCCCGGGCGCGCGCAGGCGCGTCCGGCCGAAGGGCGCCGCGGCGCCGGGCCCCCGCGGACCGCGCCGGGGCGAAGACGAGTCCGATCCCCATGTCGCCCGACCCCAAACGACCCGGCGGCCCGCGCCCCGGCCCGGTGCGCGCCGCGCTGGAGCGGCTGATCGCCTCGGGCGAGATCGAGCCGGACGCGGCCCAGCGCGCGCTCGCCGAGCGCTTCGACGCGCTCGACCAGCGCCTCTCCACCGAGAGCGTCGCCTCCAAGGGCTCGGCGCTCGGCTGGCTGTTCGGCGCGCGGCGCCGCCCCGAGCCGCTGAAGGGCCTCTACATCCATGGCGAGGTCGGCCGCGGCAAGACCATGCTGATGGACCTGTTCTTCCGCGCCTCCTCCGTCGCGGCCAAGCGGCGCGTGCATTTCAACGCCTTCATGGGCGACGTGCACGAGCGCATCGGCGCCTATCGAAGGGCCCAGCGCGAGGGCGAGGGGGGCGATCCGATCGGCCCCGTGGCCCGGGCGATCGCGGGGCAGGCGCGTCTCCTGTGCTTCGACGAGTTCTCGGTGACGGACGTGACGGACGCGATGATCCTGTCGCGCCTCTTCACGGCGCTCTTCGAGGAGGGCGTCGTCCTCGTCGCCACGTCCAACGTCGCGCCGCGCGATCTCTATCGCGACGGTCTGAACCGCGGCCTCTTCCTGCCCTTCGTGGAAACGCTCGAGGCCCATGTCGAGGTGGTGCGGCTCGACGGCGCGCAGGACTGGCGGCTGATCGGCCTGTCGGAGGACAATATCTACGTGACGCCGCTGGACGAGGCGGCGCGGGCCCGCATCGACGCCGTCTGGCGCTCGCTCCTCGACGGCACCAAGGAGGCGCCCGCCGCCCTCTCGATCAAGGGCCGCACCCTCTCCGTCCCGCGCGCGGGCAACGGCGCGGCGCGCTTCACCCATGCCGAGCTCCTGCAGCGCCCGCTCGGCGCGCAGGACTATCTCGCCCTCGCCAGGCGCTTCCACACGCTGGTGCTGGAGGGCGTGCCGGTGATGGCCGAGGCCGAGCGCAACGAGGCCAAGCGCCTCATCGCCCTCGTCGACAGCCTCTACGACGCCGGCCGCCGGCTGGTGATCTCGGCGGACGCCCCGGCGGACGCCCTCTATCGCGGCCGCTCGGGGACGGAGACCTTCGAGTTCCAGCGCACGGTGTCGCGGCTGACGCAGATGCGGACGCGGGAGTATCTCGACGCGGTGGTGTGAGGGCGGAGACGGTGACGGCGGCGGGTGATGAGCGGTCCGTCCGCGTCAGCGTTGCAACGAGCGCAAGCTGCCATGCGGGAGCCGTGAGTTGCCTCGCGAGCCACCCGCCCCACGCGTCCGACTGAATGTCGACCGGCAATCACGATCGAATTCAAACGGCAATCCCATAGGGGGCGTGGCCTGGACCCGTGCGTTCGAGAGCATCGAGTCGGTCGGGATCACGCGCTGAGCCGAAGGAGAACAGGAGCATTGACCGCTCGCAAGTGAAGTTGTACCGATCGGTAAAGCAGATCGCGAGAAGGATATCCGATGTCGAGACCACCGCTTCCTCCCTTCACCCAGGAGACCGCGACCGAGAAGGTTCGCCTCGCCGAAGACGGCTGGAACACCCGTGACGCAGCCAAGGTCGCAACCGCCTACACGCTCGACACGCGCTGGCGGAACCGAGTGGAATTCGCGACCAATCGGGAGGAGGCGCAGGCTTTCCTGACCCGCAAGTGGAACCGGGAACACGAATACCGGCTGATCAAGGAACTCTGGGCCTTCACCGGCAACCGCATTGCGGTGCGCTATGCCTACGAGTATCGCGACGACGGGGGACAGTGGTTTCGTGCCTATGGGAACGAGAACTGGGAGTTCGTCGAGGACGGGTTGATGAAGAACCGCCACGCGAGCATCAACGAGATGCCGATCACCGAGACGGAGCGGAAGTTCCGCTGGCCGCTCGGGCGTCGTCCGGACGACCATCCGTCCCTGAGCGAACTCGGCCTTTGAGTTCGAAGCGCGTCCTGACCGATCGCGGCAGCGCCGTCCCGGCTCTGGCTGAGGCGTTTCGCGAACACGGTTTCGAGGGCGCGAGCCTGACCGTCTTGTCGAAGGCGACGGGGCTCGGGAAGGGCAGCCTCTACAACTTCTTTCCCGGCGGGAAGGAGGAAATGATGGAGGCGGTCCTGACCGACATCGACACCTGGTTCGAGACGGCGATCTTCTCGCCGCTTGAGCGGGCGACGGATCCCGCTGCGGCCGTTACGTCGATGATCGAAGAAGTGACGGCCTATTTTCGGTCGGGCAGGAGGGTGTGCCTCGTCGGCTGCATCGGCTTGAACGCCTCCGGTGCGGCATTCGCCGACCGGATCCGACGCTACTTCGCACGGTGGATCGCCGCGCTAGCCGATTGCCTCAGAGCCGGGGGCGTTACCGATCCAGTGGCCGCGCAGCTCGCGGAAGAGGCCGTCTCCGGCATACAGGGTGCGATCGTCTTGGCACGGGCGCTCGGGGATGAAGCGGCGTTTCTGCGGATCGTTCAACGCCAGCAATCGATCCTGATCGGCGGAATGATCGCTCGAGGCTAAAGCCAACGACCGAAGCCATCCAAACGACCGTTCCGATAGCGATAGATAGGGACCCTCCGCTGGCCGCATGGCTGCGGTCCACGGCCGGCAGCTCCCGCTCCGAGGTCCTGTCGGTTTCACAGCGGCGTCCCGCCCGCTTGCCCCGGCCGGGGCGGGCCTTTTTCCGGCGGCATTGGCAATTTTCCCGGCCACACCGCGGCACCGCGCCTCCGCCTTGATCGCAATGCAAAAACGCTCTTCCGTTTACGTAAGCGCCGAGTGGTCTAAACGGTTGAAACTGCTGCGTCGCGGCTTTCGGACAGGCGGGAGCGGTTGCAATGGCGGGGCTTGCGTCATATCCCCTTCGTCTCGAAGGCGCAGGACGGCCGGCGGCAGCCGGCCGGCGGGCGCGGGCAACCGTCACGGGGTTCCTCTTCCGAAGCGAAGCGGGCGCGGGGCGGCGCATCGGACAGAACGCAACGTTCAGGGGACGTGAAGGACATCATGGCGCGCAGCAAGATCGCACTCATCGGGTCTGGCATGATCGGCGGCACCCTCGCCCATCTGGCTTCCCTCAAGGAACTGGGCGACATCGTCCTCTTCGACATCGCCGAGGGAACCCCGCAGGGCAAGGCGCTGGACATCGCGCAGTCCGGCCCCGTCGAGGGCTTCGACGCCCATCTCTCCGGCGCCAACGACTATGCCGGCATCGAGGGCGCGGACGTCTGCATCGTCACCGCCGGCGTGCCGCGCAAGCCCGGCATGAGCCGCGACGATCTGCTCGGCATCAACCTGAAGGTCATGGAGCAGGTGGGCGCGGGCATCGCGAAGTACGCGCCGAACGCCTTCGTCATCTGCATCACCAACCCGCTCGACGCGATGGTCTGGGCGCTGCAGAAGTTCTCCGGCCTTCCGAAGGAGAAGGTGGTCGGCATGGCCGGCGTTCTGGACAGTTCGCGCTTCCGCCATTTCCTCGCCACCGAGTTCAAGGTCTCCGTCGAGGACGTGACGGCCTTCGTGCTGGGCGGCCATGGCGACACGATGGTGCCGCTGACGCGCTATTCGACGGTCGCCGGCATTCCCCTGACCGACCTCGTGAAGATGGGCTGGGTCTCGGCCGAGCGCCTGGAGGAGATCGTCCAGCGCACCCGCGACGGCGGCGCCGAGATCGTCGGCCTCCTCAAGACCGGCTCGGCCTATTACGCGCCGGCCGCCTCCGCCATCGAGATGGCCGAGAGCTACCTGAAGGACAAGAAGCGCGTGCTGCCCTGCGCCGCCGCGCTGAAGGGCGAATACGGCCAGAGCGACCTCTATGTCGGCGTGCCCTGCGTGATCGGCGCCCACGGCGTGGAGCGGGTGATCGAGATCGAGCTCGACGCCGACGAGAAGGCGGCCTTCGAGAAGTCCGTCGGCTCGGTGCGCGGGCTCATGGACGCCTGCACCGGCATCGCCCCCAACCTCAAGTGATTTCACGGCAGCCGGGAGCGATCCCGGCTTCCTCTCCCTCTCCCGGCGCCGCGAAGAGTTTGACATGAACATCCACGAATATCAGGCCAAGCAGGTCCTCAAGTCCTACGGCGCCCCGGTCGCCGAAGGCGTCGCCATCACCGAGGCCTCCCAGGCCGAGGCCGCGGCCCGGCAGCTGCCCGGCCCGCTCTACGTGGTAAAGAGCCAGATCCATGCCGGCGGGCGCGGCAAGGGCAAGTTCCGGGAGCTCGGGCCCGACGCCAAGGGCGGCGTGCGCCTCGCCAAGTCCGTGGAGGAGGCCGTCTCCCACGCGAAGGAGATGCTCGGCAACACGCTCGTCACCGCCCAGACGGGCGAGGCCGGCAAGCAGGTGAACCGCCTCTATATCGAGGACGGCGCCGACATCGACCGCGAGCTCTATCTCTCGCTCCTCGTCGACCGCTCGGTCGGCAAGGTCGCCTTCGTCGTCTCGACGGAAGGCGGCATGGACATCGAGGCCGTGGCCCACGACACGCCCGAGAAGATCCACACGATCGCCATCGACCCGGAGACGGGCGTGACGCAGGCCGACGCGGAGAAGATCTGTCAGGCCTACGGGCTCTCGGGCACGGCGCGCGAGGACGGGCTCAAGCTCTTCCCGATCCTCTACAAGGCCTTCTCCGAGAAGGACATGAGCCTCCTGGAGGTGAACCCGCTGATCGTCATGACGGACGGGCATCTGCGCGTCCTCGACGCCAAGTGCTCCTTCGACGGCAACGCGCTGTTCCGCCACGACGACATGAAGGCGCTGCGCGACGAGACCGAGGAAGACGCCAAGGAGATCGAGGCCTCCAAGTGGGACCTCGCCTATGTCGCGCTCGACGGGAATATCGGCTGCATGGTCAACGGCGCGGGTCTCGCCATGGCGACGATGGACATCATCAAGCTCTACGGCAAGGAGCCGGCGAACTTCTGCGACGTCGGCGGCGGCGCCTCCAAGGAAAAGGTCGCGGCGGCCTTCAAGATCATCACCGCCGACCCGAAGGTGCAGGGCATCCTCGTCAACATCTTCGGCGGCATCATGAAATGCGACGTCATCGCCGAGGGCGTCGTCGCCGCGGTGAAGGAGGTCGGCCTCAAGGTTCCGCTGGTCGTGCGCCTGGAAGGCACCAATGTCGACGCCGGCAAGCGCATCCTCAACGAGAGCGGCCTCGCCATCACGGCGGCGGACGACCTCGACGACGCCGCCAAGAAGATCGTCGCGGCGATCGGTTGATCGGGCACACATGATCGCACATATTTTGGCTGTGTGATCATGTGGAGGCGGGGTCCATGAAGAACGTCACGCTGGCGATCGACGAAGAGCTGCTGGGCAAGGCCCGGGCGCTCGCCGAGAGGCGCAAGACCTCGCTCAACGCGATGGTCCGCGCGCTTCTCGCGCACGAAGTGGAGCAGGAGGACCGCATCGCCTGGGCGCGGTCGGGCCTCCGGCGACTTCTCGACGAATCGACGCTCGACATGGGCCCGGATTGGCGCTGGAACCGGCAGGACGCTTATGCGGAGCGAGAGGATCGACTGCTTCCTCGACACGAACGTCCTGATCTACGCGGCGCAGGTGAGAGCGAGAGATGAGCGTCGCACCGACATCGCCCGCGAACTCGTGCTCGCCTCCGTCTTCGGCCTGTCCACGCAGAGCCTCGCCGAGTTCTACTCGCTCGCCACCCATACGGCGCGCACGCGCCTTCGGCGGGACGACACCGACCGCTGGATCGGCTTCCTGTCGTCCTTCCCGCTGGTGTCGGTCGATATCGGCATCGTCGCGCGGGGGATCGAGCTCTCCCGCCGCTACGGCATCCGCTATTACGACGCGGCGCTTCTCGCCGCGGCCGAGCGCCTCGGCGCCCCCGTTTTCTACTCCGAAGACCTCAACAACGGGCAGAGCTACGGCTCGGTCCGCGTCGTCAACCCGTTTCTCTAAGGTCCCCGGACCGCACGGAGCCCGATAAGACTCTCATGTCCATTCTCGTCGACAAGAACACCAAGGTCCTCGTCCAGGGCCTGACCGGCAAGACCGGCACCTTCCACACCGAGCAGGCGCTCGCCTATCACGGCACGCAGATGGTCGGCGGCATCCACCCCAAGAAGGGCGGCGAAACCTGGACGGGATCGAAGGGCGAGAGCCTGCCGATCTTCGCCACCGTCGCCGAGGCCAAGGAGCGCACGGGCGCCAACGCCTCCGTGATCTACGTGCCGCCGGCGGGCGCGGCCGACGCCATCATCGAGGCGATCGAGGCGGAGATCCCGTTCATCGTCTGCATCACCGAGGGCATCCCGGTGATGGACATGGTCAAGGTCAAGGCCCGTCTCGACAAGTCGAGCTCGCGGCTCCTCGGCCCCAACTGCCCGGGCGTGCTGACGCCGGAAGAGTGCAAGATCGGCATCATGCCGGGCTCGATCTTCAAGAAGGGCAATGTCGGGATCGTCTCGCGCTCGGGAACGCTGACCTACGAGGCGGTCTTCCAGACCACCAACGAGGGTCTCGGCCAGACGACGGCGGTCGGCATCGGCGGCGACCCGGTCAAGGGCACCGAGTTCATCGACATGCTCGAACTGTTCCTCGCCGACGAGGCGACGCAGTCGATCATCATGATCGGCGAGATCGGCGGCTCGGCCGAGGAGGACGCGGCGCAGTTCCTGATCGACGAGGCCCGGAAGGGCCGCAAGAAGCCCATGGTCGGCTTCATCGCCGGCCGCACCGCGCCCAAGGGCCGCACGATGGGCCATGCGGGCGCCGTCGTCTCCGGCGGCAAGGGCGACGCGGAATCGAAGATCGCGGCGATGGAGGCCGCGGGCATCCGCGTCTCGCCCTCGCCCGCGCAGCTCGGCAAGACGCTCGTCGAGGTTCTGAAGGGCTGACCGGCCCTCGCCGGAGAGCGGATCGGGCGAGACGGGCGGCGGGCTGCCCTTCTTCGGCCCGATCGCAGTGAAACAGAAGGTGCGCCCGCTCCAGAGCGGGCCGCCAGCCTCGCGCAGCGTAAGGCTTGTAGCGCGGGGCGACAGAAGACGACGTGTTCGAGTGAACGGTACGGCGCCAGACGCGCCCTGCCTCCTGAAGAAGCTCCAGAGGAGACGGCGTCCCGAACGGATGCCGCGACGAAAAAAATGTCACGCAATCCGGCGAACGAGACCTTCGCGCTCACCTCCTTCCTCTACGGCGGCAATGCCGACTACATCGAGAGCCTGCAGGCTCGCTACGAGACGGACCCCGCCTCCGTCCCCGGCGAGTGGGCCGACTTCTTCGGCGCCCTGCAGGAGGAATCCTCCGAGGTGAAGAAGAATGCCGAGGGTCCCTCCTGGGAGCGCTCGAACTGGCCGATCGCGGCCAATGGCGAGCTCGTCTCGGCCCTCGACGGCAACTGGGGCCCGGTCGAGAAGCGCATCGACGCCAAGGTGAAGGACGAGGCGCAGAAGGCCGGCGTGCCGCTGGACGCGGCCGCCGTGCGCCAGGCCACGCAGGATTCGGTGCGCGCGCTGATGCTGATCCGCGCCTATCGCGCCCGCGGCCATCTGCACGCCAAGCTCGACCCGCTCGGCATCGCCAAGCCCGCCGACGACGACTACAACGAGCTCTCGCCCGCCGCCTACGGCTTCACCGAGGCCGATCTCGACCGCAAGATCTTCATCGACAATGTGCTGGGCATGCAGTTCGCGTCCGTGCGCGAGATGGTCGACATCCTCGAGCGCACCTATTGCTCGACGATCGGCGTCGAGTTCACCCACATCTCCAATCCCGAGGAGAAGGCCTGGCTGCAGGCCCGCATCGAGGGGCCGGACAAGGGCGTCGCCTTCACGCCGGAGGGCAAGCGCGCCATCCTCAACAAGCTGATCGAGGCCGAGGGCTTCGAGAAGTTCCTCGACGTCAAGTACAAGGGCACCAAGCGCTTCGGCCTCGACGGCGGCGAGTCGCTCATTCCCGCGCTCGAGCAGATCATCAAGCGCGGCGGCCAGATGGGCCTGAAGGAGATCGTGCTCGGCATGGCCCATCGCGGCCGCCTGAACGTCCTCTCTCAGGTGATGGGCAAGCCGCACCGGGCGATCTTCCACGAATTCTCGGGCGGCTCCTACAAGCCCGAGGACGTGGAGGGCTCGGGCGACGTGAAGTACCATCTGGGCGCCTCGTCCGACCGCGAGTTCGACCAGAACAAGGTGCATCTGTCGCTGACGGCGAACCCCTCGCATCTGGAGATCGTCAACCCGGTCGTCCTCGGCAAGGCGCGCGCCAAGCAGGACCAACTGATGGGCCGCACGCGCACCGAGATCGTGCCGCAGGACGTGCGCAAGAACGTGCTGCCGCTGCTGATCCACGGCGACGCGGCCTTCGCCGGCCAGGGCGTCGTGGCCGAGTGCTTCGGCCTTTCCGGCCTGCGCGGCCACCGCGTGGCGGGCTCGATCCACTTCATCATCAACAACCAGATCGGCTTCACCACCAATCCGCGCTTCTCGCGCTCCTCGCCCTATCCGTCCGACGTCGCCAAGATCGTCGAGGCGCCGATCTTCCACGTCAACGGCGACGACCCCGAGGCGGTGGTCTACGCGGCCAAGGTCGCGACCGAGTTCCGGATGAAGTTCCACAAGCCGGTGGTCGTGGACATGTTCTGCTACCGCCGCTTCGGCCATAACGAGGGCGACGAGCCGGGCTTCACCCAGCCCCAGATGTACAAGACGATCCGCCAGCATCGCACGACGCTGGAGCTCTATTCGGAGAAGCTCGTCTCGGAAGGCGTGGTCTCGGCCGAGGAGGTCGAGCAGCGCCGCGCCGAATGGCGCAAGAATCTCGAGGAGGAGTTCGAGGCGGGCCAGGCCTACAAGCCCAACAAGGCCGACTGGCTGGACGGCGCCTGGTCGGGCCTGCGCCGGGCCGAGGAGGAGGACGAGCCGCGCCGCGGCGTGACGGGCGTTCCGATCAAGACGCTGAAGGAGATCGGCACCAAGCTGTGCGACGTGCCCGAGGGCTTCACCGTCCACAAGACGATCCAGCGCTTCCTCGACAACCGCCTGAAGGCGATCGACACGGGCGAGAACATCGACTGGGCGACGGGCGAGGCGCTGGCCTTCGGCACGCTGCTCCTCGACGGCCATCCCGTGCGCCTCTCGGGCCAGGATTCGGAGCGCGGCACGTTCAGCCAGCGCCATTCGGTGCTCTACGACCAGAACGACGAGACGCGCCACGTGCCGCTCTCGCATCTGTCGAAGGGGCAGGCGGCCTACGAGGTCATCAACTCGATGCTCTCGGAAGAGGCCGTGCTCGGCTTCGAATACGGCTACTCGCTCTCCGAGCCGAACGCGCTGACGCTGTGGGAAGCCCAGTTCGGCGACTTCGTGAACGGCGCGCAGGTGGTGATCGACCAGTTCATCTCGTCGGGCGAGCGCAAGTGGCTGCGCATGTCGGGCCTCGTGATGCTCCTGCCGCACGGCTACGAGGGCCAGGGCCCGGAGCATTCCTCGGCGCGCCTGGAACGCTTCCTGCAGATGTGCGCGGAGGACAACATGCAGGTGGCCAACGTCACCACGCCCTCCAACTACTTCCACATCCTGCGCCGGCAGATGAAGCGCGACTTCCGCAAGCCGCTGATCCTGATGACGCCGAAGTCGCTGCTGCGCCACAAGCGGGCGGTGTCGCAGCTCTCCGAGCTGGCCGGCGAGACGAGCTTCCATCGCCTTCTCTGGGACGATGCGGAGCGCCAGAAGGACAGCGTCATCAAGCTGCAGCGCGACGAGAAGATCCGCCGCGTGGTGATGTGCTCGGGCAAGGTCTATTACGATCTCTACGAGGAGCGCGAGAAGCGCGGCATCGACGACGTCTATCTCCTGCGTCTCGAGCAGCTCTATCCGTTCCCGGCCAAGGCGCTCATCAACGAGTTGTCGCGCTTCAAGCAGGCCGAGATGGTGTGGTGCCAGGAGGAGCCCAAGAACATGGGCGCCTGGGCCTTCATCGACCCGTATCTGGAATGGGTGCTGGAGCATATCGGCGCCACCAAGACGCGGGTGCGCTATACCGGGCGCCAGGCCGCGGCCTCGCCGGCGGCCGGCACGATGTCCAAGCACCTGTCGCAGCTTTCCGCCTTCCTCCAGGATGCGCTGGGCTGACACGCCGCCAGCGCCCCCCGAGACCGACCGACCGTTCAAAGAGAAGCCGTTCATGACCACCGAGATCAAAGTCCCGACGCTGGGCGAATCCGTCACCGAAGCCACGATCGGCCAATGGTTCAAGAAGGCTGGCGACCGCGTCGAGGCCGACGAGACCATCGCCGAGCTCGAGACCGACAAGGTCACCGTCGAGGTGCCGGCGCCCGCCGCCGGCATCCTCGAGGCGATCGTGGTGGAGGCCGGCGAGACGGTCGGCGTCGGCGCGGTGATCGGCCAGATCGGCGAAGGCTCGGGGGCCTCCGGCGGCACGGTGGCGGCGACCGAGAAGCCGAAGAGCGAGCCCGCCAAGGCCGAGAGCGCCGGCGAGGGCAAGGCCGATTACGGCGGCGGCGGCGCGGCGAGTCCGCAAGGCTCGGCGCCGGCGCCCAAGGGCAATGGCGGCGAGATGCCGGCCGCGCCCTCGGCCAAGAAGATGATGGACGAGAAGGGCCTTGCCGCCGGCGACGTCGATGGCTCGGGCCGGCGCGGGCAGGTGCTGAAGTCGGACGTGCTCGAGGCGATCGCCCGCGGCGCGCCCTCCTCGGCCTCCGAGAAGCCCGCCGCCGTCCCCGTCGCGGCCCGCGCGCCCGTCTCGCAGGCCGAGGAGGCCCGCGAGGAGCGCGTGAAGATGACGCGCCTGCGCCTCACCATCGCCAAGCGCCTGAAGGACGCGCAGAACACGGCCGCCATGCTCACCACCTTCAACGAGGTGGACATGACGGCGGTGATGCAGCTGCGCGCCCGCTACAAGGACCTCTTCGAGAAGAAGCACAAGGTGAAGCTCGGCTTCATGGGCTTCTTCACCAAGGCGGTGACGCATGCCCTGAAGGAGATCCCGGCGGTGAACGCCGAGATCGACGGCAACGACCTCATCTACAAGAACTACGCCCATGTCGGCGTGGCGGTGGGCACCGACAAGGGCCTCGTCGTGCCCGTGGTGCGCGACGCCGACAAGATGGGCATCGCCGAGATCGAGAAGGAGATCGGCCGGCTCGGGCTCCTCGCCCGCGACGGCAAGCTCGGCGTCTCGGACATGCAGGGCGGCACGTTCACCATCTCGAACGGCGGCGTCTACGGCTCTCTGATGTCGACGCCGATCCTCAACGCGCCGCAGTCGGGCATTCTGGGCATGCACAAGATCCAGGAGCGCCCCGTCGCCATCGCCGGCAAGGTGGAGATCCGTCCGATGATGTATCTGGCGCTCTCTTACGACCACCGCATCGTGGACGGGAAGGAGGCCGTGACCTTCCTCGTGCGCATCAAGGACTCGCTGGAGGATCCCGAGCGCCTGGTGCTCGACCTCTAAGGACCCACGCCGTGCCGACGATCGCGATCGTCGACGGCATCCGGATCGTGATCTTCTTCAACGATCACGATCCGCCTCACTTCCACGGCTTTCTGGCCGAGCATAGGATGAGGATCGACATCGCCGCCGTCCGCAGCATGGATGGCGGCGGCACGAGCGCTGCGGAACGCAAGCTGCTCGCCTGGACGCAGGAGCATCGCGAGACGCTTCTGGCCGCCTGGTCCGACGCCCAGGCCGGCCGGACGCCGAGGAGGATCAGGTGAACGCGATCAAGGTGGATCAGGCCATCGCACTCGATGGGCACCGGCTGCAGGTTCGCTGGAGCGACGGTCTGGAGGGCGTGGCCGACTTCGGCGCGATCCTGGCGAAACCGCCCTATTGCCAGCTGACGGCCGAGAGCTTCGCGGATGTACGGATCGAGCCCTATGGTCATACGATCTACTGGCTTGCGCCGGACGGAAGCGAAATCGACGTCTGTCCGGACGTGCTGCGCGCAATGGTCGATCCGGACGCGGCCGAGCGCATCGCCGCCGAGGAGCGGCGCTGGCACGAGACGCAGGCAGCGGCCGAGTGACGGGATCCTCGACGGCCCTTGCCTTCGCGGCGATCCGGCGGGACGGATCGGGTCGTCGGCCGACACCGGCCCCTGGCTCCGCCTCGCGCCATTCCCTCTCGACGGCCCCCGCCCGGATCGGGCGGATGGCCGGCCTCGTTCCCATCGGCCTCGCGCCGGACCCTGCCACGGAGTGCCTGCATGGATGACCGGGTGATGCTCGTGACCGGCGGATCGCGCGGCATCGGGGCGGCGACGGCCCTGATGGGCGCCAGGGCCGGATACCGCGTGGTGGTGAACTACGCGGCCAACGAAGCGGCCGCCGCCCGCGTCGTCTCGGCGATCGAGGCCGGGGGCGGGGCGGCGATCGCGCTGCGCGGCGATGTCGGCTCGGAGGCCGAGATCCTGGCGCTGTTCGAAGCGAGCGACCGGTTCGGACGCTTGAGCGTCCTCGTCAACAATGCCGGCGTCGTGGACCGGCCGGGCAAGCTCGTCGACTTCTCCACCGAGCGGCTCGAGCGCATGTGGCGCATCAACGTCACCGGCTCGTTCCTGTGCGCCCGCGAGGCGGTGAAGCGCCTGTCGACGGCGCGCGGCGGGCGGGGCGGCACGATCGTCAACGTCTCCTCCGTCGCCGCCAAGCTCGGGGCGCCGGCGCAATATGTCGACTACGCCGCCTCCAAGGGCGCGATCGACACGCTCACCGTCGGCCTCGCCAAGGAAGTGATGGACGAGGGCATCCGCGTCTGCGCCGTGCGGCCGGGCGTGATCGACACGGACATCCACGCTTCCGGCGGCCAGCCGACGCGGGCCTTCGACATGGCGCCGAGCCTGCCGATGAAGCGGCCGGGCACGGCCGAGGAGGTCGCCGCCGCGATCCTCTGGCTCGCCTCGGACGCGGCGAGCTATTCCGCCGGCGCGATCCTCGACGTCTCCGGCGGCCGGTCGATCTGGCCGTGAGCGTCCGGGCGGCCTTCGGCGCCGGGCGCGCGGCCCGTCCGCACGCTGCGGATCGTCGAGGCGCGGCTCTCGCCGCTCGGGACGGCCTTCGGCGCGGCGAGGCCCGCCGGGTTCGAAACGCCGAAACGGGACGGCCCGCCGGCATTCCGGCTCCCCAGATCCAAGGCCAGACGCCATGACCGACATGCCGCTCTCCACCGAACTCGTGCTCCTCGGCTGGTCCGTGGTGCTGCTCCTCGTGCATGTGGCGCTGCAGGGGCAGCTCGGCACGCTCGACCGGGGCGCCGGCTGGAACGCCGGGCCGCGCGACGGGGCGCCCAAGCCCCTCGGCCCCTATGCCGGCCGCGCCGAGCGCGCCTCGGCCAATTTCCGCGAGACCTATCCCGCCTTCGTGGCGCTGGCGCTCGGCCTTGCCGTGACCGGGCGCACGGGCGAGCTCGGGGAATGGGGCGCCCTGCTTTGGTTCGCCGCGCGCATCGCCTATATCCCGCTCTACCTCCTCGGCGTGCCGGTGGTGCGCAGCCTCGTCTGGGGCCTGTCTCTCGCCGGGCTCCTGATGATGCTCCTGCGCTTCCTGTAGGCGCCGTCTTCGACCCTCTCCCAACTCCAGAACGAGACCTGTTTTCCCATGGCTGACACCTACGACCTCGTCGTGATCGGCTCCGGCCCCGGCGGTTATGTCGGCGCGATCAAGGCCGCCCAGCTCGGCCTGAAGGTCGCCGTCGTCGAGAAGCGCAAGACCTATGGCGGCACCTGCCTCAATGTCGGCTGCATCCCGTCGAAGGCGCTCCTGCACGCCTCCGAGATGTTCGCGGAGGCGCAGCATTCCTTCGCCGATCTCGGCATCGAGGTGGCGCCGAAGCTCGACCTCGCGAAGATGCTCGGCCACAAGGACAAGACGGTGAAGGCCAATGTCGACGGCGTCGCCTTCCTGTTCAAGAAGAACAAGATCGACGGCATCACCGGCACCGGCCGCATCAAGGCGGCGGGCGAGGTGGAGGTGACGGGCGAGGACGGCACCACGCGCAGCCTCGCCACCAAGGCCATCTGCATCGCCACGGGCTCGGCGGTCGCCGGCATTCCCGGCGTCTCCGTCGCCTTCGACGGGACGACCATCGTCTCCTCCGACGACGCGATCGCGCTCAAAACCGTGCCGCAGACGATGATCGTCGTCGGTGGCGGCGTCATCGGGCTGGAGCTCGGCTCGGTCTGGCACCGGCTGGGCGCCAAGGTGACGGTGGTGGAATATCTCGACAAGGTGCTGGGGCCGATGGACGGCGACGTCTCCGCCCAGTTCCAGAAGATGATGCTGAAGCAGGGGCTGGAGTTCCGCCTGGGCGCCAAGGTCACCGCCGTCGAGGCCGCGGACGGGGGCGCGCGCGTCACCTTCGAGCCGGTGAAGGGCGGGGCGGCCGAGACGCTGAGCGCCGACGTCGTGCTCGTGGCCACGGGCCGCAAGCCCTACACGGAGGGGCTCGGCCTCCAGGAGGCGGGCGTCGCGCTCGACGGGATGGGCCGCGTCGAGATCGACGCGCATTACGCCACCAACGTGCCGGGGATCTACGCCATCGGCGACGTGGTGAAGGGCCCGATGCTCGCCCACAAGGCCGAGGACGAGGGTATCGCGCTCGCCGAGATCCTGGCCGGCCAGGCCGGCCACGTGAACTACGGCGTCATCCCTTCCGTCGTCTACACCTCGCCCGAGGTCGCCTCGATCGGCAAGACGGAGGAGGAGCTGAAGAAGGAGGGCGTCGCCTATGCCGTCGGCAAGTTCCCCTTCACCGCCAATGGCCGCGCCCGCGCCATGCTGCACACGGACGGTTTCGTGAAGTTCCTGACCGACAAGGCGACCGACCGCGTGCTCGGCTGCCACATCGTCGGCTTCGGCGCCGGCGACATGATCCACGAGGCGGCCGTCCTCATGGAGTTCGGCGGCTCGGCCGAGGATCTCGCCCGCACCTGCCACGCCCATCCGACGCTCTCGGAAGCCGTGCGCGAGGCGGCCTTCGCGGCCTTCGCCAAGCCGATCCATATCTGAGGGGACGGCGCCGTCGTTCCTCCGCCGGACGTTGCGTCCGGCGGGCGCCAACGGTCGCGAGCGGCGGCGTCGCTTCCTCGTCCCACGTGAAACAGAAAAGGGCCGGCGACCCCGAAGGTCGCCGGCCCTTTTCGTATCCGTGCTTCGGCGATCAGCCGCGGGTTTCGGGCTTCGCGCCTTCCGCCGGAACCGGCAGGGCCGGGGGCGTGTCGGTGCCGGCGTCGGCGGTGACGATGGGCGTCATGGGCGCTTCGGCGGTCACGGAATTGCGCATGCATTCCGCCGAGGCGGGCAGGGCGGTGACGAGGAGGGCCGCGGCGGCGGCGAGGGCCGTGAGATGCGTCATGCCGGTCTCCTTGGGCTTCGGACGGGCAGGGGCCCGTCGCTTCGCGCGGCCTGACGGGAAGACGCCCGAGGCGGTTCGGGCAGGCCTTGCGGGACGGGCGGAGTGTGCGGGCAACGCGCCGGAGCGGCAAGCGGCGCGTCATCACGATCGGGTGGCCTGCGCGAGAGGCAGGTTGGAGACGGCGCGGGCAGGGGGCGGGCTGCGGGCGATGGCCCCGGCCGTTCCGGCGGGCCGGACGTCGCCCCGCGCGCCATCACGGCTTCCGCGTTTCAGTCGGCGCGGGAGACGGTCCAGCCGCGGGCGCGCAGCATTTCGACGAGGCCGTCGGGGCCCGGAAGGTGCAGCGCGCCGACCGCGACGAAGGCGCCGCCGGCCGAGAGAGCGGCCTGCATGCGCTCGGCCATGCGGGCGTTGCGGTCGGTGAGGATCGCCTTCTCGAAGGCGGAGGCGCCCTCGGCCGTGCCGAGCATCGCCGCGCCCGCCGGCAGGGCCTTTTCCAGCGCCGGCATGATCGTGCCGATCTCGCCCGCGCGCCAGAGCTCCACCATCGTCTCCATGAGGTCGGGCATGCGGTCGGCGTTCTCGACGCCGGCGACGAGGCTCTCCACCTGCAGGTCGAGCGGCAGCGAGGCGAGCGCCTGCAGCTGTTCGGCGGCGCTCTCCAGCCCCTCGACGGGCTTGCCCGCGGCGCTGGCGCGTTCGGCGAGCGTCAGGTCGAGGACGCCGAGACCCTCGGCCTTGCGCGCCGCCTCGCAGGGGGGCACCGAGACGGCGACGGAGACGAACCAGGGCTGCAGCGTCTCGATCGACTGGAAGGGAATGCCCTTCCGTGCAAGCGCCTCCTCCAGCAGGGCGCGCTGATCGGCGGAGACGAGGTCGCCGAGGCGGCGGCCGGCGGGCAGCGCGGTGAGCGCGGGATCGGCGAAGAAGGCGGCGGCGGCCTTCTTCTGGTCCATGATGTCGGTCGTCTCGATGACGAGGCGGCTCGCCTCGGCAAAGGCCGCCTCGGCCCCCGGCGGCAGGGCGAGGACGCGCGGGTCCGTGAGATGGATCGTGCCGAAGAGATGGGAGGGCGCAAGACCGGCGCGCTCGATGCGGAAGAACTTGCCGCGCCCGTTCGGCACGCGTGCGGCCTCGGCCGCCACCGCCGCGTAGCGCCCGTCGGCCTTCAGACCCTCGATTAGGCTGCGCCCCTCGCAGGACGAGGCGTCCTGCGCGCGCGCCGGGGCGAGCGTCGCGGCGCCGAGGAGCGCCAGGAGGAGGAGCGGCAGGGCGAGGGCGGCGGCGAGCGCCAGGGCGGCCAACCGGTCGATCGTTCGGGTCATCGCATCAGCTCCCGCGGGGCGGCCTTTCCAGCGCCCGCAGGCGCGAGACGTCTGTCGCGCCGGAGAGTAGACGCGCGAATGCGACCAAAGGCTGAATGCCGGGCCGCGAGCGCCGACATCCGGCGCGACGGCCGCGCCCCGGTTCCCGGACCGGCCTGCTGGCGAACCGATCCGCCGGGCCGGTCCATGCGAGTGCCGGACGAGGCTCGATCGTCGCGCGGCGCTGTCAGGCGCGCCGGCGGGCGCGGGGATGGGCGTCGTCATATTGGGTCAGGAGGCGCGCGGCGTCGACGGCGGTGTAGCCCTGCGTCGTCGACAGGCTGGCATGGCCGAGAAGGTCCTGGATGGTGCGCAGGTCTCCGCCCGCCGCCAGGAGATGGGTGGCGAAGGAATGGCGCAGCGCGTGGGGCGTCGCCGTCTCCGGCAGGCCGAGGGCGCCGCGCAGGGCTTGCATGCTGCGCTGGACGATCTGCGGCCGCAGCGGGCCGCCGCGCGCGCCGCGAAAGAGCGGCCCGTCCGCCCCCAGCGCATAGGGGCAGAGGCGGCGGTATTGCGAGACGGCGGCGTGGACGGCCGGCAGGAGCGGCACGAGCCGCGCCTTGCCGCCCTTGCCGGTGACGGCCATGGAGCGGGCCTGCGGATCGGCCAGCGCGTCGCCGGCAAGGTCCAGCGCCTCCGAGATGCGCAGGCCGCAGCCGTAGAGGAGCGTGAGGACGGCCGTGTCGCGGGCCGCGATCCAGGGCTCGAGCGCCAGCGCGCCGGCGTCCTCGGCGACGCTCAGCGCATCGGCGACGCTGAGCGGCCGGGGCAGCGACTTCGGCGCCTTGGGCGCGCGCATCGCCTTGGCCCCGGCGGAGGAGGCAAGGCCCTGGCGCTCGAGATGGCGCAGGAAGGACCGCAAACCGGCGAGCCCGCGCCCCAGCGTGCGCGCGCCCGCGCCCTCGCGCCGCCGCGCCGCCAGGAAGGCGCGCAGGTCCGTGGGCCTCAGATCGGCGAGATCCTCCATCGCGGCGGGCCGGGCGTGGTGGCGGGTGAGGAAGATCAGGAACTGGCGCAGGTCCCGCTCGTAGGCCTCCAGCGTGTTGGCGCTGGTGCGGCGCTCCTCGCGCAGCACGGTGAGCCAGGTCTCCTTGTGGCGCAGAAGCGCGGGCGTGGCGTGGACGAGGATCGGCTGGTTCATCGTTCGACCCCTTGCGACGCCGTCCGGCGGCGGGACGCCGGCCTGCGGCTGCGGGCAGCATGCTCCCGGCATGGTGAAGGCTTCGTTCGCGCGCGGGGGCGCCCGCGTCCTCGCCCTCCCGCGCCGCCGCACCATCTTCTGCCCGGAGGCGGCGGACAGGCCGCCCTGTAGCGACATATTGCGAAAGGACGATCCATCATGAAACGTCATGCGACCGCGATCTGGCACGGCGCCCTCGGCGACGGCAAGGGCACGCTCACCACGCAGTCCGGCGCGCTCTCGGACCACGGCTATTCCTTCAAGGCCCGGTTCGAGGACGAGAGCGGCAAGTCGGGCACCAACCCCGAAGAGCTGCTCGCGGCCGCCCATGCCGGCTGCTTCGCCATGCAGCTCTCGCATTTCCTGGCCGAGAACGGCACGCCCGCCGACGAGCTGAACGCCAAGGCCGTGGTGAACGTGGAGCAGGTGGAAGGCGGCTTCGAGGTGAAGGAGAGCGCCATCACGCTCACCGCCAAGGTGCCGGGCATCGAGCCCGCCAAGTTCACCGAGCTCGCCGAGAAGGCCAAGGCCGGTTGCCCGATCTCCAAGGCGCTCGGCGCCATCAAGGTCAGCCTCGACGCGAAGCTGGCCTGAGGAACGACCGGCGGGCGGTCCGAAAGGGCCGCCCGCCAGCCCCTCTCCTTCGACGGGGCGGAGCGTGCGGAGAGCCGGCGGCGCCGATGCGGCGCCGAGATCCGATGCGGTCCGTCGCCCGTGGCTCAGCCCTTCGGGCGCTTGCGCCCGTAGAGCTCCAGCCGGTGGAAGACGATCTCGTAGCCGAGCCGCTCGGCGATCTCGTCCTGCAGCGCCTCGATCCGCTCGGAGCGGAACTCCACGACCTCGCCGCTGTCGAGGTCGATCAGGTGGTCGTGATGGGCCCCGTCCGCCTGCTCGAAGCGCGCGGGGCCGCCCTCGAAGACGTGGCGCTGGATCGTGCCCTTCTCCTGCAGGAGCTTCATCGTGCGGTAGACGGTGGAGAGCGAGATGGAGGGATCGCGCTCGGCCGCCCGCCGGAAGATCTCCAGCGCGTCGGGATGGCCGGTGCCGACCTCCGAGAGGATGGTGAGGATGATCCGCCGCGGCCGCGTGATCCGCACGCCCTGTTCGCGCAGCAGCGTCTCGTAGCCGGCCAGGATCGCAGCGGGTGCCTTCTTCTCGGTCATGCCGTCCAACGCTCGCAAGCCCGGGCCGCGCCCGATCGCCGCCGCCGTTTTCCCTTGCGCCCTGTCATGTCAGAATTTTCCGCGGAGACAACCATGTGCCGACGCCTGCCGGGCGCCGTCCTGCTCATCGGTGGTGCGGAAGACGGCGAGACCTGCGCGATCGCGGCGCTCGCCCGCAGTCGCTTTGCCACCACGGTGGCAATCGGGCGGCGGGTGATCCGCGCCTTCTCGCCCATCGGGGCGCCGGCCCTGCCCTGGGGCGACCGCGCGCGCTTCGCCGAGGCGATGCTGCGGCCCGATCCGGAGACGCGGGACGCCGCCCCGCGCCTTGCGCCGCCGGGCTTCTCCGACGACGCCCTGCCCGGCATCGGCGGCGATCCCGCCCTCGAGGGGCCGGCGGTGCCGGACGGGCGAGGCGCGGGCCGGCGCGACCCTGCGGGGCGCACGGCCGGTTCGTTGTCCAGCCCGTCCCGTCCATCCGCCTTCTTCCTTCTTGCAAACGATTTGCATTTGCATTGACGAGGCGCGGCGCCCGATCTAGCTTCCGCCAAGAGGGCGTCCGCGGACGCCCGTTCCCTCACCAGCCCGACGCGGATATCCCGATGGAAGACCTTCTCAAGCCCGGCCTGTCCGCCGCCCCTCGCGACGACGGGTTCAAGGGGCCGCCGGGCGAGCCCTCGCTCGGCGAATCCTATCGCAGCGTGCCGATGCGGCGCGCCGGCTCGCGCACGCGGTTCCTCGCCTTCATCGGCCCGGGCTTCCTCGTCGCCGTCGGCTACATGGACCCCGGCAACTGGGCGACCTCGATCGCCGGGGGCTCGGAATTCGGCTACACGCTGCTCGCCGCCGTCGCGCTCTCCTCGCTGATGGCGATCCTCCTTCAGTCGCTCTGCGCGCGGCTGGCCGTCGCCACGGGCCGCGATCTCGCGCAGGCCTGCCGCGACGCCTATCCGCGGCCCGTCTCGCTCGTCCTCTGGGTGCTGGCGGAGCTCGCGATCATCGCGACCGATCTCGCCGAGGTCATCGGCACGGCCATCGCGCTGAACCTCCTGTTCGGCCTGCCGCTCGTCTGGGGCGTCGTCATCACCGCGCTCGACGTGTTCCTGATCCTCTACCTGCAGTCGCGCGGCTTCCGGCGGGTCGAGGCCTTCGTCGCCACGATGATCCTCGTCATCGCCCTCTGCTTCGTCGGCCAGCTCCTGCTCGCGCAGCCCTCGATCGCGGCGATCGTGGGGGGGCTGTTCCCCTCGCCGCAGATCGTGACGGACGAGCGCATGCTCTATCTCGCCCTCGGCATTCTCGGCGCCACGGTGATGCCGCACAACCTCTACCTGCACACGGGCATCGTGCAGACCCGGGCCTACGAGCGCGACGCGCGCGGCAAGGCGGAGGCCGTGCGCTTCTCCACGCTCGATTCGACCATGGCCCTGTGCTTCGCCTTCCTGGTGAACGCCTCGATCCTCATTCTCGCGGC
>NZ_LMRD01000007.1:0-580000 GCF_001425575.1 Aurantimonas sp. Leaf443 | reverse complement strand
TCTACCCGAAGGCGTTGCGCTAACCTGGCAACAGGAGGCAGGCGACCACGGTAGGGTCAGCGACTGGGGTGAAGTCGTAACAAGGTAGCCGTAGGGGAACCTGCGGCTGGATCACCTCCTTTCTAAGGACGATCCCTTCACGGCCTCCCGGTTGGATCCTTGCGATCCGACCATGCGACAATCCCTTCGGGATTGCGCAGGGACAACCGTATCGGATTGTTTTAGAACATAGAGGCCGTCAAGTCAGACGGACCTCGCGCATGACAAGCGCCACGCGGTCGGCTTGGAMGAGACTTGGGTTCGCTCAAGGCTCGCAAGAGCGCCTCGTGGTCATCGCAGGCCCCGCCGCCTTCGTTTCTCTTTCTTCCCTGGATATGAAGTTGCCGAACGACGCTCAGTCGGGCGGGCAGGATCGTCGAGGGCTTCGGGCGGGTGACCGTCACGAGGCTGTGACGCTTGTGCCCCAAGACGGTTCCGGCCGACAGGTTCGGGCCCGTAGCTCAGCTGGTTAGAGCGCACCCCTGATAAGGGTGAGGTCGGTAGTTCGAATCTACCCGGGCCCACCATTTTGGTTTGAGGCCGAGGTAAGATGTTCGCACGCGGTGCCAACCAAAATGGTGGGCCCGGGTAGCTTTCCTTGTTTGTCGGTTCTCGCTTCGCTGCGAGCCGACGGGCCGGGCCCACGGTCAGCGCCATTTGACGTCTGATCCTGTCTCCTCGGTGAGGCGGATCGGGGCTTTAGCTCAGCTGGGAGAGCACCTGCTTTGCAAGCAGGGGGTCGTCGGTTCGAACCCGACAAGCTCCACCACTTCGTTGCGATCTCGGCTGATGCCTTGAGGTCGGTTCATCCAGGAAGAGGATCAAGTTTGCCTCTCCGCCCATCGGGGTGGAGGTGGCCTGTTCTCAATATCATCGTGAAGAAGAAGACGGATCTCGAAGAGCCGCCATCATGCCCTCTCCAGGGGCGGCGGTTCTGTCGACGGTCGGGTCTGCGTCCGGGTTCATCGCCCGGATGTAGAGCATACAAGCCCGGCTGTCCCATGATCGATGCTGCCTGACCGCACGTCGTCGGGACCCGTCTCAAGAAGCTGGTCTTTCGCCGGTTGGACTTTACCCGTCCGATCGGCACGAAGGGTCCTGCTGCAGGACGCCCACAACCGGTTGCACGCCGGCTGGGTGTTTGCAGGACCCGCAAAGAGAATGAAGGCGTCGCATGATCGTCTCTCTCTTTCCACGGCACTGCCGCTCGTTGAGCGGCGCGTTGGCCGGTTGCCACCGGACCGGACGATCTCGATCGTCCGGCGAGGCCGACCGGCCGCCGGGCCTGATGGCCCGCGCCGCGCGCAGACGATGATCTCGCTAGATCATCGGCGTGAGCGCCCTGGAAAAGACGATCATTGGCGATGAGAACGATCAAGTGTCATAAGGGCATTTGGTGGATGCCTTGGCATGCACAGGCGATGAAGGACGTGATACGCTGCGATAAGCCATGGGGAGCTGCGAATAAGCTTTGATCCGTGGATTTCCGAATGGGGCAACCCACCTCCGATCCCTAGAAGATCGGAAGATCACCGGTTGGCGCGAGCTGTCCGGTGGTTTTGCGGTTTCTAGGGGTCATCAGCGAGGTATCTAACCCTGAATACATAGGGGTTTAGAAGCGAACTCGGGGAACTGAAACATCTAAGTACCCGAAGGAAAGGACATCAACCGAGACTCCGTCAGTAGCGGCGAGCGAACGCGGACCAGGCCAGTGGCCTCACAGACAAGAAGCCGAACACGTTGGAAAGCGTGGCGAGAGCGGGTGACAGCCCCGTAGGCGTAATGTGTCGTGAGGTCCTCGAGTAAGGCGGGACACGTGAAATCCTGTCTGAAATTGGGGGGACCACCCTCCAAGCCTAAGTACTCGTGCATGACCGATAGCGAACCAGTACCGTGAGGGAAAGGTGAAAAGCACCCCGACAAGGGGAGTGAAAGAGAACCTGAAACCGAATGCCTACAAACAGTGGGAGCCATCATTGGTGACCGCGTACCTTTTGTATAATGGGTCAGCGACTTAGTCTGGCGAGCGAGCTTAAGCCGATAGGTGGAGGCGTAGCGAAAGCGAGTCTGAACAGGGCGTTCAGTTCGTCGGATTAGACCCGAAACCGAGTGATCTAGCCATGAGCAGGCTGAAGGTGCGGTAACACGCACTGAAGGGCCGAACCCGCATCTGTTGCAATAGATTGGGATGACTTGTGGCTAGGGGTGAAAGGCCAATCAAACTCGGAAATAGCTGGTTCTCCGCGAAATCTATTTAGGTAGAGCGTCGGATGAATACTCCAGGGGGTAGAGCACTGGATGGGCTAGGGGGACTCACCGTCTTACCAAACCTAACCAAACTCCGAATACCTGGAAGTACTATCCGGCAGACACACGGCGGGTGCTAACGTCCGTCGTGGAGAGGGAAACAACCCTGACCACCATCTAAGGTCCCCAAGTTATGGCTAAGTGGGAAAGGATGTGAAGATCCCAAAACAACCAGGATGTTGGCTTAGAAGCAGCCATCATTTAAAGAAAGCGTAACAGCTCACTGGTCTAATTAAGGGTCTTTGCGCCGAAAATGTACCGGGGCTCAAGCCATACACCGAAGCTGTGGATTGTCCGATCTTGATCGGGCAGTGGTAGCGGAGCGTTCCCTAGGCCGTTGAAGCCGTACCCGTGAGGGGCGGTGGAGGTATGGGAAGTGCGAATGCTGACATGAGTAACGATAAAGGGTGTGAGAGACACCCTCGCCGAAAGTCCAAGGGTTCCTGCTTAAAGTTAATCTGAGCAGGGTTAGCCGGCCCCTAAGGCGAGGCCGAAAGGCGTAGTCGATGGGAACCACGTTAATAATCGTGGGCCTGGTGGAGAGTGACGGATCCCGTGTATCGTATGGTCTTATTGGATTGATCATGCGGTGAAGGGGTCCCAGGAAATAGCCCCACCGTATAGACCGTACCCGAAACCGACACAGGTGGACTGGTAGAGTATACCAAGGCGCTTGAGAGAACTATGTTGAAGGAACTCGGCAAATTGCACGCGTAACTTCGGAAGAAGCGTGACCTCCATGGACGCAAGTTGATGGAGGTGGCACAGACCAGGGGGTAGCGACTGTTTATCAAAAACACAGGGCTCTGCGAAGTCGCAAGACGACGTATAGGGTCTGACGCCTGCCCGGTGCTGGAAGGTTAAGAGGAGGGGTGCAAGCTCTGAATCGAAGCCCCAGTAAACGGCGGCCGTAACTATAACGGTCCTAAGGTAGCGAAATTCCTTGTCGGGTAAGTTCCGACCTGCACGAATGGCGTAACGACTTCCCCGCTGTCTCCAACATAGACTCAGTGAAATTGAATTCCCCGTGAAGATGCGGGGTTCCTGCGGTCAGACGGAAAGACCCCGTGCACCTTTACTATAGCTTTACACTGGCATTCGTGTCGGCATGTGTAGGATAGGTGGTAGGCTTTGAAGCGTGGGCGCCAGCTCGCGTGGAGCCATCCTTGAAATACCACCCTTATCGTCATGGATGTCTAACCGCGGTCCGTCATCCGGATCCGGGACAGTGTATGGTGGGTAGTTTGACTGGGGCGGTCGCCTCCCAAAGAGTAACGGAGGCGCGCGATGGTGGGCTCAGACCGGTCGGAAATCGGTCGTCGAGTGCAATGGCATAAGCCCGCCTGACTGCGAGACAGACAAGTCGAGCAGAGACGAAAGTCGGTCATAGTGATCCGGTGGTCCCGAGTGGAAGGGCCATCGCTCAACGGATAAAAGGTACGCCGGGGATAACAGGCTGATGACCCCCAAGAGTCCATATCGACGGGGTTGTTTGGCACCTCGATGTCGGCTCATCGCATCCTGGGGCTGGAGCAGGTCCCAAGGGTTTGGCTGTTCGCCAATTAAAGCGGTACGTGAGCTGGGTTCAGAACGTCGTGAGACAGTTCGGTCCCTATCTGCCGTGGGTGTAGGAGAATTGACAGGATCTGTCCCTAGTACGAGAGGACCGGGATGGACGTACCTCTGGTGGACCTGTTGTGGCGCCAGCCGCAGTGCAGGGTAGCTATGTACGGTCGGGATAACCGCTGAAGGCATCTAAGCGGGAAACCCACCTGAAAACGAGTTCTCCCTATCAGAGCCGTGGAAGACCACCACGTCGATAGGAAGCATGTGGAAGCGCGGTAACGCGTGAAGCTGAGCTTTACTAATCGCTCGATCGGCTTGATCGTTCTCATTCGCCAATGATCGTCCCAAAAGGGACAGTCATCGGGTTCTTTGTCGAAGACCCTCACGACGCATGACCAATGGGTCATGCGCCTGCGGGGCGCGCGCCACGAGGCGCGACGGCCTGGCGGCCTGTAGGGCGCTCCCTCCGGAAACGGGGATCAGGGGCGTCGCGGCAGGCTCGGGCCGCACCATCGAACCCAAAACCGACGCCTTCCCCTTCTCTTTGCAAGACCAGCTTCTCGATGAAACTTGCCCTTTGCCGACCTGGTGGCTCTAGCGGGGCGGCCGCACCCGATCCCATTCCGAACTCGGCCGTGAAACGCCCCAGCGCCCATGATACTTCGTCTCAAGACGCGGGAAAGTCGGTCGCCGCCAGGTCCGCAAAGCGCAAGTCTCAAACTTCTCGCAAAAATACCCCGCATCCCCAGCAAACCAGCAGCCCCCGAGGTCCATCCCACGGGGGCCTTCGCGCGTCCGGACCTCCGATCCGCAATGCAGGACAGGCAGCCGGGGCCCGAGCGAAGGCCTGCCNGCCAGGTCCGCAAAGCGCAAGTCTCAAACTTCTCGCAAAAATACCCCGCATCCCCAGCAAACCAGCAGCCCCCGAGGTCCATCCCACGGGGGCCTTCGCGCGTCCGGACCTCCGATCCGCAATGCAGGACAGGCAGCCGGGGCCCGAGCGAAGGCCTGCTCGACGCAAAAAACAAATCCCACGTTCCGCCGAGCAGGGGAGGGGACCCGATCCGCGGGCGGGAGCGCACAGATGCGTCCCGACCACCGGCCAGACCGGCCCCGCGCCGCCATTCCCCCGCAAACCCTCCCGCGTTGATTAAGGTCGGCGTTCGAAACGCCAAACCCTTCCGCCTCGCGCCATGGACGACGACCTTAATCAACCTCGCGCCATGGACGACGACCGCGCGACACCGGACCCCGGGATCAAGCCCCCAGTTTCGTCAACCAGCGAAGGACCGCGATCGGCTGGACGGCGCCGTTGCACCGTGATCGGGCTCTCACGCCCGACGCGCGAGCCAGATGACGTGACGCGCTCCGCTCCCACGACCGGCTCGGACCGTCTCCTCCGTGACCGAGAAGCCCGATCGCTTCAGCCGAGCGCCGAAGGAAGGCGCGGGGGCGGAGGACCAGACGGCGAGGATGCCGCCGGGGCGCAGCGCATTGCGGGCGGCTGCGAGGCCGTCGGTCGAATAGAGCCCGCCATTCGCCGCGCGCGTGAGGCCGGCGGGTCCGTTGTCGACGTCGAGGAGAATCGCGTCGAACCGATCCTTGGCACTCGCGATCGTCGCGCCGACATCGCCGGTGACGAGTTCAACGCGACGATCGTCGAGCGACCTGCCGAAGACCGGGGCGAGCGGTCCGCTGGCCCAGGCCGCGACCGCCGGCACGAGTTCGCAGACGGTGACCGAGGCCGTCGGCGGCAGGATCGAGAGCGCGGCGCGCAGCGTGAAGCCCATGCCGAGGCCGCCAATCAGGTAGGACGGCGCGGGACGCTCGCCGAGCGCTGTCGCCGTCAGCGTCGCCAGCGCTTCCTCCGACCCCGAAAGCCGCGAGTTCATCAGCTCGTTGCCCCCGATCATGATCGAGAATTCCGTGCCGCGCCGCATTAGGCGCAGCGTGCCGGCTTCGCCGGGAATCTCGGCCGTGTCGATCTGCACCCAGGGGATCATGGCGGCCGTCTCCGATCTGTGACCCGTGTGACGTCGCGCGCGCGAGGACTCGCGCCCCGCGTCCGCGCTTCGTCCCACGGATGCCGGCGCGCGCTCGTGCCGCGCCGTCGACCTGACGGCGACATTCGCGTCGCTGCCGCCAGCCATGGCAAAGGAGAGACGTTCAGTCCAGCGGGCGGTTGCGGGTCTCGATGCCGAGCATGGCCGTGAGGATGGCGGCAAGGACGAGGAGGCCGGAAAAGGCGCCGAGCGCGGCCGGGAAGCTCACGGCCATGACGGGTGCCAGCACCGAGGGGGCGATGAGCCCGCCGACGCGGGCGGCCGCGCCCGCCGTGCCCATGCCGGTGCCACGCAGGCGCGTCGGGTAGAGTTCCGGCGTCAGCGCGTAGAGCGCGCCCCAGGTGCCCAGAAGCGCGAAGCTCATCGCGAGCATGGCGAGCGCCACGAGCACCGGATCGGTGCCCAGCGCATAGGCGAAGCAGCCGACGGCGCTGAGGAGCAGGAAGCCGATGAGGGTCGGCAGCCGGCCCCAGCGCTCCACGCCGTAGGCGGCGAGCGCGTAGCCGGGGATCTGCGCCAGCGCCACGAGGACGAGGAAGAGCTGGCCGCGCACGAAGGAGAGGCCCGCCGCCGCATGCTGGCCCGGCAGCCAGACGAAGACGCCGTAATAGGAGACGGAGACCAGGAGCCAGACGAGGAGGATGAGGATCGTGCGGCGGCGATAGGGGCCGGCGAAGAGACGCGGCTTCTCGGTCGGCGGCAGGGGCTCGAGCCTCTCGACGCCCGCCGCGCGCCCGTTGACCGTGGCGATGCGGTTCAGGATCTCGACGGCCTCCTTGGCCCGTCCGGCCCGCAGCAGGAAGAGCGGCGATTCCGGGATGAAGAAGCGCAGGACCAGACCGACGAGCGCGGGAAGGGCGGTCAGCACGAAGAGAATGCGCCAGGGTTCGGCCGCGCCGTAGGAGGTGACGGCGAGGGAGAAGAGCGCGACCATCGCCGTGCCCACGGCCCAGAAGCCCTCGAGGAAGACCAGCCAGCGGCCGCGCCGCTCCGCCGGAAGGAACTCGGCCATCATCGCGTAGTCGACGGGCAGCGTGCCGCCGACGCCGAGCCCGGTGAGGAAGCGCAGCGCCAGAAGCCAGGCGAAGTCCGGCGCGAAGGCCGAGGCGAGGCCGAAGACGGCGTCGAGAAGGACGGTCGCCACGAGGATGGGCCTGCGCCCGAAACGGTCGGCCAGCCGGCCGAAGACGAAGGCGCCGACCAGCATGCCGAGGAAGAGCGCGGTGCCCGTCTGGATGGCCTGCGGAACGGTGAGGCCGAAGGAGGCCGCGATAGAGGGGGCGGTGAAGCCGATCGCCAGGACCTGCATGGCGTCGGCCGCCCAGACGAGGCCGAAGACCGCGATCAGGCGTTTCTGGAACCGGCCCGTGCCGGCGGCGCTGAGCGCGGTGTCGAACGATGTCGCGGACATGGCCTCATCCTCGCTGTCATGCGGCCTGACCTTGTATCACGCCGCTGTGATCGTCGCGTCTGCCCATAAGGCGTGCCGACGTCGCGCGCCAGACCCCAAGGGCCGGGGACGGGCGCCATTTGCGTCGCGCGCCCCCGTATCCGCCGCGAATTTCGCCGTCCTCGGTGTTTTGGTGCGCGCCGCGATCCTGTATAGCCGGGCCAGCCGCAAGACCTGCGCCTGCCGTTGCGGGGCGCGGGCCACAGAGCGGGCCGATCGCCGCCGCCTCCGGGCGCGACGCCACGTCGCCCGCGACCGTTCCGAAAGGACATGCCGATGCCCGCCTATCGCTCCCGCACCACCACGCACGGCCGCAACATGGCCGGCGCCCGCGGCCTCTGGCGCGCGACGGGCATGAAGGATTCCGATTTCGGCAAGCCGATCATCGCGGTCGTCAACTCCTTCACCCAGTTCGTGCCGGGCCACGTGCACCTGAAGGATCTCGGCCAGCTGGTGGCGCGCGAGATCGAGCAGGCGGGCGGCGTCGCCAAGGAGTTCAACACGATCGCCGTCGACGACGGCATCGCGATGGGCCATGACGGCATGCTCTACTCGCTGCCCTCGCGCGAACTCATCGCGGACTCGGTCGAGTACATGGTCAATGCCCATTGCGCCGACGCCATGGTCTGCATCTCCAACTGCGACAAGATCACGCCGGGCATGCTGATGGCCGCTTTGCGCCTCAACATTCCCGTCGTCTTCGTCTCCGGCGGCCCGATGGAGGCCGGCAAGGTCGTCTGGCCCGACCAGACCGTCAAGAAGCTCGACCTCGTGGACGCGATGGTGGCGGCGGCCGACGACCGCATCTCGGACGAGGACGTCAAGACGATCGAGCGTTCGGCCTGCCCGACCTGCGGATCCTGCTCGGGCATGTTCACCGCCAATTCGATGAACTGCCTCACCGAGGCGCTCGGCCTCTCGCTGCCGGGCAACGGCTCGACGCTCGCCACCCACGGCGACCGCCGGCGCCTCTTCGTGGAAGCCGGCCATCTCGTCGTCGATCTGGCGCGCCGCTATTACGAGCAGGACGACGCGAGCGTGCTGCCGCGCTCCATCGCCAACTTCTCCGCCTTCGAGAACGCCATGACGCTCGACATCGCCATGGGTGGTTCGACGAACACGGTGCTGCATCTCCTGGCCGCCGCCCACGAGGGCGAGGTGGACTTCACCATGGCCGACATCGACCGCCTGTCGCGCCGCGTGCCCGTCCTGTGCAAGGTCGCGCCGGCCGTCGCCAACATCCACATGGAGGACGTCCATCATGCCGGCGGCGTCTTCGGCATTCTCGGCGAACTCGACCGGGCGGGCCTCCTGACGACGGACGTGCCGACGGTCCATGCCGAGACCATGGCGGCCGCGCTCGACCGCTGGGACGTGAAGCGCACGCAGAGCCGCTCCGTGCACGACTTCTACCGCGCCGCGCCCGGCGGCGTGCCGACCCAGGTCGCCTTCAGCCAGGAGCGCCGCTTCGACGACGTCGATCTCGACCGCGAGGCCGGCGTCATCCGCGATCTCGAGCACGCCTATTCGCGCGACGGCGGCCTCGCCGTTCTCTACGGCAATCTCGCCGAGGACGGCTGCATCGTGAAGACGGCGGGCGTCGACGAGAGCATCCTGAAGTTCTCCG
Organism: Aurantimonas sp. Leaf443; assembly: GCF_001425575.1. GTDB lineage: Bacteria > Pseudomonadota > Alphaproteobacteria > Rhizobiales > Rhizobiaceae > Leaf443. The sequence goes on along the minus strand of NZ_LMRD01000007.1, from coordinate 570,948 downwards.
GCCCCGCGCGCATCTTCGAGAGCCAGGATTCGGCGGTGAAGAGCATTCTCGGCAACGAGGTGAAGGCCGGCGACATCGTGCTCATCCGCTACGAGGGGCCGCGCGGCGGGCCGGGCATGCAGGAAATGCTCTATCCCACGAGCTATCTGAAGTCGAAGGGCCTCGGCAAGGCCTGCGCTCTCGTCACCGACGGGCGCTTCTCCGGCGGCTCCTCGGGCCTCTCCATCGGCCATGTCTCGCCGGAGGCGGCCGAGGGCGGCCTCATCGCGCTGGTGGAGGAGGGCGATCCGATCGAGATCGACATTCCCAACCGGTCGATCCATCTGGCGGTCGAGCCGGCCGAGATCGCGGCCCGCCGCGAGGCGATGGAGGCGAAGGGCAAGGACGCCTGGAAGCCCGCCGAGATCCGCAAGCGCAAGGTGACGACGGCGCTGAAGGCCTATGCGTCCATGGCCACGAGCGCGGCCCGCGGCGCGGTGCGCCAGATCGACTGAAGGCCGTCGCTTCCCGGGCGGCATCGAAAATTTGGATGGCCGGCGATCGAACGGATCGCCGGCCATCGGCGTTTCAGGGGAAGAGCGACGGCGCTGCACGGCGTCGCGGGCGTTCAGGGACCGTTCAGACGGTCGCGTTCATTGCTTGTCCTCCTGTCGGCGGCCTCGCCCAGGACGGCGTTTTCGGTCCTCGCGATGGCGGGATATTTGGGAGTTTGAGATGACGGGCATCAAGGCAGCGACGATCGCGATCCTGTCCGTGGCGAGCCTCGCCACGGCCGGCTGCACGACGACGCAGAAGACTTTGGCGGGCGCGGGCATCGGCGGCGCCAGCGGCGCGGTGATCGGCAATGCGGTCGGCGGTTCGGGCGGCGCGGTGATCGGCGCGCTCGGCGGCGGCACGGTCGGCGCGGTGGCCGGGCGCAATATGTACTGATGCCGTGACGGCCCCGGCGATCCGGGGCCAGGCGCGCGTCGCGGACCGCCGGAAGGCGGCCGGGGCTTTGGAACGAAAGGGGGGCGGTCCTTGCGGGCCGCCCCCTTTTTTCGTCTTGGCGAAGGCGGGACGAAAGGTCCCGGGCCGCTCAGCCGCCCTGCAGCGGGGAGATGGAGATCTCGACGCGGCGGTTCTGCGCGCGGCCGTCCTCGGTGGCGTTGGAGGCGACCGGCCGGCTCTCGCCGAAGCCCTGCGTGTTCAGGCGGTTGGGCGAGACGCCCTGGCTGGCGAGCAGCTGGCTGACGGACGAGGCGCGCTGCTGCGAGAGCTGCAGGTTGTAGCCGTCCGAGCCCTGGCTGTCGGTGTGGCCGTAGACGTCGACGATGGTCTTGTCGAACTTGCGCAGGACGATCGCGACGGAATTGAGCGTCGGGTAGAAGGCCGGCAGGATCGAGGCCTGGTCGGTCGGGAAGGTGATGTTGGAGGGCATGTTGAGGATGATGCGGTCGCCGACGCGCGTGACCGAGACGCCCGTGCCCTGGAGCTGCTGGCGCAGCTGCGCCTCCTGATTGTCCATATAGGCGCCGATGGAGCCGCCGCCGATGAGGCCGACGCCGGCGCCGACCAGCGCTGCGCGGCCGGGATCGATGCCGGTGGCGCGGCCGATGACGTAGCCGCCCAGCGCCCCGACGCCGGCGCCAAGGCCCGCGCCGCCCATGGTGCGCGAGATCTGCTGTTCGCCCGTGTAGGGATTGGCCGTGCAGCCGGCGAGGAGCCCGGCGCACATTGCGACGAGGATGATCTTCTTCATGGTGCTGATCCAGCCTTGCAGAGTTGTGCCGGGCCGCGGGGCCCCTTGCCTGTCCGAGATCGGGCTAGAAAGCAGGCGCGGCTGGATTAGGGCTGGCGTGGCGATTGAGCCGCGATCGTTGCCGAACGGCAACGCGGACGGGCACCGGGATGGACCGCGCCGGGAGACAGACAGGGCGGCGCGCGAAGAAGCCGGACGCGCGTGGGCGCTCCCGGCTTCTGGTCTTGTCGCGCTGGCCCCGGTCGGGACCGGCCCTTGCCTCAGGCGGCCTGCTTGGCGCCGAGCAGCTTGCGGTTGACGAGGAGCTCGGCGATCTGGACGGCGTTCAGCGCCGCGCCCTTGCGCAGATTGTCCGAGACGACCCAGATGTTGAGGCCGTTCTCCAGCGTCTGGTCCTCGCGGATGCGGCTGATATAGGTCGCGTCCTCGCCGGCGCTCTCGAAGGGCGTGATGTAGCCCCCGTCCTCGCGGCGGTCGATGACGAGGCAGCCGGGCGCCTCGCGCAGGATGGCGCGGGCCTCGTCGGCGGTGATCGGGTTCTCGAACTCGATATTGACCGATTCCGAATGGCCGATGAAGACCGGCACGCGCACGGCGGTGCAGGTGACCTTGATCTTCGGGTCGAGCATCTTCTTGGTCTCGGCCATCACCTTCCACTCCTCCTTCGTCGAGCCGTCCTCCATGAAGACGTCGATATGGGGAATGACGTTGAAGGCGATGCGCTTGGTGAACTTCTTGCGCTCGATCTCGTCCGCCACGAAGACGGCGCGCGACTGCTTGAAGAGCTCGTCCATGCCTTCCTTGCCCGCGCCCGACACCGACTGATAGGTCGAGACGACGACGCGCTTGATCCTGGCATGGTCGTGCAGCGGCTTCAGCGCCACGACGAGCTGGGCGGTCGAGCAGTTCGGGTTGGCGATGATGTACTTGCGCGTGAAGCCGGACACGGCGTCGGCATTCACCTCCGGCACGATCAGCGGCACGTCCTGGTCGTAGCGGAAGGCCGAGGAATTATCGATGACGACGCAGCCCTTGGCCGCGATCTTGGGCGCCCATTCCTTGGCGACGTCGCCGCCCGCCGACATCAGGCAGATGTCGATGCCGGAAAAGTCGGTGAGTTCGAGGGCCTTGGTCTTGAGGGTCTTCTCGCCGAAGGAGACTTCGGTGCCCTGGCTGCGGCGCGAGGCGACCGCGATCACCTCGTCGGCCGGGAAGCCGCGCTCGTCGAGGATCGCCAGAATCTCGCGACCGACATTGCCGGTGGCGCCCACCACCGCGACCTTGTAACCCATGGAACCCAAGTCCTTCGCAACCGCTCCCCGCCGGACAATCGCACGCTCGTCATCCGCCCCGGGGGAGACAAGCGGGGCAGGCGGCGTCAGATAATCGCGGTTTTGATCGTGGAGCGCGCGGACATGGCGTTTCCCATGCGCGCGCCTCGCGCAAATGTCAATCGCGGCCGGGCGTGGGGCCCGCGGCGCGCCTGACCCGGAGGGCCTCAACGACGAAGGCCGGCGCAACGGCGCCGGCCCTGATCGAAAGCCTTGGTCGAGCCGCGTGCGGCCCGCCGGTCGCCTCAGTAGCGGCGGTCGGTCGAGCCCGGCACGACGGGCGTCGATGAAGCGGCATAGGTGCCGCCGCGACGCTGGCTGAACTTCTTGGCGACCCAACCGACGAACAGGGCCTTGAGGATACCACGGATCATCTTCGTTCTCCTTGATTGCGAAACTGTCAGCTAAAAGGCGCATGCGGGCAAAAGGTTGCACGGGAGTTCCAAAGGCCGGTGACGTTCCGGTGACCGAGCGACGACGAAAAAAGACCTTCGCCGGCCCTTGCCGAAGCCTTCCGGGCTTCCAGTGCTACGAAGGTTGTAGCCTTCCCTTGCTTCCCTTCGGATGCGATCCGGTTCACCTTTCCTTCAACATGCCGATGGGAACGGCGTGGTCGCCGAAAGCCGGCGACGCAATGGGAGGATTACGGATTTGGCTAGTCTCGAAACGCACGCGCCCGGCGCGGGCGGGCGATCCACTGGGATGACGAAGGAAGAGCGGAAGGTCATCATCGCCTCCTCGCTCGGCACCATCTTCGAATGGTACGACTTCTACCTCTACGGCACGCTCGCGGTCATCATCGGCAAGCAGTTCTTCTCGGCCTTCGATCCGAGCACGCAGGCGATCTTCGCGCTGCTCGCCTTCGCCGCCGGCTTCCTGGTGCGCCCGTTCGGCGCGCTCGTCTTCGGCCGCCTCGGCGATCTCGTCGGCCGCAAATACACGTTCCTCGTCACCATCCTCATCATGGGCGCCTCGACCTTCCTCGTCGGCCTCCTGCCGAGCTACGAGGATATCGGCTGGTTCGCGCCCGTCGCGCTGATCGTCCTGCGCATGCTGCAGGGTCTGGCGCTCGGCGGCGAATACGGCGGCGCGGCGGTCTACGTCGCCGAGCACGCGCCCCGCAACCGCCGCGGCTTCTACACGTCCTGGATCCAGACCACGGCGACGCTCGGCCTGCTCCTGTCGCTCGCCGTCATCGTGACGCTGCGCATCAACATGGGCGAAGAGGCCTTCGCCACGAGCTACCCGCTGTTCTTCGGCCTCGAGGGCGGATGGCGCATTCCGTTCCTGGCCTCGATCATCCTGCTGGCGGTGTCGGTCTATATCCGCATGCAGATGCACGAGTCCCCCGCCTTCACGAAGATGAAGGAAGAGGGCACCCGCTCCAAGGCGCCGCTGAAGGAGGCCTTCGGCACCTGGAAGAACGGCAAGATCGTGCTGATCGCGCTGTTCGGCCTCGTCGTCGGCCAGGCCGTCGTCTGGTACACGGGCCAGTTCTACGCGCTGTTCTTCCTGCAGAGCATCCTGAAGATCGACCTTCTCACGGCGAACGTCCTCATCGCCTGGTCGCTTCTCATCGGCACCGGCGGCTTCGTCTTCTTCGGCGCGCTGTCGGACCGCGTCGGCCGCAAGCCGGTGATCCTGGCGGGCTGCCTGCTCGCCGCGCTCACCTATTTCCCGCTCTTCCACGCGCTGACGGCGACGGCCAACCCGACCTATGCCGCGGCCATCGAGAACGTGAAGGTGCAGGTCGCCGCCGATCCCGCGACCTGCGGCTCGCTCTTCGATCCGGTGGGCATCCGCACCTTCACCCAGCCCTGCGACATCGTGCGCCGCACCCTGTCGCAGCAGGCCTTCCGTTACGAGAAGGTGGACGCGGCCCCCGGCACGCCGGTCTCCGTCACCGTGAACGGGACCGAGATCCCCTTCACCGACGGCCCGACCTTCGGCAAGGCGGTCGGCCCCGCCATGATCGCCGCCGGCTATCCCGCCGCCGACGACGCCGCCAAGGTGAAGATCGACGGGTTCTTCTCCGCGCTCGGCAACGTCCAGGCGCTGAAGGTGATCGGCATCCTCACGATCATGGTGATCTACGTCACCATCGTCTACGGCCCGATCGCGGCGGCGCTCGTCGAGTTCTTCCCGACGCGCATCCGCTACACGGCCATGTCGCTGCCCTACCATATCGGCAACGGCTGGTTCGGCGGCCTCCTGCCGGCGACCTCCTTCGCCATCGTGGCCTCGACCGGCGATATCTATGCCGGCCTCTGGTATCCGATCACCTTCGCGCTGCTCACGGTCGTCATCGGGGCGATCTTCGTGAAGGAGAAGCGCAATGTCGACCTGAACGACTGACGGTCCGCCCGTCAGGTTCCAGAAGAGGCCCCGGCGCGCGATCGCCGGGGCCTTTTTGCGTGGCCCCCTTGCCAGGGCCGCCCGGCCGATGTTCATTGTCTATACAATTGACGGGAGGCTGCCCGGGGCCCGCGCGGCCGAGCACCGGCACCCGTCTCGTCCGGCACAGACCCAAGGAGACGCAAGGCGATGGCCGTCCTCTATACCCATGCCCGCCTCGCCACGCTCGATCCCGCGCTCGCGGGCCTCGGTCTCGTGGAGTCCGGCGCCGTCCTCGTGGAGGACGGGCGCATCGCCTATGCGGGTCCGGCGGCGCAGGCCCCGGACGGCGAGGAGACCGTCGATCTCGGCGGCCGCCTCGTCACGCCGGGCCTCGTCGACTGCCACACCCATCTCGTCCATGGCGGCCACCGGGCCCGCGAGTTCGAGATGCGGCTCGTCGGCGAGAGCTACGAGGCGATCGCGCGGGCGGGCGGGGGGATCGTCGCCTCGCTCCAGGCGACGAACGCGCTCGACGTGGCGGGCCTCGTGGCCGCCACGCTGCCCCGCCTCGACGCGCTCCTGTGCGAGGGCGTGACGACGATCGAGGTGAAGTCGGGCTACGGCCTGACCATCGAGGGCGAGATCGCGATGCTGCGCGCCGCCCGCGCGCTGGCGGGTTCGCGGCCCGTGCGGGTGAAGACCTCCTATCTCGCCGCCCATGCCGTGCCGCCCGCATACAAGGGCCGCAGCACCGCCTATCTCGACGAGGTCGTTCTGCCGGGGCTCGAACGGGCCGCGCGCGAGGGGCTCGTCGACGCGGTGGACGGGTTCTGCGAGGGCATCGCCTTCTCGCCGGCCGAGATCGCGCGCGTCTTCGACAAGGCGGTTTCGCTGGGCCTGCCGGTGAAGCTGCATGCCGAGCAGCTGTCCCATCTCGGCGGCGCCGCGCTCGTCGCCTCCTATGGCGGGCTTTCGGCCGATCACCTCGAATATCTCGACGAGGCCGGCGCCCACGCCATGGCCGATGCCGGCACCGTGGCCGTGCTCCTGCCCGGCGCCTTCTACGCGATCCACGAAACGCGCAGGCCGCCCGTGGACCTGCTGCGCGCGGCCGGTGTCACCATCGCCCTCGCCACCGACTGCAATCCCGGCACCTCGCCCCTGACCTCGCTGCTCCTGACGATGAACATGGGCGCGACGCTCTTCGGCCTGACCGTCGAGGAGTGCCTTGCCGGCGTCACGCGCGAGGGCGCCCGCGCGCTCGGCCTCCTCGGCGAGACCGGCACGCTGGAACGGGGCAAGGCGGCCGACATGGCGGTCTGGGATGTCGAGACGCCCGCCGAACTCGTCTACCGCATGGGATTCAACCCGCTCCATGCCCGTATCCATGCCGGCCGGATGGAGCGGCGCCGGCCGAGCTTCGCGGCGATGGAAGAGGGCGCCCGATGAGCGACGTGGCCCCCTTGCGCGACGAACCGCTTCTCGATCGGCCGGTCTCGGTGGAGCAAGGCTCCTCGCCCGTCATCCTCGCCTTTCCGCACAGCGGAACGGCCTTTCCTGCCGCGATCGAAGCCCGGCTGAACGAGACCGGCCGCGTCCTTTCCGACACGGACTGGCATCTCGACCGGCTCTACGAGGGCCTTCTGCCCGGCGCGACGGCGGTGCGCGCGCAGTTCCACCGCTATGTGATCGACGCCAATCGCGACCCCTCGGGCGCGAGCCTCTATCCCGGCCGGAACACGACCGGCCTCGTTCCGCTGACCGATTTCGACGGAAGGCCGATCTGGCGCGAGGGCGAGGCGCCGGAGGCGGCCGAGGTCGAGCTGCGGCGCGCCGCCTTCCACGCGCCCTATCACGCCGCGCTCGCCGCCGAGATCGAGCGGGTGAAGGCGCTGCACGGCGTCGCCATCCTCTACGACTGCCACTCGATCCGCTCCGTCATTCCCTATCTCTTCGAGGGGCGCCTGCCGGACATGAATCTCGGCACCGATCACGGCCGGACCTGCGCGCCGCTCCTCCAGGAGGTCGCCGTCGCGGCGATGGCGGGAGCGGATTTCGTCGTCAACGGCCGCTTCGTCGGCGGCTGGACGACGCGGCACTACGGACGGCCGGGGGAGGGCGTCCACGCCCTGCAGATGGAACTCGCGCAGGCGACGCATCTGGCGGGCGAGGTGCCGCCCTATGCCTATGACGAGGCGAAGGCCGCCCCGCTGCGCGCCCGGCTCGCCGACCTCCTCGCCAGACTCCAAACCCTCGCGCCACAGCTTTCGGAGACGTCCCGATGATCGACCGCCGCCACAATGCGCGCACCGTGCGCGCCGCCCGGGGCACCGAACTCACCGCCCGGCAGTGGACGACCGAGGCGCCCCTGCGCATGCTGATGAACAATCTCGACCCGGACGTCGCCGAGAATCCGAATGAACTCGTCGTCTATGGCGGCATCGGCCGGGCGGCGCGCACCTGGGACGATTTCGACCGGATCGTCGCCGCGCTGCGCGCGCTTTCGGAAGAGGAGACGCTGCTCGTCCAGTCCGGCAGGCCGGTCGGGGTCTTCCGCACCCACAAGGACGCGCCGCGCGTCCTCATCGCCAATTCCAATCTCGTGCCGCACTGGGCGACCTGGGACCATTTCAACGAGCTGGATAGGAAGGGTCTGGCCATGTACGGCCAGATGACCGCCGGCTCCTGGATCTATATCGGCACGCAGGGGATCGTGCAGGGCACCTACGAGACCTTCGTGGAAGCCGGCCGCCAGCATTACGGCGGCGACCTCACCGGCCGCTGGGTGCTGACCGGGGGGCTCGGCGGCATGGGCGGCGCGCAGCCGCTCGCCGCCGTCATGGCCGGCGCCTCGTGCCTCGCCATCGAATGCAATCCGGATTCCATCGAGTTCCGCCTGCGCACCCGCTATGTCGACGAGAAGGCCGAGACGCTGGACGAGGCCATGGCGATGATCGAGGCCTGGACGAAGGCGGGCGTCGCCAAGTCCGTCGGCCTCCTCGGCAACGCCGCCGAGATCCTGCCGGAAATGGTGAAGCGCGGCATCCGGCCGGATATCGTCACCGACCAGACCTCGGCCCACGATCCCGTCAACGGCTACCTGCCGGCCGGCTGGACCATGGGCGAATGGAAGGCCAGGCGCGAGAGCGATCCCAAGGCGGTCGAGAAGGCCGCGCGCGCCTCGATGCGCACCCATGTCGAGGCCATGCTCGCCTTCCACGCGGCGGGGGTTCCCACGCTCGACTACGGCAACAACATAAGGCAGGTCGCCAAGGACGAGGGGCTGCAGAACGCCTTCGACTTCCCCGGCTTCGTGCCCGCCTATATCCGCCCGCTCTTCTGCCGCGGCATCGGGCCCTTCCGCTGGGCGGCGCTCTCGGGCGATCCGGAGGACATCTACAGGACCGACGCCAAGGTGAAGGAACTGACGCCCGGCAACGCCCATCTCCACCGCTGGCTCGACATGGCCCGCGAGCGCATCGCCTTCCAGGGCCTGCCGGCGCGCATCTGCTGGGTCGGGCTCGGCGACCGCCACCGGCTGGGCCTCGCCTTCAACGAGATGGTGCGCTCGGGCGAGTTGAAGGCGCCCGTCGTCATCGGCCGCGATCACCTGGATTCGGGTTCCGTCGCCTCGCCGAACCGCGAGACCGAGGCGATGAAGGACGGTTCGGACGCCGTTTCCGACTGGCCGCTCCTCAACGCGCTCCTCAACACCGCCTCGGGCGCCACCTGGGTGTCGCTCCACCATGGCGGGGGCGTCGGCATGGGCTTCTCACAGCATTCGGGCATGGTCATCTGCGCCGACGGCACCGACGACGCGGCGCGGCGGCTGGAGCGCGTGCTCTGGAACGATCCGGCCACCGGCGTCATGCGCCATGCCGATGCCGGCTACGACATCGCCCTCGACTGCGCGCGCGAGCAGGGGCTGAACCTGCCGGCGATCCTGCCGCGCTGAGATGGAGATCCTGCGCGCCGGCGCCCGCCGGGCGAGCCCCTGGAAGAACGGCGGCGGCATCACGGCGGAGATCGCCGTCCATCCGCTCGGCGCCTCCATGGACGATTTCGGCTGGCGCCTCTCGATGGCGGAGGTCGCCGCGCCCGGCCCGTTCTCGCGCTTTCCCGGCATCGACCGCATCCTCACGGTCCTTGCCGGACGCCTGGCGCTCGATTTCGAGGATGCCACGTCGATCCTCGATGCGGCCTCCGGCCCGCTGGCCTTTCCCGGCGACGTCCCCGTGCACGGCCGCCCGCTCGGCGGCCCGGTGCGCGACCTCAACGTCATGGTGCGGCGCGGGCACTTCACGGCCGGCGTCGAGGCTCTGGACGGGGCGCGCGAGATCTTGGCGGGGGAGGGGACGGTCTTCGTCGTCGCCCTCGTGCCTCTGGATGTCGGGACGCCGGGCGGCGGCGAGCGTCTCGACATGTCCGACGCCCTGCGGCTCGAGCCGGGCGAGAGCGTGACGCTCTCGGGCGGCGCCGGACTCGCGTTGCGTCTTCGGCCGGCCTGACCGCCGCCGCGGGGCGTCAGCCCAGCCGTTCGGCGAAGGCCGCCGCGATGGCGTCGCCCATCTCGGCCGTGCCGACCTTGCTTGCGCCCTCCACCATGATGTCACCGGTGCGCGTGCCGCTTTCGAGGACATGCGCGATCGAGGCCTCCAGCGCGTCGGCCTCGGCGACCATGGCGAAGGAATAGCGCAGGCACATGGCGAAGGAGGCGATCATCGCGATCGGGTTGGCGATGCCCTGTCCGGCGATGTCGGGGGCCGAGCCATGGACGGGCTCGTACATGGCGCGGCGCTTGCCGGTCGTCTCGTCCGGGCTGCCGAGCGAAGCGGAGGGCAGCATGCCGAGCGAGCCGGTGAGCATGGCCGCGATGTCGGAGAGCATGTCGCCGAAGAGGTTGTCGGTGACGATCACGTCGAACTGCTTCGGCGCCTGCACCAGTTTCATGCCGCCGGCATCGGCCAGCATGTGGTCGAGCGCGACGTCCGGATATTCGTCGCGATGCACGCGGGACACGACCTCGTTCCAGAGCACGCCCGTCTTCATGACGTTGCGCTTCTCCATGGAGGTCACGCGGTTCCGGCGGGTGCGCGCGGCCTCGAAGGCGGCGCGGGCGATGCGCTCGATCTCGTAGGTCTCGTAGACCTGCGTGTCGACGCCGCGCTTCTGTCCGCCGCCGAGATCGACGATCTCCTTCGGCTCGCCGAAATAGACCCCTCCCGTCAGTTCGCGCAGGATGAGGATGTCGAGCCCCTCGACCAGATGGCGCTTCAGCGAGGAGGCGTCGGCGAGCGCGGGATAGCAGATGGCCGGCCGAAGGTTGGCGAAGAGGGCGAGATCCTTGCGCAGGCGCAGGAGGCCGGCCTCGGGCCGCAGCTCGTAGGGCACGCCGTCCCATTTCGGGCCGCCGACGGCGCCGAAGAGCACGGCGTCGCAGCTCATGGCGAGCGCCATGGTCTCGTCGGAGACCGGCGCGCCCTCCGCGTCGATCGCCGCGCCGCCGACGAGGCGCGTCCGCGTCTCGAAGCCCGCGCCGCGCCTCTCGTTGAGGAGGGCGATCAGCTTGTCCACCTCGGCCATGGCCTCGGGGCCGATGCCGTCGCCGGGAAGGAGGAGGAGGGAGCGCGTCGCCATGGCCGATCCTTTTTCGGAGGTCGCGCCCGCGAAGGGCGCCGGCACGGGGCGCATGCCCGCATGCCCGAAGGGTTCGGCTCCGCTGTTTACGCGTTTGCGCAGAGGCCGCAACCGTTTCCCGGACGGGCCCCGGGCCCGCGCCCCGGCGGCCACGAAAGGCGCGCCGAATTGCCCCGAAATCGTCTCAATGTGTCAACGGCGGGTTAACGCTTCATCAGCCATAAGGGAGGCCTACGATTGTTCCGCCGACGAGGCGTCCGAACCCGCCGCTCCTCCTCCGGACCGGCGCGGCGAAGGCGTTGCAAACCGATCCGATCTCCATGACCTTCTTCATTCCCTCGCGCATCGCCGACCATCTCACGCTGTCGCTGACGATCGCGGCCGGCGTCATCGTCCTGCGCTTCGCGCTCGATCTCCTCCTGTCGCGCGGCACGGATGCGGTGACGGCGCGGCGGCGGCGCTTCACCTCGCGAGCGGTGCTGAACTCGATCCTTGCCTTCTCGCTTCTCGGCATCTGGATGAGCGAGATCCAGAACCTCGTCTTCTCGCTCGCCGCGGTGATGGTGGCGCTGGTCGTGGCGACGAAGGAACTCCTGATGTGCATGGCGGGCGCGGCGCTGCGCTTCGGCGGCCAGCTCTTCAAGGTTGGCGACCGCATCGAGATGAACGGCATCCATGGCGAGGTCATCGACCACGGCCTGTTCTCCACCAAGATCATGGAGCTTCCGCCGCTGCATCTCGGCCATGGCGGCACCGGGCGCATCGTCACGCTGCCGAACGCCGTGCTCCTGACCTCGCAGGTTCGCGTCGAGGCGCAGCCGCGCCAGTTCGCGCCGCACCGCTTCTGCATCACCTTCGAGCATCCCGTGAACCCGCGCCAGGCGGTGGAGGCGATCGAACGCGCCGCAGGGGAGGCCGTCCGGCCCGATCTCGATCGCGCCAGCCGCTTCCACCGCCTCGCCTCGGCCAAGGTCGGCGCCGAGATCGCGGGGCCCGGCGCGGAAGTGACCTTCGGCACCAGCGAGATCGGCAAGATGCAGGTGCATGTGATGGTCTACTGTCTCGCCAAGGACGCCCGCACGCTCGAGCAGCAGGTGACCCTTCGCGCCTTCGATCTTCTGGCCGCCCGCAAGCCCGAGGCCAGGCCCGCCGAGGCGCGCGCCTGGGGCGAGATCGCCCGCCAGCTGCGCGATCTGCCCAAAGCGCGCGAGAACGCCGCCTGAGGTAAGGCCGGCCCTGCGTCTTGGCGACCCGCCGGGCCACCGCGCCGGGCCACCGCGCCGGCCGCCCGTCCTCGCCCGCGGACGACACCCGCCCCTGCGGCAGCGCACAAGGGAAGGCGCCGCCCGGTCATGCCCTCACCTTCGCGGGACGCCCATTTAAGCGATCCTTCATGCAGCCTTCCTAATATCGCGCCACGTTCCAATTCGCGAAATGTCAGGGCGGGTCTCCGAAACCGATGACGATCAAACTCAAACTCTTCGCCAGCTTCGCCTTCCTCATCGTGCTGACCGCGCTCACCGCCGGGGCGGGACTCTATGCGCTCGACGCCAGCAGCCGCTCGATGCTGGCCTTCGAGGCGGGACCCGTGCGCGACAGCCACGACATGCGGATGGTGCGCGCCTACATTTCCGACGTCGGGCGCCTCGTGAACACGCTCGACATCATCGAGGACCAGGCCGTGTTCGACGATCTGGCCGAAACGGCCGCCGCGCGCGCCAAGAAGGCGAGCGATCTCCTGTCGGAGGTCGAGGCGCGGCTCGCTCCGGCCGAGCGCACGGCGATCGCCGGGCTGTCGAAGGAGCTGGCCGACTATTCGGCCGCCGCCGGCCGCGCCATCGCGTTCCTGCGGGAGGCCCGCAGCGGCGCCTCGCCCGACGCCGCCGCCAAGGCCGCCGCGGTGTCGCGCTCCGAAATGGCGCCCGGCATGTCCCGCATGGTCGATCTCCTTTCGGCCGGCGTCGAGGCGAGCGACGCGACCGAGACGGCCTTCGTCGATCAGACCAAGGCGCTCTCGGAAACCTATTTCTGGGTGATGGCGGGCGTGTGCCTCGTGGCCCTCGTCTTCGGCACGATCGTCTCGCGCCGCGTCGCCGTCCGTCTCGTCCAGGCGCTGGACTTCGTCCAGTTCAACATGAAGAAGATCGGCGAGGGCGACATCGCCGAGCCGATCACGGTCTATGCCAAGGACGAGATCGGAACGCTGCTGCACACGATGAACGCCATGACCGACAAGCTGCGCTCGGTCGTCGGGGCCGTGCGCGTCTCGTCCCATCAGGTGGCGAGCGGCTCCAGCCGGTCCTTCGCCACGGCCGCCCAGCTCAGCCACGGCTCGTCCGAGCAGGCGGCCGCGTCCGAGCAGGCCTCCTCCGCCATGGAGGAGATGGCCGCCAACATCCGCCAGAACGCCGACAACGCCACGCAGACCGAGAAGATCGCAAGCCAGGCGAGCCACAATGCCGAGAAGTCGTCGGCGGCCGTCATGCAGTCGCTGGAGGCGATGCGCACCATCGCCGACAAGATCCGCGTCGTGCAGGAAATCGCCCGCCAGACCGACCTTCTGGCGCTGAACGCGGCCATCGAGGCGGCGCGCGCGGGCACGCATGGCAAGGGCTTCGCGGTGGTGGCGTCCGAAGTGCGCAAGCTCGCGGAGCGCAGTCAGGCGGCGCTCGGCCCTCGTGCCGGACATCCAGCGCACGGCCGAGCTCATCTCCGAGATCTCGGCCGCCTGCCGCGAGCAGAATATCGGCGCCGACCAGATCAACCAGGCGATCCAGCGTCTCGATCAGGTGACGCAGGCCAATGCGGGGGCGGCGACGCAGATGTCCTCCACCGCCGAGCAGCTCTCCGGCGAAGCCTCGCAGATGTCCGAGCGCACGAGCTTCTTCAAGCTCGGCACGGCGGAGGAAGCCGCATCGAGCGCGGCGCTCGCAGCGCCTCGCCCCGCCGCCTCGGCCGCGGCGCCTGCCGTCGCCTCCGCCCCGTCGCGCCCCTCGCGCGCCACGCCCGCGCAGCCCGCCGCCGGCGTGAAGGGCCTGCAGGCCCGCGTCGAGAGCAGCTTCGCCTCCGGCCGCCCGTCCGCATCGTCCGGCGGCTTCGACCTCGATCTCGACGCCGGCTTCGAGAAGATGAGCGGATAGGCCGTCGCGCGGCGACCGACCCTGGAATGGCGAAAGGCCCGGATCGCAGGATCCGGGCCTTTCGCGTTTCGTGACCTCCAGAGGCCGGGCGGCGGGCCGCCGGGCCCGCCCTTCAAGCCACCCTGTTCAGATGTCGCCCTTGGCCATGCGGCCGGCGATGTGGTCGGCCTGGCGCAGCGCGAGCGCCACGATGGTCAGCGTCGGATTCTCGGCCGCGCCCGTGGTGAACTGCGAGCCGTCCGACACGAAGAGGTTCTTGACGTCGTGCGCCTGGCCGAAGCGGTTGACGACGCCGTCCTCGGGGCGCTCGCTTCAGCTCCAGCACCTCGTCGTGCAGCACGGTCAGGAACTTGGCCAGCGACAGGCCCTGGTCCAGCGCCAGTTCCTCCAGCGTGCGCCAGAACGCGGCCTCCAGCCGGATCGAGGTCGAATGGCCGGACAGGCGGACCGAACGCGTCTCCCCCTCGTAGGCCGCGCTCGGAATCCCGGAAAAGACGTGACACATCGCGGTCGCTCTCCCGTGCGAACTGGAATGATTCCAGCATAATCGAACGGGTGCCGCCCGCAAGGCGGCGGCTCCTGCGACCAAAGGCCGGACGGCGCGACATGGCGCCGCCGGGCCGTAGCCTCAGCCGCGATAGGCGGTGATCTCGATCTCGACCTTCATCTCCGGCCGCACGAGGCCCGCCACCAGCATTGTCGCGGCCGGGCGGATGTCGGCGAACCAGCGGCCGGTGACCGCGAAGACCTCGGGCATGAAGGCGGGATCGGTGATGATATAGGTGGCGCGAACGACGTCCGCGATCGTGAACCCGCCCTCGTGCAGCGCCTTCTCGATGGTGCGCAGCGCATTCTCGGTCTGCTCGCTCACGCTCTCGGGCATGGCCATCGCGGCGTAGTCGTAGCCCGTCGTGCCGGCGACGAAGCACCAGTCGCCCTGCACGACGGCGCGCGAATAGCCGGCTTCCTTCTCGAAGGGCGAGCCGGTGGACACGAGGCTGCGTGGGGTCATGGACTGTTCTCCGTCGATGGATCGCTCGCCGGAGGACATCCCCCGGCCCGCCGCGATATGGAACGCGGCGGCGCAACGGAAAGCCGGCGGGCTGCCTCGTTCCGCCGGCCCGTCGACGCTCTCAGGCCCAGGGACGGCTTTCGGCGCTGCGGGCCTCGAAGGCGTCGATGGCGGCGCCCTTCTCCAGGGTCAGGCCGATGTCGTCGAGACCGTTGATGAGGCAGTGCTTGCGGAACGGGTCGATGTCGAAGGAGATCGAGCCGCCGTCGGGGCCGGAGATGGTCTGGCTCTCCAGGTCGACGGTCAGGCGCGCGTTCGAGCCGCGGCTGGCGTCGTCCATCAGGAGCTCCAGCTGCTCGGGCGTGACGCGCACCGGCAGGATGCCGTTCTTGAAGCAGTTGTTGTAGAAGATGTCGGCGAAGCTCGTGGAGATCACACAGCGGATGCCGAAGTCGAGAAGCGCCCAGGGCGCGTGCTCGCGGCTCGAGCCGCAGCCGAAATTGTCGCCGGCGACGAGGATCTCGGCGCCCTTGTAGGAGGGGCGGTTGAGGACGAAGTCGGGGTTCGGCGTGCCGTCCTCGCGATAGCGCAGCTCGGCGAAGAGGCCCTTGCCGAGGCCGGTGCGCTCGATCGTCTTCAGGTAGTCCTTCGGGATGATCATGTCCGTGTCGATGTTGACGATGGGCATGGGGGCGGCGATGCCGGTCAGCCGGTCGAACTTTCGCATGGGAAACCTCCGTCGCTCTTCTTCGGGCGTGCGCTCCGCTGCGTGCGATAGCATTCCGCGACCCGCGCGCAAACCGCCGGCCGCCGCGCGGCGCCGATTGCGTGCCGGGCCGCGATGGGCGACAAGGCGGGCATGACGCCTCCTTCCCGGCTCCTGCGCTCCGCCCTCTTCGTTCCGGCCGCCAATGCGCGCGCGCTGGAGAAGTCCCGCACGCTGCGGCCCGACGCCCTGATCTTCGATCTCGAGGATTCGGCCGCGCCCGGCGAGAAGGCGAAGGCCCGCGAGGCGCTGCGCACGCATCTGTCGGGCCTTGGCGCCGCGCCCGGCGGGCCCTTGCGCATCGTGCGCATCAACGCCCTGTCGAGCGCCGAGGGCACCGAGGACCTCCTGGCCGCCCGCGCCTGCGGCGTCGACGCCATCCTCCTGCCGAAGGTCGAGAGCGCGGAGACGCTGCGCGAGGCGGCCGAGGCTCTGGACCAGACGGACGCGCCGAGGACGCTTGCGATCTGGGCGATGATCGAGACGCCGTTCGGCCTTCTCGAGGTCTCCTCCATCGCGCGGCAGGGCCGGTCGCTGCGGCTGGAGGCGCTCGTCGTCGGGCCGAACGACATCGCGCTCGCCACCGGCATCAGGCCGGGGCCGGAGCGGACCGAGATGCTGCCCTGGCTGATGCAGGTGAAGCTCGCCGCGAGCGCGCACGGGCTTCTCGCGATCGACGGCGTCTACGCCGATTTCCGCGACGCCGAGGGCTTCGCGCGCGAATGCGCCGCCGGGCGCCGCATGGGCTACGACGGCAAGACGCTGATCCATCCCGCCCAGGTCGAGGCCGCGAACGCCGCCTTCTCGCCGAGCGCGGCGGAGATCGCTGAGGCCCGCGCGATCGTCGCGGCCTTCGCGCAGCCGGACGCGCAGGGCCGCGGCGTCGTCTCGCTCGACGGGCGGATGGTCGAGCGGCTGCATCTCGAGGGCGCGACCCGCCTTCTCGCGGCGCTGGAGCAAGGCGGGACGCAGGCCGGCTGAGGGCCGGGGCGGCCACCGCGCATCGAAACGATCAGGGGACGATCGCCATGAAACTCTACCGCTTCCTCACCGGCGCCGACGACAGCGCCTTCTGCCACAAGGTCTCGCTCGCCCTCTCCAAGGGCTGGGACCTCCACGGCTCGCCGACCTACGCCTTCGACGCCGCGAGCGGCACGATGCGCTGCGGGCAGGCGGTGACGAAGACCGTGGAGGGCGCGACCTACGATCCGGCCCTGCGGCTCGGCGACCAGTAGGCGATGGGCCGCCTCGCCCGGCGGCTCGGCCTCGGCCTCCTCGCCGTCCTGCTCCTGGCGGCCGTCACCGTCGTCCTCGGCATGCTCGTGCCGCGCGCCGGCGCCGCCCTCGGGTCGCAGGAGCCGCGCCACCGCGTCCTCGTCCTGTCGAGCCTCATCCATACCGACCTCGCGGTGCCGGTCGACGAGGCCGTGCGGGCGCGCTTCGCCTTCCTGGCGGAGGCGGGTCTTGCGATCGACCGGCCCGAGGTCGGCGCGCTCGTCCTGGGCTGGGGCGGGCGCGGCTTCTATCTGGAGACGCCGACCTGGGCCGACCTGAAGCCCGGCCCCGTCCTGAAGGCGCTGACGCTCGACGACGCCGTCCTGCATGTCGGGCTCGGCGGAGCGATCGAGAGCGCCGGGGAGGGCGCCCGCGCGCTCGATCTCGACGAGGCGGGTTTCGAGCGCCTCCTGCGCTTCGTGGAGGCGACGCTCAAGCGCGACGGCGAAGGGCGGCCCATCGCGATCGCGGGCGCCGGCTATGGACCCTTCGACGCGTTCTTCGAGGCGAAGGGCCCGTTCAACGCGTTGCTCGGCTGCAACGACTGGACGGGGCGTGCGCTGGCGAAGGCCGGCGTCGGCGTCGGGCTCTTCACGCCCCTGCCGGCATTCCTACTCTGGTCGCTGGACCTGCACGGCTGACGGCCGGGCCGGGACGGGCCAAGGGGGACGGGCCAAGCGGGGCGGCACGGCCACCACGGCCCGGCCCCGGCGGAAGAAGGGGACACAGGCCATGACGAGACGGGACATGCGCGGCGCAGGACGGCGCCAGGGCGGCGGACACGGACCGGAGACGCGCGCTTGACGCTGCCGCAATTTCTCTCCTTCGCGGTGATCGCGGCAACGATGGCGGCCTTCGTCTGGGGGCGCTGGCGCTACGATCTCGTGGCCTGCGGCGCGCTCACCGTCTCGCTGGCGCTCGGCGTGCTGCGGCCCGAGGACGCCTTTTCCGGCTTCTCCGACGACATCGTCATCATCGTGGCGAGCGCGTTGGTGCTCTCGGCGGCGATCTCGGGCTCGGGCATCATGGAAGTGGCGCTGAAGCGCGTGGCGCCCAATGTCTCGGCCCCGCGCACCCAGCTTCTCCTCCTCGTCGGCACGGTCACCGTCCTGTCGGCCTTCGTGAAGAATATCGGCGCGCTCGCGATCATGATCCCGATCGCCTTCCAGATGGCCAAGCGCTCCGGCGTCACGCCCTCGATGTTCCTGATGCCGATGGCCTTCGGCTCGCTGCTCGGCGGGCTGATGACGCAGATCGGCACTTCGCCCAACATCATCGTCTCGCGCGTGCGCGGCGAACTCACCGGCACGCCCTTCACAATGTTCGACTTCATGCCCGTGGGCGCCGCGCTGGCGCTTGTCGGCATCGTCTTCCTGGCGCTGTTCTACCGCCTCCTGCCGGAGCGCCATCCGGAGGGGGCGGGGCTCGACCAGGCGATCGAGATCCGCAACTACACGACGGAGGCCCGCGTCACGCCCGCCTCCACCGTCGCCGGCAAGACGGTCGCGGACCTTCAGAAGCTCGGCGACGGCGGCGCGATGGTCACGAGCATCCGCTCCGAGCGCGGCCATCCCCGCACGCCCTTTCCCGACGCGCGGCTCAATCCCGGCGACATGCTGATGATCGAGGGCGACCCCGAGGCGCTCGACCGCCTCGTCGCGCAAGGGGCGCTGGCGCTCTCCAGCCGCCACGGCAAGGTTCGCGGCGCCTCCGACAGGATCGGCGCCGTGGAGGCGGTGATCGGGCGCAATTCCGTCCTCATCGGCACCAACGCCCAGCGCACCGCGCTCTACCGGCGCACGGGGCTGGAGCTTCTGGCCGTCAGCCGGCGCGACAAGCGCTTCACCGAGCGGCTGGGCGAGATCGTGTTCGAGCTCGGCGACGTGCTCGTCCTGCAGGGGGATCTCGAACGCCTGCCGGAGGTCCTGCGCGAACTCGACTGCCTGCCGCTCGCCGAGCGCGGGCTGAAGCTCGGCAGCGCGCGCCACGGGCTGGTGCCGCTCGCCATCCTGGCGGCCGCGATGGCGGCGACCGCCGGCGGGCTCGTGCCCGTCGCCACCGCCTTCTTCTGCGCCGCCGTCCTTCTCGTCGCCGTCAAGGCGGTCTCGATCCGCTCCGTCTACACCCATCTCGACGCGCCGATCCTGGTGATGCTGGCCGCGCTCATCCCCGTCTCGGATTCGCTGCGCCGCACGGGCGGGTCGGATCTCGTCGCCGGCTGGCTGTCGCAGCTCGCCGGCACGCTGCCTTCCTACGGCGCGCTGGCGCTCATCATGGTGGCGGCGATGGCCGTGACGCCCTTTCTGAACAACGCCGCGACCGTGCTCGTGATGGCCCCGATCGCCGCGACCTTCGCGGGCGCGCTCGGCTACCGGCCGGACGCCTTCCTCATGGCCGTGGCGATCGGGGCGGGCTGCGATTTCCTGACGCCCATCGGCCACCAGTGCAACACGCTGGTGATGGGGCCGGGCGGCTATCGCTTCGGCGACTACTGGCGGCTCGGCCTGCCGCTCTCGGGGCTCGTCGTCCTCGTGGCGGTGCCGCTCCTGATCCTGGTCTGGCCGCTGACCTGAGGGCGTGCCGGTCCGGGCTTCAGACCGGCCGGCCTGCGAACCGGCCCTTCGGCGCCGTCCCCGCGATGCCGGAGGACGCTCGTTTGCCGCGCGCGCCGGGCCCCGTGCGGCGAAGGCCGGGAAAGGTCGATGCGGACGCGCGGCGGGATCAGTCCCGGACCTGCGCTTCCAGCTCTTCCATATCCTCGTCGGACAGGCCGAAATGGTGGCCGATCTCGTGGACCAGAACATGGGTGACGAGGTCGTCGAGCGTCTCCTCGTTCTCGGCCCAGTAGTCGAGGATCGGCCGGCGATAGAGGAGGATGCGGTTCGGAAACTCGCCGGTGACGGGGGTGGCCATCGCCGCGACGGGCCGGCCCTCGAACAGGCCGAGAATGTCGAAGGCCGATTCCAGCTCCATCTCCGCGATCACGTCGTCCTCGGGAAAGTCCGCGACATGGAAGCGGATGTCGCCGGCCAGCGCGCGGAATGTCTCGGGGAGCGCGGCATAGGCCTCCATCGCGATGGATTCGATCGCGGCGAGATCGGGCGAGTAGCGGCCCTTCCACTCTTCGCCGTCCGAGGTCACCTCGCTCATGGTCTCTTTCCCTTCCGTTGACGGGGTTCCGATCCTGCGGCGACGGGGCGTATAGCGAAATTCCGCAGCGCGAAAGACCCCCGGGTGACGTCGGGCGCTCAAGGAGACGTGAGGGGAACGCGGGGGTGCCGGCCGGTATCGGTGGCCGGCTACGCTTCGGGGCTCGTGCCGCCGGGCGCTCAGCGCCCGAGCGGCTGCTCCGCGTACCAGGCCGAGACCGCCTCGATCTGCTCCTCGGTCATGTTGGGCATGAACTCGGTCATCAGGTGGGCGGCGCCGGTGCCCCCGCGCAGCTCTTCCTTGAAGAGCTCGAGATGGGTGCGCAGGTACCATTCGGGCTGGCCGCCGAGATAGGGCGTCATGGCGTTGCGCGCGCGCCCGCTCTCGCCGTGGCAGCTGATGCAGGCGGGGATCTTGCGGGCGGCGAGGCCGCGCGTGGCGATCAGCTCGCCGAGCGCCAGCCTCTCCTCGCCCTGCGTCCTGCCCCCGTCCTCGCCGAGCGCCTCCGGCAGGGCGTTCTCGCTGAGCGAGGCGGCGGGCATGATCTGGGCGGGGATGCCGTCGGCGGCGGGAAGCGGCGTGGTCGAAGCGAGGCCGTCGTCGAGCGTGACGGCGCCGGCCGAGGCCTCCACCGGCTGGGCGCCATACCAGTCGGCGAGGGCGGCGAGCACGGTCTCGTCGTAGCGGGCGGCGGCCGGTTCCATGTAGCCGGAATGGCGCGTGTCCTGCGCATAGGCCTTGAGGCTCGCCAGGAGATAGGCGGGGGTCTGGCCGGCGATCACCGGAAAGGCCCCGTCGCCGCCGCGCCCGCGCCCGTCGAACCCGTGGCAGCGGGCGCAGTCGGCGAGCGCGATGCGCGTGGTCGGATCGGAGGGCATGGCGGGAGCGCCGGAGGCGACGGGCGCCGCCGGCACCGCGCCGTCCGCGCCGGGCGCGACGCCGGCGGCGGGCGCTCCGGCATTGGGCACCAGCGCCTCGTTCGGGCCGCCGCCGAGCGCGAGATCGGCATAGGTCTCGGGCGTCATCTGCGGCAGGGCGCGCAGGAAGGCGACCATGGCCCAGACCTCGTCCTCGCGGTTCTGCGTCGTCCAGGAGGGCATGCCGGAATATTTGATGCCGTGCTGGCCGATCCAGAACAGCTCGCGGTCCTTCCACTCGCCGACCTTCGTCTCCAGACGCGGCGGCCAGGGCATCATGGAGAGGACCACCGGCGACTGCGCGTCGCCGGGGCCGCCGTGGCAGGGGGCGCAGCCCGTGGCGAAATGGCCCGCGCCGCGCCGCACGAGCGCGTTGTCCGCAAGGTCGATCTCCTCGGGCACGGCGATGCCGAGCGACTGGCGCGCCACCGAGTTCTGCATCGTCCAGTGCAGGAACCACTCGACCGGCGCGTAGTGGCCGGTGTTCGCCGCGATCGAGACGAGGCCGGAATAGGAGACCGCGAAGGGCGCGGCGACGGCCAGCGCCGCCGCGATCGCGAGCCGCTTGCCGGTGATCTTCAGGTCATAGCGCATCAGGAGACCTCTCCTTGTCGAGGCCGATCGGACAGGATGGAGGCCAGAAGCACGAGGCCGCCGGCGAGATAGGCGATGCCGCCGACGGTGAGCATCAGGGCGCCGCCCGCCTGCTGGTCGCCGAGCGGGGTGAGCGCCGCCGCGGGCGCGCACAGGTCCGCGCAGGCATAGAGCGGGCGCGGCGCGAAGAGGAGGAGACCGCCGAGCAGCGTCATGTGCATGGAGGTGAGGAGGAGCGCCAGGACGCCCGCCGCCCGCGCCGCCGTGCGACCGGATCCCGCCGCGCCGAAGGCGCTCGTCCACACGAGAAGGCCGGCGAGGAGGAAGCTGCCCTGCTCGAGGAGGAGGAGATCGAGGCGCGCGCGCGCTCCGTCGTGGAGGGCCGGCGCGTGCCAGCCCCAGACGACGACGAATTCGAGGAGCGAGGCGAAGATCGCGACGCCCGGCGTCAGCCGCGAGAAGAGCGCGGGCATGGCGCGCAGGAGGCCGACCGCGAGAAGCGGCGCCGCGACCGCGACGAGGCCCATATGCATGACCATGTGCGCCGCGAAACTGCCGCGCGCCCGCTCGGGCAGCGGCCCGAGCCACAGGAGCGCCAGGAGCAGTCCGCCGGCGGCGAGCGGCCAGAGCGCCGGGAGTCCGGCGCCGCCGGGTCCGGCGAGCCGCGTCCTGACGCCGGCGAGCGCCGTGCCCGCGCTCATCGGCAGTCCGTGATGAGAAGCGCGGGCAGGGCCACGAAGACGACGGAGATGAAGGACAGGCCCGACAGGAGGATGGTGGAGAATTCCAGGAAGCGTTCCCGATCGGCCGGGCTGTCCTCGTCGTGCGGCGGCTTGCCGCCCTCGGCGCGCCACTCGCGATAGGAGCGCAGGAAGACGAGGGCGATGACGGCGAGCGCGACGGCGGTGATGACCGCGATCATCACGCGCGCGCCGGCGATCGACTCGAAGACGGCGACGTTGGGCGCGCAGCGATAGGCCGCCACCACGTAGGAGAGGAGGAAATGGATCGCCCAGACGCTCGGCGAGACGATGAGCGTCCAGAGATCGTCGCGAACCTTCTTCGACAGGCCGAACATCGCCGCCTCACGCCGCCAGGGGGAAGAGGGCGATGGTGGCGACGGTGAACACCGCCGTCGCGCCCATGAAGTGCCAGTAGAGCGCGACATTCTCCATGTCGATGTCGTGCTTGGGCGTCATGCGCCCCGCCAGCGACCGGGCGAGACAGTAGGCGAGCATCAGCGCGCCGACCGCCCCGTGCACCGCCATCCAGATCACCAGCGTCCAGACGATGGCGGGATAGACGTGCGAGACCGGATCGAGCTCGGTGACATAGGGCGCGTAGACGATCGCCGCGCAGCCGGCGAGGGCCGCGATCACGCCGATCAGGATGGCGCCGCGCGCCAGCGTCACCTCGCCCGCCTTGTTCACCCGCCGCGCCAGACGCGCCGCGCCCCAGGCGATGGCGAAGAGCGCAAGGCTCGTCAGCGGCCAGAGAAGGCCCGGCCCCGTCGCTTCCGCTGGCGGGAAGTCGGCATGGATCGTGTGGAAGAAATAGTAGCCGAAGAGAAGCGACAGGAAGGCCGTGCCGTCGCCGATCATGGTGATGAGCATGGCCCACCAGCCGACCGAGGCCGGCCCCGAGCGGTAGAGCGGCAGCGTGAGGCCGAGCCCGACGTCCTTGGTGTCGACCTCGGGCTGCAGCGCGGTGCCGCGCCAGAGCCAGACCATGATGGCGCCGGTGGCGATCACCATGGTGACGAGCGTGGCGATCCACAGGTGGAACGTGGCGAGGATGAACACCGCGCCGAGCGCGAGCGCGGCCCAGAAGGTCATCCAGGTCGGGCCGGGCACGCGCAGGCACTGTTCGGGCGTGCCGTCGAGCACGGAGGTGACGAGCGTCTCGCGCTTCATCTCCTGCGCGTCCGGCAGGTAGTAGAGGCCCTTGTCGACGTCGGCCGAGAGATTCGGCTGGTCCCAGAGCGGGTAGCGCGAGGTGATGATGGGCACCGAGCGGATGCCCCAGTCCTCGTCCGGGATCGGTCCGATCCATTCGAGCGTGCCGGCGTTCCACGGATTGCGGTCGGCGTTCGGCAGGCCCTTGTTGCCGCGCAGCACGTCGTAGACGACGACGAGGATGCCGGCGGCGAAGACGAAGGCGCCGACGGTGGAGAGGAGGTTCGGCAGGTCGAGCCCGAGATCGGCCGGATAGGTCCAGATGCGGCGCGGCATGCCCGCCAGTCCCGACCAGTGCATGGGCAGGAAGGCGAGGTTGAAGCCCACGAACATCAGCCAGAAGGCGATCTTGCCGAGCTTGTCGGACAGGTGCCGGTCGCCGATCAGCGGCCAGAAATAGTAGATGCCGGCAACGACCGGAAAGAGCACGCCGCCGAGAATGACGTAATGGAGATGGGCGACGACGAAATAGGTGTCGTGCGCCTGCCAGTCGAAGGGCGCCAGCGCCACCATGACGCCGGTGAGGCCGCCCAGCACGAAGATTCCGAGCGCGCCGGAGACGAAGAGCATGGGCGTGGAATAGACCACGCGGCCGGTCAGAAGCGTCGCCAGGAAGACGAAGATCTGCACGCCCGTCGGGATCGCCACCGCCTCGGAGGCGGCGGAGAAGAAGCCGAGCGAGATCGAGGGCAGGCCCGTCGTGTACATGTGGTGCACCCACAGGCCGAAGGACAGGAAGCCCGTGCCGACCGCCGCGAGCACGATCCAGGAATAGCCGAGGATCGGACGCCGGGCGAAGGTCGGGATCATCATCGCCAGCAGCGCGATGGCCGGCAGGAAGATGATGTAGACCTCCGGATGGCCGAAGATCCAGAACAGGTGCTGCCAGAGCATCGGGTCGCCGCCGCGCTCGGGGTCGAAGAAGGGCCAGTTGAACAGGCGCTCCAGCTCGAACAGGATGTCGCCGGCGATGAGCGGCGGGAAGGCGAAGAGGATCATGCCCGCCACGACCAGCACGTACCAGGCGTAGAGCGGCATGAGGTTGAGGCGCATGCCGGGCGGGCGGCATTTCAGCGTGCCGACGATGAGCTCCACGGCCGCCGCGATCGAGGCGACCTCGATGAAGGAGAGGCCGAGCAGCCAGATGTCGGCGCCGTAGCCGGGCGTGAAGCGCTCCTGCGTGGTGTTCGGCGGGTACATGAACCAGCCGCCGTCGGGCGCCGAGGAGAAGAACAGCGAGCCGCAGACGAAGACGCCGCCGATGAGGAAGCACCAGTAGCCGAAGGCCGAGAGGCGCGGGAACGGCAGGTCGCGCGCGCCCAGCATCTGCGGCAGGAGGATGATCGCCACCGCCTCGAAGATCGGCACGGCGAACAGGAACATCATCGCCGTGCCGTGCAGCGTGTAGACCTGGTTGTAGAAGCTGGCGGTGAGGAAGTCGTTCTCGGGAACGGCGAGCTGCACGCGGATGAGCAGGCCGAGGACGCCCGCGAAGAGCATGAAGGCGAAGGAGGTGGCCGTGTACCAGATGCCGACGGTCGTGTTGTTGACGTCGGACCAGTAGCGCCAGCCCTTGGGCGTCTCCCAGACCTTGCGCAGCCGGTCTTCCTGGGCCTTGCGGACCGCCGGGTCGGCCTGGCGGCGGCGGGTCTTCTCGACTTCGGCAGCGCTCGGGCGCCATTGGGCGGCATCGGGCGCGCCGGTGACGGCGGCATCGAGATCGAGGGGGATGTCGCTCATTTCAGGCCTTCCAGCCACTGCGCCATGGCGTCGATCTCGCTTGCGGGAAGCATGGAATAGGAGGGCATCTCGACGCCCTGCTTCACGTGCTCGGTGACGGCGATGAACTGCGAGAGGTTCTGCGCCGACAGGGGCAGCGTGCCCGCCCCGATGGTCTTGCGCGAGCCGACATGGGTGAGATCGGGCCCGATCTGCCCGGCGGCCGGCGTGCCGCGCACGCTGTGGCAGGCGTTGCAGCCGTTCTTCATGAAGGCGTCGAAGCCCGGGCCCTGCGGCACGGCGGCGCCTTGCGCCTGGCGGGCGACATAGGCCTCGTACTCGGCCGGCGGCACCACGATGACGCGGAAGGCCATCTGCGCATGGGCCTCGCCGCAGAACTCGGCGCAGACGCCGTTGTAGACGCCCTCGCGCGTCGGCTCGAGCACGATGCGGTTGACGCGGCCGGGGATCGTGTCGGTCTTGCCGGCGATGGACGGGACCCAGAAGGAGTGGATCACGTCCGGGCTGCCGAGCAGGATCTCGGTGCGGCGGCCGACGGGCAGCCAGAGCTCGTTGGCGCTCTCGACGCCGCCGGCGGGCAGGCTCTTGACGACGCCGGGCTCGCCCTCGACCCCGTAGGCGACGCGCCACCAGAAGCGCTCGCCGGAGACGGCGATCTTCGGCCCCTCTCCTTCGCCGCGGAACTCGGGCATCTTCTCGAGGCCCCAGACGATGAGGACGGCGAGGACGACGGTCGGGAAGACGACGCCGCCCCAGGCGATGAGGCGAAGGCCGGTCTTCTCGGAATGGGCGGCGGGGTTGATCTTGGTGGCATAGACCGACAGGCCCATGACGAGGAGCCAGATCACCACCGCGCCGGCCAGCATGATCCAGAAGAGCCAGGCGACGGCCGCCGATTCCGTGCCGGCGTCGGTCAGGGTCGACTGGGGTCCGGCGCAGGCCGAGAGGGCGAGAAGCGAAAGGCCGGGAAGGCAAGCCGAGGCACGCCGGCCGGAAAGCCGGGCGGCGCGGCCGCGGCCTGGCGGGCGGGAACGGGGGTCGCGACGCTCTGGCTGCATCGGATCCTTTCGGAGGGAAGAGTGCGCCGGGCGCCGGACGGGCCCGCCATGCCCGCCGGGGCGGATTGGAATCGATCTAGACGCGCCGGGCCTTTCGGCCAGAGCCGCGCTCCAGCGGTTTTCGGACTGCGGCAAAAATACCGCGGTCCCGGCCGGAGCCTACTGGAAGTTGCGCCCCTTCGGCAGGACGGCGCGGGCCTCGCGCCCGGCCTGCGCGGGGGCGGGCGTGCCGTCCTCGCGGCTTGAGAGGATGGCCATGCGGCGCATATGGTCGAGCCGGCGGCGGTGGAGGCGCATCTCGTCCACGGGCCGGCGCACCTCGTCGGCGCGCGCCAGCATCGTGCCGAGCGCCTCGCCGGGGGGCAGGGCGGCGGGCACCTGCCCGCGCGGATGGCCGGGACGTAAGGGGTGGCGCACGTGGTCTGCGGGGGCGAGCGCGTTGGAGACGGCGGCGCTGCCGGAGGCGACCTGCATCAGGAGCCCGGTCAGGTCGTCCAGCCGCTCGGCGACGACGTGGATGACGCCATGGTCGCTCTGCATGCGGCCGGTGACCTTGACGAAGCGCGCGCCGAGAACGATCGGCCGGAAGGCCTCGAAGACCTTGGGCCAGACGATGACGTTGGCGATGCCCGTCTCGTCCTCCAGCGTCATGAAGATGACGCCCTTGGCCGAGCCCGGCCGCTGGCGCACCAGGACGAGGCCCGAGACGATCACCCGGCTGCCCGAGCGCAGCTCCTCCAGGCGCGCGTCCGGCAGGATGCGCTGGGCGGCGAGCGCGGCGCGCACGAAGGAGACCGGGTGCGCCTTCAGCGACAGGGAGACGAAGCGATAGTCGGCGATCACCTCCTCGCCGAGGCGCATGGGGGGCAGGGCGGCGTCCGGCTCGGGCTGCAGGTCGGCGGCGGCCTCGGCGGCGAGGAAGAGCGGCAGATGCTCGGCGGCGCCCGCCGCATCGAGCGCCCGGCAGGCCCAGAGCGCGTCGCGCCGCGACAGGCCGAGGCCGGCGAAGGCGTCGGCGTCGGCGAGGCGCTCGATGGCGGCGCGCTTCAGCCCCGAGCGCAGCCAGAGGTCGCGCACCGAATCGTAGCCCGCTCCCCGCCGCTCCACCAGCCGTCGCATCTCCGCCTCCGACAGGCCCTTCACCTGCCGTAAGCCGAGGCGCACGGCATGGCGCGTCCCGATCGCGCCCGTCATCTCGCGATGGCGCGGCGCGATGCGCGCGGGGTCGAAGGCCTCCTCCTCCAGCGTCGAATCCCAGTGCGAGCGGTTGACGCAGACGGGCCTGAGCGTGACGCCGTGGTCGGCCGCGTCGCGCACGATCTGGGCGGGGGCGTAGAAGCCCATGGGCTGGGCGTTGAGGAGGGCGGCGCAGAACACGTCGGGATAATGGCATTTCAGCCAGGCCGAGGCGTAGACGAGGAGGGCGAAGGAGGCGGCGTGGCTCTCGGGAAAGCCGTATTCGCCGAACCCCTCGATCTGCTTGAAGCAGCGCTCGGCGAAGTCGCGCTCGTAGCCGTTCTTCGCCATGCCCTCGATCATCTTGGCGCGGAAGGTGTGGATCGTGCCCATCCGGCGGAAGGTCGCCATGGAGCGGCGCAGCTTGTCGGCGTCGTCGGGCGTGAAGCCGGCGGCGACGATGGCGATCTTCATCGCCTGTTCCTGGAAGAGCGGCACGCCGAGCGTCTTCTCCAGGATCTGCCGCAGCTCGGGCTTGGGATAGGTCGGCTCCTCCAGCCCCATCTTGCGGCGCAGATAGGGGTGGACCATGTCGCCCTGGATGGGGCCGGGACGCACGATGGCGACCTCGATGACGAGGTCGTAGAACTTGTCGGGCCGAAGCTTGGGCAGCATCGTCATCTGCGCGCGCGACTCGATCTGGAAGACGCCGAGCGTGTCGGCGCGCCGGATCATCGCGTAGGTGGCCTCGTCGTCGTCCTTCATGGAGAGATCGGCGAGCGTGAGGGTCCTGCCGTAGTGATCCTCCAGAAGGGCGAAGCCGCGTTTGAGCGCCGTCAGCATGCCGAGCGCCAGGATGTCGATCTTCAGGATGCCGAGCTCGTCGAGATCGTCCTTGTTCCATTCCACGATCGTGCGCCCGTCCATGGCGCTGTTGAGGATGGGCACGACCTCGTCGATGCGCCCGCGCGTGATGACGAAGCCGCCGACATGCTGGGAGAGGTGGCGGGGAAAGCCGGAGAGCTCGCTCGAATAGGCCAGGACCTGCGCGGTCGTGGCGTCCTCCACGCTGAGGCCGGCGGCCTTCGCCTCGCGCTCGCCCAGGCCCTCCTCGGACCAGCCCCAGACCGCGCCCGTCAGCGCCGAGACGGCGTCGCCCGAGAGGCCGAAGGCCTTGCCGACCTCGCGCGCGGCCGAGCGGGTGCGGTAGGTGATGACGGTCGCCGCGATGGCGGCGTTGTCGCGGCCGTAGCGCTCGTAGATCCAGGCGATCACCTCCTCGCGCCGCTCGTGCTCGAAGTCGATGTCGATGTCCGGCGGCTCGGCGCGGCCGGCGGAGATGAAGCGCTCGAAGAGGAGGCCGGCGCGCTCGGGCGAGACCTCGGTGACGCCGATGCAGAAGCAGACGACGGAATTGGCCGCCGAGCCGCGGCCCTGGCACAGGATGCCGAGCTCCTCGCGCGCGGCCTTCACGATGGCGTGGACGGTGAGGAAGTAGGGCTCGTATTCGAGTTTCTCGATCGTCGCCAGCTCGTGCTTGATGGCCGCGACGACGCTCGCGGGAAGGCCGGCGGGATAGCGCCGGGCGGCGCCCTCGTAGGCGAGGCGCCGCAATTCCTGCGTCGGCGTGGCGGCGATGCGGCCGGCCTCGTCGGGATATTCGTAGCGCAGCGACTTCAGGTCGAAGGCGAGTTCCTCGAAGAAGGCGAGCGTCTCCCCGATCGCGCGCGGATGCTCGCGGAAGAGCCGCGTCATCTCGGCCGCGCCCTTCAGGTGGCGCTCGGCATTGGCGGCGAGGCAAAAGCCGGCCTCGGCGAGCGGCCTATGGGCGCCGATGGCGGTGAGGACGTCCTGCAGCGGGCGGCGGGCGCGGTCGTGATAGAGGACGTCGTTGGTCGCCATCATCGGCGTGCCGCAGGCCTCGGCGAGCCGGCTCGCGCGGGCCAGGCGGCGGGCGTCGAGCCCGTCGTAGCGCGGGGCGGCGGCAAGCCGCGCGGCGCCCGGATAGGCCTCGGCGAGGGCGCGCAGCGCGGCGCGGGCCCGGGCCTCGGCGGCCCTTGCCTGCGGTCCCTCGGCGCCCGCTGCCGCCGGCAGGAGGAGGGCGAGGGACAGGTCCTCGCCCCATTCCAGGAGATCGCGCAGGTGCAGCGTGCAGGTGCCCTTCGCCCCGCGCAGGTTGCCGAGGCTCAGAAGCCGGCAAAGCTTTCCCCAGCCGAGGCGCGTGCGCGGATAGGCGAGGATGTCGGGCGTCTCGTCCGCGAAGACGAGCCGGGCGCCCGGCGCGAAGGCAAGACCCGCCTCGCGCGCCGCCAGATGCAGGCGCACCGTGCCCGAGACCGTGTTGCGGTCGGCAAGGCCGAGGCCCGCAAGGCCGAGCCGCATGCCGGCCACCGCGATCTCCTCCGGGTGCGAGGCGCCCTGCAGGAAGGAGAAGTTGGAGGCGAGGCCGAGCTCGACATAGGCCGGGGCCGCCCCGCCGGCCCGGGATCCTGCCGGGCGCGAGATCGCTATCGTGCGGCGCATCAGGCGAAGATGCCGTGCAGGAACCAGGCGGGCTTCTCCTGCCCGTAGAGCCCTTCGCGGAACAGCCAGTAGCGCCGGCCCGCCTCGTCCTCGACGCGGTAGTAGTCGCGCGTCGAGCCCGCATCGGCCCGCCACCATTCCGCGCCGATCCTCTCGGGGCCCTCGACGCGGGCGACGCCGTGCGAGGCGCGGCGCCAGCGAAAGCGCATGGGCGGCCCCTCCGGCACCTCGGCGATGGCCTCGACGGGCTCGGGCGGATCGAGAAGGCGCACCGGGCGCGGGGCGGCGTAGAGCCAGAAGGTGCTCGCCAGATCGGCCGCGCGCCCGCCCCCCGGTCCGGCGGCGCGGCGCGCTTCGCGCGGTTCCGGCCGGGCCTGCAGGCCCGCGGCGACCTGAAGCGCCTGCGCGCGCTCCGGACGGTGGCTCTCGATCGGCGAGAGGCGCAGGACGCTCGTCTGCCCGAGCCGGGCGCCGAGCCGGTCGATGAGAGTGGAAAGATCGGCCTCCCCGCTCGCCTCGCCGGACAGATCGCCCTGATGCTCCTCCATCGGCTCGGCCGTCAGCACGCAGAGGCGCACGAGATCGTAGCCGAAGGCCGCGTCGAACGCCTCGCCCAGACCCTTGATGCGCTCGCGCAGGAGCGCCACGACGCGCCTCTCGTCGCGCAGCGGGCGCGCGGCGCTGACGGCGACGCGCTCCACCCCGCCATCGGCCCGGAAGAGCGACAGCTCGAAGCATCGTCCGCCTTCGCCGCGCCGCTCCAGCCCGTCCCGCAGGCGCGCCGCCAGATGCTCGGCGATCCGCTCGACGTCGTCGGTCAGCGAGATGGGCTCGGCGAAGCGCCGCTCGGCGATGAGCTGCGCGGCGGGGCGGCGCGGCCCGATGGGGCGGCGGCCAAGGCCCGTCGCCTCGTCGAGCCGCGCCAGGAGCGCGCTGCCGAACCGGCGCGCCAGCCCCGCGCGCGGCAGCGCCAGGAGCGCGCCGATGTCGAGAAGGCCGAGCCGGGCGAGGAGCGCCTCCTCGGCCTCGGAAAGCCGCAGGGCCGAGACGGGAAGGGGCGAGACGGCCGCCACCTCCTCGCCCTCGGGCACGCGCGGGCATGGGGCGCCGTCGCGCGGGTGCCGGCCCGCCCGGCCCGCATCCCGGCCCGCGGCGGAGCGGGCGCCCGTCAGCGCCAGGGCGGTGCCGGGATGGGAGGCGATGGCGGCCTCGGCGCGCAACCCTTGCGCGAAGAGGCGGGCGAGGAGGTCGTCCATCAACGCCTTCTCGCCGCCGAAGAGATGGGCGCAGCCGGAAATGTCGAGCACCAGCCCGTGCGGCGCGTCGAGGGCGACGAGCGGCGTGTAGCGGTCGCACCAGTCGGCGACGGCCTCCAGGAGCCGCGCGTCGGCGGCCGCGTCCGCCTCGCGCAGGTCGAGGCGGGGAAAGCGCGCGCGCGCCTCGGCCGCGCCGAGCCCCTTGGTCAGGCCGAGCGCCTCGGCGCCCTCGCACAGCGCCACGAGGCGCTGCGTGCCGGCGCAGCTCTCGATCAGGACGAGGGGCTCGGGCAGGACGGGGCCCGCTCCGCCCGCCCCGCGCCGGGCGTCAGCCGGCGCGGGCCAGCGGCCCCGGCTCCCGCCGGGCCAGCGCCACGAGCGTCCCAGATCGTCCCGCCGCACCCTGTCCGTCGAGAGGAAGGGCAGGCTGAGGGCGAGAAAGCGGCTGGCGCGCGCCTGGCCGTGGCTCGTCGAAACGTCGCTCATGGGGATTCCACTCCAGGGTAAAGCGCTGCGGGGGACCCGATCGCGACTTCTCGAGCGCGATCTGGAAGAGGGGGGCGCCGAGAAGACGGGGCGCCTCGGCGAGATCGGCGACAGGGGAGGCCGAGCCGGGCGCCACGCGCAGGCGCAGGGGCGCGGCGGTCGGCTCAGGCGCGGCGTTCTGGCGCAGGAGAAGCAGCGCGACGCCCGCCTCGCGGGCCCGCACATGCAGGCGGCGCGTGCCCTCCAGCGCGAGCCGCCCGGGGTTGCCGCGCACCTCCAGCACCACCACCGACAGCGCCCGGCAGGAGGCCGCCTCCTCGCCCGCCCAGACCGCCTCCTCGAGACGCCGGGTGCGCACGAGAAGAAGCGCGGCGGGGTCGAAGCCGAAGCCGGCAAGGCCCGGTCCGTAGGGCAGGCCGGCCTCGCGCAGGGCATGGGAGGGCGCGAGCCAGAGCAGAGGACGCGCGGTGCCGGCGCCAAGGCGCAGCGCCAGCGCCAGCGCGAAGCCGGCGAGCGTGCCCGCCCCGCGCGTCTCGTCCGAATGGATCTCCGTCAGCCCGCCGGCCGCGATGCCGCCGCCGAGCGCCCTGTCGGCCGCCGGCGCGCCGAGCGGGCGCAAGGGCTGGAGCGCGCGCCGGCCGTTCCCCTCCGGCCGGCCCGCGGCCTCGTGCGGCTCCGCCGGGTCCTCCAGCCTCGCGATGGGCTCCCCGGCGATTCGGGCGATCGTCTGGCGCAGCGCCGCAAGGTCGCGATTCCTATCGCCATGCCCGGCCCGATCCGGCCGGCCGGCGGCGTCTTCCCCCGCCGTGCCGGCCGCGCGGCGGTCCCGAAACGGCACGCCCGACGCCGCGGGAGCCCCGTCCGCATGGCCTTCGTCCGGATTTTGGCGCATGGCAGTCTCCTCGTCCGTCCCGCAAGGCGACGGCCGTCCCGCCCTCTCTCCCGGAGAGGCTTTGTTCCTGATATGTTCCTATGGATTCCAGCGCGGCGGACGAGAGTCAAGGCGACGGCCGAGAGATTATTTTCCTTATACAAAGGAACTTCCGGGCATGGCGCGGCGGCGACGCCGCTGCCTTCTCCCGCCTCAGGAAAAGTTGCCGGCAGACGGATGAGGGAGGTGGAAGCCGGGTGAGACTAAAGACGGCGCCGCGTTTCGCGCCCGGCGTCCCTCATTTCCCTGCCAGGACCCTGGGCGAGCCACGGGTCTCGCCCGCGCTTCGCACCCCAAGGGGAGAAGGGGAGCAGCTCTCCCCGCCGCCGACACTCTTCAGGCGAGCCAGCGCCAGACGCTGGCGCGTTTCACCTCCGCGTCCTCCAGCGCCCGGGTGACGGGGACTTCGAAGGTGGAGAGGCGTTCGAGGCGGTGGCGGGGGAGGTAGGCGCGGCCGGGGTCGCCGACGAGAATGGTGCGGCCCGCGCGGGCGAGCGTGTCGAACCAGGGGGTGATGGCGTCGGCGATGGCCTTGTCGAAGAAGATGTCGCCGGCGAGCACGACCTCTTCCGCCACGGGCGTGCCGACGAGATCGGCGCCCTCGAAGGCGATTGTCACGCCGTTCAGCGCCGCGTTGAGGGCGATGGCGGCTTCGCAGAACGGGTCGATGTCGGCGGCGCGCACGGGGCCGGCGCCGGACTTGGCGGCGGCGATGGCGACGAGGCCCGAGCCGCTGGCGAAATCGAGGACGGAGCGGCCCGCGACGAGGCCGGGCTCGTCGAGGACGTGGCGGGCGAGCGCCTGTCCGCCGGCCCAGGCGAAGGCCCAGAAGGGCGGCGCGAGGCCGAACGCGTCGAGCTCCTCCTGCGTCTTCAGCCAGAGCTCGTGCGCCTCGTCCGCCAGATGCAGCGGAATCTCGGGCACGTGCGAGGGCAGGAGGACGGCGGTGTTGGCGCGGATGAAGGTTTCGGCGCGCTCCGGGGAAAGGCGCGTCACGCGGCGCGGTCCTGCGAAGCGGCGCGGCGCGCCGACGCACGCGGTCCGGCCTTTCGCGAAAGGCCGCGAAAGGCCCTGGGGCCGGGCACCCCGGCGCCGGGCGCCGGGGCGTGTCTCAGGAGGCCTTCTTCAGCCGGTCGCTCTCGGCGCGCAGCTTGTCGATCATGATCGAGG
Source organism: Aurantimonas sp. Leaf443 (assembly GCF_001425575.1). Taxonomy (GTDB): domain Bacteria; phylum Pseudomonadota; class Alphaproteobacteria; order Rhizobiales; family Rhizobiaceae; genus Leaf443. The sequence goes on along the minus strand of NZ_LMRD01000007.1, from coordinate 536,753 downwards.
CGTCGGCCTTGGACAGCGTGTCGTCGAACGCGGTGTCCGTCTCCTCGCAGAGCGTCTTGAGATAGGAGCCTTGCGCGCCCGTCATCGGCTCGTCGCCGGTCGTCCAGTCGGCCGGGTCCTTCTCGGTGTTGGAGGGGGTCTCGGTCTTGGGGTTGGAATGGTCCACGGCACGGCTCCTTGAAAGGTGTCGTTCGTGGAATGTTCACGCCGGCGCGTGGTTCCCCCTCCGGGCGCGTCAGGCCGCCGCAGGCGAGGGCGCGCGGCTTCACGCCAGCGCGTCCTTGGGGTCGAGCCCGCCGAGGCGGCAGATATGGTCGAACTCCGCCGCCCCCACCGGCTGCACGGACAGGCGCGAATTGGTGACGAGCACCATGTCCTTCAGCGCCTCGTCGGCCTTGATCGTCTCGAGCGTCACGGGTCTCGGCAGATCCATCACCGCGCGCAGGTCGACGCATTCCCAGGCGCCGTCCTTGGCGGTGGAGTCGGGATGGGCGAGCGCGGCCACCTCGACGATGCCGACGACGGCCTTGCCCTCGTTGGAATGGTAGAAGAAGCCGCGCTCGCCGATCTTCATCTCGCGCATGAAGTTGCGCGCCTGATAGTTGCGCACGCCGTCCCATTCCTGGCCCGCGGGCCCTGCGGCCTTCTGCTTCTCCCAGGGCCAGGTCGAGGGTTCGGACTTGAACAGCCAGTGGCGCGTCGGCTCAGCCATGGGCGGGGTTCTTGATCGTCCAGTTCCACGGGCGCACCGCCACCGAGGCGAAGAGGCCGGCCTTGGCATAGGGGTCGGCCTCGGCGATGGCGCGGGCGGCCTCGGCGCTCTCGGCCTCGACGACGAGCATCGAGCCGCAGGGCTTTCCCGCCTCGTCGAGGAAGGGGCCGGCGAATTTCAGGACGTCGCCGAGGGCGTTCAGATGGGCGACATGGTCGGGCCGCGTGTCGAGGCGGACCTGCAGGGCGCCGGGCTTGTCGTCGCAGAGAAGGGCGTAGAGCATCGGAAGATCGGTCCTTGGCGGGGTCGCGGAAAGGGTCGCGCGTCGCCCTGCGGCTTTAGAGCATCGCGGCCGGGCCGCTCAACCCCAATCCACGGCGCCTCACTCGGCCTCGCGCCGCAGCGGCCGGGCGAGGAGATCGCGGATGGCGGCTTCCACGTCGATGCGGCCCGCGAGGAGCGCGGCGACCGTCCCGACGATCGGCGCCTCGATGCCGTGCTCGGCGGCGAGCCGCGCGGCGATGCCGGCGGTGTGGACGCCTTCGGCGAGCTTCAGGCCCGCAAGGTCGTCGCCGCGCCCGAGCGCCATGCCGTAGGCGAAGTTGCGCGACTGCGGGCTGGAACAGGTGAGGACGAGGTCGCCGAGCCCGGACAGGCCCATCAGCGTCTCGGCCCGCCCGCCGAGCGCGGCGCCCAGGCGCCGCAATTCGACGAAGCCGCGCGTGACGATGGCGGCCTGCGCCGAGGCGCCGAGGCGCCGCCCGGCGACTGCGCCGGCGGCGAGCGCCAGCACGTTCTTCAAGGCGCCGCCGGCTTCCACCCCGCGCAGGTCGTCGCTCGCATAGGGGCGGAAGCTCGCGGTGGAGAGCGCCTGCGCCGCCGCGTCGGCAAGGGCAAGGCTCGATGCCGCGACGGTGACGGCCGTCGGCAGGCCGGCCGCGACGTCGGCGGCGAAGCTCGGGCCGGAGAGAACGGCGAGCGCGCGGCCCGGGCAGGCCTCGGCGAAGATCTCCGACGGGAACCGGCCGCTGGAGGCGTCGATGCCCTTGGCGCAGAGGACGCTGAGCGCCTGCCGCGGCACGAGGGGCGCCAGCGCGCCGGCAACGCTGCGCAGCGTCTGCGCGGGCACCACGAAGAGCACCGTGTCCGCGCCCGCCAGGGCCTCGGCCGGATCGTTCGTCGCGCGCAGCGTTTCGGGAAGCGCGATGCCCGGCAGGTAGCGGGGGTTCTCGCAGGCTTCGTTCACCGCCTTCACCGTCGCGCCGTCGCGGGCGTAGAGCACGGTCGGCCGGCCCGCGCGGGCATAGAGGCTGGCCAGCGCCGTGCCCCAGGCGCCGCCGCCGACGACGGCGACCGCGCTCACGCCTTGGCTCCGCGCCGGCCGAAGCCGATCTTCGGCGCCGCCGCCTCGTCGAGCGGCCAGCGCGAGCGCACGGGCGCGTCGAGCCCGTCGACGAGACCGGCCTCCAGGCGTTCCAGCCCGGCATAGGCGATCATCGCGCCGTTGTCGGTGCACAGTTTCAGGGGCGGGGCGACGAGCGCGAGGCCGGCTTTGGCCGCCTCGTCCTCCAGCGCGGCGCGGATCGCGGCATTGGCCGCCACGCCGCCGGCGACCGCGATCACCGGGGCGGCAAGGTCGGGAAAGGTCTCGCGAAACCGCCGCATCGCGCGGCCGGCGCGTTCGGCAAGGCTCTGCGCGACGGCGGCCTGGAAGCCGGCGCACAGATCGTCCACGTCGCGCTCGCCGAGCGGCGCGGCACGCTCGGCCGCCTGGCGCACGGCCGTCTTCAGGCCGGAGAAGGAGACGTCGAAGCCCGGCTCGCCGCGCATCGGCCGCGGCAGGGGAAAGCGCCGCGCGTCGCCGCCGCGCGCCCGGCGCTCGACAGCCGGCCCGCCCGGCACCGGCAGGCCGAGGAGCTTGGCGGTCTTGTCGAAGGCCTCGCCCGCCGCGTCGTCGATCGTCGTGCCCCAGCGCTCGTAACGCCCGAGCCCGCGCACGAGGACGATCTGGCTGTGCCCGCCCGAGACGAGGAGGAGGAGATAGGGATAGGCGAGACCGTCGGTGAGGCGCGGGGTCAGCGCGTGGCCCTCCAGATGGTTCACGCCGACGAAGGGCAGACCCCGCGCCGCCGCGATGGCCTTGCCGGTCATGGCGCCGACGATGAGGCCGCCGACGAGGCCGGGGCCGATGGTCGCGGCCACCGCGCTCAAGTCGCCGAAACCGAGCCCGGCATCGGCGAGCGCGGCCTTCACCACGCCGTCGATCGCCTCGACATGGGCGCGGGCGGCGATCTCGGGCACGACGCCGCCGAAGGCCGCGTGCTCCTCGACCTGGCTCAGCACCACGTTGGAGAGGATGACCGGGCGCCCCGCGCCATCGCGCGAGACGAGGCTCGCCGCCGTCTCGTCGCAGCTCGTCTCGATGCCGAGGATGATCGGCGCCCCGCCGGCGCCCGGGCTCGTTTCGGCCAAGGGGGCCTCCTTCGCGTTCCACGCCGCCGACATAGGCGAGGCGGAGGCCGCGCGCCACCGTCGCCGGCATCGGCCACGCGGTCGCGAAGGCGCGCGGGAGGCCCTGTCCTCAGGCCCGGCCGAGAAAGCGGTCGGCGCTGCGCAGGCTGAGGGCCATGATGGTGAGGGCGGGATTGGCCGCGAGCGCGCTCGGGAAGACCGAATTGTCGGCGATCCAGAGATTGTCGATATCGAAGCTGCGGCCGAAGGGATCGACCACGGCGGCGCCGGCATCGGTGCCCATGCGGCAGGTGCCGATCGTGTGGGCGGTGCGCTCCAGTTCCCAGATGTCGGTGGCGCCCGCCGCCTCCCAGACCGAGCGCATCGTCGCCACGGCATGGGCCTTGAGGCGCCGCTCGTTCTCGCCGTAGCCGAAGCGGATGAGGGGCTTCTGCAGGCCCGTCGCGTCCACCTCGTCGGAAAGGGTCATGACGTTGTCGTCGCTCGGCAGGCATTCGCCGTTGATGCCGATCCCGGCGAGGCGGTTGTAGCGGTCGAGATAGTCGACGAGCGCGCGGCCCCACAGGCCGCGCCCGCGCGCCACCTGGTCGGCGAAGGTCTGCAGCACGACGCCGAGGCTCTGGACGAGATAGCCGCCGGCGAAGTCGGCATCCTTCGGTCTCACCATGTCCTCGGTGATCATGGCCGAGGGGTAGCCCTTGTTCATGCGCATCTCGTGGTCGAACGTGCCCCAGACCTGGGTCGCCACATGCGCCGTGTAGTTGCGCCCGACCTGCCCGCTGGAATTGGCGAGCCCCGTGTGCAGGAGAAGGCGCGGCGTCTCGATGGCGCCGGCGCACAGGAAGACGGCGGCGCATTTCTGGCGGCGGGCGACGCCGTCCGAAGTATAGGTCACCGCCGTGATGCGGCCTTCGCCATCGCGCTCGAAGCCGGTGGCGAAGGCGTTCGGGCGGATCTCGGCGCCGTGCGCCACGGCGAGCGGCAGATAGGTCACGTCCATCGAGGTCTTGGCGCCGTTGCGGCAGCCCTGATGGCAGAAGCCGCAATTGACGCAGGCGTGACGCAGCGCGCCGCCCTCCTGCTCGAAGGGCCGGCTGACGACGGCGACCGGGCCGTCGGCGACGGCGACGCCCATTGCCTCGCAGCCCTTCACCATGGCCTGCGCGGGCGCGTTGCGCGGCACCGGCGGCAGGGCGTAGGCGCGGCTTTCGTCCCACGGGTAATGGCTGGGGCCGGAGACGCCGTTGAAGCGCTCGACCTCCTCGTAATAGGGGCGCAGCTCCTCGTAGGTCAGCGGCCAGTCCTCGCCCCGGCCCGTCTCGCTGCGCAGCTTCAGGTCGCGCGGATCGGCGCGCGGCACGAAGGCGCCCCAGTGGAGCGTCGAGCCGCCGACGCCGATGCCGCTGTTGTTGGCGCCGAAGGCCTCCGGCAGGGCGCCGCCGCTGATGCGCTCGTTCATCCAGTAGAGATCGCCCGAGGCCGCCTCGTCGGCGACGAACTCGGCTTGCGGATGCCGGTTGGCGCCCGCCTCCAGCGCCACGACCTTGAGACCGGCCATGGCGAGACGCGCGAGCAGCGGCGCGCCGCCCGCCCCCGTGCCGATGACCACGGCGTCGACGCTGTCCGCTTCGCCGTAGCGCTTCATCCGGTCGAGATTCACGAGGCGGACTCCTGTTCCGGCGCCGTTTCGGGGAGGGGCTCGAACGGCTCGCGCTCGTCCATGCCGACCTTGCGGAAGCCGGAGAAGGCCGCGCCGTCTGCGCCGCCATTGCCGATGCCGGAATAGCCGATCCGCGCCATCGTGGCGGGATGGGCGACGTAGAGGCGCACGGCGTCCGAGCGCAGTTCCTCGAACCAGAGCTTCATCTGGGCCGCGGTGAAGGGGCCGGGTCCGCCCGTCTCCTCGCCCGCCTGGAGCCGTTCGAGCAGGGCGTCGCCCGCCTGCGGCCCGAGCTCGCGGAAGGCGAGGGCGTCCAGCGTGTCGAGCCCGCCGCGATAGGCGTCGGGGTCCGTCGGCAGGGCCTCGTAGCGCCAGCCGTTGCCGGTCTCCTGCGCCATCATCGTGTCGAGCCGGGCGGCGAGATCGATCGGCTGCGGACCCTCCTGCGGGATCAGGCGGGACAGGACGGCGCGCAGAGTCTCGAACTGGCGGTCGGTCATCGTCTTCGGCCGGTAGGCGGCATCGTCCGGCCGCGCGCGTTCTTCGAGAATCGCGCGAAGGCGCGGCGAGACGCGGTCGGAGGCGATGAAGGCCTCGTAGTCCGGCGCCTCGGCGCGGGGCATGTCCTGGTCGGAAAGGGTGTGCACGTCGGTCTCGTCCATCGCCGTCTCGGTGTGTCGCTAGCTATCCCGCAGGGCGGCAAGGGCAATGCGTTGCAGCAACTTGCCACAGCGCGGAACCATCGCGCCTTCCGGCGCATCCGGGAGCGAGCGCATTCCCGCCGCTTCGATTCGGGGCGGGATGCTGTATGGAGACGGGGGCTCCGGGGCGGTTCGCGCCGCCCGGCGGGGCGAGACCGGGAACGAGGCAGGCTGAGACGCATGGGTGAACGTATCTCCGGCGAGGCGGACAAAGGCGGGGCCACGATCCGCATCGGCACGCGCGGCAGCCAGCTGGCGCTGGCGCAGGCCGCCGAGGTGCGGGCGCGGCTTATGGCGGCGCACGGCCTGCCGGAAGAGGCCTTCGCCATCGAGATCATCTCCACCTCCGGCGACCGCATCCTCGACCGGCCGCTCTCGGAGGTCGGCGGCAAGGGGCTCTTCACCAAGGAGATCGAGCTGGCGCTTCTGGAGAGGCGCATCGACATCGCCGTGCATTCCTCCAAGGACATGGCGACGGCCGTGCCCGAGGGCCTCTCGCTGTTCGCCTACCTGCCGCGCGAGGACGTGCGCGACGTCTTCATCGGCCGCAGCGTCGAGACGATCGCGGACCTGCCGCGGGGGGCGCGCGTCGGCACCGCCTCGCTCAGGCGCCAGGCGCTCCTGAAGCGCCTGCGGCCCGATCTCGACATCGTGACCTTCCGCGGCAACGTGCAGAGCCGGCTGCGCAAGCTGGAGGCGGGGGAGGTGGAGGCGACGCTGCTCGCGCTCGCCGGCCTGAAGCGGCTCGCCAACGAGGCGGCGGCGACGCAGATCCTCGATGCGCAGAGCTTCCCGCCGGCGCCCGGCCAGGGCGCCATCTGCATCCAGGGGCGCGACGGCGATGGCGCCGTCGAGACGCTGGTGGCGCCGATCGCCGACGCGCCGACCGGCGTAGCGCTCGGCGCCGAGCGCGCCTTCCTCGCCGTGCTCGACGGCTCCTGCCGCACGCCCATCGCCGCCCATGCCGTGCCGGACGGCGCCGGCGGCCTCGCCTTCCACGGCATGATCCTGACGCCGGACGGCGCGTCGGTGCACGAGACGCGGCTGTCCGGATCCGCCGCGGACGCCGAGGCGCTCGGCCGCGAGGCGGGGCGGCGGGTGCTGGAGGCGGCGGGTCCGGGCTTCTTCGCCGGCTGGGCCGACTGAGCGGCGGGCCGCCATGCGCCTCCTGATCCTGCGCGAGGCGGGGCCTGCGGCAGAGCGCACGGCGCAGGCGGTGCGGGCCGCCGGGCACGAACCCGTGCTCCTGCCGCTGGAAGCGGGCGTCGCGCTGGCGCGGGCCCTGCCCGAAGGCGCGTTCGACGCCTTCGCGCTGACGAGCCGCCGCGCCGCCGCGCCGCTCGCGTCCGCCTATCCCGGCGATGCCCGGCCCGTCCTGTGCGTCGGGGCGGCGACCGCAGAGGCCGCGCGGGCAGCGGGCTTCACCCATGTTCTGGAGGGCGTGGGCACGGCGGCGGCGATGCCGGCGCTCCTCGGCGCGGCAGGCCTTCCGGGCGGCGCGCGCATCCTCTACGCGGCCGGCCGGCCGCGCACGGGAACGCTGGAGGAGGCGCTGACGGCGGCCGGCTTCGGCGTCGTGACGTGGGACGTGTACGAGACGCGCGCCGTGCGGCCGGCGCCGGCGCTCGTCGAGGCCGCGACGGCCGGCGGCGCGGCTGAGGCCGCGCTCGTCCTCAGCCGCCTGCAGGCCGGCGCCCTTTCCGATCTCGTCGCGGCGCGGCCCGATCTCGCGCGGCCCGGCTTTCGCTGCCTCTGCCTCTCCTCCCGGATCGCCGGCGCGCTTTCGAGGGAACTTGCCGAGGGCGCGGCGATTTCGGACGCTCCCTCGCTCGCGCGTCTACTCGAACTCGCGCGCTAGCCTAGTTTGGACGTGATGACCAATTGGAGCCTTGCACGGACCATGCGAATGGACGACCTATGGGCGCGGCAAGCAGGCCGCCCGGGCGTTCGTGCGGGCCTGCGGGTTATGGAAAGGGGCGCGGAATGACCAATCGTCCAAGGCGCACAGGGCGAGGCCCCTCGCGCGACCGAACGATCGATCTCCCAGCGGAAAAGATTGCTCCTGTGACAGACGCAAAGAAGGATCCCGGACAGACCTGGCCGGGCGACGAGACGAGCGACGCGGCCAGGGCCCCGGAGGCCGGCCCCACCATGCCGATGCCGCAGGACCAGCCGCCGGCGGGTCTCGCCGCGACCGGACATGCCCCGGCCCCCGAACTGCCCGGCGAGGCCCCGACGGCGACCGGGACGTCCGCCAGCGCCACGCTGAAGGATTTCGCCGCGCAGGAAGGGCTCGATCCGAACGCGCCCCATCCGCCGAAGGACGCCCCGAAGGACGCGGCGACCGGCCCGGCGGGCGCGGCGGCGATCGGCATCGTCGGGCCCGCGCCCGCCAAGGCCGGCGCCAAGGCGGCCGGCACGGCCGGCGGCACGGTCGGCGCCAAGGCGGCCGGAACCGGGCCTTCGACCGGCGCGTCGGCCGGCGCGTCCGCACTGCCCTCCTCCGGCGCGTCGGCCCCGTCCGCGTCGGCCGAGCGTGAGCCCTCCCGCAACCCCGTGCCGGCACCCGCGACGATCGTCGAGCGGCGCGGCGGCGGCCTCGGCACGGCGCTCGCCGCCGGCGTCGTCGGCGCGCTGATCGCCGTCGGCGGTGCCGCGGCGCTGCAGTCGCAGGGCCTTCTTCCCACGCTCGGCCTCACCCGCGCCAACGAGAACATCGCCGTCCTGTCGGGTTCGGTGGAGACGCTGCGCGGCCAGGTCGAGGCGCTTTCGCAGCGCCCCGTCGCCACGCCCGAAAGCGTTTCGGCGCTGGAGACGCGCCTTGGCGAGACCGCCACGGCCGCGACCTCGGCGGGCGAATCCGCCGCGAGCGCGCAAAGGGCGGCCGAGGCCGCCTCGGGCGAGGCCAAGGCCGCCGCCGACGCGCTCCAGCCCGTGAAGTCCACCGCCGAGGGCGCCGCGCAGGGCGCGCAGGCCGCCGCGACGGCCGCCGCCGCCGCCCAGCAGTCGGCCAACGGCGCGCAGGAGACCGCCAACACCGCCGCCGACACCGCCAACCGCGCCGCCGAGACGGCCGGCGCCGCGCAGGAGGCCGCCGCCAAGGCCGCCGCCGATTCGACCGCGGCGCTGAAGGGCTTCGAGGACCGCATCGGCGCCATCGAGGAGGCGAGCCGCAAGGCGAGCGCCGCGCTCGCCGCCGCCAATCTGAAATCGGCCATCGACCGCGGCGGCCCGTTCATGGGCGAGCTGGAGACCTATGCGAGCGTCGCGGAGGGCGCGCCCTCGGTCGCCTCGCTGCGCCAATACGCGCCGGACGGCGTGCCGACGCTCGGCGCCCTGCAGGCCGACTGGCCGCAGGCGCAGGACGCGATCTCCGCCGCGCTGCGGCCGGAGGCCTCGCAGGCCCCGATCCAGGATCAGGTCCTGTCGGGCCTTCGCTCGCTCGTGCAGGTGCGGCCCGCCGGCCAGGCGGCCGTCGCGGCGGCGCCCGGCGATGCGGGCACGCTCGCCCGGCTCGACGCGGCGATCGAAGGGGGCGACCTCTCGGCCTGGAAGGGCGCCTGGGAGACGCTTCCCGAGGCGGCCAGGAGCGCCAGCGCCGATTTCGCCAAGCGCGTCGACGCGCGTCTCGCCGGCCAGAAGGCCGTCGAGGACGCGCTGTCCTCGGCCATCACGGCCCCCGCCGCCGGCACGCCGGCCGGCTCCGGCAACCAGGGCTGAGGACAGGCCATGCTGAAGATTCTCGCCTTCCTTCTCGTCGTCCTGGCCGCCGGCATCGGCTTCGGCTGGCTCGCCGACAATCCGGGCTCGGTCACCTTCGTCTGGCAGGGCCAGCAGGTGGAGACCAGCCTGATGGTCTTCCTCATCCTCCTGACCGCGCTGCTGGTCGCCACCGTCGTCCTCGTCTGGCTGGTGCGGGCCTTCTTCAAGACGCCGCACGCGGTCGGCAACTGGTGGTCCACGCGCCGGCGCGACCGGGGCTACGGAGCCCTGTCCACGGGCATCATCGCGGCGGGCGCCGGCGACCAGATCCTGGCGCGCCGCATGACGACGCGCGCCCAGAAGCTGCTCGGCACGCGCAAGGAACCGCTGGTGCGCTTCCTCGACGCGCAGACGGCGATGATCGAGGGCGACCATTCGCGCGCCCGCTCCGCCTTCGAGCAGATGGAGGGCGATCCCGAGACGCGTCTCCTGGCGCTGCGCGGCCTCTATCTCGAGGCCGAGCGGCTCGGCGACGACGCCGCGGCCCGCAACTACGCCGAGCGCGCGGTGCGCATCGCGCCCCACGTGCCCTGGGCGGGCGGCGCGGTGCTCGATTCCAAGTCGCTCGCCGGCGACTGGGACGGCGCGCTCGACATTCTCGAGGCGCAGAAGAACACCCGCCTCATCGACCGCGCCGAGTCCAAGCGCCTGCGCGCCGTGCTCCTCACCGCCAAGGCGACGACGCTTCTCGACCGCGATCCGGCCGGGGCGAAGGCGGCCGGCAGCGAGGCGCATGGTCTGGCGCCCGACCTCGTGCCCGCCGCGCTCGTGGCGGCGCAGGCCCTGTTCCGGCTCGGCGACCTGCGGCGCGGGTCCAAGATCCTGGAGACGAGCTGGGTCAACGGTCCCCATCCCGAGATCGCCGAGGCCTATGTCCACGCCCGGCCCGGCGATTCGGTGGAGGACCGCCTGAAGCGGGCGCAGAAGCTGCACAGCCTGAAGCCCGGCCATGTCGAGGCCGAGCTGGCGCTCGCCCATGCCGCGCTCGACGCGCGCGATCTGCTTCTGGCCCGCAAATGCGCCATGGCGGCGATCGAGGCCGAGCCGCGCGAGAGCGCGTTCCTGCTCATGGCCGACATCGAGGAGGAGGAGACCGGGGAGATCGGCCGCGTGCGGCAGTGGCTCGCCCGCGCCATCCGCGCGCCGCGCGATCCGGCCTGGACGGCGGACGGCATCGTCTCGAAGACCTGGGCGCCGCTCTCGCCCGTCACCGGCCGGCTCGACGCCTTCCAGTGGAAGGTGCCGATGGAGCGCGTCGGCGGCGAGGGGGCTCTCCTCGACGAACGCCCGGGCCTTTCGCTCGGCGAGACGCGGGGCCACGGCGCCGACGGCTCGCTGCCGCTGCACGACGTGACGCCGGGCGAGGCCGTTTCGGGCGGCGACAGGACGGTGACGACGCCGGCCCCTGCTGCCGTTACCGGCAAGGCCTCGGACGAGGTCGCGGGCGGCACGGTGGCCCCCGCCGCCTTCGGGCGCCCCGACGAGACCTCCGGCCGCGCCGCCTGAGCGGAGGGCGATCGCAGCGACGAAAGGGCGGTGGCCGAGAGGCGCCGCCCTTTTTTCGTGGCGCGGCGTTCGTTTCGCGTTGCGGCGGGGCGTCGCCGCATGACAGGCTGAAAACGCCGCATCGCACTGCGGGATTACCCTTGAATTTGCCGGCGCGAGCCTTCTCTTGGGAGGCAGGGCGAACGGATCTGGGATGGGACTGCCGCATGTTCGAGAGCGTCAAGGACTTCCTGCGCACGCTCGGCGTCGTCGAGGCCGAACGCACGCCGCTCGACGAAGCCTCGAGCGACCCGCGCGTGGCCGCGGCGGCCCTTCTCTTTCATGTCGTGGACGCCGACGGGCGGGCGAGCGAGGCCGAGATCGAACGGCTGAAGGCGGCGCTGGCGCAGGAATTCGGCCTCGGGCCGCAGGAGGCCGATCGCATCGCCTCGGTCGGGCGCATCGCCGACCAGCAGGCCGTCGACCTCTACCACTTCACCTCCGTCCTCAAGAGCCGGCTCGACGCCGACCAGCGTCGCCATTTCGTCGAGCATCTCTGGGCCGTGACCTATGCCGACGGCGAGGTGCACGAGCTGGAGGACAATCTCGTCTGGCGCGTGTCCGAACTCCTGGGCGTCTCGGCACGCGAGCGCATGGAGTCCAAGCGCGAGGCCGCCGCCGCCGCGCGGAACGAGGCGCTCGGCTGACCATGGCGGCGTTTCGTTCCTCAGCGGGCGAAGGCGTCCGGCAGGAGCGCGAAGGCGCGGGCCCCGTCGCCGGCCTCGAGCGCCATTTCACGCTGCAGACGGGGGACGCGCGCCCCGTCCTCGTCGTCCTGCATCAGGAGAGTTCGACGCCGGGGCGCGTCGGGCAGGTTCTGGAAGCGGCGGGCGTGCGGCTCGACATCCGCCGTCCCGTCGTCGGCGACCGCCTGCCCGAGACCCTGGACGACCATCGCGGCGCGGTCGTCTTCGGCGGCCCGCCGAGCGCCAACGACCGCGACCCGCATCTGAAGGCCGAGATCGACTGGCTGTCCGTGCCGCTGCGCGAGGACCGGCCCTTCCTCGGCATCTGCCTCGGGGCGCAGATGCTGGCCAAGCATCTCGGCGCGGCGGTGGGCCCGCGCGCCGACGGGCTCGCCGAGATCGGCTACTACCCGCTGAAGGCGACCGGCGAGGGCCGGCTGCTGATGCCGGGCTGGCCGGACATGGTCTATCAGTGGCACCGCGAGGGCTTCGACCTGCCGCACGGGGCCCGGCTTCTGGCCACCGGCGAGTGGTATCCGAACCAGGCCTTCCGCTACGGCGAGAACGCCTATGGCGTGCAGTTCCATGCCGAACTGACGCTCGCCATGATGTATCGCTGGACGACGCGCGGCCACGAGCGGCTGACCTTGCCGGGGGCGCAGGCGCGCCGGGCCCATTTCGAGGGCCGGGCCGTCTACGACGCGCCGGTGAAGCGCTGGCTGGACCAGTTCCTCGGCCTCGTCTTCGGGGAACGCGGCCCGGGTTGAGCGGCCTCGGCGGCAGGGAGAGGCGGGAGGTCGGACCATGGCGGCCATCACCACGATCGGCTTCGACGCCGACGACACGCTCTGGCACAACGAGCGCTTCTTCCGCCTGACGCAGGAGCGTTTCGTGGCGCTTCTCGCCGCGCATGGCGAGGCCCACGAGATCGAGGCGCGGCTGATCGCGGCCGAGCGCCGCAATCTCGGCGCCTATGGCTACGGCATCAAGGGTTTCACCCTCTCGATGATCGAGACCGCGCTGGAGGTCACCGGCGAGGCGACGCCGCCCGGCGCCATCCGCGCGATCCTCGAGGCGGGCCGCGAGATGCTCGCCCATCCCGTCGAGACGCTGCCGCATGCGCGCCAGACGCTGGAGACCCTGGCCGGGCGCCACAGGATCGTGCTCATCACCAAGGGCGACCTCTTCGACCAGGAGCGCAAGCTCGCCGCTTCCGGGCTCGGCGACCTGTTCGATGCGGTGGAGATCGTCAGCGAGAAGACGCCCGAGACCTATGCGCGCCTGTTCGCGCGCCATGGCGAGGGGCCGGAACGGGCGGCGATGGTCGGCAATTCGCTGAAATCCGACGTTCTGCCGGCGATCGCGGCAGGGTCGGTGGGCATTCACGTGCCCTACGAGATCACCTGGGCGCTGGAAGAGGCGGAGGCCCCTCTCGGAGAGCCGCGCTTCCACGCGATCGAGGATCTCTCCCGCGTGCCGGCGCTCATCGAGCGTGTCGGTCGCGGCGGATGAGGCGGTCGCGGCCGAGGCGGAGACGCCTCGCCGCCGGAGGATGGGCCGATGGCGGGCGCCGCCTCAGTGGCGGGCGGAGAGATGGCGGATGCGGCGAAGGCCCGGAAAGAGCGCGGCCCAGAGCGCGGCGACGCCGACGGTCGCCACGCCCCCCAGCGCCACCGCCGGCACGGCGCCGAGAAGCGAGGCCATGACGCCGGCACGGAACTCGCCGAGCTCGTTGGAGGCGCCGACGAAGACCATGTTGACCGCGTTGACCCGCCCGCGCACCGCGTCCGGCGTCCAGAGCTGCAGCAGGATCTCGCGCACATAGACCGAGATCATGTCGGCCGCGCCCATCACGACGAGCGCCGCGATCGACAGCCAGGGCGCGGTGGAGAGGCCGAAGACGGTGGTCGCCGCGCCGAAGACGGCGACGAAGACGAACATGATGCGGCCGGCATTGTCGCGCACGGGATGGGCGGCGAGCCAGGCGGCCATGGCGATGGCGCCGATGCCCGGCGCCGCGCGCAGGAGCCCGAGGCCCCAGGGGCCGACATGCAGGACGTCGCGCGCATAGACCGGCATCAGCGCCACCGCGCCGCCGAGGAGCACGGCGAAGAGATCGAGCGAGATCGCGCCGAGCACGATCTTCTCGTGCCAGATGAAGCGGAAGCCCGCGAGGATGGTGCGAAGGTCCCGCGTCTCGCCCTCGACGCGGGCCTGGACGGGCGCGCGGATGGAGAAGACGAGGATCGCCGCCGCGCTGAAGAGGGCAAGGCCCGTGCCGTAGGCGGCGAGCGGCGAGAGGCCGTAGAGGAGGCCGCCGGCCACCGGGCCGACGATGCTCGCGACCTGCCAGGACGAGGAGTTCCAGGCGATGGCGTTGGCGAGTTCCCGCTTCTCCACGATGTTGACGACGAGCGACTGCGAGGCGGGCCCGAAGAAGGCGCGCGCGATGCCGAAGCCGACGAGGATCGCGAAGACGGGCAGGGGCGTGGTGAGCCCGTGCCAGGTGAGAAGGAAGAGCGCCAGCGCGCCGACCGTCTCGACGAGGATGGCAAGGCCCATGATGAGCCGGCGCGAATAGCGATCCGCCGCCGCCCCGGTGACGAGCACGAGCAGGAGAGAGGGCAGGAACTGGCAGAGGCCGATCAGGCCGAGATCGAGCGGGTCGCGCGTCAGGTCGTAGACCTGCCAGCCGACGGAGACGATGACGACCTGCGTGGCGAAGGCGGCGAAGAAGCGGGCCAGCCAGTAGCGCAGGAAGCGGCTGTTGCGGAAGGCGGCGAAGCGATCGTCCTCGATCGGCTCTGCACCCGCGGGCGTGCCGGTATCGTCGGTCAAGGCAGCAACGCCTTCGTGAGACCGCAGGGGGAACGGTCGGGAACGGGGTCGCGCGGGAAAACCAGGCGGGACGGCGGAGCAAGGGGGTTGGTGGAGCTGAGGGGGATCGAACCCCTGACCTCGTCATTGCGAACGACGCGCTCTCCCAGCTGAGCTACAGCCCCGTCCACCTTGCGGAGCGGTTCTTAAGTCGGGAGGGGAGGGACTGTCAACGACAAAGCGAGAGCGCGGCCCCAAAGCTCCGGCCCTTGCTTGCCAAGGCCGGGCGCCATGTCTACATCCGATGGCACCGTCACGGCGCCGACCCTTGAAACGCATCGCGATTTCGAGGCGGTCTCGTGGTTCAAACAGCGGGAGCGCCCCTCTCGTCCGGCCGGACGACGGGTGCCCCAGGAGGGTCGATCCGCCGCCATGCTCGCCGTCATCCAGGTCGTCCTGCTCGCCCTCAACATCTACTGGTGGATCATCATCGCCTCGGCGGTCCTCTCCTGGCTCTACGCCTTCAACATCGTCAACGGCGGCAACGCCTTCGTCGATTCGGTCGGCACGTTCCTGTTCAAGATGACCGAGCCGGTCTTCCGCCGCGTGCGCCGCTTCCTGCCCGATCTCGGCGGCATCGACCTCTCGCCGCTCGTCGTGCTGCTCGGCATCTTCTTCCTGCAGCAGCTCATTCTCATCTATGTCGTCCCGGCCGTGTATCAGGCCGGCATCTGAGCGGGGACGCGCGCTTCTTCCGCGAGGCGCAGGGCGTCTATCTCGTCACCGTCCGCCTGACGCCGAAGGGCGGGCGGGACGCGATCGACGGCGTGGCGCCCGACGCCGAGGGCCGCCCCCAGCTCCTGGCGCGGGTCTCGGCGATCCCCGAGGACGGGCGGGCCAACGCCGCGCTCGTCCTGCTGGTCGCCAAGGCGGTCGGCCTGCCGAAATCGCGTGTCGCCATCGTCGCCGGTCAGACGTCGCGCGTGAAGACGTTGCGCCTCGAAGGCGGGGGCGAGGCGCTGCGGGCAAGGCTGGAAGCGCTCGAGATCGAGCCCCGCTGAACCCCCTGTCCGATATGGCGACGCCGCGCGCGAGGTGCCGGCCGATCCGGCCGTCGCCGGGTGTGGGCCGCTCGCCCCGTCCCGCTGGAGCCCGTAACAGGCGCCGCAAGGAGAAACGCCGCGCCTCCAGGGGAGACGCGGCGTTTCTCGTTGCGTTAGGGATGCGCCGGACCGGCCGGCGCGCCGCGCCTTACGGGCGGCCGAAAAGCACCGCGCGGCGGATCTCGCCACGGCCGAGGCCGATATCGGCCAGGGAGTGGTCGTCGAGTTGCTCGAGATAGCGGATGCTCTGGCGCGTGCGGCGGTAGTTCTGGAAGCGGTCGGTGAGGTTGCGAAGCATGGGTCGTGTCCGAGGTGATCAAATCTTGTGACCGGGATATAGGCGGTCCTTCTGCTCAACAGGAGTGCAGATTGCTGCACGTCTGTTGTGCGTCATGCGCATGGAATGCGCATTCGCTATTCATCGGATGTTTACGCCCTTCTGCTGGGCAGCGTCGGAGCCCCTCGTCCCGGCCTTGCCGATCTCTCGAAATAGTGCTGCATTTTGAGAGGTCTGGAGGGACGCGCCGGATCGCGCGAGGGCGACGGCGCCTCTTGCCGAAGGACCAACGGGAAAGGGCGCCGCGGTGAATCGCGACGCCCTTCGTCCGTGCAGGGATGGGTTGGGCCGCAGCCCCGAGGGTCAGGCCTTCAGCGCCTTGTGCGCGGTCTCGCGCTCCACCGCTTCCTGGATGAGCTTGTGGGCCTCGGTCGAGCCGCCCCAGCCGCCGATCTTCACCCATTTGCCGGGCTCCAGATCCTTGTAGTGCTCGAAGAAATGCTCGATCTGGCGAAGCGTGATCTCCGGCAGGTCGTTATATTCCTTCACCGTCTCGTAGCGGCGCGTCAGCTCGGGCGAGGGGACGGCGATGATCTTCTCGTCCTGGCCCTTGTTGTCCTCCATCACGAGGACGCCGATCGGCCGGCAGTTGATGACGCAGCCGGGGAAGAGCGGGCGCGTGTTGCACACGAGGACGTCGATCGGGTCGCCGTCGTCCGAGAGCGTGTGCGGCACGAAGCCGTAGTTCCCGGGATAGGTCATCGGCGTGTAGAGGAAGCGATCGACGACGAGGCAGCCGGCCTCCTTGTCCATCTCGTACTTGATCGGGTGTCCGCCGACCGGAACCTCGATAATGACGTTGACGTCGTAGGGCGGGTTGTTGCCGCGGGAAATGGCGTCGATGCGCATGGCCGTCCTGTCGTTGGGGCGATCCTGATGGCGCGTGGCTTAGCCTGCCCGGCGCCGGCACGCAACAAAGCGGCCGAGGCGACCGTCGAACGAAGTAAAAGGAACGCCGTCGTCGGAGCTAACTCAGAAGAGGCGGCAGCTCTCCTCTGGAAGCTTCCATGGGCCTTCGCCCGATCATCTGCCGGCCGGGATCGTCAGCCGACACGGCGTCTCGGCAGCCCGCCCCGGCGGGGCGCATGCCTCAACGCCAGACGTAGGCGATCTTGCGCATCACACGCCCGTCGAAGGCCTCAGAGCCTTCCGCGATATCCGTGCCGCCCATGCCCTCGTAGAAGCGCATGGCAGGCTGGTTTTCCGCGAGCGTCCAGACCGCGAGGCCTTTCAGGCCGCGCAGCGCGAGCATGTCGCGCGCGCTTTCGAAGATCCGGCGGCCGAAGCCGACACCCTGGAATTCGGGCAGGAGGTAGAGTTCGTAGATCTCGCCCTCCACCTTCAGCGCCGGCGTGCGGTTGAGGCCGAGCGTGGCGTAGCCGATGGCGCGGCCGTCGAACTCGATCACCACCACCGCCGCCCGATGGCGCACGGCCTTGTCCCACCAGCCGGCGTCGCGCCGGCCGAGCATTCTGTTGAGGGCGCCGTGCGGGATGAGACCGCTATAGGCGCTGCGCCAGGACAGTTCGTGGATGGCGGCGAGCGCCGCGGCATCCTTCGATTCTGCTGGCCGGACTTCGGCGACGATCGTGTTCATGGCATCTTAACTATAAACTCGATCCTTCGATCCCGGCCCTTGACCCGATTTCGGAGGGCCGGTTCTAGTTCGATCGCGGCGTGGTCGGTCCGGTTGCGGATGCGGCTCTGGCGGCCCGCTTCGCATCACTATGTCGCGCCGCCGCGCGAAAGGGAATCGTCGTGCCGCCCGAAAGAGCGGCTTGCCCGGCGTTTTCCCCGGCCGAGGCTCAGCGCCACCCGAGAACCCCCTGCGCCAGCGCCTTCTGGATCCCCGAGACGTTCGAGCCGCGGCCGATCGCGTGGCGGAAGGGCTGCGTCTGGCCCGAGATCCACAGCGCCATCTCGGCATCGGCGTCGAACGTGCCGGCGGTCTCGACGGAGAACATCGTGATGGAGCGGTAGGGGATCGACTGGTACTGCCGCTTGCGCCCGCTCATGCCCTGCTTGTCGACGAGGACGAGCCGCAGGTCGGTGAAGACGACGAGGTCGCGCACGATCTGGAAGGCGAGTTCGATCTCCTCGCCGGGCAGGAGGATCGGCGCGAGATCGGCCTGGAGCGCGCGCGGGTCGACGTCGCTGGCAAGGCCGAGAAGGCCGGAGAGAAGTCCCATGGCACCTGTCCTGTCCCGTTCGTGAGGAGGGAAAAGGGTAGGGCGCCGGGCGGTCGAACCCAAGGACCCGCAGGACCACTTAAAAATACTCAGCGGCCGATCAGTTTTTGAAAGTTCTCCTGGGGCTCCACGCGGCCTATCGTCCGCGGCGACCATGCGGGACAGCGTGGCGCAAAAGCCCGGCCGACATCCGCGGACCGGGCCTCAGGGAGAGCGGCATGAAGAACGGCATCACCCACCTGTTCATTCCCGGCCCCACCAACGTGCCCGAGCGCGTGCGCCGCGCCATGAACGTGCCGATGGAGGACCAGCGCTCGGCCGAGTTTCCGGACCTCACCCTGCCGCTCTTCCGCGATCTCAAGGCGGTCTTCCGCAACACGACGGGCCGCGTCTTCATGTTCCCCTCCTCGGGCACCGGTGCCTGGGAGGCGGCGATCCAGAACACGCTGTCGCGCGGCGACAAGGTGCTGATGTCGCGCTTCGGCCAGTTCTCCCACCTCTGGGCCTCGATGGCCGAGCGCCTCGGTCTCGACGTCACCTGCATCGACGTCGAATGGGGCGCCGGCGTGCCGCTCGCCGACTACGAGCGGGCGATCGCGCAGGATCGCTCCCATGCGATCAAGGCCGTCTTCGTCACCCATAACGAGACCGCGACGGGCGTGACCTCGGACGTCGCCGGCGTGCGCCGCCTGCTCGATGCCCATGCCCATCCCGCCATGCTCTATGTCGACGGCGTCTCCTCGATCGGCTCGATCGATTTCCGCCAGGACGAATGGGGCGTCGACTGCGCCATCGCCGGCTCGCAGAAGGGCTTCATGCTGCCGGCCGGCGTCGCCTTCCTCTCGATCTCGCAGAAGGCGCTCGAGGCGCACAAGGCGGCCGCGCCGAAGATGGAGCGCTGCTACTTCTCCTTCGCCGACATGATCGCGGCGAACGACACGGGCTATTTCCCCTACACGCCGCCCACGACCTTCTTCCACGGCCTGCGCGCCGCGCTCGACCTCCTCGCCGAGGAGGGGCTGGAGAACGTCTTCGCCCGGCATTACCGGCTCGCCGAAGGCGTGCGCCGGGGCGTTGCCGCGCTCGGGCTCGATCTCCAGGCCGTCGCGCCGCAATGGCAGTCCGATACGGTCTCGGCGATCCGCGTGCCGGAGGGCGTCGATGCGAACGCCGTCCTGAAGATCGCCTACGAGCGCTACCGCACCTCCTTCGGCGCCGGTCTCGCGCGGCTGAACGGCCGCGTCTTCCGCATCGGCCATCTCGGCGATCTCAACGAGGGCATGTGCCTGACGGCGCTCTCCATCGCGGAGATGGCGCTGGTGGACGCCGGCGCGCGCATCGAGCTCGGCGCGGGCGTCGCGGCCGCGCAGGGCTGGTATCGCCTCGCCAACGATGCCGCCTCGCGCAGCGCGCCGCTCGCCGTCGCCGCCGAATAGGCCTGCCTCCCCGCTCCGCGCGGCACCTCCCGGGAAGCGCGACCTGGCCGGATGCTCCCTCCCGAGGGACATCCGGCCTTTCTTCGTCGGCGCAGGGCCGTGTCAGCTTCGGCCGGGCGCGGCGCCCGTGCCGACGACGTCCTGCGAGGGTTCGGCGCTCAGCCAGCTGTAGAGCGCCCCGCCCGCGGCCCCGCCGAGGATCGGCGCCAGCCAGAACAGCCAGAGCTGGCCGATCGCCCAGGTCCCCGCGAAGAGCGCGACGCCCGTCGACCGGGCGGGGTTCACCGACGTGTTGGTGATCGGGATCGAGACGAGGTGGATCAGCGCCAGCGCCAGCCCGATGGCGAGCGGCGCGAAGCCCGCCGGCGCCTTGCCGTGCGTGGCGCCCATGATGACGAAGAGGAAGATCATCGTCAGCACGAACTCGGCGACGAAGGCCGAGAGGAGCGAATATTGCCCGGGCGAATGAGCGCCGTAGCCGTTGGCGGCAAAGCCCTTGGCGAGGTCGAAGCCCGGCGCGCCGCTGGCGATGACGTAGAGGACCACCGCCGCGACGATGCCGCCGGTCACCTGCGCCAGGATGTAGGGCAGGATCTGCGCGCGCGGGAAGCGGTCGCCCGCCGCAAGGCCGATCGTGACGGCGGGGTTGAGATGGCAGCCCGAGATATGGCCGAGCGAATAGGCCATGGTGACCACGGTGAAGCCGAAGGCGAGCGACACGCCGAGGAACCCGATGCCGAGATCGGGCACGCCGGCGGCGATGACGGCCGAGCCGCAGCCCGCGAAGGTCAGCCAGAAGGTGCCGATCGCCTCGGCCGCGTATTTCTTCAGATCGCTCATGCCCCACCCCGCCAAAGCGACAGGGCTAGGCGGGTATGGCGGTCCGGACCAGCCGAGGAAACGGGGTAACCCGTCGCGGCGGCACGGGGGCCTGGATGCGAGAAGGCCCGCCCGGCTTGCGCCGGACGGGCCTTCGACTCGTCGGAGCCCGGAACGGCTCAGGCGGCCTTGCGGCTCTTCTCGAAGCGCTTGCGCTCGTTCGGGTCGAGATAGAGCTTGCGCAGGCGGATATTCTTCGGCGTCACCTCGACGAGCTCGTCGTCCTGGATCCAGGAGAGGGCGCGGTCGAGCGTCATGCGGATCGGCGGGGTCAGCTTGACCGCCTCGTCCTTGCCGGAGGCGCGCATGTTGGTCAGCTTCTTGCCCTTCAGCACGTTGACCTCGAGGTCGTTGTCGCGCTGGTGGATGCCGATGATCATGCCCTCGTAGACCTTGACGCCCGGATCGATGACCATCGGCCCGCGATCCTCGAGGTTGAACATGGCGTAGGCGACGGACTCGCCGGCCTCGTTGGAGATGAGCACGCCGTTGGTGCGGCCCGCCAGCTGTCCCTTGAACGGCTGGTAGGAGTGGAACAGGCGGTTCATGATCGCCGTGCCGCGCGTGTCGGTGAGAAGCTCGGACTGGTAGCCGATGAGGCCGCGGGTCGGGGCGTGGAAGACCAGGCGCTGGCGACCGCCGCCCGAGGGGCGCAGCTCCTTCATCTCGGCCTTTCGCTCGCTCATCTTCTGCACGACGATGCCCGAATGCTCCTCGTCGACGTCGATCACGACCTCTTCGATGGGCTCCAGCGTCTCGCCGGTGGCCTCGTCCTTCTGCATGACGACGCGCGGGCGCGACACGCCGAGCTCGAAGCCCTCGCGGCGCATGGTCTCGATGAGGACGGCGAGCTGCAATTCGCCGCGGCCCGAGACGAAGTAGCTGTCCTTGTCGTCGGATTCCTCGATCTTGAGCGCGACGTTGCCCTCGGCCTCCTTCATCAGGCGGTCGCGGATGACGCGGCTCGTGACCTTGTCGCCCTCGGTGCCGGCGAGCGGCGAGTCGTTGACGATGAAGGACATGGTGACGGTCGGCGGATCGATCGGCTGGGCCGTGAGCGGCTCGCTGACGGAGGGATCGCAGAACGTGTCGGCGACCGTGCCCTTGGAGAGGCCGGCGATGGCGACGATGTCGCCCGCTTCCGCGTAGTCGATCGGCGTGCGCTCGAGGCCGCGGAAGGCGAGGATCTTCGAGATGCGGCCCGATTCCAGCTGCGTGCCGTCGCCCGACAGGACCTTGACGGCCTGGTTCGGCTTGATCGAGCCCGACTGGATGCGGCCGGTGATGAGGCGGCCGAGGAAGGGATTGGCCTCCAGGATCGTGCCGATCATCTTGAAGGGCTCGTCCTTGCCGGCCGTGTCCGGCTCGGGAACGTGCTTCAGGATGAGGTCGAACAGGGGCTCCAGGCCCTTGTCCTGCGGGCCCTCGGGCGCCTCGGCCATCCAGCCGCCGCGGCCCGAGCCGTAGAGGACGGGGAAGTCGAGCTGCTCCTCGGTCGCGTCGAGATTGACGAAGAGGTCGAAGATCTCGTTCAGGACTTCCTGGTGGCGCTCGTCGGGACGGTCGATCTTGTTGATCGCCACGATCGGCTTGAGGCCGACCTTGAGCGCCTTGGAAAGCACGAATTTCGTCTGGGGCATCGGCCCCTCGGAGGCGTCGACGAGGATGACCGCGCCGTCCACCATGTTCAGGATGCGCTCCACCTCGCCGCCGAAGTCGGCGTGGCCGGGCGTGTCGACGATGTTGATGCGCGTGTCCTTCCACTCCACCGAGGTGGCCTTGGCCAGGATCGTGATGCCACGCTCCTTTTCGAGGTCGTTCGAATCCATCGCACGCTCTTCGGTGCGCTGGTTCTCGCGGAACGAGCCGGACTGGGCGAGGAGCTTGTCGACAAGCGTCGTCTTGCCATGGTCAACGTGCGCGATGATCGCGATGTTGCGGAGCTTCATATTTCACCGGTGTTGGAGCACGAAAACGCCGGTCAGGACATCACTGTCGTCTGCCGGCGAAATTTAAAGACCTCATAACAGATTTTTTGCATCTGCGAAAGACCTGCCATTCGCCGGCCGCGCCAGGCCGCCGGCGAAAGCATGGCCCGCCCGCCGTCTCAGGCGGCGAAGCCGCGCTTGCGCAGGAGCGCGTCGGGCGTCGGCATGCGGCCGCGGAAGGCGCGGTAGAGATCGGCCGGGTCGCGGCTGTCGCCGGCGGCGTAGACATGGGTGAGGAGCCGGTCGGCGGTGGCGCGGTCGAACGGGTCGCCTGCCTCGCCGAAGGCCTCGAAGGCGTCCGCGTCGAGCACCTCCGACCACAGGTAGGAATAGTAGCCCGCCGAATAGCCGTCGCCGGCGAAGATATGGGCGAAATGCGGCGCGCGGTGGCGCATCACGATCTCCCGGGGCATGCCGAGGGCCGAGAGGATCTGCGCCTCGCGCGCCAGCGGGTCCTTCGGCGCCTCGCCCGTCTCGTGCAGGGCGAGGTCGACGAGGGCGGAGGCGGTGAACTCCACCGTGTCGAAGCCCGAATCGAAGCTGCGCGCGGCCTTCAGCTTGTCGGCCAGCGCCTGCGGCAGCGCCTCGCCGGTCTCCACGTGGCGCGCGTGCGCCGACAGGATCTGCGGCACCATCAGCCAGTGCTCGTAGAGCTGCGAGGGCAGTTCCACGAAGTCGCGCGAGACCGCCGTGCCGGCGAGCGAGGGCCATTTGACCTTCGAGAGGAGCCCGTGCAGCGCGTGTCCGAACTCGTGGAACAGCGTGCGCGCGTCGTCGATGGAAAGGAGCGCGGGCGCCTCGCCCGCCGGCTTGGCGAAGTTGCAGACATTGTAGACGATCGGGTTCGTGCCCCCGTCGAGCCCGTCCTGCACGCGCAGCGCGCTCATCCAGGCGCCGGAGCGCTTGGAGGGCCGGGCGAAATAGTCGCCGACGAAGATGCCCGTCTCCTGCCCCCGCGCGTCGCGCACGCGCCAGACGCGGGCGTCGGGATGCCAGGCGCGCGCCTCCGGGATCGCCTCGAAGGACAGGCCGAAGAGGCGGCCGGCCACGTCGAACGCGGCCTCGATCATGCGCTCCAGCGGGAAGTAGGATTTCAGCGCCGTCTCGTCGACGGAGAATTCCCCGTGCCGCCGCTTCTCCGCGTAGTAGCGCCAGTCGGAGGGCTTGAAGGGCGCCGCGTCCCCGGCCGCCTGCGCGAGGGCGGAGAGCTTCTCGGCGTCGGCGAGCACCCGCTCGCGGGCGCGCGTCCACACGTCGGTCAGGAGCGCGCGCACGGTCTCGGGGCGCTTGGCCATCGTGTCGTCGAGCTTGTAGTGGGCGAAGGACGGGTAGCCGAGGAGCTTCGCCTTCTCGGCCCGCAGCGCGAGGATCTCGGTCAGGACGGGGCGATTGTCGTGCGCGCCCTCGTTCTCGCCGCGCGCGATCCAGGCGGCGAAGGCCTTCTCGCGCAGGTCCCGGCGCGGCGACAGCGTCAGGAAGGGCACGACGAGCGAGCGCGACAGGGTGAGCGCGTGGCCCGGGCGCCCGCGCTCGGCGGCCGCCTCCGCGAGGCTGGAGCGCAGGAACTCGGGAAGCCCCTCGAGGTCGGCCTCGGCGAGCGGCAGCACGAAGTCGCGCTCGTCGGCCTGGATGTTCTGGGCGAACTCGGTCCCGAGGGTCGAGAGGCGGGCGTTGATCTCGGCCAGACGCTCGCGGTCGGCTCCCACGAGGCGCGCGCCGCCGCGCACGAAGCCGGTCTGCGTGCGTTCCAGAAGGCGCCGGTCCTCCGCCGTCAGATGGGGGAGGTCGCCGGCCGCGGCGGCCTTCGCCACGGCGTCGACGCGGGCGAAGAGGCCCGCATTCATCGAGATCTTCGAGCCGTGCCGCGACAGGAGCGGCGAGAGATCGCGCTCCACGGCCTGGATCGCCTCGCTCGTCTCGGCGCCGGCGATGGCGAAGAACAGACGCGCGATGCGCCCGAGCCGGCTGCCCGCCCGTTCCAGCGCCTCGATCGTGTTCTCGAACGTCGCCGCCTGCGGATTGTCGGCGATGGCGTCGATCTCGGCGAGATGCTCGTCCATGGCCGCCGCGAAGGCGGGCGGGAAATCCTGCGCGCCGAAGGCGGCGAAGTCGGGAAGACCGGCGGGGCCGACAGCGGCGAATCGGTCGTCGCGTGCCTCTATCGCGGCGGGAACTGTCGTCATTGGGTCACTCTCGTGGTTGCACTTGTTGTCCGTCTTGTACGAACAAGCCGTCTGACGGCGTGGGGGGGATTGACGTTCGCGCATTAAGGCCCAAACAACAATCCTTGTCTCCGGTGTCGATGCCGGAGGCGATGGGTGGGGTCGGAGAGGGGCCTTTCGCAAGCGCGTTGCCCGTCTCGTCGTCACCAAAGGTCGCCCCATGCCACAACTCGTGCCCGGCAATGCACTCGGTTTCCTTCTCACCGATACATCCCGCCTCTACAGACAGATCTTCGACCGGATGGTCGAGGAAGACGGGCTGGAGGTCACCTCCGGCGAACTCCGCGCTCTCGCCTATGTCGCCCGGTTCAGCGGCTCGCGCCAGGCCGTTCTCGCCGAGCGCATGGGCGTCGAGCCGATGACGCTCTCGGCCTATCTCGACCGGCTGGAGGCCCGCGGCCTCATCCGGCGCAGCGTCGACGCGCGCGATCGCCGCGCCAAGGTCATCGAGCCGACGCAGGCCGCCGAGGCGGTGTTCATGCGCGTGCGCCCGATGATCACGAAATGCTATGCGCGGATCACGAACGGTTTCACCGACGACGAGCGCCAGCTGGTCGAGACGCTGCTCCAGCGCATGCGCGCCAACCTGTCGCAGGATCCGTCCGATATCGGCGAGACGCCCGGGCTGGAGATGCCGATGTCCGTCGCGACACCCGAACCGGCCCGGTAGAACCGGCGCCGGCACGGCGCCGGTTTCGGAAGGCGCGGGCCCTGCGCGCCCGTTCCCTCGCCGGACCGGGTTTGGCGCGGCCTTGCCGGATCCTGCGGCGAGGTCGTAAGGCCTGCGCATGACGAGATCCGGGACCGCCGCACCGCCCACCGCCCGCACGGGGCCGATCATGACGGAGCGCCGCACCGGCCTCGTCGGCGGCCTGCTCGTGGCCATCGGGCCGGTGTCCATGGCGCTCTACACCCCGGCCATGCCCGCGCTGGTCGTCGCCATCGACACGACGCCCGGCATCGTGAAGCTGACGCTCGCGATCTATTTCGCGGGCTTTGCGATCACGCAGCTCGTCTGCGGGCCGGTCTCCGACGCCTTCGGGCGACGGCCGGCGACGATCGCCTTCATGCTCCTCTACATGGTCGGCGCGCTCGCCGCGATGGTGGCGCCCACGGTCGAGATCCTGCTCGCCGCCCGCCTCCTGCAGGGCTGCGGCGCCTCGATCGGGCTCGCCACGGCGCGCGCCATCGTGCGCGACCAGTTCACCGGCGAGCAGTCCTCGCGCATCCTGAACACGATCGGCATCGTCCTGGCGCTCGGGCCCGCCGTCTCGCCCACGATCGGGGGGATCGTCCTGGATCTCGCCGGCTGGGGCGCGATCTTCGTGGCCATGGTCGTGTTCGGCATCGGCGTGATCCTCGTCACGCTCCTCGTCATGCGCGAGACCGTGGTGCCCGACCGCTCGCGCATCGCCCCGCGCCAGATCGGGCGGGCCTATGCGACGCTCCTCACCCATCCCCATTTCGTCACCTCCAGCCTGACGGTGGCCGGCGCCGTCGGCACGCTCTACGCGCTCGCCACGATGCTGCCCTTCGTCCTCATCGACCGGGCGGGCCTGACGCCGACGCAGTTCGGCATCGGCATGCTGGCGCAGTCGGGCTCCTTCTTCTTCGGCTCGATCGCCGGCAAGCTGGCCATGCGCCGGGTCGGCGCGCGCGCGCTCGTGGCGCCGGGCCTTGCCCTCATCGCGCTCGGCAGCCTCGGGCTCGTCGTCTCGATCGCGCTCCTGCCGGTCTCCTACGCCTCCATCATGGTCCCGGTCGGCTTCTACGCCTTCGGCATCGCGCTCGTCATGCCGGCGATGACGACGGCCGCGCTCGCGCCCTTCCCGACGATGGCGGGAGCGGCGGCGGCGATGACGGGCTTCATCCAGATGGGCGCCGGGCTTCTCGGCGGGCTTGCGGCGGCGGCGATCGGCGAGCCTGTTCTGGCGACGCAGACCGTCATTCCCTGCCTCGGGGCGATCTCGATCGGTGCCTATCTCGTGCATCGGCGCCTGCCGCCGCCTTCGCCCGCCGAACGGCGGGCCGGGAGCGAGACGGCACCGGCCGCGGCCGGCTGAGGCGGCGGCTTCGGATCGTCAGAACAGGCCGGGAAGGATGCGGGCGGTGCGGGCCTTGTAGGCGCGGTAGTCCTCGCCGAAGCGCTCCTCCATCATCCGCTCCTCCGGGCCGATCCGGAAGGCGAAGAGCAGGCCGAAGCCGACGAGCCCGGCCGGCCCGGCGATCGCGCTCGGCACGAGCAGCGCCTGCGCCAGCGCCATGGCGAAGAAGGCGGTGTACATGGGATGGCGCAGCCGCTCGTAGATGCCGGTCGTCACCAGCTTGTGCTTCTCGCGGATGTCGAGCGAGACCGACCACATGCGGCCGAGCGCCTTGTGGGTGCGCCGGAACAGGTAGAGCGCGAGGGCCGCGACGAGGGCGCCAGCGCCTGTCTGGAGCGCGGAGGGCTCGTAGGTTCCAAGCCGCGGCAGGCCGCTCGCCACGAACAGGCCCGGCAGGATGCCGAGCCCGGTGAAGGACACGGCCATGCGGATCCGCTCGGACAGGTCGCGCCCGCTATGGGCGATCCGCGTCTTCCGGGCGCGGCGCTCGAACGGATAGCGGATGACGTACCAGCCGACGACGAGGAGGACCCAGAGACCCTGGCCGGCGAGCGCGGCGCTCATCGCGGCGCCCCGGAGGGCGAGGCGGCGGGCGCGCCGGGAAGCGGGGCGAGGTCCACCGTGCCGGTGCGCGAAAAGAGCGGGATGGGGTTCGGTCCGAGAAGCAGCATGTGGAAGGAATAGGGATTGCGGCGTTCCACGCCCAGCACGAACTGCCGGTGCAGGCGAAAGAAATCGCGCTTGATGCGGGTATAGGTCTGCGCCGAGACGAGGCGCTTGAAATGCACGCGGCGCACGATGGGCCTTGCCCCGCCGGCAATGCCGAGCGAGGTCGCCGGGTTGGACTTGTAGAAGTTGATCGGGTCCGACAGGGCCTGGCAGTCCGTCCAGGGCAGCGCGACCTCCTCCACGAGATGGCGCACGCAGTCGCGCTCGGGCGCCGCGGCGGGATGGAGCGCGGTCTTCATCAGGCTCGAGCCGACGGTCAGCATCTGCAGGTCCGCCCCCGGGCGCACCGCCTTCAGCGCCCGCGAGAGGGCGCGCACGGCAAGGCTGGCGCCGAGACTATGGGCGGCGACCACGATCTCGTCCGCGCCCTCTCCGCAAAGCCGCAGGGCGAGCGCGTCGCAATGCTCGCCGATGCGCCGCTCCAGCGCGGCGTTGCGCCCGCGGCAGAGGTCGCGCGCCAGCGCCCAGTCGTCGAGCGCGGTGAGGAGATGCAGCCGCGTCAGCGCGAGCCGCCACAGGAGGGCCGCCAGCGCCGCCCCGAGGCCGAGGCCCAGAAGAAGGCCGACGCCTCCCGGCAGGAGCGCGTGCCCGAGGATCGCGAGAAGCACCGCCAGGAGCGCCGGTCCGAAGAGCGCGAGCAGCGGGAAGGCGAAGAACAGGGCGTAGCGCCAGCTCGTGCGCATGTAGCGGAAGAGCGTGCCGGTGACGACGAAGTCGAGCATGGCGCCGACGCCGTCGAGAAGGCGCGTTGCGACCGGGCGGGCCGCGTAGTCCAGGATGACGTCGCCCCAGTCGCAGAAGACGACCGTCGTCCGCGTGTCGAACGATCCCGGCGCATGGGCCCGCATGTCGAGGCTCGGGCGCATCTCCTCGCCGGCCGGGGGCGCCGTCTCGGGCGCGACCTCGATCGCCACCTCGTAGGCCTGCGCCGTGCGGGCCGCCGCCCGGCGGAACCGCTCCATGTGCCCCGTGGCCCGGAAGGGCTCGAATCCGGGAAAGAAGAAGACGAGCCTCTTCGAGACCATCCACGCCGCCTCGCCTCTGCGGGCCGGTGCCCGGCCGGCCGCCCGCCGCTCCGCGCCTCTCTCGAAAGGGCGCGGGGCGGGCGAAGAGGCCCTACAGGAGGAGGCCGGCCTTGAGAAGAGGCGCGGACCGACGCGCTATTCGGCGGCGATCGGCCGGGCGGCGCCGATCGCCTCGAGAGCCTGCGCGGCGATGGTGAAGGAGGAGAGCCGCGCGGCGTGGTCGTGGATCTGCCCGGTGAGCACGATCTCGTCCGGGCGATGGCGGGCGATCAGCGCCTCGAGCTCGGCGCGCACGGTCTGCGGGCTGCCGGTCGCCGAGACGGCGAGCGCGCCGTCGACCATCGCCTTCAGGCCGGGATCGAGCACCGCGTCGATATTGTCGACGGGGCGCGGCAGGGGGCCGGGCCGGCCGGTGCGCAGGTTGGCGAAGGCCTGCTCCATCGAGGAGCGCAGGCGCCGTCCCTCGGCGTCGGTCTCGGCCGCGAAGACGTTGGCGGCGAGGATGAAGTAGGGGCGCTTCAGGCCGGCGGAGGGGCGGAAGGTCTCGCGATAGATCGCCGCCGCATCCTCGAGGGCCGCCGGGGCGAAATGCGAGGCGAAGGCGTAGGGCAGGCCGAGATGGGCGGCGAGCTGCGCGCCGTAGAGGCTGGAGCCGAGGATGAAGACGGGAACCCGCGTGCCCGCGCCCGGCACGGCGCGGATGCGCTGGTCGGGTGCGGCGGGCTCGAAATAGGCCATCAGCTCGACCACGTCCTGCGGGAAGTTGTCGGAATTGTCGAGGCTGCGCCGCAGGGCGCGGGCCGTGGCCATGTCGGTGCCGGGCGCGCGGCCGAGGCCGAGATCGACACGGCCGGGATGCAGCTCGGCCAGCGTGCCGAACTGCTCGGCGATGACGAGCGGAGCGTGGTTGGGCAGCATGATGCCGCCGGCGCCGATCCGGATCGTGGAGGTGACGCTGCCGACATGGGCGAGCGCCACCGCCGTCGCCGCGCTCGCGATGCCCGTCATGTTGTGGTGCTCGGCCATCCAGAAGCGATGGTAGCCGAGCGCCTCGGCATGGGCGGCGAGCTGGCCCGAGCGAACGAGCGCGTCGCGCACGGTGGAGCCTTCGGGCACGGGCGAGAGGTCGAGGACGGAATAGGGGATCATCGGACGGGGATCCTTCGGCAGGTGAGCACCGGACCGGCTCCAAGCGGCCGCCCGTCCGGCGAAGGGGGCAGGCGAAGCCGCGCCGCCCGGCGTTCCCCCGCGCCTTCGGCCGGGGGGCTTGCACCCCAGATGGGGACGACCGGCCGGCTTGTCCACGGCGCGGGCGGCGGAGCTCTGCGGGAGGCCCTCTGCAACTATGGTCGCAATGGGGCCTCGCTCCATGGTTTTCCCGTGGCTTGGGGGATAGTTTCCCGCAAACGACGCCGCCGCGGGAGGATGCCGGCGGCGTCGACAGCCTCGGGAGGACAGCCCATGCCAGACATCTGGAACCAGACCTACGACCCGTTCGGCAGCCTGGCGCTGTCCTTCCTGTTCGCCGCGGTTCCGGTCGCGGTGCTGCTGGTCGGGCTCGGCGTCCTGCACATGCGCGCCCACACGGCCGCGCTCGCCGGCCTCATCGCCGCGCTCGCCATCTCCATCCTCGTCTTCGGCATGCCGACCGAGAAGGCGTTCCTGGCCGCCGGGTTCGGCGCCGCCTACGGCCTGATGCCGATCGGCTGGATCGTCCTCAACATCATCTTCCTGCACCGGCTGACGGTGGAGAACGGCTCCTCCGACATCCTGCAGAACTCGATCGCCAGCGTCACCGACGACCGGCGGCTGCAGCTCCTCCTGATCGCCTTCTCCTTCGGCGCCTTCTTCGAGGGCGCGGCGGGCTTCGGCACGCCGGTCGCCGTCACCGCGGCGCTCCTCATCGGCCTCGGCTTCTCGCCGCTCGCCGCCTCGGGCCTGTCGCTCATCGCCAACACGGCGCCCGTCGCCTTCGGCGCGCTCGGCACGCCCGTCATCGCGCTTTCGGCGGTCACCGGCCTCGACCTCCTGGAACTCTCGGCCATGATCGGCCGGCAGCTGCCCTTCTTCTCGCTGATCGTGCCCTTCTGGCTCATCTGGGCCTTCGCCGGGCGGCGCGGCATGATGGAGATCTGGCCGGCGATCCTCGTCTGCGGCGTGTCCTTCGCCATCCCGCAGTTCCTCGTCTCGAACTTCCACGGCCCCTGGCTCGTCGACATCGTCGCCGCGCTCTGCTCGATGGGCGCGCTCGTCGCCTTCCTACGGGTCTGGAAGCCCAAGACCGTCTGGCGCTCCACGGCGCTGATCGGCCACGAGGCGGCCGAGGAGGAGGCGCGCCGCGCCGCGGGCCTTCCCGCCGGCGGTCCCGTCGGGGTCGACGGCACGGGCGGCACGAGCCGAGGTGGATCGGGCGGCGGCATCGCGGTCGCCGGCGGCGGCGCGCTCGCCATGACGCAGGACCGCTCGGCGATCCTGCGGGCCTGGATGCCCTGGATGATCCTCACGGTCTTCGTCTTCCTGTGGGGCATCCCGCAGATGAAGGCGCTGCTCGACGGCATCTCCATCGTGAAGATCCCTTTCGAGGGCCTGCACCAGCAGATCCAGAAGATGCCGCCGGTCGTGCCCGCGCCCAAGATCGAGGACGCGGTCTTCAACCTCAACTGGCTGTCGATGACGGGCTCGGGCATCCTCGTCTCGGCGCTGGTGGCCGGTCTCGCCATGGGCTTCGGCCCGCTGCAGCTCGTCCGGATCTACGTGTCGACCATCTGGCGCGTGCGCTACTCGCTCCTGACGATCGCCATCATGCTCGCGCTCGGCTACCTCACCCGCTATTCGGGCCTCGACGCCACGATGGGCCTCGCCTTCGCCAACACGGGCGTCTTCTACCCGCTCTTCGGCACGCTGCTCGGCTGGCTGGGCGTGGCGCTGACGGGCTCGGACACGGCCTCCAACGTCCTCTTCGGCGGCCTGCAGAAGACCACCGCCGAACAGCTCGGCCTCAACCCCGTGCTGATGGCCTCGGCCAACTCCTCGGGCGGCGTGATGGGCAAGATGATCGACGCGCAGTCGATCGTCGTCGCCTCCACGGCGACGGGCTGGCAGAACGGCGAGGGTCCGATCCTGCGCTACGTCTTCCTGCACTCCATCGTGCTGGCCGTCCTCGTCGGCCTGCTCGTCACGCTCCAGGCCTATGTCTGGCCCTTCACGAGCCTCGTCGTCGGCGCCTCCTGAGGCACCGCGCGGCACGGAACGGACGAAGGCCCGGCGGTGCGAACCGCCGGGCCTTTTCGTACCGCCGCGCGTTCGAGACGATTCGTCTCGGCCGTTTTCGCGCGGCGCCAGCCCGCGCGGCGATCGGGCGTCGTCCGGCGCGGCATGACGTGACCCGCAGGGTCCGTTCAGTGGCGGGCCGGTCTCATGGATGGGGCCTGCGCAGAACCGCGGTCTTCAGGCGGTCTTCGGCGTCAGGTCCGTCGACCAGAGAGCGGCGTCGGCCGCGTCCCGCAGGGTCACCGTCATGACCTGCGTGTCGGCGGCGATGCGCACATGGCCGAAGAACTGCAGGCCGGCGGCCGGCGAGAGGTTCTGCCCCTGTTCCTTGGTCGGCGCCTTGGCGTAGCGCAGCTGCGGCCCGAAGGTGGCGTCGAGATCGCCGGGGCCGAACGTGCCCGAATGCAGCGGCCCGGAGACGAACTCCCAGAACGGCTCGAAATCCTGGAACACGGCCTGGTCCGGGTCGTAGTAATGGGCCGCCGTATAATGGACGTCCGCCGTCAGCCAGACGGTGTTCAGGATCTTGCGGTCCTTGATGAATTTCAGGAGATCGGCGAATTCCAGCTCGCGCCCGAGCGGGCGGCCCGGCTCGGCATTGGCGACGGCCTCGAAACCCTTCTTGTCCTTGGCATTGTCCCAGACGACGAGGCCGAGCGGCATGTCGGCGGCGATGACCTTCCAGGTCGCCCTGGAGGCGGCGAGCTCGCGCTTCAGCCAGTCGAGCTGGGCGGCGCCCAGGAACACGCTCTGCGGGCCTTCCTCGGTCTCCAGATTGGCGCCGTTCGGGCCGCGATAGGTGCGCATGTCCAGGAAGAACACGTCGAGCAGGGGTCCGTAGGCGACCTTGCGATAGACGCGCTGGGGCTCGGCGAGCGTCGTGGCCAGCGGCATCATCTCGTGGAAGGCGCGCAGGGCCCGCGCCGAGAGCGCGTGGATCGAGCGCTCCTTGTAGGCCTCGGGCAGGACCTTGGAGGAGGACCAGTTGTTGGTCACCTCGTGGTCGTCCCACTGTGCCAGCATCGGCACCTCGGCATTGAAGGCGCGCAGATTCGCGTCCATGAGATTGTAGAGATACTGGCCGCGGAACTCTTCCAGCGTCTCTGCGACCTTGGCCTTCTCGGGCGTGACGAGGTTCTTCCAGACCGTGCCGTCCGGCAGGTCGACGCTCTCCTTGATCGGGCCGTCGGCATAGACCGTGTCGCCCGAGTGGAGGAAGAAGTCGGGCCGGTGCTTGAGCATGGTCGCGTAGATCGTCATGCCGCCGCGCGCCTCGTCGATGCCCCAGCCCTGGCCGGCCGTGTCGCCGCTCCAAGTGAAGGAGACGTCGCGCGCCTCGCTCGGTGCCGTGCGGAAATGGCCGACCATCGGCTCGGAGACGGCGTTGACGTCGTTGAGGTCGGTCATCGTGGCGCGCCAGAAGATGTCCTGGCCGCTCGGCAGGCCCTCGGCGAGGAGCTTCACGGCATGGCCGGTCTCGGGCAGCGCGTCGAGCGCCGGCAGGCGGGTCGCGTCCTTGAAGCTTTCGGTGGTCGACCATTCGAAGACGGCGCGCGAGGGCCGGTCGGCCCGCGCCCAGAGCACCGCCCGGTCGGCGCCGATATCGCCCGACTGCAGCCCGCTCGGCAGCGTCGGCCGGCTCTGCGCCCGCGACAGGCCGGGCAGGGCGAGCCCGCCCGAAAGGGCCAGCGCCCCCGTCGCCGCGCCGCGCAGGAGCGAGCGGCGGGAGAAGGTGGTCGATTGGTCGAAGATGCGGATCGCCATGGGGTTCGCCTCGTCTGGATCGGACGAGGCGTCGTTTAGAACCTTTCCATGACGGGGATGCGAAACGACCTCTCGGGCCGAGCCGGACGTCAGCGGCCGTGAGGACTCTTCAGGCTATCGTCGTGTCCGATCGCTGCCGTCAGGTTGTCGGAGGTCTCGTGCAGCAGGTCGAGATAGGGCCTGAACGCGTAGATCCGCGTTCGCTTTGCCTTCGAGGCTTCCTGCAGGATGCCGATCTCGACAAGCGTGGCCACGACATTCGCGCCGCCTTGCGCGGTCGTGTTCAGAATGGCGGCGGCCTGCGCGACGGTGATGTAGGGGTGTTTGAACAAGGCATCCGTCAGCCGGGCGGGGTTGCTCGACCGGCTTGCCGCCTGGGCGCGGGCCAGCAGGGACTCGCGCAGCGCAGTTATTCGGCGAGCCGTGATGAGGGCGGCCCGGCAGGTCAGCCGGACGCCTTCGAGGAAGAACTTGATCCAGCCTTCCCAATCGCCCTCGTCGCGGACGCGTTGCAGCGCGGTGTAATAGTCCTGCCGATACTGCTTGAAATACAGGCTGAGATAGAGGAGCGGCCGCTCCAATATCTCCTCCTCGCAGAGCTTGAGCGTGATGAGCATTCGTCCGACGCGGCCATTGCCGTCCCAGAAGGGATGGATGGTCTCGAACTGAGCATGAAGGATAGCGCAGCGGACAAGAACCGGAAGTTCTCGGTCGTGAAGGTATGTCTCCCAGTCGTCCAAGGCCTGTTCCATCAAGGGAACCGCGGGAGGAACGAATGTCGCATCCTCGATCGAACAGCCCGGAGGGCCGATATGGTTCTGGCCCTGCCGGAACTGCCCGGGGGCCCGCGTCGATCCGCGTCCCGAATCCAGAAGGGGCTCATGGAGGCCGCGCACGAGTCGCTTGGACAGGGGCAGAGCCGGAATTTCGGCGAGGCCCCATCTCATGGCGGCGATGTAGTTGATGATCTCCGTCACATCGCTCTGCGGATGGGCGGCCTCCGGTACCGCCTCGTATTCGAAGAGGTCTTCGAGGCTCGCCTGCGTGCCCTCGATCTGGGACGAGAGGGCCGCTTCCTGCCGCATGAAGGCATAGACGAAGAGATCGGGGTTCGGCAGGGTCAGTGCGGCCCCGTCGAGCCTGGCCAGGGCACGATCGGCTCCGGACAAAGCGAGAATCAGATCGCGGTCGAAGACGAGAGGAGGGCAGGGCGGCAAGGGCGCAGGAGCGAAACAGCGGTACGAACCGAAGGTTACGTATCGTCCGCTGCGTTCGCTCGGCATCGCTCCCCGCCCTTCCACCCTTCCAGAAGGGCATCATACCCAACGACCGTTGGGTATGAAAGGCGATAACCAAATCTCGGCGTCGAGATTTTCGTCAGGCGCGGTCGCGCTTGGCCAAGGTCCGCAGGCGCAACGCGTTGAGCTTGATGAAGCCGGCCGCGTCCTTCTGGTCGTAGGCGCCCTGGTCGTCCTCGAAGGTCACGAGCTTGTCGGAATAGAGCGACTTGGCGCTCTCGCGCCCGGTGACGATGACATTGCCCTTGTAGAGGGTCAGCGTGACGGAGCCCTCGACATGCTCCTGGCTCCTGTCGATGAGGGCCTGCAGCATGAGGCGCTCGGGGCTGAACCAGAAGCCGTTGTAGACGAGCTCGGCATAGCGCGGCATCAGCTCGTCCTTGAGATGCGCGGCACCCCGGTCGAGCGTGATGGACTCGATGGCGCGGTGGGCGGCCAGAAGGATCGTGCCGCCCGGCGTCTCGTAGATGCCGCGGCTCTTCATGCCGACGAAGCGGTTCTCGACGAGGTCGAGCCGGCCGATGCCGTTGTCGCGGCCGAGATCGTTCAAGGCGGCCAGAAGCTCGTGGCCCTTCATCGTCTGGCCGTTCAGCGAGACCGGATCGCCCTTGGCAAAGCCGATGGTGATTTGCGTTTCGGCGTCGGGCGCCTCCATCGGGCTCACCGAGCGCTGGAAGACGTAAGGCGGCGGGGCGACGGCCGGATCCTCCAGCACCTTTCCTTCCGAGGAGGAGTGCAGGAGGTTGGCGTCGACCGAGAAGGGCGCCTCACCGCGCTTGTCCTTGGCGACGGGAATCTGGTTCTTCTCGGCGAAGTCCAGGAGGTCGGTGCGGGACTTGAAGTCCCATTCGCGCCAGGGCGCGATCACCTTGATGTCGGGATTCAGCGCGTAGGCCGAAAGCTCGAAGCGCACCTGGTCGTTGCCCTTGCCGGTCGCGCCATGCGCGATGGCGTCGGCGCCCGTCTCGGCGGCGATCTCCACGAGGCGCTTGGAGATGAGCGGACGCGCGATGGAGGTGCCGAGGAGATAGGTGCCCTCGTAGACGGCATTGGCCCGGAACATCGGGAAGACGAAGTCGCGGCAGAACTCCTCGCGCACGTCCTCGATATAGATCTGCTTGATGCCCAGCATCTCCGCCTTGCGGCGCGCCGGCTCCAGCTCCTCGCCCTGGCCGAGATCGGCCGTGAAGGTCACCACCTCGGCGCCGAGCTCGGTCTGCAGCCATTTCAGGATGATCGAGGTGTCGAGCCCGCCCGAATAGGCGAGGACGACCTTCTTGACGTCGCGCGGAAGAGCCATGCTGCTTGATCCTCGAATGGTGTTTGGGCGGTTTTGCCGAAAGCTGTGCGGGATGCAAGGGCGCGCGAGGTTTCGGCGGCGACCAATCGACAGTCCGGCGGCGTCATCCTTTTTCACGCCGAGGTGTGAAAAATTAGAAAAATCGAGATCGGGTCAACATTTTTCATGTCAGATGAGAGGATGGAAAAAAATCCGACATCCTCCGTGGACATGAATCCGAGCCCGCTTCTCGAGAGTTTCCGCGGACGTCGGCTGCCCATGGAGGCTCGACCCGTCGGCTATTGCGAACTCATTCGTCGCTTCGATCTCCGCGTTCCGCTGCATCACGAGATGGCGGCGACTTCGCCGAAGCATAGCCGACGTCGCGAGAATGGCTGGTCGATCCATCCGGTCTCGGCCCGTCCGAAGGAGGATACCGTTGCCCATCTCGTCTTTGCGTTGAAGCACGAGGGGCTGGTTCTCCTGACGCTGAAGGAAGTGTTCCATGCGATGGACCGGCGCGACCTCGAACAGGCGTTGATCGCCAAGCCGACGAGCGCCTATCTGCGCCGACTGTGCTTTCTCTACGAATGGCTGCTCGACGAGGAACTGGCGGTGCCGGACACGAAACGGGGCAGCTACGCGCTTCTGCTCGATCCAGAAAAGCAACATGCCACACGCGACACCTCTTACGAGCGCCGGTTTCGAATCCTCTTCAATCTTCCGGGCACGCCGCAGTTCTGCCCGTTGGTGCGACGAACGCAGGCGATCGACGATTTCATCGCCAAGGATTTTCGTGGCCGGGCACGCGACATCGTCGATTCGGCCCCGCCCGACGTCATCGCGCGGGCCGCGGCCTTTCTTCTTCTCAGCGACTCCAAGGCTTCCTTCGCGATCGAAGGAGAGACGCCGTCGGGTGATCGGATCGAGCGCTGGGCCAGAGTGATCGCCAAGGCCGGCACGCTGGATCTCTCGATAAAGGAGTTCGAGCGGCTGCAACGCGAACTCATCGGTGACGAGCGTTTCGTCCGGGTCGGCCTGCGGGACGAGGGTGGTTTCGTTGGCCGCCACGATCCTCTCCAGCAGCCACGGCCGGAACATGTCAGCGCCAATCCGGAGGATCTCGTCTCGCTGCTCAACGGGCTCGTCGCCTTCAACGCGCTTTCGCGGATGCTCGGCTTTCATCCGGTGATGACGGCCGCCTGTATCGCCTTCGGCTTCGTCTACATCCACCCGTTCGAGGATGGGAACGGGCGACTGCACCGCTTTCTTCTCCACCATGTCATGGCGGAACGCGACTACACGCCGGAGGGCATCGTCTTTCCGGTCTCGAGCGCGATCTATCACGACATCGCCCGATACAAGGCCACGCTGGAGACGGTATCCAAGCCGCTGCTGGAATGGATCGAATGGTCCGCCACGCCGCGGGGCAACGTGCAGGTCCAGAACGACACCGCCGACTACTACCGCTACTTCGACGCGACGGCCCACGTGGAATACCTGTTCCGCTGCATCGAGACGGTCGTCTCCCGCGACCTCCCCGACGAACTGTTATTTCTGCAGCATCGCGACACTTTTCATGCAGAGGCGACGCGTGTCGTCGACATGCCGGAGCGTATGTTCGACATGCTGCTGACGTTTCTGCACCAGAATCAGGGCCGGCTCAGCAAGCGGGCGCGCGAGACGGAATTCGTGGCGTTGACCGCAGATGAGGTCACTCGGATGGAGGCGATCTATCGCGATCTGTTCCAGCGTCCGACGGACGACCAGAGCGATCTTTTCCGTCCACTCCGGGTCTAGCCGCCCGGTCCGGCGATGCCGTAAGGGATGTTATCCGATCCGTCTTCGAGCCCGCCGCCATGAGCTTCCTTCCCGATGCCGCGACGCTTCTCGCCTTCACCGTCGCCGCGCTGGTCCTGACGATCACGCCGGGGCCGGACATGACGCTCTTTCTCGGGCGCACGCTGGCGCAGGGACGGGCGGCGGGGCTGGCGGCCTATCTGGGCGCCTGCACGGGCTCGCTCATCCACACGAGTCTTGCCGCCCTCGGCCTGTCGGCGCTGCTCGCCGCCTCGCCGCAGGCCTTCCTGGCGCTGAAGATCGCGGGCGCGGCCTATCTCGTCTATCTCGCGGTCCAGGCGATCCGCCACGGCTCGTCCTTCTCGGTCGACCGGAGGGCGGCGCCGCGCGCGCCGCTTCTGGCGAACTGGGCGACGGGGGTCGGCATCAACCTCCTCAACCCCAAGATCATCCTGTTCTTCGTGACCTTCCTGCCGCAATTCGTGGCGGCGAGCGATCCGCATGCGGGGGCGAAATTCTTCTTCCTCGGTGTCTACTTCATCCTCGTGGCGACCCCGATCACGCTCGTCCTCATCGTGACGGCGGACAGGATCGCCTCCGTCCTGAAGGCCCGGCCCTCGGTGATGCGCGCCATCGACTGGCTCTTCGCCGGCGTCTTCTCCGCCTTCGCGATGCGCATCCTCCTCGCGCGCAACTGACGCAACGAGCCCGCGCCGTCAGGCATAGGCGTAGGGGCCGCCGCGTTTCAGCGCCTGGCGGTAGGCGGGGCGGGCGTGGATGCGCTGCAGGAAGTCGCGCAGGGCCGGATGGCCGTCGTAGCCGACGCGGCTCGTGGCGGCCTCGACGGGGAAGCTCATCATGATGTCGGCGACGCTCATCTGCGGTCCCGCGAACCAGCCGGTCGCGCCGAGCGAGTCCTCCCAGTGCTTCAGATGCGTCGCGATCTCCGGGCGCACCAGGATCGCGTCGGCCTTGGCGAGCGCGGCCGAGAGCACGGGGCGCAGGTAGAAGGGCGCGCGCCCGGGGATCATCGAGAGGACGAGCTTGAGGAAGAGCGGCGGCATGGCCGAGCCTTCCGCGTAATGCAGGAAATGGCGCGCCTGCCAGTAGTCGTCGCTGCCCTCCGGCGGCATCAGCCGGCCCTCGCCGTGCCGGGAGAGGATGTATTCCACGATCGCGCCGGTCTCGGCGATCGTATGCCCGTCCTGCGTGACCACCGGCGACTTGCCGAGCGGGTGCACGGCCTTCAGCTCGGGCGGCGCCTGCATCGATCGGGTGCGCTCGTAGCGCTTGACCTCGTAGGGCACGCCGAGCTCCTCCAGGAGCCAGAGCACGCGCTGCGAGCGGGAATTGTTGAGGTGATGGACGGTCAGCATGGGGGCCAAGCTGCGGCGCGATCGCGGTTCGGCAAGGGGCGAGCGCCGCGCCGCGCCGCGCCGGAGAAGCCGGTCAGAGGCCCGCGGCGGCGCGCAGGGCGGCGTTCATGCGCTCCTGCCAGCCCGGCCCGTCCTCCTGGAACCGCTCCAGCACGTCGCGGTCGATGCGCAGGGAGACCATCTCCTTGGCCTGCGGGATGGCGGATTTCGCCTCCTCCATGCGCTTCGGCGTCGTGGCGCTCTTGAAGGCGGCCTCGGCGGCGGCGCGGGGGTCGGTCGGGCGGCGGGCCATCGGTCTATCCTTCGTCGGTCCGTGGAGCCGGCGTCGGCGCCCTGAAGCGCGCCCGCCAGCGGCCGGCGCTGTTGCCGGCGACGATCCAGTATACCAGCGCGAAGGACAGCGCCGCCACCATGGCGGCGACCTGGATGCTGGCATGGGGCAGCGCCCGCCCGTAGGCGAGGACCAGAAGCGTGCCGCCGCCGAGCACCCCCGCCAAAAGATGAAGGAGGATCGAGGAGAGGCCGAGGACCTCGCTCGCGAGCACGAAGAGCGCGAAGGGCAGGATGATCGCCGCGCCGATCTGCGCGGCCTGGGCGATCACCGCGAAGACGATCTCGGCGATCAGGAACGGGTCGGGCGAGGGCGGCAGGTCCACGAAGGGCCAGACGAGCGCGAAGGCGGCCGCCAGCGTGGCGGCGACGAAGCCCGCGGGCACGAGGAACAGGAAGCGCAGGACCGTCAGCATCGCCCTCGTCTCTTCGCCGCCCCGGTGCGACCGACCGGGGCGTGGTCCCTCACTTAGGCGAGGCGCCGCCCCTGCGACAGGGCCTGCGACACAATCGGACCCGGCGCCTGCGGCGGCGGGCCGCGCCGGTTCCGGCGCCCTCATGCTGCACCGCGTCGGTTTCGCGCAATGGAACGGCTCTAGAGGAAGGCGCGGCGTTTCCTTCGGCTCGGCGGACCCTGGCATGGCAGACTACGACCTCATCGTCATCGGCAGCGGTCCCTCCGGGCGCCGCGCCGCCGTGCAGGCGGCCAAGCTCGGCAAGTCGGTTCTCGTCGTGGAGAAGGGGCGCCGCGTCGGCGGGGTCTCCGTGCACACCGGCACGATCCCCTCCAAGACCATGCGCGAGACGGTGCTGAACCTCACCGGCTGGCGCGAGCGCGGCTTCTACGGGCGCGCCTATCGCGTCAAGCAGGACATCTCGGCCGCCGACATCCAGGCGCGCGTCCTCAAGACGCTCGACCACGAGGTGGACGTGCTGGAGCACCAGTTCGTGCGCAACGGCGTGCGCACCGCGACGGGCGAGGCGAGCTTCGTCTCGCCGCACGAGATCCGCATCACCGGCCCCGGCGGCGAGACGCGCCAGGAGCGGGCGGCCTTCTTCGTCGTCGCCTGCGGCACGGTTCCCTTCCGGCCGGACTACGTGCCCTTCAACGGCACCAGCGTCTTCGACAGCGACGAGATCATCGAACTGCCCAAGCTGCCGCGCTCGATGGTGGTGATCGGGGCCGGCGTCATCGGGGTGGAATACGCCACGATCTTCTCCGCGCTCGAAGTGGCGGTGACGCTGATCGAGCCGCGCGCGAGCTTCCTCGACTTCGTCGACAAGGAGCTGATCGACGAGTTCGTGCACGAGCTGCGCGACCGCAACGTCTCGATCCGGCTCGGCTCGGAGGTCACGAAGATCGATCTCGACCGGGCGGGCCGCCCCGTCTGCCGCCTCGCCAACGGCCGCGACGTGGCGAGCGACGTGCTCCTCTTCGCCGCCGGGCGCATGGGCCAGACGACGGGGCTGAACCTTGCCGCCGCCGGCCTCGAGAGCGACCATCGCGGCCGGCTCGCCGTCGATCCGAAGACGCTGCAGACGAAGGTCCCGCATATCTATGCGGCCGGCGACGTCATCGGCTTCCCGAGCCTCGCCTCGACCTCGCTGGAGCAGGGACGGCTCGCCGCCTGCCACGCCTTCGGTCTCGCGCCGCCGCCGCCGCCGGAATTCTTTCCCTACGGCATCTATTCCGTGCCCGAGATCTCGACCGTCGGCATGAGCGAGGAAGAGGTACGCCGGCGTAACATTCCCTACGAATGCGGCATCGCCCGCCTGCGCGAGACCTCGCGCGGCCATATCATGGGCGTGCAGAACGGCATGATGAAGCTGATCTTCTCCAAGAAGACGCGCCGCCTGCTCGGCGCCCATATCGTGGGCGAGGGGGCCACGGAGCTCATCCATATCGGCCAGGCGGTGCTCAACCTGAAGGGCACGATCGACTATTTCATGGAGAACACGTTCAACTATCCGACGCTCGCCGAGGCCTACAAGGTGGCGAGCCTCGACGCCTGGAACCGCGCCTTCGGGCCGGCCATGGCGCTCGACGCCTGACCCTGAAGCCGCGGTCTCAGCCGAGGCGCCGCACCAGCGTCTGCAGGCGCGGCCGCACCGTCAGGAAGCCGAGATAGGCCCGTTCCAGGCCCGCCAGCACAAGGGGGTTGCGGGCGAGAAGGCCGAGCGGGCGCAGGAGCGGGATCGCCCGCCACAGGGCGGCGAAGGCGGCGGCGCCCGACAGGAGGCGCCCGTCCTCGCGGGCGTGGAGGCGCGCCAGAAGCTCGGCCCGGTCGATCGGGCAGTCGGCGGGAGCATCGCCCGCCACGTCCACGAAGCGGATCGCGCCGCGCCGGTCGAGCCGGCGCATCAGCGCGATCTCGCGGCGGCAGAGCGGGCAGGCGCCATCGTGCCAGACGGTGAGATCGGTCATGGGCGTTCAGATGGGGCGCCAGGGCGCCGAGAGAAGCGCCCGGCGACGATCCGTCCGGACAGCCGCGCACGAGCCGTTTCCAATGCCGTCGAGCAGGAGAGGTCGGCTGTGCGCATCCAAAGCCCTCTCGGGGATCGAACTCTCCCGACGACGCCCGGCGAAAACGATTCCGATCGTCGGGGCGATATTGTAGCGCAAGTGCATGGACCATCCTTCGAGCGAATCAGCCGCGCGCGCGGCACAGGACGACCGGACGCTTCTGGGCATCGGTCTGATGGTGGTCTTCTGCGTCGTCGCGCCGCTGATCGACGTCTCCTCCAAGATCGCGGTGCAGAGCGTGTCCACGGGCACCGTCACGCTCTTCCGCTTCGTCGTGCAGGCGGCGCTGATGGCGCCCGTCGTCCTTCTCCTGCGCCTGCCCGTGCGCCGCTCGCGCACCGTCCTGGCGCTGACGCTCGCCCGCGCGCTCGTCAACATCGCCTCCACCTTCACCTTCGTGGCGGCCGTGCGCGTGATGCCGATCGCCGACGCGCTCGCGGTCGCCTTCGTCTCGCCCTTCATCCTCCTCGTGATGGGGCGCTTCATCCTCGGCGAGACGATCGGGGCGCGCCGGCTCGGGGCGGCGGTGGTGGGCTTCTCCGGCACGCTCCTCATCATCCAGCCCTCCTTCGCCGCCTTCGGCTGGGTGGCGCTCCTGCCGGTCGGCTGCGCCTTCTTCTTCGCCGTCTACATGCTCATCACGCGGCGCCTGGCGCGCGACCTGCATCCCGTGGCGATGCAGTTCGACACGGCGGTCGCCGCCTCTCTCCTCTGCCTGCCGCTCCTCGGCCTCGGCACGGCGGCCGGCTGGCCCTCGGCCGGCTTCTCCATGCCCGAGGGCGCGATCTGGTTCTGGTGCGTCGGCGTCGGCCTGATGGCGACGATCAGCCATATGGCGATGACCTACGCGCTCTCCTTCGCGCCCTCCTCGACGCTCGCGCCGCTGAACTACCTGGAGATCGTCACCGCCACGCTCTTCGGCTTCCTGTTCTTCGGCGACTTTCCCGGCGGCATGACCTGGGCGGGCATCGGCATCGTCATCCTGTCGGGCCTCTACGTCATCCACCGCGAGCGGATCGCCGCGCGCGACCGGCGCATGGCGCTGCCGCTGGCAGGGCTCGACCCCGTCTAGGAGCCCGTTCGTCCGCGCCCGGATCGGTCCCGCAGGCCCGGCGCCGTCCCGTGCTGCCCGGAAGAGGATATCCCCTTGCGCCCGTTCGGCGCCCGCCGTCGCGCGCCTAGACTCCGGCCCGCAGGCACGGCTCCCCCGGGGCCGCCGGCGCGGCGAAGCATCGCCTGGAGGGGACGGCAATGGGCAAGTTCATGGGCGACGACGACATCCTCATCGGCTCGCTGTTCGAATTCCTGAACCTGCGCTTCGCGCCGCGGCTGCCGCCGGCGCCGAATGCGGAGCTCTTGATCGACGAGAATTTCGGCGGCGTCGAGGAGATGGTGGCGCTGCAGCGCGAGTTCGCGATCTTCCAGAAGGGCCGCAGCTTCCGGGAGAGCGCGGCGATCATGAATCTCGGCGGGTTCTGGAGTCCGCGGGCGCGCAACCGGTGGTACAGGCTGCTCGAGGACCTGACATCCTATCCGTCCAACCGGGGCGGGCTCGACGGCGACGCGGCCATCGTCGAGGCGATCGTCGACAATCTCGAAAACGGTCGCGCGCTTCCGATCCTGTTCGGCGCCCACGATTCGTCCGACGCGACGCAGCGCCTCGTCCTCATCGGCCAGGAGCGGCGCGCGGTCGTCTTCATCGACGAGGACTATCTCACCGTCTCCCTGCCGATGCGGCCGCGCGAGAAGAGGTCGGGCGGCTAGGCCCGTGCCGGTTCCGTCCGGGGGCGCCGAGGTCGGGGCGATCCTCTCGCCCGTCGCGGCCTATTACGGCCGGCGCCTGAAGCGCCACGGCGCGACGCCGCTCGGGGTGGACTGGACCTGCGTGCCCTCGCAGGAACTGCGCTTCGTGCAGCTCCTGAACGTGTGCGACGGGCAGACGGGCTTCAGCCTCAACGACCTGGGCTGCGGCTACGGCGCGCTCGCGAGCTTTCTCGACGGGCGCCATCCCGGGCGCTGCATCGACTATCTCGGCATCGACGCCGCGCCCGCCATGGTGGCGCGGGGGCGGCGGGCCTTTCGTGGGCGGGCGGACATCGCCTTCGCCTGCGGCGAGGACAGCCCGCGCCAAGCCGACTTCGGGGTGGCGAGCGGCATCTTCAACGTCTGCCTCGACTGTCCGGAGCCGGTCTGGGAAGGCCATGTCGGGCGCATGCTGGTGCGGCTTTCGGCGACGAGCCGGCGCGGCTTCTCCGTGAACTTCCTCGCCGCCCACCCCGCCATCGCGCCTCGTCCCGGCCTCTACCGCACCCGGCCCGAGCGCTGGCTCGCCTTCTGCCGCGACGGGCTCGGGGGCGCGGTGGAGGTCGTCACGGGCTACGGGCTGCGCGAGTTCACGCTCCTCGTGCGGCGCATCGGCGGGCGCTGAGGCGCAAGGCCGTCCGCCTCCCGCCGCGCGGCCGCGAGGATCGGCCGGAAGGCGAGA
This sequence comes from Aurantimonas sp. Leaf443, assembly GCF_001425575.1. Taxonomy (GTDB): domain Bacteria; phylum Pseudomonadota; class Alphaproteobacteria; order Rhizobiales; family Rhizobiaceae; genus Leaf443. Next base: position 492,259 of record NZ_LMRD01000007.1, on the reverse strand, counting down.
GCGCCCGTGCGTTCCAGAAGCGCGGCGGCGCGGCGCAGGGCGCGGGCCCCCGTCTCGCCGTCCCCTTGCGCCCGCGCGGCGCGCGCCGCCACGATGCGGGCGCGAAGCTCGGGGATGCGCGCGTCGAGCCGCAGGGCGGTGCGGGCGGCCTCCTCGGCGAAGGCGGCAGCCTGCGTCGCATCGCCGGCGGCGAGGTGGCATTCGGCCAGCCCGGCCAGCATGTCCGCCTCGTGGTCGAGCGCGGCCTTCGCCGAGCGCGAGAAGGCGAGGGCGGCCTCGAAGTCGCGCGCGCCGGCCTCGAAGTTCCCGCTTATCGTGTGGGCCGTGCCCGAGCAGGCGAGGCGGAAGACCTGCAGATAGGGGCTGCCGTGGCGGGCGGCGAGCTCGCCGATGCGCCGCGCATGGCGCCGCGCGAGGTCGCCGTCGCCCCGGCACCAGGCGATGTCGAGCGTGCCGAGATGGGAGATGAAGCGCACGGTCGGGTCGACGAGGCTCGGCTCCAGCGCCAGCATCTCGTCGAAACTGGCCTGCGCCTCCTCGAATCGGGCGAGATGGACGAGGATGCGCCCGCGCAGGCTCACCACCCAGTGCTCGACGCTGTAGCCGAGGAAGTCGCGGTCGAAGCGGTCGAGGAAGGGGCGCTCGGCGAGCGCCGCGTCCGCGGCCGCCAGCGCCTCGCGCAGGAGCCCGCCCCAGCCATAGGCCTGGCACAGGCCGGCGCTCAGCGTCGCGCGCCGCTCGCCGTGGCCGCCGGGCGGCACCAGATCGAGCGCGTGGCGGATGCGGGCGGCGTAGTCGTCGGCCGCCCCGCCGCCGGCGCCGATCAGCCGGGCCTGCGCGAAGAGGAGGAGCGGCACCATGGCGCCGTCGCCCTGACGCGCCAGCACGAGCGCCTCCTCCAGATAGGGCCGCGCCTCCTGCGCCGTCAGGCCCTCGCGCCAGCCGAGCCAAGCGATTTGGGCGCTCGCCAGGATGCGCAGGTCGTCGGCCTCGGGCGAGGGCGGGGCGCGCGCCAGGAGATCGCGCACGCGCCGCCAGTGGGCGATGGCCGCGCCCGCGCTCGTCGTGCCGACCCAGCGCGCCGCGCGGGCCTCGAATCCGGCCGCGCGCAGCGGCTGGCCCGCCGCCTCGCGGTGGTAGGCGAGAAGGGCGGCGGCCTCGTCGAGGCGCTCGGCGTCGAGCCGCTCGATCGCCTCCGCGCTCGCCTCGTGCAGGGCCGCCCGGCGCGCCTTGAGGAGCGTGCGGTAGGCGACGTCCCGGATGAGCGGATGACCGAAGGCGTAGCAGGCCCCGCGCGTGTTCTCGATCCGCCGCAGGAGACCCGCCTCGCAGAGCCGCCCGAGACCCGGTTCGAGGGGGGCGGCGCCCGCGCCGCCGATCTCGCGCAGGAGGGGCAGCGACACGTCGCTGCCCGCGACGGACAGGAGCTGCAGCAAGTGGCGATCGTCCTGCGGCAGCTGGTCGATGCGCGAGGCGATCACGTCCTGCACCGGCATGGGCAGGATGCGCTCGAGCGGCGCCGCGCCCCGCCGATAGGCTCCCAGCGCGCCGACGAGGACGCCGTTCGCCACCATCGAGCGCACCAGTTCCTCGACGAAGAACGGGTTGCCGCCGCTGCGCCCGGCGACGAGGCGGCGCACGTCCTCGAGATCGGGAGCGGGGCCGACGAGATCGCGCGCCATCGCCTCCGTCGCGTCCGGCGCCATGTCCGCAAGAGGCATGGCGGTGAAGTGCTCCAGCCGCATGACGTCCTCGGCATGGCCGTCGCGATAGGCGAGGACGAGGAGGCAGCGGGTGTGGCGCACGGCCTGTGCCGCGGCGGCCACGAAGTCGCGGCTGGCCGCATCCGCCCAGTGCAGATCCTCCAGGACGAGGAGGGCCGGCGAGCGTCCGGTCTCGGCGACGAGGTGCCGGGTGATCTCGAGGAGGCGCTGGTGGCGGGCGGCCGCGTTCAGCCATTGCCAGCTTTCGGCGGCGGGATAGCCCAGGAACTCCCCAAGCAGCGAGCAGTCGGCCTCGAAGGTCGGTCCGATCCGCCCGAGGCGCTCGGCGATCCGGCGCCGCGCCAAGGCCTCTTCGTCGCCGCGCGAAAGGCCGAGGAGCCGGCGCAGGAGATCGAGCGCCAGCTGAAAGGGCGTGGCGTGGCCAAAGGCCTGCGAGCGCGCCTCAAAGACGGAAACGCCGCGCTCGGCGCACCAGCGCGAGACCTCCGCGCACAGGCGGCTCTTGCCGGTGCCGGCCGGTCCGGCGATGCCGACGACGCGGGCCTTGCCGCCCTCCGCGCCGATCAGCATCGCCTGAAGGCGGGCGAGCTCCTCGTGCCGCCCGCGCAGGGGCGTGGCGGCGCGGGCCTGCGCGGGCCGGTCCGCCTCGGCGCCGCGCAGCCCGTCGAGCCGGAAGATCTCGACCGGCTCCGCGATGCCCTTGAGGCGGCGGGCGCCGAGCGGCACGCTCTCGACATGGCGCCGCGCGAGCGCCTCGCAGGCGGCCGAGAGCACCGTCATCCCCGGTTCGGCCAGCCTCTGGAGCCGGCTCGCCAGATGGATCGCGATCCCGTGCGCGTCCGGCGGGGCGTCGGCGTTCAGGGGGCGACGGCCGAACACGACCTCGCCGGTATGCAGGCCGATGCGCAGCCTGAGGCCGCCGGGCGTCGGGGGAAAGGCCGCCTGCAGGGCGAGAGCCGCCCGGCAGGCGAGGATGGCGTGGCCCTCCTGCGCGAAGGGCGCGCCGAAGAGGGCGAAGAGCCCGTCGCCCATCGTGCGCACGATCGTGCCGTCGAAGCGCTCCACCGCCCGGGCCATCGCCGAGAGCGCCGGCTGCAGCCGCTCCATCGCCTCCTCCGGATCGAGCGCGGAGATTTCGGCGGTGGAGGAGACGATGTCGCAGAAGAGGATCGTCGTCTGCTTGAGTTCGCCGGCGCGAGGCGACGCGGCGCGCGGCGCAGGCTCGCGCAGGCGGGCGCCGCAGGCGCTGCAGAAGGCGGCGGTGGCGGGCGAGACGCCCGCGCAGTCCGGGCAGGCGAGAAGGAGGGCCGCGCCGCAGCCGGGGCAGGCCGCGAGGCCGTCCGCGCTTTCCGTGTGGCAGCTGGCGCATCGCATGCGGGATCGCCTCGCGGACGAGGATGCCGGGGGGCCGGACCCTGCGCGCGGACCGGCCCCCTGTCAATCAACCGCGGCGACCCGCCAGGGCTCGCCTGCGCCGTCGGTCTTGCGCGGCGGCCGTCCTCAGCCGCCCGCCCAGGCGTGGTGGTGGCGGCCCGGCCGGTCGAAGCGCTGGAACGTGTGGGCGCCGAAGAAGTCGCGCTGGCCCTGGACGAGATTGGCCGTGCCGCGCACGCGGCGGTAGTCGTCGAAATAGGACAGGGCGGCGGCGAGGGCCGGCACGGGAAGACCGGCCAGGGCGGCCTTCGAGACGATGCGGCGCAGCGCCCCCTCGCCCTCGGCCACGCGCGCCGCCAGGCTCGGCGCCTGCAGCAGGTTGACGACGCCGTCCCCCGCCTCGAAGGCGCGGGCGATGTCGTCGAGGAAGACCGAGCGGATGATGCAGCCGGCGCGCCAGATGCGGGCGATGTCGCGCAGCGGCAGGGCCCAGCCGAACTCTTCCGAGGCCGCCGCCATCACGGCGTAACCCTGCGCATAGGCGATGATCTTGGCGGTCTGGAGCGCCGATTCCAGTTCGCGCAGCCCGGCCGGCGTCACCGGGAAGGCGCCGTCGGGATCCTTGGCGCCGATGCCGGCATAGACGCGGCTGGCCGCCTCGCGCTCGGCGCGGCGCGAGGAGAGGCCGCGCGCCGAGACGGCCGCCTCCAGCGTGGTGGCCCCGATGCCGAGCTTCTGCGCCTCGATCACCGACCAGCGCCCCGTGCCCTTCTGACCGGCCTCGTCGACGATGAGGTCGACGAGCGGGCGCCCCGTGTCGGGATCGCGTTCGGCGAGCACGGCGGCGGTGATCTCGACGAGATAGGAGGAGAGGCCGCGCGTGTTCCAGTCGGCGAAGACGGCGGCCATCTCGCCCGGCTCCAGCTGCGCCCCGTCGCGCAGGATGCCGTAGATCTCGGCGATCATCTGCATGTCGGCATATTCGATGCCGTTGTGGATCGTCTTGACGAAGTGCCCGGCGCCGTCGGGCCCGAGCCGGGCGACGCAGGGCTCGCCCTCGTAGCGCGCGGCGATCGCCTCCAGGACCGGCTGCAGGCGCCGCCAGACGTCGTCCTCGCCGCCGACCATGATCGAGGGGCCGTGCCGCGCCCCGGAGGCGCCGCCGGAAACGCCCATTCCCACGAAGCGCAGCCCCGTTCCCTCGATCGCGCGGGACCTGCGGACCGTGTCGTTGAAATCGGCGTTGCCGGCGTCGATCAGGATGTCGCCCTGCGAGAGGAGCGGCATCAGCGCGGCGATCTGCTCGTCGACGGGCGGCCCGGCCTCGACCATCAGGAGGACGAGGCGCGGCGCCTTCAGGCGCGCCACGAAATCGTGCAGCGAGGTCGAGGGGTGGAGCCGGGCGGCGAGGGCCGGATTGTCGGCGACGAGGCGCCGGGCCTTTTCGGCCGTGCGGTTGTGAAGGGCCGTCGCGAACCCTTTCTCGGCCAGATTGAGGGCGAGCATGCCGCCCATCGTGCCAAGCCCCAGCACGCCGATATCGGCTACCGCTTCGCTCATCCGGTCCGTCTCCCCGTTTGTCCGTTCGGTCGGCAACATTCTTCAACTGTTCGTATTTATTTCATACTGCTTTCACCGAGATGGCAGCACTTCGCAAGTGCGTAGTGTCACGCAAGCATCGTTCGGGCCGGGTGCGGTCGGTCGGGTTATGCCAGATAGGCCGTCGCGAGGGCCACCGTGCCCTGCGCGAAGGCCGGTCCGAGGGCCTGCGCGGTCGGCGTCTCGGCATGCGAGGCGATCCAGGCGGTCAGCTGCAGGCGGCGCAGCATCACCAGCATCGGCAGGGCGGCCTCCTGCTCGGGCGGGAAGGGCGCGAGGCTGCGATAGCCGTCCAGCCAGGCGGCCCTGAGGTCCGGCACGAGCGGATCGTCCTCGATGAAGGAGACGGAGCCGGCGAAGTCGTAGCCGAACCACGAGAAGCCGCAATCGTCGAAGTCGATGACGCCGAGTCGCGGGCCGTCGAGGAGAAGGTTGGCGGCGCGCATGTCGCAGTGGACGAGGCCGAACCGGTCCGGCGCCGTTCCGAACGCGGCGCATTCGGCCTCGAGCCGGAGATGCAGCGCCTCCAGGAGCGCTCGGCCGGCGGGGTCGAGCCCGGGCGCCTCGCGCCAGTCGCCCCAGAGGGCCCCGCCGCCCGCGATCGTCTCGAAGGTCCAGCGCTTGCGCGCGAAGCCCGGCGGGCGGCGCCAGGCCTTGGCATGGGCATGGAGGCGCGCGGCGATCGTGCCGAGTTGCCGGTGCCAGGCGAGGCGATCGACGCCGGCATCCGGCTCGCGCCCGCTCATGTGCTCGAAGGCGACCGCGTGGCGCGGCATCCCGCCGGCCGTGAAGGAGACGATCGGCGCGCCGGACGGCGTTCGCAGCGGCCGCGGCGTCTCGACGGCGCCCGCCGCGCGCAGCGCCTCGATCCAGGCGAGCTCCGACAGGATCTCGGCCTCGTCGTGATAGCCCGGCCTGTGGACGCGAAGGACGAGGGGCGGCCCGCCCGCGGGCCGGGCGAGGAAGGTGGCGTTTTCCGAGACGACGAGGCGCTGCAGCGCCGTGTCCGGGGCAAGGCCCCAGGCCGGCAGGACGCCCTGCAGCCCCGCCTGCAGCTGGCCGATGAGGCCGTCCTCGTAGAGCATGGGCGTCCTCCCCGCGTGTCAGGCCGGGCTTGCAGCACAAATCCCGGACGATCCGCAAGGCGCCCTGATGGAAGGAGCCGGTCCTACCAGCCCATCGTGCCGGGACCGCCCTTGAAGGGGCCGGCGAGATCGCGCGTGATCCAGCCGCCGTAGAACCCGCCCGCCTGCGGCTCGGCGCGCTCGCCATCCACGAAACAGCCGTCGAAGAGCCGGGGATAGAAGGCGACGAAATCCGTCAGCGCGGCGAAGCCGGGCGTCGGATCCGGATAGCTCCAGGCGGCGTCGCGGAACGTCTCGCCGGCGACATGGACGTCGAAATAGCGGGCCGCGCCCTTCCACTCGCAGATCGAGCGTCGCGCGTTGGGCGTGAGGGCCCCCGGCGCAACGTCGCACGGCGGGAAATAGTAAGTCGGCGGATGGCTCGTCTCGAGCGTGCGCATGCCCCGGTTCGTCGCGGCGAGCGTGACGCCGCGATGGACGATCTCGAGGCGCCGGGACGTCGGCATCGCGACGGCCGGTCGCGGATAGTCCCAGACGCTTTCCTGTCCGGGGGCGACGGGGTCCGGTTTCACCTGCATGCGCCTGGCTCCCTGCCACGCCCCGGTCGGGGCCGTGCCGAAGGATGGTGCCTGCGGCCCGCCGCGGCAACGGGCGGCGCGGGCGCTGCGACGAGATGGCGGGGCCTGACGGGACCGCAAGGGTCCGCTCGCGCGTTAGCCGAGACGACCCACCACACGGAGACGCCCCATGACGCAGCTCACCCTTTCCGACATCTCCAAGGCGATGGCCGACATCGACTTCGCCATGCTCAGCACCCGCACCGAGGGCGGCGCCATCGCGGCCCGCCCGATGAGCAACAATGGCGACGTGGCGTATGACGGCGACAGCTTCTTCTTCACCTACGAGGCGGCGCGCACCGTCGCCGATATCGAGCGCGATCCGAAGGTGGGCCTGTCCTTCCAGGGCAAGGCGGGGCTTCTCGGCAAGCCGCCGATGTTCATCGCCGTGGAGGGGACGGCCGAGCTGATCCGCGACAAGGCCGCCTTCGAGGCGCACTGGACGAAGGATCTCGACTACTGGTTCGACAAGGGCATCGACACGCCCGGAATCGTGCTCGTGAAGGTGCATGCCGGCCGCATCCACTACTGGAACGGCCGCGACGAGGGCGAGATCGCCCTCTGAGCCTTTCGGCGATCGCTGCGGCGGTCCTGGCGGGGACTCAGCCCGGCAGGGCCGTCGTCGGCGAGGCCGAGTAGCGGCGGCGGCGGCCGACCAGCATCATCGGCACGCTGGCGAAGGAGAGGACGAGGGCGAGCGCCATGAACCAGCCGATCATCGGGTTCTCCTCGACGGCCGTCGTGTAGAACATCAGATAGGCTTCGTAGAGGAAGGCCGGCGGGGCGAGCGTGAAGAGGCCCGCGCCGGCATAGCCGACGGTGCGGAACCGCGTGGTGACGAAGAAGTCTGACGAGGCGTTGAGGGCCATGGGACGCTCCTGAATTGAACGCGTCTCCATGCCAGAGCGACCTTGCGCCGGGCGGGATGGCGAACGATCGGGGAAGGGGAACCGCCGCGCCGTGCGGCGGCGGCCCATTTCCTCTTCCCGCCCCAGCCGGTCAGGTGTTCGACCAGCCGCCGTCCACGCCCACCGCCTGGCCCGTCATCAGGCTGGATTCGTCGCTGGCCAGGAACACGGCGAGGTTGGCCACCTCCTCCGCGGTGCCGAGGCGGCCCATCGGCTGGCGGGCGATGAAGGAGGCGCGCGCCGCGTCGTAGTCGCCGAGCGCGCGCATGCGGCCCTGCAGCGAGGGGCTCTCGATCGTGCCGGGGCAGATGGCGTTGGCGCGGATGCCCTTGGTGATGAAGTCGGCCGCGATCGCCTTGGTGAGGCCGATCACGCCCGCCTTGGTCGCGCCGTAGACGAAGCGGTTGGGCGCGGCGATGGTGGAGGAGACGACCGAGGCCATGTTGACGATCGAGCCGCCGCCGGTCTCGATCATGGCGGGCAGGAAGGCGCGGCTCATGCGGTACATGGAGCGCATGTTGAGGGTGACGGAGAACTCGAAATCCTCCTCGGTGCAGTCGAGGATCGTGCCGTGATGCACGAAGCCGGCGCAGTTGAAGAGGATGGAAGGGGCCTCCTGCGCGGCCGCGAAGGCGAGGATCGCCTCGGGATCGCAGACGTCGAGGCGCGCGGTGACGATGCCGGGCGTGCCCGCGAGGCTTTCCAGCGCCGTCTCGTTGATGTCGGTCGCCACGACCTGCGCGCCCTCGCGGGCGAAGGCCAGCGCCGCCGCCGCCCCGATGCCCTGGCCCGCCGCCGTCACGATCGCGCGCTTGCCCTTCAGCCGATCCGCCATGGTTCTCGTATCCTCCCGGTTCCGGTCGATGATCCCGCGCCGAGGTAGAGCAGGCCGGGGGCCTTCGCGAAAGCCCTTTTGCGACCCTTCGGCGCCGCGTCAGCCCTCGGCCTGCCGCAGCACCGAGAGGAAGGCCGCGCCGTAGCGCTCGAGCTTGGCCTCGCCGATGCCGGGCAGGGCGGCCATCTCCTTCAAGGTCGAGGGCTGCTCCAGCGCCATGGCCTTCAGGGTCGCGTCGCCGAAGACGATGTAGGGCGGCACCCCTTGCGCCTTGGCGAGGCGCATCCGCTCGGCGCGAAGGGCCTGGAAGGTGACGAAGGCGTCCTCGGGCAGGTCCGCCGCCACGGGCGCGCGCTGCCCGCGGGCCTCGGTCGCCCGGCGCGGGCGGTCGCGGCGCAGCATCACCGTGCGCTCCTTGCGGAACACGGCGCGCGCGCCCTCGCCGAGCGCCAGCGCCCCGTGCGCGTCGTGGTTGACGACGACGAGGCCGGAGGCGAGGAGCTGGCGGAACACCGACTGCCAGACGCGCGCGTCGAGATCCTTGCCCTGTCCGAAGACCGGCTGGCCCTCGTGGCCGAAGCGCTTCACCTTCTCGGTCTCCTTGCCGAGAAGCACGTCGATGAGATGGCCGGTGCCGAAGCGCTCGCCGGTGCGGTAGACGGCGGCCATGGCCTTGATGGCGGCCTCCGTTCCGTCCCAGCTGTCGACGGGCGAGCGGCAGGTGTCGCAGTTGCCGCAAGGGGCGGGCAGCGTCTCGCCGAAATAGGAGAGGATCGCGCGGCGCCGGCAGTCCGTCGTCTCGCAGAGGCCGAGCAGCGCCGTCAGCTTGGCGCGCTCCACGCGCTTGACTTCCTCGGGCGCGTTGCCCTCGTCGATCATGCGCCGGCGCTGCACGACGTCGGCGACGCCGTAGCTCATCCAGGCGTCGGAAGGCTGGCCGTCGCGCCCGGCGCGGCCGGTCTCCTGGTAGTAGGCCTCGATCGAGGAGGGCAGGTCGAGATGGGCGACGTAGCGCACGTCGGGCTTGTCGATGCCCATGCCGAAGGCGGTGGTGGCGACGAGGCAGCACTGCTCGTCCTTCAGGAAGGCGTCCTGGTGGGCGTGGCGCAGCGCCGCGTCCATGCCGGCATGGTAGGGCAGGGCCGGCAGGCCTTCGCCGGCGAGCCAGCGCGCGGTCTCCTCCACTTTGGCGCGCGACAGGCAGTAGACGATGCCGCTCTCGCCCTCGTGCGTCTTCAGGAAGCGCAGGAGCTGCTGGCGGGCATTGTCGCGCTCGACGATCGCGTAGGCGATGTTGGGCCGGTCGAAGCTCGTGGAGAAGAGCCGCGCCTCCTGCAGCTCCAGGCGCTCGATGATGTCGGCCTTGGTCACCGCGTCGGCGGTCGCCGTCAGCGCGATGCGCGGCACGCCGGGAAAGCGGGCGCCGAGCTCGGCGAGCTCGCGGTAGTCGGGCCGGAAGTCGTGGCCCCACTGGCTGACGCAATGGGCCTCGTCGATGGCGATGAGCGCCACGCGCGCGCCTTCCAGGAGCCGGCGGAAGGAGGGCGTGGAGACGCGCTCGGGCGCGACATAGAGGAGATCGAGCGTGCCGGCCGAGATCTGGCGGCGGATGTCGCCCGCCTCCTCGGCCGAGACGGTGGAGTTCAGCGCGGCCGCCGAGACGCCGGCCTGGCGCAGCGCCTCCACCTGGTCGCGCATCAGCGCGATCAGCGGCGAGACGACGATGGCCACGCCCTCGCGGCACAGCGCCGGCACCTGGTAGCAGACCGACTTGCCCGCGCCCGTCGGGAAGAGCACGACCGCGTCGCCCCCTTGCGTGACGTGGCGCACCACCTCCTCCTGCAGCCCGCGGAAGGCCGAATGGCCGAACACCGCGTGGAGGACGTCGCGTGGATCCTTCAAGCCTCGGCCTCGCTCGCAGGTCCCGCAGCGGGACCGGAAGGGCGGGAAGTAGGGGAGGGCGGGGCCGCCCGTCAACGCCCGTCTCGCGCGGCGGCGCCTTGCCGCACGCGCTCGCGGCCCCGTCTCCTGCACGCGGGAGTGGCAAAAGGCGTGGGGAAAGACGCAGGATTCAGCCGCGGCGCTGGACATCGGCCGGCCGACACGGTCTTGAATAGCGTTCAAGAACGTGGACGACGCGCATGAACAGCCTGCCCTCCCGCGACGACCCCTCGGCCCTCGACGGCGAGCGTCTCAATTCGGCGCCCCTGCGTCTCGGCGTGCGGCTGAAGCTCGCGCGCCAGACGCGGGGCATGACGCTGAAGGCCGTGGCGGTCGCGGCCAACTGCTCCGAGAGCCTCCTGTCCAAGATCGAGAACGGCAAGGCCTCGCCCTCGCTGCCCATGCTGCACCGGCTGGTGGAGGTGCTCGGCACCAATATCGGCTGGATGTTCGAGGAGGTGGACGGGGAGGAGGGCATCGTCTTCCGGGCCGGCGCGCGCCCGCTCATCGCGCTCGACCCGCTGCGCCAGGGCGAGGGGATCGCGCTGGAGCGCGTCATTCCCTATTCGGCCGGCCATCTTCTCCAGTGCAACATCCATCATATCGGACCGGGCGGCACGAGCGCGGGGCCGATCCAGCATTCGGGCGAGGAGGTCGGCTACGTCATCGCGGGCGAGGTGGAGCTTTCGGTCGACGAGCGCGCCTTCCGGCTCGGCCCCGGCGACAGCTTCGCCTTCCGCTCCGAACTGCCCCATCACTACCGCAATGTCGGCACGGTTCCGGCGAGCATCTTCTGGGTGAACACCCCGCCCACCTTCTAGGCATCGAGGCCGGGAAACTGCCGCCGGAAGAGGCAGGTTCGCGATGTGGCGCCGCGGCATGCAAATGGCTTGACAGGAATTCAAGTTTCTTGAATTCTCCCCTCGCGCCGTAACGCGGCTCGGTCCATGACGGGCCGTTCGATCAAGGGGAACCGGACATGCGCCTGACCAAGCTTCTCGCCGGCGGTATCGCCACCGCCGCCCTTTCCCTCGCCCTCGGCGCCGCGGCGCCGGCCAGCGCCGACACCTACGCGCTCGTCACGATCAACAGCCAGGCCCTCTTCTTCAACCAGATCAACGACGGCGCGAAGGCGGCGGCCAAGGCCGCCGGCGCCGATCTCGTGATCTTCGACGCCAACAACGTGCCCTCCGCCCAGAACTCGGCGATCGAGACCTACGTCACCCAGAAGGTCGACGGCATCATTCTCGTGGCGATCGACGTCAACGGCGTGAAGCCGGCGATCACCGAGGCCAAGGCCGCCGGCATCCCGGTCGTGGCGATCGACGCGCAGATCCCGGACGGCGACAACGTCTCCTTCATCGGCGTCGACAACGCGGCGGCCGGCGCCGAGATCGGCAAGTTCTACGCCGACTACGTCAAGGCGCAGATGGGCGGCGAGGCGACCGTCGGGGTCGTGGGCGCGCTCAATTCCTTCATCCAGAACCAGCGTCTCGACGGCTTCAAGAAGGCGGTGACCGAGAGCGGCGTGAAGGTCGAGTTCCTCGACACGGTGGACGGGCAGAACGTGCAGGACGTGGCGCTCGGCGCCGCCGAGAACCTGATGACCGCCAATCCCGCGATGAAAACGCTCTACGCCACCGGCGAGCCGGCGCTCATCGGCGCGGTCTCGGCCGTCGAGAGCCAGGGCCGCCAGGGCGACGTGAAGGTCTTCGGCTGGGACCTGACGGCGCAGGCCGTCAAGGGCATCGACGAGGGCTGGGTGGCCGCCGTCGTGCAGCAGGATCCGGCCGGCGAGGGCAAGGCCGCCGTGGAGGCGCTCGTCAAGCTGAAGAAGGGCGAGAGCGTCGAGCCGATCATCAACGTGCCCGTGACGATCGTCACCAAGGAGAATGTCGACCAGTTCCGGCCGATGTTCAAATAGGTCGCTTCGCGCCCGGGTCGCCCACCGGGTCGCGGCGGTCCGTGCAGCCCGGTCCCCGGAAGCGGGGCCGGGCTGCACGGGTCCTTTCCAGACGGAGTTCTCCCCGATGACCGAAGCCGTGCCGGACCGCGTCCGGATGACCGGAATCTGCAAGCGCTACGGCCCGATCCAGACGCTCGACGACGTGACGCTGCATCTGGCGCCGGGCGAGGTGCTCGGCCTCGTCGGCGACAACGGCGCAGGCAAGTCGACGCTCTCGAAGGTCCTGTCCGGGGCCGTCGTGCCCGATTCCGGCACGATCGAGATCGACGGGCGCGCCGTCTCCTTCGCCTCGCCCGCCGATGCGCGCGCCGAGAGGGTCGAGATGGTCTACCAGGACCTGTCGCTCTGCGACACGGTGGACGTCGCCGGCAACATCTTCCTCGGCCGCGAACCGCGCCGGCGCCTCGCCGGCCTCTCCTTCCTCGACAAGCGCCGCATGCACGAGGAGGCGCGGGCCATGCTGGAGGCGCTCGGCATCGTCATCGCCGACACGCGCCTGAAGGTCGAGAACCTCTCGGGCGGCCAGCGCCAGTCCATCGCCATCGGCCGCGCGGCCTCCTTCGCGCCCAAGGTGCTCATCATGGACGAGCCGACGGCGGCGCTCGCCGTCGCCGAGGTGGAGGCGGTGCTGGAGCTCATCCGCACCGTCTCGGCGCGCGGCGTCAGCGTCATCCTCATCACCCACCGCCTGCAGGACCTCTTCCTCGTCTGCGACCGCATCCAGGTCATGTACGAGGGCCGCAACGTCGCCGAGCGGCGCATCGAGGACACCTCGATCGAGGACGTCGTCAACCTCATCGTCGGGCGCAAGTTCCAGGCCCGCTCGGCCGGCCATCGCGGCCCATCCACGGGAGCCCCCCTGTCATGATCCAGGCCACAGGCTCCGCGCAGGCCTCGCTCCACGCCCCCGCCGCCAGCGCCCGCGTGCGCCAGGCGACGCTGCGCGACCGCTTCGTCGCCAATGGCAGCGTCGCCTCCATCGCGATCTTCTTCGCGCTGGTCTGCGTCTTCTTCACGCTCTCGACCGACGCCTTCCTCTCCTCGCCGAACCTCCTCAACATCGTGCGCCAGTCCGCGCCGCTCCTCATCGTGGCGGCGGCCATGACTTTCGTCATCACCACCGGCGGCATCGATCTGTCGGTCGGCTCCGTCCTGGCGCTGGTCTGCGCGCTCTCGGCGGCCCTCCTGCAGGCGGGCATTCCCTGGCCGCTCGTCATCCTCGCCATGCTGGCTCTCGGCGGCCTCGTCGGCGCCGTCCAGGGCTTCTTCATTGCCTACGAGGGCATTCCCGCCTTCATCGTCACGCTTGCCGGCCTCTCCGTGATCCGCGGCCTCGCGCTTCTCATCACCGGCGGCTACTCGATCCCGATCGCGCCCGACAGCCCCTTCGTCGTCATGGGCCGGGGCTGGTTCCTTGGCGTGCCGATCCCCGCCTGGATCGCGCTCGCCGCCCTCGTCCTCGCCTGGACGGTGTTCAACCAGACGCGCTTCGGGCGCTACGTGACGGGCATCGGCGCCAATGCCGAAGCGGTGCGGCGCGCCGGCGTCGACACGCGCCGCACGGTGCTGATGGTCTATGTCATCTCCTCGCTCGCGGCCGCCCTCGCCGGCATCATCCTCGCCGGGCGCCTCGGCTCGGGCTCCTCGAACTCGGGCCAGGGCTTCGAACTGGAGGTGATCGCGGCGGTCGTCCTCGGCGGCACCTCGCTCTTCGGCGGGCGCGGCACGCTCGTCGGCACCGTCCTCGGCGCGCTCACCGTCGCCGTCATCGCCAACGGCCTCATCCTCTCGCATATGTCGCCCTTCCTCACGCCGATCATCACCGGCTGCATCATCCTCGTCGCGATCTGGCTGAACTTCCGCCTGTTCCGCGGCGCCGTGCGCAGGCGCTGACCCATGGCCCTCGACTTCCAGCCCCGCAGGAGCGCGCCCGACGGCATCGGCGTCGCGACCGGCCACGCCATGACCGTGCTCGGCCCCGTGCCGGTCGCCGAGATGGGCGTCACGCTCATGCACGAGCACATCTTCCTCGACGGGGAGAAATCCTGGTCCTGCCCGTGCCACCCGGCCGAGCGCGCCATCGCCGAGGCGCCCGTGCACATGGGCATCATCGGCGAATTGCGGATGAACCCCTATCTCAACCGCGACAACGTCTCGCTGACCGACGGGGACCTCGCGCTCTCCGAGTTGAAGATCTTCCAGGCGCTCGGCGGCCACACGGTGGTCGACCCCACCAATATCGGCATCGGACGCGACCCGGAGAAGCTGGCGCGCATCGCGCGCATGAGCGGGCTGAAGATCGTGATGGGCTCGGGCTTCTATCTCGAGCACACCCATCCCGACTGGCTGAAGGCCATGGATGTCGACGCGGTGACCGAATTCCTCGTCCACGACGTCGGCGGCCTCGCGCAGAAGCCGGAAATCCTGCCCGGCATCATCGGCGAGGTCGGCGTCTCGAAGGACTTCACGCAGGAGGAGCGCAAGTCGCTGCGCGCCTCGGCGCGGGCGAGCGCACTCACCGGCGTGCCGCTCTCGATCCACCTGCCCGGCTGGGAGCGCCTCGCCCACGACGTGCTCGACATCGTGGAAGGGGAGGGCGCCGCGCTCGCCCACACGGTCCTGTGCCACATGAACCCGAGCCACGACGACCTGCCCTACCAGGAAAGCCTCGCGCGCCGCGGCGTCTTCCTGGAATACGACATGATCGGCATGGACTACTACTATGCCGACGCCGACTCGCAGTCGCCGAGCGACGAGGAGAACGCGCGCGCCATCCGGGCCCTCGTCGACCGGGGCTTCGCCGGCCAGCTCCTCCTGTCGCAGGACGTGTTCCTGAAGATGATGCTCACCCGCTACGGGGGCTTCGGCTACGGCTACATCCTCCGGCATTTCGTGCCGCGGCTCCTGCGCCACGGCGTCGAGCGCGCCGTCATCGACCGGATGATGGTCGACAATCCCCGCGCCGTCTTCTCCGCCGCGGCCTGATCCGGGCGATCCCCGTCACCCCCGCCTCTTCCAAGGAACCATCCCATGTCCCGATCCAAGGTGCTCCTCGCGGGCGAATCCTGGGTTTCCACCGCGACCCATATCAAGGGCTTCGACCAGTTCCCGACCGTGACCTACCACCAGGGCGCCGACGAACTCCTGGCGGCCCTGAAGGACAGCCCCTTCGACATCACCTTCATGCCCGCCCACCAGGCCCAGCGCGACTTCCCGCAGACCATCGAGAGCCTGCGCGAATACGAGGCGGTGATCCTCTCCGACATCGGCGCCAACACGCTGCTCCTGCATCCCGACACCTGGATCCACTCGAAGACGACGCCGAACCGGCTGAAGCTCCTGCGCCAATATGTCGAGGAGGGCGGCGCGCTCCTGATGTTCGGCGGCTATTACTCGTTCCAGGGGATCAACGGCGGCGCGCGCTACGCCCGCACGCCCGTCGAGGATGTCCTGCCCGTCACCTGCCTGCGCTTCGACGACCGCGTCGAGGTGCCCGAGGGGTTCCGCCCGCATGTCACGGGCGCGCCGAGCCATCCGATCCTCGAAGGGCTGGGCCGGGAATGGCCGGTCCTCCTCGGCTACAACGAGGTCGAGCTGAAGCCGGGCGCCGAGGTCCTCGCCACCGTGTCCGGCGACTACGGCGACCAGCCGCTCCTCGTCACCGGCACCTACGGCAAGGGCCGTTCCGTCGTCTGGACCTCCGACGTCGGACCGCACTGGCTGCCGCAGGCCTTCATCGCCTGGGAGGGCTATGCCAGGCTCTTCTCCGCCATGCTCGCCTGGGCGATCGCCAGGGATTGAGCCATGGTCGTCCATGTCGTCGGCAATGTCGGCCTCGACCTGACATTCGCCCTCGCGCGCCTTCCGCGCGCCGGCGAGACGCTGAACGCGGCCTCGGGCGCGCGGGGGCTCGGCGGCAAGGGCGCCAACCAGGCCGTCGCCGCGTCCCGCACCGGCGCGCCGACGGCGTTCCACGCCGCCATCGGCTCCGATCCGGAGGGCGCGCTCATCCGCGCGCGCCTCGCCGATGAGGGGCTGGACCTTGTCGGGCTCGTCGCGATGGAGGGGCCGAGCGACGTCTCGGCCATCCTCGTGGACGCGGCCGGCGAGAACGCCATCGCCAGCCTCGTGGCGCGCGCCCGGGGCTTCGATCCTTTGGCCGCCGGCATCCTGCCGGCCCGTCTTGCCGCGGGCGACGTCCTCCTCATGCAGGGCAACCTGCCGCTGGAGACGACGCTGCGCTGCCTCGCCCATGCACGGGGCGCGGGCGCGACGACGGTCCTCAACGCGAGCCCGCTCGAGGACCGCGACGCCTGGCGCTTCGACGCCGTCGACTGGCTCGTCGTCAACGCGATCGAGGCCAGCGCCCTGTCGGGCGCCGAGGACCGCGAGGAGAGCGTGCGCCGCCTTCTGCGGCGCGGTGCCCGCGCCGTCCTCCTCAGCCTCGGCGCCGGCGGCGCGCTCCTCGCCACGGGCGGGGGCGAGACCCTTCGCGTGCCCGCCAGCGCGGTCGCGGCACGCGACACGAGCGGGGCGGGCGACGTCCTGTGCGGCCTCTTCACCGGCCTTCTCGCGCTCGGCCGCTCGCCGCAGGCGGCGCTTCGCATCGCGGTCGCGGGCGCGGGCATCGCCGTGACGCGCGTCGGCACGCTCGCCTCCTGTCCCTCGGCGACCGAGATCGCCACCCTCCTCTCCTCGACGACGGAACCCCATCCATGAGCGCCCAACCCATCGGCCCGTCCGCCGGCGAC
This sequence comes from Aurantimonas sp. Leaf443, assembly GCF_001425575.1. Lineage (GTDB taxonomy): Bacteria > Pseudomonadota > Alphaproteobacteria > Rhizobiales > Rhizobiaceae > Leaf443. The sequence goes on along the minus strand of NZ_LMRD01000007.1, from coordinate 475,459 downwards.
GCCATCACCTCGATCTTCGGCCGCGCCAAGGCGGTGATCGGCGTCGTCCATCTCCTGCCGCTGCCCGGCGCCCCGCGCTTCGACGGCGAGGCGGTGGAGGCGATCTACCAGCGCGGCCTCGACGACGCGCGCGCCTATCTCGAGAACGGCTGCGACGGCGTGATCGTCGAGAATCACGGCGACGTGCCCTTTTCCAAGCCCGATGCGATCGGCCCCGAGACGGCCGCGCATATGAGCGTCGTCTCCGACCGCATCCGCCGCGAACTCGGCCGGCCGATCGGCATCAACGTCCTCGCCAATGCCGCCGTCCCCGCGCTCGCCATCGCCAGCGCCTCGGGCGCGGCCTTCGTGCGCGTCAACCAGTGGGCCAACGCCTATGTCGCCAACGAAGGCTTCGTGGAAGGGGAGGCGGCGCGCGCCATGCGCTACCGCGCCCAGCTGCGCGCCAAGGGCGTGCGCATCTTCGCCGACGCCCACGTGAAACACGGGGCCCACGCCATCGTCGCCGACCGGCCGGTGGAGGAGCAGGTGAAGGACCTCGTCTTCTTCGACGCCGACGCGGTGATCGCCACCGGCCAGCGCACCGGCCACGCCGCCGATCTGAGCTATATCCGCATGATCAAGGAGGCCGCCGGCCTGCCCACGCTGGTCGGTAGCGGCGTGACGGCGGAGAATGTCGGCGACATCCTCGACATCGTCGACGGCGTGATCGTGGCGAGCTCGCTCAAGCATGGCGGCGTCTGGTGGAACGCGGTCGATCCGGCGCGCGTGAAGCGGTTCTGCGCCGGGCTGAAGCGGTGAGCGGCACGCCGGGGATCGACGCGGCCCGGCTTGGCCGGCGTCTCGAGACCTTCGCGCGGATCGGCGCGACGGCGCGCGGCGGGGTGGACCGGCAGGCACTGACGGACGGGGACGCGGAGGCGCGCGCGCTCCTGGCGCAGCTCGGGGCCGCGCGGGGCTTTCGCGTCGAGCAGGACGGCGCCGCCAACCTCTTCCTGCGCCGGCGCGGCCGCGACGACGCCCTGCCGCCGCTCCTCCTCGGCAGCCATCTCGACACGCAGCCGACGGGCGGCCGGTTCGACGGGGCGCTCGGCGTCCTCGGCGCGCTGGAGGTCCTGGAGAGCCTGGAGGACGCGGGTCTCCCGACGCCGCGCGCCGTCGAACTCGTGGCCTGGACCAACGAGGAGGGCAGCCGCTTCCTGCCCGGCGCCATGGGCTCGCAGGCCTTTGCGGCGGGCGCCCTCGACCCGGCCTGGCTCGCGGCCCGCGACGGGGCAGGGACGAGCCTTGCGGACGCGCTGGCCCGGACCCTTCAGGCCCTGCCGCACGTGCCCCGGCGCCCGCTCGGCACGCCCATCGCCGCCTATCTCGAACTCCACATCGAACAGGGCCCTGTGCTGGAGCGCGAGGACGTGCCCGTGGGCGTCGTCACCGGCATCCAGGGCACGCGCTGGCTCGACGTGACGCTGACGGGCGCGGCCGCCCATGCCGGCACGACGCCGCTCGCCTATCGCCGCGATCCGATGGCGGCGGCCGCCGCCGCGCTTTCGAGCCTTCTCGGCACCGTGATGGCGCGGGACGAGGCGGCGCGCCTCACCGTCGGCCGCATCCGCGCCGAACCGGGCTCGGTCAACGCCATCCCCGAGCGCGTCGCCTTCACGCTCGACCTGCGCCACCCCGTGCTCGCCGAGCTCGACGCCATCGAGCGCGCCGCCCGCACCGCCATCGAGGCGGCCGCGAGAGACGCGCGCTGTCAGGCCGAGATGCGCACCGTCTTCGACATGGCGCCCGTCGCCTTTCCCCCCGCCATGGCCGATCTCGTGGAGGCGGCGGCGGGCGAGGCGGGTCTTGCCGCCCGGCGGATGATCTCGGGCGCCTTCCACGACGCCCTGTTCCTGGCCCGCCGCGCCCCGGCGGCGATGATCTTCGTGCCCTGCCGCGAGGGCATCAGCCACAACGAGGCCGAGTTCGTCGAGCCGCGTTTCGTGGAGGCGGGCGCCCGGGCGCTGATGGCCGCCACCCTGCGCTGGCTGGCCGCCCCGATCGAGCGGCTCTGACCTTCGGTCGACGCAAGACGACGAGGCCCGGCCGCGCGAACGGCCGGGCCTCGTCGTCTCATGCCGCAGGGTTCAGGCGCTGAGGCGCTCGAAGCCGCCATCCTCAAGGTCGAGATCCATGCCGGGACGCGGCAACGCCTTGGCGGGACCGCGCGCCGGCGCGACGCCTCCTTGCGCTGCATCGGCGCGCGGCCGGGCGAGGGCGGGCGCCAGGCCGACCGCCTGCTCGACCTTGAAGAAGGCGGTGCGCTCGTCGAGGCGCCTCGCCTGGGCCGACAGTTCCTCGGAGGTCGCGGCCATCTCGTTGGCCGCCCCGGCATTGGCCTGGGTGACCTGGTCGAGCTGGTTGATCGCCTGGTTGATCTGCTCGATGCCGACCGACTGCTCGCGGCAGGCCGCCGAGATCTCGGAGACGAGCTCGGCCGTGCGGCGAATGTCCGGCACGAGCTCGCGCAGCCGCTCGCCCGCCTCCTCGGCGACCGCGAGCGTCTGGCCGGACAGGGTGCCGATCTCGGAAGCGGCGAGGGCGGAGCGTTCGGCGAGCTTGCGCACTTCCGATGCCACCACCGCGAAGCCCTTGCCGTGCGTGCCCGCGCGCGCCGCCTCGATGGCCGCGTTCAGCGCCAGAAGGTCGGTCTGGCGCGCGATCTCCTGCACGACGCGCGTCTTGTCGGAAATGGCGCGCATCGCCTCCACCGCCTTGGAGACGGCCGCGCCGCTCTTCTCGGCGCTGACGCTCGCCTGGCGGGCGATCGTCTCGGTCTGCGTGGCGTTGTCGGCGTTCTGGCGCACATTCGCCGTCATCTCCTCGATCGCGGCGGACGCTTCTTCGGAGGCCGCGGCCTGCTCGGTCGAGCCCGAGGAGAGCTGCTCGGCGGTCGCCGAGGACTGCGCGGACCCGGCGGCGACCTGCGCGGCCGAGCGCGTCACGTCCTGCACGATGCCCGAGAGATTGGCGCTCATGGCGTTCATCGACGTCAGGAGAACGGCGATCTCGTCGCCGCCCCGCACCTCGACCCGCCGCGACACGTCGCCCGAGCCGATCTCGTTCGACAGGGTCACGGCCCGGCGAAGGCCGGCGACGATGGAGCGCGAGAGGAGGAGCGCGGCCAGGGCGCCCAGCGCCACGGCCGCGACCACGAGAACGAGAAGCGTCGTGCGGGTGGAGACGAAGGCGGCCTGCGCGTCTTCGACATAGCCGGCCGCAAGCGTCGCGTTGCGCGCGTTCAGCGCGTCGACGCGGTCCACCAGGGCCAATGCGTTGGGCACGAAGCGCTCCGCGTTCAGAGCCATGGCGCGGCCGAAATAGTTGTTCAGCCCATAGGCGAGAAGCGTGCGCTCGGCGCCCTGAAGCCCGGTCCAGGCGGTCTTGGTGGCCTCCACGAGAGCCGGGCTGCGCGTGCCGGCGGAGGTCGCGGCAAGGCGCGCGAACATCGTGTCGACCTTGGCATAGAGGGCCGTCAGGTCGCCCTCGATCCGCTTCAGCTGGGCCGGATCGGTCCGCACCACGGAGGCGATGGCGGAGGTGCGGCTGCGCAGCACCTCGACCTGGAGATCGGCGAGGAGGGAGAGGGCGGCGAGCGTGTCGGGGCCGGGCGAGGCGAGGATGTCGGCCTTCAAGGCCGCCGCCGCGGCGATGAAGGCGTCCGAGCCGGGCTTGGTCTCGTCCATGCCCCGATTGCCGGCCAGCGGATCGGCGAACTCGGCGACCGCCACGGTCTCGTCCGTCGCCGCGCGCAGTCCGGCGACCGCCGCCTTCAGCTCCGCCAGCCCCTCGTCCTCGGCCGCGGCCGTCTCCAGCGACAGTTTCGCGATATTGTCGTCGATGGTGCTCCAGCTTTCCGCGATGTCCTGTTTCGCGAGCGCGGCGTCCTGCGTGTCGCTCGCGAGGATGACGCGCAGCATCGCCCTTCGGATATCCATGACGCGATCGTGGATGGAACTGCCGATCACGGAGAGCGCATAGGGGCCCTCGGCGAAACCCGTCATCATGGCGTTCGTCCGCGACAGGCTGGTGATGCCGAGAAGGCCCGAGCCGCCCAGCATGAGAAGAACCGCCGCGAAGGAGGCGACAAGCTTGGTCTTGATCGTCAGTTGCATGAGAGTGCCCGGATGATGGAGGGATGACCCATCAGGCAGGCGAACGTTTAACATAAGTCTTACGTAAGATAAGTTTCAGGGACGAGTGAAGGGCGACCCCTTCTCGGCGGCTTCGAGACCGGACGGCGGGGCGAACGTCCCGACCGGGGCCGGTCAAGAAACGCGCTGTCCGGCGCCGGCCGGGCGATGGGCCGTCGCGCGACGGCGAACCGGTGGCGTGGACCCGCTCCCCGTCGCGCCGCCCGCCCGACGCCGCCGATTCGCCCCTGCCTTCCCGCCCCGGATCGCGGGATCGGCGGGAAACAGCGGTTTTCCTGGCCTTTCGCGCATCTGCGACGGGGTCGCAATTTCCCTGTTGCAAAGCCTCCGGCCTTGGTCCATATAGCCGCCAACCGCAGCGCCACGGCGCACCGCGGGGAGCGGGCGGGTGTAGCTCAGGGGTAGAGCACAACCTTGCCAAGGTTGGGGTCGAGGGTTCGAATCCCTTCGCCCGCTCCAATTCTTATCACCAGAACTAATATTTTTTCTGGCCTAATGGGGCCTGTTAGCGCTTGCAGCCGACTCTATGTCGCTGGCTTTTCCGATGAGGAGAAGCGCGCAGATGTTGAGCGACGAGCAATGGTCTGATCTGGAGCCACTGATCGAAGCGTGCCGCCCGCATGCGAAGGTTCCGAGCCCGCACCTTCGGCGAACCGTCGAGGCGATCCTCTGGAGTCACCAGAATGAGGCGAAGTGGCGATCGCTACCGGCTGAGTTTGGCCCTTGGTGGATGGCAGCGCAAACCTTCATCCGATGGGCGCGGCTCGGCGTCTGGGAGAGGCCGCTGTCATTGGTTCAGGAGCGCGGCGTGCGACTTGGCATTGTGTTCCTGGACGGGACCAACATCCGCGCCCATCGGAAGGCAGCAGGTGCCAGCCGAAAGGGGGATCTGCGAAAGAGCGAGACTGTTGTGAAGCGCTTGGCCGATCTCGTGGCGGCTACGGCACCAAGGCCTGTGTGATGGCCGACGGCGCCGGGCGCGCCATCGCCTTTCGCCTCGCACCCGGACAAGCCCACGAACTGCCGCACGCCATTCCGTTGCTGGACCGCATGCCTGGCGTGCCCAAATGGGTGGTGGCAGATCGTGGCTACACCGGTAATGCCTTCCGTCAGCACATCTGGGACATGGGCGCCCGGCCCGCCATTCCGCCGTTGCGCCACGAGGCCCCCGTCGCCTGCCCGGACTGGATCTACAACAACCGCAATCGGGTCGAACGCCTGTGGGCCCAGTTGAAGGAATGGCGCGCCGTCGCCACCCAATACGAGAAGACCGCCGCCAGCTTCCTCGGAGTCCTCCGTCTCGCCGCAACCCTCGATTGGCTCAGGCGCTAACAGGCCCTAACAGGCCCTAGCCATCGGTGGCTGCAATTCAGGGAGTGACGTCACACGCATACGGAAATCGAGTTCGTCTTCGCACGTTTGGAACCGCAGCAAGGAAACTTCCGCAACTCACCCAAACGGGTGAGGCGCGGAAATTCTGCCTCTGCAATCCTGGATGGACGGATTCTCAGGAGGCGGCAACATGACTGCGATGACAAAGAAGGCTAGTTTCGACGGCTCGCCGAAAAGTCTTGCAGGAAGCGGCCGCGACTTCAGGTCACCCCCCGGTTCCGATTTTCACAGCAGAACGACCCCCTTGTCGGATTGGATCGAGGCAAGGAAGCGCGACGGTGTGTGGTCGTACGGTCGATCACTGGCCTCGCGACCCGGCGCAAAAGCATCTATCAAAGATGCGAATATGAAGGAATTCTCTGGATTAAACTTCGGATCGCAGGACTATTTAAATCTGAGCACCCATCCTGAAGTCGTCGATGCTGCGATCAAGGCCATCCAGGACTACGGTGTCCACAGTTCGGGTTCGGGTATCCTGATGGGAAATACCGACATCTCGATCAAGCTGGAAAACGCCATCTCAGACCATCTGCAGGCAACCGACACCCAACTGTTCCCGACGGGATGGGGGGCCGGCTTCGGCGTTGTCAGCGGTCTGGTTCGTCCCGACGACCACGTCGTTCTGGATGTTTTCGCTCATTCCTGCCTGCAGGAGGGCGCGATGGCGTCCACGAAGAATGTCCACCGCTTTCGACATCTCGACAATGACGACCTGCGACGGGTCCTGTCCACGATACGCGCGTCGGATACGGCCAACGCCGTGATGGTGATCACGGAGGGCTTGTTCTCAATGCATGCGGATGCGCCCGATCTTCGGACGGTGCAGGATCTCTGTCATGAATTCGACGCGACACTCGTCGTGGACGTTGCCCACGATCTGGGTTCGACCGGTCCGGGCGGAACCGGTCAGATCGGCATCCAGGGAATGGTCGGAAAAATTGATATCGTGATGGGAAGTTTCTCCAAGACTTTCGCAAGCAACGGCGGTTTCGTTGCGACCAAATCTCGGAGCCTTCGAAATTTCATCCAAGTCTTCGCGTCGACCACTCTCTTCACGAATGCGCTCTCGCCATCTCAGGCGGCCGCGATATGCGCCTCCCTTTCCATCGTTCGTTCGCCCGAAGGAGAGCGGCTTCGCCAATCGCTCGCCTCTGTCAGCAACCATATTCACGAACATCTGAAACGCCATGGCCTTACCGTGCATGGAATTGGAGGGCCGATAGCTCCGGTGTCAGTTGGAAACGAGGCGGCCGGTCGATTGGTTTGCAGTCTTCTGCCTTCGAACGGCATCCTGGCCAACTTGGCCGAATATCCAGTCGTGCCGAAAAACGACTCGAGGATCCGATTGCAGATGATGGCGTCGCATACTGAAGACGACGTATCACGACTTGCGACCACTCTTCGTAGTGCCGTTGACGAAGCGAACGAGGTTCTGCAGTTCCGTCCCGGCACGGTTGTTTGAGACGTCACGAGAACGCCCTGCATTTGAATGAAGGCGTCGATCCGCCACGATCGTGAAACCGCCGGAAGCCGGCGTTTTCCGGCTTCGTCACGACGGCGGGCCGGTCTTTACCGTGGTGCTGGCGGTGCGCTTCGATCTCCGCCTCCACGATGGAGGCGCGAACGCGCTCGACATGCACGCGCCATTCTTCTTCCAACTGTTCCGCGATCTTCGGCACGTCCTCGCCAGGCGGCCGGTTCCTCATCGGATCGCGGCAGAGCGCTCCATCGTCTCCTTGCTCGTTGCCGTCTGTCGCGTGCGGGTAAACCACCGTTGGAGAAGCTCGTCCACGGTGAAGCGCCGACTGAGGATCACCCGTTCGATGATATCGACGGTCTTTATCCTGGGTCCCCGCCGCTTTCGGTTCAGTGTCTCGGGCGGGAAGTCCTTTGCGCGGCCCATCGACGGCGGTGCCGGCTTTCGTCTCCGCTTTCCCAATGAGGGGCGACGCTGTCGCAAGGGACTTGCCTTCCAGACGAGGCGATAGGGTAATTGTTAGGGTTACACTAAACCCCAAGGCTGTCTCTTTAGTGGAAACAATGCCTTAGGGATTTGATATGGCGGAGAGGGGGGGATTCGAACCCCCGATACGCTTGCACGTATGCCGCATTTCGAGTGCGGTGCATTCAACCACTCTGCCACCTCTCCGGCCGGATATCCGGCGAGAAGCCGGGTCTTCGGGGCAGGGGATGCAGGGCCTTGCAGGGCTCCACAGGTCTCTCCGCCCAAGGCGTGGTCGGCGCCGTTTCAGGCGCGTTGGTTCCCTATCAAAAAGTGGGGGCGGCGGACAAGCGAAATCGGCGTCGTCGTGGTTTGGATTTGCTCCGCTTTGGTGGGGAGCGCTCAAGTCACGCGGCGGCCGGTCGTTCGAACTGAACCGGGCTGATGAAGTCGAACGAGCGATGGTGCCTGACCGGGTTGTAGAAGCTGCTGATGGAGCGATCCGGTCAGGCGTCTTCGCCTGCGTCCGAATTCAGGGGCAGGTCGTCTTCCGGGGAGGGAAACCGTCTCTTTTGTCGGGCTGTCGCGTTCCTCGCGACGGATCTTGTTCTCCCGAGGCGGGCGTTTTCACGCCGCCGCCACGTCTTTCCCGGGGCCGGAAGGCCGACCGTCCATCACAGTGTGCCTCGCTTGTCGATCCGACGCCCCTGCGTCGGTGCCGACGCCAAGGTCTTTCGCGATAAGGCGCGGTGTCCGGCCACTCGTCTCGACCAGACGGGTGGCCTCCTTGTCGGAACCCTTCGCGACACCTCTCAGGGGCATCGCCGCAGCGCTCGCGATGCGCCAGCGAGAACTTTCCACGTCTGCGGGGTAAGTCCAGGAATGGGCGAAGGAGAAGTGGAGCCCGGCCCGGTGTACGGTCGCCCGGAGCATTCGGGCTCGGCGACGGCTCGGACCGGGTCGGTCGGCTCCGACACGATCCATGCGCCCGGCGTGTTGTCGAAGGGGACCTCCGGTCATGCCAGCGCGGGACACCGAGGTCGGCGCCGGCCTCCTCACCGAGGTCGAGGACGATCCGCCAGGGACTATCGCCGTTGCGGCTCACGAACTCGCCGGGCAGCATCGCCCAGCGGCTCGCTCGCGTCCTGCCCGCTCGACCGATCCGAAGGTCTGGACGCGCGCGATGGGGCCGTTCAGCCGGGCCCGCTTCGCGCAGGAAGAGGTCCGCGTGCGCTTGCAGGCACCGAATGGGTCCGAACCGGATGATGCGCGGGTCGCGGATCCCACGTCCCGACGGGACGGGATGGCGGGCGCCCGGTCTTGGCAGGCAGGCGGCTCGCTCAGATGGCGAGCTGGCGGCGCATGTCCTCCAGGCGCTCCATGGCGGTGACGCCGTCGTGGATCGTCGGGGCCGGGGAGGCCTCGCCCATCAAGGCCGGCACGACGTCGGCCAGAAGCGCGTGGTAGCCCTTGTAATCCTCGTTGGCGGCCGCCGTGAAGTTGGGCTTCCAGGTGAGCGAGTCCTCCGCGTCGAGCAGCGTGGCGGCGGGGTCGGCGACCTTGAAGGGCGGGTTGCGGTGCCAGCGCACCTCGACCACGTCCTCCACTTCCAGACGCTGGTGGTCGCCCATGATCTCGATACGCTCGACGGGCGTGCCGCGCGACTGGACCGTGCCCATGACGATCGTTCCGATCGCCCCGCATTCGAAGTCGAAGCCGACATGGAAGAGGATGCGGCCGGGTGTCTTCTCGACCTTCCGGGCCGAAATCTTCGTCACCGGCGAGACGAGATGGGAAACGAGGTCCATGTAGTGGACGCAGTGGTGCAGGAGAAAGCCGGTATAGTCGACATTGCCGGTAAAATAGCCCGGCGCCGTCATGTAGTAGCCGGTGAGGCCGAGGACATCGCCGAAGCGGCCGGACTTCAGGACGTTGTGGGCGATCTTGTTGCCGACCGAATAGCGCTTCATGAATCCGACGAGGAGCGGCTTGCCCGAACGGCGCGAGGCCTCGGCGAGCTGGCGCGCGCCCGCCGCCGAGCCGGAGGGCGGCTTCTCCATGAAGACGGGCAGGCCCTTCTCCAGCGCCGCCACGCCGAAGGCGAGATGCTGGTCGGGGCCGACGGCCATGCCGATCGCGTCGAGGCCGGGGGTGGCGATCATCTCGTGCGCGTCCGAGGTCAGACGCTGGACGCCGAACTGGCGGCCCGCCTGGGCGAGGCGCACGGGATCGATGTCGCAGAGGGCGACGATCTCGACGTCGTGGCGCAGCAATTGCGGCAGCAGCATCTGCGTGGCGTGGATGCCGCAGCCGATCCAGCCGATCCGAAGGGTCATCGTCTGAACTCCGTCAATGCGATGTGGGACCTGATGAACTGGGCACTGGCGGCGAGCCGCTGGCTTTCGTCCTCGTGCGGCGGGCGCCACTGCGCGAAGGGCACGCCGAAGCGGTCGTCGTTGCGGCGGAAGGGTTCCAGCGAGATGGGCCCGCGATAGCCGACCGTGTGAAGCGCGCGGAAGACCGACACCCAGTCGACCGAGCCCGTGCCGGGAAAGCCGCGATGGTTCTCGTTGGCCTGGAAATGGGCGATGCGCGCGCCGCCGAGGAGGATGGCTTCCGCGATCGAGGCCTCCTCCATCGCCATGTGGAACGTGTCGAGCATGAGCTTGACGCTGGCGTGGTCCACCGCGTCCAGAAGCTCGATCGCCTGGGCAGTGGTGCACAGGACGTCGCTCTCGAAGCGGTTCAGCGGCTCGACGGCGAGCGTCACGCCCGTGGTCTGCGCATGGACGCCGGCCGCCTGGAGGCCGCGCACGCAGCGGTCCTTGCGGGCGAGCCGTTCCTCCTCCGATACGGGCGCCGGCGGGCGGCCGGCGAAGACGAGCGGATTGCCGGTCAGAGGCCCGCCGACGAGCGAGGCGCCCATTTCGGCGGCGCAGTCGGCGGCATAGCGGAGATAATCGACGCCGCCCTGCCAAGCGGCGGGTTCGGCCGCCGAGAGGTTTCGGCTGAGGTTGACGCGCGCGGCGAGCACGACGTCGAGGCCGGCGTCGCGCAGCGCCTTGCCCGTCTCGCGCGGGTCGAGCTCGCCGGGCTCGGGAACGAGAAGCTCGACGAAGTCGTAGCCGAGCGACTTCATGGTGGCGAAGAGCGGGAAATGCTCGGCCGTGAAGGGCCTCGCATATTGCATCGAGATCAACCCGACGGGGTTCATGGGACGAATGTTCCTTGGGCTGTGATGGGAAACGGGCGGCACAGGCTGAGATCAGCCCTTCACCGCCCCTTGCGTGAGGCCGCCGACGAGCCGGCGCTGGACGAGGAGGAAGAGGATCGTGACGGGCAGGGCGCCGACGACGCCGCCGGCCGCCAGCAGCCCCCATTCGATCTGGTACTCGCCGATGAGGGTCTGGATGGCGACGGTGACGGTGCGCACGTTCCGCCCGCCCAGCGTCAGGGCGTAGAGATACTCGTTCCAGGCGGTGATGAAGATGTAGATGCCGGTCGAGATGATGCCCGGCAGCGCCAGCGGCAGGACGACCCGGCGCATCGCCGTCAGCCGCGAGCAGCCGTCGATCATCGCCGCCTCGTCGAGGCTCTTCGGGATCGCCCCGACATAGCTCGTCAGCATCCAGACCGCGAAGGGGATGGCGGTCGTGGCGTTGGCGACGATGAGGCCGATATGGGTGTCGAGGATGCCGAGCCGGCGCATCATGACGAAGAGCGGAAGGATCAGGAGCACGATCGGGAACATGTTCACGAGCAGGAACTGCAGCATGAACGCGCGCCGTCCGGGGAAGCGGAACCGCGAGAAGGCGTAGGCGGCCGTCACCGAGACGAGGAGGCCGAGGACGACGGTGCCGACCGCCACAATGAGGCTGTGGCCCATATTGTCGAGGAACGAGGTCTGACGCAGGAGCCGCGAGTAGTTGTCCGTGCTCCAGCCCGACGGCCCGAGCGAGACGCCTTGGGCGATGATCTCGGCCGAGGGCGTCAGCGAGGTCAGGATCATCCAGGCGAAGGGGCCGATCGCCAGGAGCACGATCAGCGCCGCCGGGAGATGCGTCGCCAGGAGGCGCTTGAGGACGCTGTCCTTCTTCATCGTTCGACCTCCCGCATGGTGCGCGCGATGTAGATCGCGACGAAGCTGCCCAGGATGAGGGTGAAGGTGACGGCGATGGCCGAGCCGTAGCCGAAGTCGAGATTCTGGCGCGCCTTGACGAAGGCGTAGAGCGGCAGGGTCGTGGTGGCGTAGCCGGGGCCTCCGCCGGTCATGACGAAGATCACGTCCATCGAATTGGCGACCCAGATGACGCGGAGCAGCCCGGCGGTGGCCAGAACCGGCGCGATGCCGGGCAGGGTGATGTGGCGGAACTGGCGCCAGGCGCTCGCCCCGTCGATCGAGGCCGCCTCGTACTGGCTCCTGGGAATGCCCTGAAGGGCCGCCAGGATCATCACGGCGAAGAAGGGAAAGCCCTGCCAGGTGAGGGTGGCGATGATCGCGTAGATCGCGACGGAGGGATCTGCGAGCCAGGGCACGGCCGTGGTGATGACGGAAAGATAGAGGAGCAGGTCGTTGAGGACGCCGATATTGGGATCGTAGATCCAGCGCCACATCAGCGCGATCACGACGCTCGGCAGCGCCCAGGGAATGATGACGAGCGCACGGGCCAGACCCCGCCAGGCGAACTCGCGGTTGAGGAGGATCGCGGCGAGGAGCCCGAGGCCCATCTGGAGGGGGACGGTCAGACCGATCCAGAGCGCCGTGTGGCCGAGCGCCTCCCAGAAGACGGGATCGGCGTAGAGCTTGACGTAGTTGGCGAGCCCGACGAAACGGCTGGCATTCGGGCGGAAGAGGATCAGCTCGTAGAAGCTCGTGACCACCGCCTCCACCATCGGCAGGAAGACGACGATCGCGACCACGACGACGGCCGGGGCGAGGAGCGCGTAGGGCATGAGGCGGGCGCGCGAGAGGCGCCGCCGAGGCGCGCCTTCCAGCGCTGCGAGGTCTTCGACGGTGGACATGGGGAGCCGAGCCTTCGGATTCGCCGAGGGGAAGGGGCGCCGGACGAGTTCCGGCGCCCGTCGAACGGACGCAGGATTACTGCGCGAAGAGCGCCTGCAGCGTCTTCATCATGTCGGCCGGCGTGATCTGGCCCGTCATCGCCTGCTGCATGGTGGCCTGCCACTCCGTGTTGACGAAGTCGGCGGTGGCCGAGGACTGCGGCAGGACGGCCGCGAAAGGCAGGGACTGCAGCGTCGCGTCCACGAAGCGCTTCTCGTGGCCGGTCCAGCCCGCCGAGCCGGTCCTCGTCACCGGCAGCTGGTTGGTGGCCTTCACGAACTCGACGTTGTTCTCGGGCTCGGCGAGAAAGGAGATCCATTTCCAGGCCGCGTCCTTGGCCTCGGACGCCGAGAAGATCGCCAGGGACTCGTCGCCGTAGGAGGTCCAGGCCTTGCCGTCGCATTGGGGCACCGGCACGGCCGAGACCTTGTCGCCGAGCGCGGCCACGAGGTCCTTGGACGAGCCGATATGGTGGATCGTCATGGCCGTCTTGCCGGACTTGAAGGCGCCGATGATCTCCTGGAACCCGTCATTGGGCGAGGAGGGCGGGATCGACTTGTCCTTGGTGAACATGTCGACGAGCCATTCATTGGCCGCGATCGCCTGGGGGTTGTCGAGGCCGCCCGGCTTCAGCGCGGCACCGCGCGAGAAGACGAACGTGCCCCACTGGTCCCAGCCGCCCTTGCCGCCGCGGAAGCCGAAGCCGTAGGTGTCCGGCGCCTTGGTCAGCGTCTTGGCGGCGGTGCGGAACTCCTCGCAGGTCCTGGGCGGCTGGAGGCCGGCCGCCTCGAACAGATCGGTGCGGTAGTAGAGGTAGAGCACGACATACTGGATCGGCAGGTAGTAGTTGCCGCCATCCGGGCCGGCATTCAGGGTCAGGAGGTTGTCGAGAAGTTCGGCCTTGCCGGGCCAGGCGTCGATGCGCTCCTTCAGGGGCTCCAGCGCGCCCATCTCGAGGAGGCGCGGCTGGGCGAAGAGCTTTACCATCGCCGCGTCCGGCGCGTTGCCGCCGACGAGCGCTGTGTAGAGATTGTCGTAGTAGCTGTTCCAGGGGATGTTCTCGGCCTCGATCTCGATGCCCGGATTGGCCGCCTCGAACTTCTGGACCAGCGCCGACATCGGATTTTCCGGATTGTCGAAATGGTACCAGAAGCGGACCGTCTCGGCTTGGCTCGCCGAGGCGCCGAGCGCGGTGAAAAGGGCGAGCGAGGCGGCGATCGTCTGCAGGCGTTTCATGGTTTTCCTCCCGGTCTTGTTGGCTAGAAGCGGCTTCTGACGAAGTCTGCGGCCTGCCCCAGCGCCTCCCGCGCCTGGGGCAGGTCCTTCGTCATCTGCAGGAATCCGTGGACGACGCCGGGCACGACGCTCGTGCGCTCCGGCCGGCCGAGGGCGGCGAGCCGCGCCTCGAGATTGAGCGTGTCGCTGAGAAGCGGATCGATGCCGGCCGCCATGAGATGGAGCGGGGGCAGGGCCGCGAGCGCGGCATCGTCGGCGAGGATCGGGGCGACGAGCGGCTCTGCCCGCGCCGCCGGGTCCGCGACGTAGAAGTCCCAGTAGCGCCGCATCCTGGCCCGGGTCAGGCCGGGTCCGTCCGCGAAGATGCGATAGGACGGGGTGTCGAAATCGGCGTCAAAGACCCCGTAGAAGAGAAGCGCGGCATCGACCGGGGTCCGGCCCCCCTCGTGAAGCATGGCGGAGACGCAGAGCCCCGCGCCCGCGCTGTCGCCGGCAAGGATCAGCGGCCCCCGGCGCACGCCGAGATGAGCCGTCGCGTCGAAGGCCGCGCGCCAGGATGCAACCACGTCGAGAAGGCCGTCGGGGAAGGGGTGTTCGGGCGCCAGGCGATAGTCCGGCAGGATCACCGGCAGGCCCGTCTCGGTGGCGAGCACGCGCGCGCAGCGCTCGTGCGTCTCCGGGCTGCAGAAGGCGAAGCCTCCGCCATGGACGAAGAGGATCGCGCCTTCACGCGCCTCCGGCGGCACCAGCACGAGGAGCCGCACATCGGCCGAGCCGAGGGCGGGGTCGGCCGGGACATGCGCGTTCCCGACGCGCGCCATCGGCGGCAGGGCGACGTTCCAGCGGCGGTTGCCGATCTCGGCGGCGCGGCGCCCTTCGGCGGGCGGCAGCAGCGTCGGGTCTGGCAGCGCGCCGTCCTCGGCGAGGACGCGGGCGGCGAGCGCTGCCATCTCGGGCGCGAGCCCGGTGGGGATGTCGGCAGCGCTCATTGGACCTGGTCCGGGAAGACGTTGGGGCCGAAGTCGACGATCGTCGCGATGTGGTGGAAGAGCGCGGCGGACGCCGCTTTGAGATCGCGCGCCTCGATGGCCGCGATGATCGGCTCGTGGCGCTGCGCCGTCTGGAGGAGGTCGCGCGTTCCCATGGAGCGCGAGATCTTGAAGCGGTGGTTGTGGATGAGGCAGCGGCGCAGGATCGGGTCGAGGGCGGGCAGCCCGGCGTCGGCGAAGATGCGCCCGTGGAACTCGCGGTCGATGGAGGCGAGCTCCAGCTCGTCTCCCTTGCGGGCGGCGGCGGACATGTCGGCGAGGAACGCCTTGAGGTCCGCCACGAGCGTGCGACTCGGATGCTGGAGGACGTGGACTATGCCGCGGCATTCGATCGACTGGCGGATGCGGAAGAGCTCCACGGCCTCCTCGACCGTGCAGTCCGAGACCTGCGTTCCGCGGTAGCCGTTGCGAAGCACGAGGCCTTCGTCCTGCAGCTGGAGAAGCGCCTCGCGGACCGTCCCCTGGCTGCAGCCGAAACGGGTGGCGAGTTCGAGTTCCACCAGCAGCTGGCGGGGCGCGAGCTCGCCCAGCATGATCTCGCGCTTCAGCGACACGAAGGCGGCGGCGGACTTGCCCGCCGGCATCCGTCGGCCCGAAACGCGCCGGCGCTCGTCTCCCGCCTGAGGCTCGTTCATGACGCACTCCCAACTTGCCATTATCGATATCATTATTGATAATGAAGCGAAGATCAAGCGGTCTGGGAGGACCCATGTCAGCCATCTCGTTGAAGGCCATCCGCAAGGACTACGGCGCCGTGACCGTCATCCAGCGTATCGATCTCGAGATCGAGAGCGGGGAGTTCGTCGTCCTGGTCGGCCCGTCCGGTTGCGGGAAGTCGACGCTCTTGCGCATGATCGCCGGGCTGGAGGAGATTTCGGACGGCGATCTCGTCATGGGCGGGCGCAGCGTCGGGCATCTGCCCCCGGCCGAGCGCAACATCGCGATGGTGTTCCAGGACTACGCGCTCTATCCGCACATGAGCGTCGAGGACAACATGTCCTTCGGTCTCAAGATGCGCGACGCGGAGCCCGCCGAAATCGCGCGGAAGGTCAAGGACGCGTCGGGTGTCCTGAAGCTCGACCCGTTCCTCTCCCGCCTGCCGGCCCAGCTTTCCGGCGGCCAGCGCCAGCGCGTGGCCATGGGCCGGGCGATCGTGCGCGATCCGCAGGCGTTCCTCTTCGACGAGCCGCTCTCCAACCTCGACGCGGCGCTGCGTGTCGAGATGCGCCTGGAAATCGCCAGGCTCCACCGCCGGATCAGGGCGACGACCGTCTACGTCACGCACGACCAGGTCGAGGCGATGACGCTGGCCGACCGCATCGTCGTCATGAACGGCGGGACGATGGAACAGGTCGGGCCGCCGCTCGAACTCTACCGGCGGCCGAAGACGCTCTTCGTCGCGACGTTCATCGGCAGCCCGACGATGAACACGCTCGAATGCGAGGTCGCGGGCCGAGCACAGGGCCGCGCGCGCCTGCGGCTTCCCGCCGGCGAGGTGGATCTTCCGTTTGACGGTCCGTCGCCGGATATTGAGCGGATCACGCTCGGTATCCGGCCGGAGGATCTGCGTATCTGCGCGCCCGGAGACGCCTGGTTCGCGGGCGAACTCTCCGTCGTCGAGCGCCTCGGAAGCCAGACCTTCGGCTATCTCGACATCGGACGCGACCGCATGGTGACGGTCGAATTCCCGCGCTCGAGCGAGGTCGCCGTCGGTGAGCGCGTCTGCGTGGCCGGCCAGCCGGAGCATGTCCACCTCTTCGACCCGACGAACGGCCTGCGTTTGAACTGATCGTCGCGATCCGCTCCACGAGGCGGCGGATGCCCCGCGCATCGACGGGCGGTCCGAGCCGTCGGACCGCGCCCGATTGCTTGGAAAGGCGAGGGTTTGCCGTTATCTCTATCTCAGGGTGAAGCGACCTCGGGCCGGTTCCGCGTGGGCGCTCTGCTTCCATAGCTGCAAGAGCCACGACACCGGAGGGGCATGTCCCGTTTCGTTCCCACGCCCGCCAGGAAGGAGCGACTGGCCGACGTCGTCTACGGGCAGATTCTGACCGAGATCACCTCGGGCCATCTCAAGGCTGGCGACAAGCTGCCATCCGAGGCCGAACTCTGGATGCGCTTCGGGGTCTCGCGGCCTGTCGTGCGGGAGGCGCTGCTGCGGCTCCAGAGCGACGGCCTGGTCCTGTCGCGGCGCGGCGTCGGGACCTTCGTCTCCAAGCAACCGTCGACGCGGCTGACGGAACTTGCCGACTCCTCCGAACTGTCACGGTTCCTGCGCGCCTTCGAGCCGCGGATCGTGCTCGAGACGGAAGTCGCGCGCCTTGCCGCGGAACGCCGCACGCGTTCGGACATCGACCGCGCCCGCGAGGCCATCGAGGCGCTGCGCCGTGCCATCGCGGCCGGCGACCTCGGCCAGGAGCAGGACATCGCCTTTCACGACGCGGTCGCGCAGGCCGCGGGGAACGACTTCTTCGGCGACCTCCTCAACGGCCTGCGGACGCCCGTCACGCAGACCATGAACATCGGTCTGGAACTGGCGCGCGGGCGATCGGCCGGCCGGCGACTGCGGATCATCGAGGAGCACACGCGCATCCTCGACGCCATCGCGGCGGGCGACGGAGACGCTGCGGCGAGCTACATGAAGTATCACCTCATGCAGGCCCGCGCGGCGGTCCTCGACGCGCAGCATCTCGAAGCCAGTCAGGCCCTCGGGATCGATCCGAGCTGATGCTCCGGCGCTCAGTGCAGGATCTGCGCGAGGAACTCCCGGGCGCGATCGGTCTTCGGCGCCGAGAAGAACGCCTCCGGCGCGCCCGCCTCGACGATCGAGCCGCGGTCCATGAAGACGACGCGGTCGGCCACCTGCCGCGCGAAGTTCATCTCGTGGGTGACGCAGATCATGGTCGCACCGCCCTTGGCGAGCTCGACCATCGTGTCCAGCACCTCGCGCACCATCTCGGGGTCCAGCGCCGAGGTCGGCTCGTCGAAGAGCAGGATATCCGGGCTCATGGCCAAGGCGCGGGCGATCGCCACGCGCTGCTGCTGGCCGCCCGAGAGCTGGATGGGATACTTGTCCGCCTGTTCGGGAATATGCACGCGCCGCAGGAACCGCTCGGCGATCTCGCGAGCCTCGTCGCGGGGCAGGCCCTTCACCTTCATCGGCGCGATCATGCAGTTCTCGATCACCGTCATATGCGGGAAGAGGTTGAAGTTCTGGAACACCATGCCGGTCCGCCGCCGCACCGCATCGATCGACTGGCGCGAGGACGTCAGCGCGATCCCGCAGACGGTCAGATCGCCGGACTGGTGCAGCTCCAGGGCGTTGAGGCAGCGGATGAAGGTCGACTTTCCCGAGCCCGACGGGCCGCAGATCACGACCGTCTCGCCCTTGGCCACAGTGAGGTCGATCTCGCGAAGCGCCTGGAAGCCGCCGAAGAACTTGGAGACCTTTCTGGCCTCGACCATGACGTCGGCATTCCCTGCCATGACTGTCTCCCTGCTTGCGGGCTGTGCGGCGTCGCGGGCGCGACGGATGATCCGGCGATGCCGGAGGGTGTCCGACGGACCGAGGCCCGCCGGACGCAGGACGGCGCGTCGCGTCAGCGGATCTTCGGATCGAGTTCGCCGGACCGATAGCGCTTGGCCATGTCGGCCATCGCAATCACCTTGATCCGGCGGGCATGGCCGGCGGTGCCGAACTCCTCCAGCCGCTGGCGGCAGAGCTTGGTGATGGCCTCCATGCCCGGCTTCATCATGGTGCGGATGTCGAACTCCTTGGGATCCTCGTGCATCACGCGCCGGATCTGGCCGATAAGGGCCATGCGGTTGTCGGTGTCGATGTTCACCTTGCGCACGCCGTGCTTGATGCCGCGCTGGATCTCCTCGATCGGCACGCCCCATGTCTGCTTGATGTCGGCGCCGTAGCGGTTCATCACATCCTGCAGCTCCTGCGGCACGGAGGAGGAGCCGTGCATGACGAGATGGGTCTCGGGCAGGCGGCGGTGGATCTCTTCCAGCCGGTCCATGGCGAGGACGTCGCCGTCCGGCTTGCGCGAGAACTTGTAGGCCCCGTGCGAGGTCCCCATGGCGATGGCGAGCGCATCCACCTTGGTCGCCTTGACGAATTCGACGGCCTGGTCGGGGTCGGTCAGCATCCGCTCGTCGCCGCGGCTCTCGAGCTTGCCGAGCACGCCGATCTCGCCCTCCACGGACGCGCCCATCCAATGGGCCATGCGCGACACCGACGCCGTCACGCCGACATTGTAGTCGTAGTCGGACGCGGTCCTGGCGTCCGCGAGCAGGGAGCCGTCCATCATCACGGAGGTGAAGCCGAGCTGGAGCGCGGTGGCGCAGGTCGCTTCATCGTTGCCGTGGTCCTGGTGAACCACCATCGGAATGTGAGGAAACTGTTTCTCCAGCGCGGCGAAGAGATGCTCGATCATGATGTCGCCGGCATAGGACCGGGCCTTCGTGCCGACCTGCAGGATGACCGGCGCGTCGACGGCGTCGGCGGCGGCCATGACCGCCAGCATCTGCTCCATGCAGGTGACGCTGAAGGCCGGGACGCCGTACTGGTGCTCGGCGGCGTGGTCGAGAAGCTGACGAAGGGTGATGCGGGACATGGCGGAGCCTTTTCGAAGAGAGAAGCCCCGCGCGAGGCGGGGCCGTCGTGATGCGTCAGAAGCGGGGCAGGTCGGGATTGACGACGCCGAGCCACTGCTTCTGCGCCGCCTGAAGCTCGCCGGAGTTCCAGAGCAGCATGATCTCGGTGTTCAGCCACTGGTGCAGGTCGAAGTCGCCGTGCCGCAGGCCGATGCCCATGGGCGACTGGCGCACCGCGAACTTGCGCTGGAACTGGTCGGTCTGCGCGTTGATGGCGTTGGCGGCCGCCACGCCCGAGACGATCGCGTCGACCTGGCCGGTGAAGAGGGCCTGGTTGGTCGCCGCGTCGTCTTCGAACCGCTGGATGTTGGTGCCGTCCACCGCCTTGGCGGTGATGATCGTGTCGTTGGTCGTCGCGCGGGTCACGCCGACGCGCTTGCCCACCAGATCCTCCAGCTTGGCGATCTCGGCGGCGGTCGGGGCGATCACCATCTGCTCGTCGACGTAGATGGCGTTGGAATACAGGATCGTCTTGGCGCGTTCGGCGGTGATGCCGAGCGAGGAGACGACGATGTCGACCTTGCCGCTGGTCAGGTTCGGGATGCGCGCCTGCGAGACCTGATCGACGATTTCCAGCTGCACGCCGAGGTCGCGGGCGATGAGGTTGGCGACTGCGACGTCGAAGCCCGAGGGGGCCATGGTCGCGTCCGTCATGCCATAGGGCGGCGTCGACAGCGAGATGCCGACCACGACCTTGCCGCGCTGGACGATGGTGTCGAGCGTGTTGGTCGTCTGGGCGACGCTGGCCGAGGTCAGCGCGACCGTGGCGGCGGCGGCCAGCACAAGGCCCCTGATGAAATGTTTCATGATGGTTCTCCTCCGGTTGTCGTGATGGTCAGACGCCGAGCCGCTTCTCGAGATGTCGGCTATACAGCGTGATGGGAAAGCAGAAGACGAAGTAGAAAGCGGCCGCCGTCAGGTAGACGTCGAGGGGCTTGAAGGTGGCGTTGCTGACGATCTGCGCCGTGCGCGTGAGTTCGACGAAGCCGACGACGGACGCCAGCGACGTGTTCTTGATGAGTTGCACGAAGAAGCCAACCGTCGGCGGGGTGGCGATGCGGATCGCCTGGGGGATGATGATGGAGATCAACGCGTCGGCGCGGCTGAGGCCGAGCGCGTGCGCTCCCTCGCTCTGCCCTGCCGGCACCGACTGGATGGCGCCGCGCCAGATGTCGGCGAGGAAGGCTGCGGCATAGAGCGAGAAGGCGACGGCGATGGCCACGAGCGGCGAGACCGTGAAGCCGAGATAGGTCGCGCCGAAATAGGCGATGAAGAGCGTGACCAGGAGCGGCGTGCCCTGCACGACGAAAATGTAGGCCTGGGCGAGTCGGCTGAGGAAGCGGTTGGACGAGACTCGCATCAGGGTCAGCCCCGAGCCGGCGATCGAGCCACCGACCAGCGCGATCGCCGCCAGGCCGATCGTCCAGCCGAAGCCCGTCAGCATGAACAGGACATGGGTGAGGCTGAAGGGCTGGAACATCGCTCAGCGCCTCATGAACTTGAAGGGAAAGAGCACCCGCTCCAGAGCCGTCATGGCGCCCCGCAGCGCCGCCACCATCGCGACGTAGAACACCGCGATGACGAGGTAGACCTCCATGTTGCGCAGCGTCATGCCCTGGATGTCGTTGCCGATGCCCGTGAGTTCGGGCACCGAGATCGCCGAGACGACGCTGGAGGAGAGGAGCAGCAGGATGAACTGCGCGGCCAGCGACGGGAACACCGCCGACAAGGCAGGTTTCAGGACGACGTAACGGAAGATCACGAGCGGCGACATGCCGAGCGTCTTGCCCGCCTCGATCTGTCCTCGACCGATCGCCTGAATGCCGGCGCGGATGATCTCGCTCGTATAGGCGCCACCGTAGATCGACATGGCGACGACGGCGGCCGGGATCGGCGCGAGATGCATGCCGAGGGCCGGCAGTCCGAAATAGATCAGGAAGACCTGCACGATGAAGGGCGTGTTGCGGATGGCCTCGACATAGGCGAGCACCGGCAGCCGGAGGACCGCCTTGCCGCTCAGCGAGAGGCAGGCGGCCGCCACGCCGATGACCAGCGAGAAGGCCATCGCCGCGAGCGAGATCTGAACCGTCAGCAAGGCACCTTGAAGGAGCATGTCGCTCCGTGACAGCACGCCGGAAAAGTCGAGCGACTTCATAATTGCCACCCCTGGCGCATGGACGGCCCGATCATGACGCGAGCGCGCCCGTCGCGGCGAAGCGACCATAGGCCGGCGCGAAACCTTCGCCCGCCGGGGTCATCGTCACGCCGTCCACCCATGCCGCGTGGCCGGTCCAGGGCGTGGCCTGCGCCTCGGTCAAGGCGTTCAGCCTGTCCATGAAGACCGGGGCCTGCGCCGCCAGGGCCGCTTCCATGGCGGCAAGGTCGGGGAACCGCGCGAAGGCCTCGGCCCAGATCGCGCGGCCGGCAAGATATCCGCTCGCGCCCGCGCGGTAGGCGTAGGTCAGAAGTCTCAGGAAGTCGGCCGGAGTGGAACCCGCGCTCAAAAGCACCCAGGGGCGCCGGATGCCTCCGGCCATGCGGTCGAAGCGCGCCTGGACCGCCGCGGCTTCCGGCCCGTGCGGATCGGGAACGCCGACGACCTCGGTCGGCGGTTCCAGCTTGTAGACGTCCACCCCCTCGGCATCCATCACGTCCGGGTCAGCCAGGGCGTCCAGCACGAGATCGACACGCCGCGCGGCGAAGGCTTCCGCGCTTTCCCCGGGGAACGGGTAGACCAGGAATTCCAGCACGAAAGGGATGTCGTGGCGCCGGCAGGCGTCCTTGACGGTCTGGAGATAGGCGAGCTGATGCTCTCTCACGTCCTGGCCGACATCGCGGCGATACCAGAGATTGACCTTCACGCCATCGCCGCCGATCCGGCGGATGACCGAAGGGTCCCAGCCCGGAATGTCGGACGACTTTCGGCCGGTCTCGGTGACCTCCCAGGTCGCCCATTCGGTCGCCACGAGAAGCCCACGGCGGGGCGACAGGCCGTCGATGGCCGCGGCATAGCCGAGTGGCGGGTCGATCAGCACGGCCGAAGCGCGGGGCGCGAGATGCGTTCCCAGCATCCGCTTGACCGCCGCCACGTCCTCGTAGGGAGCGTGATCGAGGCCGCGTGCGGCCTTGATCGGATGGACGATCGGCCCCGTCTGGTCCATCGCCAGCATCTTGAAGCGGCCGTCGTCGTCGGCGAGGCGCCGCAGGCCCCAGAGCTTGCCTGGCGTGATCCTCACCGCCGTCCCTCCAGCAGAAGCGCATCCACGGCGGCCCGGTCGGGAATGCTTTCCCAGCCGCTGCCGCGCGCGCATTTGAGCGCGGCGGTCGCGCTGGCGAGGCGCGCGGCGCCCTCGACATCCATCCCTTCGGCCAGGCCCAGCGCATAGGCGCCGTGGAAGATGTCGCCCGCCCCGTTGGTGTCGATCGCCTTCACGGGAAAGGCCGGGACGTTGCGCACCCGGTCGCCGTCGAGCCAGAAGAAGCCGTGTTCGCCGTCGGTGACGCCCACCGTGCCCCGGCAGAGGCCGCGAGCCACCGTCAGGCCCTGTCCGATCTCCGCGGTGCCGGTGAGGCGGGCGAGGCAGGCCGCCGAGAAGACCACGTGGTCGGGCAGGGCGAGAAGGCTGCGCACGGCGTCCATGTCGCCGACATCGGCGTCGAGAACCGAAACGATGCCGCGCTCGCGCGCCGCGCGGAAGACGGCGGCAGCCCCTTCGGCCCAGCTGTAATCGGCCATCACGGCGTCGATGCCGTCGAGATCGGAGAGCGGCAGCCAGTCGGCTTCGTCTCCGAGATCGCGCCCGATGAAGCCGAAGGCCATGCGGTCGCCGTCGGGCGAGACGAGGACGGTGCCGATCGGGCTGACGCCGCCGGGCACGCGGCGCACGTCGCAGGTCTTCACGCCGGCGACGCGCAGGCGCGACAGGATCTGGTCGCCCGTGTCGTCTAGGCCGAGCCGTCCCCAGAAGACCGTATCGGCTCCAAGCTTGGCCGTGGCGTAAGCGGCGGTGGCCGCGATACCGCCTCCGGTCCTGCGGACATCGAGCGCACGCTGCTTCACGGGAACCGAGGGGAGCGCGGGGAGGTAGACGATCGTGTCGAGAAAGGCGTTGCCGAGCGTCAGGATGCGCCTGCGGGCCATGAACCGTCTTCTCCCCGTCGACGCGGCCGCCTCGCCCTCTGTGGGGCGGTGGACCGGTCCGGTCGCTGTCCGATGCAGGCCGGCATGGAGGAGGGCACCTGCCCAAGCCGTCCGGCTTGACCAGAGCAGTAGACACAGCCAAACATGTCGTCAACATTTTTTACATGTTGGCGGTAGCATCCTCGCGGGGGATGCGAGGGGCGGACCCGGCCAGAATGCCGACGCCTGCCCGCAGCGAAGGGAAGTGCCATGTCGCCCCGGACACCGGACCGCCGCATCGTCGGCACCATCGAGGGGCAGCCGGTCGAAGCGTTCCGCCTGAGCGGCGGCGAGACGGAACTGGAGGTGATCGGCTTCGGCGCCATCCTCACGCGGCTGACGCGGCCCGACCGTCACGGCGTGGTCGAGGATATCGTGCTCGGATACGACGATCCCGCGGACTACGTGGCCATGCCCGGCAACGCGGGCGCCATCTGCGGGCGCCATGCCAATCGGCTCGCGGAAGGCCGGTTCGAACTCGACGGACGGGTGATCCAACTGGCCTGCAACAGCGGCGCGCATCATCTGCACGGCGGGGCGCGGGGTTTCGGAAAACGGTTCTGGAGCGGGCATCCCGATCCGTCGGCGAACGCGGTGGAGTTCCGGCTGGAAAGTCCCGACGGAGACGAGGGCTATCCCGGCGCCCTCGCGGCGTCCGTGACCTATTCCGTCTTGCCGGGCGGGGCCGTCTCCATCGTGATGCGGGCCGAGGCCGACCGTCGCACGATCGTCAACCTCGTCCATCACGGCTACTGGAACCTCGCCGGTCATGCGAGCGGCAATGTCCTGGAGCAGCGTCTCCAGATCGAGGCGGACCGCTACACGCCGGTCACGCCGGACAAGATCCCGACCGGCGAGATCGTGCCGGTTGATGGCGGTCCGTTCGATTTCCGCCGTGCCAAGGCGATAGGCGCCGACATCGCGAAGGCTTGGATCGACGGCGGCTACGATCACAACTGGTGCCTGAACGAGCCGGCGACCGGGCTGCGACGGTGCGCGTCGGCCTTGGACGCCCGCAGTGGTCGCCGACTCGAACTCCATTCGAACCAGCCGGGGCTTCAGTTCTATACCGCCAACCACTACGGGCTGGCTTCCGCGAGGGGCAAGGACGGCGCGATCTACGAGAAGTTCGCCGGCTTCGCGCTCGAAACCCAGGCCTATCCGAACGCTCCCAACTGCCCGGGCTTCCCTTCGGTCGTCCTGGCGGCTGGGGAGCCGTACCACCACGAGATGTTGATCGTGTTTCCGGATGCTGGGGCCCGAGAGTCCGTTCGAGAAGCGGTTGCGCCGGGGGCTGCTTCAGGGTCTATCCCCTGAATGTGGACACGACGAAACGAGCGCGAATGGCGATCGATCGATCAAGCGTAAGACCAGGCGCTATCGGGCCGATCTGACGCGGCCCACCTTTCGAGGGGCGATTGCCCAGCATCGCAACCGCATCGAGCGGTGCTTCTCGACGGTTTCGCCGTTCCGACGCTTCTCTACACGCCACGATCGCGCCACCCTTCATTTCGACGGTGTCGCTGACTTGCCCGGCGCCATGCTCCGGATGATCCGAATGGCGATCCGGCCTCCGGCTTTTCCCCGACCGCGGTGCGTAGCGCGCCGGCGGTTTCGAGCGCGCCATCTTCCTTCGGGCGGACGAGCCCCCATCTTTCGGTGACAGTGGCAAGCTTCGGCCGGCGCGTCGGCGTCCGGGGCGGGCGGGCGACAGGGTGGCGGGAGGATGCGATGGCGGACGGGGTAGTGATGTCCAGGCGGGTCGGCGGGGCCCGGGCTGGTCGGCGCGGCGTTGGCGTTCCGGCCTCGCGGCGTGGGCTCCGGGGGCCTCTGGCGGCGCTGGCCATGGTCCTGGTGCCCGCGGTCGCGCAGGCGGCGGACTGTTCGGCCTCGCCGGAGGCGGCAGTGGACTGGAGCGGGTGCAACCGGCGCAATCTGATGATCTCGAGGGCCGATCTCAGCGGGGCCGATCTCGGCGATGCCGATCTCAGCCTCAGCGACCTGCGCGAGGTGACGCTCGCCAAGGCCAAGCTGGCGGGCGCCGAGCTCGTGCGCACCTCGCTGGCCGGCGCCTCGGCCGACGAGGCGGACTTCACCAAGATCGAGGGCTACCGCACCGACTTCTCGGCCGTCACAGCGAAGGCGGCGAAATTCTACGGCGCCGAGCTGCAGCGCGCGAACTTCTCGCGCGCCGACCTCACCGGCAGCACGTTCGAGAAGGCCGAGCTCGGCCGGGCGAATTTCGAGGGCGCCCGTCTCGGCGACAACCGCTTCGCCTTCGCCAATCTCGCGCGCTCCAATTTCCAGGGTGCGAAGATCGCCGGCCCGCTCGACTTCACCGGCGCCTATATGTTTCTCACGAGGCTCGAGGGCGCCGATCTCTCGGCCGCCACGGGTCTGCAGCAGGCGCAGATCGACCTGGCCTGCGGCGACGCCGCGACGAAGCTGCCGGCCGGCCTGACCCCCGTCGCGACCTGGCCCTGCGGCTCGGACTGACGACCCGTCCGCAGGCTCCCGCCCGCTGCCGCATACCAGAGGGCGGCGCCGAGGCTCGCGCCGCCCCGACGCGCGCGCTGCGACATCGCGGCGACGGGCGGCGGGGAACGGAACGGGCGAGCTTCGACTTCGCCTTCCAGACGCCCGATCGAACCCGAGGGCCCATCAGAAGGTGACGATGTCATGACGCAGTCCGACGAACGCGCTCTGTCCCGCCATTCGGCGAACGAGAAGGAGCGCACGCCGCAGAACGGCGTCCTGCCGCGCGTGTCCGACACTCTGGTCGGCACGGCCGACGCGCCCGATCCCGATCTCCACCGCCACGCGGCGGCCGATGCCGATGCCGACACCGAGGCCGGGGCGCAGCCGGACGAGGGCGGCGGCATCACGCCGCTGAAGCGCCGGGACTGACCGCGCCGCCGGTCCGGCTTCCGCGGGGCTCAGTCCTCGTGGCGCGCGTCGTCGCCGGCATGGTGGCGGCGCCAGTAGGCGACGGCGAGATGGTCCTTCTTGGCGATCCGCCGGTCCTTGCGAAGGTGCCGGCGCAGGGCGACGAAGTCGGAGAACTCGCAGCCGACCCAGACGAAAAGCGAGGGGCCGAGCGCGGCGAAGTCCAGCGCCTCCACCGCGCGCGGCAGGAGCCCGGCGGTGCCGGCGGGCAGACCGTTGCGCGGCAGGAGCGTGACGGACATCTCGCCCGCGCAGGCGAAGCGCGGCGCGTCGTCGGGCCCGTCGAACTCGGCGACGACATGGGCCCTCGCGGTCGCCGGAAGGGCCTCCAGGATGCGGGCGATGGCGGGATGGGCGGTCTCGTCGCCGACGAGAAGTAGCGTCTGGGCCTCCGGCACGTCGCCGCCGCCGGGCCCGGTCATGCCGACGACGTCGCCGGGCGCGGCCTGCAGGGCGAAGCGCGAGCCGGGCGTCGCCTCGCCCTCGTGCAGGACGATGTCGATATCGACATGGCCGGCCTGCGGATCGATATGGCGCAGCGTATAGACGCGGTTGTCGAGCGCGTCCGGCCCCTGCGGCCAGAGGATGCGCCCGTCTTCGGCGAGCGTCGGCCAGACCGGCGCGCGCCCCTGCGGCGGGAAGAGAAGCCGCACGTGCAGGCCGCCGACCGCGAAGCGCTGGAGATCCGCCCCCGACAAGCGCACACGCTGCATGTGCGGCGACAGGCGGTGCGAGGAGACGACGCGCATCTCCCGGAAGAAGGGCGGCACGACGAGCCCGTCGCCGTCGCCCTGCCAGCGGATCACGGGCGCGGGGCCGCGCGCCATCTCCAGGACGTGCTCGGCGACGCCCATCTTCACATAGGCGAGATAGGTCGGATCCCGAGCCTCGACTTCCGCCTCGAGGCCGGCGGGCAGGGCGCTCAGCCGCGCCTGCCCGTAGCCGAAGTCGATGCGGCCGCACGCGCCGTCGCGCTCGACCGCGCCATGCTCGGCGAAGTGGTCGCAGAGCCGGTCGAGGAGCTCGGCCGCTCCCTCGACCTCGATCGTGGAGCGGGCGAGAAGCATCGCCGCGCCCATCAGAAGCGGAACCGCAGCGTGCCGATCACCTGGCGCTCGGGCTCCTTGTAGCAGAAGCCCGAGGAGCAGACCTGCGCGTCCTCGTCGAAGATGTTCTTGGCGTTGACCTGCAGGCGCAGGCCCTCGACCTGCGGGAAATCGTAGTGCACGGCCGCATCGACGAAGGTGCGCGCGTCGTTCTCGAACGTGTTCTCCTCGTCGCCGTAGCTCTTGGAGAGGTAGCGCAGGCCGGCGCCGGCGCCGAGCCCGGCCAGCATCCCGTCCTGGATCGTGTAGTCGCCCCAGATCGAGGCCGAGTGGTGGGGCGTCGAGGAGAGCTGCTTGCCGACCGTGCCGGGCGCGCCCTCG
Source organism: Aurantimonas sp. Leaf443 (assembly GCF_001425575.1). GTDB lineage: Bacteria > Pseudomonadota > Alphaproteobacteria > Rhizobiales > Rhizobiaceae > Leaf443. Next base: position 447,367 of record NZ_LMRD01000007.1, on the reverse strand, counting down.
ATCGTCTCCACGTCGATATAGGCGTAGGAGGCGACGACGTCGAAGCCGCTCCAGAGCGTGGCCGTGCCTTCCAGCTCGACGCCGCGCGAGCGGATCTCGCCGGCCTGGACGGTGACGTTCGTCGAGAAATCCTCGCTCGGGCGCAGGAAGACGCCGTTCTGCTGCGTCAGCTCGAAGACGGAGGCGGTGAGGAAGGCGTTCAGGCCGGGCACGCGGTACTTCACGCCCGCCTCGTACTGCTCGGCCTCCGTCGGCTTGAAGGCGGTGCCGTCCGCCGCCGTGCCGATGACGGGCGCGAAGGACGTGGCGTAGCTGACATAAGGGGCGATGCCGCTGTCGAAGAGGTAGGAGAGGCCGACGCGGCCCGAGAACGCGTCGTCGCGCTGCCGGTCCTCGTCGCCGAGATCGTCGGGCGTGCCCGCGCGCGTCTTGGTCTCCAGCCAGTCCTGGCGCCCGCCGAGCGTCAGGGTGAAGCGGTCGTAGGTGATCTCGTCCTGCAGGTAGAGGCCGATCTGCCCCTGGCTCTGCTTCTGCGCCACCGAATAGTCCGGCGTGTCGAAGGACTGGCTGTAGTCGAGCGTGGCAAGGTTCAGCGAAGGCGCGGCGCCGAAGCCCTCGCGATTCTCGAAATCGGCATAGGAGCCGTCGAGGCCGCCGATCACCGTGTGGCCGAGCGGGCCGGTGGCGAACTTCGCCTCGAGCTGCGTGTCGGAGACGACGCCCTTCAGCGACTGGTCGAGATTGCCGGCGCCGCGGGCCTGGATGCCGCCGACCGGCGCCCCGATCGGGTAGGCGTATTCGGCATAGACGTCGAGCGCCTGGTAGCGCGCCTTCTGGCGGAAGACGAAGGTCTCGTTCAGCCGCTGCTCGAATTCGAAGCCGATGCGGCCCTGTTCCTGGTCGAGTTCGTTGAAGTTCGGATCGCCGTAGGGAAGGTCCGTCGCGCGCCGGTTCTCGTTGATATAGGCCGCCGAGCCGCCGGACCTCGAGCGCTGCAGTTCGGAGAGGATCGTCAGGCGCGTGTCGGCGTCGGGCGACCAGGTCAGCGCGGGCGCGACGTCGAGCCGGTCGTCGGCGACGAACGGATTGTCGGTGCCCGCGTCCCGCGCGACGCCCGTGAGGCGATAGGAGACGGCGCCGCCGGAGCCGAGCGGGCCGGTGGCGTCGAACCCGCCCTGATAGCGCTCGTTCGTGCCGAGCTGCGCCTCGACCTCGCGCATGGCCTCCTGTTCCGGGCGCTTGGAGCGCAGGTCGACGATGCCGCCGGGATTGGACGAGCCGTAGAGGCCGGCCGAGGGACCCTTCAGGATGGCGATGCCGCCGAGCGTGTAGGGCTCGATGTCGAAGGTGGAGAAGCCCGTGTTGAACTCGCGCAGGCCGTCGCGGAAGATGCCGGTATAGGTGGCGGGAAAGCCGCGGATGGAGAAGGCGTCGAAGCGCGGGTCGAAGCCGAAGGCGCCGGTGCGGACGCCCGGCGTGTAGTTCAGCGCCTCCAGAAGCGTCTGGACATTGCGGTCCTCCAGCTGCTCGCGCGTCACCACCGAGACGGACTGCGGCACGCGCTCCAGCGGCGTGTCGGTCTTGGTCGCGCTGACGGCGGCGGCGGGCACGTAGCCTTCTGCCGCAAGGCCGGTGTCGCCGGCCTGCGCCGTGCTCGCCTCGCCTTCGATCGTCACGGTCTCGAGCTGGACGGCGGCGGTCTGCGCGCCGGCCTGCGAGACGGCGACAGCGACGAGCGCGCTGGACAGGCTGAGACCCGCGACGAGCCGCGGCAGGCCCCTGGCGGCGGCGGACGGGAAGCGGGGACGGCCGGACGGGGTGATGAGGCAGGAGGACATGGAACACCTTGGATCGTAACCGGGCCCTTGCCCGACGCTCGACGTCAGGGCTAAATAAACTTGACTGACTGAGTCAATATAAGCCGGGATACGATGTCGCCGTCCGTTTCGAAGATCGCCGCAGAAAAGCCTTGGTTTCCCGGGGCCCGACGCGATTCCGCCCTTGAAGCGGGGACGCGGAGCCTCGTCGAGGACGGGGCCGCTGTTTCTTCCGCGCCACAGTTTCTGGAGCGATTCCAAGGACTCCGCGCCTCCGGGACGCCCGGGTCGACGCTCGGCCGGCGCGCCTTTCTCGGCGCCATGCTCGCGCTTCCCGCGCTCGGCGCGCCGGTGCGGGCGGCCGCCGTCCCGCGGGTCGCGAGTCTCGATTACGGGCTCGGCGAGACGCTGATCGCCATCGGCCGTCCGCCCGTCGCGCTTCCCGATCTCGAAGGCTGGCGCAAGTGGGTGGTCGCCCCGCCGCTGCCGCCCGGCGTCGTCGATCTCGGCCTCGATCTCGCGCCGAACATGGAAGTGCTCTCCGCGCTCTCCCCGGACCTGATCCTCAGCACCGACTATGTCGCGGGCGCCGAGCCGGCCCTGCGGCGCATCGCGCCCGTGGAGCGCCTGACGCTCTACGGGCCGGGGCTCGATCCGCTGGAAGCGGCGCGCACCGCCTTGAGCCGGCTCGGCGACCGGCTGGGCGCGCGGGCGGCCGCCGCGCGCTACCTCGAGGACACGGAGGCCTTCTTCGAGGCCGGCCGGGCGCGCGCCGCGCGGCTTTCGCCGGGCCCCATCCTCCTCGCCTCGCTCCTCGATGCGCGGCACGCGCGCGTCTACGGGGCCTCCGGCCTCTACGGCAAGGTCCTCGCGCGGCTCGGCATCGCCAATGCCTGGGCGGCGCCGGACAATTACTGGGGCTTTGCCACCGTCGGCATCGAGGCCTTCTGGCAGACCGAGGCCACGCGCCTCGTCACCTTCGATCCGCTGCCGCCGGACGCGATGGGCGCGCTCGCGCGCAGCCCGATCTGGACGGCGCTGCCCTTCGCCAGGCAAGGTGCCGTCTCGGTTCTGGAGCCGTCGCTGATGTTCGGCGGCCTGCCCTCCGCGCGGCGCTTCGCGGCGCTGCTTCTGGGCGAGCTGGAAAGGCGCAGCGCATGAGCGCGGCCGCGCAGCGGGCGCCCCATCCGGCGCGGCTTCTGGCCGCGCTCGCCCTTCTTTGCGCCGCCGCGCTCGCCGTGCTTCTCGCCGGACCCGCCGGGCAGATGCTCGCGGGCGCCGGCGCGCTGCCCGAGCCCGAGCGGCTCGTCCTCGTGAACGCCACGCTGCCGCGCCTTGCCATGGCGCTTCTGTGCGGCGCCGCGCTCGGGCTGTCGGGCGCGCTCCTGCAGCAGGTGCTGCGCAATCCGCTGGCCTCGCCAACGACGCTCGGCATCGATGCCGGGGCGCGCCTCGCGCTCACGCTCGCCACCCTCTACGCCCCGGCGATGATCGGCTGGGGCCGCGATCTCTCCGCGCTCGCCGGCAGCGCCGCCACGACCGCGCTCGTCTTCGCGCTGACGCGCCGGCAGGGCTTCGCCCCCGTGCCGCTCGTCCTTTCGGGTCTCGTCGTCACGCTCTATTGCGGCGCGCTCTCGGCGATGCTCACGCTTCTCGAAAGCCGCTATCTCGTCAGCCTCTTCATCTGGGGCGGGGGATCGCTGGCGCAGCAGAGCTGGGATCCGGCGCTCGCCCTCTCCTGGCGCCTCGCCGTCCTCCTGCCCTTCGTCGTCCTGCTTCTCCGCCCGCTGCGCCTCCTGGATCTGGGGGAGGACGGCGCCCGCGCGCTCGGCCTTCCCGTCGGCGCGCTGCGGCTCGGCGCGGTGGCGCTGGCGCTCCTCCTGTCGGCCTTCGTCACGGCCTCGGTCGGGGTCATCGGCTTCGTCGGCCTCGTGGCGCCGCTGGTGGCGCGTCTCGCCGGGGCGAGGGGGCTCGGCACGCGGCTCCTCGCCTCGGCGGCGGTCGGGGGGCTCCTCCTGCTCCTCACCGATCTCGGCGTCCAGCTCGCCGCGGGAGCCGCGTCCGATTTCCTGCCGACCGGCGCGGTGACGGCGATCCTCGGATCGCCCATCCTGCTCTGGCTCCTGCCGCGCCTGTCGCTCGCGGCCCGCCCGCCCGAGGCGGGGCGGGCACCGGACGGGCGGCCGGCCCGGTCTGCGCAGCGGCTCCTGGCGGCGCTCGGCCTCGGTTTCGGTCTGCTTCTCCTCGTCGCCCTCCTTCTCGGCCGCGACCCCGGCGGCGCCTGGACGTGGCTGCGCCCGGAACAGTTCGGCGCGATCCTGCCCTGGCGGATGCCGCGCGTCTTCGCCTGCGCCGCCGCCGGCGCGATGCTCGGCACCGCCGGGCTGGTGCTGCAGCGCCTCACGGGCAACGGCATGGCGAGCCCGGAGGTCTTCGGCGTCAGCGCCGGCGCCGCCTTCGGGGCGGCCGTCGCGCTGCTGGCGGCCGATACGCTCCTTCCCGGCGCCGGACATCTCGGCGCGCCGCTCGGCGCGGCCGTGGTCCTCGCGCTCGTCCTCGCCTTCGCGCAGCGCTCGGGCTTCGCGCCGGAGCGCGTGCTTCTGGCGGGGGTCGCGATCAACGCGCTTCTCGACGCCCTGGTCGGCATGCTCTCGGCGACCGGCGACCCGCGGGCGGTGCAGCTTCTCAGTCTCCTCAGCGGGGCGACCGGGGGGCTGGAGGCGGGCGACGCCGGGCGCGCGGCCTTCCTTGCCGCGGCCTTTCTCGCCGCCGCGCTCCTCGCCCGCCGCTGGCTGCTCGTCCTGCCGCTCGGGGGCCCCGCCGCGCAGGCGCTCGGCTTGCCTCTGGCGCGCGCCCGGCTGGCGCTCCTGTTCATCGTCGCCGGCACCTCGGCGGGGGCGACGGTGATCGTCGGGCCGCTCTCCTTCGTCGGCCTCATGGCGCCCCATATCGCCACGCGCCTCGGCGCGCGGCGGCCCGGTCCCGCGCTCGCCGCCGCCGCCCTCGTCGGCGCCGCCCTGATCGTGACCGCCGATTTCGTCGGCCGCACCGCCGCCTTCCCGTTCCAGCTGCCGGCCGGCCTCCTGGCCGCGCTCGTCGGCGCTCCCTTCCTCCTCGTCCTCCTGCAGGGCGCAAAGGCCCGTTCCCGATGACCGATCCCTCGCGCGGCGCGACCTTCGTCCTCTCCGGCGTCCACAAGGCGATCGGCGGCCGGACGCTCCTGCATCCGCTGACGCTTGCGCTGGCGCCCGGCCGGGTCACCGGCCTTCTCGGCCGCAACGGCTCGGGCAAGTCGACGCTCCTGAAGATGCTGGCGCGCCAGGATGCGCCGAGCGGTGGCGCCATCCGCCTCGGCGACCGGCCGCTCGCCGCCTACGGGGATCGCGACTTCGCCAGGCGCGTCGCCTACCTGCCGCAGCATCCGCCCGCGACGGAGGGACTGCGGGTGCGAGAGCTCGTGGCGCTCGGCCGCTATCCCTGGCATGGCGCGCTCGGCCGCTTCTCCGCCGAGGACGGGCGCAAGGTGGAGGAGGCGCTAGCGCTGACGGATCTGTCCGCCCTCGCCGAGCGCGCGGTGGACACGCTGTCGGGCGGCGAGCGCCAGCGCGCCTGGATCGCCATGCTGGTCGCGCAGGACGCGCGCTGCCTCCTCCTCGACGAACCGATCTCGGCCCTCGACGTCGCCCATCAGGTGGAGGTGCTCGACCTCGTCGCCCGGCTGTCGCGCGAGCGGGCCCTTAGCGTCGTCGTCGTGCTGCACGACGTCAACATGGCCGCCCGCTTCTGCGACGAGCTCCTGGCGCTTCGCGACGGCCGGCTCGTGGCGCGCGGCGATCCCGAGAGCGTCATGACGGGGGAGGGGCTGGAGCGCATCTACGGCATTCCCATGACGATCGTGCGCCATCCCGGCCGCGCCCTGCCGATGGCGCTCGCCGGCTGACGGAGGCGCCGCCGGTCGTGATAGGAAGCCCCGCGGCCGCTCCCGGCGCGCTGGAGACCTCTTCGATGACCGACCCCGTGGTGAAGGATGCGAACGGAACGCCGCTCTGCGACGGGGACGGCGTGACGCTCGTCAAGGATCTGAAGGTGAAGGGCACGTCCGTGACGCTGAAGCGCGGCACGCTGGTGCGCAACATCCGCCTGACGGACGATCCCGCGCTCGTGGAATGCAACGTGGAGAAGGTGAAGGGCCTCGTGCTGCGCACCGAGTTCCTCAAGAAGGCCTGACGCCGGGGCCGCACGCCCCGGCCGTGCCGGCTCACGGCTGCGCGCCGTCCGCCCCGCCGGGCGTCGCCTTGGCCTGCGAGCGGCAGCGCTCGGAGCAATATTTCACCGCGTCCCACGTCTTGGCCCAGGCCTTGCGCCACACCATCGGGCGGCCGCACTGCGCGCAGGTCTTGGCGGGGAGGTCGGCCTTGCGGCGCATCTTCGGCATCGGGCTGGCGTCAGGTCGCGGCGCTGCCGTCGGCGGCGGTCTGGCGGCTCGGCTCGCCGCCTGGATCGGCCTTGATGAAGGAGATGCGCCCCTGCGGCTCCAGGATCGCCCAGGCGACGTCGCGCATGGAGGCGATGCCGGCCAGGCGCATCTCCGATTCCACCTCGCGGCGGGTGATGCGGTCGCGGCGCAGGTTCTCCTCGCGCAGGATCCCGTCCTTGATGATGACCCGCGGTTCGCTCTCCAGCCAGCGCTCGGCGCGCGGCGAGAGATAGGTCGCCCAGGACAGGACCACGCCCCAGAAGGCGAAGGTGACGATGGCGAGCAGCGCGCCCGTCACCGAGAAGTCGTTGTGGGTGACGCCCTGCTGCACGAGATCGCCCATCACGACGAGCACGATGAGCTCGAACGGCGTCATCTGGCTGAGCTCGCGCTTGCCCAGAAGCCGAAGCAGGAGGAAGAGGACGGCGAACATGGCCGTCGCGCGCAGAACGATGTCCATCAGGGGCGCACCGCGATGGCGACCGGCAGGCGCAAAAGCTCGCGCTCGCCGTCGAGGAGCACGACGTCGCCCCGCGTGCCGCCGAGAAGGTCGGGATTGATCTGCAGGTCCATCTTCACCTCCACGGCCGATCCGGCCTCGACCGGGCCATAGGCGAAGCGGAACAGCCCGTCCGCGTAGCTTTCCTCGCCGGCCGCCGGGATCATCGTGTTCTGCGTCATGTCGGCCCAGAGCGACGGCTCGACGCCGAGCGTCAGGTCGCCGACCGGAGAGCGGGCCTCGAGGCGCACCACCATCTCGAAGAACTCGCCGTTGCGCAGGATGTCGGGCACGCTCACGGCCAGCAGCGCCTCCGGCCGCTCCGCCACATGGCGGGCCGGCGCGCCGCCGCCGAGAAAGCCGGAGAGGGCGACGAGGAGGATGGCGCCGAGGACGACCAGCGAGAGGGGGCTCGCATGACGCTGGATCTTCGTCATGCCTTCGAGATGGCCACGCCCCACGCCTTCGGGCAGATCGATATCAGACACGCACGCCACCGGTTCCTTCCTGCCTGCAGCGCGGCTGCCATCGGGAGATATCCTTGCCCTTCTCTCCTTCAAGCCCGCGACGCGCGGCGCGCTGCGACGCGACGCGGTGGCGATTGCCGGCGCAATGTCCTAGAGCCTGTCCTTTCCCTTTCCCCGATCCCTTTCCTCTCCCATCCAGGATTGTCCCATGAAGAAGCGCCCGCTCGGCCGCACCGGCCTGATGGTCAGCGAGATCTGCCTCGGTTCGATGACCTGGGGCAGCCAGAACGACCAGGCCGAGGCCGACCGCCAGCTCGACGCCGCGCTCGATGCCGGCGTCAACTTCATCGACACGGCCGAGATGTATCCGACGACGCCGATGAAGGCCGAGACGGTCGGGCGGACCGAGGAGATCATCGGCGACTGGCTGTCGCGCTCGGGCAAGCGGGACGGGCTCGTCCTCGCCACCAAGATCACCGGCAAGGGCGGCATGGCCCGCGACGGGGCGGCCATCGACGCCGACAATCTCGAGCGCGCGGTCGAGGCCAGCCTGAAGCGCCTTCGCGTCGAGACGATCGACCTCTACCAGCTGCACTGGCCCAATCGCGGCTCCTACCATTTCCGCCAGGCCTTCGACTACGACCCGAGCGGGCGCGACAACGCGGCCGTGCTCGACGACATGGAGGCGACGCTGGAGGCGCTCGGCCGGCTCGTCGAGGCCGGCAAGATCGCCCATGTCGGCCTCTCCAACGACACGGCCTGGGGCACGGCGAAGTTCCTGGAACTGGCCGAGCGCCGCGGCCTGCCGCGGGTGGCGAGCCTGCAGAACGAGTACAGTCTCCTGTGCCGGACCTTCGACCTCGACCTCGCCGAACTCAGCGTCCACGAGGATGTCGGCCTTCTCGCCTGGTCGCCGCTCGCCGCGGGTCTTCTCACCGGCAAGTATGCCGGCGGCATCGTGCCGCCCGGCTCGCGCGCCTCGATCCGCAGCGATCTCGGCGGCCGCTTCACGCCCCACGTCCTCGCCGTGACGGACGGCTACGTGGCGCTCGCCCGCGAGCACGGGCTCGATCCGGCGCAGATGGCCATCGCCTTCTGCCTGACGCGGCCCTTCGTGACCGCCGCCATCATCGGCGCGACGTCGATGGAGCAGCTGACGGTGGATCTGGGGGCCTGCGACCTCGTGCTCCCGCCCGAGGTCATGGCCGGGATCGCCGACCTGCACCGCCGCGCGCCGATGCCGATGTGAGGCCGGAGCCGGGCGGGCCCGAGGCCGCCCGGCGCCCCGTCCGAGGCTGCCCTGGCGCCGGTCCGACCGACCGGGTGCCGGCAAAGCGTCGTTCTCTCGCCAGCGCTTTCGTGCTCTGCTAGCCCTTCACGTCCGCAGGATCACGACAGGATCGAACATACGATGGCCAAGGCGCTGATCGCCAAACTGACGGCTCTTCATCCGCTTCCCGAAGAGGACCGGCGCTTCGTGGAGCGCATCGTCGGGCACGGCGAGGACGTGGCGCCCGGCACCGACATCAGCAGCGAGGGCGCGCGCTCGGAGAAGGTCCACGTCATCCTGTCCGGCCAGGCCTATCGCTACAAGGTGCTGCCGGACGGCAAGCGCCAGATCATCGGCTATCTCGTGCCGGGCGACTTCTGCGATCTGTTCGGCTTCCTGCTCGACAAGATGGACCACTCGATCGCCGCCCGCACGCGCTGCCGGGTCGTGCATCTGAGCGAGGCCGACATCCTGAAGCTCACGGCGCGGCCGATGCTGGCGCGCGCGCTCTGGTGGTCGGAACTCGTCGAAGGCGCGATCTGCCGCGAATGGCTCGTCAATATCGGCCGCCGCCCGGCCGACAGGCGCGTCGCCCATATCCTGGCCGAACTCCACCTGCGGCTCCTCGTCGTGGGCGAGGCGACGGAGAGCTCGTTCCGCCTCTCGCTCTCGCAGACCGAGCTGGCCGACACGGTCGGGCTGACCACCGTGTCGGTGAACCGCGCCCTGCAGCATCTGCGCCGCAGCGGCCTCATCTCGCAGACGAGCCGCGAGATCACCATTCCCGACGTCGAGGCGCTGCGCGAGTTCGCCGAGTTCGACCCCAGCTACCTGCATTTCAGACCCTTGCGCGAGGGGCGGCTGATGGAGACTGCGGACGTGACGTGATCGAGTTCCAGGTCATCGGGATCGCGACAGGGTCGGACGACCGGGAGGGCCGGCTGGTCCTCGCCGACGGCCTTCTCGTGGCGGTCCTCGTGCTCCTGGAGGACGAGAGCCACGGCTGCAACCGCGGCCTTTGGGCGGTGGAGGCCTCCTTCGCCGGCATCGCGGATGTCGAGCCGCCGCTCTTCGCCGATCTCGGCGCGGCCGAGGACTGGGTGCGGACGCGCGTCCACCCGACGAGCTGAGCCCCGGGGCGCGGCCCAAGGGCCCGCCTCTTGCCCCGCCGCCCGGGCGCGGCTTATCTCGCGGCCGCCGCGCGGGTCCTCGCCGCGCCAGAATCAACGGATCGGGAGACGGGCGCCAATGGACGGGTCCTATCGCATCGCCTCGCAGGGCATCGGCGCGCAGGTGGCGAGCCGCGGCGCGGAGCTGACGAGCCTCACCGACGCGTCGGGCGCCGAACTCCTCTGGCAGGCCGGGCCGCAATGGCCGCGCCACGCGCCGGTGCTCTTCCCGACCGTCGGCGCGCTCGCGGGCGACCGCCTGCGCCATGCCGGCGCCGTCCACACGCTGCCCAAGCACGGCTTCGCGCGCGACGCCGCCTTCTCGCTGGTCGAAGCCGACGAGACGAGCGTGACGCTGCGCCTCGTGGACGACGAGGCCACGCGCGCCCAGTACCCGTTCGCCTTCGTGCTCGACCTCGTCTACGCCGTGCGCGAAGGCACGCTGTCCTGCACGACGCGCGTGACCAATCCGGGCGAGGGGCCGCTGCCCTGCGGCGTCGGCGCCCATCCCGCCTTCGCCTGGCCGCTCGTCTCCGGCGTCGCGCGCACCGACCATCGCATCACCTTCGAAAAGCCCGAGACGGGCCAGGTGCTCGCCGTCGTCGAGGGCGGGCTTCTGGGCGAGGGCAAGGCGCCGCCCTTCGAGGAACGGGAACTGCCGCTCGACCCGGCGCTCTTCGCCCGCGACGCGATCGTCATGCCGGACGTGGCGAGCCGCAGCGTGCGCTACGCCGCGCTCTCGCCGGAGGGCGCGGTGATCCGCGAGATCGAGGTCTCCTGGGAGGGGTTCAAGGATCTCGGCATCTGGTCGAAGCCGGGCGAGGCGCCTTTCGTGTGCATCGAGCCCTGGTACGGGATGGCGAGCCCGCAGGGCTGGGACGGCGACTTCATGGACAAGCCCGGCATTCTCGTGCTCGCCCCCGGCGAGACGCGCGCCTTCGTCTGGCGCGTGCGCCTCTGAGGACAGGTTCGACGCAACGTCCCGGCGCGGGCGCCGTTTCCTCGGAGAAGAACGCCGAGGAGATCGCCATGGACCCGTCGAGAACGCCGGACGAATTGAAGGACACGCCATCCAAGGCGCCAGGGCGCGCGGAGCCGCAGCAGACCGGCGGGCCCGCCGCCGGACCCCATGCCAGGCCCGACCTCACCAACGAGGAGGCGACGCCGGGTGCCGGCTCGCTGCCGCAGAAGGGCGGGGGCGATGCCGACGGCGGCGCCGGCTGAGCGACCGGTCCTGCCGATAATCTTTCCTTAGGGGCCGAAAGGCTCTACCAGAGGGCCGCGCCGGGACTCGCCCGGCGTGGGACGGCGCCCGGCCGGAAACGTCCGGCGGCTCGAAGCAGGCACGGGCGCGGAGACGGTCATGGTCGCCACGGACATCTCGACGCGGGTCTGGAACCACACGTTCAAGCTCGATCCGATCGTGCGCTCGCTGCTCGACACGGATTTCTACAAGCTCCTGATGCTGCAGATGATCCGCGGACTGCATCCGCAGGTCGACGTCACCTTCTCGCTCATCAACCGAACGCGCCGCGTGCGCCTCGCCGAGCTGATCGACGAGCGGGAACTTCGGGCCCAGCTCGACCACGCGCGCTCGCTGCGCTTCACCAAGCGCGAGATGATCTGGCTGGCCGGCAACACGTTCTACGGGACGCGGCAGATCTTCCGTCCCGACTTCCTGGAATGGCTCGCCGACTTCCGGCTGCCGCCCTACGAGCTTCGCGTCGTCGACGGACAGTTCGAACTCGACTTCCACGGGTCGTGGACCGACACGATGATGTGGGAGATCCCCGCGCTCGCCATCGTCAACGAGCTGCGCTCGCGCGCGGCGATGAAGGACCTGAAGCGCTTCGAGCTCGACGTGCTCTACGCACGGGCCAAGGCCAAGATGTGGGAGAAGGTGGAGCGCCTGCAGGCGCTGCCGGGACTGCGCATCTCCGATTTCGGCACGCGGCGTCGCCATTCCTTCCTGTGGCAGCGCTGGTGCGTGGAGGCCCTCAAGGAAGGGCTCGGCGATCGCTTCCTCGGCTCCTCCAACGTGCTCCTCGCCATGGAGACCGATCTCGAGGCCATCGGCACCAACGCGCACGAACTGCCCATGGTGCTGGCCGCGCTCGCCGAGAGCGAGACGGCCCTTCGCCAGGCGCCCTACGAGGTGCTGCGCGAATGGCAGAGCTATTACGACGGCAACCTGCTCATCGTCCTGCCCGACACGTTCGGCACGGCCTCCTTCCTGAAAAGCGCACCGCCCTGGCTGGCGCGCTGGACGGGCTTCCGTCCCGACAGCGCCCCGCCGATCGAGGGCGGCGAGGAGATCATCCGCTGGTGGCGCTCGATGGGGGAGGACCCGCGCGAGAAGCTTCTCGTCTTCTCCGACGGGCTCGACATCGACACGATCGAGAAGGTCTTCCGCCATTTCTCCGGCCGCGTGCGGATGAGCTTCGGCTGGGGCACCAACCTCACCAACGACTTCCGCGGCGTCTCGCCGATGCCGACCGCCGGGCTCGATCCGATCTCGCTCGTCTGCAAGGTGGCGGAGGTGAACGGGCGCCCGGCGGTGAAGCTCTCGGACAATCCCGCCAAGGCCAGCGGCGATCCCGCCGAGATCGAGCGCTATCGCCGCGTCTTCGGCGAGGCGGCCTATGCGGAGCGTGAACTGGCGGTCTGATATCGCCCGCGCGTCCGGAACGTCCCGTCCCGCTGCGCCCTGACGGCGCCGAGGCCTGTCAGCTGGCCATCGGCAGGCACTCGTCGAGAAGCGAGCCGGTCTGCGTGCAGTTCCGGCCGGAGCGCTTGGCGCGGTAGAGCGCGCGGTCGGCCGCGCGGTAGAGATCGGCCGGAACGGAGCGATGGCCGGGCTCGAGCGTCGCCATCCCGATGCTGATCGTGATCGAGCCCGGCACGATCGGCGTGGCGGGCACGCTGACCGTGGCCGCCGCCGCGTGAAGGCGGGCGCAGACGGCGAGCGCCGCGGCCTGCGAGGTTCCCGGCAGGAGGACGGCGAACTCCTCGCCGCCGATGCGGAAGATCCGGTCGTTCGACAGGCGCAGATCCGCCGCGAGCCGTTCGGCCAGGGCCTGCAGGACCGCGTCGCCGACATCGTGGCCGTGCTCGTCGTTGACGCGCTTGAAATGGTCGGCGTCGAGCACGAGGAGGGAGAGCGCGGCCCGCTCGCCTTCGGCGCAAGCGAAATGGCCGGCGATGGTCTCGTCGAAGGAGCGCCGGTTGGCGAGCGTTGTCAGCGCGTCGGTCGTGGCGAGGCGCGCCAGTTCGTTGCCGGCGCGCACGGCCATGGCTTCCGCGGCCTCGGCCTTGCGCAGCGCCTCGTTGAGGGCGCGCGTGCGCTCCTCCACCCGCGCCTCCAGCGTCTCGTTCGCCCGGCGCAGCGCGCAGTCCTGCTCGTCGAGGGCGAGCGAGGCGGCCGAAAGCGCCCTCAGGATCTCGTTGCCCTCGCGCAGCGGCAATTCTCGGGCATCGACGGGCAAGCGCCGGCCGAGGGCCTGCGCGGCCGCGATGAGGCCGCGCGTCGTGCGCGTGAGGCGCGAGGTGATGGCGTAGCCGAAGACGGCGCTGAGAACGAGGAGGGCGAGGACGAGCGAGCCGATCAGCCAGAGCGAGCGGTGCAGGGGCGCCACGAGCGCGTCGACCGCGACGCTGGAGGAGACGATCCAGCCCGTGAAGGGCGAGCGCTTGTAGAAGCTCAGCGCCTCGATGCCCTGCGGATTGAGGCCCGAGCGCATGCCGCTGTCGCGCGGACGCTGGCCGGCCAGCGGGTGGAGCTGGCCGGTCCTCTGTTCGACCGGATTGGTGCGGGCGATGATGCGGCCCTGCCGGTCGACGAGCGAGGCGGAGAAGGGCGGCAGAACATGCGCCTCGCCCATGATCTGGCCGAGCCTTGCGGCCGGCAGGAGGGCGAGAAGCGAGTATCGCGCCTCGCCGGCGCGATGGACCGGCGCGACGAGCGGCACCACGAAGCGGCCGGGCAGCGGCTCCATCAGGTCGAGCGCCGGCGTCCAGCGCGCCGTGATGCCGGGGGCGACGAGCGCGGCGCGGCGTTCGGCCGGCAGGGCCTGCGCGAGACTGTCGTCGAGCGCGGCCACCAGCCGGCCGGTCGCCGTCTCGACGAGAGAGATGTCCAAGCCGTAGTCGAGCGTGCCGAGCTTCTCGCGAAAGCGCGAGACGTCCCCGCTCCCGTCGAGGAGCGGCGACAGGGAGAGCCAGCGCAGGCGCGCGAACTGCTGGCGCACGGCGTCCTCGATCCGCGCGGTGAGCTGCGCGTTGGCCAGCACCCCCTCGCGCTCGAGGCCCGCCCGCTCGCTCTGCGCGTAGGAGAGGAGGGCGAAGGCGACGGCGAGAAGGAAGGGCAGGGCGACGGCGATCGACAGACAGGTGAGCAGACGCACCAGCGACCTCGGTCGCGCTCTCGATCGTGCCATCGCCATCGGTCTCATCCTCGGGCCGAAGTCCTCGGGCCCGGGCGCAACGGTAGCGCCCGGCCATTGAAGAAATCCTCAACTCGGGAAAAGTCCTTCGAAGGTTCCGTGTGCGCCGGACTGTCCGGGCGCTCGCGGTTCAGCTTGCGAAGGCCTTGAAGGCGACGAGCGTGAACGTATCGGCGACGCCGTCGAGGGTCTGAAGGCGCTCGGTGACGAAGTGACCGATGTCGCGGTCGTCGCCGAGATAGAATTTCGCGATGAGATCGTAGTGGCCGGAGGTCGAATAGACTTCCGAAAGCTCCTCGATGCTCTGGGCGAGATCGTCGGCGACGCCGTAGGCCCGGCCCGGACGGCACTTGAATTGAACGAAGATCGTCTTCATCGGCCCTCCCGGAGAATCGTCCAGTCTGGGCGCGAGGTTTCCCGGAGCCCGGGCCCGGCGTCAAGGCTCGCGCCCCTGCGACCCCCTGCCGGCACGATGGCGCGGCCCTGCCGGGAACGAAGACCGGGCCTCGACGTTGTCGGACACTTGCTTATCATAAGCCTGTTTATTAAATACTGGCGATGACCGCGAACCCGCACCAGAGCCTCGGCACTCTCGTCATCGATTCGGCCCGGCTCCTGCGCCGCCGCCTCGAGCAGGAGAGCCGCGACATCGCCATGACCTCCGCGCAGCTCCAGATCGTGGCGCGCCTGTCGAAGAACGAGGGCATGAGCCAGGCGGCGCTGGCCACGCTTCTCGACATCGAGCCGATGACGCTGTGCCGCCATGTCGACCGCATGGTCCTCGCCGATCTCGTCGAGCGCCGGCAGGATCCGAACGACCGCCGCGCCCGCCAGCTCTTCACCACGGCCAAGAGCCGCGAACTCCTGGAGCCGATGCGCGGGCGCGCCCAGCGCGTCTTCGAGGAGGCGATGGACGGTCTGTCGGAGCCCGAGTGCGAGGCCCTGTTCCACGGCCTCAGGACGCTTCTCGCCAATCTCTCGGACGACGGCCGCGCCGCCGCCCGTCCCCCCGTTTCAGTCCCTTCGCTGGGAGAGGTCGAATGAACGCCAGCCCCGAGAAGACGCAGATCGAGACGGCCGAGGCCCTGGCGAAGACCCCGCCGGCCGGCACGCGGGTTGAGGAAGACGCCACGGCCGCGCCCGAGGCGGCGGCGCGCCGTCGCCGCCCCCTGCGCATGCTCCTGATGGTCGGCCTGCCGCTCGCGCTCGTCGTCGGCGGGGCCTATTTCTGGGTGACGGGCGGTCGCTACGTGAACACCGAGGACGCCTATGTGCAGCAGGACCGCGTCACGGTCATGCCGCAGGTGAGCGGCCAGATCGCGAGCGTCGCCGTCGCCGAGAACCAGGCCGTGCGCGCCGGCCAGCCGCTCTTTGCCGTCGACGACGCGACCTATCGCAACGCCGTCGAGCAGGCCGAGGCCGAACTCCAGTCCGCACGGCTCGAGGTGGAGAAGATGAAGGCCGCCTACCGGCAGGCGGTGACGGGGGCGCAGACCGCCCGCGAGGCGCTGGACACGGCGCAGACGAGCGACGACCGCCAGCGCGCGCTGATCAAGAGCGGCGTCGTCAGCCAGGCCTCGGCCGACCAGACGGCGCTGACGCTGCAGCAGGCCCGCGGCAGCTTCGCGCAGGCCGAGCAGGCCGTGCTCTCGGCCAAGGCCGCTCTGGCCGGCGATCCCGAGATCCCCATCGACCGCCACCCCGACGTGCTGCAGGCGCTCGCGACGCTGCACGGGGCCGAGCTCGATCTCGCGCGCGCGCAGGTCGTGGCGCCCGAGGACGGGCTGGTGAGCCAGACCGACCGGCTGCAGGTCGGCCAGTACGTGACGCCGGCGACCGCGGTCATGAGCCTCGTGGAGACGGGCGGCTCCTATGTGGAGGCGAACTACAAGGAGACCGAGATCACCGAGATGCGCGTCGGCCAGCCGGTGGAGGTCGAGCTCGACACCTATCCCGGGCGCCCGATCCCGGCCGTGATCGGCTCGATCGGTGCCGGCACGGGCTCCGAATTCGCCATCCTGCCGGCGCAGAACGCCACGGGCAACTGGGTCAAGGTCGTCCAGCGCATCCCCGTGCGCATCGACCTGCGGCCGGGGCCGGACGCCCCGCCGCTGCGCGCGGGCATGAGCGCCAGCGTGACGGTGGATATCGGCCACGCGCGCGGCGCGCCGAAGATCCTGAAGCGTCCGCTGGAGATGGTCGGGCTCGGCGGCCTCGTGCGCGAGGACGCGGGCATCCGCGCCTCGCAGGCGGCGACCGATCTCAACGCCGCGCCGCAGGCCGCGGCCGACGCGCTGCCGGCGACCGTCGCCAGCCGCGAGCGCGCGGCGCTGGATGCCGCCCCGGCTCTGCCGGGCGCCCTCGTCGAGACCGAGAAGGACGGCGCTGCCGCCCCGGCTCTGCCGGGCGCCCTCGTCGAGACCGAGAAGGACGGCGCTGCCGGCGCAGCGCCCGCGGCCCGATGAGCGCGACGACGGCCCGCGGCGCGCCGGAACGGGCGCCGGCGCCGGCCTCGGGGGTCGATGTCCCGAACAAGGGCATCATCACCGCCTCGATCATGCTCGCCACGATCATGCAGGTGCTCGACACCACGATCGCGAACGTGGCCCTGCCGAACATGCAGGGCTCGCTCGGCGCCGCGCAGGACCAGATCACCTGGGTCCTCACCTCCTATATCGTCGCCGCCGCCATCATGACGCCCGTCACCGGCTGGCTGTCGGACCGGTTCGGCCTGTCGAGGCTCTTCATCGTCTCCGTCGCCGGCTTCGTCGTCGCCTCCATGGCCTGCGGCCTCTCCACGAGCCTCGAGGAGATGATCGCCTTCCGCCTCCTGCAGGGTCTCTTCGGCGCCGCCCTCGTGCCGCTGTCGCAGACCGTCCTCCTCAACATCAACCCGAAGGAGAAGCACGGGCAGGCCATGGCGATCTGGGGCGCGGGCATCATGGTCGGCCCGATCGTCGGCCCGACGCTCGGCGGCTGGCTGACGGAGACGTTCAACTGGCGCTACGTGTTCTTCGTGAACCTGCCGATCGGCCTCCTGGCGCTCGCCGGCATGATCGCCTTCCTGCCCCGGACCATGCCCCGTCCGCGCGGCTTCGACTTCTTCGGCTTCGCCATGCTCTCGCTCGCCATCGGCGCCTTCCAGCTGATGCTGGATCGCGGCGAGCAGGTGGACTGGTTCGCCTCGCCTGAGATCTGGATCGAGCTCGGCCTCGCCATCACCGGGGCCTGGCTCTTCGTCCTGCACATCACCGGCACGAAGGCGCCGTTCATCGATCCCCAGATCTTCCGCGACCGCAATTTCGTCACCGCCCTCGTCCTCATCTTCATGGTCGGCGCGCTGCTCCTGTCGGGCCTCGCGCTGCTGCCGCCCATGCTGCAGAACATCCTCGGCTATCCCGTGGTGACGAGCGGCCTCGTCCTCGCGCCGCGCGGCGTCGGCACGATGATCTCGATGATCCTCGTCGGCCGATTGGTCGGCAAGGTCGACGCGCGCCTCCTCATCCTCGCCGGCCTTTCGCTGACGGCGCTCTCGCTCTGGCAGATGAGCGGCTTCTCCATCCTGATGGACCGCACGCCGATCGTCGTCTCGGGCGTCGTGCAGGGGCTCGGGCTCGGGCTCGTCTTCGTGCCGCTCTCCACCATCGCCTTCGCCACGCTGCCGCAGAGGTTCCGCACGGACGCGACGTCGCTGTTCAGCCTCCTGCGCAATATCGGCTCGTCCGTCGGCATCTCGATCGTCTCGACGGAGCTGGCGCACAACATCATCGTCAACCGCGCGGAGCTCACCTCCAGGCTGACGCCGTTCAACCCCAATCTCGACGCGATGGGCGCGGGCACGGGCCTCGGCCCCGAGGCGACGCTCGCGATGATGAACCAGTCCGTGCAGGCGCAGGCGGCGATGATCGCCTATGTCGACGACTTCAAGCTGATGATGATCGTCACGCTCGCCGTGATGCCGCTCGTCCTCCTCATGCGCGGTCCGAAGGCCGGGGCGGGCGGGGGCGCGCCGCACGCCGCCTTGGATTGAGCGGCACGGCCCGCGCCCGGTCCCGCCGGCGGTGCGCTCGGCCGGGCCGAGGCGACGGGTTCGAAGACTTCGTCAGGGAACCAATCGAATCGGCCGGCGGTTGATCGGGATGGTCGCGGCACCGGCGCACGGTCCGGCCCTCGTCACCCTTCGCCCGCGCGGCGACCGGGCTGGCGCGGGCCCGGAGCGGACGAGGGCTCCGCGTGCCGCCCCTGAAACAGAGGTCGCGCCCCGCGCCTGGACCGGACCCCTCCGTCCAGGCCGCGCCAAAGGGCCGGTCCGCCGAGGAAACGATCCCATGAGCCGCACCATCACCGCCTATTTCGATTCCCGCTCCGATGCCCAGAACGCCGTCGACCGCCTCGTGGCGGCGGGCGTCACCCAGTCCGACGTCGAGATCCACGGCGCTCACGCCGCCGCCGGCACGAGTTCCCAGACCCATGACGATCGCAGCTTCTTCGAGAAGCTCGGCGACTTCTTCATGCCCGACGACGACCGCGACAGCTATGCCGAGGGCGTGAGGCGCGGCGGCTCGGTCGTGACCGTCCGCTCGCAATCCGTGCCCTTCGACCGCATCGGCGACATTCTCGAGGAGGCCGGCGCGGTCGATCTGGAAGGGCGCGAGACGCAGTGGCGCGCGGAAGGCTGGACGAGCCGCCGCGAGACGACGATCTCCGGCTACGAGACCGGCGGGCGCGTCGAGACCGGGCGCGTCAGCGATGCCGCCTACGGACGTTCGAGCGATGCGGGCGTCGCGGGCATCGGCACGGGCTCCGCGGACCAGCGCATGGCCGCCAGCACGCCCTATCCCGGCACCGGCTCGGCCGCGACGACCGGCACCGGCATGCAGGGCCATGCCGGCTCCGCCGCCGACACCGCCCTCGGCGGCGCGCAGCGTGTGGCCGACCGGCTCGGGCTCGGGCGCCGCGAGACCGATCACGGCCGCTCGCGCATCCGCTCCTACGTTCCGCTGGAATCGTCCGAGGATCCCTCGATGCTGCGCGGTGCCGACCGGGCGTCGGGCCTCGGCGAGCGCCGCACCGACGTCGAGGTCGAGGACGGTCGCGACAAGGCGGTTCTGACCCCCGAGGAGCGCGTGCGCCGCGGCTACTGAGGCGACAGCCCTCTCGAAGACGATCCGGGTCGGCGCCTCGCGCCGGCCCGGTTCCGTTTCGGGCGGCCGTTCCGCGTCTCAGACCTGTGCGGCCATCGGCTCGGCGAGGCGAACGATGGACAGGCGGGGACGCGCCCGGCCCTTGCGCAGGGTGATGTAGGTGAGGGCGCCGTCGCGGCGCTCGTCGGCCACGTGATAGCCGAGCTTTCCGGCGAGGATCGCCGCCTGCTCGGCGGCCGCCGGCGAGACGCCCCGCTCCAC
The DNA here is from genome assembly GCF_001425575.1 of Aurantimonas sp. Leaf443. Taxonomy (GTDB): domain Bacteria; phylum Pseudomonadota; class Alphaproteobacteria; order Rhizobiales; family Rhizobiaceae; genus Leaf443. The sequence goes on along the minus strand of NZ_LMRD01000007.1, from coordinate 427,821 downwards.
CACGGGGCCGCCCAGCGCCATCAGCGCGGCCAGCATCCCCACCTCGATCCCGTCGTCGAAGTCCGGCCCGCGCGCGGGAAACCGGATCCTGAGGCCTTCTGCGATTTCGATGTGACGCATGGCGTGCGCTCCGCTCTCTCATCGCATCGTGCGAAGGATTGGTTAACGCAATCCTAACCGCCGCCCGCGCTCCGCTTCCGTTCGGGAACCTGTGGCCTGCGGGACACGCGGGCCGGCGGGGGAGCCGGTCACGAAGGCGGGATCGGTCCAAAGCACGAGGCGCCCCGGCTTCCCTCGCGCGGCGCCAGCCCCTAGGCTGTGCGCGCGCGGAACGGCGGGGCGCGCCCCGTCCCCCGTGCTCGGGAGACAGATTGGGAGACCCTTCGTGGCAGCACGAATCATCAGCATCATCATGGCCTTGATCCTCATGCCGAGCCTTGCGTCGGCGCACGGGCCGAGCCGGCAGAAGGCGAGCGAGACCGTCGAGATCAACGCGACCCCCGACAAGGTCTGGGCGGTTCTCGGCAATTACGCCGACATGAGCTGGCACCCGCGCATCGCCATGACCGACGCCACAAAGGGCAGCGAAGTGGGCTCGGTGCGCACGCTCGGCTTCAAGGCCGGCGGCATGATGGAGGAGGAACTCTCCAAGATCGATCCGGCCAAGATGAGCCTGGCGACCTTCATCGGCCATACCGACGTGAACGTCCTGCCGGCGACGAACTATTCGTCCAACGTCACGGTGAAGCCCTCGGCGGACGGCACGAAGACGGAAGTGACCTGGCGCGCGGCCTTCTATCGCGGCTATCCCAACAACGACCCGCCGGCCGAGCTCAACGACGAGGCCGCCATCAAGGGGGTCTCGGCCTATCTGCGCGAGGGGCTGGACGGGTTGAAGGCCAAGGTGGAAGCGGGCGTTTGACGATGCGGCCCGCCCGGGCCGCGGCCGTCGCGGCGGCGCTCCTCGCGCTTGCCGCGCCGGCGGCGGCCGGAGAGATGGCCTTCGTCACGAGCCAGGAGGCCGAGAGCGTCTCCATCGTCGATCTCGACGCCATGATCGTGCGCAAGACCATTCCCGTCGGCGGCAAGCCGGCGGGCATCGCCGTCTCCGCCGACGGGCGCCGCGCCTATGTCAGCCGGCCGGAGGCCAAGGCGATCAGCGTGATCGACACCGAGGCCGGCACGGTGCTGCGCGAGATCGAGGTCGGCGGCGGGCCGCTCGGCATCGCCGTTCATCCGTCCGGCGCGCCCGTCTACGTGGCGGACTGGTATTCCCATTCGCTGCTCGTGGTGGACCCCGAGACGGGCGCCGTCGCCGCGCGCTTCGAGACGGGGCAGTCGCCCTCCGGCGTCGCCGTCTCGGCGGACGGCCGCGTGATCGTGACGGCCGACCGCGACAGCGACCAGGTGTCCTTCATCGACGCGGCGAGCGGCTCTGCGATCGCCCGCATTCGCGTCGGCGCCCGCCCGTTCGGCGTCTCCTTCTCGCCGGATGGAACGCGCGTCTACGCCGCCGATGTCGGCAGCGACGACGTCACCGTGATCGACGCCGCGCGCCACACCGTCCTCGGGCGCGTGCCGGTCGGCTCGCATCCCTATGCCGCCGCCGAGACGCGCGGGCGCGTCTTCGTCACGGACCAGTATGGCGGAACCGTCACCGTGTTCGACGCCGCGACGCGCGAGCGCGTCGGGCAGATCGAGACGGGCGAGTATCCCGAGGGCATCGACGTCTCCGCCGACGGGCGCTACCTCTATGTCGCCAACTGGTTCGACAACACGCTGGTGAAGATCGACGCCGAGACCCTGGCGCTCGTCGGCAGCGTCGAAGTGCCGGACGGGCCGCGGGCCTTCGGCGAGTTCATCGCCGCGTCGTCGGACCCCGGGAAGTAGCGCCGGCGCGCGGTCCCCGCCGGCTGCGGCCTGCGCGCGAGACAGGCGGGACAGACCCTGCAGGAGGCCCGCCGCCGGGCGGGAGCGAGGGTCCAACGGACAAAGGGAGAGACGTCATGACCGCTATAGGGAAGTCCTGCTCCAGCGCCCTCGGCGCCGCGCTCGCGGCCGTGCTCCTCGCCGCGCTGCCGGCGCCGGCGCTCGCGCAGCTCGCCACGCCCCTGCCGCTCGCCGACACGCGCGCCGACTACCCGACGGAGGCGACGGCGGACTACGTGTTCGGCTGCATGGCCACCAACGGCAACACGCGCAGCGCGCTCGAGCGCTGCGCCTGCTCCTTCGACGTGGTCGCCTCGCTCGTCTCCTATCCCCGCTATCTCGAGGCTTCCACCTTCCTGTCGATGGGACAGGTGACGGGCGAGAAGGGCGTGATCTTCCGCACCAGCGAGGAATCGAAGGCCGCCGTCGGCGACCTGCGCCGCGCCCAGGCCGAGGCCGAGGTGCGCTGCTTCGAATAGGCGCGCGGTTCCCGCCACGCTTCGGGGCCCGGTCGCGGCCGGCGCCCCGATGGCGCGATCAGCTCTCGGACTGCTGGAAGGTCTTCTCGAAGACCTTGCCTTCCGTATCGACGCCCCTGGCGTGGAACGGGCCGCTGGACGGGCCGGCATAGGTGAAGCGGAAGCTCGGGTCCTCCGAGATCGAGATGCCGCCGCTCATCGAGAAGATCGGCGTGCCGTCGCGCTCGACGCTGAGGTCGGTGATGAAATGGGCGGGGATATAGAGAAGCGTGACCTGATCCTTCTGGAGCCCCGAATTGTTGGGATGGCGGATCATCAGCTGCGCCTCGGCGAGCCCGTCCTTGGCCGCGAACTCGCGCAGCTTCATCTGTCCCATCTCGCGCGCCGCCTGCTCGGGATCCTTGGCCGCCGGCGCCGCGCAGCCGCCCGCGGCCTTCACGAAGCGCTTCGTCATGTAGAGCGTGCCGTCCTCGGCCTCCGCGACGGCGTGGATATCCGTGTAGGCGTTGACGCGCACGCGGGTCGACAGCCGCGTGAGCCCGGCGCTCTCGCCGATGGTGAAGGTGGCGGCGACGGGGGAGGGGTTCTCGTCGATGACGAGCGTGACCTTGCGGATCTTCGCGGCCGGATCGAGGACGAGATCGATCGGAACGAGCGCGGGATCGGCCGCGCGGGCCGGCGCCTCGAGGGTCACGACAGAGGTGCCCTCCACGAGCGGCGTCTCGCCGAAGAGATCGGCGCGAAGCCCCGGCCAGGACGACTGGGCAGCGGCCGCGGCCGCCTCCGGCGAGGTGGCGGTCTGCGCGGCGGCGCCCTGGAGCCCCGCAGCGCCGAGAAGAAGGGCGGCGAACAGCGTCGGCAGAGCCGTTGGGACCGGCGTCCGGAGCTTCGAGACGATTGGCATCTTCGATTCCTCTTGAGAACGCGCGTGCCCGACCGCGTGCCTCTAAACTGGGCGCTCCCTGCGCGAATCGCAAGCGGCGGGAAACGAGCCCGCCGGCGGCGCCGGGCGTGCGGCCGGGTGACGCATCGCCCGCGGCCTGTGCTGCGATGCGGTGAAACGGGCGGGCGCTCGTGGCCCGATTCAAGGCCCCGGCCGGTTTTCCGCGATCCGAAGCTCGATTCGTCCGAGCTCCCGTCTCCCTCACGCCATCGTCATGCGCCGAGCGCATAGCCAAAAGGTCGAAGACGACCGGCTCCTCCCCTGCAATCGTGACGATATGGAAAGAGAGGACGCACTGGCGGCCATGCAGAGGCCCGTGCCGAATCGAATTCCGGCGCGCGTTCTCAATCGAGGCCAAGTCGTCCGCCGCATCCGCCGTAGTTCTTTCTTCATCACGACTGTCGAGAAGAACTTGTCGCTCGATGGACGATGCGACATTCTGGCGCCAGGCCGACGCCGGATGGCGATCGGGTTGCTGTCGCATGCGATATATCGACGAAAGTTACAATGAATTCATCGATGTCTTTGCTGCAGTGCAAACAGAAAAAGGCCGCCTTGTCGCTTGCGCAGGAAAAATTCCCGGCCTACCATTCCTGCATGGTTTCCGGCTTCAAGGTCGCAGCGTTGGGAGCGCTGCGAATCTCGAAGGCCACGGTAGGGCGTCGATCAACGGTGCCCACCAAGACCCCTATTGGCGGTCGTGACACGCTGCCGGAAACCTTCCCCCTGACAATCATGGCGACCCGCCGGCGTGTCATGCGTCGGGGCAGAGGCTGCGGGCGATTTCTTTTGGGAGGACTACACATGCTGAAATCTCTGACGAAGGCGGCCCTTGCGACGAGCCTTCTCGTATCGCTCGGAAGCCTCGCCTCGGCGAGCGAAAACCTGCAGCAGATGTCGCAGGACGCCAAGCAGTGGGTCATGCCCACCGGCGACTACGGCAACCAGCGCTATTCGACGCTCGACAAGATCAACAAGGACAACGTCAAGAGCATGGTCCCGGCGTGGACCTTCTCGACGGGCGTCCTGCGCGGCCACGAGGGCTCGCCGCTCGTCATCGGCGACACGATGTACGTGCACACGCCCTTCCCCAACATCGTCTACGCGCTCGACCTGAAGGACCAGGGCTCGATCAAGTGGAAGTACGAGCCCAAGCAGGACCCGAACGTCATTCCGGTCATGTGCTGCGACACGGTCAACCGCGGCGTCGCCTATGCGCCCGGCGCCGACGGCAAGCCCGGCATGATCATCCTGCACCAGGCCGACACCTCGGTCGTGGCGCTGAACGCCGACACCGGCGAGCAGATGTGGTCGGTGCAGAACGGCGATCCCTCGAAGGGCGAGACCGGCACGGCGGCCCCGATGGTCGTCAAGGACAAGGTGATGATCGGCATCTCCGGCGGCGAGTTCGGCGTGCGCGGTTCGCTCACCGCCTACAATCTCGCGGACGGCAAGATGGCCTGGCGCGCCTATTCGACGGGCCCGGACGCGGAGATGCTGTTCGACCCCGAGAAGACCATGTCGCTCGGCAAGCCGGTCGGCGCGGACTCCTCGATCAAGACCTGGGAAGGCGACCAGTGGCAGATCGGCGGCGGCACCACCTGGGGCTGGTATAGCTACGATCCGGCGCTGAACCTCGTCTATTACGGCACCGGCAATCCCTCGACCTGGAACCCCTCCCAGCGTCCGGGCGACAACAAGTGGTCGATGACCATCATGGCCCGCGATGCCGACACCGGCATGGCCAAGTGGGTCTACCAGATGACCCCGCACGACGAGTGGGACTTCGACGGCGTCAACGAGATGATCCTCGCGGACATCCCGGTGAACGGCCAGGACCGCAAGGCCCTCGTGCATTTCGACCGCAACGGCTTCGCCTACACGCTCGACCGTGAGACCGGCGAGCTCCTGGTGGCAAAGAAGTACGATCCGGCCGTGAACTGGGCGACGGAAGTCGTCATGGACAAGAATTCGGACCAGTACGGCCGGCCGCAGGTCGTCGCCCAGTACTCGACCGAGCAGAACGGCGAAGACGTGAACTCGACGGGCATCTGCCCGGCGGCTCTCGGCACCAAGGACCAGCAGCCGGCCTCCTACTCGCCGGACACCAAGCTCTTCTACGTGCCGACCAACCACGTCTGCATGGATTACGAGCCGTTCCGCGTCGCCTACACGGCCGGCCAGCCCTATGTGGGCGCCACGCTGTCCATGTACCCGGCGCCCAACAGCCATGGCGGCATGGGCAACTTCATCGCCTGGGACGCGGGCAAGGGTGAGATCGTCTGGTCGCTGCCCGAGCAGTTCTCGGTCTGGTCGGGTGCCCTCGCCACCAAGGGCGGCGTCGTCTTCTACGGCACGCTCGAAGGCTACCTGAAGGCGGTCGACGCCAAGACGGGCGACGAGCTCTACTCGTTCAAGACCCCGTCCGGCATCATCGGCAACGTGATGACCTACGAGCAGGACAACAAGCAGTATGTCGGCATCCTGTCCGGCATCGGCGGCTGGGCCGGCATCGGCCTCGCGGCGGGCCTCACCGATCCGAACGCCGGTCTCGGCGCGGTCGGCGGCTATGCGGCCCTGTCCAAGTACACCGCGCTCGGCGGCCAGCTGACGGTCTTCACCGTGCCGGACCAGACGGCGGCCAAGTAAGCCGGACGTCATCGATGCTCCCGGGGTCCGGCCCCGGGAGCATCCGCTCGCAGCGACAATGGCCCGGCACCGGCCCGTCAAGGCCCGGTGCCGGTCTCCGCTTGGGAGGGGAGGTGCCGGACCGGGCCGAGGCCTGGCCGGCGCATTGTCGAAGCTTCGGGATGCCGATGGCACCCGCGCGTTGTTTCAAGAGGTTCTGATGACGATGAAGTTCACGGCGGTAATCGGGGCCGTCCTCCTCGGCACGACATCACTCGCCCTGGCGCAGGCTGCCGGCACCACGGTGGTCCCCGCCGGCCAGAGCGCGCCCGCGGCGGCGGCGCCGGCCGCGAGCCAGACGGCCCAGGCGGCGCCCGCAGCGCCCGCCGCCCCGGCGGCGCCCGCGCCTGCTCCCGCCGCATCCTCGGCCGCTCCGGCCGACGCCCAGGCCGCCGCGCCCGCCGCCGCCCCTGCACCGGCCGCCGGCGGCGCGCAGATGGCGAGCGACGCCAAGATGAAGGTCGACGCCCATCCCTCGAAGGACACCGCCACGTCCGGCAACGCGCCGACGCCCGGCGAGCAGGGCAAGTTCGTCGATTCGGCCGGCAACCCGACCTACAGCGTCTCGGCCGACGGCCAGTTCGACTGGTATTCCTGGCGCGGCTACAAGAAATACATGGCCAACTGCATGCAGTGCCACGGACCGGACGGCATGGGCTCGTCCTTCGCGCCGAACCTCACCGAGTCGCTGCAGAATCTCAGCTATTTCGACTTCGCCGGCATCATCGTCTCCGGCCAGCAGAACAAGTGGAACTCCTCCGGCAACTCGATCATGCCGGCCTGGGGCGAGGATCCGAACGTGATGTGCTCGCTCGACGCGATCTACATCTATCTCAAGGGCCGCACGGACGGCGTCGTCCAGCGCGGCGAGCCCAAGCCCCACGCCAAGGACGAGGCCGCCCAGAAGGCCGAGTACGACTGCCTGGGCTTCTAGGGATGCGCGCCCTCACGGCACTGGCCTTCGGCATCGCGAGCCTCTCGGCGCTCGCGGTGTCGCCCGCCTTCGCCCAGGACCGCGAGTTCGGCGGCGAGATCGAGCTCGTCGATCCCGACACGCTGCGCGTCTGCGCCGACCCCAACAACATGCCCTTCTCCAACGAGAAGGAGGAGGGGTTCGAGCAGGCCGTCGCGCGCTTCCTCGCCGGCAAGCTCGGCCGCACCGCCGTCTCCTACTCCTATTTTCCGCAGGTCACCGGCTTCGTGCGCATGACGCTCGGCGCCAATGTCTGCGACGTCATCATCAGCTATCCGCAGGGCGACGAACTCGTCCAGAACACCAACGCCTACTACCGCACGGCCTATGCGCTGGTCGTGCCGAAGGGCGGCGATCTCGACGGAATCGACACGATCGCCGACCCGCGCCTCAAGGGCAAGCGCGTCGGCGTGGTGGCGGGCACGCCGCCGGCGACCTTCCTCGCCAAGGCCGGTCTGATGAGCAAGGCCAAGGCCTACCAGCTGATGGTCGACACGCGCTACGAGAACTCCGCCAAGGCGATGATCGACGATCTCGGCAAGGGCGAGATCGACGCGGCGCTGCTCTGGGGGCCGCTCGCGGGCTATTACGCCAAGGTCTCCGGCAAGGACTACACGGTCGTGCCGCTGACGCATGAAGGCCGCGGGCCGGCTACGACCTACCGCATCACCATGGGCGTGCGGGTCGCCGACCAGGAATGGAAGCGCACGCTCAACCGCGTGATCCAGGAGAACCAGGGCGCGATCGACGAGATCCTCCTCTCCTACGGCGTGCCGCTGCTCGACGAGCAGAACCGCCCGATCGTCTCCAAGGCCGGCGCCGCGACGCCCGATGCCGGCGCGGGCGCCCCGACGCCGAAGGGCTGACGCGTCGGGCCCGGCGCGTGGCGCATCGGGCCCCTCGCCACGAAGGGAAGGCCTCTCATGCTGCACCGTCTCGCGCTCGTGCTTCTCGTCCTTGCGGCGGCGATGCCGGCGGCGTTCGCGCAAGTCGCGGCGACGGTTCCGGAACCTGCCGACTACCGCATGGACGACTACCGCGCGCCGACGCCGGCGACGCTGAAGGGCGCGACCGTGGTCGACACGGCGGCGGCGAAGGCGCTGCACGAGAAGGGCGTCGCCTTCGTCGACGTCATGCCGCGCGCGCCCAAGCCGAAGGGCCTTCCCGCCGGCACGCTCTGGCATCCGAAGGAGCGGCGCGACATTCCAGGCTCGATATGGCTCGTCGACACCGGCTACGGCGCGCTGGCGCCGGTGATGCGCGACTATCTGATGAAGGGGCTGGAAGCCGCGACCCGCGGCGACAAGGCCGCTCCGCTCGTCCTCTACTGCCAGCGCGACTGCTGGATGAGCTGGAACGCCGCCCGGCGGGCGGTGGAGGCGGGCTACGGCGCCGTCCACTGGTATCCGGACGGCACCGACGGCTGGGCGGAGGCCGGCCTGCCGCTCGTCGTCGCCGAACCCGTCGCCCGGCCCGACGAGTAGCGCCGGCCGGCGCCGGGCCTCAGCGGCCGGCGCCCGTCTCGCGCATCATCGCCCGCACCCGCCGCTCGCTCGCCTGGAGATCCAGGAAGACCGCGTATTTGCGCGCGTGGAAGGCGCGGATCGCCTCGTCGCCGGGCTCCAGCTCGCTTTCGATGCGCGCCATGGACGCGGCCGCCGCCGAGAGGTCCGAGCGGTCGCCGCAGGCGACGGCGCCGAGCATGGCGCTGCCAAGGAGCACGGGCTCCGCGGTGCGCGGCAGCGCGACCGTCAGGCCTGTCGCATCGCTGAGGATGCGCCGCAGGAGGCGCGAGCGGGACGCGCCGCCGGAGACGACGATCGTGCCGGGATCGATGCCCTTCTCGCGGAAGGTCTCGACGATCTGGCGCGTGCCGTAGCTCAGCGCGCACAGGCTCGCCACGAAGAGCCGCGTCAGGCTCTCGGGCGTCGTCTCGAGGGACAGGCCGCAGAGGATCGCCGTCGCGTGCGGATCGGCGTCTGGCGACCGGTTGCCGAGGAACTCGGGCACGATATGGATCGAGGATGCGAGCCGGGCTGCGGCCTCCGGCGATCCGGCGAGCGCCAGCGCGCGCTGCTCCAGGAGATCGAGGACCGAAAGCCCGGCGCCGGCCGCCGCCTCGCGTGCGGCCGGGAAGGCGGGATGCATCGCCACGAGATGGTCCAGCGCGGCGCCATAGGCGGACTGGCCGCCTTCCAGGAGCCAGCAGCCCGGCAGGAGCGCGCGGTCGTAGGGGCCCCAGACCCCCGGCACGAAGACGGGCTCGCGGGTGACGGCCATGACGCAGGACGAGGTGCCCATGATGAGGGCGAGCTCGCTCTTCGGATCGGCGGTCGTGCCCTCCGCCCGGCGCCCGCCGAGCGTCCCGGCGGCACCCGCATGGGCGTCGATCAGCGAGGCGCCGACCGGCGTGCCAGGCGAGAGGCCGAAGGCGTCGGCGGCCTCCCGCGTCAGCCCGTTTGCGAGCGGCGCGCCGATCTCGGCGACCGTCGTGCCCATGCGCGCGAAGCCCTCGTCCGCCAGCGTTTCGAGGCCGATCCTGCGGAAGAAGTCCTCGTCCCAGCGGGACTGGTGGGCGAGATAGGTCCATTTGCAGGTGAGTGTGCAGACAGAACGGGCCTCGCTCCCCGTGGCGCGCCAGGTGAGATAGTCGGAGAGATCGAAGAAATGCCCGGCCGCGGCGAAGGTCTCGGGCCGGTTCTCCTTCAGCCAGAGAAGCTTCGGCGTCTGCATTTCCGGCGAGATGACGCCGCCGACATAGCGCAGCACCGGATGGCCCGTCGCGGTGATCCGGTCGGCCTGGGGAATGGCGCGGTGGTCCATCCACATCACGATGTCGCGGGCGGGATCGTCGGAGGGGCCGACGGGAAGGGGGCGACCGTGCCCGTCGAGGACGACGAGCGAGCAGGTCGCGTCGAAGCCGATGCCCCGCACGTCCTGCGGCCGGGCGCCGGCGAAGCGAAGCGCCTCGCGCACGCAGGCCACCACCGCCTGCCAGATGTCGGCGGAGGACTGTTCGGCGAAGAACCCGTCCTCCTGCCAGATGCGGATCGGGCGGCGGGCCGAGCCGCGCAAGTCCCCGGTGCCGTCGAAGACGCCCGCGCGCGCGCTGGCGGTCCCGACATCGACGCCGACATACAGGGCTGCCATGCTCCCTCCCGGTTCTCCCGGGCCAAGGCACTAGAGCATCGCGCCGCGCAGCGGAAGCGCGTTCAGGCCGCTCCCCTCACGCCAGATAGTCGCGCAGCGTCGCCTCCACGCCCTTCTCCCAGAGCGAGCGGAGCTGGGTGGCGAAGGCCGTCGCGAAGGTCTCGTCCGCGGCCAGATCCCCGTAGACGTCCTTCAGCGCGAGGAAGGCGGACGGGTCGGTCCGCGCGGCCTCGGCCGCCGTCCGGATGCGGTCGAGATTGGGGTCGACCAGCGGCATCTCGCGCCCGCTTTCGGAGGGGCCGCCGAGCGCCCGGCACCAGAGGGCGGAGACGAGGGCGAGCCCGTCGATCCCCTTTCCCGCCGCCAGCCGGTCGCGGATCGTCGGCACGATGAATTTGGGCTGGCGGTTCGAGCCGTCGAGCGCGAGGCGCGCGGCCGTGTCGCCGATCTTGGGGTTGGAGAAGCGGTGCTCGATGAGCCGGGCATAGTCTTCGAGCGAGGTGTCGGGCACAGGCGGCACGACGGGGATGATCTCCTCGCGCGTCAGCTTGGCGAGGAAGGCGCGGATGAGCGGATGTTCCATCACCTCGTGCACGAAGCGGATGTCGAGGAGGACGCCGGGATAGGCGATCGCCGCATGGCCGCCGTTGAGGATGCGGATCTTCATCAGCTCGTAGGGCGCCACGTCCTCGACGAAGGTGACGCCGACCTCCTCCAGCGCCGGGCGCCCGGTCGGGAAGCGGTCCTCCATCACCCATTGCTTGAACTCCTCGCAATAGACCGGCCACTGGTCGGCGATGCCGAACGTCGCCTCCAGATGCTCGATCTCGCGCGCGCTGGTGGCCGGCGTGATGCGGTCCACCATCGAGTTCGGGAAGGCGACCTGTCCGCGGATGAAGGCGGCGAGCTCGGGATCGGAGAGTTCGGCCGTGCCGGCGACGGCGTCGAGCGTCACGGCGCCGTTGTGGGGGATGTTGTCGCAGGACATGACGGTGAAGGGCGCGACGCCCCGGGCGCGGCGCGCCTTGAGGCCGGCGACGATCAGGCCGAAGACGGTCTTGGGCGCCTCGGGATGGGCGCCGTCGGCGGCGATGGCGGGGTGGGCCGGGTCGAAATGGCCGGTCGAATCGACGAAATAGCCGCCCTCGGTGATCGTCAGCGAGACGATGCGGATGGCGGGATCGGCAAGCCGCGCGACGATGGCGGCGGCGTCGCCGATCGGCAGGAACTCGATCATTGGTCCGGTGACGCGCGCCGCGCTGCGGTCGCTGTCCTGTTCGACGACGGTGGTGAGGAAATCCTGCGCGGCGAGCTTGTCGCGCATCGCCGTCTCCAAGGGCAGGACGCCCGCCCCGACGATCGCGAAATCGTGGCCCTTGCCGGTCTCGAACAGCGCGTCGAGATAGACGCCCTGATGCGCGCGGTGGAAGTTGCCGACGCCGAAATGCAGGATGCCGGCGGTCAGGGCGGCGCGGTCGTAGCTCGGCACGGCGACGGTTCGCGCCACCGCCGGCAGGGTCGCGGAGGAAAGGGTGACGCTCATGGTCGGAATTCCCGTCTCTGGGTCTGGTCGGGGGGCGGTCGGCGCTCGGAGCAAGCGCCGGCCTTCGGGGGTCTCAAGGCGCGCCCGGCCATGCGGCGGGCGGTGCCTCTCGTCGGCGGCGATGACGCCCGGGGCTATGGCGGCAAAGCGCCGGGCTCCGGTTCGCCGTCAGCTCATCCAGTTGCCGCCGTCGACATTGTAGGTCTGGGCGACGATGTAGTCGGCCTCCTTCGAGGCGAGGAAGATCGCCATGCCGGCCAGATCCTCGGCCGTGCCCATGCGCCCGAAGGGCACCTCGGCGGCGACGAGGCGCTTCTTCTCGCCGAGCGGCCGGTTCTCGTACCGGGCGAAGAGCGCGTCGACGCCGTCCCAGTGCTCGCCGTCGACGACGCCGGGCGCGATGGCGTTGACGTTGATGCCGTGCTTGATGAGGGCCAGGCCCGCCGACTGGGTGAGCGAGATCATCGCCGCCTTGGTGGCGCAGTAGACGGTGACGAGCGCCTCGCCGCGCCGGCCGGCCTGGCTCGCCATGTTGACGATCTTGCCGCCCTGGCCGCGCTCGATCATGTGGCGCGAGACCGCGCGCATCATGAAGAGGGGCCCCTTCACGTTGACCGCGAAGAGCCTCTCGTAGGACGCTTCCTCCACCTCGTTCACCGGCGCCATGTCGAAGAGGGCGGCGTTGTTGACGAGGATGTCGATCGGGCCTTCGGCGGCGATCTCGGCGACGACGCGGTCGATCTCGGCGACCTTCGTCACGTCGAGCTGCCGGGCGCTCGCCTCCGGCCCGATGGACGCGGCGGCCGCCTCGGCGGCCTTGCCGTCGATGTCGAGGAGGACGACGCGCGCGCCTTCCGCGACATAGGCCTTGGCGAAGGCGAGGCCGATGCCGCGCGCCGAGCCGGTGATGACGGCGCGTTTTCCTTCGAGGCGTCTCATCGGATCGCAAGTCCCTTCTCGTCGAAGCGGTGGATCTGGCCGGGCTCGGGGGTGAGCGCGACGCGGTCGCCATGGGCGACGCGGAACTCGCCGGGCGCGCGGGCCGTCACGCCCTGGCCGTCGTCGAGCTTGACGTGCACGAACGTGTCGGAGCCCAGATGCTCCGAGACGCCGGCGGTGCCCGTGAGCGGCCCCGTGCCGGTGCCGATGGTCAGATGCTCGGGCCGCACGCCGACGCTCGTCGCGCCGTGGCTCGCGGCGAAGGGCCCGGTGAGGATGTTCATCTTGGGCGAGCCGATGAAGCCGGCGACGAAGAGGTTGGCCGGGCTGCGATAGAGGTCGAGCGGCGACCCGACCTGCGCGATCGAGCCCTTGTTGAGGACGACGATCTTGTCGGCCATCGTCATCGCCTCGACCTGGTCGTGGGTGACGTAGATCATCGTGGTCTTCAGCTGCTGGTGCAGCTCGGAGAGCTCGAGCCGCATGTTGACGCGCAGCGCCGCGTCCAGATTCGACAACGGCTCGTCGAAGAGGAAGCCCTTGGGCTCGCGCACGATGGCGCGGCCGATGGCCACGCGCTGGCGCTGGCCGCCGGAGAGTTCGCGCGGGCGCCGGGCGAGATAGTCGGTGAGGTTCAGCGTGGCGGCGGCGGCGCGGATCTTCTTCTCGCGCGCGGCCTTGTCCAGGCCGGCCATCTTCAGGGGAAAGCCGATATTGTCGGCGACGCTCATATGCGGATAGAGCGCGTAGGACTGGAAGACCATCGCCAGCTCGCGCTTGGCCGGCGAGACGTCGGTGACGTCGCGCCCGTCGATCTCGATCCGGCCGGCGCTCGCGTCCTCCAGCCCCGCGATGATGCGCAGGAGCGTCGACTTCCCGCAGCCCGAGGGGCCGACGAAGACGACGAACTCGCCGTCCTCGATCTGAAGGTCGATGCCCGGGATGACGTCGATGTCGCCGAAGCTCTTCTTGACGGATTTCAGCGTGATCGCGCTCATGCCGGCACTCCGGACTTGACGGGGGAAAGGCTCACTTGACGGCTCCGAAGGTGAGACCGCGCACGAGCTGCTTCTGGGAGAACCAGCCGATGATGAGGATCGGGGCGATCGCGAGCGTCGAGGCGGCGGAGAGCTTGGCGTAGAAATTGCCCTGGGGGCTGGAGAAGGAGGCGATGAAGGCCGTCAGCGGCGCGGCGTTCGTCGTCGTCAGGTTCAGCGTCCAGAAGGCCTCGTTCCAGGCCAGTATGACGTTGAGGAGGACGGTGGAGGCGATGCCGGGGATCGCCATCGGCGCCAGGACCTGCGTGATCTCCTTGGCGAGCGAGGCCCCGTCCATGCGGGCCGCCTCCAGGATGTCGACGGGGATCTCCTTGAAGTAGGTATAGAGCATCCACACCACGATCGGCAGGTTGATGAGGAAGAGGATGACGATCATGCCGATGCGCGAGTCGAGAAGGCCGAAGCGCACGAAGAGGAGATAGACCGGGATCAGCGCGCCGACGGCGGGCATCATCTTGGTCGAGAGCATCCACAGGAGCACGTCCTTGGTGCGCCTGGTCGGCGAGAAGGCCATGGCCCAGGCGGCGGGGATGGCGAAGATCAGGCCGAGCAGGGTGGAGCCGAGCGACAGGATCACCGAATTCCACAGGAACGAGAAGTAGTTCCGCTGCTCCTGGATCGCCGTGTAGTTCTCGGTCGTCCAGTCGAAGAAGACGAATTTCGGCGGGATGGAGATCGCGTCGAGCTCGGACTTGAACGAGGTGACGATGGTCCACAGGATCGGGAAGAAGATCAGGAGGCCGACCGCCCAGGCGAGGACGGTCATGCCGATCTTGCGGCCGTTGGAGACGCGACGGGCCATGGGTCAGGCCTCCAGGTTCTTGCCGATGAGGCGCACGAGGAAGAAGGCGACGATGTTGGCGATGATCACGGCGACGATGCCGCCGGCGGAGGCCGCGCCGATGTCGGAGTTCAGGATCGCGAGGCGATAGACGAGATAGGTGATGTTGGTCGTCGCCGAGCCCGGTCCGCCGTTCGTCGTCACCAGGATCTCGGCGAAGACGGAGAGGAGGAAGATCGTCTGGATGAGGATCACGACGGTGATCGCGCGGCTCATGTGCGGCAGCGTGATGTACCAGAAGATCGAGAGCGGTCCCGCCCCGTCCATGCCGGCCGCCTCCTTCTGGTCCTCTGACAGGGACTGGAGCGCGGTGAGGAGGATGAGGGCGGAGAAGGGCAGCCACTGCCAGGCGACGATGACGATGACCGAGAAGAGCGGATATTCGGAGAGCCAGTCGATCGAGCCGATGCCGACGGCGTTGAGGAACTGGCCGATGACGCCGTAGACCGGGTTCATCATCATGTTCTTCCACACGAGCGCGGCGACCGTGGGCATGACGAAGAAGGGCGAGATGACCAGAAGCCGGACGATGCCGACTCCGTAGAAGACCTGGTCGAGGAGAAGCGCCACGAGGACGCCGCCGACGATGGTGATGGCGAGCACGCCGAGGACGAGCACGAGCGTGTTGCGCAGGGCCGTCAGGAACTCGGGATCGGCGAGAAAGTAGGTGTAGTTCTCGAGGCCGACGAAGGGCGTCGCCGTCGGGTCGAACAGGCTGTAGGCGAGCGTCGAGAAGTAGAGCGTCATGACCAGCGGCACGATCATCCACGCAAAGAGCGCGATGACCGTGGGGGCGATCATGAAGCGGGCCGCCGATTTGGTTTGAAGCGTCGCCATGGGACCGATCCGTCGGGATGAGCGTGAGGAACGCCGCGCCGGCAGCGCGCGCGTGGAGCGCGGCGAAGGGCGGAACGTCGTTCGCGTCGGGAGGCCGTCGGGTCCCGCGCGAGGCCTCGCAGAGGCGCCGCGCGGGAGGAGGGTGCCGTTACTTGATGTAGCCGGCGCGGGTCATCTCGCGCGTGGCGGCCGACTGGGCGGCGGCGAGCGCGGCGTCGACGGTCGAGGCGCCCGAGAGCGCGGCCGACATCTGCTGGCCGACCGCCGTGCCCAGGCCCTGGAACTGCGGGATCGCGGCGAATTGCAGGCCGACATAGGGCTTGTCGGGACCGGCCGAGGGATCGGCCTTGTTGATCGCGGCGAGCGTCTGCGCGGCGAAGGGCGCGGCCTTGGTATAGTCCGGGTTCTCGTAGAGCGAGGTGCGCGTGCCCGGGGGCACGTTCGCCCAGCCCTCCTTGGAGGCGACGAGCTCGGCATAGGCCTTGGAGGTCGCCCAGGCGATGAAGGTCTCGGCGGCCTCCTTCTTCTGCGACGAGCTCGGGATGGCGAGCGACCAGGCCCAGAGCCAGTTCGCGCCCTCGTTGGGGCAGTTCTGCGTGCCGCAGGGCGCCGGGGCGAAGCCGACCTTGTCGGCGACCTGGCTCTGCTTGGGGTCGGTCACGAAGGAGGCGGCGACGGTGGCGTCCATCCACATGCCGCACTTGCCCTGGCCGAAGAGCGAGAGCGTCTCGTTGAAGCCGTTGGAGGCCACGCCCGGAGGCCCGTATTTGGTCAGGAGATCGACATAGAGGGTGACGGCCTTCTTCCAGCCCTCGCTCTCGAACTGCGGCTGCCACGAGGCGTCGAAATAGTTCGCGCCGAACCCGCGGGCCATGTTGCCGAGGAAGGCCATGTTCTCGCCCCAGCCGGCCTTGCCGCGCAGGCAGATGCCGTAGACGCCCGCCGACTTGTCGGTCATCTTCTCGGCCGCCTCGGCGATGAAGTCCCAGGTGGGCTTCTCGGGCATGGTCAGCCCGGCCTTCTCCATCAGATCCGTGCGGTAGAGCGTCATGACGCTCTCGGCATAGAAGGGCGCGGCGTAGAGCTTGCCGTCCGTCGACAGGGCGGCGCGGATCGGCGGCAGCAGGTCGTCGGCGTCGTAGTCGGCGCCCAGATTGTCGAGCGGGGCGAGCCACTGCTGCTTGGACCAGATCGGCACCTCGTAGGTCCCGATCGTCATGATGTCGAACTGGCCGCCCTTGGTGGCGATGTCCGTCGTCACGCGCTGGCGCAGGATGTTCTCCTCCAGCGTCACCCAGTTCACCTGGATGTCCGGATGGGCCTTGGTGAATTCCGACGTCAGACCCTGCATGCGGATCATGTCGTTGTTGTTGACCGTGCCGATGGTCAGCGTCTCGGCGCGGGCCACGCCGCAAAGGGCGAGAAGCGACACCGCCCCCGCCAGGACCTTCAACGAATGCATGGAACCTCCCAATCCCGTTGCGAGCAATTGATCGCTCTTCGGGCAAATGTTCGTATGAAGGCCTGACAGTGTCAATGGACCGGTTGTGCTGCACCGCACAAAATCGACGCTGCGCGTGCGCCGTCGGGCCGCGCGGACCTTGGGTGGGATGAATCGGGATGGGAGGGTCCGCGGTCGCCGGGGCGGGCGGCGCCGGCGTCAGTCTTCGAGAAGGCTTCTGGCCGTCGTCTCGTCGGTGATGACGCCGTTCAGCAGCGCGCCGAGCGCGGCGCGAAGGGCCGGCCGCTTGGCCGCGCCCATGGCCACGCCGATCACCGTGCCCCGCGCGGTCGAGGGGAGGGGGGCGCTCGCCACGCGTTCGTTGAAGGCGCAGTCGATGATCCGGCCGTCCGCGCCGAAGATCCAGCCGCAGATCTCGCCGACGGCGCCGGCGCGTGCGATCTCCTCCTCCTCCTCGCGGCCGATGAACCGGTCGAGAAGGAGCGGCGTCTGCGGGCCGATCTCGCCGACGCCCACGAAGCTCGTATCGGCTTGCGCGGCAAGGGCGAGGGTCGAGCGGATGACCTTCTGCTCGTGCAGGAGGGCGCGCTCCTGCGCGGAGGAGACGACGACGGGCAGCGGCATCGGGTAATGCGGCGCCTCGACGCGGTCGGCCATTGAGAAGATGACGTTGTAGAGCGCGGCCGAGCCGTCCGGCGCCACATTGCCGGTGAGCGAGACGATGCGGTGCTGCGGGCAGCGGATCGTCGCCGGCAGGTGCTCGACGGCGGCCTTCAGCGTGCGCCCCGTGCCGATGGCGAGGATGATCGGAACGGGCGAAAGGAGGCGGCGCTCCAGCTCGTCGGCGCAGGCCTGCGCGATGCCGAGCGTGGTGGAGCCGGAGGCGGGATCGCTCGGCACGACCTCGGCATAGGCGAGGCCGAAACGCGCCTTCAGCCGGGCGCCGAGATCGAGGCAGGCGGCGATCGGATGGTCGATGCGCACGCGCACGAGGCCGGCGCTCATCGACAGCGAGACGAGGCGCTGCACGCTCTGGCGCGACAGGCCGAGCTTGCCGGCGATCTCCTCCTGCGTGTTGCCGGCGACGTAGTAGAGCCAGCCGGCCCGGGCCGCCTCGTCGAGGCGAGAGACCTCTTCCTCCCGCGGCTTGCTCATCTCATGCTCCCCGATATCGCCGGAACCAGTAGAGGGCCGGGCGGGCGAAGGGCAAGCCTTCGCGTGCGGCTCAGGGCGCGGCGCGCTGGTCCTCCACGCTCGCCAGATGCGCGATGACCTTTTCCAGGAGCCAGTACCAGGCCTGTTCCTCCTCGGGCCCGGCCGTCTTGTCGATGGCGATCTTGAGATAGGCGATCTCGTCCTCGATCTTCTCCGGCGCCAGCATGGAGAGGCGCGAGACGAGGATCGCGGCCTCCAGCACCGCCGCCTTGGCGCGGTTCATGCCGGTGAAGGGGCGATGCTGGCCGGAGGCGGCGACGCGGCAGCGAAAGCGCGGGCGCACCGGATCGTCCTTCACGTCGACGACCTCGAGGACGTCATGGGCGAGGGCGGCTTCGAGGCGCGGCACCGGGCAGTTCTCCAGCGCCGTCAGCGGCCAGTCGCGCCGGCCGGTAAGGCAGCCGGCGAAGATCTTCGCCTCGTCCGTGTAGTTGGCGACGACGGTGCCGGTGGCGCGGATATTGGCCAGCGTGCGCGAGGGGTGGAACGGCGCCACGATCCAGTGCTCGCCCTCGGCGATGATGCCGAGCGGGGCGATGTGGACCGCGCCGTCCGGCGACGCGCTGGTCAGGATGGTCTCGCTTATATAGGGCATCGGCATCTCCTCGCCCGTCTTCTGCCACGGCGCGGGCCGGCAGGCGAGCGGTGCGCTCAGCCCTTGCGGCCGGCCTTCAGCGTGTGGCCGGCCTCTTCCAGCCGCGTGCGGTCGATCTCGGCATCGGGCGGGGTGGCGACGCCGAAGTCGAGCCGGTTGTCCTGCGCGTAGCGCTTGCCGAGCCGCCAGGCGATCTCGGCCTTCTGCAGTTCGGCGCCGAGATAGAAGGCGTGGGCGGGGTCGTTCTCCACCTCGATCTTCGGATAGAAGTCGAAGGCGTCCTGCGCCACCTCATGCATCCCGCGCGTGTAGAGATGGATGCCGTCCTCGGCCGTCTCGATGCGGTAGTTGCGGTCCTTCACGGACTCGGCCTGCACCGCGATCTCGCCGGGCGTCGCGCCGTGGGGCTTGACGTCGTGCACCTGCAGGAGGCCCGCGCCGTAGCCGCGCGGCAGCGCGCCGTCGGCGCGCGCGGCGAACATCATGCGGCGCGCGGCGTCGTGTTCCTCGATCGTGCGGCGCGTGTGGGGGCTGACATGGACGACGAGGAGGTTGCGGATGGCAAGCTCCGAACAGATGCCGAGGAGCAGGGCCGTGATGCCCGACGTGTCGGCGTCGGTGAGTTCGGTCAGATTGCCCGTCCCCATCAGCATCTCGATGTCGGGATGGGCCGCTCGCAGCGCATGGTAGCGCGACAGCGAGGCGGAGAAGCCGAAATGGATCGGATCGAGGATCGGGTCCGCCAGGAAGGCGATGCCCATGGCGCGGGCCTTCGCGATGGCGCGGTCGAGCGACTCCATGTCGTGCGGGCGCGCGGGCACGAGCACCGGCACCGCCGGCCCTTCCGCCGCGATCGCGAGCGTCTCCTCGTTGAGGGAGAGGAGGAAGTCGGCGCCGGCGCGCGTGGCGCGGGACAGTTCCTGCGGGCTGGCGCTGTCGACGCTGACCTTCAGCCCCGCGCCCTTCAGCGCCGCGATCGCCTCTTCGAGATGGGGGAAGGGCGTGTCGGGCAGGCAGCCGAGGTCGATGACGTCGGCGCCGGCCGCGCGCATCGGCAGGGCGCGGGCGAGGAGGTCGGCCGTCGAGAGGGCGGTGGCGTCGACGATCTCGGCGAAGATCGCCGTGTCGTGGCGCGACAGGTCCGGCGGCGCGCCCTTGCGCCCGAGAAAGGCGGGAAGGTCGGCGAGTTCCTCCGGGCCCCGCGTGAAGGGCACGCCGAAGCTTGCGGCCAGACGATCGAGATCGGCGCGGCAGCGGCCGGGCAGGATCACGCGGTCGGCCTCGACCGGCCGCTCCAGCCGCCGCTCGATGATCTCTCCGGTGGCGAGGGCGGCGACCTTCACGCCGATATCGGCGATGCGCCAGTCGAAGGCGGTCTCGCCGAGCCCCTCCAGCACGCGCTGCAGGCGGGGCCGGGCGAGATGGCCGGTAAGGAAGAGCAGTCGTTCGCGTGTCATGCCCGGCGCCGGCCGTCGCTTCTCTCGTTGGAAGGATCGAGGTCGCGTGCCCGGCGGCCCTTGCCGTCTCTATGCCGGGCGCCGCCGCCAAATGCAAAGCGGCGGCGGGACGCTACTGCGCCGCGACGAGCGCCTGCCCGTGGCAGGCGACGCGCACGCCCGGCGCCTCGCCGCGCGCCAGAAGCGCGCCGGCGCGCGGCAGTTCGGACGGGCCGCACAGATGCAGCGCCGTGCCGGGGTCCAGATGGTCGGGAAAGGCGGGGTCGACGATCTGCGCCCGCACCAGCGCGTCGAGCACCGTGCCCGCCGGCACGTCGATCTGCTTCATCACGACGAGGCGCGATGCCTGCAGCCGGCCGGCGAGCCAGGCGGCGAGGCTGTCGGAGGTCACGCTCCAGTCGCGCGCGATGTCGGGATCGGACAGGGCCATGGTGGAGGGCATCCAGACGGCGATCGCGCCGCGCCCGGTGGCGGCCTCCATCTCCTGCGCGTCGCGCGTCTCCACGAGGCGCGTGCCGAGCGCCACGATGGCGCGGCCGTACTGTTCCATCGCGTGGATCGCCATGACATGGGCGGTGTCGTCGTCGAAGCCCATGCGGGCCTGCGCGCGGCGCACCGCGTCGGCGAAGGGGCCGCCGCCCGGCACCACGACGAGCGGGGCGGCGGAGAGTTCGATGGCCGCGATCCAGCGCGGCAGTTCGGGCGAGACGGCGAAACTGCCGCCGAGCTTCAAGACCGTGAGGTTCTGCATGGGTGCCGGCCTCCCTGGCCCGGCGGACGGTCGCCGGCGCCTCTGCGGGCGCTCGGCAACGAAAGGTGGTGCAGCTTAACGTCGCACAAGCCGCTCCGATCCATGGGGAATCCGGCGCGGCCCGGCGATTTCGCGCTCAGGACGCCGCGCGCCGCCGCTCGATCTCGATGCCGACCGCGCCGGGCCCCAGCGCCAGCTTCTCCACCCGCACCGTCACCGCGCGCACGCGCCCGTCGCAGAGGAGGCGCTCGGCGAGATCCACGGCGAGCGTCTCCACGAGCTCCACATGCCCGCGCGCCGTCACGAGGCGCACGGCGTCCATGATGATGTCGTAGGAGTAGATGTCGGCCATGCCGCGCGGGTCGGCGCCCAGCGGCTCGATGCGGGCCTCGACGCCGAAGCGCACGTCCTGGCGCCGGCCGCGCTCGTGACCGTAGGCGCCGATCTCCATCGGCACGACCATGTCGCGCACGAAGACGAGGTCGCCGTCCTGCGAGGCGATGCTCGCCGCCGCCGGGCGGGCGGCGTCCTGCGCCTGATCGAGGATGCGGCGCAGCCCGCGCACGGCCGCAAGCGAGACCGGATCGGCGCGCCCGCCCGCCGTCAGCGCGCCGCGAAAGCCGAGATAGTCGGGCGCAGCCGCCGACAGGCGCGAAACGTCGGGCGCCTCGAGCGAGCCGGCAAGGCCCGTCATCAGGCCGAGCGCGCGGGCCTCCTCGACGAAGGCGGCCAGTTCCGGCAGGGCGAGATGGGCGAGGAGGCCGCGCGGGCGCCCGTCGTCCCCGCGCCCCTTGCCGATCGTGTCGATCATCGCCCCGGCGAAGCCCGCCTTCGCCAGATCCGGCAGGAGCGTCGGGTCGAACGCGCCGTCGGCGAACAACACGGCGACGAGCCGGGTCTGCCGCGCGGCCGGCGCCAGCGCCTCGACGACGGCGAGGCGGGCCGCTCGGGTGGCGGGAAACAGCCCCACCTTGACGAAATGGGCCGCCTTCAGCCCGTCCACGGCCGAGAGAACCGCCTCGCTCTCCATCGGCAGGTCGCCGGCCACCGCCGAGACGGGCCGCTCGCCCCCCACCGCCGCGATCACCTCGGCCAGCACCTGCGGGGAGACGGCGCCGAGCGCGCCCTTGTCGGGATCCTTCAGGTCGACGATGTCGGCGCCGCCCTCCACGACGATCCGCGCCTCGGCCGCATCGCGCACGCTGGCGAGAAGCTTCATCGGGCCGCTCCCGGGGCGGACTCGCATGCGGGCACAACGGGAAAAACTGCCCGTTGCCTTGCATCGGGGCGTCGTACAGTCATGTCTCTCAAGCCTTGTCCTCGTGCCCCGCGCGGGGACACAAAACCAATTCCGCCGGCGCCACAAGGGCGAACCGGCGGACCGGGAGGACCTGCCCCATGATTTCGCCGCGCCTTCTCAGCGCCGCCCTCTGCGGCACGCTCGTCGTCTCGTCCCCGAACGCGCGCGCGCAGGACGGTGCCGCCGCCCCCGCGCCCGCAAGGCCTGCCGCGGCGGCCCCCGCGGCCAAGGCGGTGGAGACGGTGAAGGTCGGCTTCCTGCGCACCTACGAGCGGACGCTCGCGCTCTCGGCGCTCGACATTCCGCCGGAGGACATCGGCCTTGCGGGCGCGAGCGTCGGCATCGCCGACAACAACACGACCGGCGCCTTTCTCGGCCAGCGCTTCGACCTTGAGACCGTGACGCTCAAGCCCGGCGAGGACGTGACGGCGCCCGCCCGCAAGATGCTGGAGGAGGGAACGCACTATATCGTGACCGACCTCTCGGCCGCCGACACGCTGGCCGTCGCCGATCTGGCGAAGGATTCGAACGGCCTCGTCCTCAATGCCGGCGCGCTCGACGACGGGCTGCGCGAGGAGAACTGCCGCGCCAACCTCCTGCACACGGCGCCGACCTATTCGATGCTGACCGACGGGCTGGCGCAGTATCTGATGTGGAAACAGTGGCGGAACTGGGCGCTGGTCGAGGGCGAGCACCCGGCCGACCAGGCCTTCGCGACGGCGCTGAAGAACTCGGCCGCCAAGTTCGGCGGCACGATCGTCGGCGAGAAAGTGTTCAAGGACGAGGGCGGGGCGCGCGCCACCGACAGCGGTCAGGCGCTGGTGCAGCGCCAGATCCCGGTCTTCCTGCAGGAGCTGCCGGACCACGACGTGCTGCTCGTCGCCGACGAGAGCGAGGTCTTCGGCTCCTACGTGCCCTGGCGCAACTGGGTGCCGCGGCCCGTCGCCGGCACGGCGGGGCTGACGCCCGGTTCCTGGCATCCGGCCAGCGAGCAATGGGGCGGGGCGCAGATCCAGAACCGCTTCGAGAAGGCGGTCGGCCGGCGCATGGAGGCGAAGGACATGCAGGTCTGGACGGCGGTGCGCGTGCTCGGCGAAGCCGCCTCGCGCACGCAGAGCGTCGATCCCGCCAAGCTCGACGCCTTCATCAAGGGGCCGGACTTCACCGTCGCCGCCTTCAAGGGCCAGCGCCTCACCTTCCGCGACTGGAACTGGCAGCTGCGCCAGCCCGTGCTACTGGGCACCGAGGATTCGGTCGTCTCGGCCTCGCCGCAGGAGGGCTTCCTGCATCAGGTGTCGGAGCTCGACACGCTGGGCACGGACCGGCCAGAGACCAAATGCGCGCTCTGAGCCGCATCGCCGCCGGAACGCCGGGCTCCGGCGCTTGACGGCGAGGGGAAACCGGCGCGCATAAGGGGCCGGAGCCAACCGGAACCTGCCCTTGTCCCTGAAGCTGCGCCTTGCCACGACGCTCGCCGTCACCTTCTGCCTGCTCCTGGCCGCCGGCGCCTTCCTCGCGCTCGGACAGGCGCAGCGGCGCGTCTCGGCCGAGCTGGAGGCGGCGCGCAGCGTGGCGTCCAACCGCGTGGCGCAGGCGCTGGCCGAACTGCCGGCCTCGCGCCAGCCGGTCGTCGATCTCGAAGCCTTCGCCCGCAGCTTCAACGGCGACCGCCACGTGCAGATGATGCTGATCGATTCCAAGGGCATCGTGCGCGCCGCCTCGCAGCTCGCCGGCGATTCCGGCCCCATTCCCGACTGGTTCCTGACGCTCGTCGCGCCCAGATCGCGCACCGTCGTCATGCCGCTGACCGGGCGCGCCTCGCCCTTCGTCGCCGCCGCCGTGTCGATCGATCCGCGCAACGAGGTGTCGGAGGTCTGGACGGATCTCGCGCTTGCGCTCCTCACCGTCGTCGCCTCGGTGCTGGCGGGGTTCGTCGCGGTCTATCTCGTCGCCGGCCGCGCCTTGCGCCCCTTGCGCGATCTGGAGGCGGCCTTCTCCCGGATCGGGGCCGCCGGGCCGGCGCTGCGGCTGCGCGAGGCCGGTCCCCCGGAGGTCCGGGCGCTGGCACGCGGCTTCAACGCCATGGCCGCCCGGCTCGACGACATCTCCGTCAGCAACCGCCGCCTGTCGGAACATCTCCTGCACCTGCAGGACGAGGAACGGGCGGAACTGGCGCGCGACCTCCACGACGATGTCGGCCCGCTGCTCTTCGCCGTGGACGTCGACGCCTCCACCATCAAGCGCGCGGCCCTGAAGGCGGGCGAGGGCGAGACGGCGACGCGCGCCGGCGCCATCCAGGCGAACGCCCATCGGGCCCGCCAGGAGCTGCGCCGCATCCTCGGCAACCTGCGGCCCGGCCTCCTGCCGGGCCTCGGCCTGAAGGCGATGGTCGAGGACATGGCCGGGACGCTCGCCCAGCGCCATCCCGAGACGCAGTTCGTCCTCGATCTGGCCGACGGCGATTTCGGCGGGCCGCTGGAGACCATGGTCTTCCGCGCCATCCGCGAGGCGGTGTCGAACGCGCTGCGCCATGGCGAGCCGCGCCGCGTCACGATCCGGGTGGGTCCGCGGGGCGACGTCCTGCGCTTCGCGGTCACCGACGACGGCGGCGGCCTGCCGGAGAGCGGCACAAAGGGCGGCTTCGGCCTCGTGGGCATGGCCGAGCGCCTGCAGGCGGCCGGCGGCCGGCTGACGGTGGAACACGTGCCGCTGCCGCCGGGCGTGCGCGTCACGGGCGAGGCGCCCCTGCCGGGCACGGCGCGAAAGGGCGCGGGCGAAGAGCCGGCGCCGGAGAAGAACGGGCAGGGGCCGGACGGGTTCGCTGCCGAAGGGACGGGTCGGGAGGCCGCGCAATGAAGATCCTGATCGTGGACGATCACACCGTGGTGCGCGACGGCGTGCGACGCCTCGTGGAGGGACTGCCCGTCACGCAGATCGGCGAGGCGGAATCGCCCTCCGAGGCGCTCGCCGCCTTCCGCAAGCTGCGTCCGGACGTGACCATCCTCGACATCAACCTGAAGAACGGCTCGGGCCTCGACGTGCTGCGGCGCCTCGTCGCCGACGATCCGGGCGCGCGCATCGTCGTCTTCTCCATGTATTCGGACGTCGTCTACGCGGCCTCCGCACGGCGCGAGGGCGCGCTCGGCTACGTCTCCAAGAGCGCGCCCTCGGACGAGCTCCTCGTCGCCATCGAGAAGGCGATGGAGGGCAAGCCGCATGTCGACGCCGAGACGGCCGCGCTGATGGAGGCGCAGGAGAACACCGCGAGCGGCGCCAAGGACCTCTCGCGCCGCGAATTGCAGATCCTCCACATGCTGGGCGAGGGCCGCAGCCTCAACGACATCGCGCTGGGGCTGGGCGTCGCCTACAAGACCATCGCCAACACCTCGACGCGCATGAAGGAGAAGCTCGGCATGGAGCGCACCGCCGATCTCGTGCGCTTCGCCATCGAGACCAAGGGCGGGCGGATGCTGGGGCGCGAGGGCGAGTCGTGAATGGTTGCGGATTGCGACGGCTCCTCCCTCCTCGCTGTGTGCCGGATGGAGAAGGAGCGATGCGAAGGCGCGCCGAGAGGGGCGACGTGGATGCGGCCCTGGCTCTTCTGGACGCGGCGCCCGACGTTCCGCCGGACGAGGGCGACAAACCGCTCGGCAATCGGGGTCCATAGCCGGCCCGCGGGATCGGAGCTGCGATCCCGGTCGAATGCGAAACCGGGAACTAATCCTGTTGTCCCCACCTCGCTCTCCCGCCTAGCCTTTGTCCTGCCGGTGGTTTCCGGCTGTCTGCCCCTCCCAAAAGGCAGATGGGCGGGAACCGCCGGTTCCGCGACGACGATGGAGACAGCCCGATGATCAGGAGTACGACGCTTGCCCTTTTCCTCGCCACGGCCGCGCTGACGGCACCCGCCCTCGCGCAAGGGGCGGACGAGATGGCCTCGGCCGAGGAGAAGGCCAAGGTCGACGAGGCGTTGGCCAAGGTCGGCTGCAAGGCCGAGGAGGTCGAGAAGGAGAGCGCCACGCTCTTCGAGGTGGACGATGCCGCCTGCGACATCGGCCAGTATGACATCAAGCTGAACGGCGGGTACAAGATCACCGTCATGACGCTCGACGAGTAGCGTTGATCGCGCGGGTGGGAGTTCGCGCGGAAGACGGCCGGGATCGGCCCGGGGCAGGGCGGCTTCGACGCCCTGAAAGTTCGAACACCGCATGGGAGGACTGATGAGGACCCTGACGATCGCCACGCTTGCGGCGACGCTGGCGCTTTCCGCGAGCCCCGCCTTCGCCTACCGCGTCTTCGTGACGAACGAGAAGGGCAACGACGTCACCGTGCTCGACAGCGAGCAGGATTTCGCGGTGGTCAAGACCTTCAAGACCGGCCAGCGCCCGCGCGGCGTACAGGTCAGCCCCGACGGCACGCAGCTCTATGTCTGCGCCTCCGACGACGACACGATCGAGATCTACGACACGCGCAGCTTCGAGCGCGTCGGCTCGCTGCCCTCCGGCCCCGATCCGGAACTCATGATCATCTCGCCCGACGGCAAGACGATGTATGTGGCCAACGAGGACGACAATCTCGTCACCGTGATCGATCTCGCCACGAAGACGCGCGTGGTGGAGATCCCGGTGGGCGTCGAGCCCGAGGGCATGGGCATCTCGCCGGACGGGGCGACGATCGTCAACACGTCCGAGACGACGAACATGGCCCATTTCATCGACCGCGACAGCCAGCAGATCGTCGCCAACGTGCTCGTGGATTCGCGCCCGCGCTTCGCCCAGTACAAGGCGGACGGGTCGGAGGTCTGGGTCTCCTCGGAGATCGGTGGCACGGTCTCGGTGATCGACGCCGCCTCCAAGGAGATCAAGCACAAGATCACCTTCGAGATTCCCGGCATCCGCTCCGAGGCGATCCAGCCGGTGGGCGTGCGCATCACCGACGACGGGACCAAGGCCTTCGTGGCGCTCGGCCCCGCCAACCGCGTCGCCATGATCGACGCCAAGACCTACGCGGTGGACGAGTATCTCCTCGTCGGCCAGCGCACCTGGCAGCTCGCCTTCTCGCCCGACCAGAAGACGATCTTCTCCACCAACGGCATCTCCAACGACGTCTCCATCATCGACGTGGAGAGCGGCGAGGTGCAGCGCTCGGTGCAGGTGGGGCAGCAGCCCTGGGGCGTCGCGGTCTCGGCCGCGCCGACGAGCTGAAGCCCGGCCCGATCGCCGCAGCCGCACGCCCGTCCGGGCCGGCCGGTGCCCTCGCGAGAGGCATCCGGCCCTCCCGCGGCCGTGCCGGGCGCCGCATGGCCCACAAGACGACACTCTGGAGGACGACCCGACATGAAACCGCTCTGGCTGACCCTGATGGCCGCCACTCTCGCCTTCTCTCCGGCGAGCCTCGCCTTCGCGCAAGGGACCGCCGCCCCCGCGGCGACGGAGGCCGACGACGATGACGACGACGCGGCGGCCGTCGAGATCGAGAGCGAGGCCTCGCCCATGGCGCCGGCCGAGATGCCGGGCGCCGGCATGCCGGCCAGCGCCTTGAACGGCGACCAGCTCGGCCTGCCCAAGCTCTCGCGCTCCAGCCAGGACATTCCGCCGCTGGTGCTCGGCACCGACGAGAACGACTTCGCGGTGAACCGGCGCCACTTCGTGCTGCGCGCCGGCCAGGCCTATCGCTGGCGCATCTCCTCGCAGGGCGGCGTGGAATACAAGCTCCACGCCCCGCAATTCTATCGCGACGTCTGGTTCAACCAGCTCGTCATCTCCGATCTCGAAGTGCACATGGCCGGCCCGCCGGCCTGGCTGGAATACGATGCCAAGGGCACGATCCAGGTGCAGTTCAACACGATCCGGCCCGGAAACTACAAGTGGTACGTGGAAGGGCTGGAAGGCGGTCAGGCGATGGAGGGGACGATCACGGTCGTTCCCTGACCGGCCTGCCGCATCGTCGAAGGGACGAGCCCGTCCCCGCCTCCGGGCGGGGCGGGTTCGGCGCGTTCGGGCATCGGCCGGCGCGCTGGGACCCTCGACGGCCCCCGCGCTTTGACGCCCGGGGAGAATCTGCGACAGTCGGAGCGTCAAGGCCCCGGCAGAGGGCCGAGAGGAAGCGGATCGCGATGGTGATGGGCAGGGCCGGGCAGCGGCAGGAGACGCGGGAGGGCGAGGCGCCGGCGCTCGCCGTCTCGGCCGTGAGCCACAGCTACGGCGCGCGCAAGGCGCTCGTCGACGTCTCCTTCCAGGTGCCGCAAGGCTGTTTCACCGCGCTGCTCGGGCCGAACGGGGCCGGCAAGTCCACCCTGTTCTCGCTGGTCACGCGCCTCTTCAACACGCGCTCGGGCGAGATCTCGATCCTCGGACATTCGCTCGCCCGCACGCCCGGCGAGGCGCTGCGCCGGCTCGGCGTCGTGTTCCAGGCCCGCACGCTCGATCTCGACCTGTCGATCGAGCAGAATCTTCTCTACCACGCCGCCCTTCACGGCATCCCGGCCCGTGCCGCGCGCCGGCGCATCGCCGAGATCCTCAAGGGCTCGGACCTTGCCGAGCGCCTGGGCGAGAAGGCCCGCAACCTTTCGGGCGGGCAGCTCCGGCGCATCGAGATCGTGCGCGCCTTCATGCACCGGCCGCGCCTCATCCTTCTCGACGAGCCGACCGTCGGCCTCGACATCCGCTCGCGCGGCGAGATCGTCGCCGAGGTGCGCCGTCTTGTGGCCGAGGAGGGCGCGAGCGTGTTGTGGGCGACCCATCTCATCGACGAGATCGACGAGAGCGACCGCGTCGTCGTCCTCCATCACGGCAAGGTGCTCGCCGAGGGCCGCGTGCCCGACATCGTCGCCGCCGAGAGCGCCGGTTCGATCCGCGACGCCTTCTCGCGCCTCACCGGCCTCTCGGCCCGGCGCGCCGATCTGGAGATCGCCTCGTGAGCGCGGTGGATCTCGACCGGATGGCGACTGCCGCCGAGCGCCGCGGCTTCGCGCTCTCGGCCTATCTCGTCTGCCTCAAGGGCATCGTCTGGCGCGAGGCGCTGCGCTTCCTGCACCAGCGCGAGCGCTTCGTCTCGGCGCTGGTGCGTCCGCTTCTCTGGCTCTTCATCTTCGCCGCCGGCTTCCGTCAGGTGCTCGGCGTCTCCATCGTCGCCCCGTACAAGACCTACATCCTCTACGAGGTCTATATCACGCCGGGCCTCATCGGCATGATTCTCCTGTTCAACGGCATGCAGTCCTCGCTCTCGATGGTCTACGACCGCGAGACGGGCTCGATGAAGACGTTGCTCGTCTCGCCGCTGCCGCGCTGGTTCCTGCTCTCCTCCAAGCTCGCGGCGGGCGTCGCCGTCGGGCTCCTGCAGGTCTACGTCTTCTTCGCCATCGCCTGGTTCTGGGACGTGCGCCCGCCGCTGTCGGGTTATCTCACGGTGCTGCCGGCCATCGTCCTCTCCGGCCTGATGCTCGGCTCGCTTGGCATGCTCCTGTCGAGCCTCGTGCAGCAGCTCGAGAATTTCGCGGGCGTCATGAACTTCGTGATCTTCCCGATGTATTTCGCCTCCTCGGCGCTCTACCCGCTCTGGCGCATCCTGGAATCGAGTCCGCTCCTCTACTGGATCTGCCTCTACAACCCCTTCACCCATGCCGTCGAACTGATGCGTTTCGCGCTTTACGGACAGTTGAACGTCGTGGCGCTCGCCGTCGTGGCGGGCTGCACCATCCTGTTCCTGGGCGGAGCGATCCTCGCCTACGATCCGGCCAAGGGCGTGATCTCGCGCAAGCGGGCCGCCGGCTGACGCGCCGGTCGCACGTTCGGCGCGCAGGACCCGCCGTGCCGCCCGCGCCGGGCGCCCGGCCAAAACCTTACAGACGTCCGAGCTGCCGGGAGGGGCGCGGACGCCGAACGGGAGGACTGCCATGACGGCCCCATCGACCGCACGCCTTCGCGCCGCCGCGCTCGCCCTTGCCGGAGCGCTCGCTCTGCCGGGCGCGGCGCTCGCGCAGGACGGCGCGGCGCCCCGTCCGATCCCGGACGGTTTCGTCGTCCCCGGGCCCGCGCCCACCAACGCGCCGCCCGCCGGAACGATGCCCGGCATGGCGCCCGGCGTCGTGCCCGGCGCCCGCCCGGCCGATCCGCGGACCGGCGCGCCGATGCCCTCTCCCGCAGCCCCGGCCGCGCCATCCGCCACCCCCGCAGCGCAGGCCGGCGTCACCTCGCAGGGCGGGCGCATGGCGCCCAGCCAGTCCACCGTCGTCGGCCCCGCCGGCGCCTCGGCGGCCAATCCGATGGCCTTCGCGCGGCCGGGCGCCAAGGGCACGACGAACTGGCCCTGCGTGCAGCGCAAGGTGGAGGACATCTCGATCGGCCAGGTCTGGAACGGGCCGGACCCGGCCTCGGCTTCGAGCGTCGAGCGCACGGCGCCGATGCGCGCGCTGGTGGGCGAACTCGCCGCCCGTCGCCTGCCTCTGCCGGAGGCGCAGGCGCGCGCCGAGGCGTTCCTGAAGACCTTGCCCGAGGCCGAGCGGGCGAAGACCGCCACCGCCGTCTTCGCCGACCTCTTCGCCATCCTCAACACCGAGCGCACGGAGATCATGCAGGGGATCGAGCGCTACGGCGCCAAGCAGAAGGCGATGGCCGAGACGATCCGGGCCGAGAACGCGAAGCTCTCCAAGCTGCGCGCCGCGGCCGACGCCGCGCCCGCCGATATCGATCAGGCGATGCAGACGGTGACCTGGGACACGCGCATCTTCAACGAACGGCGCCAGTCGCTCACCTTCGTCTGCGAGGTGCCGACGATCATCGAGCAGCGCCTCTTCGGCCTTGGCCGCACGCTTTCGGCCGGTCTGTAGAGAGATCGCAAGGCAAACCGCGACACGGTGCCGTGTCGCGGTGGTGTCGTGGCGGGGACGTCCGGCAGGTCCCGGGTCGCGTATCGGACCGTGGAACGACCGTCAGGCCGTCGCGGAGGGCCCTTCGTCCAGAAGCTGACGGTAGCGCCGGCCGCAGGCTTCCGGACTATAGGCCTCGATCGTTCTGCGGGCCGCCTCGATCTTCGTCGCACGCAGCCCCGGGTTCGTGGCGCATTCGAGGAGCGCCGCGGCCGCAAGATCGGTGTCGGGTTGCATCCAGACCTGATCTTGGTGGAATGCGTAGTCGCCGGCCAGGACGGTGACCAGCGAGCCGCCGACCGGCCAGCTGTTCCCCTCGTTCATGAAATCCATGTTGCCCGAATAGCCCGTGGCGATGACGGGGATGCCGAGCGCCATGCCCTCTGCCATCAGCCGTCCGAACCCTTCCGAACGGTGCAGCGACAGGATCGCGTCGCAGGAGGTGAGCAGCGCGTAGTAGTCGTCCTTGTCGAGGACGCCCTCGCGGATCAGGATACGGTCGTCGAGTTCGGCCCTTCGCAGGCATTCGCGCCAAAGCGAATCGTAGGCCGTGTTCATCGCCTTGACGACAAGACGCTTGTCGGGATGTTCCGCGGCGGGGAACGCCTTGCCGAAGGCCTCGATGGCGCCCAGCGGGTTCTTGCGCGCGATGGCCGAGGCGCCGTCGAACGACGTGAAGATGATGAAGCAATCGTCGGGCAGGCCGAACTCTGACCGGCTCGCCTGCCGTACCGTCGGAACGATGACCGGGAGCGGCACCTTGATGACGGGCTTGTCGGTGGCCGAGCGAAATGCCTTGGCGGAATGTTCCGAATGGCACCAGATCTCGTCGACGAGATCCATCGCGATCTTCGCCGGCTCAGGAAACTTCTCGAGCTCCCACTGCCAGAAGCCGATGCGGCGCTTGGCGCCGAAGGCCTTCGGCCCGGACTTGGCCAGCATCAGCGTCGTGTCGAAGGCCGGCATGACGAAGAAGGTCACGTCGTTGTCGAACGTGGCGTCCTCGGCCTCGATGGAGGCCTCGTTCTGCTGCTCGCGCGCCGTGATCTTCCATGGCACCCGAACGATCTCGGGTTCGATGCCGACGCTGCGCAGGGACACGCGCATCAGGCGGATATCCTCGCCAAGACCGAATTCACCGCGGGGGTGCCCGATCAGCGAAATCCGGTGTGCGGCCTCGCCGTCCGCATCAGGTCCTCGTGCGATCGCACCAGAAGAGGCAGGGATGCTCGCTTCATGTCCGGCTGGCCCGGCAGGATCGCGAGGGAACAGATCCGGATAGGAGGCCCGTCCATTCTTCTGCCACCAGTCAACGAGCCCGGCACGCCCGACGTCGCTCGTCAGATCGAAGGCGGCCTGCAGATCCGGGCGCCCTTTCCAGACAAGTTCCATTGTCGGCATAACGCCGTCCGCCGCCGACTCGCCCATGCCACCGCGGCTCAGGCTGTCGCGCAAGGATGCGCCGACTTTCTCGGCAACGGCCGGATATTCCCGATGGCCATTGGCAAACCACCAGGCGAGGAACGCGTATCGACCGGCGACGGTCGAACGATCGAAGGACGCGAGCAGATCGGTCCGCTGTTTCCAGACGATGTCGAGAACGGGAGGGACAAGTCGTTCGCCAACGAATCCCGAGAAAGACGCTGCTGTCAAACCGACATGGGAACCGCAATACTGACGGTATTGATCGGCACCGTCGACGACCCACCAGTAGAGGAGTGCATCGCGACCCTCTTGTGTCGCGACATCGAACCTGTCGGACAGATCCGGGCGGTTTGCCCAGATGTAGAGGAGATGGCTGGGAAGGTCTGACTTCAGCGATCCGTCGAGACAGAATGCCGGAATGATCGCGGACCTGCGGCTGCCGAGATACTCCGCTTCGCCTGCCGTCAGCCACCATCCCCAGAAGGCTCGAATGGCGTCCAGCGTATCGACAGAAAATTTCGACCGAAGATCGACCCTGTGACGAAGCACGATCTGCATCAGCGGCGTCAGGAACGGTTCCTCCTGAGCCACCCGGTCTTCCAACGGCCGGGAATGGAGCATCGAGACCAGAGAGTCGTCGACGAAGTCGGCGATCCCGGGAAAGTCGTGCCGTGCTCCGCGCAGCCACCAGTGAACGAGCGCATCGACCTTATCGTCGTCGTCGAGATCGAAGTCGAGTTGGAAAATCCAGCCGCAGGACACCCATACCGCGATCAGCGCGGTCGGAATGGTGTAGTCGTAAGTGGCATTGTGCAGGTACGGTTTTCTCAGCTGCTCTGCGATATCGTTGGGTCTGGACATTCACTCACTTTCAATGATCTGCGAAGCGAACATGTTCAACGGAAGACGTTCTTCCGATCGCGACTGATGGGGGCTGTCACAGATCCGTGCCACCCGTCGGGGGTAACGCCCTTGAATGCTTGACCAAGCCGCACGTCGGCTTTCTAGCGTAAGGTTCCAAGCGCATGCAATGCGCGGGCGCCAGCATCCGTCGGGGCATGGAGGTCGAATTTCGTTCCGGGCGAGACGGAAGGAGGCGCTGTTGGAAGGCGGTCGTGCCGATTGCTCCATGCCCAGCCAGGCTGCTCTACACCCTGCCAAGCAAAGTCGAAGTCAGGCTTTTGCCGCCCCGAACCGGCCATCGGATGAGCGCGACGATCGGTCCGAGCAAAGAAGGTCTCCCGTATCCGGCGGGAGGCAGGATCCCGCGCGCTCCCTGCGCCCTTCTCGCCAAAGCGTCTGCCATCGGTTCCGGTGAGGTACCCGTGCGCAGTGGCGTCGTTCGGACGCGCGCATCGCTCGAGCGTTTGCCACAGTCATCTCGGACCCCGTCAGATCATCGACGTCCAGCCGCAATCGCGTTCAGCCGCGGACGGCGACCGGATCGCGCCGTCCGGTGAGTGAACACGGCGGCCTACTGCACGACGCTCGTCTGCGGGCGGTCGTCGCCGGACGCGACTTCCTCGTGCCAATGGCTGTCGGCGTCCTCGTAGACGATGCCTTCCGATTCGCCGGCGAGCTGCTGGCGCGCGGCGGCGTCGCGGGCGGCGCGCAGGGCGGCTTCGCGGGTCGGGAAGGTCTCGGAGAACACGTCGGCCACCTTGTAGGCCCAGCCGCCGTCGTGCTGCACGATATTGTAGGTCACGTTCACCATCGGTCCGGCTCCCTTCGCCTTGGCGTCATTTTCCACGAACGTGGCGACCCCGGCAGCGTTCCGTCGCCGGCGTAGCAATTGCGGGACGGCGCGCGTTCGGATGGCGCGATCTCGCGCTGCCTCGGGCGGGCGAAGGTGTCTGGACCGGGGGTCAGTAGCCGGCGGCGCGGTCCACGCGGTTCGACGGCATCTCGCCGCGCTCGATGGCCGCGATCTGGGCCATGACGGTGGGCGCGAGCGCGTCGGGATCGGAGAGGGCGGCGGCGTGCGGCGTGACGAAGACGGCCGGGTGGCGCCAGAGCGGGCTGTCGTCCGGCAGCGGCTCGCGCTGGAAGACGTCGAGCGAGGCTTCCATCAGCGTGCCGGCCTCCAGCGCGCCGAGGATCGCCGCCTCGTCCTGCAATCCGCCGCGGCCGGCATTGATGAGCACCGGCCCGCCGAGGGGCGTGCGGCGCTTCAGGCCGGACAGGAGGGTCTCGTCGATGAGGCCGGCCGTCTCCGGCGTCAGCGGCAGGAGGACGACGAGGATGTCGGTTTCGGCGAGGAAGCGTTTCAGGCCCGCCTCTCCGCCGTGAACGGTCAGGCCCTCGACCGGCCGGCCGCTGCGGCTCCAGCCGGTGACGGCGAAGCCGAGCGCGGCGAGCTTGCGGGCGGCGTCGCGCCCGAGCTCCCCGAGCCCCATCACGCCGACGGTCACGTCGCGGGCGGCGGGCTGGGGCCAGTCCACCCATTCGCGGCGGGCCTGCGCCTGGCGATAGGCGGCGCCTTTGCGGAAATGGTCGAGAACGCGCCAGACGACATATTCGCTCATGCGGTTCGTCAGATCGTCCGCCACGATGCGCAGGATCGGGACGTCCGGCAGCGTGCCGTCCTTCAGGATGTGGTCGACGCCGGCGCCGAGCGAGAAGATGGCGCGAAGGTTCGGCAGCGTGGAGAGGAGACCCGGCGGCTGCTTCCAGACGACGGCGTAGCGGATCGACTCGTCCGCCGCATGGGCGGGCGCCAGCACGATGGACGCCGCGGGGTCGGCGGCCTGCAGCGCGCCGCGCCAGCGGTCAGGGTCGAAGCCGGTGACGCTGAGGAGAATGGTCATGGCCTGTTCCTTCCGTTCTGCCCGGCCAGCGCGGCGGCGCGCTCGCGCCCGCGTCGCGCGAACCAGAAGAGGCCGGCGACGAGGAAGCCGTTGACCGCGCGGCCCGCGTCGATCGCGTCGAGCGCCTCGTCGACGGGCACCGGGAGCGGGCGGATGTCTTCGTGCTCGTCGGCAAGGCCGGCGGCAGCCGCGAGGCGCGAGGCGTCGACCAGCGCGATGACGATATGGGCGTATTCGTCGCAAAGGCCCGGAGAGGGCATCATGTCGAAGGCTGGCGCCAGGGCCTCGGCCTCGAGCCCCGTCTCCTCCCGGAGTTCGCGCCGGGCGCCGTCGAGCACGGACTCGCCCGGGTCGATCAGCCCGGCCGGCAGTTCCAGGGCGCCGGCATGGGGCGTGCGCAGCGCGTTGCCGATGCGGAACTGGCGGATGAGGACGAGGCGGTCGCTCCGCGGATCGTAGGGGATGATCACGGCGACGGTGCCGCAGCGCAGGACCTCGCGCGTCATCGGGCCGAGCGTGCCGGCCCCGTCGAGCCTATCGTGGGTGACGCGCGCCACCTCCAGCGGGCGGAAGCCTTCGGCGAGGCGCGTCACCTCGATCGTGCAGCCGAGCGGCGCGTCGCCGAGCGGCCCGCCTTCGGTGACGCCCTTCACGAGGCGACGATCCCGGTGGGGGCGGCCTCGATGTCGAAGGCGGCCGCCATCAGCGCCTTGGTATAGTCCGTCTTCGGCCGCTCGAAGATCTCGCTGGCGGCCCCGCGCTCGACGACGGAGCCGGCGCGCATCACGATCACCTCGTTGGCGAGGGCCCGCACCACCTTGAGGTCGTGGCTGATGAAGAGATAGGCGAGCGCGTGTTTCGTCTGCAGGGCGCGCAGGAGATCGACGACCTGCGCCTGCACGCTCATGTCGAGCGCGGAGGTCGGCTCGTCCAGCATCAGGAATTTCGGCTCCAGCACCATGGCGCGCGCGATGGCGATGCGCTGGCGCTGGCCGCCGGAGAATTCGTGCGGGTAGCGGAAGCGCGTCTGCGGATCGAGCCCGACCTCGGTCAGCGCCTCGACGACGCGGGCATCGCGCGCGTCCGCGTCGAGGTCGCGGCGGTGGATGGCGAGCCCTTCCGAGATGATGTCGCCGACGGGCATGCGCGGGCTGAGTGAGCCGAACGGATCCTGGAAGACGATCTGCAGGCGGTTGCGCAAGGGGCGCATGGCCGAGACGGAGCGCGTATCGATGCGCTCGCCCTCGAAGGAGATCTCGCCCCTGGAGGAGATCATGCGCGAGAGGGCGAGGCCGAGCGTCGTCTTGCCCGAGCCCGATTCGCCGACGACGCCGACCGTCTGGCCGGCCTTCAGCGCGATGTCGACGCCGTCGACCGCCTTCACGTGGCCGACGATCTTGCGGAAGAAGCCGCGGCGCACCGGGAACCAGACCTTCACGCCCTTCGCCTCCATCACGGTCGGCGCGGCCGGGTCGCTCGCGGGCGGGCGGCCCTTGGGCTCGGCGGCGAGGAGATGGCGCGTGTAGTCGTGGCGCGGTTCGGCGAAGATCGCGGCGGTCGGACCTTCCTCGACGATGCGCCCCTTCAGCATCACGCAGACCCGGTCGGCGATGCGGCGCACGATGCCGAGATCGTGGGTGATGAAGAGCATGGCCATGCCGCGCTCGGCCTGGAGCGTCTTCAGGATGGCCAGGATCTGCGCCTGCACGGTCACGTCCAGCGCGGTCGTCGGCTCGTCGGCGATGAGGAGGTCCGGCTCGTTGGCGAGCGCCATGGCGATCATCACGCGCTGGCGCTGGCCGCCGGAGAGCTGGTGCGGATAGGCCCCGAGCCGGCTCTCGGGATCGCGGATGCCGACTTCGGTGAGAAGCTCGATCGTACGCTCCCGCGCCTTGGCCTGCGAGAAGCCGCGATGCAGCCGCAACACCTCGCCGACCTGCCGCTCGATCGTGTGGAGCGGGTTCAGCGAGGACATCGGCTCCTGGAAGATCATCGAGATGCGATTGCCGCGCACGCGGCGCAGATCGCTCTCGTCCTCGTCGAGGAGATTCTCGCCGTTGTAGCGGATGGCGCCGCTCGGGTGGCTGGCGGACGGATAGGGCAGGAGCTTCAGGATCGAGAGCGCCGAGACCGACTTGCCCGAACCCGACTCGCCGACCAGCGCCAGCGTCTCGCCCTTGCCGATCGTGAAGGAGACCCCGTCGACGGCCACGCTCGTGCGCCCGCCCTGGTGGAAGGCGACCGAGAGGTTCTCGACGGAGAGGAGGGGGGCGGATGGCGTGGGCGCCAAGGCGATATCCATTCTTGTCAGCTCGAGGCGTTCGCGAGGATGCCGATCGCCGCGGTTTCGATCCGCCGCAGCCCGTCCGGCAGACGCAGCCGCTTGTCGGATGATACGATGACCGTGCAGCCGGCGCGAAGGGCCGTGGCCACATGGATGCTGTCCGGCAGCTTCCCACCGTCGCGAGCACGGGTCTGCGCACAAAGACGCAGGATGTCGCGATCGACGGGGCAGGGCGTGACGAGGCCGCTCTCCACGATCAGCCGCTCGTAGAGGCGGCACAGGCCGTCGTTCGCCTCCTGGATCGGCTTGACCAGCACCTCGGCGAGACTGAGTTCGCTCGTGACGATTTCGCGGCCCGCCTTCCTCAAGGCGCCGATCGTCATCATGAGCGCGGCGTCCGCGCCTTCGACGGCTTCGATGAGGGCGTTGGCGTCGAGATAGACCGGCGCGTCCGTCACTTCCATTCGTCCCGCAGGATGCGGATGCGGGCGACGGCTTCCGCGGCGTCCACGGGGTGAGGATTGGCCTTCCGGAAGGCTCCGATCTCCGCGATCAGTGCGTCCCAGTCCTCCGCCTGATCGTTCTCGATCGTCACGCGGACGCGCTCGTCGCGCGCGAACTCGCCTCGCATCCGGTCCGGCAGGTCGCCGGCGGGCATCGCGAGTACCACTCGTTTCCTTGCATCGCTCATCCACCGTACTCCCTCACGCGAAGCTCTTTCGCGGGTCGAAGGCGTCGCGCACCGCCTCGCCCACGAAGACGAGGAGCGACAGCATCAGGGATATCACGAAGAAGCCGGAGAAGCCGAGCCAGGGGGCCTGAAGGTTGTTCTTGCCCTGCGCCAGCAGTTCGCCGAGCGAGGGCGAGCCGGGGGGCAGGCCGAAGCCGAGGAAATCGAGCGAGGTCAGCGTCGTGATCGAGCCGTTCAGGATGAAGGGCAGGAAGGTGAGCGTCGCCACCATCGCGTTGGGCAGGAGGTGGCGCCACATGATGGTCAGGTCGCGCACGCCGAGCGCGCGGGCCGCGTTCACGTATTCGAAGTTGCGCGCGCGCAGGAACTCGGCGCGCACCACGCCCACGAAGGAGACCCAGGAGAAGAGCAGCATGATGCCGAGCAGAACGAAGAAGCCCGGCGGCAGGATCGCGGCGATGATGAGAAGGAGGTAGAGGACGGGGATCGAGGACCAGATCTCGATGAAGCGCTGGAAGAGTAGGTCCGTCCAGCCGCCGAAATAGCCCTGCACGGCGCCTGCCGCCACGCCGAGCACGGCGGAGCCCGCGGTGAGCAGGAGGCCGAAGAGGACCGAGATGCGGAAGCCGTAGATGAGGCGGGCGAGCACGTCGCGCGCCTGATCGTCGGTGCCGAGCCAGTTCCAGTTGCCGATTGAGCAGTTGGGATCCTCGACGCCCATCGCATAGCGCTGGCAGCGCTCCTCCTTGGTGAAGGTCCAGGAGGGAGGCGCGGGGGCGGGCGTCGGAATCTCGTTGTTGACGCTCTGGTAGGAATAGCGGATCGGCGGCCAGATCGCCCAGCCGTTCGCCGCGATCTCGTCCTGCACGAAGGGGTCGCGATAGTTCGTCACCGGCAGGAAGCCGCCGAAGACCTCTTCCGGGTAGTCCACGAGGACCGGCGCGTAATAGTCGCCCTTGTAGGAGACGAGGATCGGCTTGTCGTTCGCCACGAACTCGGCGAGTCCGGTGACGACGAAGAGGGCGAGGAAGATCCACAGCGACCAGAAGCCCCGCCCGTTCGCCTTGAAGCTTTCCCAGCGCCGGCGGTTGAGCGGCGACAGGAACGGGCGGCGCGTGCGCACGAGGCTCGCGGCCGGCGTCTCCTGCGCGATTCCGGCGGCCTGCAGGCGCGAGAGGTCGGCCTGCGCCTGCGCCGGCGTGCCGTCTCGCGCGTCGGCGCGCGCCGTCCCGTCCAGCCTGTCCTTGCGGGCCTCGTCCATGGTCAGACCTCCCGGCTCTCGAAATCGATGCGCGGATCGATCCAGGTATAGGTGAGGTCGGAGACGAGCGTCGCCACGAGGCCGATCAGCGAGAAGATGTAGAGCGTGCCGAAGACCACCGGATAGTCGCGCTGGTAGATGCTCTCGAAGCCGAGAAGCCCCAGCCCGTCGAGCGAGAAGATCGTCTCGATGAGGAGCGAGCCGGAGAAGAAGGCCGAGACGAAGGCGGCGGGAAAGCCGGCGATGACGATGAGCATGGCGTTGCGGAAGACATGGCCGTAGAGCACGCGCCGCTCCGACAGGCCCTTGGCCCGCGCGGTGGTCACGTATTGCTTGCGGATCTCGTCGAGGAAGGAATTCTTGGTGAGGAGCGTCGTCGTGGCGAAGGCCGAGAGCGACAGGGCGATCAGCGGCAGGGCGAGGTGCCAGAAATAGTCGGGAATCGTGCGCGTCACGCAGGCGCCCGCGTCGAACGCCTCCGACCAGGGCGCGCACCAGGCGCCGCTCACGCCGTCCGACAGGAGGCCGCGCAGCGGGAACCAGTCGTAGAAGGAGCCGCCGGCAAACAGCACGATGAGGAGGACGGCGAAGAGGAATCCGGGGATCGCATAGGCCACGATCACGATGCCCGAGGTCCAGATGTCGAAGGCCGAGCCGTCCTTCAGCGCCTTGCGGATGCCGAGCGGCACGGAGATGAGATAGGAGAGGAGCGTGATCCAGAGGCCGAGCGAGATCGAGACCGGCAGTTTCTCGGCGATGAGCTCCATCACCGAGACGGAGCGGAAGTAGCTCTCGCCGAAATCGAAGCGCAGGTAGTTCCACAGCATCGTGGCGAAGCGTTCCAGCGGCGGCTTGTCGAAGCCGAACTGCTGCTCGAGCTTGGCGATGAAGGCGGGGTCGAGCCCCTGCGCGCCGCGATAGCCCGAGCTCTCGCCGCCGCCGCCGCCGCCGCCCGTGCCGAAGTCGCCGCCGCCGCCGGAAATGCGGTCGGTCGCCCCGCCGGCATCCCCTTGCAGGCTCGCGATCACCTGCTCCACCGGCCCGCCGGGCGCGAACTGGATGACGGCGAAGGAGATCGCCATGATGCCGACGAGGGTCGGGATCATCAGCAGAAGGCGGCGGAGGATATAGGCGCCCATGGCGGGGGTGTGGTCTCCGAAAGCTGCTCGGCGCCGGAGCGCCGCGTGATTCGCCCGTCGGGCCGCCGCCTAGTTAGCTCGCATGCCGGCCTGTCGCAAAGCTCGCGGGAGGCCGCGCCCCTCCGCCCGGGTCAGCCGGCGGTCTGCGCCTTGGCCGGATCGAACCACCACAGGCTCTCCACCGGCCAGCCGAAGTCGGGCTTGGGCTCCTTGAAGCCGAAGCGGTCCCAGTAGGCGGCGCGGTGGACGCCCGAATGGATGTTGGGGATCCAGTCGAGCCGCGCCCTGAGCACGCGGTCGAGCGCCTTCATGGCAATGGTCAGCCCGGCGCGGTCGGGCGCGCGGTTCACCGTCTCGATCAGGCGGTCGACGGCCGGGTCTGCCATGCCGACGAGATTGTTGGAGCCCTGGCGGTCGCGCGTGGAACTGCCGAAGAGGCCGACGAGACTGTCCTGCGAGGGCGTCGCGCCGAGGCCGATCGCCTGTCCGATGAGGTCGAAGTCGAAGCGGTCCTGCCGGTCCTGGTACTGCGCGGCGTCCACGAGGCGGAAGCGCGCGTCGACGCCCAGAAGCCGCAGCGTCTGCACAAAGCTGCCGTAGACGCGCTCGAAGCCGGGATCGTCGATCAGATATTCGAGCGTGAAGACCTCGCCCGCCTGGTTGACGAGCTGGTTGCCGCGCCGCTCCCAGCCGGCGGCGGCCAGAAGCTTCGAGGCCTCCTGCAGGCGCCTGCGGTCGCGGCCCGAGCCGTCGCTGACCCCTTGCGTCCAGGCCGGCCCGAAGGCGGCGTCCGGGATCTGGCCGCGCAGGGGTTCCAGGATCGCGAGCTCGGCCGGCGAGGGCGCCCCTTCCGCCTTGAACTCGGAGGTTTCGAAGGGCGAATCGGAATGCTTGTAGAGGCCGAAGAACAGGTTGGCGTTCGTCCACTGGAAGTCGAAGCACAGATTCACCGCCTGACGCACGCGGATGTCGGCAAAGCGCGGCCGGCGCTGGTTGAGCGCCCAGCACTGGAAGGTGGGGCGCAGGTCGCCGGCGAATTCGCGCTTGACGACCTTGCCGGCCGCGACCGCCGGAAAACCGTATTCGGTCGCCCAGGTCTTGGCGGTGAATTCCTGGCGGAAGAGCGTGTCGCCCTTCTTGAAGGCCTCGAAGCCGGCCTGCCGGTCGCGGTAGAAGTCGATGCGCAGCGTCTTGAAATGGTCGAGGCCGCGGGCAAAGCCCAGGTCCCGCGCCCAGTAGTCGTCGCGCTTCTCGTATTCGATGAAGCGGCCGGGGGCCTGGCGGCCGATGCGGTAGGGACCGCTGCCGGGGATCTCCGTCATCCCCGTGTCCTCGAAGGCCCGGCCCTCGAAGAAGGCCTTCGGCAGGATGGGCATCCCCATGGCGCCCAGCGCGTCCTGGTGCGTCTGGCGGCCGGAAAAGACGAGGCGCACGCGCCCGTCCGGCTCGGCCGTCGCCCGCGTCAGCTCCTGCAGCGCGATCTGGAGGACCGGGTGCCCCTTCTCCTTGAAGGTCGCGTAGGTGAAGGCGACGTCCTCGGCCGTCACCGGCGCCCCGGTCGAGAAGCGGGCCTGCGGCCGCAGGGCGAAGAGGTAGCTGTTGCGGTCGGCGGCGATGGAGACGCTCTGCGCGAGCGCGCAATAGACCGCGTCCGGCTCGTCGAGGGCCGAGACGACGAGGCTGTCGTAGAGCATTTCGAGGCGCGGGGGCGCGTTGCCCTTGAGAACGAACGTGTTCAGCGTGTCGAAGGTCAGCGGCGACTGGTTGAACGCCCAGTTCGGCACCGAGAAGGCGAAGCGCCCGCCGGCGGGGGCGTCGGGGCTCGCATAGTCGAAGGCGGGAAAGTCCGGCCCGTATTTCAGCTCGCCATAGACCGAGAGCCCGTGCAGGGGCG
Organism: Aurantimonas sp. Leaf443; assembly: GCF_001425575.1. GTDB lineage: Bacteria > Pseudomonadota > Alphaproteobacteria > Rhizobiales > Rhizobiaceae > Leaf443. Next base: position 385,297 of record NZ_LMRD01000007.1, on the reverse strand, counting down.
TGTCGGCGGGCATGGTCGCGAAGGCCGCGCGGGGCAGGGCGGCCGCCCCCAGGGCGCCGAGGGCGGCCTTGCCGAAGCCTCGGCGCGTGAGCGAGAAGAAGGGCCGGTTCATCGCGCGGCCTCGGGCGCGGCCGTACCGGCCTGCGCGGGCGCCGAGCCGGGGCCGGCGACCCACCAGGCGAAGGGATCGAGCGGGCCGTTCTTCTCCTCCCGAAGAGGAATGGCGAGCTTGTCCCACACCGCCAGCCAGTATTGCGTGCGCGTCCATTGCGGGACGACATAGGCGTTCCACAGCATCACCCGGTCCAGCGCCCGCGTGGCGGCCACGAGGCCGTCGCGATCCTTGGCGTAGACGATCGCCTCGATCAGCCTGTCCACCGCCTCGTCCTTGATGCCCGCATAGTTGTGGCTGCCGGGCGTGTCGGCGGCGGCCGAACTCCAGAAGTCGCGCTGCTCGTTTCCGGGCGAATGCGACAGGGAATCGTATCTCTTGCCGACGACCTCGAAATCGAAATTGCGCATGCGTTCGGTGAACTGGTTCGTGTCGACGAGCCGCACCGAGGCGCGGATGCCGAGGCGCTGGAGCTGGCGGGCATAGGGCTCGAGCACGCGGTTGTCGGACGGGTCGCTCCCGAGCATCTCGATGGTGAAGGGCTCCCCGGTCCGCGCGTCGACGAGCGCCGTGCCGCGCAGCTCGAAACCCGCTTCGTTGAGGAGGGCGAGCGCGGCGCGCAGGTTGTCGCGCGTCGCCCCGGCATCGGCATAGGTCGGCAGCTTGAAGGCGGTGGTGAACACCGCGTCCGGGATCTTGCCGCGCAGGGGTTCGAGGAGGGCGAGCTCGGCGGGCGAGGGCAGGCCGGTGGCGGCCAGCTCGCTATTGTACCAGTGGCTGGAGATGCGCTCGTTCAGCCCGAAGAACAGCGTGCGGTTCATCTCCTCGAAATTGAAGGCGAGCGTCAGGGCCTCGCGCACGCGCCGGTCGGCGAATTTCGGCAGGCGGTTGTTGAGGACATAGGCCTGCATGGGCTGCACGTTCGTGTTCGGCAGCGTCAGCCGCCGCACCGCGCCGTCGCGCGCGGCGGGAAAGTCGTAGCCCTGCGACCAGCGCTGGGAATTGTTCTCGAGGCGGAAGTCGTCGAGACCGCCTTTCTTGAAGGCCTCCCAGGTGGCGTTCTGGTCGCGCAGATAGGTGTAGTGCAGCTGGTCGTAATTGTAGCGCCCGACGCGGGTCGGCTTGCCGGCGGCCCAGGCGTTCGCGACGCGCTCCCAGGTGATGGACTGGCCGGTGCGCCACTCCTTGATGCGATAGGGGCCGGAGCCGAGCGGCGGCTCGAGCAGCGGCTGGGTGATGTCGCGCTGGCGCCCCTGCGCGTCCTGGCCGGTCCACCAGTGCCGGGGCAGGACGACGAGATCGCCGACGATGTTGGGAAGCTCGCGGTTGCCGGCCTGGTCGAAGCGGAACGTCACCTCGCCGGGCGCGCTCGTCGTCGCGGACACGATGTTCTTGTAGTAGTCCGCCCATCGCGGATGCAGGCCCTTCAGCGTCTCGAAGCTCCAAACCACGTCCCCGGCGGTGATCGGCGTGCCGTCGTGCCAGCGGGCGGCGGGATCGAGGCGCACGGTCGCGGAGGAATAGTCGGCGGGGTGGGCGAGCGCGGAGGCGATCATCGCGTGGCTCGTGCCCGGCTCGTCCACCGACTGCTCCATCAGCGTGTCGTAGAGGACGCCGCCGCCGAAGCCGCCGGTGCCCGAACTCGTGCCGGCCGCCGGAAGGCCGCGCAGGATGAAAGGGTTGAAGCTGTCGAAACTGCCGAGCGCCACGCGGTTCAGGGTGCCGCCCTTGGGCGCCTGCGGGTTCACGTGATCGTAATGGCGGAAGTCGGCGCCGTATTTCGACGGCGCGATGAGCGAGGTGGAGGTCTGGAACGGGCCGTTCGCGGGCCTGGTCTCGGCCGGCGACGGGGCGCTCGCCTGCGCCGCCGCCGCCGGGGACCCGCTCTCCTGCGCGCGTCCCGGCGGCGGGGCGGCCGCGACCAGAAGGGCGAGAAGGGCGGCGCGGCGGCGAAGGGTCAAGCGGAACGTCTCCGGTTCGGGCAGGGCGCGATCGTCAGCGACGGTTATGGCGCCCTTGCGGCGGCCCGTCACCTGACGAAAGCGTAATGGCGCGGCGAAGCCTCGCTCGAGCGGGCCGCGCCAACGAGAAAAGGGGCCCCGGCGATGCCGGAGCCCCTTTGATCCGATCCTTCGGAGCCTCTGCGCGGCGTCAGTTGCCGGCGGAGGCGCCCGCCTCGTCGAAGCTCTTGAGATAGGCGATCACATCGGCGATCTCCTTGGGCGACTTCAGGCCGGGGAAGGCCATCTTGGTGCCGGGCACGGTCGCCTTCGGATTGGTGAGCCAGGCGGTCATCGAGGCGTCGTCCCACTGCGGCTGCTTGGCGGCGTATTCCTTCAGACCGGCCGAGAACGTGTAGCCCTCCACGGCGGCCGGAGCCTCGCCGAAGACGCCGTTCAGCTCGGGGCCGATCTTGTTGGCCGCGTTCGGGCCGATGGCGTGGCAGGCCTGGCACTTGCGGAACACGGCCTTGCCGGCCGTGGCATCGCCGGCCGAGGCCGTCTGGACGGCGGCGGGCGCCGCGGGCGCCGCGGGCGCCGCCGCGCCCTGCTGGCCGGCGGGCGCCGGAGCGGCAGGGGCTGCAGGCGCGGCCGGGGCGGGCGCCGCGGGTGCGGGTGCGGCCGGGGCGGGAGCGGTCGGCGTCGGCGCCGCGTTGCTCGTCGTCGTGCCCTGGTTGGCCGCGCCGACGCTGTCGCCGGTCGCGGGCGCCTGGGCCTGGCTCGCCTCGCCGCCCGTCGCGGGCTGGGTCGTCGTGCCCGGATTGGTCGCCGCCGCGTCGGCTGCGGCAGCCTCGGGCGCCGCGCCCTCGGCCGGGGCGGCCGGCAGGGGCTTCGGGCTGTCGGCGAGCGAGCGCAGATAGGCGATGAGATCGGCGCGGCCCTGCGGGTCCTTGATGCCGGCAAAGCCCATGGCCGTGCCCGCGACATAGCCCTTGGGCGCCTTCAGGAAGTGGTAGAGATGGTCGTAGTCCCAGAGGACGGAGCCCCCTTGCGAGAACTCCTTCATGCCGGCCGAATAGTTGAAGTCGCCGACCGAGGCGATCGGACGGTCGACGACGTCCCACAGATGCGGGCCCGTCTTGTTGGCGCCGCCCTTCTCGCCGGAATGGCAGGCGCCGCACTTCTTGAACTCGGCCGCGCCCTTGTCGACGCTGGCGTTCTGCAGGAGCGAGGCCACCGGCGGATCCTCGGCCGCGGCCGCGCCGCCGCCGCCCGCCTCGGGCTCGGCCGCCACGATCTCGTAGCCCGGCTTTTCCGGGGTCTCGGAATGGAAGATGCCCTCCGCAAGGAGGCTGCCGCCGAACACGACGAACACCGTCCCGAGGACGGCGCCGAAGACCTTGTTGGCTTCTAGTGAACTCATCGAAGCGGCTGCCCCCTCTGCCCGCCGGCCATGTTTCGCCGACGGTCGCATCCCTCAAAAACGCGCGGACCCTAGGTCTTTTGCGCTGGCAAGGCAACCTCTGTAAGAAGCGTTCCAAACAGACCTTTCGTCGCTCGCGAAGCCTTGTCGAGGAGCGCCGCGAAGGCCCGTCCAGCGCCCAGTCCAGTCCCGAAGTCCAGTCCCGAAGTCCAGTCCCGAAGTCCAGCCCGAAAGCCCGGCCGCCAGGTCCCGCCATGTCCCAGCTCGTCCTCATCCCCGCCCGCCTCGCCGCCACGCGCCTGCCGCGCAAGCCGCTCGCCGACATCGCCGGACGGCCGATGATCGTGCATGTCGCCGAGCGCGCGAGCGCCGCGCGGATCGGTCGCGTCGTGGTGGCGACCGACGACGCGGCGATCCTCGACGTGGTGACCGCGGCCGGCTTCGAGGCCGTCATGACCGGCGCCGGCCATCCCTCGGGCTCGGACCGCATCCACGAGGCGCTGCGAAAGCTCGATCCCGACGGGGCGGTGGAGACGGTCGTCAACGTGCAGGGCGACCTGCCGACGATCGAGCCCGAGACGATCCGTGCCGTGCTCGCGCCCTTCGAGGCGCCGGCCTGCGACATCGCGACCCTGTGCGTGGAGATCGTCCACGAGGCCGAGAAGACCAATCCGAACGTCGTCAAGGTCGTCGGCTCGCCGCTTGGCGAGAGGCGCCTGCGCGCGCTCTACTTCACGCGCGCCACCGCCCCGCACGGGGAGGGGCCGCTCTACCACCATGTCGGGCTCTACGCCTATCGCCGCGCCGCGCTCGAGCGCTTCGTGGCCCTCGGCCCCTCGGTGCTGGAGCGGCGCGAGAAGCTGGAACAGCTGCGCGCGCTGGAGGCCGGCATGCGCATCGACGCCGAGATCGTGAACGCCGTGCCGCTCGGCGTCGACGGACCGGACGACCTGGAAGCGGCGCGCCGTGCGCTCGCGGGAGCCACAGCATGACCACGACCGACGCCCGCCCGCTCATCGCCTATCAGGGCGAGGAGGGGGCCAATTCCGACATGGCCTGCCGCGACGCCTATCCGCACATGCGGCCGCTGCCCTGCCCGAGCTTCGACGAGGCCTTCGAGGCGGTGAAGTCGGGCGCGGCCGATCTCGCCATGATCCCGATCGAGAACACGCTCGCCGGGCGCGTCGCCGACGTGCACCATCTCCTGCCGGGCTCGGGGCTGCGCATCGTCGGCGAGTATTTCATGCCGATCCACTTCCAGCTGATGGCGCTGCCGGGCGTCTCGCCCGCCGAGATCCGCGCCGTGCACAGCCATGTCCACGCGCTCGGCCAGTGCCGGGCCTATCTGAAGGCGCGCGGCTGGAAGCCGGTGATCGCCGGCGACACGGCGGGCGCGGCCCGCATCGTCTCGGAGGCCGGCGACCGCTCCATCGCGGCGCTCGCGCCCGAGCTCGCCGCCTCGCGCTACGGGCTCGACATCCTGGAGCGCGACGTGGAGGACGCCACCCACAACGCCACGCGCTTCGTGGTTCTGTCGCGGCCGGGCGAGGGCGCCGAAGCGCTCTGGGCGCCCACCGGCAGCCGCGTGATGACGACCTTCGTCTTCGAGGTGCGCAACCTGCCGGCCGCGCTCTACAAGGCGCTCGGGGGCTTTGCTACCAACGGCGTCAACATGACCAAGCTCGAGAGCTACCAGCTCGGCGGCCAGTTCACCGCCACGCAGTTCTATGCCGACGTGGAAGGCCATCCGCAGGACGATTCGCTGCGCCTCGCGCTGGAGGAGCTCGACTTCTTCACCCGGCGCCTGACCATCCTCGGCGTCTACGAGGCCTCGCCCGACCGGGTCTACGAGACCGGCTTCGCGCCGGGCGAGTAGCGGCCGGTTCCCGCGTCAGTCCGTCTCGCCCGCCACGAAGGCGCGCACGAGGTGATGGGCGATGGCGAAGGGCTTGGGCGCCTCGAGCCCGTCGGGATGGGTGCCCTCGAGCATGGCGCGCACCTCGTCGCGCCCGAACCAGCGGCAGGCTTCGAGTTCCGCCGTGTCGAACGCGATCTCGCGGTTCGAGGCGAGCGCGATGCAGCCGATCATCAGGCTGCCGGGAAAGGGCCAGGGCTGCGAGGCGTGGTAGCGCACCGGCCCGACGACAAGGCCCGCCTCCTCCAGCGTCTCGCGGCGCACGGCGTCCTCGATGGTCTCGCCCGCTTCCACGAAGCCGGCGAGGCACGACCACATCCGCTCGGGAAAGCGCGGCTGGCGGCCGAGCACGCAGGAGCCCGCCCCGTCATGCACGAGCATGATGGTCACGGGATCGGTGCGCGGAAAGCGCAGGTCTCCGCAGGCCGGGCACTTGCGCCGTCCGCCGGCGGCCTCGGACAGCGAGGGCGTGCCGCATTTGCCGCAGAAGCGGTTGCGCCGGTGCCAGGTCAGGAGATGGGCGGCCTGGGCGAGCTGGCCTTCCACGTCCGGGTCGAGCATGTCGGCGAGGCCGAGCGCGCGAAGCTCGAAGGCGGGGATCGCGGCGACCGCGGCATCCGCCGTGTCGGACGGCGCCACCTCGCCGGCCAGGACGGGCGCGCCGTCGCGGTCGTGGCCGAGAAGGATGCAGGACGCCTCGTCGAGCCCGAGCCTTGCCGCCCCGCGCCGGTCGAAGGCGGGGTCCGGCGCCGCGGGCGTGCCGCCCGGGCACAGCCACAGCCCGCCCGACTGGAGATAGAGGCGCGCGCCGGGATGGGCGAGCGAGAGCGCCAGCGTCTCGGCGGTGCGGTGCTCGCCGTCGCGGGTGAGGCGGTTGCCGGCAAAGCCCATGCGCGGCGCCGGGCGGCCGAGATGCGTCGCGTCGTCCATCGTCAGGCGTCCATCACGGCATGGGCGAGGCGCTGCGCCATCGCTTCGGCCCTGCCTTCCTCGTAGGGCAGGGCGGTGCCGAAGCCCCAGACGGGGCCCGGCCAGTTCGGGTCGCCCTCGTCGCGCGCCACCACGTGCAGGTGGAACATCGGCACGGCGTTGCCGAGCGTGGCGATGTTGATCTTGTGCGCCCCGGTCTCGCGCTTCAGCGCGGCCGCCACGAGCCCCATCTCGAAGGTCAGCATCGTCTGATCGAGCGGCGTCATCTCGTGGAACTCCACGAGATCGTTGCGCTGGGGCACGAGGATGGTCCAGGGCCATCGGCTGTCGTTCATCAGGCGCAGGTCGCACAGGCCGAGCCGCGCGATTCTGACCGTGTCGCGCTTCAGGCGGGGATCGAGTTCGAAACGGCGCATGGGCGTCCCATCACGAAGGCGGCTTTGCCGGGGCAACGGCGCAAGGTTTGAGCGATTCGGCGCGATCCTAGCCTAAAAAGCAGGCTTTGGAGGAAGGCCCCGCGCCCATCTTGCATTTGCCCGGCCGATCGCCGATATCAGCGCCGGGAGGTTGGTGGTGGACGAGCCACTCGCCAACCGGGTCAGGTCCGGAAGGAAGCAGCCCCAACGAGCCACGGCACGGGTCATCGTGCCAGCCTCCCACCCTCATTCCCGCCCGTCCGGCGCCCGGCCCCGGAAGGGGCAGCGCCAGACCGAGGTCCCGATGCGGCAACCCGTCGAAGAGCCGGCCTGCGCCGCGACCGGGCGGCCCGCGTGAGCGAGGCGCAAGCCCCGGCGCCCTACCGCGTCCTCGCCCGCAAGTACCGCCCCGCCTCCTTCGAGGACCTGATCGGCCAGGAGCCGATGGTGCGCACCCTCACCAACGCCTTCGAGACCGGCCGCATCGCGCAGGCCTGGATGCTGACGGGCGTGCGCGGCGTCGGCAAGACGACGACCGCCCGCATCCTCGCCCGCGCGCTCAATTACGCCACGGACGAGATCGACCAGCCGACGATCCACATGCGCGAGCCGGGCGTCCACGATCAGGCGATCATGGAAGGGCGCCATGTCGACGTCGTGGAGATGGACGCCGCCTCGCATACCGGCATCGACGACATCCGCGAGATCATCGCGCAGGTGCGCTACCGCCCGGTCTCGGCGCGCTACAAGGTCTATATCATCGACGAGGTCCACATGCTCTCCAACCAGGCCTTCAACGGCCTGTTGAAGACGCTGGAGGAGCCGCCGGAACACGTGAAGTTCGTCTTCGCGACGACCGAGATCCGCAAGGTGCCGATCACCGTCCTGTCGCGCTGCCAGCGTTTCGACCTGCGGCGCATCGAGGCGACCACCTTGATGCAGCACCTTTCGCGCGTCGCCCGCGCCGAGGGCGTGGAGGCGGAGGAGGACGCGCTGCGCCTCATCGCGCGGGCGGCCGAGGGCTCCGTGCGCGATTCCCTCTCCCTGATGGATCAGGCGATCGCCCATGGGGCGGGCAGCATCCAGGCCGCGACCGTGCGCGACATGCTGGGGCTCGCCGACCGCGTGCGCGTGATCGATCTCTTCGAGACGCTGATGGCCGGCGACGGGCGCGCCGCGCTCGCCGAGATCCGCTCGCAATACGAGGCGGGCGCCGATCCGCTCGTGGTGCTGACGGATCTGGCCGACTTCACCCATCTCGTCACGACGCTGCGCTACGTGCCGGAGGCGGCGGGCGAGGCGACCCTCTCGCCGATGGAGGCCGAGCGCGGCCTCGCCCTTTCCAAGAGCCTCTCGGTGCGCACGCTCGGCCAGGTCTGGCAGCTGCTCCTGAAGGCGATCGAGGAGACGCGCGCCTCCAGCGTGCCGCGCCAGGCGGCGGAGATGGCGCTGATCCGCATCTCGCACGCCGCCGACCTGCCTTCGCCCGACGAGCTCCTGGCGCTCCTGCGGAACGGGGGAGGGGACGGACTGCCGGCGCCGCGCGGCGCCGGGCCCGCATCGCCGGGCGCGCCGGCCGGCAACGGGCAGGCGCCGTCCGCGCCGGCCATGGCCGCAGCCATGCCGGCGGGCGCCCCGCCGGCGGGTCCCCAGACGGCGGGCGGCGAGACGCTGCGCGGCACGGCCGCGCTTCGCGCCATGGCGGGCCCGCGCCTGTCGCTGGCCTCGAGCGCGCCGGCCGCCCAGCCCGGCGAGGCGCGCCCGCTGCAGGCGCCCGAGCCCGCCGAGATCCGCATCGCGAGCCTCGAGGATTTCGTGGCCCTCGCCGAGCAGAAGCGCGATTCGCGCATCCGCATGTTCGTGCGCCGCTACGTCGTGCCGGTCTCCGTCGAGCCCGGCCGCCTGGAGATCGCGCTGACGCCCGAGGCCCCCGCCACGCTGCCCGGCGACATCGCCAAGCGGCTCCTCGACTGGACCGGCCGGCGCTGGGTCGTGACGGTCGCGGGGACGGGCGCCGGCGAGACGATCGAGGCGCGCGAGACGCAGACGCGCCAGACCATGCTCTCCGACGCCGCGCTCGACCCCGAGGTCGCCGCCGTCCTCGCCGCCTTTCCCGGCGCCAAGGTCACCGACGTGCGCCTGAAGGGCGTCGCGGAGGAGGCGGAACCTTTGCCGGTGCCGGACGTCGAGGAGGACAGGTTCGACGACCCGGCCGAATATGCCGATGACGACGACGATTTCTGAGGACGAGGCGAGAGGAGCGGTCATGAAGGACCTCATGGGCATGATGAAGCAGGCCAAGGCCATGCAGGAGAAGATGGCGGCCCTGCAGGAGGAGATCGCCCAGCTCTCGGCCACCGGCCGCTCGGGCGGCGGCCTCGTCAGCGTCACCCTCAACGGGCGCGGCGAGATGGCGGCCCTCTCCATCGACCCCTCGCTCGCCAAGCCCGACGAGAAGGACATTCTGGAAGACCTCGTCGTGGCCGCCCACAACGACGCCAAGGTGAAGCTCGACCAGGCCATGCAGGAGAAGACGCAGGCCATGACCGACGGCCTGCAGCTGCCGGCCGGCCTCAAGCTGCCCTTCTGAACCGCCGTTCCGACGAAGGCGCCGCCCCCGATCCCGATGCGGCGACGAGCGCGGGCGCGCGCCCTCGGCGCGCGCCTGCCGTCCGCCCCGTTCCCGTTCCGCCGTAGAAAGCCCGTCGCGTTCCCATGGCGAAATCCATTGCCGGCCCCGAGATCGAGCGGCTGATCCAGCTCCTCGCCAAGCTTCCGGGCCTCGGGCCGCGCTCGGCCCGGCGCGCGACGCTGCATCTCGTCAAGAAGCGCGAGCAGCTCCTCGGGCCGCTCGCGCGCGCCATGGCGGAGGCGGAGGCGAGCGTGCGGGTCTGCTCGACCTGCGGCAATGTCGACACGCGCGACCCCTGCACGATCTGCTCCGATCCCGCGCGCGACCATTCGACGGTCGTCGTGGTCGAGGACGTTTCCGATCTCTGGGCGCTGGAGCGGGCGAAGGCGCTGAACGCGGCCTATCACGTCCTCGGCGGCGTCCTCTCGCCGCTCGACGGCGTGGGGCCGGAGGACCTGACGATCGCCCAGCTCGTCACCCGCGTCGAGGCAGGCGGCGTGACGGAGCTCATCATCGCCGTCAACGCCACGGTCGAGGGCCAGACGACGGCGCATTACCTCATGGACCAGCTCGCCGGCTTCGACCTGAAGGTGACGCGCCTCGCCCATGGCGTGCCCGTCGGCGGCGAGCTCGACTATCTCGACGAGGGCACGCTCTCGGCCGCGATGCGCGCGCGGACCGCCTTCTGAGGGCTTGCGGCGGCCCTTCTGCGGGCGTTTAGTCGCACGCTCCTCAAACGTCGCCCGAGCCGTGCCATGACCCTTGCCAGCCTTCTCGCCTACAGTCTGGCGCTCGCCATCGCCGCCGCCATTCCCGGCCCCGGCGTCATCGCGCTCGTGGCGCGCGCGCTCGGCTCCGGGCTCGGCCACGGCCTCGCCTTCCTGGCCGGCCTCGTCCTCGGCGACCTCACCTATCTGGCGGCCGCCTGCTTCGGCCTCGCCATCGTCGCGGAGGCCTTCGGCGAGATCTTCGTCGTCGTGCGCTACGGGGCGGCGGCCTATCTGGCCTATCTCGCCTACCGGCTCTGGCGCTCGGCGGGGCAGGGGATCGGCGTCGAGGCGCTTGTCGCCGGTCGCCCGTCGGCGAGCTTCACGGCCGGCGTCATGGTGACGCTGGCCAACCCGAAGACGATCTTCTTCTACCTCGCGCTGCTGCCGACCCTTCTCGACCTGTCGGCGATCGGCCTCGGCGACTTCGCGCTGCTCGTGGTCGCCACCAGCCTCGTCCTCTTCGCCGTCCTCACGCCCTATGCCGCGCTCGCCGCCCGCGCCCGCGGCCTCCTGAAACACCCCGCGCTCCTCGCCCGCCTCAACCGGGGCGCGGCCGCCATCCTCGCCGGCGCCGCGGTCTGGACGGTGCTGCGCCGGGTCTGACCGGGCGGCCGGCGGTTCAGTCTGCGCGGGGGGCGATCTCCAGGGCCGGCCAGGCCAGGAGGGCGGCCGCCTTCAGCCGACCGGCAGCGCGGGCGACGTCCGTCTGCGCCATCGCGAGCGCTTCGGCGACCCGTCGCACCTGCGCGGCGGAAGACAGGAGGCTCAGAACGCCCGCGAGCGCCCGCGGAATGTCCGTGCCGTAAGCCGTCGTGGCCTTTTCGATCGCCGCGCGCGGGATCGTCCCGCTTTGAAGGAGAAGGTACCCGAGATCGACGGCATCCCTGCAGGCGACGGCCTTGTCCACGTAGCGGTCTGCATTGGCGAGAAGCTTTTCAGCGAATTGGTCTTCCAGGCATAGGACCGGGACGCCGAACCTTTCGTCGAGCGATCCTTCAAGAGAGATGCGGGCTTCCCGCACGATCTCGAAGCGAACGGGCTCGCCCGCGAACGCGAGGATCGAACGGATGCCGTACTGATCGATCCTGAAATCGCGCAGAGCCTCCACGCGAGGCCCGAAGAGGGCGGCGGCGCCTGATTGCCGGACGGCGTCACGCAGGTTTCGATAGCCGTCGGTCTCGGCGCACAGGAAATCGAGGTCGCGCGACAGCCGATACTCCCCGTTGGCCAGAACGATCGCGGTACCGTCCGCGAAATAGCATCGACATTCGATCAGAAACGAGGCGTCCATAACGCCGAGCATACCAGCGATCGTTCGGTGCTCGAGACGCTCGAAACTCATGCCGGATCCCCGCACCGTCAGCGCGTGGCCAGAAAATGCCCGCCGCCGAAGGCGCGGGTCAGCGCGGCGATCAGATCGCGCTCAGCCGGCGTCAGGGTGTCGATATCAACGTGGCGCCAGTTGCGCTCGTAAAGATTGAATGCGTCTTCGGCCGAGAGCGCCCGGGTGGGATCGCGGTTCCAGGCCAGCAGCGCAAGAGCCGGGAAGTCAGCCGGAACGATCGGGAGCAGAATGGCGTCCATGGACGGAACTATACGCTCGAGCGCGCGGATCGCAACGCGGACGCGCCTGCGCCGAGCCGGGCGTTCGATAGGCTCCGTCGATCGCTCGATCGGATCCATCCCGGCGTTCTTACCCATATGCGGTCCGATCGGCGATTCTCGCGCGCCGGGGATTTGCAATCCCGATCGGAGCGGCTAGCAAACGGCGACCGAAGTGGGGAGACATGCCGCATGAAGACCAGAGCCGCCGTCGCGTTCGAGGCCAAGAAGCCGCTCGAGATCGTGGAACTCGACCTCGAAGGGCCGAAGGCCGGCGAGGTCCTCGTCGAGATCATGGCGACGGGCATCTGCCACACCGACGCCTACACGCTGGACGGGCTCGATTCGGAAGGGCTCTTCCCCTCCGTGCTCGGCCACGAGGGCGCGGGCATCGTGCGCGAAGTGGGTCCGGGCGTGACCTATGTGGCGCCCGGCGACCACGTCATCCCGCTCTACACGCCCGAATGCCGCCAGTGTAAGTCCTGCCTCTCGGGCAAGACGAACCTCTGCACGGCGATCCGCGCGACGCAGGGCAAGGGCCTGATGCCGGACGGCACCACGCGCTTCTCCTACAAGGGCCAGCCGATCCACCACTATATGGGCTGCTCCACCTTCTCGAACTTCACCGTCCTGCCCGAGATCGCCGTCGCCAAGATCCGTCGCGACGCGCCCTTCCGCACCACCTGCTACTGCGGCTGCGGCGTGACCACCGGCGTCGGCGCCGTGGTCAAGACGGCCAAGGTCGAGCCCGGCTCCAACGTCGTCGTCTTCGGCCTCGGCGGCATCGGCCTCAACGTCGTGCAGGGCGCCCGGCTGGTGGGCGCCGACAAGATCGTCGGCGTCGACATCAACAACGACAAGAAGGAGTGGGGCGAGCGCTTCGGCATGACGCATTTCGTCAATCCGAAGGAGATCGAGGGCGACATCGTCTCCCATCTCGTCGCCCTCACCGACGGCGGCGCCGACTATACGTTCGACTGCACCGGCAACACGACCGTCATGCGCCAGGCGCTGGAAGCCTGCCATCGCGGCTGGGGCGTCTCGGTCGTCATCGGCGTGGCGGAATCGGGCAAGGAGATCTCCACCCGCCCGTTCCAGCTCGTCACCGGCCGCGTCTGGAAGGGCTCGGCCTTCGGCGGCGCCAAGGGCCGTACGGACGTGCCGAAGATCGTCGACTGGTACATGGACGGCAAGATCCAGATCGATCCGATGATCACCCACACGCTGACGCTGGAAGAGATCAACAAGGGCTTCGACCTCATGCACGAGGGCAAGTCGATCCGCTCGGTCGTGGTGTTTTGATCGACGGCGGGTCCGGCGCCCTCTGGCGCTGGGCCGCCTTCGACGAACTGACGGGGCGGGAGGTCCACGACCTCCTGCGCCTGCGCGCCGCCGTGTTCGTGGTGGAGCAGGCCTGCGCCTTCGCCGAGATCGACGGGCGCGACCCGCACGCCTTCCACCTGCGCTGGATCGTCGGCCGCGACCTCGCCGCCTGCCTGCGCGTCCTGCCGCCGGAGGGCTCCGGCGGCCGCCCCTGCATCGGGCGCGTGGCGAGCGCGAAGGGCTCTCGCGGGGCCGGTCTCGGCCATCGCATGATGGAGGAGGCGCTCGCCTTCTGCGCGCGGCGCTTTCCCGGGCTCGAGATCGACCTCTCGGCGCAGGCCCATCTCCAGCCCTTCTACGCCCGGCACGGCTTTGCCGCCGTCTCGGACCCCTATCTCGAAGACGACATCCCCCATGTCGACATGCGCCGTCCGGCCTGAGGCCGGAGCGCGCCGCCGTCGACCCTTCTGACGAGGACGAAGATCATGGCGCTCGAAACCGTTTCCACCACCAAGGCCCATGGCGGCGTGCAGGGCGTCTATCGCCATGCCTCGCGGGAGACCGGCACCGACATGGTGTTCTCGGTCTTCGTGCCGCCGCACGCGCCGGGCGCCAGGCTCCCGGTCGTCTGGTACCTGTCGGGCCTCACCTGCACCCATGCGAACGTGACGGAGAAGGGCGAGTATCGCCGCCTCTGCGCCGAGCTCGGCCTGATCTTCGTGGCGCCCGACACGAGCCCGCGCGGCGAGGGCGTGCCGGACGATGCGGCCGGCGCCTACGATTTCGGCCTCGGCGCCGGCTTCTACGTGGATGCGACCGAGGAGCCCTTCGCCCGGCACTACCGCATGTGGTCCTACGTCACGAAGGAACTGCCCGCGCTTCTCGAAGCCGAGTTCCCCGCCGACGCGGCGCGCCAGTCGATCATGGGCCATTCGATGGGCGGCCACGGCGCGCTGACGATCGGCCTGACCTTCCCCGAGCGCTTCAAGGCCGTCTCGGCCTTCGCGCCGATCGTGGCGCCCGGCGAGGTTCCCTGGGGGCACAAGGCGCTGGGCGGCTATCTCGGCGAGGACCGCGCGGCCTGGCGCCGCCACGATGCGGTGGCGCTGATCGAGGACGGCGCGCGCCTTCCCGAACTCCTCGTCGACCAGGGCGGGGCGGACACTTTCCTCGAGGACCAGTTGCAGCCGCAGCGCCTGAAGGCCGCCTGCGAGGCGGCGGGAATCGCCCTCACGCTGCGGCTCCAGGAGGGCTACGACCACAGCTACTACTTCATCTCCACCTTCATGGAGGATCACCTGCGCTGGCACGCCGCGCGCCTTCGCTGAGACGGCGGGCGGACGGGCGGCGGGCGAGGGCGGGCGACACGGCCCTGTCGCTCGGCCGCGCCGCCCGCTATCATCGCCCCATGTTTCGCACCGTCCTGATCGCCGGCTTCCTCGCGCTTGCCGCCCTTCCCGCCCGCGCCGACGCGCTGACCGACGACTTCCGCCGCTTCCTGGAGGCCGATGTCTGGCCGCAGGCCAAGGCCGAGCGCGTGCCGCGCGCCGTGTTCGAGGAGGCGTTCTCCGGCGTGACGCCGCGGCTCGACCTGCCCGACCTCAACCTTCCCGGCCGCCCGGCGAAGGTCGAGGAGATCAACCGGCAGGCCGAGTTCAGGAGCGGGGCGGACTATCTCTCCGAGAAGGCGCTCGCCGGCACGGTCAACACCGGGCGCGCCATGCTGAAGCGCCACGGCGCGCTCCTGAAGCGCATCGAGGCGCGCTACGGCGTGCCGGCCCCGGTGATCGTGGCGATCTGGGGCCGCGAATCGGCCTTCGGCGCGGCCAAGATTCCGGAAAACGCCTTCGCGGTGCTCGGCACCAAGGCCTGGGCCTCGCGGCGCAAGGAGATGTTCCGCGCCGAGCTCGTCGCGGCGCTGAAGATCGTCTCCGACGGACACCTGCGCGTCTCGCAGATGCGCTCCTCCTGGGCGGGCGCGCTCGGCCAGCCGCAGTTCATGCCGACGAAGTTCCTGGCCGTGGCGGTCGATTTCGACGGCGACGGCCGGCGCGACATCTGGAATTCCGTGCCCGACACGCTCGCCTCGATCGCGAACTACCTGGCGCGCGCGGGCTGGCGCAAGGGCGTCGCCTGGGGCGGCGAGGCCCGCGTGCCGGCGGCCGTCTCCTGCAGCCTGGAAGGGCCGGATCGCGGCCGCCCGCTCGCCGAGTTCGCCGGCGCCGGCGTCACCCGCGTCTCCGGCGAGGCCTTTTCGGCGCGCGCGCTGGGCGCCTCCGCGCATCTGATGATGCCGGCCGGGCGCGCCGGGCCGGCCTTCCTCGTCTCGCCGAACTTCTACGTCGTCAAGGACTACAACAATTCCGACCTCTACGCGCTCTACGTCCTGCATGCGGCCGACCGCATGAGCGGCGGCGCGCCGCTCGTCACGCGGTTCGCCGCGACCGAGCGCCTCACCCGCGGCGACGTGGCGCGGCTGCAGGAGGCGATGCAGGCGCGCGGGATGGATGTCGGCGGCGCCGACGGGCTCGCCGGCTTCAAGACCCGGCGCTCCATCGGGCTCGTGGAGGAGACGGCGGGGCGCCCGGCCACCTGCTGGCCCTCGAAAGGCGTGGCGGCCCTTCTCTAGGCGCCCGGCCACTCCATCTTGTCCCGCAATATTCTGGCCACATCCGGAGCGGAAAGCTCGTGGCCCGGCAGGCCGATTCGGCGCCGGGGCCGCGTCGTCCCGACCGCCCGAGGGAGCATCCTTTGAGATCCACCGCCCGCATCACCTCCGCCTGCGCCCTCTTCCTCGGGCTGGGCGCCGCGATCGCGGGCGCGGGCGCGTGGACGGCGCAGGCCGAGGGGCCGGCGGAGGAGACGGCCGTCCCCGCGTCGACGCCGATGCCGGATGCGGTGTCGATGCCGGTGCCGGATGCGCCGCGCGAGGCCTCCTTTCCGCGCCTGGCTCCCGACACGCGCATCGCGCGCGAGGGCCGGCGCCTGGAGCCGGTGCCTGTCGCGACCGCCGCGCCCTTCGAGGCGGGCGAGGGGGCGGACGTCATTCCCGATCTCGACCCGCTCCTCGTCGCCTCCGTCGCCCGCATGCGCGCGCCCGAGCTCTCGACCTACGCCACCGCGCTCGCCGCCCCCGACGAGCGCGCGCCCGATCCGCTGACCTGGCTGGAGCCGACCGCCATGGTCGAGGCGCCGGGCGAGGCGACGATCTGGCCGCCCTTCGTCTCGACGCATTTTTCGGACGATCCGCGCGTCGGCACGCTGGCCGACGGGACGGGCGCGTCCCTGACGGAGGCGGAGTTTCTTCGGCGCGCGGGTGACGCCGACTATCTCCTCCTCGGCGAGGCGCACGACAATCCCGACCATCACGCGCTGCAGGCCGCGATCCTCGCCGCGGTGGCCGCGCGCCGGGACGGCGGCGCCGTCGTCTTCGAAATGGTGCCGGCCGACCTGCAGCCGGTTCTCGACCGGCTCGCCCGCGACGGCGCTCTTGCGGAGACCTATGGCGAGCGGCTCGACTGGGAGAAGCGCGGCTGGCCCGATTTCGCCCTCTACGCGCCGATCGTCCGCGCCGCGCTCGACGCGGGCCTCTCCTTGCGCGCCGGCGATCTGTCCGCCGCCACCTTGAAGACGCTGCGCAAGGGCGGTGCGGCGGCGCTGGAGCCGGAGGAGCGCGCCCGCCTCCTTCTCGACCGCGCCCTTTCGCCCGAGGACGAGCAGGGTCTCGGCGCGGAGATCGCCGCCGGCCATTGCGGCCTCATGCCCGATTCCGCCCTGCCGCGCATGGCCGAGATCCAGCGCGCCCGCGACGGCGCGCTCGCCCGGGCGATGATGGAGGCCCGCGGCACCGGCCCCGTCGTGCTCATCGCCGGCGCCGGGCACGTGCGCGCCGACCGCGCCGTTCCCGCCCTTCTCGAGGCGGCCGAGCCGGGCGCTGCGGTCTATGCCGTCGGTCTTGCCGAGGCGGACGGGACGGGGCGTGCCGAAACGGGCTCCACCGGCCGGTTCGACGCGGTGCTGACGACGCCGCGCTTCGACGTCTCGGACCCGTGCGAGCCCCTGCGCGCCCGTTCGACGACGGCCGGGTGAGGCCCGCCTGTCAGGCGGGGTCCTCGAAGGCGTAGAAGCGCGCGATCGCCTGCCAGCCTTCTTCCGCCGTGTCGACGAAGGTGATGAGGTCCATGTCCTCGGGCGCGATCGTGCCGGCCTCGGCCAGCGCCTGGAAGTCGACGACCTTGCGCCAGAAGGGCTCGCCGAAGAGCAGGATCGGAATGCGCGCCATGCGCCCGGTCTGCACGAGGGTCAGCGCCTCGAACATCTCGTCCATCGTGCCGAAGCCGCCGGGAAAGATCGCCATGGCCTTGGCGCGCAGGAGGAAGTGCATCTTCCGGATCGCGAAATAGTGGAAGTTGAAGCACAGTTCGGGCGTGGCGTAGAGGTTCGGCGCCTGCTCGTGCGGCAGGATGATGTTGAGCGCGATCGACTTGGCGCCGACATCGGCCGCGCCCCGGTTGCCCGCCTCCATGATGCCCGGCCCTCCGCCGGTGACGATGACGAATTCGCGGCCCTCGTAGAGATCCTGCGAATGGCGCGAGGCGGCCTGCGCGAAGCGGCGCGCCTCCTCGTAGTAGCGCGAGGCGGCGGCGAGATTCCGCGCCTGCACCGCGTTGCGGGCGGAAAGGGCCGGCTTGCCGGGTTCGGGAATGCGCGCCCCGCCGAAGAGGACGACGGTGGACAGGATGCCCGCCTCGTCGAGGCCGATCTCGGGCTTTGCGAGTTCCAGCTGCAGGCGCACGCCGCGCATCTCCTCGCGCGTCAGGAAGTCGGCGTCGGCGAAGGCGAGGCGGTAGGTCGGCGAGCGCGTCTGGGGCGTGTCGGGCACCCGCTTCTGGCGCTGGCGGTCCTCTCCCGAGGAGGGAAACGGATCGAAGACCTCGGCCTCGCCGGCCTCGTGCGACGGTTCTTCTGCCATGCTTTCCCGGCCTTTCCGGCTCGATTGACCCATCTGGACCCTTCCACTAGGGTCCGCGCCGACCGCGAGGGCCGCGCCGGCCATCCCCTTATGCCATAGGACAGGAGTCCCCGACATGACCGCGCCCGACCGCGCCACGCTCGAACGCACGATCGAGGACGCCTTCGAGGCCCGCGACACGATCTCGCTCTCCACCGGCGGCGCGGTGCGCGAGGCGGTGGAGGCCGCGCTCGAGCTGCTCGATTCGGGCGAGGCGCGCGTCGCCACGCGGGGGGCGGACGGCGCCTGGACCGTGCACCAGTGGCTGAAGAAGGCCGTGCTCCTCTCGTTCCGCCTGAACGACATGGGGATCATCGAGGGCGGGCCCGGCGGAGCGACCTGGTGGGACAAGGTGCCCTCCAAGTTCGCCGGCTGGGACGAGGCGCGCTTCCGCGCCGCCGGCCTTCGCGCCGTGCCCGGCTCGGTCGTGCGCCGCTCGGCCTTCATCGGCAAGGGCGTGGTGCTCATGCCCTCCTTCGTCAATCTCGGCGCCTATGTCGGCGAGAATTCCATGGTGGACGGCTGGGCCACCGTCGGCTCCTGCGCGCAGATCGGACGCAACGTGCATCTCTCGGGCGGCGTCGGCATCGGCGGCGTCCTGGAGCCCATGCAGGCCGGCCCCACCATCATCGAGGACGACTGCTTCATCGGCGCGCGCTCCGAGGTCGTGGAAGGCTGCATCGTGCGCCAGGGCTCGGTGCTCGGCATGGGCGTCTATATCGGCCAGTCCACCAAGATCGTGGACCGCGAGACCGGGTCGGTGACCTATGGCGAGGTGCCGCCCTATTCGGTGGTCGTGGCCGGCGCCATGCCGGGCAAGCCGATGGGCAACGGCGAGCCGGGGCCGAGCCTCTATTGCGCCGTCATCGTCAAGCGCGTCGACGAGCGCACCCGCTCCAAGACCTCGATCAACGAGCTGCTGCGCTCCTAGCGTCTCGCGCGCGGGGGCGGACGGGCGGCCCTTGCCGGCGCGCCCGTCCGCCCCCCGGCCCGGGCGGCACCCGCCTTGTCGGCACAGGCCCGGAACCGCGCGCCCTCGTTGCGCCTTTGCCTCTCGGCCCGGCGCTCGGCGGGCCATGCCCTTGCCAGAAGCGGCCAGACGACGTGAGGTGCCCATGCCCAGGATCTGGCCGTTTCCGCTCGCGGCGCTCGCCGGCATCCTCGGCTGGCTGCAGCCCATGCCCACGATCCCGGACGGGCATGACGGGCTCTGCGCGCAGCGCAGGGTGGGCGGCATCGACTATATCGTCTGCTCCATCGATCTCGAGCGTCACGATCTGGCGCTGATGGCCGAGGACGCGTCCGGCACGCCCTACCGCACCTTCGGCGGCGCGCGGCGCGCGCTGGAGGCCGAGGGACGCGAGATGCTTCTCGCCATGAATGCCGGCATGTATCACGAGGACCGCCGCGCCGTCGGGCTCGCCGTGCAGGCGGGGCGCGAACTGCACCCGGCGGCGACGGGCGAGGGGCCGGGCAATTTCTCGATGAAGCCGAACGGGGTCTTCTTCGTGGAGGACGGCCGCGCCGCCGTGATGGAGACCGGCCGCTATCTCTCCCGGCCGCGCCGCCCGGATCTCGCCACCCAGTCCGGCCCGATGCTCCTGATCGACGGGGCGCTGCATCCCCGCTTCATCGAAGGGTCCGACAGTCTCTATGTGCGCAACGGGGCCTGCGCTCTGGAGGACGGGCGCGCCGTGCGTCTCGTGATGACGCGCCAGCCGGTCAATTTCTGGGATTTCGCCAAATTCTTCCGCGACGAACTGGGCTGCCGGGACGCGCTCTTCTTCGACGGACAGGTGTCGAGCCTCTACTATCCCGCAGCCGGCATCGACCAGGCGCGGGACGCGCTCGGCCCGATGCTCGCGGTGACGACGCGACGCGTAGCGCCCTGAGGCACGCATCGGTTCGGCAGGGGACCTTCGCTGACCCGGTCGCTTCGACCGGCTCGCCACGTCGCCCTATTCCGCCGGAGCCGACGCTTCTCAGGAAATCCTCAGGCGCTAAGTCGGCTCAGTTCGCCGCGAAGGACGGGGCCGATTCGCCGGACAGGTCAGCGTCGCCGAAGCCGCCGAGGCGCTCGGCGAGGACGTCCTCGCCGGCCGGAGCGGTGGCAGCGGCCGGGATGCCGGCGCCGGCCTGAACGCTCGGGCGCGGGGCGGGAACGGCGGCCGCCGCGAGCGTGCGCGCGGTTTCCGGCGTCAGCGCGGCAGGCCTGGCCTTTTCCGGCGCGAAGGCCGCGACGGCGGCGGGCGCCGCCTCCGGCGTCTCGCGGGGCGCCGCGCTCGGCACGATGGCCCCGCGTGCGGGCGTCAGGAGGCCGCGGACCTTGGCGGCCTTGGGCGTCGCCGGTGCCGGGGCGGGCGTGACGGCGGCGACCACGGTCTCGATGAGGCCCTTCTTCTCGGGCGCCGGCGTCTCGATCTCGGACGGCATGCGGCGCCGCTCGGCGACTTCGGCCATATGCGCCTTGACGGCCGAGCAGTAGCGCGCGGCCGAGGCCGACATGCGCGTGGTGCGGTGGCCGCCCTTGTACTTCATCGCCGCGCGGCACACGTCGTGGCCGCCCTTCTCCCAGGCGCCCTTGAGGTAGCGCATGCCGTAGGTGAGGTTCGTGTCGGCGTCGTAGAGGGCGGCCGTCGGGCCGGAGAAGCCGAGGCTGCGCGCCGTGGACGGCATGATCTGCGACAGGCCGTAGACGCCCGCGCCCCGGGCCTTGGGATCGTAGCGGCTCTCGACGCGAACGACCGCGTAGGCGAGCGCGGCGGGAATGCCGTTGGCGGCGGCGTGCTTCTCGATCAGCTGGTCGATGGCGCTGGAGCCGGAGATGGAAGCGCCGCCGAGGCTGGCCTGGCGGATCTCGGGAACGCCCGTCTCGCGCCGGGCCGGGGCGCTGGCGGGAACGGCGACGGCCGCGACGGCCTCCGCATTGCGCGCCGCGGCCTTGGCCACGGCGGCCCGTTCGCCGCCCTCTTCCTCGTTGCGGGCAAGGCGCGCGCTCTTGGCGGCGGCCGCTCCCGCGACGCGGGTGGACTTGGCGGGCGAGACGCGGCCGGAGGAGGCGTCGTCGGGATCGGCGGCGGCCAGCTTGGCGCCGTCCTCGCTCGAGGGCGCCACCGACATGGCCATCGGCGCGAAGACGGGGCCGTCCGCCACGCAGCCCGAGAGAAGAACCAGTCCGATCGCCGTGGCGAGCGCTGCGGGAACACGAATTTCCCTGCGCGATGCATCGGCGCGGTCGGACGGTACCATGCTGTTCCCCTCGGTCGTTTCCCCATCCGCGCTTTCGGGCCGGAAAGGGGCCGAAACGTGGCGAGGCCACCATAAAGGCAGGAATCGCGAAACGTAAAGATTCTATTGCGGCCTCGACTGTGGCGCGAGAGCATCAGATCGTCTATCCCGCCGCCCATGACGACAGCCCTCACAGACCCGCTCGCGATCCTCGTCGATCTCCTCCGCTGCCCCTCGGTGACGCCCGCCGAGGGCGGCGCGCTCGCCGTTCTGGAGGCGCATCTGTCGCGCCTCGGCTTTGCCGTCTCGCGGCCCGTCTTCCGCGAGGAGGGCACGCCGGACGTGGAGAATCTCTTCGCCGTCGTCGGTACGGAAGGTGCCCATCTCGCCTTCGCGGGCCATACCGACGTCGTGCCGCCCGGCGATCTCGGCGACTGGCGCCACGATCCCTTCGCCGGCACGGTCGAGGGCGGCGAGGTGTTCGGGCGCGGGGCGGCCGACATGAAGGGCGGCATCGCCTGCTTCCTCGCCGCCTTCGCCCGGCATGTCGAGCGCTGCGGGGCGCCCAGGGGCCGCGTCTCCTTCCTCATCGCCGGCGACGAGGAGGGGCCGGCCATCAACGGCACGGTGAAGCTTCTCGACTGGGTGGCCGCGCGGGGCACGCGCTTCGACGCCTGCCTCGTCGGCGAGCCGACCAACCCGGAGGCGATCGGCGACATGATCAAGATCGGCCGGCGCGGCTCGCTCTCGGGCGAGGTCGTGGTGGAAGGCGTGCAGGGCCACGTCGCCTATCCCCATCTCGCCGACAATCCGCTGCGCGCGCTGACGGCCATCGCCATGGCGCTGATGGAGGTGCCGCTCGACGCGGGCTCGGAGCGGTTTCCCCCGTCCAATCTCGAGATCACCTCGATCGACACGGGCAACACCTCGGTCAATGTCGTCCCGGCGCGGGCGCGGCTCTTCTTCAACGTGCGTTTCAGCGACGCATGGACGCCGCGAACGCTGATGGACGAACTTCAGCGCCGCATTGCGCAAGGGGCGGGCGACCCGCGGCTGCGGCCGGGCCGCGCGCCCGCCAGCGTGCGCGTGACATGGCGCGAGCGCCCGGCCGACGCCTTCCTGACGCGCGACGAGGCGCTGACGCGCTCGCTCGCCGGCGCCGTGGAGGCGGTGACCGGGCGGCGGCCCGAACTCTCCACCTCCGGCGGCACCTCGGATGCGCGATTCATCAAGGATCATTGCCCGGTCGTCGAATTCGGGCTTGTCGGCAAGACGATGCATATGGCCAATGAGCGGGTCGCCGTCGCCGATCTCGAGCTCCTGACGAAGATCTATGAAGCCTTCATCGCCCGCTGGTTCGCCGCCCACGCCTGATCTCGTCCCCAATGTCGGCGAGATCCTGCGCTATTTCAGCGGCGTCGCGATGC
Source organism: Aurantimonas sp. Leaf443 (assembly GCF_001425575.1). GTDB lineage: Bacteria > Pseudomonadota > Alphaproteobacteria > Rhizobiales > Rhizobiaceae > Leaf443. The sequence continues at coordinate 362,568 of NZ_LMRD01000007.1, read as the reverse complement.
TGATGGGCGGAAAGGCGGAGGGGCTGAAGCGCCTGGATCTCTCGGCCGACGGCTTCTGGCAGTCCTTCTCGGCGATCCTCGTGGCGGCGCCCGCCGTCGCGCTCTCCTGGCTGGAGTTCGAACTGGTGGAGCGGCCGGGGCCGGCCATCGAGGCGAGCGCCTTCTCGATCTACGCCACGCACGCGATGGCCGACCTTCTCGGCTGGCTGCTGCCGATCCTGGTGCTGATGACCTTCGCCCGCCGACTCGGGATCGGGCGCAAGATCGTGCCGCTCGTCGTCGTCTCCAATTGGGGCGGGGCGTTCCTGGCCTGGGCCTTCTCGCCCTACTGGCTCCTGCTCTTCGCCTTCGGGCCGGGGCCGGAAACGGGTGCGCTCGGCGTCCTCGTCACCATCGCCTCGCTCGTCCTCACCGTGCGCCTCGTGCATCTGGCGACCGGCAGGGACATGACGCTCGCCATCGGCACCTGCATCCTCATGGTCCTGTCTTCGCTGGTCGCCTACGGCGCGGTCATGGACCTGACGGGAATCGCGCTCCTGCGCTGACGATCCGTGGGGCACGCGTCCCGCAGTTTGGAATCGTTATTTGTGGACTAAAGGAGACAAGTTTTAGTAAGCCTGCCGCCGGAAAAGGCCGGCGCGCTCGCGGCGGCCCCGACAAGCGCCGCGCCGAACGGCGCCGCGACGAGCAGGAAAGGGTCCGGGCCATGGCCGCGCTACTCTCGAACGGACCGCGCCGCGCCTTTCGCGCGACGCGGCCTCTCTGCGTTCTGGCGCTTCTGGCGGGACTGGGCACGGCGAGCGCCGGCGCGCAGGAGAGTGCCCCCGGCGCCGCGGCGCCCTCCGGCGGGACCGCGCAGCCGGCCCCGCCGGCGGATGGAAGCCTTCCCGCCCCGCTGCGCGTCGAGGACGGCGCGGCGAGCATGGCGGATGGGGAACCGCTCTTCCCCGCGGCGCCCGGCGTCGTTCCGCCTGCGCTGCCGCACGATCTGTCGCCCGTCGGCATGTTCCGCCAGGCCGATATCGTGGTGAAGTCAGTGCTGGTCGGTCTCGGCCTCGCCTCGATCCTCAACCTCGCGATCCTCTTCGCCAAGTCGCTGGAGATCGCCGTCGCGCGGCGCCGGGCGCGGCGTGCCATCGCCGCCATCGCGGCGGCGGACGGGCTGCCGGAGCTTCTCTTCGTCCTCGGCCGGGCCAAGGGGCCGGGCGCCGAAATGGCACGGGCGGCGGCGGACGAGGCGGCGCGCACGACGCCCATCCCCGGCGCCTCGGCGGGCGGGCTGAAGGAGCGCGTCGCCTCGCGCCTCTCGCGCATCGAGGCGGGCGGGGGACGGGCGCTGCAGACGGGCACGGGACTTCTGGCCACAATCGGCTCCACGGCGCCCTTCGTCGGCCTGTTCGGCACCGTCTGGGGCATCATGAACGCCTTCATCGGCATCAGCCAGGCGCAGACGACGAATCTCGCCATCGTCGCCCCCGGCATCGCGGAGGCGCTGTTCGCGACCGCCATCGGCCTCGTCGCGGCCATTCCGGCGGTCGTCATCTACAACGCCTTCGCCCGCCAGATCGCCGGCGTGCGCCACCTCCTCGCGGACGCCGCCGCCGGGGTCGAGCGGCTGGTCAGCCGCGAGGTGGAGCGCGCCGGCGCCTCCTCGCTGCGCATCGTCGACGGGAGCGCCTGAGCCATGGCCGGATCGATCCGCGAGGGCGAGGGCGACCTTGCCGAGACCCACGAGATCAACGTCACGCCCTTCATCGACGTGATGCTGGTGCTTCTGATCGTCTTCATGGTGGCCGCCCCGCTCGCCACCGTCGATGTCGGCGTCGACCTGCCGGCGGCGGCCGCCGCGCCCAAGCCGCGCCAGGAGGAGCCGGTCTTCCTGACGGTGAAGAAGGACCTGAGCCTTGCCGTCGGCACCGATCCGGTGGCGCGCGAGAGGCTTGCCGCCGCGCTCGACGCGGTGACGCAGGGCGATCGCAACCGGCGCATCCTGCTGCGGGCCGACAAGGCCATCGCCTATGGCGAGATGATGGATGTCATGAACCGCCTCGGTGCCGCCGGCTACACGCGCATCGCGCTGGTCGGGCTCGAGGCCCGCGGCGGCTGATCGGCCGGCCGCGCAGAGGGCAGGCAACGAAAGGCGCCGGCCCCGGGGATCCGACGCCTTGGCCGTGAACACGCGATGGAAGGATGGCAGGCGAGCAGGGCGCGGGGCCCCGCCCGCCTTGCGACGTCTTTCAGACGAGAAGGCCGTCCCCGCCGCCGTTCTGGATCACCACGTCGCCGGGCGTGAGGCTTTCGGCATCGATGCCCTGCAGCGTCGTGGTGGCGCCGTTCGAATAGGTGATCCGCGCGCCGGCATCGGAGTCCGCGATGCTCGCCACGCTCAGCCCGCGCAGGACGAGGTGGTCCACGCCGAGTTCGAAGTCGCGCACGATGTCGTCCGACGTCGCGCCGTCCGCCGCGGTGAAGACGAAGAGATCCGCCCCCGCGCCGCCCGTCAGGTCGTCGTCGCCGAGCCCGCCGGCGAGCCGGTCGTTGCCGAGGCCGCCGAGAAGGACGTCGTCGCCGAGGGCGCCGAGGAGATTGTCGTTGCCGTCCTCGCCGGCCAGCCTGTCGTTGCCGGCATTGCCCGAGAGAAGATCGTCGCCGAGCCCGCCGGCGAGATCGTCATTGCCCTGGTCGCCGCCGATGCGGTCGTTGCCGCCGCCGCCGATGAAGCTGTCGTTCCCGAACCCGCCGTTCAGCGTGTCGTCGCCGGCGCCGCCGACGAGGAAGTCGGCGGCCGCGCCGCCCGTCACCGTGTCGTTGCCGGCACCGGCATTGACGTAGGTCGCCCTGGCCGGGTCGAGGGCGGTCAGCGTGTCGTTCCCGCTCGTGCCGAGCGTGACCACCTCGAACGCGTCGCCGCGCGCCGCGCCCGAGACGAGGTCGCGCACGTCGAAGGTGAGGCCGGGCGTCGCGGCCACGAAGGTCACGCCCTCGTCGTCGAAGCGGCTGACCGGGCCGGCGAGGCCGTCGCCGCCGTCCTCGGCGGAGAGGCGAACCGCAAGGCCGCCGTCCTGGTTCGCCATCGTGTTGCCGTCGGCGGCAAGGCCGTTGCCGACCTCGGCGCTGGTGAAGGTGAGCCGCACCTGACCGCCGGCGGCGGACGACACGTTGACCCGGTCGGAATCGGCGCCGAGATCGACACTGTCCAGGCCGTCGGTGGAGACGTCGAAATCGGCGACGTCATTGCCGGCCCCGCCGAGCAGGCTGTCATTGCCGCCATTGCCCGTCAGCGTATCGTTGCCCGCGCCCCCGACGAGGAAGTCGTTGCCGCTGCCGGCGACCACCGTGTCGTCGCCCATGCCGGCATTGTAGTAGAAGGGCTGCGCCTCGCGGAAGGGCGGGAAGAAGGACAGCGTGTCGTTGCCGCCCGTGCCGAGCACGACGCCCGCGAACTGGTCGCCGCGCTGGGTGCCGGAGACGAGATCGCGCACGTCGAACGTGTAGCCCTGCGTGCCCTCCACGAAGGTGATGCCCTCGTCGTCGAAGCGGCTGACGTCGCCGATCAGGTTGCCGTCGGCATCCTCGCGCTGGATGCGCACGGCGAGGCCGCCGTCCTCGTTGGCGGCATTGGCGCCGTCGAGCGCTGAACCGTTGCCGACATCGGCGCTGGTGAAGGTGACGCGGATCTGGCCGGTGTCGAAGCCCTGGAAGCTGACCGTATCGGACCCTTCGCCGAGATCGACGGCGTCGGCGCCCTCGTTGGCGGGGTCGAAGCTCAGGCTGTCGTCGCCCGCCCCGCCGCGGATCGTGTCGTTGCCCGATCCGCCGGAGATGACGTCGTTCCCCGCGCCCGTCGAGATCGTGTCGTTGCCGCCGCCGCCGAACACCACGTCGTCGCCGTCGCCCGTCGTCAGCACGTCGTCGCCGTTCATGCCGTGGAGGCTGGCCCGCACATTGCCGGTCGAGACCGCGTCGTCGCCGTTCGTCAGCGTCAGGTTGACCGATTCGAAGCCGCGGATCACCGTGCCGTCATCGGCGCGCCCGACGCCGTTGGCGTTTATGGCGAGCGTGACGGGCGCGGGGTTCAGGTTCGGCCCGTCGAAATTGAAGTTCAGCGAGAGGACGTCGTTGCCGTCCTGCCCGTCGAGATAGTCGAGCCGTCCGCCGGTGACGCGGTCGTCGCCGGCTCCGGCGAAGACGAAATCGCTCTGCGGCATGACGACGCCCGCGAAGATGTTGTCGGGCCGGTCGACGGAATCGATCTCGTCGTCGCCCGCCAGACCGAGGATGCGGTCCTCGCCCGCGCCTCCCGAAATGAAGTCCGCGCCTTGCGTGCCGCGCAGCCGCTCGTCCGCGCTGGTGCCGATGATGGTGGCCATGTCCGTCTCCCGCAGGTGTTTCGTCCCCATGACCGCGCCGCCGGCCTCGGCTTGTTCCGCAGAGGCCTTTCGGCGATCCGGCGCGTGTCTCGGCGCATTAACTGTCGGTTAAGCGTCCGCGGAGAAGGGAAAACGGCGGCCGAGACGTTGAACTTAACGTGCGCGGGGATTTGACGCGGCAACCTGAAGCCGAAGCCACTCGCGCCCCGTATCTCCGCGCCCGTCTCTCCGGGACGACGCGGATCTTCGGCAGGGAGAACCGCCGGGTCGGCATCCTCGATGCCGCCGGCTCATGGTCTGTCGTCGCCTATTTGGCCGGCACCGCCAGCGCCGCCGGCAGCGCGGCCTGCGGGGCAGGCGCGGCGGGGTCCTCGCGCACCCAGCGGCTGACGGAGGGGATCTTGGCGCGGTCGCAGCGCCCGGCATAGCGGCGGGCGACGTCCACCACCTCCTTGAGGAGGCCGTCGGAGAGCTTGGTGGGCGCGACGCCGAGGCCGATCAGCGTGTCGTTGACGACGGCGAGATCGTTCTCGGCCATCTCCTTGCGCGGGTTGGGCAGCGTCTCGATGGGCGCGCCGGTCATCTTGGAGACGAGTTCGGCGAGATCGCGCACCCGGTGGGTCTCGGTCATCTGGTTGATGATGCGCACGCGCTCGCCGCGCGACGGCGGCGTGGCGGCGGCCTTCTCGATGCAGCGCACCGTGTCGCGGATATGGATGAAGGCGCGCGTCTGCCCGCCCGTGCCGTGCACGGTCAGCGGGTGGCCTATCGCCGCCTGCATCAGGAAGCGGTTGAGGACCGTGCCGTAGTCGCCGTCATAGTCGAAGCGGTTGATCAGCCGTTCGTCGCGGTCGGTCTGATCCGTCGTCGTGCCCCAGACGATGCCCTGGTGGAGGTCGGTGATGCGCAGCCGGTCGTTCTTGGCGTAGAAGTAAAAGAGCAGCTGATCGAGCGTCTTCGTCATGTGGTAGATGGAGCCGGGATCGGCCGGGTAGAGGATGTCGAGGTCGCTCGAGCGCCCGCCCGAATGCAGCGTCGCCTCGATATAGCCCTCCGGAACCGTCAGCCCCTTGGTCTTGCCGTAGCCGTAGACGCCCATCGTGCCCAGATGCACGAGATGGGCCTCGGGGCACGCCTCGACCATGGCGCAGAGGACGGCATGGGTGGCGTTGATGTTGTTGTCGACCGTGTAGCGCTTGTGGCCGGGCGACTTCATGGAATAGGGCGCGGCGCGCTGCTCGGCGAAATGCACGATGACGTCCGGCCCGATCTCGCGCAGGCACGCCTCCAGCGTCTCGTAGTCGTGGGCGACGTCGAACTGGCGGAAGCCGATCGTCGCGCCCTCCACCTCCCGCCAGGCGGCGAGGCGTTCCTCCATCGAGCGGATGGGCGTGAGGCTGCCGGCGCCGAGCTCCTCGTCGATCCTGCGGCGCACGAGGCTGTCGACGATGGTCACGTCGTGGCCCTTGGCCGAGAAGTTCAGGGCCGTCGGCCATCCGCAGAAGCCGTCCCCTCCCAGAATCACGATCTTCATGAAACGGTCGTCCTCCCGCGGATCGGCCAGAGGCCATCCCATCCGCATATCGCCATGCCCCGGCGGCCGGCAACGCCGCCGCGCCCTTCGTCACAGCGGAACTAGACATGCGTGTTCTCCTTGCAACGGATGCCTGGCACCCGCAGATCAACGGCGTGGTGCGGGTCTTCCAGACGACGGTGGACGGGCTGACGGCGCTGGGGCACGAGGTGAAGGTGCTCGGGCCCGCGGATTTCGCCGGCCTGCCGGCGCCGGGCTATGGCGAGGTGCGGCTGGGTCTGGGCGCCTTCGCCGCGATCGGGCGCGCGATCGAGGCCTTCGCGCCGGAGGCCATCCACATTCCCGTCGAGGGGCCGGTCGGTCTCGCCGCGCGGCGCCATTGCCTGAAGCACGGGCTCGCCTTCACCAGCTCCTTCCACACGCGCTTTGCCGACTATTTCGCCAAGCGCCTGCATCTGCCGCCGGCGCCCGCCTATGCCTATCAGCGCTGGTTCCACCGCCCGGCGGCCCGCTTCATGGTGCAGACGCGGACGCTGGAGACCGAGCTCGCGGAGCGCGGCTTCACCAATATCGTGCCCTGGGGGCGGGCGGTGGACACGGCGCTCTTCCGCCCCTGGCGCGAGGAGCCGGGCTTCGACGCCGACTTCCTGAACCTGCCGCGCCCGATCTTCCTCTATGTCGGGCGCGTCTCGCCCGAGAAGAGCCTGCCGGACTTCCTGTCGCTCGACCTGCCGGGCTCGAAGGTCGTGGTCGGCGACGGGCCGGCGCTGGCCGCCCTCAGGGCGCGCTTTCCCGCCGCGCACTTCCTCGGCGCGCGCCACGGCGAGGATCTCGCGCGGCATTTCTCGGCCGCCGACGCCTTCGTCTTCCCCTCGCGCTTCGAGACCTTCGGCCTCGTCGTCCTGGAGGCGCTCGCCTGCGGCACGCCGGTCGCGGCCCTCCCCGTGCCGGGGCCGATCGACATCGTGGGCGGGCGGCCCGAGGCGGTGCTGTCCGAGAACCTGCGCGAGGCGGCGCTTGCGGCGCTGACCATCGACCGGCGCGCGGCGCGAGCCTTTGCGCGGACGTTTTCCTGGGAAGGCTGCACGCGCCAGTTCGCGGGCAATCTCGTCCCGGTTCGGTGAGGCCGAAAGTCGGCGCTAGACCGAGTCCGCCCGGTCGCGTCCGGCATAGGGCGGCAGCGTGCGCTTGGGCGCGGTGCCGTAGTCGACGCCGGTGAGATACAGTCCGTCCGGCGGGGCGACGGGGCCGCAGCGCGTGCGGTCGCGCGCGTCCAGCGCCGCCGCGACGTCCTCGGCGTTCCAACGGTTCTCGCCGACGAGTTTCAGCGTGCCGGCGAAGGAGCGGATCTGGTTGTGCAGGAAGGACTGGGCGGAGGCATGGATATGCACCTCGTCGCCGGGGCCTTTCGTCACGTCCAGCCGCTCCAGCGTGCGCACCGGGTTCTTGGCCTGGCACTTGGTGGAGCGGAACGTGTCGAAGTCGTGCGTGCCGACGAGACGCTGCGCGGCCTCGTGCATGGCGGCGACGTCGAGCGGCTTCCAGACCCACCAGACCTGACCGGCGAGGATCGCGGGCGGCGGGCGGCGATTGAGGATGCGGTAGAGATAGTGGCGCTTGCGGGCCGAGAAGCGGGCGTCGAAACCGTCTTCGGCGAGCGCGGCGTCCAGCACCGCGATGCCCGTCTCGCGCAGATGCGCGTTCAGGGCGTCGCGCACCGTGTCGGTCGGCCAGTCGCGGGCGAGATCGGCATGGGCGACCTGGCCCGTGGCGTGGACGCCGGCATCCGTGCGCCCGGCGCCGAAGATCGTGACGGCCTCGCCGGTGAAGGCCTCGATCGCCCGCTCGATCTCGCCCTGCACCGAGGCGCCGTTCTCCTGGCGCTGCCAGCCGACATAGGGAGCGCCGTCATATTCGACGGTGAGCTTGTAGCGCGGCACCCGTCAGCCCGGCCCGAGGCGGGCGCCGGCGGGAAGCGGCGTGCCGCGCAGGAAGTCGCGCGCTTCCATCGCCTTGCCGCCGGCCTTCTGCAGCGCGAGAAGGCGCACCGCGCCCGTGCCGCAGGCGATCGTCAGCGCGTCGTCGAGGGCGGTGCCGGGCGCGCCCGCGCCCTCGCAGGGCTCCGCCCGCAGGAGCTTGACGCGCTCGCCGCCGGGCAGGAGCGTCCAGGCGCCGGGAAAGGGCGAGAAGGCGTTGATGCGCCGCGCGACGCCGGGCGCCGGCGTGTCGAAGGCGATGCGCGCCTCGTCCTTGGCGATCTTGGCGGCGTAGAGCACCTGTCGTCCGGTGCGGGCGGCGATCGAGTCTTGCGTCTCGAAGGCGAGCGTGCCGGCCTCCAGACGTGCCAGCGCCTCGACCATCAGCGTGGCGGAGGTCTGGCTCAGCCGGTCGTGGAGTTCGCCGGCGGTCTCCGTGGCGCCGATGGCAAGATCGGCCGTCAGCCCCACCGGGCCGGTGTCGAGCCCTTCCTCCATGCGCATCACCATCATGCCCGTCGTCGCATCCCCCGCCTCGATGGCGCGCTGGATGGGCGCGGCGCCCCGCCAGCGCGGCAGGAGCGAGCCATGGCCGTTCAGGCAGCCGAGGCGCGGGGCGTCGAGGACGGGTTTGGGCAGGAGGAGGCCGTAGGCGACGACCACCGCGACATCGGCGCCGTGCGCGGCGAACCGCGCCTGCGCGGCCGGCTCGCGCAGCGTCTTCGGGGTCAGCACCGGCAGCCCCAGCCGCTCGGCCTCCACCTGGACGGGCGAGGGCGTCTCGCCGAGGCCCCGGCGCCCGGCGGGCCGGGGCGGCTGGGCGTAGACGGCGGCGATCTCGTGGCCCGCGGCATGGAGCGCGCGCAGCGTCGGCACCGAGAAGGCGGGCGTGCCCATGAAGACGACCCGCAGGGTCACCGGGTCAGACCCCGGCCTTGCGGGCGGCCTTGGTGAACTTCTTCACGACCATGTCGCGCTTCAGCTTGGAGATGTGGTCGATGAAGAGGACGCCGTTGAGGTGGTCGATCTCGTGCTGCAGGCAGGTCGCCAGAAGCCCGTCCACCGTTTCCTCTCGCATCGCGCCGTCGAGGCCGAGATAGCGCACGGTGACGGCGGCGGGCCGCTCGACCTCGGCATAATAGTCCGGGATCGACAGGCAGCCTTCCTCGTAGACATTGGTCTCCTCGCCGGCCGACAGGACCTCCGGATTGAGGAAGACGCGCGGGGCGTTCTCCTCCTCCTCCTTCGACACGTCGATCACCAGCATGCGCACCGGCTCGCCGATCTGCACCGCGGCCAGGCCGATGCCGGGCGCATCGTACATCGTCTCCAGCATGTCGTCGGCGAGACGTTTCACCGCCGCGTCGATGGTCTCGATCGGGCGCGAGGCGACGCGCAGCAGCGGGTCGGGCAGGATGATGAGGGGCTTGATCGTCATGGCCGTTCCCGTAACGGGCGCTGCGGCGAGAATCAATCGCCCGCGCGCAGGACGGGGCGCAGCGCGTCGCAAGCCGCCTTGCCGCGGCGTCCGCTCTCTGCCATGTTCCTGTTTTGATCCGGTCCGCCGCCGCGCACCGGTCCTGGAACCGACCATGCCGAGCGCGCCGACGAACGCCCTTCTCGACTGGCTCGCCGCCCCGGCGACGAGCCTTGCCGGCGTGCCCCTGCAGGGCGCCGCGCTGGTCCTGGGCGCGCTCGCCGCGGCCTTTCTCGTCCTGTGGCGCATGGCGGCGGGCGCGGCGCGCCGCTCCATCGCCGAGGCCGAGCTGCGCGCCGAGATCGCCGCCGACCAGCTCTCCTCCATCACGCGGGCGCAGGCGGAGATGAGCGGGCGGATGCAGACCATGGCCGAGGTGCTCGGCTCGCGCCAGGCGGACCTCACCCGCGCCATCGCCGAGCGCATGGACGGGCTGACGACGCGCGTCGGCCAGTCGATCATGACGAGCGCGGGCGAGACGCGCCATTCGCTGGCCGCGCTCGCCGAGCGGCTGGCCGTCATCGACCGGGCGCAGGGCGAGATCCGGGGGCTGGCCGGCGAGGTCGTGCGCCTGCAGGACATCCTCTCCAACAAGCAGACGCGCGGCGCCTTCGGCGAGGGGCGGATGCAGGCCATCGTCGCCGACGCCCTGCCGCAGGGCGCCTACGCCTTCCAGCACACGCTTTCCAACGGGCGCCGGCCGGACTGTCTCATCCACATGCCGAACGGTTCGCCGCCGCTCGCCATCGACGCCAAGTTCCCGCTGGAGGCCTATACGGCGCTGAAGGCGGCCGAGGACGACGGGGCGCGGGCCTTTGCCGCCCAGCGCCTGCGCCGCGACATGGACGCGCATATCTCGGCCATCGCGCAGCGCTACCTCATCGCCGGCGAGACGCAGGACACCGCTTTCCTGTTCATTCCCGCCGAGTCGATCTTCGCCGAGCTGCACGAGCATTTCGACGACGTGGTGCAGAAGGCGCATCGCCAGCGCGTCGTCATCGTCTCGCCCTCGCTCCTCGTCCTCTCCATCCAGGTCGTGCAGGCGCTCCTGCGCGACCAGCGCATGCGCGCCGAGGCCGGGCGCATCCAGGAGGAGGTGCGCCATCTCGGCAAGGACCTGGAACGGCTCGACGCGCGGGTGAGCGCGCTGCGCAACCATTTCGGCCAGGCGGGGCGCGACATCGACCAGATTCTGGTCTCCACCGCCAAGATCATGCGCCGTGGTGAACGGATCGAGACGATCGACTTGCCGAATGAGGAGATCGCCGCGCAAGAGCCTGAGCCGCAGGGCCGGCCGCGCGTGGCGACCCCCTGAACCGGAATTGACGCTGCGGCAAATTTCCTTCGCCGCAGCGTCCTCGCGCCATTGCGCCGGCAGTCGGCCAGGAGCAGTGTGAAGAAAAAGTAAAGACCCGCGGGGATCGAATTCACAGGTCTCGCGTTGCTTGTCCGTCAATGGTTTGGAGCGGGGGACGACATGTGGCGCGGCGCCAAGGTCGTACTATCGATGGTGATGCTGGCTTCGGCGACTTGCGCGCCGATCGCGCTCGTTTCCATGCCCGCTGCGGCGAGCCAGCTGTCCGACGCCTATAATCGCGAGACCGACCTTCCCTTCCGTCGCGGCCTGCAGATGCGCCTCGCCTGGACCGGCGACTATGCCGGTGCCTTCGACGGCGACATCGATTCGGCCACGCTGCGCGCGGTGCGCGACTTCCAGGCCCGCCACGGGCTCGCCGCGACCGGGGTGATCGACGACGCGATGCTGCGCCTCCTCGTCTCGACCTCCGACGGCATCCGCAATCCGCTCGGCGTCGCCGACGTGGAGGATCCGCGCACGGGCATCACGCTGCCGCTTCCCACGATGAAGGTGTCGGAGCGCGGCGCGAGCGAGGTCGGTTCTCTCTGGGCGTCCGAGGACGGCCGGATCGAGATCGAGACCGTGCGCATCGCCGGCACCGGCCAGACGCTGCCGGGCCTCTACGACGTGCTCTCCCAGCCGACGGAACGCCGCTCGGTCGACGAGAAGCGGTTCGACGGCCTGACCTTCGAGGTCGCCGGCACGGCGGAAGGCCGTCGCTACGTCATGCATTTTTCCGGCCTCGACGACGACCTGCGCGGTTTCTCCGTGACCTTCGACGAGGCCGACGCGCCGTCGATGGAAGCCTATGCCACGGTCGCCGCGGCGAGCTTCGATCCCTTCGCCGGAACGCCGGAAGGGCCGGCCGTCGCCTCGAACGATACGGACGGCGCGCGCGAACTCGCGGTCGCCAGCAACGAGAGCGGCTCGAACCTGTTCTCGCTGCCCTCCCAGTTCATCCGCAACACGGATGCGCGCGCCGACACGCTGGAGCCGCCGGTCGGGCCGCTCGATATGTCCGGCTCGGGCTTCGTCGTTTCCAAGGACGGCTGGGTTCTCACCAACGCCCATGTCGTGAAGGCCTGCAAGTCGGTGCTCGTGGGCGACAAGGGCAGCGTCGTGAAGACGATCGTCGATCCGGCCAACGATCTGGCGCTCGTCAAGCTCGACACGGCGATCGGCACGCCGCTGAAGATCGTCGCCGACAAGCCGCGCCTGGGCGAGGACGTGCTCGCGCTCGGCTTCCCGCTGCGCTCGATTCTCGCCGACAGCCTGAACGTCACGCGCGGCAACGTCTCCTCGTTGCTCGGCCTGCGCAACGACCCGCGCTACCTGCAGATTTCCGCGGCCGTCCAGCCCGGCAATTCGGGCGGTCCGCTCATCGACCTCGCCGGCCGCGTCGTGGGCGTCGTGACCGCCAAGCTGAACGCGGTCGCCGTGGCGGACGCGACGGGCGACATTCCGCAGTCGATCAACTTCGCCATCCGTCCGGACGTGGCGGCTGCCTTCCTGAAGAAGAACGGCGTCGCCTTCGAGGTCGCCGATCCGAAGGCCGAGGCGACCAGCGTGCCGGACGCGACGGCTTCGGTGAAGGACTCGGTGCTGCCGGTCCTGTGCCTCGGCGGCTGAGCCTCGTCACCGTCCTCGATCCGAAAGGCCGGGCCCCGTGCCCGGCCTTTCGCGGTCCGCCATGGCGATGGGCCGGCGGAACGCGCACGGGCCCGATACGTTGGCTTGGCAGGACGATCGAGCCGCCCCTTTCGGGCCCGCTTCACCAGCGACGGAGACCCCCATGCCGGACATGAATCCCGATCCCGAGATGATGCGCGAGCAGCAGGGCAAGGACGTCTCCCAGCGCATCGAGCGCGACGAGACCAAGCCTCGCGCCGAGCGTTCCGACACCGACGCGCGCAGCGAGCACGACCGCGAAGAGACGGCGCAGGGCCGCCATACCAGCGACCAGACGCATATGGACGGCATTCTCGAGGCCAATCACGAGGGTCATCCGCAGAAGACAGGCGGCGGCACGAGCCAAGGCGAGGGCCTCGCCCGCAAGGACCGCTCGCTCCTCGGCCAGTAGTTTCCGAGTCCCGCGGCCTCGTCGGGCTTTACCCGGAGATGCGCTTGAGGAACGCGCCGAGGTCGTCGGTGACGAAGTCGATATGGGCGCCGTCGCGGCCCTCGTGCTCCCAGACGTCGCCGAGCACCGCCTCGAAGTTGCGGGGCACGACGAGCACCGTCACCATGCCGAGGCGCTTGGGGACCTCGAGATTGCGCGCGAGATCCTCGAACATCACGGCGCGGCCCGTCTCGATCTTATGCAGGCCCACGAACTTGTCGTAGGTCTCGGCCGCCGGCTTGGGCACGAGCCCGGCCGCGACGATGTCGAAGATATCCTCGAAATGCTCGGCCATGCCGAGCTGACGCGCGGCGCGTTCGGCGTGCCCGCGATCGCCGTTGGTGAAGATGAACTTGCGCCCCGGCAGGTCGCGGATCGTCTCGCCGAGGGCTGGGTCGGGCGCGAGCCAGGAATAGTCGATGTCGTGGACGTAGTTGAGGAAGGCGTCCGGGTCGATCCGGTGCTCCTGCATCAGCCCGGCCAGCGTCGTGCCGTAGCGCCGGTAGAAATCCTTCTGCTTCGCCCGTGCCGCGTCCGGGTCGAGCGAGAGGAGATTGCCGACGAAGGCCGTCATGCGCGTGTCGATCTGCGAGAAGAGATCGGTGTGGCGGGGGTAGAGGGTGTTGTCGAGATCGAACACCCAGTCGCGCACATGGGCGAAATCGTCGGGCGTGGCATCCGCCGTCTTGAGGATGTCCGTACTGTCGCTCATGGGGATCGTGTCGTCTTTTCTGCTCGGGCCGGCCGATCCGCGCGGGTCGCGGCGGTGGGAGGACGCGACCCGGACGGGTGAGGGAGGGCGCGCATGCCGCTGTGGATTCCGATTACCATCGCGGCGGCCTTCCTGCAAAACCTGCGCTCGGGTCTGCAGCGGCGGCTGAAGGGCGGGATGGGGTCGCTGGGGGCGACCTTCGCGCGCTTCGGCTTCGGCCTGCCCTTCGCCGCGCTCTATCTCGTTATCCTCGTCCAGGGCTTCGGCTATGCGCTGCCCGCGGCGAACGGCCGCTTCCTCGCCGCCGCCGCGATCGGAGGCCTCGCGCAGATCGCGGCGACCTTCCTCCTCCTGCACCTCTTCTCGCTGCGCAACTTCCTTGTCGGCACGGCCTATTCGAAGACCGAGCCCGTGCAGGCCGCGCTCTTCGCCGCCCTCTTCCTCGACGAGACGATCCCCGCCGCCGGCGTCATCGCCATCCTCTGCGGCATCGCGGGCGTCGTCGCCATCACCCTGTCCTCGGCCCCAGCCCGGGCCGAAGCGGTGGGCGAGGGCCGGGCGCGCCGCGTGGCGGCCCGCCTCCTGCGGGGCCTCGCCTCGCGCGAGGCGGCGATCGGCATCCTGTCCGGCGCGCTCTTCGGCGTCTCGGCCGTATGCTTCCGCGGCGCCTCGCTGGCGCTGGACGGGGAGGCCGTTGTGCGCGCCGCCGTCACGCTCCTGGCGGCGACCGGCGTGCAGACGCTGCTGATGCTCGTCTACATGGCCCTCTTCGAGCGTGGCGAGCTGCGGAACCTTCGCCGCGCCGCCGGTCCCGCGCTTCTCGTCGGGCTCGTCGGCGTCGCCGGGTCCGCCGGCTGGTTCACGGCGATGACGCTGCAGAAGGTCGCCTATGTGCGCGCGCTCGGCCAGATCGAGCTGGTCTTCACGCTGGCGACCTCCGTCCTCGTCTTGCGCGAGCGCGTCACGGCCGGCGAAATCGTCGGCTGCGCGCTGATCGTCGGCGCCATCCTGGCGCTTCTGGTCCAGGCGGCCTGAGGCCTTACAAGGCCTCCGCGCCCGTCTCCTTGCGCATGGCGAGAAGCGCCACGAGCGACAGGAAGGCCGCGCCCGACAGGTACCAGCCGACCGCCGCCACGCCGTAGCCGGTCGCCAGCGTCTGCGCGATGTAGGGGGCGAGCGAGGCGCCGACGATGCCGCCGAGATTGAAGGTCATCGAGGCGCCCGTATAGCGCACCGAGGTCGGGAAGAGGCCGGCGAGCGCGGTGCCGAGCGGGCCGTAGGTCATGCCCATCAGCGCGAAGCCGAGCGAAAGGAACAGGCCCGAGGAGACGGCCGTGCCGGCGCCGAAGAGCGGCGCGAAGGTGAAGCCGTAGAGGAGGATCGCGATCGAGGCGCCCGTCAGCACCGCGCGCTGGCCGAACCGGTCGGCCAGAAGCGCGGAGATCGGCACGGTGAGGCCGAAGAACACGACGCCCAGCATCTGCAGCGGCAGGAACTCCGCCCGCGTGAAGCCCAGCGCGCCCGTGCCCCAGGAGAGGGTGAAGACCGTCATTAGGTAGAAGAGGGTGAAGGTCGCCAGCGCGCCGACCGTGCCCACGAAGAGCATGGCGCCATGGGTGGTGAGTACGGTGGCGAGCGGCACCTTCACGCGCTCGTGGCGCTCCAGCGTCTTCCGGAAGGCCGGCGTCTCGTGGATCTTCAGGCGCACGTAGAGGCCGACGAAGACGAGGAGCGCGGAGGCGACGAAGGGAATGCGCCATCCCCAGGCCAGGAACTGCGTCTCGTCGAGCAGCTCTACGAGCAGAAGGAAGCTGCCCGTGGCGCAGATGAAGCCGATGGGGGCGCCGAGTTGCGGGAACATGCCGTACCAGGCCTTCTTGCCCTCCGGCGCGTTCTCGGTGGCGAGCAGAACCGCCCCGCCCCATTCGCCGCCGAGCCCGAAGCCCTGGCCGAGGCGGCAAAGCGCCAGAAGGAGCGGCGCCAGAAGACCGACCGAGGCGTAGGTCGGCAGGAGGCCGATGGCGACGGTCGACAGGCCCATCGTCATCAGCGCCGCCACCAGCGTCGCCTTGCGCCCGATACGGTCGCCGTAATGGCCGAAGACGGCCGCGCCGACGGGCCGGGCGAAGAAGGCGATGGCGAAGGTGGCAAAGGACTGGAGCGTGCCCGTCGCCGGGTCGGCCGAGGGGAAGAACAGCGCCGGGAACACGAGCACGGCGGCGGTCGCGTAGATGTAGAAGTCGAAGAACTCGATCGTCGTGCCGATGAGGCTGGCGAAGAGGACGCGCGAGCGCGAATTGACGGGCGCCGTCGCGGCGCTGGCGGACAGGGTGGACAAAAGAGGGGCTTTCGGCTGCGAAGGGGCGGCGTACTCTGCGTTACGCCTTTCGCCGCGCTTACCATCTGCACCGCCGGGCCGCAACCCGGCGGTGGTGCCGCTGCGCGCCTTGCCCGCCCTCAGCGCACGATGAGCGTGCCGGCGCCGTGCTCGGTCAGGAGTTCCAGAAGCACCGCGTGCGGGGTCTTGCCGGTGAGGATCACGACCCCTTCCACGCCGCGGTCGATCGCCTCGATGCAGGTCTCCACCTTCGGGATCATGCCGCCGGAGATCGTGCCGTCGCGGATCAGCGCCTTGGCCTCGGCGACGGAGAGTTCCTTGATGAGCTGGCCCGACTTGTCGAGGACGCCCGGCACGTCGGTGAGGAAGAGGAGGCGCGAGGCTTCCAGCGCGCCCGCGATGGCGCCGGCGAACGTGTCGGCGTTGATATTGTAGGTGTGGCCGTCGCGGCCGGGAGCGACGGGGGCGATGACGGGGATCATCTCGGAGCGGGCGAGAAGGTCGAGGAGCGTGCGGTCCACCTCCACGGGCTCGCCCACGAAGCCGAGATCGAGCACGCGCTCGATGTGGCTGTCGGGGTCGATCGTCGTCTTGCGGGCCTTCTCGGCGAAGACCATGTTGCCGTCCTTGCCGCACAGGCCGATCGCCCATTCGCCCTCGGCATTGATGAGGGCCACGATCTCCTTGTTGATCGAGCCGGCCAGGACCATCTCGACGATCTTCACCGTCGCCTCGTCGGTGACGCGCAGGCCGCCCTCGAAGCGCGACTCGATGCCCATCTGCGTCAGCATCGCGCCGATCTGCGGGCCGCCGCCATGGACGACGATCGGGTTGATGCCGGACTGCTTGAGAAGCGCGATGTCGCGCGCGAAGGCGCGCCCGAGCGTGGCGTCGCCCATCGCGTGGCCGCCGTATTTCACCACGACCGTCTTGTTCTCGTAGGCCTGCATGAAGGGCAGGGCCTCGGAAAGGAGGCGGGCCTGCGTCAGGCCGTTGTCGTCGGGGATGATCTGGGACACAGGGCGGCTCCTTGCGGGGATAGAGGGCACAGGCGCGGCAACGCCCGGCGCGCTCTATCCCAGTTTCGTGACGATTGGAAACGCCGCCAGCCCCTTCCTTCGCGATCGATCCGGCCCAACTCCCGTTCCAGGCGGGATGCCCGGCGCCGAGGAAGGGGCCGCGGCCGCCTCCAGCTGTGGCGAACGGAAAGCGATCTCCCCATGTCCTACGGTCTGCGTCGGCGCCTGGCGCCCTTCGCGCTCGCTTTGTCCGTCGCTCTCGTCAGCGCCTTCTCGGGTCCCTGCGCCTCGGCGCAGCCCTCCGAGATCGGGGCGGCGGCGAAGGCGCCGGGGCGCCATCTCCTGATGCGCCACGCGCTGGCGCCGGGCACCGGCGATCCCGCCGGCTTCGCGCTCGGCGACTGCGCCACCCAGCGCAATCTCTCGCGGGAAGGGCGCGCCCAGGCGAAAGCCATCGGCCGGGCGCTCGGCGAGGCGGGGCTGGCTCCCGACATCGTCCTCACCAGCCAATGGTGCCGGGCGAGCGAGACGGCGTCGGGCCTCGGCCTTGCCGCGGTGGAGGAGGAACCGGCCCTGAACTCCTTCTTCGCCGGGCGCGGCGAGGCCGAGCGCCAAGGCGCGGCCGTGATCGCGCGGCTGAAGGCGCTGGACGCCGCCGGGCGGAAGGCCGTGCTCGTCACCCATCAGGTGAACATCACCGCGCTGACGGACGTCTTCCCGGCCTCCGGCGAGGTCCTCGTGGTGCGCCTCGACGGCGACCGGCTGTCCGTCGAGGACCGGATCCTGATCGAGCCGTGAGGCCCGCATGACCCATCCCGCCGCTCAGCCTTTTCGCTGCGGTGTTTGTCCACTGAACCGGCCGCGATAACCGCTGACCGGTGTTCCGACCGTCTGTTCGAAAATCAGCTGGCATATCCGCATAGCCGGCTTCAGCTTGACCGGGAGACGGCCATGATTGAGCATCTCGAGTCTGATCTGACCTTCAAATCCGGCGTGGATGGTGGGAGCTGTCACGTGCACACCGATGCCAAGACGCGCCAACGAGCTTTTGCCTTCGACGCGGGCGGCAAGTCGAGAATGCGGTTTCAATTGTACGTATTCTTTGGTCCACGCCAAGATCAATTGGCCGGGTTTGAAGCCGTAACCCTGTTCGGCGTCGATCCGCACCTGGGTGGTAACTTCCGATAGAACGTGATCGTGGTGTACCCTTCTCTGGAGGGATCGATCATCACATTGATGCCGACTTGCGCGTCCCTGAATTCGCTCAGCGTTTCATCCAAGGTGAGATCGACGCTCGTGGAACTGTAGGCCTTTTCCTCGGGCAAAGGATCGATCACGATGGAATCGAATTCCAATGCGATCTGTATCTCTCTGTCCGTCAGGATCATGATGTCCTCAGATCAGGCGCTGACGAGACTGCTTGGAACCCAAACGCGCCAAGCACCGGTTGTCGTCTCTCGGGGAAGCTCAACCAGATATGAGTGGGATTGTTCGCTGATCGGATATCCAATTTCAAGCGAGTTCTCCGAAACGGTTCGCCGATGAACCACCATCTGTTCGGCTTTTCCGTCCGCCGTCTCCACGGAGACGACAATTTCGCTCGGATGAAGGGCATCTCTGACAGGCTTGACGCGCAGTCGCATCGTGTTGCTCCCGTGATCTTAGGTGAACGGATTATGCCATCTGAAGTTTCATACCACATAGAACATAGAGCGAACAAAGACGCCGTCCCCAATCATTTCTTTTTCGCTTACCTATCCCCCACCGCCCGCTCGATCGCCTCGAGGGCGCTCGCGTCCTCGATCGTTGCGGGCATCTCGAAGCGCTCGCCGTCGACGATGCTCTTGAGCGTCCGGCGCAGGATCTTGCCCGAGCGCGTCTTGGGCAGCTTGTCGACCACCATCACCGAGCGGAAGGCCGCGACCGGGCCGATCCGGTCGCGCACGAGGGCGACGAGTTCGGATTCCACGGTCGTCGCCCGCCGGTCCGGCCCCGCCGCGCTCGCGTTCTTCAGGACGACGAAGCCGAAAGGGATCTCGCCCTTCATCGCGTCGCGCATGCCGACCACGGCGCATTCGGCGACGGCCGGGTGGCTCGCCACCGCCTCCTCCATCTCCCCGGTCGAGAGGCGGTGCCCGGCGACGTTGATGACGTCGTCGGTGCGTCCCATCACGAAGAGATAGCCGTCCTCGTCGAGAAGACCGGCGTCGGAGGTGGAGTAATAGCCGGGGAAGTCGGAGAGATAGCCCGTGCGGAACCGCTCCTCGGCGTTCCACAGCGTCGGCAGGGCGCCCGGCGGCAGCGGCAGGCGCAGGGCGATGGAACCCATGGTGCCGGGCGCCACGGGCCGGCCGGACCCGTCGAGAATGTCGATCGCGTAGCCGGGCATGGCGAGGCCGGGGCTGCCGTGCTTCACCGGCAGGAGGCCGAGGCCGAGCGGGTTGGCGGTGATGGGCCAGCCGGTCTCGGTCTGCCACCAGTGGTCGATCACGGGGCGCTGCAGCGCGCGCTCGGCATAGGCGACGGTCTCGGGATCGCCGCGCTCGCCGGCCAGGAACAGGGCGGCGAAGCGCGAGAGGTCATGCGCCCCGGGCAGGGCGCCGTCCGGGTCCTCCTTGCGGATGGCGCGGATGGCGGTCGGGGCGGTGAAGAGCGCCTTGACGCCGTGTTCGGCGATGACGCGCCAATAGGCGCCGGCGTCGGGCGTGCCCACCGGCTTGCCCTCGTAGAGGATCGTCGTGCAGCCGGCGAGAAGCGGGCCGTAGACGATGTAGGAATGGCCGACGACCCAGCCGACGTCCGAGGCCGCCCAGAAGACCTCGCCCGCGCCCGTGTCGAAGATCGCCCGCATCGACCAGGCGAGCGCCACCATGTAGCCGCCGGTGTCGCGCACGACGCCCTTGGGCTTGCCCGTCGTTCCCGACGTGTAGAGGACGTAGAGCGGGTCGCTCGCCGCCATCGGCCGGCAGGGCACGGACCGACCCGCGTCCACCTCGCCGAGCGCGCGCTCGCGCAGCCGCGCCCAGTCGTGGTCGCGGCCCGCGATCATCGTCGCCTCGGCCTGCGGGCGCTGCAGCACGATCGTGGCCTCGGGCTTGTGGCGCGCGATCTCGATCGCCCGGTCGAGAAGCGGCTTGTACTCGACGACGCGCCCGGGCTCGATGCCGCAGGAGGCGGCGAGGATGAGTCTTGGCGTCGCGTCGTCGATGCGCGTGGCGAGCTCGGGCGCGGCGAACCCGCCGAAGACGACCGAATGCACCGCGCCGATCCGCGCGCAGGCGAGCATGGCGACGACCGTCTCGGGCACCATCGGCATGTAGAGGATGACGCGGTCGCCCGCCTCGACGCCGAGATCGGCGAGCGTGGCGGCCAGCGCCTTCGTCTCGCGCAGGAGCTCGGCATAGGTGAGCGAGCGCCTGGTGCCGGTGACGGGGCTGTCGTGGACGAGCGCCGTCCGCCCCCCATGGCCCGCCGCCACGTGCCGGTCGAGCGCGTTGTGGCACATATTGCCGACCGCATCGGGGAACCAGCGGCCGTAGACGCCGGAACCCGCATCGAAGGCGCGCATCGGTGGCCTGTCCCAGTCGATCGCCTCCGCCGCCGCCATCCAGAAGCGTTCCGGGTCCTCGCTCCAAGCGATGTAGGTCTCGTGGTAGCGGCTCGTCATCGCGCAAATCCTCTCCTCCCGTACCGGCCGGCACGGTCCTCTCCACCGCCGCCGACGGGTCGCCCCGCCGTCGATGCCGACCGGCAGCGCGAAGTCTGAAGGGTTCGCGCGGGGAAGAGAAGTCCTGCTTTGGCCGCAGACGCGGCGGGCGCGACGCTCCGGAGCGGAACCCGGGAAGACCGGCGCCCGCCCGCCCGCCCGCCGGCCGCGTCCGCGCCGCTGGCCGGGGGTGGGGATTGCGGCTAAGACGAAAAGGCCCGCCCTGCGCTTGCCGCGCATGGCCCCTGTTCCCGTGCCCCGCGAGACGCGCCATGCCAGTCACCCTCGGCCTCGATCTCGGCACCTCCTCGCTGAAGGCGCTCGTCGTCGGCGAGGACGGCGTGCCGGTCGCCTCCGCCTCCGCCCCCTTGAGCGTCGAACGGCCGCAATTCGGCTGGTCGGAGCAGGCGCCGGACGATTGGATCGCGGCGACGCGGACGGTGATGGCCGAGCTTGCCGCCGCCCATCCCGGGCTCCTCTCCACCGTCTCGGCCATCGGTCTGTCCGGGCAGATGCACGGGGCGACGGTGCTGGGCGCCGACGAGCGACCCTTGCGCCCCTGCATCCTGTGGAACGACACGCGCGCCCATGCGGAGGCCGCCGAGCTCGACGACGCGGCCGCGCGGGCGATCACCGGCAACATCGTCTTTCCCGGCTTCACGGCGCCCAAGCTCCTCTGGCTCGCCCGCCACGAGTCCGCGACATTCGCGCGCGTATGTCGCGTTCTCCTGCCGAAGGACTATCTGCGCCTCTGGCTGACGGGCGAGGCGATCTCCGATCTGTCGGACGCCGCCGGCACGTCCTGGCTCGACACCGGGGCGCGCGACTGGTCGGACGAGATGCTCGCCCGCACCGGGCTCGACCGCACCGCCATGCCCCGTCTCGTCGAGGGCTCGGCGCCCGGCGGGCGGCTGCGCGCCGAGGTCGCGGCCGAACTCGGCCTTGCGCCCGGCATCGTCGTGGCGGGCGGGGCGGGCGACAACGCGGCCTCGGCCTGCGGCGTCGGCATCGTGCGGCCGGGCGCGGGCTTCCTCTCGCTCGGCACGTCCGGCGTCCTCTTCACGGCGACGCGCAGCTACGAGCCGGTGCCGCAGACCGCGCTCCACACGTTCTGCCACGCCGTGCCGGGCCTCTGGCACCATATGGGCGTGACGCTGTCCGCGGCGGGATCGCTCGACTGGCTGTCGAAGCTCCTGCAGGAAGGGCCGGCCGAGCTCGTCGCGCGGCTCGGGGACCGGCCGCGGGCGCCGAGGCGGCTCCTGTTCCTGCCCTATCTGTCCGGCGAGCGCACGCCGCACAACGACGCCGCCGTGCGCGGCACGCTTCTCGGCCTCGAAGCCGACACGGACCGGGCGGACATGGCGCGCGCCGTCCTCGAAGGCGTCGCCTTCTCGCTGCGCGACTGCCTGGAGGCGGGCGGGGCGGGGGAGCGGCCGGACGAGCTCATCGCCGTCGGCGCCGGCTCGCGCTCCGACCACTGGCTGTCGCTGATCGCCACCGTCCTCGGCATCGCCCTCGTGCGCCCGGCCGCCGGCGATTTCGGCGCGGCGCTGGGCGCGGCCCGCCTCGCCCTCTGTGCCGAGACGGGCGCCGACCCCGCGAGCGTCATGACGCGCCCGCCGCTGGCCGCCCGCTTCGAGCCGGACGCGAGTCTTCGAGGCGCGTTCGAGGGGGCCTACGGGCGCTATCGCGCGCTCTATCCCATGGTGCGGCCGAGCTTTCGCTGACGCGGCAGGGCCCCGAGAAGTTTTGCGTTGCACAAGGCCGGCCACCGGGCACAATGGCGCCATGTCAGCGACGCTCTCCATCCTCGTGGTCGACGAGAACCGTGCCCGCGCCGCGATCATCGAGGACGGCCTGCGCGAGGCCGGCCATGTCAGCGTCGAGGTGGTGACGAGCGTCGAGGGCCTCGTGCGGCGCATCGAGGTGCTGAACCCGGACGTCGTCGTCGTCGATCTGGAGAATCCCAACCGCGACCAGCTGGAGCACGTCTTCCAGGCCTCGCGCAGCGTGCAGCGGCCGATCGCCATGTTCGTCGACCGTTCCGACGCGGGCTCGCTGGAGGCCGCCATCGAGGCCGGCGTCTCGGCCTATGTGGTGGACGGGCTGAAGAAGGAGCGCGTCAAGGCGATCCTCGACATGGCGATCCTGCGCTTCAACGCCTTCCGCCGCCTCACTGCGGAGCTGGAGGAGGCGCGCTCCGAACTTGCCGACCGCAAGACGATCGAGCGCGCCAAGGGCATCCTCATGGCGACGCGCCAGATCACCGAGGACGCCGCCTATGCGCTGCTGCGCCAGACCGCGATGAACGAGAAGCGCAAGATCGCCGACATCGCGCGCAGCCTCGTCACCGCCGCGCAGCTCCTGTCGAAATAGGAAGCCGCCGATGTCGACGCCGCCCCCTTCCCAGCCCTTCGCCCGGCCGCTCAGTGCGCCCTCGCTCGGCAGGCCCGCGACGCGCCGCGTGCGCGCGGGCTTCATCCCCCTCATCGACGCCGCCGTCCTGATCGCGGCGGCCGAGATGGGCTTCGCCGAGCGCGAGGGCGTCACGCTCGATCTCGTGCGCGACGTCTCCTGGGCCAATATCCGCGACCGCCTCGCCTTCCGCCAGTTCGACGTGGCGCACATGCTCTCGCCCATGCCCGTCGCCGCCCAGCTCGGCCTCGGCATGAACGCCTTCCCGACGGTCGCGCCCATGGCGCTGGGCCTGGGCGGCAACGCCATCACGCTCTCCACCGCGCTCTTCCGGCAGATCGAGGCGGGGCTCGAGGCGCCGGCGCCCGAAGGCTCTCCCGCCTACGCAGCCGGGCTGCGGCGCGTCGTCGAGGCGCGGCGGCAGGCCGGCGCGCCGCCCCTCGTCTTCGCCGTCGTCTATCCCTTCTCCTCCCACAATTACGAGTTCCGCTTCTGGATGGGCCAGGGCGGCGTCGATCCCGACCGCGACGTGACCATGACCGTCGTGCCGCCGCCCCTGATGGCCGACGCGCTCGCCTCCGGCAGCATCGACGGGTTCTGCGTCAACGCGCCCTGGAACATGCTGGCGGTGGAATCGGGCGTCGGGCGCATCGTGGCGGTGAAGGCCGACATCTGGCCGGCCTCGCCGGAGAAGGTGCTGGGCATGCGGCCGGACTGGATCGAAGCGAACCGCGACACGGCGCTGCGCCTCGTCGTGGCGCTGGAGGCCGCCGCGCGCTGGTGCGACGCGCCGGACAACCGCGCGGATCTTTCCGCCCTCATGGCCGAGCCGCGCCATCTCGGCACCTCGGCCGACGTGGTGCAACGGCTCCTCGCCGGCCGCATCGCCATCGACCCTGCGGGACTCGAGCGGTCGATCCCGGGCTATCTCGCTTTCCATCGCGGGGCGGCGACCTTTCCCTGGATCAGCCAGGGGCTCTGGGTCTATTCGCAGATGCTGCGCTGGGGGCAGGCGGAGCGCCGGGCCGGCGACGAGGCGCGGGTGCGCGCGGCCTTCCGCTGCGACCTCTATCGCGAGGCCTTGGGCTCCGCGGACCTGCCGCTCCACGACGAGCGCGTCGAAGGCGCGCTCGACGCGCCGGCCGACGAGCCCTCCACCGGCGCGCCCATCACCATGCCGCCGGACCGCTTCGCCGACGGCGTGCCCTTCGATCCGGCGGAGATCGACGCCTATGTCGCCCATTTCGACATCCGCCGCCGGGATGGCGCCGAGGGAGCGGGCACGCCGGACTGAGGGTCCTGCACGAGGCGGTCGCCTCGCGAAGGGACAGAGGGAAGGCCGTGCCGGAACTTTCAGCACACGGGCACGGTACTGTTCAAACTTTGAGCGGCAGAAATCCGGTATGATCTGCAAGGGGTTGCGCCCCGTCCGTCGCGGGCGGCGCCATGTTGCACTGCCGCATCTTTGGACTTTCGCGCTCCGCAGTTTCGTGGCTTTCTAAGGAGGCGCCGTCAACGAGGACTGGCGCGCCGGCGGGCCGAGACGGCCTTGCCACCGACATCGAAGTCGCGTTGCCATCCCCAAGCGCCAGGCCTCCACAGGAGGCGCGGCATCGGACGGCCCCGCGGCTTTTTTCGTTTTCCATCCCCGAGCCTGCAACGGCCCGACGCCTTCGCGTCGGCCTACGACGGCTGGCGCCCGCACCCTTTCCATCTGCGAGATCTCGATGCCCTTCGACGACAAGCTCCTCCTCAGCCGCCGCACGTTCCTGCAGTCGAGCGCTGCGAGCCTCGGCACCGCGGCGCTGTTCTCGGCGATCGGGGCGAGCTTTCCGGGCGGCGCCTTCGCGCAAGGGACCGGTCCCGAGACGACGAAGGCCGTCCTCGGCTTCATCGCGCTCACCGATGCCGCGCCCCTGATCGTCGCCAAGGAGAAGGGCTATTTCGAGAAGCACGGGATGCCCGATGTCGAGGTGGTCAAGCAATCCTCCTGGGGGACGACGCGCGACAATCTCGTGCTCGGCTCGGACGGGTCCGGCATCGACGGCGCCCATATCCTGACGCCGATGCCCTACCTGATGACCGCCGGAACGGTGACGCAGAACAACCAGCCGCTGCCCATGGCCATCCTCGCCCGCCTCAATCTGGACGGGCAGGGCATCTCCGTCGGCAAGGCCTATGCGGACCTGAAGGTCGGGCTCGATTCCGGCGCGCTGAAGGAGGCCTTCGCGGCCCGGAAGGCCGCGGGCACGCCGGCCAAGGTCGCCATGACCTTCCCGGGCGGCACGCACGATCTCTGGATCCGCTACTGGCTGGCGGCCGGCGGCATCGACCCGGACAAGGACGTCGAGACGATCGTCGTGCCGCCTCCGCAGATGGTCGCCAACATGAAGGTCGGCACGATGGACGCCTTCTGTGTCGGCGAGCCGTGGAACGCGCAGCTCGTCGAGCAGGGGATCGGCTACACCGCGCTGACGACGGGCGAACTCTGGAACCGGCACCCGGAAAAGAGCTTCGCCATGCGCGCCGACTGGGTGGAGAAGAACCCGAAGGCGACGCTCGCCCTCGTGATGGCCGTGCAGGAGGCCGCGCAATGGGCCGACGACATGGCCAACAAGGACGAGCTCGCCGACATCCTCGGCAAGCGCGCCTGGTTCAACGTCAAGCCCGCCGATATCGGCCCGCGCATGAAGGGCGAGATCGACTACGGCAACGGCAGGACCGTCGCGGACTCGCCGCATTTCATGAAGTTCTGGCGCGACGACGCGTCCTACCCGTTCAAGAGCCACGACGCCTGGTTCCTCACCGAGGACATGCGCTGGGGCAAGATCGAGGCGACGACCGACGTCAAGGCGATGGTCGACAGGGTCAACCGCGAGGACATCTGGCGCGAGGCCGCCAAGGCGCTGGGCGTCTCGGCCATCCCCGCCTCCCCCTCGCGGGGCAAGGAGACCTTCTTCGACGGCAAGGTCTTCGATCCGGAGAACCCGGCCGAATACCTCAAGAGCCTCACCATCAGCCGCATCGCCTGACCCGTCCGGCCACGCCCCCGAACCCGGAGAGATCCATGTCCCAGACCGTGATCAAGACGAGCGCCGGCGGTGCGGTCGCCCTTCCCAAGGGCGCGGCGACGGTCGTGCCGCTGAAGCGGCCCGGGCCGAGCCTTGCCGCGCGCCTGTCGCGCGCCGGACAGGCCCTGGCCGGAACCGTGCTGCCGCCGCTCGCCACGCTCGTGGTCCTGCTCGCGGTCTGGGAGGTCCTGTGCTCGGGCCCGGGCTCGGCCCTGCCGCCCCCGACCCAGGTCGTCTCCGACACGTGGGAGCTCATCGCCAACCCGTTCTACGTCAACGGCGGCAACGATGTCGGCCTCGGCTGGCAGATCTGGGCGAGCCTGCAGCGCGTGGCCATGGGCTATGCCATCGCCGTCGTCGTCGGCATCTCGCTCGGCGTCCTCGTCGGCCAGTCGCAGCTCGCCATGAAGGGGCTCGACCCGATCTTCCAGGTGCTGCGCACCGTGCCGCCGCTCGCCTGGCTGCCGCTCTCGCTCGCCGCCTTCCAGGACGGCCAGCCGAGCGCGATCTTCGTCATCTTCATCACCGCGGTCTGGCCGATCATCATCAACACGGCGGTGGGCGTGCGCAACATCCCGCAGGACTATCGCAACGTCGCCAAGGTTCTTCGCCTCAACGGGCTGGAGTTCTTCGTCAAGGTCATGATCCCGGCGGCCGCGCCCTACATCTTCACCGGTCTTCGCATCGGCGTCGGCCTGTCCTGGCTGGCGATCGTGGCGGCCGAGATGCTGATCGGCGGCGTCGGCATCGGCTTCTTCATCTGGGATGCTTGGAATTCCTCGCTGATCTCGGACATCATCCTGGCCCTCGTCTATGTCGGCATCGTCGGCTTCGTGCTCGACCGTTGCGTCGCCGCCATCGGCAAGGCCGTCACCCGCGGCACGTCCGCCTGACCGAAGCCGCACCGGAGACGCGACCCATGACCCAGAAGCCGTTCCTCTCCATCGAAGGCGTGTCCAAGCGCTACAGCCGCGGCGGCGCGACGACGGAGGTCCTGAAGGACGTCGATCTCGTCGTCGAGATGGGCGAATACATCTCGATCATCGGCCATTCGGGCTGCGGGAAGTCGACCCTCCTCAACATCGTCGCCGGCCTCACCGACGCCACGGTCGGCGTCGTCCTCCTGGAGGACAAGGTCGTCGACGCGCCGGGGCCGGACCGCGGCGTCGTCTTCCAGAACCATTCGCTCCTGCCCTGGCTCACCGTCTACGAGAACGTCGCGCTCGCCGTGGACAAGGTGTTCGGGCGCACCAAGAGCGCGGCCGAGCGGCGCGAATGGGTGATGAGGAATCTCGAGCTCGTCCATATGGGCCATGCCCGCGACAAGCGCCCCTCCGAGATCTCGGGCGGCATGAAGCAGCGCGTCGGCATCGCCCGCGCGCTCGCCATGGAGCCGAAGATCCTCCTCCTCGACGAGCCCTTCGGCGCGCTCGACGCGCTGACGCGCGCCCATCTGCAGGACCAGGTCATGGCCATCCAGGCCAATCTCGGCACGACCGTGATGATGATCACCCATGACGTCGACGAGGCGGTGCTCCTCTCCGACCGCATCGTGATGCTGACCAACGGCCCCTCGGCGCGCATCGGCGAGATCCTCGACGTGCCCCTGCCGCGCCCGCGCGACCGCATCAGGATGGCGGCCGACCCGACCTACCTGCGCTGCCGGCAGGCGGTGCTGAAGTTCCTCTACGAGCGCAACCGCTTCGTGGAAGCGGCCTGACCGCCCGCCCGGCGCGCGCCGCGCCCGAGGTCTCCCGGCGTCGGGCCGGACACGACTTGGATTGCATCCCGGCCCGAAGGGCCGGGACGACGAAGCGCCCGCGCCGCAAGATCCGCCCCGCGGTGCCGGCCAGCAAGGAAGCACGTTCATGCCCCAGAAACTCGTCGTCATCGGCAACGGCATGGCGCCCGGCCGGGCGCTGGAGCATCTCTTCGAGAAGGCGCCCGGCGCCTACGAGGTGACGATCTTCAACGCCGAGCCGCGCGTGAACTACAACCGGCTGATGCTCTCTCCCGTCCTTTCCGGCGAGAAGACCTTTGACGAGATCATCACCCATGACGACGCCTGGTACGCGTCCCACGGCGTGACGCTCCACAAGGGCAAGCGCGTCGAGTCGATCGACCGCGCGGCCAAGACCGTGACGGCGGCGGACGGCACGCTCGCCCCTTACGACAAGCTCATCGTCGCCACCGGCTCCACGCCCTTCATCGTGCCCGTGCCCGGCCACGACCTGCCCGGCGTCCTCGCCTATCGCGATCTCGACGACGTGGAGAAGATGTGGGAGGCGGCCGCCCGGGGCGGGCGCGCGGTCGTCATCGGCGGCGGGCTCCTCGGCCTGGAGGCGGCGGCCGGCCTGAAGGCCAAGGGCATGGACGTCACCGTCCTCCACATCATGCCGACGCTGATGGAGCGCCAGCTCGATCCGGCCGCCGGCTTCCTGCTCGAGCGCTCCATCGCCGCGCGCGGCATCGAGGTGATCTGCAAGGCCGACACGAAGGCGATCCTGGGCGAAGGCAAGGTGGAGGCCGTCGAGCTGAAGGACGGCACGGTCATACCCTGCACGATCGTCGTCATGGCGGTCGGCATCCGGCCCTCGACGGCGCTCGCCAAGGCGGCGGGGCTCGAGGTCAACCGGGGCATCCTCGTCGGCGACGACATCCGCTCCTCCGATCCAGACATCTTCGCGCTCGGCGAATGCGCCGAGCATCGCGGCATGGTCTACGGTCTCGTGGCGCCGCTCTACGAGATGGCCGAGACGGTCGCCTGCCACCTCGCCGAGGACGCCTCGGCCGCCTATAAGGGCTCGGTCACCGCGACCAAGCTCAAGGTCACCGGCATCGACCTCTATTCGGCCGGCGACTTCGCCGAAGGGGAGGGGCGCGAGGAGATCGTCCTGCGCGACGCCTCGAACGGCGTCTACAAGCGTCTCGTCCTGAAGGACAACCGCATCCTCGGCGCCGTGCTCTACGGCGAGACCGCGGACGGGCCCTGGTTCTTCGACCTTCTGAAGAAGCAGGCCGACATCTCGGCCATGCGCGACACGCTGATCTTCGGCCAGTCCTACCAGGGGGGCGCCCCCCTGGACCCTATGGCGGCCGTTGCAGCCTTGCCGGATGATGCGGAAATCTGCGGCTGCAACGGCGTGTGCAAGGGCAAGATCACCGGCGCCATCGCCGCCAAGGGGCTGACGACCCTCGACGACGTGCGCGCCCACACCAAGGCCTCCTCCTCCTGCGGCACCTGCACCGGGCTCGTGGAGCAGCTGATGGCGGTGACGCTCGGCTCGGCCTACAATCCCGCCGCCGTGAAACCGATGTGCGGCTGCACCGATCTCGGCCATGGCGACGTGCGCCGGCTGATCGTCGCCAAGGGGCTGAAGTCGATCCCCGCCGTCATGCAGGAACTGGAGTGGAAGACCTCCTGCGGCTGCGCCAAGTGCCGGCCGGCGCTGAACTACTATCTTCTCGCCGACTGGCCCGGCGACTATGTCGACGACAAGCAGTCGCGCTTCATCAACGAGCGCGTGCATGCCAACATCCAGAAGGACGGCACCTATTCCGTCGTGCCGCGCATGTGGGGCGGCATGACCTCCTCGGCGGAACTGCGCGCCATCGCCGACGTCGTCGACAAGTTCGCGATCCCCGCGGTGAAATGCACCGGCGGCCAGCGCATCGACCTTCTCGGCGTGAAGAAGGAGGACCTGCCCGCCGTCTGGGGAGACCTCAACGCCGCCGGCATGGTCTCGGGAGCGGCCTATGCCAAGGGCCTGCGCACGGTGAAGACCTGCGTCGGCACCGACTGGTGCCGCTTCGGCACGCAGGATTCCACCGGCCTCGGCATCCGCATCGAGAAGTTCATGTGGGGCTCCTGGACGCCCGCCAAGGTGAAGATGGCCGTGTCCGGCTGCCCGCGCAACTGCGCCGAGGCGACCTGCAAGGATGTCGGCGTGATCTGCGTGGACAGTGGTTACGAGATCCATTTCGCGGGCGCCGCCGGCCTCGACATCAAGGGCACCGAGATCCTCTGCCATGCCAGGACGGAGGACGAGGCGCTGGAGATCATCGTGGCGCTGACGCAGCTCTATCGCGAGCAGGGCCACTATCTCGAGCGCATGTACAAGTGGCTGAAGCGCGTCGGCATGGAGTCGATCAAGGCCGCCATCGTCGAGGACACGGCCAAGCGCGCCCATTACTTCGAGCGCTTCGTCCATTCTCAGGCCTTCAGCCAGAAGGACCCGTGGGCCGAGCGGGCCAGCGGCTCGGTCGCCGCCCACGAATTCCGGCCCATGGCCGACCTGACCCTGCGCGAGGCCGCCGAATGACCCCCGAGACCTGGATCGCCATCGGCCGCATCACCGACATCCCGCGCCGCGGCGCGCGCTGCGTCGTCACACCGCTCGGGCGCCTCGCCGTGTTCCGCACGGCGGACGACCAGGTCTTCGCGACCGAGGACCGCTGCCCGCACAAGGGCGGGCCGCTGAGCCAGGGCATCGTCCACGACGGCTCGGTGACCTGCCCGCTGCACAACCAGGTGATCGACCTCTCGTCCGGCCAGGTGCGCGGGCCCGACACGGGCCGCGTCGCCACCTATCCGGTGCGCGTCGACCCCGCGAGCGAGACGATCGAGCTCTGTCTCGACGCGGCGCCCGCCCTCGCGGAAGCGGCGGAGTAGGGGCGTGGACGCCTCCGCGCCCGATCGCACGATCCGCACGACCTGCCCCTATTGCGGCGTCGGCTGCGGCGTTCTCGCCACCCCGCAGGCGGACGGGCGCGTGGCGATCGCCGGCGATCCCGCCCATCCCGCCAATTTCGGCCGCCTCTGCTCCAAGGGCTCGGCGCTCGGCGAGACGCTCGGTCTGGAAGAGCGCCTGCTCCACCCGCGCGTCGGCGGACGGCGCGCCACCTGGGACGAGGCGCTCGGGCGCGTCGCCGGGGCCTTTTCGGCGGCGATCGCCGAACACGGGCCGGAATCGGTCGCCTTCTACGTCTCGGGCCAGCTTCTGACCGAGGACTATTACGTCGCCAACAAGCTGATGAAGGGCTTCATCGGCGCGGCGAACATCGACACCAATTCGCGCCTCTGCATGTCCTCCTCCGTCGCCGGCCATGTGCGCGCCTTCGGCTCGGACACGGTGCCCGGCACCTACGAGGACCTGGAATGCGCCGACCTCGTCGTCCTCGTCGGCTCCAATCTCGCCTGGTGCCATCCCGTCCTCTACCAGCGGCTCGCCGCCGCGAGGGCCGCGCGGCCGCGGATGCGCATCGTCCTGGTCGACCCGCGCCGCACCGCGACGGCCGATCTGGCCGACCTGCATCTTGCGATCGCGCCGGACGGCGACGCCGCGCTCTTCGCCGGCCTCCTGCACCATCTCCACCGCGCCGGGGCGGTGGACGAGGCCTTCGTCGCGCGCCATACGAACGGGTATGCCGAAGCGCTGGCGGCCGCCGGCACGCTCGATCCCGATGCGCTTCAAGCCGCGACGGGTCTTGGGGCGGCCGAGATCGAGGCCTTCTACGCACTCTTCGCGGCCACCGAAACGGTCGTCACCGTCTACAGCCAGGGCGTCAACCAGTCGGTCGGGGGCACTGACAAGGTCAACGCGATCCTCAACTGCCACCTCGCGACGGGCCGGATCGGCCGGCCGGGCATGGGGCCCTTCTCCGTCACCGGCCAGCCGAACGCGATGGGCGGACGCGAGGTCGGGGGCCTCGCCAACATGCTGGCCGCCCATCTCGACATCGCCGATCCCGCCGACCGGTCGCTGGTCCAGACCTTCTGGAACGCGCCGACCATGGCGCGGGCGCCGGGCCTCAAGGCCGTCGATCTCTTCTCAGCCGTCGCGTCCGGCCGCATCAGGGCGCTCTGGATCATGGGCACCAACCCGGTCGTCTCCATGCCCGACGCGGACGCGGTGCGCGCGGCGCTCGCCGCCTGCCCCTTCGTCGCCGTCTCCGACGTCTCGGCGAGCGCGGACACGGTGGCGCTCGCCCATGTCGCGCTGCCGGCCGCCGCCTGGGGCGAGAAGGACGGCACGGTCACCAATTCCGAGCGCCGCATCTCGCGTCAGCGCCCCTTCCTGCCGGCGCCCGGCGAAGCGCGGCCCGACTGGCGCATCGTCTGCGACGTGGCCGCGCGGATGGGGTTCGGGCCCGCCTTCGCCTTCGCGAGCGCGGCGGAGGTCTTCGACGAGCATGCAAGGCTGACGGCGCAGGGAAACGGCGGGTCGCGCGACCTCGACCTCGGCGGTCTCGCCGGGCTGGAGCCGGCCGCCTACGACCGCCTCGACCCGGTGCAATGGCCGGTGCCGCGCGAGGCGGCAGGCGCGCCGCCGGTCGAGCGGCGCTTCTTCGGCCAGGGCGGCTTCTTCCATGCGGACGGCCGCGCGCGCTTCGTGAGCCTCGACGGGCGCGCGGCCGCGAAGGCGGCCGAGCCGGGCGAGGGGCTGTTCACGCTGAACACGGGGCGCGTGCGCGACCATTGGCATACGATGACGCGCACCGGCCTCTCTGCGCGCCTTTCGGCCCATATCGCCGAGCCCTATTGCGAGATCCATCCCGACGACGCGCGCGATCTGGAACTCGAGCCCGCCGGCCTCGTGCGCCTCACCTCGCCGCACGGCACCGCGGTGCTGCGATGCCTCGTCTCGGACCGGCAGCGGCGCGGCAGCGTCTTCGCGCCCATGCACTGGTCCGCCGCCAACAGTTCGCACGGCCGGGTCGACGCGCTCGTCGCCCCGCGCGTCGATCCCGTCTCGGGCCAGCCGGGGCTGAAGGCCTCGCCCGTCCGGCTCGCGCCCTTCGGCGCGCTCTGGCACGGCTTCGCCGTCTGCCGCGAGCGGCCGGGCGTGGAGGGTCTCGACTATTTCGCCCTGGCGCGCGCCGAAGGCGGCTGGCGGCTGGAGGCGGCCGGGCGCGCGGCGCTGGAGGATCCGGACGCTCTGGCCGCGGACATTCTCGGCGTTCGGCGCGTCGCGCTCTCCGCCTATCGCGACGGGGCGACGGGCACCCATCGCTTCGCCGCCCATGACGACGAGGGGCGGCTCGTCGGCGCGCTCTTCCTGTCGCGCGGGCCCGTCGCCGTCTCGCGCCGCTTCGCCGCAGAGGCCCTCCTTCGCGACCGCGCCCCGGATCCGGCGCCCCTGTCGCTTCTGGCCGGCCGCGACGGGGCGCAGCGCCCGGACCCCGGCGCCATCGTCTGCTCGTGCTTCTCGGTCGGCGTCAACGAGATCGCGGCCTGCGCCTCGGCAGGGGCGTCCAGCGTCCAGGCGGTCGGCGCGGCCCTGAAGGCGGGCACCAATTGCGGGTCGTGCCGCTCGGAGATCGCTGCCATCCTGGCGCGTGCCGCCGTGCCGGAACCCGCCTGAAACCGGCCGTGAGAGCCGGGAAACCCGCAGGATGGCGGCTGCGGGAGTCCTTCCGTTAAGCGCTTGGCCGGGAACGGAAAAACACGAGCCTCGGTCTTGCTGTCGCCGTCCGGGCGCCTAACTCGTGTCGAAACCATGTCACCGGGAGGCCATGACATGCCAGCCATCGACAATGCCGAAGCGATCCGCGCGCGCGCCTACGAGATCTGGGAGCGCGAAGGGTGCCCGAGCGGGCGCGAGCACGAGCACTGGGCGGAGGCCAATGCCGAGTTCGAGGCGCTCGCCCGCGCCGAGCTTGCGGGCACGCCCGCCGCGCCGCCGACGGTTGCCCATCGCGACATCGAGACGCTCGAGCGCTGCGAGGCGGAGCGCCTGCGCGAGGCGCTGTGGACGCCCGAGCCTTTCGCGGTCGAACTCTTCGGCCGGGAATCGCCGCTCTTGGCCGGCGCGACGGAACGCGAATACCGCCTGGCGAGCTGAGGCGCGGCGGTCCGGAGCGCTAGGTCTTCCCCACGAGTGTCGCCCTGTCGCCTCGAAGAGCCGGATCGCAGCCGTCGGTCCGGCTCTTTTCGTCCGATCCTGCGGCGGTGTTCCCCATGCCCCGGCCTTCGGCTTGCAGCGGGGCTCCGTCGCGTCGCCGGTAGGCCTGCACCGCCTTGCATGTTACGCAAAGGATGCGAGCGTTCGGCACGGCGTTCGCGCCGCCCGTTCCGCCCTCCGTCCCTTCCCGACGCAACCATCCGAGACGCCATGGCCGACCGACTTCTCGTGACCCGCCGCCTGCCCGAAGCGGTGGAGCGGCGCGCCGCCGCGCAATACGATGCCCTTCTGAACGAGGGCGACGTCAAGCTGACGTCGGCCGAACTCGTCGAGCGTTCGCGCGGGGCCGCCGCGATCCTCTGCGCGCCCGGCGACCGGCTCGACGCGGCGACGGTCGCGGCGCTCGACGCGAGCGTCAAGGTGGTCGGCACGTTCTCCGTCGGCTTCGACCATGTGGACGCCAAGGCGCTGGAGGCGCGGGGCATCGCCCTCGTCAACACGCCCGACGTCCTCTCCGTGGCCACGGCCGAGATCACGATGCTTCTTCTCCTCGCCGCCGCGCGCCGCGCGGGCGAGGGGGAGCGCCTCCTGCGCGCCGGCCTCTGGACGGGCTGGACGCCGACGCAGCTGATCGGGCGCCAGGTCAGCGGTCTTCGCCTCGGCATCTACGGCATGGGCAGCATCGGCCGCGAGGTCGCCGCCATGGCCAGGGGGTTCGGCATGGCGGTGCATTACCGCAACCGCCGGCGCCTTCCCGCGGAGATGGAAGCCGGCGCGATCTATCACGAGAGCGAGGACGAGTTTCTCGG
Organism: Aurantimonas sp. Leaf443; assembly: GCF_001425575.1. GTDB lineage: Bacteria > Pseudomonadota > Alphaproteobacteria > Rhizobiales > Rhizobiaceae > Leaf443. The sequence continues at coordinate 327,761 of NZ_LMRD01000007.1, read as the reverse complement.
CGTCTGCGACGTTCTCTCGCTGAACGCTCCGGCGACGCCCGAGACGACGAAATGGCTGAACGCGGCCCGCATCGAGATGCTTCCCGAAGGCGCGATCGTCGTCAACGCGGCGCGCGGGGCGCTCGTCGACGACGAGGCGCTGATCGCCGCGCTGCGATCGGGCCGCGTCTCGGCCGCCGGGCTCGACGTCTATGACGGCGAGCCGAAGGTCCATCCCGGCTATCTCGCGCTGGAGAACGCCGTGCTCCTGCCGCATCTGGGCAGCGCCACGCGCACGGCGCGCGACGCGATGGGCCATCTGGCGCTCGACGGCATCGCCGGCGTGCTGGCGGGCGAGCGGCCCGCGAACCGCGTCGTCTAGCGCGCGCCCTTGCGGCATTGCAGCGAGCGCGCATCGTGATAGGAGCTTGACGACAGGCCGCGCCGGAGATCGCCGATCGAGCACCGCAGGCCCGCCCTCGAGACATCGAAGGAGGCCCCATGGCCGATCCCGTGACTGACCCGCGCAAGACCCTCGTCCTCACCGGCGCCTCGCGCGGCATCGGCCACGCGACCGTCAAGCGCTTCTCGCGCGAGGGCTGGCGCGTCATCACCTGCTCGCGGCAGGACTTCTCGGACAATTGCCCCTGGCCGGCCGGGCCGGAGGACCACATCCGCGTCGACCTCTCCGACCAGGAGGATGTCGGCTACGCCGTCTCCGAGATCCGCCGGCGCCTGGAGGCGAACGGCTCGCAGCTGCATGCGCTCGTCAACAATGCCGCCATCTCGCCCAAGGCCGAGGGTGGGGCGCGGCTGGATTCGATCCGCACGCCCATGCATGTCTGGCGCGACGTCTTCCAGGTGAATTTCTTCGCTCCCATCATCCTGGCGCGCGGGCTCTACAAGGAACTCGCCAAGGCGCAAGGGTCGATCGTCAACGTGACCTCCATCGTCGGCAGCCGCGTGCACCCCTTCGCCGGCACCGCCTATGCCACGTCGAAGGCGGCGCTGAACTCGCTGACGCGCGAGATGGCGGCCGATTTCGGCCCCGCCGGCATCCGCGTTAACGCCATCGCGCCCGGCGAGATCGAGACCGCCATCCTTTCGCCGGGCACCGAGAAGATGATCGACGACATCCCGCTGCGACGCCTCGGCCAGACCTCGGAAGTCGCGGACGTCATCTATTTCCTGTGCTCGCCGCAGGCGAGCTACGTGAACGGCGCCGAACTCCACATCAATGGCGGCCAGCACGTCTGACGGAGAGGCATGCGCTCGATGAGCGCGCCTCCTTCCATGCCGGCGGCATGAAGCGGCTGGCGCCCGCGGCGCGGGGGCGCTAGAGGCCTTTCGCACTGCCGCATTCGTGAACGCCCCGTTAATTCGCCGCAATTACGCTCCACCTCCAAGGGGGTGGCCGGCGTGCCGGTCGTCGTTTTCGCAATGCGGCAAATCGCCGAAAGGCGCGGACGGCATCGCGCGAGGGGCCGCCGGACTGCGATCGGCAGGCGGGACGGCGCGGACGAGACGGGGACGGCTGGGCTTCATGGCGGCACGCAGACAGGGCGATCGGATCGAACCGACCTTCGGCGGTCCGGCGGCGGACGACGACGCGGCCTTCCGCATCAGCGCCGACGACCGCGCCGTGCCCACCGCCATGGCGGCCGCGCGGCCGCGCCCGAACCGGCGCGAGGAGCGCCGCTCGCGGGCCGAAGAGGCGCGGGCCGCCAAGGCGCAGCGCCGCTCGGGCGGCGGCAGCGGCGGCTCGGGCAAGCGGCCGCGCCGGCGCCGCGGGCTTCTCGGCTTCTTCCTGAATCTCGCCTTCATGGCCGTGTTCTGGGGCACGATCGCCGCCGCGCTCGGCATCGGCTACGTCGCCATGACGCTGCCGCAGGAGGCCTGGGCGATCCCCGAGCGCCCGCCCAACGTCAAGATCGTCTCGGTCGCGGGCGAGCTCATGGCCAATCGCGGCCTCACCGGCGGCAAGGCCGTCTCGCTCGACGAGATGAGCCCCTACGTTCCCAAGGCCGTCATCGCCATCGAGGACCGGCGCTTCTACGACCATTGGGGCGTCGATCCGATCGGCATCCTACGCGCCTTCTCGGAGAACATGGCGGCGGGCGAGACGGTGCAGGGCGGGTCCACGCTCACCCAGCAGCTCGCCAAGAACATCTTCCTCAGCCCCGAGCAGTCCTTCAAGCGCAAGGCGCAGGAGGCGGTCCTGGCGCTCTGGCTGGAGCAGAAGTTCACCAAGGACCAGATCCTGGAGATGTATCTCAACCGGGTCTATTTCGGATCCGGCGCGACGGGCATCGAGGCGGCGGCGCGGCGCTATTTCGACAAGTCGGCCTCGGACCTGACGCTCGGCGAATCGGCGCTCCTGGCCGGCCTCCTCAAGGCGCCCTCGCGCCTCTCGCCGGCCCGCGACCCCGAGGCCGCGCAGGCGCGCGCCGAGATCGTGCTCGCCTCCATGCGCGACGAGGGCTTCGTCAGCCCCGAGGAATACGCCGCCGCCAAGGACCAGAAGCCGAGCGAGGCGCGCAGCTACTGGACGGGCGCCCAGCACTACGCCGCCGACATCGTGATGCGCGACCTCAAGTCGCTCGTCGGCGACGTGAAGGGCGACGTGATCGTCGAGACGACGATCGATCTCGGGCTGGAGAAGGCCGCCGACACGGCGGTGCGCAGGACGATCAACGGCGCCAAGCAGAATGTCAGCCAGGGCGCGCTCGTGGCCATCGACGGCACGGGCGCCATCCGCGCCCTCGTCGGCGGGCTGGACTACGGGCGCAGCCAGTTCAACCGCGCGGTCGACGCCAAGCGCCAGCCGGGCTCGACCTTCAAGCCCTTCGTCTACGAGACCGCGCTCGAACAGGGCTGGCGGCCCGAGACGGTCGTCAACGACGCGCCGACGCGCATCGGCAACTGGACGCCTCAGAACTACGACAACCGCTTCCGCGGACCCGTCACGCTCGCCGACGCGCTGCGCCAGTCGCTGAACACGGTCGCCGCGCAGCTCGTGGAAGCGGTGGGGCCGGCCTCCGTCATCGAGACGGCCTCGCGCATGGGCATCCAGTCGACGCTCACCGACAACGCCTCCATCGCGCTCGGCACGTCCGAGGTCTCGCTGCTCGAGCTCACCTCCGCCTTCGTGCCCTTCGCCAATGGCGGCTACCAGGCCAAGCCCCATCTGGTGAACCGCGTGACGACCGAGGACGGCAAGGTCCTGTGGGAGCGCGGGGCGGAAGTCCCGCCGGTCATCGTCGCGCCGGAGATCGTCTCCATGATGAACGCCATGCTGGAGCGCGTCGTCTCCTCCGGCACGGGCCGCAAGGCGGCCATCGAGGGCTGGCAGGCGGCCGGCAAGACGGGCACCACGCAGGATTTCAAGGACGCCTGGTTCGTCGGCTACACGGCCAATCTCACCACCGGCGTCTGGCTCGGCAACGACAACGGCGCCAAGATGAAGAAGGTGACCGGTGGCTCGCTGCCCGCCGAGGCCTGGCACGACTTCATGACCGCCGCGCACGAGGGCCTGCCTTCGACGCCGCTGCCCGGCGACTACCGGATCGGCGATCCGTCCGCGCCGCTGACGGCCGACAGTTCGGTCTCCGGCGGCTACGACACCGAACTGCCGCTCGGGGAGGGGCCCGCCGAGAGCTACGATCCGGGCGGCGTCCCGCTGCCGCCCGAAGGCGTGCCCGACCGCGGCGTCGTCATCTCCGACGGCCCGCCGCCGGCCGGCGTGACGCTGGAGGGCCCGGTCTCGGTCGGGCGCGAGAGCGACCGCTCGATCTTCCGCCGCCTGTTCGGCGGCTGAAGGGGGTCCCGCCCGCGCCGAGAGCCGGCGCCGCGCCGACGCGCGTGCCGCGCGCGGAGTTCCTCGCGCCCCGCGCGCGAAGGGCCCCCGCGCCCCGCCGACCCCACGCGCGACGGGAGCACTTCACCAAAGCGCGAGCAACCGCCTTGCAGGGCGAAATCGCCCTTCATATATAGCCGCCAGCCCCGTGGAGCAGAGACGCCGTCGCGCCGCTCCCCACGGTCTTCCAACAGTTTCAGGGGCCGCCCTCCGGAACGCCTCGTCGAGGGTCCCGGGCGGCTCGCTCAAAGAGGAGAATTTTCATGGCGAAGGTGATCGGCATCGATCTCGGCACCACCAATTCCTGCGTCGCGGTCATGGACGGCAAGACGGCGAAGGTCATCGAGAACGCCGAGGGCGCGCGCACGACGCCGTCCATGGTCGCGTTCTCCGACGACGGCGAGCGCCTCGTCGGCCAGCCGGCCAAGCGTCAGGCCGTCACCAATCCCGAGAACACGCTCTTCGCGGTGAAGCGCCTCATCGGCCGCCGCTACGAGGATCCGGCGGTGACGAAGGACAAGAGCCTCGTCCCCTACAAGATCGTCAACGCCTCCAATGGCGACGCCTGGGTCGAGGCGCATGGCGAGAAGTACTCGCCGAGCCAGGTCTCGGCGATGATCCTGCAGAAGATGAAGGAGACGGCGGAAGCCTATCTCGGCGAGAAGGTCGAGAAGGCCGTCATCACCGTGCCCGCCTACTTCAACGACGCCCAGCGTCAGGCCACCAAGGACGCCGGCAAGATCGCCGGCCTCGACGTCCTGCGCATCATCAACGAGCCGACGGCGGCCGCGCTCGCCTACGGCCTCGAGAAGAACGACGGCAAGACCATCGCGGTCTACGATCTGGGCGGCGGCACGTTCGACGTCTCGATCCTGGAGATCGGCGACGGCGTCTTCGAGGTGAAGTCGACCAACGGCGACACGTTCCTCGGCGGCGAGGACTTCGACATGCGCCTCGTCGAGTACCTGGCGGCGGAGTTCAAGAAGGACCAGGGCATCGACCTGAAGAACGACAAGCTCGCTCTCCAGCGCCTGAAGGAAGCGGCCGAGAAGGCCAAGATCGAGCTGTCGGCGGCGTCGCAGACCGAGATCAACCTGCCCTTCATCACCGCCGACGCCACCGGGCCGAAGCACCTGACGATGAAGCTGACGCGCTCCAAGTTCGAGAGCCTCGTCGACGACTTCGTCCAGCGCACCGTCGGCCCCTGCAAGTCGGCGCTGAAGGATGCGGGCCTGACGGCGGCCGATATCGACGAGGTCGTTCTGGTCGGCGGCATGACGCGCATGCCCAAGATCCAGGAAGTCGTGAAGAACTTCTTCGGCAAGGAGCCCCACAAGGGCGTCAACCCCGATGAGGTCGTGGCGATGGGCGCGGCCATCCAGGCCGGCGTCCTCCAGGGCGACGTGAAGGACGTCCTCCTTCTCGACGTGACCCCGCTCTCGCTCGGCATCGAGACGCTGGGCGGCGTGTTCACGCGCCTCATCGACCGCAACACGACGATCCCGACCAAGAAGAGCCAGGTCTTCTCGACGGCCGACGACAACCAGTCCGCGGTGACCATCCAGGTCTACCAGGGCGAGCGCGAGATGGCCGCCGACAACAAGAGCCTCGGCCGCTTCAATCTCGAGGGCATTCCGCCCGCACCGCGCGGCGTGCCGCAGATCGAGGTGACGTTCGACATCGACGCCAACGGCATCGTGAACGTGTCCGCCAAGGACAAGGGCACGAACAAGGAGCAGCGCATCACCATCCAGGCGTCGGGCGGCCTGTCGGACGCCGACATCGAGAAGATGGTGAAGGACGCCGAGGCCAATGCCGACGCCGACAAGCGCCGCCGCTCGGGCGTCGAGGCCAAGAACCAGGCCGAGAGCCTCGTCCACTCGGCCGAGAAGTCGCTGGCCGACTACGGCGACAAGGTCTCCGAGACCGACCGCGGCGCGATCCGCTCGGCGATCGACGACCTGAAGGCCGAGCTCGAGAAGCCCGAGGCCGACGCCGAGGTGATCAAGGCCAAGAGCGACACGCTCGCCCAGGCCTCGATGAAGCTCGGTCAGGCCATGTACGAGGCCGCGCAGGCCAACGAGGACGCGGGCGCTTCGGCCTCCTCCGGCCCGGACAAGGACGACGTGGTCGATGCCGACTTCGAGGAAGTCGACGACAACGAGACGCGCAAGAAGTCGGCCTGACGAGCTTTCGGCCCGACGAGACGATCGGGGCCCCGGCGGAGAGATCCGCCGGGGCCTTTTTCGTCGAGGGCGATGCGGCCGCCTTCCGCGGGCGGGCGTTTGTCGCCGAGGCGCGGCGGACCGTCCGACGGGTAATTTGAACCGTCCGACGGGCAATTTGAATCGAAACTGCCTCGTTAGGCCTATTCTCGACAAGGGGCCGGACAGGCCGCGTTTCGGGCGCCGCGAGACCGTTTGCGAGCCGCTTCTTAACCCATCGGGCCGTCCCGGCTGCTAGGGTGGCGCATCCGTCTCCAGCCTGCGGGGCTCCAGCGCGCCATGCATTTCAGGGTCTTCGACTGTTGGCGCCTGACGGCGGCGATCCTGGTGATGACCTATCACTTCGCCTATGCCGCGCCCTACGGTGCCGTGGCGGTCACCGGCGCCCTGCACCGGCTCCTGCCGCTGCTCGATATGTTCTTCATGATCTCGGGCTTCTTCATCACGGCGCGCTACGCGACGCGCATCCGCACGCTCGGCGACTACGGCGAGTTCATGAAGCGCCGCGTCGCGCGGCTCTATCCGCTGCATCTGGTGACGACGCTGTTCTTCGCCGCCGTGGCGCTCGGCGGGCTCGCCATGGGCGCGAACCACTACCCCTACGCCTCGGAACTCTCGGCGCTGCCCTATCACCTCCTCGCGCTTCACGCGCTCGGCACGGTCGATCATCTCGCGCTGAACTTCGTCTCCTGGTCGGTAAGCGCGGAGATCTTCTCCTATGCGATGTTCCCGGCCATCGTCCTCCTTCTCGCCCGCTTCGGCTTCAAGGGGCTGGCCGCCGGCATCGCGGCGTGGATCGGCGGGCTGGAGATCGCCTCGCGGCTCGGCGCCTTTCCGAGCGGCCACTGGACCGATGCCGACACGCTCGGCGCCTTCCGGGCCTTCGCCGACTTCTCGATCGGCGCGGCGATCGCCTACGGGGTGAAGGTCCGCGTCCTGCCGGTCCGCTCGCACGGGCCGGGCCTCGTCGTGCTCGGCATGGCGCTCGCCGTGATGCTGGGAACCGGACCGCGCATCCTCGCCATCGCGCTTCTCGCCCTGTCGCTCCTCCTGACCGCCCTCGCCGAGACCGCCAACCCGGAGGCGAGCCGGCGTCTGCAGCCGCTGATGGGGCTGACGCGCGTCTCCTTCGGCATCTATCTCTGGCATCCCGTCATGGAGTTCCTCTTCATGACCGTCTTGTGGAGCCGCTGGCTGGAGGCGACGGGCGCGATCGACTTCTACGTCTACTGGCTCCTGCCCATGGTCGCGACCATCGCCGTCGCCCTCGTCTCGGACCGCACGGTGGAGCGCTGGGGCAACGATCTCGTGTGCCGGCGAAAGCCGAGGGAGAAGGCGGCCGCCGCCGCCTGAACCGGCAGGGCCCCGGCAGGGGTCGCCCTGTCGCCCTTCGCCGCCAGCGCGCGCTTCGCGCGGGGTTTCATGCGCGCGAGCGGCGTTCCCTTCGCGCCGGGCCTATGGTATCGCGCCACCATCGTGCCCACATCTGGGCTGGCGGATCGGCCGCCGGCGAACGTCTCGCGCGGCGCCGGTCGCGACGTTGCGTTCCCGGCCTGCCCGCAGCCGGGCCGCCGTCTGGCACGAAGAGCGATGGAAGACTGGATGAAGGCCGACTACTACGAACTCCTCGGCGTCTCGCGCACGGTCGACGACAAGGGCCTGAAGAGCGCCTTTCGCAAGCTCGCGATGCAGTTCCATCCCGACAAGAATCCGGGGGACGCGGCGGCCGAGGGCAAGTTCAAGGAACTCGGCGAGGCCTACGAGGTCCTGAAGGACCCGCAGAAGCGGGCGGCCTACGACCGGTTCGGCCATCAGGCCTTCCAGAACGGCAATGGCGGCGCCGGCTTCAAGGGCGACTTCGCCTCCTCCATGGCCGACATCTTCGACGACATCTTCGGCGAGATGATGGGCGGGCGCCAGCGCGGCCGCACCCCCGGCGGCGGGCGCGAGCGCGGCTCGGACCTGCGCTACAACATGGAGATCAGCCTCGAGGAGGCCTTCGCCGGCAAGGCCGTCGAGATCGGCGTGCCGACGACGATCCAGTGCGACGAATGCTCGGGCTCGGGCGCGCGCGCCGGCACGGCGCCCAAGACCTGCCCGACCTGCGGCGGCGTCGGCCGCGTGCGGGCCGCCCAGGGCTTCTTCTCCATCGAGCGCACCTGCCCGACCTGCCAGGGCCGCGGCGAGACGATCGGCGATCCCTGCCGCAAGTGCCACGGCGAGGGCCGCCTGCCGGAGGAGCGCAAGCTCGCGGTGAACATTCCTGCCGGCATCGAGGACGGCACGCGCATCCGCCTGGCGGGCGAGGGCGAGGCCGGCCTTCGCGGCGGGCCGGCGGGCGACCTCTACATCTTCCTGACCGTCAAGCCGCACGAATTCTTCCAGCGCGACGGCGCCGACCTCTTCTGCAAGGTGCCGATCTCCATGACGAGCGCCGCGCTCGGCGGCGAGTTCGACGTGACGACGCTCGACGGCAAGACGACGCTGGTGAAGGTCCCCGAAGGCACGCAGACCGGCAAGCAGTTCCGCGTGCGCGCCAAGGGTATGCCGGTCCTGCGCCAGCAGCAGGTGGGCGACCTCTTCATCCAGGTCACGATCGAGACGCCGCAGAAGCTCTCCAAGCGCCAGCGCGAGCTGCTCGAGGAGTTCGACCGCATCTCCTCCTCGGAGAACTCGCCCCAGTCCACCGGCTTCTTCGCCCGCATGAAGGAGTTCTTCGAAGGGTTGAGCGAGGCCTGAGCCGCGCCACCTTTCCTTGGCCCGGCTCCTGCGCGATATGGAGCGGAGCGTTACGCGCCCGTCATGCCGACGCGGCATGAAGGGGCCGGCAATGTGGTGGTGCTCCTTCGGGGGCGAACGAGAAGTCGAGGCGTGATGTCGATGAGCCCCCGTCCCAAGCGCGCCGACGACCGGTCCGCACGTTCCGCCGCCAAGCCGCGCGTGAAGGTGAGCGACGAGGCCCGCTTCTTCGCCGGCTGGCTGCAGCGCCCGCTCGTCATGGGCGCGGTCTCGCCCTCGTCCAAGGCGCTCGGCCGGGCCATGGCCGCCTTCGTGCCGGAGGGCGTCGGCGAGGATCGGGCGGTGCTGGAGCTCGGACCGGGCACCGGCGTCGTCACGCAGTGCCTCGTCGATCGTGGCGTGCCCGAGAAGAGCCTCGTCCTCATCGAATATTCGCGCGAGTTCTGCGTTCTCCTGCGGGCCCGCTTTCCCGCCGCGCAGGTCATCGAGGGCGACGCCTACGCGCCGGGGCCGGCGCTCGAGGCGGCCATCGCGGGCCGGCCGCTCGCGGCCACCATCTCCAGCCTGCCGCTCTTCACCAAGCCCGACGCCAAGCGCGAGGCCGTCATCGGCGGCGCGCTGGAGCGCATGGGGCCCGGCGCGCCCTTCATCCAGTTCTCCTACGCGCTGACCCTGCCGGTGAAGCCGGCCCGGCTCGGCGCCACGGTCGAGACGAGCCCCTGGATCAAGCGCAACCTTCCGCCCGCCCGCGTGCTCGTCTACCGTTCGGCCTGAAGGCCGGACCCCCGCCCATCGCCCCTGAACGACCCGGAGACCTGACCGGTGCCATCGACGCACGAGACCGAGGGCGGCGGCGACTTCGCCCGCTTCTTCGCCAACTGGATCCGCCATCCCGTGAAGATGGGCGCCGTCGCGCCCTCCAGCCGCGCCTACTGCGCCATGATGGTGCGCAACGCCACGACCCATCTCGACGGCCCGATCCTGGAACTCGGCCCGGGCCTCGGCGTCGTCACGCGCGCGCTCCTGGAGGCGGGCGTCGATCCCGCCCGCATCACGTCGGTGGAATACGACAAGGACTTCGCCGCCACGCTGCAGAAGCGCTTTCCGGCGGTGAACGTCGTACAGGGCGACGGGTTCGACCTCGACCGCACGCTGCCGCACCATGTCGGCACGCGCTATGCGGCGATCCTCTTCGCCATCCCCATCCTGAACTTCCCGCAGGCCGAGCGGCAGCGCTTCTTCACCGACTATGCCGCGCGGCTCGTGCCCGGCGGCAACATCACCCAGCTCTCCTATCTCTGGTCGGCGCCGGTGAAGCCCGTGCCGGGCGCCTTCGGCGTGCGCGCCTCACCCATCGTCTGGAACAACGTGCCCCCGGCGCGCGTGTGGATCTACGACAAGGCCGGGGCGGGGGCGTGACGACCAACATCCTCGTCATGGCCGGCTCGACGCGCGTCGGCTCGCACAATCGCCGGCTCGCCGCCGAGGGCGCGCGGCTCCTGGCCATGACGGATGCGAGCGTCTCCATGCTCGACCTCAAGGACTATCCGCTGCCCCTCTACGACGGGGACATCGAGGCGGAGACGGGCGTGCCCGAACACGCCCTGCGCCTCGCCCAGCGCCTCGCCGAGCAGGACGGGCTCCTGCTCGTCTGCCCGGAATACAATCATTCGATCGCGCCGGTCCTGAAGAACGCGCTCGACTGGGCGAGCCGCGTGCGGCGCGTGAACAACCGCCCGCTGCAGCCCTTCAAGGGCCTCGTCGTCGGCCTGGCGGCGGCCTCGCCCGGCCGGTTCGGCGGGGCGCGCGGCCTCGTCGCCATGCGGCCCGTCCTCCTGTCGCTCGGCGCCGAGGTCCTGACCGCGCAGGTCACGCTCGCGGACGCGGCGAGCGGCTTCGATGCCGAGGGCCGTCTCCTCGACGACGGAACGCGCATGGCGCTCGACGCGCTCGTCGCCCGCCTCGTCGATGCCGCCCGCAGCCTCGGGCGCCACGGCTGAGCCACCCCATGCCTTCGGCGAATTGACTTCGCGCCCCCCATGGCCGATTTCCACCCCAGCACCGTTGGGAGAAGACACATGTCGCAGAGCGTCGAGATCCATGGCCTGAAGGTCGCGAGCGTCCTCAAGCGTTTCGTGGACGACGAGGCCCTGCCCGGCACGGGGATCGAGCCGGACGCCTTCTGGAAGGGCTTTGCGCAGATCCTCGCCGACCTCGCGCCGAAGAACCGCGCGCTCCTCGCCGAGCGCGAGAGCCTGCAGGCCGCCATCGACGAGTGGCACCGCGAGCGCCGCGCCAAGCCGCTGGACATGGCCGAATACCAGGCCTTCCTGAAGGAGATCGGCTATCTCGTGCCGGCCGGTCCCGACTTCTCCATCGAGACCGCCAATGTCGATCCCGAGATCGCCATGGTGCCGGGGCCGCAGCTCGTCGTGCCCCTGATGAACGCGCGCTACACGCTGAACGCGGCCAACGCGCGCTGGGGCTCGCTCTACGACGCGCTCTACGGCACGGACGCGATGGGCGACGCGCCGGAGGGGACGGGCTACGACCGGGCGCGCGGCGCGCGCGTCGTCACCTTCGCCAAGGGCTTCCTCGACGGTATCGCGCCGCTCGACCGCATCTCGCATATCGACGTGGAGGCCTATGCGGTCGAGGGCGGGCATGTCGTTGCCAAGTTCGCCGGCGGCAAGACGGCGAAGCTGAAGAACCCGCTCGCCTTCGCCGGCTATCGCGGCACGCCCGAGGCGCCGACCGCCATCCTCTTCAAGCACAACGGCCTGCATGCCGAGGTGACGATCGACGCCGCGCACCGGATCGGCGCCAATGACCGCGCCCATGTCGCCGACGTGCTGGTGGAGGCCGCCGTCTCCACCATCTGCGACTGCGAGGATTCGATCGCGGCCGTCGACGCCGAGGACAAGACGGCCGTCTACCGCAACTGGCTCGGCCTGATGAAGGGCGATCTCTCGGAACAGTTCGAGAAGGGCGGGCGCAGCATGACGCGCACGCTGAACCCGGACCGCGACTACACGAGCCCCGAGGGCGTCGCCATCACGGTGCCCGGCCGCTCGCTCCTCCTCATCCGCAATGTCGGCCACCTCATGACCAACCCGGCGATCCACCTCGCCGACGGTTCGGAAGCGCCGGAAGGGCTGATGGACGCCGCGATCACCTCGATGATCGCCATCCACGACCTGCGCAAGACCGGCGGCCTGCGCAACTCGCGCGCCCGCTCGGTCTATATCGTCAAGCCCAAGATGCACGGGCCGAAGGAGGTCGCCTTCTCCGACGAGATCTTCGGCCGCGTCGAGGACCTTCTCGGGCTCGACCGCTACACGCTGAAGATGGGCATCATGGACGAGGAGCGCCGCACGACGGTGAACCTCAAGGAATGTATCCGCGCCGCGAAGCACCGGGTGTTCTTCATCAACACCGGCTTCCTCGACCGCACCGGCGACGAGATCCACACCTCGATGGAATCGGGGGCGATGGTGCGCAAGACGGTCATGAAGGACCGCACCTGGATCAAGGCCTACGAGGACTGGAACGTCGACACGGGCCTCGCCTGCGGCTTCCGCGGCAAGGCGCAGATCGGCAAGGGCATGTGGGCCATGCCCGCCAGGATGCACGACATGCTGGCCGCCAAGATCGCCCATCCGCAGGCCGGCGCCAACTGCGCCTGGGTGCCGAGCCCGACGGCCGCGACGCTCCACGCCATGCACTACCACAAGGTCGACGTGCTCGCCTGGCAGGACGCCATCGCCGCCAAGGGTCGGCGCGCCGTCCTGCCGGACATCCTGACGATCCCGCTCTCGCACCGCACGAACTGGCCCGAGGAGCAGATCCGCGCCGAGGTCGACAACAACGCGCAGGGCATTCTCGGCTATGTCGTGCGCTGGATCGACCAGGGCATCGGCTGCTCCACCGTGCCCGACATCGACGATGTCGGCCTGATGGAGGATCGCGCCACCTGCCGCATCTCCTCCCAGCACATCGCCAACTGGCTCCATCACGGCGTCGTCTCCAAGGACGAGGTGATGGATTCCATGAGGCGCATGGCCGCCAAGGTGGACGCGCAGAACGCCGGCGATCCCGCCTACGAGCCGATGGCGCCGGACTTCACCTCCATCGCCTTCCAGGCAGCCTGCGACCTCGTCTTCGAAGGCCGCGTGCAGCCGTCGGGCTATACCGAGCCCGTGCTGCACCGCCGGCGCCTGGAGAAGAAGGCCTCGCGCGCCGGGGCCTGACGGCTCGCGAAAAGACACGGCGAAGGGACGGGCGCGGCGATTTCACGCCCGTCCTCGCCGTTGCGACGCGGCGCGGGGCGCGCTTCTCTCGCGGGCGCCGGTGCCGGGCGGCGCCGGTCTCTTTCTTTCCGACGCCCATCCCGAAGGACCGCCGCATGACGCGCCTTGCCCTCGCCCTCCTGGCGCTTCTCGCCTCCGGCACCGCGGCGCTCGCGCAAGGGTCGCCGGCCTCGGACTGGCCGAAGGTGCTGGCGGAAGCGCGGGGCCAGAGCGTCTATTTCAACGCCTGGGGCGGCTCGCAGCCGGTCAACGACTACATCGCCTGGGTCGCGGACGAGGTGAAGGCGCGCTTCGGCGTCGACCTCACCCATGTGAAGCTCGACGACACGGCGACCGCCGTCTCGGCCATCGTCGCCGAGAAGTCGGCGGGTCGCGACTCCGGCGGCTCGGTCGATCTCGTCTGGATCAACGGCGAGAACTTCGCAGCGCTCCAGGGGGCAGGGCTCCTGGCGCCGGGCTTTGCCACGCGCCTGCCGAACTGGACCTATGTCGACACCGCCAATCCGAGCGTGACGCGCGACTTCACCCTGCCGACGAACGGGCAGGAATCGCCCTGGGGCGGGGCCAAGCTCGTGTTCTTCGCCGACACCGCGCGCACCGGGCCGGTGGAGGCCATGCCGAAATCGAGCGCGGAACTCGTCGAATGGGCGAAAGCCCATCCCGGCCGCTTCGCCTATCCGGCACCGCCGGACTTTCTGGGATCGAGCTTCCTCAAGCAGATCCTGATCGAGACCGTGGCGGACCGATCCGTCCTCCAGGAGCCCGTCGATCCCCTCCGTTTCGCAGAGGTCACCGCGCCGCTGTTCGCGCGGCTCGACGCGCTGACGCCGAACCTCTGGCGCAAGGGGCGCGACTTTCCCGAGAACTACCCGGAGATGAAGCAGCTTCTGGCGGATGGCGAGCTCGACATCGCCTTCGCCTTCAATCCCGCCGAGGCCTCGGCGGGCATCGAGAGCGGCGAACTGCCGGAGACGGTGCGTTCCTTCGTCTTTCCCGCCGGCACGCTCGGCAACACGCATTTCGTGGCCATCCCCTACAATTCGGACGCCAAGGCCGGCGCCATGGTGGTGGCGGACTTCCTGATCTCGCCCGAAGCGCAGCTGCGCAAGGAGGACCCCAAGATCTGGGGCGACCCGACGGTGCTGGCGATGGACAGGCTGCCGCCCGAGAGCCGCGCGGCCTTCGAGGCGCTGGATCGCGGCGCGGCGACGCTCTCGCCGGCCGAGCTCGGGCCCGTTCTGGCCGAACCCCATCCGTCCTGGATGACGGCGATCGAGACCGAATGGCGCCGGCGCTTCGCCGGATGACGCCGGCGGACGGGCGCGGGCGCAGCCTCGGGGCACGGATGCTGCTGGCCCTCAGCGGCCGCCCGCGCCTGCTCGCCGCCTTCGCCATCGGCCTTGCGGTCGGGGTCCTCCTGCCGGGGAGCCTTGCGCCCTCGACGCGCATTCTTCTGGGATGGGACTGCGGCACGCTTCTCTATCTCGGCGCCTCCGGCCGCATGATGCTGCGGGCCGAGGCGGACGACATCCGCCGCCACGCCGAGGCGCAGGACGAGGGCAGAGCGGCGATCCTCCTCATCACCTGCCTCGCGGTGGGCGCGAGCTTCGCGGCGATCGCGGCCGAGCTGCACGGCGTGGGCGATCCCGGCGCGAAGGGCACGGGCTGGCGCCTCGCGCTGGCGGGCGTCACGATCCTCCTCTCCTGGGTGACGACGCAGGTCGTGATGGCCGTGCACTATGCCGGCGCCTATTACGGCGGTCCGGGGGAGGAGGGCGGGCTCGCCTTTCCCGGCGACGACGCCGAGCCGGACTATCTCGACTTCCTCTATTTCGCCTTCACCATGGGCGCGGCGGCGCAGACCTCCGACGTCGCCGTCACCTCGCGCGCCATGCGGGGGCTGGTGCTGGCCCACACCGGGCTCGCCTTTCTCTTCAACACCATGATCCTCGCGCTCGCGGTCAATGTCGGGGCGAGCCTGATTTGACGGCTGCGCGAGGCGGCTCGCCCGCCGCGCCGGGCCGGCGGCGGGCGAAGGCGCTCTCGGCGCTTCTCGGCGCGCTGCTTCTTGCGCCCATCGCCGCCGGTCTCCTCGGCACGATGGCGCCGGCCTTCGGCTATCTGCCGGCGCTCGGCGGCACCGCGCTTTCGCTCGGCCCGTGGCGCTCGCTTCTCGCCGAGCCGGGCCTTGGCACCTCGCTCGCGCTTTCGGTCTCGGCCGGACTTCTGGCGCCGCTCCTCTCGCTCGCCGTCGTCCTCGCCTATCTCGCCGCCAAGGGCGGGCACGCGCCGCGCGGCCTGTCGCTGGCGCTCGCGATGCCGCATGCGGCGGCCGCCTTCGCGCTCGCCTTCCTCGTCGCGCCCTCCGGCCTCCTCTTCCGGCTCGCGGCCCCGTTCCTCGGCCTGACGCGCCCGCCCGATCTCCTCATCCTCTCCGATCCGCTCGGCCTGTCGCTCCTCGCCGGCCTCGTCGTGAAGGAAGTGCCCTTCCTTCTCTTCATGGCGCTCGCCGCCCTGCCGCAGGCCGATGCCGCGCGGCGGCTGGCGCTCGCGCGCTCGCTCGGATACGGGCGCATGGCGGGGTTCGCGCTCTGCGTCTGGCCGGCGCTCTACCGGCGCATCCGCCTGCCGGTCCTCGCGGTCGCCGCCTTCTCCTCCTCGGTCGTCGACGTCGCGCTGGTTCTCGGGCCCTCGGTTCCCGCCCCGCTCGGGGTGCGCGTCCTGGAGCTGGCCGCCGATCCCGACCTGTCTCGCCGCTTCGTCGCCTCCGCCGGGGCGCTCCTGCAGCTTCTCGCGACGCTCCTCGTCCTCGCCCTCTGGCTCCTGCTGGAGCGCGTCGCGGCGCGCCTGCGCGACGCGCTCGCCGCGCGCGGGCGCCGGGGCGCGCGGGAGGCGCTCGCCCTGCGGTTCGCGCCCCTGCCGCTGCGGCTCTGCCTCCTGGCGCTGGCGCTCGGTCTCGGCACGCTCCTCGTCTGGTCCGTCGCGCGCGCCTGGCCCTTTCCCGCGCTCTGGCCGCCGCGCCTCGACGCCGGCGCCTGGGCGCGCCTTCCGGGCGACCTCGGCGGCGCCGCCGCCACCACGCTGATCGTCGCCTTCGCGAGCGCCGGCGCCGCCCTCGTCCTCGCCGTCGCCCTTCTGGAGGCGGCGCGGCGCGGCGGGCGCGCCGGGCCCGGCGATGGAGCCCCGAGCCTTGCCCCCGCGCTCGGGCTTCTCGTCTATCTGCCGCTTCTCGTGCCGCAGGTCGCCTTCGTCTTCGGGCTGAAGACCCTCGCGATCGTGCTCGGCGCCGAGCCGACGCGCGCGCTGCTCGTGCTCGCCCATCTCCTCTTCGTCCTGCCCTATGCGGTGCTGGTGCTGGAGGGCCCGTGGCGCGGGCTCGATCCGCGCTACGAGCGTCTGGCGGCCGGTCTCGGGCGCTCGCCGCGCGCCGCCTTGTGGCGCCTGCGCCTGCCGATGCTGGCCGTGCCCCTCGTCACCGCCTTCGCCACGGGCTTCGCCGTCTCGGTCGGGCTCTATCTTCCCACGATCCTGATCGGGGCCGGCCGCCTGCCGACGCTCGCCACGCAGGCCGTGGCGCTCGCCTCGGGCGGCGAGCGCCGGCTCGTCGCCGTCACGGCGCTGGCGCTCGCGCTCCCGGCGGGCCTCGCCTTCCTCCTCGCCGCGCTGGCCCCGGCCTTGCTCTGGCGAAGGCGCCGCGGCATGAGGGCGCCATGACGCTGACCTTTCAGGACGTCTCCATCTCACTCGGCGCCCGCCGCCTCCTCGCCGTCGACGCCGCCGTCGCGCCCGGCGAGACGCTGACCGTCATGGGTCCGTCCGGCTCGGGCAAGTCGACCCTTCTCGCCCTCGTCGCCGGCTTCCTCGCGCCGGCCTTCTCGGCGCGCGGGCGCGTCCTCCTCGACGGGGCCGACCTGTCGCGCCTGCCGCCCGAGAAGCGCGGGACGGGGCTTCTCTTCCAGGACGCGCTGCTCTTTCCGCATTGGAGCGTCGGCGGCAATCTCCTCTTCGCTCTGCCGACCCGCCTGAAGGGTGCCGCCGCGCGGCGGGCGGCCTGCGAAACCATGCTGGCGGGCATCGGCCTTGGCGGCCGGTTCGACGAGGATCCGGCCACGCTCTCGGGCGGCGAGGCGGCCCGCGTCGCGCTCGCCCGCGCGCTCCTCGCCGAGCCGCGCGCGCTTCTCCTCGACGAGCCCTTCTCGCGCCTCGACGCGCCCCTGCGCGCGGAGATGCGCCGCCTCGTCGCCGACCGCCTGAAGGAGCGCGCCATCCCCGCCGTCCTCGTCACCCACGACGAAGCGGACGCTACGGCCTTCGGCGGGCGCGTCCTGCGCATCGGGGAGGAGGCGCGATGAGCCGGCCCGCCCTGCCGCGCCTGCCGGTCTCGCACGTGCTGGGCGAGGTCGAGACCGCGCTCGGCACGCATGGCACGGCGGTCCTCGTCGCCCCGCCGGGCGCGGGCAAGACGACGCTCGCCCCCTTGCATCTCCTCGACGCGCCCTGGCGCGGCGACGGGCGCATCCTCCTCGTCGAGCCGCGCCGCATCGCCGCGCGCGCCGCCGCCCGGCGCATGGCGCAGCTTCTGGGCGAGGAGGTCGGTCAGACCGTCGGCTGGCGCATGCGCCTCGACACCAAGGTCGGGCCGGCGACGCGCGTCGAGGTGGTGACGGAGGGCGTCTTCACGCGGCAGATCCTCGCCGAACCCGATCTGCCGGGCGTCTCGCTCGTCCTCTTCGACGAGTTCCACGAACGCTCGCTCGACGCCGATTTTGGCCTGGCGCTGGCGCTCGACGCGCGCTCGGGCCTGCGCGAGGATCTGCGGATCCTCGTCATGTCGGCGACGCTCGACGGGGCGCGCGTCGCCGCGCTCCTGCGCGAGGCGCCGGTCGTGCGCAGCGAGGGGCGGGCCTTTCCCGTGACGCTGCGCCATCGCGAGCGGCAGGCGGGCGACCGGGTGGAGGACGCGACCGCCGCGGCCGTGCGCGAGGCTCTGGCCGGCGAGACCGGCAGCATCCTCGTCTTCCTGCCCGGCCAGCGCGAGATCGCGCGCGTCGCCGAACGCCTCGCCCCGCTTGCCTCCGACAGGCTCGTCATCGCGCCGCTCTTCGGCGCCATGGAGGCGGGCGCGCAGGACAGGGCCGTGCGACCGGCGCCCGAGGGCACGCGCAAGGTGGTGCTGGCGACCTCCATCGCCGAGACCTCGCTGACGATCGACGGGATCACCGTGGTGGTGGACAGCGGGCTTCGGCGCCAGCCGGTCTTCGAGCCCTCGACGGGGCTGACGCGGCTCGAGACCGTACGCGTCTCGCGCGCGGCCGCCGAGCAGCGCGCCGGCCGCGCCGGCCGCACCGCGCCGGGCATCGCCATCCGCCTGTGGCGCGAGGAGCAGACGGCGGCGCTCGAACCCTTCGACCGGCCGGAAATCCTCTCCACCGACCTGTCCGGCCTTCTTCTCGACTGCGCCGCCTGGGGCCTGTCGGACCCGCGCGATCTCGCCTTCCTCGACCCGCCGCCGCTGCCGGCCCTCACCGAGGCGCGCGCCCTTCTGACGGACCTCGGCGCGCTCGACGCGGCCGGGCGCCCGACGCCGGCGGGCGAGGCGATGCGCGCCCTGCCGCTGCCGCCGCGCCTCGCGCGCATGGTCGTGGATGCGCCGGCGGGCGACCGCCGGCTCGCCGCCGAGATCGCCATCCTCCTCACCGAGCGGGGCCTGGGCGGCTCGGAGGCCGATCTCGCCGAGCGCCTGCGCCGCGCCAAGGCCGAGGGCGCCCCGAGGGCGCGCGACGCCTTCGCGCTCGCCCGGCGCATCGCGGGGCTCGCCGCCCGCGCGCCCGCCGGCACCGCCGAGCCGAGCGGCGAGGTGGGGGCGCTTCTGGCTCTCGCCTATCCCGACCGGATCGCCCTGCAGCGCGGGGCGCCCGGCGCCTTCGTCCTGTCGAACGGGCGCGGCGGCGCGCTGGAGCCGTCCTCGCCGCTCGCCCGCGAGCGCGCCCTCGTCGTCGCCGATCTCGTCGGCGAAGCGCGCTCTGGCCGGATCGTGGAGGCGGCCGCGCTTTCGGCCGAGGCGCTCTCGGCCCTCGTCGCCGCGCGCAGCGTCACCGAGGAGGTCGTCGCCTTCGATGCCGGCGCGCGCGAAGTGCGGGCGCGGCGCGTGACGCGGCTCGGGCGGGCGGTGCTCTCCGAGACCCCGTTCGCCGTGCCGGCGGGGGAGGCGGCCACCGCCGCGCTTCTCTCGGGCCTGCGCCGCCTCGGCCTTTCCGCCCTGCCGCTCGGCAAGGAGGGCGAGCGCCTGCTGCGCCGCCTGCGCTTCCTCGCCAAGGCCTATGGCGAGCCCTGGCCGGACCTGTCCGACGAGGCGCTGCTGGCGGGGCTGGAGGACTGGCTGGCGCCCTACCTCCCGGGTGTCACGGCGCTGTCGCGCATCGATCCCGGTCTTCTTTCGGAGGCGCTGCGCGGCCTCGTGCCCGCCGAGGCGCGAGGGCGGCTGGAGGCATTGGCGCCGTCGCATTTCGACGCGCCGTCCGGCTCGCGCGTCGCCATCCGCTACGAGGAGGACCAGCCGGTTCTCTCGGTGCGCGTGCAGGAACTGTTCGGCCTGCGCGAACATCCCGCCATCGCCGACGGGCGGCTGAAGCTGACCGTGGAGCTTCTCTCGCCCGCCCATCGCCCGATCCAGGTCACGCGCGACCTGCCGGGCTTCTGGGCGGGTTCCTGGAAGGACGTGCGCGCCGACCTTCGCGGCCGCTATCCCCGCCATGTCTGGCCGGAGGACCCGGCGAGCGCCCAGGCGACGGCGCGCGCCAAGCCGCGCGGCACGTGACGGCGGATCAGGCCGTCGCCGAGCCGTCGTCCACGTCGAACCGCACGCCCTGCGCCAAGGGCAGCGAGCGGCCGTAATTGATGGCGTTGGTCTGCCGGCGCATATAGGCCTTCCAGGCGTCCGAGCCGCTCTCGCGCCCGCCGCCGGTCTCCTTCTCGCCGCCGAAGGCCCCGCCGATCTCGGCGCCGGACGAGCCCATGTTGACATTGGCGATGCCGCAGTCGGACCCCGCGGCCGAGAGAAAGCGCTCGACCTCGCGCATGTCGGTGGAGAAGATCGAGGAGGAGAGACCCTGCGGCACGCCGTTCTGGAGGGCGATGGCCTCCTCCAGGCTCTCGTATTTCAGGACATAGAGGATCGGCGCGAAGGTCTCCTCCACCACCGGCCCGGTCTGGGCGGGCATCTCCACGAGGGCGGGCCGCGCGTAGAAGGAGGACGCGCCGTTCACGTCCACCCGGCCGCCGCCATGCACGGTGCCGCCGGCCGCGCGCGCCGCCTCGAGCGCCGCCTCCATGGCGGCGAAGGCGGCTTCGTCGACCAGCGGGCCGACCAGCGCCTCGCTGTCGACGGGGCTGCCGACCGAGATGCCGGCATAGACGCGCTTCAGCGTGGCGACGAGCGTGTCGTGGACGCTTGCATGGACGATGAGCCGGCGCAGCGTGGTGCAGCGCTGGCCGGCGGTGCCCATGGCGCCGAAGGCGACGGCGCGTGCTGTCAGCGACAGGTCGGCCGAGGGCGTGACGATGGAGGCGTTGTTGCCGCCGAGCTCCAGGATCGCGCGGCCGAAGCGCTGCGCGACGCGCGCGCCCACCGCGCGGCCCATGCGCGTCGAGCCCGTGGCCGAGACGACGGGCACGCGCGCGTCGTCCACCAGCGCCTCGCCGACGGCGCGCGCGCCGAGAACGACGCTCGACAGGCCGCGCGGCGCCTCCGGCCCGAAGCGGGCCATGGCCCGCTCGGCGATGGCCTGGACGGCGAGCGCGGTCAGCGGCGTCTTCTCGGACGGCTTCCACACGACCGTGTCGCCGCAGACGAAGGCGAGCGCGGCGTTCCAGCTCCAAACGGCGACGGGAAAGTTGAAGGCCGAGATGACGCCGACGACGCCGGCCGGGTGCCACTGCTCCTGCAGCCGGTGGTCGGCGCGCTCGCTCGGCATGGTGAGCCCGTAGAGCTGGCGCGACAGGCCGGTGGCGAAGTCGCAGATGTCGATCATCTCCTGCACCTCGCCGAGGCCTTCCGACACGACCTTGCCGGCCTCGATCGTCACGAGACGGCCGAGCGCTTGCCTGGCGGCGCGCAGCTCCTCGCCCAGAAGCCGCACGAACTCGCCCCGTCGCGGCGCCGGCACGAGGCGCCAGGCGAGGAAGGCCTCTTGCGCGGCGCCGATCGCCGCCGAGACGCTTGCCGCATCGTCCTCGGCCAGATGCGCCAGCGTCTCGCCGGTGACGGGCGAGCGCACGGCGAGGGAGCCGCCGGACAGGCGTGACGCCTCGACGCCGAGGCCGGTCAGGATGGCGTGGGCCTCGGCGGCGAGCGTCGTCCCGGGGATGTTGGCAGCGGTGTCGGGCATGGAACGGGTCCTGTCGGTCGAGGGCGGCGCGGCCCCGAAGGTGGCGGGCGTCGCAGGAAGGGAGAGGCGCGCCGCTAGAGGCGGGCGGCGGTGGCGTGGACGAGCTGCGCGCCGGCCTCGTACCAGGCCTCGCGCGCGGGACGGAAGCGGACGGGTTCGACCGCGCAGACCGGCAGCGGCATCTCGGCCTCGCCGATCTCGCCCGAGAGGAGCCGGGCGATCTCGCGGCCGAACACGGTGCCCGGCGCGATGCCGCGGCCGTTGTAGCCGCTGCAGGAGACGACGTCGCGGGCCAGCCGGTGGAAGCGCGGCACCGCATCGCGCGTCATGCCGATCCAGCCGTACCATTCGTGCTCGAAGGAGACCTCGCCGAGCTGCGGGAACAGTTTCGCGAGCGCCCGCCGCCCCCAGCCGGCATGCACGGAACGGCCCGGCCCTCGCAGGGCGCCGACCGAGCCGAAGACGAGCCGGCCGGCCGCATCGAAGCGCAGCGAGGAGAGGACCTCGCGCGTGTCCCACAGGCCCTCGCGGGCGGGCAGGATGGAGCGGGCGAGATTGGCCGAGAGCGGCCGCGTGGCGAGGTTGAAATAGGGCAGGCGCACCAGTTCCCCGGCGACCTGCGGAAAGGGCGCGTCGGCGCTCGGCGCATAGGCGTTGGTCGCCACGACCACGTGGCGCGCCGTCACCGCGCCGTCCGGCGTCTCGACGCGCCAGCGCTTGCCCTCGTCGACCGCGCGCCGGACCGGGCTTTCCGTGTGGACCGCCGCGCCCGCCGCCATCGCCGCGCGGGCAAGGCCCCTCGCATAGGCGAGCGGCTGGATCGTGCCGGCCCGCCGGTCGAGAAGGGCGCCGGCATAGGCCGCCGTGCCGATGCGCTCGGCGGCGGCGGCGGCGTCCAGAAGTTCGACCGGCGCGCCGAGCGCCTGCCACTGCTCGGCCCGCACCGCGATGTCGGCGAGGCCCTTGCCGCCGAGGGCGGCGTGGAGCGTGCCGGCGCGAACCGGCTCGCAGGCGATGGCATGGCGCTCGACGAGGTCGAACACGTCGGCCGGCCCCTCGCCGAGCAGCTTCAGGAGGCGCGGACCGTAGACGGGGCCGAGCACGCCGGACACGTCGGCCGGCCGCAGCCAGAGCCCGGCATTGACGAGACCGACATTGCGGCCCGAGCCCCCGAAGCCGATCTCCGCCGCCTCCAGCACCACGGCCCGCGCGCCGCGCTCGGCCAGATGCAGCGCCGCCGAGAGGCCGGTATAGCCGGCGCCGACGATGCACACGTCCGCCGAGACCTCGCCCCGAAGGCGGGGCGTCTCGGGCGTGGCCGGCGCGGAGGCCTCCCACAGTCCGTGCGAGCGCGGATCGTTCAGCATGGAATCCTGCGCTCCCCGTCCCGCGTCCCGCGCCGTCTCACGCCGCGGAGGCCGTGCGGAACGAAGCGCCCAGCGCCGCCTCGACGCGCTCGATCGAGGCGCGCTCGGCGGCCGCGTAGAGCGCGAACTCGTCGAGCACGCCGGCGCCCAGATCGGCCTCGAAGGCGTCGCGCGCGGCGTTGGCGGCATAGCTCGCCTGCTCGGCGCCGCCGAGATTGGACTGGAAGATGCCGGCCGCGCTGACGGGCAGGAAATCCTCGTAGACGATCGGATCGGCGCCGACCGCGCCCGCCGCGACGAGATCCTCGAGCGCGGCGCCGGGGCGCGCCTTGCCCGCGTCGAGAAGCGTGTAGCGGAAATAGCCGAGCCCTTGGCGGCGAAGGCTCGCCTCGTCGTCGGGCAGGTCCGCGAAGGCGCGGGCGAGGCGGGTCTCGTAGGGCCCCTCGGTCTCCTCGCCGTCGCGGGCGCGCGCCAGAAGCGCGTCGTAGAGGGCCCGGCCCTTGGGGGTCAGCGCGAGGCCGCGCTGCTCGATCTCGCCGAATCGCGCCGTGTGGGTGCCCGAGACCGCGCCCGTCCCGCCCGGGAAGCGGATCGGCTCCTCCAGGGCCTTGAAGCTCGTCTGGCGAAGGAGGATCGGCACCGCGCGCGGCGGCGGACCCTCGACCACGGCCTTGGCCGCGATGCCCCGGCGCGGCATCTCGCCTTGCGCGGCGTCGATGTCGAGCGTGCGCGGCGTCAGATGGTTGATATGCGGGCCCTTGAAGCAGACGACGTCGGCGACGAGCCGGTGGGCGGCGGACAGCGCCTCGTAGGTCGCCGCGTCCACCGTTGCCTCGCCGTGCCAGCGGAACGTGTGCAGCGCCTCCGCCACGAAGCGGTCGGCCTCGCCGTCCGCCAGCCCGCCCTGCGCCTCGGCCCTGTCGATCAGGGCGAGCGCGTCCGGCGTGTAGATGCGCCGGCGCGCGAGGATAGCGGCGGCCGTCTCGCGCAGCGCGGCGTCGGAAACGAGGTCGAGGCGCAGGAGCGAGGTGAAGACGCGGAACGGGTTCTTCGCCAGCGCCGCGTCGCTCACCGGCCGGAAGGCGGTGGAATGGACGGGCACGCCCGCGACCGACAGGTCGTAATAGCCGACGGGCACCATGCCCATCACGGCGAAGAGCCGGCGCATGGTGGAAAGCTCCCGCGCCGTGCCGAGGCGGATCGCGCCGTGGCGCTCGACGCCGAGGCGCTCGATCTCGCCCGCCCGTTCGAGGCGCGCGGCCAAGGCGGGGTCCTGCTCCAGGGTCTCGGCATTCACGTCGGCGACGAGGGAGAGGAGCGTGCCGTATTGCGGCACCTCGTCCCGGTACATCAGCGACATGGCCTGCGAGAAGCGCGTGCGGATCTCGTCGGGCGAAACGAACGGGCTCATGGGCGTCGCCTTTCCTGTGCGGCCGTGCCGGCCGGCCGGGCCTTCGTCCTGGAGGTCATGCGCGCGGGGTTCCGCAGGCCGGGCGCCGGCGGGCGCCCCGACCCCTTGCATGGCCGACAGTCTTGGCTCTTTCGCGGCGTTGCGGCAAACGATCTTCGGGTCTGAACTCATGCGCGATCGGAATGACATGGCGCTCTCCCGCCGCTTCCTGCCCTCCATGTCGCTGCTCAGCGCCTTCGAGGCCGCCGCCCGGCTCGAGAGCTTCACGGCGGCGGCGGGCGAGCTGAGCCTCACGCAGAGCGCCGTCTCGCGCCAGATCCGGGCGCTGGAGGAGATGCTCGGGGCGGAGCTCTTCGTGCGCGAGCGCCAGACCGTGCGCCTGACGCTGGCCGGGGAGACCTATGCGCAGGAGGTGCGCGAGGCGCTGCGGCGCATCTCCACGGCCACGCTCGGCTTCCGCGCCAACCCGCGCGGCGGCACCTTGAACCTCGCCATCCTGCCGACCTTCGGCACCCGCTGGCTGGCGCCGCGCCTTCCGCAGTTCCTTGCCGCCCATCCCGGCATCACCATCAACCTGACGACGCGGCTCGCCCCGTTCGACTTCGGCCTCGAAACGGTGGATGCGGCGATCCATTTCGGCGGGCCGGACTGGCCGGGAGCCGAGCTGCAGCTCCTGATGAGCGAGACGGTGATGCCGGCCTGCAGTCCGGCATTCCTCGCCGCCCACCGTTTCGAGAGCCCCGCCGATCTCGCCGCCGCCCCGCTCCTGCATCTCGTCTCGCGCCCCGACGCCTGGGAGCGCTGGTTCGCCGCGATGGGCATCGCGGCCGACCCGCTGCAGGGCATGCTCTTCGACCAGTTCGCCACGGCCGCGCAGGCGGCGATGGCGGGACTCGGCATCGCGCTCCTGCCGCGTTTCCTCATCGAGGCCGAGCTCTCGCGCGGCGATCTCGTGGCCGCCATCGACGGGCCGATGGAGAGCGCGGAACGCTACTATCTCGCCTGGCCGCTCGCGCGCGCCTCCCATCCGCCGCTGCGCGCCTTCCGCGCGTGGCTGGCGACGCAGAGGCCCGCGCGCTGATTGCAGTCCCGGCGTTACATCTGGTCAACCAGATCGCCGTATCGTCAGTTTGACTTGCGGTTCGTGCGGCGCGCCGGCGAGGGTCATGGGCAGCCGCGCCGCGAAGAGCGGGCGCGGGGGCGGGGAGGACAGGCGATGACGACCATGCCGACCGGACTGCGCCTTGTCCTGTGCCTCCTCTGGCTGTCGGCCGGACCGGCGGCGGCGCACTGCACGCCCGACCACGTATTCGAGACGGTCCGGCCGGGCGTTCTCAGCGTCGCCGCTCCCCATCTGCAGCCCTATTCCGTGCCGCGGCCGGACGGCACGCTCGGGGGGGTGGACGGGGAGATCGTCAACCGCATCGCGCAATCGAACTGCCTTTCCGTCCGCGTCGTGCCGGTCGACCAGGGCGCGGCGCTGCAATACGTGATCTCGGGCCGTGCCGACCTGACGCTCGGCGACTGGTACCGCACGGCGGCGCGCGCGCGCGTCCTCGGCCTTTCGGCGCCGCTCTATCTCGACGAGATGGGTCTCTTCTCGGCGAAGGGGCTGCGCCGCCTCGCGGACCTTTCGGGCCTGCGCGTCGGCTCAGTGCAGAACTATGCCTGGGTGCGGGATCTGAAGCTCCTCTTCGCGGCCGATCTCACGCTCTTCCCGAATGCCGCGGCGCTGGAGGCCGCGCTCGAAAGCGGCCAGGTGGAGGTCGGCATCGACAGTTACGGCACCGGCCTCGTCGGCCGCGCGAGGGGCGACTATGCGGGCCTGTTTATCGAGCGGGCCGAGCCCGATCCGCGCGTCGAGGCTTCGATCCGGCCGCTCCAGGCGGGCCTGCCCTACGACCGTTCGAACCCGCGGCTCGGCGCCGCGCTCGATGCGGCGATCGCCGAGATGCAGGCCTCGGGCGAGATCGCCCGCATCCTGGAGGCGCACGGGCTCGATCCCGCCGCCGCCCGCACCGGGCCGCCCCGTCTGACCGGCGGCTGAGGGCAGCACGCGGCGCTCCTGCGCGTGGATGGCCGGCCGGTCCCTGCAAGGCGGCGGGCGAGCCGCCATTGCTCATCCAGCCATGGATTCAAACCCGGTCACCATCGGAACGGGCCGTCTTCCCGGCGCTTCTCCTCTCAGGAAACGCCGGCGCATCCGCGCCGCGCAGGACGCGAAGGGACGACGATCATGGCCAAGGTGAAGACGCTCGAAGACGCATTTCACGAGACCCTGAAGGACGTCTACTACGCCGAGAAACAGTCGGTGAAGGCGCTGAAGAAGTCGGCCAAGGCGGCGCAGTCGCCGGAATTGAAAACCGCCTTCCTCGAACATGCCGAGGAGAGCCAGGGCCAGGTCGAGCGCCTCGGCCAGGTGTTCGACCTCATCGGCAAGCCGGCGCGGGCCAAGACCTGCGAGGCGATGCAGGGCATCACCTCGGAGATGGAGGAGGACCTGGAGGATTTCGGCGACACGGACGCGGCCGACCACGTCCTCATCGGCTGCGCGCAGGCCGTCGAGCATTACGAGATCGCCCGCTACGGCCTGCTCGCCTCCTGGGCGCGCAAGCTCGGGCAGGACGAGGCGGCCGAGCTTCTTTCCCAGACGCTCGCGGAGGAGAAGGCGGCCGACCAGCGCCTGACCGAGATCGCCGACGGTCTCGACTACGCCGTCGCCGGGTCTGCCGAGGACGAGGGCGAGAGGGCCGACGAGCGCCCCGCCAAACCCGCCGCCAAGGGGCGCAGCAAGGCCGCCTGACGGATCGTGGATCGCGGCGCCGGCTCCCTTGGCGGAAGCGGCGTCGCGGTCCCGCCAATCCTTTCGCCGCTGCGGATCGCGCCACGGCGAAAGCGCCTGCGGTCCTTCGACACGCGCACGGCTCCCGGACTTTTCCCCCCGCCGCTGGCCGCCCGCAGACTGGCCCTCCGGGGAGGCAGCGTGCCTCCCGATCCACGGAGGCCGCCGATGAACGAGACGACCGGGCGCTACGCCTTTCCCTACATCCTCGCCGCGCAGGCGCAGAAACACGTGACGCATAACGAGGCATTGCGGCTGCTGGACGCCGTCCTGCACCCCTGCGTCGAGGGCGAGGCCTCCGCGCCGCCTGCGACCCCGGTGGCGGGCGAGGGCTATCTCGTCGGTCCCGCGCCGACGGGCGCCTTCGCGGGCATGGCCGGGCGGCTCGCCGTCCATGCCGACGGGGCCTTCACCTTCGTCGAGCCGCGCGAGGGCATGATCGTCTTCGACCGTGCGGGCGGGCAGCTGCGGCTTTATCGCGGCGGCGCCTGGCGCGGTCTCGCGGCCGCCGCCGGGCTTGCCGACGCGGCCGGGCTCGCCGCCGGCACGGCCGCCCCGATGATCGGCGTGGCGACGGCGGCCGATTCCGCCAACCGCCTCGCCGTGAAGACGCCGGGCGTCCTGTTCAGCCACGAGGAACCGGGCGCCAGCCTGCAGGTGAAGCTGAACAAGGCCAATGCCGCGGCGAGCGCCACGCTTCTCTTCCAGAGCGGCTATTCCGGCCGCGCCGAGTTCGGGCTTTCGGGCGACGACGCCTTTCGCGTCAAGGTCTCGGCCGATGGCGCCGCCTGGCGCACGGCGCTGCAGGTCCTGCCGGGCGACGGGTCCACGACCTTCCTCGGCGACGTGGCCATTTCGCAGAAGAACCTGTCGGTCAGCGGCGACGCGGCGGTGTCCGTGACGACGACGGTGGCGGGCGCGGGCGCCTCCACCTTCGGCCAGCACCGTCTGCGCCGCTCGCGCGGCACGCTGGCCGCGCCCCAGGCGGCACAGGGCGGCGACACGATCCTGGCGCTCTCGGGCTAGGCCCATGACGGCAGCGCCTTCGTGACCGCGGGGCAGTTCGCCGTGGTGGCCGAGACGGGGTTTCCGACGCCGAAGAGCGCGGCGCTTCGCTGGTCGGTGCTGAATGCCGGCACGCTGCAGGAGGCGATGCGCCTTCGCGGCAACGGCGATCTGGGCATCGGCACGCCGACGCCGAAAACGCGGCTCGACGTCGACGGTCCCGTGCGCCCGAAGGCCTACACGGTGGCGACGCTGCCGGCGGCCGCCGGCATCGCGGGCGCGATCGTGCATGTGGCCGACGAGAGCGGCGGGCCGGTGCCCGCCTTCAGCGACGGCACGGTCTGGCGCCGCATGACGGACCGGGCCGTGGTGTCGTGACGCCGTGACGGTCGGGCGCGCCGGGACGAGGGCCGGCGCGCCCGACCGCTGCGGTCAGAGACCGGCGAGGGCGACGTATTTCATCTCGAGATAGCCCTCGATGCCGGCATGGCTGCCCTCGCGGCCGAGGCCCGACTGCTTGACGCCGCCGAAGGGCGCCATCTCGTTGGCGAGCGCGCCGGTGTTCACGCCCACCATGCCGCTTTCCAGCGCCTCGGCGACGGTGAAGATGCGCTTCATGTCGCGGGCGTAGAAATAGGCGGCGAGGCCGAACTCGGAGGCGTTGGCCATGGCGATCACGTCCGCCTCGTCCTCGAAGGCGATGATGGGGGCGAGCGGGGCGAAGGTCTCCTCGCGCGTCAGGATCATGTCCTGCGTCACGCCCGAGATGACCGTCGGCTCGTAGAACGTGCCGCCGAGATCGGAGGGCTTGCCGCCGGTCAGAACCCTGGCGCCCTTGGAGACGGCGTCGGAGAGATGGGCCTCCATCTTCTTCACCGCGCGCTGGTCGATGAGCGGGCCCATCGTGACGCCCGCCTCCGAGCCGCGTCCGACCTTCAGCTTGGCGACGCGCTCCAGGAGCTTCTGCGTGAAGGCCTCCACGACGCCCTTCTGCACGTAGATGCGGTTGGCGCAGACGCAGGTCTGGCCGGAATTGCGGAACTTCGACAGGAGCGCGCCGTCGGCCGCCGCGTCGAGATCGGCATCGTCGAAGACGATGAAGGGCGCGTTGCCGCCGAGCTCCAGCGACAGGCGCTTGATCGTGTCGGCGCCCTCGCGCATCAGCCAGCGGCCGACATTGGTGGAGCCGGTGAAGGTGATCTTGGCGATGGTCCGGCTCTTGCACACTTCCATGCCGAAGCCCTGCGCGTCCGTCGTGGTGACGACCGAGAAGGCGCCGGCGGGTACGCCCGCGCGCTCGGCGAGGACGGCGAGAGCGAGCGCGGAGAGCGGCGTCATCTCGGAGGGCTTGAGCACCATCGTGCAGCCGGCGGCGAGCGCCGGGCCGACCTTGCGGGTGATCATCCCGTTCGGGAAGTTCCACGGCGTGATCGCCGCGCAGACGCCGACCGGCTGCTTCAGGACGAGGATGCGCTGGTTCGGGTTGGCGCCCGGGATGATCTCGCCCTCGATGCGCTTGGCCTCCTCGGCGAACCATTCGAGATAGGCCGCGTTGGAGACGATCTCGCCCTTGGCCTCGGCGAGCGGCTTGCCCTGCTCGGCGGTGAGGATGGCGGCGAGGTCGTCGGCGTTGTCGAGGATGAGCTGGTGCCAGCGCTTCAGGACGGCCGCGCGCTCCTTGGCGGTCGTCTTCGCCCAGCTCTTCTGCACCGTGGCGGCCATGTCGATGGCGCGGCGCGTCTCCTCAAGGCCGAGATCGGGCAGCGTCGCCAGAACCGTGCCGTCGGCGGGGTCGGTCACGTCGAAGCTCTTGGCGCCCGCGCCGATCCATTCGCCGGCGACGAGCGTCTTGTCGGTGAAGAGCGTCGGGTCCTTCAGGGAGAGGGCGGGCGCGGGGGCGAGCTTGGTGGCGAGGGACATCGGGCGTCTCCGGTCATGATCGTTCGCCGGTCATCGTCCGGGACGGCCGGCCTTTTCGCGGGGCGCGCGGGGTTTCTCCGCCCGTCCCGTTCGGGGCCGGACCATGCGCCGCGCGGCAGGGCTTCGCAAGGCCGGGCCGGGGCGTTTTCACCGCTCGCCGCGCCGGTAGGGCTGCATCAGCGCCTGCGGCACGCGCGCCCGGCGCGCCATGACGAGGAGGGCGACGATCGACAGGAGATAGGGGATCATCAGGAAGAGCTGGTAGGGCACGGCCTTGCCCACGACATGGGCGAGCCGCAGCTGGTAGGCGTCGAAGAAGGCGAAGAGGAGCGCGCCCAGAAGCGCCCGGCCCGGCCGCCAGGAGGCGAAGACGACGAGCGCGATGCAGACCCAGCCGCGCCCCTGGATCATGGTCGGGAAGAAGGAGTTGAAGGCCGAAAGCGTCAGGAACGCGCCGCCGACGCCCATCAGCGCGCTGCCCGCCACGACCGCGCCGAGGCGCATGGCGATCGGGTCGATCCCTTGCGCCTCGGCCGCGTGCGGGTTCTCGCCCACCATGCGCAGCGCGAGGCCCAGCGGCGTGCGCACGAGGACATAGGCGAGGAGGAGGGCGAGCGCGATGGCCAGATAGGTCGGCGCCGTCTGCCGGAACAGCGCCTCGCCGAGGAAGGGCAGGTCGGACAGGACGGGGATGTCGAGCGGGCGGAAGGGCTCGATCGTCGGCGGGCTGGCGGCCGTCGGCACGGTGAGGCGGAAGACGAAGTAGCTGAGCGAGGAGGCGAAGAGCGTGATGCCGAGCCCCGCGACATGCTGGCTGAGCGCCAGCGGCACGGTGAGGACGCCATGCAGGAGCCCCAGCAGCGCGCCCGTCGCCGCCGCCGCCGCGATGCCGAGCCAGAGGTCGCCGCCCAGATGCACGGTCAGCCAGCCGACCATGGCGCCGGCCGTCATGATGCCCTCGATGCCGAGATTGAGGACGCCCGCCCGCTCGCACAGGAGCGCGCCGAGCGTGCCGAAGATCAGGGGGGTGGCGATGCGCAGCACCGCCGCCCAGAGGCTCGCGCTCGCGAGGATGTCGAGGGACGCGCTCATCGGCGGAACCGGTACTGGGTAACGAGGAGGGCGAGGAGCATCGTCAGGAGGGAGAGCGACACGGTGACGTCGGCAAGGAAGCTCGGCACGCCGAGCGCCCGGCTCATGCCGTCGGTCCCGACGAAGATCGTGGCGACGAAGAGCGCGGCCAGCACCGCGCCGAGCGGGTTGAGCCCTGCCAGCATGGCGACGACGATGCCCGAATAGCCGTAGCCGGGCGACAGATCGGTGGTGACGTAGCCCTTGAGGCCCATCACCTCCAGCGCGCCCGCAAGGCCCGCGAGGCCGCCCGAGAGGCAGGCGACCCTGACGAGGACGCCCGTCAGCCCGACCCCGGCAAAGCGCGCCGCGCCCGGCGAGAGGCCGGCCGCCCGCTGCTCCAGGCCGAAGACCGTGCGCGCCTGGACGAGCGCGACGAGGAGGGCGCAGGCGATGGCGACGAGGAGCCCGACATGAAGGCGCGAGCGCGGCACGAGCTTGGCCAGGAGCGCCTCCGGGTTCACCGGCACCGATTGCGGCCAGCCGAAGGCCAGCGGATCGCGCAACGGGCCCTCGATCATCATGGAGACGAAGAGGAGGACGACGAAGTTGAGGAGGAGCGTCGTCACCACCTCGTCGACGCCGAAGCGCAGCCGCATGCCGAGCGGCACCAGGAGGAGGACGGCGCCCGCCGCCGCGCCCGCGAGCATCAGGACGGGGATGAGGGCGGGCGCCGGCAGGCCGAGGCCGGCCCCCGAGCCGAGCGCGGCCGCCGTCAGCGCGCCGAGATAGAACTGACCCTCGCCGCCGATATTCCACAGCCGCGCGCGGAAGGCGACGGCGGCGGCAAGGCCGGTGAGGATGAGAGGGCTTGCGCGCGTCAGCGTCTCGGTGATCGAGAGGCGCGAGCCGAAGGCGCCGATCGCGATGCGCCGGAAGGCTTCCGGGACGGAGGCGCCGGCGAGCGCGACGAGGAGGCCGGCCAGAAGCAGCGCGACCGCGACCGCGCCAAGAGGCGCTGCCAGACGCAGTGCCAGGGGAACGTGCTCGCGGCGCTCAAGACGCATGGGTCACCCCCGCCATCATCAGGCCGAGCCGGCGCGCGTCGGCCTCCTCCACGGGAATGGCCGGCGACAGGCGGCCCTTGACGATGGCGCGCACCTCGTCGGAGAGGCGCAGCACCTCGTCGAGATCCTCCGAGATCAGGACGACCGCCGCGCCCGCCTGCCGCGCGGCGAGGATCTCGGCATGGACGGCGGCGATGGCGCCCTCGTCGAGGCCGCGCGTCGGCTGCGCGGCGATCAGGAGGCGCGGCGATCCCGCCAGATTGCGGCCGAGGATGAGCTTCTGCATGTTGCCGCCCGACAGGAGTCGCGTGCGCGTGTCCGGCGTGCCGCCGCGCATGTCGAAGCGCTGCATGAGACCCGCGGTGAAGGCCCGGGCCGCCTTGCGCCGCACGAAGCCGAGACGCGAGAAGCGCGGCTCGCGCACGCGCTCCAGGACGGCGTTCTCCCACAGCGCCATCTCGCCGATGGCGCCTTGCGCGTTGCGGTCCTCGGGGATGCGGGCGACGCCGGCCTCCACGAAGGCGCGCGGCCCGGCCGGCACCGGCGCCCCGGCGATGGAAAGGCACCCCGCCGTCGGGCGTTCCAGCCCGCAGAGGAGATCGCAGAGCGCGCCCTGTCCGTTGCCGGAGACGCCGACGATGCCGAGCGTCTCGCCGCCGCGCACCGCGAAGGAAAGGTCGGCGAGGCGGCGCCCCAGCCCGACGCCCTCCAGCTCGAGGACGACGGGGCCGGGAGCCTTGCGCGCCCGCACCGGACGCTCGACGCGCCGGCCGACCATCAGCTCGGCGAGTTCGTCGGCGCTCGTTCCGGCGCTCGCGCGCTCGGCGACGACGCGCCCGCCGCGCAGGACGACGACGCGGTCCGCGGCGGCCATCACCTCGTTCAGCTTGTGCGAGATGAAGATCAGCGACAGGCCCTCGGCCGCCATGAGCTTCAGCGTGGCGAAGAGCCCGTCGGCCTCCTGGCGCGTGAGGACGGCGGTCGGCTCGTCGAGGACGAGGATGCGCGCGTCGCGCGTCAGGCTCTTCAGGATCTCCACGCGCTGCTGCTCGCCGACCGAGAGGTCGCCGACCCGCGCGTCCGGGTCCACCCGAAGGCCGAAGCGCTCGGCCAGGGACAGGAGCTTCTCGCGCGCCGGACGGGTGCGCGAGCGCGGGGCCGACAGGGATTGCGTCCCCACCATCACGTTCTCGAGCACGGTGAGGTTCGGGGCGAGGGCGAAATGCTGGTGCACCATGCCGATGCCGGCGGCGATCGCCGCGCGCGGGCGGCCGGGCGGCAGGAGCTCGCCGAAGGCCGTGACCCGTCCCTCGTCGGCCGTGTAATGGCCGAAGAGGATGTTCATCAGCGTCGTCTTGCCCGCGCCGTTCTCGCCGAGCAGCGCGAGCAGCTCGCCCCGCCGCAGTTCCAGCGTCACGTCCTCGTTGGCGGTCAACGCGCCGAAGCGCTTGGTGACGTGCTCCATCCGGAGCACCGGTTCGGGCCGCATCTCAGAGCCCCGCGACGCTGGAGCGATGGAGGACGGGGCGCGCGCGCTCCAGAAGGCGGGCCGCCCTCATCAGGCGGTCCTCGCGGCCCGTCGGCGCCACGAGCTGCACGGGCAGCGGCAGGCCGTCGCCGTCCGCGCCGTGCGGCAGGCTGAGCGCCGGAGCGCCCGTGGCGTTGGCAAGGCCCGCATAGGGCGCGAAGGCCTCCATGGCCGCGAAATGCGCCTCGACATCGTCCCTGTCGGTGGGAAAGGCGCCGAGCGGGCGCGGCGGGCCGGAGAGCATGGGCGTGAGCAGGAGGTCGACCGTCTCGAACAGGCGCCAGAGGGCATGGGCGGCGCGCGCTCCCTCCTGCTGGGCCTCGTGCAGGGCGGTGGCCGGCAGGGCGCGGCCCCTTGCGGCGGCGGCCCGCGTCATCGTCTCCAGGCGAGCGTCCTCGAAGGCCGCGCCGAGGGCGGCGGCGAGATTGGTGCAGACGGCCACGTCGAAGAGGCGGGCGGCGGCGCGGCGCAGGGGCGTGAGCGTGGCGGCGGAAAGCGGCACGATGCGGCAGCCCGCCCGCTCCAGCGCGCGCGCGGCCGCCTCCACCGCCTGCGCGCGGTCGTCAGCAATCGCGACGCCCTCGGCATCGAGGACGAGGCCGAGGGTGACCTTGGCCGGCTCGCCCTGGAGCGCTGCGGCGAGCGATCCCGGCGCGCGGTCGGCGAAGGGGCCCATCGCCGCGCCGGACACCGCGTCGAAGGCGGCGGCCGCGTCGCGCAGGGAGCGGCAGAGCACGAACTCGGCGGCGAGGCCGGACAGGAGATTGCCGAAGCCGGGCGCCGCCGTCACCGCGCCCCGGCTCGGCTTCAGGCCGACGAGGCCGCAGGCCGCAGCCGGCACGCGGATGGAGCCGCCGGCATCCGTCGCATGGGCGATCGCGACGATGCCGGCCGAAACCGCGGCCGCCGCGCCTCCCGAGGAGCCGCCCGGCGAGAGCGCGGGGTCGAGCGGATGGCGCGCGCAAGGGCCGATCGCCGGCTCGCTCGCCAGCGACAGGCCGAATTCGGGGCTCGTCGTCGTGCCGAACGGGTTGAGGCCGGCGGCGCGGAAGCGTTCGGCGAGGCGGCTGTCGGGCGCCTCGACGGACTTGTCCAGAAGGGCCGAGCCCGCCGCGACCGGCAGGCCGGCGCAGGGCGCGCCGAGATCCTTCATCAGGAAGGGCACGCCGAAGAAGGGCATCGAGGCGCGCTCGCGGCGCGGCACGGCGTCGAGCGCCTCGGCCCGGCGGCGCGCCGGATCGGGGGCGAGGAGGCGCACGGCGCCGAGATCGGTTCGGTGCGCGGCCCGCGCCAGCGCGGCCTCCAGCGCCGCGCCGGGCGAGATCTCTCCCCGCGCGATCGCCTGCGCCAGCGACAGCGCGTCGCCGGCGGGGGCCTGGTTCGTGTCGTCCGCGACGGCCGCCCGGCCGCCGGCCGGGGCCGTGCTCATGCCTTACGCCCTTCAGCTGGGCTCGGTGTTGTCGACCGGCACGGTGAAGGCGCCCGACTTGATGGCCGCGCGCTTCTCCTCCATCGCCGGCACGGCCTCGGCCGGGGTCAGCGAGGCGTCGAAGACGATGTCGTTGCCGCCCATCTTCATGAAGGAGAAGGGGCTGTAGTCCTTGCCGGTCTTGGCGCCGGCCGCGACGTCGGCGAGCGCCCCGTCGAGGATCGGGCGGAAGTACCACATGGCATTGGAGAAGACGGTCTTGGGGTAGCGCGGCGTGTAGTCGATCAGGGAGCCGATCGAGAGGATGCCGCGCTCCTGCGCCGCGTCCGCCGTGCCGATGCGCTCGCCGAAGAGGATGTCGGCGCCCGCGTCGATCTGCGCCATCGCCGCCTCCTTGGCCTTGGGCGGATCGAAGAAGGTGCCGATGAAGCCGACGAGGAACCTGGCGTCCGGGCGGACCTCCCTCACGCCGGAGCGGAAGGCGTTGATGAGGTTGTTCACTTCCGGGATCGGGATGGCGCCGACCGCGCCGAACGTGCCGGTCTTCGACATCTTGCCGGCGAGCATGCCGGCCAGATAGGCGGCCTCGTGGTTCCAGGTGCCGAACGTGCCGAAATTGTCGCCGGCCGGGCCGCCCGAGGAGCCCATGAGGAAGGCGGTGTCGGGATAGTCCGCCGCCACCTGCCGCGCCTCGGCCTCGACGGCGTAGGATTCGCCGACGATGAGCTTGGCGCCGCCATCGGCATATTCGCGCATGGCGCGGGCATAGTCGGTGCCCGCGACGCCTTCGGAGAAGACGTAGTCGATCGCCCCGTCCTTGGCCGCCTGCTGCAGCGCCTCGTGCAGGCGCGAGTTCCAGGCGTTCTCGACCGGCGAGGCGTGGATGCCGGCGACCTTCACCGTCTCGGCGGCGGAGGCGAGGCGGCCGGGAAGCGCGAGCGCCAGCCCCGCGGCGCCGCCGGCGGCCAGGAGCGTGCGGCGCGAGATGGTGTTCGGCATGATGCGCAATCCTTTGGCGTCGGCTCGAGAGGTCGGGCTGAATTCACGGTTTGCGCGTTCTTTTGTCAAGGCGCGAAATTGGGCAGTCACAGCTCTTCGCGCGGCGCGTAGGAAGCCTCGTCGACGAGGCCCGGCCGGCCCGGCAGGTCGAGCCGGCTGACGCGCGGCTCGGCGCGCGCGAGAATCCGCCCGCCCTTGACGACGAGGAGCCGGGCCGCCTTCAGCCGCACCGCCTCGATGGGATCGCGCGCCTGGAGCAGCACGAGATCGGCGCTCGCGCCCTCCGCGATCCCGTAGCCCTCGATCCGCATCGCCCTGGCGCCGTTCGTCGTCACCGCCTCGAAGGCGGTGCGCAGCCCCTCGCGCGAGGTCATCTGCGTGACATGGGCGGCCATGGAGGCGACCTCCAGCATGTCGCCCGAGCCCAGCGCGTACCAGGGATCCATGACGCAGTCGTGCCCGTAGGCGACGTTGACGCCGGCCGCCATCAGCTCGGGCACGCGCGTCATGCCGCGGCGCTTGGGATAGGTGTCGTGGCGCCCCTGCAGGGTGATGTTGATGAGCGGGTTGGCGATGGCGTCGACGCCGCTCTCGGCGATGAGGGCGATCAGCTTGGAAGCGTAGTAGTTGTCCATCGAATGCATCGAGGTCAGGTGCGAGCCGGCGACGCGGCCCTGAAGGCCGAAGCGCACGGTCTCAGCGCACAGGGTCTCGATATGGCGCGAGAGCGGGTCGTCGGTCTCGTCGCAATGGATGTCGACGGGCAGGCCGCGCTCGGCGGCGATGCGGCAGAGCGCCTCGAGGCTCGCCGCGCCGTCGGCCATGGTGCGCTCGAAATGCGGGATGCCGCCGACGAGGTCGAGCCCCATGTCGAGGGCGCGGGCCAGAAGGTCCACCGCGCCGGCCGAGCGGTAGTAGCCGTCCTGCGGGAAGGCGACGAGCTGCAGCTCGATATAGGGCTTCACCGCCTCGCGCACGGCGATCATCGCCTCGGCGGTGCGCAGGGTCGGGTCGGACACGTCGACATG
The DNA here is from genome assembly GCF_001425575.1 of Aurantimonas sp. Leaf443. Classification (GTDB taxonomy): domain Bacteria; phylum Pseudomonadota; class Alphaproteobacteria; order Rhizobiales; family Rhizobiaceae; genus Leaf443. The sequence goes on along the minus strand of NZ_LMRD01000007.1, from coordinate 290,598 downwards.
GCTGCGGATGAAGAGGAGCCCGCGCGAGACGGCGAGGTCGCAATAGCGCAGCGCCCGTTCCACCATGGCCTCGACGGTCAGGAGGGGCTTCAGCTCGCCCCAGAGCGCGATGCCCTCCAGCAGCGTTCCCGAGCGGTTCATGCGCGGCAGGCCGAGCGAGAGCGTCGCGTCCATGTGGAAATGCGGATCGACGAAGGGCGGGCAGACGAGGCGGCCGGTGGCGTCCACCTCCTCGCGTCCCCGCGCCTCGATGCCCCGCCCGATGGCCGCGATGCGCCCGTCCGCGACGGCGATGTCGAGGCCGCTGCGCCCGTCGGCGAGATTGGCATTGCGCAGGACGAGGTCGAACATCGGGCGGTCCCTGTCGTTGGAGGAAGGCGGGCGGCGCCGGTTCAGCGCCACAGTTCGGCGAGAGCCGCTTCGTGAAGGGCGGGAGTCGCCGCCGCGATGACGCGCCCGTCGCAGTCGAGCGAGAGCGCGCGCCCCTCCCAGTCGGTCATCACACCGCCCGCGCCCTCGATCACGGGCCCGAGCGCCATGTAGTCGTAGGGCTGGAGGCCGGTCTCGATGACGAGGTCGCAGAAGCCGGAGGCGAGGAGCGCGTATTGATAGCAGTCGGCCCCGTAGCGGCGCATGGCGGCGAGGCGGCTGACGCGGTCGAAGCGCGGCCAGTCCTCGCCGACGAAATAGTCCGGCGAGGTGGTGAAGACGCGGGCGTCGGCAAGCTGCGTGCAGCCGCTGGTCCGGGCCGGCGCGCCGTTCATCGTGGTGCGCCCCTCCACCGCGATCCAGCGCTCGCCGAGCGCCGGCATCTCGATCGCGCCGAGGCGCGTGGCGCCGCCCTCGACGAAGGCGATCAGCGTGCCGAAGAGGGGCATGCCCGTGATGAAGCTCTTGGTGCCGTCGATCGGGTCGAGCACCCAGACGCGGTCCTGGGAGCCCGTGCGCCCGGTCTCCTCGCCGAAGATGCCGTGCTCGGGATAGCGCTCCTCGATGGCGGTGCGCAGCGCGCTCTCGATCGCCTTGTCGGCGGCGGTGACGGGGCTCTCGTCGGCCTTGCGCTCGAAGGCGAAAGTCTTGCGGAAATGCTGGCGGGCGAGCGTGCGGGCCATGTCGGCCAGCGTCTCGGCGAAGGCCGACAGGTCTGCGAGGCGGGTCTCGGTCATGGCCGGCTCCGGTGGCAAGGCGCGGGCGGTGCCGCTCGGCCCCTTCATGGCCGCAGGCGGGGCGCGATGACAAGCCTCGCGCGCCGCGCCGGAGTCAGCGCGGCCGGCTCTCCAGCCATTCGAGAAGGCCGAGCGCGGCCGCGCGGCCCGTCGCGAAACAGGCCGTCAGGAGATAGCCGCCGGTCGGCGCCTCCCAGTCCAGCATCTCGCCGGCGAGGAAGAGACCGGGCCGGGCCCGGGCCATGAAGCGGGCGTCGATGGCGCCGAGCCGCACGCCGCCGGCCGAGGAGATCGCCTCGGCGATCGGCCGGGGCGCGGCGACGGGGAGCGGCAGGGCCTTGATATGGGCGGCGAGCGCCTGCGGATCGCGAAGATCCTGCGAGCCGGGAAACTCGCGCAGGAGCGCGGCCTTCACGCCCGAGAGGCCGGCGCCCTTGCGCAGGCGGTTGGCAAGGCTCGTGCCCGCCTTCTGGCGCGAGAGGGCCTTGGCGAGCGCCTCGCGCGTGCGGCCGGGTGCGAGATCGAGCAGCAGCTCGGCCTTGCCCCGCGCCTCCAGCGCGTCGCGCAGGGCCGCCGCATGGGCATAGACGAGGCTGCCCTCGATGCCGGTGGCGCTGACGACGAACTCGCCCTGCAGCGCCGTTTCGCCGAACCGGGCGACGACCGACTTGACCGGCGCTCCCGCGAAGCGCTCGGCCATCAAAGGCGACCAGGCGACGTCGAAGCCGCAATTGGCCGGCCGCAGGGGCGCGACCTCGATCCCTTCGGCGGGCAGGATGCCGGCGAAGGCCCCGTCCGAGCCGAGCCGCGGCCAGCTCCCGCCGCCGAGCGCGAGCAGCACGGCGTCGGCCTCGACCAGTCGCTCGCCGTCCCTCGTCTCGAAGCGCAGCGCGGCGCCGTCGAAGCCGGTCCAGCGGTGGCGCGGACGGATCGCCACGCCGCCCTCGGTGAGGCGCGCGAGCCAGGCGCGCAGGAGCGGCGAGGCCTTCATCGCCACCGGAAAGACGCGGCCCGACGTGCCGGTGAAGGTCGGGCTTCCGAGCCCCTGCGCCCAATCGCGCACCGCCTGCGGCGGAAAACCCCCGAGCCCCAGCCTCTCGCCCGCCGCGCCGAAGCGCGCGGCAAAGCGCGCCTCGTCCTCCGAATGCGTGAGGTTCAGCCCGGACTTGCCCGCCAGCAGGAACTTGCGCCCGACGCTCGGCATGGAATCGTAGACGGTCACCCCGTGACCGCGCCCCATCAGCGTCTCGGCCGCCATCAACCCTGCCGGCCCGCCGCCGACGATCGCGATCTGTCGTGTTGTCATGGGGGGGTGATAGCGGAGGCGCGAGCGGATTTGAAAGGGATGGGCTGGGTGCGACGAAGAGGTTTGTGACGGCTTTGGGTGGTTTTCAGACCGTCCGCTTTCGGGAATGCGGTGCGAAAAGCGGATCGGCAGTTCAGCAGCTTATCAGGTTGAAATCTGGCGGTCGCTCCAGCGATATTTTTTTTGGAGGAACTCGTCAGTTGCTGCCGCCGGAAGCTCAACAGCAGGACCCGGCAGCCAGTCGGCGTCGCCTGCTGATCGACGTATCGCGTGGGATAGAACCTGATACCGAGAGACCAATCGGACGAAGCCCGAGACGGCCGAACTCAGCGAGGCGTGCCATTGCATGTCCAAAGTACGCAGATCGTCCACGAAGGTCTGTTCAAGATCGGCTAGCGACTTTTGCGGCTGGCTCTCGACGAGCCAGCCGACCACGCCGTAGTCCAATGCGCTCCGAGAAAGAGAGGTGAGGTTCTGCTCCTGGTTCTTCGCGAAATCCCAGGCCTCCCATCTTTCGAAAGCTGCCCGCCAGAGCGCACGTCGCCGGCCGGTACCGGCCCGCGCCCGAAATACAGACAGGCAGTGCGTGACGTTCTCCCGGATATCGGTATCCGACGTGCTCAATGAGATGCTGTCGATATAGGCCTGGAGCGCGGGTTCATCGCTGCGAGCCAGAGCCAGACCGAAAGCGGCCTGCATATGGGGATGGCGTATGGGGTAGCGATTGCACACGGTGAGCCAGCGTGGCCACTCGTTCGCGTCCTTAGCCAGAACGATCAGCAGGTTCCGGAGTGCCACTTCCTCCTGAGGCAGGAGCGGGCGCACCTCCCGGTAGGCGATGCGTTCCAGCGCTGCGAACCGGGCATAGCCATTCCGGCTGGCGGCCGCGAGGCGAAGGGCGTCTGCGAGTGGCAATGGCGCCATGAGAAGATGGCCATGCAACCAGCCCTCGCTTTTGTCGGCCAGGCGAACCAAGCGTGGCCAATCGAGAAACGAGAGCGCCAATGTTGCTTGTCCCGCACCCAGATCAGGAAGGGGAAGCTGTTTGAAGGCTTGGGCACGCTCTCTCAGTTCCGTCCAGTCCTGCGTCCGTTCAGCCTCCTGCATGGCCTGCAGATGTTCGCGCTCCCAGAGCGGCGCGTTTTCAGGAACCTGTGTCTGCGGCGCTCGTCTGCGTAGCACGATCTCAAGCGCCGCGATCGTGAGGCGGCATCCTTGAAGGCGAGGCCGCGCCGCCTCCCAGAAACCCCCATGCCAGTTCCAGGCCGCCGCAGATGCCAACGCCGCCTCAATCCGCAAGCCCGACCGTTCATGATGCGGGTCCCAATCGGCGAGCGTCTTCACGGTCCAGCCGAGACGTCTCGCCAGATGGAGCGTTTCATCAGCCGCGAAGCGTGGCGAGGTGGTAAGTGCGCGCGGAACGTCACCGAGGTCCGCTTGGGCCGCCGCCGCTAGGCGTTCAACCATCAGGTCGGCGTTCTCCGCCTCCAACTCCGAGATCACGCCTTCGATGACGGTTGGAGCGACGACTTCTCCGTCCCACACATCAATGAGACGCCGGATCGTTGACGCGCCTGTCACCAAGACCTCCACACGACGTGTTGCGGCTCGTCCAAGGCCGCCCAAAGGTCCTCGAACGCCCCGGCTACCATGGCGGGGTTCGACACCCGCTGCAGGATGTGATGGGCTTTCCCAAGACTGTTGACCGAGGTTCCGAGCGACCAAGCCCGTGGGCCATCGCGCAGGTTCGGGAAGATCAGGAAGCGATCGTGGAAGTGCCAGCCCTTCGGCCCTCGGCGGGTCCTGTACTCAAGGCGTAGCCCTTCCCGATTTCCGGCATCGCGCTCGAAGACGACTCTCTGCCGATCCGGAAAGGGGGGATTCGGTGCAGCCGGTTCTTCCGGGGTTGAGCATTCTTGCGTGGCATCGCGAGGGGGATCGCGACCGTCCGTCAAAGCACGCAGGGGTGCGTTGCTGTGGCAGCAGAAGAACAGCGTACGGAGGAGGTCTTCGGCAGAAAGGTATGGGTCCCAGAGATCTACCCCGGTGTGGCCGTGCCTGTTGATGAGGAAGCGGAGGTCGGCCAGAGCCCGATCCTGTTCGTCAGTCGAGTTAATCTGGGGGCGGTACTGAACGAAGTCGCGGGTCGCCTCGAGCCGGCGCCTCTCCTCAAGGTCCTGTCGGCGACCGAGCCAGAAATTTGCGTCCTGACCGGCCGACGTGCCAACGAAGCTGGTCGTTGTTTCCGTGAGCTCCACGCGCTCGGCAACGGGCTGACCTCTTACGTTGGGCACATTAAAAATACGCGGTTCGTGCTGACTCACGTGCATCCCAAGCGCGATTTGCTTGAGGGTCGACGTCGAGGCCGTCGCTCCAACCAAAATGCCTCCTTCGTCCCAGATCTCCGTTTCCAGAGGTTGACGGTGATTATCGACGGGCAGTCGGACGCTGTCCGTGAAACGTTCGCTGACCGCCGCCCCAGTTAGAAGCTCGTCCCATCGGGTGCGGGCGGCTGTCGCTAAAGGACGCCGTGCGGCACCGCTGCGCCATGCCACCGCAACGTCGGAATGCACCGCGCCGCGGGGCGCTGTAACGCTTGGCACCAGGATCGTGACGGGAAGCTGAATCAGTACATCGCCTAGAAGATCTGCGAGGCCAGCAAACGTGATTGGCACGCCAACTGAAACGGCATCAGAGAGTCTCTGCAGCCGTCGCCGGTCGGCGAAGAAGGGGGCAAAGGGGGTCTTTTCCTGGTCCGTGAGCCGGAACACATGCGATCCTGCCCAGAAGTTGTTCTTCAGAACGCTATTGAGCGGAACCGGCACCGTTCCGTCTGGCGGTGCGAACATAGCGGGCTCCGGGCGCAAGGTGCCCGTCCCGAGCGTGCGCCCGCTTAGGGTCCACTCTCCCGAGACAGCGAGCGTTGCCAAGGCCTGATCGAGGGCAGCGACCGGCCGGAACGTGCGCATGACGCCAAACGACCAATCCTTGAAGCCGTCAATCCGTCCAATCCGCTCAGTGAGGCGCTCCGCCTCTTCTGCATCTCCGACCGCGGAGCGACCTTCCGACAGCACGGCGACGGACAGGACGTTAATTGTCGCCCCTCCACGTGGCGTTCCGATCACTTCGATCAGCTCGATGTGGTCGAACTCACCTATGCGGCCGGGGGTTAGAAGGCAGCTCAACTCTGCTCGGAGCTTCTCGAAGGTCACGGTCGCTCTAGGCTCCTTTTCCTGATGCGCGCTTACGCTGCGGTCGTAGCCCGACCTACGTGCCCGCCGTTTCAAGCCCGTGCAGAGCCTTACCTTTGGACGCAATCGAAACATTCGCCCGACCGGCTTGCAACTAAAACTAGTGTCTAGATTTGCAACTAGGCTTTGCTTTAACCGATGTCCGGTGCGCAGAAGCTGCCGAAGGATGCCGAAGTATGCCGAAGGATGCCGAAGGGCAGTGATGAAAGTGCGTTACCGTCGCGTCGGAGCCAAGCCTAACGTCTGCTTTGGGGAGCGGCCAATGAACGGATCAAGGGCCAATTTGGGTCGAAACCCGACGCAACCCACCTCGTTTCCTCACGCATCTCCTACTCCTCCCGCTTCAAACTCCATCCTCTCCTTCCCCCACCGGCGCCAGCATCCCCGCGATACGCCCGATCTCCTCGCGCGCGCAGGCCGCCATCCTCGCCTCCGCCGCGCGATAATCCGCGACGAGCGTCTCGCCGAAGGGGGTGAGGCTCGCGCCGCCGCCGTTGCGGCCGCCGCCCTTGGTGGCGACGAGGGGCTCGACGAACATGGCGTTGAGCTCGGCGACCAGAAGCCAGGCGCGGCGGTAGGACATGGAAAACTGCCGGCCCGCGCCCGAGATCGAGCCGGTGCGGGCGATGGCCTCCAGAAGCGCGATCTTGCCGGGGCCGAGCCGGCGGCCGGCGTCGAAGTCGAGGCGGATGGTCAGGCGCGGCGCGGGCGGGGGAGGCGGGCGCGTCACGACGCGATCCCGGCGGGGCGCGGGGCGCGTTCGAAGGAGACGGCCTTGACCACGGCGAAGACGGCCATGCCGGGCGCCAAGCCCTGCAGCGCGACGGAGCGGCGGGTGAGGCGGGCGAGAAGCGTCGCGCCGGCGCAGTCGAGCGTCACTTCGGCCTCCGCTCCCTCCATCTCGCGCAGGGCGGCGATGCGGCCGGGCAGGACGTTCAACGCCGAGAGGCCTTCGGGCGGGCGCGTGGCGATCATCACGTCGCGGGCGCGGATGCGAAGGCGCAGGACGGCGCCGCGCCCGGCCTCGATGCGCGGCACGAGGAAGGGCCCGGCGGGCGAGGCGAGGCGCGTCAGGCCGAAGGCCTCGTCCTGCGCCTCCACCACGGCGTCGAGGCTGCAGCCGGGCTCGAATTCGGCGGAGGCCGGCGTGAGGTCGAGGCGGCGCAGCACGGTCTCCGGCTCGCCCTCGGCGACCACCCGGCCTCCGCCCATCACGACGATGCGCGAGGCGAGGCGCAGCACTTCGGGGATGGAGTGGCTGACATAGAGGATGGGCACCGCCGTCTCGTCGCGCAGGCGCTCCAGATAGGGCATGACCTCCATCTTGCGCGGCTCGTCCAGCGCGGCCAGCGGCTCGTCCATCAGGAGGAGGCGGGGGGTCGCGAGAAGCGCCCGGCCGATCGCCACGCGCTGGCGCTCGCCGCCGGACAGGCCGGCCGGCCGCCGGTCGAGAAGCGCGCCGATGCCGAGAAGCTCGACGATCTCGGCGAATGGCGCGCGGCGCTCGGCGGCCGGGGTGAACCAGCGGCCGTAGAGGAGGTTGGCGCGCACGCTGAGATGAGGAAAGAGCCGGGCGTCCTGGAAGACGTAGCCGATGCGGCGGCGATGCGCGGGCAGGGCGATCCGGGCCGCCGTGTCGACGAGCACCCGCCCGTCGACGGCGATGCGCCCCGCATCGGGCCGCGACAGGCCGGCGACGAGATCGACGAGCGTCGTCTTGCCCGAGCCCGATGCGCCGAAGAGCGCCGTCAGCCGCCCGGCGCTCGAGAAGCGCGCGTCGAGCGCGAAGGTGCCCAGCGTCTTGCGGACGTCCACCTCGATCGTCATGCCGAGAGCCTGCGGCCGACGCGCGCGGCGAGGATCTCGGAGGCGAGGAGGGCCCCCATCGAGAGCGCCACGGAGACGAGCGTCAGGCGCAGCGCGCCGGCATCGCCGCCGGGCACCTGCGTGAACGTGTAGATCGCCGAGGGCAGGGTCTGCGTCTGACCGGGAATGTTGGAGACGAAGGTGATCGTCGCGCCGAACTCGCCCATCGCCTTGGCGAAGGCGAGGATCATGCCGGCGATGAGGCCGGGCAGGATCAGCGGCAGGGTCACGGTGAGGAAGACGAAGGCGGGCGAGGCGCCGAGGGTCGCCGCCGCCTGTTCCAGCCGGCGGTCGAGCGTCTCCAGCGACAGGCGGATGGCGCGCACCATCAGCGGAAAACCCATGACGGCGGCGGCCAGCGCCGCGCCCGTCCAGCGGAAGGAGAAGACGAGGCCGAGATGCTCGGCGAGGAAGGCGCCGAGCGGCGCCCGCCGTCCGAAGGAGAGGAGGAGAAGATAGCCGGTGACGACCGGGGGCAGAACCAGCGGCAGGTGCACGAGGCCGTTGAGGAGGGCATGGCCGGGAAAGCGCCGGCGCGCCAGAAGGTAGGCGACGAGAAGCCCGAGCGGCAGGCTCGCCAGCGTCGCAACGGCGGAGACGCGCAGGGAGAGCCGGACGGCGGTCCATTCCTGCGGGCCGAGCTGGAGCCATTCGGGGATCATCGGGCGAGAGCCATGGCGGGAGCGGGGCGGCGGGGAACGGGCGTTCCCGGCCTTCTAGGGCATGGGCCGCCGCGCGGGACTGAACGGCGCGGCGGGCGGGAGGCGCCGCGCTCAGTCCCGGGCGAGGACCGTGAAGCCTTCGGCCTCGAAGAGCGCCCGGGCCGCATTGCCCTTCAGGAAATCCACGAAGGCGCGCGCGTCCGGCGAGGTCGCCGCGGCCGTCACCGCCACGGGATAGACGACGGGCGCGTGGCTGCTCTCGGGAAAGGTGCCGACGATCCGCACGGCCGGATCGGCGACGGCATCGGTGCGGTAGACGATGCCGAGCGGCGCCTCGCCGCGCGCGACCAGGAGAAGCGCGGCGCGCACGTTCTCGGCCTGCGCGATCCTGTCCTTCACGCCGTCCCAGGCGCCGAGCGTCTCAAGCGCCGCCTTGCCGTATTTCCCGGCCGGGACGCTGTCGACATTGGCCATGGCGAGGCGCCCGTCGCCGAGCGCGGCGGCAAGATCGAAGCCGGGCGCGATGGCAAGCGCGGTCGCCCCGTCCCTGGGCGCCACGAGCACGATCCCGTTTCCGAGGAGTTCGGTGCGCGTGTCGTTGGCGATGAGCTTGGCCTTGGACAGATAGTCCATCCAGGCAAGGTCCGCGGAGGCGAAGACGTCGGCCGGCGCGCCGCCCTCGATCTGCCTGGCAAGCGCCGAACTCGCCGCATAGGAGATCGTCGCCGTCCGGCCGCCCTGCGCGGCCCAGGCCGCGTTCGCCGCGTCGAAGGCGTTCTTCAGGCTCGCCGCGGCGAAGACGACGGGCCCGGCCTCCTGCGCATGGGACGGGACTGCGGCGAAGGACAGGCCGAGAAGGCCGGCGAGGGCCGCGGCGAGGATGGTTCTGCGGCGGGCCACGGGCGCCTCCCTGTCGACGAGCGATATATTCGTGCGAATATAACGAGCCGCCGCGCGAAGGGAAGCGCCCTCTCCGGCCGAACGGAGCGCGATGGCGGGATGGCGCGTCAGCCGATGCGCAGTTCCGTGCCGGCGTCGAAGAGATGGATCGCCTCCGGCGCGACGGTCAGGCTCACCGGCGCGCCCGGCTGCAGGCGTTCGGCCCGCGGCACGACGGCCACCGTGTCGCGGCCGTCGACGTCGACATGGAGATGGACGTCCGAGCCGGTCGTCTCGGCGAGGATCAGCCGGCCGCTGATCGGGCCAGAGCCCGTCACCTTCAGGTCGTTCGGGCGGATGCCGAGGATGGTCTTCTGGCCGGGCCGCGCGGCGGTGCCCGCTGGCACCGGGATCGAGACGCCCGGCGCGCGGAAGATCGCCCCGCCGCCCTCCGCGGCGATCTCGCCGTCGAGGAAGTTCATCGAGGGCGAGCCGATGAAGTCGGCGACATATTTCGAGTTGGGCTTCTCGTAGATCTCGTCGGGGCTGCCCATCTGCACGATGCGCCCGCCCTGCATGAGCACGATCTTGTCGGCCATGGTCATGGCCTCGATCTGGTCGTGGGTGACGTAGACGGTCGTGGCGCCGAGCTTGTTGTGCAGCTGGCGGATCTCGAGGCGCATATGCGCGCGCAGCTTGGCGTCGAGATTGGAGAGCGGCTCGTCGAAGAGGAAGACGCCGGCCTCGCGCACCATGGCGCGGCCCATGGCCACGCGCTGGCGCTGCCCGCCGGAGAGCTCCTTCGGATAGCGCTGGAGATAGGGCGTGAGGTTGAGGATGGCCGCGGCCCACTCGACCTTCTGCTTGATCTCCGCCTTCGAACGCTTGGCGACCTCCAGGCTGAAGCCGATATTGTCGAAGACCTTCATGGTCGGATAGAGCGCGTAGTTCTGGAACACCATGGCGATGTCGCGGTCGCGCGGATGGACGTCGTTGACGCGGCGCCCGGCGATCTCGAGCTCGCCCGAGGAGATGGTCTCCAAGCCCGCCGTCATGCGCAGGAGCGTGGTCTTGCCGCAGCCCGAGGGGCCGAGCAGCACGACGAACTCGCCGTCCTCGATGCGCAGCGAGACGTCCTTCATGATCTCGACCGAGCCGAAGGACTTCCCGATCTTCTTGTACTCGACGCTGGCCATGGAACTTCCTTCGATGAATGCTGCGGGTGCCGGGGATGCGCGGGCGCTCAGTAGCGCTGGCGCGTCGGCGTCAGCACGATTTCCTGCACCAGCGCGTTCTGGGGCATCCGGTAGGTGGCGAGGATGAGGTCGGCCACGTGCTCGGGGCCGATGCCGCCGCCGATGGCGATCTTGTTGGCCTTGTAGGCGGCGAGCGTCTTCTCGTCCTTCACGCCCGAGAGAACCTCGGTCTCGATGACGCCCGGCGAGATCACCTGCACGCGCACGTCGTAGGCCGAGAGGTATTCGCGCAGCGATTCGGAGACGGCGTGGACGAAGAACTTGGTGCCGCAATAGACGGTGTGGTCGGGATAGACCTTGCGGCCGGCGATCGAGCTCATCATCACCAGCGTGCCGCGGCGGCGCTCCATCATGCCGGCCATCACCGCGTGGACCGTGTTCATCACGCCCTTGGTGTTGATGTCGATCATCGCGTCCCATTCCTCCGGCGGCTGGGTGGCGATGTCGGCGAGATGGGCGACGCCGGCATTGGCGAACATGAGATCCACCGGCCCGAACCGGGCTTCGCCCGCCTTCACGGCCTCGGCGATGGCGGCGCGGTCGCGCACGTCGACCCTGGCCAGAACCGTGTCCGGCAGGCCGAGCGCCTCCATGCGCTCCAGGCGGCGGGCCATGAGAAGCAGGGGATGGCCGGCCTTCGAGAAGGCGAGGGCGGTCGCCTCTCCGATTCCGGAGGAGGCGCCGGTGATGGCGATGAGCGGCTTGTGCGCCATGGCAGGTCCTGTGCGGGCGATGGGAAAGGGTGGCCGCGGCGATCCCGTCGCCGCGGCCCGCTGATCCGGTCCGGGAGGAGACCCCGGATCAGCCGGCGAGGATGCCCTCGACCTTCACCGCGATGTCGTCGAGCGCTTCCTTGGGCGTCTTGAACTCGCCCGCGAAGTAGCGCCCGAGCGCCACCGGGATCGTGTCGGAGGAGATCTCCGCCCATTCCGGCAGGTCGGGCTCGGAGCCCATGTGGCCGGCGATCGTCTCGCGCACGATCGGCAGGTGGCGCGTCGTGCCGGCGCCGACGCGGGCATTGGCGAGGACGCGCGGATCGTCGTAGACGCTGGTGCGCGTCGGGCCCGTGCCGCCGCCCAGAACGGTGATGAGCGCCTGCGTGTCGGCCGAGGTCGCCCACTGCATGAACACCCAGGCCGCGTCCGGGTTCTTGGAATATTTCGAGACCGCAAGGCTCGATCCGCCCTGGTGGCCGACGCCGGGAATCTCGCCGAAGCCGGTCTTGTCGGGCGTGATCAGCGAGGTCGCCTTCGGCGGCACGGCCGCCTCCATCAGGCCGGAGATCTTGCCGGACTTCGGATCGTCGAAGAAGGGGAAGAACTCGCCCCAGGAGAGCATCGAGGCGGCGACGCCCTGGCTGACCGACTGGCCCTGGCCGTCCCAGGTCCAGCCCGAGACGCCGGGGGGCATGGTCGCCTTCAGCCGGTCCCAGTATTCCATCGCCGCGATGCCGGCCTCGTTGTTGCCGGCGAATTTCTTGTCGGCGTCGAAGATCTGGCCGCCATGGCCCCAGAGCCAGGCCGTCCAGTCGCATTCGAGGCTGTAATGGCCGGACTTCATCTGGCCGGTCGTGCCGTAGAGGTTCGGTCCCTTGGCGTCGGTGATGGCCTTGGAGTTGGTGTAGAGCTCCTCCATCGTCGTCGGCGCCTTGAGGCCCAGCTCGTCGTAGATGTCCTTGCGGTACTGCATGATGAAGATCGGGATGTCGTAGGGCACGCCCACCATCCGGTCCTCGTATTTGGCGATGCCGTCGACGAGCGCGGGCAGGAAGTCGTCGATATTGTAGTCGGGGTAGTAGAGGTCCTTCTTGGACTCGATCAGCTCGCGCGGGTCGAACACGTCCTGGCTGAAATTCGCCGCCCAGCTCTGGTCGATGTAGTAGAGGTCGTAGGTGCCGAGCGAGGAGGCGACGTCGAGCGTCAGCTTCTGCAGAACCTGCTCCAGCGGCAGGACCTCGATCTCGACCGTGATGCCGGTCGCCTTCTCGAAATAGCCCTTCAGGCTGTTGGCGATGGCGTTGGAGGGCGGGGTGGATTCGGTGGCGAGGCGCAGCGTCGTGCCGGCGAAGGGCTTGCCGACGTCGCCGAGCCACTTGATCATCTCGGGCGAGGGCTCGAGCGTGCCCTGCGCGGCCGCCGAGGGCGCGATGTTGAAGAAGGGCCGGCGGTTGCCCATGCCGAAGCCCAGGCCCATGGCGCCGACCGAGAGGCCGAGCAGGCCGGCCGAGCGAAGGAAGTTGCGCCGGTCCATCCGGCCGCCGACATAGCGGTCCGTCACCTGCGCCAGATAGTGCTTGCGCTGCCAGTCTTTCATGATTGCGGTCTCCTCCGGTGTCGACAGTGAAAGCCCGCCTGTCGTCGCGGGGCCTTGCGGCCCGCCCGGTCTCCTCCTCGAAACCGTCCGGGCCCTCGCGTCCCTGCCGCGCTCGCCCTTGCGGCGCCCGGCGGGACGAATGGTTCTGCCTGGCTGAGGGGCGCGGCCAGCGCCCCAAGCGGGCTACTGCTTCAGCGAGCCCATGGTGAGGCCGCGCACGAGATGCTTCTGGACGGCGAGGACGAAGACGAAGGCCGGCACGATCGCCGCCGCGCCCAGCGCGGCCATGTTGCCCCAGGCCGTGCCGACGGAGGTGACGAAGGTCGTGGAGACCACCGGCACGGTCTTGATCTGCGTCTGCGTCAGGGTCAGCGCGAAGAGGAACTCGGTCCAGGAGAAGATGAAGCACAGGACCGCCGTCGCCGCGATGCCGCCCTTGGCCATGGGCAGCACCACGCGGCGGAAGATCAGCCAGCGGCTCGCCCCGTCCACGATGGCGCTCTCGTCGATCTCGGACGGGATGTCGTCGAAGAAGCTCTTCATCAGGAGCACCGCCAGCGGCAGGTTGGCGAGGGCGTGGATGAGGATCATGCCGACATAGGTGTCGAGAAGGCCGAGCGACTTGTAGATGAAGAACATGGGCACGGCGACGGCGACCGGCGGCATCATGCGCGTCGACAGGACCCAGGAGACGAACTGGTGCCGGCCGCGGAACTGCATGCGCGACAGGGCGTAGGCGGCGAGCGTCGCGATGATGATGGCGAGCGCGGTCGAGCCGCAGGCGATGACGATGGAGTCCCAGAGGCGCGGCCCCATGTAGAAATTGCCCCCGCCCGGCGTCACCGTCACCGCGCCGCCCTCGCCGAAGGTGATGCCGAAGACCTTCTGGAAGTTGGCGAAGGTGGGCGTGAAGTCGGCGATGATCGGCGGGCGGGCGAAGATGTCCCGCCCGTCGCGGAAGGCGACGCTCGTCCAGTAATAGATCGGGAAGAAGAACAGCCCGACGACCACCCAGGCCGTGACGATGCGCAGAATGCGGGAGCCGGTGGACTGCATCACCACTTCACCTTCGCGACCTTGATGAAGACATTGGCCATGACCACGATGATCGCCAGCGTGACGAGGCTCAGCGTCGCGCCATAGCCCCATTTCACGAAGGAGAAGGTCTGCTGCCAGGCGTAGAGGCTGAGCGTGTAGGTCGAGGTGCCGGGGCCCCCGGAGGTCATGACGAAGACGTAGTCGAAGGCCCGGAACAGATCCATGCCGCGGATGAGGATGGCGATGGCAATGACCTTGGACATCATCGGCAGCGTCAGCTTGGTGAAGGTCTGGAAGGCGCTCGCCCCGTCGATCTGCGCCGCCTCGTAGGGCTCGGAGGGCAGGGCCCGCAGGCCGGCGAGGAGGATCAGCACCATGAAGGGCGTCCACTGCCAGATCTCGGCGAAGAGGACGCCGGCCAGCGCCAGCGATGGCGTGGCGAGGATGGGCGTGTCGGGCCCGAGCGCGCCCACCATCTGCAGGAAGTAGGAGAGGACGCCGAATTGCGGGTCCTCCATGAGGAGATACATCATGCCGACGATGGCCGGCGGGATGACGAGGGTGAGGGTCAGGAGGCCGCGCAGGAAGCCGAAGCCGAACTCCTCGGCGTCGAGCAGGAGCGCGATCGCCATGCCGAGCGCCAGCTCGATCGTCAGCGCCACGATGAAGTAGACGAAGGTGACGCCGAGCGCCTGCCAGAAGCGCGTGTCGGAGACGATCTGGCTCCAGTTGGCCATGCCGACATAGTTCAGCGACCGCCGCCGCGGGAAGTATTCGTGGAAGCTCAGCCACAGATTGTAGAAGAGCGGGAAGATGGTGAAGACGAGGAGGATCGCGATCAGCGGCATCAGCCACGGAAGCGGATGGTCGGAGATGACCGAGCGTCTGACGAGGGTCGATGAAGACACGTCGCGAATTCCTCCCCGGCGCGTCGGCGGCCTTCGCCGCCCCGCGCCCCGATATTTCGATGCCGAAGCCCGTTTCCGGCCTTCGCTCCTCCCCATGTCGCTTCGCAGCGTCGTCCCGGCGCGTCGCGGACCCTCCTCGGTTCCGCGACGCTCCGTCAGTGCCTCACGGCCTCATGCCGCCTTGGGCACCTGCAGCCCGTAGCTGGCAAAGCCCTGCACCACGCCGTCGATCTCCTCCTTCGGCAGGATCACCGGACCGCCCTCGATCTGCAGCGCGTAGTGATAGTGCTTGGCGAGCGTCTCCAGCTCGACCGCGCGCCACATCGCCTTGTCGAGGCTGTCGGCGATGGTGATGATGCCGTGATTGGCCAGAAGGCAGCCGGTGCGCCCCTCCAGCGCCTTCAGCGCCTCGGCGGAAAGCTCCGGCGTGCCGTAGCGCGCATAGCCGCCGCAGCGCACGTCGTGGCCGCCGAAGACGGCGACCATGTAGTGGCAGGCCGGAATGTCCTTGCGGGCGATGGCGAAGGCGGTGGCGAAGATCGGATGGGCGTGGACGACGGCATTGGCATCGGGCCGGGCGCGCAGGATGTCACGGTGGAAGCGCCATTCCGTCGAGGGTTTCAGCGGCCCGTCCCAGACCGTGCCGTCGCTGTCGAGCGGCATGGAGACGAGCATGTCCGGCGTCATCGTGTCGTAGGGCGTGCCGCTCGGCGTCAGGATCATGCGGTCGCCGAGCCGCGCCGAGATGTTGCCGGACGTGCCCTGGTTGAGGCCGTTGCGGTTCATCTCGCGGCAGAGCTCGATGATGCGCTCGCGGATCTTGAGTTCCTGGTCGTCCATCCTGTTCTCCGTTCTCCCGGCGTCGGGCTCGCGTCCCGCGATCCTGTCCGTTCGCCCCATGCTCATGCCACGGCGGCCCGCCGCGCGCCGAGCACGCGCTCGGCGATCTCCACGAAGCCCGCGCCGCCGATCTTGGTGGCGACGAAGGCGGGCTCGGCCTCCATCTCGCCCTCGAAGGCGAGGACGTTGGCGACGCCGCAGCTGTTGGGGAAGTAGCCGAACATCGGCGCGTCGTTCGGGCTGTCGCCGGCGAAGACGATCCGGTCCCTCACCGCGTCGAGGTCGAGGCCGAGGATCTCGTCGGCGAAGCGGCGCGACATGGACAGCTTGTCATAGGCGCCGAACCAGCCGTTGACGTGGATCGAGGAGACCTTGGCCACGCCCCCTTCCTCCTCGAAGATCGCCTTGATGCGGTTCACCGCCGCGCGCGGCAAGGCGGGCACGTCCTCGCAGAAGTCGATCGCCAGATCCGCCTCGCGATAGAGCTGGTCGGCCGAGATGGCCGAGCCCGGCACCTCGGCGAGGATGCGCGCGCCGACCCTCTCGAGCCGGGCGCGGTTCTGCGCCCGCTCGGCATCGCTCGCGAAGAAGGCGCGGCGCATCTGGCGGGCGGCGGCGTCATAGGCGAAGTAGAAGGCGCCGTTCTCGCCGACGACGCCCGTCACCGGCCAGAAGCGGGCGACCATGTCGCACCAGCCGGCCGGGCGACCGGTGATGGGCGCGACGAACAGACCCGCCTCGTGGAGCGCCTCGAGCGCGGCGTAGGAGGCGGCGGGCAGGCGCCCCTCGGTGGTCAGCGTGTCGTCGATATCGGCGAAGACGCCGATGATCGAGCCGGCCACCGCGTCGGACATCTGCAAGAGCGGGCGCATCCTCAGCGCTCCTCGGCCGCGAAGTCTTCGAGCCAGCCGGCATCGGCGGCGATGTCGATCATCGAGAAGCGGTTGCGCATCTCGCGGCTGTGGATCACCGCCTCGCGCCAGAAGGCGAGATCGAGGCCGAGCTCCTCGGCCGTCGTCGCGCCGCCGGCCTCCGAGAGCATGCGCCGCATCTCCGGCTCGGGAATGACGAAGGCCCGCAGCTCCTCGCGCAGCTCCGGCCAGAGCCCGGCGATCCTGTCGTTGAAGGCGGACGCGCTCTGGGGCGTGAAGGCCTTGCGGCGCAACTCCTCGAGGCATTGCGCGGCGATCGCCGGTCCCATGCGCCGCACCATGTCGGCCTCGTCGACGATCGTCGCCTTGACGCCCGGCGGTGTCTCGGAGTCCAGAATCCGCTGCTGCAGCCGCGCCATGGTAAGCGAGGCGACGCCGACCTGCTGGCCGTGCAGCGTGCCGGGATGACGCTTTCCGGCGAAGCAGTCGATATAGTGGGAGATCTGGTGCTCGCCCATCGAGCCGTGGTTCGAGAGGCCGGTGAAGGAGACACCGAGGCCGCAGAGCGTCAGCACGCGGTAGAGATAGCCGACGGCCTCCACCTCGCCGCGGCCGATGCCGGCCGCGCGCGCGTTCAGCTCCCGCTCGTCGGCCTCCTCGATGGCGTAGGCGCTCTGCGAGTAGGTCGTGCCGAAGAGGCGGTGCGAGAGCCACCAGTCGACCTGCGCGACGGAGCGGGCGAGGCAGTCGCCGAAGCCGGCGGCGGCAAGGCGCCTGGGCGCCGCAGCCGAGACGCCGAGATCGACGAAGAAGCCGGCGGGGGCCTGCGCCGGCAGCGAGACCTTCAGGCCGCTGTCCAGAGTGATCGAGGCGGTGGTCGAGGTGTAGCCGTTCATCGAGGCGGCGGTGCCGAACACGCAGTAGCGCCGGCCGTCCTCGGCGGTGACGTATTTGACGAGATCGTTGACCGTGCCCGAGCCGACCGCGACCGCGCTGTTGAAGCTGCGCAGCTTCTCGCGCAGCGCGGCGACATTGGCCATGTCGGCATGGGGATGGTCGAGGACGATGACCGTCGGGTCCCGGTCCTTCAGCGCCTCGGCGACGCGGCGCCCCAGCGCCTCGTAGGTCGCGGCGTCGGCGACGACGGCGAGGCGCCCGGGCAGGTCGACGGAGGCGACGAGTTCGGCCTCGCGGCCCGCTAGGCTCTCGGCGATGACGACGGAATCGTAGGGCACGGTCATCGTGCGGCCCGTCGCCGGGTCGCTCCAGCGGCCGTCGACGATCTCGTCGATCAACGCCGTCCAGCCGCCGGCCGGCGCACCCGCTCGGGCCGTTTGCGGCCTGTCCCCGACCATCGACATTCCACCCCTCCCGTCCGTCTTTTTGTCATCTGACGCGACGGCCCAGCATTTGTCAATCCATCTGACAGCGGTCATTGACAAATGTCAGCGGACGCTCACACTGCCGCCATGGTCACCAGCGTCTCGCCCTTTCCCAGCGCCGTTCCGGCCCGCGCCGTGGTGCCGCCGCCCGAATTCGAGGACGTCGTCACCTGGGCGGCCTGGCTCTACTATGTCGACGAACTCACCCAGAGCGACGTCGCCCACAGGCTCGGCGTGTCGCGCGCCAGCGTCGCCAACTATCTTCATGACGCGCGCGAGCGCGGCACGGTGGTGATCCGCATCGCCACGGAAGCCGTGGAGCGCACGGCCCTGTCGCGGCGCCTGGCGGATGTCTTCGGGCTCGCGGCGGCGAGCGTCATCCCGTCCGTGCCCGGCCGCGCGGCGGTGGACCGGCTCGGCGAGGCGGGCGCGCGCATCCTCGCCGACCAGCTGGCGCCGGGCGACACGATCGGCGTCGCCTGGGGCAAGACGGTGCTCGCCGCCGCCCGCGCCATGCCGGCGCTGGAGCGGCGCGACGTCACGGTCGTGCAGGTGGCCGGCAGCGGCATCTCGACGGAGAACTTCTCGCCCGAATTCTGCACCGCGATCCTCGCCAACCAGCTCGGCGCGCGCTGCGTGAACCTCCATGCGCCGGCCATCCTCTCCACGCCGCGCCTGCGCGATCTCCTGATGGAGGAGCCCTCGCTCTCGCGCCAGTTCGAGATGATCCATTCGGCGACGCGCATCATCTTCGGCGTCGGGGATCTCGGCTCCGGCTCGACCTACGTGGAATCGGGGATCGGCGGCGCCGACGCGCTCGACACGATCGCCCGCACGGGGGCCGCGGGCGTCCTTCTCGGCCGGCTGATCGACGCGGCGGGCCGCCCGCTCGAGACCGAGATCGAGCGCCACATGATCGGCCTGTCGCTGCAGGACCTGAAGGGCATCCCGACGCGCCTGTGCATCGCTGGCGGGCTGGAGAAGGTCGGCGCGCTGCGGGCCGCGCTGAGGGGCGGCTACGTCACCCATCTCGTCACCGAGAGCGAGACGGCGGAGGCGCTCCTGACGGGGGCCTGACGGACAGGCCCGCAGACGGGCGAACGAGAAAAGACGGGCGGACGAGGGGAGGAGGAGCCCGTCGCCGCCGGGGCAGGGGAGGAGGACGGCATGAACGAGCGGCCGCACGTGATCGGTCTCGACAGTTCCACGCAGAGCACCAAGGCCGTGGTCTGGGACCGCAGCGGCGCCATCGTCGCGGAGGCGCGGGCGGGCATCGCCATGACCCATCCCAGACCCGGCCATGCCGAGCAGGATCCGCAGGACTGGTGGGCCGCCCTGGTCTCGACGCTGAAGGAGGTGGCGGCCGCCGTCGGGCCGCAGACGATCGCGGGGCTCGCCATCTCGAACCAGCGCGAGACCGTCGCCTTCCTCGATGCGGACGGGCGCTCGATCCGGCCCGCCATTGTCTGGCTCGACGAGCGCGTCATCGCGACGATGGACGACTATGCCGAGCGCATGGGCGCCGGCTTCCTGCACGAGACGACCGGAAAGCCCGTCGACACGGTGCCCGTCGTCTACCGGCTCGACTGGCTGCGCCGCCACGAGCCGCGGAGCCTCGACGCGGCGGCCCGCATCCTCGACGTCCACGCCTATCTCACCGGGCGCCTCACCGGCACGCCGACGGCGAGCTTCTCGAGCGCCGACCCGTTCGGCCTCTTCGACATCGCGGCGATGGACTGGAGCGACCCGATCCTTTCGAGCGTCGGCATCGAGCGACGCCAGCTCGCAAGGCTCGTGCGGCCCGGCGCCCTCGTCGGCCCGGTGAACGGGGAGGGCGTGCTGGCGACGGGGCTCCTGCCCGGCACGCCGGTCTTCGCCGCCGGCGGCGACGGCCAGTGCGCCGGGCTCGGCACGAACGCGATGGAGGAGGGCACCGTCTATCTCAATCTCGGCACCGCCACCGTCTCCGGCGTCTTCTCCGCGACGCCCGCCATCGGCCGGCACTGGCGCACGATGACGAGCCCGACGGGCGACGGCTATTTCCTGGAGTCGATCCAGAAGGCCGGCGCCTTCTTCGTCAACTGGGTGGTGGACACGTTCGGCGGCGGGCGGGACGATCCCGGCGTCTTCGAGCGGCTGGAGGCGGAGGCCGCCGCCCTGCCCATCGGCGCCGAGGGGCTGACGATGACGCCGCACATCATCGGCGTGATGAACCCGCACTGGGACCCGCGGGCGCGCGCGGCCATGGTCGGGCTCTCGGCGAGCCACGGGCGGGCGCATATCTACCGCGCCGCGCTGGAGGCGCTGACGGCCGAGATCGCGCGCGGGCTGAAGGCGATGGCGGGCGAGGGGATCGCGCTGTCGCGCATCCGCGCCATCGGCGGCGGCGCCAAGAGCCCGCTCTGGCTGCAGATGGTGGCCGACGCCACGGGACTGCCCGTCGAACGCAGCCAGACGGTGGAGGCCTCGGCGCTCGGGGCCGGCATCATCGCGGCCACCGGCGCCGGCTGGTACGCGGATGCCCGCGCCGCCGCGCGCGCCATGACGCGCATCGACCGGACCGTGCAGCCGCGCGCCGAGACGGCCGGCGCATGGGCCGCGCTGGTGGCGCGCCAGGAGCGCCTCTATCACGACACGATGGCCTATCGCGCCGCCTGAGGGCGGCGCCCGGCTCTCTTCAGGCCAGGTCGGCGTGGCGCGACTCCAGTTCCGCACGCCGTTCCTCCAGGAAGGGCGGCACCTGCAGCGCCGCGCCGAGCGCGTCGGCGGGCTCGTCCACGGAAAAGCCCGGCGCGTCCGTCGCGATCTCGAAGAGGACGTGGCCCGGCTCCTCGAAATAGACCGAGCGGAAGTAGCGGCGGTCCTTCTGCTCGCTCGTCTCGATGCCGTGCCCCTCCCGCAGCCGCCGCACCAGCGCCGCCTGCTCGGCCTCGTCGCGGGCGCGGAAGGCGAGATGGTGCACCGAGCCGCGTCCCGTCCGGGGCTTGAGGAAGCCGCCGACGGCGCGCAGGTCGACGATGGCGCCGAGGCGCTCGCCGGCGATCGCGTGGCGGATCGTCGTGCCCTCGCGCGCCGTCTCGGCGAAGCCGAAGACGTCGGTCAGGATGGCGGCGGTGGGGCCCGCCTCCTCCAGGAGAAGGCTCACCGAATGCAGGCCGCGAATGGCGTGCCCAGGCTCGACGCCCCCGCCCTCCCAGCCGGGCACGCCTTCGAGGCCGGGCACGCCGGCGAGCGCCAGCGGCGTGCCGTCCGGGTCCTTGAAGGCGAGGATGCTCTCGCCGAAGCGCTTCGTCGGCGTCTCGTGCGCGACGCCCTTCTCGAGAAAGCGGTGCGTCCAGTAGCCGAGCGAGGCGGCCGGCACGCACCAGACCGTCTCCTGCACGGCACCGACGCCGAGGCGGCCGGGCGCGGCATGGGCGATGGGAAAGAAGGTGAGGAGCGAACCCGGCCGTCCGGCGCCGTCGCCATAATAGAGATGGCCGATCGTCGGCTCGTCGAAATCCACCGTGCGCTTGACCAGCCGAAGCCCGAGGACGCGCGTGTAGAAGTCGATATTGCGGGGCCCCGAGCCGGAGATCGCGGTGACGTGGTGGATGGCGTTGGCCATGGCCGCTCCTTTCTCGACGGGCGCCTGCGGCGCGCGGGCGTTCGCGCCGCACGATAGGGGCAAGGGCGCCGCGGGCCAATCGCGGGGGCGACCGGCCCGGTCCGGCCATCGCAGGCCGGTTAGGGGCGGCAGGCCGGCAGACACGAAAAAGCCGCCGAGAGTTTCCTCCGGCGGCTCAGCGTCCCTTTCGGGCAGTGCGGTTCGGCGACCCAACTCGCCAGTACATCCGTGGTCGGACGGGCCTCGAACCTTTTGCGCGACAGTCCGGGTTTCTCCGAACGCGCTGCACTTCACCTAGATGGATACAGGCCTTGCCTTGCGCAAGGCTTAAGCGCGGTGATTTTTTTCAAAGTGGGAAGTCTTTTCTTGTTCGCCCGGACTTCGGGGTTCAGGAAGGCGCCGCCCGCCGTCCTCGAAGGATCCGCCTTGCCCGACGACATCCGTTTCATCCCCCGCGCCCACCAGATCGAGGCGTGCGAGGCGATCCTGAAGGCGCGCGCGGCCGGGCGGCCGGGCTTTCTTCTCGGCGACCTCACCGGGCTCGGCAAGACGCTCTCGGCCTGGAGCGCGGTCGCGGCCATGCCCGAGCGCGAGGTGCTGATCGTCTGTCCCAAGGGCGCCATCCCGCAATGGCGCCGCACCATCGCCGGCTCGCCGCCGAGCGGCAAGGCGGTGACGATCGTCAATTTCG
The DNA here is from genome assembly GCF_001425575.1 of Aurantimonas sp. Leaf443. Lineage (GTDB taxonomy): Bacteria > Pseudomonadota > Alphaproteobacteria > Rhizobiales > Rhizobiaceae > Leaf443. Next base: position 268,561 of record NZ_LMRD01000007.1, on the reverse strand, counting down.
AGCGGACCAAGGCGCTGATGGCCCCGCCCGCCGAGTCCAGGCGGCGCTCGACGCGGGCCAAGAACAACGAACTGGCGCGCGAGGGAACGCTCAAGCGCGCCGTCCCGCTCGTCATCGTCGACGAGAGCCACCGCATCCGCAATCCCGCCTCGCAGCAGGGGCTCGTCTGCCGGCAGATCGCGAAGGCGGCGCGCTTCACGCTCTATCTCAGCGCCACCGCTGGCCAGACGCCGCACGAACTCTCCTATCTCGGGCGTCTCCTCACCGGCGAGCCGCAGAAGGCCGGCGGCGAGATGGACGCCTTCCGGGCGCTGATGAAGAGCCTGAGGATCGGCCGGGCCAAGGGGCGCTGGAAGAACTGGAGCTGGGAGCCCAACGAGGAGGACCGCGCGCTGATGGCCGGCCTTCTCTACCGGGGGCCCGGCGCGATCGGCCTGCGCCGCCGGCCGGAGGAGATCGCGGGCTGGCCGAAGGTGCAGCGCGAGCTCGCCCCGACCGCGCTCGACCCCGCGGGCGCGCGCCTCTACGAGGCGACCTGGCGCGAGTTCCGCCGCGAGTTCGGCCTCGCCGGCGGCTCGACGCGCAAGCCGGCGGGCTGGGCGGCGGACCTGCGCTTTCGCCAGAAGGCGAGCCTCATCCGCATTCCCGGCACGGCGGACTTCGCCGGCGACCTCCTGTCCAACGACCTGAAGGTCGCGATCTCCGTCGCCTTCCTGGAGACGAGCGCGTTCCTGGCCGAGACCCTGCGCGGGCGCGGCTGGCGGGTCGGCGAGATCAACGGCACCGCCTCCGGCGCGGCCAACGAGGACACGCGCCTCGCCTTCCAGACCGGCGCGCTCGACGTCGTGATCTTCACCGTCACCGAATCCATCTCGCTGCATGCCCGCGAGCATCCCGGCGGGGAGGCCGAGCGCGCGCTCCTCGTCCACGACATGCGCCACAGCGCCATCCAGCTGCAGCAGATCGAGGGGCGCTGCCATCGCGACGGCCAGCGCGCGATCATCTACTACGCCTATGGCGAGGGCACGGTGGAGGAGCGCATCGCCGGCCTCGTCACCGCCCGCATGGCGGCGATGGACGGGATGGCCGGCGACGACACGAGCCTTCTCGACGCGATCGCGGCCGAACTGTCGGACGCGGCCTGAACCGCGACCCCGCTCCTGTCGGGCATCCGGGTCCGGGAACTCGCCGGGGCCGGGGCGAATAGGCGTGACCGGATTCGATCGGCAACGGCGTCGCGCTTCGATCGTTGATCTCCTGCCGCGCGGCGGACGTGAAGGCCGCGGCCGAAGCATGGCCCGGCAGGACGTGGGCCGCTCCTTCGGTTTCGACACGGGTCCGCTCAAGGCTTGCACGCGCCTGCCGACCGGCTCCGCGGCCGTCATCCGGTCATCTCGGGCGAGACAGGGGCCCTGCCGGCGCGATCTGGAGTGGTACGCCCATCGCCGCGTATTGCCTCCTGCGAGCAATCCCGGTCTAACCTTGGGCTGTCGCCGGACGGTTCGGGCCGCAAGGATTGCACGGCGCCGATGCACCGCCGGCCGGGTGCCGGCCCGCGAAATCTCTCGAAGGGAGAAATCCCATGCCCGGACCGGTCCCGACCGCCTTCCGCAACCGCCTCCTCAAGGCCCTGCCCGAACGAACGCTCGCCGCGCTCGCGCCGCTCCTCGAGCCCGTGACGCTGCCGCGGCGCGACAATCTCGCCGAACCCGAGGCGGCCACGCCCGCCGTGACCTTCATCGAGATGGGCCTCGCCTCGGTCGTCGCCACGGGCCTTCGGGACGGCGAGACGGTGGAGGTCGCCCATATCGGCCCGGAAGGGGTGGCGGGCTTCCATCTTCTCCTCGGCGTGGACCGGGCGCCCAGCCACACGTTCATGCTGGTGCCGGGCACCGGGCTGAAGGCCAGCATGGCCGACGTCACGCGGATGATGGACGAGGACCGCGAGTTCCGGCGGCTGATGCTGCGCTACGTGCATGTCACCCAGTTGCAGATCTCCTATTCGGTTCTCGCGAACGGGCGCTACACGCTGGCCGAGCGCCTCGCCCGCTGGCTGCTCATGTGCCACGACCGCCTGGAAGAGGACGAGATGGCCCTGACGCACCAGTTCCTGGCGCAGATGCTGGGCGTGCGCCGTTCGGGCGTCACCAACGAGATCCACGTGCTCGAGGGCGGGCAGGTGATCAAGGCGACCCGCGGCTCGATCCGCATCCTCGACCGGCCGCGCCTCGAGGCGCGCGCCGGCGGGTCCTACGGCGTCCCCGAGCGCGAGTATCGCCGCGTCATCGAAGGCGAGCGCCTCGCCCTTTGAGCGCTTGCGGGGCCCGCCTCGCCGTGCCGCGCAAGCGCATCGGCCGGTCGCGCTCGGCTCGGATCAGGTTTTCGAGGCCGGGATGGGCGACATCGAAAGTCGTCCGCGAGTGCAAGGTCTCGATCATGAGACAAAAGTCTAACTACCGTGGCGGAAAATGGCGCTTCTCCGACTGTGACCACCGTACAATAGCGTACCATCGCGCCGCGTATGACATTTTTAAGTGGCCTCCCGTCTATGCTGTTTCCTATGAATTCTAGACGGAAGGAGGCATTCGAAATGGAGATCCATCCCCTCACGCGTTCCGGTCCCCAGGCGCCGCTGCCGGTCGACGCCCCGACCGGCGACGGCGGAACCTGCGATCGCGGCCTTGTCTCCCTCGGCCTGTCCATCGGGAAGTCGATCCGGGTTCTGGTCGGCCTCAAGCTCGCCCCGCTCGGCATCGTGGTCGGCCAGGACCAGCTGCTGACGTCGCTGGACACCAAGGCGATCAGCGTCGGCACGCTTGCCGGGCTCATGAGCGTGCGTCCGTCCACCGCGTCCAAGATGGTCGATCGCCTGGTCGAGAGAGGCCTCGTGGAGCGCACCTCGCATGCGAGCGACCAGCGCCGGACGCTGGTGCGGCTCACCGATCGCGGTCTCTCGCTCCGTGCCGGCATCCTGGAGGTCTGGGATCAGGTGGAGAAGGATCTGGCGGCGAGCCTTGCCGGGACCGGCCGACCGGGCGTCCTCGAAGGCATCGCCTCCTTCGACGATGCCCTGACCCGCCGGCTGAAACGCCTGCGCTGAGAGGCCGGCGGCCGCGCGCCGCCGCCGGATCGAGGGAAAGGATCGTCGCAGACGAGGCCGGCCGCGCCGGGACATGGCGCGATCGTGATGGCGGATCGTCGGCGCGATGCGGCTAAGCTCGCCCCCGCCACTGCGCCAGGGACGGGAGACGCTGCGATGACACGGCCGACGGCGAAGGATTTCCCGCAGGAGCTTCTCGAGCTCTACGACTTCTACGCCCACGGGCGCATCACCAAGCGCGAGTTCCTCGACCGGGCGGCGCGGTTCGCGGTGGGCGGCGTCACCGCCGCGACGCTTCTCTCCACGCTCAGCCCTGACTATGCGCTCGCCCGGCAGGTGGACCCCGCCGACCCCGCCATCGAGGCGCGCTTCGTCACCTACGCCTCGCCGAAGGGCAATGGCGAGGTGCGGGCCTATCTGGTGCGGCCGGCAGATGCGCCGGGGCCCTTGCCCGGCGTCGTCGTCGTCCACGAGAATCGCGGCCTCAATCCCTATATCGAGGATGTCGCGCGGCGCGTGGCCAAGGCCGGATTCGTGGCGCTCGCGCCCGACGGCCTGACCTCGGTCGGCGGCTATCCCGGCAGCGACGAGAAGGGACGCGAGCTGCAGCAAGGCGTCGATCCCGAAAAGCTGATGAACGACTTCTTCGCCGCGGTGGAGCACCTGATGACGCCGGCGCTTACCAACGGCAAGGTCGCCATCACCGGCTTCTGCTACGGCGGGGGCGTCGCCAACGCGGCGGCCGTCGCCTATCCCGAACTGAAGGCCGCCGTTCCCTTCTACGGCCGCCAGCCGCGAGCCGAGGACGTGGCGCGCATCGAGGCGCCCCTTCTCATCCATTATGCCGAGCTCGACACGCGCATCAACGAGGGCTGGCCGGCCTACAAGGCCGCGCTCGACGCTTCGGGCAAGACCTACGAGGCCCATGTCTATCCCGGCGTGAACCACGGGTTCCACAACGACACGACGCCGCGCTACGACGCGGCGGCGGCGACCCTTGCCTGGGACCGCACCCTCGACTGGTTCAGGCGCTATCTCGCCTGAGCCGCCAGCCCTCCGGTCGCGGCCGGATGCAGGTCGGACCGATGCTGCCGGCGGGCGAGCCAGCCGCTCGCGATCCAGATGGCGACCGTGGCGGGCAGGGCGACGAAACCGTCCACCGCATAGTGCCAGCCGAGACTGATCGAGCCGGCGAAGATCCACAGCGCATAGGCCGCGAAGGCAAGGCCGAGGGCGCGCCCGATCCGCCAGGCGCCGAGGACCATCAGCACCGCCACGGCGTTGTGAAGGCTCGGCATGGCGGAGATGCCCATCGGCTCGGACGCGCCGACATGGCCGCTCCAGAGCATGTCCTGCATCGTCAGCGCGAAGATCGGCCATTCCGCGTCCGCCGCGCGCAGGGTCGCCATGAGCGGCTGGTAGGGGTCCGGGGAGAGACCGAGCGGGGCGTAGAAGCAGGGGCCGGCCGACGAGAGCAGCAGAGCGAGGACGTTTCCCTGCAACAGCCAGACGAGGAAGAAGGCGACGATGTAGCGCGTGCGCAGTTCGGAGCCTTGCTTCTGGAAGGCGCAGGCGAGCAGCACGCCCCACATCAGATAGAACCAGCCGACATAGAGGATGTCGGTGACGGAGAGCACCAGGGGATGGCTCATCACCGGCGCCAGCACCTCGTAGGGCAGGTGGCCGAGGAAGAGGGTGCGGTCCCAGAGCGTGAACGTCTCGTCCCAGGCGAAGGGCTGGATGGCCGGAATGTTCGCCTTCAGATGCGCGAACAGCGTCATGAACGGGATGAACAGAACCAGAACCGGAAGCCCGTTGCGAAGGCGGTCCCTGTCGGACAGATAGGTTCCGATCTCGCCGATCAGCGCGACGGTGGCGCTGCCTTCGGGCCTCGCGCGCGCCACGCGGCGAAGGCACAGGGCGACGATGCACAGCGGGAGGACGAGGATCAGGAGGCCGAGCGTCGTGCTGGCGACGTGACGGGGTCCGATCGCGTTCGTGCCCGGGTAGAGGATGGCGAGCGCCAGGGTCATCGCGGCCTGGGCCGCGACGATGCCGACGATGGTGCGATGCGAGGCGAACGCCTGCCGGACCGAAACCGGAAGCTCCTGCGGCGTGGTCCGTTCGGCTTTCAGGGCGAAGCTTTCGGTCGGCATGACCCGGTCGAGTTCGAGGGCGCGTGCTACCAGACCGCGTGTCCGGTTCGTTTTGACTGAAGGCGCGCAGAAAGGCGCGCCGATCTTGCGATCAGCGTTGACCGGACGTTACGGTCGGCAGCGTCTGCGCCTCCCGCGCCCGGCTTGTGATCGCGAAGCTCGGACCCTGATCGTGCCCGGCCGCCCAGGCTCCGCCGGGCCCGTCCGGCGGACGGACACCGGACGGGCCATGCCGACCCGTCAGTCGCGCCGGTTGCGCTGCCGGTGCTCGGCTTCGTCCATCGTCGGCAGGTCGAAACGGTCCCGCGTGGTCGCGTAGCCGTGGCCGCCCATGCGGCCCAGCGCGTCGAGGACCTGCGGGTCGACATGAAGCCGCTCGTCGATCGCGCCGGCGTGGAACTGCGCGCCGACGATCTCGCCGAGCACGATCTGCCGGCTCTCGCCGATCGTCAGGAGGGAGTGCAGGCGGCATTCCAGCGAGGCCGGCGCCTCGGCGATGGAGGGCACGCCGATGCGATGGCCGGGCCGCAGCGTCAGGCCGGCTTCCGCGATCTCGTCGACGCCCGCCGGGAAGGGCACGGCGCAGACATTCATCGGATGGAGGAGCGCGCCCGAGACGATGTTGACCGCGAATTCCCCGCGCGCCTCGATATTGGCGCCCGTATCCTTGCGCGTTCCGTCCGGCCGGTACTCCACGCCGAGGCCGACGATGGCGGGATCGGAGGAGAGGCAGCCGAAGAAGCTGAAGGGCGCCGCGTTGACGCGGCCCGCCTCGTCGAGCGTCGTGACGAGCGCGATCGGGCGCGGCACGACCGTGCCGATCATGATCTTGTAGCGCTCGCGGGCCGAGAGCGCGGCGAAGTCGAAGGCGACGATGCCCTCGGCGGCGATGGTCATGGCAGGGCCTCCGGGCTTGCGGTGCGACGGTCGGCACGTGGGATGGGGCGCGGCGCGTTCACGGCGCGTGCGGTTCGATCGTCGCCAGAACCGTGCCGGCCTCGCGGTAGCCGTCCGGGGCGAGGATGCGCAGGCGCCCGGCCCGCGGCGCGAGGACGGAGGTCTCCATCTTCATCGCCTCCATCGTCACCAGGATGGTCCCGGCCTCGACCGTCTCGCCATCGGCGTGGCGCCAGGCCTGGAGGGTGCCGGCGACGGCGGAGAGGACGGCGTTCGGATCCGAGGAGGCCGGCAAGGCCTCGCCGGTCTCGCCGGGCGCCGCCCCGGCCGGCGTGCCCAGACGGCCGAGGACGGAGGCGGGCAGGCCGAGCCGCACGCGCTTGCCGTCGATCTCCACGAAGAGGCGCAGGAGCGGCTCGTCCGCCACGGGTTCGGGCCGGGCCTGCGCCTCGGTCAGGCCCGCGAACTCGGTCTCGATCCAGCGGGTGTGGACGAGGAACCCATCCGTCGCCGTGAAGGCCGGCGCTTCCAGGACGGCCCTGTGGAAGGGCAGGACGCTCGCCACGCCCTCGATCCGGAACTCGGCCAGCGCCCGGCGGGCCCGCGCGATCGCCTCGGCGCGCGAGGCGCCGGTCACGACGAGCTTGGCCATCAGGCTGTCGAAGGCGGGATGGACGCGCGAGCCGGCGCGAACTCCGCTGTCGAGCCGCACGCCCGGTCCCGACGGCGCCTCGAACAGCGTGATCTCGCCCGGCGTCGGCAGGAAGCCGCGGCCGGGATCCTCGGCATTGATGCGGAACTCGATCGAATGGCCGCGCGGCGCCGGAACCGCGTCGAACGACAGGCCGAGCCCTTGCGCGATGCGCAGCTGCTCGGCGACGATATCGATCCCGAACGTCTCCTCGGTCACGGGATGCTCGACCTGGAGGCGCGTGTTGACCTCCAGGAACGAGATGACGCCGTCGCGCCCGAGCAGGAACTCCACCGTGCCGGCGCCCGTATAGCCGGCCTCGGCGCAGATCGCGCGGGCCGCCTCGTGGATGCGCTCGCGCTGCGCGTCGGTGAGGAACGGCGCCGGCGCCTCCTCCACGAGCTTCTGGTTGCGCCGCTGCAGGCTGCAGTCGCGCGTGCCGAGGACGGCGACGCGCCCATGCGTGTCGGCGAGGATCTGCGCCTCCACGTGGCGCGGCCGGTCGATGAAGCGCTCCACGTAGCATTCGCCCCGGCCGAAGGCCGCCGTCGCCTCGCGCACCGCCGATTCGTAGAGCTCGGCCACCTCGTCCATGCGCCAGGCGACCTTGAGGCCGCGCCCGCCGCCGCCGAAGGCGGCCTTGATGGCGACGGGAAGCCCGTGCGCGCGTGCGAAGGCGAGGACCTCGTCGGCGCCCGAGACGGGTCCGGGACTGCCAGCCACGAGCGGCGCGCCGACGCGCCCGGCGATGCGCCTCGCTTCCACCTTGTCGCCGAGCGCCTCGATGACGGACGGGGCCGGCCCGATCCAGACGAGCCCCGCCTCGATCACGGCCCGCGCGAAGTCGGCGCGCTCGGAAAGGAAGCCGTAGCCGGGATGGACGGCGTCGGCCCCGGCCTTCAGGGCGAGGGCGACGATCCGGGCGCCGTCGAGATAGGTGTCCGCCGGCCGGTCGCCGCCCAGCGCATGGGCCTCGTCGGCGGCCTGCACGTAAAGCGCGTCGGCGTCCGCGTCCGCATAGACGGCGACCGAGCGCAGGCCCGCGTCGCGGCAGGCGCGCACGATGCGCAGGGCGATCTCGCCGCGATTGGCGATGAGGACGGTCTTCATGGCTGGTCCTGTCGGGCAAGGGGCGCGATCTCGGCGAAGGGGCGGATCGGGCGGAAGCGGATGAAGGCGCCCACGGGGATCTGGCCGGCGAGGTCGAGATGGTGCTCGGCGACGCAGGCGATCACCGGATAGCCGCCGGTCAGCGGATGGTCGGCGAGGAACAAGACCGGCTGGCCGCTCGGCGGCACCTGGATGGCGCCCGTCGCCGTGCCCTCGCTCGCAAGCTCGCCCCGCTCGCGCCGTTCCAGCGGCTCGGGGCCCTGAAGCCGCATGCCGACGCGGCTCGATTGCGGCGTGACCTCGAAGGCCTGGCTCTCGAAGAGGGCGAGAGCCGCCGGCGTGAACCAGTCCGTGCGCGGGCCCATGACGACGTCGAGCGTCACGGTCTCGCCGGGCGCGGGGCAGACGAAGGCCGGTTCCATCGAAAGCGCGACGGGACCCGCCGCCACGCCTGCGCCCGCCGCCTGCCGCAGCACGGTGCCGGCCCGCACGGAGGGCGGGCCGACATGGGCGAGCGTGTCGGTGCTGGCGCTGCCGAGGACGGGCGCGACCTCGAAGCCGCCGCGCCAGGCGAGATAGGTGCGCATGCCCCGCCCGGGCGCGCCGAGCGCCAGCCTGTCGCCCGGCTCCAGCGAAAAGGGCCTGCCGATCTCGGCGCCGAGCCTTCGCCCCGCCGCATCGGCGAGCGAGAGCGCGGCGGGGGCGCCGGCAAGGGCCACGACGGCGCCTTGGCGCGCCTCCAGCGCGAAGCCGCCGCCGGTGATTTCCAGAACCGGCGTCTCGGCGGGGTTGCCGACGAGCCGGTTGGCCGCGCGCATGGCGCCGAGGTCGAGCGCGCCCGAACTCGAGACGCCCTGCCGCGTCTCGCCGAAGCGGCCGCGATCCTGGAAGAGCGCCGGCATGGGCGCGGCGAGGACGGCAAGCCCGCCCGGCGCCGCATCCTCGGGCGCGGGCAGCGCCGCGCGATCCGCCTCCCGTGCGCGCAGCCGCTCGGCCTCGGTGGCGTCGATCGAAACGAAACGCACGCGGTCGCCCGGCTGGAAGAAGGCCGGCGGGTCGCGGGAGAGGTCCCACACGGGCACGGGCGTCGTGCCGATCAGCTGCCAGCCGCCGGGGCTCTCCTGCGGGTAGACGCCGGCGAAGGGGCCGGCGAGCGCGACGGAGCCGGCGGGAATGCGAGTGCGCGGGCTGCGCCGGCGCGGCACGTGAAGCGCATTGTCGCCGCCCACGAGGTAGCCGAAGCCGGGCGCGAATCCCGAGAAGGCGACCGTGTACTCGCCGGCGGTGTGGCGCGCGATCACCTCCGCCACCGTCAGGCCGGTGAGGGCGGCGACTTCGGCAAGGTCCTCGCCGTCGTAGAGGGTCGGCACCTCGACCAGGGCGCCGGGCCGCTCGATCCGCGCCGAGAGGTCCCGCCCCCGCAGCGCTTCCGCCAGCTTTTCCGGCGTGACGATCTCCGGGCGGAAGCGGATCATCAGCGTGCGGGCGGCCGGCAGCACCTCGTCGATCCCCGCCACGGGGTCGGCGCTCAGCGAGGCGAAGAGCGCCAGCGTCTCGTCCAGCCCCTCGAGTTCGACGAGGAGGACGCGCAGGCTGACGGGCAGGAAGCGCATGGGCGTCGCGTCAGACATGATAGGCGGCGTCCATCGCAGCCGCGGACGCCTGCGGCCGGCCGTCGTCGCCGGCCCGAAAGGTCGGCCGGACCATTCCGGACTCCGCGCTCATGCCGCCGGCCTTTCGAAGGAATGCACGGCGATGGCGTTCGCCTCGAGGGCCGCGCGGACGGCGCGGGCGATGGCGACGGCGCCCGGGCTGTCGCCATGGACGCAGATCGACTGCGCCGCGAGGCGGATCGTCGATCCGTCGATCGCCTCGAGCGTGCCGTGCCGCGCGAGCTGCACCATGCGCCGCGCCACTTCGTCCGTGTCGTGGATGACGGCGCCGGGCTCGCGGCGCGAGACGAGCCGTCCTTGGGGCGTGTAGGCGCGGTCGGCGAAGGCTTCCGCGACGGTGGCAAGGCCCGCCGCCCGCGCCTGGTCGAGGATCGGGGCGCCGGCAAGACCCATGAGGGCGAGGTCGCCATCGACGAGGCCGAGCGCCTCGATCACCGCCGCGCCCTGGCGCGCGTCGCCGGCGATGCGGTTGTAGAGGGCGCCGTGCGGCTTGACATAGCGGACTTGCGTCCCCGCCGCGCGCGCAAGGCCCTGCAGGGCGCCGATCTGGTAGACGATGTCGGCCACGAGCTCCTCGTGGCCGACATCCATGTCGCGCCGGCCGAAGCCGACGCGGTCCGGATAGGAGACGTGGGCGCCGACAACGGTGCCGCACTCCGCCGCGCGCCGCAGCGTGCGCAGGAGCCCGGCGGGATCGCCGGCGTGGAAGCCGCAGGCGATGTTGGCGCTGGAGACGACTTCCAGCATCGCCGCATCATCGCCCATGGTCCAGGCGCCGTAGCCTTCGCCGAGGTCGCTGTTGAGATCGATGGAGGTCATCGCCGGGGTCCTTCGAAGCCTTGAGAAGGACGAAGATGGAGCCGGCCGCGCGCTCGCCCATGGCGGTCGCGAAACTCGACCCTCACGTCGCGGCCTTGCCCTGGAGGCCGGGAGGCGGGGGCGTCTGGCCGGCGTCGGGGTCGCGGCCGTGGCTGCGGTCGAGAAGGCGCATGACGGGCGTGACGGTGAGGCCGTGCATCAGGATCGAGAGGAGGATGGTGAGGCCGATGATGGCCCAGAGCCGGTCGGCGCCCGTCACGTCCGGCATGTGGTTGAGGCCGTAGGCGAGATAGTAGATCGAGCCGACCCCGCGGATGCCGAAGAAGGCGAGCGTCAGGCGCTCGCTCCAGGCGGCGCGGTGGCCGAGAAGGCCGAGGAGGCCGGTCAGCGGGCGGATGACGAGGAGGATGGCGAGGACGGCGAGGACGTCGCCCGGGCGCAGCGGCGACAGGAGGCCGCTGACGAGCGCGCCACCGAACAGGAGGAGCAGCACCATCATGGCGATGCGCTCGATCTGCTCGGTCAGCGCGTGCATCTCGCGCTGGAAGTCGTGGTCGCGATGGGCGTGGCGGAAGGTGAGGGCGGTGACGAAGACGGCGAGGAAGCCGTAGCAGTGGATGAGTTCGGTCGCGCCGTAGGAGACGAAGGTCGCCGAGAGCGCGATGAGGCCGTCGCCCGTGCGCGCGAGCTTGTTGCGGGCCGGCACGTGGAAGGTCAGCCAGCCGAAGGCCCGGCCGATCGCGTAGCCGGCGGCGATGCCCGCGCCGATCTCCCACAGGACGTTGTAGCTCAGCCATTCGAGAAGCCAGGGCTCGCCCGTCGTCGCCGAGAGCGCCAGCGCGATGGACAGATGCACGAAGGGGAAGGCGAATCCGTCGTTGAGGCCGGCCTCCGAGGTCAGGCCGAATCGCACCTCGTCCTCCTCGCCGGATTTCGGCGGCCCGACCTGCACGTCGGCGGCGAGCACGGGATCGGTGGGGGCGAGGGCGGAGCCGACGAGGAGGGCGAGCGTCCAGGACAGGCCGATCCACCCGCCGGCGATCGCGGTGATCGCCGCGATGCCGAGCGGCATGGTGATGGCGATCAGACGCCAGGTGACGGACCAGCGGCGAAAGCCGAAGACCCGGTCGATCTTCAGCCCCGCTCCCATCAGCGCGATGATGACGACGAACTCGGAAAAGCGCTCGACGATCACCGGATAGTTCTGGGGCAAAGGGTCGAGCGTGACCTGCGGCAGGGAAAAGAGCGCGGCGCCCAGCCCGATGCAGACGATCGGCAGCGAGAGCGGCAGGCGCCGCAGCGCCAGCGGCAGCCAGGCGACGAGGGCGATGAGGAGACCCGCGCCGGTGAGGACGAGGATATAGGGGTCCGGCGACCAGTCGAAGGGAAGGTTCATGCCCTCTCAACGGCCCGTCGGGCCGATCGATCCGGTCATGGCCGCGCCGAGACGGCGGGCGCGACGGCGCTACTCCTTCTGCGTGCCGCCCGCCGGTCGGGCCGCGCGCGGCCGACGCCCCGCTCGCTCCGGTTCTTTCCGGCCGAGATGCATCCTCGGCGTGCAAGCGATGCAGGGGCGCGGCCTTTATCGCCCGCGGCTTTCGTGCCAGAAATTCCCTTAGGGAAGATTGTTTCCTGCGGGAGGAGTGGTTGGACGAAGCCGCGTTTTCCGGACTGATCGAGCGCTGCTACGACACGGCCTTCGACACGCAGGAGGAGTGGTCGAGCCTGCTCGAATCCATCGCGGACGGCTTTGGCGGGTTCGGCGCCAACCTCCTCAGGATGCGCCGCGCCGCGCCGCTCGTTCATTACACACGCAGCCTGAGCGCGTTCGTGCCGGTCTACGAGGCCCATTGGCATGCCCACGATCTCTTCCTGAACTACGCGATGGAGCACCGGCTGGGCGCGGGGCTGCATGTCGACACGGACTATCTCCCGGCCGAGATCCGGGCCCGCGACCCGTTCTATCAGGAGTTCCGCCGGCCGCAGGGCGTGTCCAGCATCCTCTCCTTCGTCGCCACGCCGCCGGAGGGAGGCATGGTCGCCATCAACATCCAGAGGCGGCTCGACGCCGAGCATGTCGCGGCGCGCGAACGCTCGTCCTTCGCGCTTCTCGGGCGCCATCTCGACCGCGCGATCGCGCTCGGCGCGCGCGCCGCGGCCTCGGACGCCCTTGCCCGAACGCTCGGCGACGAACTCGCCGGCTTCGACTGCGCGGTGGCGGTGCTGAGCGAGGGCCAGCGTCTGTTGCGCAGCAATGCCCTCCTGCACGATCTGGGGCCGGACGGTGTCGCGGTGCGTGCCGGGCGTCTCGTCTGCAGCCAGCCCCAGGCGCAGGCGACGCTCGATACGTTCCTGCGCCGTCTCGGGGGATCGGACGTCCTGTCGACCTCCGACGACGTCGTGGCGCTTGCGCGGCCCGGCAGCGCCCTGCCGCTCCTGGTGCGCGGCGTGCGGCTCGAGGCGCGGGTCGCCGACCGGCGCCTCGGCACGCCCGAGCGGGCGCTTCTCCTTCTCTTCCTGCGGCCCGATCTGCCCGGCTATCCCGGCCTCGAACCGATCCTGATGAAGCTCGGCCTCACGCCCGGCCAGGCGCGCTATGCGCTGGCGATCGGCGCGGGGCATTCGGCGCGGGAAGCGGCCGCGCTCTTCGAGGTCACGGAGGAGACGGCGCGCACCATGCTCAAGCAGGTCTATCAGCGTCTCGGCATCCATCGCCAGAGCGAACTGGCGCGGCTGATCGCGGCGGTCGCCCCGTTCCGGCGCTGACGGAGGCGCCGGGGCGTCCCGGCCTGTGTCAGTTGAACGTGTGGAGGCGCAGCTTCAGCGTGCCGTCCGGCTGGCGCTCGAAGATGTGGGTGCCGACGCCGCCGATCGCGGCCGGCGCGCCGTCGGCGCCCTTGGCTCGTGCGCTCCAGCTCGCCGTGGCGTAGACGATCTCGCCCGCCGTCTCCGTTTCGATCAATGTCAGCTTGTGGTCGGTCACGCCATGGTCGAAGAGCCCGCCGAAGAAGCGGCGCACCTCGTCCGGGCCCCGGCGCACGACGTGGTCGGGCGCCAGGAACAGCGCGTTCTCGGTATAGGTGGCCGAAAGGGCGGCCGCGTCGCGCGCGTTGAAGGCCGCGTCCCAGTTCGCATAGGCTTGCGTCACCTCGCCGGAGGCGTCCCTCGCCGTCACCGGCGTGACATAGGCGGCCGCGGCGAGGGCGAGTATCAGGATGCGCTTGATCATGGTGTCCTCCCAGGGATCGACGCCGTCGATCCTCGGGACGGGATGCCCTCAGCGGGCGTGGCCGACGGCGGTCGGGAGAGGCGGCGGCACGGACGTTGGGAGCGGGCGTGCCGCCGCTTCGCCGCCGACTGCATCGTCGGAACGCCTGGACAGAGCCAAGGTCCGTATCGAGAGCGACTGCACCCTCAGGTCACCATGGCCGATCGTGCGGCGCATCCCCAGAACGGGGGACGAGGCGGCGGGCATCGGACCTTCTTCGCGAGGGAGGGCGTGCGTCGCCCGACCTCGAACAGGGAGAAGCGAAAGGCCGGCCGGTCTCGGGCCGGGAAGGGGAGCCGGCCCGGGACCGGCGCCCGTTCCGATCAGGCGAAGCGGCCGAAGGTCGGCGTGCTCTCGGCCAGGAGGCGCCCCTCGGCGGCCTCGGTGCGGCTGCGCTCGCCGGCGGCGCTGAGCGCGGCCATGGCGAGCCAGGCGGCTTCGGCGCGCAGGCAGCGCTCGCGCACATTGTGGAGGCTGGAGCGGGCCGCGTCGGCGCCGCATTGGGCCGCCTGCTCGACGTAGAAATCGTGTTTCAGGGAGGATGACGACTTGTTCGCGATTTGGATCATGCAAGACAGGTAGGGCGGATGGTGAAGACGGCAATCGGCAGAACCATGGAAGAAGACTTTCCGGCGGCAAGTCCTGGCTTCAATCGAAGGGGCGCAGGCCCCCGAGAACATCATCGCGCCGCCGGCACTCGACTGTCTCTCGACATTGGAAGGCCGGATCAGAACTGGCCGCACGGGCGCCGCGCCGCGCCGGATGGACAAGGCGACCCCCATCCCGTCTATGAAGGGATCGGCGCTGCGGGCGCCCTGCGGGAGAGAGCGTCACCTTGGACCTGAGGCAGCTTCGTTACTTCGTCGCCATCGTGGAGGAAGGGTCGTTCTCGAAAGCCGCCGTGGCCCTGCGCGTCGCCCAGCCGGCGCTCAGCCTCCACGTGCGCAACATGGAGGCGAGCCTGGGCACCGACCTCCTCCTGCGCACGCCGCAGGGCATCCGCACCACGCCGGCCGGCCGCATCCTCTTCGACAATGCCCGCGCCATCCTCGCGCAGTTCGAATCCACCAAGCGCGCCATCGTCTCGGAGGCGGGCGACCTGTCCGGCGAAGTGCGCATCGGCCTGCCCGGCACGATCAGCCAGATCCTCTCCGTGCCGCTGATCCTGAGGGCGCGCGAACTCTATCCGCGCGTCAAGCTGCGGGTGATGGAGGCGATGAGCGGCTTCATCCTGGAATGGCTGCGCGACGAGCGCATCGACATCGCGCTCCTCTATCTCGCGGTCGACGAGCGGGGCGTCAAATCCTACAAGGTGCTGGAGGAGGAACTGTGCCTGTTCGGCCCGGCGAGCGGCATCGCGGGCGTCGAGACGCCGCCGGACCGACCGTTCCTGACGACCGAGGATCTCTCCGCCATCCCGCTCATCCTGCCGAGCGTCGGCCACGGCCTGCGCACCCTCGTCGACGAGCGCCTGAACCGGGGCGACATCACGCTGGAGACCGTCATCGACGTCGACAGCTATGCCAGCATCAAGGAATGCGTCGATCACGGGCTGGCCTATTCGATCCTGCCGGTGAACGCGGTCGCCGAGGAGATCGCGGCCGGGCGCTTCGTCTCCTGGAACATCGGCGATCCGCCCTTCTCGCGCACGGTCCACATCGCCCATGCCTACGAGCGGCCGGTGGGCGAGGCGAGCATGGCGATCGAGAGCCTGTGCCGCGAGACGCTGCGCGACCTCGTGCGCTCGGGCCAGTGGCGGGCCCGGCTCGTGGAGGGCGCGGCCCCCCAGGCCGGCGCCGCCGCTTCGTCCTGACCGATCGCTTTCCTGTATGGGGCGAAGCGCAAAATTGTCTTTGTGCGACCAAAACGCAGCGCGCAAACCTTGCCCGAGGACGATCCGCCGGGAGAGCGGAGCTTGGGAGGGTACGACATGCGCCTGGGAACGGGTTTGGGAGCGCTCGCGCTCGCCTTGTGGGCATCGGTGGCACTTGCGGCCGAGAAGCCGGCGGAGCTGAAGATCGGCATCACGACCTATGCGTCGGGCCCCGCCTCGGTCTTCGGCGTGCCCGCGCGCAGCGCCGCCGAGATGCTGGCCGAGCAGATCAACGCCCGCGGCGGCATCCAGGGCGTGCCCGTGTCGCTCAACTTCGTCGACGAGGGCGCCGGCGTCGAGACGCTGACCTCCGAATATCGCCGCCTCGTCGACCAGGTCGGCGTCGACGTCATGTTCGCCTCGATCTCGTCGGGCGTGTGCAACAACGTCGCCCCGCTCGCCGAGGATCTCGAGGTCCTCAACTTCATGTGGGACTGCGGCACCCAGCGCATCTTCGAAGAGGAGGACTACGACTGGGTCTACCGCACCCAGGCCAATGCCACGCCCGAGATCCTCGCCCCGCTCCTCTACCTCCTGGAGACCAGGCCGGACTTCAAGACGGTGGCGGTCGTCAACCAGGACTATGCCTGGGGCCGCGACAGCTGGAACATCTTCTCGACGGCGCTGAAGACGCTGAAGCCCGATGTCGAGATCGTCGCCGAGCTCTTCCCGGCCTTCGGCGCCCCGGACTATTCGGCCGAGGTCTCGCGCCTGCAGGCGCTCGCCCCGGACGTCATCCTCTCCACCTCCTGGGGCGGCGATCTCGACACGTTCGTGCGCCAGGCCAACCAGCGCGGCCTCTTCGCCAACTCGCAGTTCGTGCTTCCGCTCGCCGAATCCTCGCTGGAGCGCCTGGGCGCCGACCTGCCCGAGGGCGTCATCGTCGGCGCGCGCGGCGACCACTATTTCCTCCATCCCGAGCGGCGCGGCGACGAGGACTTCAAGGCCTTCACCGAGGGCTTCCGCAAGCGCACGGGCGCCTGGCCGATCTATTCCGCCTTCCACATGGCCCAGGCCTTCGCCGCTCTCGAGGCGGTCTACGACAAGGCCACCAAGGCGAATGGCGGCGAGTGGCCGGACCACGAGCAGGTGCGCGAGGCCATGGACGGGCTCGAGTTCCGCGGCTTCGGCCGCCCGCTCAAGATCCGCGAGGACAATCAGGGCGTCGAGGCGCAGCTCGTCGGCGTCACGGTGAGCGACCCCGCCTATCCGTTCCGCGTCATCGACAAGATGGAGATCTACCCGGCCGAGCCGATCATGGCGCCGGCCGGCGAGGAATCCATCGAGTGGATCAAGACGCTGAAGCCGGACTTCCTGGCCACGCGCGGCGACCGCTTCGACCACGCGCGCTGAGCCGTCCGGTCCTTCCCGCGGCCCGGCCGCCGGTCTCCCGAACGGGGCCGGCGGCCAGCGCCGCACTAGCCGAGCCCCTTCCATGACCCTCAATCTCGCCTTCATCGCGCTTCTGGACGGGCTGTCCTACGCCTCGCTGATCTTCCTCGTCGCCGTCGGGCTGACGCTGATCTTCGGGGTGCTCGGCGTCCTCAACGTCGCCCATGGCAGTCTCTACGCGCTCGGCGCCTATACGGCGGCGACCTTCGGCGGCCAGCTCGTCGCGGCCGGCTGGAGCCCGTGGCTCACCTATCCCGCGCTCGTGGCGGCCGCGCTCTGCGTCGGGCTCGTCGTCGGCGGCCTCATGGAGCGGCTTCTCCTGCGCCGCATCTACGACAAGGACCCGGTGCTGCAGCTCCTCGTCACCTTCGCCGTCTTCATGATGCTGGAGAACGTGCAGCGCATGATCTGGGGGGTGCAGCCCTACTACATGGCCTCGCCGCTGCAGCTCCTCGGCAATGTCAGCGTCTTCGGCATCAACTACACCGCCTATCAGACGATCGTCCTGCCGGTCCTGGCGCTCGCGGCGCTGCTCGGCCTGCGCTTCTTCCTGCGCCGCACGGATGCGGGCGCGCAGATCATGGCCGTGACCGAGGACCGCGAGGCCGCCACGGCCATCGGCATCGACGCCACGCGCGTCTATTTCGTCACCTTCGTGGTCGGCGCCATCCTGGCGGCGCTCGGCGGCGCGCTCGCCACGCCCACGACCTCCGTCGTGCCCGGCATGGGCGCCAACATGATCGTCCTCTCCTTCGCGGTCGCCGCCAGCGCCGGTCTCGGCCAGATCGAGGGCGCGGCCCTTTCCGCGCTCATCATCGGCATGGCGCGCTCCTTCGCGGTCTATCTCGCGCCCGAGTTCGAGGTGCTGATGCCTTACCTCATCATGGTCGTCATCCTCCTGTTCCGGCCCTACGGCCTGTTCGGCACCGTCCAGGCGAGGAAGATCTGATGCGCCGCGCAGCTCTTCTCGTCGTCGTCGCGCTGCTCCTGGCGCTGCCCTTCCTGGCCGGGCCGATGCTGACGCTCGGCACCATCGTCCTCGCCAAGGCGCTCGCGGTCCTCGGCGTCTTCCTTCTCCTGCAGGCGGGGCAGGTCTCGTTCGGCCACGGCATGTTCTTCGCCGTTGGCGCCTACAGCGCCGCCTATATCGGCGCGGCATGGCGGGGGGCGGACCTCCTCGTCCTGGCGGTGGCCGCCGCCGGCCTCTCGGCGCTCGCAGGGCTCGTCGTCGGGCTCTTCGTGGCGCGCTACCGCTCGATCTTCTTCGGCATGCTGAACCTTGCCTTCTCCATGGTGCTCTTCGCCGTCCTCGAGAAGTTCTTCCATCTCACCGGCGGCACGGACGGGATGCGCATCCGCCGTCCGACGCTTCTGGGCTTCGAGTTCGGGCGCGGCTCCTTCGATCTCGTCCTCTACTATTTCGTGCTCGGCCTCAGCCTCCTGTGCGCCCTTCTCGTCTGGCAATATCTGCGCTCGCCGATCGGCCAGGCGCTGAAGGCGCTGAAGAGCAACGAGACGCGGCTCGAATATATCGGCCTGTCGGCGCGCAACACCGTGCTGGCCGCCTATGTGCTCTCGGCCGTCCTGTGCGGGCTCGGCGGCCTGTCGCTCGGCATCGTCCAGGGGCTGGCGACGCCGGACTACACGTTCTGGACGCGCTCCTCGGAATTCGTCTTCATCGCCGTCCTCGGCGGCACCGGCCATGTCGTCGGCGCCTTCGCCGGCTCGCTCGTCTACGAGGCCGTGCGCTTCTACGCGGCCGCCCTCCTCGACGACAGCTGGCAACTCATCCTCGGCGCGGTCCTGATCGCGATCATCCTCGGCGCGCCCGGCGGCATCATCGACCTGCCGCGCCGCTTCGGGCTCGCGGGCCGCAAGCGCAAGGCCGAAGCGGCACCCACCGACGCCGCGCCCGCCATGCGCGCGCCCTATCGCGAAGGAGCCGCCTCGTGAGAGCCGCATCGCCGTCGGGCTCCCCGCTTCTCAGCGCCCGGGGCCTCGAGATCCGCTTCGGCGGAGTCGTGGCCGCCAACGGCATCGATCTCGACGTCTTCGAGCACGAGAATCTCGCGATCATCGGACCGAACGGGGCGGGCAAGACGACCTTCCTCAACATCTGCACGGGCTATCTCACGCCGCAGGCGGGCTCGGTGCGCTTCGAGGGCGGCGAGCTCATCGGCCAGCCGCCGCGCCGCATCACGCGCCTGGGCATCGCGCGCGCCTTCCAGATCCCGCAGCTCTTCACCGAGCACACGGTCCTGGAGAACATGCTCCTGGCCGCCGCCGTGCGTGAGCGCAGCTGGAACCCGTTCCGCTCGCTCGCCAGCCTTCCCCAGCGCGGCGAGATGCTGGAGCTCCTCGACCTCGTCGGATGCGCCGACCTCCATGACAAGCGCGCCGCCGACCTGCCGGAGGGCCAGCGCAAGCTCGTCGACATCGCCATCGCGCTGGCGCTGAAACCCCGCCTTCTCCTGATGGACGAGCCGACCTCGGGCGTCGCCTCGGCCGACAAGTTCGCCGTCATGGAGATCCTCGTCTCGGCGCTGCGCACCGCGAAGGTCTCCTCGGTCTTCGTCGAGCACGACATGGAGATGGTCACCCGCTACGCCAGCCGCGTCGCCGTCTGGAGCCAGGGCAAGATCCAGATGACGGGCGAGCCGACCCGCGTCCTCTCGGACCCGGACGTGATCCGCACGGTGATCGGAGGATGAGCGCCATGCTGACATTCGAACGCGTCGACGTCTCCATCCAGCGCATCCCGATCCTGCGCGGCATCGACTTCGCGGTGCGCGAGCGCGAGACGGTGGCGCTCGTCGGACGCAACGGCGCGGGCAAGACGACGACGCTGCGCTCGGTCATGGGCTTCACCGACATCGTCGGCGGGCGCATCCTCTTCCAGGGCGAGGACATCGCGCGCGTCGCCCCGCACGACCGGCCGGCGCTCGGCATCGGCTACGCGCCGGAGGACCGGCGCCTGTTCTCGCGTTTCACGGTGGAGGAGAACGTCCTCCTGCCGGCGCGGGTGGCCAAGCTCGACGCCAGCGAGACGCAGCGCCGCCTTGCGCGCATCTACGAGGTGCTGCCTGAACTACGCGACCTCGGGCCTCGGCCCGCCGGCTCGGTCTCGGGCGGGCAGGGCAAGATGGTGGCGCTCGGGCGGGCGCTGATGCTCGCCACGCGCCTCCTCCTTCTCGACGAGCCCTTCCAGGGCCTCGCCCCTGTGCTTGCCAACCGCTACGCCGAGGCGCTCGGGCGGCTGCGGGACCTCGCGCCCGAGATCGCGGTCATCATCACCGAGTCCAACCCCGCGCTCCTGCGCCGCTTCGCCGAGCGCACCGTCACCGTCGAGCGCGGCGCCATCGCCTCCGACGAGACCGCCTCCATCGCGGCCGCCTGACGGCCGCCGAAATCGCACAAGGGAAACAAGACCATGCAGGCAGTGACCGAGACGGGGCGCGGCCGCCTCGAAGGGCGCGTCGCGATCGTGACCGGGGCCGGCGGCGGCTTCGGCGAGGCCATCGCCCATCTTTTCGCCGAGGAGGGCGCCAAGGTCGCCGTGCTCGACATCCGCCGCGAGGCGGCCGAGCGCGTGGCCGGTGCCATCGGCGGCACGGCGCGCGCCTTCGCCGCCGATGTCGGCGTGAAGGCCGAGGTGGATGCGGCCGTCGCCGAGATCGCCAGGACGTTGGGAGCCCCGAGCGTCGTCGTGAACAATGCCGGCTGGACGCACCGCAACCAGCCGCTTCTCGACATCGACGAGGAGACCTTCGACAAGGTGTTCCGCGTCAACGTCAAGTCGATCTACCTGATGACCATGGCGACCGTTCCCCTGATGAAGGAGACTGGCGGCTCGATCGTCAATGTCGGCTCGACCGCCGGCATCCGGCCGCGCCCGGGCCTCACCTGGTACAACGGCTCCAAGGGCGCGGTGAACCTCCTGTCGAAGTCGCTGGCGGTGGAACTCGCCCCGCTCGGCATCCGAGTCAACGGCCTCTGCCCGGTGATGGGCGAGACGGGCCTTCTCGAGAGCTTCATGGGCGTGGAGGACACGCCGGAGAACCGCGCGCGCTTCGTCGCCACCATCCCGCTCGGGCGCCTCGCGCGGCCCGGCGACATCGCCAAGGCGGCGCTCTATCTTGCGAGCGACGACTCGGACTTCGTCACCGGCGTCCTCCTGCCGGTCGACGGCGGCCGCACCGTCTGATCGAAGCCAGAACCGCAAGGAGCCCGCCATGCCGGTGACCACCCGCGCCGCCGTCCTCACGCGGGCGCCCGTCGAGCGGCCCTTCGACGAGACGCGTCCGCTGTCGATCGAGACGGTGGACCTCGCCGAGCCGGGCGTCGGCGAGGTGCGCGTGCGCATCAAGGCCGCCGGCCTCTGCCATTCCGACCTCTCGGTCATCGACGGGGTGCGTCCGCGCCCCGTGCCCATGGTGCTCGGCCACGAGGCGGCGGGGATCGTGGAGGCGCTCGGGCCGGGCGTCGAGGATCTGGCGCCCGGCGACCACGTGGTGATGGTCTTCGTGCCCTCCTGCGGCCATTGCATGCCCTGCGCCGAGGGGCGCCCGGCGCTCTGCGAGCCGGGCAACCGGCGCAACGGCGAGGGCGCCCTCCTGTCGGGCGCGCGCCGTCTCATGTGGCATGGCGAGCCGGTGCATCACCATGTCGGCGTCTCCGCCTTCGCCGAACGCGCCGTCCTCTCGCGCCGCTCGCTGGTGAAGGTGGACGCGGACCTGCCCTTCGAGATCGCGGCCCTCTTCGGCTGCGCCGTCCTCACCGGGGTCGGGGCCGTCGTCAACACGGCGGGCGTGAAGGCGGGCGAGAGCGTCGCCGTGATCGGGCTCGGCGGCGTCGGTCTCGCCGCGCTCATCGGCGCCGTCGCGGCCGGCGCCTCGCGCATCGTCGCCGTCGACCTGACGCCGGCAAAGCTCGAAAAGGCGCGCGAGCTCGGCGCCACCGACGCGTTCGACGCCGCCGACCCGGCCGCGATCGAAGCCATCCGCGCCGCCACGGGCGGCGGCGTCGACCACGCGCTGGAAATGGCCGGCTCCGCCCGCGCGCTGGAAATGGCCTTCGCCATCACCCGGCGCGGCGGCTCGACCGTGACGGCGGGCCTTGCCCCGCCGGCGGCCCGCATGGCGCTCTCGCCGCTCCAGCTCGTCGCCGAGGAGCGCACGCTCAAGGGCTCCTATGTCGGCAGCTGCATCCCGGCGCGCGACATTCCCCGCTTCGTCGCCCTCTACAAGGCCGGCCGCCTGCCGGTGGACAGGCTGATGACGAGCACGGGCACGCTCGACGACATCAACGAGGGCTTCGAGGCGCTGGCCGCCGGGCGCACCGTGCGCCACGTCCTGCGCCTCTAGGTGAGGCGGCCCGCCGCTTAGAACGCCGCAATCTGGCCGCGAGCGTTTTTATGTCTTGGACCTCGCCCGGCCCCTTCGCCACTCTCCCCGGACCGCACGACCGTCGAGAAGAACGGCGGCGGAGGGGAGGAACGCAGATGAACCGCAAGCACCCGTTCACGCTCGGCCGACGGCAGTTCATGATGGGCTCGGCCGCCCTGGCCGCAGGCCTGTCCGGCCTTTCAGGCCTGCCGGGCACGGCCGGCGCCGCCGCGCCCATGCTCGGCACCAAGCAGCCCGGCTGGTACCGTTTCAAGATCGGCGGCTTCGAGGCGACGATCGTCTCCGACGGCCGGCTCAACCTCGGCAGCGCCGAGGCGCAGTTTCCCGGCGCCCAGCCGACGGTCATCAAGGAGATCCTCGACGAGGAGTTCCTGCCCGTCGCCCCGATGATGCTGGAGCAGAACGCGCTGGTCCTCAACACGGGCGACAAGCTCGTCCTGTTCGACACCGGCATGGGCACGGCCAAGACCTTCGGGCCGGAATCGGGCCGCCTCCTCGCGAGCCTCAAGGCCGCCGGCATCGATCCCGCCACGATCGACGCGGTGATCCTGACGCATGCCCATCTCGACCATTGCTGGGGCATCATGGCGGACGACGGCAGCCGCAACTTCCCCAACGCCCAGATCTACATGAGCCAGGCCGATTTCGACTTCTGGACCGACGAGGCCAAGCTCTCGGCCGGCGGCTTCCTGCCGAGCTTCGTGGAAGGGGCGCGGCGCAACCTCCTGCCCAATCGCGACCGCATGATCTTCGTGGCCGACGGCAAGGAGGTCATCAAGGGCGTCAGCGCCATCGCAACGCCCGGCCACACGGTCGGCCACACGTCCTACCTCATCGAGTCCGAGGGCGCGTCCTATCTCAATGTCGGCGACGTCGTGCACCATTACGCGCTGCTCTTCGAGCACCCGGAATGGGAGTTCGCCTTCGACACCGATCCGGCGCTCGCCGCGCGCACGCGCAAGGCGCTCTTCGACCGCGCCTCGGCCGACCGGCTGACGATGATCGGCTATCATTTTCCCTTCCCCGGCATCGGCCATATCCGCCCGAGCGGCACCGCCTTCAGCTACGTGCCGAAGGCGATCGACCTCAGCTGAGGCGCCCGCATCGCCGGGCCGGCCCGGACGGGCCGGGGAAAGGACCGGCGCTTCCGCCCGCGGGCCGGGAGCGCCGAACGCGTGAAGGACAGGGGACGGCATGGCGATGACGCGAGCAGGCGGCGCGCAGACGGGACGGGCGGGCGCAGCGGTGGAGATCGCCGAGGCGGACATCGTGGAAAGCGTGCGCCGCGCGCTGCAATTCGTCTCGAGCTATCACCCGCAGGACTTCGTCCGGCATCTGGCCGCCGCGCACGAGCGCGAGGAGAGCCCGGCGGCCAGGGACGCGATGGCGCAGATCCTCGTCAACTCGCGCATGGCCGCCATCGGCCGGCGCCCGATCTGCCAGGACACCGGTCTCGTCGTCGTCTTCGCCAAGCTCGGGCAGGACGTGCGCATCGCCTCGTCGCGTCCGCTCGCCGCTCTCGTCAACGAGGGCGTGCGCCTCGCCTATCTCGACGACGACAATCCCTTGCGGGCCTCCATGGTCGAGGACCCGCTCTTCAAGCGCCGCAACACCGGCGACAACACGCCCGCCGTCCTCCATGTCGAGATGGTGCCGGGGTCGACGCTCGCCTTCACCGTCGCGGCCAAGGGCGGCGGCTCGGAGAACAAGGCCCGCTTCGCGGTCCTCAATCCCGGCGCCTCCGTCGCCGACTGGGCGGTGGAGACGGTGCGCGGGCTCGGCGCCGGCTGGTGTCCGCCCGGCCTCATCGCGCTGGGCATCGGCGGCAGCGCCGAGAAGGCGATGCTCATCGCCAAGGAGGCGCTGCTCGACCCGCTCGACATGACCGACCTCCTGCGGCGCGGGCCGTCCGACCCTCTGGAGGAACTCAGGATCGAGCTCTACGACCGCATCAACGGGCTCGGCATCGGCGCGCAGGGGCTCGGCGGCCAGACGACCGTCCTCGATGTCAAGATCGCCACCTATCCCACGCACGCCGCCTCCAAGCCCGTCGCCCTCATCCCGCAATGCGCGGCCAACCGGCACGCGACGGTCGTGCTCGACGGCACCGGCCCGGCCGAGCTCGACCCGCCGGACCTTGCCGACTGGCCGCAAGTGGCGCTGTCGCGCGCCGAGGGCAGCGCCCGGCGCGTCGATCTGGGCACGCTGACGCGTGAGGCGATGGCCGATTGGCGGCCGGGCGAGACGCTGCTCCTCTCGGGCCGCTTCCTCACCGGGCGCGACGCCGCCCACCGCCGGATCGCCGAGATGCAGGCGCGCGGCGAGCCGCTGCCGGTCTCCTTCCGCGACCGCGTCATCTACTATGTCGGGCCGGTCGATCCGGTGGGCGCGGAGGTCGTCGGCCCCGCCGGCCCGACGACCGCGACGCGCATGGACGGCTATACCGACATGATGCTCGACCTCGGGCTTCTCGCCATGGTCGGCAAGGCCGAGCGGGGCGAGGCGACGATCGCCTCCATCGCCCGGCACGGGGCGGCCTATCTCGTGGCCGTGGGAGGCGCGGCCTTCCTCGTCTCCAAGGCGATCCGCGCCGCCAAGGTCGTCGCCTTCGCCGATCTCGGCATGGAGGCGATCTACGAGTTCACCGTCGAGGACATGCCGGTGACCGTCGCCGTCGACCCGTCCGGCCGCTCCATCCACCGCCTCGGACCCGAGGCCTGGCGCGGGCGCCACCGTCCCGCCGCCCGTGTGCAAGAACCCCTGTCCTGAGAGACTTCGACGCCATGGCAAGACATTTCATCGACGGCGACTGGGTCGCCGGCTCCGGCGGCGCCACGCTGCCGGTCGTGGAGCCCGCCACGGGCCGCGCCTTCGGCGAGATCGCGGACGGCACGGGCGAGGACGTCGACCGCGCCGTGCGCGCGGCGCGCCACGCCTACGACGAGGGCGCCTGGGGGCGCACCACGGCGACCGAGCGCGGACGCATGCTGACGCGCCTCGCCGATCTCGTCTCCTCCAATGCCGAGGATCTCGCCTCCATCGAGGCGCGCGACACCGGCAAGCCGATGAGCGTCGCCCGGGCCGACGTCACCGCGCTCGCGCGCTACTTCGAGTTCTACGGCGGCGCCGCCGACAAGCTGCACGGCGAGACCATCCCCTATCTCGCCGGCTATCTCGTGCAGGTGCTGCGCGAGCCGCACGGCGTGACCGGGCATATCCTGCCCTGGAACTATCCCGCGCAGATGTTCGGGCGCACGCTCGCGCCCTCGCTGGCGGTGGGCAACGCCACGGTGCTCAAGCCCGCCGAGGACGCCTGCGCCTCCGCGCTGCGCCTTGCCGAACTCGTGATGGAGGCGGGCTTTCCCGCCGGCGCGGTGAATGTCGTCACCGGGCGCGGGGCGAGCGCCGGCTCGGCCCTCGTCTCCCATCCCGGCCTCGACTTCGTGTCCTTCACCGGCTCGCCCGAGGTCGGCCAGACGATCCAGAAGCTCGCCGCCGACAACTATATCGGCTGCACGCTGGAGCTCGGCGGCAAGTCGCCCCATCTCGTCTTCGCCGATGCCGATTTCGACGCCGCCATACCCGTCGTGTGCAAGGCGATCATCCAGAACAGCGGCCAGACCTGCTCGGCCGGCAGCCGCGTCCTCGTCGAGCGCTCGGTCTACGACGCCTTCATGGAACGCCTCGTCGAGGCCTTCTCGCGCACCCGCGTCGGCGCGCCCGACATGGATCTCGACTGCGGCCCCATCATCACCGCCAGGCAGCGCGCGCGCGTGCAGTCCTTCATCGACCGGGCCGGCGCCGACGGCGTGCCGCTTCTGGCCGAGGGCACGATCGATCCGGGCGTCGACGCGGGCGGCTTCTACGTGCGCCCCTCGCTCTTCGGCCCCGCGCCGCGCGCCAACGTGATCGCGCGCGAGGAAGTGTTCGGCCCGGTCCTCGTCGCCATGCCCTTCGAGGACGAGGCGGACGCCATGACGCTCGCCAACGGCACCGACTACGGCCTCGTCGCCGCGATCTGGACGCGCGACGGCGCGCGGCAGATGCGCGTCGGGCGCCGGCTCCGCGCCGGCCAGGTCTTCGTCAACACCTACGGGGCGGGCGCGGGAATCGAACTGCCCTTCGGCGGCAACGGCAAGAGCGGCCACGGGCGCGAGAAGGGCTTCGCCGCCCTCCACGACTTCTCCAGGACCAAGACGATGGTCCTGAACCACGGCGTCTGACACGCGCGCGTCCCGCAGGAAGGAACTCCCCATGCGCCCGTTGGAAGGCATCACCGTCGTCAGCCTGGAGCACGCGATCGCCGCGCCCTTCTGCACGCGCCAGCTCGCCGATCTCGGCGCCCGCGTCATCAAGGTGGAACGGCCGGAGGTCGGCGACTTCGCGCGCGGCTACGACGAGCGCGTGCGGGGCCTGTCCTCGCATTTCGTCTGGGTGAACCGGTCCAAGGAGAGCCTGGCGCTCGACCTCAAGGCGCCGGGCGACCGCGCGGTGCTCTTCGAGCTCCTGCAGACGGCCGACGTGCTTGTGCAGAACCTCGCGCCCGGCGCGGCCGACCGCATGGGCCTCGGCTACGAGGCGCTGCGAGACGCCCATCCCGGCCTCATCGTCTGCGACATCTCCGGCTACGGCGCCGACGGGCCCTATCGCGACAAGAAGGCCTACGACCTCCTCATCCAGAGCGAGGCGGGCTTCCTCTCGGTGACGGGCGGGGTGGGCGAGCCCGCCAAGGCCGGCAATTCCATCGCCGACATCGCGGCGGGCATGTATGCCTATTCCAACATCCTCGCCGCGCTCCTGCGGCGCGGGCGGGACGGCAAGGGCTGCCGCATCGAGATCTCCATGCTGGAATGCATGGTCGAGTGGATGAGCTTTCCCCTCTACTACGCCTTCGACGGGGCGCCCGCGCCGGTGCCGGCCGGGGCCTCGCATGCCAGCATCTACCCCTACGGCCCGTTTCCCGCCGGCGACGGACGCGCGGTGATGCTCGGCATCCAGAACGAGCGCGAATGGGCCGTCTTCTGCGAGAAGGTGCTGCAGGCGCCGGCTCTGGCGACCGATCCGCGCTTCTCCACCAACGCCCGCCGCTCGGCCGAGCGTGCCGCGCTGAAGGCCATCATCGTCGACAGTTTCGCGGCGCTGACCGCCGCCGAGGTCGTCGCCCGGCTGGATGCGGCGGGCATCGCCAATGCCGACGTCAACGACATGGCCGGTGTCTGGGCCCATCCGCAGCTCGCCGCGCGCGGGCGCTGGGTGGAGGTCGACACGCCCGCGGGCCCGGTCCCCGCGCTCCTGCCGCCGGGCGTTCCCGCCGAGTTCGAGCCGCGCATGGACAAGGTGCCGCGCGTCGGCGAGCACAATGCCGCGATCCTCGCGGAACTTGCCGGCCGCCGCGCCGGCGCTGCGGAGGCGGCCAATGACCATTGAGGCGATCTCGGCCGCCCGCTCCTTCCTCTTCGTGCCCGGCGACAGGCCGGAGCGCTTCGGGAAGGCGGCGGCGTCCGGCGCCGACCAGGTGATCCTCGACCTCGAGGACGCCGTCGCGCCGACGGCCAAGGCCGGCGCCCGCGCCGCCATCGCGGCCTATTTCGAGGGCGGCGGCTCGGCGATGATCCGCACCAACGCGCCTTCGAGCGCGGACTTTTCCGCCGATCTCGATCTCTGCCGCGCCGTCGGCGCCCCGGCGCTCGTCCTGCCGAAGGCCGAGACGCCCGAGGATCTCGCCGCCGTCCATGCCGCCCTGCCGCAGGCCGTCCTCTGCCCGCTCGTGGAGAGCGCGCGCGGCATGGCGGGCTGCGAGGCGCTGGCGGCGGGCTCGGGCGTCTCGCGGCTGATGTTCGGCACGATCGACTTCATGCTCGATCTCGCCATTCCCGCCGATGGCGAGGCGCTGAACGCCTTCCGCTCGCGCCTCGTCCTCGCCTCGCGGCTCGCGGGCATCGCCGCGCCCGTCGACGGCGTCACGGTGGAGCTTCGCGACGGCGCCGTTCTGGAGGCCGAGCTTGCGCGCTCGCTCGCCTTCGGCTTCTCGGCCAAGCTGTGCATCCACCCCGCGCAGGTCGAGGCGGTGCACCGGGCCTTCGCGCCGGGCGAGCGCGCGCTCGCCTGGGCGCGGAGCGTGACGGCGGCGGCCGAGGGCGCCGGCGGCCAGGCCTTCTCGCTGGAAGGGCAGATGATCGATGCGCCCGTCGTGGCGCGCGCCCGGCGCATCCTCGGCCTTTCCGCGCGCACCTGACCCCAACTTGAACCCGAGCGAGACATCCATGAGCGACGAGACGATCGAACTGGCCCGGTTCGTCGCCGGGCTGGCGCCCGAGGCGATCCCGCAGGCGGTGCTGGAGCGGGCGCGCCATCTTTCGATGGACCTTGCCGGCAGCATCGTGCGGGCGGGACGCGAGGCGGAATCGACGCCGAGCCTCTTCGCCACGATCGAGGCGCTCGGCCTGTCGGGGCCCGGCGCCTCCAGCATCGTCGGCATGGACAGGACGCTCGCCCCGCCCGTCGCCGCCCTCGTCAACGGCATGCTCGGCCATTCGCTGGATTTCGACGACACCCATGCCGACAGCTCGCTCCACCCGTCCGCGCCCGTCGTGCCGGCGGCGCTCGCCGTCGGCGAGATGGTGGGCGCCTCGGGCGCCGAGATCGTCGCGGCCATCGTCGCGGGTTACGAGGTCTGCTGCCGGCTCGGCAACGCGCTCGATCCGACGAGCCACTACGCGCGCGGCTTCCATCCGACGGCGACGGCCGGCACGTTCGGCGCCGCCGCGGCCGCGGGCAAGCTCCTGCGGCTCGACGCGGCGGGCATCGCCACCGCCTTCGGCGTCTCCGGCAGCCAGGCGGCGGGCTCGCTGCAGTTCCTCGTGAACGGGGCGTGGAACAAGCGCTGGCAGGTGGGCGCGGCGGCGATGAACGGCGTCTTCGCCGCCATGCTCGCGCGCCAGGGCTTCAAGGGCGCGGCGCAGCCGATCGAGGGCCGGCACGGGCTTCTCGCCGGCTACAGCGACGCCGGGGATCCGGCCAAGGCCGTCGCCGGGCTCGGCTCGGTCTGGGAGACGATGCGCATCGGCATGAAGCCCTATCCGTCCTGCCGCTACACCCATGCCGCGCTCGACGGGCTCCTGGCGCTGCGCCGCGAGCGAGGCCTCGAGGCGAGCGACGTGGAGGCGGTGACGGTCGGCCTCCACCGCAACGGCATCACCCTCACGGGCGACCCGCTGGAAGAGAAGCGCCGGGCGCGCACGGTCGTCGACGGCCAGTTCTCCATGCCCTTCGTCGCGAGCGTCGCGCTCGACAGCGGCGCCTTCGGCTGGGACGACTATCGCCGCCTCGGCGAACCGGCGCTGGAGCGCATCTGCGAGCGCATCGACGTGGTGCGCGACGAGCGGCTGGAGGGCCTTGCCCACCCGTTCGGCGCGACCATCCGCGTGACGACGGGCGGGACGGTGCTGGAGCGCCACATCGCCGACCCGTCGGGCGAGCCGGAGACCTTCCCGGATGCGGCGTCGGTGCGGCGCAAGTTCCTCGGCCTCGCCGAACCGGTTCTGGCCGGCGAGGCGGCGCGCCTCGCCGATCTCTTCGAGACGCTGAGCGAGCGTGCCGCCCTCGGCGCGGCGCTGCGAGGCCCGGCCTGACGACACGACGAGGCCCGGGGCCGGATCTCTCCGGCCCCGGGCCTCCACGAAGCCGCGTGCGTCAGTTGGCGTATTCGCCGGCCTTCTCGATGAGCGGGCGCCAGAACTCGATCTCGCTCTTGTACTTGGCCTCCAGCGAGGCCGGCGTCGCGTCCTTCGTCGAGACCGGCTCGGTGCCGAGCTCGGCGAAGCGGCGCACCACCGTCTCGTCCTTCAGCGCCTTCTGCAGCGAAGCCTCGAGCCGCTCCACGATGGGCGCGGGCGTGCCCTTCGGCACGTAGAGCCCGTGCCAGACGCCGATCTCGAACCCGTCGAGACCCTGTTCCTTGGCGGTCGGCACGTCCGGGAGAACCTTGATGCGCTCGGCGGTCGCGGTGGCGAAGGCCTTCACCGCCCCGGTCTGCACCGCGCTCGTCGCCCCGGTCGTCTGGTCGCAGAGGAGATCGACCTGCCCGCCCATCGTGTCCGTCATGGCCGGGCCCGTGCCGGGATAGGGGACGGTCGTCAGCTGCACCCCGACCGCCTGCATGAAGAGCATGCCGCACAGATGCGAGACGGCACCGGGTCCCGCATTGGCGAGGAGAGTCTCCTCGGGCTTGGCGCGGATGGCGGTGAGGAGCTCGGCGAAGGTGTTGGCGGGGTAGTCCGGCCGCGAGACGATCAGCATCGGCACGGTCGTCACCTGCCCGACATAGCCGAAGGCGGTCTGCGGGTCGTAGGGCAGGTTGCGGTAGAGCGAGGCGCTGGTGGCGATGCCCATATGGTGCAGGAGCACCGTGTAGCCGTCGGGCGCGGCCTGCGCGAGGCGGCCGGAGGCGAGCGTGCCGCCGGCGCCCGTCGCGTTCTCCACCAGCACCTGCTGGCCGAGATCGGCGCTCATCACCTGGCCGAGAAGGCGGGCGATGACGTCGGTCGGCCCGCCCGCCGCGAACGGGATCAGCATGGTCACGGGCTTGTTGGGATAGTCCTGCGCGAGGGCGGGGGCGCAGAGGCCAAGGGTCGCGGCGAGAGCGAGCGTGGCGGTGAGCTTCATGTCGGTCGGAATCCTCCCTGAAGGAATGTCGGGCGGGAGCCTTCGCTCTTCTCGCCCATGAGGCACGACTGTCGCCCCTGCCTCCCGTCGCTGGCAAAGACCGTTTCGGCTTGAGGGGCATAACCGCAGCCTATCCCCGTCCGATCGCGTTTCGCTATGCCCGCCAGCAGAAAGGCGTCTTTGCGCGCGGCCGGAACGGCGCCGATGATGGCGGCAAAAGACGAGGACGCCGCCATGAACGCCCATGCCCCCGAGATCGACCATCGCGACATCCGCGAGGAGGTCGCCAAGCTCTGCGCCGCCTTTCCCGGCGAGTACTGGCGCCGGCTCGACCGCGAGGCCGCCTATCCCGCCGCATTCGTCGAGGCGCTGACGCAAGGGGGCTGGCTCGCCGCGCTCATTCCCGAGGAATACGGCGGCTCCGGCCTGCCGCTCTCGGCCGCCGCCGCGATCCTGGAGGAGATCCAGCGCGCCGGCTGCAACGGCGCGGCCTGCCACGCGCAGATGTACATCATGGGCGCGCTCCTGCGGCACGGCAACGCGGCGCAGAAGGAGCGCTACCTGCCCAAGATCGCCAGCGGCGAATTGCGCCTGCAGGCCTTCGGCGTGACCGAGCCCACGAGCGGCACCGACACGACCTCGATCAAGACCTTCGCCGAGCGGCGCGGCGACACCTATGTCGTCAATGGCCAGAAGGTCTGGACCTCGCGCGCCGAGCATTCCGACCTGATGCTGCTCCTGGCGCGCACCACGCCCAAGGACCAGGTCGCCAAGCGCACGGACGGCATCTCCGTCTTCATCCTCGACATGGGCGAGGCGCTGAAGAAGGGCCTGACGATCCGCCCGATCCGCGCCATGATGAACCATTCCACGACCGAGGTCTTCTTCGACAATGTCGAGGTGCCGGCCGAGAACCTCGTCGGCGAGGAGGGCAAGGGCTTCCGCTACGTGCTCTCGGGCATGAATGCCGAGCGCATCCTGATCGCGGCCGAATGTATCGGCGACGCCAAGTGGTTCATCGAGAAGGCCGCCGCCTATTCGAAGGAGCGCGTCGTCTTCGGGCGGCCGATCGGCCAGAACCAGGGCGTGCAGTTCCCGATCGCCAAGGCCTATGCGCAGATGCGCGCGGCCGAGCTGATGGTGCACCATGCCGCCGCCCTCTTCGAGGCCGGCCAGCCCTGCGGGGCGGAGGCCAACATGGCCAAGATGCTGGCCGCCGACGCCTCCTGGGCGGCGGCCGAGGCCTGCCTCCAGACCCATGGCGGCTTCGGCTTCGCGGAGGAATACGACGTGGAGCGCAAGTTCCGCGAGGCGCGCCTCTACCAGGTGGCGCCCATCTCGACCAATCTCATCCTCTCCTACATCGCCGAGCACGTGCTCGGCCTGCCCCGGTCCTACTGAGATGGGGGACGAGGGTTCGGCCATCGACATCGACCGCCTGCGCGGCTGGATCGGGCGGGAGGAGGAGGCGCGCGACGCGATCGACCTGCGGCTCGCGCGCTCGCTCGCCGCGACCCTCGGGGACGATCCGGCCGCCGTCGCCGAGGGGGCTCCCGCGCCGCTCTGCGTGCACTGGTGCCTTGCGCCCGCCATCGTGCCGGAGGCCGAGACGGGGTCGGACGGCCATCCCGCCCGCGGCGGCTTCCTGCCGCCCGTGCCGCTGCCGCGCCGCATGTGGGCGGGCGGCGAGATCCTCTTCGAGGCGCCGCTGCGCGTCGGCGACGCCGTCACGCGCCGCTCGCGCATCGAGGACGTCACGCTGAAGACGGGGCGCAGCGGTCCGCTCTGCTTCGTCGCCGTGCGCCACCGCTACGAGGTGGCGGGCGCGCTCGCGGTGGAGGAGCGCCACGACATCGTCTACCGCGCCGCCGAGCCGGCGGGAACGCGGCCGTCCGCGCCCGTCCCCGCGCCGGCTGTGGAGAGCAGGGCCGCCGCGCACGAACGCCTCGTCCAGCCGACCTCGCTGACGCTGTTCCGCTATTCCGCGCTGACCTTCAACGGCCACCGCATCCACTACGACGAGACCTATGCGAAGGCCGAGGAGGCCTATCCCGGCCTCGTCGTGCACGGGCCCCTGCAGGCGACGCTGCTCGCCAGGCTTGCCGCCGACGCCCTCGGCGCGCCGCCGCGCCGCTTCGCCTATCGGGGCGTGCGCCCCTTCTTCCTCGGCGGCCCGCTTCGCCTGACGGCGGATCCGGCCGGGGAGGGGGTCGGCGGGCTGCGCCTCAGGTCTCTCGGCGCGGACGGACTGACGCGGATGGAGGCCGAGGCCGCCTGACCCCGGCGCGCCGCGATCCTCAGCGGGCGATGCGCAGACTGGAGATCTCCTCGGTGATGGAGGAGAAGGCCGCCGCCAGGTCCGCCGCGTTGCGCGCGTCGTAGTAGAGCTTGGCGCCGTTGCCGCTGACGCCGCTCGAGGCACAGGCCTTCAGACGCTTCTTGACCGGGCTCGTGTCATCCAGGTCGAAGGCGATGGTGAAGACGACGATGCCATCGCTGCCGTCGGCATAGCGACCGTCCGATTTCATGTTCTCGCAGACCGACGTCATGTTCTCGTCCATCGCCTCCGTCACATTGTCGATGTCGGCCTTCTTCACCGTCTTCTTGGTGGAATCGAACATGCGTCCGGTGCGCAGGGCGCCGTCCTCGACGAACTGGGCATAGCCGTAGGTTCCGTATTGCGACCGTCCGCCGCTCGGCATGTCGACCTGGTCGCCATTGGCATGGACCGCGTTGTAGGTGTTCTCGCCGTCGGTCATGAGGATGAGCACCTTCATGTTGTTCTCCGTCCCCGCCGCCCGTCCCTCGGGAAAGGGCTGGCGGTCGGTGAGGGTGCGCCAGCCCCAGGCGAGACCCTCCATGATGTTGGTGCCGCCCAGGGGCTCCATCTGGCTGACCGAGGAGAGGATGGTGGCCTTCGACGTGGTCAGCGGCGTCAGCGGCTTCGTGTTGCAGACGAGGTTCGGACCCGCCGCGCTGGCATTGATGCTCGGATTCGAGCCGTCGGACCCGAAATACTTGTTCATGTCGCGCTGCTTGACGAGATTGGCATAGTCCGTCTGGCCGTTGGTGCTCGGTCCGCCGTCTGGATAGTAGTCGTTCCTCAACTTGGCGAGCTGTCCGGTCCAGTTGTGCTCCGACGGGGCGAAGGTCGGGACGAAGAGCGTGGCGGGGCGCGACTCGCTCGGCGCGTCGTCGGTGACGGCGAGTCCTTCGGGGCGGGACTGGACGCAGCCCTTCCAGGCCACGGGCGAGCGCATCTTCTTGTAGAGGTAGAAGCGCGTGAGATACTCGCCGGTGAGCGAGACCCAGTATTTGTACGAGCCCAGATGGAGCGGCACCGCCTGGGGAATGCCGAGCTTCTTCCAGGTCGACCAGTCGAAGTCGTCGTGATGGGAGGGCGAGAGTCCCTTCGTGTCCATCCAGGCGGCCGTGGCATTGGTGGGCCCGACATTGACGGCGCCCGAAAAGGGCACGACCGACATGGAGACCGGGTACTGAACGTTCGAGTCGCTCGCCACCATCAGCTGGTTGACGAGCATCTTGGTCGCGCTCTTCAGCGTCGTCATCTTCGTCGTGCCGCCGCCTGCGGGCGCGTAGGCCATGGAGCCGGAATTGTCGAGGACGAGCGCCATCTCGATCGAGCGGTTCTGCACCACGATCTCGCTCGACTTGGCGAGATTGAAGGAGCCCTTGTCGGTGCCCCCGAACAGAGCCATCACGGTGCCGCCGAAATAGGTCGGCACGTTGCGCGTGGCCGAGACCTTCAAGACGGCGTTGCCGTTCTTGGTCTCCACGCCGTCGAAGTGGAATCCGGTCGTCTCGCTCGGGTCGCGCCCGGCATTGAGGTAGAAATAGGCCTCGGCGATCGACTGGAGCGTGGCCGGGTCCCGTGTCTTGCCGAATTCCTTGGCGGCGGCGAGGGCGGCGGCATCGAGCGATTTCTGCAGCTTCACGTCCGAGGCGAAGAGGCGCGTCAAGTCGACGGCAAGGCCCGTGCCCGCGACGAGAACCGGCACGCACAGGGCGAAGATCATCGCGACATTGGCGCGCCGGTCGGCGGGGAACGAGACGAGGGCGCCGCTGCGCGCCCGGCCTTTCCGTCTGGCGGGCCATCTCATCGGGGCGTGATCTCCAGGCTCTTGCGTGGCCGGAACGTGTTGGAATGTTCGAGGGCCATCTCGCCGATCGCGCCGGTGTAGCGCAGCGTCGGCCGATAGGCGTAGGTCGCCTTCACCACCACGAAATAGGAATCGGCGAAGGTCTTCAGTTCGGCCGGCACCGCGTAGACCGTGCCGGCCGCGAGCGCCGGGCCGTGACTGGCCTTCGACCAGTGCACCATGCCCTTGCCGGCCGCATCGATGCGCACGGCGGTGACGAGGAGCGTGAGGTCGGAGACGGGGAACGGCGTCATGATCGCCGAGGAGATGGCGAAGATGTTGGCGAGCGCGGTGTCGTCCACGGTCTTCAGGCGCGTGACGAGGTTGCCCACCGTGTCGGCGATGGAGGCGACCTTGGAATTGGCGCGCACGGCCTGCGTCACCTCCACGGTGCCGAGATAGAAGATCAGCATCACCGGCAGGATGACGGCGAACTCCACGGCGGTCGCGGCCCGCCGGTCGCGGCGGAGACGGGCGAGGGCGATGCCGAGCGGAGCGCGCAGGCGCGCGGGGAAGATGCGGATCGCCATCGGCGTCAGCAGGTCGACTGGGAGGAGACGCGGGTGCCGAACGGCTCGTTCATGAAGGCCGCCATCGAGAACAGGACGGCCTGCCCGTTGGTGGCCGAGGCCGCCTGCTGCAGGAAGCCGGTCATCCAGGGCCATTCGTAGAAGGCGCGCACGATGGTGATGTTGTCCTGCGCGCCCGGATCGAAGCAGAAGCCGGTGTCGTCGACATTGCCGAGCTTGATCGGCACGTCGGTCGGAATGGCGTCGAAGGTCGGGAAGGTGCGCATGTCGACCTTGAGGCGGGTGCAGGCCATCATGACCGCGATGTCGTCGCACAGCGCCTTGCGGAAGTTCTCCGCGGTGATGTCGGCCGTCTGCGTCTGGCCGGTCATGACGAGACGGGCCGCGTCGTCGACCGCATTGTCGAGCACCACCCCCGCGCCCGCCACGATCGCCGCTTCGATCGAGGCGAAGAGGACGAAGAAGAAGGGAACGGCGATCAGCGCGAACTCGACCGCCGCCACGCCCGAACGGTTCTTGAAAAACTCGAGCGGGTTGCGCGACATGCAAGGGGGCGCCTTCGATCCACGGTGACGACACGTCCGCCGACACCTGGCACGGGCCCGATTGCTCGAACGCGTCCCGCCCTCAACGGATGGCGCGGCGCGGACTTCGCAAAAATGTCAGCAGTTTCGCTTCTACGGCACCGCGTCTTAATGCCGGTATAAGACGGGAAGGACGGATTTCGCGGGCGCACGACGCCGGGGCCGAATGTCGGAGACGAGGCCTTCGCTTGTCTTTCCTGGCCGGTGAAGTCCGAATCGATGGGAGGGCGCATTGGCCATTCCGGCCACCGACGCCCGTCGCGCACGACGCGGGAAGCGTTCTTCCGGCATCCGGCCGGTCCCCTTCGGTCCCGTCAACGGAACATTCGAACCGTTCCCGACTGCATCTCGGTCTGGCGCGAAGAAGGGCTGCGATCCCGGCGAGTGCGGGGCCTGCACCGTCCTCGTGAACGCGCGCCGCATCAAGTCCTGCCTGACGCTGGCCGTCCTGCATGACGGCGACGAGATCACCCCGATCGAAGGGCTCGGCCAGCCGGGCGACCTGACAACGGCCTGTTCGGGGCGACCCGTATCAACGCGGTCATAATGAATGGGACAAGGTATTCATCGGGGGTCAGACAAGCACGGCGGACGCCCGCATCCTTGCCGGCATCGATTGCGGGCGCCGGGAGAGCGTCCAGCCGGCGGCCGCTCGCGATGGCCGCGCCGGGTGGAAGGAACTCCCGGACGAGCCCGCGGCCGACCGGGAAAAACGGTCGCAGTCGCGGCCGCGTGCCTCAGGTGCGGGATGCCTCGGACAGGGCCAGCCGCGCACGCTCCTGCTTGCGAACCTCTTCGTAGAGCCGGGCGTCCAGAGCGTTGCGTTCCGCGATGAGTTCGAGATCGACGGCCGTCAGCCCAAGGTCGATCGGTTCGGCGGTGTTCTCGCGCGGAACCTGCGTCCGGGGAGCGCCGAGATAGTCGAGGACATCCGTCATCAGCGGTCCGAGCCCCTCGACAGTGCCGTAGAAGCCGCAGGAGGAGACGGCGGCCATCGCCTCCTCGAGAGCCCGGGTCTCGTCGCCGATCGGCTCGGTGATCAAGAGATGATGACGGTCGGACAATCCGTTCGGCTCGGCGACGTCGATATCGCCGCGAACCATGCGGGTCTGTAGATTGTCGAGGTTGGGAACTATGCCGCTGTCCATCGACCGGCGTAGACGATCCTGTCCAAATCCCTGCAATCCGACGAGCACCTTGAGTTCCGAAACGACCCGCGCGACCGGATCGCGGAAGATGACGAGTGATTTGGCGTTCTCTCCCAGAAGTCGGCCGCAGGATAGATGGTAATGTCCTCTGACGAGGCGCGGCTTGGTCGGAAGGGCGACGAAGCCGCCGACGAAATCCCCGAACAAAGGATATCCGCGAGGATGGCGAATGTCGGCGGATAGCGGATAGGTCTGATCCTCTTCGACGACCGACTCCAGCAAATAACGGACGGAGGTTCCGGCCGTCTTTGGAATATGGCAGAAATAAAGACTCTCGCCTTGAGCGGAATTCACTTTTTGGGTCGTCCTATTTTCTTATCATTTCGCTGAGATGATCGCACTTTCGGCGCGGCAATAATCGATTTTATTTCAAGGATTGATTTGACATTCAACCGAATTCGCCGCCTCGGCCGGCGGGTTCGCAGTGAGCGGACTCGGAACGCTCTTCCCTGTGCAGAGCAGAAACGTCATTCGGACATGATAGCCGGCGCACGCCATTTTCTCTACGGCTAGAGAATGCCCTGCCGACAGTCTGGGCGTGCATACCGACTGGAAATGCTCGTCGGCTCCGGAATTCGTCTGCCGCGGCGCCGCGCCGCGGC
The DNA here is from genome assembly GCF_001425575.1 of Aurantimonas sp. Leaf443. Lineage (GTDB taxonomy): Bacteria > Pseudomonadota > Alphaproteobacteria > Rhizobiales > Rhizobiaceae > Leaf443. Next base: position 230,429 of record NZ_LMRD01000007.1, on the reverse strand, counting down.
GAACCTTTCGCCCTCGGTCCCGTTAACGGAACATTCGAACCGTTCCAGACTGCATATCGGTCTGGCGCGAAGACCGAAGGGCCTATCCTTGACGCTTCTCACCATCAACGGGACCGGGCATGAGCTCGACCTCGACCCGCGCACGTCGCTGCTCGATGCGCTGCGCGAACATCTCCACCTCACCGGCACGAAGAAGGGCTGCGACCACGGCCAGTGCGGGGCCTGCACCGTCCTCGTGAACGGGCGCCGCATCAATTCCTGCCTGACGCTGGCCGTTATGCACGACGGCGACGAGATCACCACGATCGAGGGGCTCGGCCAGCCGGGCGACCTGCATCCGATGCAGGAGAGCTTCCTCCACCATGACGGCTATCAGTGCGGCTACTGCACGCCGGGCCAGATCGTATCGGCCGTCGGCATGCTGGGCGAGGCCCGCGACGGCTGGGCGAGCAACGTCTCCGGCGATCTCGAAGGCCGGCCCGAACTCTCCGACGCGGAGATCTCCGAGCGCATGAGCGGCAATATCTGCCGTTGCTCGGCCTATCCCAACATCGTCGACGCCATCCGCACCGTCGCCACCAGCGAGAAGGGCGCGGCATGAAGAGCTTCGACTATTCGCGCGCCTCGAGCGCCGCAGAGGCCTCGGCCGTCGCCGCGCAGGCCGCCACCAAGTTCATCGCCGGCGGCACCAATCTTCTCGACCTGATGAAGCTGCAGATCGAGACGCCCGAGCGCCTCGTCGACATCACGCGCCTGCCGCTGAAGGACATTGAGGTCGATGGCGAGGGTGTGCGCATCGGCGCGCTCGTCACCAATTCCGATCTCGCCGCCGACGCGCGCATCCGCAAGGATTACGCCGTCCTCTCGCGCGCGCTCCTCGCCGGTGCCTCCGGCCAGCTGCGCAACAAGGCGACGACCGGCGGCAATCTCCTGCAGCGCACGCGCTGCGGCTATTTCTACGAGACCAACGCGCGCTGCAACAAGCGCGAGCCGGGCTCGGGCTGCGACGCGATGGAGGGGTTCAACCGCATCCTCGCCATCGTCGGCACGTCCGAGCACTGCATCGCCACGCACCCGTCGGACATGGCGGTGGCCATGCGCGTCCTCGACGCGTCCGTCGAGACGGTGAAGGCGGACGGCTCGAGCCGCAGGATCGCGCTCGGCGACTTCTACCGCCTGCCCGGCGACACGCCGCATCTCGAGACGGTGCTGGAGGCGGGCGAGCTCATCACCGCCATCCGCCTGCCCAAGGCGCCCGGCGGCCGGCATGTCTACCGCAAGGTCCGCGACCGCGCCTCCTACGCCTTCGCCCTCGTCTCCGTCGCCGCCGTGGTGGTGATGGAGGAGGGCCGCATGACGGATGTGCGGCTCGGCTTCGGCGGCATCGGGCCGATGCCCTGGCGCCGCGCGGAGGTCGAGGCGGTGCTGACGGGGCAGGCGCCCACGAAGGCTCTCTTCGACAAGGCCGCCGAGACGCTCCTGGCCGATGCCAGGGGCCATGGCGAGAACGATTTCAAGATCGACCTGATGCGCCGGGTTCTGCCCGCCGTGCTCGGCGAAGCGACGGGAGATGCGGCATGACCGTCCATACGATGCAGTTGAACGAGCCGATCGGCGAGACGCGTCTCGACCGCGACGTGCAGGGGGTGATCGGCCGTCCGATCGACCGGTTCGAGGGTCCGCTGAAGGTCACGGGCACCGCGCCCTACGCCTACGAGAATCTGAAGGGCGAGACGGTGGCCTACGGCTACCTCGTCACGTCCGGCGTCGGCGCGGGCAGGATCCGCTCGGTCGACGCCATGCCCGCGCTCTCCATGGCCGGCGTGCTTCATGTCGTCATGCCCGAGGACGGCGTGCGCGCCGCCGCGGATCCGAGCGACAAGAAGCCGGCCGCGATCAAGGGCGAGATCACCTATTTCGGCCAGCCCGTCTGCATGGTCGTCGCCGAAAGCTTCGAGGTGGCGCGCGACGCGGCCAAGCTCGTCACCGTCGACGTGGAGGAGACGGACGGCAAGTACGACCTCCTCGCCGAACAGCCCAACGCCTACGATCCCGGCGACAACACGATCCCCTCCACCGTGACGAAGGGCGACTTCGACAAGGCGTTCGCCGCGGCCGAAGTGACGTTCGAGGCGACCTACACGACGCCGAGCCAGAGCCATTCGGCGATGGAGCCGCACGCGGCCGTCGCGCGCTGGGACGGCGACGCGCTGACGCTCTACGGCTGCTACCAGCTCGTCTCCACCAATGTGCAGCAGATCGCAGCCGCGCTCGGCATCTCGCCCTCCAAGGTGCACATGGTGAACCCGTTCATCGGCGGCGGCTTCGGCGGCAAGCTCGGCATCGGGCCGGAATCGGTCTTCGCCGCGATCGCCGCCAAGGCGACCGGACGCCCGGTGAAGGTGGCGCTGACGCGCCAGCAGGTCTACCAGACGACCTCGCGCCGCTCCGACACGATCCAGCGCGTGCGCCTCGGCGCCACGAAGGACGGGCGCATCACCGCGATGGCGCACGACACCTGGACGGGCAACACGAAGGGCGACGAGTTCTTCGAGCCGGCCGGCATCTCCTCCATCTTCCTCTATGCCGGCGAGAACCGGCAGATCACGCATCGCAAGGCGAACGTGAACATCCTCCTCTCCTCCTCCATGCGCGCGCCCGGCGAGGCCGTGGGCATGCTGGCGACGGAGAACGCGATGGACGAGATGGCCGAGAAGCTCGGCCTCGACCCGATCGAGTTCCGCAAGCGCAACGAGCCGGAGGTCGACCCGCAGGAAGGCCTGCCCTTCTCGTCGCGCAAGCTGGTGGAGTGCATGGACATCGGCGCCAGGCGCTTCGGCTGGGAGAAGCGCAACACCCGGCCGGGCACGCGCCGCGAGGGTGAATGGCTCGTGGGCATCGGCATGTCCGCCGCCTCGCGCAAGAACCTCCTGCAGGAGGCCAAGGCCGACATCACCCTCTCGCCCGACGGCCGCGCCACGGTCTCGACGGACATGACCGACATCGGTACCGGCACCTATACGATCCTGCAGCAGATCACCGCCGAGATGCTCGGCCTGAAGATCGAGAACGTAAGCGTGCAGCTCGGCGACTCCAAGCTCGCCCAGGGTCCGGGCTCGGGCGGTTCCTGGGGCGCCAATTCGAGCGGCTCGGCGGTCTTCACGGCCTGCGAGGGCATCGTGGAGGCCATCGCCAAGAAGCTCGGCGTCCCGGCCGACGACCTGACCCTGAAGGACGGCGCGGCCATCGCGGGTAACCGGCAGACGCCGCTCTCGCAGGTGCTGGCCGGCGAGGCGATCAGCGTGACCGGCCATTTCAAGCCGGGCAAGGCCTTCGAGGAGACGCATCAGGCGAGCTACGGGGCGCATTTCTGCGAGGCGGCGGTCAATCTCGTCACCGGCGAGACGCGCATCCGCCGTCTCCTGACGGTGGGCGCGGCCGGCCGCATCCTCAACGAGAAGACGGCCACCTCGCAGTGCTACGGCGGCCAGATCTTCGGCATCGGCACGGCGCTGACCGAGGAACTGGTGATCGACACGCGCACCGGCCTCATGGTCAATCACGACCTCGCCGAATACCACGTGCCGGTGAATGCCGACGTGCCGCAGCTCGAGGTCGTCCTTCTCGACGAGCGCGACCCCGCCGCCAGCCCGCTGGCCGGGCGCGGCATCGGCGAACTCGCCATTTCCGGCGTTGGCGCGGCGGTGACGAATGCCATCTACAATGCCTGCGGCGTGCGCGTGCGCGACTATCCGATGACGCTCGACAAGGTGCTGAAGGGCCTGCCCGCCCTCGACGCCGCGGCCTGACGCCGCGCGAGACCCGACGATAGGAGAAGGGGCCGGGAGACCGGCCCCTTTTTCGTGCTGGCTGCCGGCTCAGCGCCCGGCGAGAACCGCGATGGCGGCGGCGGGGGCGGCGCGGCCGATGGCGTCGCGCAAGGCCCCCGGCGCGTCGAAGAGGTCGGCCATGTCGACGACGCCGCGATCGAGGCGGGAGGCGAGGCGGGAGAGGACGGCGCGGCCGGCCCCGGCGGTGACGACGGGGGCGTCCGCCGGGATGGGCTCGCGCGAGAGGACGCGCAGGGCCGCGTCGTGGACGAGGCGCAGCTGCGCTTCCACGAAGGCCTCGGCCAGGCCCTCCCAGGCGGCGTCCGGCGCGTCGCCGGCATCGAGCCCGATCATGCGCGCGAGGCGTGCGCGCGAGGCCGGCACGGACTTCTCGCGCCCGTCCGCCGCCGGAAACAGGTCCTCGGCCTCGTCGAGCCGTCCGATCAGGCGGCGCACGTCCGCCATCGTGGCGAAATATTCGTTCATCACCCCGATCTCCGCTCCCGCGAAGGGCACGGCGCGCGCAACGCCCATGAGGGCCGTGCGCGTATAGCCCTGATAGACGAGTTCGCCCCTGGCGAGGCGTCCGTGGTCGTCGATCGCGGCGGCGCGAACGGTCCCGGCGCGCATCGGCACGATGTCGGTCGTCGTCGAGCCCATGTCGAGGAAGAGGCCGTCTTCCACGGTCTCGGCCGCGAAGGCGGCGCTGGCATGCCAGTTGGCCGAGGCGATCTCGGCGAAGACGACGCCGCTGTCGGACGGGCGCACGAAGCCGCGGGCGCCGGCATAGATCGCGGTCTCGGCGCCGAGACGCTCGGCCATCAGGGCGGCGAGGCGTTCCACGCCCTCGCGGCGCGAGGCGAAGATGTCGGAGAGTTCGCCCGTCATCGTCACGCCGTGGCGTTCCACCTCCGGCGCTTCGGCGAGGATGGCGGCGAGCGCGCCTTCCAGATGCGACAGGCCCTGCCACAGGGGCGTCGCCGCCTGCCACACCCGGATCACGCGCTCGCCCTCGCAGAGCGCGGCCTTCAGATGCGCGCCGCCCACGTCCCAGCCCATGCGTCTCACGATGTCATTCCCGGTCCGATCTGATAGGGCCTCTTCCTACCATCCCCGGCCCACGGTGCGCGACCCATGCAGATCATCCCGGTTCTCGATCTCCTCGGCGGCCTCGTGGTGCGCGGCGTGATGGGGGATCGGGCGAATTACCGGCCGATCGAGACGCCGCTGAGCCCGGACGCCGAACCGCGCAACGTGGCGGCGGGCCTGCAGGGGCTCGGGCCCTTCCCGGCCTTCTACCTCGCCGATCTCGACGCGATCGCCGGGCGCGCGCCGAACGAGGCGGCCGTCTTGGCGGTGGCGGCGCAGTGCCCGCAGGCGGAGATCTGGGTGGATGCCGGCATCCGCACGGCCCGCCAGGCGCTGGCGCTTCTCGCCGAGCCCGGCCGCGTCTGCGTCCTCGGCAGCGAGACGCTGGCCGGGCGCGGCGAGATGGAGGCGCTGGCCGGGCGCGGCGACGTCGTCCTGTCGCTCGACTTTCGCGGCGACGCGTTTCTCGGCGATTCCGCCCTTCTGGAGGATGCCGGCCTCTGGCCGGGGCGCATCGTCGTGATGACGCTCGCGAAAGTCGGCAGCGGGGCGGGACCGGACCTCGACAAGCTGACGGCGGTGAAGGCGCGGGCCGGGGGGCGGGCGGTCTATGCCGCCGGCGGCGTGCGCGGGCCCGGCGATGTCGCGGCGCTCGAGGCGGCGGGGATCGCCGGCGCGCTGGTGGCGAGCGCCCTGCATGACGGGCGCCTCGCGGGGCCTTGCAGGGCATCCTGAAGCGGCGGCCGGACCGTCGAGCGCCGCCGGCCCGCATCGCAGCCGCCAAGGGCCGGCGCCGGACATGGAAAAGGGGCCGAAGCCCCTTTTCGTCGCATCTCGCGCGGGGTCCTACTGGAACCCGAACTTGGCTGCCAATCGCCGGAGAAGGCCTGCGGGCATCGCCGGCTTCTCTTCTTCCCCGGGATGGTTCCTTGTCTAGGCGCCGGCGAAGGGATGGGCGGCGGTGCCCTTCTTCTGGACGACCTCGGCGGCCGTCGGCGTGCCGCGGACGGCGCGCTCGATGGACTCCATCGTCGCCTGATAGTTGTAGTCGCGGATCTTGGCGTCGTCCTCGGCTTCCCAGTGGATGAAGACACCCACGCAGATGAAGAGGTCGTCGGCCTCGGCGGCCGGGATGATGCCCTTCTCGACCGAGTCGGCGACGGCGCGCGCGACGGCCGTCTGGGCCGGGCCGAACATCTGGACGGCCTGCTTGGCGCCCTTGATGGTGACCTTGTTGAACATCACCGTGTTCGGCTTGCAGGGCAGGTTCGGCGCGACGACCGCCAGGAGGGTGGTGAAGCCGTCCTTGTTGTTGGTCAGCGAGTTGCAGAACGCGGCCTCGGCGGCGGAACCGCGGGGTCCGATGATCAGGTCGATATGGGCGACCTCGTTGCCGTCGCCGACCAGCGACTCGCCGACCATTACCTTGTTGATTGTTGCCATCGAGGGCTCCTCCTAATTTCGTTGACGACAGAACCGGCCGGCGGAAACCGCCTTGCCCGTTCAACGATCTCGTTCGGGATCAGTGTCGCGGCCTTCAAGTCTCCCGTCGCCGCGACCCCTCCCAACGTCGAAACTCGACGTGGACGCGGCTATCCTTGTTGCGGCATCCGCTTGCACGGACCGGTTGGCCAGATAGCTACGGGGCCGAAATGGGCCCCGCTGCGCGACAGTCAATCATCGCGGGCCCCCTTCCGCAAGGCTCTTGGCGAAAAGGCTGGCGACCGTCAGATCGGCCGAAGTGCCGGGGTTGAGGCCACGCGCCTTGAGCGAGGCGTCGAGGGCGAGCGCGCGCTCGAAGCGCGTGGCGGCTTCCTTCTCCGATATCAGGTGCTTAGCGAGGTCCGCGAGGTCGCCTCGCACCGTCTCGGCGACGCCCGCCCCGTACTTTCGCAGGATATGGCTGTCGGGGTGGCGCGCGGCGAATGCGAGGTAGGCCGTGCCCGCCGGCCCGAAGGCCGGGTCGGACAGGAGCGGGGAATCAGCGCCGGCGCCGCCGAGCGCCGGCAGGCCGGTTTCGAAGATGTCGGCATAGCCGTCGGCATACTGGCGCGCGACGAGGTCGTGGCCGGCGGCAAGGCGCATGGCCTCGACGAGGGAGATCGTCGGCGGCCGCCGGACATCGGCGCCCTCGTGGCGGCCGAGCCCGCCGGGCGAGGCGCGGGCGATGGCCTGGAAGACATGGCTGGCGTCCGCAGCGTCGAGGCCGGCGAGGACGGCCTGCGTCGCGCGGCGGAGCGCGGCGGCGCCCTGTCCGTAGCCGCCGCGCTCGGCCGCCAGCGCGAGCGGGGCGCTGAGGAGGAGGATGCCGAGATTGGTGTTGACGCCGACCGCCGCAAAGCTTGCCTCGACGCTCTCCAGCACCCGCCGGCCGACCGGGGCGCCGGGGGCGGCCAGAGACGGCGCCGAGGCCAGCGCGCTCGCCTCGAAGGTCGCCGCCTCCATGCCGTGGCCGGGCGCGAACCGATGGACGTTGCCGGGTTTCAGCGCGGCGATCTCGGCGCGGCAGGCGGCGAGGAAGGCGGCCTCGATGGCGGGCGCGGGCAAGGGGGACGCCGGCCTCACCGCGTCAGGCCGCCGCGATGGCGGCGCTGGGCGCGGTCGTTTCGAGCCGGGCCAGGAGATCGCGCACGCGGATGGCGGGAATGTCGAGCCCGGTCGCCTGTTCGAGCCCCGTCCAGGCGGGCATGGAATTCACCTCGATCACCTGCGCGCGCCCGTCCGGGTCGCGCAGGAGATCGACGCCGCAGAAGTCCGCGCCCACCGCGCGCGCCGCCGCCGCCGCCAGCGCGTCGAGCTCGGCGTCCGGCGCGATGGGATGGCCCGTCGCGCCCTGCTTGATGTTGGTGATCCAGCCCGGCGCCTCGCGCCGCATGGCGGCGACGACGCGGCCGGCGGAGACGAGGTGGCGATAGTCGCTGAAGCGCCCGTCGCGCAGCGCTCCGGCGAAGCGCTGGAGATAGTAGACGCCGGCGGCCGCCGCCGGCTCCGGCAGGTCGGCCTCGCGCTCGATCAGCGCCAGGCCCTTGCCCTGCGCGCCGAAGAGGGGCTTGAGCACCAGCGGACCGCCCTCGCGTTTCAGGATCGCGGCGGCCTCCTGCCGCGTCTCCACCACGAAGCTGCGCGGGCTCGGCACGCCGGCGCGGGCCAGGAGAAAGCTCGTCATCGACTTGTCGACGCAGTTCTCGACGGCGCGCGGGCCGTTGGAGACGGGCACGCCGAGCCTTTCCAGCGCGTGCAGGATGCCGAGCCGGCGCGTGACCTGCTCGAAGCTGCCCGCGTCCAGCGTGCGCAGGCAGACCGCATCCGGCAGGTCCTCGCCGAACTGCGGCAGCACGAGCCCGTGCCGGGCCTCGCTGTCGAAGCCGATCTCGGCGAGCTCCACCGCATGCGCTTCGGCACCCTGCGCCGCGAAGGCCTTCAGGAGATCGCGGGCATGGCGGTCGAGCGTCGCCGTGACGAGGGCGATGCGGCGCGCGCGCCGGAGGGGGGGCGCGGGGCGGAAGGCCTCAGTCAAAGGAGGCGTCGATCAGCGCCGGGTCGATCGCCCCGCCGCGGAAGGTCTCGCCCGTCTCCAGCGCCACGACGGCAACTTCTGCGGGCGAGAAGAGCATCGGGTCGATCTTGTAGAAATCGCCCTCGTACTGGCGGAAGATCTCGGCGAAGGGCGTGCCGAAATCCTTCGAGTTGCGGCTCGGCAGCTGGGCGGCCAGCTGGCGCGCCTCGTCGGCCGGGCCGGTGACGTGGAGCACGATGCGCCCGCCGTAGATCACCGCGTCGTTGGTGCGGCCCATGGCGGTGACGAAGTCGGGATGCGGGGGGCTGAGCGGGGCGGTGCCCATGCCTTCCACGATGCGCGTCAGGTCGAAATGCAGCTCGTGCGCCTTGTGGAGGGCCACTTCCACGACGCGGCCGACGATCTGCACCGAGCCGGCAAGGCTCTGCGTCGGCGCGAAGAGGATGGTGAGGTTCTCCGGCGAGACGTTGCAGTCGGCGGCGATGCGGCGCACGAGATCCTCCGGCGGGGGGCTCGCCGTCTCCAGAACGAGAACCGCGTCCTCGCCCGCGTCGCCATAGGCGATGTCGGCGAAGATCGCCTCCTTGCCGGCCAGCGCGCGGGCCGGGCCCGAGCCCATCGAGAAATAGCTCGCCTCGCCTTCGCCCGACACCAGCTGCCAGCCGGCATACTGGCTGCCGAGGCAGGCGGTGACGGGATGGGCGGTGCGCACGGTGAGGGCGAAGGGCCAGCGCGGCAGGAGCGTGGAGGCCTCGATCGTCACCGCGCCGAGCCCGCCGAGGCAGATCTCGGTGAGGAGGCGGCCCGCCTCCAGACTGCCGGGAACGCCGGCGCCGCAATCGATCAGCGTCTCGCCGGCCGCGCCCGTCGAGACGGCGATCTTCAGGAGATCCGCGTCGAACCGCATCTGTTCGACGAGGGGCTGGGCGCCCCGGTTCACCGACAGTCCGTTGCCCTGTGTCATGCCGCTTTCCTCTCCAATCTCAGTCTGATGTCGGCGACCCTCGCTTCGAAGAGGGCCGCCGCGTCCCGTTCCGTGGCGCCGCTCGCAAGGATCGTGCAGAGCGGCTCGCCCGCCTGGAAGAGCGCCGGGCCGCGCGAGCGGTCGCTCGCATGGGGCGGCCAGTCGAAGCCGGCCGGCAGGCTCGCGGGAACGCCCGCCCAGGCGAGCCCCGTCGCGCGTATTTCCGCCGGCCCGGCGAAGCCCTGCGGCAGGCGACCGGCGCAGGCTTCGAGATGCAGGCCGATCAACGGCTCGGCCTCGGTGTCGAAAATGTCGATCGTCGCCCCGGCGCGCGGGTTGATCTCCAGGAGATGCAGCCCCTGCGGCCCGGCGACGAAATCGGCGCTGCAAAGGCCGGTCAGCGGCTGGAGCGCGACGACGCGTTCCAGCGCTCCGGTCATCTGCGCGCCGAGCGTGCCCGGCGGATCGAGCGGCCCGACGGCGCCGGCATAGCGGAAGGGCTCCTCCGGCGTCGGCGCCGTCCATTGCCGGGTGAAGCCGAGGACGAGAAGGCGCGTGCCGGCGGCGACGAAACCCGCCGACCAGCGCTCGCCCTCGACGAAGCGCTGGACGTAGCGCTCCGGCTCGGCCTCGCCGGCAACGGCCCCGCGCACATGGCTGCCGCCGGCCCCGCCGATCCTCTTCGACAGCCAGCCCGCCGCATCGTCCGGCGCCTCTCGGCATATCTCGGGATGGGCGACGCCCGCGCGCTCGCACAGGGCCGCGAACCTTTCCGGGTCCTTCAGCGCGCGGACCGTCGCGCCGTCATTGCCGAGGATGGGCCAGCGCTCGGCGATGCGCTCGAGAAGCGCCGGCCGGTCCTCGAAGCCGGCGCCGTAGACGAAGCCGAGCGGGGCGCGGTCCTTCGCCAGGCGCCCGAGCGCCTCGATGAGCTCTGCGTCCGAGAAGCCGTCGGGATAGTGGCCGGCCAGCGCCTCGCCCCTTGCCGCCACGCCCTCGAGGTCGAGGTCGTGGAAGAAGTCGACGGCCAGTGCGTCGAGGCCCGCCCGCTTCGCGCTCATGGCGATCTGGCGCGCCGAGAAGGCGGCGCACAGGAGGCTCGGGCGCTCCGCGCTCACGGAGCGAGCGTGCGGGCGAGCGCGAAAGCGTCGCGGAAGTCGAGCGCCAGCGGCTCGGGCGCCTCGATCATGCGTTTGAAGAGGCCCGATTCGGTCTGGTACTTCACGTTGCCGATCGCCAGCGCGCCGACGCCGAGCGCCGAGGTGCCGGCGATCTCCTTGCCGTTGTCGAAGACGTCGATGCCCTCGATGCCCGAGGGCGGCACGGCGTTGACGTCGGCGGCGGCCAGAAGCTTGCCCCCGGCCTCCTGCAGGAGCGCGGCGGTGAGGACGCGAACGCCCGCCTTGGCGGCGGCGAGCACGACGTCCGCGCCTTCCAGGACGGCCTTCTTCTCCTCGTCGGTGGCGCCGTTGACCGATGCGACGTCGACGCCGAAGCGCTGCTTCATCTCGTCGGCGCGCGCCTTCACGCGCGCCACGCCGCTATGGCCGACGAGCGTGACCTCCGCCCCTTCGAGCGCGGCGATGACGGCGGCGCAGTAGCCGACGACGCCGGTGGCGCCGAAGATGGCGATGCGCACGTCCTTCAGGGCGCGCGCCTTCTTCTCCTTCAGCACCTTCTCCACGCAGGCCACCATGGCCGCGGCGGTGGTGAAGGAGCCGGCGGGATCGGCGAAGATGTTGGTGCCGAAGGGCGGCACGAGCGCGTTCTTGGCCGCCTCGATCATGTCGAGCGCGAGCACGGCGTCGTCGCCGCCGAAGAACACGCCGGACGAGGCGCCCCAGTGCGGCGGGCGCGAGAAGATCACGTCCTGGACGAGATCGGCGACCTCCTCCAGCGTCACCGCCTCGTAGGGCACGACCGCGTCGTAGCCGGCGTCGAGCGCCATGTTCACGTCGAAGGGGCTCACATGCTTGTGGGGCGTGAGCATGTGCAGGATGTTCTTCTGGGCCATGGATTCGTCTCCTCCGCTGATGACGATTGGGGCGTCGAGCCGTCGGCGGCTCGTTCGGGAAAGGACCGTTGCGGTCCTTCCCGTCTGTCGCGGGCCTCCCGCCCGCGACGGGCGTTCAGGTCTGGCCGGCCGCGAGGCGCGGGCGGTGCGTCTTCACGCCGGCGCCGTGGTTGCGCCCGCGCACGACGCGGATTTCGAGGCCCGGCTCCAGCGGCCCGAGCCGCGCGACCATGGCCCGCGCCTCGGCCTCGCCGGGCGCGAAGGCGAAGCCCGTCGGGCCCCAGGAGCTCTGGCCGATGCCCTCGGCGCCGAAGCCTTCGAGCGCCGCGCAGGCGCTGGCGACGGCGGGGCTGGTGAAGACGCCGCCCTGCGCCGGGGCGAAATGGGCGCCGACCATCGCCTGGACCGTCGCGATGGCCGCGCCGAAGCCGGCGAGGTCGCGCTCGGCGAGGCTGGGCAGGGCCTGCATCAGGACGAGGCGGCAGATCTCGGCGGTCGCGCTCTCGGGAAAGGGCGGCAGGGCGGCGAAGGCTTCGAGCTCGTCGGCGCCGTGAAAGCCTTCGTGGCGCGTGTCGAGGACGAGGAGGACGCGCCAGTCGTCCGGGAAGGGCAGGCGCGCCACGATGGGCGGCGGCGCCTCGCCCGGACCCTTGCCGCCGTCGACGGCGACGCCGCCGAGCGTCAGGAAGCTCGCGCCGAGCCCCGAGCGGGCCCCGCGCCCGAGCAGGGCTGCATCCGCCGCGGTGTCCGGCGAAAGGCCTTCGAGCGTGCGCAGCGCCAGCGCCAGACCCAGCGCCAGCTGCGTGCCCGAACCGAGCCCGCAATGGGCGGGAATCGCCTCGTGGATCTCCACCGCGTGGGCGCCGGACAGTCCGAGCTTCGACTGGATGTCGCGAAGATGGCGGGCGGCGCGCCCGCTCTCGGGCCCCTCGACGGTATTGGCGGCGGCGCGGCGCACCGAGAGCGCCGTCGCCGGCTCGGCCAGGGCGAGCCCGATGCCGCCGAATCGGCGCGCCGAGCGCCCGCCCGGGTCGAGAAAGCCCAGGTGGAGGCGCGCGGGCGCAACGACGCTGACGAGTTCGTCGGTCAAATCGCCCCCTGCTATCCCTGTGCCCGAGCCCTATTATTGCGGCTTGATCGGTTGGCACAAGGAGAATCCGATGGCCGCACGGACCTATTCCGACGCCGAAGTCGAAGAACGGCTGAAGGCGGAGCTCCCCACCTGGCGCCTGGAGGACGGCTGGATCCGCCGCACCTACAAGACGCAAGGGTGGAAGGGGACGCTGATGGTGATCAACACGGTCGGCCATCTGGCCGAGGCCGCCTTCCACCATCCCGACCTCACCGCGTCCTATGCCTGGGTGGAGGTGCGCCTGATGAACCACGCCGCCAAGGGCATCACCGATTCGGACTTCGCGCTCGCCGCCAAGATCGAGGACGTGGTGATGTGGCAGCCCGGCCGGGAGGAGGGGCCGCTCTCGGGAACGCCCGACGACCCGCGCTTCGCCTATATCAAATACGATAAGTGACCGCCGCGCGACGCGGCCTCTTTGCGGCCGCGCGAACAGTCGCTAGGTTCGCGCCGGGCACAGAAAGCGAAGCGTCGACATGACAGCATGGATCGACGGCCGGCCGGCGGATTTCGCCGAGGCGGTCGCGACGGCCGCGAATCTGTTGCGCGAGGGCCGTCTGCCCCTCGTCACCGGGCCTTTCGGCGATGTCGCCACGACGCGGGCGGCGCTCGACGTGTCGATCCTGTGTCGCGGCGTCGCCGACCACGGCGATTCGGCCGCCGCCTACGAGGCGATCTCGGCCTTCCGGGACGCCGGCGCCTTCATGGGCACGCCCGTGGAGGTCCGCCGGCGCGCCGACCTTCTCGTCCTCGTCGGCGCGGACGCCGTCGAGGCCGCGCCCGCCCTTCTCGAATTTCTGGTGTCGCGCGCGCCCGACCTCGGCGCCGCGGCGACGCGCGGGCGGCGGATCCTGTGGATCGGCGCCCCCGAGAGGCTGCCCGACCTGCGGGACACGCCGGTGGAGGCCGTCCCCTGCGACGCCGCGCGGCTCGGCGAGGGGCTCGGCGCGATCCGCGCCGCGCTCGCCGGCCGGCGGTCCGGGGTCGGACCCATGGCCGAAGACGCGCCCGCGCGCCTCGCCGCACAGATGGGGGCAGCGGCCTTCGGCTGCGTGGTCTTCTCCGGCGGCTCGCTCTCCTCGCTCGACATCGAGACGCTGGAGGGCCTCGTCTCAGACCTCAACGCCGCGACCCGCTTCACCAGCCTGCCCGTCCTTTCCGACGGCTGCGCCTGGGGCGCGGCGCTCCTGGCGCTGTCTCGCACCGGCTTCCCGCTGCGCACGAGCTTCGGGCCAGGTCACGGCGACCACGATCCGATCCTCTTCGAGGGCGCGCGCCTCCTCGAGAGCGGCGAGGCCGATGTCGCGCTCTTCGTCTCGGCGCGGCCGCAGGACGAGGAGCCCGCCTGGTCCGGCAGCCTTCCCGTGATCGCGCTGTCGCGCGGCGCGAAGGCCTGGGCGCGCCCGCCGCGGGTGGCGTTCGCGCCGCGGGACGGCGCGGGCGGCGCCGTCTACGATCCGCTCTTCGGGAGCTTCCGCCCGGCGGACGTGCAGGGCAACGCCCCGTCCGGCGGGGTTTCGGCGGCCGCGATCCTCGGCGCCATCGCCGGGCGGCTGCGCGCGGAGGAGGGGGCATGAGGCCGAGCAGCCAGGGAGCGGCGCGATGCTGACGCAACTGAAGGGCGGCCATGTCGTCGACCCCGCGAACGGGCGCGACGGAACCGGAGACGTCTATGTCGAGGACGGCCGCATCGTCGCGGCGCCGGGCGACGGGCGCCGGCCCGACACGGTGATCGACTGCGCCGGCCTCGTCGTGATGGCCGGGGCGATCGACATCCATTCCCACATCGCCGGCGGCCACGTGAACACGGCGCGCCTGCTCCTGCCCGAGTTCGCCCGCGCCTTCCAGGCCCGGCCGGAGAAGACGCCGCTCGCAAAGGTCGGCTGGACGACGGAGGAGACGGGCCGGCGCTACGCGCAGATGGGCTTCACGCTCGTGGTGGAGCCGGCCATGGCGCCCTCCGCCGCGCTCCACACGCATCTGGAACTCGCCGACATCCCGATCATCGACCGGGCGACCCTCGTGGTGCTGGGCAACGACGATCTCCTGATGTCGATGATCCGCGACGGCGAGAGCGCCGAGGCGATCGAGGACTATGTCGCCTGGAGCGTCTCGGCCTCCAAGGCGCTCGGCGTCAAATGCATCAATGCCGGCGGCTCGGCGGCCTTCAAGGAGAATGCGCGCGCCTTCGACTTCGACGACACGGTGCCGGATTACGGCGTCTCCTCGCGCGCGATCGTCAAGACGCTCCAGCATGCGGTGACGGGGCTGAGGATTCCCCACCCCCTGCATGTCCACTGCAACAATCTCGGCGTGCCCGGCCGTTCGGCGGCGTCGGCCGAGGCGACGATCGCGGCGGCGGAAGGCGTGCCGCTGCATCTCGCCCATATCCAGTTCTACGGCTACGGCACCGAGGGCAAGCGCCACTTCTCCTCGCAGGGGGCGCAGCTCGCGGCCCTCGTCAACGCCCGGCCCGAGATCACCGTCGATATCGGCCAGGTGATGTTCGGCCAGACCGTGACGATCTCCTCCGACGAACTCCTGCAGTTCACGGGGTCGCGCGCCGCCAGTCCGCGCAAGTCGGTCATCCAGGACGCGGACGCCAACGGCGGCGGCGTCGTGCCGATCCACTACCGGCAGGCCAATTTCTACAACGCGCTGCAATGGGCGATCGGGCTGGAGATGTTCCTGCTCATCGAGGACCCCTCGCGCTGCTTCTTCACCACCGACCACCCGAACGGGGCGCCCTTCACCGCCTATCCCGACCTCTTCGCCCTCCTGATGGACCGCGAGGTGCGCGCGCGCTGGATCGCCGCCTTGCCGAAGGCGGCGGTGGCGATGACGGGACTGGCGGGGATCGAGCGCGAATACACGCTGGCCCAGATCGCGACCATGACGCGCGCCGCCCCGGCCCGGCTTCTGGGCACGCCCGACCGCGGGCATCTGGCGCCCGGCGCCGTCGCCGACATCGCGGCCTATCGGCCGGGCGGGGACAAGGCGCAGATGTTCGCCAAGGCCGCGCTTCTCCTCAAGGACGGCGAGACCGTGGTGCGCGACGGCGCTGTGGTGAAGCGCACGCGCGGTCGCACGCTGACGCTCGACACGCCGCGCGAGAAGGCGATGACCAAGCGCCTCGACCGCTGGTTCGACGAGAAATACGGCCTTCCCGCCCGCTGGTTCGAGGTCGGCGCGGGCGCGCTGTCGCAGGACGCGCCGTTCCAGGAGGTGGCATGCCGGACATGAAGGAGGCGCTGCGCGTCAACGGCGTCTCGATCGACGACAGTTTCGCCGAAGCCTTTCCGATGAGCGGGACGGCCATCGAGGTGACCGCGATCGACGAGCATTGGGCCATGCAGGCGGCGCTGGCCATGACGGGCTTCGCCACCTCCGTCATCGCCTGCGGCGTGGAGGCGGGCATCGACCGGCTCCTGTCGCCGCAGGAGACGCGCGACGGGCGGCCGGGCGTGCGCATCCTCATGTTCTCGATGGACATGGGCGGGCTGAAGAAGCAGCTCGGCACGCGGCTCGGCCAGTGCATCCTCACCTGCCCGACGACCGCCTGCTATGCCGGGCTCGAGGGCGAGGAGGCGATCGACCTCGGCTCGGCCATCCGCTACTTCGCCGATGGCTGGCAGATCTCCAAGAAGGTCGGCACGCGGCACTACTGGCGCATGCCGGTGATGGAGGGCGAGTTCCTCTGCGAGGCCAGGACCGGCGCCACGACGAAGGCGGTCGGCGGCGGCAACCTCCTGCTGATGGCCGGTTCCGTGCGCCAGGCGCTGAAGGCGAGCGAGGTGGCGGTGGCCGCGATGCGCAAGGTGCCGGGCGCGATCATGCCCTTTCCCGGCGGCATCGTGCGCTCGGGCTCCAAGGTCGGGGGCAAGTACAAGGGCATGATGGCCTCCACCAACGACGCCTACTGCCCGACGCTGAAGGGCGGGACGCAGACGGCGCTCGGCCCCGAGATCGCCTCGGTGCTGGAGATCGTCATCGACGGGCTGACCTACGAGGCGGTGGCGGACGCGATGCGCGTCGGGCTGAAGGCGGTCTGCGATCTCGGGCCGCTCGAAGGAGCGAGCCGCGTCGGCGCCGGCAATTACGGCGGCAATCTCGGCCCCCATCACTACCATCTCAAGGATCTCGCGCCATGAGCGCCCTGACCTTCAAGCTGCGCGAGGCCCCGCCCGAGCGGCTGAACCTTTCCGGGCTGACGCCGCAGGCGCTCGCCGGCCTGTCGCGGCCCGAGATCGAGCGGCTCGGCATCGGCACGACCAAGCGCGGGCTTCTCGTCGGCGACGTCTTCGACCTGTCGGGCGAGGCCGGCGAGACGCTCGCCTTCGCCGGCACGACCGGGCGCTGCGACCGCATCGGCGAGGCGCTGGTGGGCGGCGCCATCCATGTCGAGGGCGATTGCGGCACGCGGCTCGGGCGCGCCATGCGCGGCGGGACGATCGCCGTCTCGGGCTCGGCGGGGAGCCATGCCGGTTCCGGCATGAGCGGCGGTCGGATCGAGATCTCGGGGTCTGCGGGCGACTTCCTCGGCGGGCCCCTCGCCGGTGAGACCGCGGGCATGACCGGCGGCTTCCTCAAGGTCGCGGGCGATTGCGGCGCGCGCGCCGGAGACCGGATGCGGCGCGGCACGATCGTTGTCTCCGGCGCGGCCGGCCCGGATGCCGGCAGCCGGATGATCGCGGGCACCGTGATCGTCGGCCGGCGCGCCGCCGGCACGCCGGGCCGCCTGATGAAACGCGGCACGCTGATCCTGGCCGGCGGCGCGGAGCGGCTTGTCTCCACCTTCCTCGACAACGGCGTCTGCGACCTCCTCATCCTGACGCTGATGGCCCGCGATCTGGAGGCCGCCGGCCTCGGGCCGCTGCCCTTCGACGGCGCCCCGATGCGCCGCTTCGGCGGGGATACGGCGGTGACGGGGCTCGGCGAGATCTTCGTGCCGCAGGCGTGATGTCGCAGGGCCTTCCCGGCGGGCCCGACATCGATAATTCTGGTGGTCCGGGCCGGCCGCGATCCCTTCGCCGACGGCCGGACACGGAGTCGGTGCGGGCACCGTCGACTCTCCCCGATCCAGGAGAAACGGCTGCATGTTGATCGATCTCGTCCTCACCGTCTGCATGGCGGGCAACCCCGCCTCCTGCAAGGAGGAGCGCCTCACCTTCGAGAGCCGCGGCTCGCAGGCCCAGTGCATGATGCTCTCATCGCCCTATGTCGCCGCCTGGTCGGGCGACCATCCGGACTGGAAGGTGAAGAGCTGGCGCTGCGCCTGGCCGGAGGAGCGCAAGCAGGGGATCTGAGCGAGACGGACGCCGAAGCCGCGCCCTTCTCCCCGAGGGGGGAGAAGGAGGAGCGTCGCCGCCGTCGCGCCCTACCGCTCGCCCAGCGCCTTCAGCGCGATGATCGCCGCCGAGGCCCGGTTTTCGACGCCGAGCTTCTCGAAGATCGTCTCGAGATGCTTGTTCACCGTGCGCGGACTGAGCGTCAGGATCTCGGCGATGTCGCGGTTCGCCTTGCCGCGGGTGATCCACAGGAGAACCTCGGCCTCGCGGGGCGTCAGGCCGAACTGGCGGCGCAGGACGGCCTCCTCGCCCCCGTCCTCCTCGGCGGTCAGGCGGAAGAGATGCTCGTCCTCGCCGATCGTGCCGAGGAAGGAGAGCGACAGGCGCGGGCCGGCGGCGGAGGGGAGCGCGGTCGGGCCGGGGGCGGGGCTGTCCGCCGCGCCGCCCGCAAGGAAGGCGGCCAGCGGCCGCGGCAGGACGAAGCGGCCGCCTTCGCTCGGCAGGGCGGCGTTGAGGAGGCGGATCGCCTGCGGCGTCGACCAGAGGACGCGGCCCGTGCGGTCGGCGGCCAGGAGAAAGCGCCCGGCCGTGTCGAGCGCGGCGCGCGCGCTCTGGGCGGCGCGCGCATTGGCCAGATGCACGCGCATGCGCGCGATCAGCTCGTCCGGCACGATGGGCTTCGTCACGTAGTCGACGCCCCCCGATTCCAGGCCGCGCACCACGTGCTCGGTCTCCGACAGGCCGGTCATGAAGATCACCGGCACGTGGCGGAGATTGGCGTCCTCCTTCAGGCGCCGCGTCGTCTCGAACCCGTCCATGCCCGGCATCATCGCGTCCATGAGGACGATGTCGGGCGTCACCTCCGCCGCGATGGACAGGGCGGCCTCGCCTTCGAGCGCGACGAGGACGGTGGCCCCCGCCTGCTCCAGCGCCTCGGTGAGAAGACGCAGCGTGTCCGGCGAATCGTCGACGACGAGGACGATGTCGCGCGCGGGGCCGGCGGAGAGGTCAGCCATGGGTCGCGGGCTCCCGGGTCAGGCCCTCCAGCACCTGCGCGTAGGCCTTCAGGTCGAAGCGCGACAGGGGCTCGCGCAGGGCGGCGAGGAAGGGGGCGAGCGCCGGATCGGCGTCGAGGGCGGCGAGCTTCACGTCCAGGCCGCGCATGTAGCCGATGCGCCCGAGGCGCTTCAGTTCGGCGAGGTCGCCGGGCGCGGGCAGGACGATCGCGGCGGCGGGCGCCGGCGCGGCGGGCCCGGGCGCGGCGCCGCCATGCGTCCATTCGAGCGCGAGGGCGGCGGCGAGCCGGTCGAGAAGCTGGCGCAGGTCGAAGGGCTTGGGCAGCGCCCCTTGCGTGCGCGCCGGATCGTCGCCGGCTTGTCCCGGCGCTTCGCCGAGGGTCGCCGACAGCATCACGATCGCGCCGGGCTGGCCGGCCTCGCGCAAGGTCCGCGCGAGCGTCCAGCCGTCCATGCCGGGCATCTGCACGTCGAGGAGGAAGAGGTCGGGCTGGAGATCGGCGGTGAGGTCGAGCGCCGTCGGTCCGTCCGGAGCGGTCAGGACGATGAAGCCGAGCGGGCGCAGGATCTCCATCATCAGCTCGCGATGGGTCTCGTCGTCGTCGGCGACGAGGATGGTGCGGCGGGGCCCGAGATAGCCCGTCGGCAGCGCCTCGCGCGGGCCGGCCTTGGCGGGCGCGGCCACGCTGGACAGCATGACGCGCACCTCGAAGCGGCTGCCCTCGCCGAGGCGGGAGGCGGCGGTGACCTCGCCGCCCATGAGGTTGGCGAGAAGGCGCGTGATGGTGAGGCCGAGGCCGAGGCCGGGCGTGCCCCCGCGCGCCGCGCTGCCGCGCTCGAACGGATCGAAGACGCGTCCGATCTCGGCCTCGGCGATGCCCCGGCCCGTGTCCGTCACGGTCAGCGTCGCGATCTGGTTGCGATAGGCGACGGCCAGCGCCACCTCGCCCTTCTCGGTGAACTTCACGGCGTTGGACAGGAGGTTCAGGAGGATCTGGCGCAGGCGCTTCTCGTCGGTGCGCACGATCTGCGGCAGGACGGCCGGGCGCTCGAAGCGGAAGGCGAGGCCCTTGGCCTCGGCCTGCGGGCGGACCATGTCGACGAGCTGGTCGAGGAAATCGGGCAGGTTCACCTCGCCGCGCTGCAGCTGCAGGCGCCCGGTCTCGATGCGCGAGATGTCGAGGAGCCCGTCGATGAGGCCCGACAGGTGCTCGGCCGAGCGGCGGATGACGGAGACGCCGCCGCGCTTCCTGGAGGGGATGGCCTCGTCTCGCTCGAGAAGCTGGGCGTAGCCGAGGACGGCGTTGAGGGGCGTGCGCAGCTCGTGGCTCATGCCCACGACGTAGCGGCTCTTGGCAAGGCTCGCGGCCTCGGCCACCTCCTTGGCGCGCTGGAGGGCCGCGTCCGTGCGCCGGTGCGCCTCGATCTCCTTCAGGAGCAGCGTCGTCTGGCGCGCCGATTCCTCCTGCGCCACGCGCCGGCTCTCCTGCGCGAGAACGAAGAACCAGGTGGCGATCCCCGCCACGATGAGGAGCACGAAGAAGGCCGCCCAGAGCGCCTTGGCGATGATGTCGGCATCGGCGGGGCTGGCGACGCTCGCCTGGTAGTAGATGAGGCCGAGGACGATCGAGATGATGCCGGCCAGAAGCGCGAGGCTGGCGAGATAGTGGGCCGCGCGCGTGTCGACCCGGGCGCGCAGGGAGGCGGGCAGCACCGCCTTGGCCGCGCCCGCGGCCTGCGCCGAGAAGCGGGCCTGCGGCTTGCACAGGTCGTGGCAGCGCGCGTCGAGCGAGCAGCAGAGCGAGCAGATCGGCGCGGCATAGGCCGGGCAGTAGGCCATGTCCTCCGGCTCGAAGGCGTGTTCGCAGATCGAGCAGGCGATCTCGGTGCGCTCGCTCCACCGCGCGCGCGGCTTGCGCGCGAGATAGTAGCGCCCGCCCGTGGCCCAGGCGATGGCGGGCGCGGCGATCAGCGCCACGCCGAGGGCGAGGAACGGCGAGAGCGCGGCCGCCGCCTCGCCGAAGGCGCCGGAGAAGGCGAGGAGCGAGACGAGGGCGGCGAGCCCCATCGCGCCGAGGCCGACCGGGTTCACGTCGTGGAGATGGGCGCGCTTGAACTCGATGCCCGGCGGTGAGAGCCCGAGCGGCTTGTTGATGGACAGATCGGCGACGATCGTGCCGAGCCAGGCAACGGCGACATTGGCGAAGAGGCCGAAGGTCACCTCCAGCGCGTGGTAGATGCCGAGCTCCATGAGGAGGAGCGCGATGGCGACGTTGAAGACGAGCCAGACGACGCGGCCGGGATGGCTGTGGGTGAGGCGGGAAAAGAAGTTCGACCAGGCGAGCGAGCCCGCATAGGCGTTCATCACGTTGATCTTGAGCTGGCTCACCACCACGAAGGCGGCCGTCAGCCAGGCCGCGGCGACCGGCGAGGGCAGCACGAAGCCGAAGGCGACGTCGTACATATAGGCCGGCTCGATCGCGTGCTCGGCCAAAAGCCCCGAGCGCAGCGCGAGCACGGCGAGGAAGGAGCCGAAGAAGAGCTTGGGCGCGCCCAGCACGATCCAGCCCGGCCCCGCGGCGAAGAGCGCGAAGCGCCAGGAGGCCTCCGGCTTTCCCTTGCGCGCCGGCAGGAAGCGCAGGATGTCCACCTGCTCGCCGATCTGCGGCATCAGGGCGAGGATCACCGAGGCCGCCGCCCCGAACTTCAGGAGGTCGAACCCGGCGCTGCCCGCCGGCGCGTCGAGCCCGGCAAAGCCGGTCCAGGCCGCGACGGAGGCCGGGTCCTTCCAAAGGATGAAGCCGACGGGCAGGACGTTGAGGACGATCCAGAGCGGCTGGGTGGCGAGCTGGAAGCGCGAGATCCAGGTCACGCCGTGGGTGACGAGCGGGATGACGGCGAGCGCGGAGACGATGTAGCCGAGCCAGAGCGGCACGCCGAAGGCGAGCTCCAGCGCCGCCGTCATGATCGAGGCCTCCACCGCGAAGAGGATGAAGGTGAAGGTGGCGTATATCAGCGAGGTGACGGTGGAGCCGATATAGCCGAAGCCCGCCCCGCGCGTGAGAAGGTCGATGTCGACGCCGTATCTGGCGGCGTATCGGCTGATCGGCAGGCCGGTGAGGAGGAGCACGAGCGAGACGACGACGATGGCCGCCGCCGCGTTGGTGAAGCCGAAGGAGAGGGTGATCGCCCCGCCCACCGCCTCCAGCGCCAGGAAGGAGATCGCACCGATCGCCGTCTGCGAGACGCGGCTCGCCGTCCAGCGCCGGGCGCGCTTGGCGGTGAAGCGCAGCGCGTAGTCCTCCAGCGTCTGGTTCGCCACCCAGCGATTGTAGTCCCGCCGAACGGGAAGGATGCGCTGACGACCTGCCATGGTTCCTCTTTGACGGGCTTTCGAGCGTCCAAGCAAGAACCATTCCGCACTGCGGCGACAGGCCGTTCCATCATGCGCCCGGGGGAAATCGTGAAGGATACGTCAATCGACGTATACCGCCGGCTCCCCGCGCGTCCGACACTTGGCCTTGACGCGGTGCAGCAGGGGCGCCGCACCATTCGCCGAAGGGGGTCGAACCATGGGCATTCTGAAGTCACTTCGCGTGCGCGCCGCGCTCAGCACCAGCCTCGCCGCCGCCGCGCTTCTGGCCGCCGGCCTGTCGGCCGAGGCCGCCGAGGACACGATCAAGGTCGGCATCCTCCACTCGCTGTCGGGCACGATGGCGATCTCGGAGACGACGCTGAAGGACGCCATGCTCATGCTCATCGAGGAGCAGAACAAGAAGGGCGGCCTCCTCGGCAAGCAGCTGGAAGCGGTCGTCGTCGACCCCGCCTCGGACTGGCCGCTCTTCGCCGAGAAGGCGCGCGAGCTGATCAGCCAGAACAAGGTCTCGGCCACTTTCGGCTGCTGGACCTCGGTGTCGCGCAAGTCCGTGCTGCCGGTGTTCAAGGAGCTGAACTCGCTCCTCTTCTACCCCGTGCAGTACGAGGGCGAGGAGTCCGAGCGCAACGTGTTCTACACGGGCGCCGCGCCCAACCAGCAGGCCATTCCCGCCGTCGACTACCTGATGGCGCAGGGCGTCGAGCGCTGGGTGCTCGAAGGCACGGACTACGTCTATCCGCGCACGACCAACAAGATCCTCGAGGCCTATCTGAAATCCAAGGGCGTCGCCGCCGAGGACATCAAGGTCAACTACACGCCCTTCGGCTTCTCCGACTGGCAGACGGAAGTCTCGGCCATCAAGGACTTTGGCTCCTCGGGCAAGAAGACCGCCGTCGTCTCCACCGTCAACGGCGACGCGAACGTGCCCTTCTACAAGGAGCTCGGCAACCAGGGCGTCTCGGCCGAGGACATCCCGGTCATGGCCTTCTCGGTGGGCGAGGAGGAGCTCGCCGGCATCGACACGGCCCCGCTCGTCGGCCATCTGGCCGCCTGGAACTACTTCCAGTCCGTCGACACGCCGGAGAATGCCGACTTCATCGAGAAGTGGCAGGCCTTCACCAAGAACGAGAAGCGCGTCACCAACGACCCGATGGAGGCCCACTATATCGGCTTCAACATGTGGGTGAAGGCCGTCGAGGCCGCCGGGACGACCGATCCCGACAAGGTCATCGACGCGATGGTCGGCGTCTCCGTGCCGAACCTCACGGGCGGCTTCTCCTCGATGGGCGCCAACCACCACATCACCAAGCCGGTGCTGATCGGCGAAATCCAGGACGACGGCCAGTTCGAGGTCGTGGACGAGACGCCGGGCCTGGTGCTGGGCGACGAGTGGTCGGACTTCCTGCCCGAATCCGCGCCGCTGATCGCCGACTGGCGCAAGCCCATGAACTGCGGAAACTTCAACACCGAGACCGGCAAGTGCGGCGGCGCGGCCGCCTCGAACTGAGGCCTTCCGCCTGACGCCGGCCGCGCCGCGACAGCGCGCGGCCGGCACGGACCCCCGATGCCCGCCGGCTCCCACGGCGAGCGTCGCGGCGGGGCGGCCGAAGGGCCGCTCCGCCGTTCTTCCCTTCACCGCCGGCTCCTTGCAGCCGAAAACAGGCGAGCGATCCCCATGCGTTCGGACCGGACCGGCCCTTCGGCCCTCCTGCGTCTCTGCCTCCTGGCGCTCGGCGCGCTGGTCCTGTCGCTGACCTGCGCCGCGGCGGCCGACCTTGCGCCCATCGTCCAGAAATTCGGCGGCAAGCAGGGGTTCGAGACGACCGAGAGCGTCGTCGGCGAATTGACGGCGACCGGCGATCCGGCGGCCGCCACTGCCCTGAACGCCCTTTCGGGCGGCGATCTCTACTGGCGCAAGACCGATCAGGCCGTGTTCATCGGCCGCGAATCCGGTCGCGACCTGCAGCTTCTCGACCCCGTGACGGGCGCTTCCGCCGGCACGGCGCCGAAGGCCGACTTCACCAAGGTGCGCATCAACAACAACCTGCGCCGCGCCATCACCGCCGCGCTCGGCGGGCTGACGCTCGGCTCGCCCGATCCGGCCGTGCGCCTCCGCGCCGCGCAGACGCTCTTCGCCTCCGCCGACCCGCAGGCGCTGCCGAGCCTCGAGGCGGCCATCGCGCGCGAGGCGGACGCCGGCATCCGGACGCGTCTGGAAGAGGCGCGCGCCGCCGCGCTGCTCGCCTCGCCCGCCGCTTCGGCCGACGACAAGGAGGCGGCCGCCCAGACGCTCGGCGCGCGCGGCGACCGCGAGTCCCTCACCATCCTCAACCGCTATGCCGGCACGCTGGAGCCGGGCGAGGTGAAGAGCGCCGTCACGGCCGCCGCCGCGTCCATCGAGGGGCGCATCGCCTTCTGGAACCAGATGCAGACGGTCTGGTTCGGCCTGTCGCTCGGCTCGGTGCTGCTCCTGGCGGCCATCGGCCTCGCCATCACCTTCGGCGTCATGGGCGTCATCAACATGGCGCATGGCGAGATGGTGATGCTCGGCGCCTACACGACCTTCATGGTGCAGGAGGTCATCCGCGCCCATGCGCCCTGGCTCTTCGACTGGTCGCTCGCCATCGCCCTGCCGCTGGCCTTCCTCGTCTCCGGCACGGTCGGGCTCGTCATGGAGCGCGGGCTGATCCGCTTCCTCTACGGGCGCCCGCTGGAGACGCTGCTCGCCACCTACGGCGTGTCCTTGATGCTGCAGCAGGGCGTGCGCACGATCTTCGGGCCGACGAACCGCGAGGTCGGCAACCCCACCTGGATGTCCGGCGCCTTCGACGTCGGGCTGATGTCGGTGAACTGGAACCGGCTGTGGATCATCCTCTTCGCCTTCGCCGTCTTCGCCGGCCTCCTCTACGCCCTGAACCGCACCCCGATGGGCCTGCAGATGCGCGCCGTCACGCAGAACCGGCGCATGGCTTCGGCCATGGGCATCCGCACCCCCTGGGTGGACGCCATGACCTTCGCGCTCGGCTCCGGCATCGCCGGTATCGCGGGCGTCGCGCTTTCCCAGGTCGACAACGTCTCGCCCAATCTCGGCCAGGGCTACATCATCGACAGTTTCATGGTCGTCGTCTTCGGCGGGGTCGGCAATCTCTGGGGCACGTTCGTCGGCGCCATGTCGCTCGGCATCGTCAACAAGCTCCTGGAGCCCTATGCGGGCGCCGTGCTCGGCAAGATCGTCGTGCTCGTCCTCATCATCCTCTTCATCCAGAAGCGCCCGCGCGGTCTCTTCGCCCTCAAGGGAAGGTTCGTCGACGCATGATCCTCGCTCGCTTCCTTGGGCCCCGCGTCTGGTTCGTCGTCGCAGCGCTCCTGGCCGCCGCCGTCCTCGTGCCCGTCGCCACGCTCGTGCTGCCGCCCGACAGCGCCTTCGCCATCCCGCCCTATGTCGTGCCGCTCATCGGCAAATATGTCTGCTACGCGCTCCTGGCGCTGGCGCTCGATCTCGTCTGGGGCCATGTCGGCATTCTCAGCCTCGGCCACGGCGCCTTCTTCGCGCTCGGCGGCTATGCGATGGGCATGCATCTCATGCGCCAGATCGGGCCGCGCGGCGTCTACGGCAACCCGGTCCTGCCGGACTTCATGGTGTTCCTCAACTACCAGGAACTGCCCTGGTTCTGGCTCGGCTTCGACCAGTTCTGGTTCGCCGCGCTCATGGTGGTGCTGGTGCCCGGGCTGCTGGCCTTCGTCTTCGGCTATTTCGCCTTCCGCTCCCGCGTCACGGGCGTCTATCTGTCGATCATCACGCAGGCCATGACCTACGCGCTGCTGCTCGCCTTCTTCCGGAACGACATGGGGCTCGGCGGCAATAACGGCCTGACCGACTTCAAGGAACTGCTCGGCCAGCCGCTCTCGGCGCCGCAGACGCGCGCCGGCCTGTTCTCGGCGAGCTGCGTCGCGCTGGCGCTCGGCGTCCTTCTTGTCGGCTGGATCACTCGGTCGAAGCTCGGCAAGCTGATGGTCGCGGTGCGCGACGCGGAGAGCCGCACGCGCTTCATCGGCTGGCGGCCCGAGCGCGTGAAGCTCTTCGCCTTCACCGTCTCGGCGGTGATGGCGGGCATCGCGGGCGCGCTCTACGTGCCGCAGGTCGGCATCATCAATCCCGGCGAGTTCGCGCCGGTGAACTCCATCGAAGTCGTGGTCTGGGCCGCCGTCGGCGGGCGCGGCACCATTCTCGGGCCGATCCTCGGCGCGCTCCTCGTCAACACCGGCAAGACGATCTTCACCGCCGCCGCGCCCGAATTCTGGCTCTTCGTCCTCGGCGGGCTCTTCGTCTTCGTCACCCTGTTCCTGCCGCGCGGCATCGTCGGAACGATCGACCACGGCTGGAAGGGGCTCGGCGCGCGCCGCGCCTCGCGCCAGGCCGAGAAGGGCATCGCCGCGCCGGCGCCGGCCCTTGCGAACCCGGCGGAGTGACGCCTGTGCCGACACGAAGCGAGGCCGAGATGACCGCCGCCGCCCAGGCCGCCACGCTGAACGCGCCGCAGGGCCTGCCAAACGCGGCCGGCCCTGCGGACGCCGTGCCCGCGCCGCGCGTCTCGCCGCACCCCTACGCCACGCAGCGCGCGGCCGAACGTGCCGCTCTCGCCGCGCAAGGCTCGGCCCGGCGCGAGACGCTCCTCTATCTCGACGGGGTGACCAAGACCTTCGACGGGTTCAAGGCCATCAACGGCCTGTCGCTCGTCATCCAGAAGGGCGAGATGCGCGCCATCATCGGCCCGAACGGCGCGGGCAAGACGACGATGATGGACATCATCACCGGCAAGACGCGACCCGATACGGGCGAGGTCTTCTTCAAGGGCGAGACCGACCTCACGCGCCACGACGAGCCCTCGATCGCCTCGATGGGCATCGGGCGCAAGTTCCAGAAGCCGACCGTCTTCGAGAGCCACACGATCGAGGACAATCTGCGCCTCGCTCTGTCCGGCTCGCGCTCCATCCTCGACGCGCTCGTCCATCGCAGGACCGCCGCCGACGCCGCCAAGATCGACGAGATCCTCGCCGTCGTGCGCCTCTCCGCCAAGCGCTCGACCATGGCCGCCGATCTCAGCCACGGCCAGAAGCAATGGCTGGAGATCGGCATGCTGCTCGCGCAGGACCCCGAACTCCTCCTCGTCGACGAGCCCGTCGCCGGCATGACCGACGCCGAGACCGAGGAGACGGCGCGGCTCCTGCGCGAGATCGCCCAGACGCGCTCGGTCGTCGTCGTGGAGCACGACATGCATTTCGTGCGCGCGCTCGGCGTGAAGGTGACGTGCCTGCACGAGGGCTCCGTTCTCTCCGAAGGCACGCTCGATCACGTCTCGAACGACCCGCGCGTGGTGGAAGTCTATCTCGGGCGTTGAGCCACGACGCCTTGCCCGTCCGAGCGACCCAGACCACGGCGCCGTTCCGCTCCCGGCGGGGAGAGGAAGGCGGCATCGATGCCCCGCCCATCCGCGAACGGAGCGGCGGGCACAGTCCAGCGAGAACCGGAACCCGTCCATGCTGACCGTCTCGAATGTCGATCTTTACTACGGCGCCGCGCAGGCGCTGCGGGGTGTGTCCCTCGAGGCGAAGGAAAGCCAGATCACCTGCGTGCTCGGGCGCAACGGCGTCGGCAAGACGAGCCTGATGCGGGCCGTGGTCGGCCAGCAGCCGATCCGCTCCGGCGACATCTCGCTTGGCGGCGTCTCGCTCGGGCGCGAGGCGCCCTACGGGCGGGCGCGGCGCGGCATCGGCTTCGTGCCGCAGGGGCGCGAGGTCTTCCCGCTCCTCACGGTGAAGGAGAACCTGGAAACGGGCTACGCGCCGCTGAAGTCGAAGGACCGCTCGATCCCGCCGGAGGTCTTCGAGATGTTCCCGGTGCTCAAATCCATGCTCGGCCGGCGCGGCGGCGATCTCTCCGGCGGGCAGCAGCAGCAGCTGGCCATCGGCCGCGCGCTCGTCACGCGTCCGAAGCTCCTCGTGCTCGACGAGCCGACCGAGGGCATCCAGCCCTCGATCATCAAGGATATCGGCCGCGCCATCCGCTACCTGAAGACCGAGGCGGGCCTCGCGATCCTCCTCGTCGAGCAGTATCTCGATTTCTGCCGCGAGCTCGCCGACAAGGTCTACATCATGGATCGCGGCGAGATCGTCTTCGACGGCCCGGCGGAGGGGCTGGACGATCCGGAGGTGCGCCGGCATCTCACGGTCTGAGCCCTTGCCGCCCGGCGGGCGACCTGCCATCAGCCGCGCGGGAACGGGCGAGGCGAACGGACGGCATTCCATGGACGATGCGAAGCCCGCTCCGGCCCTCCAACGCGCGCGCGGCTCGGCGGGCGCCGTGCTGCAGCGGGTGGGCGAGACGACGCGGCTGCGGCGCCTTCGCCAGGAAGGCTGCCTCAAGCTGCGCTTTCCGCGCGTCGCCGCAGGGCCGCTCGAGGCCGTCACCATCAACACGGCGGGCGGGCTGACCGGCGGCGACCGCATCGATCTTTCCCTCGCCCTCGAGGCGGGCACGCAGGCGAGCGTGACGACGCAGGCCGCCGAACGCGTCTACCGCGCCCGCGACGGCGCGGCCGAGGTGACGAACCGCATCGAGATGGCGCCCGGCGCGAGCCTCTCCTGGCTGCCGCAGGAGACGATCCTCTTCGAGGGCGGCCGCCTGCGGCGGCGCCTCGAACTCGACTGCACGGCGGACGGGCGGTTCCTTCTCTGCGAGGCGGTGCTGCTCGGGCGCGCCGCCATGGGCGAGAGCGTGGCGACGGGCCTCTACCGCGACAGCTGGCGCGTGCGCCGCGACGGGCGGCTCGTCTTCGCCGAGGAGATGCGGCTGGAGGGCGATCTCGCCGCCACGATCGCCTCGCCTGCCGGCCTCTACGGGGCGGGCGCCTTCGCCACCGTTCTCTGGCAGAGCGAGGGCGGGGCCGAGCGCGTGGAGAACCTGCGGGCCATGGCCGGACCGCTCGGCGGCGTCAGCGCCTTCGACGGTCTTCTCGTCGCGCGGCTCCTGGCGCCGAGCGGCCTCGACCTTCGCGCGCGGCTCGTGCCGCTCCTGCGCGCTCTTTCAAACACGGGCCTGCCGCGCCTATGGTGGCTCTGACCGCCGCCCCGCGAAGACGCGGGCCGGCGCACCGGGCGATGCGACGAAGGATGACAGGATGCAGCTGACACCGCGGGAAAAGGACAAGCTCCTCGTGTCCATGGCCGCCGAAGTGGCCCGCAAGCGTCTGGCGCGGGGCGTGAAGCTCAACCATCCCGAGGCGATCGCGCTCATCTCGGACTTCGTCGTCGAGGGCGCGCGCGACGGTCGCTCGGTGGCGGATCTCATGGAGGCCGGCGCCCATGTCGTCACCCGCGCGCAGGTGATGGAGGGCATCGCCGAGATGATCCACGACGTTCAGGTGGAGGCGACGTTTCCCGACGGCACCAAGCTCGTGACGGTGCACGAGCCCATTCGCTGACGGCAGGCGATGCGCGCCCGCTCCGGCGGGCTTACCGCATCCCGGCGAGGCGGGCGTTTTCTTCGGCCTTCGGGACCGACACGAAGCGGTAGCCTTCCTCGATGCGCGAATAATAGGCCGGGCCCACCGTGCCGTTCAGCGTGACCTGACGCAGGATGAGGGGCTCGGAGAGCCCGGCGGGGCTCGAGATCGCCTGCGTCGAGAACAGGATGGCCATCATGGCCAGCCACTTCGTCATGTCGAAAGCTCCAGGTCTTCGTCTTGCGGGGAGGGCGCCCGACGGGTCCCGCCTGTCCGTCATCCACTGGTCCTGAAATAGCAGAGGGCGCTTTCCGGTTCCTTGCCCGGTCACACTCGGCCTCACGAGTTCGTGCGGGCAGGCTTAATGGGCTCTTTCGGGCGGGGCGGCGGTCGGCTTTCGGGCTTTGCCCCCGGCATCGGACGCGCTATCGCTGGTAGGAACGGTATGGGCCGGAAACCGTCCCGCCCGTGCCGACCCGCCCGGCGGCCGTCTGAAGGAGATCGCGATGAGACCCGGAGAAATCATGGCCGCCGCGGGCGAGATCGTCCTCAACGACGGTGCGCCGACCGTCACGCTCGAGGTGGCCAATACCGGCGACCGGCCGATCCAGGTCGGCAGCCACTATCATTTCGCCGAGACGAACGCCGCGCTCTCCTTCGACCGCGCCGCCGCGCGGGGCCACAGGCTTGACATCGCGGCCGGCACGGCGGTGCGCTTCGAGCCCGGCCAGAGGCGCGCGGTCACGCTCGTGCCGCTTTCGGGCGCGCGGCAGGTCTTCGGCTTCAACGCCGCCGTCATGGGGCCGCTCGACGCCTGAGGCGCCCGCCGTCGCCCCGGCACAGGGCCGGGCGGCGCCGTCGCCTTCGCCCGGAACGGCCGGGCGCCACTTCCTCGACGGGTCGGGACGCGACAGGGTGCGCCGGCCCGACCCCTATCACCGGAGACGAACGCTGAGACAGTTGGGCACGACGCGAGCACGGATGGCGCCGGCGACGGGAACGGACCGGCCATGAAGCTCAAGGATCTCGCCTGGACCTTCGTGGGGCTCGCCGCGGTCGCCTTCTCGGTCTGGCTGCTCTACCACGAACTGCGCAGCATCTCGGTCGACGACGTCCTGGCGGGTCTTGCCGCGATCACGCCTCATCAATGGCTCCTGGCGGTCCTGTCGACGCTCCTCGCCTATGCCGCCCTCGCGGGCTACGACCGGCTGGCGCTGCATCATCTCGGCCGCAAGCTGCCCTTCGCCTTCATCGCGCTCGCCTCCTTCACGACCTATGCGCTCGCCCACAATATCGGCGCCTCCGTCATGTCGGGGGCGGTGGTGCGCTATCGCGCCTATCGCTCGAAGGGGCTGGACAGGGGGGAGGTCGCCGTCCTCATCGGCTTCTGCTCCTTCACCTTCGCGCTGGGCGTGGTGCTGCTCGGCGGGCTGGTGCTTCTGGCGCGCCCGCATCTGGCGGGCGTCTTCTTCGACTGGATCTCGCCGAACGCCTCGCGGGCCGCCGGCATCCTGATGCTCGGCTTCGTGGCGCTCTACGTGTTCGGCAGCTGGCGCAATCTCGCGCCCCTGCGCCTCGGCAAGTTCCACGTCGCCTATCCGCGCCTGCCGATCGCGCTGCGCCAGCTCGTCATCGGTCCGCTGGAGCTGATCGGGGCGGCCGGCATCATCTATTTCGCGCTGCCGGAGGCGGGCAATCCCGGCTTCGTCGCCGTGCTCGGCATCTTCCTCGCCTCCTTCTCGGTGGCGCTTCTCAGCCACGCGCCGGGCGGCCTCGGCGTTCTGGAGGTCGTGTTCCTCCTCGGCATGCCGCAGGCCAATCCGGCCGACGTGATGGCCGCGCTCCTCGTCTTCCGCCTTCTCTACTTGATCGTGCCCTTCGCTTTGTCGCTGATCGTCGTCGTCGGATTCGAGCGCGCGAAGTTCATCGAGGCGCGCCGACGGCCGCCGGGAATGGCCGCACGCGGCGGTGACGGCGGCGGAGACTAGGCCGTTTCAGGTTCCCTCCATCCCGGCGAGGATGCCGGGGACCCGAACGGCACCGAGGCGCGGGGGCCGCGCGAGGCGGCCCCGCCCGGGCCGGCCGTCAGCTGCCGTCGCCCAGAACGCGGCGCACGCCGCCCAGATCGACGCCGACGCGGGGCTCGGGGATGCGATAGTCCTCCGGCCGTCCGGCGCCCGCCGTGTAGCTCGTCTCCGAGGAGCCGGTCGCCCCGCCGCCGAAGCTCGTCGCCGAGCTGGTGCCGAGATTGGTCGTGCCGGAACGGGCCGCGACGCCGGCATTGACCGAATTGATGGTGCTGGAGCCCTCGGTCGCGAGCGACTGCGTGGCGCTGCCATCGGCCGACCCGCCGCTCGTCGTGCCGCCCGAGCCCGAATCGGAGGCGCCGGCAGAGGACAGCCCGTCGCCCGAGACCGACCCCGAAAGGCCGGAATTGGCGCCGATGGGGCCGGTCACCGTCGAGCTGCCGCCCGCCCCCGACGAGCCGAGACCGGAGGAGCCGCCGCCGATCGAACCGCCGCCCACCGAGGAGCCGCCGACCGAGGAACCGCCCCCGCCGCCGACGCCTCCCGACGAGCCGCCGACACTTTGCGCCGAAGCACCGCCCGCCGCCACGAGCGCCAGGAGGGAGAGGCCTGCAAGCGTTGCCTTGTTCATGGCGCGTGTCCTTCTTCGTGTCCTGGTGCTTCGGTGCGATGCCGGGTGCGGCGTGCCGGAGGCCGAGGGATGGTCGGCGAGACGCCGACCTTCTGCAAGCGGAAGGTGGAGCGGGCCATTCGGTTCCCTTCCGCCGCCGCGAGGGCCTCGTCCGCCGCGGGGATGGCGGCCGACGCCTCCCGTCAGCGGGCGGGCGCGCGCCGGATGATGGCGCGGCTCGGTCCCTGCGAGCGGCCGCGCGTCACCGCGCTGCCGCCGATGGACGCCGCGCCGTCGCGGGCATAGACGCCGGCGGTCGAGGGATCGAGCGCCGAGCGGCCCTCGCGCGCCCGCAACTCGATGGCGCCCTCGTCGGCGAGATCGCGCCCGACATTGGGGATGCGGGGCCTCAGATAGCTGTCGTCGTAGTCGCGGCCGTAGGCACGCTCCTCCACCGTGTCGCCGAAGACGCGCACGTTGGGGATCTGGCGGCCCTTCGGCAGGACCGGCGCCCCGTCGATCCGCATGCCGGAGACCGAACTGCCGGGCACGGTGGCGATCGGCCCGGTGCCGAAGGCCTGCGCCAGCGCGAGCGAGGGAAGGCCGAGGGACAGCGCGAGAGCGAGCGGCAGGCGTATGGCGGCCCGGCGCCCGGCGCCCTGGCATGGCCTGCCGTCGTGTCTGAAGGAGGCTGTCATCGCATCGTCCCCGGCGGCGGCGGGCCGCGTCCCGCTTCTAACATGGGGTGCCGGCCCGTGCCGGGGAAGACAAGGCTTCGCGAGCGTCCTATGGTCTCCGGTATGGTGCGCCGCAGCGTTCGCGGGCCGCACGCGAGAAGGGAGAGCCCACGCCCCATGCCCGCCCGAATGTCCCGTGCCTCCTACGCCGCCATGTTCGGCCCGACCACCGGCGACCGCGTGCGCCTTGCCGATACCGACCTCGTCATCGAGGTGGAGCGCGACTTCACCCTCTACGGCGAGGAGGTGAAGTTCGGCGGCGGCAAGGTGATCCGCGACGGCATGGGCCAGAGCCAGGCGAGCCGGGCGGACGGGGCGGTCGACACGGTCATCACCAACGCGCTGATCGTCGACCACACCGGCATCTACAAGGCCGATGTCGGCCTTCGCGACGGGCGCATCCACGCCATCGGCAAGGCCGGCAATCCCGACACGCAGCCGGGCGTGACGATCGTCGTCGGCCCCGGCACCGAGGCCATCGCGGGCGAGGGCAAGATCCTCACCGCCGGCGGCATCGACTGCCACATCCATTTCATCTGCCCCCAGCAGATCGACGAGGCGCTGTTCTCGGGCGTCACCTGCATGGTCGGCGGCGGCACGGGCCCGGCGCACGGCACGCTCGCCACCACCTGCACGCCCGGCCCCTGGCACATGGCGCGCATGATCCAGTCGCTCGACGCCTTCCCGATGAACGTCGTCCTCTCCGGCAAGGGCAACGCCTCGCGGCCCGCCGCCCTCGTCGAGATGGTGAAGGCGGGCGCCGGCGCCCTCAAGCTGCACGAGGACTGGGGCACGACGCCCGCCGCGATCGACTGCTGCCTGACGGTCGCCGACGAGTTCGACGTGCAGGTGATGATCCACACCGACACGCTGAACGAATCGGGCTTCGTCGAGGACACGGTCGGGGCCTTCAAAGGGCGCACCATCCACGCCTTCCACACGGAAGGGGCGGGCGGCGGCCACGCGCCGGACATCATCAAGGTCTGCGGCCTGCCCAACGTCATCCCCGGATCGACCAACCCGACCCGGCCCTACACGGTGAACACGCTGGAGGAGCATCTCGACATGCTCATGGTGTGCCACCATCTCGACGCCTCGATCCCCGAGGACATCGCCTTCGCCGAGAGCCGCATCCGCAAGGAGACGATCGCCGCCGAGGACATCCTCCACGACATCGGCGCCTTCTCCATCATCTCCTCCGACAGCCAGGCCATGGGCCGCGTCGGCGAGGTCGCCATCCGCACCTGGCAGACGGCCGACAAGATGAAGAAGCAGCGCGGACGCCTGGCGCAGGAGACGGGGGAGAACGACAATTTCCGCGTGCGCCGCTACATCGCCAAATACACGATCAACCCCGCGATCGCTCAAGGGCTGGCGAAGGAGATCGGCTCGGTGGAGGTCGGCAAGCGCGCCGATCTCGTGCTCTGGGACCCGGCCTTCTTCGGCGTGAAGCCGATGATGGTGCTGCTCGGCGGCACGATCGTCGCAGCGCCCATGGGCGACCCCAACGCCTCGATCCCCACGCCCCAGCCCGTGCACTACCGCCCGATGTTCGGCGCCTTCGGCAAGGCGGTGGGCGCGAGCGGCGTCACCTTCGTCTCCAAGGTGGCGCTTCAGGACGGCCTGCGCGACCGGCTCGGCTGCGAGAAGACGTTCCTGCCCGTGGAGAACACCCGTGGCGGCATCTCCAAGGCCTCGATGATCCACAACGACGCCACGCCCCATGTGGAGGTCGATCCCGAGACCTACGAGGTGCGCGCCGACGGCGAACTCCTCACCTGCGAGCCCGCCACCGTCCTGCCGATGGCGCAGCGCTATTTCCTGTTCTGACGCCAGGCTCTACTGTGAACGACCTCTACGAGACCGACTTCTACGCCTGGACGCAGGACCAGGGGGCGCGCCTGCGTGCCCGCGCGGGCTTCGACAATCGCGGCGACATCGACTGGGAGAACGCGGCCGAGGAGATCGAGAGCTTGGGCCGCAGCGAGAAGCGCGAGATCGAGAACCGCCTCGCGATCCTCGTCCTCCATCTCCTGAAATGGCGCTACCAGCCCACGCGACGATCGCGCAGCTGGCAGGCGACGATCATCGAGCAGCGGCGGCGGATCGCCCGCGAGGTTCTGGCAAGTCCAAGCCTTGCCGCCTATCCCGCCGCGGTCCTGGCCGAGGAGTACGACTTCGTCCGCCGCAAGGCCGCGGTGGAAACCCGCCAGCCCGAAACGCTCTTCCCGCCGCGCTGCCCGTTCACGATCGAGGAGATCCTCGATCCCGCCTTCTACCCCGAAGAGTCCTGAGCGAACGGAGGCAAGCGGCGGCGATCTCTCGCCGCTCTCCGGTCTTCAAGCTTCGCCTTTTCCGACGACCTCTACGAGACCGACTTCTACGCCTGGACGCAGGACCAGGGGGCGCGCCTGCGTGCCCGCGCGGGCTTCGACAATCGCGGCGACATCGACTGGATTCACGCGGCCGAGGAGATCGAGGGCGTGGGCGCCAGCGAGAAGCGGGAATTGCGAAGCCGCCTGAAGGTGCTTCTCCTTCATCTGCTGAAATGGCGCCATCAGGTCGAACGCCGCTCGAAGAGCTGGCGGCGCTCGATCGACGACCAGAGGCTGCGCATCGCGATGGTGGTGGAGGACAGTCCGAGCCTCGTGGCCTTTCCCGCAAGCGCTTGCGACGCCGCCTACCGTCTCGCGGTCTCGGCCGCCATCGCTGAAACCGCGCTCGACGAAGCGGTCTTTCCCGAAGCGTGCCCGTTCACGATCGAGGAGATCCTCGATCCCGCCTTCTATCCGGAGCCGCAATGACGCGACGATTTCTTCTGGCGGCGTGGCTTCTGGGCGCTTCTTCGGCCGTCGCGCTGGCGCAAGGCGCGTCCGGCCTGACGCTGGAGCTCGAGGGCCCCGCGCAGCGCACGCGCGTCGCCTATGCCTGCACGAACGGGCCGGACCTCACCGTCGAATATGTCAACCTGCCCGGCAACACGATGGCAATCCTGCCGGTCGAGGGGCGGGCGACCCTCTTCGTCGGCCTCCTCTCCGCCTCCGGCGCCAAATACGCGTCCGGCCCCTATGTCTGGTGGACCAAGGGCAATCGCGGCGATCTCTACGACGAGCGGGTGGGCGACCCGAAGCAGAACGTCGTCTGCCGCGTCAGGCGCTGATGACCGCCTCAACGGCGCTCGGGTGAAGCATCGGCGCGTAGCCCGAGCGGAGCGCGGCGATGCTGAGCGCGGGCGTCAGCACGGCGACGGCGCCGCGGGGAGCGCGTCTCGGTTTCCCGTAGCCGTCGAAGCCGAAGGGCAGGAGACGACCGCCGAGGAGGAGATGGGCGCTTCCCTGCGCGAGCACGAAGGCCCCGTCCGGCAGGTCCGCCACGCGAGCGGACGGACGGCGCTGGCCTCCCGTCGCCGGATCGATGCGGCTGTCGTGCAGATGCGCGTCGAGGCGCGGGGCGGGAAGGTCGTCGCCGAGCGTGCCCGCGAGCGCGGCGCGAAACCGCCGGAAGTCGGCCCGCCGGCATTCGGCGCAGGGGCGGTGGCCGGCGGCGAGCGCCACGGCCTCGTCGAGGAAGAAGAGTTCGGTGTAGCGGCCGGGCGCCATCACCGCGCGGCGGCGCCCCTTGAAGGCGAGCGAGCAGGCGATCCAGGCGCGGTGGCGCCAGCGCGCCGGGCCGAGGCGGCGGTCGGCGCCATGCAGGATGCCGCGATTGCCCATGAGCGTGCCGCGCGCGGGTTCGGCCTCGATCTCGCCCGTCGGCGCGACGCGGTTCTGCAATGCCATCGCCTGCCTCTCCTCTCCGGCTTGCCCGGGCGCGCCGAGGCTTTCCGGGCCGGCGCGATTGCCCTATCACTCAACCGTTCAACGGAGAGCGTGGCATGATCGTGGGAAGTTCCGTCCGGCGGAAGGGCACCTGGGAAACCGCCGCCGACACGATCACGCTCGACGAGACGATGCGCCACCGCCGGCGCATGGCGATGGTGAGCGACGGCGGAATCGCCTTCCTGCTCGATCTGCCCGAGGCCCGGCTGCTGATGGACGGCGACGCGATCCTCCTCGACGACGGGCGGCTGGTGGCGGTCCTGGCCAAGCCCGAGCCCCTCTACGCCGTGACGGCGCACGGGCCCCGCGACCTTCTCGCGCTGGCCTGGCAGATCGGCAACCGGCATCTGCCGACGCAGATCGAGGCCGGGCGGCTGCTGATCCGGCGCGATCCGGTGATCGCGGAGATGCTGCGGGGCCTCGGCGCCCATGTCGACGAGGTGGAGGCCCAGTTCAACCCGGAAGGCGGCGCCTATGGCGGCACGCCCGAGGCGCACGCCCATCCGCACGAACACTGAGCCGCGCGCATCCGACGGGAGCGGGGGCTTGCCGGGGCCGGGGCTGGCGCGTCTTCTCACCCTCTTCTCGCCCGCCTTTCCCATCGGCGCCTTCGCCTGGAGCCACGGGCTGGAGGCGGCGATCGCCGAGGGGCGGCTGGCGGACGGGCCGGGCGTCGAGGCCTGGATCGCCTTCCTTCTCGCGCGCGGCAGCGGGCGCACCGACCTCGTTCTCATGGCCGAGGCCCATCGCGCCGCTCGGACCGGCGACGCGCCGCGGCTCGGCGCGGTGACCGCGCTGGCGACCGCGCTCGCCGGCGGAGCGGAGCGCCGGGCCGAGACGCTGGCGCTGGGCGCGGCCTTCGTCGAGGCCTCGCGGCCCTGGGGGGAGGGCCTGTTCGAGCCCGGCGAGGCGCCGGCCTATCCGGTGGCCGTCGGACGCCTCGGCGCCCATCTCAGCCTTGCCCTTCCCGACACCGCGCTCGGCCTCGCGCACGGCTTTGCCGCCAATCTCGTCTCGGCCGCCCTGCGTCTCGTGCCGCTCGCGCAGAGCCGCTCGGTGGTGGTCCTGCGCAATCTCGAGGGCCCGATCGAGGCCGCGGCCCGTTTCGCCGCGCGCTCGACGCTGGACGATCTGGGCTCGGCGAGCCTAGTCTCCGACATCGCCGCGCTGCGGCACGAAGCGCTGGAAACGAGGCTGTTCCGCTCATGACCTCCAGACACGGACCCCTGCGCGTCGGCATC
Source organism: Aurantimonas sp. Leaf443 (assembly GCF_001425575.1). Lineage (GTDB taxonomy): Bacteria > Pseudomonadota > Alphaproteobacteria > Rhizobiales > Rhizobiaceae > Leaf443. The sequence goes on along the minus strand of NZ_LMRD01000007.1, from coordinate 192,268 downwards.
GGCGGCCCCGTCGGCTCCGGCAAGACGACGCTCGTGGAGAAGCTGTGCAAGGCCGCCTCCGCGCATTGGTCGATCGGCGTCGTGACGAACGACATCTACACGCGCGAGGATGCCGAGGCGCTGGTGCGCCGGCAGGCGCTGTCGGCCGACCGGATCGTGGGCGTGGAGACGGGCGGCTGCCCGCACACGGCGATCCGCGAGGACGCCTCGCTCAATCTCGCCGCCATCCGCGACCTCAACGCCCGCCATCCCGGCCTCGACCTCATCCTCGTGGAATCGGGCGGCGACAATCTGGCGGCGACCTTCTCGCCGGATCTCGTGGATCTCTCGATCTACGTCATCTCCGTCTGCCAGGGCGACGACATCCCGCGCAAGGGCGGGCCGGCCATCACGCGCTCGGACCTTCTCGTCGTCAACAAGACCGATCTCGCCCCCTATGTCGGCGCCGATCTCGACCGCATGGCCGAGGATGCGCGCAAGGGCCGGGGCGAGCGCGTCACGCTCTTCTGCGACCTCTCGCGCGCACGGGGTGTGGAGGAGATCCTCGCCTTCCTCGCCTCGGCGGGCGGCCTCTCGCCGGCGCGCGCCGCGGCATGACGCGCCTCTTCCTGAAGGACCCGCTGGCGATCCTGGGGCAGGGTTGCGAGGGCGGGCTGGTGGTGGAGGACGGGCGCATCGCCGAACTCGTGCCGGCGGGCGCCGGACCCCGCGACCCGGTGGACGAGACCTTCGACGCCTCGCGCCACGTCGTCCTGCCGGGCCTCGTCAACACGCATCACCATTTCTACCAGACGCTGACGCGCGCCCATCCGCAGGCCATCGACCGGCCGCTCTTTCCCTGGCTGAAGGCGCTCTATCCGATCTGGGCCCGGCTCGATCCGGAGAGCTTCCGCCTCTCGGTGCGCCTCGCCCTGACCGAGCTTCTCCTCTCCGGCTGCACCACCGCGGCCGACCACCACTATCTCTTCCCCAGGGGTCTCGAAGACGCGATCGACATCGAGGCGCAGGAGGCGAAGGCGCTCGGCATCCGCGTGACGCTGACGCGCGGCTCGATGAACCTCAGCGAGAAGGACGGCGGCCTGCCGCCCGACACGGTGGTGCAGGACGAGGACGAGATCCTCGCCGACTGCGAGCGCGTCATCGCCCGCCACCATGACCGTTCCGAAGGCGCGATGATCCGCATCGCGCTCGCGCCCTGTTCGCCCTTCTCCGTCACCAAAGGGCTGATGATGAAGAGCGCGGCGCTTGCGGAAGCGCAGGATTGCCGGCTCCACACCCATCTCGGCGAGACGCAGGACGAGAACCGCTTCTGCCAGGCGCTCTTCGGCTGCCGGCCGGTGGATTATCTGGAAGAGGTCGGCTGGCTGCAGGACCGCACCTGGCTCGCCCACGGCATCCATTTCACCGCGGAGGAATGCCGCCGGCTGGGCGCCCACAAGGTCGGCGTGTGCCACTGCCCGGCCTCCAACGCGGTGCTCGCCTCCGGTTTCTGCCCGGTCAACGAACTGCGCGCCGCCGGCGCCCCCGTCGGCCTCGGCGTCGACGGCTCGGCCTCCAACGACGCATCCAACCTCATCGAGGCCGCCCGCCACGCCCTGATGGTCGGCCGCCTCAACTATCGCGCGGCCGACGCGGTGACGGCGCGCGACGTGCTCGCCATGGCCACCGCCGGCTCCGCCGCCTGCCTCGGCCGTGCCGACATCGGCACGATCGCGCCGGGGCTGCAGGCGGACCTCGCCTTCTTCACCCTCGACGAGCTGCGCTTCTCCGGCGCCCACGACCCCATCGCCGCCCTCGTGCTCTGCGGCGCGACCCGGGCCGACCGGGTGATGGTGAAGGGCAGGTGGCGCGTTCTGGACGGCGCACCCGTCGGCATCGACGTGGCGCGACTGCGCGCCGAGCACGGGGCGGCGGCGCGCAGGTTCGCGTGAGGGGGAGGCACTCGAAGGGCGGGGACATGCGTTCCTGCATGGACGGCAAACCCTACCGCCGCGCGTCTGGAACGACCCATCATAGCCTGTTCCGCGCGGCGCCCCAGCGTTTGCCGGCACCGCACGACATGGCCCGACGGGCCGGGTCATAGGCGGGCCTGTACAAGTCGCCTCGAAAGCCGACCAGGCCTCGGTGTCTTCAACCGGCGCCGGATCGTCTCCGGCGCCGCGGGCGCGTCACGGCTTGGGCAGCGCGTAGGCGATGACCGAGTCGCCGCGCTTGGTGCCCAGCGAGCCGTGGCCGCCGGCGATGGCGAGGACGTATTGGCGACCGTCGGCGCCCTCGTAGGTCATCGGGGTGGCCTGGCCGCCGGCGGGCAGGCGCGCTTTCCAGATTTCCTCGCCCGTCGCGGCGTCGTAGCCGCGCAGGTAGTCGTCGATCGTGCCCGACAGGAAGGCGACGCCGCCGGCGGTGAGGAGCGGGCCGCCGAGATTGGGCACGCCCATCTCGAAGGGCGGCATCGGGAAGGGCGCGGCGTCGCGCACCGTGCCGTTCTTGTGCATCCACACGACGCGACCGTCGGTGAGGTCGGCGCCGGCGACATAGCCCCAGGGCGGCGACTGGCAGGGCAGGCCGAGGACGGAGGTGAAGGGCGAGAGCTCGATCGCGTAGGGCGCGCCGAAATTCTCGTTCAGCGCCGGCAGGGCGCCTTCGGGCGGCGTCTTGTTGACGACGAGCGCGGTGTCGTTCGGGCGCGGCACGAGCCGCGAGACGAAGGCGAGATAGGTCGGCGTGGCGAAGACCGTCTGGCGCACCGGATCGACGGCGACCGAGCCCCAGTTGAAGACGCCGAAATTGCCCGGATAGACCAGCGAGCCCTGCAGCGAGGGCGGCGTGAAGCGGCCCTCGTAGTTCAGGCCGTGGAAGGCGATGCGGCAGGCGAGCTGGTCGAACAGCGTCGCCCCCCACATGTCGCTTTCCTTCAGCGGCGGCGGGTCGAAGGAGAGGGCGGAGACGGGCTGCGTCGGCGCGGCCTTGTCGGGCTCCACCGCGCCGCCGGGAGCCGGACGCTCGACGACGGGCAGGACCGGCGTTCCCGTGCGCCGGTCGAGCACGAAGAGTTCGCCCTGCTTGGTGGGCTGGACGAGGGCGGGAACGGTCTCGCCGCGCACCGTCAGGTCGATCAGCGAGGGCTGGGCGGGCACGTCGTAGTCCCAGAGGTCGTGATGGACGGTCTGGAAGACCCAGCGTACCTCGCCGCTGGCCAGATCCAGCGCCACGACGGAGGAGGAGAATCGCTCCACCTCGGCCGAACGGTCCGCGCCCCACTGGTCCGGCGGCTGGTTGCCGAGCGGCACGTAGACGAGGCCGAGGCCGAGATCGGCCGCCGAGATCGACCAGGAATTCGGCGAGTTCGGCGTGTAGCGCTGGCCGGCAGGCAGCGGCGCCGTGTCGTCCGGGTTGCCCGAATCCCAGTTCCAGACGAGGGCGCCCGTGTCGATGTCGAAGGCGCGGATGACGCCGGAGGCTTCCTGCGTGGAGACATTGTCGAGGACGGTGCCGCCGACGATGACGAGGTTGTTCGCCACGATCACCGGCGAGGTCGAGTAGTAGGAGCCCGGATTCACGTTGGGCATGCGGTTCCAGAGGTCGATCTGGCCCGCGCCGCCTGCGAAATTGGCGCAGACCGCGCCGCTCTCGGGATCGAGCGCGATGATGCGCCCGTCGGCCGTCGGCATGAAGAGCTTGGCCGCGCATTGCGTCGTCGGGGCGTCCGCCGTGGCGGACGGCAGGTCGGCGGGCTCGGTCTCGGCGCCCGTCGTGGCGGCTGCGGCGTCCCGAGGCGCGGTCGGGGCGGCCGGCGCCGGCGCCTGGGCCGTCGCGGCCGGCGCGGTCGCACCCGTCGTGCCGCCGGGCGGCTGATAGGAGAGGCCGCGGCAGGTGAGATGCTGCAGCGCCAGCTCGCCGCGGATCTTCGGGTCATGGCGCCAGATTTCGGCGCCCGTCGTGGCGTTCAGGGCGATGACGCTCTGATGCGGCGTGCACAGGAAGAGGCGCTCGCCGATCTTGAGCGGCGTCACCTGGAAGGTTGTCTCCTCCGGATCGCCCGGCTGCGGCTCGTCGCCGGTCTCGAAGCGCCAGGCCTGTTCGAGGGTGGAGACGTTCTGCGGCGTGATGGCGGCGAGCGGCGAATAGCGCTGGCCGGCCTGCGTGCGGCCATAGGCGTGCCATTCCCCGTCGGGAATGCCGGACGGCGCGGGAGCGACCCCGCGCGGGCCGGGCAGGGTGCCGTCGACGCGATGGAGATCGGTGAACCAGGAGGCGCCGGCCACGACGAGCGCGATGACGAGGGCGGCCGAGAGGCCCGCGCCCGTGCCGCGCCGGAAGGAGGGATGAACCTTCACCCCGTCCAGCGCCTCGGCGACGTTGCGCACACCCAGCGAGCGCGTGACGGGCGGGAGAAGGAGAAGGGCGCCGAAGACGAAGATCACCCCGCCGCGCGCGGCGAGCGGCCACCAGTCGAAGCCGACCTCGAACAGGGCCCAGAGAAGCGTCGCCACGATGAGGAAGGCATAGGCCGCGAGCGCCTGTCGGCGGCGCCGGTAGAGGAGATAGGCCGTCAGCAGGAAGAAGGCGCCGGCAAAGAGGTAGTAGAGCGAGCCGCCGAGCGTGGCGAGCCAGAGACCCCCGCCCAGAAGCCCGAGGCCCATCAGGGCCATCAGCGCGGCGAGCACGAGCGCGAGAACGCGCGAGGCGGAAGAGGTCATGGCAGGTCCCCGGCAGGAACGCCGCCGCCCGGTGCCCGGCGGCGCGCGTCTGGCTGCGGCCCTTGCGGGCGCAACGTGCGGGAGAGATGTCGCGGCGCGGCAAGGCTTCAAGGCGCCGTCGCCGCGCGGCCGCGATTCAATGCGGCCGGCGGCGTCTCAGTACGAGAGAATCCGAACCGTCTCGAGGAACGCCTCCTCCAGATTGTCCCCCGGCCCGCCGCGATCGACGACGAGGAAGTCCGAGACCGCCTCCAGCGCCAGAAGCGGGTGGTGCCAGGTGCCGCGATGATAGGAGACGCCGAGGCCGCCCGTGGCGAGGAAGGCCAGCGGAGGGCCGGGTCGGCCGCCCTCGTCGGGGGCGACGACGACGAGATAGGGGCGCTCCGTCAGCGGCACGAAGGCCTGGCTGCCGAGCGGGTGGCGCTCCAGCATGGCGATCTCGATGGGCGCGGCGAAGGGCTTGCCACGGAAGATCGAGATGAGCGCCCGGCCGCCCCCGGCGGAGACGTCCACCGGGGCAATGTCGTGGAAGCGCGTGGTCGTGCCGCCGTTGATGAGGCGGATCTCGGCGGCGTTGTCGGGCTCGATCACCTCGCCGAAGGGGCGGAAGGCCTCGGCCGTCAGCGGCCGCGCCAGAAGGCTCGCGCCGCTCACGCCTTTCGGCCGTAGAGGCGCAGGCGCGAGACGCCGCCGTCGGGGAAGATGTCGAGCCGCACATGCGTCACGGGCCCGAGCGGCTCGACCTTGGCGATGTCGAGCTCGGCATCGGCGGAAAGCTTCGTCTCGGGCACGAGGATCGGCCAGGCCAGACTCTGCGCCTCGATCGCCTCGGGCGCCGGATCGGCGTCGAGCCGTGCGGCGCGCAGGGTGAAACGGTCGGGGAAGTTGCCCTTGAAGTGGCGCGTGTCGATGCGCAGGTGCTCGATCGTGCCGGCCGTGCCGAGACGGATCACCGACCAGTCGTTGCCGGGCCTGCGGCGGCGGGCCGTCTCCCAGCCATCGGCCATGACCGGCGCGCGGCCGGGCGCCAGCATGTTGGCGGGATGGCCGTAATGGGCGTCGTTCCAGGCGAGCGCGGTGCCGCCGTTGACCTGCGCGGCGAGATCGACCTCCTCGTCTGCGCCGACGGTCGACCAGTCCTTGGCGATCGTGCCGTAGACGCGCAGCCGCGCCACGCCGCCATCGGGATGGATGTGGAGGCGCAGCCAGCGGAACGGCCCGCTTTCCGCCGCCTGGAACAGGTTGTGCGAATCGCCCTTCAAGGGGCTGCGCGCCACGATCGTGCGCCAGTCGCCTTCGCCGGGCTCGCCCGCCGTGTCGGCGGCCTCGATCTCGGCCTCGGGCGGGAAGTTGCCGGTGAAGAAGGCTGTGTCCACGTCGATCGTGTCGATCGTGCCGCGCTGGCCGAGGCGGATGACGGCGTGGTCGTGGCCGGGCACGCGCTTGCGACGCGATTCCCAGCCGTCCATCCACTTGCCGTGGTCGTCGAAGCGGTCGGGATAGAAGACGGGCGCCTCGGGCGCGATCATGCGCGCCTTGTCGGCGAAGAAGTCGTCGGTGGCGAAGGTCACCTGCGTGCCGAGGCGGGGATGGGCGAGGTCCACGAAGCGCTTGAGGAGGTCGGCCGCCTCGGGCGCGGGCTTGGAGTCGATGAAGCGCTCGGAACTCATGTCGGGTCCTTGAAGATCTGTTCGATGCGAAGACGGGCGATGCGCTCGACCTGAGCGCAGGCCGTCGCGAATTCGGTGTCCCGGTCGTTGGCGACGCGCGTCTCGAAGGCGGCGAGGATGGCCTGCTTGTCGAGGCCCTTCACGGCGATGATGAAGGGAAAGCCGAAGCGCTCGACATAGGTCCCGTTGAGGGCGGTGAAGCGTTCGAGCTCCTGGGGCGTCAGGCGGTCGAGACCGGCGCCGGCCTGTTCGGCCTTCGACTCCGGCGTCAGGCCGCCGTCGAGCGCGAGGCGTCCGGCAAGGTCGGGATGGGCCTTCAGGACGCCGAGCCTCTCGTCCGGCGAGGAGCGGCGGAAGGCGTGGGTGAGGGCGGCGGCAAGGCCCGCGGCGCTGTCATGCGCGGCATGCAGGCCCGCGGCGGCGGCGCGCTCGGCGACGAAGGGCGAATGCTCGAAGACCGAGCCGAAACGGTGCACGAACTGCGTCTGCGTCATGAGGCTCGGCCGCAGGCCCGGCGCGTGGGGGAAGCGCTCGCGCCAGTGGCGCGCGATGTCCTCGCGCCGCGCCACCCAGACGCCGGGCCTGGACTGCACGTAGTCGAGAAAGCGCGCGAGCGCCGCGGCCCGGCCGGGGCGCCCGACGAGACGGCAGTGCAGGCCGACATTCAGCATCTTGGCCGCGCCCGCCTCGCCCTCGGCATAGAGGACGTCGAAACTGTCCTTCAGATAGGCGAAGAACTGGTCGCCCGAGTTGAAGCCCTGGGGCGTGGCGAAGCGCATGTCGTTCGTGTCGAGCGTGTAGGGCAGGACGAGGAGGGGCCCGTGCGGCGTCTCCTGCCAGTAGGGCAGGTCGTCGGCATAGGCGTCCGAGGCGTAGAGGAAGCCGCCTTCCTCGGCCACGAGGTTCAGCGAGTGCTGCGAGGAGCGGCCGGTATACCAGCCGAGCGGGCGCGAGCCCGTCACCGTCTCGTGGATGGCGATGGCCTCGCGCATATGGGCGCGCTCTTCCTCCAGCGAGTAGTTGCGGTAGTCGATCCATTTGAGGCCGTGCGAGGCGATCTCCCAGTCGGCGGCGAGCATGGCCTCCACCGCCTCGGGGCTGCGCTCCAGCGCGGTCGCCACGCCATAGACCGTCACCGGCAGGCCGCGTTCGGTGAACATGCGGTGGAGGCGCCAGAAGCCGGCGCGGGCGCCGTACTCGTAGATCGATTCCATGTTCATGTGGCGCATGCCGACCCAGGGGGCGGCGCCGACGATCTCGGAGAGGAAGGCCTCGGAGGCCTCGTCGCCGTGGAGGACCGCGTTCTCGCCGCCCTCCTCGTAATTGATCACGAACTGGACGCAGATCCGGGCCGTGCCGCCCTCGGGCGCGGGCCATTGCGGGTCCGGCGGCACGGGCCCGTAGCCGCGCAGGTCTCTGGGATAGCGTTCGGTCATCGACGAGGCTCCTCGGTGATGGTCCGACCGGGGTATCAGAGGAAGCGCCGGGCGATCAATGCGCGCGGCGCCCGCTCGCGGCGCTTCGCGTCAGCGCCGGCCGCCCAGTTCGTCGAGATGGCGCAGCATGTCGGCCGGGTCCTCGTAGACGCGGTAGGCGCCGGCCCGCTCCAGCTCGTTCTCGCCGTAGCCCCCGCACAGGAGGCCGACGCCGAGCGCCCGGCAGCGCTGGGCGGCCAGCATGTCCCAGATCGAATCGCCGACGACGAGACAGGTCGCGGGATCGACCCCGAGCCGCTCGGCGGCCGCCACGAAGAGATCGGGATCGGGCTTGGCGTATTTGACGAGGTCGCGCGTGACGACGGGCACCTTGCCGGGATCGACGCCGAGCTTGTCGAGATTGTACCGGGCCGTCTCCATGCGCCCGCTGGTCGCGATGGCCCATTTCAGGCCGATCGCGTCGAGCGCCGCCAGCAGCGCCACGGCGCCGGGCAGCGGCACGATTTGATGGGCGAGCCGGCCATAGGCCTCGGCATGGCGCGCCCGCAGCCGCTCGCTGCGCTCGGGCGTGATCTCGATATCCGTCTCGCGCAGGAGCTGGTTGGTGAAGAGCCCGCCGCTCATGCCGATCTTGCGGTGGATGCGCCAGACCGAGAGCTCGATGCCCTCCGCGTCCAGCGCCTCCTTCCAGGCCAGGACATGCTGGTAGACGCTGTCGACGAGCGTCCCGTCGAGGTCGAAGAGGAAAGCCGTCTCCTGGCGCATGGCGCATCTCCGAACGAGGCCTGACGGGCGAGGCGATGCCGCCGGGCGACGGCGGGAAACGCTTCGCGCGAAACTGCGCGGCGCGGCACCGTTTCCGCTTGCCGCCGCCGCCGGGCGCGGTGCAGACTGCTTGACCGGACGGTCAAAAAACGAGGCACCCCTGCATGGCCGAAGGCGACGCCCGGTTGACGACACATGTGCTCGACACGAGCACCGGCAAGCCCGCGAAGGGCATTCCCGTCGCGCTGTTCCGCCTGGCCGGCGACGCGCGCGAGCCGGTCGCCGAGGCCGTGACCAACGCGGACGGGCGCTGCGACGCGCCGCTGATGGCGGGCGAGACCTTCCGGATCGGCACCTACGAGCTCGTCTTCTCGGCCGGCGCCTATCTCGATGCCACGGCCGGCGCGCTGCCGGAGCCGAAATTCCTCTCCGACATCGTCATCCGCTTCGGCATGGCCGAGGCGCGCCACTATCACGTGCCGCTGCTTCTCAGCCCCTACGGCTTCTCGACCTACAGGGGCAGCTGAGGATGGAGAGCGCCGCCGCCACCCGCCCGATCCGCTTCGTCCTCAACGGCGAGGAGCGCAGCGTCGAGGGCGTCGCTCCGACCACGACGCTGCTGGAGCATCTGCGCCGCGCCGAGCGGCTGGTCGGCACGAAGGAGGGCTGCGCGGAAGGCGACTGCGGCGCCTGCACCATCCTGATGATGGAGCCGGACGAGACGGGCGGGCTGACGCGCCGGGCGGTGAACGCCTGCATCCAGTTCCTGCCGAGCCTCGACGGGCGCGCCGTGGAGACGGTGGAGCACGTGATGGGGTCGGGCGATCATCCGCTGGCGGCCGAGATGGTGGAGCGCCATGCCAGCCAGTGCGGCTTCTGCACGCCGGGCTTCGCCATGCAGCTCCACGCCGGCTGGATGAACGGCTCGATCGTCGACCGCCAGTCGGTGAAGGACCTCGTCTCCGGCAATCTCTGCCGCTGCACCGGCTACGGGCCGATCGTCGAGGCGGGGCTCGCCCTCAAGGACGCGCCCCGGCCGGACACGCGCGCGGCGGACGAAGCGCTCGCCGCCCGGCTCGGCGAGATGCGCGGCACGGCGCCCTTCCTCTACGCCCACGAAGGCAGGCGCTTCGCCTCGCCGGGCGATGTCGACGCCTTCGCCGATCTCTATGCCGCCGACCCGCAGGCGACCGTCCTCGCCGGTGCGACCGATATCGGCCTCTGGGTGACCAAGCAGCATCGCGACCTGCCCTCGCTTCTCGACATTTCGCGGGTGCGCGACCTCGCCCATGTCGAGGAGGGGGAGGGGCGGCTCTATTTCGGCGCCGCCGTCACCCATCGCATCGTGCACGAGCGGCTGGGGGCGCTTCACCCCGACATTGCCGAGACGATGCGGCGCTTCGCCGGCTATCAGGTGCGCAATGTCGGCACGATCGGCGGCAATATCGCCAATGGCTCGCCCATCGGCGACCTGCCGCCGCTGCTCATCGCGCTCGGCGCGGTCCTCCATCTTCGCCGCGGCGACGACATGCGCGCCCTGCCGATCGAGGCCTTCTTCCTCGACTATGGCCGCCAGGACCGGGCGGCGGGCGAGTTCGTCGTTGCCGTCGAGGTGCCGGTTCTCGACGCGTCGCACCGCTTCTTCGCGCACAAGATCTCCAAGCGGCGGGAGTCCGACATTTCCGCCGTCATGGCCGCCTTCCGCCTGACGGTCTCGAACGGCACCGTCGCCGAGGCGCGGCTGGCCTTCGGCGGCATGGCGGGCACGCCGAAGCGCGCGCCGCAGGCGGAAGCCGCGCTTCTCGGCCGGCCCTTCGACGCGCAAGCGGCCGAGCGCGCGGCGCTGGCGCTGGCGCAGGATTTCACCCCGCTCACCGACATGCGCGCCTCGGCGGCCTATCGCCTGAAGGCGGCGCAGAATCTCCTGCGCCGCTTCCAGATGGAAGAGGCGGGCGAGGCGCCGCGCCTCGACGCGCTGGCGGAGGCGGGCTGATGGACGAGACCCGCATCCAGGACCGGGGCGTCGCCGGCACCGTGCCGGCCGCCGATCTCGGCGAGGCGCCGGCCGCCGTCACGCCGATCCGCGGCGGCGTCGCCGCGCCGCTCGCCCATGACAGCGGCGCCAAGCACGTGTCGGGCGCGGCCCGCTACATCGACGACGATCCCGAACTGCCGGGCACGCTGCAGATCTACATCGCCATGGCGACGCGCGCTCATGCCCGGCTCGTCTCGGTGGACCTCTCGGCCGTGCGCACCGCGCCGGGCGTGCGCGCGGTCCTGACGGCGGACGACATTCCCGGCCGGAACGACTATTCGCCCGTCTTCGGCGACGATCCGATCTTCCCGAACGACAGCGTGCACTATGTCGGCCAGCCGATCTTCGCCGTCGCCGGCGAGACGCTGGCGGCCGCGCGCAGCGCCGCAAGGCTCGCCCGGATCGACTACGAGGACCTGCCGGCGGCGATCTCGATGGACGAGGCGATCGCGGCGGCGGACGCTGCCGGCGAGGACCTCCTCCCGCCGCACGAGATGAGGCGCCGGCACGCCGTGGCCGCGCTCGAGGCCGCCCCGCTGCGGGTGCGCGGCCGGCTGGAGGTCGGCGGGCAGGACCATTTCTATCTCGAGGGCCAGATCGCCGTCGCCGTGCCGATGGAGGACGGCGACGTCCTGGTGAAGTCCTCCACGCAGCACCCGTCGGAAGTCCAGCACAATGTCGCCAAGATGCTGGGCGTGCCCGACCATTGCGTGGTGGTGGAGGTGCGGCGCATGGGCGGGGGCTTCGGCGGCAAGGAGAGCCAGCCGGCGCTCTTCGCCTGCGTCGCCGCGCTCGCGGCGGTGAAGACCGGGCGGCCCGCCAAGTGCCGGCTCGACCGCGACGACGACATGGAGATGACCGGCAAGCGCCACGAGGCGCGCGTCGAATACGATCTCGGCTTTTCCGAGGACGGTCGGCTCGTCGCCGCCGACCAGCGCCACTTCATCCGCTGCGGCTATTCCAAGGACCTTTCGGGCGCCATCGCCGACCGGGCGATGTTCCATGCCGACAATGCCTATCTCATCCCCGCCGCGCGCATCCGCTCGCGCCGCCTCAAGACCAACACCGTCTCCAACACGGCCTTTCGCGGCTTCGGCGGCCCGCAGGGCATGATCGGCATCGAGCGCGCGTTCGACCACGCGGCCTTCGCGCTGAAGATGGACCCGCTCGATCTTCGCAAGGCCAATTTCTACCCCGCCGACGGGTCCGGATCGACGCCCTACCACATGGCGGTGACCGACAGCGTGATCGCGCAGATGGTGGAGGAACTGGAGGTCTCCAGCGACTATCGCGCCCGCCGCGCGGCGGTTTCGGCCTTCAACGCGGGGAACACGGTGCTGAAGAAGGGGCTGGCGCTGACGCCGGTGAAGTTCGGCATCTCCTTCACCACGAGCCATCTCAACCAGGCCGGCGCGCTCGTCCATGTCTACAAGGACGGATCGGTGCAGTTGAATCACGGCGGCACGGAGATGGGGCAGGGGCTCTTCACCAAGGTGGCGCAGGTCGTGGCGCAGGAGTTCCAGATCGACGTCTCGCGCGTGAAGATCACCGGCACGACGACGGCCAAGGTCCCCAACACGTCCGCGACGGCGGCCTCGTCGGGCTCCGACCTCAACGGCATGGCCGCGCAGGCGGCCGCGCGCACGATCAAGACCCGCCTGATCGACTTCGCCGCCGAGACCTACAAGGTCGACAGGGAAACCGTGATCTTCGAGGGCAACAGCGTGCGCGTCGGCAACGCGCTGAAGCGCTTCGAGGATCTCGTGGGCGAGGCCTATCTCGCCCGCGTCTCGCTCTCCTCCACCGGCTTCTACGCCACGCCCGGCATCCATTACGACCGCGAGAGCGCCAGCGGCACGCCCTTCTACTACTTCGCCTACGGCGCGGCCTGTTCGGAAGTCGCGATCGACACGCTCACCGGCGAATACCGGCTCCTGCGCGCCGACATCCTGCACGATGTCGGCCGTTCGCTGAACCCGGCGCTGGATCTCGGCCAGATCGAGGGCGGCTTCATCCAGGGCATGGGCTGGCTGACGAGCGAGGAATTGTGGTGGGACAAGGCGGGGCGCCTTCGCACCCACGCGCCCTCCACCTACAAGATCCCGACCGCCGGCGACCGGCCGGACGACCTGCGCATCGCGCTCTGGGCGAAGGGCGAGAACCGCGCGGCGACGATCTATCGCTCCAAGGCCGTGGGCGAGCCGCCCTTCATGCTGGCGATCTCGGTCTTCTCGGCCCTGACCGACGCCGTCGTCGCCGCCGGAAACGGCCGCGCCTTCCCCAGTCTCGACGCGCCGGCGACGCCCGAACGCGTGCTGGACGCGGTCGAAGCGGTGCGGGGGGCGTGAGAATGGCGCGACGCTCCCGCCTCTCCGCCCGGCCGCAGGGAAGGCCGGCCCCGTGACCCTTCCCGCCGGCCATCTCGCGACCCTTCTGGCCCGCGGCGAGCCCACGATCCTCGTCACCGTGACGCAGGCCTACGGCTCGACGCCGCGCGAGGCGGGGGCGGCGATGGCGGTGACGGCCGGGGGGAGCGCGGGCACGATCGGCGGCGGGCGGCTGGAATACGACGCCATCGCGCGGGCCCGCGCCATGCTGGTGTCCGGCGATGCCCGGGGCGAGATGGCCGTGCCGCTCGGGCCGGAGATCGGGCAATGCTGCGGCGGGCATGTCCGCCTCTCCCTGCGGCGCCTCGACCGCGCGCTTCTCGGCGAGCTGGACGAGGCCGAACGCGCCAATCGCGCGTCGCTGCCGCTGGCGCTGATCCTCGGCGCCGGCCATACCGGCCGCGCGCTGGCGCTGGCGCTCTCGCCGCTGCCGATCCGCACGCGCCTCGTCGACACGCGGCCCGAGACGCTTCGCGACGGCCCGGCCGGCGTCGAGACGGTGGCGGCGGCGCTGCCGGAGGCCGAGATCGAGGCCGCGCCCGCCGGCACCGCCTATCTCGTGATGACGCACGATCACGGGCTCGACTTCCTCCTCGCCGCCGCAGCGCTCGGGCGCGCCGATGCGGCCTATGTCGGCATGATCGGGTCGCGCACGAAGGGCGAGCGCTTCCGGCGCCACCTCGCGGCCGAGGGGCGGGGGGCGGAGTTCACGCGCCTGACGCTGCCGATCGGGGGCAGCGCGCTGCGCGACAAACGGCCGGCCGTCATCGCCGCTTTGACGGCTGCGGAAATCGTCGTCTGCCTGCTTTCCAAGCAGGCCGAATCCTTGCATGATCGCTTCGCAAGTCCGGCGTCCGCTCATCCCGGTGCCATCGTCCGATCAAGGGGATAGCGCGTTTCCCATGGCGCCACGGCTCGAACTTTCCGGCATCACGAAGCGCTTCCCCGGCGTCGTCGCCAACGAGTCCGTGTCCTTTTGCGTGGCCCCCGGCGAGATCCACGCGCTGCTCGGCGAGAACGGCGCGGGCAAGTCGACGCTCGTCAAGATCATCTACGGCGTGCAGCGCGCGGACGAGGGCGAGATGCGCTTCGATGGCGCGCCCGTGCAGGTCTCCTCGCCCGGCGAGGCGCGGCGCCTCGGCATCGGCATGGTGTTCCAGCATTTCTGCCTGTTCGAGGCGATGACCGTGCTCGAGAACATCGCGCTCGGCATGGACGAGCCGCCGCCGCGCCGCGAGCTCGAGGCCCGCGTGCGCGCGGTGATGGAGCAGTACGGGCTGGTGCTCGATCCGCAGCGCGAGGTGCACACGCTCTCCGTCGGCGAGCGCCAGCGCATCGAGATCGTGCGCGCGCTTCTCGGGCGCCCGAAGCTCCTCATCATGGACGAGCCGACCTCGGTGCTGACGCCGCAGGAGGTGGAGCTTCTGTTCCGGACGCTGCGCCAGCTCTCGGCGGAAGGCTGCTCGATCCTCTACATTTCCCACAAGCTCGGCGAGATCAAAGCGCTGTGCTCCACCGCGACGATCCTGCGCGGCGGCAAGGTGGTGGGCAGCTGCGACCCGAAGGTGGAGACGACGCGCTCCATGGCCGAACTGATGATCGGCGGCTCCCTGAAGGCGCTGACGCCGAAATCCGGCGGGGCGGCGGGGGCGGAGCGCCTGACGGTCTCCAATCTGTCCGCGCCCGGCGCCCCGCCCTTCGGCACGAGCCTCAAGGACGTCGCCTTCACCGTGCGGGCGGGCGAGATCTTCGGCATCGCGGGCGTTGCCGGCAATGGGCAGAACGAGCTCCTCGAAGTCCTCTCGGGCGAGCGCGACGCCGGCGTCACCGGCTCCATCGCCATCGACGGGCGCGAGGTGGCCGCGCTCGGCGTCTCGGCCCGGCGCCGGCTCGGCCTTGCCGCCGTGCCCGAGGAGCGCAACGGCCATGCGGCGGTGCCGGGCCTGACGCTCGCCGAGAACGCCATCCTCTCGGCGCGCGGCCGCAAGGGCCTCGCCAGAGGCGGCTTCCTCGATCTTGGCGCGGCCCGCGCCTATGCGGACGGCGTCATCAAGGCCTTCTCGGTGAAGGCGACGGGCGCCAGGGCCCTGGCGGGCAGCCTGTCGGGCGGCAACCTGCAGAAATTCATCATGGGCCGCGAGATCGGGCAGGAGCCCTCCGTCCTCGTCGTCTCGCAGCCGACCTGGGGCGTCGACGCGGGCGCGGCCTCCTTCATCCGCCAAGCGATGATCGATCTCGTGGCGCGCGGCGCCTCGATCGTCGTCGTCAGCCAGGATCTCGACGAACTCCTCGAACTCTGCGACCGGCTCGCCGTCATCAACGAGGGGCGCCTCTCGCCGTCCATGGAGGTGAAGGGCATCTCCATCGAGCGCGTCGGGCTGCTGATGGGCGGCGTCCACGGCGAGGCCCCGTCCGAAACCGCCGAGGCCGCGTGATGGCGCTCGCCTTCGTCCCACGGCGCGAGCCGAGCCGCGCCATGCTGGTCGCCACGCCGGTCCTGGCCGTGGCGCTGACGCTCGTCACGGGCGCCATCGCCTTCACGCTGCTCGGCTATGACGGGTTCGGCGCGGTGCGCGAGATCTTCGTCACGCCACTCTTCAATCCCTATCGCTGGCAGGACCTCCTGGTGAAGGCGGCCCCGCTCGCCATCATCGCCATCGGCCTGTCGGTCGGCTTCCGGGCCAATGTCTGGAACATCGGCGCCGAGGGGCAATACGTCTCGGGCGGTCTCGCCGGCACCGGCGTCGCGCTCCTGACGATGGACATGACGGGGATCTGGATCCTGCCGGCCATGATCCTCGCCGGCCTCCTCGGCGGCATGGCGGCGGCCTCGATCCCCGCCTTCCTGCGCGTGCGGCTCGGCGTCTCCGAGATCCTGTCCAGCCTGATGCTGAACTACGCGATCATCCAGCTCCTCTACTACCTGATGCGCGGGCCCTGGAAGGACCCGATGGGCTTCAACTTCCCGCAGACGGCGATGTTCTCGGCCGATCAGACGCTGCCGATCGCCGTGCCGGGAACGCTGATCCATCTCGGCGTGCCCGCCGCGCTGGCGCTGGCGCTCGCCGCCTTCGTGCTCGTCACGCGCACGGTCGCCGGTTTCCAGGTGCGCGTCGTCGGCCTCAGCGCCCAAGCCGCGCGCTACGGCGGCTTCCGCGAAAGCCGCGTCGTCTGGATGACGCTCCTGATGGGCGGGGGCTGCGCCGGGCTTGCCGGAATCTTCGAGGCGGCCGGCCCCTTCGGGCAGATGGTGCCGCAGTTCCCGACCGGCTACGGCTTCACCGCCATCATCGTCGCCTTTCTCGGGCGCCTGAACCCGATCGGCATCGTCGCCGCCGCCCTCGTCCTGGCGCTGACCTATGTCGGGGGCGAGAGCGCGCAGACGACGATCGGCCTGCCCTCGGCCGCCGTCGGCGTGTTCCAGGCGATGATGCTGTTCTTCCTCCTCGCGGTGGACATCCTGGTGCGCTACCGCCTGTCCTTCGGGACGGGTGCCGCCGCCCCGCCGGCCGCAAGGGCCGTCGCGCGGCCCGGCGAGACGCCCGTCACCGAGGGAGCCCGCGCATGAGCGCCGCCTTCGCCGTCGCCGTCATCGTCGCCATCGTCGCGGCCTCCACGCCCATCCTCCTCGCGGCCCTAGGCGAGCTGGTGGTGGAGAAGGCCGGCGTCCTCAATCTCGGCGTCGAGGGCATGATGCTGATCGGCGCCGTCTTCGCCTTCATCGTCTCGGTGACGACGGGCTCGCCCGCGCTCGGCTGCCTCGCCGCGATGGGCGCGGCGGCCGCCGCCTCGCTGATCTTCGGCTATCTCACGCTGACGCTGACCGCCAATCAGGTGGCGACGGGCCTTGCGCTGACCATCTTCGGCACCGGCGTCTCGGCGCTGGCCGGCGCCTCCTATGTCGGCATCACCACCAGGACGCTCGGGCCGATCTTTCCCGACGCCTTGTCGGCCGATCCGATCCTGCGCGTCCTCTTCGGCTATTCGCCCATCGTCTACCTCTCGCTGCTCCTCACCCTCGGCGTCTGGTGGTTCCTCAAGCACAGCCGCGCCGGCCTCATTCTGCGCGCGGTGGGCGAGTCCGATTCCTCGGCCCATTCGATCGGCTATCCCGTCCTCAAGGTGCGCTATCTCGCCGTGCTCTTCGGCGGGGCGATGGCCGGCCTTGCGGGCGCCTACTATTCGCTGGTGCTCACGCCCATGTGGGCCGAGCGGCTGACGGCCGGGCGCGGCTGGATCGCCATCGCGCTCGTCGTCTTCGCCTCCTGGAAGCCGGGGCGCCTTCTCGTCGGCGCCTATCTCTTCGGCACCGTCATCACGCTGGAACTGCAGGCCAAGGCCGCCGGCTGGTCGCTGCTGGCGCCCGAGTTCCTCACCAGCCTTCCCTATCTCGCGACGATCCTCGTCCTCGCGCTGATCTCCGGCCGGCGCGTCTCGGCGCGCAACGCGGCGCCGGCCTGCCTCGGCAAGCCGTTCCGCGCCACGGCCTGACCTCGACACGAACGCCTTTTGCAACGGAGCCTTCCATGATCATCACCACCCGCCGCCGCCTGATGCAGGGCGCCGCCGCGCTGACGCTCGCCGCCTCCTTCGGCGGTGCCGCCCTCGCGCAGGACGCCAAGCCCGTGAAGGCCGCCTTCGTCTATGTCGGCCCCGTCGGCGACTTCGGCTGGACCTACGCCCACGACCAGGGCCGCAAGTTCCTGGAGAAGGAGATGGCGGGCAAGGTCACGACGAGCTTCGTGGAGAACGTCGCCGAGGGGCCGGACGCCGAGCGCGTCATCCGCCAGCTCGCCCAGGACGGCAACGACATCATCTTCACCACCTCGTTCGGCTTCATGAACCCGACGATCAAGGTGGCCAAGCAGTTCCCGAACGTGAAGTTCGAGCATGCGACGGGCTACCAACAGGCGCCCAACATGGCGCTCTACAATTCGCGCTTCTACCAGGGCCGCGCCGTGCTCGGCACGATCGCGGGCATGATGTCGAAGAGCGGCAAGGCCGGCTACATCGCCTCCTTCCCGATCCCGGAAGTGGTGATGGGCATCAATGCCTTCACGCTCGCCGCCCGCAAGGTGAACCCGAACTTCGAGACGCAGGTCGTCTGGGTGAACTCCTGGTACGATCCGGCCAAGGAGGCGCAGGCCACCGGCGCGCTGCTCGACCAGGGCGCGGACGTCATCACCCAGCACACCGATTCGCCGGCGCCCCTGCAGGAGGCCGAGAAGCGCGGCGCCATCGCCTTCGGCCAGGCCTGGGACATGACGAGCTTCGCGCCGAACGCCCAGATGACGGCGATCGTCGACAATTGGGGCCCCTACTATGTCAGCCGCATCAAGGCGGTGCAGGACGGGAGCTGGACCAACAGCAATGTCTGGCTCGGCATGAAGGAGGGCGAGGTCGCCATGGGCCCGTTCAACGAGAAGATGCCGGCGGACGTGAAGGCCGCCGCGCAGAAGATCGTCGACGAGACCAAGGCCGGCACCTACGAGATCTTCACCGGCCCGATCAAGGACCAGTCGGGCGCGGAGAAGATCGCGGCCGGCACGGTGATCCCGGACGGCGATCTCCTGAAGATGGACTGGTATGTCGAAGGCGTGAAGAACTGACACGACCTGCCACCATCGCGGCAAGGCCTGGCGCCATTCCTCTCCCCTGCGGGGAGAGGGTGGACCGCGCGGCGGGCCGGGTGAGGGGGCGGCGCAGCCGCGGCATCGCTGGAAGGTTGCCCCGCCTTGCCGTCCCTCATCGCCCTGCCGGGCACTTCTCCCTGCAGGGGAAAAGAAAGCAGCTTGGGCGTGGCGCGCTGAAACTGTCTCTGGCATCGGTCGGTGACGGTCCTTTCGTTTCACGCTACAGCATCGGCCCGAGAATCGGACTCGATTTTCGGAAAGCCTGATGCGTAGAATCAAAGAGTTGGTGCGTGTTTTAGACGTCCGAATCGACGCTCGGCGCTCCAGACAAGTCCCGAGGGGCGCCGTGGCGCCCCTTTCCATGCCCGTTTCCGCCACCGTCTCCTGAACGGCCGGAAACAGACGAGGGCACGTCGATCGCAATCGGAGGCCGCGCGACAAGGGGGCGCGCCTCGGGGGCCGACTGATGGCGACTTACTTCTCCGAATGGCTGCAATTCGCGGTGCGCTGGCTGCACGTGGTGACGGCGATCGCCTGGATCGGCTCGTCCTTCTACTTCGTGGCGCTCGATCTCGGCCTGCGCCGGCAGCGCGAGCCCGTGCCGGGCGTCGGCGGCGAGGCCTGGCAGGTGCATGGCGGCGGCTTCTACCACATCCAGAAATACATGGTCGCCCCGGCCCATATGCCCGAGGACCTCACCTGGTTCAAATGGGAGAGCTACGCGACGTGGCTGTCGGGCTTCGCGCTCCTCTTCCTCGTCTACTATGTCGGGGCCGACCTCTTCCTCATCGATCCGCAGAAGGCCGATCTCTCGGTCTGGAGCGCCAGCGCCATCGGCATGGCGGGCCTCGCGCTCGGCTGGGTCGTCTACGACGCGCTCTGCAAGTCTCCGCTGCGCAAGAACGACTCCGCGCTCCTGGCCGCGCTCTTCGTATACGTCGTCCTGGCCTCCTACGTCTTCGCCCAGCTCTTTTCCGGGCGCGGGGCCATGCTGCACACGGGCGCGATGATCGCCACGATCATGACCGCCAACGTCTTCCTCATCATCATCCCCAACCAGAAGATCGTGGTGGCGGACCTCAAGGCCGACCGGACGCCCGAGGCCCGGCTCGGCGCGGAGGCCAAGCAGCGCTCCCTGCACAACAACTACCTGACGCTGCCGGTCATCTTCCTGATGCTCTCCAACCACTACCCGCTGGCCTTCGCCACGGAGTGGAACTGGGTGATCGCGGGTCTCGTCCTGCTGATGGGCGCCGTCATCCGGCACTATTTCAACACCTATCACCGCACCCATCGCAAGCTCTGGTGGTGCTGGGGCGTTGCCGCACTGCTCTTCGCGGCCGTCGTCACCCTGTCGGGGTCGCCCGGCTGGCGCGAGGCGCCGCAGGGCGAGGCCGCCGCCGCGCCGCGCCAATGGGGCGGGGACCCGCAGGTCGCGCTCGCGGCCTCCGTCCACATGGACGCGGTGGAGGGCATTGTCCTGTCGCGCTGTTCCATGTGCCACGCGGCCGCCCCGCTCTGGCCGGGCATCGCGCATGCGCCGAAAGACATCCGCCTGGAGACGCGCGACGAGATCGTCCACCATGCCGGGCTGATCGAGCGGCAGGCCGTGCGCAGCCACGCCATGCCGCCCGGCAACGTCACCGGCCTGGAGCCGGCCGAGCGCGAGACGCTGGCGCAGTGGATCGCCTCGGGCTCCGGACGCTTCGCCGCGACGGCCGACGCGCGATGAGCTCCGCCCCCGACGCGCGCCGCCCGGGCGGTTCGCTGGCCATTCGCGGCCGCCTCCTCTCCTTCGACGTCGATCCCGCGACGGGCGCGGGGCCGACCTATGTCGAGGACGGGCTTCTCGTCGTCGAGAACGGCCTCATCGCGGCCATGGGCGAGGCCTCCGCGCTTCTGGCGGGCCTGCCGGCGGGCATGGAGGTCGTCGACCATCGGCCGCATCTCGTCCTGCCGGGTCTCGTCGACACCCATCTCCATCTGCCGCAGACGCAGGTCATCGCCTCCTACGGCGCGGAGCTGATGGAGTGGCTGCAGAAATACACCTTTCCCGAGGAGAGCCGCTACGGCGATCCGGCCGTCTGCGAAGCCGCCGCGCGCTTCCTGCTGGACGAACTGGCCGCGAACGGCACGACGACGGCCGCCGTCTACTGCACCTCGCATCCCGAAAGCGTCGCCGCCTTCATGGAGGAGGCCGACCGGCGCTCGCAGCGCATGGTCGCCGGCAAGGTGATGATGGACCGCAACGCGCCGCCGGCCCTTCTCGACACGGCGACGCGCGGCTACGACGAGACGCGCGCGCTCGCCCAGCGCTGGCACGGGCGGGGCCGGCTGGAACTTGCCATCACGCCGCGCTTCGCGCCGACCTCGAGCGAGGCGCAGCTGGAGGCGGCAGGCGCGCTGGCCGCCGATTTCCCGGACATGGCGATCCAGACCCATCTGTCGGAGAACCTTTCCGAGATCGCCTTCGTCGCCGAACTCTTCCCCTGGGCCGGCGACTATCTCGCCGTCTACGAGCGCTACGGCCTCGTGCGGCGGCGCGCGCTGTTCGGCCACTGCATCCACCTGACCGAGCGCGAGCGCGCGGCGCTCGGCGAGGCGCGGGCGAGCGCCGTGTTCTGCCCGACATCCAATCTCTTCCTCGGCTCCGGCCTCTTCGACCGGGCGGGCGTCAGCGCGGCCGGCGCCCATGTCGGGATCGCGACCGATATCGGCGGGGGCACCAGCTATTCCATGCTGCGCACCGGGGCCGAGGGCTACAAGGTGCTGGCGCTGCGTGGGCAGAAGCTGCCGGCCTTCGAGGCCTTCCACATGATGACGGCGGGCAACGCCGCCGCCATGGGGCTGGAGAACCGCATCGGGCGTCTGGCGCCCGGCTTCGAGGCCGATATCGCCGTGTTCGACACGGGGGCGACGCCCGCCATGCGCCGGCGCCTGTCGCGCGTCGAGACGCTCGCCGAGGAACTCTTCCTCCTGATGACGCTCGGCGACGAGCGCGCGACGGTCGCCACCTATGCCGACGGCCGCCGCCTCTTCGAGCGCGGCGGCGCCCTGCGCCGGCCGCTGGCGGCCCGCCAGACGGAACCGGCGCGTCTTTCGGCGGGAGAGGGGCGGAGCGCGCAGCAATAGGCGCTTTGCCGGCAAGCGTCCTGCGATGGCGGATGCGGCCGGAACAACCGGTGGGCAGGGCGGTTAATCCCCGCGAGAGGCGGATTATTGCACTGCGTCCGCGCCCGCGGACTGGAAATGGGCCGGCCGGTCCCTATCCCTTACTCCCGAACGACCATCCGCCGTCGCGTTCCGCCGCTGCCCGCCGAGGGCACGGTCGGGAGGCCCGCAACCCATGTCGCCAGTCGCCACAAGCCGAAGAGGGACGCCCATGTCCGATGCCGTCGAAGCCGTCGTCAAGGCGAAGAAGGCTCCGAAGCAGGAGGAGGGCGGCGCGGTCGAGCACCGTCTCATGGCCCTTGCTGAGAACCGCATCGCCATCGAGGGCGTGACGCCCGAGATCGACGGCGGGCGCTTCGCGGTCAAGCGCGTCGAGGGCGAGCCCCTCGTCGTTGAGGCCGACGTCTTCGGCGACGGTCACGACAAGATCGCCGCCGCCCTCGTCTACGGCCCGTCGGACGCGCCCTTCTCGGGCGAGGTGCCGCTGACCTTCGTGGAGAACGACCGCTGGACGGCGAGCGTGACCTTCGACAGGCCGGGGCCCTACCGCTATTCGATCATCGCCTGGCGCGACATCTATGCGACTTGGCGCGACGAGGCGAAGAAGAAGCGCGACGCCGGCAAGCTGACCGATCTGGAACTCACCGAGGCGCGCCATCTCGTGCGCGACGCGCACGGGTCCGGCCGCGGCTCGGTCGAGGACCGCGCGGCGCTGGAGGCGCTGTCGAAGCGCCTCGACGAGTACGCCGCCAAGGGCGACGGCGAGGGCCAGTACGCGCTGATGCAGGAGGAGGCGACGGTCGCGCTCCTCTCCGCGGCGGGGCTGCGCGTCAACCTCTCGCGCTACGATCACGACGTGCCGGTCTGGGTGGACCGCACGGCGGCGGCCTTCTCGGCCTGGTACGAGATCTTCCCGCGCTCGCAGTCGGGCGACGTGAACCGCCACGGCACGTTCGACGATGTGATCGCGCGCCTGCCCGAGATCGAGGAGATGGGCTTCGACGTCCTCTACTTCCCGCCGATCCACCCGATCGGCAAGACGAACCGCAAGGGGAAGAACAACACGCTGACGCCGGGCGAGACCGATCCCGGCAGCCCGTATGCGATCGGCTCGGCCGACGGCGGCCACGACGCGCTGCATCCCGAACTCGGCACGTTCGAGGATTTCGCCCGCCTCGTGAAGGCGGCCAAGGGCCACGGGCTGGAGATCGCGATCGACTTCGCCATCCAGTGCTCGCCCGACCATCCCTGGATCAAGAGCCATCCCGAATGGTTCGACTGGAGGCCGGACGGCACGATCAAGTTCGCCGAGAACCCGCCGAAGAAATACGAGGACATCGTCAACGTCCATTTCTACCGCGGCGCTCTGCCCTCGATCTGGTACGCGCTGCGCGACATCGTGCTGTTCTGGCTGGACAACGGCGTGCGGATCTTCCGCGTCGACAATCCGCACACCAAGCCCTTCCCGTTCTGGGAATGGATGATCGCCGAGGTGCGCAAGGTCGATCCGGGCGCGATCTTCCTCGCCGAGGCCTTCACGCGGCCCAAGGTGATGAAGCGCCTCGCCAAGGTCGGCTATAACCAGTCCTATTCCTACTTCACGTGGCGCAACCTGAAGTGGGAGCTCGAGGCCTATCTGAACGAGCTGACCGGCGAGGAATGCGCCGAGTACATGCGGCCGAACTTCTTCGTCAACACGCCGGACATCAACCCGGTCTATCTCCAGGTCTCCGGGCGTCCGGGCTTTCGCACGCGTCTGGCGCTCGCCGC
The DNA here is from genome assembly GCF_001425575.1 of Aurantimonas sp. Leaf443. Lineage (GTDB taxonomy): Bacteria > Pseudomonadota > Alphaproteobacteria > Rhizobiales > Rhizobiaceae > Leaf443. The sequence continues at coordinate 168,701 of NZ_LMRD01000007.1, read as the reverse complement.
CACGCTCGGCGGCAATTACGGCGTCTATTCCGGCTTCGAACTGTGCGAGTTCCTGCCGGTGCCCGGCAAGGAGGAGTATCTCAACTCGGAGAAATACGAGATCCGCGCCTTCGACTGGAAGGCGCCGGGCAATATCCGCGACGACATCGCCTTCTTCAACCGCCTGCGCCGCGAGGAGCCCGCGCTGCACGACTTCCGCAGTCTGGCCTTCTTCAACTTCTACAACGACCGCGTCCTCTACTACGCCAAGCGCACGGCCGATCGTTCCTCCTATCTCCTCTTCATCGTCACGCTCGACCCGCACCAGCCGCAGGGCGGCCATTTCGAGGTGCCGCTCTGGGAGTTCGGCCTGTCCGACGACCGCTCGGTGCGCGTTGAGGACATGGTCACCGGTCAGCGCCATGTCTGGCAGGGCAAGATGCAGCATTGGTGGCTGAACCCGGCCGAGCGGCCCTACGCGGTCTTCAAGATCACCGTCTGAGGCGGCTTCCGCCCTTCACCGACGGTCACAGAAACGCCGAACCACGGCAGGTCCCATGAACGAGCATGCCCTCATCGCCGCGTCCGAAGCCCAGGCCGGCCCCGACCCGCAGGCGACAGACTGGTACAAGGACGCGGTCATCTACCAGCTCCACGTCAAGACCTTCGCCGATTCCAACGGCGACGGGATCGGCGACTTCGCCGGGCTCATGCAGAAGCTCGACTACGTGCAGGCGCTCGGCGTCACGGCGCTCTGGCTCCTGCCGTTCTACCCGTCCCCCCTGCGCGACGACGGCTACGACATCGCCGACTATCGCGGCATCAACCCGTCCTACGGGGCGATGGAGGATATCGAGCGGCTGATCGAGGAGGCCCACAAGCGGGGGCTGCGCGTCATCACCGAACTCGTCATCAACCACACGTCGGACCAGCATCCCTGGTTCCAGGCGGCGCGGCGCGCGCCCAAGGGCTCGCCGGAGCGCGACTATTACGTCTGGGCCGACGACGACAAGGGCTACGACCTCACCCGCATCATCTTCACCGACACCGAGACCTCGAACTGGACCTACGACGCGGTCGCCGGGCAGTATTTCTGGCACCGCTTCTTCTCGCATCAGCCGGACCTGAACTTCGACAATCCGGCCGTGATGAAGGAGGTGCTCGACGTGATGCACTTCTGGCTCGACAAGGGCGTCGACGGGCTGCGGCTCGACGCGATCCCCTATCTCGTCGAGCGCGAGGGCACCAACAACGAGAACCTGCCGGAGACGCACGACGTCCTGAAGGCCATCCGCGCCGATCTCGACAAGCATTATCCCGACCGCATGCTGCTCGCCGAGGCGAACCAGTGGCCGGAGGACACGCGCCCCTATTTCGGCGAGGGCGACGAGTGCCACATGGCGTTCCACTTCCCGCTGATGCCGCGCATGTACATGGCGCTGGCCCAGGAAGACCGGCACCCGATCACCGACATCATGCGCCAGACGCCGGAGATCCCGGACGTGTGCCAATGGGCGATCTTCCTGCGCAACCATGACGAGCTGACGCTCGAGATGGTGACGGAGGAGGAGCGCGACTATCTCTGGTCGACCTACGCCGCTGACACGCGCGCGCGCATCAATCTCGGCATCCGCCGGCGCCTCGCGCCGCTGATGGGCAACGACCGGCGCAAGGTCGAGCTGCTCAACGCGCTCCTGATGTCCATGCCCGGCACGCCGACGCTCTATTACGGCGACGAGATCGGCATGGGCGACAACATCTATCTCGGCGACCGCGACGGCGTGCGCACGCCCATGCAATGGTCGGCCGACCGCAATGGCGGCTTTTCCAGAGCCGATCCGCAGCGCCTCTACCTGCCGGTGATCCAGGACGCGATCTACGGCTACCAGGGCGTTAACGTGGAGGCCCAGAGCTCCAACCCCGCCAGCCTCCTCAACTGGATGCGCCGCCTCATCCAGGTGCGCCGCACCAAGGAGGCCTTCGGGCGCGGCACGATCTCCTTCCTCTACCCGACGAACCGCAAGGTGCTGGCCTATACGCGCGAGCATCGGTCCGAGCGCATCCTGTGCGTGGCCAACCTCTCCTCCACGGCGCAGGCCGTGGAGCTCGACCTCTCCGCCTTCGCCGGCGTGCAGCCGGTGGAGATGCTCGGCCTATCGCGCTTCCCGACGATCGGTCAGGGCTCCTACGTCCTGACGCTGCCGGCCTACGGCTTCTACTGGTTCGATCTGGCGGCCGCCGACCCGCAGGGCACGCTGCGCCAGGAGACGGCGACGCTGCCGGACTTCACGACGATCGTCGTGACCGGCGACCTGCGCACGACGCTGACGGAGCGCAACCGCCGCGAGGTGGAGACGATCCTGACCTCCTTCGTCGGCGGCCAGCGCTGGTATGCCGCCAAGACCGAGCGCCCGCTGCGCACCCGCCTCGAGGTCCTGGGCACGCCGCCCGGCGCCTCGCGCGGCTTCGCCTTCAACGAGGTGGCGCTGACGACCTCCGAGGGCGAGCAGCGCTACTTCCTGCCGCTCAGCGCCAAATGGGGCGAGTCCTATCTCCATAGCGACGCGCCGACGCTGCCCTACACGCTCCTGAAGATCCGCCAGGGCCCGAAGATGGGCGTCGTCGTCGACGGGGCGCGCGATCCCGCGCTCGTGAAGATGATCGTCGAGACGATCGCCAGGGGCGGGGACGCCGCCCTCAGCGAGGCGGGCACGCTGCGCATCGAGACCTCCGCGTCCCATGCCGACCTCGTGAAGGCGGCCGCGGAGGTCGGTCCGGACGCGATCTCGCCGCTCTCGGGCGAGCAGTCCAACACGTCGATCGTCATCGGTCCGGTGGCGATCCTCAAGCTCTACCGGCGCCTGCGCGACGGCATCCAGCCGGAGCTGGAGGTGACGCGCTTCCTCACCGAGCATACGGGCTTCACCGGCATGCCGGCGCTGCTCGGCGCCATGTCGCTGAAGCGCGAGGACGGCAGCGAGGCGGCCGTGGCCGCGCTCTTCCAGCGCGTCGAGAACCAGGGCGATGCCTGGGTCGTCGTGACGGAGGCGCTCGCCCGCTACCTGCGCGACACCGCTTACGGCACGCCCGAGGAGGCCGAGGCCATGGGCGAGGCTGCCGCGCTCAGCCAGCTGCCGATGGACGGCGGCGCCGTCGTCGGACGGCGCACCGGCGAGATGCACGCGGCGCTCGCCACCGTCACCGGCGATCCGGCCTTCGACCCGGAGCCGCTGGAGGCTGGGGATCTCGCCGACCTCATCGCCGAGGCCAAGCGCGAGGCGAGCGCCACGATCGCGAGCCTTGCCGGCCTTGCCGATCTCGACGGCGACCTCGGCACGCAGATCTCGCGGCTGAAGGCCGCCGAGCCCGGCATTCTCGGCCTGTTCGACAGTCTCGCTGGCGCCCGCCTCTCCGGCCAGACGCGCACGCGCATCCATGGCGACTATCATCTCGGCCAGCTTCTCGTGGCCAAGAACGACGTCGTCATCCTCGACTTCGAGGGCGAGCCGGGCCGCAGCCTGGAGGAGCGCCGCGCCAAGGCCTCGCCGCTGCGCGACGTGGCGGGCATGCTGCGCTCCTTCGACTACGCGGCCTTCGCCGCGCGCGACAAGGCCGGGCCCGCCGACGAGGTGACGATGGCCCGCCTCAAGGAGCGCGCCGAGGCCTGGCGGGACGCGGTCTCGCGCTCCTTCCTCGAGAATTGGAGCGCGGCATCGGGAATTGCGCTGGAGGACGAGGGAACGCAGGCCCTCCTCGATCTCTTCACCCTGCACAAGGCCTTCTACGAGCTGCGCTACGAAGCGGCCATGCGGCCGTCCTGGCTGTCGATCCCGCTTTCGGGGATCCTCGCCCTCCTGGAAAAACGCAAGGTTGTCCAATGAGCTTCGCCCAGACGAACGCGCCGCACGACGCGTATGACCACCGCCCGGTTCCGGGCGCGGCCGAGGCCCTGGCGGAAGGCTCGCACGGCGATCCCTTCGCCGTGCTCGGTCGGCACGAGGCGCCGGGCGGAGCGGCCGTTCGCGTCTACCGGCCGGGCGCCGAGGCCGCGACGGTGATCTCCGGCGAGGGCGCCGTTCTCGGCGCGCTGGAGCGCCACGGACCGGAGGGCTTCTTCTCCGGCGTCGTGCCCGGCCTGTCCGGCGACGCGCCGTATCGCCTCCGCTACTCGCACGGCTCCGTGACCTGGGAGGAGGACGATCCCTACCGTTTCGGGCCCATCCTCGGCGAACAGGACGTCTATCTCCTCGCCGTCGGGCGCCATTACAAGCTCTACGAGAAGCTCGGCGCCCATCCGCGCGTGATGGACGGCGTCGAGGGCGTGGCCTTCGCCGTCTGGGCGCCCTCGGCGCGGCGCGTCTCGGTGGTCGGCAATTTCAACGCCTGGGACGGCCGGCGCCACGTCATGCGCAAGCGCCACGAGGCGGGCGTCTTCGAGCTCTTCGTCGCGGGCCTGACGCGCGGCGAGGTCTACAAGTACGAGATCGTCGCCGCCGACGGCACGGTGCAGCCGCTGAAGGCCGATCCCGTCAGCTTCTTCCAGGAGCTCGCTCCCTCCACCGCCTCCATCGTCGACGGCATCGTCGAGCACGAGTGGAAGGACGAGGCCTTCCGCTCCCACGCGGCCGACTGGCAGGACGCCTCCAAGCCGATCTCCATCTACGAGGTGCATCTCGGCTCCTGGCGCCGGGGCGACGGCGACGCCTTCCTCGACTATGACCAGATCGCCGGGCAGCTCGTTCCCTACGTGCAGGAGATGGGCTTCAGCCACGTGGAGTTCCTGCCCGTCTCGGAACACCCGTTCTACGGCTCCTGGGGCTATCAGCCGATCGGGCTCTTCGCGCCGACCGCCCGCTACGGCGACCCCGCCGGCTTCGCGCGCCTCGTCGACGCGCTGCACGGTGCTGGCATCGGCGTGCTCCTCGACTGGGTGCCCGGCCACTTCCCGACCGACGTGCACGGGCTCGCCAATTTCGACGGCACGGCGCTCTACGAGCATCCCGACCCGCGGCGCGGCTTCCACAAGGACTGGAATACGCTGATCTACGATTACGGGCGCACCGAGGTGAAGAACTACCTCGTCGCCAACGGCCTCTACTGGCTCGACAAGTTCCACATCGACGGGCTTCGCGTCGATGCGGTCGCCTCGATGCTCTATCTCGACTATTCGCGCAATGCCGGCGAATGGGAGCCGAACATCCATGGCGGGCGCGAGAATCTGGAGGCCATCGCCTTCCTGAAGGAGACGAACGAGAAGGTCGGCGAATACCATCCCAAGGCGACGACCCATGCCGAGGAATCGACCGCCTTCCCCAGCGTGTCGCGCCCGACCTATGCGGGCGGCCTCGGCTTCCACTTCAAGTGGAACATGGGCTGGATGCACGACACGCTGCATTACATGCAGGAAGACCCGATCAACCGACGCTACCATCACCACCACATGACCTTCGGGATGGTCTACGCCTATACCGAGAACTTCATCCTGCCCCTCTCCCACGACGAGGTCGTCTACGGAAAGGGCTCGCTGCTCGGCAAGATGCCCGGCGACTGGTGGCAGAAGTTCGCGAACCTTCGCGCCTATTACGGCTGGATGTGGACCCATCCCGGCAAGAAGCTGATCTTCATGGGCGGCGAGTTCGGCCAAGCGGCCGAATGGAACCACGACCAGTCGCTGGACTGGCACCTGCTCGAATATCCCGAGCACAAGGGGATCCAGCGCCTGGTGAAGGACCTCAACGCGCTCTATCGCGACGTGCCGGCGCTTCACGAGCGCGACTGCGACCCGTCGGGTTTCGAGTGGGTGGACACGCACAACGAATCCGAGAGCGTCATCGCCTTCCTGCGCAAGGACGCCAATGGCGGGCCGGTCCTCGTCGTCTCGAACTTCACGCCCGTGCCGCGCCACGGCTACCGCGTCGGCGTGCCGCGCGGCGGGCACTGGGCCGAGCGCATGAACACCGATGCCGGCATCTATGGCGGCTCCAATGTCGGCAATATGGGCGGGGTCGAGGCCGAGGCGATCGAGGCGAACGGGCGGCCCTTCTCGCTCTCGCTCTCCCTGCCGCCGCTTGCGACGATCGTCCTCGTCGCCTCCTGAGCCTCGCGCCGCCGGCTCCGTGCCGGCGGCGCCCACTTTCCGGCCCGGCACGTCCAGCCCTTGCCGCGCCGGCGGCTTTCGCCCAGCCCCGTCCTTGTCTATGATCGGTCCTGCCGAATGACGGGGGCGCCGGGAGACCGGCTGAGACGCACCCTTGGAACCTGATCCGGATCGTACCGGCGGAGGGAGTCGCGGCGCGGCTCCCTTTGCCTGTCCACGGCCGTCGCGCGCTTCTTCCGCCAGGAGGAGCGCCTGCATGCCGCCCATCGCCAACGTCCTGTCCATCGCCGGCTCGGACCCGTCCGGAGGCGCCGGCATCCAGGCGGATCTCAAGAGCTTCTCGGCGAACGGGGTCTACGGCATGGCCGTCGTCACCGCGCTCACGGCGCAGAACACGCGCGGCGTCGCGGGCGTTGAACGCGTCTCGCCGAGCTTCGTGGCGGCGCAGATCGACGCCGTCTTCGCCGACATCGCCGTGGACGCGGTGAAGATCGGCATGGTCGCGACGGCCGATATCGCCCGGGCGATCGCCCGTTCCCTCCTTCGTCATGGGGCCCGCAATATCGTTCTCGATCCGGTCATGGTCGCCAAGGGCGGGGACCGGCTCCTGGCCGAGGAGGCGGTGGAGGCGCTGCGCGCCGACCTCCTGCCGCTCTGCGATCTCGTCACGCCCAATCTGCCCGAGATCGCCGCGCTGCTCGGCGAGCCCGAGCCGCAGACGCCGGGCGCCATGGGCACGGCCGCGCGCTGCCTCCTGGCCTGCGGCCCGCGCGCCGTCCTTCTCAAGGGCGGACACCTGCCCGGGCCGGAATGTCCGGATGTCCTGGCGCGGACGGGCGAGACGGTCTGGTTCGAAGGACCGCGCCACGAGACGCGCAACACGCATGGCACGGGATGCACGCTCTCGGCGGCGATCGCCGCGCAGCTTGCGATCACCGGCGATCTCGTGGAGGCGGTGCGCCTCGCCAAGGCCTACACGGCGGGCGCCATCGCGGCGGCGGACGCGCTTTCCGTCGGCGGCGGGCATGGGCCGACGCATCATTTCCACGCGGTCTGGGCCCGAAGCGCCGGGGCGCCGCGAGCGGCGGCCCGCTGACGGTTCCGCGCCCGTCGCGCTCGCCTTCGGCCGCCGCTCCGGGATCCGGCCCTCACGCCTTGGCGGCCGTGGCCTCCGGCGTCGTCGGAGCGCCCGCCATGGCCTCGCCCGCGGCGGCCAGCGTCTCCTCCAGCGGCACCACGTCCACCGAATGGGTGGCCGATTGCGGGCCGGCCGTCATCATCACCCCGTCGATGGGCGCGACATCGGCATAGTCGCGGCCGCGCGCCACGACGATGTGGTCGCTGGAGGTCGCCACGCCATTGGTCGGATCGAAGCCCACCCAGCCGATCTCGGGGCCGAGCCACACGTCGACCCAGGCATGCATGGCGTCCGCACCCTCCAGCCGCTTCTGGCCCGGCGGGGGCAGGGTGCGTATGAAGCCTGAGACGTAGGCCGCCGGCACGCCGCAGGCGCGAAGGCCGGCGATCATCACGTGGGAGAAGTCCTGGCAGACGCCGCGCCGGTGCGCGAAGGCCTCCGCGACCGTGGTGCGCACGGTGGTGGTGCCGGGCGCGTAGTCGAACTCGGTCTTGATCCGCGCGGCCAGCGACAGCATCGCCTCGCCGGCGAGCGGGCTCCCGCGCAGGGTGGCGGCGACATAGGCGCCGGCGCCCGGGTCCAGCTGCACCATGCGGCTCGCGCCGAGGAAGTGGATCGGGCTCGTGCCGGAGGGATCGCGCGAATGGGCCGCCGACCGCACGAGGGCGGAGAGGGCGGGCGTGGCGGAGAGGTCGAGCTCCGGCCGCTCGACCGCGACGCGCGAGCGCATCGTGACCTTGAGGGCGCCGTGCCGCGCGTGGAGCGCGATCGGATCGATTCGGTTGCCGAAGAAGTCGGTCTCGCTCGCCGCCTCGTCCGGCTGCGGCTGCATCTCGAGGCCGGCGCTCTCGATGGTCTGGAACCGGTCCGCCAGCGGGCGCACGCGCAGGACATGGCGCGCGTCCCGCACGGGCGAGAGGTAGTGGTACCCGAGCCGCAGCGTGATGTCGTAGATCATTCGAAATGGGCTCCCGCCTGCACGCTCGCGGGGTCGGCGAGGAGATAGCGCTCCGTCAGGAGGGTGGAGAGGAGCCCGAAATCGCCGGCGATGCGGTCGAGGAAGCCGGTCGTCACCTCCTGCGGCTCGGCGGTCGCCACGCGCACCTGCAGGCGTGCGGCCCGGCGCGAGAGCATGTCGAGCTTCTCGCCCTCGCGCACGCCCGGCAGCTTGGCGAGCGTCGAGCAGAGGCTGTTCACCTGGAAGGCGACCGAGCGCGGGTTCATCGGGTCGAGGATGCACAGGTCGATCACCGCCTCGGACGAGAGATCCACGGAAAAGCGGCGGCGATAGGTGACGCGGCTGTCGGTGAATTCGAGCAGCGCCTCGAGCGCGCCTTCCGGCTCGTCCTCCAGGAGGGCGGAGGCGACGATGGCGGACATGCGCCCGCGCTCCATGCGCCGCCCGCATTTCATCAGGCGCCAGCCGGTGAACTGGTACATGTTCTCGCGCACGAGGCCGGTGAAGCCGGAGAGGCGGGTGAGGACGGCGCTCGTCAGGTCCACGAGATCGACCTCGCTGTCCGGCTTCAGGCCGTCCACGAGGAGGTCGACGATCTCCGACAGCGCCCGCCAGCCGTCCGGCGAGAAGCGGTCGCGGATGCGCGAGGCGGTCTCCAGCGCCTGACGGGCGAGCGTCAGCAGGCCGCGCGCGGGGGCGGGACCCGCGGCATCGATGCCGAGATCGAGGAGAAGGCGGCGCACGCGCTCCTCCAGCTCGCCGGCGCGCAGCCCTTGCGTTGTGCGTGCGCCGCAGAGGCGCAGGAGCCGCGTCGCCACTTCGCAGCGCTCGGCATAGCGGCCGAGCCAGAAGAGATTGTCGGCCGCGCGCGCCGGCAGGGCGCCGGGAAGGCGGGCCTGCCCGCCGGCCTTGGCGGGGCGCAGCAGGGTGACGGGCCGCGTCGTCTCCTGCGAGGGCACCCAGACGTCGATCGAGCGCCCGCCGGCATGCATGGAGACGGCCCGCGCCTCGCGCGCGTCGGCCACCCGCGCGAAGCCGCCGGGCATCACCTGCCAGCCGTCCTCGCCGCGCGCCAGGAAGACGCGCAGGGCCACGGGGCGCGGCTCCAGCCGCCCGTCCACGAAGACCGGCACGGTGGAGAGCGAGGCGATCTCCTGGCCGATGAGATGAAGGCCCGCCTCCGGGGCGAGGGCGAGCTTGCCGTTCGCCGGCCTGGGCAGCGGCGCGGGCGTGACGCCGGAGGCCGGCGGAAAGGCCGGCGAGAGCGTCAGCCGCCCGGCATGGGCGCAGACATAGGCGCGTTCCTTCTCCTGCCCGCACCACCAGGTGGCGATGGTCGGCAGTGTCAGGTCCGCGCCGAGAAGCGCCTTGGCGAGCGCGGGCTGGAAGGCGAGGAAGGCCGGCGTCTCCAGGATGCCGGAGCCCAGCGCGTTGACGAGATGGAGATGGCCGGCGCGCACCGCGCGCAGCAGGCCGGGCGTGCCGATGCGCGAGCCGGAGAAGAGTTCGAGCGGATCGACGAAGTCCGCGTCGAGGCGGCGCCACAGGACGCTGATCGGCTGCGTGCCGTCGACGGTGCGCACATGCGCGCGGTCCTCGCGGATGACGAGATCGCCGCCTTCGAGGAGAAGCAGGCCGAGATAGCGGGCGAGGTAGAAATGCTCGTAATAGGTGTCGTTGAGCGGCCCGGGGGTGAGGAGGCCGATGCGCGGGGCGCCGGGTTCGGCGAGCCCGTAGAGCGTCTCGCGAAAGGCCTGGAAGAAGCCGGCGAGCCGGGCGACGTTCATCTCCCGCGACAGGTCCGGAAAGGCCTTCGAGGTCGCCACGCGGTTTTCCAGCGCGAAGCCCGCGCCGGAGGGGGCCTGCGCGCGGTCGCCGAGCACCCACCAGCGCCCGTCGGGCCCGCGCCCGAGATCGAAGGCGACGAAGCGGATCATCGGCGCGCCCGAAAGGCCCTGTTCGCTCAAGGGTCGCAGGAATTCCGGGTTCTGCCCGAGCAGCGCGCTCGGCAGCGCGCCCGACCGCACCACCTCGCGCCGTCCGTAGAGATCGCCGAGAAGCGCCTCGAGAAACTCGGCGCGCTGCACGAGGCCGGCGCCGAGCTCGGCCCATTCGTCCGGGTCGATGACGAGCGGGGGGAGGGCGAGCGGCCAGTCGCGCTCTTCCTCGGGCGCATGACCCTCGCCGTAGACGCGGTGGAAGACGCCGGCCTCGCTGAGATATTGCCGCGCGCTGTGGAAGCGTGCCTCGCGCTCGTGCGTCGTCAGCCCGGCCAGCGCCTCGATCAGCGGCCGGTAATGGGCCCGCACCGTGCCGTCGGGCGCCATCATCTCGTCGCGCCCGCCGGAGAGACGGGCGGCATAGCCGTCGAGCAGGGCCTCGACAGGCCCCGGCGCCGCGCCCGGCGCGCTCGCGGGCGCGTCCGGGGCCTGGGTCTCGGCGGTGGGCAGGGTCATCGGGTCACGCGTTCCGGCGCTCGCGTGTCCCGCCTCACGAGGCGAGGAAGGCGGGGCGCCTGAGGTCGAGGGTCATGGGGAAGGACGGGTCCGGCCGCTCGCCGATCGGCTCGAAGCCGCCGGGCGTGTGGCCGATATCCTTGAAGCGCGCGAGCCGGCGCGCCTCCGCCTCGTAGGCGTTGACGGGGAAGACGTCGTAGGAGCGCCCGCCGGGATGGGCGACATGGTAGACGCAGCCGCCGAGCGAGCGCCCCGACCAGCGGTCGTAGAGGTCGAAGGTCAGCGGCGCGTGGACGGGGATCGTCGGGTGCAGGCCCGAGGCCGGCTGCCAGGCCTTGAAGCGCACGCCGGCCACCGCGTCGTTGCCGGACCCCGTCTTCGTCATCGGCACCTGGCGCCCGTTGCAGGTGACCATGTGGCGGGCGGGATCGAAGTTCGACAACTTCACCTGCAGGCGTTCCACCGAGGAATCGACGAAACGCACCGTGCCGCCGATCGCGCCCGTCTCGCCCATCACGTGCCAGGGCTCCAGCGCCTGGCGCAGCTCCAGCGTCACGCCCTCGCGCTCGATCTTGCCGCAGAAGGGGAAGCGGAACTCGGCCTGCGCCTCGAACCATTCCGGCCGCATCGGATAGCCGGCGCGGTTGAGGTCGCCGAGGACGTCGAGGAAGTCGGCCCAGACGAAGTCGCGCAGCATGAACTTGTCGTGCAGGCTCGTGCCCCAGCGCGCGAACTTGCCGTCCTGCGGGCTCTTCCAGAACATGGCGATGAGCGCGCGCACCAGCAGCTGCTGGGCGAGCGACATGCGCTCGTCCGGCGGCATCTCGAAGCCGCGGAATTCCACGAGGCCGAGGCGTCCGGTGGGGCCGTCCGGCGAATAGAGCTTGTCGATGCAGATCTCGGAGCGGTGCGTGTTGCCGGTCACGTCCACGAGGAGGTTGCGGAACAGGCGGTCGACGAGCCAGGGGGGCGTCGCCCAGCCCTGGCCGTTCGAGACCTGCGCCATGGCGATCTCCAGCTCGTAGAGCTGGTCGTGGCGCGCCTCGTCGATGCGCGGCGCCTGGCTCGTCGGGCCGATGAAGAGGCCGGAGAAGAGATAGGAGAGCGAGGGGTGGCGCTGCCAGTAGAGGACGAGCGACTTCAGGAGGTCCGGCCGGCGCAGGAACGGGCTGTCGAGCGGCGTCGCGCCGCCCACGACCACGTGGTTGCCGCCGCCGGTGCCCGCATGCTTGCCGTCCACCATGAACTTGTCGGTGCCGAGCCTCGAGGCGCGCGCGTCCTCGTAGACGCCGGTGGTGATCGCCACCGCCTCGCGCCAGGACGAGGCGGGGTGGACGTTGACCTCTATGACGCCGGGATCGGGCGCCACGCGGATGACGTTGATGCGCGGGTCGTTCGGCGGCGCGTAGCCTTCGATCTGCACGGGCAGGCCGAGCTCGGACGCCACATCCTCGATCGCGGCGAGGAGGTCGAGATAGGCCTCGGTCGATTCCAGCGGCGGCATGAAGCAGCACAGCTTGCCGTCGCGCGGCTCGACGGCGAGCGCCGTGCGCACATGGCCCTGGATCTCGCTGACGAAGGTGCCGCTCGCCATGCCGAAGGAGGAGGATCCGGATGCGAGGTTGCTCGCGCCTTCCCCCTCGCCCAGCGGCACGAAGGCGGGAAGCGGCGCGTGGCCGCCCGTCGCCACGCCGTCGCGCGCCTGCGTCTGCATGGTCACGCGGCCGTAGGTCTCGCCGCGCTGGCGGGCGGTGCGGCCCTGCAGCGGCAGCGGGGGCAGGCTCTGCGTCGGGTCGTCGGGATGGACGAAGGGGAAGTCGCTCTCGGGCAGGTGGGGAAGCGAGGCCAGCGGCAGGCGGTAGCCGAGGGCGGAATCGCCGGGCACGAGATAGAGCCGCGAGCGGCGCGTCGCCCAGCGCTCGGAGGCCCAGCGCACGGCGCGGGCGCGCCCCTGCCAGGCCTGGATCGGCAGGACGTAGCCCGTCGGCCGGTCGAGCCCGCGGTCGAAGACGCGGGCGAGGCGCGCGCGCTCCTCGCGGTCGTCGAGCTTGGAATTGCCGGGGCTGACATTGATCGGCAGCTGCGTCTCGCGGGCCACCCAGTAGGCGGCGTCCTCGTAGGCGGCCTGCGCGTTGTCGGGATCGACGCCGAGCGCCTCGGCGACGGAGCGCGTCAGACGCTCGGCCTCGGGCGCGCCGAGCGGGGTCTTGGGCACCTCGCGGGCGAAGAGGTCGCCATTCGTCCAGATCGGCACGCCGTCCTTGCGCCAGTAGATGGAGAAGGTCCAGCGCGGCAGGCTCTCGCCCGGATACCACTTGCCCTGGCCGTGATGCAGGAAGCCGCCGGGCGCGAAACGGTCGCGCAGGCGCCGCACCAGGTCGTCGGCAAGGCCCCGCTTCATCGGGCCGGTGGCGTCGGCATTCCACTCGGGCGCCTGGAAGTCGTCGATGGAGACGAAGGTCGGCTCGCCGCCCATGGTCAGGCGCACGTCGTTGCGGCGCAGCTCCTCGTCGAGCGTCTCGCCGAGCGCGTCCAGCGCCTTCCAGCTCTCGTCCGAGAAGGGCATGGAGACGCGCGGCCGCTCCTCGACGCGGTCCACCGTCATCTCGAACTCGAACTCGACCTCGGCATAGTCCACGCCGCCCGAGATCGGGGCGGCCGAGCGGTAGTGCGGGGTCGCGGCGAGCGGGATGTGGCTCTCGCCGGTGAGAAGGCCGGAGGTCGGGTCGAGGCCGATCCAGCCCGCGCCCGGCAGGTAGACCTCGGCCCAGGCGTGGAGATCGGTGAAGTCGTAGGTCGTGCCGGCCGGACCGTCGAGCGAGACGCGGTCGGGCTTGAGCTGGATGAGGTAGCCGGAGACGAAGCGGGCGGCAAAGCCCAGATGGCGCATCACCTGCACCAGGAGCCAGGACGTGTCGCGGCACGAGCCCGAGCGCTTGGTCAGCGTCTCCTCCGGCTCCTGCACGCCCGGCTCCAGCCGCACGAGATAGTCGATATGCTGCTGCAGGGTCTGGTTGAGGCCGACGAGGAAATTGACCGTGTGCGTCTCGCTGCGGTCGAGCTCGGCGAGGAAGCGCGTCAGAAGCGGGCCGGCGGGCTCGGCGCCGAGATAGGCCGAGAGGTCGGTGCGCAGCGGCTCCTCGTAGTCGAAGGGCCAGGTCTCGGCCGCCTCTTCCACGAAGAAGTCGAACGGATTGTAGACCGTCATGTCCGCGAGGAGATCGACCTCCACCTTGAACTCGGTCGTCGGCTCGGGAAAGACGAAGCGGGCGAGGTAGTTGCCGAACGGGTCCTGCTGCCAGTTGATGAAGTGTTCCTGCGGGGTCACCTTCAGCGAGTAGGACGGCACGCGCGTGCGCGAATGGGGCGCGGGTCGCAGCCGGATGAGCTGGGGCCCGAGCCGCACGGGCCGGTCGTACTTGTAGTGCGTCACATGGTGCAGGGCGGCAAGGATCGACATCGGTTCTTTCGTCCGCGCGAAGATGCGTCTCCGCGACCATAGAGGCTTGGCGCCCACCCGCAAGCGGGGCCGCGGCCGCAACGCGGCAGGTCGATCCGTTTATTTTGCGCTGCGGCATTCCCGCGGGGGGAACCGGGGAAGCGCTGCCGCATTAGGGCCGCAACCGACGGGCGCGCCGCCCAGCGCGACAAGGACCTGAAACCATGAAGCTCTTCTCCTGCCCGGCCTGCACGCAGATCGTGCATTTCACCAATGTCGTCTGCGAAAGATGCAACCACGCGCTCGGATACGAGCCCGAGTCGAACAAGATGCTGGCGCTGGAGCAGGCCGACGGCATCTGGAAGTCGGCCGGCGCGCATGCCGACGGGGCGATGTGGAAATATTGCGCCAACTACGAGCACGGCGTCTGCAACTGGCTCGTGCCCGGCGACAGCGCCGATGTCGCCTGCCTCGCCTGCCGCCATAACGTGACGGTGCCGAACTACGGCGACAGCGAGGCCATGGCGCGCTGGCAGTCGATGGAGATCGCCAAGCGGCGGCTCTTCTACACGCTCCTGCGCCTGCGCCTGCCGCTGGTGACGCGCGGCGAGAATCCCGAAGGTCTCGGCTTCGCCTTCCTGTCCGACGCCGAGGGCGAGCAGAACGTGATGACCGGCCACGATCTCGGCCTCATCACCATCGCGCTGGCGGAGGCGGACGATGCCGAGCGCGAGAAGCGCCGCACCTCGATGGGCGAGCCCTACCGCACGCTGCTCGGCCATTTCCGCCACGAGGTCGGCCATTGGTACTGGGACCGGCTGGTGCGCGACGGCGGGGCGCTCGACGCCTGCCGCGCGGTGTTCGGCGACGACAGCCAGGACTACAACGCCGCGCTCCAGGCCCATTACGCCAACGGCCCCAAACCCATGTGGCAGAACGAGTACGTCTCCTCCTATGCCGGGGCGCACCCGTGGGAGGACTTCGCGGAAACCTGGGCGCACTATCTCCACATCGTCGACACGCTGGAGGTCGGCGGCTCCTACGGCCTCGCCATCCAGCCGCGCATCGACCGCACCGGCATCATCACCACCGACATGGACTTCCGCGTCTACAGCGACGCCACGACGATCGAGCAGATCGTGGAGGCCTGGGTCGCGCTGTCGCAGGCGCTGAACTCGTTCAACCGCGCCATGGGTCATCAGGACCTCTATCCGTTCGTCCTGTCACCCGCGGTCGTCACCAAGCTCGGCTTCATCCACGACCTCGTGCACGGCCGCGTCGGCACCGCGACGAAGGGCTGCGAAGGCGAGGCGCCCGCCCATCGCGAGGCCGCCGAATAGGCGGGCCTCGCGCATCCCCCGCGGCAGGCGTCCTTTCGGCCCGTCGCGGTTGCGGCAATGCAAAAACCCTGGGCGGCGAGGCTGGAGGGGCGGCGCGAGCGCTCCACTTATCCCCTGGAAGGGAAGGGACGCCTTTCGCGGAAGGATGATGCGGAGCGCGGCGTTTCAGGCCGCAACGCGATCTCTCGCCCGTGCGTCTCTCCATCCCCTGGCACGATCGCGACAACGCTTCCCACGGGGCGGGGCGATCGGGAAGGGCGGTTGTACAGGCCGGTCCTTCGGGGCGGCTTCGGAAGGATAGGGCACGGGCATGGATATGATGACGGAGCGCGGATTTTCCTTCGACACGTCCTGGGGCGCCCGGCTTTCGGAGGCCGGGGCGACGTTCCGGCTCTGGGCGCCGAGCGCAAAGGCCGTCGAACTCGCTGTCGGCGGCCAGGACGGCGCGGTCTCGGCCTTCGAGGCGATGGAGAAGGGCGAGGGCGGCTGGTGGTCGATCGAGACCGGAGCGGTCGCGGTCGGGTCGGGCTATGGCTTCCGCGTCGACGGCGGCATGGTCGTGCCCGATCCGGCGGCGCGGGCCACCTTCGGCGACCTGCACGGCCTGTCGCGGCTCGTCGATCCGCGCGCCCACGACTGGCGCACCGCCGACTGGAAGGGGCGCCCCTGGGTCGAATGCGTCTTCTACGAGATGCATGTCGGCACGTTCACGCCCGAGGGCACGTTCGATTCGGCGATCGGAAAGCTCGACTATCTCCGCGACATCGGCGTGACCGCGATCGAACTCCTGCCCGTGGCCGAGTTCGGCGGCAGCCGCGGCTGGGGCTACGACGGCGTTCTCCTCTACTGCCCGCATGCCGTCTATGGCGGGGCGGAAGGGCTGAAGCGCTTCGTGGACGCGGCCCACGAACGCGGGCTGATGGTCTTCCTCGACGTCGTCTACAACCACTTCGGACCCGACGGGAACTATATCGGCTCCTACGCCCTGGAATTCTTCCACCCCGAGATCCACACGCCCTGGGGCGCGGCCATCGCCTATGACGAGGCGCCGGTGCGCGACTTCATGATCGAGAACGCGCTCTACTGGATGGAGGAATACCGGATCGACGGGCTGCGCCTCGACGCAATCGATTCCATCAAGGACACGATCGAGCCGCCGCTGGTGAAGGAACTTGCCCAGCGCGTGCGCGCCGCCTTTCCGGACCGGCACGTCCACCTGACGACCGAGGACGACCGCAACATCACCTGGCACATCGAGCGCGAGGCCTCCGGCGAGCCGGTTCTCGTTTCCGGCGAGTGGAACGACGACTTCCACCATTGCGCCCATGTCCTCGCCACGCACGAGGAGGAGGGCTATTACGGCGACTATATCCGCCGCAGCGTCGAGCAGATGGCGCGCTGCCTGGCGACTGGCTTCGTCTTCCAGGGCCAGTTCTCGAACCACCGCGACCGCGATGTCGGCCATCCGTCCGGCCATCTGCCGCCGACCGCCTTCGTCAACTTCCTGCAGAACCACGACCAGATCGGCAACCGCGCCTTCGGCGAGCGCCTCACCGACCTCGCCTCGCGCCGCGCCGTGGAATGCCTGCAGGCGATCCTCCTCCTTTCCCCGCAGATCCCGCTGATGTTCCAGGGCGAGGAGTTCGGCGACACGCGGCCCTTCTGCTTCTTCACCGACTTCGAGGGCGAACTCGCCGACGCGGTGCGCAACGGCCGGCGCGACGAGTTCAAGAAATTCTCCGCCTTCCACGACAAGGAGGCGCGCGAACTCATTCCCGACCCGAACGCCGAATCGACCTTCCGCGACTCCAAGATCGACTGGAAGCGCACCGAGACGCCGGTGGCGCGACGCCGCCTGATGGCGACGCGCAAGCTCCTGCGCAAGCGCTTCGAGACGATCGTGCCGCTCCTCGCCGACATTCCCGCCCATTGCGGCAGCTACCACGTGTCCGACAACTCGCGCGCCTTCGCCGTCGAATGGGTGCTCAAGGACGGGCATGTCCTCAACCTCTTCGCCAATCTCGACGACGAGCCCTGGGCCCTGCCGACCAGCCTGATGGCGGCGGACCTCTCGGCCGGCATCCTCGTCCATGCCATTCCCTCGGGCGTGGAGGACATCATGACGTCGGGCTCGCTGCCCGGGCCCGCGGTGGTCTTCCGTCTCGAACAACGCAAAGCCCTCGGAGTGATGGCCGGTGAGTGACGACGCCCTCGACGCGCTGGCGGAAAGCCACGGTATCCAGATCGCCTTCATCTCCGAGATGGGAGAGCGGCAGGTCATCGACGACGCGGCCAAGCGCGCGCTGCTCACGGTCCTCGGCGTCGATCCCGACGGCGGGGAGCGCGGCGGCTTCGACGAGAGCGAAGGGGCGGGGTCACAGGCCTGCGCGCTTCCGCCCAGTCTGGAGGGCCGGCGCTTCTGGGGCGTCTCGTGCCAGCTCTACGCGCTGCGCTCCGAGCGCAATCTCGGCCTCGGCGACTTCCGGGACCTCGCCGATCTCGCCGCCGTCGCCGCCCGGGAAGGCGCGTCCTTCGTCGGCGTGAATCCCCTGCACGCCCTGTTCTTCGCCGATCCCGGCCGCTACAGCCCCTATTCGCCCTCCAGCCGGCGCTTCCTGAATCCGCTCTATCTCGCCATCGACGCTCTGGACGGCGGCGAGGCGGCCATTGCGGCGCTGCGCCGGGAGAAGCCCGAGCTCTTCGCGGCGCTTTCGGGCGATCTCGTCGACTACCGCGCCGTCGGCGCGGTGAAGCGGGCGCTTCTGGACAGGCTCTTCGAGGCCCGGCGCGCGTCCCTTGGCGGCGAGGAGGCCTTCGCCGCCTTCCGCAAGGACGGCGGCGAGGCGCTGGCCGATTTCGCGCTCTTCGAGGCGATCTCGGAGGCCGAGGTCGGCGAGGGGCGCCATGCCGGCTGGCATTCCTGGCCCGAAGGGCTGCAGGACCGGCAGGGGGACGAGGTCTCCGCCTTCGCCCGCGAGAACGAGGAGCGCATCCTCTTCCATCTCTGGCTGCAGTTCGAGGCCGACCGGCAGCTCGCCGCCGCGCAGACGCGGGCCCGCGAGGCGGGCATGGCGATCGGCCTCTATCTCGATCTCGCCGTCGGCGTCTCGCCGGACGGGTCGGAGACCTGGGCCGATCCGTCGCTGACCGTGCGTACGGCCCGCGTCGGCTCGCCGCCGGACATGTTCAACTCCTCCGGCCAGGACTGGGGCCTGGCCCCGCTCTCGCCCAAGGTTCTGGCCGAGCGCGACTACAAGCCGCTGCGCGACGCGTTCGACGCGCTGACGCGCCATGCGGGCGCGGCCCGGATCGACCATGCGATGGGGCTCGCCCGCCTCTGGTGGATCCCGGAGACGGCGAAATCCTCCGGCGGCGGCTATGTCCGGTATTCGCTCGCCGGCATGGTCGGCGCGGTGGCGGACGCCTCGCGGCGCAACAGCTGCCTCGTCATCGGCGAGGATCTCGGCACCGTGCCGCCGGGCTTCCGCCACGCGATGGAGACGGCCAACATCCTCTCCTACCGCGTCGTCTATTTCGAGCGGCACAACGGTCCGGCCTTCCTGCCGCCCGAGGCCTATCCGCCGCTCTCGCTCGCCTGCGTCTCCACCCACGACCTCGCCACGCTCGCGGGCTGGTGGAAGGGGCTCGACGTCAAGCTGCGCGCCGAGACGGGGACGCAGGACGAGACCGCCACCCGGCGCGATCTCGCCGAGCGCGCGCGCGACCGCACGGCGCTCATCATCGCGCTGAAGGAGGCGAGCGTCCTGCCCGAGCACTACGATCGGCTCGCCTCCGGCGAGGACGAACTGCCGGGCGAGATGCCGCAGGACATCGCCGAGGCCGTGCACCGCTTCGTCGCCCGCACGCCCTCCATGCTCGTCTCCGTGCAGCTCGAGGACATGGTGGGCGCCGAGGCGCAGCCGAACCTGCCGGGCACCACGGACCAGTATCCGAACTGGCGCGTGCGCTCCGCCGTGACGCTGGACGACCTGCCGACCGACCCCCGCTTTGCCGCCATCGCGGCCGCCCTGCGCCACGAAAGGCCGAACCCCGCATGAGCCGACCCCTCGTCGCGACCTACCGCCTGCAGTTCCGCGAAGGCACGACCTTCGCTACCGCCGAGGGCCTCGCCCCCTATCTCGCCGACCTCGGCGTCAGCCATCTCTACGCCTCGCCCATCTTCTCCGCCTCGCCGGGCTCCACCCACGGCTACGACGTGACCGACTACAACGCCTTCGAGGCCGATCTCGGCGGCGCGGACGGGTTCACGGCGATGAGCGACGCGCTGTCGAGCCGCGATCTCGGGCTGATCCTCGACTTCGTGCCCAACCACATGGGCGTCTCGCCGAAGAACGACTGGTGGGAGGACGTGCTGCGCTGGGGCGCCGACAGCCGGCACGCGCAGATCTTCGACATCTCCTGGGAGGCCGGCAAGATCCTCGTGCCGGTGCTCGGACGGCCCTATGGCGAGGCTCTGGAGGCGGGCGACCTGTCGGTGATCTTCGACGAGGAGAACCGGCAGCTGCGCTTCGACGCGGCCGGCTACGGCCTGCCCATCGATCCGCGCACCTACGGCCATGTGTTCAGCCTCATCGATCATCCCGAACGCGACCGTCTGGTGCGCCGCTTCGCCGTCGCCTCGCCCTCCGAGACGGAGGAACTGTGGGCCGGCTTCGACGAGCACCTGGCCGACGAGAGCTTCACCGCGCCGTTCCGCGCGGCCGTGACGACGATCAACGCCGACAGGCAGCTCCTGCACGATCTGCACGAGGCGCAGGCCTGGCGCCTCGCCTGGTGGCGCACGGCGCGCGAGCGGCTGACCTATCGCCGCTTCTTCGAGATCGCCGACCTCATCGGGGTTCGCCAGGAGCTGCGCCGGGTCTTCGCCCGCTCGCACGAGACGATCCTGCGCCTGGCCCGCGAACGGCGCCTCGACGGCATCCGCATCGACCATGTCGACGGGCTCGCCGACCCGAAGGGCTATCTCGACCAGCTGAAGGCCGCCTTCCTCTCCGTGCGCCGCTCGCCGAGCGTCCATGTGGAGAAGATCCTCACCGGCGACGAGCGGCTGCGCCAGTCCTGGGAGATCGAGGGCACGACGGGCTACGAGTTCATCACCGCCCTGTCGGGCCTCTATGTCGACGCTTCCAGGGAGGAGGCGATGACGCAGGCCTATCGCGACTTCCTCGGCGAGGACGAGGACCTGCGCGCGATGATCCGCGTCCAGAAGCGCACGATCTTCCAGCATAATCTGGCCGGCGAACTCGCCTATCTCACCAACGAGGCCATGGCTGTGGCCGAGAAGGGTCTGTCCACCCGCGACCTCGGCCGCGACACGATCCGCCGCTCCATCGTGGAAGTGGCCGCCGCGCTGCCGGTCTACCGCACCTATGTCTCGGTCGAGGGCGTGCCGCGCCGGGACGTGGCGATCATCGACGACGCGGTGGATCTCGCCTGCACGAGCCGCGAGGTGGAGGCCGACGAGCCGATCCGCTTCATCGGCCGCCTGGTGAAGCTCGACTTCGAAAGCGGGCCGGAGATCGCGGGCGCCCTGAACTTCACGCGCCGCCTGCAGCAGACGACGGGCGCGGTGATGGCGAAGGCCGTGGAGGACACGGTCTTCTACCGCTACAACCGCCTGATCGCCCTCAACGAAGTCGGCGGCGAGCCCGACCATTACGGCGCCGATACCGAGGCCTTCCACGAGGCGATGCGCATCCGCTGCGAGGACCAGCCCGAAGGGCTTCTCGCCTCCACCACGCACGACACCAAGCGCTCGGAGGACGCCCGCGCGCGTCTCTACACGATCTCCGAGGCGCCGGAGCGCTGGAGCGCGCTCGTCGAGGACTTCGCGGCGCGGCTCGCCCCGTTCCGCAAGGAGATCGAGCCCGGCCTCTCCTCGCCGGACCCGGCGATCGAATGGGGCTTCTACCAGTCGCTCCTCGGCGTCCTGCCGGCCGATTTCGATCCGCGCGACGGGGCGGCCGCCAAGGCGATCGGCGAGCGCCTGCAGACCTTCATGGAAAAGGCCGTGCGCGAGGCCAAGCGCTGGACGAGCTGGACCTCGCCCTCCGAGCCCTACGAGACGGCGCTGCGCGACTTCGTCGCGGCCGCGCTCGACGCGGAGGCCTCGGGCGATTTCCTGCAGACCTTCTGGACGACGGCCCAGCCCTTCGTGGCCGCCGGGGCGCTGAACTCCCTGTCGCAGACCGCGATCAAGCTCGCCGCGCCCGGCGTGCCGGACATCTACCAGGGCACCGAATTCTACGATTTCAGCCTCGTCGATCCCGACAACCGCCGGACCGTGGACTTCGCGGCCCTCGCAGATATCGCGGCCGGCAAGGCGGACTGGCCGAAGCTTCTGTCCGACTGGCGCTCGGGGCGCATCAAGGCCCGGCTCACGGTTGCGGGCCTCGCCCTGCGCGGCCGGGCGCCGGCGCTCTTCACGCACGGCGCCTATCTGCCGCTCGCCTGCGAGGGTCCGCTCGCCGAGCATGTCGTCGCCTTCGCGCGCACCGACGAGGACGGCCGGGCGGCGATCGTGGTGGCGCCGCGCCTGTCTCTCGCCCTTCTCGACGGCGCCGAGGACATCGCCATCGCGCCCGAGCGCTGGGCGGGCACGGCGCTGATCCTTCCCGAGGAACTCGCCGGTCTGGACTTCGTCGACGCGCTCACCGGCGCCGCGCTCAAGGGGGCGGCGGGCCGCCTGGATCTGTCCGAGGTCCTCGCGACGCTTCCCGTCGCCATGATGGCGAGCGGGCTGCGCTGAGGACGCGAGGCCTGCCGGGCGCCGCCGTCTATTCGGCGGCGAGCGCCCGCTCGTCCTCGCCGGAGCCGAGATCGAAGACGCCGCCGAAGCGCTCCTCCTCCTGGGCGCCGCGGCGACGCAGCGTCTTCAGCCCGCCGCCGAAACGCTTGGCGCAGGCCTCCGTCAGCGCGCCGCCCTGGCCGAGCACCGTGTCGAACAGTTCGACCACGCGGGGCGAGGGATTGCAGCCCTGGGTGCAGGCGGGCGTCAAGGCCGCGGCCGCCGCGACGGGGCCGATCTGCGCGGCGAGAAGGCCGAGCGCGACGGCCGGACCGCGATTGACGCCCTGCAGCGAGTGGACGAGGAGGGCGGCCTCGGCGGGAAGCCCAGCCGCCAAGCGCAGCGCCGCCTCCACGTCGTCGAGCCGCACGCCGCCCGGCTCCAGCGGCCCCTTGTCGTCCTCGAAGGTGAGGATCAGATGGCGGTCCGCCTCCAGGCCCGAAGGGCCCCGATACGGCATGCCGGGCGAGACGATGGAGATCACATGGGTCGGCGCCCAGTCCTTCTGGAACCTGCGCGCCTCCGACTGCCCGGCCACCTTGATGCGGCACGGCCAGCCCCGAGCCTGCGTCTCGCCGCTTCCGAACGTCATGAAGGCCTTGTCCATCGCCATTCTCCGCGTGTCGCCGCCGCTCTCAGGCCGGCCGCCGTGGATCCGAAGCCGAACGCTAACCCGAAAGGGGCCTCGCTTGCGAGGGCGGGGCGAGCGGTTCTTGGCCACGGCCTTTTCGAATGATTGGAGGAAACGGGACTTTTTCGTCCCCTTGCGGAACTTCTCCTTCGCACCTCCATTATTCGGGCACCCCAAGCGATCTCCCCCTCGATCGCGCGCAGACGGAAAAGGGCAGCTCCCCCTCGCTGCCCTTTTTCGCGTCCGGCGCTTGCCGCGCAACGGCGCGCGGGATCGGGGCGAGCCCTTACGATCCCCTTCGCTGCCTTCGCACTTGCGAAGCGTCCAGTCCTGCCGCAATCATGCCGCAGGTCCGCGGGTCGCCTTCAGCGCGTGCGGGAGGGTGAGGGGAGTTTAAGAGTTTGGCTATCCGCAAGATCCTTGTTGCGAACCGGTCGGAGATCGCGATCCGCGTCTTCCGCGCCGCGAACGAGCTCGGCCTGAAGACGGTCGCGATCTGGGCGGAGGAGGACAAGCTCGCGCTGCACCGCTTCAAGGCGGACGAGAGCTATCAGGTCGGCCGCGGTCCGCATCTGTCGCGCGATCTCGGGCCGATCGAGAGCTATCTGTCGATCGAGGAGGTGATCCGCGTCGCCAAGCTCTCGGGGGCGGACTCGATCCATCCCGGCTACGGCCTCCTGTCGGAAAGTCCCGAATTCGTGGATGCCTGCGACGCGGCCGGCATCACCTTCATCGGCCCGCGCGCCGACACGATGCGCCGCCTCGGCAACAAGGTGGCCGCGCGCAACCTCGCCGTCGAGATGGGCGTGCCCGTGGTGCCCGCCACCGAGCCGCTGCCGGACGACATGGAGGCGGTGAAGCGCCTCGCGCTCGAGGTCGGCTATCCCGTGATGCTCAAGGCCTCCTGGGGCGGGGGCGGGCGCGGCATGCGCGCGATCTTCGAGGAGAAGGACCTCGAACGCGAGGTGACCGAGGGCAAGCGCGAGGCCAAGGCCGCCTTCGGCAAGGACGAGGTCTATCTGGAGAAGCTCGTCCAGCGCGCCCGCCATGTCGAGGTGCAGATCCTGGGCGACACGCAGGGCAACGTCGTCGATCTCTTCGAGCGCGACTGCTCGATCCAGCGCCGCAACCAGAAGGTCGTGGAGCGCGCGCCCGCGCCCTATCTCGACGACGCCAAGCGGCGCGAACTGGCGGCCTATGCCCGCACGATCTGCGACGCGACGAACTATGTCGGCGCCGGCACGGTCGAGTTCCTGATGGATGCCGACACGGGCCAGTTCTACTTCATCGAGGTGAATCCGCGCATCCAGGTGGAGCACACGGTGACCGAGGTCGTCACCGGCATCGACATCGTCAAGGCGCAGATCCACATCCTCGACGGCCACGCGATCGGCACGCCCGCATCAGGCGTCCCGCCGCAGAGCGAGATCCGGCTGAACGGCCACGCCCTCCAGTGCCGCATCACCACCGAGGATCCCGAGCACAACTTCATCCCAGACTATGGCCGCATCACCGCCTATCGTGGCGCCACCGGCTTCGGCATCCGCCTCGACGGGGGCACGGCCTATTCGGGCGCCGTCATCACGCGCTTCTACGATCCGCTCCTGGAGAAGGTCACGGCCTGGGCGCCATCGCCCGAAGAGGCCATCGCGCGCATGGACCGCGCGCTGCGCGAGTTCCGCATCCGCGGCGTGGCGACGAACCTCACCTTCCTCGAGGCGATCATCGGCCACGAGAAGTTCCGCGACAATTCCTACACGACGAAGTTCATCGACACGACGCCGGAACTCTTCCAGCAGGTGAAGCGCCGCGACCGCGCGACGAAGATCCTGACCTATCTCGCCGACGTCACCGTGAACGGCCATCCCGAGACGAAGAACCGGCCCAAGCCCTCGCGCGACCATGCCGCTCCCGTCGCCCCGCTCTTCGAGGCGCCGATCCAGGACGGCTCGCGCCAGCGCCTCGACGCGCTGGGGCCGAAGGGCTTCGCGGACTGGATGCTCGCCCAGCGCGGCGTGCTGATGACCGACACGACCATGCGCGACGGGCACCAGTCCCTCCTGGCGACGCGCATGCGCACGCACGACATTGCGGCCGCCGCCGACGCCTATGCGCGCGCGCTGCCGCAGCTCCTCAGCCTGGAATGCTGGGGCGGGGCGACCTTCGACGTCTCCATGCGCTTCCTCACCGAGGACCCGTGGGAGCGCCTCGCGCTGGTGCGCGAGCGCGCGCCCAACATCCTCCTGCAGATGCTGCTGCGCGGCTCCAACGGCGTCGGCTACACGAACTATCCCGACAATGTCGTGACGTATTTCGTGGCCGAGGCCGCCAAGGGCGGCGTCGACCTCTTCCGCGTCTTCGACTGCCTGAACTGGGTGGAGAACATGCGCGTCTCGATGGACGCGGTGCTGGAGGCGGGCAAGCTGTGCGAGGGAGCGATCTGCTACACCGGCGATCTCTTCGACTCCGCGCGCCCGAAATACGACCTCAAATACTATGTCGCTCTCGCCAAGGAGATGGAGGCCGCCGGCGCCCATATCCTCGGCCTGAAGGACATGGCGGGCCTCCTGAAGCCGGCGGCCGCGCGCGTCCTCGTGCGCGCGCTCAAGGACGAGATCGGCATTCCCATCCACTTCCACACGCATGACACGTCGGGCATCTCCGCCGCCACGGTCCTGGCGGCCGTCGATTCGGGCGTCGATGCCGTGGACGCGGCGATGGACGCCTTCTCCGGCAACACCTCGCAGCCCTGCATGGGCTCGATCGTGGAGGCGCTGCGCGGCACCGAGCGCGACACCGGCCTCTCGGCCGAGGCGATCCGGCGCCTGTCCTTCTACTGGGAGGCGGTGCGCAACCAGTATGCCGCCTTCGAGAGCGACCTGAAGGGGCCGGCCTCGGAAGTCTATCTCCACGAGATGCCGGGCGGCCAGTTCACCAATCTCAAGGAACAGGCCCGCTCCCTCGGCCTCGACGCGCGCTGGCACCAGGTGGCGCAGACCTATGCCGACGTGAACGATATGTTCGGCGATATCGTGAAGGTGACGCCGTCCTCCAAGGTCGTCGGCGACATGGCGCTGATGATGGTGAGCCAGGATCTCACCGTCGCCGATGTCGAGAACCCGGCCAAGGATCTCGCCTTCCCCGATTCCGTCGTCTCGATGATGCGCGGCGATCTCGGGCAGCCCAAGGGCGGCTGGCCGAAGGACCTGCAGGCCAAGGTGCTGAAGGGCGAGGCGCCGATCGAGGTGCGCCCCGGCTCGCTCATCCCGCCCGCCGATCTTTCCGCCGAGCGCGCGAAGCTGGAGGCCAAGCTGGAGCGCAAGGCGAGCGACCAGGAATTCGCCTCCTTCCTCATGTATCCGAAGGTCTTCCTCGACTTCGTGGCGGCGCAGGATCTCTACGGTCCCGTCTCCACCCTGCCGACGCCGAACTATTTCTACGGCATCGCGCAGGAGGAGGAGGTGCTGGTCGATCTGGAGCGCGGCAAGACGCTCGTCGTGCGCAATCTCGGCTTCGGCGAGACCGACGACAACGGCATGCGCACGGTGTTCTTCGAGCTGAACGGCCAGCCCCGGCGCATCAAGGTGCCGGACCGGGGCAAGGGCGCGGGCTCCGCGGCGCGGCCGAAGGCCGAGCCCGGCAATCCCGCCCATGTCGGCGCGCCGATGCCGGGCGTCGTCTCCACGCTCGGCGTGGCGGCCGGCCAGAGCGTGAAGGCCGGCGACATCCTCCTCTCCATCGAGGCGATGAAGATGGAGACCGCGCTCCATGCCGAGCGGGACGGCACGATCGAGGCCGTCCATGTCGCGGCCGGCGCGCAGATCGACGCCAAGGACCTCCTCGTCGTCTACGCCGCCTGAAGCCCGGGCGGGGCCGCTCGAACCGTTGCCGACCGGACCCCGCCCCGCTCTTCCCGCGCTTCGTCCCGGCGCCATCTAGCCGCATGGCGCGGCCCCTGTCGCGCCGCCTGGCCGCGTTCTGCCGGCCGAAGGAGACCGCGGCGCATGAGCGAGGACAAGGCGAAGGAGGCGACGGTCGCCGTACAGGATGCGAGCCCGCCGGAGGCCGCGAAGATCGCGCTCGACTATCTCACCGCCAAGGTGAAGAAGCCGACCGAGGACGTCTTCCTGCTGGCGCTTCTGGCCGGTGCCTATATCGCCTTCGGGTCGATCCTCTATGCGGTCGTCAGCGCCGGAGAGACGGGCTTCTCCGGCCCCCAGCATCTCGCCGCGGGTCTCGGCTTCTCGGTCGGCCTCGTCCTCGTCATCGTGGCGGGCGCCGAACTCTTCACCGGCGACACGATGCTCGTCATCAACCGCATCCGCGAGACGCTGGACTCGGCGACGATGTGGCGCTTCTGGGGCGTCGTCTATGCCGGCAACCTCCTCGGCGCGCTCTTCGTCGCGATTCTCTTCATCCTGGCCGGCGGCCATCTGCCGGGCGAGGGCGCCGTCGGCCTGTCGCTCCTCAAGGCGGCCGAGGGCAAGGTGGAGAAGGGCGTCGTCGCGCTGATCTCGGCCGGCATCCTCGCCAACATGCTCGTCTGCCTCGCCGTCTGGGTCACGCAGGCCGCGCGCTCGGTGCCCGGCAAGATCCTGGCGCTGGCCGGCCCCATCGCCGCTTTCGTCGCCGCCGGGCTCGAACATTCCGTCGCCAACATGTCGCTCGTCCCGATGGCGCTGATGGTGAAATGGTTCGCGGCCCCCGAATTCTGGGCCGGCATCCAGACCAATGCCGACGCCTTCCCGGCGCTGACCTTCTTCGGCTTCCTGAAGAACCTCCTCTTCGTGACGATCGGCAACACGATCGGCGGCGCGCTGATCGGCTTCGCCTACTGGTTCGCCTATCTCAAGAAGCGCCCCGCCTGAGGGTTGACGGGGGGCGTCGCCGTCTGTCAGAAAGCTTGCACGATCTTGCACGTTTGGCGGCGATCTTCCGCATGAGCCTTCTCCTGACCCGCGAGCGCCAGTCCCGCATCGCCGAGCGCCTCGGCGCCGAGGGTCAGGTGCGCGCCGGTGCACTCGCCGCCGAATTCGGCGTCTCCGAAGACACGATCCGCCGCGATCTCAGGGAGATGGCGGCCGAAGGCCTGTGCCGGCGGGTCTATGGCGGCGCCGTTCCGGCCGCGCCCGTCGGCGGCACGCTGCAAGAGCGGCGGCGCGAGGAAGCGCCGCGCAAGGCGCGTCTCGGCGAAAGGCTTGCCTGCACGATTCTGCCGGGTTCGAGCCTCTTCGTCGATGCCGGCTCCACCAATCTGTGCCTCGCCGCCGCCCTGCCGGCCGATGCCGGCCTCACCGTCGTCACCAATGCGCCGGACATCGCCGCCCTTCTCCTGTCGCGCGGCGGGTTCGAGATCGTCCTCGTCGGCGGGCGGGTCGATCCGCGCTGCGGCGCCTGCCTCGGCGCCACGGCGCTGCGCGATCTCGAACGCTTCCGTTTCGACGATGCCGTGCTCGGCGCCTGCGGGCTGGATGCGGGCGCGGGCCTCACCGCCCATCTCCTGGAGGAGGCCGAGTTCAAGGCCGCCGTGGCGACCCGCGCCCGCCGCATCCTCGCCGCCGCCACCAACGACAAGATCGGCACCGCGGCCGCCTATTGCGTGCTGCCGGCATCGCGCCTGTCGCGCGTCGCGCTCGAGGCCGATTGCCCGGCCGCGCTCGTCGACGCGTTGAAGGCCGCCGGCATCGACGTCCTCCGCGCCGATCCGTGCGATCCCGCGCCCATCCCCGTCTCGCTCCGCCGCGCCCGCGCCCCGACGCCCGCCTGACGCGGCCGCCCGGACCCCGACCCGCCATTCCAACCGCCCGCCATTCCAGCCGCCCGCCATTCCAGCCGGCCGCCATTCCAGCCGAAAGACGCGTCCCGTGACCCTTGCCGCCCCCTCATCGGCCTCTTCCGCCCGCGCGGCCGCCTGGCCGCGGGAACGCCTCGCCGTGTCGCTGGCCTTCCTCGCCAACGGTTTCGTCATCGGCGGCTGGGCCCCGCAGATCCCGCTCTTCGCCGCGCGGCTCGATCTCTCGAAGGCGCAGCTCGGCCTGATGATCCTCGCCTTCGGCCTCGGCGCCATCCTCGCCATGCCGCTCGTCGGCCGCGTCATCTCGCGCATCGGCTCGAAGCGGCCGACGATCTGGCTGCACGCGGCGATGGTGCCGGCCCTGCCGCTCCTGGCGCTCGCGCCGAACGTCCCGCTCGCCATCCTCGCCGTCCTCTTCGCGGGCATCACGACGGGCGGCCTCGACGTTGCCATGAACGCCAACGCCGTGTCGGTGGAGCGGCGGCTGCAGCGGGCCATCATGTCCTCCTGCCACGGCTTCTGGAGCGTCGGCGGTCTCCTCGGCGCCGGGCTCGGCGGTCCGATCATCGCCTTTCTCGGGGGCGGCGCGCACGGCCTCCTCACCGGCCTCGTCGTGGCGGCGACGCTCCTCTTCGTGGCGCGCCATCTCCTGTCGGACGAGCCTGAGCCGGCGCCCGTCGCCGCGCAGTCCGGGACCGATGGGGCTCGGGTCGGCGGTTTTGCCTCCGTCGGCAAGGCGCTCGCCATCGGGGTCGTGGCGCTCTTCGCGATGATCCCGGAAGGGGCGGCGATCGACTGGAGCGCGGTCTATCTGCGCCAGGAGCTCGGCGTCGGCACCGCCGCATCGGGCCTCGCCTTCGCGGCCTTCTCGGCGGCCATGGCCATCCTGCGCTTTGCCGGGGACGGCATCCGCGACCGGTTCGGCGCCGTCGCCACGGCGCGCGGCTGCGCTTCCATCGCCATCGTCGGGCTACTCGTCATCGGTTTCGCGCCGGGGCTCGCGGCCGCGCTCGTCGGTTTCGCGCTCCTGGGCATCGGCCTCTCCAACATCGTGCCCATCGCCTTCTCGGCGGCCGGCAACGTGGAAGGCCTGAAGGCCGGGACCGGCCTCTCCATGGCGACCTCGATCGGCTATAGCGGCATCCTCATCGCGCCGTCCTTCATCGGCTTCATCGCCGAGCATACGGGCTTCGCCATCGTCTATGCCGGGCTCGCCGCGCTTCTCGTCCTGGTGCTGGCCGCTTCCGGCATCGTCTCGGGCGCCGACCGGCGCGCCTGACGGCCCGCGCGGCGGCGCGCCGGACGGGGCGTCAGATCGCGCCGAAGCCGCCGATCACGGCGAAGACGGCGATCATCATGAAG
The DNA here is from genome assembly GCF_001425575.1 of Aurantimonas sp. Leaf443. Classification (GTDB taxonomy): domain Bacteria; phylum Pseudomonadota; class Alphaproteobacteria; order Rhizobiales; family Rhizobiaceae; genus Leaf443. The sequence goes on along the minus strand of NZ_LMRD01000007.1, from coordinate 138,699 downwards.
ATCAGCGCCAGCGCGAGCACCGGCCGCGAGCCCCAGCCGCGCGACCAGGGCCAGACCGGCATGACCGCCACGACGAGCAGGAAGACGATCACGACGATGATGGGGGCGTATCCGACGTCCATGGCTGCTGCGATCTCCCGGGGTCACGTTCGAGCAAGGCAGGCGCGAGCCCGCCGTCATAGGCTGGACATGATGGCGCGTTCGATTGACAAGGCGAGAGCGAGGCGCCACCTCGCGTGACGATCGAAGAGCCCGAAGAGTTGAGCCCTATGCAGATCGAACCCCCGTCGGAACCCGTCCTGGTCGATCCCGCCGAGCGTCGCCCGACCGTCGGCGTGCGCGTGGCGGGCGTGGTCGTGGGCGGCGGCGCGCCGGTCGTCGTCCAGTCGATGACCAACACCGACACCGCCGATGTCGACGCCACGGTGAAGCAGGTGGCCGAACTCGCCAAGGCGGGGTCGGAGATCGTGCGCATCACGGTGGACCGCGACGAATCGGCCGCCGCCGTGCCGCGCGTGCGCGAGCGGCTGGAGCGGCTCGGCCTCTTCGTGCCGCTCGTCGGCGACTTCCACTATATCGGCCACAAGCTCCTCGCCGACCATCCGGCCTGCGCCGAGGCGCTCGCCAAGTACCGGATTAATCCCGGCAATGTCGGCTTCAAGGACAAGAAGGACCGCCAGTTCGTCCAGATCGTCGAGACGGCGATCCGCTGGGGCAAGCCGGTGCGCATCGGCGTCAACTGGGGCTCGCTCGACCAGGACCTTCTCACCCGGCTGATGGACAAGAACAGCGCGCTGGCCGCCCCGCTCTCGGCCCGCGCGGTGATGCGCGAGGCGATCGTGCGCTCCGCGCTCCTCTCGGCGCAGCTCGCCGAGGAGACGGGCCTTGCGCGCGAGAAGATCATCCTCTCGGCCAAGGTCTCCAACGTCCAGGACCTCATCGCCGTCTATCGCGACCTCTCGCGCCGCTCGCCCCACGCGCTCCATCTCGGCCTCACGGAAGCGGGCATGGGCAGCAAGGGCATCGTCGCCTCCGCGGCGGCCATGGGCATCCTCCTGCAGGAGGGCATCGGCGACACGATCCGCGTCTCGCTGACGCCCGAGCCCGGCGGCGACCGCACGCGCGAGGTGCAGGTGGCGCAGGAGCTCCTGCAGACGATGGGCTTCCGCCAGTTCCTGCCGGTCGTGGCGGCCTGCCCCGGCTGCGGGCGCACGACCTCGACCGTCTTCCAGGAACTCGCCGAGACGATCCAGAACGACATCCGCGTCAACATGCCGGTCTGGCGCGAGAAATATCCGGGCGTCGAGGGCATGACGGTCGCGGTCATGGGCTGCATCGTCAACGGGCCGGGCGAATCCAAGCACGCCAATATCGGCATCTCGCTGCCGGGCACGGGCGAGACGCCCTCCGCCCCCGTCTTCATCGACGGCGCCAAGGCCGCCACGCTGCGCGGGCCCAATATCGCGGCCGACTTCCAGGTGATGGTGGCCGACTATATCGAGCGGCGCTACGGCAGCCGCGCGGCGGCCGAATAGGGCGCGATGGGAGACAGGCTCGTCCAGCGTTTCGCGGCGCTCGCGCTCGGCTTCGTCCTCGCCGCGCCCGTCTCGGCCGCCCGCGCCGCGCCCGCCACGGCCGACGCGCGCGTCGGAGCGATCTGCGACCTCATCGAGGCGCGGGCGGGCGAGACGGGCATGTCGCCGGACTTCTTCGCGCGGCTGATCTGGAAGGAAAGCCGCTTCGACGAAGGGGCGCTCTCGCCGGTCGGCGCGCAGGGCATCGCGCAGTTCATGCCCTACACCGCCCGCGAGCGCGGCCTCGCCGACCCGTTCGACAAGGAACAGGCGATCCGCCATTCCGCGCTCTACCTGCGCGACCTCAAGGCCGAACTCGGCAATTGGGGTCTGGCGGCCGCCGCCTACAATGGCGGCATCAACCGCGTGAAGCGCTGGAAGGCGAGCGGCGGAAGCCTTCCCTACGAGACGCAGAACTACGTGCTCTCGATCACCGCGCGCGAGGCGGACTGGTTCCGCGAGAGCGGCCGCGAGGTGGAGACGCGTCCGCTCGACGCCAAGCTCGATTTCGACGCCGCCTGCCGCAAGCTGCCGGTGATGGCGACGCGCGCCGTCTTCGCGATCCCCGAAAGCGCGCCCATGCGGCCCTGGGGCGTGCAGGTGGCGGGCCATCCGAACGAGGCGATCGCGCTGAAGATGTACCGGCGCCTGCAGGACCAGTATCCGGGCGTCCTCGCCGGCACAGATCCGATCGTCATGCGCGTGCGCCCCATCTCCGGCCCGCGCCGCATCGTCGCCGTGCGGGTGGGGGCGGACAGCCGGGCGCAGGCCGACGGCGTCTGCTCCAGGCTGCGCGCCGCCGGCGGCGCCTGCGTGGTGATGAAGAACGCCAAGGGCCGCTGAGCCCGGCCTCAGCGGCTGCGGATCGCCACGAAGCGCGCGAGCTCGACGAGCGTGCGCGCCCGGTCGCCGAAGGGCGCCAGCAGCGCCTCCGCCTCGGCGACGAGCGCGTCCAGCCGCCTGCGGGTCCAGTCCTGGCCGTGGAGAGAGGGCAGCGTCTTCTTGCCGCGCGCCGCATCCTTGCCGGCCGCCTTGCCGAGCGTGGCGGCATCCGAGGTCTCGTCGAGGAGGTCGTCGGCGAGCTGGAAGGCAAGGCCCACGATCTCGCCGTAGCGCACGAGCCGGTCCCGCGTCTCGGCATCCGCCCCCGCGACGATGGCGCCGGCCTCGCAGGCCTGGGCGATGAGCGCGCCGGTCTTCATCGCCTGCATCGTGGCGATCTCCGATTCGCTCAAGGTCAGCGTCTCGGCGCCCAGATCCAGCGCCTGGCCGCCGACCATGCCGGCCGCGCCCGCCGCCCGCGCGAGCGCGGCGACGAGGGCCACCCGCGCCTGCGCCGCGAGCGTCGCCTCGGCCGCGACGAGCCCGAAGGCGAGCGTCAGGAGCGCGTCGCCGGCCAGGATCGCCGTCGCCTCGTCGAAGGCGCGGTGCACGGTCGGGCGGCCCCGGCGCAGGTCGTCGTCGTCCATGGCCGGCAGGTCGTCATGGACGAGCGAGTAGCAGTGGATGCATTCGAGCGCGAGGGCAGGGCCGAGCGCGGCCTGCCGCGGGGCGCCCAGAAGCGCGGCGACCTCGGCAAGCAGAACCGGGCGAAGGCGCTTGCCGCCGCCGAGCGCCGCATAACGCATCGCCGCAAGCAGCCGCTCGGGCGTGCCCGAAAGGAGCGGCGAGGCGGGATCGAGCGCGGCCCCGAGCGCCGTCTCGATCTCGTCCGCCCGCGCTTCCAGGAACGCCTCGAAACCGCCGCTCGCCATGCCCTGCCTCCGTCTGCCGGGCGCCGTGCCCGCCGAAGCCCCGGCAGTGGCCGATGGCGGCACGGGGGTCAAGGCGGCGCGCGTCCGCTCTGGGCGCCGGAGGCCGGAAAGGCCGATGTCACGCGCCGGACTTGACCGCCCCGCGAAAGTCGGGACTTTCGCGATGGGCATGCGGGACGCCGGAACGGTCGGGGCGAGGGGATGGACGGGTTGCGATTCTTCGAGACGGGCGGGCGCTCGCGCGCGCACCTGCCGCGCACGCGAAGCGGGCGGATCGCGGCGGGCGTGGCGCTGGTGATCGTGCTCCTCGCGGCCCTGCCGCTCGTCCTGACGCCGCTCTACGCCCTGCGCTTCGTGCATCCGGTCTCGACGCTGATGCTCGCCGACCACGTGGCGCTGCGGCCGGTCATCCGCGACTGGGTGCCGATCGAGAATGTCGCGCCCGTGCTCCTGCATTCCATCATCATGTCGGAGGACGGGCAGTTCTGCCGTCACGGCGGCATTGACTGGGGCGAGATGCGCGCGGTGATGGAGGAGGCAATGGCCGGCGAGGAGACGCGCGGGGCCTCGACCATCCCCATGCAGGCGGTGAAGAACCTCTTCCTGTGGGGCGGCCGTTCCTGGCTGCGCAAAGGCCTGGAGGCGCCGCTGGCGCTCTATTTCGACGTCGTCCTCTCCAAGCGGCGGATCATGGAGATCTACGTCAACATCGTGGAATGGGACACGGGGGTCTACGGCGTGGAAGCGGCAAGCCAGCACTATTTCGGCGTCTCCGCGGCGAAGCTCTCGGCCCGGCAGGCGGCGCTTCTCGCCGTCACCCTGCCGGCGCCGGGCGTGCGCACCCCGGCCAAGCCGTCGCGCAGCCTCGGGCGGCTGGCCGCGCGCGTCGAGCGCCTCGCCCGCGCGTCCGGCGACTACGTGTCCTGCGTGAAGGCCTGAACGTGGCGGCCGGCAGGTCTTCACAAACCGTGCCGGCTTTGCTATGGGCACGCACCAATTCCCGTCTCGCCGTGACCTCTCGGCGGCTCGCTCCAAGGAGCGGGCTCGAAGGTCCGATGATGAACCGGGCAGACTAAATCGCCGCCGGTTTGCCGGAAGGGCAAGCGAACGGAGAGTTACCATGGCAGTTCCCAAGCGAAAGACCAGCCCGTCCAAGCGCGGCATGCGCCGTTCGGCCGACGCCCTGAGCGCCCCGACCTATATCGAGGACAAGAACTCGGGCGAACTGCGCCGTCCCCACCATGTGGACCTCAAGACCGGCATGTATCGCGGCAAGCAGATCCTGACCGTCAAGGAAAAGGCCTGAGGCCTCTCCGGCCCGCGCGACGCCGCGGGCCACGTGAAGTGCGTCGAAGGGTCGGTCCGTCAGGGACCGGCCCTTTCGCGTTTCAGGCAGCCGGACGTGGCCTGTCCGCCGTCCCGAGAGGCGCGATCTCGGAAAGGGGGCGGAATCGCCCGGCCGGGATATCGGCCCGATACCGGCCCGCCCGACGCCCGACCTCAGGCTCGGCGCGCCGCCTCCGCCACGAAGGCCTCCTGCGCGGCGGTCTCGATGGCGCCCGCCCGCGCCGCCCGGACCGCGGAGATGGCGGCGGCCGGCTCCAGCTCGCGCTCCGCGAGGAGCCGAGCGGCGATCGTGCCGGAGCGCCCCTTTCCCGCAAGGCAATGAATTAGAAGCGCCCGGCCCGCGTCGAGCGCCGCATGGAGCTGCGGCGCCACCGCCGCCCAGCGCGCCTCGCTGACGGTGCCGAAATCCTTGATCGGCAGGCGAAGCGTCGCGATCCCGCGCCCGTGCAGCGCCGCCTCGAAAGCCGCCTGATCCGGGAACTCCGCCGGCCCGACGAGCCCGAGCACCAGATCGAACCCGTCCGCGACGATCGCCGCGACGGCCTCGCGCAGCGGCTGGTCGCGGCCCGGGCAGGGCGCGAAGGCGAGTCGTCCGGGAGGCGCGAGCGGCAGGGGCGCGATGACATGGACGCGCGCCGAGGCAACGGGACGAGCGACGGACATGGAGACGGATTCGCTCAAGGGCAGTTCCGCGGTGACGGACGCAGGCACGTATCCGCCGGGACATTCGACAGGGGCAACGCGCCCCGACGAATCGACCCTTGCGGCACGGTCGCAGGGGCGGATCGTCGCCTCGAAGCGGGGGCCGCACCGCAAGGCTCGGGCGGAGACCGCCGGCCGCGCCTCGCGGGCCGCTGCCGGCCGGGCGGACCGTTCGTCAGTCCGCCTTCTTCGTGTCGATCTCTTCCAGGCGCCTCTGCATGCGGGCGAGTTCCTCGCGCATCGCCTTCAGGTCCTTGTCGAGTTCGGCGGGGCTCGGCGAAGGCGCGCCGGCCTTGGCGCCGTCGGCGGCCGCCTCGGGCAGCGTGCCGGCGAGGAAAGGGTTGAACATGCCCATCGCCTGCCGGAACATCTCGGTGTTGCGGCGCACCTGCGCCTCGATCATCTTGATCGGCGTCTGCGCCACCGCACTGCCCATCTTCTCGCGGTAACTCTCCTGCTCCGTCGTCAGGGCCGACATGGAATGCTCGAGATAGCTCGGGATCACCATCTGCATCTGGTCGCCGTAGAAGCGGATCAGCTGGCGCAGGAACGTGATGGGCATGAGGTTCTGCCCGCCCTTGTTCTCCTGCTCGAAAATGATCTGCGTGAGGACGGAATGGGTGATGTCCTCCCCGGTCTTGGCGTCCTGGACGACGAATTCCTCGTTGCTCTTCACCATGTTGGCGAGGTTGTCGAGCGTGACGTAGGTGCTGGTTCCCGTGTTGTAGAGACGCCGGTTGGCGTATTTCTTGATGACCGTGACGTCCGTCGACTTCGCCATTGCCCGTCCCCCGAGAGATCGCCTGATGCGCCGGGCCCCGATTCTTGCGGTTGCTTCTCTGCGCTGCACCCATCTTAGACATAAAAGCGGCGCTGCTCCAAATTCTCCGGCGTATGTCCGTTCGCGCCGCCATCGGCCGCAACCTGGCCGCGCAGCGCGGGAGCGGACGGGTTTGACAGGGGCGAAGCGCCTCTGCGACAAGGGACGCAAGGCAGGAGGCACCCCGACGCGAGGGTGCACGGCACCAGGGAGGTGGAAAGTCCAATGCAGAACGGTCAGTCCGTCGTGATCGTGGGCGCCGCGCGCACCCCCGTCGGGTCCTTCAACGGCGCCTTCGCCAACATTCCCGCGCACGAGCTCGGCGCCACCGCCATCCGCGAGGCGCTGGCCCGCGCCAGGGTGGAGGCGGGCGAGGTGGACGAGGTCATCCTCGGCCAGGTCCTCACCGCCGGCGAGGGACAGAACCCGGCCCGCCAGGCCTCCATGGCGGCGGGCTGCCCCAAGGAGACCACGGCCTGGGTGCTGAACCAGCTCTGCGGTTCGGGGCTTCGCGCCGTCGCGCTCGGCATGCAGCAGATCGCCAATGGCGACGCCAAGGTGATCGTGGCCGGCGGCCAGGAATCCATGTCCATGGCCCCGCACGCGGCGCATCTGCGCTCGGGCACCAAGATGGGCGACATGAAGATGGTCGACACGATGCTGAAGGACGGTCTCCTCGACGCGTTCAACGGCTATCACATGGGCACGACCGCCGAGAATGTCTCGCGCCAGTGGCAGATCACCCGCGAGATGCAGGACGAGTTCGCGGTGAAGTCCCAGAACAAGGCCGAGGCCGCGCAGAAGGCGGGCCGCTTCAAGGACGAGATCGCGCCCTTCACCGTGAAGGGCCGCAAGGGCGACACGGTCGTCGACCAGGACGAGTACATCAAGCACGGCGTGACGCTGGAGCAGGTGCAGAAGCTGCGCCCGGCCTTCGACAAGGAAGGCTCGGTGACCGCCGCCAACGCCTCGGGCATCAACGACGGCGCGGCCGTGACCGTTCTCATGAGCGAGGCGGAAGCCTCGCGCCGCGGCCTCGCGCCGCTCGTGCGCATCGCCTCCTGGGCGACCGCCGGCGTCGATCCCTCGATCATGGGCACCGGCCCGATCCCGGCCTCGCGCCGCGCGCTGGAGAAGGCGGGCTGGAGCATCGACGATCTCGACCTCGTGGAGGCCAACGAGGCCTTCGCGGCGCAGGCCTGCGCCGTGAACAAGGATCTCGGCTGGAACCCCGACATCGTCAATGTCAACGGCGGCGCCATCGCCATCGGCCATCCGATCGGCGCGAGCGGCAACCGCGTCCTCAACACGCTGATCTTCGAGATGATCCGGCGCGACGCCAAGAAGGGTCTGGCGACCCTTTGCATCGGCGGCGGCATGGGCGTCGCCCTCTGCGTCGAGCGCGCCTGAACCAAGGCCCGACGGCGGCCCCGGGCCGCATCGCGGACCGCCGCCCGGCGGTCCGGCGCCATCATCCGATCCCGCACAACGACGCCGCCGCCCGCTGGGAGCGCCGGGCCGGCGGTGTTTGACCCGAAGGACGCTTCCGACATCATGGGAGGGCACACATGGCCAGAGTGGCGATCGTCACGGGCGGCACGCGCGGCATCGGCGCGGCGATCTCGAAGGCGCTGAAGGCGGCGGGCTACACCGTCGCGGCGAACTACGCGGGCAATGACGAGGCCGCCAAGGCCTTCGCCGAGGAGACGGGAATCGCCGTCTTCAAGTGGGACGTGTCGAGCTACGAGTCCTGCAAGGAGGGCATCGCCAGGGTCGAGTCGGATCTCGGCCCGGTGGACGTCCTCGTCAACAATGCCGGCATCACGCGCGACGCCATGTTCCACAAGATGACGCCGGACCAGTGGAAGGCCGTGATCGACACGAACCTGTCCGGCCTCTTCAACATGACGCATCCGGTCTGGACGGGCATGCGCGACCGCAAGTTCGGCCGCGTCATCAACATCTCCTCGATCAACGGCCAGAAGGGTCAGGCGGGGCAGGCGAACTATTCGGCCGCCAAGGCCGGCGACCTCGGCTTCACCAAGGCGCTCGCCCAGGAAGGCGCGCGCGCCGGCATCACCGTCAACGCCATCTGCCCTGGCTATATCGGGACCGAGATGGTGCGCGCCATCGACGAGAAGGTGCTGAACGAGCGCATCATCCCGCAGATCCCGGTCGGACGCCTCGGCGAGCCCGAGGAGATCGCGCGCTGCGTCCTGTTCCTGGCGGGCGAGGAGGCCGGTTTCATCACCGGCGCCACGATCACGGCGAACGGCGGCCAGTACTTCGCCTGACGAGGAGGCGGGCGGGCTGCCCGGAACGCGCGCCGCGCGAACCGCTCCAGTCCGCCCACGCGCCATCATCAAAGACGCGCGCATTCTCGGCCACCGGGGAACCGGTGCGAATCACCGCGACGTTCGCTTGACGGCGCCGCGGAACCTTGGGGCAGGCTGCACAGTTCTTCCGCCAATCAAGGATGTTCTCGGACCATGCTCCGGGCCTATTTTCGGGAGAAGCGCAATGTTCAGGAAGACTTCGATCGCCGCTCTGGTCGCCGTGTCGGCGCTCTCGTTCGCCGCGCCCGTCATGGCGCAGGGCATCGAGATCGGCCGCGACGGCATCCGCGTCGTGCCGCAGGGCCAGCCGCAGCGCATCGAGCGCGTCGAGCGCCGGGAAAGCGTCTCCTCGCGCCAGATCAGCGAGCGGCAGGCCGTGCGCATCGCGCGCAGCGAGGGCGTCGAGGACGTCGATTCGATCACCAAGACGCGCAGCGCCTACCGCATCGCCGGGGCCGACCGTCGCGGCGACGACATCCGGGTCGATATCGACATTTCGAGCGGCGAGGTCCTGTCGGTCCGCTGAGCGAACCGAAGACGGTGATTCGCAGGAAACGGGGCCTTCGGGCTCCGTTTTCGTTTGCGGTCCCGGAAGGCGGGCAGGACCTCGCACCGCTCGCAGCCGGCCTGTGAGGCGCGCCTCGCGCGCCGTCGCCAGTCCGCGTTTGCGTTTTGGTCGCCTCTCCTTACCTATGGTGGCGACATGATGGATGCGCGCACGATCAAGGCTCCGGCCTCCGCCGCCCCCCAGTTCGACGGGACGCGGGTCACCGCCGTCCTCGGACCCACGAACACGGGCAAGACCTTCTACGCCATCGAGCGGATGATCGCCCATTCCTCGGGCACGATCGGCCTGCCGCTGCGGCTCCTGGCGCGCGAGGTCTATCAGAAGGTCTGCGACCGCGTCGGGGCCGCCTCGGTCTCGCTCATCACGGGCGAGGAGAAGATCAAGCCGCCGAACGCGCGCTATGTCGTGTGCACCGTGGAGGCCATGCCGCGCGATCCCGGCACCGCCTTCGTCGCCATCGACGAGGTGCAGCTCGCCGCCGATCTCGAACGCGGCCATGTCTTCACCGACCGCATCCTGCATGCGCGCGGGCGCGAGGAGACGCTGCTGCTCGGCTCCGGCACGATGCAGGGCGTGTTGCAGCGGCTTCTGAAGGGCGTCCAGGTCGTCACGCGCCCGCGCCTGTCGCAGCTTCTCTATGCCGGGCAGAAGAAGATCACCCGCCTGCCGCGCCGCAGCGCCATCGTCGCCTTCTCGGCCGAGGAGGTCTACGCCATCGCCGAACTGATCCGGCGCCAGCGCGGCGGGGCCGCGGTCGTGCTCGGCGCCCTGTCGCCCCGCACGCGCAACGCCCAGGTCGCGCTCTATCAGGCGGGGGAGGTGGACTTCCTCGTCGCCACCGACGCCATCGGCATGGGGCTCAATCTCGACGTCGACCATGTCGCCTTCGCGCAGGACTGGAAGTTCGACGGGTTCCAGTACCGCCAGCTGACGCCCGCCGAATACGGCCAGATCGCGGGCCGTGCCGGGCGCCACCTGAAGGACGGCACGTTCGGCGTGACGGGACAGGTCGACCCGATCGACCCCGAGCTCGTCGAACAGCTGGAGGCGCACGCCTTCCCGCCGGTGCGCGTTCTGCAATGGCGCAACCGCGATCTCGACTTCTCCTCGCTCGAGGCCCTGCACAAGAGTCTGGAGAAGCTCGCGCCGAACGAGGCGCTGTCGCGCGCGCTGCCCTCGGTGGACCAGCGGGCCTTCGAGTTCCTCTCGCGCGACGGCGACGTGCGGCGACGCGCCACGAGCGCGCGGCGGGTGGAAATGCTGTGGGAGGCCTGCAAGCTGCCGGACTACCGGCGCATCGCCCCCGCCCAGCATGCCGAGATCATCGCCGCCATCTATGCCGACCTTGCCGATCGCGGCGCGGTGGCGGAGGACTACATGGCGAGCCAGGTGGAGCGGGCCGACCGGATGGAGGGCGACATCGACACGCTCTCCCAGCGCGTCGCCGAAATCCGCACCTGGACCTATATATCGCACCGGCCCGGCTGGCTGGCCGATCCGACACACTGGCAGGAAAAGACACGAGCCATCGAAGACCGACTGTCCGACGCCCTTCACGAACGGTTGACGAAACGGTTCGTAGATCGCAGGACAAGCGTCTTGATGAAGCGGCTGAGAGAGAACGCGTTCATGGAAGCCGAAATCGGCGCGGACGGCACGGTGCTCGTCGAAGGGCATCACGTGGGCGAACTGCAGGGTTTCCGGTTCACGCCGGATACCAAGGCCGAAGGTCCGGATGGGCGCGCGGTCCGCATGGCGGCGCAGAAGGCGCTGGCCGGCGAGTTCGAGAAGCGCGCCGAGCGTTTCGCGAACGCGCCGAACGGCGATCTGGCGCTCGGGCAGGACGGTCTCCTGCGCTGGCTGGGCTCGCCCATCGCCATGATGACGGCGGGCGAGGACGCGCTGAAGCCGCGCGCCGTGCTTCTGGCCGACGAGCAGCTGACGGGGCCGGCGCGCGACAAGGTCGCCGCGCGCGCCGACCGTTTCGTGTCCTATCAGGTCTCCACCGTCCTGAAGCCGCTGGCGGACCTGAAGGCCGCCGAAGGGCTGGAAGCCGGCGCCCGGGGCATCGCCTATCGTCTCGTGGAGAATTTCGGCCTTCTGGAGCGGCGCGAGATCGCCGAGGAGGTGCGCGGGCTCGATCAGGAGGCGCGCGCCGCCCTGCGTCGTCTCGGCGTGCGCTTCGGCGCCTACCACATCTTCGTGCCGACGCTGGTGAAGCCGGCGCCCGCCGCGCTCCTCACGCTCCTGTGGGGCGTCGCCAAGGACGGGAGCGAGAAGCCGGGCTTCGGCGAGGTGCCGCAGCTTCTCTCGACTGGCCGCACCTCTGCCGTCGCCGATCCGAGCTTCGATCCGGTCTTCTATCGTCTGGCCGGCTATCGCCTGCTCGGGCGTCGCGCGGTGCGCGTCGACATTCTGGAACGTCTCGCCGACCTCATCCGCCCGGCGCTGGCCTGGAAGCCGGGCACGCCCGCCAAGCGTCCGGAAGGGGCCTATAACGGCTCGCAATTCGTCGTCACGCCGGCGATGATGTCGATCCTCGGGGCGACGGCGGACGACATGGACGAGATCCTCAAGGGTCTCGACTACCGCCCGCAAAGCGTCGAGGCGGGCACGGTCGAGGCCGAGATCGAGCGCCAGAACGCCAGCGCGCGTGCCGCCGCCGCCGCAAAGGCCGCCGAGGCGAGTGCCGCCGCGAGCGCCGGGGAGACGGCGACCGAAAGCCGCGAGATCGCGGCCGCCGATCCGATCCCGAGCGAGGCGTCGTCGGAGGAGATCGTTCCGGAAGACGTAATGGCGTCCGACGAAGCGGCGGGCGAGGACGCGACCGACGCCGCTGTGGAGCCGGTCGAGGCGGCGGACGAGACCTCCGAGACGCCTGACGAGGCCCCGCTGCCGGCGAGCGCGACCGAAGGCGTCGAGGCCGTGGTCTCGACCTATGGCGCGTCGGCGACCGTCGCGCCTGTCGTGGAGGCGTCCGAGACGGCGGACGCCCCTGTCGAGACTCCTGAATCCGACCAGGCCGAACCCGCGGCGATGGGCGAGGCCGCTTCGACGGATGGCGCGGCCGAGGCCAAGCCCGCGGTCGAGCAGCCGGTGAAGATGGTGCAGCTCTGGCGGCCGGGCCGTTCGGGCGAGCGCGGCGGACGCCGCGAGCGCGGCGGGCGTCCGGGGCAGGGCGGTCGCGGACGGCAGGGCGGCGAGCCCGCCGGCGGCGGCGAGGCGACCGGCCGCCAGGGCGGCGAGCGCCGCGACGGCGACCGGCAGAAGCGCTTCGGGGCCGACAAGGCGCCGCGCGGCGAGCGGCCGGCCGGCGGCAATCCGCGCCCGGCGCGCGAGGGCGATCGCGCCCCCGGCGGCGCCAAGCCCGGCCAGAAGTTCGGCAACCGCCCGGAACGCGGCGAGCGCGGCGAGAGGCCCGAGCGCGAGCGCAACGGCGGCAATCGCAGCTTCGAGAAGCCGCGCGATGCCGCGCCCCGTCCGCAGCGGATCGATCCCGATTCGCCCTTCGCCAAGCTCGCGGCCCTGAAAGACAAGCTTGGAAAATAAGGTCTAGTCCCGCGCGATGTCCGAGAGCGGTCAGCGCATCGACAAGTGGCTGTTCTTCGCGCGGGTCGTGAAGTCGCGCAGTCTCGCGCAGAAGCTCGTCACGGCGGGGGCGGCGCGGATCAATCGCGACAAGACCGACAATCCCGCCCGTGCCGTGCGGCCGGGCGACGTCCTGACCATCACGCTGCGCGGCGGCGTGCGCATCCTCAAGGTTCTGGCCCCCGGCGAGCGCCGCGGCCCCGCGCCGGAGGCGGCCCTTCTCTACGAGGATCTTCGCCCGCCTCTCGTTCCCTCCGAGGGCGAGGAGGACGGCGAGGGCGAGGGGAGTGCCGGCGAGAGCGAGGCCGGCTCGCCTGCCCGTACCGAGAGCGGCGCGAAGGCGCCGAAGGACGGGCGGCCCGACCTGCGCGGCTCCGGCCGGCGCGCCGCGCCGGGCGTCTCGCCGGGGCGCGCCCCGAACAAGCGCGAGCGGCGCGACATCTCCCGCAGCAAGCGCGGCGAGGACTGAGCGCACCGTTCCGAAGCCCTTGTCCGTCCGCGCATCGAAGCCGCGCCTGCCGGCTTGGAAGGATGTTCTTCGGACCGCCGAAGAGACGCACCGGTTTGCTCTTGCCAGGATTTGTCCGAGTGGATACCTCCTCACGCGACATCTCTGCGGGGCCGAGCCACCCCGCGCGGTCGTCGTGACCGGACGATGCGTCCGGTGCGAGGCGGCCCGCTTCTCTCGAAGGATCCCCCATGACCTATGTGGTGACCGACAACTGCATCCGCTGCAAGTACACGGACTGCGTCGAAGTCTGCCCGGTCGACTGCTTCTACGAAGGCGAGAACATGCTCGTCATCAATCCCGACGAGTGCATCGATTGCGGCGTCTGCGAGCCCGAATGCCCGGCCGAGGCGATCAAGCCGGACACCGAGCCCAATCTCGACGTCTGGTTGAAGCTCAATGCCGAATATTCCGAAGCCTGGCCGAACATCACCCTGAAGAAGGAAGCGCCGGCCGACGCGAAGGATTTCGACGGGCAGGAAGGCAAGCTCGAGAAGTTCTTCTCCAAGGAGCCCGGCACGGGCGACTGAGTCGACGCCGCAGCCCGTCTCCTCGGCAATGACGCGTCTCGCGCCTGCGATGCGACGTGCCCGCCGATGGAACCTGCCTGATGCCTTCGCACGGGCGCTCCGGCCCGACCTGACACGCGCCCTCGCCGGCGCTCGAACCCGCCCGACTTAGACGTTCGGTCCAACCCCCTGCGGACGCAGCGGCAGTTCGACACGGTCTGTTCGTAGAAGCGGCGTCTGTGGACCCGCCGGCAGCGCGCCGCGAGCGCTGTGTCCGCGGCCGGGCAGACGCGGTGAACGGCGAGCCTCGTCCCGCGCGGCCGGCAAAGCCGGCGGCGCATGGCGCCATGCGTATGAAAACTTGAAAATTTCCAGAGTTCAGTGTAGGATAGTCACACAGTCGGGCGTTTCTGCATTGCCGATGGGCTCGCAGCGCGTCTCGCGGTCACTCCGGAAGGTCGTCTCCTCCAGTGTCGTACGCAACCGGCCTCGTTTGTCGAGGCTGTTTCGGCGTGCGGGCGGAAACGTCGTTTCGGGCGAGCCCGACTGCGATCCGGTGTGTGCCGCCGGACCGTTCCAGATCTGCGACTTCGCACGTCGCGACCCGTGTCTAGCGGCTGTCATGGCCGGACACAACAGGGAGTTAGGCTAAGCGTATGAGCAGTCAGAAGAAGGCTCCGCAGCGTTCCATGTTCAACACCGGCGAGAGCATCGTCTATCCCGCCCATGGCGTGGGTCGCATCACCGCGGTCGAGGTGCAGGAAGTGGCGGGCATGTCGCTCGAGCTTTACGTGATCGATTTCGAGAAGGACAAGATGCGCCTCAAGGTGCCCGTGGCCAAGGCCGAGGCGGTGGGCATGCGCAAGCTGGCCGAGACCGATTTCGTCGAACGCGCCCTCAAGGTCGTGCAGGGCCGCGCCCGCGTCAAGAAGACGATGTGGAGCCGCCGCGCGCAGGAATATGACGCCAAGATCAATTCCGGCGACCTGATCCAAATCGCCGAGGTCGTGCGCGATCTCTACCGCGCCGAAAGCCAGCCCGAGCAGTCCTATTCCGAGCGCCAGCTCTACGAGGCGGCCCTCGGCCGCATGGCCCGCGAACTGGCGGCCGTGAACGAGGTCTCCGAGACCGAAGCCGTGCGCCTCATCGAGGTCAACCTCAACAAGGGCCCGCGCCGCGCCGCCAAGGCCGACGAGGCCGAAGGCGAGGGCGATGCGGACGGCGAGGTCGAGGCCGAGGACGTCTCCACGCAGGACGAGGCGGCCTGAGGCCTTCCGCCCAGGTCCCCATCCACCGGATATCGAAACGGCGCCCGCAGACCCTGCGGGCGCCGTTTCGCGTTTCCGGCCCCGTGCGGCGGTTTTCGACGCGACGCGCGGGCCCAAGGTTCGGGGAATTGCAGAACCGGCGAGCCGGAACCACGCCGTTCGGCATGGTCTTGGATGCGGCGCGCCCGGCTGCTGCAGGACATGCCCCGCGGGCGCGAACGGACCTGGCGCGGGTCCGCGCGGTCCGGGTTTGCGAGCGCCGCGACAGGGTGATCCGCCCCTGCCGCGCCCGGCGCCTTCTCAAACCGGCAAGGGAGTGGTAAGGTCTTGCCACTGGACAAGATTTCGCGGCGCGCGCCTTGTTCGGTCTCCCCTCCGGACTATATCGCACCAAAAAGTCGACCCCCGCCGGAACCATATCGGCCGGTCGCGCATTTCCTCCTCACTTGGACAGGCCTGCCGAGCGTTTCGGCATGGCGGACTTCGGTATCGTTCGTCCATCACCGGAGGGCTGGAAATGACATCCCAATCTGCACGCAGAACCATGATCCGCGCCGCCATGGCGGCGCCCTATCTGCAGCGGGAGGAGGAATACGAACTGGCGGTGCGCTGGCGCGAGAACAAGGACCAGGCGGCGCTCCACAAGATCACCTCGGCGCATATGCGCCTCGTCATTTCCATGGCATCGAAGTTCCGGCATTTCGGCCTCGCGATGAACGACCTGATCCAGGAAGGTCATGTCGGTCTTCTGGAGGCCGCGGCCCGTTTCGAGCCGGAGCGCGAAGTGCGCTTTTCCACCTACGCCACATGGTGGATCCGCGCCTCCATCCAGGACTATATCCTGCGCAACTGGTCCATCGTGCGCGGCGGCACCTCGTCGGCGCAGAAGGCCCTCTTCTTCAATCTGCGCCGCCTGCGGGCCCGGCTCAGCCAAGGGGCCGACAGCCTGTCCGGCCAGGAGATGTATCGCGAGATCGCGACCGCGCTGAAGGTCTCGGAGGGCGACGTGGCCCTCATGGACTCGCGCCTGTCCGGTCCCGACTCTTCGCTCAACGCCCCGCTGATGGAAGACGAGGCCGGCAGTGCCGACCGTCAGGACTTCCTCGTCTGCGATGGCCCGCTGCCCGACGAGATGGTCTCCATGTCCATCGACGACGAGCGCCGCGTCACCTGGCTGCAGAGCGCCCTCGACGTCCTCTCCGAGCGCGAGCTGAAGATCATCCGCGAGCGCCGCCTGCAGGACGAAGGCGCGACGCTGGAGGCTCTCGGCACCAAGCTCGGCATTTCCAAGGAGCGCGTGCGCCAGATCGAGACCCGCGCGCTGGAGAAGCTGCGCATCGCGCTTCTGGAAACCAACAGCGACCGCGCCGCCTATGTCAGCTGATCGTCGGGACGGGACGCCCGGCGCCTCCGGTCGGAGGCGTCTCGTCTCGTCTCTGCGGAGTTGGAGAGCGCCGCTCGGGGTGTTCAATCCAGCGGCTTCTTGGAGGTGGCAAGGTAGCCGGTCCCATCGGGCCGCAAGGAGCGAACCTCCGCTTTGCGTCTTGCGACAACGGAAAAGGCCGGTCCCTCGCGGGGCCGGCCTTCTTCGTTTCGCGGCGATGCCGGCGACGCTGCGCCGCCTATTCGCCGACGATCTTGTAGAGTTCGCCCGCCTGCACCGTCTCGCCGTCGGCGAAGCCGTTGAGAAGGCGGAACATGTCCGGCTTGCGGTCGACGCCCACCATGCGCGCGGCAAGGCTCGCCTCGCTGTCGCCGCCCGTCGCCTTCACGATGCGGATGCGCAGCGGCTTCAGCTCGGCCTTCTCGGTGGGGCTGAGGAGATGGAACGAGGAGGAGACGCTGTCGGCGATCGTCGGCACGGCCGCCTGGTTGGAGACGGGCACGGCGGTGAGGAAGCGGTAGACCTGCCCGCCGATGCGCACCACGGTCACGTCGAAGGCGTATTCGCCGCCGCGCGCCCGGGCCGAGACCGCCTCCAGGTCGCCGATGCGCCGCGCGCGCACGCTGGACGCGTCGAGCCCGCCGATCCAGCCGCTGCGCACGTAGTCGGTGAGCGGGGTCGTGGGCGAGAGCGCCACGCCGTCGAAGCGGATCGCCACGTCCCCCGGGCCCGTGGCCAGCACCGCCTCGGCCGTGTTGTCGAGGACGAAGCCTGCCGGCACCGAGAAGGAGATGCCGAGGCCCGGATGCACGAACTGGCGCTCGCGCACATAGCCCTCGGCCGCCGAATCGCCGAACAGCATGCCGTCGATCCCCGCGAGATAGCGGTCGCGGTCGCGCCGCGCCGTCTGCGAGACGTTCTGGTCGCGGGCGAGCTTCTCGGCCAGCTGCACGCGCTGCGGGGCCGCCGGGTGCGAGGCCAGGAAGTCGAGATTGGGATTGTCGGCCTGGAAAGCGTTGCGGAAGCGCGAATAGGTGTCCATCGCCTTCAGGAAGCGGGCGGCGGCGAAGGGGTCGTAGCCCGCGCGGGCGATGTGTCGGATGCCGATCGCGTCGGCCTGGAGCTCCTGGTTGCGCGAGAAGCTGGCAAGGCTCAGCTTGCCGCGCGCCAATGCCACCTGGCCGGCCGGATTGTCGTTGGCCAGCACTTCCTTCACCACGCGGCCGGCGATCTCGGCCGCCTGCTCGCGCTGCTGGCGCTCGATGCCGTGATTGGCCGCGACATGGCCCATCTCGTGGCCGATCACGGCCGCGACCTCGGAGGAATCGGTGGCGAGCGCGAGAAGGCCGCGCGTGATGTAGACGTAGCCGCCCGGCAGCGCGAAGGCGTTGACGTTCGGCGAGTTGAGCACGGTGATGCGATAGGCCCGGTTCGGGTCCTCCGTCACCGCCTGGAGCCGGCCGACGATGGCCGCGATCGTCTGCTCGAGCTTGGGGTCGGAATAGGCGCCGCCATAGGCCGCGAGGATCTTGGGATGCTGGCTGCGTCCGATCGAGGATTGCGGATCGGCGGCCTGCACGTTCTCGAAGGTGATGGGCTGGCGGGAGGGCGTCGGCAGGTAGCCGGTCTGCAGCTCGGCGCCGCCGCCCGTCGGCACGATGCCGCTCAGGCCGTCCTCGACCGTCCGGCAGCCGGATGCCACCAGCAGCGCGGCGATGACGCTGCCACGGGCCAGGCGTTGCATGGTGCTGCGGATCCGCGCGCCGGATTCCGTCGCCGTTCTCGTTCGCTGCGCGCCTCTCATGCGGTGATTCACGTCCCCGTCGCGGATCGATGCGAGGAAAGGTCTAGCGTATCGCGCGCGGCGAGCGGAAGGATCGATCCGCCACAGCCGGCCCGCAAACGACGTCGCTCTCTTCGGCCCCCCGTCGGCGATACTGGCAGATTCGGTCCGAAATGCGGTTCCGCCGGGGCAGGAGCGGGGCGGCCCGAATGCCCCGGCGGTCAGGCGCCGGCGGTGCCGAGATAGGCGGAAAGCCGCGGGTCGCCGCGCCCTCCGAGCAGCGCGCGCGTCTCGCCGATCGCCGCGATGCGCCCGTCGTCGAGAAAGGCGAGGCGGCCGGCGCGGCCGAGCGCGTCCTCGGGATGGTGCGTCACCATCAGGATCGTGAGCGGCGCGCCGCTTCTGTCGCGCAGGCCCTGCAGGAGGTCGAGCATCTCGCGGCGCAGCGCCGGCCCGAGCGCGGCGAAGGGCTCGTCCAGCAGCATCAGCGGGCGGCGGCGCAGGAAGGCGCGGGCAAGCGCCACGCGCTGGCGCTCGCCGCCCGACATCTGCGCCGGGCGCCGCTCCGCCAGCCCCTCCAGCCCGACGGCGCGCAGCGCCTCCATCGTCGCCGCGCGCTCATCGGGCCGCGGGCGGCGCCGCGTCGTGAGGCCGAGCGCGACGTTCCCGAAAGCCGTGAGATGGGGGAAGAGGTTGTTCTCCTGGAAGACGAGGTTGACGGGCCGCTCGCCCGGGGCCCTTCCCGCCATGTCCTCGCCGCCGATCAGGATGCGCCCGGCCGAGGGCGTCAGGAAGCCGGCGACGAGATCGAGCAGCGTCGACTTGCCGGCGCCGCTCGGGCCGACGACAGCCAGCCATTCGCCGGTCTCGACCGCCAGATCGAAGACCATCTCGCGCCCTTCATAGGCGTGGCGCACGCCTTCGAGCACCAGTGCCGGACCCGTCATCGCGGTGCCTTTCCCGAGAGGCCGCGTTCGGCCAGCGCCACGAGGGCAAGGCACAGGAGGCCGAGAAGGAGCGCGAGCCCCTGTGCGTCGTCGGTGCGATAGCTGCCCATGCGCTGGAAAAGAAGCGTCGGCAGGGTGACGAAATCCTGGTTGCCGAAGAGGGCGACGGCGCCCAGATCCCCCAGCGAGACGGCGAGGGCGAAGGCGAAGGCGAGCGCCAGCGGCCGGCGCAGGGCCGGCCAGTCGACGAGGCGCAGGCGCGCGAGGCCGGCAAGCCCGAGTCCGTCGGCGAGCCGGCGATGGCGCTCGTTGCCCTCGGCGAGCGCGGGGCCGGCGATGCGCACCACGAAGGGCACCGCCATCGCCGCGTTCACCGCCATCACGAGGAAGGGCGCGGCCCGCGCGACGTCCGTCACCTGCCGCAGCGCGAGGAACCAGCCGGCGCCGACGACGATGGGCGGCACGACGAGGACGAGGCCGGTCGCCAGCTCCGGCAAGCTGGCGCCCGGCCGGGCGCGCGTGCCGGGCCTGCGCCGCGCCTCGACGCCGAGGAGGATCGCGAGCGACAGGGCGAGCGAGAGGCTCGCGGCACCGAGCGCCAGAAGAAGGCTCGTGGCGGCGGCGCGGTGGAAGAGCGGGTCCGACAGGAGGCGGGCGAGATCGGAGGAGAGGCCGAGCGCTACGACGGCGACGAAGGGGGAGGCGACGAAGGCAAGGCCGAGCGTCAGGACGATCCCGTCGCCGATCCGGAGGGCGAGGGAGCGCCGCTCGAAGCGCCCGGCGCGCGCGCCGAGGCTGAAACCGCCGGCGACCTCGCCGCCGAGCCGCGCGGTCAGCGCCAGGACGAGCGCGGTGGCCGCGATCTGCAGGAGGGAGAGGGCGATGGCGCGGTTCGGGTCGAAGTCGTAGCGCAGCGCCTGGTAGATCGCGACCTGCAGCGTGGTGGCGCCCGGCCCCCCGCCGAGGACGAGGACGAGGGTGAAACTCGTCACGCACAGGAGGAAGGCGAGGCTCGCCGCGCCCGGCAGCGCGCGGCGGATCGCGGGCCATTCCAGCGTGCGCAGCACCGCGCCGGGGCCGAGGCCGAGCTGGGCGGCCAGTTTCCAGCTCTCGGCGGGCACCGCGTCGAGCGCCGAGACCATCAGGCGCGTGGCGAGCGGCATGTTGAAGAAGACATGGGCGAGGAGAATGCCGGGCAGGCCGTAGAGATCGAGCCGGGGCAGGCCGAGCGCGGCCAGCGCGTCCGAGACGAGTCCGCCGCGCCCCCAGATCGAGACGAGTGCCAGGGCGCCGACGAGAACGGGCAGCGCCTGCGGCATCAGGAAGAGGCGCAGCATGAAGCCGCGCCCCGCCAGTTTCGTGCGGTGAAGCGCCAGCGCCAGCGGCACGGCGCCCGCGACCGACAGAAGCGCGGAGAGCCCCGCCTGTTCGAGCGTGAACAGGGCGACGGCGCGCAGATAGGGGTCGGCGGCGAGCGCCGACAGGCCCTCGGACGAAGGCTGCGCCAGGAGAAGGACGACGAAGGGACCCGCCAGGAGGAGGCCAAGGAGGGCCGCCGCGCAAAGGCCGAGGGCGCGCCGCAGGGCGAGGTCGCCGGCGCGCGTCATCGCCGCGCCCGTCCCCGGGCGGTCCGCGCTCTCGCGCTCAGCGGCCGAGCGCCTCGAGATATTCCTGCGTCCAGGCGCGCCGGTTGGCGGCGACCGTCTCGGGGTCGATCGACAGCGGCTTCTCCACCTTCACGAGGCGGTCGAACTCGGGCGGCAGGCTGGCGGCGATGTCGGTGGCCGGCAGCGACCAGTTGGCGGTCGGGATGATCTCCTGGAAGGCGGGCGTCAGCAGGAAGGCGAGGAAGCGCCGGGCGAGGTCCGGGTTCTTCGCGCTCTTCAGCCGACCGGCCACCTCCACCTGCAGATACTGGCCCTCGGCGAAGGCCGCCGCCTGGTAGCGCTCGGTCTTCTCCTCGATCATGTGGTAGGCCGGCGAGGTCGTGTAGGAGAGGACGATCGGCACCTCGCCATTGGTGAAGAGCCCGTAGGCCTCGCTCCAGCCGGGGGTGACGGTGAGGATGCGTGGCTTCAGCGCGGCCCATTTCGCCGCCGCTCCGTCGCCGTAGACCGCCTTCATCCACAGGAGGAAGCCGAGGCCGGGCGTGGAGGTGCGCGGGTCCTCGATGACGATCTTCTGGTCGGGATCGCCGGAGACGAGGTCCTCCAGGCTCTTCGGCGGATCCTTCACGACCTGCGTGTCGTAGACGAAGGCGAGATAGGAATAGTCGAAGGGCACGAAGACGGGATCGGCATAGCCGCCGGGAATGGCGAGCGGCGAGAGGTCGACGCCGCTCTCGGCGAAGAGGCCGGTCGCCTTCATTTCCGGCAGGAGGTCGCTCGTCATGCCGAGCGCGATGTCGGCCTTGGTGGAGGCCCCTTCGAGCTTCAGCCGGTTGAGGATGGCGACGCCGTCCTCCAGCCCGACGAACTGCAGATCGCAGCCGCAGTCCTTCTCGAACGCCGCCTCCACCTTGGGGCCGGGCCCGTAGTCCGGCGTGAAGCTCTCGTAGGTGTAGACGGTGAGGACGGGCCTTTCCGCCTCCTGCGCGACCGCGGGGGCCGAAAGGGTCGCGGCGAGCGCCAGGGCGGCGGGGATCGAACGGCGGACGGGCATCGGGGCCTCCCAGGACAATCGGGGGACGCCGGGCCGCAGGAGGGAGCGGCGCCCGCAATCCCTCCGCCGGTACGATCCGGATCAGGTTCGACGGGTTGGCGCTGGCCTCTCAGCCCGGCGGCGCGTCCGAAGCGGGAGACCCCGCGTGCGGCTGCGCCACGGGCACCCCGTGTGAGCCGCCAAGGCTTAGCGGAAGAGGGCGGTGAACCGCAACCGCGATCGCGACGGGGCCGGGAGGTGACGCGGCGCTGCGGGCTCGTCTATCAGGGGGCATGGACCGTTTCGCCATCCTCCTCGCCGGCCGCTGCGCGCCGACCCCGGCCCTTCGCGCCGCGCTCGCGCCCTGCCGCGTCATCGCCGCCGATGCCGGCATCCACCATGCCGCGGCGCTCGGCCTCGTGCCGGAGCTCTGGGTCGGCGACTTCGATTCGGCGCCGCTGCCGCCGCCCGATCTGGCCCAGACGCCGCGCGAGACCTTTCCGCGCGACAAGGACCGCACCGACGGCGAACTGGCGATGGACTTCGCGCTGGCGCGCGGCGCGCGCCATCTCCTCCTCGTCGGCGCGCTCGGCGGGCCGCGCAGCGACCACGCCTTCTCCAACATGATCGTGGCGCTGCGCCATGCCGCGAACGGCATCGCGGTGGAGCTGTTCGACGGGCTGGAGCGCGCCCGTCCGCTCGGGCCGCAGGCCGTGGCGATGGACCTGTCCGCGGGCACGCAATTCTCGATCCTCAAGTTCTCCGACCTTCGCGGCCTGACCATCGAAGGCGCCAAATGGCCGCTCGAGGCTGTCGACGTGCCCTTCCACTCGATCCTCACCCAGTCGAACGAGGCGCTGGGGCCGATCCGCGTCGGCCTTCGCGAGGGCGTCGCGCTCATCGTCGCGCAGGCCGACCCGGCGGTGCGCTGACGCAAGGGCCGCCGCCGGCGTGCCCGGCTTGACCGCCCGGCGGGCTTGGCGGAGTTTATGGCTATACAAATCGATCCGCCGGGCCGGCGAGAAGGGCAGACCTCAGACGATGCGGGCCGATCGCACGCCGCCAGCCGCAGGGCCGGGCGCCTCGCTCCACGTCACCATCCGCGAGGCGCTCGAATCGCGCATCCTCGGCGGAGACTGGCCGCCCGGCCACCGCATCCCGGCCGAGCACGAGCTGATGGGCCTCTTCGGCTGCTCGCGCATGACGGTGAACAAGGTGCTGACGGAACTGGCCGCCAACGGCCTGGTGGAGCGCCGGCGCCGCGCCGGCACCTTCGTCTCCAAGCCGCGGCCGGCCTCCGCGCTCCTGCAGATCCCGGACGTGAAGGCCGAGATCCTGGCGCTGGGCGCCCGCTACACGTTCCGCCTCGTCGAGCGCGCCGTGCGGGCCGCCCTCCCGTCGGACCGCGCGCGGCTGGCGCCCGGCGGCACGGGCGAGGTCCTCGGCGTGACGACGCTGCATGTGGGCGACGAGCGCCCCTTCGCGCTGGAGGACCGGGTCATCGACCTCGTCACCGTGCCGGACGCGCGGGACGAGCCGTTCCGGCTCGATCCGCCGGGCACCTGGCTCCTGGCGCATATTCCCTGGACCGAGGCCGAGCACCGCATCGGCGCGGCGGCGGCGGACGGCGCGACGGCCGCGCTCCTCGATCTCGCGCCGCAGGCGCCCTGCCTCGTCCTGGAGCGGCGGACCTGGGCGGGCGGGGCCGCCGTCACCGCCGCGCGCACGCTCTTCGCCGATCCCGCCTACCGGCTGGTGGCGCGTTTCCAGCCGGGCAGCGCGCGCCCCGAGGGCGCATCGCACAAAAACGGTGCTTGATTCATTTCTGCGCATCGGCAGATTGACAAGCGGCCGGCGCGGCGGCCAATTTGTCTAGGCAATTCATTCCAACCCGCTCGAAAGGCCGCAGGCCGACAGGCCCGGCGCCGGTTCGATGAGAGGACAGAGACGATGATCGCGAAGACGCTGCTCGCCGCCACGATGGCGCTCGCCATGACGCTGAGCGCCCATGCCGAGGACGTCCTGGCCAAGGTGAAGTCGGCGGGCGTCCTGAAGGTCGGCACCGAGACGGCCTTCGCGCCCTTCGACTTCATCGACGCCGGCGAGCATGCCGGCCTTAACGTCGACCTCTTCGCCGAGATCGGCAAGGAGCTCGGCGTCAAGATCGAGTGGATCACGCTGCCCTGGGACGGCGTCCTGCCGGGGCTGGAAAGCGGCAAGTTCGACGTCGTCGCCGGCCCCGCCACGATCACCAAGGCGCGCATGGAGCGCTACCGCTTCTCCGCCCCGGTCGCGGAGGCGACCGTCGCGCTCCTGAAGCCGGCCGCCGACACGAGCCTGACGAAGCCCGAGGACATCGCCGGCAAGGCCGTGGGGTCGGGCAAGGCGACCGCCCAGCTCGCCCAGCTGCAGGCGTTCGGCAAGTCGCTGCCGAGCGCCCCGGAGGTGAAGGAATATGTGAGCTTCAACGAGGCCTATGCGGATCTGGCGGCCGGGCGCATCGTGGCGGTGGCCAACTCCTTCCCCAACATCGCCTATGTCGCCAAGCAGCGCCCGGAGACCTTCGCCCTCGTCGAGCCGCCCTTCGGCGCCAAGACCTATTTCGGCTTTCCCGGCCGCAAGGACCCCGAATACGCCTCGCTGATGGACGCGATCGACGCCGCCATCATCAAGATGAAGGGCGACGGTCGCATGGCCGAGATGCAGAAGAAGTGGTTCGGCGTCGCCTTCGACACGCCCGAGAAGGTCACCGAGCCCGCCATCTGAGGCCGGTCCCGCCCGCCGCGCCCGGGTCTTCCGGGGCGCGGCCTCGTCCAGACGGCGGCGGGGCGGCCTGCAAGGGCCGCCGCTGCCGTCAGCCCAACCTGCGCCCGGAGTGTCCATGTCGTGGAAGCTGTTCTGGCTGCTCGTCGAAGCGGCCCGGCTGACGCTGCTCCTCAGCGCGATCTCGATCGTCCTCGGCTTCGTCCTCTCCTCGGCGATCTGCGCGGCGCAGCTCTCGGCCCATCGCGGGCTGGCCCTGGCGGGGCGACTCTATGTCAGCTTCTTCCGCGGCACGCCGCTGCTCGTGCAGCTTCTCCTCATCTACTATCTCCTGCCGCGGCTCGGGCTCGACGTGCCGAGCTGGGTGGCCGCGATCGTCGGCATGACGCTGTGCACCTCGGCCTACCAGGCGGAGATCCTGCGCGGCGGCTTTTCCGGCGTGCCGCGCGGGCTGACGGAGGCCGCCGACATGTGCGGCCTGTCGCGCGCGCAGGTGTTCCGCCGCATCCGGCTGCCCGTCGCGGTGAAGCTGACGCTGCCGGCACTGGTCTCGGAGGGGATCATGATGCTGAAATCCTCCTCGCTCGTCTCCGTCGTCGGCGTGGTCGAACTCACGCGCATGGCGCAGGATCTGGCGGCCAGCACCTACCGGCCGCTGGAGATCTACGCCTCGGCCGGCTTCGTCTATCTCGTCATCAACGTCGTCCTCGCCGCGCTCGGCCTTCTCCTGGAAAAGCGCCTGTCCTGGGGGCGGCTGTGAGGGCGGCGGCGACACCGGCGGGAGGGCGCGCGTGAGCTTCGATCTCGACCTCGTCCTCTCCTACGCGCCGGCCATCGCCAGGGCCTTCGGCGTCACCATCCTCCTGTGGATCGCGGGATCGGCGCTCGGCGCCGCGCTCGGCTTCCTCGTCGCGCTCGCGCGCCGCTACGGGCCGCGCTGGCTGAACCTCGCGCTGATGCTGCCGGTGGAGCTCATCCGCGGCACGCCCTTCCTCATCCAGGTCTTCCTCCTCTACTATGGCGGGCCCTTCATCGGCCTGTCGCTCGGCAACGTGCCGGCCGGCATCCTGGCGCTGACGATCTACGGCGCGGCCTATTATTCCGAGCTCTGGCGCGCCGGCTTCGAGGCGATCCCGAAGGGCCACGTGGAAGCGGCCGAATGCGTCGGGCTGAACCGCACGCAGACCGTGCGCCGCATCATCCTGCCGGAGATGACGCTGATCGTCCTGCCCTCGATGGTGAACATGACCATCCTCCTCCTCAAGGAGACGGCGGTGCTCTCGATCATCTCGGTGCCGGAGCTGACCATGACCGTCTCGGGCCTCGGCACGCAGTATTACGCCTTCGTCGAAAGCTTCACGATCCTGGCGCTTCTCTACTGGGCGCTGGTGGAAGCCTGCGGCGCCGCCGGCCGCATGGCCGAAGCCCGTCTCTCAAAATGGCAGCTCGCGATCCGATGACCCCGGCAATCTCCGTCTCCGGCCTCGTCAAGCGTTTCGGCGAGACGTCGGTGCTCAACGGCATCGATCTCGACGTGCCGCGCGGCGCCGTCACCTGCCTGCTCGGGCCCTCCGGCTCGGGCAAGTCGACGCTCCTGCGCTGCATCGCCTTCCTGGAGGAGGCGAACGAGGGGCTGATCTCCATCGACGGCGAGCCACTCGGCTTCGCTCTCGGGCCCTCCGGCCAGCGCATGCGCCTGCCGTCGAGCGCCATCCGCCCGGTGCGCGGGCGCATCGGCATGGTGTTCCAGCAGTTCAATCTCTGGCCGCATATGTCGGCGCTGGGAAACGTCGCCGAGGCCCTCGTCACCGTGCGCGGCCTGAAGCGGCGCGAGGCCGAGGAGCGGGCGATGCGGGAGCTCGAGTCCGTCGGCCTCTCCCAGCGCGCCAGGCACTATCCGAGCGAACTCTCCGGCGGGCAGCAGCAGCGCGTGGCCATCGCCCGCGCGCTCGCCCTCGACCCGAAGATCATGCTCTTCGACGAGCCGACCTCCTCGCTCGATCCCGAACTCACCGGCGAGGTGCTGAACGTCATGCGAAGGCTCGCCGAGAGCGGCATGACCATGCTCGTGGTCACCCACGAGATCGGCTTCGCGGCCTCGGTCGGCTCGAAGATCGTCTTTCTCGACCACGGCCGGATTCTCGTGGAGGGCGCGGCCGCGCAGGTCTTCGGCAAGCCGCGCCATCCGCGCATCGAGCAGTTCCTCGACACCTATCTCGATCGCGGGGCGGCGAGCTTCCTCTGATCTCCCGAGCGTGCCGACGACGGCGCCTCGGGCGATTCAGCCGCCCAGGGCCTCGACGCGTTCGCGCCGCAGGTCTGGACGAACCCGCGGCGCTCGATCTCGGATTGCGGTGCAGGGCGGAGGCGGCGCCCGTCTTATCGGACGCTGCCGACCAACACGTCGCGCGAGTCCTCGATCGTCACCCAGCGGCCGGCATCGGCCTGCGACTGGCGCTTGAGATAGGTGTATTCGGTGGCTTCCCAGGGCAGGATACGGTCGTCGAGATTGTCGAGGACGTAGTCGCCCTGCGTCGTGCGCACCGTCAGCACCGCGTGGCCCGAACCGTCCTTCTGGCGCACGACCGTGATGAGGAGGGCGGAGGCCGGCAGGCCGGCCTTTTCCAGCGAGCGCTGCTTGGAGAGGACGTAGTCCTCGCAGTCGCCCTTGGCGCCCGGATAGGTCCACAGTTCGGTGACGCCGTAGATCTCCTCGTCGGTCTGCGGCTCGATCATCGTGTTGGCGGTCACGTTCACCGCGTTCAGCACTTCCCAGGTCGCCTGCGTCAGGCCCACGATGGCGCGTGTGGCGTTCGGGGCGCATTTGGCGGGGTTGCGGCGGCAGAACTGGTAGTGGCCGACCGGCTGGCTCGCGGTCCCGATGACGGGCATGCCGGAGCCGGCGGACGCGTTCGAGGCGGAGACGAGCGCCGTGGCGGCGAGGATCAGCATCCCGAAGAAGACGGCGGCTCGACGCATCGGATAATCTTTCACGCCTGCCTCGCCGGACGGCGAGACGAAATCGAACTCATGCGAACGAGAGTGATCGACCCGAGGATGCTTGCGTTCGACCGGGTCCGGCATGAGAACCGGACTTGAGACCCTGGCCTCGCATCCCGTCCCGTCTGCCGAAGACCTGCCGGACCGCCCGGACCGTCTCGCCCCTTCCATTCGTTAAATTTCTATCATTCCGCCCGGCCGGCCGCGAGCGGATCCTTAAGAAAGGGTTAACGTCCCTGCGGCGCCGGGCCGGAGCCTTCAGGAACGCTCCTCGAGCCAAGCGCTCCCTTGCGTCGGAGCGATATGTCTATACAATAATGCCCATCCTCGGCGCACGGCTCGAGCCCGTCCGCCGCCCCCGCCGTTCGGAGCGCGCCATGGCTTCCCTCGTCCTCGTTCCCGGGCAGGTCCCGCTCGCCGACTGGCGCGCCGTCTATCGGGGCGCCACGCCCCGCCTCGACGCGGCGAGCGCCGGCGTGGTGGAGGAGAGCGCCCGGGCGGTCGAGCGGATCCTGAAGCGGGGCGAGCCGGTCTACGGGATCAACACCGGCTTCGGGAAGCTGGCCAGCGTGCGCATCGGCGACGGCGATCTCGCCACGCTCCAGCGCAACATCGTCCTCTCCCATGCCGCCGGGATCGGCGAGCCGATGCCGGCGGAGGTGACGCGCCTGATGATGGCGCTGAAGCTGGCGAGCCTCGGGCAGGGGGCCTCGGGCGTCTCGCTCGCCACCCTGCGGCTTCTGGAATCGCTCCTGGAGACGGGTCTGACGCCCGTCGTGCCCGCGCAGGGCTCGGTCGGGGCCTCCGGCGATCTCGCGCCGCTCGCCCATATGACCGCGGCGATGATCGGCACCGGCGCCTTCTTCGTCGATGGCGCGCGGGTGGAGGCCCGCGCCGCGCTCGAGGCCGCCGGGCTCGAGCCGCTCGTCCTCGGCGCCAAGGAGGGGCTGGCGCTCCTCAACGGCACGCAGTTCTCCACCGCCTACGCGCTGGCCGGGCTCTTCGAGGCCGAGGCCGCCTTCCAGGCCGCGCTCGTCACCGGCGCGCTCTCGACGGATGCCGCGCGCGGCTCCGACACGCCCTTCGACCCGCGCATCCACGCGCTGCGCCGCCATCCCGGCCAGATCGAGACGGCGGCGGCCCTGCGCGCGCTGATGGCCGGCTCTGCCATACGCGCCTCGCATCTGATCGACGATCCGCGCGTGCAGGACCCCTATTGCCTGCGCTGCCAGCCGCAGGTGATGGGCGCCTGCCTCGATCTCCTGCGCCAGGCGGCCACGACCCTTCACGCCGAGGCGAACGGCGTCTCCGACAATCCGCTGATCTTCGCCGACACCGACGAGGCGCTGTCGGGCGGCAACTTCCATGCCGAGCCCGTCGCCTTCGCGGCCGACATGATCGCCATGGCGCTCTGCGAGATCGGCTCCATCGCCGAGCGGCGCATCGCCATGCTGGTCGATCCGGCGCTCTCGGGCCTGCCGGCCTTCCTCACGCCCCGGCCCGGGCTGAACTCGGGCTTCATGATCCCGCAGGTGACCGCCGCCGCGCTCGTCTCGGAGAACAAGCAGCGCGCCATGCCGGCCAGCGTCGATTCCATTCCGACCTCCGCCAACCAGGAGGACCATGTCTCCATGGCCGCCCACGGGGCGCGGCGCCTGACGGCCATGGCGGCCAACACGTGCGGCATTCTCGCCATCGAACTGCTCGCGGCCGCGCAGGGGCTCGATCTCCTGGAGGGCGGCCTCGCCTCCAGCCCGCGGCTGGAAGCGGCGCGGGCGGCGCTGCGGGCGCGCGTTCCCCCGCTCGGCGAGGACCGGCACATGCATCCCGACATCGAGGCGGCGCTCGATCTCGTGCGATCGGGCGCGCTGGCGCGGGCCGCCGGGCCCCTGCCGGCCTTGTCGTGAGGCCGGCGCCGGCCGGGGCCTGCCGCGTCCGACTCGCGCCGCCGGCGCAAATCCTTTACGGTTGGTCAGGATCGACACGGCATGATGGCGCGCGACGGGGACATCGGCCGCGCGGCCAGCCGGCCGGGATCCGTTCGGACGGCATCGGGGGACGGCGTGGAAGACAGGTGGGCTGAACGCAGCGAAAGCGCGGACGCACCGGGCGAGGGAAGGCCGGGCTGGCCGGGGCAGCGCATGGGCGCGGCCGAGCCGCACGAGGCGGACGCGCCGGGCGAAGGCGGCATGGCGCCGCTCGCCTTGCGTCTCGTTCTGGCCGCGTGCATCCCCGTCGGCGCGCTGGCGCTGATCTTCTCGCAGTCCGATTTCGCCACCGGGGCGCTCGATCCCGCCGCCACGTCGTCGCTGGCCATCGTGCCCGATTTCACGCCCGTCGGCTCGATCGGGCCGCAGGCCTTCGAAACCGCCGCCATCGAGGCGCCGAAGACGATCTCGTTGCCCTCCGGGCGCCTCGTGGCGCCGGCCGGCGCCGACCCGACGCGCTTCGTGCGCGTGCCCTTCACCGAGCCGTCCAGCCTCTGCGCCGCGATCCGTCTCGGCGAGGCGCCCGTCGCCTGGGACAAGAGCCCCGCGGCCGCGGGCCTCTACGAGTGCCTGTCGAGCGAGATCGTGGCGCCCGATGAGCCCTTCGTCGCCGTGGCCCCCGATCCGTCGGCCTTCGGCGACGCGCAGGGCGCCGAAGGCGAGGCGGAGGCCGCAGCTTACGATCTCGCCCCCGAGGACCTGATGGTGGAGGCGCCGCCCAAGCGCAGCCTCTTCGTCATCGCGCGCGGCGCCGGCAAGGAGACGATCGGCTCCGTGCGGCTGAAGATCACCGGCGACACGCGGGCCGAGGCGAAGATCGCCGCGCAGGGCGCCAGCGCCATGCTCAGCCGCATCTACGAGGCGCTCGGCTGGGCGCTGCCGGCGGAAGCCACCCGCGCGCTCGCCGCGCTCGATCCGTTCGAGATGCAGGATTCGGGCACGCGGATCACGCTGACGCGCGAGTTCGGCGAGCGCTACCGCTACAATCTCGTCCTGCATTTCCCCGACAGCCGGCTGGCCGCCAGGCCCGGCGAGGCCGAGCCGTCGCGCTTCGTGAAGGGCCCGGACGACCCGGCCCTGCCCACGCGGCCGGGCCAGGAGGCGGCCCCCGCCGTCGAGGCGTCGCGCACCTGACGCGGCTCAGCGCGCCGAAAAGAGGCGCGCGAAGGTCTGCCGGAAATCGGCCATGGCGAGCGCCGGGCGCGATGCGTCCGGCAGCGGTCCCTCCACCCAGCCGAGCGCGGCGAAGCGGTCCACGAGACCGGCGTCGCGCGCGATCACGTGCACGGGCACGTCGCGGAAGAGCCCGGGGCCGGTGACGACCGGCGCGGGCGGATGGTCGCCGAGGATGACGAACAGCGTGTCGTCGCCATGCCGCAGGACGAAGTCGCCGATGGCCGAGAGCGTGTAGTCGAGGCTGCGCGCATAGTGGTCGCGGACCCTCTCCGTGTCGCGCCAGAGCTCGGCCGGCGCAGGCCCTTCCCGTGCCATCGCGTCGAAGACCGATCCGTCGCCGAGCGCCTCCTCCGGCACGAGCCGGGCGAGGGGCGTGAAGGGCGCGTGGCTGGAGATCAGCGCGATCTCGGCCATCACCGGCCGGCGGTCTCCCGGCGGCTGCATCCGCACGAGGCGCTGGAAGGCGGCGAGCGTGAACTGGTCGGGCATGGTCACCCAGTCGAAGGGCCGGCCGCGATAGCCGAGTTCGCCGGCCGCGAGAATGCGGTCGTAGCCGGACCAGGCCGCCTCCGGCCAGTCGCGCGTGATCGCCGGCATGACCGCGACGCTCTCCCAGCCGGCCTCGGCCATCAGGCGGTTGAGGCTCGGGCGCCCGGAGGCGATCAGCGTCTCGTAGCGGCTCTGGCGGTCGATCGTGAGCCCGGAAAAGACGCTGGCGCGCGCCAGCCAGCTCTGGCCGCCGGCGACGGGCGCCGTCATCGCGCCGCTGCGCAGGACGTAGCCGGCATGGCCGAGCCTGCGGGCAAGCGCCGCCAGCCGGTCGCGCACGATCGCGCCGTGCCCGGCATCGCGCAGGATCGCGGTGCCGTAGGATTCGACGAACAGGACCACGACGTCGTGGCCGGCCAGCGCCTCGAAGCGCGGAGCGGCCTCGCGCGTAGGGTCGTCCTCGAGGGCGCGGGCGAAGACGCGCCGGTCCTCGGCGGCGGCGCGGACGAGCGCGACGCGCGCGGCGACCAGCTCGGCATTGGATGCCCGTCCGGCATCGCCCGGCAGCGCGAAGGCGAGCGCCATGGCGAGGAGCGCCGCCGTGGCCGTTCCGGCGCGCAGGCGCCCGCCGATGCGGGAGAAGCCGCCGAGACAACGGTGGAGGAGGACGGGCAGCGCGAGGAGCGCGGCGAAGACGACCAGGATCGCGAGCCCCGCCCCGACGGGCCCGAGCGTGCCCGCCAGGAGATGGGCGGCCTTCGGCAGGAGCGACCAATCGTCCAGCGGATCGAAGGGCCGGCCGAAGGCGGCGGACGTGCCGCGATCGAGAAGTTTCAGCGCGAGGAGAAGCGTCGCGAGCGCGGCGATGGCCAGTCGCGCGGCGCGGTGGCCGGCGCCTCCGAGAAGGCAGAGGGCGAGGACGGCGGCGCCGAGCTCGAAGGCGGGCAGCGAGCCGGAGGCCTGTCCCGCCGCCGCATCGGGCAGGGCGAGGATGGCGGCAAGGCCCGCAATGCCGGCGAGCGCGGCGAGAGAGGCGCGACGGGGCGGCGTCACGGCCGAAGGGGCGCCGCCAGGAGGGTGTGGATGTCCCGGGCGAAGGAGGCGGCGAGGACGAGGCTCGCCAGGAGCGCGAGGAGACCCGACAGCGGCGGCGCGATCAGCGGCGAGACGAGGAGGCAGAGGATCGCGACCTCCATCGCGCAGATCGCCTTGCGCCGCAGCGAGGGCGCGAGCTCGCCCTTGAGCTTCGGGACGAGAGCCTGCGCGGCGAGATAGGCGTAGCGCATGCCCCCGATCGCGAGGACGGCAAGACCCGCCTGGCCGGACGCGTAGGCGAAGAGCGCCAGCGCCAGCATCAGCGCGGCGTCGATCTCCATGTCGAAGCGCGCGCCGAAGGGGGAGGCGAGGCTCTGCCGGCGGGCGAGCCAGCCGTCGATCCCGTCGAGCAGGAGGGCGAGGAGGGCCGCCAGCGAAAGCCCGGCCGAGACGAGGTCGCGCGGCAGGGCCGGCACCTCGTCGAGACCCGGCAGGAGCGAGAAGCACAGGGCGGTCAGCACGGCGCGCAGCGTGGTCACGCCGTTGGCCGCGCCGAAGCGCGCATGCGCATGATACGGCAGGCCCGCGAGCGCGACGGCGGCGACGGCGGCGAAGACGGCGAGCGCGACGAGGACCCCGGCGAGGCCGACGATCCCGACCCCGTGGAAGACGAGCGAGACGGTAAGCGTCGCCGCAAGGCCGAGCGCCATTCCCGCGGCGGCGCCGCGCAGGAGGCGCGGGGGCGGCCCGGCGACCGCCACGCGCCGGCGATCGCCCGCTGCCGGATGCGCCGCGCCGATATCGGTGATCGCCATGCCCGTCGTCTTTCCCGCGCTCCCGCGCCGCCCGTCGCCGGCCCGCCGAAGGCCGGGGCACGCGGCCGCCCGTTTCATAGATCGCGCGCCGGAGGGCCTTCGGCAATGGCACGGAGGGCGTTGACGCGATGGCCGTCCTCGGTTCGATTGGCGGCCCGGCCAGCGCGAGGAGAGACGGGTGGACGACAGCCAAGACGCGGCCCCTTCCGCCTTCTGGATCGAGGCGCCGGGCCGGGGCGCCCTGCGCGCCGCCCCGCTCGGGCCTCTGGAGGCGGGGCAAGTGCGCGTGCGCGCGCTCTTCGGCGCGATCTCGCGCGGCACCGAGGCCACCGTCTTCGCCGGCGCGGTGCCGGCATCCGAGCACGAGCGCATGCGCGCGCCGTTCCAGGAAGGGGCGTTCCCGGCGCCGGTCAAATACGGCTATGCCACGGTCGGGCGCGTCGTCGCGTCGCAGGCGGACCTCGCGCCCGAGGCGCAGGCCGGCGCGGCAGAGGGCGATCTCGTCCTCGTCCTCCACCCGCATCAGACGCGGTTCGACGTGCCGCAAGGCGCGGCGATGGTCCTGCCGCAGGGCGTGCCGCCCGAACGCGCCGTGCTCGGCCCCAATATGGAGACGGCGCTGAACCTCGTCTGGGATGCCGGCCTGCAGCCGGGCGACCGGGTCGTGGTCGTCGGCGGCGGGCTGATCGGGCTTCTCGTCGCCTTCCTCGCCGCCGCCATTCCCGGCACCGAGGTGACGGTGATCGACCGCGAGGCGGCGCGGGAAGCGGTCGCGATCGGCCTCGGCGCGCGCTTCGCGGCGCCGGGGCAGGCGCCGAGCGGCTGCGACGTGGCGATCCACGCATCCGGCACGGACGAAGGGCTGGGGCTCGCG
Organism: Aurantimonas sp. Leaf443; assembly: GCF_001425575.1. Classification (GTDB taxonomy): domain Bacteria; phylum Pseudomonadota; class Alphaproteobacteria; order Rhizobiales; family Rhizobiaceae; genus Leaf443. The sequence continues at coordinate 104,831 of NZ_LMRD01000007.1, read as the reverse complement.
ATCGAGGCCTGCGGCTTCGAGGGGCGGATCGTGGAGGCGAGCTGGTTCGGCACGCGCCCGGCGACGCTTCTCCTCGGCGGCGCCTTCCACTCGCAGCGCCTGTCGATCATCGCCTCGCAGGTCGGCACCGTGCCGGCGGCCCGCCGCGCGCGGTGGAGCCGCGAGCGCCGCCTGCATCTGGCCCTCTCGCTCCTGAAGGACGCGCGCCTCGACGCGCTGATCTCGGGCGAGACGCCGTTCGAGGCGCTCCCGGAGGTCTATGGCGCGGTGCTGGCCGCCCCTGATACGCTCTGCCACCGAATCCGCTATCGCGCGTGAACCCGCGCGAAGCCGACCGAACGAGCGCGCCGCGCCACGGGAGTTCCATGTACTGCGTCGAAGTCCGCGATCACGTGATGATCGCCCATTCCCTTCCCCGGCCGGTCTTCGGGCCGGCGCAAGGTCTCCACGGGGCGACCTATGTGGTCGATGCCGGTTTCTTCTCCCGTGATCTCGACGCGGACGGCCTATGCGTCGACATCGGGCTGGCGACGAGCGTCCTCAAGGACGTGCTGGCGCCGCTGAACTACGCCAATCTCGACGATCTCGCCGTCTTCGAGGGCCGCGTCACGACGACCGAGGTCGTCGCGCGCCACGTGTTCGACGAGATCGCCGCGGCCATCGCTTCCGGGCGCCTCGGCGAGGGGGGCGGGCGCATCCGCCGGCTGCGCGTCACCCTGCACGAGTCGCATGTCGCGCGGGCCTTCTACGAGGCCGACCTGTGACGCGCGTCCACTTCCTGGTGCCGGACGGGCTCGACCTGCCGACCGGCGGCTACGGCTACGACCGGCGCATCATCGCGGAACTGCGCGAGGCGGGCTTTTTGGTGGAGATCGTCGCGGTCTCGCGGGCCTTTCCCTGTCCCGGCGGCGCCGATCTCGCCGACGCGGCGCGGCGCCTCGCCGCCCTGCCGGACGGCGCCCTCGTCCTCGCCGACGGTCTCGCCTTCGGGGCGATGCCCGAGATCGCCGAACGCGAGGGTGCGCGGCTGAACATCGTCGCGCTCTGCCATCACCCCCTGTGCCTGGAAACCGGGCTTTCGCCCGAGGAGAGCGCGCGGCTGGAGGACAGCGAGCGGCGCGCGCTCGCCATGGCGCGCAGCGTCGTCGTCACCGCGCCGGCCACGGGCCGCGAGGTCGCCACGCGCTTCGGCGTGGCGCCGGAGAAGCTCTCGGTCGCCCTGCCGGGCACCGATCCCGCCCCGCTCTCGCCGGGCGGCGGGCGGCCGCCGCTGATCCTCAGCATCGGCACGCTCATTCCGCGCAAGGGCCACGACATCCTCATCGCGGCGCTGGCGCGGCTGCGCGCGCTCGACTGGACCTGCCGCATCATCGGCAGCGGCGAGGCCGACCCCGCGACCGCCGCGGACCTCCGGCAGCGCATCGCCGAAGCCGGGCTCGGCGAGCGCGTGACCATGACCGGCCGCTCGGAGGACACGCGCGCGGCGCTCGCGAAAGCCGACATCTTCGCGCTCGCCAGCCGCTACGAAGGCTATGGCATGGTCTTCGCCGAGGCCATGTCGCAGGGCGTGCCGATCGTGGCCTGCGCGGCCGGGCCGATTCCCGACGTGGTGCCGGCCTCGGCCGGCCTCCTCGTGCCGGCGGACGACCCGCAGGCCTTCGCCGACGCGCTCGAACGGCTCATCACCGACGAGGCCTTGCGCGCGCGCCTTGCGGCGGGTGCCGCCGAGGCCGGCCGGGCCCTGCCGTCCTGGCGCGACGCGGCGGCGGTCTTCGTCGCCCGGCTCGACGAGGCGGCGCGGCCTTGAGCGGCTTCTCGCCCGGCTGGCTGGCCCTGCGCGAGCCGGCCGACCATGCCGCGCGCGACGCGGGCCTTCTGGCGCGCGCTGCCGGGCATCTGGCGCAGGTGCCGGACCCCGTCACCGTCGATCTGGGCGCGGGCACGGGATCCACGCTGCGCGCCTTCGCGGATATCGTGCCGGCGCGCTGGCGCCTCGTCGACGCCGATCCGGTCCTCCTGGAAGAGGCGCGCCGTCGCCATCCGGGCGCCGAGACCGTCCTCGCCGACCTTGCGGCCGTGGACGGGCTGCCGCTCGATGGCGCCCGGCTCGTCACGGCCTCCGCGCTCTTCGATCTCGTCTCGAACGCCTTCGCGCAGGCTCTCGCGCGCCGCCTCGCGGCCGAGCGCCTGCCCCTCTATGCGGCGCTCACGATCGACGACGCGATCGCCTTCGCGTGGCCGCACCCGCTCGACGCGGCGCTTCTCGCCTGCGTGGCCGCGCATCGCCATCGCGACAAGGGGCTCGGGCCGGCGCTCGGGGGTGGGGCGACGGCGGCGCTTTCGGCGGCGCTGGCAGGGCACGGCTATGCCGTCGAGACCGCCGCGAGCCCCTGGCGCCTCGGCCCCGGCAGCGAGGCCCTGCAGGTCGCCTATGTCGAGGGCCTGGCGGAGGCCGCGCGGGAGACGGGCGCGATCGCGGCCGATGCGATCGCGTCCTGGCTCGCCTACCGAAGGGCGCAAGCCGAGGCCGGCGCGTCCTGCACCGTCGGGCATCTCGACCTCCTCGCCCATCCCCTCTGAGGACCGGGAGGGGCTACAGCATGCGCTGCAGCGTGGCGTCGCGCTTCAGGACATGATGGCGGAAGACGCCGGCCAGATGCAGCGCCAGGAGGACGAGGATCGCATAGGCCAGCGCCGTGTGGGCCGCCGACAGATAGGGCGCGATCTCCGGCGCCTTGCCGAGCGGCGAGGGGATCGGCACGAGCCCGAACAGGCGCAAGGGAAAGCCATGGGCGTTGGTGGCGAGAAAGCCGATCGCCGGCATCGCGAGGAGCGCGGCGTAGAGGAGGGCATGCACGCCTTTCGCCAGCGCGCGCTCCCCCGGCGAGACGGCGATCATCTCCGGCGGGCGCGTGCGGGCCCGCACCAGAACGCGCGCCAGCATCGCCCAGAGAACGAGGAATCCGAAGCTCTCGTGCAGCAGATAGAAGCCGAGCTTGGCATCCTCGCGGATGAAGGAGATGACGAAGCCGAGCGGCCAGACGGCGAAGACGAGAAGCGCCACGACCCAGTGCAGCACCCGCGCGGCCCGGCTGTAGCGGGGCGGCGCGGGCAGGGCGGTTCCATCCTGGCCGGCGCGAAGGCTCATTTGCGCAGGATAGCGCCGCCGCGCGCCGGACGGCAAGCCGCCGGCCTGTCGCGGCGGCCCGGCCGTGGTTCCGCCGTCAGGCTTTCGACAGGCAGTCGACGAGCGAGTCGGCGATGGAATTGAGCAGCGTGTCGTAGAGGCCGGGGCCCGCCGTCATCGTGGCGCCCTCCGGGTCGAGCGTGCCCGAACGGGCCTTGCTGCCCTCGAGGACGAGCGAGACGAATTTCGATTCGAACTGCGGCTCGGAGAAGACGCAGGCCGCGCCCGTCTCGGCGATCTTGGCGCGGATCTCGGCGAGCCGGCGCGCGCCCGGCGCCGTTTCCGGGCTCACCGTGACGGAGCCCGCCGTCCTTAGCCCGAAGCGCCGGTCGAAATACTGGTAGGCGTCGTGAAAGACGACGAAGGGCCGGTCCTTCACCGGCGCGATCTTCGCGGCGATGGAGGCCTGCAGCGCGTCGAGCCTCTCGCTCGCGGCCTTGGCGTTCGCCGCGTAGCGCGCGGCATGGTCGGGATCGGCCTTGCCGAGCTCGTCGGCGATGGTGGCCACGAAGGCCTTCGCGTTCTGGGGGTCGAGCCACATATGCATGTCCACCGTGCCTTCCTCGTGGCCGTGCTCGTGCCCGGCTTCGCCCTCGCCATGGGCGTCGTGACCGCCATGGGCCTCGGCGGCGCCATGGGCATCCTCGTCCTCGTCCATCTCGAAGGCGCCGCCGGTGCGGAAGGGCAGGGGCTGGACGCCCGGCGCCCCGGAAAGCGCGACAATGCGCGCCTTGGTGCCGAGCGTCTCGATCGGCCCCTCCAGGAAGGCCTCCAGCGTGGGGCCCATCCAGAACACGAGGCTCGCCTTGTCGAGCGCGGCGGCATCCGAAGGCTTCATCGCGTAGGTGTGCGGCGAGCCCGCGCCCGCCACGATGACATGCGGCTCGCCGACGCCCTCCATCACCTGCGAGACGAGCGAGCCGATCGGCTTGATCGAGACCACGACGCCCGGCACCTCGGCGAGCGCCGGCGTGGCGAGGGCGAGCGCGCAGGTGGCGGCCAGGAGGACAGAACGCATCGGGAACCTTTCGGCGGGAGAGGGGCGTAACGATATACCGTTTCGTTGTGTAACCCTATAACGTCTGCCATAAGAGGCCGCAAGCCGCACAGCCGGGACGACGCCATGATCGCAGTGCCAGGACCTTCCGGGGCAAGCCCCCTCGTCGCCATGCGCGAGGCCGGCCTCGCGCGCGGCGGACGCTGGCTGGTGCGCGGGGTGAACCTCAGCCTGCGCCGCGGCGAGATCGTCACGCTGATCGGCCCGAACGGCTCGGGCAAGTCGACGACGGCCAAGCTCGTGCTCGGCGTGCACCGGCCGAGCGAGGGCGAGGTGACGCGCGATGCGGCCTTGCGCGTCGGCTACGTGCCGCAGAAATTCGCCATCGACTGGACCCTGCCGCTCACCGTCGCGCGCCTCATGACGCTGACGGCGCCGGCAAGCCCGGCAATGGTGCAGGCCGCGCTCGAACGCGTCGGCATCGCCCATCTGTCGAAGGCGCGCGCGGCCGATCTTTCGGGCGGCGAGTTCCAGCGCGCGCTTCTCGCCCGCGCCATCCTGCGCCGGCCCGACCTCCTCGTCCTCGACGAGCCCGTGCAGGGCGTCGACTTTTCCGGCCAGATCGCGCTCTACGATCTCATCGCCGACATCCGCGACCGCGAGGGCTGCGCCATCCTCCTGATCTCGCACGATCTGCATGTCGTCATGGCCAAGACCGACACGGTCCTGTGCCTCAACGGCCATGTCTGCTGCGCGGGCACGCCCCAGAGCGTGGCGGCCTCGCCCGCCTACCGCACCCTCTTCGGCCCGCGCGCGGCCGAGACGCTGGCCATCTACGCCCACGACCACGATCACACGCATCTGCCGGACGGGCGGGTGCGCCTTGCCGACGGCACGCTGGCCGATCGCTGCACGCCCGCCGCCGCGCCGGACGGCCAGGGTCACGGGTGGCACGGCGCGTCCCATCACCATCACGACCGTCATGAGCACCATGCCGGCCACGCCCATCCGGCCGATGCCGCCGGCGCGCCGTCGCGGCCGGCCGAGAAGGAGACGCTGGGTGCTTGACGACTTCTTCTGGCGCGCGATCCTCGCCGGGCTCGGCATCGCCGCCGTCGCCGGGCCGCTCGGCTGTTTCGTGGTCTGGCGCCGCATGGCCTATTTCGGCGACACGATGGCCCATTCCGCGCTCCTGGGCGTCGCCCTCTCCACCGCCTTCTCGGTGGAGCCGATGATCGGCGTCTTCGCCATCGCCGTCGCGGTCTCGGCCGCGCTCCTCCTCCTGCAGCGCCAGCGCTCGCTCTCGACCGACGCTCTGCTCGGGCTTCTCTCCCATTCGACGCTCGCGGTCGGCCTCGTCATCGTCGCCTTCATGACGAGCGTGCGCATCGATCTGATGGGCCTCCTCTTCGGCGACATCCTCTCGGTCTCGCGGCTCGACCTCGCCTTCCTCTATGGCGGCGGCGCCCTCGTTCTGGCGGTGCTCGCCTTTGTCTGGCGCCCGCTGCTGGCGGCCACGGTCAACGAGGAACTGGCCGAGGCCGAGGGACAGAGGCCGGAGCGCACGCGCATCGTCTTCATGCTGCTGATGGCGCTCGTCATCGCCATCGCCATGAAGATCGTCGGCATCCTCCTCATCACCGCGCTCCTGATCGTGCCGGCCGCGACCGCCCGGCGCTTCGCCGCCACGCCCGAGACGATGGCGCTCGTCGCCGCGCTCCTCGGTATGGTCGCGGCGGGCGGCGGTCTCGCCGGCTCGCTGGCCTTCGACACGCCGTCCGGCCCGTCCATCGTGGTCGTCGCGCTCATCCTCTTCCTGGCGAGCTTCCTGCCGGCCGCCTTCGGCCGCGACCGCGACCGCAGGTTCGCCCGGGAGGTCCCCCGATGAGCGCGCCGCCGCGCCTGACGCGCAACCAGTCTCTCGTCCTGGAGGCGCTGACGCGCTCGCCCGAGCCGCTCAGCGCCTACGCCATCCTCGACCGGCTGCGCGCGGAGGGCATGCGCGCGCCTTTGCAGGTCTATCGCGCGCTCGACCGTCTCCTCGAGCGCGGCCTCGTGCACCGGCTGGACACGCTGAAGGCCTTCGTCGCCTGCCGCCACCAGCACGGACCCGGCGAGAACCACGACCACGGCTCGGCGGTTCTGGCCTTCGGCATCTGCACGCGCTGCGCCCGGGTCTCCGAGTTCCACGATTCGTCGCTGCAGGCCGTCCTCGACGGCTGGGCCCGCCGCGAGGGCTTCCGCGCCGAGCGCAGTTCCATCGAGATCACAGGCCTCTGCGCCACTTGCGCCGCCGCCGAGGCCTGACCCCAACTTTTCGCTTGCGATGAAAACGCCCATCCTCTAGGGGTTCGCGCCATCGGAGTGTAGCGCAGCCTGGTAGCGCACCTCGTTCGGGACGAGGGGGTCGCAGGTTCAAATCCTGCCACTCCGACCAAGCGCCTCTTTCGAAGCCCCTTGAGCTTCCAAAAGCCATCCCGATGGCTCGGCGTGTTTTACCGTCTTCATGAGATGACAGCGCGACGCGTGGCAGGCGAGCGGAGTCTGTTGAGACCGCTTTCGCTTGAAATGAGCGGTGAAACGTTCGTCGGGCGGCCGCGGTCGCGCGATTTCGAGCTGTTGCCCTCGATGAAACCTCGAACCGTCCTGCAGTGTGCCGGATCGGTCTGGCGGAAGGTTTGCGGGCGGTGGACCGCGGTTCAGCTGCGATGGCCTATCCTCGCACGGAGGGGTGGGACATCGAGGCGGGGATCGTTCATAAGGGCCCCGCGCAGAGACGGCGAGATGCGGTGGCTCGGGGCCGCGCGTCCACAATGGAAGGGCATCAGGGATGTCGGCACGCATTCATCCGGACGACGACATGTTTCAGGGATCGCGCGACCACTACGAATCGTGCGGACGACAGTTCGCCGACTTGATCGTGGCCGCCGCCGAGAAACACGGCGCCGCGAGCCCAGCAATCCTCGAGCTTCCCTGTGGCTACGGCCGCGTCACGCGTCACCTCGTCGAGCGCTTCGCGCCGGCCTCCATCACGGCGGCCGACGCGATGGAGCCGGCGGTCGATTTCTGCGTGGAGGAGTTCGGCGTGACCGGGGTCGTCGTGAGGCCGCCGCTGAACGGTTTCAACGAGGTAGAGGACGATCGCTACGACGTGGCCGCGATGGGGTCGCTCGTCACCCATCTTGGCGAGGCGGACGCCATCGAGGTGCTTGCCAACTTCGGTCGCAAGGTCGCGCCGTCCGGCATCGCCATCGTGACCACGCATGGCGTCAGGGCCTATGATCTCCTCTGCAAGGGCACGTGGCACGCCGATCAGATCGACAAGACCGGCCTCGACAGCCTGAAGGCGGCCTACGAGGGTGACGGGTTCGGCTTCGTCCGGTATCGCGGCGATCACGTCTTCGAACGCAAGACCGCCGACAGCGTCGGGGAGACCTATTACGGCGTGTCCCTCATCCGCAGGGAATGGTTGGTGAACCGCATGACCGAGAACGGCTTCGCACTGGACACGATGATGGAAGGCGGATGGGACAACCATCAGGACGTCTTCGTGTTCAGAAAGGCCTGAGCGCCGTATGGACCGCAGGCGGATCGCATCTTCGTCGATCCGCCCGGCACGAGTCCCTCCGGAAGGCGCATCACCCAGACCTTGCCCGGTCTAAGCGTAGCACGGACGCGGGCGGCGGATTGACCGCCGCCGGCGTGATGCCGCAAGAGGGCCCGCGGGGGTCCCGTGCCGTTCGTGATCCACTCTGCAGGCGGCGGCGCCCAACGCGGCAGGACCCATGGATATCGCGCTCTACGAACCCCTCTACAGGCAAGGCCAGATCCTGTCGGATCCCGACCTCCTGCCCTTCGTCCTGCCGGACAACGACCGCGCCGCCTGGCGCGAATTGCGCATCCTGGTCGACATCCATGCGGAAGGCCTGCATCGCGGGGCACGCAAAACCGGCCTCCTGTCGCCGAAATTCGCGCTGAAATCGGGTCTGCCGATCGCTGCCTTCGCCGCCTTCGCCCGGCAGCATCCCGAAACGGACATCTGCATCCTCAATCCGTTTCCGCAGCTGGCCTATTTTTCCTACAATGTCTGGATGCAGGGCGAGATCGCCCATCCCGGTCTCGTGTCCCGCACGCGCGCTCTTCTGGCGGCGGCCGGCGTCGGACTGCCGGTCGATCTCGAAAGGCGGCACCCTGCCGACCGTCTCTGCTACTCGAACTTCTGGGTCGGTACCCCAGACTTCTGGGACGATTATGTCGGGGGCGTCCTGCGCCCGATCGCCCGTCTTCTCCTCTCGGAGCCCGGGCATCCGGCGGTGAGGGACGTGCTGGAGGACACGGTCCATACGGACCCGAGCCCGTTCCTGCCATTCGTCGTGGAGCGTCTGCTGACGACGTTTCTGATCGAGCGGCCGGACCTTTCGGTCGCGAGCGTGCCGATGGATCCCTCGAGCGCCTGTATCAATCCGTTCGAGGAGGAAGGCTTACGTTTCCTTCGCCCGCGCGTCGATGCGGCGCCGGCGCAAGGGCCGTTTTCGGCCGATCTCGTCGAGACGATGGAACACCTGTGCCGGCTTCGGCAGCTGTATTTCTTCGCCTATTACGCCGATAGGCCCCATCCCCACAGCGGCGGCCCGATCCGGCCCGATCAGAACGGCGTGTGATTGAGGGCCTTCAGCTTCGCGGCGCGATGGAGGCCGAACCGGTGGAGTTCGACCACGCTGATCGAACCGTTGTCGATTTCGGCGAAGGGGAAGACACGGCCAGGAATCTCCAGGAGGGAGAGGATCATCAGAACGATGATCCCGCCATGGGCGACCACCACGAGATCGCCCTCGCACTCCTCGATCCGTCGCTCCAGCGCGGCGGCGGCGCGTCGCTGGGCCGTTTCGTAGGATTCGCCGCCGGAAAACGGCGTCGTGAAGCCGTGGTCGGCGGCGACGATGCCTCGCGCCGTCGCTTCGGTCCAGCCGATGCCCTGCAGGGCTCCGACGTCGACTTCCGCGAAATCGGGTTCGATAAGGGCGACGGCCGAGGGAAAGGCAAGGGCCGCCGTCTCCCGCGCCCGTTGCAGCGGGCTGGAGATCAATCGCCACGAGGTCTGTCCGACGAGGCGTCTTGCCATTATCTCGGCGCCGGCAGCCTCGGCCTGCCGGCGTCCGAGCGCGTTCAGCGGATTTTGCGACCGTCCGTCGACCATGGCGCCGTGGTTGAAGGCCGTCTGGCCATGGCGCAGAAAGACGATGCGCCGCGAGACGGGGGACCCGGCGAGCCGGCTCGGAAGCGCGACGCTCACGGCAGAAGGGTGTCCAGCGTCCGGCGCAGCGCCTCGACCGAGACGTCGAGCGAGAAGTGCTCGCGCGCCACGTCATGGCTGACGGTGCTCAGCTCGCGCCGCAGGCTCGCATTCTGCGCGAGTTCGCCCATGGCCGCGAACCAGCCGTCATAAGTGTTGTCGACCAGGAGCCCCGAGCGGCGATCCTCGATCACCGTCTCGTAGACGGGACTGCGCGAGTAGATCCCGCCGATGGCGTTGGCGCTGTAGTCGACGAACTTGAGAGGCGACTTGCAGGCATTGAAGAGAAGATCGGCCTCCTCCTCGTAGCCTGCCAGGGGCACGAGGCAGAAGGCGTAGCGCCGTTGCGACAGGACGCGCAGGTAGTCGTCGTAGGAGACGGGCGAGAGGCGGGCGATCCGGGGATGCTCGAACAGGTCGGTCGCGTAGTTCTCGCAGTAGAAATCGACGCTCCAGTCTTCGAAGCGATCGAGGAAGTCGCGTAATGCAGCGGCGAAAGCTTCGGTCCGCCGGCCGAGCTTCAGCGTGAACATGGAGGAGAGGATGATGCGGCGCGTGTCGGCCTCCGCGACGCTGGTCGAGGCCGCGCCGTCGAACTCGAAGCCGTAGGGCAGGACCGAGCGCTGGCCGGCGAAGACAGGAGCCATGACCTGCGCGAAGAAGGAGGTCGGAAGCGTCATCGCCTGCGCGAGGTCGTAGAGTTCGCGGGCCGGATCGGCACGCTCACGCAGGAGGTCCTTGCCGTAGCTTGGCAGCGTGTACATCCAGTCGTCGATATCGACGACGACCGGCACGCCGGCATCGCGCGCGCGACGGATCAGCGTCAGGTTCTCGGACTGCGTCGGCCGATTGACGAAGAGGACGTCGTAGGGAAAGCCGCCATGATCGAGGAGCGCCGCGGTCGATGCGGCGCAGACCTCGACGCCGCCCCGTTGCGACAGTTTTCTCAACGGCCGAACGAGACGCAGGAAGACGGACAGCGAGTGGTCATGCCCAACGACAGTCGAGGCCCGCTTCTCCACCGCGATTTTCAGCATGAACGAACCCTAGCAAGATGCGCATCGGGGGTGTGCGCATGATGCGATCCGACCCTCCTGGACAGTGCTGAACCCTTGTCAGGCGCCGAAAAAGGCGCCTCGGTGTTGCACCAATGCCTGGCACGGACTAATCAGTCGCGCCGGGTGGGTCAAGGTCCGGCTTGCCGATCTGCCTGCGTCCACAGGCCTTTGCACGAGAGTCGAAAGCCATGCTTCATCCAAAGCACAAGGGTATTATCCTGGCCGGTGGACGCGGTACCAGGCTATTCCCGGCAACGCTTTCGATCAGCAAACAACTCCTGCCGGTTTACGACAAGCCGATGGTCTATTACCCGCTGAGCACCTTGATGCTGGCGGGCATCTCCGAGGTCCTGATCATCTCCACGCCGAGCGCGCTGCCGCTCTATCAGGAGCTCCTGGGCGATGGCGAGAGGCTCGGCATGCGCTTCCAGTACGCCATCCAGGCGGAGGCGCGGGGCCTCGCGGAGGCTTTCGTCATCGGCGAGCGCTTCATCGGATCCTCCTGCGCGGCCCTCGCTCTCGGCGACAACATCTTCTACGGCACCGGTGTCGGCAACAGCGTCCGCCGTGCCGGCGAACGCGAGGACGGTGCGACCGTCTTCGCCTATTCGGTCAGCGACCCGGAGCGCTACGGGATCGTGGAATTTGCCGCCGATGACGTCACGCCCATTTCGATCGTCGAGAAGCCGAAGCAGCCCAAGAGCAACTATGCCGTCACCGGCCTCTATTTCTACGACAACAGCGTCGTCGATATCGCCAAGTCCATCAAGCCTTCGGCGCGCGGCGAACTCGAGATCACGACGGTCAACGAAGTCTATCTCCAGAGCGGGCGGCTTCACGTGGAACGGCTCGGGCGCGGCAACGCCTGGTTCGACACCGGCACGCATGACAGCCTTCTGGAATCCAGCCAGTTCGTGCAGACGATCGAGAAGCGGCAAGGGCAGAAGATCGCCTGCATCGAGGAGATCGCCTGGCGCATGGGTTTCGTGGACGACGAGCAACTGGAGCAGCTGGCGCACCCGCTTGTCGCCAGCGGCTACGGCCTGTACCTTCTCAGCCTTCTGCGTCGCTGAAGCAGGCCGCGCGGAGCCGTTCTACGCGATCGCTCGATTGCGGCCATCGTGAATTCGCCGTAATGCGGGCCGCCATAGCGAACGGCCTTAGAACGCCGTCTTGTCGCAAACAGCCACCGCAGGACAGACCATTGTCAAACAGCACCCTGTCAGCCTTCGATGGGGCGTCCTCGCATCTCCGCCCGGACGTCACGATGATCCATCGCATCGCCGGCGGCGTCGGCAACGAACTCAGCCTGGCCTTCTTCCTGGCCTGGTACGACGTGCGCCATCGCTACGCGCGCTCGGTCATCGGGCCATTCTGGATCACGCTCCAGACCGCCATCTTCGTCGCCTGCATCGGCTTCGTGTTCAGCGCGATCTCCAACGTCTCGACGCAAGACTTTCTTCCCTACTTCTCCGTCAGCTTCGTCCTGTGGACCTTTCTTTCGGGCTGCGTGAACAATTCCACGACGGCACTCCTGAGCGCGGGCGGTTTCATCAAGGACCGGGGCCTGCCGGCCTACGTCTTCTTCGTGCAATGCTTCTTCCGCCATCTCCTGTTCCTGGCCCACAATATCGTGGTCCCGGCGGTCCTGTTCATCGTCTTCGGCGGGACGACGCTCGGCAATATCCTGCTCGCGGTGCCCGGACTCATTCTCTTCGCGGCGGTGACCTTCTGTCTTTCCATCTGCACGGGCGCTCTCTCCACGCGCTACCGTGACACGCAGCCTCTCGTCGAATCGGTGGTGAACCTCGCCTTCCTCGCCTCGCCGATCATGTGGAAACCGCATCTCGTGGCGGGCCGCGAGTATCTCCTCGACTACAATCCGATCGTCCATCTCCTGAACGTGTGGCGCATGCCGATGCTCGACGGGGTGATGCCTTGGGCCAGTTTCGGCGTTTCGTTCGGCATCCTCGCCATTCTGTCGGCGCTGACCGTCTTTGCGCTCTCGCGCCTTCGCGCCGCCGCGTTCTGGATCTGACCGATGGCCAGCATCACGCTCGACAAAGTCGATCTCGACTATCCGATCTACGATCTGAACGACAAGTCGCTGAAGCGCCTCCTCTTGGCCTCGGCCGGCGGCCGCCGCATCCGGCATCCTGTGATCCGGGCCCTGAACGGCATCGATCTCAGCGTGCGCTCCGGTGAGCGCGTCGGTCTCTACGGGCCGAACGGCTCGGGCAAGACGACGCTCCTGCGCACGATCGCCGGCATCTTCCCGATCTCTGGCGGAACGCGATCCGTCGTCGGCGAGATCACGCCGCTGCTCGGCCTGTCCATCGGCGCCAACATGGAGATTTCGGCGGAGGACAACATCAAGCTCCTCCTGCGGATTGCCGGCATCCGGCCGACGGCCGAACTGATCGAGAGTATCTGGCAGTTCACGGAACTGTCGGAAACCATGCGGCTGATGCCGCTGCGCACGTTCTCCTCCGGCATGATCATGCGCGTCCTGTTTTCGGTTTCGACGGCCTACTCGCCGAACATCCTGCTCCTCGACGAGTGGCTGAGCGTCGTCGACGAGACCTTCGCGCACAAGGCCGAGGAGCGGATGCAGGACCTCGTATCCCGCACGGAGATCCTCGTCATCGCATCCCACAATATCGGCATGCTGGAGCGCATCTGTACCCGGATCGTCCGGCTGGAGGGCGGGGTGATCGTCTCCGACAGTCCCGTCGGCGCATCGGCCGTGCGCGGCGGCACGGATCGCATGGCGTCGTGAGGACCGTTCACATCCACGCGCGCGACATCGTCCGTCACGATGCGGTGGGCAACTTCTGCCGCCAGCTCTTCGACCTGACGGCGGCCGGAGGCTGGCGACCGGCCCTGTGGGCCGAGCATGGCGACAGTGTCGAAGGTTACCCGGTCGGCAGTCGCGAGGAATTCTTCGACACGGTCCGGCCCGGCGAGGCGATCTTCTTCAATCATTCGATCTTCGATCCGATCCTGTCCGATGTCGCGGCTCTGCCCAATCCCAAGCTCTACTATTTCCACAACGTCACCCCGCCCGAACTGATCGATCCGGAGGACGAGGCGACCGTCGTCAATTGCCGGGAAGGTCTGGCGCAGCGCGGTCTGGCTGCGCGCTTCGGCGTGCTGATGGCCAATTCCACGGAAAGTGCCGAGGTGCTTCTCGCAGGGATGGCGGCGCCGGATCGGGCGCGATGGCAAGGGCGCATCGCGGCGATCCCGCCCATCGTCGGCCTCGATCGCTGGCCGCCGTCCGCCGGCGGGACGACGGCGCAATCCGATAGCGCCCGGCATCTCCTGTTCGTCGGACGTCTGGTGCCGCACAAGGGATTGCACACGCTCATGGACGTCTTCGAGCGGCTCACGTTTCGTGTGCCGCATCTGACGCTCGACATTGTCGGCGGGCCGCAGGAGGGGGGCTTCGTCGCGGACGTGAAGCGTCTGGCCGATGCGGTGAACGCCAGAGGCCGCGGTCGCGTCCTATTCCACCATGGCGTCTCGGACGAGTCCCTGCGCGAGTTGTACGAGCGCGCCGCCGCCCTGCTCACCTTCAGCCGCCACGAGGGGTTCTGCGTGCCGATCGTGGACGCGCTCGTCTTCGACAAGCCGGGCCTGACGAGCGCCTTGCCGACATTGATGGAAACGGCGGGTGGCGCGGCGCTGCCCGTGTCCGATCTGCCGGAGGACGCGGCCGGTCAGATCGCGGCGTTCCTCGAGGATCCGTCCGCGCAGGCCGTCAACGCGGCAGCGCGGCGCGTGCGCCTGGAGCAGTTGCGGGATCTATGCGACGGCCGCGCGATCCTGGCCACGCTGGAGAGCCTTTCGTGACCGAGCCGCGCGTCCTGTTCGCGACCTATCCCTGGGCGTTCGAGACGCCGGGCGGCGGCGAGATCCAGCTGCTGGAATACGAGCGCAACCTCGCGGCCGCCGGCCATCCGGTTCGCCGGCACGATCCCTGGTCGAACGACCTTTCGAACGCCGATCTCGTGCATTTCTTCTCCTGCATGGGCGGCTCGATCCATTTCTGCAACTACGTCAAGAGCCGCGGGCTGAAGCTCGTCGTCTCGTCCAGCCTCTGGATCACGGAGGAGACCCGTTCTCTGTACCCTATCGGCGAGATCACCGCGCAGCTCGGCCTTGCCGATGCGATCGTGACCAACGGCGACGTGGAAAGCGACAGGCTGGCCGAGGTGCTCGAGCTCGACCGGTCGCGGTTCCATACGATCCGCAACGCCTGCGACCCGATATTCGCCGCACCGGTCGATGCCGCGCTCTTCCGCGATGCGTACGGAATCGAGGGGCCGTTCATCCTGAACGTCGCCAATGTGGAGCCGCGCAAGAACCAGCGCGGCCTCGTGGCCGCGGCGAAGGCGCTCGGCATGCCTCTGGTCGTCATGGGCCATGCGCGTTCGCCGGACTATGCCGCCGCGTGCTGGGCCGACGGGGGCGATCTCGTGCGTTATCTCGGTCCGATCGACCACCGGTCCCCGCTGCTGCGTTCGGCCTATGCGGCCTGTTCGGTCTTCTGCCTGCCATCGACCCTCGAGACGCCGGGTCTCGCCGCGCTCGAAGCGGCGGCAGCGGGGGCCCGGCTCGTGGTGACGGCGGAGGGCTCGACGCGCGAATATTTCGGCGAGAGCGCCCACTACGTGCGCAGCGACGACGCGGACGACATCGCGCGCGGTATCGCCGCCAGCCTCGCGGCCCCCGCCGATCCATCGTTGCGCGATCGCGTCGCCGGGCGCTACACGTGGAACCGGGTCGTCGAACCTCTGGCCGCGCTCTATGCCGAGCTCTGCGGCCCCGCGCCGTCGACGCGAGGCGCGGCCACACGATAGGCGGGCAGCGCCATCCTCGTGCCACGGAGGGTCGCCAGGACACCATCGGCACCGGACGGCCTTTTTCCAAGAGTTCGCAGCTAGGAACGTAACATGGTGGCAAGGGCCGCACTCAACGGTGTCCGGGGCGTGATCGCCGCCACGATCGCTTACCGCGTGGCCGAGCGGATGGAAAAGCGCGACGTGCGCAGCAAGATCCGTACGGCTCGCACCGAGATCGACCGGCCCGCGCCCGAGCGCCGGGCGAGAGCCGGCGCGGCACTGGCGGAGACCGTGGCGATGGCGGGGGCACGCGTGCCCTACTATCGCGACCTCTTCGCTTCGATCGGCTTCGATCCGGCCAAGATCGCCCGCGACCCGGCCTATCTCGGCGATCTTCCCTACCTCACCAAGGACATCATCCGCGAACAGGGCGACCGCTTGCTGCGCGAGGACCGCGAGGGTCTGCGCATCCATGTCGCCAAGACCGGCGGTTCCACAGGTCCCTCCGCTCACATCCACTACGACCAGGAAGCGGCCGACTGGTCCTCCGCCATCACGCAGGAATGCCGCCGGCGGGTCGGCAACACGCATTGGCGCAGCGAGCTGCATTTCGCCTCGAAATTCCCCGAAGTGTTCCCCTTCAGGGACCGGCTGCGCGAAGCGATGAAATGCTTCGCCATGAACCGCGACAACATCTTCTTCGCGACTTTCAGCGCCGAGGAACTCGAGAGCATCTGGCGCCAGATCCGCAGGCTGCATCCCCATCTCGTGCATTCCCATCCCTCGACCATGGACCAGTTGGCCGCCCATGTGGAACGCACGCGCGGCTCGCAGAAGGCCTTCGCGATCTTCGAGTCGTCCGGCGAGCTTCTGGAGGACCGCCAGCGCGAGCGGATCGCGCGTGCGCTTCGATGCGTCGTGGTCGATCGCTACGGGCTCGCCGAGGCCGGCGTCGTCGCCTACCAGCTCGATCCCGCGCGTGCCGAGAAGCGCTTTCTCGAATTTTTCGCCTGGCCCGAGATCATGCCCGGCGCGGCGGACGGCCTCGGCGATGCCGGAGCGGACGAACAGGCCGGAGAGCTGGTCATCACGCCGCTGAAGAACAGCCTTATGCCGCTCCTGCGATACCGCACCGGCGACAACGCCGTTCTGGCGCGGCGCGCCGACGGTCTGTTCATCTCCAGGATGGTCGGGCGCATCCACGACGTCATCACGCTCAACGGCACGCCGATGCCGACCCATTACATCCAGGACGTGCTCGATCGTGTCGGCGGGGTCCGGGAGTTCCAGATCGAGATGCGCGCAGGGCGGCCGGTCTTCCGCATCGTTCCCGAAGAGGGGGCCGATCCCGCCTCCGTCGCGACGCGGATCGCGTCCTGGTGGGGCGATGCCGTCGCCGTGGAGTTCATCGCGCTTTCGGACCTGAAGCTCGTCGGCGCGCGGCAGAAATTCAGGCATCTCGTCGAAACAGAGCAGAGCGGAGCGGAGCCGGCGTGATCGACTTCCATATCAGAACCGGCCATCCGGCCGGCCCCATCGTGGAAGCCGCGCTGGAGCGTTCCGTGACGGCCGGGCAGATGCGGCCGGCGCCGTCCGGGCCGGGCGATGCCGCGATCGCGGTCTTCGTCGAGCCCGCCTCGGGCGATGCCGAAACCATCGGACGGATCGCGGCCGGCGGCGGCAAGGTCCTCGTCCTGGGCCGTCCAGAGGGCGAGGTCGCCGCCCGATGCGGGCTGCGCGACGTGAAGGCTCTGCCCGCAGACTGGGCCGATGCGGCACGCTGCGCGCCGGCGCCGCTGCGGGGCACGTCGCGCTCGGCCGCTTCGGTGCGCTGGCTGGCCCATCCCCTGGCGGCGCATTCGCCGTTCGAGACGCGTCCCTTCCTGCGTTTCGACTATGCCGACGAATGGAACAATCTGGGCTACGGGCGCATCACCGCGGACGGCGGACAGTGGTCGATCGCCTGCGGCGCGACGGCGGACGGCGCCACGGTGCTGGCGATGGCCGAGGCGAGCGGTTGCGAGCCCGTCCCGATGGTGACGCTCTTCGAACCCGGCGCCGGATCGGTGCTCTGGTGGAACCGTGCCGTCGGCCCGGTCGACAGCGCGGAATGGGCGGTCGTCGAGGCCTTCCTCGCCGACTGGCGGCACGAGGACCGGCCCTGCGTGCCGGTGGTCCGCGAGGTCCCCTTCGGCCACGACTGCGCGATCACGATGCGGCTCGACTGCGACGAGGACATCGCCTCCGCGCGCCCGCTCTTCGAACTCTACCGCGAGCGCGGTCTTCCGTTCTCGGTCGCCATCAAGACCGAACAGGAGGACAGGCCCGATCATATCGAACTCCTGCATGAGATCCTCGCCGAGGATGGTGCCGTCCTGTCCCATTCGGTGACCCATGCACCGCGCTGGGGCGGGTCTGCAGAGGCGTGCCTGCGCGAGGCGAGGGGCTCGGTCGAATGGCTCGAGCAGCGCGTCGAGGGGCTGAAAGTGCGTCATGCCGTCTCGCCCTTCCACCAGAACCCGCCCTACGTGCCGGCCGCGCTCGCCGAGGCCGGGCTCGAAGGCTTTGTCGGGGGCATCGTCGCCAACGATCCCGAAGCGCTGCTCGCCCGCGGCGGCCGGCTTCCGGGCGATGCGTCGGGCGTCGTCTCGCACAGCCAGCAATGCATGCTGCATGGCGACTGCGTGCTGGAGGAAGGGGATCGCCTCGCCGTCACCAAGGCCGCTTTCCGGGCCGCCACGGCCTCCGGCGCCCTGTTCGGCTTTCTCGACCATCCCTTCTCGCCGCGCTACGACTACGGCTGGGGCAGCGAGGCCCATCGCCTCGACGTCCATGCCGAGTTCCTGGACTTCATCGCGCAGGAGACGGAGGGCGGAGCGGTGCTCTGGCTGAACGAGGATCAGGTGCTGGACTGGATCGGGGCGAAGGCCCGCCTGCGCGTGACACTGCAGGACGGACGCATCGTGGCCGAGGGTGCCGACCGCGCCGCCTGGCCCTTCGCGATCCGCTGGCGCGGGCGGACCGAGGCCCTTCCCGCGCGAGGCGAAGGCTGACGCGATGGCCCGCCATGCGATGGTCGTCCTTGGAACGCGCCCCGAAGCGCTGAAGCTCGCGCCTGTCATCATGGCGCTGCGCGAGCGCCCGTCCGACTGGCGCGTCAGCGTCGTCGCCACGGGCCAGCATCGCGAGATGCTGGCGCAGGCGCTGGGCAGCTTCGCCCTCGTGCCCGACAGCGATCTCGACGTGATGGTCGCCAACCAGACGCTCGCCGGCCTGACCTCGCGGCTGCTGACACGCTGCGACGCGCTGTTCGGAACGGAACGGCCGGACGTCGTCCTGGTGCAGGGTGACACGGCCACCGTCCTGTCGGCCTCGCTCGCGGCCTACTACAACAGGATCCCCGTCGCGCATGTCGAGGCGGGTCTTCGCACCAACGATCCCTACAATCCCTTTCCCGAAGAGATGAACCGGCGTCTCGTGGGCGCGCTGGCGCATCTGCATTTCAGTCCGACGGCCTGGGCCGCCCGGCAACTGATGCGCGAGGGCATCGATGCCTCGCGCATCGAGGTGACCGGCAACACGATCGTCGACGCCCTCCAGCACATGGAGCGATCCGGCCCGGCGGAGATCTCGCCGTCGATCCGCACCCTCGTCTCGGAGCATGCCGGCCGCCTCGTCCTCGTCACATGCCACCGCCGCGAGAGCTTCGGCCCCGATCTGGGGGCCGTCATCGAGGCGATCGCGCGGCTGGCCGAGCGGTTTTCCAGGCACTGCTTCTTCTTTCCCGTCCATCTCAATCCGAACGTGCGGGAGCAGGTCATGCCGGCGCTGGCCGGTATTCGCAACGTCGTCCTCAGCGAACCCGTCGACTACGCGACGCTTCTGCACGTCTTGAAGGCTGCCGAACTCGTCATCACCGATTCCGGCGGCATCCAGGAGGAGGCGCCGTCCTACGGCGTCCCGTTCATCGTCGCCCGCCGCACCACCGAGCGGCCCGAGGGCATCAAGGCCGGGTTCGGCCGTCTCGTTCCGCCGGACGCGGACGCCATCCTCGCCCTCGCCACGCGCTGGCTGACGCAAGGGCGCAAGGCGAAGCTGGCAGGACGTCCGTCCCCATATGGCGACGGGCGGGCCGCCGAGCGGATCGTGGCGCGGCTGACGGCGAGCTTCGCGCCGTGACGGCCTCGCCCCCTCGCACGGTCGTGCTCTTCTCCACCGCCGACTGGAACGCGCCCTACTGGACCAACAAGCAGCACATCGCGCGACGGCTGGCGCGGCGCGGCGCGCGGGTGCTCTACGTCGAGTCCGTCGGCTTTCGCCGGCCGCGCGTCTCG
This sequence comes from Aurantimonas sp. Leaf443, assembly GCF_001425575.1. GTDB lineage: Bacteria > Pseudomonadota > Alphaproteobacteria > Rhizobiales > Rhizobiaceae > Leaf443. The sequence goes on along the minus strand of NZ_LMRD01000007.1, from coordinate 85,115 downwards.
GGCCGCGACCTGTCGCGCATCGCCGATCGCCTGGTGGGCGCGAGCCGGCCCCCCCGCGAGGTGGAGGAGAACCTCTGGGTGTTCTCGCCGCTCACGATCCCCTTCGCGCACGGGAACCGGGCCGTGCGCGCCGTCAATGCCGGGCTTCTCCTCCACCGCATCCGGCGATGGCTGAAGCGGCATGGACGGGGCGCGCCGACGATCTGGACCTACCATCCCTATCTCGAGGACGTCTTGCCGAAGCTCGGCTTCGACCGGCTCGTCTACCACTGCGTCGACGATATCGCGGCCGTGCCGGGGGTCGACGCCACGCTGTACCGGACAGCGGAGGACCGGCTCCTGAGGCGGGCGGACCTCGTCTTCACGACCAGCCTGCCGCTGCAGGACCGTTGCGCGGCGATGGCCGGCGCGCGCTCCGTTTACGAGCGCAACGTCGCCGATATCGAGCATTTCGCCGCCGCGCGGCGTCCCGGCTCGCAGCCGGAGACCCTGGCCGCGATCCCGCATCCGCGGATCGGCTATGTCGGCGTCCTCTCCGACTACAAGCTGGATCTCGGTCTCCTCGAGACCTGCATCGCGGCGCGTCCCGACTGGCACTGGGTGTTCATCGGCGACGAGCCGGAAGGCTATGCCAGCCCCGCCATCGCGCGCATGAAGCGCTTACCGAACGCCCATTTCCTCGGCTATCGTCCCTACGACGCGCTTCCCGACCATCTGCGGGCGATGGATGTGGGAATGCTGCCGAACCTCCTCACGGGCTATGCCGCCAGCGTCTTTCCGATGAAGCTCTACGAGTATCTGGCGGCCGGGCTCCCGGTTCTGGCGACGCCCATGCCGGCGCTTCGCGAGATGGACGGCACGATCCTCGTCGGTCGCACGCCCGAGGATTGGATCGCGGCCGTGGAGACCATCATCTCCCATCCGGTGCCGCCGCTCGACCTCGACGACGAGCGCCTTGCCGCCTTCAGCTGGGACGCACGCCTCGACAGGATGCTGGACCGTTTGGCATCGCTGGACAATCCTGTACAACCGCCGCCGACGATCGTGAACTGAATCTTGCCATAAGAAGGGTGCGCCGGTGCGAGTTCTTTTGACGACATACCACCAGGCGTTCCTGAGCCACGGCGGCGGCGAGACGGAGCTGCGCCAGCTCGCCGACTTCATCAACGATCTGGGCGTGCGCGCCGATCTCTACGGGCCGGGATCGCGCAAGCTTTCCTTCTATGATGGTGTGATCCACTTCTCGGCTCACGGCGGGGGCGAGGCGCTGCTGCGCGACGTGAAGGCGCACGGCACGCCCATCGTCCTCATCCCGAACTTCAACTTCTTCGAGCCCAACCACAGCGCCCGCGACGTGGTGCAGACCCATCTCGACCTCGCGGACCTCGTGATCCTGCGCACGCAGATCGAGCGCACCCTGTGCCTGGAGCATTTCCGGCTCGCGCCCGAGCGTGCGGTCGTCGTTTCCGCCAGCATCTCGGACGCCTTCGCCAAGCCCGTCGAGGACGATCTCTTCAAGTCGGCCTATGCGCTGGACCGCTTCGTCCTTTCGGTCGGGCAGATCGAGGAAGGCAAGGAGCAGCTGCGTGTGATCGAGGCGCTGCGCGGATACGAGCTGCCGCTCGTCTTCATCGGCGGCCACCGCGACAAGGCCTATTACGACCGCTGCCGGGCCGCCGCGGACGCGAGCGTGCGCTTCGTGCCCTATGTCCAGCCGAGTTCGCCGATCCTGCGTTCGGCCTTCCAGAGCTGCAGCGCCTATATCGAGCTGGGTATCGACTATCCCGGATTCTCGGCCCTGGAAGCCGGGCTTTCAGGGCGGCCGCTCGTCCTTCGGGACCACCCCTGGTCTCGCGAACTCCTGGGCGATGCGCCGAACTACGTCGATCGGCCCGATCCCGCGGCGATCGTGGAGGCGGTCGATGCCGCCGTGGCCGGAAGAGGCGAGGGCGCCCTCGTGGACGCGATCCGCGCTCGTCATGTCCAGCCTGGCCCGACCGAGCAGCTGCTCACCATGATGATGGACTTGACGCAGAAACCTCGTTGATGCGACGGGAGCGGCGTCCCCGCCGAACTTCTACAGCCTCCATCGGAAACGAGGCGAAAAGGCTTCGCGGTCGACAGATCGGAGACGACAGCATGCTCTCAATCCGCCCCCTGGACATCCCGGATGTACTGGAGATCACCCCGCGCAAGTTCGGTGACGACCGGGGATTCTTCTCCGAGACGTTCAATCGCGAGCGGATGAGGCAGGCCGGCATCGACCTCGACTGGATGCAGGACAACCAGTCGCTGTCGGCCGAGCCGTTCACCCTGCGTGGCCTGCATTTCCAGACGCCGCCGGTGGCGCAGGACAAGCTCGTGCGAGTCCTGAAGGGGCGCATCCTGGACGTCGCCGTCGACATCCGCCGCGGATCCCCGACCTTCGCGAAATGGGTGGCGCTTGAACTCTCGGCTGCCGCCTTCAACCAGATCCTCGTTCCCAAAGGATTCGCCCACGGGTTTCTGACGCTCGAGCCCGACACGGAAGTCCTCTACAAGGTCTCGGCGCCGTATAGCGCCGAGCACGACAGGTCCATCCGCTTCGACGACGCGACCTTCGGCGTGGACTGGCCGCTCGGCGGGCGCATGCCCGTCCTGTCGCAGAAGGATGCCGACGCGCCGACCTTCGTCGAGACGCCGTTCGAATACGAAGGACCCTCGCGTTGAAGATTCTCGTCACCGGCGGCGCCGGCTTCATCGGCTCGGCCGTCTGCCGTCACCTCATCGCCGAGACCGACCACGAGGTCGTCAATCTCGACAAGCTGACCTATGCCGCGACGCTGACCTCGCTCGCCTCGATCGAGGCCGATCCGCGCTATCGCTTCGTGCAGGGCGACATTCTCGACCGGGCCTTCGTGTTTTCCCTCTTGGAGGAGACCCGGCCGGACGCCGTGATGCATCTGGCGGCCGAGAGCCATGTCGACCGTTCCATCGACGGTCCGGGCGACTTCATCCAGACCAATGTCGTTGGCACATTCCAGCTGCTCGAAGCCGTCCGCGCCTATTGGAACGGTTTGCCGGCCGTGCGTCGCGACGCCTTCCGCTTCCATCATGTCTCGACCGACGAGGTTTTCGGCGATCTGCCGCTCGACGACAGCCTGTTCACCGAGGACACGCCCTATGCGCCGTCCTCGCCCTACTCGGCCTCGAAGGCGTCCTCCGACCATCTGGCGATGGCCTGGCACCACACCTACCATCTGCCGGTCGTCCTCTCGAACTGCTCGAACAACTACGGCCCCTATCATTTCCCCGAGAAGCTGATCCCGCTGATGATCCTCAACGGACTGGAGGGGCGCCGGCTGCCCGTCTACGGCCGCGGCGAGAACGTCCGGGACTGGCTCTATGTCGAGGATCACGCCCGCGCCCTCGTGATGGTGGCGACGAGAGGCGCCGCCGGGCGCTCCTACAATATCGGCGGACGCAACGAGCGATCGAACCTGACGGTCGTCGAGACGATCTGCGATACGTTGGACAGGGCGGCCCCGCTCGGCGACGGCCGCACCCGGCGCGAACTGATCGACTTCGTCGCCGACAGGCCGGGCCACGACCTGCGTTACGCGATCGACGCCACCCGCATCGAGAGCGAACTCGGCTGGCATGCGCGGGAAACGTTCGAGACGGGCCTTGAGAAGACCGTGGCCTGGTATCTCCAGAACGAAGACTGGTGGCGGCCGATCCGCGAGAAGCGCTATTCCGGCGAGCGCCTCGGCGCCGCCGCGAAGGGCTGATGGGCATGCGTCTCCTCGTCACCGGTCGTGAAGGACAGGTCGCGCAGGCTATTCTCGGCCTTGCCGACGAAAGCGTCGAGATCGTCGCCCTCGGCCGGCCGGCGCTCGATCTTCTCGACCGGGCGTCCATCGACCGGGCCATCGCCGTTCACCGGCCGGACATCGTGGTCAATGCGGCGGCCTACACGGCCGTCGACAAGGCCGAGACGGAGTCCGAAAGGGCCTTCGCGGTGAACGCGCAAGGGGCCGGTCATGTCGCGGCGGCAGCGGCAGACCGGGGTCTTCCCGTCATTCATGTCTCGACCGACTACGTCTTCTCCGGCGACAAGCCCGCCCCTTACGTCGAGGGGGACGCGACCGGCCCGCAGGGCGTCTACGGGCAGTCCAAGCTGGCGGGCGAGACGGCCGTGCAGGCCGCCAATCCGGCGCATGTCATTCTGCGCACGGCCTGGGTCTACGGACCGTTCGGCGCGAACTTCCTGAAGACGATGCTGCGCCTTGCCGCCGATCGGGACAGGCTGACGATCGTCGCCGACCAGCAGGGCACTCCGACCTACGCGCCCGATATCGCGCACGCCGTCCTCGCCGTCGCGCGCCGTATCGAAGCCCAGCCGGAGGCGGACGACTGGCGCGGCGTCTTCCACATGGTCGCCGGCGGCGAGACCACCTGGGCGGGCTTTGCCGAAGAGATCTTCCGGCAGTCGGCCGCGCTCGGCGGTCCCGTCGCCGACGTGGCGCCGATCCCGACCAGCGCCTATCCGACGCCGGCGAGACGCCCAGCCAATTCCCGCCTCGACACGGCAAGGTTCCGGCAGACCTTCTCCCACGCGCTGCCCGACTGGCAGGACGGGGTCCGCCGCTGCCTGGGCGCCCTCGAGGTCGGCGGACGATCGTGAGCAAGGCTTGATCGAGATGAGAATCCAAGGCGGATCGCGGTTGCGCCGGTCGACGGCGCCCCTCGCGGTTCAAGCCCGGCGTGGCCGCTGCGCATTGGCCGGTTCGCCGGGGACGCGCCGCCGCCTTCCTCCCGGCCGTTTCGATCGCGGTGCCTTCGACAAGTCTGCCGCATGAAGGTCCTGCATTTCTTCAAGACCTACTGGCCGGACACGTTTGGCGGGATCGAGCGCACGATCGAGGCGATCGCCCGATCGACGGCGGAGCTCGGCGTCGAGACGACCGTTCTCTCGCTGAGCGATACGCCGGAGAAGGGGCGGGGGTCCTTCAACGGCCATCGGATCCTCAAGGCCCGGCGCGATTTCGACCTGGCGTCGACGGGGTTCTCGCGCGAGGTGTTCGGGGCCTTCCGGGCCGCCGCCGCCGAGGCGGACCTGGTGCACTACCACTTCCCCTGGCCGCTGATGGACGTCGTCCATTTCGCCGTGCCGCACGGCAAGCCCGCGATCGTCACCTACCATTCCGACATCGTGAGGCAGAAGCTGCTGAAGCGGGTCTACCGCCCGGTGATGACGCGGTTTCTCGGCCGAATGGATCGGATCGTCGCGACCTCTCCGGACTATCTCGCGTCGAGCGAGGTGCTCTCGCGGTTCGCCTCCAAATGCGCCGTCATCCCGATCGGTCTCGCCGACCGCGAAGGCCATGTGGACGAGGCGCTCGCCGCGCGGTGGCGGGTGCGGTTCCCACGACCGTTCTTTCTGTTCACGGGCGTTCTTCGCTACTACAAGGGGCTGGAGTTCCTCATAGACGCGGCCTCGTCCGTCGATTGCGATATCGTCATCATCGGGCGGGGACCGATGGAAGGCCAGCTCGTGCAACGCGCGGCAAGCGCTGGCGCATCCAACGTCCATTTCATGGGCGAACTGGACGATGCCGACAAGGAGGCCCTGCTGCGCCTGTGCACCGGTTTCGTCTTCCCCTCTCACGAGCGATCGGAGGCGTTCGGCCTCGCCCTCCTGGAGGCTGCCATGTTCGGCCGGCCGATGATCTCGACGGCGATCGGGACGGGAACGAGCTATATCAATCGTCATGACATGACGGGTCTCGTGGTGGCACCGGCCGATCCCGAGGCCCTGGCTGCGGCAATGGCGCAGATGGTCGCGGATCCGGGAAAGGCGAAGCGCTGGGGCCATGCCGCCCGCGAGCGCTACCTCGCGCTCTTCACCGACGAGGCGATGGGGAAGGCCTATGGCGCTCTCTATCGCGAACTGGCGGAACAGGCGGCCTCTCGGTCCTGAAGCGCATAGCCTGTCATCATCGTTCGGTCTCTCGGGACCCGTTCTCCACCGAACTCCATCTCGACGATAGCTTCGTTCCGGCTTGGACGCGGTACCGGCGGGAGCTGATGCCAGCGGTTGCCTCTCCAGGCACCTGGAGGATCGCGTCGAGAGTCATCGCCTTGACAAGGACTGGTGCGTCCCCCAAACACTCCGCCCGATAAGGAAAGACCCTACAAATGCACAGGCTTTTGGGACTCTGTACGCGTGATACATGCACAGCCAAGCCTGCTATGGCGGTTGCCTTGCTTTGCGCAAACAGCAACTCATAAGCGCGGGAAGCCCGTCACTTTCGGCATATGCGGCCATCCGACCAAGACAATGACCAGCGACGATGCGTCGAAAGGGTCTTGTCTGCTTTAGGCGGCGCGCTCGGAAAGCTTGCATGCGGCGTTCGGATCGAAGAGGAATGAATTGAGCAACGTCGATACAGATACGAGCGCCGCTCAGATCGTTGAAGAACCCGTCGAGATCGCGCGTCCCATCGAGGAAGACTTCTGTTTAGCAGTTCCTTTCGGCTTCTCGTCAGAGCGCTCATCGCGACAGCCTAGAATTGCCGTGATCTGTCACGCATTCTATCCGGATGTCATTCCATCGATCCAAGGCTATCTCGAAAATATAGACCGGCCATTCGATTTTTTTCTTTCGACGGACGCTGATTGGAAAAAATCGATTATCGAGTCATACTTCGATAACTGGAAGTTTGGAACATTCGATGTCCGGGTTTTTCCAAATATAGGTCGAGACGTTGCTCCAAAGATCGTCGGGTTTGCTGACGTATACGACGATTACGACCTCGTCCTTTTCCTGCATTCGAAGCGGTCGAAACATGCAGACGTTCTGGAGCATTGGCGAGCATTCTTCTGTGAGCAGTTCATTGGAAGCAGGGATATCGTAGAGTCCATCCTGGATCTGTTTGAAATCGAGCCTTCCGTGGGCGTGGTCGCGTCCCAGCATTTCGAGCCCGTTCGGCACTGGATCAACTGGGGCGGCAATTTCGAGATCGCGAATGCCTTGTCTGAGAGGATGGGCCGCCCGTTGAGCATGGAGCGGGCGCTCGATTTCCCTTCGGGCTCGATGTTCTGGGCTCGAACGGCTGCTTTGCGACCGCTGCTCGATTTGGGATTGGCATTTTCGGATTTTCCAGACGAGCAAGGTCAGAAAGACGGTACTCCAGCGCATGCAATCGAGCGGTTGATCTTTTACGCCGCCGAAATTGCGGGTTTTCGCTGGCTCAAGATCGCGCATGAGCCACTGTTCGAACACACGCCCGGCATCATCCGTGCCGAGACGCCCGACGACATTCACGCCTTCGTGGCGCAGTATTGCGTCACGCTGTTCGGCGCGTCGGCGCCCGAACCGCGCAGACAGCGCGTGCCGCCCATTCCAGCGGCCGGTCGCCGGCTGGTCTCGAAGATCCAGGCTGTAAACCTTGGGGTCGACGAGGTGCCACGACTTCGTGTCGCCGTGGGTGTCGTCACGTATAACAACGAAGATGCTGACTTCCGGCGCTTTATCCTGAGCCTGGACGAGTCCTTGCGCGTGCTGGGGAGTGCGGATGCACGGGTCTACATTCAAGACAACGGGGCCGATACCCGGCGTTCGGTTTGCGGCAGGACGCTGATTGATTATCTCCAGCCAGTCGGAAATGTCGGATTTGGAGCCGGGCACAACCGTCTCATGGAGCGTGCGTTCGAGGAAGGCGCCGAACTCTATATCGCTGCGAACGCCGATGGCGCCTTTCATCCTCAGACGATCAAAGCCCTGGTGCAAATGGTTCAGGCGAACCGCTCTTCCGCCTTGGTGGAGGCGTTGCAATTTCCTGTCGAGCATCCAAAAGTATACAATCAGGATTACTTCGATACGCCGTGGGTTTCCGGTGCCTGTCTGGCTGTTCCCAAGCGTGTCTACGACCGCGTCGGCGGCTTCGACGAGCGGTTTTTCCTCTATTGCGAAGACGTCGATCTATCGTGGCGGGCGGCTGCTTCGGGTTTCAGGTTGCTGACTTGCCCGCGAGCGCTCTTCCTCCACGCGGTGACGAACCGTGCGCGGAATGTCGGTATCCTGCGCGAGATCTTCGCCTCGGGGGTCCTCCTCGCCCGGAAGTGGGGCAGTCCAGCTTTCGAGAATTATTGCGTCGACACCCTCGCGGAGCTTGGCTTTGGTCCGCCTCTGCCGCCGTCGGATACGGTGCCGCCGGAATGGATGGCCTATGCCGACTTCGAGCATGATACCCGCTTCTCGCCGACAAGATGGTAAGTATGGACAAAATCGAGACCATTGTTCGATTTCACGATGTCACCAAGTTGGATGAATTGGATCGGTGCATCTTTTCATTGTTTGGGCAGCAGTATAGGCCGCTCGACGTCATCATCGTGACGCAAAGATTCAGCGATGCGGATTTGGACGTCGTCCGGCTCAGGTTGGAATTTTACGCCAACGTTGGCGATGGATTCGGTATCCGGTTCTACAATTTCGACCAGCCTACCCCGGCGGATGCGCGTTCGTCGCTGATCAACCTCGGGATGCGCAGTTGTAACGGCCGTTACATGGCATTCCTGGATTACGATGACACTCTCTATCCAGAGGCCTACCTGACTTGGATCAACAAGTTGAAGGAAACGCAGTCGGCAATCGCCTTTGCAAGCGTTCGGTCGGTACAAAGCAATATTCTGAAATATTACCAGTATGTCGAGTCAGTATTACCGCAATTTCCTGGCGATAAAAAAGAAGACCTCCTCAAGGGGAACTTCTGTCCGATCCACAGTTTCGTGATCGACAGAACGCTGGTCCCGCAGGATCTTATGTATTTTGATTACTTTCTCACGCAAGAGGAAGACTATGAATTTCTGCTTCGAATTACCGCAGTTTGCCCCTCCGACTTCTCTCTGATTGGAACGTTATTGGGGGATTATTACATCAAAACGGATGGGAGCAATTCGCATGGCTCCGAAGCCGTGCGCGACGAAAACTGGCGGCAACGCTATGCGCTCGTCTCGCAATTCATAGCGGGTCGTCGTGCGCTGTTGCGCAACCGATTTGTTTGACAGGGGATCAACCTGCTTTCGATCCGATGCACGACGCGCCACCCTGGGCGAGGGGCGCTCTGATTTGATGCCCGTCAGCCGACCATCGCGGCGAAATGGGCGAGCATGCGTTCGGCGTCGGGTTCTATGCCGGTGAAGTGGCGGAAGGCGCCGGCGGCCTGGAAGACGGCCATGCCGCCGCCGTCGACCGTGCGGCAGCCCTTGGCGCGGGCGACGCGCAGGAGTTCGGTCTCGAGGGGGAAATAGACGATCTCGGCCACGAAATGGCGGGGCTCGATCAGGCGTTCGTCGAGCGGCAGGCCGGGATGGGCGGCCATGCCGGTGGGCGTGGCGTGGACGAGGCCGGTGGCCTGCGCCATCGCGGCGTCGAGGTCGCCGCCGGGCTCGACCGCGGCATCGGGGAACTGGCGTTCCAGCGTCCCCGCGAGCGCCTGCGCGCGCGCGCCGTCGCTGTCGAAGATCGTCAGGCGCCTCGTGCCGAGCTGCAGCATGGCCCGCGCGACCGCCGCGCCCGCGCCGCCGGCGCCCAGCTGCACGGCATGGGAGAGATCGGCCCCGGGCAGGCTGCGGCGGAAGCCCTCGGCAAAGCCCGGGCAGTCCGTGTTGTGGCCGATGCGCCGCCCGCCGGCGAGGACGACCGTGTTCACGGCGCCGAGCGCCCGCGCTTCCGGCGAGAGTTCGTCCAGCGCGGGGATGACGGCCTGCTTGGCGGGATGGGTGATGTTGACGCCGGCAAAGCCGCGCGCCTCCACCTCGCGCAGGAGATCGGGAAGGGCGGACAGGCCGACGCCCCGCTCGTCGAGATCGATCAGCTCGTAGGTGAGGGACAGGCCGTTCGCGCGGCCCTCCGCCTCGTGGAGGGCGGGCGAGCGCGAGAGCCCGATGCCGCTGCCGATGAGGCCGACCTTGATCGTGGTGGTGGGGGTGTCGAGCATGGCGCACGCCTCGAAGGAAGGGGGCGGGGAAGAGCGGGAGAGAGCACGGCGGCCGGTCTGGCCGGCCGCCGCGCCGGAGCGCGTTACTTCGCGCCGCGGAGCGTCTTCAGCTGGGCGAAGAGGGCGTCCACGGTCTCCACGCCGATCGTCTCGCGGAACTCGGCGACGACCGGCTCCACGGCCTTGCGGAAGGCGTCGAGCTTCTCGGGCGAGAGTTCGACGACCTCCATGCCGCTCTTGCGGATCTCGTCGAGGAAGCCGGCATTGGCGTCGCGCGAGACCTTGCGCTGGTAGTCCCGCGCCTCCGTCGCGGCGGCCTGCAGGAGCGTCTGCTCCTCCGGGTCGAGCTTGTCCCAGAAGGCCTTCGAGATCAGAACGATCTGCGGATTGTACTGGTGGCCGGTCAGCGTCAGGTACTTCTGCACCTCGGTGAACTTGGCGTTGACGATGTTGGAGAGCGGGTTCTCCTGGCCGTCGACCGTGCCGGTCTCGAGCGCGCTGTAGAGTTCGGGATAGGGCAGCGGCACGGCGTTGGCGCCGAGCGCGTTGAAGGTGGCGATGGGCACCGCGGCCTGCACGGTGCGGATCTTCAGGCCCTTCACGTCCTCGACGCCGTTCACGGCGCGGCGGTCGTTGGTGAGATGGCGGAAGCCGAGCTCCCAGAAGCCGAGGCCGACGAGGCGCTGGTCGGGCAGTCGGTTCATGAGGTCGGTGCCGATCGGCCCGTCCATCACCGCGTCCGCCTCCTCGGGCGTCCCGAACAGGAAGGGCAGGTCGACGACGCCGAATTCCTTGATGGTGCCCGAGAGGATGCCGGCGTTCATCACGCTCATCTCCACCGTGCCGCCCTGGATGGAGGCCAGCGTCTGCACGTCGCCGCCGAGCGTCCCGCCGGGAAAGAGCTTGACCTCGATCTTGCCGCCGCTCTTCTCCTTCACGAGTTCGGCGAAGCGCTCCATGCCCGTCACCTGCGGGTGGCCCTTGGAGTTCTGCGCGGCGAACTTGATGGTGCGCTCGCTGATCTCGGCCTGGGCGAGGCCCGCCGAGGCGAGGAGGGTGGCAAGGCCGAGGGCGGCGGCGAAGCGTCTGGTGATGCGCATCTGTGTAGTCCTCCCGAGATGGACGCTTTCCGGCGTCGCGAGGTTGTGCCCGAAGGCGCTGGATGTCGGCCGCGCCCTCCCGAGCGCGATCGATGGAGACGGATCGGCCGCGTTCAGCGGCCGGCGAAGAAGGCGGCCGGCACGGTGACGAGGGCCGGGAAGAGCACGAGCAGCATCAGGACGACGAGCTGGGCCAGCATGAAGGGCCAGACGCCGCGGATGAGCTTTTCCATCGAGATCCGGCCGACGCCGCACACGACGTTCAGCACCGTGCCGACCGGCGGCGTGATGAGGCCGATCGAGTTGTTGATGATGAAGAGCACGCCGAAATAGACGGGATCGATGCCGGCCTGCTTGATGACGGGCATGAGCACCGGCGTCAGGATGAGGATGGTCGGCGTCATGTCCATGGCGGTGCCGACGGCGACGATCAGGACCATGATGGCCACGAGCAGCAGCGTCTGGTTGTCCATCAGCGGCTCGAGCAGCGCCACCATAGCGCCCGGCAGATCGGCGATGGTGATGAGCCAGGCCGAGACGGAGGCGGCGGCCACGAGGAACATGACGACGGCGGTCGTCTTGGCCGCGGCGGCGAAGACGCCGAAGAGCATCGAGGGCGTCAGCTCGCGATAGATCACCATCGCCACGAAGAGCGAGTAGACGGCGGCCACGACGCCGGCCTCCGTCGGCGTGAAGACGCCGAACTTCAGCCCGAAGATGATGATGACGGGCAGCATCAGCGCCCAGAGGCTCGAGGCGAGCGCCTGCCGGCGCTCGGCGCCGCTCGCCCGCACGGGCAGGGCGAACTTCTCCTTGCGGATGACGAAGAGCCAGGCGACGCAGAGCGCGGCGCCGATCATCAGGCCGGGCGCGATGCCGGCGAGGAAGAGCTTGGTGATCGAGACGCCGCCGACGACGCCGTAGAGGATGAAGCCGATCGAGGGCGGGATGATCGGGCCGATGATCGCCGAGGAGGCGATGAGGCCGCCGGACAGGGCGGGATCGTGGCCGGACCGGACCATCATGGGCATCAGGAGGGCGGCCAGCGCCGCCGCGTCGGCCACCGCCGAGCCCGAGAGGCTCGACAGGACGCAGGCCGCCAGGATGCAGACGAAGCCGAGCCCGCCGCGGCGATGGCCGACGAGCGACACCGCGAGATCGACGATGCGCTTGGACAGACCGCCCTGGTTCATGATCTCGCCGGCGAGCATGAAGAAGGGCACGGCGATCAGCGTGAAGCTGTCGGCCCCCTGCAGGATGGTCTGCGCGACGATCTGGCCGTCGAAGAGATCCATGTGGATCATCAGCGCGACGCCGGAGAGGACGAGGGCGAAGGCGATCGGCATGCCGAGCGCCATCGTGCCGAGGAGGGAACCGAGAAAGACGGCGACGACCATGATCCCTGTCTCCCGTCAGCGGCCGAGGCCGGCGGCGACCGGCGGCTCGGCCGGTCGCGCCGCGTCGGGCGGAAGCAGATCTTCGGAGTCCTGCACGAGCACGGCGCTCGAGAGGTCGATGCGGCCCGTGAGGATCGCGAGCGCCTCGGCGCCGAGGAGGAGAATCGCGGTGACCGAGAAGATCACCACGGGGATCATGAACCAGCTCATCGAGATGCCAGCGGCCGGCGTCACGGCGTTCCAGGTGAGCGTCGACTGCTCGAAGCCGCCCTGCAGCAGGAGCGCGCAGGCCAGAAGCATGAGGAGGTAGCCGGCGAGGACGCAGGCCTTGGCGGCCTTGCGCGGCAGGGCGCGGATGAGCGTGTCGATGCCGATATGGGCATGGTCGCGCAGCGCGAGCGCCGCGCCGAGGAAGATCAGCCACACGAAGGCGAGGCGCGACATCTCCTCCGAGACGGTGATGCCGCTGTTCAGGGCATAGCGCATCACGACATTGCCGAAGACGAGGATCACCATGACGGCCAGAAGCAGCGCGATGGCCGCCTTGAGCGTCTGGAAATAGAGATCGACCAGTTTCTGCATGACGGACATCCTCCCGATGTCGATCGGCGCGCGGGCGCATCAAGTTCGGTGCCGGTCCGGGCGCAGACCGCCACGCGGCCGCCTTCGCGCGAGAAGGCGGGACGGGACGGATGGCGGTGGAACGGCGTCTCCCCGGTGCGGCGACGTTCTCCCGGCCGCCGGACCTTGTCAAAAGATGTACGAACTGGTTCGTTCAGTCAACAGCCGAATCCGGCAGGCGGCGCGCTTTCGATAATGGCGCCGGACGGCACTCTCGGCGATACTGACCCGGGGCGACCGCGCGGGGAGACGTCAGGACGAGATGAGCATGAGCCGATCGCAGGACATCCTCGCGCCCGAGGCGGACGAGGCCGCGGCGCCCGCCGAGCGCTCGGCCCGCGCGCGCCGCGTGGCGCAACGCGACCGCACCGAGAAGACGCGCCACGACATCCTCCTCGTCGCCCGCGAGGAATTCGCCGCCAACGGTCTGTCGGGCGCGCGGGTCGATGCGATCGCGGAGCGCACGCGCACGTCCAAGCGGATGATCTACTACCATTTCGGATCGAAGGAGGGGCTCTATCTCGCCGTCCTCGAACACGCCTATGCCGGGATCCGGCAGGTGGAGGACCAGCTCAAGCTCGGCGAGCTCGATCCCGTCGAGGCGATGCGACGCCTCATCGACTTCACCTTCGACTACGACGAGGCCAATCCCGAATTCATCCGCCTCGTCACGATCGAGAACATCCACCGGGCCGAGCACATGCGCCAGTCGACGACGCTCAGCCAGCTGAACGTCTCGGTCATCGCCACGATCGAGGCGATCCTGCGCCGCGGCCAGACGAGCGGCGCCTTCAAGCGGGAGGTGGACCCGATCGACCTGCACATGCTGATCTCCTCCTTCTGCTTCTTCCGCGTCTCCAACCGGCACACGTTCGGCACGATCTTCGGGCGCGACCTCGCCGACCCCAGAACGCGCCAGCGCCACAAGGCGCTGCTGCAGGAATCCGTCCTGGCGCTCCTGCGCACGGCCTGACCGCAAGGGGAAGAGGTCGCGTGCCGGCCTTTCTGCCTCACGAAGCCGGCGCCGGCCGAGCGGCGGGCCCAACGATTTCCGCGCCCGACGCCTTGTCCGGCTGTCGTCTATAAACTACAGTTCGCCATGCTCGAACTGCGACAGACCGAAACCTTCAGGCAATGGTGGAAGGCTCTGCGCGACGAGCGCGCTCGCGGTCTCATCGTCTCGCGTCTCGACCGTCTTGCCTAAGGCCATGCCGGCGATGTCGAGCCGGTCGGCGACGGGATCAGCGAACTGCGCATCCACTACGGTCCGGGATACCGGATCTATTTCCAGAAGCGGGGAGAGACGATCATCGTCTTGTACTGCGCCGGCAGCAAACGCATGCAGGCCCGCGACATCCGAACCGCCAAGCGTCTGGCCGAAGAAGGGAATTTCCGAGATGGCCGAACCGTTGACGACCTTCGACCCGGCGGAGGGGCTGACATCGAACGAAGCGATCGCGGCTTATATGGCCGAAGCCTTCGCCTCGCAGGACGCGGGTTACATCGCCCATGCGCTCGGGACCGTGGCACGCGCCAAGGGCATGGCGCAGTTGGCAAGCGAAACCGGCCTGTCGCGCGAACAGCTCTATCGATCCTTCAGCCGGTCCGGCAATCCGACGCTGAAGACCACGATCGCGGTGATGACGGCGCTCGGCATCGACCTGACCGCCAAGGCGCACGGGGGTGGCGCGGCCTGATCGAGCGGTGTCAGGCAGGGGCGTGGCGCGAAGCCGCCCCGCCTCAGCGCGTCGGCAATCCCTCCGGGGTCTGGCGGGCCTGGCCGGCGAGGCGGATGGCGGCGTTGGGGGCGCCGAGGCCGGCATAGCCGCGCCGGTCGACGATCTCGACGAAGAAGCCCCCTTCCAGCGCCTTCAGGTAGATCTGGAAATACTCGCCCGCCTCGTCTCGGTCGTAGAGGATCGAGTGGTGCCGCAGCGCGTCCAGCGTCGCCGGGTCGAGGTCGAACTTGGCCTCCAGGTCGTCGTAGTAGTTCTGCGGAATCGGCAGGACGGCGACGCCGTTCCCGGCCAGTGTCTTCGCCGTCTCGAAGATGTCGCGCGTGCGCAGCGCCACGTGCTGCACGCCCGGTCCGACGAACTGCGAGACGAAGCGCGCCGAGAGCGTGCGGGCCGACTGCGAGCCGTTGAGGACGACGCGCAGCGTTCCGTCGGCGTTCTCCAGCACCTGGCTGCGCACCAGCCCGCCGGGATCGGGCACCTCCACCGGCGGCAGGACCTTCAGGTCGAAGATCGAGCGGTAGAAGAGCGTCCAGGACAGGATGTCCTCGTAGCGCACCGTCTGGGCGACGTGGTCGATCGCGACGAGGCCGGCGCCGGCATGTGCGTCCCAGCCCGGCTCCAGCGCGAAGTCGGCTTCCCACTGGCGGGCGAGCGCGTCGCCGTCCGGCACGAGATAGAGGAGGCTGCCGCCGACGCCCCGGAGCGCGGCGAGTTCCTGCTCGCCCGGCGCCACGGGCTCGCGGAAGGGGGCGGCGAGCAGCCCCTCGGCGCGCCTGAGCGCCGCCGGCGCGTCCGCCATGCGAAGGCCGAGCGCGCAGACATTGGTGCCGTGCACGACATAGGAGGAATGGGCGAGCCCCTCCGTCTCCGTGTTGACGACGACGCGCAGGTCGCCTTGCGCGAAGAGCTCGACGTCCTTGGAGCGGTGGCGCCCGGCGCGGCGGAAGCCGATGGAGACGAGCATGGCGGACAGTGCGCGCGCCGAGGCGCCGTCGGTGGCGAACTCGACGAAGGAGACCCCGCGCGTGCGTGCCGGGGCGGGGAGGGGCTCGGGCTCGGAGAAGCCGTTGACGGCGCGTCCCTCGGCCTTCAGCCGGTCCATCAGGAAGAACAGGGACCGCCGCCCGTCGACGGCGGTCTGGCGGGCCGAGCCCGCGCGGAACTGGTCGTTGAAGATCTCCAGCGAGTAGTAGCCGGCATAGCCGGTCGCCTCGACGGCGGCCATGAACTCGGCCACGGGCAGGTCGCCCTGGCCGGGCATGTTGCGATAGTGCCGGCTCCAGGAGAGGAGATCGAGGTCGAGCCTCGGGGCGTCCGCCATCTGGACGATGAAGATCTTGTCCTTGGGGATGGCGCGGATCGAGGCGGGATCGAGGCCGCGGGCGAGCGTGTGGAAGCTGTCGAGGATGATCCCGACATGGGCGTGGTCGGCCCGGCGCACGATCTCCCAGGCGTCGCGGTGGTCGCTGACGAAGCGGCCCCAGGCGAGCGCCTCGTAGCCGACGCGCACGCCCGCGGCGCGGGCGATCTCGCCGAGGGCCGCCAGGTCGTCGGCGGCGCGGTCGATGCCGCCGAGGGCCAGCGGCGAGACGGAGGAGCAGACGAGGATGAGATCGGTGCCGAGCTCGTTCATCGTCTCGAACTTGCGGCGCGCGCGCTCGAAGGCGCGGGCGCGCTGGGGCTCGGGCAGGCCCTCGAAGTCGCGGAAGGGCTGGAAGAGCGAGATCTCGAGCCCTGCGTCGCGCACCATGCGCCCGACCTCGCGGGCGCTGCGGTCGAAGGCGAGGAAATCGTTCTCGAAGATCTCCACCGCGTCGAAGCCGGCCGCCGCCGTCGCGCTCAGCTTGTCGGCCAGATCCCCCGACAGGGATACGGTCGCGATCGAGGTCTTCATGAGAGGGCTCCGCGTTCTTGACGACTGCGGTCCGGCCACCTCCGGGGCGCCGGACCGTTCTGTTCGGGCTGCGCGATCAGACGAGCGCGAGGATGCGGCTCGGGCCGCCGGTGGCGCCCCTCACCTTGGGCCCGGCGACGACCAGCATGGCGCCCTTCGCGGGCAGGTCGTCGAGCCCGGCAATCGCCTCGACGCCCCAGCGGCCGCTGCCGAGCCAGGCATAGTGGACGGGAAACGCGCCCGAGGCGATGCCGCGATCGAGCGACAGCGTATCGACCGCGATGCCCTTCACGTTGCGCTCCTCGATCAGGAACTCGGCCGCCTCGGCATGGAAGCCCGGCGTGTGGTTGCGCCCTTCCGCGTCGCGTCCGGTGAATTTCGGCTGGTCGAGAAGCTTGTGCCAGCCCGAATTCATCGCCACGCAGCAGCCTTCCGGCAGCGGGCCGTTCTTCGCCTCCCAGGCCTTGATGTCGTCGGGCGTAACGCCCGCGTCGGCGTCGCCCGCCGCCCGCTCGCGGATGTCGATCACCGCGAGGGGAACGACGAGATCGGCGATGTCGATCATGTCGACGCTCTTGCCGTCCTGCGAGAAATGCAGCGGCGCGTCCATGTGGGTGCCGGTGTGCTCCATCAGCGTCCAGCGATGGAGATTGACCTTGTCCTTCTCCCAGGTGACCGGCTTCTCGACGGTGAACCACTTCTCGCCGCTGAAGGTCGGGAAACCCTCGAAGAGCGTATGGGTGAGGTCATGGACCTTGGAGAAGCGCAGTTCGGGCGCCGGACTGGCGGCGGCGGCGGGCTGCGCCAGTCCGAGGCCGCCGGCGGCGGCGGCAAGGCCGAAGCCGAAGCCGGCCTTCAGAAGGCCACGGCGCGTGGCCTGTTCGCAGATCGTATGGAGACACCCGACTGGGCACATGGTTCATCCTCCCTTTGCTGTGAGCTCCCGCTTCCTCCAGCGGGAGCTCAAAAGTGTACGAACCGGTTCGTGAACGCAAGATGGTCGCGTCGTGCTTATTCCGAACGGATGCCGGCCGCCACGGCGCGCAGTTCGCCGAGCAGGATCTGCGCCGACAGCGACGGCGAGAGGCCCGCGCGCATCGAGATGCCGACGGGCCCCAGCGTGTCGCGCGTCTCCACCGCGAGGCGGGTGAGCTGGCCGGCGCGCAGATCCTCCAGGACGACGCCCTCCGAGATGATCCAGACCGCGTCGGTGGCGCGCACATAGGCGCGCCCGAAGGCGAGCGAGACGGTCTCGACGGTGGCGGCGGGGCGGGGCAGGTTGGCGGCCATGAACAGGCGGTCGACCGTCGGGCGGATCACCGAGCCCGGGGGCGGCATCAGGCACTCGAAGCGGCCGAGTTCGCGCTCGGGCGCGGACAGGCCGGCGAGCGGATGGCCGGCGCGCACGGCGAAGACGATCGGCTCGGAATAGAGATGCTCGAAGAGGAGGCCTGTCATCTCCTCCGGTTCGCCCATGCGGCCGATGACGATGTCGAGGTCCCCCTGGCGCAGCTGCGCCATGAGATAGCCGGTCGGGCCGGTGACGATGCGTGGCGTGGCGTCCGGCACATGGGTGCGGTAGCGCCGGATGGCGAGCGGCAGGAGACGCGCGGAGACCGTCGGCAGGGCCCCGACGCGAACGGGCTGCGCGTCGGCCGCCGCCGCCCCTTCCACCTCCTCCACGCCGCGGCGCAGCGCCGCCAGGCTCGCCTCGGCATGGCGCAGGAACATCTCGCCCGCCGCCGTCAGGAAGCCGCCGCGGCGGGAGCGGTCGAGGAGGTCGAGGCCGAGGATCAGCTCCAGTTCCCGGATCGACTTCGACACCGCCGGCTGCGTCACCGAGAGAGCGTCCGCGGCGCGCACCACGCTGCCCTCCCGCGCCACGGCGACGAAGGTGCGCAGATGGCGGAGGCGGATGGCAGCGAGCGACATGGCCATAACTTAGCGGTTATGCATCGGGCAGCAATCCTCATTTTACATCACCATCGCCGCGTCCTAGTGACAGTCCGGACCACGGAAATTACCGGGAGGACGCCATGGCCTTCGTCACCGTCAACGGCATCGGCCTTCATCACCGGCGCGCCGGCACGCGCGGCGGCCGCCGCGTCCTGTTCCTGAACTCGCTGGGCTCGGACCTGCGGATCTGGGACGAGGTCGCCGAGCGACTGGCGCCCGGCTGCGAGACCCTCGTCTACGACATGCGCGGCCACGGGCTGAGCGAGGCGACGCCGGCGCCCTACGGGCTCGATCTCCTCGTCGCGGACGCGCTCGGGCTCATGGACGCGCTCGGCTGGTCGAGCGCCAGCCTCGTCGGCCTGTCCGTCGGCGGATTGGTGGCGCAGGCGATCGCCGCCCGCCATGGCGAACGCGTGGACGCGCTGGTGCTGATGGACACGGCCGCGCGCATCGGAACGGTCGAAAGCTGGAACGAGCGCATCGCCGCCGTCGAGGCGGGCGGCGTCGCCGCCATCGCGCAGGCCGTCGCCGCGCGCTGGTTCACGCCCGATTTCGCCGCCCGCGAGCCCGCCGCCTTCGCCGGCTGGCGCACCATGCTCGCGCAGACGGGAACGGCCGGCTATGCCGGCACCTGCGCGGCGCTGCGCGACGCCGACCTCACCGGCGAGGTCGCGGGCATCGCGGCCCCGACCCTCGTCCTTGCCGGTGACGCCGATCTCTCGACGCCCCCCGACCTCGTGGCGGCGACGGCGCGGCTCGTGCCGGGCGCGCGCTTCGAGACGGTGGCCGGCGCCGGCCATCTGCCATGTCTGGAACGCCCCGCCGAGGTCGCCCGCGCCATCGCGAACCATTTCGAGGCCTGCGCGCCGACGAAGCCCGCCGCTTCGTCCGCCGCCTTCGAGGCCGGCATGGCGGTGCGCCGGGCGGTCCTGGGCGATGCTCATGTCGACCGCGCCACGGCCGCGATCACGCCCTTCGACGCCGCCTTCCAGCGCTTCATCACCGAAGGGGCCTGGGGCAGCGTCTGGTCGCGCCCGCATTTCACCCGGCGCGAGCGTTCGGTCGTGACCATCGCGCTGCTCGCCGCGCTCGGGCACGACGAGGAGGTCGCCATGCATGTGCGCGCCACGCGCAACACGGGCGCGACGCCCGAGGACATCGCGGAGGCGCTGATGCATGTCGCGGTCTATGCCGGGGTGCCCGCGGCGAACCATGCGATCAGGATCGCCAAGGCGACGCTTCACGAGATGGAGCCCGGGACGGGGGAGGTGGTGCGATGAGCGGATCCTATTTCCAGCGCGACCGGGACTGGCACCCGCCGGCCCTGACGCCGACCTACAAGACCTCCGTGCTGCGCTCGCCGCGCCATGCGCTCCTCTCCATGCCGACGACGCCGTCGGAGGAGACGGGGCCGGTCTTCGGCCACGACATTCTCGGCCCCCTCGACAACGACCTCATCCGCAATTTCGGCGGGGACGGCGAGGCGATCGGCCAGCGCATCGTGGTCTATGGCCGCGTGCTCGACGAGACGGGCCGCCCGGTGCCGGGCGCGCTGCTGGAATTCTGGCAGGCCAATGCCGGCGGGCGCTACCGCCATAAGAAGGAAGGCTACCGCGCCGCGCTCGACCCCAATTTCGGCGGCTGCGGTCGCGCCATCACCGATGCCGAGGGCGCCTACGCGTTCCGCACCGTCAAGCCCGGCGCCTATCCTTGGCCGAACGGCGTCAACGACTGGCGCCCGGCCCATATCCATTTCTCGGTCTTCGGCCACGCCTTCGCCCAGCGCCTCGTCACCCAGATGTATTTCGAGGGCGACCCGATGATCTGGCAGTGCCCGATCGTGAAGACGATCCCCGACCGGGCCGCCATCGAGCGCCTCGTCGCCGCGCTCGACCGCAACGCCACGATCCCGATGGACAGCCTCGCCTACAAGTTCGACATCGTGCTGCGCGGGCGCCGCTCGACGCCGTTCGAGAACCGGATGGAGGGCAACTGATGGTCCAGCCGCTGCACTATCTGAAGGAGTCGCCCTCGCAGACGGCGGGTCCCTACGTCCATATCGGCACCAATCCGAACTGGGTGGAGATCACCGGCGTCTGGACCGCCGATCTCGGCCTCGTCCTCGTCGGGCCGGACACGAAGGGCGAGCGCATCGTGATCGAGGGCCGGGTGACGGACGGGGCGGGCGCCCCGGTGCGCGACGCGCTGATCGAGATCTGGCAGGCCGATGCCGCGGGGCTCCACCCCTCGCCCGAAGAGACGCGCGGCGCGGCCGACCCCGCCTTCGCCGGCTGGGGCCGCCAGCCGGTGTCGGACACCGACGGCACCTACCGCTTCGAGACGATCCGCCCCGGCGCCGTGCCGATGCGCGACGGGCGCCTGCAGGCGCCGCATATCACGGTGTGGATCGTGGCGCGCGGGATCAATCTCGGCCTGCACACGCGCCTCTACTTCGCCGACGAGGCCGCGGCCAACGCGCGCGACCCGCTGCTCCTGCGCATTCCCGAGCCGGAGCGGCGCGAGACGCTGATCGCGCCGCGCCACGAGCGCGAGGGGCGGGCCGTCTTCACCTTCGACATCCGCCTTCAGGGCGAGCGCGAGACCGTTTTCCTCGACATCTGACTTCCCCCCGCAACCATCCCGCCCGGCCGGCGAAGCCGCCCCGCGAAGGAGAGACATGGACAAGACGCTCCCCAGCCTCGTCGACGCCGTTTCCGGCATCGCGGACGGCATGACGGTGATGATCGGCGGCTTCGGCGGCTCGGGCGCGCCGATCGAACTGATCCACGCCCTGATCGACCGGTTTCTGGCCACCGGCTCGCCGAAGAACCTGACGGTCGTCAACAACAATGCCGGCAACGGCCATGTCGGCCTCGCCGCCCTCATCGAGCAGGGCATGGTGCGCAAGCTCATCTGCTCCTTTCCGCGCTCGGCCGACCCGCGCGTCTTCACCGAGCGCTACCTGAAGGGCGAGATCGAGCTGGAACTGGTGCCGCAGGGCACGCTCGCCGAGCGCATCCGGGCCGGCGGTGCGGGCATTCCCGCCTTCTACACGCCGACGAGCTACGGCACGGACCTCGCCAAGGGCAAGCCCGTCGAGGAGTTCGACGGACGGCCCTACGTGCGCGAACTCTGGCTGAAGGCCGATGTCGCGCTCATCAAGGCCCATCTCGGCGACAGGCTCGGCAACCTCACCTTCAACAAGGCCGCCCGCAACTTCAACCCGCTGATGGCCACCGCCGCCGCCACGACCATCGCGCAGGTGACGCGCATCGTGGCCCCCGGCGAGCTCGATCCCGAGCACGTGGTGACGCCCGGCCTCTTCGTGCAGGGGCTGGTCGAGGTGAGCGCGCCCGCGCAGGAGGAAGAGCTGAACCGCGCCAACGCCGTCTATCCGGAGCCCGCCGCATGAGCGCGAAGCTTTCCTCCACCCAGATCGCCTGGCGCGCCGCGCAGGACATCGCCGACGGCGCCTATGTCAATCTCGGCATCGGCTTTCCCGAGATGGTGGCGAAGTTCCAGCCGCCCGGCCGCGAGGCGATCTTCCACACCGAGAACGGCATTCTCGGCTTCGGCGAGGCGCCGGCGGCCGGGAGCGAGGACTGGGACCTCATCAATGCCGGCAAGAAGGCCGTGACCTTGAAGCCGGGCACGGCCTTCTTCCACCATGCCGACAGTTTCGCCATGGTGCGCGGCGGGCATCTGGACGTGGCGATCCTGGGCGCCTACGAGGTCGCCGAGACCGGCGATCTCGCCAACTGGTCGACGGGCCCGAAGGGCGTGCCGGCGGTCGGCGGGGCGATGGACCTGGTGCACGGCGCCAAGCGCGTCGCCGTCATCACCGAGCACGTGACGAAGGACGGGCGGCCGAAGCTCGTGAAGCGCTGCTCGCTGCCGCTGACGGGCGTCGCCTGCGTCACGCGCATCTATACGAGCCTGGCCGTCATCGACATCGAGGGCGGGCGCTTCGTCCTGCGCGAGAAGCTGCCGGCGCTCTCGCTTCCAGAGCTGCAGGCCGTGACGGGCGCCGAACTCGTCGTGCCCGGCCCCGTCGCCGACCTCCTCGTTCCGGAGCTTTGAGATGAGCGAAGCCTTTCTCTGCGCCTATCTGCGCACGCCCATCGGCCGGTTCGGCGGCGCGCTTTCCTCGGTGCGGGCCGACGATCTCGGCGCGATCCCGCTCAAGGCGCTGATGGAGCGCCATCCCTCCGTCGACTTCGCGGCGGTGGACGAGGTCATCTTCGGCTGCGCCAATCAGGCGGGCGAGGACAACCGCAACGTCGCGCGCATGTCGCTCCTGCTCGCCGGCCTGCCCGAGAGCGTGCCGGGCACGACGATGAACCGCCTCTGCGGTTCCGGCATGGACGCGGTGATCACGGCGGCGCGGGCGATCAAGGCGGGCGAGGCGGAGCTGGTGATCGCGGGCGGCGTCGAATCCATGAGCCGCGCGCCCTTCGTCATGCCGAAGGCGGACACCGCGTTCTCCCGCCATGCCGAGATCCACGACACGACGATCGGCTGGCGCTTCGTGAACCCGCTCATGAAGGCGCAGTACGGCGTCGATTCCATGCCGGAGACCGGCGAGAACGTCGCCGAGGACTTCCATGTGGGCCGGGCGGACCAGGACGCCTTCGCCCTGCGCTCGCAGACCAAGGCGGCCGCCGCGCAGGCCAACGGGCGGCTGGCGCGCGAGATCGTGCCGGTGACGATCCCCCAGCGCAAGGGCGATCCCGTCGTGGTGGCCCGCGACGAGCATCCGCGCGCGACGACGATGGAGGCGCTCGCCAAGCTCGGCACGCCATTCCGCAAGGGCGGATCGGTGACGGCCGGCAACGCGTCGGGCGTCAACGACGGCGCGGCGGCGCTGATCCTGGCGAGCGAGGCGGCGGCCCGGCGCCACGGGCTGACGCCCATCGCGCGGGTGCTGGGCGGCGCGTCGGCGGGCGTGCCCCCCCGCGTCATGGGCATCGGACCGGCGCCGGCCTCGAAGAAGCTCATGGCGCGGCTGGGGCTGACGCCGGCCGATTTCGACGTGATCGAACTGAACGAGGCCTTCGCGAGCCAGGGCCTCGCCACCCTGCGCGAGCTCGGCATCGCCGACGACGACGCGCGCGTGAACCCCAACGGCGGCGCCATCGCCCTCGGCCACCCGCTCGGCATGTCGGGCGCGCGCATCGCGGGCACGGCGGCGCTGGAGCTTCAGCTTGGCGGCGGCCGCCGGGCGCTGGCCACCATGTGCGTCGGCGTCGGCCAGGGCATCGCCGTCGCGCTGGAACGGGTGTGAGCGTGGCGGGGCAGGAGAGACCGCTCGTCGAGGCGCTGACGGGAGACGCCGAGATCGCCCGGCATTTCTCCGCCGAGGCCGAGATCGCCGCGATGCAGGCCTTCGAGGTCGCGCTCGCCCATTCGCAGGCGGCGCTCGGCCTCCTGTCGCCGCAGGCGGCGGAGGCGATCGAGGCGCAAGCGGGCCCGGCGGTCCGACCGTCGGTCGCCGCCCTTCGCGAGGGCATCGCCCGCGACGGCGTCGCCGTGCCGGCGCTCGTGCGCGCCATGCGCGGCGCGGTCGGCGAGGCGCATGGCGCGAGCGTCCATCTCGGCGCGACCAGCCAGGACGCGATCGACACCGGCCTCATGCTGCGCCTGCGGGACGTGCTGGCCCTCCTTCAGCGCCGCGTCGAGGGCCTGATCGCAAGGCTCGGCGCCCTGGCCGAGGCCGAGGGCGACCGCCCGCTGATGGCGCAGACGCGCATGCAGGCGGCGCTTCCCTTCACCGTCTCGGCCAAGCTCTCGACCTGGCGCCGCCCGCTCGAGAACCATCGCGAGAGGCTCGCCGCCCTGCGGACGCGCCTGCCGCTGCAGCTCGGCGGCCCCGTCGGCGACGGCGCGAGCTTCGGCCCGGCCTACGAGGCGCTTCGCGCCGACCTGGCCGCCCGCCTCCGCCTTCGCGACGCCGCGCCCTGGCACAGCGACCGGACCCAGATCCTCGACGTCGCGCAAGGTCTGGCGCTTCTGGCCGGCACGCTCGGCAAGATCGGGCAGGACGTGGCGCTGATGGCCCAGACCGGCACGGCATCGATCCGCCTTTCGGGCGGCGGCGGCTCCTCGGCCATGGCGCACAAGCAGAACCCGGTCGGCGCGGAGGTCCTCGTCGCGCTCGGGCGGCTCTCGGCCGGTCTTCTGGGCACGCTCGCCCAGTCCATGATCCACGAGAACGAGCGCTCCGGCGCGGCCTGGACGCTCGAATGGCTCGTCCTGCCGCCGATGGCCGAGGCCGCCGGCGCCGCCCTCCTCACCTGCGACCGCCTGCTGGCCGGCGCGCAATTCGTCGCGAAGGACGGCAAGGCCTGAGTTCGGCGCTCCTGCCGCGACGTCCACGGTCGCGGCAGGGGCGCTCGGCTCACGACATGAACAGGCCGCCGTCGACATTGACCGTCTGGCCGGTGATGTAGGCGGCATCCTCGGAGGCGAGGAAGGCCACGAGGCCGGCGACGTCCTCGCCTCTGCCCGCGCGCCCGGCCGGGATGCCGGCGACCCATTCGGCCATCAGTTCGCCCGGCTTGTAGTCGCCCATCAGCTTGCCCCAGGCCGCGTCGTTATAGGCCCACATATCGGTCTCGATGATGCCCGGGCAGAAGGCATTGACGGTGATGCCCTCCTTGGCGACTTCCTTGGCCAGACTCTGCGTGATGCCGACAACGCCGAACTTCGAGGCGGCATAGTGGGGCGTGTAGATGAAGCCCTGGCGCGCCTGGCCGGAGGCGGTGTTGATGAGGCGCCCGCCGCGGCCATGCTTGCGCAGGCGCGCGATGGCTTCCTGACAGCACAGGAAGACGCCGGTCGTGTTGACGTCCAGCACCTTGCGCCATTCCTCGATCGTCAGGTCCTCGACCTTGGCGATGGTGATGACGCCGGCGTTCTGGACGGAGATGTCGACGGAGCCGAAGGCCGCCTCGGCCGCGTCGTAGAGCGCCACGACGTCGCCCTTGTCGGTCACGTCGGCGACGAACCCTTCCGCCCGCCCGCCGGCGGCGCGGATCGCCTCGACGGCGGCGGTGGGGTCCTCGTTGGCGCTGACCATGACATTCGCACCCTCGCGGGCGAAGCGCAGGGCGATGGCGGCGCCGATGCCGCGGCTGCCGCCGGTGATGACGACGGTTCTGTTCGAGAAGCGGTTCATTCATGTCCTCCGGGTTGGGTCTTGGAAGCGGGCAAGACGCGGCATCGCGCCGCGCGGGGCGGCCGCGAAAGCGCTGTCGGCGATGGGGCAAGGGGCGGAGAGGCCAGCCGCCGGGTCAGTCCGCGACGAGGGCGGCCGCCGTGTGGTTGTCCGTGACGAGGATCGAGACGAAGCCGCCGAGCATGGCCGCGCGGATGGCGTCCACCTTGCGCGCTCCGCCGGCCACGCCGACGACCCGCGGCACGGCCGCCATCTCCGGCAGGTCGATGCCGATGATGCGCTCGTCGCAGGAGGAACGCACCTGCCGCCCCTCGCGGTCGAAGAAGCGCAGTCCCATGTCGCCGACCGCCCCCGCGTCGCCGAGTTCGCGCAGTTCGGAGGCCAGAAGACGGTTGCCGCTGTCGGCCAGCATCTGCGAGGGCTCGAGCGCGCCGATGCCGACGAGGGCGAGCGTCACGTCCTTGAATTGCGAGAGCGTCTCGCGCACGAACGGGTCCTGGACGAGGATGGCGCGGGCCTCGGCCGACTGGGTGAGGCCGGGTGCGGCGAGGAGCTGAGGCTTGGCCCCGGTGATCTGCGCCATGCGCAGCGTCAGGTGCGTGGCGTGCTTCTCCGCGCCGGGATTGCCCGTGCCGCCGAGAAGCTGGATCACGCGCGACGCCGAGACGCGCGTCGGATGCAGGCTTTCCACCGTGCGCAGCAGCGAGGCGCTCCAGGAGGAGAGGCCGATCACCTCGCCCTCGCGCAGCGAGGTCTCCAGGAAATGGGCGGTGGCCGCGCCGATGGCGCTGAGGATCGCCTCTTCGGTGTTCTGCGCAGCTTCCACCACGAAGGCTTCCGAGAGGCCGTAGCGCTCGCGAAGGCTCGCTTCCAGGTCGAAGAACGTGCCGCGCGGGGCGTGGATGGTGATCTGGACGAGGTTCTCGTCCTGCGCCCGCTTCAGGAGGCGGGAGATCGAGGCCTGGCTGATGTTCAGGCGCTTCGAGATCTCGGCCTGGGTCGCCTTCTCCAGATAGTAGAGCTGCGCGACGCGCCCCATCAGCCTGAGATCGTGGATGCGGGCCAAGAACCGTTTCCCTTCGCGCCAGCGACGCGGCTGCCACACGAGCCGTGCGCACGCCCGTGCGCCGCTCCCCGATTACCAGCCTCGGGCGCCCCGCGTAAGGCGCCGAAGCGCGTGCCGGACGGGGGACGGAAGGGTCGCGAGGACCGACGCGCGTCGATGGGGGCTTCGGCATTGCCGCAGGATTGGGGTGCACTGCACAAACTTTCCGCGCTTGACATCCCATAGAGCACTGCCTAGCCTGAATATCAATACAGCAATGAATATTTATTCAAAGGAGCCGAGCCGATGGCCCTTGCCCCCGCTCTCGCCGCCGAGCGACGATCCGACCGCGAGCCCCTTCTGGGCGCGGCCGGTCTCGCCCGCGAGGCCACCGAAACGCGCAAGCGCATAATCCAGACGATCGGCACCGCCGGTCTCGGCCATGTCGGCGGGGATCTGTCCGTCACCGACATCCTCGTCACGCTCTTCTTCAACGTGCTGGCCATCGATCCGGCCGAGCCGATGGCCGAAGACCGCGATCGCTTCGTCCTCTCCAAGGGCCATTGCGCCGCCGCGCTCTACACCGTGCTGGCACGGCGCGGTTTCTTTCCGGAAGCAGAACTCGAGACGTTCATGAAGCCGCTGTCGCGGCTGAACGGCCATCCCAACCGGCGCAAGGTGCCGGGCGTGGAGGCCAATACCGGACCGCTCGGACACGGCCTGCCGATCGCGCTCGGCACGGCGGTCGGGGCCCAGGTGCGCGGCCAGACCTTCCGCTCCTTCTGCGTCACCGGCGACGGCGAGTTGCAGGAGGGCTCGAACTGGGAGGCGGCGATGTTCGCCGGCCACCGCAAGCTTTCCAACCTCACCCTCGTCGTCGACCGCAACGGCCTGCAGCAGGGCGCCAGCGTCTCGGACACCAACGATCTCTCGCCGCTCGGCGAGAAGTTCGCCGCCTTCGGCTGGGAGGTGCGCGACATCGACGGCCACGATCACGCGGCGCTGATCGACGCGCTGTCCCGGCCGGGGGAGGGCAAGCCGGTCTTCGTGCTCGCCCGCACCGTGAAGGGCAAGGGCGTCTCCTTCATGGAGCACGGCGTCGAATGGCACCATGGCGTGCCGAGCGCCGACCAGATCGCGATCGCGCTGAAGGAACTCTCCGCATGAGCGAGAAAACCGTTTCCGCAGGCCTCTTCGACTGCCGCAAGGCCTTCGCCGAGACGCTGACAGAGCTGGCCCGCACGAACGAGCGCATCGTCGCCGTCTGCAACGATTCCGTCGGATCCTCGAACCTCAAGGCGTTCCAGAAGGAGTTTCCGGACCGCCTGATCAATGTCGGCATCGCCGAGCAGAACATGGTGGGCGTGGCCGCCGGTCTCGCCAATGCCGGGCTCATTCCCTATGTCTGCTGCGCCTCGCCCTTCCTCACCGGGCGCGCGATGGAGCAGGTGAAGGTCGACGCGGCCTATAACGGCTATCACGTCGTCCTGTGCGGCATGAGCCCGGGCATGGCCTATGGCGAGCTCGGCCCCACGCACCATTCGATCGAGGATCTCGCCTGGATGCGGGCGATCCACGATCTGACCATCCTCGTGCCGGCCGATCCGTTCCAGACGCGCGAGGCGGTGCGCTGGGCGGCGCAGGCGCAGGGTCCGGTCTTCATGCGTGTCGGGCGCTACGCCGTGCCGGCCGTATCCGACGAGGCCGGCGGCTTTGCGGTCGGGCGGGCCGACGAACTCCACGACGGGTCGGACGTCACGATCGTGGCCACGGGCACGCTCGTCTCGCGCGCGGTCGAGGCGGCGCGCAACCTGAAGGCGTCCGGCATCTCGGCGCGCGTCCTCAACGTCTCCTCGCTCGCTCCGATCGATGCGCAGGCGCTGATCCGCGCGGCCCGCGAGACGCGCGGCATCGTGACGGCGGAAGAGGGCGTTCCGCAGGGCGGGCTCGGCGGCGCCGTCGCCGAGATCGTCGCGCAGAGCCACCCGGTGAGGATGCGCATTCTCGGCGTCTCGACCTTCGCCCCCACCGGCGACGCGAGCTTCCTCCTCGACCATTTTGGTCTCAACGCCGCCGGCATCGAAGCCGCCGCGCGCGAACTGGCGGCCTGACGGCCATGGCCGCCGCCCCCGACCTGATCCTGGCGATCGACCAGGGAACGAGCTCGACGAAAGGCCTTCTCGTCGACAGGGCCGGCGCGGTCGTGGCCCAGGGAACGGCGCCGCTCGGCGAGACCTGCCCGCAGCCCGGCTGGGTCGAGCAGGATCCGGACGCGATCTGGGACAGCGTCGCGGCGGCCGTGGCGTCGACCCTGCGCGGCATCGACCCCGCACGCGTGGCGGCGGTCGGCTTCTCCACCCAGCGCGAGTCGCTCCTCCTGTGGGACAAGCGCACGGGTCAGGCGATCTCGCCGCTCCTTTCCTGGCAGGACCAGCGCACGACGGGGATCGCGCGGGCCCTGGGAACGCCGACGGTGCGCGACACGGTGCGGCGCCTTTCGGGGCTGCCGCTCGATCCGATGTTCTCGGCGCTGAAGGGCCGCTGGCTCCTCGACCGGCACGATCCGGACCGGACACGATCGCGCGCCGGCGAAATCGCGCTCGGCACCGTCGACTCCTGGCTCCTCTTCCGCCTCGGCGGCGAGCACGTCATCGAGATCGGCAACGCCTCGCGCACGCAGCTGCTCGACACGGCGCAGGCCCGCTGGTCGGACGAGCTCTGCGATCTCTTCGGCATTCCGCTTCAGGCCCTGCCGCGCATCCTGCCCTCCACCGGCCCGTTTCCCGCAATCCGCAACCTTTCGCCCCTGCGCGACGGGACGCCCGTGACCGCTGTCCTCGGCGACAGCCATGCCGCGCTTTTCGGCCAGGGCGGCTTTCGCGCCGGCACCGTCAAGGCGACCTTCGGCACCGGCTCTTCGGTGATGGGCCTGCTGGGACCGGATGCGCGCGACCTCGACGAGGGCACCTGTCTGACGATCGGCTGGCAGATCGACGGGGAGGCGCCGGCCTGCGCCGCCGAGGGCAATATCCGCTCGGCCGGCTCGACGCTGCGCTGGCTGGCCGAGGTTCTGGGCCTGTCCGTCGAGGCTCTCGTGGGCGAGGGGCTTTCGGCCTCGCGCGGCTCCGGCGTCGCTCTGGTGCCCGCCTTCAACGGTCTGGGCGCGCCCTACTGGGACGACGAGGCCTGCGCGACGCTCTGCGGCTTCAAGCTCGGCACCTCGCGGGCGGCGCTGGCGCGGGCGGCCGTCGAATCGATCCCGCATCAGGTGGCCGACGTCATCGCCTCCGTCGAGCGCTCGACCGGCGTGCCGGTGACGGTGCTCTATGCCGACGGCGGCCCGTCCGCCAACGATGCGCTGATGCAGCTCCAGGCCGATCTCGCCGGCCTCACCGTCCTTCGCTCTCCCGTCGCCGGCCTTTCGGCGATCGGCGCGGCGCACATGGCGGGCCTTGGCGCCGGCTTCTGGAACATGGCGGGGCTTGCCGCCATCGAGCGCCCGCACGCCACCTTCGCCGCCACCATGCCCGACGGGGAGCGCGACGGCGAACGGCGCGACTGGGTTCGGGCGGTCGCCCGCGCACGGTACCGCATGGCCGACGCTTTCCCCGACGAGACGACAGCCGCCACGCCGACGAGCCCACCGATGCGCCTGCGCGCGGCGGGCTGACGGTGGTGAAACGGGAGGACACCATGACGACGACGACGCAGACGCCCGCGCAGCGGCGATCCTTCAAGTTCGATATCGGCGGCGGCGTGGCCGGGCCGCTGATCGGCCTCGTCCTCCTGTGCGTCGGCTTCGCGCTCGCCTCCGAGTATTTCCTCTCGGTGCGCAACGCGCTCAACATTCTCGACCAGGTCACGGTCCTCGGCATTCTGGCGATCGGCATGACGATGGTCATCGTCATCGGCGGCATCGACCTGTCGGTCGGCTCGGTCCTGGCGCTGTCGATGATGATGACGGGCTGGCTCGCCAAGACCGCCGGCCTGCCGCTGCCGGCCGCGATGATCCTCGGCGTCGCCACGGGGGCGGCCTGCGGCCTCGTCTCGGGCCTCCTGATCACCTATGCGCGTCTGCCGGCCTTCATCGCCACGCTCGCCGTCATGTCGGTGGCGCGCGGCCTTGCCAACATTCTGACCGACGGACGCCAGATCGTCGGCTATCCCGACTGGTTCACCAACCTCGCCACGATCCGCCATCTCGGCTTCTTCTCGGTGACGGTGACGCTCTTCATCGCCCTCATGATCGTGGCGGGCGTGTTTCTCCGATACCGCGCGACGGGCCGCAATCTCTTCGCCATCGGCGGCAATCCGGAGGTCGCCCGTCTCGCCGGCATCGACGTGCGCCGCTACACGCTCGCCACCTATTCGGCCGCCGGGGCGCTTGCGGGCGTCGCCGCCGTGGTGCTGGCCGCCCGCCTCAACTCCTCGCAGCCGAGCGCCGGTCTCGGCATCGAGCTCGACACGATCGCGGCCGTCGTCATCGGCGGAGCGAGCCTTGCCGGCGGCGTCGGCTCGATCGCCGGTACGCTGATCGGCGTCCTCATCATCGGCGTGCTGCGCAACGGGCTCAACCTCGTCGGCGTCTCGCCCTTCTTCCAGATGGTGGTGATCGGTTCGGTCATCGCGCTCGCCGTCGCCTTCGACACGCTGGGCCGCCATCGGAAATAGCCAAGGGTTCCGCGAGGCTGCGGAGGCAGCCCGCGAAGCGTCCAACCACCATCATCCGAGCAACGGGAGGAACCAAATGCTCAAGTCCCTGACCACCCTCACAATCGGCCTCGCCGTCTCCGCGGCCCTCTTCACCGGCGCCGCCTCGGCGCAGGAGAAGAAGACGATCGGTCTTGCCGTCGCCAACCTGCAGGCCGACTTCTTCAACCAGATCAAGCAGTCCGTCGAGAAGGACGCGGCCGCCAAGGGCATCGAGGTCATCACGGTCGACGCGGCCGGCGACAGCGCCACCCAGGTCAGCCAGATCCAGGATCTCATCACCCGCAACGTCGACGCGATCATCTACATTCCGGCCGGCGCGACCGCCGCGAGCGTGCCCGTGCAGGCCGCCAAGGCCGCCAAGATCCCGGTCGTCGCCGTCGACCGCAACCCGCCGGACGCGCCGGCCGACACGTTCATCGCAACCGACAGCGTCGCGGCGGCCGAGGAACTCGGCAACTTCGTCTGCAAGACGACCGGCGGCAAGGGCAAGCTCGCCGAGATCCAGGGCCAGATCGGCACGACGCCCCAGATCGACCGCGACGAGGGCTTCGCCAAGGCGATGAAGAACTGCCCGGGCATCACGGAAGTCGCCAAGCAGGCCTCCAACCAGTGGGCGCAGGACGAGGGCTTCAACATCGCCCAGGCGATGATCCAGCGTGATCCGGAGATCTCGATCTTCTGGGGCCAGGCCGACGCGCTGGCCCTCGGCGCCGCGCAGGCCGCCAAGGTCGGCAACCTGACCGACGTCGTCGTCGTCGGCTTCGACGGCGACGTGGCGGGCCTCGAGGCGGTGAAGTCGGGCACGCTCACGGCGACCATGACGCAGCAGACCCAGCTGATGGGCCGTCTGGCGCTCGAGTCCGCCATGAAGCTCGCGGCCGGCGAAAGCGTTCCCGCGCTCCAGCTGCAGCCGGCGACGCTGACCACGAAGGACAATGTCGAGCCTTTCCTGACCGAGCATCCCTGACCCGCAGCGACCGCGCGCGTCCCGCGCGCGGTCGCGCCCCGGACCGGCGAGACCTCCCAAGGCGCCGGTCCGGTTCCCTTCGCGCCGCGACGACGAGGATCGCCATGTCCGCACACGCCGAAGCCGCCGGCCGCCGCCCGGCGACGATCCCCGAGGCGACCGCCTCCGGCACCGCCGGCCTGTCCCTTCGCGCCATCTCCAAATCCTACGGGCCGAACCTCGTGCTCGACGGGATCGACCTCGACATCCGGCCGGGCGAATGTCTCGCCTTTCTCGGCGAGAACGGGGCCGGCAAGTCGACGCTCTCCTCCATCATCGCCGGCGTGGTGAAGCCGTCCGGCGGCACGATGCGCTGGATGGGCGAGGACTACGCGCCGCGCTCGCCCTCCGAGGCGCTGTCGCGCGGCATCGGTCTGATCCATCAGGAGATGCGCCTCCTGCCCGAACTCTCGATCGCCGAGAACGTCTTCGTCGGCCGCCTGCCGATGCGCGGCGGCAAGGTCGACCGCGCCGAGATGAACCGGCGCGCGGAAGTGCAGCTGCGCCGCCTCGGCCTCGCCGTGCCCGCGACCGCCAAGGTCGGCTCGCTCAAGGTCGCCGCCCAGCAGCAGGTCGAGATCGCCAAGGCGCTGACGCTGGACGCGCGCCTCATCATCTTCGACGAGCCGACGGCGGCTCTCGGCGGCGAGGAGACCGACCGCCTGTTCGAGCAGATCCACCGCCTGAAGGCGGAGGGCGTCTCCTCCATCTATATCTCGCACCGGCTGGAGGAGATCGCCCGCATCGCCGACCGGATCGCGGTCCTGCGCGACGGGCGGCTCGTGGCGGTGCACGAGACGGCGGACACGCCGGTGCGCCAGCTCGTCGAGGAGATGGTCGGGCGCTCCGTCGATCGGCTCTTTCCCGAGCTGTCCGCGCCGCAGGCGCGCGAAGTGCTCAGCGTCTCCAATCTGACCGGCGCCAAAGGTGCCTTCCGCGACATCGGATTCTCCGTCCAAGCGGGCGAAATCCTCGGGATCGCCGGCATCATCGGGGCCGGACGCACGGAGCTCGTGCGCGCCATCGTCGGCGCCGATCCGCTGGAGGGCGGCGAAGTGCGGCTGGAGGGGCAGGTGCTGGCCCTCGACCGGCCGCGCGCGGCCCTCGATGCCGGTATCGTGCTCGTGCCGGAGGATCGCAAGTCGCAAGGACTGCTGCTCGAGCAGACGATCGAGGAGAATATCGCCGTCGGGAATTTCGACCTGATGGACAGACGCGGCTGGGTCTGGCCGAGCCGCACCAGGGCCCTGGCGCAGAAGGCCATCGGCTCCATGGGCGTGAAGGGACGGCCCGAGCAGCTGGCCGGCCGCCTGTCCGGTGGCAACCAGCAGAAGGTGGTGATCGCCAAATGGCTGGCGCGCTCGCCCAAGCTCTTCATCATGGACGAGCCGACGCGCGGCGTCGACGTCGGCGCGCGGGCGCAGATCTACGAGGCGATCGTGGCGCTCGCGCGCTCCGGCATGGCGGTGATCGTCGTCTCCTCCGACCTTGAGGAGGTCATCGGTCTCTCCCACCGCGTCATGGTGCTCTCGCGCGGGCGCAACCGCGGCATCCTCGATCGTTCGCAGGCGACGCATGTCGCCATCATGGAGCGGGCGACCACCTGACGGGTGACGCTCTCGCTGCCAGTCTTTCCCTCCGATGGATTTTCCAGTCATGACCCTGTTCGATCTTTCCGGCGAGATCGCCCTCGTCACCGGCGCCGGCAGCGGCATCGGCCAGGCCATCGCGATCGGCCTGGCGCAGGCCGGGGCCGACGTCGCCTGTCTCGACCGGGCCGGCGGCGCCGGTCTCTCGCAGACGGTCGCCTCGATCGAGGCGGCGGGCCGGCGCGCGGTCGCGTTGGAGGCCGACGTGCGCGAGGCTGTGGAACTGGAAGCGGCCGTCCGGCGCGTGGAGAGCGGGTTCGGTCCCTTGAGCGTGGCGGTCAATGCCGCGGGCATCGCCAACGCCTTTCCCGCCGAGGAAATGAAGGAAGCGGATTGGCGCCATATGCTGGACGTCAACCTCACCGGCCTGTTCCTGTCGGCGCAGGCCGAGGCGCGCGCCATGCTGCCGCGTGGGCGCGGTTCGATCGTCAACATCGCCTCCATGTCGGGGTCGATCGTCAATCGGGGCCTTTTGCAGGCCCATTACAACACGTCCAAGGCCGGCGTGATCCATCTCTCCCGCAGCCTGGCGATGGAATGGGCGGCGCGCGGCATCCGCGTCAACGCCATCAGCCCCGGCTATACGCTGACGCCGATGAACCTGCGGCCGGAAGTCGCCGAGCAGCGCAAGATCTTCGAGGAGACGACGCCGCTCGGCCGCATGGCGAGCGTGGAGGAAATGGTCGGGCCGGCGGTGTTCCTGTCGAGCCGGGCGGCCTCCTTCGTCACCGGCCACGACCTGATCGTGGATGGCGGCTTCGTCTGCTGGTAGGAGGGGCGAGGTCGGGGCGCCGATGACCGTTCGCCGCGACCGGTCATCGCCGTGGAGCATCATGGCGGCTGGGGCGTTGGGGAGGCAGAGTTTCCGCAACCCGACCGTCCAGAGCGCAGGATCCGATGCCGCCATTCGCTTCCCGTTTCGCCCCGCCGCCGGCCGAAGAGGGGGGCGGCATCTGCGTCGTCGCGCCCTGGCCGCTCTTCACCGTCACCATTGAGCGGCACACGAACGGGGCGGACGACACCTATTTCCATGCCGGCGGGCAGGCGGTCTGGGTTGCGCGCATGATCGGCGGGCTCGGCGGCCGGGCGCGCCTCGTCGGTCCGTTCGGCGGCGAGGCCCGCACCGTCCTGGAGGCGCTGGTGGAGGCCGAGGGCATCAGCCTGCGCTCGGTGCCCGTGCGCGGCGCCAATGGCGGCTATGTCGACGACCGGCGGTCGGGCAAGCGCGAGCGCATTGCCACGATCGCGCCCCATTGCCTCGATCGGCACGAGACGGACGATTTCTACAACGCCGTCCTCGCCGAATCGCTGCGCTGCGGCACGGCCGTCATGACGGGGCTCGCCGATGACGACGTCCTGCCGCTCGACTTCTTCTCGCGCCTTGCCACCGACCTCTCGGCCAATGGCGTCAAGCTCGTCGCCGACATCGCCGGCCGCGTGCTCGAGGCGGTCGGGAGCGGCCTGACGATCCTCAAGGTCAGCCACGAGGAGCTGCAGGAGGCGGGCATCGCGAAGAGCGGCGAGCGGGCCGAACTGCTCGCGGCGATGGACCGTCTGCGGAGCAAGGCCGACAATGTCGTCGTCTCCTGCGCGGGCGAGGGCTCGCTCGCGCGGTTCGGCGACCGCCACTTCCACGCCAAGGGCCCCGAAGTGCACGCCCGCGACCACACGGGCGCCGGCGATTCCATGACCGCCGCGCTCGCCATGGCTGTCTCCGCCGGTCTCGACGGGCCGACGGCGCTGCGCCTCGCCACCGCCGCCGGCGCGATGAACGTGACGCGCGCGGGGCGCGGGACCGGCCGGCTGGAGGACATCGAGGTCCTCGCCGAGCATGTCACCGTCACGGAGATCCACGCGTGAGCCTGCCCGATCTCCAAAGCATCGAGGCGCTGGCGGTGGAACTCGCCGAACTGGCGGGCGCCGAGATCGTCGCCGCGCTCGGCCGCAGCCTCGCGGTGCGCTACAAGGCGCTCGGCGAGACCGACGCGGCCCTCTTCCGCGATCCCGTGTCGGAGATCGACCAGAAGGTCGAGCGCGTCATCCGCGAGCGGCTGGCGGAGCGCTTTCCCGCGCACGGCATCGTCGGCGAGGAGAGCGCCCCGCGCGAGGCCAGCGGCTCGGACTTCGTCTGGATCGTCGATCCCGTCGATGGAACGGCCAATTTCGTCAACGGCTACCCGCTCTTCGCCGCCTCGATCGGCGTCGCCTACAAGGGGCGTCCGGTCGTCGGCGCCGTCTGGTGTTCGTCGAGCCACGCGCTGCGGCCCGGCACCTACCACGCCGCCTCCGGCGGCCCCTTACGCTTCGAGCGTCAGGCGATCGAGAGCGTCGACCGCCGCCAGGTGCGCCGGCGCATCGTCGGCCTGCCGCGCCTGCCGGCCGGGCTCGACATCGGCTTCGAGGCCCGCCAGAGCGGCTCGGCCGCCATCGAATGCGCCTTCGTCGCCGCCGGCCTTCTCGCCGGCGCGCGCTTCGAGACGCCGAACACCTGGGACGTCGCCGGCGGGATCCCGCTTCTGGAGGCCAGCGGCGCGCGGATCCTCGCGCGTCCGGCCGAAGGGGCGCCGTGGGCGTCGTTCGCCGGCTTCGGCGAGGCCGGCTCCGGCGATGCGGGCTGGCGGCAGGCGCTCGTCGTCGGAGACAGGGCGACCTGCGAGGCGCTTTCCAAACTCCCGCTCTGAGCGGCGAGCGCCCGGACGGTCCGGCCGCGACGGGCCCCGTTCAGGCGCACCGGGCGCCGACCAGCGCCTCCCATCGCCGCCGATAGTCCTCGACGCGGGTGTCGCGGCGCGCCGGCGGCGGGAGGGTGGCGAGGGACGGCGAGACGTCGGCGCCTCTGGCCAGAAGGGCCGATCCGGCCGTCGTGCCGGTGGCGCTGTCGGAGGCGATGACGGGGCGGCGGGTGAGCGCCGCGAGGCTTTCGACATAGAGCGCGTTGCGGGCGAAGGGGCCTTCGACGACCGTCGGCCCCTTCGCGCCGATCGTGTCGAGCATGCGGAGCGTCATCAGCGCGCAGTAGAGCGTCGCCGCGGCCGTGCGGGCGCCGGGCGAGAGCGCGGCGGGGTCGGCGCTCCAGGCGCCCGAGCCGCCCGGCGCCGGACCGGTGCCGGGCGCGAGGGTCGGCAGGACGAAGGGGCCGTGTTCGAGGACGTCGGCGATCTCTTCGGCCTGCGGGGTGACCGCGTTGCGCTCCGTCAGGAGATCGAACTCCCGCCCGCCCATGAAGCGGGCGGAAGGGACGGGACGGCCGAGCGCGTCGACATTGGCGAGCGTGTCGCGCGCGGGGTCGAGCCCGCGCAGCGTGCCGCCGACGGCAAGGGCGATGATCCAGGTGCCGGTGGAGACGACGGCGAGCGGGGCGGGCCTCGAGAGGAGGTGGGGAAGCAGCGAGGCGTTGCTGTCGTGGATGCCGCAATGGACGGGCACGGCGCGTCCGCCGAGACCGACCGCGAGGGCGATCTCCTCGCGCAAGGGGCCGAGCGCGTCGAAGGCGCTGCGCAGCGGCGGCATCAGCCGGTCCCACCCGCGCCGGCGGGCAAGGCTGGAGGGCGCGCCGCGCTCGGGCGCCCAGAGATCGGTATGGCAGCCGAGCGAGGTCACCTCGCTCGCCGCGACGCCGGTGAGCCGCCAGGCCCAGTATTGCGGGTAAAAGAGGAGGTGGCGGGCGCGCGCGAAGGCGTCCGGAAACCGCTTTTCCAGGTAGAAGAGCTGCGCGCCGACGTTCAACCCGTTCGGCAGGGGCGGCGAGAAGGTCTCGGCGAAGGGCGGGCGCTCGGCCTCGTAGGCCGTCCGGCCGGCTTGCGGCGCCTCGCTCTCGTAGTCGAGGATCGGCAGGACGAGGCCCGCGTCGCCCACGAGCGCGGCGCAGGCGCCGTGCGTGGTGACGCAGATCGCCTCGACCGGATGGCGCGCGGCGCAGTCCATCAGCGCGCCGAGGAGGAAGGCCCAGAGACCCTCGACGTCGAAATGGCGGTAGGGCGGGCCGTCCAGCGGCGTGTTCGGGCGCGTGGCGACGAAGAGGTCGCGGCGGGTGTCGAGATCGTGCAGGGCGAGCTTGGCGTTGGTCTTGCCGATATCGACGACGGCGACGAAGCGCGCCTCGCTCATGGCAGATGGAAGACGGTCTGGAGGGGCACGGCGACCGGCTCGTTGTCGGCCTTCACCGCCATCAGATCGGCCATCATGTCCCACCAGCGGCGCATGACCGGATGGTCCGGCAGCGCCTCCATCCCGTGGTCGAGGGGCCGCCAGAGCGTGGCGAAGAGATGGCCCGTCTCGGCGTCGAGATGGATCGAGTAGTCGCGCACCCCGGCCTCGCGCAGCAGCGTCACGAGTTCGGGCCAGATCGCGTCGTGGCGGGCGCGGTACTGCGTCTCGCAGCCGGGTTTCAGGGTCATGCGGAAGGCGATCTTCTCCAGCGCCGGGCTCATCGCGGTCCCTTCGAGAAGCGCCGCGCGAGGCGCCCGGCGAGCACCGGCAGCGCGATGACGGCGATGAGGAGGAGGCCGATGAAGATCGACATGATGATGCCGGGCACGTTGAGAAGGCCGAGGCCGAAGGTGATGAGGCCCATGACGAAGGCGGCGAGGACGACGCCGAGGATCGAGCCCGATCCGCCGTTGATCGACACGCCGCCGAGGACGACCATCGTGACGATCTCCAGCTCCCAGCCGAGCGCGATGGAGGGACGGGTGGAACCGAGCCGGCTCGTCAGCATCACCGAGGCGAGGCCCGCGGCAAGGCCCGTGACCACGAAGGCCAGGAATTTCAGCCGCCCGACGGGAAGGCCGGAGAAGCGGGCGGCGAAGGGGTTGTGGCCGACGGCCCGGATGGCGCGCCCGACCACCGTGCGATGCAGGACGATGCCGGCGACGAGAGCGAGGACGAGGAAGGCGGCGAACTCGAAGCTCAGCCATTCCCAGACATAGCCCTGGCCGAAGAACTCGAAGCCCTCGGGATATTGCGTGAAGGCGCCGTCGCCGAGGATGGCGTAGGACAGGCCCCGGAACAGGCTCATCGTGCCGATCGTCGCCACGATCGAGGGCAGGCCGAGGCCGGTGACGAGCGCGCCGTTGACGATGCCGCAGGCAAGGCCCGTGCAAAGCCCGGCGCCCGCGACGAGCGGCAGGCCGGCGCCGCCGGCGGCGAGCAGGCCCATGACCGTCGAGGCCAGCGCGATGATGCCGGCGACCGAGATGTCGATCTCGCCGGACAGGATGACGAAGGCGAGCGCCAGCGCGACGATGGCCTTCTCGGTGAAGTTGAAGGTCGCGTCCGACAGGTTCCAGATGTCGAGGAAATACGGGGAGGCGAGGCTGTTGGCGAGGAAGATCGCGAGAAAAAGCGCCACGAGGAGCGCCTCCCAGCTGCGCAGCGCCTCCGACAGGCGCGAGCGCCCGCGGTCGGCGACGTGGCGGGGGGCGGGGGCGCGGTCCTGGATCTTGGAGAGCGGCGCGTCGGCAAGGCTCATGCCGGGGCTCCGGCATTGGCGTCGATGCGACGCAGGATGACGCGGCCGCGCGTCTTCTCGGCGCGCGTGTTGAGCGTGACGGCGGCCACGATGATCGCGCCGGAGATCGCCATCTGCCAGAAGGGCGAGACGCCGACGACGGGCAGCGCGTTCTTCAGGATGCCGAGGAAGAGGGCGCCCAGCACGGCGCCGGCCACCGAGCCGATGCCGCCGGCGATGGAGATGCCGCCGATGACGCAGGCCGCGATGACGTCGAGCTCGAAGCCGCTGGCGACGTCGACATAGGCGACGGCGAAGCGCGACACCCAGAGATAGCCGCACAGGCCCGCCAGCGCACCCGAGAGGCAGAAGGCGAGGAAGGTGGTGCGTCCGGCGTCGATGCCGGCATAGACGGCGGCGACGGGGTTGCCGCCGGTGGCGTAGAGCGCGCGGCCGAAGCGCGTCCAGCCGAAGGTGACGAAGGCGCCGGCGATGGCGAGGATCGCGATCCAGGCGAGCACCGGCAGGCCGAGGACCTGCGCGCGCGGAAGCGCCAGGAAGCTCTCCGACATCTGGAACGTGTTGACCCAGGCCCCGCCCGACAGGACGAAGGCGAGGCCGCGATAGATCGTGAGCGTGCCGAGCGTGACGACGATCGGCGGCAGCGAGAGCTTCCACACGAGTAGGCCGTTGATCGCCCCGAGGCAGAGCCCCATGCCGAGGCAGAAGAGGACGATGAGGGGAATGGGCAGTCCGGGCATGGCGGCGTTGATCATCGCGGCGGCCATGCCGGTGAAGGCGAGGTTGGCCGCCACCGACAGGTCGATCGAGCGCGTCATGATCACCGCCGCCTGGCCGAGCGCCAGGATGACGAGGATCGACGTGTCGGTGAAGATGGTGGCGAGATTGCGCGCCGTGGCGAAATCCGCGCTGCGCGAGGAGACGAAGAGGACGAGGAGGACGGCGGCGGCGAGAAGCAGGGTCTCGCGGGCCTTCAGGACGCTCATCGCACGCTCTCCGTCCCGGCGGTCTCGACATTGCCGGTCGCCGCGCGCACCAGCACCTCCGGCGACAGGCCCTCGCGGTCGTAGGTGCCGATCTGCCTGCCTTCGCGGAACACGGTGACGCGGTCGCTCATGCCGAGGATCTCGGGAAGCTCGGAGGAGACCATGAGGACGGCGAGCCCCTCGGCGGCGAGTTCCGAGATGAAGGCGTGCACGGCCGCCTTCGAGCCGATGTCGATGCCCTTGGTGGGCTCGTCGAGGATGATGATCTTCGGCCGCGTCGCCAGCCACTTGCCGATGACGACCTTCTGCTGGTTGCCGCCCGACAGCGTGCCGACGGGCTGCGTGAGGGCGGCGGCGCGCAGGTCGAGGCGCCCGGCATAGGCGCGCGCCAGGGCGAATTCCTGCGCGCTCTTCAGGAAGCCGCGGCGCGACACGGCGCCCAGCGAGGCGAGGGTCATGTTCTCGAAGATGGGCATGGCCAGCACGGCGCCGTGGCGTCCGCGCTCCTCGGGCACGTAGACGAGTCCGGCCTCGATCGCCTGTGCGGGGCGGCGGATCGCGACCTCGCGGCCCTCGATGCGCAGGCGCCCGGCCGAGGGGCGCGTCGCGCCGAACAGCGCCTGGCAGAATTCGGAGCGGCCGGCACCCACGAGCCCGTAGAGGCCGAGGATCTCGCCGCGCCGCAGCGTCAGCGAGATCGCGTCGAACTCGCTGGGATGGCAGTAGTTCTCGACCTCGAGGACGACCTCCCCGCGCGCCGCCGCGCGCTTGGGGAAGACGTCGTCGACGGGCCGCCCGACCATCTGGCGCACCAGCGCCGCCTGATCCGTCTCGGCCAGGATGCCCGCGCTCACGCATTTCCCGTCGCGGAAGACGGCATAGTCGTCGGCGATGCGGAAGACCTCGTCGAACTTGTGGCTGATGAAGAGGATCGCCGTGCCCTTGGCCTTCAGGCGCTCGACGATGACGAAGAGCTCCTGCGTCTCCTTCTGGGAGAGGGCGGCGGTCGGCTCGTCCATGATGACGACGCGGGCGTTGATGGAGAGGGCGCGGGCGACGGCGACCAGATGGCGCTGGCCGATCGACAGGTCCTTCAGGCGCGTGCGCGGTCCGAAGGGTGCGTCGAGCGAATGGAGGATGGCGCTGGCGCGCGCGTTCACGGCCTTCCAGTCGACGAGACCGAGGCGGGTTCGCGGCGTGTGACCGAGATAGATGTTCTCGGCGACGGAGAGCTCGTCGAAGAGAACCGTCTCCTGGTGGATGGCGGTGATGCCGGCGGCTTCCGCCGCGGCCGAGCTCTCGAAACGCGCCGGCTCGCCCTCGATCAGGATTTCCCCGCCGTCGGGCCGGTAGAGGCCGGTCATCGTCTTCACCAGCGTCGACTTGCCCGCGCCGTTCTCGCCGATCAGCGCGGTGACGCGGCCCGGACGCAGCACGAGATCGACGTCCGACAGCGCGCGCACGCCGGGAAAGACCTTGGTGATCGCGCGCATCTGGAGAATGGGAGGGGGCAGGTCGGACATGGCGATGTCTCGTTCCGGATGGCGCTCGACGGGCGCGGCGGGGCCGCTTCGCGCAAGGCCTGCGCGCAGACGGCGCGGGGGTCCCGTGCGGCCCCCCGCGTCCCGTCGCATCGCCCGTCTCCCGGTGAAGGGGAGACGGACGATGCGCCGACGGTCGCGATCAGAAGATCTTGGCGAACTCGTCGATATTGGAGGCGTCGTAGGTGAAGGGCACGGACATGGCGGCCTCGGCGCCTTCGCCGATCTCGATCTCGCCCATGCGGCCGGCCTTGAGCCTCTGGCCCGCCTCCACCTTGTCGAGATCCTCCTTGACGAGGTCGTTGGCGAGCATGGCGGCGGAATAGCCGAGGTCGATCGGATTCCAGATGGCGAAGCTCTTCGAGGCGCCGGACTTGATCGCGCCGGCCATCTCGGAGGGCAGGCCGAGGCCGGTGACGAAGACCTCGCCGATCTTGCCGGCGTCCTTGACGGCCTGCGCGGCGGCCACGATGCCGACCGAGGTCGGGGCGACGATGACCTTGACGTCCGGGTGGCTCTTCAGGAGCGCCTGCGTCTCGCGGTAGCTCTTGTCGGAGAGGTCGTCGCCGTAGACGGTGGTCACGAGTTCGAGGCCGGGGAATTTCGGCATCGCCTTCTTCATCTCCTCGATCCAGATGTTCTGGTTGGTCGAGGTGGCCGTGGCCGAGAGGATGGCGATCTTGCCCTTGCCCTCGGGCAGGACGTCGGCGGCGAGCTTCAGGCAGGTCTCGCCGATGAGGGCGTTGGACGAGGGATTGAGCTGCAGGATGCGGCCTTCGGGCGAGACGCCGGAATCGAAGGAGATCACCTTGATGCCGCGCTGCATCGCCTTCTTGAGCACCGGCACGACGGCGTCGGGATCGTTGGCGGAGATGGCGATGGCGTCGACCTTCTGGGAGATCAGCGAGTTGAGCACCTCGATCTGGCCCTCGGCCGTCGTCGTCGTGGGCCCGGTATAGATGATCTCGACGCCGCCGAGTTCCTTGGCCGCTTCCTGCGCGCCCTTGTTGGCGGCGTCGAAGAAGCCGTTGCCGAGCGACTTGACGACGAGGGCGATGCGCGTGTCGGCGGCCTGGGCCACCGAGGCCATGAGCCCGGCCGCGAGAACGGCGAGCGCCAGGCTCTTCCTGAACTGTGTCATGCGTGTATCCTCCCGATACGTGTGAATTCCCGGCCGTCGCGCGGCCGCCCTCTTCCCTCAGGCGGCGCTCGCAACCTCCTCCTCGGACAGCCGCGTGCCGTCCGCGACGACGAGCCGGACCCCCGCCGCCTCGATCATCTGCGCCGCCCCGTCCTCGATGCCGTCGTCGGTCACGATCGTCGTCACGCGCGACAGCGGGGCGACGATCATCGAGGAGCGCATGCGGAATTTCGAAGAGTCGGCGAGCACGACGAGTTCGTCCGCCTGGCGCATCAGGCGCTGCTCGGACTGGACGATCAGCGGATCGGCCTCGGCGATGCCGAGCGAGGAGATCGCCCGGCAGCCCATGAACATCCTCTGCGCGGCGAAATGGGCGATGCCGTCCGCCTCGAACGGGCTGATGATGAGGCCCTGCTCGCGATAGATGGCTCCGGCCGGCACCAGGACGGTGCAGTTGGAATGTTTCACCAGATGCTCGGCGATCTGGAAGGAGTTGGTCATCACCTGCAGGCGCAGCGTGGTGAGATGATGCACCATCTGGAACGTCGTCGTGCCGCCGTTGACGATGACGGAGTCGTTCTCGCCGCACAGCTCCACCGCGGCCCGCGCGATCAGGCGCTTCTCGCGCCGGTGCAGCGTCTCGCTGGCGACGAGCGACGGCGCGCCGATCTGGCCGTAGGGCGAGGGGAGGCTGGTCGCCTCGGCGCCGCCGCGCACCCGGCGCAGCTGCTTCTGCCCGGCGAGCGCCGAGATGTCGCGCCGGATCGTCGCCTCGGAGGCGCCCGTCAGCTCGGCCAGCTCGCCGACGCCGGCGACCTGGCGGCTCTGCACGGCGCTCAGGATGATCCGATGGCGTTCCAGTTCGTGCATCCGTGTTCTCCCCGAAGCGGACAATCCCGCAGCCATGGCGCGGTGTCAATCATGTTCGATCAAAACTGTTCACTGCAGCGCAGCATAATCGCAATGGTGATCGATAATGTTGACATCTGATCGGAAACGATGGGAATAGACCGGCGGGAGGGCGCTTGCAGGCAG
The DNA here is from genome assembly GCF_001425575.1 of Aurantimonas sp. Leaf443. Lineage (GTDB taxonomy): Bacteria > Pseudomonadota > Alphaproteobacteria > Rhizobiales > Rhizobiaceae > Leaf443. The sequence continues at coordinate 40,662 of NZ_LMRD01000007.1, read as the reverse complement.
GGCTCGCGGCGCCATCGGAGGAGAGACCCATGTCCGACGTAAAAGACGCCACCCGGCTGCAGAACCTTTGGGACGGCGCCAAGGCCGCGACGCTCGACGAGCCCGGCAAGCTCGTCTACCGCTCGAACCTTCTCGGCTCCGACAAGCGCATCACCAATTACGGCGGCGGCAACACCTCGGCCAAGGTGGTGGAGCGCGATCCGCTGACCGGCGAGGACCTCGAGGTCCTGTGGGTGAAGGGCTCGGGCGGGGATGTCGGCTCGATCCGGCTCGACGGGTTCGCCACGCTCTACCAGGACAAGCTCGACAAGCTGCGCGACCTCTATCGCGGGCCCGAGCACGAGGACGAGATGGTGGGCTACCTTCCCCACTGCACCTTCGCCCTCAACCCGCGCGCGGCCTCGATCGACACGCCGCTGCACGCCTACCTGCCCTATGCCCATGTCGACCACATGCATCCCGACGCCGTCATCGCCATCGCCGCGACGCGCAACGGGCGCGAGATCACCCGGCAGGTCTACGGCGACGAGATCGGCTGGCTGGACTGGCGGCGTCCGGGCTTCGAGCTCGGTCTGGAACTGTCGCGCTTCGCGGCCGAGAACCCGAACGCCAGGGGCGTCGTGCTCGGAAGCCACGGCCTGTTCACCTGGGGCGACACGGCGGAGGCGTGCTACGCAACGACGCTGCGCATCATCAACCGCGCCATCGAGTGGTTCGAGGGGGCGCTCTCGGGCAAGCCGGCCTTCGGCGGGGCCGCGGTCGAGGCGCTGCCCGCCCAGACCCGCCGCGAGATCGCGGCGCGGCTGATGCCGGCCATCCGCGGCCGCATCGGCCTGGACGAGGCCAAGATCGGCCATTTCGACGACAGCGCCGCCGTCCTGGAATTCGTCGGCTCCCGGGCCCTGCGCCCGCTCGCCGCCCTCGGCACGTCCTGCCCCGACCATTTCCTGCGCACCAAGATCCGGCCCCTGGTCCTCGACTTCGATCCCGCCGCGCCCGACGTCGACGCGCTGCTCGGCAGTCTCGACGCCGCGATCTCGGCCTATCGCGAGGACTACGCGCGCTATTACGAGCGCTGCCGCCATGAGGATTCGCCGTCCATGCGCGATCCGAACGCGGTGATCTATCTCGTGCCCGGCGTCGGCATGCTGTCCTTCGCCAAGGACAAGGCGACGGCGCGCATCGCGGGCGAGTTCTACGTCAACGCCATCAACGTCATGCGCGGCGCCTCGGGCGTCGACACCTACGAGGGCCTGCCCGAGCAGGAGGCGTTCGACATCGAGTACTGGCTGCTCGAGGAGGCGAAGCTGCAGCGCATGCCGAAGGCCAGGCCGCTCGCCGGGCGCATCGCGCTCGTCACCGGCGGGGCCGGCGGCATCGGGCGCGCCAGCGCCGCGCGCCTTCTCGCGGACGGCGCCTGCGTGGTGCTCGCCGATATCGACGAGGCGGCCCTGGAGCGCACGAAGGGCGAGTTTGCGGCGAGCTTCGGAGCTGACCAGGTGCGCACGCAGCGCATGGACGTGACGTCCGAGGCCGAGGTCGCCGAGAGCTTCCGCGCCGCGTCGGTCGCCTTCGGCGGGCTCGACATCCTCGTCTCCAACGCCGGCATCGCCTCGGCCGCCCCCATCGAGGAGACGACGCTCGAGGTCTGGGACCGCAACGTCTCGATCCTGGCGACGGGCTACTTCCTCGTCTCGCGCGAGGCGTTCCGGCTGTTCCGGCACCAGAATCTCGGCGGCTCGGTGATCTTCATCGCCTCCAAGAACGGCCTCGCCGCGTCCGCCGGCGCCTCGGCCTACTGCACGGCCAAGGCCGCGGAGATCCATCTCGCCCGTTGCCTCGCGCTCGAAGGGGCGGAGGCGGGCATCCGCGTCAACACGGTCAATCCCGACGCGGTGCTGCGCGGCTCGACGATCTGGAACGGCGAATGGCGCCAGCAGCGCGCCGCCTCCTCCAAGATCGACCTCGACCAGCTGGAGGAGCACTACCGCAACCGCTCGCTCCTCAAGCGCTCCGTCTTCCCCGAGGACATCGCCGAGGCCGTGCATTTCTTCGCCTCCGACCGCTCGGCGAAGTCGACCGGCAACATCGTCAATGTCGATGCCGGCAATGCGATGAGCTTCACGCGCTAGGCGTGCGCGAGGCGGCTGCCTTCTCTCCCGTGCGGGGGAGAAGGTCGCGCGGCGGGACGAGGGGAGGCCCGCCACGACGGCGGCAAGCCCCTCATGCGCCCGCTCCGCATCCACCTTCTCCCCGCGAGGGAGAAGAAGGGCGACCATTCGGCGCCGTTCCAGGGAGGATTTCCATGACCACGCCCATCGACGCGAGCGTCATCGCCGAACACAACGCGCCGCGCGAGGCCGACCTTGCCGCCGACTACGAGGCGCTCGGGGAGCGGCTGTCGCGGCGCGGCGTCGACATCGCCGCGATCACCGACGCGGTCGCCGCCTTCTTCGTCGCCGTCCCCTCCTGGGGCACGGGCACCGGCGGCACGCGCTTTGCCCGCTTTCCCGGACCCGGCGAGCCGCGCGGCATCTTCGAGAAGCTCGACGACTGCGCCGTCATCAACGCCTTCGGGCGCGCCACGCCCGGCGTCTCGCTGCACATCCCCTGGGACAAGGCGGATCCGGCCGAGTTGAAGGCCCATTCGCAAGCGCTGGGGCTGCATTTCGACGCGATGAACTCCAACACGTTCCAGGACCATCCGGACGACCCGCGCCAGCCGCTCTCCTACAAGTTCGGCTCGCTGAGCCATGCCGACGCCGCCGTGCGCGCGCAGGCCGTCGCCCACAATCTCGAGACGATCGAGATCGGCACCGCCATCGGCTCCAAGGCGATCACCGTCTGGATCGGAGACGGCGCGAACTTCGCCGGGCAGAGCGACCTCTCCCGCAGCTTCGAGCGCTATCTCGGCTCGATGAAGGAGATCGTCGCGGCGCTGCCGGAGGACTGGCGCATCTTCTCCGAGCACAAGATGTACGAGCCGGCCTTCTACTCGACCGTCGTCTCCGACTGGGGCACGAGCTACATGGTGGCGCAGGAACTCGGGGCGAAGGCCTTCTGCCTCGTCGATCTCGGCCACCACGCGCCCAACGTGAACATCGAGCAGATCGTGGCGCGCCTCGTGCGGGCGCGCAAGCTCGGCGGCTTCCACTTCAACGATTCCCGATATGGCGACGACGATCTCGACGCCGGCTCCATCGATCCGTTCCGCCTGTTCCTGATCTTCAATGAACTGGTCGGCGCGGGCGAGGCGCTGGAGCGGCTGCATCCGGCGCATATGATCGACCAGTCGCACAACGTGACCGACCCGATCGAGAGCCTCATCCGCTCGGCGAGCGAGATCCGGCGGGCCTTCGCGCAGGCCCTCCTCGTCGACCGCGCCGCCCTGGAGGCGCATCAGGAGGCGAGCGACGCGATGATGGCCTCGGAGACGCTGAAGGCGGCCTTCCGCACCGACGTCGAGCCCATTCTCGCCGAGGCCCGCCGCCGCGCCGGCGGCGCCATCGACCCGATCGCCGCCTATCGCGCCAGCGGCTATCGCCGCAAGGTGGCCGAGACGCGTCCCGCCGTGGCGGGTTCGGGCGGCGGCATCGTGTGAGCGCCGCTCCCTTCCGCGGCGCGATCGCGACGGGTCAGTAGCGCGCGATCGAGAGGTCGCGGGCGTCGATCTCGGGCGCCCTGCCGCCGACGAGATCGGCGAGGAGCCGCCCCGAGCCGCAGGACATGGTCCAGCCGAGCGTGCCGTGGCCGGTGTTGAGGAAGAGGCCCTTGACCTTCGTCGCGCCGATCACCGGCGTGCCGTCCGGCGTCATCGGGCGAAGGCCCGACCAGAAGCTCGACTTCGACAGGTCGCCGCCGGGGAAGAGGTCGGTGACCGAATGCTCCAGCGTGCGGCGCCGGGCGGGGACGAGGTCGTTGGTGAAGCCGGAGATCTCGGCCATGCCGCCGACGCGGATGCGATCGCCGAGGCGGGTGATGGCGATCTTGTAGCTCTCGTCCATCACGGTCGATTCGGGGGCGAGCTCCGGGTTCCGTATCGGGATCGTCAGCGAATAGCCCTTCACCGGATAGACCGGCAGCGACAGGCCGTGCGGGGCCACCAGGGCCGGCGAATGGGAGCCGAGCGCCACCACCACCGCCTCGGCCGGGACGACACCGGCATCGGTCTCGACGCCCGTTATCCGGCCGGCATCGACGATCAGGCGCCGGATCGTGCGCCCGTAATCGAAGGAGACGCCCCTTTCGGCGCAGAGACGCGCGAGCGCGTTGGTGAACTTGAAGCAGTCGCCGGTCTCGTCGTTCGGCGTCAGGAGGCCGCCGACGATGCGGTTGTGGGCGCGCGCCAGCGCCGGCTCGGCGCGGACGCAGCCGGACGGGTCGAGGATCTCGTAGGCGATGCCGTCCTCGGCCAGCGCCTTGACGTCCTTGGCGGACGCGTCGAGCTGGGCCTGCGTGCGGAAGAGCTGCAGCGTGCCCTTCATGCGCTGGTCGTACTCCACGCCCGTCTCGGCGCGAAGCTCGGCAAGGCAGGTGCGGCTGTAGTCGGAGAGGCGCAGCATGCGGCTCTTGTTCAGCGCGTAGCGCTCGGCGGTGCAGTTGCGCAGCATCCGCACCATCCACGAGATCATCGCGAGATCGGGCTTGGGGCGCAGGATCAGCGGCGCGTGCTCCATCAGGAGCCACTTGATCGCCTTCTTCGGAATGCCGGGCGCGGCCCAGGGCGAGCAGTAGCCGAACGAGACCTCGCCGGCATTGGCGAAGCTCGTCTCCAGCGCCGGGCCGGGCTGCCGGTCGATCACCGTGACCTCGTGGCCGGCGCGCATCAGATACCAGGCGGAGGTGACGCCGATGACGCCGGCGCCCAGGACCACGACCTTCATGACGATTGCTCCCGGCAGGCGCCGCCCTCCGTCGGGCGACGTTCGACGCGTTCGAACGGACGGTTCAGTATGGCGCAACGATCGGCGCATGTTCGCCGCCTTCGCCGCATGCTATGCGAAATTGAGCGCCATGGCCGCATCTTCCACGAGAGAACGCAACGTCATGCAGATCCTCGATGCCATCGACCGGCGCATCCTCCAGGCGCTGCGCCGGGACGGGCGGATCACCAATGTCGCGCTCGCCGCCGAAGTCGGGCTCTCCCCGTCGGCCTGCCTTCGCCGCGTCCAGCTTCTGGAGGAAAGCGGCACGATCCGCGGCTACACGGCGATCGTCGCCGGGCCGGGCGGGCAGGAGGGCCATGTCGTCATCGTGCGCATCAGCCTCGAACGCCAGACGGAGGACGTCCTCAACCGGTTCGAGGCGGAGGTGCGACGCCATCCCGAGATCCGCGAATGCTACCTGATGACGGGCGAGGAGGACTATCTTCTGCGCGTGCGGGCCGAAGGGGCGGGCGACTACGAGCGTCTGCACAAGGAGGTGCTGTCGCGCCTTCCCGGCGTCCAGCGCATCAATTCGAGCTTCGCCATCCGCAGCGTCCTGCAGGGCGCCGAGCGCTGAGCGCGGTCAGCGGCCCGGCGCGGGACCCGGTTCGACGCTGAGGAAATCGACCTGCCCCGCCCGAAGGCGCACGGCGGTGAGGCGCCCGCCCTGGCCCGCGCCGGTATCGACGCAGATCTCGCCCGGTCGCACCACCGGGCGCGTTCCCGGCGTGTGGCCGTGCACGATCACGCGGTCGCCTTCGGCAAAGTCCGGCGCGGGCGAGCGGATCGTTATGAGATCGAGGTCGGTCTGCTCCTCGAAGGGCACGCCCGGGCGAAGGCCGGCATGGACGAAGCGGTAGCGCGGCGTCGAGATGGCGACGGGAAGGGCGCGCATGAAATCGACATGGCGGGCGGGAATGGCCTCCCGCAGGAGGCGCTGCCGCTCGCCTGCCTCCGAGCGCAGGAGCGCGTCGGGATCGAGGCCGTAGGATTTCAGCGTGGCGCGCCCGCCCATCCGCAGCCAGGACGCGGAGGGGAGGGGATCGGCGAGGAAGCCGAGGAAGGCCTCCTCGTGATTGCCGCACAGGCACAGGCGCACGAGTCCGTCCGGGGGCGGCGCGCTGAGGCGCTCCAGCACGCCCGCGCTCTCGGGCCCGCGATCGACCGCATCGCCGAGATGGACCACCACGACCGCCTCGACGCCGGCCGCCCGCGCATCGGCCCGGATCGCTTCCTCCAGACGCTCCAGCATGTCGAGATGCCCGTGCACGTCGCCGACGGCGTAGAGAAGCGCGTGCTCGACCTCGCTCTCGAGCCGCGCCCGCTTCTCGCTCGCGCGACGGACGGGCCGCGCGGTGCTGGCGCCGGGGCGCAGGAGAGACGTGAGACGACCAAGGACACGCAAGACGACACCGGGTTTCATGCTGGGACGAAGGACTGCCGTCCGACCTGCCCGCCGCCCCGGGCCGAGGCTCGAGGCGTGCCCGCAGGGCGTGCGGAGGGTCGTACCAGCGTCAATATCGGGACGGAACGCGCCGCGGCCAGCCCCCGCGGAAAGGTCGACGTGCGGACCGCACGTTCAAGACGACCGGCAAGGCTTCCGCCCCCTGTGGACGCAGCGGAAGCTCGGTCCGAGGGGCGGGCCGGGACGGCGCGCCCGAGCGCCCTGGAGCGGCGACGCGCTGCGGGCACGCGCACGGAAAAGTTTTTTCCATCAAGCGCATGCGGCACGTTGCCGCCGTTCTGCGCAGGGCGCGTCCCTGCCCTGATTCGAGCGCCCTTGCCCGTGGCTTTAGGAAAATCGTAGATGTCTTCAACTAGCATTCGGATGCTAGATGGATCGAAGGCTGATGCGCTCAGAACTTAGCATATGTTTCGCCAAGTGCCGCAAGGCATTCGTGGCCGTCGCGGCGCTGAGCGGCGTGGCGAACGTCCTGGCGCTGACCGGCTCCATCTTCATGCTGGCGGTCTACGACCGCGTCATTCCGAGCGGCAGCATCCCGAGCCTCGTGGCGCTCGGCCTCTTCGCGCTCGCGCTCTACGTGTTCCAGGGCGGCGTCGACATCCTGCGCTCGCGCATGCTGACGCGCATCGGCCTGATGGTGAAGGAGTCCTTCGGCGCGCGCACCTTCGACACGATCGTGCGCAATGCGGCTTCCGGCAACCAGCAGGCGGCGAGCGCGGTGCGCGATCTCGACCAGGTGCGCACCTTCCTCTCCTCGCAGGGGCCGACGGCGATCTTCGACCTGCCGTGGATCCCGCTCTACCTCCTGATCTGCTTCCTCTTCCATTTCTACATCGGCCTCGCCGTCCTCGTCGGCGCGCTGGTGCTCATCGCCATCACCTATGTCAGCAACATCGTCACCAAGCAGCCGTCCAAGGAGCTGAACGACGTCACCAACAAGCGCGCCTTCCTCCTGGCCGCCTGCCAGTCCAATGCCGAGACGCTGCAGTCCATGGGCATGACGCTCGCCATGTCCGGCAACTGGAACCGGGTGAACGGCGAGCTCGTGGAGAAGAGCCTCGCGATCTCCGACAAGTCCAACTCGCTCGGCACCGTCTCGCGCGTGGCGCGCATGGTGCTGCAGTCGGGCGTCCTTGCGCTCGGCGCCTATCTCGTGATCACGCAGCAGGCGACCGGCGGCGTGATGATCGCGAGCTCCATCCTCTCGGCCCGCGCGCTGGCGCCGATCGAACTGGCCATCGCGCACTGGAAGAACCTCGTCGCCGCCCGCCAGAGCTGGGCGCGCCTCGACGAGCTCTTCATCCGCAACCCGCCCGAGCGCGCGCATTTCTCCACGCCCGCGCCGAGCCGCCAGATGACCTGCGAGATGGTCTCGGTTGCCCCGCCCAACATCCGCAAGCTCATCGTGCGCGACGTGTCCTTCCTCCTGAAGGCCGGCGAGGGCCTCGGCATCATCGGTTCGACGGGCTCGGGCAAGTCCACGCTGGTGCGCGCGCTCGTCGGCCTCTGGAACCCGGCGCTCGGCACCGTGCGCCTCGACGGCATCGCCATGTCGCAATGGTCGTCGACGGAACGGGGCAAGTTCGTCGGCTACCTGCCGCAGAACGTCGCTCTCTTCGAGGGCACGATCGCCCAGAACATCGCGCGCTTCGACCCGAACGCCGATAGCGGCATGATCGTCAACGTCGCCCGCGCCGCCGGCGTCCACGACATGATCGTGCGCCTGCCCGACGGCTACGACACGATGATCAGCGACACGGGCGGCGGCCTGTCCGGCGGCCAGTCGCAGCGCATCGGCCTCGCCCGCGCGCTCTACGGCGACCCGTTCCTCGTCGTCCTCGACGAGCCGAACTCCAACCTCGACAACGAAGGCGAACTGGCGCTACAATCGGCGCTGGAAGGCGTGAAGGCGCGGGGTGGCATCGTCATCATCGTGGCGCACAGGCCGAGCATCCTGTCCACCGTCAACCAGGTCCTCATCCTCAACGACGGCCGGGTGCAGAAATACGGACCTCGCGACGAGGTGCTGGAGCTCTTTTCCCGACGCGCACCCGCCGTCGGCGCGGTCACCGCCGCTTGAGCGACCTGGGTGGAAAGCAAGGCGAGCCGAACATGACGCGCGAAGACATCGCCTCCAAGGCCCGCGAGCGGATGGCCGTCCAGGCCACGTCCGGCCGGCCGAAGACCGAGAACGACAGCCTCGCTCTCTACAAGGGCAGCAAGCATCTTGAAAAACGCGAGCACGTCCTGACGCTCGACGTGGTCCCCGCCGAAGCCACCAGCGCCTACCGGGCGTTGCGCCGCAACATCCTGATCGGCGTCACCGCCGTCCTGATGATGAGCGGCAGCATCGTCGGGCTCATGGCCAAGACCGTGATCGGCGGCGCGGTGATCGCGCAGGGCTTCCTCGCGGTCGAGACCGGTCCCAAGCTCGTGCAGCATCCGATGGGCGGCGTCGTCGCCAAAGTCTTCGTCGCCGACGGCGACAAGGTGACGGCCGGCCAGCCGCTGGTGCAGCTCGACACGACGGTCGCCGAGGCGCAGGTCCAGGCCACCCAGACCAGCCTCTTCCAGCAGCAGGCGCGCCTCGACCGCCTGCTCGCCGAGCGCGACGGGCTGGCCGAACTCACCTTCCCGAGCATCTCCCAGGCTCAGCTCCTGCGCTACCCGCAGTTCGAGACCGCGCTCGATTCGGAGCGCCGCCAGTTCCTGCTGCGCCGCGAGGAGCGCGACGGACAGCGCTCGCAGCTGCGCGAGCGCAGTCGGCAGGCCGAGGAGCAGGTGCGCGGCGACATCTCCCAGCTCGACGCCTCCACCGCCGAGATCGACACGGTGGAGAAGGAGATCGAGGGCCTGCGCGGCCTCTTCAAGAAGAAGCTCGTTCCCTATCAGCGGCTTTCCGAGATGGAGCGCGAGCTCTCCCAGCTGAAGGGAACGCAGGGCGCGCTCCGATCGTCGATCGCGGCCGGCCGCGGCAAGATCGCCGAGATCGAGCTGCAGATCATGCAGGTCGATCAGGCGCTGCGTGCGGAGCTGACGGACCAGATCGCGTCCGCGCAGGAGGCCATCTCGACGCTTTCGGAGAAGCGCACGGTCGCGGCCGACACGATGGCGCGCAGCATGATCCTCGCGCCCCAGAGCGGCGTCGTGAACGAGCTGAAGATCCACACGGTCGGCGGCGTCATCCAGCCGGCGGAGACGGTGATGGTGATCGTGCCGGAATCGGACCGTCTGGTGGGCGAGGTGAAGATCCGCCCCGTCGACGTCGACCAGCTCTATGCCGGCCAGGACGTCACGCTGCATTTCTCGGCCTTCGACCGCGGCACCACACCGGCGCTCAATGCCGAACTCGCCTCGGTCTCGCCGGATCTCATCGAGGACAAGCGCACGGGCACGATGTATTATCTCGCCCGCATCAAGGCGAGCGACGAGGAACTCTCCAAGCTCAAGGGGCTGGAACTCGTGCCGGGCATGCCGATCGAGGCCTTCGTGAAGACGAGCGATCGCACCATCATGTCCTATCTCACCAAGCCGCTGACGGACCAGATGAACCGCGCGCTGCGCTAGCGCCGCCCGCCTTCCTTTCGCCGCGCGATTGCACGACCGGCCCGGGAATCGCCCTGCGATTCCCGGGCTTTCGTCTATTGGAGGAAGGCCTGCGCCATGCCGGGCCGGTGCCTTCGCCCGTCGTTTCTCACGCCGGCCAGACGACCTTGCGGACGCGGGGCCGCAAGATTCGCGCGACGGTCGAAAGATTGGCATTCTGGCCGTGGAAGGCGAGGATCACCGCGAGATCGATCGCTCCGTAGGTGCCGGGCTTGATCTGGCGCGGGGCGGTGTGCAGCACGAGCGCGGAGGCGCCGGACAGCGCCGCCGTGTCGTTCCATTCGCGGTAGGGCGTGCCGTTGGGCGGCGGCTGAAGGCAGCGCACGGTCCGCAGCACCCCGTCCGGCTCGGTGAAGCGCAAGGCGAGGTCCGCGCCGCGAAAGCCGCTGGACTGGGCGAGTTCGATCCGCACCAGCGCCTCGATCCAGTCGCCGGCCGAAAGGCCCGCGAGCGGCACGGCGGTGCGCGCCTCCAGCTGTACCGTGTTGTCGTTCGAGCGCGCCGTGCTGTTGCAGGCGACGGTGACGGTGAAGACGCGCTCGGCCCCGCTCGGCTCCACCACGCCCGTCACCGTTCCCTTGACATTGGTCGTGCCCGACGCGCTCCAGGCCCCGCCCGAGGGAACGCCGGGAATGAGGGTCCAGCCATCCGGCGCGGAGCCGGAGATGGTGAAGCCGGCATTGGCCGACACGCTTCCGAGCGCCTGCAGCGTGCCGCCGCTTCCCGCCATCTGACCGCGCGATCCCAGGAGGTCTGCCGGGTCGGGGCCGGAAGCCAGCTGAGGCGCGAAGGCCGGACGCAGCAGCGCGTCCGCCGCCGCCAGCCCCGAAAGGGCGAGTTCCCGCGCGAAGTCGGGGGAGGGGTGCACGCCGTCATAGGTCTTGCCGACAACGGCATCGCCATTGCCCTCGGCGACCTCCTGCAGCCAGCCATTCGCCACCTTGACCTTGCCGAGAAGCGTCGGCACCTGCTCGATCTGCGTCAGCACGCGGTCGCGCAGCCCCTTGGCGAAGGCGATCTGCGCACTTGTCAGCCGGGCGCCGGTATTGGCCGTATCGCCCCGGGGGCTCGCGGTGAAGAGGACCACGCTGATGCCGAGCGCCGCGATCTTCTCGCAGATCGCCACGAGATTGGAGAAGCTCTGCTCGACGGTGAGCCCGCTCGTCGCGTCGTTCGTCCCCGCATGGAGCAGGCACAGGTCCACGGGCCGGCCGGCCGCCTGCTCGGCCTGCATGCGGGCGCGGAAGAGGCTGAACCGATCGGTGCCGGTGCCGCTCGTCTGCCCGCCGTCCTGCTTGAGCTGTTCCGTGGTGGAGCCGCCGACCGCGAAGTTCAGCTGGTAGGGCATGACGTAGCGGCCGCCCGAGAGCGCCGCCATCCAGGCGCCGACGCCCCAGGCGACGCCGCCGACTGCATTGGTCTGGGGGCCCGGGAAATTGAACAGGCCGGTGCTGACGGCCGTGGCGCCGTCCTCGCCCGGCGAGCCGCTGACGTCCTGCGAACGCTGGCCGAAACTGTCGCCGAAGATCGCCGTGCGGATCGGGCGCGTGCGCGGCGCCGAGGCGGCGATGCGGGCGCGGCGGGGCGCGGAGAGGGACAGAGGTGCGAGATCGAGCATGGCCGGTGTCCTCAGGCGTCGATCACGGCGACCCTGTCGCCCTGGCCGACGGCAAGGTCGAGCGGCGCGCCGGCCTTGACGCGAAGGCCGGCCAAGGCCTGGCCGGCGGCGGGGACGACGGCCACTGGCGCCGCCCCGACGGTGGCCCAGACATCGCCATCGGCCGAGATCCGCACGAAACCCGTTCCGGCCGCATCGCCGCTCGCGCTCGTCGTGGCCGCCGAGACACTGCCGCTCGCAAGGACTTCCGTGCGCAGGTTGGAGGCACGCGGAACCGGCATCGTGCCGCCTTCGGCCGAGCGGTTGCCCGTCGTGAAAAAGCTGATCTCGATCCTCGCCATGGGACTCTCCGTGGTTGAACGCCGGCAAGGATAGGCGGCGTCGGACAGGGCGGGGAAAAGTCGGGTGCGGGGCGGTGAGAACGACATCCTACGATTGCCCCGCGGATGGACGGGACCCGTGTCGGGCGCTCTTGCGTGAAGGGACGTATTCTTCGTCGTCGAAGTGCCTGTATGGAAAGGCGGAGTCGGAGTTGATTAAATCTTTATCTAATCCACAAGTTAAGATTAATTTTCCAATAACAATCGTTTGGCGATCCGGGCCGTTGCCCGGCAAGCGGAAATTCAGTACATGACGCTGCCAGGTTTTAACGGAGTGTTAACCCGATGTTCGCGTCATTTTTGAATGTATACGTGCCTTACAATGCGTCGCTCCTGAACTTCCTCAACTGCTTCCCGCCGATCACGCTGCCGGCCTGGGACTGCAAGGACGACAATTCCTGGGGTCACTCCGCCGGTAGGATCTTCGTCGGCACGCATCGCGACGACGTCATCAACGGCACGACCTGCGGTGACAAGATCTACGGTCTCGGCGGCAACGACACGCTGAACGGCGACGACGGCGACGACAAGGTCTATGGCGGCGACGGCAATGACCGCATCACCGGCCATGGCGGCTGCGACGTGCTCGACGGCGGCAAGGGCAACGACACGATCATCGGCGGCGTCGGCAACGACCGCATCTATGGCGGCGACGGCGACGATACGATCCAGGGCGGCAACGGCGACGACCTGCTCGACGGTGGCAAGGGCAACGACGTGATCCTCGGCGGGCTCGACATGGATCATATGTTCGGCGGCGCAGGCAACGACTCGCTCCTCGGCAACGGCGGGAACGATGTTCTGAACGGCGGCGACGGCGACGACATCCTGTTCGGCGGCCAGGCCGACGACATCATGACCGGCGGGGCCGGCAAGGACGTCTTCCGGTTCACCGGCGCCACCGGCCTCAGCGCCGACATCATCGTCGATTTCGAGATGGGCAAGGACTCGATCGACCTCGACGGCTACTCGAAGGCGCAGTTCAGCGCGAGCACGGTGGCCGAGGGCCTGCTCCTAACCCACACGTCCGGTGGCACGATCCTTCTCGAGGACCTCACGGCAGCCGATTTCGGTCAGATCAACTTCATCTGATCCACGGCCCCGCCCTTCGGAACCGTGCGGTCGCCGGGCGCAGCCCGGCGACCGCAGTCTTGTGCAGCGGTTCACCTTTGGCGACGTTGCGGCAGGGGAATTGAATCGACCGGAAGACCCGATTGAGTTGTGTTTCGGATTGGGCCTATCCTTCCCGATGAACTTCAGTGGCGATATGGGTGAAGCATGAGGCCGATGGGGCGAGTGCCGTCCAGGGCGCGTCCGGCGCGTTTCGCGATCCTCGTTCTGGGGTCGGTCCTGGCCGCGATGCCGGCCCCGTCCCGGGCCGAGGACTACCGCATCGCCACGGGGGACGTGATCGGCTTCGACATCGTCGGCATTGCCGGCCTCCAGCGCAACGCGACGGTCGCCGTCGACGGCAGCGTGACGGTGCCGGTGGCGGGCCAGGTCGGCGCGGCCGGATTGACGCTGCGCGAGCTGCGAGAACGCATCGTGTCGATCCTGGCGCAGAAATCCTATCCCGGCGCCCGCGATGCCTCCGGCAAGGAAAGCTGGCAGGTCATCTTTCCCGAGGAGGTTGTGGTCGACATCGTGGAGTATCGGCCGGTCTTCCTGCGTGGCGACGTGACGACGCAGGGGCGCCAGGCCTATACGCCCGGCCTGACCGTCCGCCAGAGCATCGCGGCCGCCGGCGGCCTTCTCGGGCCGGTCTCCGCCTCCGGCGACGTCGCCGTCGAACTCGCCGCCGCCGCGAACGCCTATCGCGATCTCTGGCGCCAGTTCGTCCTGGCCGAGGCGCAGACGCTGCGGCTTCAGGCCGAACAGGATGGCGCCACGACCATCGACCGTTCGGCCGCGACGCGCTCGCCGCTGCCCGCCGCCACGACCGCGCAGATCTTCGATCTCGAGGAGCGCCAGGCGGCGATCCGGGCGCAGGAGTTCCGCGCCTCGCAGGCGGCGGTCGCGGAGGTGATCGCGCAGGCCGACAGACGCATCGCTCTCCTCGCCGACAAGCGCCGGACCGGCGAGGAGGCGCTTGCCGCCGACGAGGACGAGTTCCGCCGGGTGGACGCGCTTCTGGACCGCGGCCTCATCAAGGCCATCAGCTCCAACGCCGCCCGCCGCATGGTGCTGGACAGCTCGATCCGGCTCCTGGAGACGGCGACGTCGCTCGCCACGGTGCAGCGCGAGCGCATCGAGCTCGGCCGCGCCCTCGAGCGGCTCGTGGCGGAGCGCGGCCTGTCGATCGCCGCCGAGCAGCAGGCGGCGCGGGCCCGTCTCTCCAGCCTGCGGGCCGAGCTCGAGACGGCCCGCGAGAAACTCCTCTATCTCGGCGGCAGCGACACGCTCTCGGCGACCCCCGGCGAGCGCGAGCCGGCGATCCGCCTCGTGCGCGTCGCGTATGGCCATGCCAGCGTCGTCGAGGCCGATCTCGACGCGGCCCTCCAGCCCGGCGACGTCGTCGAGATCCTGCGCCCGCGCGCCGTGCCCTCGCTGGGCCTGCAGGAGATCGGCCCCGTGGCGACCGCGGTCTCCGAGCCGTCCCGGCCGGACACGGCCGCGCCGGCCGTCCTCCTGTCTCCAGCCGTTGCCGCCGCCATGCCGGTCGAGGCGCTCGCGGCCCCGGACGACCAGCCGAAGAACGTGCCCATTCCGCAGCCGCGCACGGAGGGGGACGGTTCACGGCGCAATCTTTCCGAGACCGGCCTGTCGGACGGCCGCTGAGGGACCGCATGGCAAACGCTTCGTTCCGCGCGATGAGCGCCATGCGGCTTCCATCCGGGCGCGGGAACATCGCCTGAACGCGCGCCGGCGTTTACGACGCCGGAGGATTGGCCGCCTGCGGGACGCTGCAGTGCAAGAAGTGCCATGCGCCTGCCGCGATCCTCGTGCTAGACGGTGACTGTCTTCATCGCCGGCAAGGTCTGCCGCAGCCGTCTCCAGTTGCATGAGGAAAGACACGTGACGATATTCTGGCTCGTCCTCGCGGCCTTGTGCGCATTTCTCCTCGTCTATCCCTATCTCGTCTATCCCTGGGTGCTGTCGCGTCTTTCGCCGCGGCCGCTGTCGCCGCCGCAGCCCGGATCGAGCCTCACCTTCGCGCTGATGTTCTGCGCCTATAACGAGGAGAAGGCGCTGCCGGAGACGATCGCGAACCTGCGCAAGGTCAAGGCGGCCTGGCCGCAGCTGCAGATCCTCGCCTATGCCGACTGCTGCTCCGACCGCACTTTCGAGATCCTGAACGCGGCGCCCGAGATCCTCACCGCCGTCGAGGGCAAGGAGCGCGCGGGCAAGCCCGCCGGCATGGCCAAGCTCGTCGCGCGCACCGAGGCCGACATCGCCATCTTCATGGATGCCAACGTCCTCGTGGACCCGGCGACGATCCGGCGCTTCGAGGACTATTTCGCCCGCCCCGACGTCGGCGCGGTGGCCGGCACGCTGCATTACGTCAACGAAGACGACAGCGTGGTCGCCAATGTCGGCGGCCTCTACTGGCGCATCGAGGAGAAGATCAAGCGGCTGGAATCGGAGACGGGCTCCACGATGGGCGCCGACGGATCGCTCTTCGCCATGCGCCGCCGGCTCTATCCGGCCGTGCGCAGCGACCTGCAGGACGACTTCCTGGCCTCCATGGAGGTCGTTTTCCACGACCTGCGCTGCATCAGCGCGCCCGATATCCTCGCCTATGAGCGGGCGGCGGTCTCCTCCTCCTCGGAGTTTCGCCGCAAGCGCCGCATCGCCTGCGGTGCCTTCTCCTCGCACCGCCATATGTGGTCGCGCGTGCGGGCGCTCGGCGGGCGCGATCTCTTCAAGTACCTGTCGCACAAGCTGATCCGCTGGTTCGGCGCGTTCTTTCTTCTCGCCGGTTTCGTGGCGGCGGCCGGCTTTGCCATCGCGGCGGGCCTCGGCCTCTGGTTTCTCGGCGCCTGCCTTCTCGGCGGGCTGGCCTTCGCGCTGGCGCTGCGCCTGCAGGTCGGCCCGGCGGTGAAGGTCTACGAGATCCTCTCGGCCATCGTGGCGACGGGCGTCGGCGTCCTGGAATCCCTCGTGGGCGCGAAATACGCCATCTGGAACCCGACCGAGCGCTGAGCGGCCTCGCCGCCGCCGCCCTCTCCCTCCTCACGCCCAGGCTTTGCATGACCCGTATCGTCGTCTTCGGTTTCGACGCCGCCGAAAGCTCGCAGATCCGCCGCATTAGCAGCTTCCAGGGGGCAGGCTACGACGTCGTCGCCTTCACCATGCGGCGCGACAATATGGGCGCGGACTTCGTGCCGACATGGCGCAACATCCATCTCTTCAAGGTGGCCAACGAGCGCATCGTGCGGCGCCTCGCGGTGCTCTTCCTGTCGATCTTCAAGATCGCCTGGCACCGTTCGGCCTTTCGCGGCGCCGACGTCATCGTGGCGCGCAACTTCGACATGCTCATGCTCGCCTTTGTCGGGCGGCTCGTGGCGCTGAAGCCGCGCCTGCCGATCGTCTACGAATGCCTCGACATCCACGGCAGCTTCACGGCGCAGTCGCGGGCGGGCGCGCTGTTCCGGCGCATCGAGCGCTTCATGCTCGACCGGATCGCCCTGCTCGTGGTGAGCTCGCCCGGCTTCGTGCGCAACTATTTCGAGCCCGTCCAGCGCTATCACGGGCCGGTCTATCTGATGGAAAACAAGATCTGGTTCGGCGACACCCACCCGGCCCGCCGATCGAGCGCCGCCAATGTCTCGGGCGGGGACCCCTGGGTGCTCGGCTGGGTGGGGTCGCTGCGCTGCGAGCCGAGCCTGCGCATCCTCCTGCGCGCCGCCGAACGGCTCGGGAACCGCGTGCGCATCGAGATGCACGGCAACGTGCATCACCACGTCCTGCCGGACTTCGAGGCCCGGATCGCGGCTTACCCCAATATCGTCTATCGCGGCCCCTATACCTATCCGCACGGGCTGGCGGCGGTCTATTCGGCCTGCGACTTCGTCTGGGCGCAGGACCTGTGGCAGGCCGGCGCCAATTCCGACTGGCTCCTGCCGAACCGGATCTACGAGGCGAGCTATTTCGGCTGCCTGTCGATCGCCGTCGCCGGCATGGAAACGGGCCGCAAGGTCGCGGCCGAGGAACTCGGCTACACGATCGCCACGCCCGATGGCGACGCGCTGGTCGCCCTGCTCGACGCTCTCGATCCCGCCGAGGTCGAGCGCCGCCGCCAGGCGCTGCTCGAGCGCGATCCGGCCGCCTTCGTCTCCTCCTCGGGCGACATCTACCGCATGATCGAGCAGGTCGTGGCGTAGCGCCAAGCCCGTCGGACGCTCTCGTCAGCGGTTGAGGCTGCGATATTCCTCGATGTCGCGGCCGAAGGCGGACATCATGAAGCCGAGCCCGCGCGAGGCGACGCGCAGATGTTCGGCCGGCACGTGCCCCTTGCCCATCAGCGCCAGCGGGCTCTTCAGAAGAGCGAGCCCGCCGCCGACGCAGAGCCGCACGAGACCGCCGCCGAACACTTCGAAGACGCGTGCGCGCAGGCCCGGCTTGAAGCGCATCACGATCCGCCCGTCCGTGTTGCCCGAGCGCCGCCAGCGCTGGATCAGCCAGGGCAGGGTCGCGCGATGGGGCACGATCTGCTCGTAGACGATGCCGCTCTTGCAGAAGACGATGCGCCCGCCCGCCGCCTGGACATGCTCGAAGAAATAGGTGTCCTCGCCGCCCGTGAGGCCGAAGGCGAGGTCGAAGCGAAGGCCGTGCTCGCGCACGAAGCGCATGTCGAAGAGGACGTTCGACGTGTTGCCGAAATCGAGCACCGTGCCTTCGGCATAGCGGTCGATCTCGAAGAAGCCGCCGGTCACCATCCAGTCGGACGGCGGGGCGTCGAAATCGGCCTTGACGGCGCCGACCACGACGTCGGCGCCGGTCTGCCGCGCCATGGCGATCATCCGGTCGAGCCAGAGCGGATCGGGATATTCGTCGTCGTCGATGAAGGCGAACCAGTCCGCCCCGCGCTCCAGACCAGCCTCCAGCGCGCGGTTGCGGGTGTGGGCGATTCCGCGCTGGTCCTGATGGGCATAGTGCAGCGGCCACCGGTAGGTGGCCGCCGTCGCCTCGACGGCCGCGCGCGCATTGGCATCGACGCTGTTGTCGACGATGACGACCTCGATCTGCGGCTCGTCCTGCCCGAAGGTCAGGCCTCGAAGGCCGGCGAGAAGGCGCGCGAGGCCCTTCGGCCGGTTGAACGTGGCGGCGGCCACGACGAGTTTGGAACCCTGCTTCACGGTCGTCTCCGGAGGGATGTCAGTCAGGCCGTCACGTCCGCCCTTCGCTGCGGGCCGAGGCCGGCTCAGAGCGACCAGGTCTCGAAGGGCATGCCGCTTGCGATGCGGAACTGTGCGACGTCGTCGCGCAGGTCCTCGCGCACCCGCGCGCGCAGCGCCTGCGGGAAGGGCGGCGGCTGGCGGGCCTTGCCGCGCGCCAGGAGCCCGCGGATGCGGTCGCGCATCTCGCGGTCGAAGAGGCCGGCCAGCGAGCGGCCGAGACGCGACTGCGCGAAGCGCAGGATCGGCGCCGGGATCTTCGAGATCTCGGCATTGTCGTTGAACTTGCCCCCTTGCGGCAGGGGATGATGCGAGACGCCGATGAAGCGCTCCACCTCCGCGACGACCGTGGCGGGGTCGGAGGTCAGGCGATCGAAATCGACGATCAGGATGTCCTCGGACGCAAAATGCGCGCGGAAGGCCGCGAGCTGGTGGGCGTAGCGGCTGACATTGAGGATATGGCGGTATTCGGACGTCTGCGGCAGGGCGTCCGGCGTCATGGCGATGTCGCCCATCGTCCAGGAATGGCGGTACTGGGAGACGAAGCGGTCGACGGGATCGCGCACCACGTAGATCAGCTTCACGCCCGGACAGTGCGCCTTGATACGGGCGGGCACGCCGGTGAAGTCGTCGGTCTTGGTGTAGTTGGGGCTCGCTTCGCCGTAGACCTTGCGTCCGGCCGGGAACTGGTCGGAATACCATTGCAGGCCGCGCGGGAAGTTCATCGTCTCGATGAAGAAGTCCGTCTCCTTATCCCGCGACATGCCGATGTCTGGATGCAGCGACAGGAGGCGGTAGAGCGTCGTCGTGCCCGATTTCATCGATCCGATGATGATGAAGTCGGGTCTCGTCTGGCCGTTCACGATCGACATTTCGAACCTGCCTCAAACGTCGCTGGGGGCTTGGCTCGCCCGCATGGGCCGGGGGAGGGCCCGGTCGCTCATGCGTCCCTGTATCGGGTCTGGCGCGGCGATGCGCAAGACGTTGTGCGATGCAGCGTAAACGGTCCGGCATGACGGCCGGACCACGGGCCGCGCCGTGCGTGTCCGCAGTCCGGAATCGAAACGCCGGCATCGGTCGGTCCGATGCCGGCGTTTCAGGGAATGAAACCTCAGTTGCGCGTGAGGTTGCGCACGCCCACGACCGGGGCGATCGTGCCCTGCGTCGTCGTGCCGATGATGTCGAGGACCTTGGAGACCTCCACCGACTTGGCATTGTCGATGTAGAGGATGTCCTTGTCCTGCATCAGGAAGCGCTGGGCGAGGAAGTAGCTCGACGGATCGCGGAAGTTGGCGCGGAAGATGACGGGCACGAGCACGTCGTCCTTGATCGACGTCTGCAGGCCCATGGCGAGAACCTGACGGGCCGGCATCAGGCGATAGACGAAGACCTGGCCCGGATCGGCGCGCTCGTCGAGCAGGCCACCGGACTTGCCGACCGCTTCGGCGAGCGTGAGGTTGGATTCCTCGAAGTCGATGCGGCCGTTCTCGCCCGAGGCGCCGAAGGCCACGAAGGTGCGGCGATCGCGGTTCACGTAGATCGTGTCGCCGGGATAGACGTAGATATTGTCGGACGGTGTGTTGAGCAGCGTGTCGAACAGGACGGTCGCGGTGCGCCCGTCGCGCTGCAGCGTGACGGAGGTCTCGGTCGCCGGCGCGCTGATGCCGCCCGCCTGCGAGATCACGTCGAGCACCCGCTCGCCGCCCGCGCTGATCGAGATCTTCGCCGGATTGCGCACGTCGCCGAGCACCGCGACCTCGCGCGACTTGGTCTGCACCAGACGCACCACCGCCTGCGGCTCGATCGCGCGGTCGGCGAGGCGCTGCTCGATGAGCGCCTTCACAGCCGTCTGCGTGCGGCCGGCGGCCTTGATCTGGCCGGCATAGGGAACGGTGATGATGCCGTCGGCATCGATCGTCTGCTGCGGCAGGGTGATGAAATTGCCCGGCCGGCTGCCGGCGTCGGACGGAACGAACAGGCCGCCGGCCGCCGATTCGAACAGCGAGATCTCGACGATGTCGCCCGGTCCGAGCGGAAGGGTGGGGGCGGAGCCGCGGCGCGAACCGAATCCGCGACCCAGCGAATTGGTCGTCGTGGGTTCGAGGCTCGTCACGACGGGCTGGGAGAGGTCGACGACGACATAGTCGACCAGCGCGCGTCGCGTGTCGGCCGTGTAGTAGACGTTCGCCTGATTCTTGATCGCGGTGGAGGAAGGACCGGCCTTCGGCAGGTTGCCGCAGGCAGAGATCGTGATGAGCCCGAGGGCGGCGGTTGCTCGTAAAGCGAGAGTGACGTTCAGCACTGGGTCAACATCCGCCTGTTCAGGATTGGCTCGGACCGGACTCTTTGCCCACAACCGCTAAAAATGCGACTGATTTTTATCGTTAACGAAAACCCTGCGCAGCTGCTGAAACCATTATGCAACAGAACAGATGCCGCAGCGTGAGCGGGGCCGCCGGTGGTGGTTCTCGCGGCGCCGCTTCCCGTCTGGATTGCAGGGCCGGACGACAGGGCGAAGATCGAGGCGGCGAGCCGGTCTCGACCGGTCCGATGGGCCCGCGGACGGCGGCCCGATACGCAAGCGGCCGCCCGAGGGCGGCCGCATCTTGGTTCGAGCACTCGATCCGATCTCAGACGATGAGGCCTGCCAGCACGTCGGCCACCTTGGCGTTCATGATGAGCGCCAGCGTCTCGAAATGCTGTCCGTTGGCGGCGCCGTCCGTGTCGACGCTGATGACCGTGCCGGCCTTGGTCTCCATGACGTTCACGTAGGAATACATGGTCTGGGAGGTCACATCGACCTGGAAGAGGCCCGACAGATCGATCTTGTCGCCCTGGAGGCGGCTGAAATCCATCACGCGATCCATCTCGCCCTTGTTGAAGTCGGTGAAGGCGAAAGTGTCGGCACCGTTGCCGCCGAAGAGCCGGTCGCTGCCGAGGCCGCCATTGAGGATGTCGTTCCCGGCCTCGCCTTTGACGACGTCGTCGCCGGCGCCTCCGAGCACCCGGTCGTTGCCATTGCCGGCGACGAGCGTGTCGTTGCCGATCCCGCCGTCCAGGAGGTCGTCGCCCTCGCCGCCGTTCAGGACGTCGTTTCCGTCCTCCCCGAGGAGCGTGTCGTGCCCGGCTTCGCCCAGAAGGCGATCGTCGCCCGCGCCGCCGCGGATCGTGTCGTCGCCGTCGCGGCCGCGCAGGATGTCGTTGCCGGCATCGCCGGAGATCGTGTCCGCGCCGAGGCTGCCGGAAATCTGGTCGTTGCCCTTGCCGCCGGAAATTGTGGTCGACTGGCCCGTCTTCCAGACGATCTTGTCGTCTGCGTCCGTACCGACAACGGGGGCGAGCGAACCCGAGCTCGGGCTCGTGGGCTTGACGACGGGCGAGGTCGGGGCCGTGATGACCGGGTCGACCTCGATCGCGCCCGCCGAGGTCAGCGTCGGGATGTAGTTCTTGTAGGACAGCGAGCCGACCACGGTCGACGCGCCGGTGTCGAAGGCGAAATTGGCCGCGGTCAGCGTCGAGGCCTTCACCCCCTGCAGGATCACCGACTGCCCGGCGCCGAGATCGACCAGCGTATCCGTGCCGATCGAGATCAGGCGTTTCTGCAGATCGGCGAAGGCCGGAAACTTGAAGCCGCTCAGCTGCAGGACGTCGTCGCTGCCGAAGCCGCGCACGGTGTCGTTGCCGTCGCCGGCCGCGTAGACGATGCGGTCCGCCCCGCCGCCGGTGACGATGAGATCGTCGCCCTTGCCGCCGACGAAGACTTCCTTGCGCGCCGAGCCGATGAGCCGGTTGCCGCCGGAATTGCCGGTCATGATCTGGCCGTCGACCGTGCCGAGGCTGGTCATGTTCTCGACGTTTTCGGCGAGGACGATGTTTTTGGCCGTATAGACGGTGTCGATGCCGCCATTGGTCTTCTCGACGATCTTCGTGTCGGCGCTGTAGACGTAGAATTCGTCGCCGCCCTTGCCGCCGATGAGGGTGCGGGCACCGTTGAAGCCGCTCGGCGTGTCGGAGAGCTTGCTGCCGACATTCGTGCCCTGCACGATGCCGTCATTGTCGGTGTCCGACAGGCGCGACCCGTTGACGCCGGCATCCGCCCAGACGTTCTGCGTGACGGACCAGCGCACGTCGAAGTCGTCCTGCTGGAAGTTCGAGACCTTCGCGTCCTTGAAGATGATCGTCTGCGGGTTGGCCGGATCGGCGCCGTTGGCGAGCCAGACGTCATTACCCTGCTGCGTCAGCCGGGCCATGACATCCTGCACGCCGTCGAAGAAGAAGCCGTCGAGGACCATGCGGTCGTCCGGTCCGAAGCCGGTGACGATCTTGTTGCCGATGCCCTTCTCGATGAAGATCGTGTCGGCGCCGCCGTTCAGCGTGAGCATGTCCTGGCCGCCGCCGGTCACGATCCGGTCGTTGCCCGCCGTGCCGACGATCTTGGTGTCGCCGTCGCCGTCGACCAGCGTGGCGCCCTTTCCGGTGCCCTTCAGCTCGGCCTCGGGGTTGAGCGCCCAGACCTTGATATAGTCGATCTTGAGGTCGTTGCCCTCGGCGAAGGTGAGGTGATCCTCGCCCTCCACCGGATTCCAGCCGAAGGTCGAGCTGATCTGATCGTTGGCGATCAGATACATGGGCGCGGTGGCATCCTTGGGCGTGGGAGCCTTGTAGATCTCCACGAGACTGTCATGGTCCTTGCCAAAGTAGAAGGTGATCGTCTCGGGCGTCCACTTGGTGGCGTAGGTCCACATGCCGCTGTAGATGTCGGCGCCGAACTCCTCCAGCGCATTGGTGCGCTCGTGGAAGATCGACTGCTCGCCGCCCTGCTTGGTCTTGACGGTGGGCGACTCGGGATTGCCGTTCTCGTCGACGGCGTAAGGGTTGGTGATGTCGACGTTCTGCGTCTTGTTCCCGTCGGCGTCGACCGCGTCGAAGAAGACGGCCGTGTTGAATTGGTTGTCGGCGCCCGTCCTGGCGTTCAGACCCTTGCCGTAGGCCTCGAAGATGTCGATCTCCGGCGGCCAGCCGAGGCCGGAGGGCGCAAGCCAGAAGGCCGACCAGTGGCCCTTGCCGGCCGGAACCTGCGCCTTGATCTCGAAGAAGCCGTAGGCCTGACCGAGCGTCTCGTTGGTGGCGATCATGCCGGTATAGTACTTGGCCTTGTCGACATACTGTTCCTGGCCGGCAAGCTTCAGCGCGTCCTGCACGGCCGCGAGATTGGCCTGCGGAATGACGCCGGACTTGATGTGAAGGACGCCGTCCTTCACCTCAAGCGGATCGATGCCGACCCCTTTGCCATCGGACGTGGCCGTCGCGTCGGAGAGGAACACCGACTGCGGACCGTTCGTGACGAGCACGTCGCGGCGCGGCCCGGTGGACCAGATGCCCGATGTGCCGTCGTAGACGCTGAGCCCCTTGTCGAAATTTTCGTCGAGCACGGAAGTGAAATTGCTCAGGTCGATAGCCATTGGAGACTGCCCCTTGTCCGCTGGAGACGCGGACTGCGAAGCCGCGCTCTGTGTGAGCACGAACATCGCAGGGGCAAGTGTTGTTAGAGCTATGAATGTCTTTGCAATTTGAACGAGTTGAGCCATCCGGGCAGCGTGTCCATTTCGTTGTTAAGGCGGCGTTGCTGTCGCGGTTTTAAGACAAACTGTCATGACATCCCGTTCGACCGAGACGTACCTGTCCTTGGTTGCCGCAGTCGCAGGGCCGAAGGCCCGGCAGGGGCAGACGGCGTGGCGAGTGTCTCCGGGGAATACGGCCGTTTTCAGTTGCGGCGCAGCACAGGGCGCAACGCGCCGCTGTCCCTCAGGCCTTGAACCGGGCGCGCAGAAGGTTGGTCGCCCCCTGTTCGAGAACGATTTGGCTCAGGTGAGACAGGACGAGCGTCGGAACGATCGAGATCGCAAGGAAGGCGAGCTGGGACCAGGGCCCGACCAAAGTGGGAATTCCGGTCGCGTACATCAGCGCCTTCACCACCCCGAGAACGATGACATGCCAGAGGTAGAGGCTGTAGCTGATCGTGCCGAGCCAGAGCATGGGCTTCGTCCTCAAGACCCCTGCCAGCCACCCTTCGCCGCGCGATATGCCCTCCAGCATGAGCGTCGCGGCCGCGAAGGCGACGAGCGCCCAGAACGGCTTGGCCGTTCCGATCCAGTCCCCCATCGTCGTGAAGAACGGTTGGTCCGGATTGGCGACGAGCATCCAGGAGAACAGGAACAGCGCGAGCCACAGGCCTGCGAAGCGCGTCAGCGCCGATGGCAGGCCCTTCAGCGAGGCGGAGGCGACGATCACGCCGCTGATGAAGAACAGACCGCGGGGAAAGAAGAAGACGAGGACGAGGCCGACCGCGAAGGCGGGCAGGAGGAGATTGGCCTTCCAGCGGCGCAGCGCCAGCAGATGGACGAAGCAGAGGACGTAGAAGACGAGCTCGAAACTCAGCGTCCAGGCCGCGGGGTGAAACAGCGGCAGGGGAAAGATGCCTGGCAACGCCAGGAGATTCGCCACCGTCAGGAGTCCGAGGCTCGCCGGGTCGAGCGTCGCCGGCAGTTCCCGGCCGCTGACGAGCGACATCGCCACGATGCACAGGACCGCAACCCAAAGAACCGGAAAGATGCGGGTCGCGCGGTTGAGGATGAAATGCCCCGGCGAGCGGGCCCGCGCCAGAGTTCCCGCGATCACGTAGCCGCTGATGGCGAAGAACAGTTCGACGCCGAACTTCAACGAGTGGAAGAACTCGGCCACGAAATGCGGCATGTCCCACACCGGAAGACCGGAATTGGAAATGTGGTAGACATAGACGGCCATGGCGAAGAGGCCTCGGGCGCCGTGGACGCTGAGATTGATGGGATTGGCGTGGTGACGCCCCGTTCCCGTCTGCACCGTCGTGCGGTCCGACGCCCACAGGAAGCGAAGGCGCGAGGATCGTTCTTCCGCCACCCTTTCGGTCGCCGAGGCGAGGGGGGCAGTCTTGGCCGAAGCAGTCTCGTTCACGGCGTGGCTCCAGCTTGGCAGACGGTCTCGCTCGCCCGGCGCCATTTTCGGCGTCGGACAGTCTCCCATCGAAAATGCGGCCGGGTGGGACCGGAGCCCGCGCCGGCCGGTACGGCGCACCGTCAGGTCAGCCGCTTGGCGAGTTCGTAGAGCTCGATATCGGGCGCGCAGAGCGCCTCGAGCCTCTGCCGCATGCCCTGATCGAGAGGCGCGGGCTTTTCGGCGCCCTTGTTGTAGTGGCCAATGCTCGGACGGCTGCCGAAGACGTCGTGAAACTTCTCCACGAACCGTTCCTGGTCCTCGATGAAGCCGATCACCGAGAATTTCGGCATCGCCGCCTTGGCGCGCTCCATCGCACCCGCTTCCTCGCCGGGCGCGATCTCGGCCTGTCCGCTGAAGTAGCGCAGGTTATGAAGCGCCATGCGCCGACCCATCGCGCTGTCGACGAAAGCTTCGAGGGACCCGTCGAACACCCCGTTCGCGGACGCCATCTTGTAGTTCGAGAGGGTGCGGGCGATCGGGTCGCGCATGATCGTGACGAACTTGTAGCGATCGCCGAAATGACGATAGGCCGTCTCGCTGAACAGGACATGGCCGTGCACCAGGCGACAGTCGTGCGCCAGATGCATCAGGAGGAGCATTTCGCGGAACGCCATGACCTCGGTCGTGCGATCGCCCTCGTCGTGGTAGGGTCGGGGATCGTTCACATCGGCATTCTTGATGGAGAGGGCCCGCCTGATCGACGCGGAGTCGAGAATGCCGATCTTCTGGTTCAGGGGAACGAGCGAGTAGAGACCTTCCGAAAGTGAGGTTCCCCCGCATTTGGGCAGATGCATGAAGACGCAAGGGGACGAGAGCGTCTTCTGCGTGGCCATCCGGGCGATGCGACCGCGATAGACGCGGCTGCGCCGCAGGCTTCTTTCCAGAAACGGCAGCTTTCTCATCGTTTACCCACATGCTCCTCGAAAATGCTCCTTGCCGCGTCGGCAGGTGCGGGACTGGTCGTAGGACTTACCATAGTCTGCTGCACCTGCGAACGTCGGCATCGGCCAGGGCCAGCGTCATGGCCGGCCGGTCGGGACAAGGGGCACGTCCCCATCGGAAGATCTGGCATTCGCCCGCGCTCTTCGGAAGCGGCGCAGTTCCTCTCCCGCGGACACGGCGAGCATCGTGATGAGGAGCATCGAGAATTCATGCTGGCGATAGAGGCTCGTTCCAAGGAGAGCGAGGACGATCGACACGCCGATGGCGATGGCGCCGTAGGCTGCCGACACGTCCCGTGTCCTGAGATAGAGAAGGCCGGTGCGGTAGAGTGCAACGACGATCAAAAGACCGATGCCCATGAGGCCGGGAAGGCCGGTACCGACCCAAATCTCGAGAATGAAATTGTGGAAGCCCATCACGGCCTCGCCGCCGATATGCTGCGCGAGAAGCGCGAGGCTTGCGAACTCGCTGCTCCGCCAGAAAGCCAGATAGCCGACGCCGAGCGAGAAATGCTTGCTGAGAACCGCTTCTCCGATGTCCCAGATAGAGGTACGGCCGGTCAGCGAGGCGTCCTTGCCGAACGCCTTGAGGATCAGCGTCACCGGGTTGAGGTCGAGGAGCGCCAGCGTCAACGGGATCGTGCCGAGAGCGACGACGCCCAGGAGGACCGTAATGGCGAAGAATCCCTGGTTCAGCCGATGCGCGCAGAGGAAGACGAGCGCCGCCGCGAACGGAACGACGAGGATGTTGGACGTGGCGGATTTCGACAGCGCCAGGGCAACGAGCATGATCAGCACCGTTCCCAGTACGAAGGCGCGTAGGACGATGCTCGTTCTTCCGGGGGTCAGAAGGATGGCGAAACCTGCGAGCAGCGCGATGAGGCAACGTTGTCCGAGCGCGTTCTTTTGGCTGTAGATGCCCAGAAGTCCGCCCGAACCGGCATAGACCGTTCCGAATATACCTGTCGCCCAGTTCACGAGCGATAGGAATGCCGTTGCCCCGACGACAATGAAGACGAAGAGGATGATGCTGCGCAGTTTGAACCGTGCGCCAATGAATGTCGCGATGACGATGGTCGCAAGAAGCTGCAGGGCGGACGCCATCGAGATGCCGCGTTCTACCGACCAAACCACGGATAGAAGGCAGACGGCGGGGTAGACGAAGAGAAGAGCGTTCCGGGCAAGCACGCCGACGAAGGCGTTCAGCACAAACGCAATCCGAAGCAGCGTCATCGCGTAGACAATTGCCCAAAGAGGTGAGGCAATGCCAAAACGGTTCAGGGCTTCCGTCGCCAGAAGGATGGCCAGCACGGCAAGCCCGACGTCGTAGACGAGCCAGAGGGCCGCCATCGTCTCTGTCGAGCGATAGGGCATTGCCGGCTTCGCAGCCGTCATCTGCATGCGTGCTTGAGACACGACCGCTCCTCGATCATCCATGCCGATTTCGGGTGGACCACATTCGCGAAGGCTTTAAAGCGCTAAAAACCGTGCGCGCTTTTTCGTTAGCGGTCACCTATGCCGGGCACTATAGCGTATTGCGATGCGAGATACACGACGAGGAGTTCCATCATGGAACGAAACCAGTGCCTGACCGCGATTCGCGCTCTCGCCGCTCTGGCCGTCTTCATATCGCACTGCGCAAACGCCGGACTGGCGCCGCGCGTGCTTGGATATGGTTTCGGGCAGATCGGCGTGATGCTGTTCTTCGCGCTCAGTGGCTTTCTCATGACGGCGCTTTATGCTGAACGACCGTTCGACGGCAAGAACGTGTGGTCATTCTTCTCCGCCCGGGTCGGGCGCGTCGTGCCGCTGTTCTTCGCGGTCGTCCTCGTATCCGTCGCTTTGACGCAGGCAACGGACGGTCTGTGGCACTACCGGCTCGATTCCGGTCTTGTAGTCGCTCGAGCGCTGCTCTTCATCGCGGCTCCTTATGAGCTGTGGTCGATTCCCGTCGAGGTCCAGTATTATGTTGCGTTCATCGTCATCTGGTGGGCGCTGAACCAGCTACGGAACTGGGTCCTGCAGGTAGGGCTCCACCTTCTGCTCGTTGCGGCCAGTCTGGCCGGCATCGTGCTGGCACGGCGCTTCGGCCTGCAAGAGGGCGTTTTGCCCTACTATTCCAGCCTGTTCCTCATCGGGGGCGCGGTGGCCATCCTCAGCCGCCAGCGATGGTTCATGGCCGCTTTCGACGGGAGAAAGGGAACGGTCCTGGGGATCGTCGCCTTGGCTCTTTTTGCTCTCAATCTGCCGCAACTGCGATCCGATCTGGGGCTTTCCTTCGGCGGTTTCCTGATGCGGACGTGGCTCGATCCACTCAACATCGTCGCAGTCACGCTGCTGCTCGCGGCCGCCGTGCATCAGGTGCGCCCGCTGCGAATGATCTGCATTGCACCCCTGATCTATCTCGGGGACATTTCCTACGGATTCTATCTCTTTCATAGACCGATCGTCGAACTGATGGTTCATTACCAGGTCGCGAGCGTCGTCACAGCGTTCGGAGCATTCGTCCTGACGCTCGGGATCACCGCCGGACTGGCCGCACTTTCCTTCGAATACTTCGAGCGTCCGATGCTGCGGATCGTTCGTGATCGGCTGCAGGCGAGACGGGCCAATGCGCGGGGCCCCACGGCGCGAGCGTCTTAGCGGAACCTGCCGCCCACGCAGTCCTCCACGGCTGCCGCGGGGGAGTGATGGCCAAATCGGTCGACGGCCAAGACACCCCCGTCGCGCCTGCGCGGCGGGCGCTTAGAAGCAGCGGGGATATCAGCGGGTGACCGCCGTCTTCGTCCCGCCACCCTTGCCCAGACGCCGGACGAGGACTTTCGCCGCGCCGAAGACCGAAGTGTCGATCGAGGACCTTGAGCGCGAGAAGATCCACATCGCCATGTTGCCCGCCGCATAGGACAGGCTGCCTGCCGCCGCTGCCGCTTCCAGCCCGTAGAATTGTCCGGCGAGCGGGATGGTCACGACGAGGGAGACGATGGCGCAGAAGGTCACCCAGAAGATCGTCGTGCGGTGGCCGGCGACCTGGAGGACGAGGTCCGACGGGCCGAAGAACGCGCGCGAGAGCGGCATGAGAAGGAACCAGAGGATCGTGGGCGCGGCCGCCACATAGGTCGGGCCGAAGAGGCCGAGGAGAGGGCCGGAGAAGGTGACGAGGACGACGGAGGCGGCGGCGATCGGCACGATCTTCAGGCCGCTCGAGACCGCCAGGAGCATGTCGCGCCGATGCGTCTTCCCGGCGGCCATGGCCCCGGCGATCTTCGGGCTGAAGGTCATGTCCACGGAGGAGACGCCGAAGTTGAGGAAGGTGATGAGGCTGAGGGCGACGGCGAACAGGGCCGTGTCGCCCTTCGCCAGTCCGAACGAGGCCGCCACGATGAAGAGGTTCTTCAGGTGCTCGTTGATGATGCGCGACGGGATGAGGAACAGGCCGGTCGTCAGCCAGTGCCGCCAGCCAGCGGTGCGCGGCGTGGCCGTCTTCATGAAGGCAAAGGAGGGGCGCAGCAGGAGATACTGAACCAGCGCCGTGAGGATCACGGCGACGAGGTAGAGGAAGACGGCGAATTCCACCGTCGGCCGCCAGCCGGCGGCGAGCGCGGCGCCGAAGGCGGCGAGGAAGACGAGGGGGCGCATGAGCTCGCGCGGCGCCTGGCTGTAGAGCGCCTTGTGGAGCGCGGCCGCCTGGCTGGCATTGATCTGCACCCAGCCCATGATCGGCAGCGATATGGTGGCCCAGATGAAGGCCCATTCATATTGCGAGACATGCGCTTCGTCGCCGATGCGGTAGAAGAGATAGAAGCCCAGCATCGCGAGGGGGCTGGCCACGAGGAGCACGCGTCGCCCGACCGTGATGAAGCCGGCGGCCAGATCGTCATCCCCTTGCGCGCGGGCGGCCACCACCTCCCGGATCGCGCCGGCGCCGATATTGACGGTCGCGAAGGTCGAGGCAATGAAACTGGCCGACCAGATGGACCAGACCAGACCGACATCGTCCGGCGACATCGTCCGCGCGATGAGGAGGGTATAGGCGAAGGTCACCGCGGTGCCGGCCACGCGCACGCCGACGATGAGCGCGGACGAGGCGGTCGTGCGGAAGGTCTCGGAACCGGCGAGACGGCCGTGCCATCGGGCTATCGAGGACATGCAGGTCTTCTCTCATCCATTTGGCGGTCGCCGGCCGGTATGGGGCCGAGCGGTTCTCCGTCATCGCCATCAAGTTCATACCGCAATGCAGCACTGAGCGCACGGGGCATGTCGCCCTTCGGTTCGCCATCCGAACGGATGGGCCCGTCGTCGGCGATCGTCACGCTGCGGCGCTCCAGCCCGTCGTCCCGAGCAGACCCTGCCGCTTGGCACTCTCGGCCGACCAGATGTTTTCGCGGGCACGGATATGCCCGTCGCCTCAATAGCCCGATCGCCGCTTGCCGGCTCTGATCGCGTTTTCGCGCAAGTAGCTGGGGAAGCGCGGCTGCACCGCCGCGATCCGCCTGTCACGATCGAGACAGGCCTGTAGCGACGCCGGCAGGGCGGACTGGATGGGCGCAAAGCCCTTCAGCCGGGCGCTCGCGCTCCAGCTCTGCGTGGGGCCCGTGCGACAGGCCATCTCGAGGTCGGACACGACCTGGGGCGAGAGCCCGTCCGTGAAGGCGCGCAGTCGCGCGGAGGCCAGCCAGAGATCGGAGCTGACGGGCGCGCAGGCGAGCGAGCGGGCGATCTTCGTCAGCGTCTGCGGCACGAGGGTTTCGACGGAGGCGAGATCCTGTCCATCGAAGGCCGCATCGACCTGCCGCACGGCGGAGATCGCCGCGCCGTAGACACCGTTTCCGCAGTGGCGCAGGTCGAGGATCCCGGAGGTCGCCGGGTCGGCCGGTCCGACCGCGCCGCGCATCGGCACGGTCGCCTTCCAGATCGAACCGGCGACGAAGAGGGAGAAGACGCAGACGCAGATCTTCAAGCCGAGGAAGAGCGCCCGGCTCCTCCGCTCCGTTACTGCAGGGATGCGTGTGTTCTGGCGCCGCATCAGTGGGGGTAGTTGTAGTAGCCGCTCGGGGTCTGGCTGTTATACTTGTTGTAGGCCGCGAGCTTCACCTTGGTATAGATCGCTCCGATGAGGCGCGAGCGCAGCTGCGGGCTGCTGTAGACGACGCTGCGGGTGAGGCTCGGCTTGGTCCGCCCCCATTCGATCGCCAGGACGACGTGGTCGACGACGTTCGAGGCGGCGCGCGCGTCGACGAGATTGGCGAGCGGCGGAAGGTCGAGGATCACGAGGTCGAAGTCGCGGCGCAGATTGGCGAGGATGATGTCCATGGACTTCGCGAAGCCGACATCGCTCGGGTCGTAGGCCATGGCCTTTCCGTCGTTGCCGATGAAGCACGCGCCTTCCAGCACCGGATTGGCCACGAGCCCGGCGGTCGCGTGCGGGTTCTTCAACAGAGCGCCGAGATACTGGTCCGCGTTCGAGCCTCGCATCACACGCGTGAGGCTCGGATTGCGGAAGTCGAAGTCGATCAGGGCGACGCGGTTGCCGACCGAGGCCATGTAGCTGGCGAAGTTGCTCGACAGGGTCGACTTGCCTTCGCCCGCCTCGGTCGAGGTGATGCCGAGAATG
Source organism: Aurantimonas sp. Leaf443 (assembly GCF_001425575.1). GTDB lineage: Bacteria > Pseudomonadota > Alphaproteobacteria > Rhizobiales > Rhizobiaceae > Leaf443. The sequence goes on along the minus strand of NZ_LMRD01000007.1, from coordinate 8,746 downwards.
CTGGCGCCGGGTTCGCTCCGCGCGGAATTGACGGCGAAGGAGAGGGCCCGCAGCGTCTCGGTGAACATCGACATCGGATGATCGACGGCGAAGCGGTAGCTCGCCGCATTGCGGGCGAGCTCGGCGAGATCCCCGAACTTCTCGCGCGAGGCCGCCGCCGTCGGAGCCGTATGGCCGCTCCTGCGAGCCATGCGTCGGTCGATCGCGAAATTGGGAATGAGGCCGAGAAGCGGCGTCCCGAGTTCGTCCTCGGGGCTCGTGGCGGAGCGGAACACGTCGTCCAGCTGCTCGCGCAGGAACGCCCCGCCGGCGCCGATGACGAGGCCGCCGAGAATGCCGAGCGCCAGGATGACCTTGCCCTGCGGAGCGGACTTGCGATCCGGCGGCACGGCGCGCGCGATGACGCGGGCCGGCGCGGACTTGAAGCTCTCGGCCTGCGTCGTCTCGTTCAGCTTGCCCAGCATCGATTCGTAGAGCGTGCGGCTGGACGTGGCCTCGCGCTCGAGCTCGCGCAGCCTGATCATCTTCTGCGCATCCTCCGACGCCTTCACGCGCAGGGCGGCGATGCGCGTCTGGTTTTCCGCGTCCTGGGCCCGCAAGGTCGCCAGACGGCTTGATTCCGCCGCCACGATCTTCTGGAACTCCTCGACGATCTGCGTGCGCGTCGCCGCGATTTCGTCGCGGGCCCGCACGGCGAGCTGGTGGCCCGAGCCGAAGCGCGTGCTGAGATCGCGCTCGCGGCCGACGAGTTCGGCGAAGCGGGTCTGCAGGGTCGTCAGCGAGGGCGTGCGGACGGCCGGATCCACGGACGCATTCAGGGCATTGTTCGCGATGATCTGGCGCAGCTGGCCGATATTCGTCTCGAGCTCGACGATCGTGCCGCGAACCGCGATCGCCTGATCGTTGGCCGAGGCCAGTTCCACCTGGCTCGGCAGGCTGTCGTTCTGGATGTTGAAGAGACCGTTTTCCTGCTTGTACTGCTCGACGGCCTGATCGGCGGCGACGACCTGCTGGCCGAGAAGCTCGACGCGCTGGCCCAGCCACTCGTTGACCCGCCTCGTATTCTCGTAGACCGCTTCGGCCTGGAGGAGGAAATACTGTTCGGTCAGGGCGTTGGCGATCCGCGCCGCATAGACGGGATCGGGCGAGGTGAAGGACACGGCGATGACATAGGTCTCGCCCGTGCGCGACACCGTCAGCGCATCGCCGATCGCGCGGATGATGTCTTCCCGGCGGCGCTGCAGCGCCTCCTCGGCACTGACGGCTTCCTCGCTCGAGGACTCGTCGACGAGATACTCGTCGATGAAGGAGCGCACCGTCGTCGAGATCTCGTCGATCAGTCCGGTGGAGGGCTGGGCCTCCGCGTCGTTCAGGAGGTCCAGGCGATCGATGACGCGGTTGCGCAACTCGCGCGAGAGCAGGACCTCCACCTCGCTGTCGACCACGAGCGCATCCGAGAGAAGCAGCATGGGCGCGGACGGCGTATCGGGTCCGCTGCTGACGCGCGGATCGATGATGATGCTGGATGTCGCGGTGAACTGGGGCGTCGCCGTCAGCACATAGATCAGGGCGATCGTCACCATGCCGAGGACGGCGGCCGCCACGATCGGCCACTGCCGATGCAAGCCCTGCAGGACGGACCGAACCACCTGACCGAACTCGATCTGGCTCCCGTCCATGCCGCCGGACTGTTGATTGACGAACTGCCTCGACGGAATTTCAAGCATGTGTGTTGCCCACCGCTCGACCGGCTCGTGCCGATCACACCGAGCCGACGGCTTTCGCCGTCGGCTGAATCATCCAAAAGTCCAGGTGCCTACGCCGCAGCCACAGCCGCAGCCGAGGCTCGGCCTAGCGGCAGATCGCGAAGGTCGTCGGGCTCGTGCAGATCACGACCGTCAGATTGTCTCCATCGCCGCCGTCGCCGACCGCGCCGAGCGTCAGGCCGCCCGAGCGGCCCGCCTGGCGCGACAGGACGTCGATCGGCCCGTCGCTGCCGGAATTCGCCGAGCCGCTCAGCGAATTGCCGGAGATCGACGGACCCGATGCCGAAGCGGTGCCGCCGCCGGCGCCGACCGAGCCGAAGCCGAGGGCTGCGGTCGCGATGTCGCCCGTCGCCGCGGAGAAGGCGAGACGGATGGTCTCGCTCTCGAGCGCGGCCATGCGCTCCTGGAAGGCCACGGAGACTTCCGGAAGGGTCTTCGAATAGACGAGGGCGGCCTGCCCGACGCCCACCGCCAGCTGGCGCGCCGGCTCGGTGCTGAGACCGTAGGTCCGCATGGCCTCGATGACCTGGTCGATCGCGGCGGGCCGGCTGAGAAGGACGTTGCGGGCCGGCACCGCGACGGAGGAGCCGCGCGCCACGAACCCGTCGAAGAACACCTTCGGGTTGCGATCGAAATCGGCCGCCAGCGAGTCGTAGACCGGGTTGGCCGGGATCCTGGATTGCAGCGCGGCGAGATCGATCGTGGTCGCCTGGTCCGGCGTGCCGGTCATGTTGGCGGCCGTCGTGTCAGCCGGGGTGGTGGCCGCCGGGTCGACGGCGCCGGGGACCGTCGCGCCGGTATCGGCGGCGGCAGGCGCGACCGTCGAAGACGGGGCCGCGGTCTCGCCGGTCGCAGCCGGCGCCGTCGCGGACCCGCCATCCTGTGCGTAGCCGACCGACATGGACATGCCGATCGTGAGGGCCGCGAGACCCGCTGCGACGCGCAAGGCGAAAACCGAGGATCGTCCACGATCCGAGACCGTCGAGAATGTCATGAAACCGAACTCCGCCCTTGCGCGGCCTGCAAACTTGGCTGCTGGGCCACGGCTACGATAGAATAAAGACTTTCGTTGGACCGGCAGGGCCCGCCTTGCCCAAACCGTTATCACGCTAGCCAGGGATATTCAAAGACCAGCGGGCGATGCAACGTAAAGGTTTGATTCACGGTAAAGATGCAATGTGACCCGGATGCCGCAAGGTCGGGTCCGGATGCAGCGCCGCCGTCACCGCCGCTCAGCCATGCGGGGATGCGGGGCAGACGCCATGCGAAAGCATGGTACGTTGCACCAACGCGTGGCGACCGGGACGATGCCCTTCGCCGGCATGGCGCGGCGTCGTGGACGGCCAGCATATTGAGGAAGTCACCTTGCAGAAAGCCAACTTCATCGGCATCGGCGCGCAGAAATGCGCCTCGACCTGGCTCTACGGCGCTCTGGCGCAGTTTCCTGACGTCTATGTCAGCGATCGGAAAGAGGTCGATTTCTTCAGCTACTTCTACGACCACGGATACGAATGGTACGAGCGCCACTTCGCGGAGGGCGCGCAACGGAGGTTCCGCGGAGAGGTTTCGCCGTCCTACTTCATCTCGTCCGACGCACCGCAGAGAGCGCATCTCTACAATCGCGATCTCCTCATTCTCGTGACGTTGCGCGATCCGGTCGAACGCGCCTATTCGAACCATCTCCACGAGGTCCGGGCCGGCCACCTCTCCGGCGCGAATCTCGTGTTCGAAACGGCCATCGAGAACAATCCGCTCTACCTGAACCAGGGGCGCTACGCGCATCATCTCCAGCGATGGTTCGCGACGTTTCCGCGAGAGCAGATCCACGTGACCTTCCAGGAGGACGTGAAGGCCGATAGCCTTGCGCAAACCCGGCGTCTGGCGGCCTTCATGGGTACGCGCGAGCCCGAGCAGTTCGTCCGGCGCAGCGCCAACGAAAGTGTCGACTACAAGAACCGGGCTGTCGGAATGATGCTGTGGCGGCTCGGGAAGCGGGCGCGCAAGGCGGGGCTCGGCGCGGTTGTCGAACAGGTGAAGACCTTGCCCGGCATTCGGCAGATGCGAAGCGCAAATCAGAAAAGCCTTCGGGACGCGACCGCGCCGATGCGCCCCGAAACCGAGGCGGCGCTCGTCCGGAGTTTCGAGGAGGACGTCCGCGCGCTGGAATCTCTGCTCGGGACCCAGGTGCCGTGGAAGCGCTTCCGCGCTTCGTAGAACGCGGCGCCGCGACCGCTTTCGATCGTCCGATCATCACTTGATCGAGGAAGGCCCAGCGCAACGGACGGGCGCGAGGCGCTGCGAGGTTGAAGCTTCGTCGGATTTCGAAGGATCCCATTCGAGGCCTGCGGCTTCGCCTTCGCCAGATCTGGCGGTCGGTCAGCTTCGAGGGGCGCGGCTCTCCGGCTGTGCGAGCGCGAGGCCCACGATGGCGAGCAGCGGCGCGACATAGCCGAATGTGTCGTAGATGACGTCGATCGACACGAAGGGGATGGCGGAGAAGGCCGCCAACACCCCGGCCGAACGCAGGGCGTCGAAGCGTGTCGCACGAAGCAGGCCCGCCAGAAGATAGACGCTGATACCCAGCCATAGCCCACAGAGAAGAACGGCGATCGGCAGGCCCGATTCCGATGCGATCTCCAGCGGCAGACTGTGCGCCTTCTGGATGGGGCCGAGCGACGCAAGCGCTTCGCTTCGGAAGAGGGGAAACAGGTCTCGAAACGTCCCCGCGCCGAAGCCCAGGATCGGGCGGTCGAGAATGGCGCGGAGGGTCGATCCCCAGATCTCCCATCGCCCTTCCTCGAAGAAGCTCGTGTCGGCCAGCCGATCGCGCAGGCCCGAGCCGGCGGCAGCGAACATCAGCGCGAAGCCGGTGAGCACTGTGACGGCGATGGCCACGGTGGCGCGCGTCGAACCGAGGCGCGTCATGAAAAGGATTGCGACCAGGCCAAGGATGTTGAACCCGAATACGAGGCCCGCCGTCCGCGACTGCGTCAGCAGCAATCCTGCCACGGTGAGGACCGTGACCGTTGCCAGGAAGGTCAGGCGGATCGGCTCGGCGAAGAAGGCCAGGAGCAGCCGCTTGGGCAGGGAAGCGTCGTCCACGACGAAATGTGTCAGGAGATGATCCAGCGCCCTGACCAGAAGCAGGGCTGCGCTGATCCCCAAGAGGCAAAGCCAGGCGCCTGCCGCGCCGCGATGCACGAAGGGTCCGGTGAAATCCCTGAAATAGGCGACCTTCTCCCGCCAGAGGACGCGACTGGGATCGGCGACGAAGAGGGCGATGGTCAAAGCGCTCATGATCGCCGTGGCGACCACCATCGTGTTGAGGCTGGCGAGCGCGCGGTTGCGGTCCTGGCCGTAGAGGAGAGCGTTCCAGAAGACCAGCGTGGCCAGGAGGGCGCGCATCATGGTTTCGGGATAGAGGCTGGCGTCAAGACTAAAGGCGGGGCCACCTGGGACGGGCAGGAGAAGCGACCGCGCCTCGTCGACGAGAGCGATCGGGTCGAATCCGACGAGCCCGAAGGCGAACGTCAGTTGCAGCGACGAGAACAGCGCGAACATGACGAAGGCGCTGCCGCTCAGGGCGAGCAGGACGGCGAGGCGACGGGACGATGGCGCGGGAGCCAGAAGGAGAGCAAGCGCTGAAAGGGCCAGCAGGAACGCAATCGAGCGGACGGTGGCCGATCCGAAGAGAAGGGGAGCCAGTATCACGACGGCAAGGAAGACGCGCGGCCCGATCTGGCGCGCAATGAGTTGCATCATGCTCGTTCTTCCGCCTGCCCATCTTCGTCGGCAGCATTCTCGTTGCAAGCCGGGCGCTGCATGCATTCCTGTTCGACCGGGACGATCCGCCAACGGCGCGTCGCGACGGGCTGTGTCTGAGGCGAATCCTTCGGCGCCGATTGCCGACTCGGCGCTTTCGACGGCGCGAAGAGATTTACAGGGATCGATATGTCGAAGGCGTCCCGCTCGACGGCAGCCTTCTCTAAAGAGGAAAAGCCCGGATCGCAAAGCGATCCGGGCTTTTCCTCATTCTGTCTCCGCGGCGGAGATTACAGAATTCCGACCGTGGCGCCGTCCTGGAAAACGAAGTCGTCGATCGTGATCGTGCTGACGTCGACGCCCTTCAGGAACACCGTCGAGCCGTTGTCGAAGGTGACCTTGGTGCCGGCCGTACCAACGCTCGAAACCGAAGCGACGGACATGTTGCCGCGCAGGACGATCGTGTCCACACCGTCCTGGAAGTCGGTGATCGTGTCGTTGGAGTTCGAGCCGTCCGAAGCCAGGAAGAAGAACTCGTCGGCACCCGTGCCGCCGGTCAGGCGATCGTTGCCTTCGCCGCCGAACAGGCGATCGTTGCCTTCGCCGCCGAACACGATGTCATTGCCTTCGCCGCCCTGCAGCGTGTCGCTGCCCGCGCCGCCGGAAAGCTGATCGTTGCCCAGGCCGCCGAGGATGAAGTCGTCGCCGTTGCTGCCCTTGATCGTATCGTTGCCTTCGCCGCCATTGATGACGTCGCCGCCGCCGCCGCCGTTCACGGTGTCGTTGCCGTTGCCAGCGCGGATCATGTCGTCACCGGCGCCGCCGTTGATCTTATCGTTGCCGCCACCGCCGAGGATCTGGTCGTCGCCAGCGCCACCGCTAATGATGTCACGGCCGACGCCACCGTTGAGCTTGTCGTTGCCGGGGCCGCCAGAGAGAGCGTCATTGCCCGGACCGCCGGACAGAACGTCATCTCCGAGACCGCCGACCAGGCGGTCGTCACCGTTGCCGCCGACGAGACGGTCGTTGCCTTCGCCGCCGTTGATCCGGTCGTTGCCTTCGCCGCCGTTGATCGTGTCGTTGCCGTTGGAGCCCTTCAGAACGTCGTCGCCGTTCGACCCCTTGATGAAGTCGTCGCCGCCGCCGCCGTTCACGACGTCGTCGCCGCCGCCAGCGTTGATCGTGTCGTTGCCGGCGAGGGCGTTGATCGTATCGTTGCCCGCCAGTGCGTCAATGATGTCGGGGCCGTTCGTGCCGTCGATGATGTCGTTGCCGTTCGTGGCCATATGAGGCTCCTCTAGAAAGTCATGGTCGGCGGCGGGTCGTGTAGAGCCGCCGGTTGCATACGAGGCACGATGGATGGGCGTTAGCGGGGGCTCGATGCGCGGCATCCGTCATTCGTCGTTAGGAAAGCGCATACCATGGTGCAGGAGGTAAAGAAAAGCCTCGTTGCTTGCCTCGGATTCCGGTCGCGCCTTTAAGAAATCGAAAACTAAAATGGAACTGTCCTAATATGGGGCAATTCAACGCAACGGTGCTCGGAGATCGTGCGCGCAGGAAAGTAGAGATGCCATTTTCAGAATGATTCCCGAGCTTACAGATTTTTACCGTCGTCAAAAGCGGCGGGAGGGCGGATGCTATGCTTGGCGAAAAATCCCATTCCATACGCGTCTGGCGTGCATATCGTGGAGCGACGCGTCGATATCCTTGGACATACGTTCGCATCGGCCGATCGGGAACGCAGTCAAGGGAAGAATTACACAGTGTAAAAAACACGCCCTGCTATGTAGCGTGCCACGACGATGGTGAACAAGTTTTGTTGATAGCCTGTGTGCGGAAAAATTTCAGGAGTCCGGGAACCTTTTGCAAGTGTAAAATGGAGTTCCGCCGGTCATCTCGCAGGCTTCCAAGGACTGTAAGGATCGTCTTTGCAGCGGGAACGGCGATGCACAAGACTTTCCAGTAGCGTCACTTCGGCAACGATACGGTCGTAAGGGCGCCCGTTGCGAAATCGGACAATAGGTCAACGGCTTGGGTTCACGGTCGCGAGCAGCGGTTTGGGTTGCGACGCAGCGTGCAGCTCACCCCGCCGCCGGCGGGCGGAACCCGGCGGTCGCCGGTCGGGCGTGTCACGAGTGGGACGGACGGAAGCCGACATGCCCCGGCGTCCGGCTACGCGTTCGCGAGGGGCTCTCTTTTCTTCGGGTCGAGCGAACCGGCCGGGATGGCCGAGCGCCCCGCCGGATCGCGCACGATGAAAAGTGGCCAATTGGTAAAATTGGGGGAATGCCCGAAAACAGACTCTAAGACGCCCGTGGTCCTCTGAGCTCATCGAAGGCATGGATGACGGAGCAGGGCAATGGCGGCATCGCCTCTCTACAGATCACTACTGGCGGCCGTGGGTCTCGTCGTCTGCGCACCCGATCTCGCGCCGGCCGCGGATGTCGGGCTCTATGCGCGACGCATGGAACGTTCCGCCCCGATGGCGGTGCGCGGCACGACGCTGGCGCCCTTCGCCTACATTCTCTTCTGCCGCAAGAATCCGGGCGATTGCCAGGCCGGCGGGCCGGCGGTCGCGGAAGCCGAAGCGGAGGTTCTGGCGACGGTGCGGCGAATCAATCGGAGCGTGAACGCCCGGATCAAGGGGCGGGTCGACGACGAACGCGATCTCTGGGAGGTCGGCACCGCGTCCGGCGACTGCGAGGATTTCGCGCTGACCAAGCGCCGCCAGCTCATCGCGGCGGGCCTGCCGGCCTCGTCGCTGCGCATGGCGGTCGCGACCACGCGGGAAGGGGACGGGCACGCGGTCCTCGTCTTCCACACGACCGCCGGAAATTTCGTCCTCGACAATCGCACCGATGCGATCCTGCCGTGGAACCGCACGGGCCTGTCCTGGATCAAGATGGCCTCGGCCGACAATCCCAAGGTCTGGAACGCGCTGTAACAGTTGCGACGGTCGGGAGGGAGTGAAGACGGCTCTTTCCCGCCGATGCGTGTTTGACATGCGACCGCCCCGCGCGGGGGGGCCGGTGGGGCGTTCGGTCGTGTCGGTCTTCCGGCGCAGGGCCTGACGCCGGTGCGAGGCGCGTGGCCCGCCAACCGTCGGCTTGGGCGCATCCCCGCGGCGGTTTGCGCCGCGGGGATGCGTCGGTCGTCGGTCGTCAGTCGATGTAGTGATGGGCCTTGAGATAGGCCACGACCTGGTCGGCGAGGGTCTC